>NZ_JABSSU010000009.1:8852-130147 GCF_013213835.1 Winogradskyella sp. | reverse complement strand
TTTCGTCGTTCTCGTATCGTTTTCAATAGACTAATAAAAATACTAAATGCAGATACCAATAAAATTGCAATAGCAATACCATTAATTGTTTTTACACCAGATCCCAACAGATTCATTAATTTTTGAATTTCAAAACCAGGTAAGGCTGCTTGTGCATTGGTGTTTTCATTAATATATCTTGGTAATTGTACCATTCCTAAAGGACTTTTAAACTTTACCAATAAGGAAGTTATTTCTTTGTCTTCATTTGCATGTTCATGATGATGATCTTCATCATGGTCGTGCTCATCACCGTGATCATGTGCGTCCCAAACACTCTCTAAGCTTGTAACAATGAGTTGATCCACCACAGTACCAGATTGTTCTAAAATTCCAGTAACTATATAAGGTTTATCATCGTGAGAATGTCCTTGAGAAGCTACTAATCCATGATTACCAACAAACGTGTCACCAATACTTAATCCAAGAAGTCTAGCAGCTTTATAACCAATTACGGCTTCAAATGGTTTTTCAAATAGTTTACCTTCAGATAATCCTACATTATAGCGTTGTAAATACTCTTTTTTTGTACCTAAAATTCTATAACCATTATAATTATCACCGTAAGATACAGGAATTGCTGCTTTTACAAATGGGTGCTTCTGAAGTAGTTTTACGTCACTGAGTTTTATATTTCCTGTTGGTGCATCAATATGTAATACAGATGATAATATCAATTGCAATGGGCTTCCTTTTGCACCAACAACCATATCAAAAGGCGCAATATTTCTATCTAATTGATTGTCTAATTGGTCTCGTAACTGGAATACAAAAGTAACTAGAGAGACACTAAGCATTAACAATAGTAAACTTAATGCTAGATTTAATGGTTTTGAGACCAAATTCTTATAGGCTAAGTATACTATGCTCATAATACAACTTGGTTTTTAAAATGAGATTTCACACGTTGGTCATGCGTAATAATAATTAAGTTGCTACCACTAATTTCGGCTTCTTCTTTTAGTAATTCTATGACTTTATCACAATTGGTGTCATCTAAATTAGAGGTTGGTTCATCTGCAAAAACAACCTTAGGTTTATGAATGAGCCCTAAGGCAATAGATAGACGTTGCTGTTGTCCTTGACTTAAGGCTGTTGTTTTTTTATTTAAATGTTCTGTAAGTCCTAATCGTTCAGCCAAATCCATTAGTCTTTTCTTGTCATGAAATCTTTTAGGATAGCTTTGTCTTAAAATAAGATTGTCTTTGACACTTAATGATTTGATAAATTGGTATTGTTGAAAAATAATACCTAGATGTTCGCCTCTAAATTTATCTATATCACCTTGGGTTAATGAACTAATCTCTGTGTTTGCTATGGTTATTGTGCCTTCATTTGGCTTTAATAGACCAGACATTAAATGTAAAAGCGTAGTCTTCCCGATACCAGAAGACCCAAGTATTATTAAATGTTCGTCACTTTTTAAATTTATATCCGGAAAACTAAACTGTTTTCCGTCTTCATAAGAGTATTTAAGATTATTTGTACTTATCATAAGGGTTTAATATAACTACAAATATAACTGTCATTAAGTCTGTATAAGTGAATAATTTATTAAAATTTATTCAACCCTTATTTCTAATAAAATCAAATAGAATTTAAAAATAACAACTAAGCTAAAATCGCATAATACTTCAATGTTTTTTATATTTAAATTATGAGTTTTTTTATTTTGAAGAACCTAGTAATTGCTATATTTGAATTTGATTTTAACGAAGAAAGACACTAACTAACATATTATAAAAATGAAATTATTAGAAGGTAAAACAGCTATTATTACTGGTGCCAGTAGAGGTATAGGAAAGGGTATTGCTGAAGTTTTTGCACAACAAGGCGCAAATGTGGCGTTTACATATAGTTCATCAGTTGATGCTGCTAAGGCTTTAGAAGCAGAATTAAACGCTTTAGGAGTAAAGGCAAAAGGTTATCAAAGTAATGCTGCAAGTTTTGAAGAAGCTCAAAAATTAGCTGCTGATGTTTTAGAAGAATTTGGTGCTATAGATGTACTTGTAAATAACGCAGGTATTACAAAAGATAATCTCTTAATGCGCATGGGTGAAGAAGATTTTGATAAAGTTATAGAAGTGAACCTAAAGTCTGTTTTTAATATGACTAAAGCAGTACAACGCACCATGCTAAAACAAAGAAAAGGTTCTATAATTAATATGAGTTCGGTTGTTGGTGTTAAGGGTAATGCTGGCCAAACTAATTACGCGGCTTCAAAAGCTGGAATCATTGGTTTTTCTAAGTCTGTAGCATTAGAATTAGGTTCTCGGAATATTAGAAGTAATGTCATTGCGCCAGGTTTTATTGAGACAGAAATGACTGCAAAATTAGACGAAGAAACAGTTAAAGGTTGGAGAGCTGCAATTCCATTAAAACGAGGTGGTACGCCTGAAGATATTGCTAATGCATGCGTATTCTTAGCAAGTGACATGAGTGCTTATGTTACCGGGCAAACCTTAAACGTAGATGGTGGAATGCTGACATAATTGTCATTCCTGCATTTTAATTGAGATATCACACTGAGCTTGTCGAAGTGAAGTTTAAAATCTCAAGATTAAATTAAATTAATGAGTTCCGAAACCATTATTTACATAATCATAGCTGGAATAACAGCGCTATTTTTAGCGCTGTTTCAGTATATATATAAATCTAAGCTTAAGTCAAACCTTAAATATCTATTAACTGGCTTAAGAACGCTTTCTATTTTAGGAATACTCTTGTTGCTCATTAATCCTAAGTTTGAATCTTATAGCTATGATGACGAAAAACCTAACCTGGTTTTAGCAGTTGATAATTCAGAATCCATTTCGTACTTAAATCAAAATGAAAATGCTGAGGCGGTTATTGAGTCTTTAAGATCTAATGAAGATTTAAAGGAACGTTTTATCATAAAAACCTTTAGTTTCGGTAAGAATATTTCAGAAAACGATAGTTTAAGTTATTCAGAAAAGCAATCTAATATTTCTAATACTTTAAAGCAGCTTGGTGAAGTTTATAAAAATGAAACTGCACCAATTGTTTTAATTTCGGACGGAAACCAAACCTTTGGTGCAGATTATAGTTTTACATCAAAAGCTGTAAACCAAGAAATTTACCCTATTATCTTGGGAGATTCAACCAAATATTCTGATCTAAGTATAAAACAGCTTAACGTTAATCGTTATGTTTTTTTGAAGAACCAATTTCCTATTGAGATTATCGCAAATTATAATGGCGATGAATCTGTAGATTCTGAATTAATGATTTATTCAGGCGATAATGTAGTATTCCGCAAATCCTTACAATTTGATGCGTCAAAAACTTCAGAAATCATTTCTACTGCATTGCCAGCTAATAGAGTAGGAGTTAAAACGTACAGAGTTGAAATCTCACCTATAGAAGGTGAAAGAAATACTGTAAACAATTCTAAAAGTTTTGGAGTAGAAGTCATAGAACAGAAAACAAATATTGCCATAGTTTCTGAAAGTTTGCACCCAGATTTAGGCACACTCAAAAAGTCTATTGAAAGCAACGAACAAAGAAGCGCTTCAATTTTAAAACCAAATGAATTTTCAGAAAAAATTAATGACTTTCAATTAGTTATCTTATATCAGCCAAATGATAGGTTTAATAATGTATTCAAAATAATTAATAAAGAAAACCTTAATACTTTTATCATTACAGGTTTAACTTCAGACTATACTTTCTTAAATTCTATTGAAACCAATTTCAAACATAAAATAACCAATCAGACCGAAGACTTTCAACCAATTTTAAACCGAAATTACAGTACATTTATAATTGACAATATCAACTTTGAAGGTTTTCCACCTCTAAAATCTGAATTTGGTAATGTTCAGTTCTCTGTACCTAATGAGATTATTTTATCTAAAATGGTTAATGGAATTGATATAAAACAGGCTATGCTCTCTACCTTTGAGATTGATAATAAAAAACACGCACTTTTAAGTGGTGAAGGCATTTGGCGTTGGAGAGCACAATCATATTTAGATTCTGGTAGTTTTGAAGACTTTGATAATTTTATCGGAAAACTCATTCAATATCTAAGTTCTAATAAAAAGCGAAACCGTCTGAATGTTGATTATCAATCCTTTTATAATGGAAATGAAGATGTCGTCATTTCAGCTCAATACTTCAATAAGAGTTTCGAGTTTGATGATTCTGCGGCACTAACAATCGTTCTTAAGAACAAAGACACTAATAATTTGCGGGAAGTTCCATTGCTATTAAATAACAGTAATTACAGTGTTGATTTAAGCGGTATTGAAGCAGGAACTTATGATTTTACAATTAAACATAATGAAGAGAATGTGTCTGCTTCAGGTACTTTTGAGGTCATTGAATATAATGTAGAACAACAATTCTTAAACGCTGATGTAACCAAACTAAACACTTTGGCTGAAAATAGTAATGGTAAGGCATTTTTCTACAATCAGACTACTGATATAATTAACAAATTATTAGCAGATACACGTTACCAAATCACTCAAAAAAGCACCAAAAATATCGTACCTTTGATAGATTGGAAATACTTACTTGGTATTATTGGGTTAAGCCTTTTTGCTGAGTGGTTTATCAGAAAATATAACGGATTAATTTAAACTAAATTTAATGGAAAAATTACCAAAAATTGGGTTGCCGATTTTAGTCGGAGGCGTAGCTTTTATAATTATAATTTCTAAATCTGTAGTGACCATAGATTCTGGTCATGCCGGTGTTTTATACAAATTAAATGGTGGTGTAGATCCTAATAGTGCGCCACTTGGCGAAGGAATTAATTTCGTTGCTCCTTGGAATAGCGTAATTGATTACGAAGTAAGACAGCAAGAAATACCGGAAAAAATGACGGTATTGTCTTCTAATGGTCTAGATATAAAACTTGATGCATCTGTGTTATACCAACCAGATTTGAAAAATTTAAGTAGACTACACAAGGAAAAAGGGCAAAACTATCTAAGCAGAGTATTGCTACCGGCAATTAGATCAGCGGCACGTAGCGTAGTAGGACGTTATACACCAGAGCAATTGTATTCAACAAAAAGAGATGCAATTCAGCAAGAAATATTTGAAGAGACAAAGCGTATCGTAGAATCTCAATATATTCAAATCAATGATATTTTAATTAAGGATGTTACACTTCCACCAACAATTAAAAACGCAATTGAGCGTAAGTTAAAGCAAGAACAAGAATCTCTAGAGTATGAATTTAGACTTGTAAGTGCACAAAAAGAGGCAGAACGTCAGCGTATTGAAGCCCAAGGTAAAGCAGATGCTAATAGAATTTTGAGCGCATCTTTGACGGACAAAATTCTTCAAGATAAAGGCATTGAAGCAACAAATAAACTTGCGGAGTCAGAAAATAGTAAAGTAGTAATAATCGGTTCTGGAGAATCTGGAATGCCAATTATTCTTGGGAACCAATAATTAGTCTGTAAAGTATAAAAAGTCATAAAAATTAATTTTTAATTGATTTAATTTGGATTTATAAAAATATTTTACAAAACTTTGTTCAGCAAAAATCACGAAATGAATATCAATAAATTACATCATCATTTACATTTAATCGCTCAAGCGAGGTGAGTATGTATTGATTAATTTTAAAATATATAAAAGCCCGTTTGAAAGTATCAAATGGGCTTTTTTTAATGTGCTCATTGATGTTTTCAACAAAACATAACTAATATGAGTAAATTAAAAATTGCAGTTCAAAAGTCCGGTCGTCTAAATCAAGACTCAATGAAGCTATTAAAGGATATTGGTATTTCTGTAGACAACGGAAAAGACCAATTAAAGGCTTCTGCTAGAAACTTTCCTTTAGAAGTATTGTATCTGCGTAATGGCGATATTCCTCAGTATTTAAGAGATGGAGTAGTAGATGTAGCTATTATTGGCGAAAACATCTTAGTAGAAAAAGGCGAAGATATTATTGTTGCTGAGAAATTAGGTTTCTCTAAATGTAGAGTTTCTATTGCTGTGCCAAAATCGTCTAACGCAACCTCTATTAGTGATTTAGAAGGAAAACGTATAGCAACATCTTATCCAAATACTGTAAATAAACACCTAAGTAAAGAAGGTGTTGAAGCTAACTTGCATATCATCAATGGCTCGGTAGAAATAGCACCAAACATTGGTTTAGCTGATGGTATTTGTGATATCGTTTCAAGTGGTAGCACATTATTTAAAAATAACCTTAAAGAGATTCAAGTTCTACTTAAATCTGAAGCAGTTTTAGCGGTGTCACCGAAAATATCTGAGGAAAATAAGGTAATTCTTCAGCGTATTCAATTCAGAATTCAATCAGTTTTAAAAGGAAGAAATTCAAAGTATGTACTATTAAATGCACCAAATGACAAACTCGAAGATATTATAAACATATTACCAGGAATGAAAAGTCCGACAGTCTTGCCGCTCGCACAAGAAGGTTGGAGTTCAGTTCATTCTGTAATTGATAAAAGTCAGTTTTGGGAAATTATTGATGAGTTAAAAGCTAAAGGAGCTCAAGGTATATTAGTATGTCCAATTGAAAACATGGTCCTTTAATTTCAAGCTGTCAGGCTGAGCGTAGTCGAAGCCTTTTACACAAAAAAGATGTTAAAGAAAATAATAAAAAAAAGATTCCTGCCTTCGCAGGAATGACACGAAACAATGAAAATAGTCATAAATCCAGATAAATCACAATGGGAAACGTTATTAAAACGCCCAACAAAAACAGTAGATGATATTGAGTCTCTTGTAAAGACCGTTTTTGATAATGTAAAACTTCAAGGTGATGAAGCAATTAACGCTTACACTTCAAAATTTGATAAAGTTACGCCTGTTTCAATTGAGGTTACTAGGGAAGAAATTGAGTTCGCTAAATCTCAAGTCTCTGCTGAATTAAAAAGTGCTATTCAGTTAGCTAAATCCAATATTGAAAGTTTTCATGCTTCGCAAAAAACGAATAAGGTTGAGATAAACACAATCGAAGGCGTAAAATGCTGGCAAGAAAAAAGACCTATACAAAGCGTTGGGTTATACATTCCTGGTGGAACAGCACCTTTATTTTCTACGGTTTTGATGCTTGCTGTACCAGCTAATATTGCAGGTTGCAAAGACATTGTTTTATGCTCACCGCCAAATAAGGAAGGTAATATTGCAAATGAAATATTATATACTGCTAATTTATGTGGTGTTACTAAAATTATGAAGGTTGGTGGTATTCAGGCAGTAGCTGGAATGACTTTTGGAACTGAAAGCATTCCAAAAGTTTATAAAATCTTCGGGCCAGGTAATCAATATGTTACAGTAGCAAAACAAATCGCAACAAACTATGGTGTTGCTATAGATATGCCTGCAGGACCAAGTGAATTATTAGTAATGGCAGATGAAACAGCTAATGCTTCATATGTTGCTTCAGACCTTTTAAGTCAGGCAGAACACGGTATTGACAGTCAAGTGATTTTAGTATCTACTTCTAAAGATTTTGCGAATGATGTCAGTATTGAAGTTGAGAATCAACTTAAAGATTTACCTCGAAAAGATATTGCTGAAAATGCCATAGAAAATTCACGAACTATTGTAGTTGATTCATATAACAATGCACTAGATCTTATAAATGATTATGGTCCAGAGCATTTTATAGTTTGCACAAATAATAACGATTTGTTTGTGAATGGTATTATCAATGCAGGTTCTGTTTTTATAGGAAACTATACACCAGAAAGTGCAGGAGATTACGCTTCTGGAACAAATCATACATTACCAACAAATGGATTTTCAAAAGCCTATTCCGGTGTGAATTTAGATAGTTTCACTAAAAGCATAACTTTTCAAAGCATCACAGAACAAGGTCTTAAAAATATTGGAAATGCTATTGAATTAATGGCAGAAGCTGAAGGTTTACAAGCACACAAAAATGCAGTATCAATTAGATTAAAGGATTTAAATTAGAAATGTCATTTCTAAGTATGCAGGAATCTCACAAAGACTAATTATGAAAGAAATAGAAAACCTCTTAAGAGAAAATATAAAAACCATAAAACCTTATTCATCTGCAAGAGATGAATACAAAGAAGTTTCAGAAAATATGGTGTTTATTGATGCTAATGAGAATCCATTTCAAAATGGGGTTAACCGTTATCCAGACCCACAGCAGGTAACCGTTAAGAGAAAGTTATCTGAACTAAAAGGCATTAATAAAAATCAAATCCTTTTAGGTAACGGAAGTGATGAAGTTTTAGACTTAATATTTAGAGCTTTTTGCGAACCAAATAAAGATGAAGTCATCATTTTACCGCCAACCTATGGAATGTATAGTGTGTTGGCAAATATTAACGCAGTAGCATTGAAAGAGGTTCAGTTAACACAAGATTTTCAACCAGATGTTAATGCTATTATAGAAGCACAAGACATATCCTCAAAATTATTGTTTTTATGTTCGCCAAATAATCCTACAGCCAACAGCTTTGAAGCATCTAAAATTGAAAACTTAATACAGTCATTTAATGGAATCGTAGTTATAGATGAAGCTTACATAGATTTTTCAAGTTCAGAAAGTTGGTTAAATCGTCTCGATGAATTCCCTAATCTTATTGTAACGCAAACATTGTCTAAAGCCTATGGCCTTGCTGGAATTAGAATGGGCGTTTGTTATGCTTCGGAATATATAATTTCAATTCTAAACAAAATAAAACCGCCATATAACGTCAATCAACTAACACAAGAGAAAGCTATAGAAAGATTGATAAGACTTAACGAAGTAACGTCTGAGGTTAAATCAATTTTAGAAGAAAGAGAATTTTTGAAGACTGAATTGGAAAAAATTGGTTTTGTACAAAAGGTATATCCATCAGATGCTAATTTTTTGTTAACTAAAGTTGATGATGCTAATTTGAGATACAATCAACTTATTGCAAACGGTATTGTTGTAAGAAATAGAACAACACAAACACTTTGCGAGAATTGTTTACGATTTACAGTCGGAACAAAAGAAGAGAATAAAATATTAATTAACACATTGCGGAAACTATAATGAAACCAGTACTATTCATAGATCGAGATGGAACACTCATAAAAGAACCAACCGACGAACAAATAGACTCGTTTGAAAAGTTAGAGTTTTACCCAAAAGTATTTCAATATTTAAGTAAGATAGCTAACGAACTCAATTTCGAAGTTGTTATGATTACTAATCAAGATGGTCTAGGAACAGAAGTGTATCCCGAAGACACCTTTTGGCCGGTTCACAATTTTGTAATTAAAACTTTTGAACAACAAGGTGTGGTTTTCAAAGAACAGTTTATTGATAGAACTTTTGCAAAAGATAATGCGCCAACACGAAAACCAAACACAGGACTTTTGACCAAGTATTTTACAGAAGATTATGACTTACAAAACTCTTTCGTCATAGGTGATAGATTAACAGATATAGAATTGGCTAAAAATTTAGGTTCTAAGGGCATTTTTATTAATGACAATACTAATTTAGGAACTGATGAAGTTACTATTAGTAATTCTGAATTACAATCTTATATTGCCTTAGAATCTAACGATTGGGAAGCAATTTACAAATTCTTAAAAGCTACTGAGCGAGTTGGTTCTATTGAGCGAAACACAAATGAAACAAAAATTAAAATAGACCTTAATTTAGATGGCACAGGAAAAAGTAATATCGATACTGGTATTGCATTTTTTGACCATATGCTAGATCAAATTGCTCGACATGGCCAAATAGATCTTAATATTACAGTTAATGGTGATCTTGATGTTGATGAACATCACACTATTGAAGATACTGCAATTGCTTTGGGCGAAGTTTTTGCCCAAACGTTAGGGAATAAATTAGGTATTGAGAGATATGGTTTTTGTCTACCAATGGATGATTGTTTAGCTCAAGTTGCTATTGATTTTGGTGGTAGAAATTGGTTGGTTTGGGAAACAGATTTTAACCGTGAAATGATTGGTAAAATGCCTACTGAAATGTTTATGCATTTCTTTAAATCTTTTACTGATGGCGCTAAGTGCAATCTTAATATTAAAGCTGAAGGTACTAATGAACATCATAAAATTGAAGCCATATTTAAAGCTTTTGCAAAAGCAATAAAAATGGCAGTAAAACAAGATGTAGAGAAGATGATTTTACCATCAACAAAAGGAATGCTTTAATGGATTTAAAAATTATAGATTACGGTGCTGGTAATATAAAAAGCATACAATTTGCTTTTCAACGTCTTGGTATAGATGCTATTCTTTCAAGTAATCCTGAAGACATAATAAGTGCTGAAAAAGTTATTTTTCCTGGTGTGGGCGAAGCAAGTTCGGCAATGAAGAAACTTAAAGATTCAGGATTAGATAAGGTAATACCACAATTAACACAGCCTGTACTTGGTATTTGTTTAGGAATGCAATTAATGTGTAATCATTCAGAAGAAGGAAATACCCAAGGTTTAGGCATTTTTGATGTTGATGTCAAAAAATTTAAAAACGATGTTAAGGTGCCACAAATGGGATGGAACGTTATCAAAAACTTAAAGTCTGAGTTGTTTGAGAATATAAATGAAGGTGACTATATGTATCTTGTTCATAGCTATTATGCAGAGATTTGCCCGGAAGCTATTGCGACAACTGATTATAAAATAGAATATGCATCAGCGTTACAAAAAGAGAACTTCTACGGTGTTCAATTTCACCCAGAGAAATCTGGATTAATAGGCGAGCAATTACTAAAGAATTTTATAAACTTATAATCGAAAATAAATGCGTATTATACCTGCAATAGATATCATAGAAGGAAAGTGTGTAAGATTAACAAAAGGTGATTACAACACTAAAAAAATCTATAACGAAAACCCACTAGAAGTTGCTAAGCAATTTGAAAATTCAGGAATTGAATATTTACATGTTGTAGATTTAGATGGAGCAAAAGCCAGTCATATAGTTAATTATAAGGTATTAGAACAAATAACATCTAAAACCAATTTAAAAGTAGATTTTGGTGGTGGTCTTAAGTCGGATGAAGACTTACATATTGCCTTCGAATCTGGTGCAAACCAAATTACTGGTGGTAGCATAGCGGTTAAAAACCCAACAGTTTTTGAAAATTGGATTGCGAAATATGGTTCAGATAAAATCATTCTTGGTGCTGATTGCAATAATGAAAGAATAGCCATTAGTGGTTGGCAAGAAGAAAGTGATATCGAAGTAATTCCTTTCATTAAATCTTATCATTCAAATGGTATTTCTTATGTTATTTGCACAGACATTTCAAAAGATGGTATGCTTCAAGGACCTTCATTTGGTTTGTATAAGCGTATTTTGAACGAATGTCATTCAGAGCGAAGCGAAGAATCTATTAAATTAATTGCTTCTGGTGGCATTTCAACATTTGATGAATTACCAAAATTAGCAGAATTAGGATGTGAAGGTGTTATTATAGGTAAGGCCATTTATGAGAATAAAATCAGTTTAAAGCAACTAGAGAATTATATCTTAAGTTAAAAGTACGACAAAAAAAATTTCAACTATGCTCACAAAACGAATTGTACCTTGTTTAGATATCAAAGATGGTCGCACTGTAAAAGGCGTAAATTTTGTGGATTTGAGAGATGCTGGTGATCCGGTAACTTTGGCAAAACAATATGCCGAATTAGGTGCAGATGAACTTGTGTTTTTAGATATTACAGCAACAAAAGAAAAACGTAGAACACTACACGACATGGTTTTAAAGGTTGCAGAACAAGTTAATATTCCATTTACTGTTGGTGGTGGCATATCTTCTGTAGAAGATGTTGATGACTTATTACATTGTGGCGCAGATAAAGTTTCAATTAATTCTGCAGCTGTGAAACGACCAGAATTAATTAATGAACTATCAGCTAAATTTGGAAGTCAATGTGTTGTTGTAGCCATTGATGCTAAACAGATAGAAGGAGAGTGGTTTGTACACCTTGCAGGAGGAAGCATTCCAACAAACATTAAGCTTTTTGATTGGGCTAAAGAAGTTGAACAACGTGGTGCAGGTGAAATCTTATTTACATCTATGAATCACGATGGTACAAAAGCCGGCTTTGCAAATAAGGCTTTAGCTAAACTTTCAGAACTTGTGAATATCCCAATTATAGCATCTGGTGGTGCTGGAACTATGCAACATTTCGCTGATACTTTTAAAGAAGGAAAAGCTGATGCAGCATTAGCTGCTAGTGTCTTCCATTTTGGTGAAATTGCTATTAGAGATTTAAAAGAAGTATTAAAAAACCAAGATATACCAGTAAGGTTATGAAGATAGACTTTGATAAAAATAATGATGGTTTAGTACCTGCAATTATTCAGGATTCGGAAACCAAAAATATACTAATGCTAGGCTACATGAATGAAGAAGCCTATCAAAAAACAATAGACACCAAGAAGGTCACTTTTTTTAGTAGAACTAAACAACGACTTTGGACTAAAGGAGAATCTAGCGGTAATTTTTTAAACTTAGTAGATCTTAAAATAGACTGTGATTATGATACGTTCTTAATCCAAGTGAATCCATCTGGTCCAACATGTCATAAAGGTGATGATACCTGTTGGGCACAAGAAAATACACAATCTTATGGGTTTATTTCGACTTTAGAAGACACTATTAGAAAACGAAAAGAAAACGCTTCAAGTGAATCATCTTATGTGTCGTCTCTATTCTCTAAAGGCATTAATAAGATAGCTCAAAAAGTAGGTGAAGAAGCTGTAGAAACTGTCATTGAAGCTAAAGATAATAATGATGATTTATTCTTAAATGAGAGTGCTGATTTATTATTTCACTATTTGATATTACTACAAGCAAAAGGATTTCAACTAAATGACATTGCAAATGTTTTAAAACAACGACAGAAATAGAATTAAAACTTGCGAAAAGACACTAAATAAGTTTTCTTGAACACATGTTTGATAAACGTTATTACTACCTTATTAAGTTTCAGTATTTAGGTTATCGTTTTCATGGTTGGCAAAAACAGCCAGATGTTAAAACCATTCATCTAATGATTGACCGGACACTAAAGTACATTTTAGGCGATATTAAATTTAAAACTTTAGGTGCTGGTCGCACAGACGCAATGGTTTCGGCAAATGAAGCTGCATTAGAGTTATTTATTTACAACCAGCCTTTAGAAGATTTTGATTCTTTTTTAGAACTTTTTAATCATAATTTACCACAAGATATTAGAGCATTGTCTATTAAAGAAGTAGACAAATCCTTTAATATTATACAAGATTCAAAAATTAAAGAGTATCATTATGTGTTTTCAGAAGGACAGAAAAATCATCCATTTTGTGCACCAATTTTAAGTACAATTTTAGATACTCTTGATGTGGACTTAATGAAACAAGGTGCTAAACTATTTGAAGGCACTCATAATTTTAAACCCTATTGTTATAAAGCAACTGATAAAGGTGAGTATGTAAGAACTATTGATTCTTGTTTAATTGAAGAAAACACACTTTATACAGCTAGTTTTTTTCCTAAGAAGTCTTATATCTTTAAAGTGAAAGGAAAAGGCTTTATGCGAAACCAGATACGCTTGATGTTTGGTTGCTTAATAAAACTAGGGAGAAGTGAAGTAACTTTAGATTATATAGAGAACTCACTTAAAGAAGATAGCAAAGAGGTCATGGATTATATTGCGCCAGCTTCAGGTCTTATTCTACATTCTATAAATTTTGAATAAAAAAAGGGTAAAGACATAATCTTCACCCTTTATATTAGTTAGTTATTTAGTTATTCCACTACATGTAATTTCGGCTCCTTATCAACAAACTTACCATTTACAGATTCTCCAAGAATTAATACTTCTTTAGAGCGTTCGTACATTTTTATTGCACGATGCATCTGTAACTTGGTTCCGCTGTAGAGCTTTACTCCCGATTTAGAACCTTTATTACGAATTTCGATATAAAAACCGTCTTTAAGTTTAGTTGGTCTTGTTGCTGGTCTACCCATAAAATTAATATGTGTTAAATAATGAACGCATAATACTGAAAATTCTTTCAACACACAAATTTATATTAGAAAATTCTCAACATACTTCTCAACATATTAGATATTCTGCATTTTTTCACGAAAAACAGACCTAATTTTTATACATTTATGACAAAATTGAAGAATTGATGCGTCAGATAATTCCTAAGGAGACCTTTACGTTTTTTAAAAAGCTATCAAAGAATAATAATAGAGATTGGTTTAAAGATCATAAACCCGAGTTTAAAGCAATTGAAGCACAGGTAAAATCTTCTTATAATTACCTTGGTGAATTGATGGGTGAGCACGATCAAATTGAAAAAATTAAACTCTTTAGAATTTACAGAGATGTAAGATTCTCTAAAAATAAAATACCATATAAAACGCATTTTGGTGGATCATATACGAGAAAGAAGCCAGAATTAAGAGGTGGCTATTATATGCATATTCAACCTAATAACGAATCATTTATCGCTACTGGTTTTTGGGAACCAAATAAAGAGGATTTATTTAGAATTCGTAAGGAGTTTGAAATGGATGACAGCGAAATGCGAGAAATTTTAAATGATGAAACCTTTAAATCTACTTGGGGAAATTTTGTAGGAGACGAATTAAAGACTGCTCCCAAAGGTTTTGATAAAGAACATCCTGCAATAGATTTAATCCGCAAAAAGCAATTTATTTTTATCAAAAAATATACAGATAAAGAAGTTTTAGCCACCAACTTTCTTGAAGACGTTAATTCCTCATTTAAAATAATAAGACCATATTTTGATTATATGAGCGATGTGCTTACAACCAATCTAAATGGTGAATCCTTGCTTTAAACAGCCTTCAGTAGCTTGGACTTTTTAAACAATTGTATACTATCTATAAGTCTTGTTTTTACAATATTCATCATACGTTTATTTAAAGCAGATGAATTTTGAATATAAAGCGCATATTCTTCAATAGTAAATTGGCCAATAATCATACCTTTTACAGAATTTCTGAACTTCATATCCTTGTGAATCGCATTATCAATATAAGCCAACTGCTTAGGGATACTTAAATCGTAAAAAACATTTTTATGTTTTGCTATATAATTCCTAAAAACAATAATAAACAAATCATGCTGCATTTTAATAATTGGTCTTAATGTTGCATTTTGAAATCGCTCATCAAAACTCATGTTATCATTAATTTTTGCGGAAGGAATAGTAGGTCTAACTGAAAGTAAATCTTGAGATCTTGTAGCCATGATGTAATCATTAATGATTAATATGGAATTAAATTTAGCTATAAACTGTGGTCTGAATTGCACAATTACAATTTGTTGTTAACGGTCTTATTAACATTAATCTTGGCCTGCCACGGCTAACTCGTAAATTTCTAAATCAAAGAAAGAAACAGAAGCTAGTACATGATCAAAAATATCACCCATAATATATTCGTAATTAACCCAACGTATATCATCACTAAAAGCGTAAATTTCCATTGGTATACCTTGAGCTGTTGGCGCTAATTGACGTACCATTAAAGTCATATCCTTATTAATTGCAGAATGGTTTTCTATATAAGTGAGAAGATACTTTCTAAAAACACCAAAGTTGGTTAAGTTTCTTCCATTAATAAGAATGGATTTGTCGATGTTATTATTAATGTTATATGAATTAATTTCCTCAGATCTATTGGTTAAATATGTGGAAACCAATTCTATTTTTTTTAAGCGCTCAATATCTTCAGCAGTTAAAAATTTTATCGATGTCGGCTTTATAATTACAGATCGTTTAATGCGTCGTCCACCAGAATTGGTCATGCCACGCCAATTTTTAAACGAATCAGAAATTAATGCATAGGTTGGAATGGTGGTAATCGTCTTATCCCAATTTTGAACTTTTACTGTCGCTAGATTAATTTCTATGACATCACCATCTGCCCCGTATTTTTCAAAGGTCACCCAATCCCCAATACGCACCATATCGTTAATGGTAACTTGTATACTGGCTACAAAGCCAAGTATTGTATCCTTAAAAATTAATAAGATCACTGCCGACACTGCACCTAAACTAGTTGCAAACTGAATAAAACTTGCACCTGTAATAATTGATACTATACCAAATATGCCCAATAACCAAGCAAAAATCATAAAGACTTGTATATAACTGTCTACCGGTTTGTCTTTATACCTTGGAAGTGTTTTTAAATAATCCTTAACTGAATTTAAAAAGCTTTTTATAATCCTTAATGTCAGAATGATTGCAATAATTCTTAAGGTATTTTCTATAATTATTTCAGCATATAGAAAATCAGAAAATATTTGCGGAGCAAATTCAATTAAAATAATAAGAGGAATAATATGCGCAATATTTCTTGGAAGCTTATTAGCTATTAATATGTCATCAAAATTAGTTTTTGTCCTTGCAGCAATACTGGACGAAAATTTCCATAGCACACGTTTAATCACAAAATCTATAATAATGGCTATGAGTAAGACAAAGATTAAAAGTCCTATCATATTAAGATAGATTGCCGTATTCTCAGACAATCCTTTTTCAATAAGAAAGTCGTAGATAAAATGCTTCATAATTTTAGTTCTTAGCTTTCAAATACTTTTTATCTATATAAAACGTACCAAAAGGTATTACAGCCGCAATAAGTATAATTCTTAAACTCTTAGAATCCCATTTCATTTCTTTACTTAATAATACAGCAATAACAACATAGGCTATAAAAAGAAGACCATGAGGCATTCCTAACATTCTTACATACTGCGGATCGTCATAAAACCATTTTATTGGTGATGCAATAAATAATAATAGAATATACGAAATTCCTTCTAACAAAGCCACAATTCTAAAAAGAGGTAATAATTTTAGCATCTATCAAAATTTTGTGCAAAAGTAGTTCACAACAGAAGAAAATAGGCTGTTTTTAACAGCTTTTAAGAAAAGAATATTTTATCAGATAAAGAATATAAGTCTTATATTTAACCTCATAAAAAAATTAGTATGCGTTATATAGCTTTTTTATTTATAGCATTTTCAATTGCAACAACTTACTCGATTAATGCTCAACAAATAACAAACCAAAAGGAACAACATAAAGCCACCTATGAGGCTAACAAATTACTGATTCAATCTAAGACGTATACTATTTCACCTGAAGTTGCTTATATCGAAAGAAATCGAAAAGCTATCAACAGTAATACCAATTTTTTAAGCATTAATGGTGATCACATTACTTCTAATCTTGAAACTTTAGACCCAAAAGTCAATCTAAAACTAGATAATAAGGTTAGTAACTACAAAGAAGATGCTAATGATGATAGACAGGTAATTATAGTCGAATTCACAACCTCAGACAGCCAATTCAAAATTATTGTTCAGCCTATAGGTAATGTATTTATAGAAATTACAAGTTCGGGTGAAACAACAACATATAAAGGTAAATTAAAATAGTTTTTAATTTACCTACTCATTCATGATAGAACCAAAAATAATTGCTCTTAAAGAGAAGAAGCTTGTTGGTATGAAGAGCCAAATGCTACGTCATGAATATGGAAACATCATTATGCTATGGAAGCAGTTTATGCCCCAAAAACACTTAATTCAGAATACTGTAAATACAGAACTTATTGCGCTTCAGGAATATTCCAATTTTAATAATCCTAATGAAGCTTTTGATATTTGGGCGTGTGCAGAAGTAATTGATACAATCAACATTCCAGAAACTATGGAAGCAAAGACCATTGATGGTGGATTATACGCTGTGTTTCTTCATAAGGGTATGAATGCTGCTGCTACTTATCAGCGTATTATGACTGAATGGTTGCCAAATACAGATAACGTTATTGATGATAGACCTCATTTTCAAGTTATGGGTGATAACTATAAAAACGGAAGTGAAGAATCAGAAGAAGATTTTTATGTCCCAATAAAGCTTAAAAACTAACCCTAAAATCGCATCCTATTTTATAATTGCTGCAACCAAAGGCTGTCTTTCCTTTTAGAATTTTCCCTGTTTTACATTTTGGGCAAGCCTCACCAACTTTTATAGGTTGTTGCTTGGGTTCTAACTTAAGTTTAAATTTGTCATCAAAGCGCAAAAGTCCTTCAATAGATTGATTATTGACTTTAAAACCTTTTAAATTAACTGTAGAACCTTTACTTAATAAACGTAGATACTGATTCTCAGATACTTTTTTACTTGCAAAACTAAACGGTAATGTAAAGTCACAACTCTTACCGTATAAATTACAACCATATGCTGTTTTCCCTTTGACTAATTGACCTGCTTTGCATTTAGGGCAGCTACTTCCAATAATTGTCTTTTTGGTAGTTTTAGATTTAGACGTTGATGGAGTAGTGGTCTTATTGTTCACAGCTGAAATACGTTGTTGCACCTTTTCCGTCCGAACCTCATAAACCAGAGCATCAACCATTCGTTTCATGCCTTTTATGAAAGCATTAGCACTAATTTTACCTTTTTCTATATCCTTGAGTTGCTTTTCCCAATTACCTGTAAGTTCGGCAGACTTTAATAATTCATTTTGAATGGTGTCAATAAGCTGAATACCTGTAACTGTTGGTAAAATTTGCTTTTTATTGCGTTTTATATATTGACGCTTAAATAACGTTTCTATAATGTTTGCACGTGTTGAAGGACGGCCAATACCATTTTCTTTCATTAAATCTCTTAATTCATCATCATCAACCTGCTTTCCTGCTGTTTCCATAGCTCGCAATAACGAAGCTTCCGTATATTGCTTTGGTGGTTTGGTTTGCTTTTCTAAAAATGACGGTTCATGAGGTCCTTTTTCTCCTTTTTCAAAAGTCGGTAATATCTTATCTATAGAGGTATTCTTTCCGTCTCTAGTTTCAAATACAACGCGCCAACCTTTAGATAAAATTTCTTTACCTGTGGTTTTAAACTTTACATCATCAGCTTGTCCGATTACAGTTGTATTAGACACTTTACAATCATCATAAAAAACAGCTATAAATCGTCTAACAATAATATCGTAAACCTGGTTTTCATTACCATGTAAATGTGTCTGTATTCCTGTTGGAATAATAGCATGGTGATCAGTTACTTTTTTATCATTAAACACCTTAGCTGATTTCTTTATTTTTTGATTTAACAAAGGTGATGTAAGATCATTGTAATCAATAAGTTTAGATAAAATACCTTTTACCTTTGGATACATATCGTTTGGAAGAAAAGTGGTATCCACTCTAGGGTATGTAATTGCCTTTTTCTCATATAGTTTTTGGGCCGTCTTTAATGTCTCATCTGCAGACATTCCAAACTTTGTATTACAATACACTTGCAGGCCAGTTAAGTCAAATAGTTTGGGTGCGTATCCTGTACCTTTTTTCTTTGTTATGTCTAAAATTTCAAAGTCGTGTTCTTTAACTTTATTTGCCAAAACTTCTCCGTCTTCCATTTTAAGAAAACGACCTTCTTCGTAACTAAATAAAGTGTCTCTATAAAGCGTTTGTAATTCCCAATAGGGCTGTGGAATAAAGTTTTCGATTTCTTTGTATCGTCTAACCAACATCGCTAGAGTAGGAGTTTGAACACGTCCTACAGAAAGTACTTGATTGTGTCCGCCATGTTTAACCGTATACAAACGTGTGGCATTAATACCTAACAACCAATCACCAATAGACCTTGAAAAGCCTGCGTAATATAAATTATCATAATCGGTTGAAGGTTTCAAATTTTTAAAACCATCTTTTATGGCTTCAGTAGTTAAAGATGATATCCACAGACGTTGCACTTCACCTTTATATTTCGCTTCATTAATGACCCAGCGTTGAATCAGTTCTCCTTCTTGGCCTGCATCACCACAGTTAATAACCACATCTGCTTTATCAAAAAGACATTTTACAATATTAAATTGTTTCTTAATACCATCGTTATCCGATACTTTAATTTTGAATTTCTCAGGAAGCATCGGTAGATTATTTAAATCCCAACTCTTCCAATATGGTTTATAGTCGCTGGGTTCACAGAGTGAACATAAATGACCAAACGTGTAAGTCACTGCATAACCGTTACCCTCAAAGTAACCGTCACGCTTTGTGGTAGCACCCAACACAGATGCAATTTCCCTTGCTACACTTGGCTTTTCCGCGATACAGACTTTCAAAAAATGACAATTTTAATGAAGCTGCAAAATAAATAAATTTATAGATTTTTTATCTAATTTTTAGATTTCTAAAATTAGTTTCTGACCAATTCTTAGTGTAGAATTTTTCTTTATTTTATTCGTTCTACATATAGAAGTTATTGTGGTATTGTTGCGTCTAGATATCCGAGATAAGGTGTCCCCACGTTTTACAACATAAATTTTTCGCTCCTTCACTAAACTTGCTAGCGCATCATCTTTTGATTCTAACAACTCTAATTTTGACACTCTATATGCACTGTGAAAACTTGCTCTGGTCCATCGCTTCGTGACCCACATTTCTTGAGCTCTTATTGCATTTGTTTCATCAAATTTAAAAAGATATTCGGGATGAATAAATTGTCCTTTGTAGGTTAAACTAAAATGCAAATGACTACCTCGAGAACGTCCTGTATTTCCACCTTTACCTAAATAATCACCTTTCTTTAAAGTATCATTTGCTTTAACTGCAATATGAGATAAATGTGCATATGTAGATTCTAATCCATTAAAATGTCTCACAACTACAGTTCTACCATGGCCACTGCTATATCTTGCGAAACGTACAATGCCATCAAGAACAGAAACTACAGAATCACCAGTAACAAGATCTATATCAATACCATTGTGTGGTCGTCCTCGACGCCATCCATAACGTGAGGTCACAACCTTTTTAAATTTTACAGGATTCGCGTAAGTACTATCTGTAAAATTGACTTGAAATGGATATTCAACTTCAGTATGTCTATAAGGATTATAAACGGTTGTATCCCAAAACTCCGCTTTAATATCTGTGATCGTGGATGCCTTTGAAGAGTCTTCAGAATGCTCAGGAATTTCGACTTCTTGCAAAGCTGTGACTTTACCTGTTTGCGTTGGGATTTTAATTTTTAATAATTTAGATAGTGGATCTTCTTGTGCAGTAACTGATAATAGTGAAAGCGCAAAAAGACCTAATACTAAGCGATACTTCATTTATTTAATTTAATAGCTAATTAAAAACGAACGCTAAATTAATAGAAATATTGTAAATCCAAATCTCTTAAAATACTTAGTTTTGCACAATTGAATAAACAATCAACCTTTTATATGTCTCAACCAAACCAAGCGGTACAAGAAAAAAAAACAGATAAGGAATTATATCAGTACCAACAAGGCGCTATCAGTCAAATATTTGAAAAGTTTGATACAGCACCTGATGATTACCACTTATTATATCAATTACCAACTGGTGGTGGAAAAACAGTGATATTCTCCGAAATGGTGCGACAATATTTAAAAAATCACAATAAAAAAGTTTTGGTAATGACGCACAGAATAGAATTGTGTCGTCAAACGTCTGAAATGCTAACCAGTTTTGGGGTCACCAATAAAGTTGTTGATAGTAAAGCAAATTTAGACGACCAGGCAGATTACTCGTGCTTTGTAGCCATGGTTGAAACTCTAAATAATCGTCTTAATGATAATAAACTAGATATCTCGGATGTTGGTTTAGTTATTATTGATGAAGCTCACTATAATTCGTTTACTAAGCTTTTTAAGTTTTTCGAAAAGTCCTTTATACTTGGTGTAACAGCAACACCTTTAAGTTCTAATAAGGACTTACCTATGAAGAAAAACTACAATGAATTGATTACAGGTGAAACCATAGAAAACCTTATTGAGAATGAGTTTTTAGCACGTTGCGAAACCTTTATTTATGATATGGGTCTAACTTCGCTAGAAGTAGGTTCTAATGGCGATTATACAGTAAAATCTTCAGAGGATTTATATACTAGTCCTGCAATGCTTCAAAAAACGGTTGACGCTTACAAGAAACATTCTTTAGGTAAAAAGACCTTGATTTTTAATAATGGTATTAATACTTCCATAAGTGTGTATTATGCCTTCAGACAAGCAGGTTTACCTATTATGCATTTAGACAATACGGCAACCAAAAAGCAGCGTAAACAAATTTTAGATTGGTTTCATGAGACACCAAATGCCATTTTAACATCAGTAAGTATTTTAACCACAGGATTTGATGAGCCAACTATTGACACCATCATCTTAAATAGAGCAACAAAATCCTTGACCTTATACTATCAAATGATTGGTAGAGGATCGCGTATCTTAAATAACAAAGAGAAGTTCAACGTCATTGATCTTGGTAATAACATTTACAGATTCGGACCTTGGGGAGCAGATTTAGATTGGCAATTGATTTTTAAATCACCTAATTGGTACGCGGATCGCATTAAAAGTGATGATGCTATCGAGGCGAACTTTAAGCATGAATTACCAGATGAGATTAAAGAAGAGTTCTCAAAATCTGAAGACACCTATTTTGATATACGCCAATGCTATAAAGATGCGGTAGATGCAGGCGAATCCTCAAAAGTAGTTTTAGAGCGTTCTATAGAGCATCATGCTAAAATCTGTATTGAAAACAGTGAAGATGTTTATGATGCCTTAGCTCTAGCGAAGCTATTAAAAGGTGATATTAATCAACGTATTGAATTGTATGCTAAATGTATTAGTAAAAGTACGCACAACTTTTTAAAATGGCTAAAGGACGATTACCAAAAGAAACTGAATTCTTATCTAAGAACTAATTTTGATGAGAAGTTTGAAGAAATTCATGGTTATCCACCTGAAGATTAATCTCTAACGCAGTGTTAATGTTATTGGTAAAAAGCTGATGAATGACTATCTTAGATACGTTATGAAAGTCTTTGTACCTTATAAATACATGATTAAAGCACTATGCTTAAGTCTTTTTTTACTGTTAACAAGTTGTAATTCTACAAAATCAGTTGTTAATGTTGAAGCCATGTCCGAGCTTGAAACTGTTTTAAATACGCGTAATTATCGTGTAGATATAAGAGCGGTTTTTCCTTTTAATACCGCAGCAACACAACAAGTCATAAATAATGTATTAACGAATAGAGTAGGGAACACAACTAGTAGAATAGATGTTGTTGGCGATGGCTTTTTTATGGCCTTTAATGATAGTATTGCAAAAGCATATTTGCCATATTACGGTGAACAGCAGCTTATTGGTGGTCGCTATGGTGGCAATGATATGGGTGTGGAATTTAATGCAACACCTGAAAAATATAATATCTCCAAGCACAAACGAAAAGACGCATATGTCATTAAATTTGAAGTTAAAGACGAAGAAGATAGACAAGAATCTTATAAGATAACTATGACTGTATTTCCTAATTATAATACTGAAATACTAATATTATCTTCTCATCGTACCGCGAACAATTACAGAGGAATCTTAAAGCCATGCGAAACTGGCGAAACTGCACTTTAAGCTAAAATACTTTCGTGACCAGAATCCTTTACAAATAGACAACTACTATTGGTTTTTTGAGACATATTTTTAATAAAACCATAAGGCAACGTATCTTGCATTCCAAAGATATTGAGATCTGCAGAAGGTGCTTTAGTCACGTAATCATTGAATTTTCCAACAGAAACTTCCGTAAGAATTTGTGGCAGACGTGCCAATTCTTTCAGTGATTCTAAAAATGCTTGAGCCTTTTCTGCATCATTTGGGTTTTCAACAACTGTAATTAGTCGAATGCTCGCTTTCCAATTCAATTTTAGCTTATAAGCCACTAAAATGGACAAATCTAAGTTTCCGATATCTAATCCGCCTAATTCCCAATTTCCTCTGCGGTCACTTACCCAAACATTAATCGTGTTTCGCTGTCCAAGTAATGTAGTCGTATGCAAATTGAATAATAGAATCCCAATTTCTAAGCGCATAGACTCTTTCATAACAAGCTTAAGTTCGTTTTCGTAATCATCATGGTCTTGAAGATTTAAAAACATGATGTTAGGTCTAAAGAATGCACCATTTAATGCTTGACTACTATAATTGATACCATTCGCAAATTGATCTGTATGGATAACAGTAGAGGAGGAGAAGACACCTTTTTCTCTAAAGGAAGCTGATATATCTTCTAATTGTATGGCAAGTGTGCTATGCTCAGTAAAAGGTTCAATACCTAATAATTTAATAGAACCTTTGGGTTTAGTGATATTCCGTAAAAATTCAAAAGTACCACGAAGACCATTAATATCTCTAACCGGCACCATAAGATTTGCTTTCCAAGCACGTTGTTGTTTTTGTTTCATGCCCCAAGTGTGTTTTGCGGCCCATTCAGCAAAGGATACAAACAAGCCAGAACGCACATCTTCAAATGGGGTTTCTAGGTTTTGACGAGATAAATACCAATATACCATAAGTACAATGGCTATAGATATTAAACTCACGGTAGGGTTAATGATAAACATGGCAAACACAGATGAAATCAGACCAAACCATGGTACCCATTTGTGAATCTTAAAAATTGGTCGATAACTTATTAAACCCAAACGTTGTTCTATAATCACCACAATATTTATCATGGCATACGTAATTAAGAAAAATAGAGTTACTAAAGGTGCTACCGCATTAAGATTCCTTAAAAGTAAGGTTAGAAATATGAGTAAACCTGTGACCATCATTGCATTTCTTGGTTGACCATTGGCACTTGTACCAGAAAGTATTTTAGAATAGGGTAATACATTATGTTGCCCCATAGCGAATAAAATACGTGACGATCCTACAATAGACGCTAAAGCAGAAGAGAAGGTTGCACCTAAAATACCAGCAATAATTGCAGGACCAAAGTAGGCTTTGTCTACCATGACATAGTAGTTATTTAGCAATTCTTGTTCTGAAGCACTACGTGAAATCCAGAAGGCTAACAACATGTAAATAAGGAAACTAACTCCAATAGCCCATAATGTTCCTGTAGGAATACTTTTTTTAGGATCTTTAAGTTCACCAGACATGTTTGCACCAGCCATAATACCGGTAGCCGCAGGAAAAAAGACGGCAAAAACAATCCAAAAACTACTACCAGAAAATCCATTTTCTTGAGAGCCTTTAAACGAACCCCAACTTAAAGTATCACTTACAGAATGGTACATAGAACCATCATAAGCTGCAATCACTATAGAAACAAAAGATATGATAATGATGCCCATTATGATATACTGGGTTTTAATGGCCAAATTTGCACTGATGTAGGCAATTGTAAATAAAGACGCAAATACAATAAGATCTACTAAAAATGGATTGTGGTCCGGAAAAATACCAAGCCAACCTTCACGAAAACCGAAAATATACATCGTCACAGCTAAAGCTTGTGATATGTAACGTGGAATGCCTAAACTTCCGCCAACTTCAAGACCTAGAGCCTGAGAAACAATTGCATAAGCGCCACCAGCACCAATACGAATGTTGGTAGTTATGGCAGACATAGATAAAGCTGTACATAAGGTAATTAGGAATGAAATAAGTATGATAAGCCAAGCACCAAGTAAACCAGCATTTCCGACAACCCAACCCAAACGTAAGTACATTATTACTCCAAGAATGGTTAATAAAGTTGGTGTAAATACGCCACCAAACGTTCCGAATTTTTTTATTGAAGTCGATTTATCAGACATAAACAAATACGTAGTTGTATTAAAAGTAATAATTATCTAGTAAAAGTAAGTGATGGAAGAGATGAAACTAATGACATTCATCATGAGAAATAGTGAAGTGTAAAGAATAACTCAGAAATTCTATTTTACATAATAAAAATTATAGGACAACTATGGGATATAATAAATACTTAAAAAAATATACCATACATATTTAAGAATTTTAAAACAATTAATACTTAAATTCAAGGCACCAAAAACTGACTATGCCAGGCATTGCCATTATTCTCAAATCGTATGCGTAAATGATTCGGACGTTGTAATTGTAAATATTCTATGGTATTCGGTATAAGTCGTATCGCAGTAAAATAATTGGTTTCACTATCATAATCTACATGATCTGGATGACTTATATCAGATCCTGGAGCTTTGACAGTAATGTAATCTTTGCGAGAATTCTCAGGAATATTCTGCCAATAATTATTTAGCTGAACTGAATCTGTTATAATTTCGGCAGTGGCATCAATACGCAATTGTAACAATTTTTTTGGATGGTAAAATAATGCACTTACTTTAGGGTTTTTTGAAATGTCATTTATTTTTTGTGACCGTTGATCAGTATATATTAATACACTAAAATCTGGCAACAATTTACGTAAAACGACGGTGCGTTGACGCGGTTTTCCATTATTAACCGTAGCAAGTGTGAAATATCTAAATGGATGACGCTTTTTAGAATAACCATTGATTAATTCTCGTCGTACTGTTTCTAATAATTCTAGTTCCAAAACTTTTTTTAGTGAATATAAGGATTCAACACAAGTTAGATTCTTAAGGATTTTGTAAATTTCACATGGTAAATACATAAACATTGAAAGAGAAAAATTATGGCAAATAACGTCTATGGAAAACCCTTAATATCTTGTTGCACAAATCCTATGACTGGCTATTTTAGAGATGGATTCTGCAGAACCATGCCTCAAGATACAGGTACACACGTGGTCTGTGCAGTAGTAACAAAAGAATTTTTAGCATTTACAAAGCAACGTGGTAATGATTTAACACGACCAATTCCTCAGTGGCAGTTTCCTGGTTTACAACCAGGTGATAAATGGTGTTTGTGTATTTCGCGTTGGTTAGAAGCGTACAAAGCTGGTGTCGCACCAAAAATAGACCTTAATGCAACACACGAAAAAGCATTAGAATTCACTAAACTTGAGGTTTTAGAGGCCTTTAAACTCTAGGATTTAATCAACTTTATAAGCTAATGAACTGTTTATAATGCTCGTATCGCTCAAAAATTTGTTGTACATAAGTAACAGGTTCAGTACCTCTTACATAACCATATTTAATAAAGGGCTTTTTATAGTTTTTTGGCAGCCGTAATGCTAGCATAGTTTTATCAACATTATTCTGCCAAATATTAGGATTAAGATTATTAGCTTCAGCCAACCGTTGTGCATCTAGTACGTGGCCATAACCACAATTATAAGAAGCTAAAGCAAATTTTATACGGTTTTCATGATCTTCGATATGTGAGAAGTACTTGTACATTTGATCTAGATATTTGGTCCCACCTTTAATACTTTCAATCGGATTAGAGATGTCTTCTATACCCAATGCTTCGGCAGTAGCAGGCATAACCTGCATTAAACCTTCGGCGCCAGCCCAAGATTGCGCTTTAGGATCAAAACGTGATTCTTGATATACTTGAGAAGCCAATAAGCGCCAATCGATATTTATTTTTTCAGCATACCTTTTAAAATGATTGTCGAACTTGCTAATTTGATTATTCTTTAAACTGTAATATTCACTTTTGATACGTCGGTTAAATGACCGCTTATTTTTAAAGTATTTATTATAAATGACATTATAATTAACCGTTTTCTTCTGCTTAATAATCCATTCATTAACAACCTCTCGAAATTTTACTGACTTTGTTCTAGTTACCCATGCGATACGCTGTGAAAATGATATAGGCACATCAATATTTAGGATAGGTTGGTTTGACGTATTAATCTTAGCAATGTTCTCATCGGCAATAGTGTACTTAATCTGTCCTTTGGCTACCATATCTATAATTTCGGGAGTAGTTAGTTCACTACTTAGAGTATCAATAATAATATCACCTCCCATCTCATTAGAAAGACTTAAAATACGTTCATAATAGGCTGAATTTTTTCTTATCGAAACGGTATCTCCAATGAGTTCTATTGGATCATGTATTAAGTGTTTTTGTAGTGAAGCCCAAGACATATTTCTATAGTTTTCAGGTTTACACTGCACTAATACCTGCTTTGTTAGATATAAATATTCGGTAAAGTCCACCTCCCATTTGCGCTGATTAGTAATAGTCATACCGTGAGCAATAAGGTCTACGTCTCCCCTATTTAGTACTTCAAATTGGGAATCTAGATCATTAGATACGACCAATTCTAATTTTAAACCTAGGTCTTTTGCCAATTGAGTTAACAATTCATATTCAAAACCCATTGCCTCACCTTTGTACAAAAAATAACTGGTACTACTATAAACTACTAGCGCTCTAAGAACTCCATCCTTTTTTATCTCATCTAAATCTCTGTCTACGGAATTAGCTACAATGGGATTGTAATTGGGATCTTTGGTTTGATTAAGATTGGAATCCTCTTTACAAGAAAATATAATTAGAACAATAAATACTATATAAACTCTAAAATGTATCAGCATAGCTTTATAAAGATACTAATATTTAGATAAAAATTTTAGCACAGAAATAAAGCCTTAAATGTTATGAACTAATTGATAAGTGTAACACAAGTTTGATTCACTTTTAATAGTATGTACATAATAAAAAAATAGATCTCAAAGTAAAGCTTCTAAACGCTCAATATATCTTTTTGTGTTTTCTTTAAACTCATCTAATTGTTCATAGTAGATTTCGAGTAAAATAAGTTCGTAAAAGGCTACTCGATTCCGATAGTCTTCACTTTCAAAAAAGTACTCTAAACAATCGTCTTGTCATCTGCCGCGTGCCATGAGATCTGAAAACCAACTAAAATTATCTTGCCAATATTTAAGATTTTCTAACGTAAATGTGACCATTGCATTTTCATTGAAGGCCACCATTTTTAAACCTTCGAGATAATGATACTCAACATCTACTAGTGCATCTAGTAAATCTCCTTTATGAAAGGACTTACCTACTATAGTTTTTGGAATACGGTCGGTTAATGTTGGTAAGGAAACACCTATGATGAGATCTGAACAATCCTGGCAAGTTTTGGGAATGGGTTCGTCTTTTCTTGTGAATCTTAAAATGGTATCCGCTACCTTTCGCTCGTCATCCCAATCATTTAAGAGACTTTCAATTTCCTTGACGTCTTTACGCATTTGCTCTAGAACCATCTGTCCTACAACTTCGGTCTCATCAATACGTTTAGATTCTTCATTCTTACGATTTACCCAAAGGGCAATCAAAATACCAATAACCACCAAAATGGTTTCTCCTAATGCATATAACAGATAACGACCTAACTTACTCTTTCCTAGTAACTCAAATCGTAATGCATTAAAAATTCTCATTATATAGTTTATAATTTAGGTAAAAATGTGCTAGGCTTGTCCTCCACTTTTTCCCATAAATAGTCTGATGTTAATCTAAAACTTCCCAAATGCTGAAAATTACAACTTTCAGGATCTATTATAGATAAAAAGGGTTCTTCCTTAGCATTGTTATATAAATGGTATACTTCACCTATTAATGGTTCAAATGTAAATTTGGATGCTGTAACTAGCTCATTGTATTTCATAACCTTAAGCAAAGCTTCGTATTCTGCTTTTATAGCTTCATATTTCGCTTTAAGATGCTTATTGGCTTTGTAAATTTGAGAGTTCTTCCAGCTACCATTGTTTGGTAACTTAATTTGTGGAGCCCCAACATTAGTTCCATAAGGTCTAAAGGCGGCATCATAGCGTTGCTTTTCCTCATCAAACACCACTAAATCAGGTCGTTTCTCTTTTTGTTCTGCTTTCTTTCCCATAGTCTTTTACAGCACAAAGATACGGATTTCGTAGTGAAGCCAATAATCTGGTGAAATACCGTTTGATGACATTATTTTTCTTTTATTTGTCTACCAATCAGTAATTATGACCTTGAAATCTATTATTCGACACTTCATTATACTAAACATATTCTGTGCATTTCAAATCACCTATACTCAGATTAAAGTAAGTCAAACACCGCAATGGGTTATTGAACAATCTTATGATAAAAGTCCAGATATAGAAACTAAAGACATTTCTTATGGTTTATTGACATTGTTAAGCGATGAACAAATCCATATTCCTAAAAAAGAACGTTATATCCGTTTTGCCAGAAAAATTACGGACAATGTTGGTATACAAGATGGTTCTTCAATTTCTATAAATTACGATCCAACCTATCAGCAATTGACCCTACACTCTATTGTGGTATACAGAAATGGAAAACGGATTAATAAACTCAACGTGAATGATTTTCAGGTCATAAGAAAAGAGTCTAATTCGGAAAGCTACATTTATGATGGTAGTCTCAATGCTGTAGCTAATTTAGCAGACATTAGAAATGGAGATATACTAGATGTCGCCTACTCTAATAAAGGTTTTAACCCAATACATGGAGATCATTTTTCTGGTGCAACAGCGCTGAATGATTTTCAGCCTGTAGGTAAAATTAATTATTACCTTATTTCGAAGCGAAAACTTAATTATAAACTCACCAATACTCAGGTAGAACCAAAAGTTAGTACTTATAATGGTTACATCACCTATAATTGGCAAACAACACTTGCTAAAGCCCCAGAATTTGAAGATAACACACCGAGTTGGTATATGGCTTATGATAATTTGTTTGTGTCGGACTATAACTCTTGGGCTGAGGTTGTGTTATGGGGATTGAATGTGTATGAAAAAGATGGCCCAATTTCACAAGCCTTAAGAACTAAAATAGAAGAGATAAAATCAAATTTTGATTATGAAGGTGATCGAATTAGAGTGACCTTAAAATTTGTACAAGAAGAGATACGCTATCTCGGTTTAGAGTCTGGTATTGGTGCATACAAGCCATTCTCACCAAATAAAGTATTTGAGCAACGTTTTGGGGATTGTAAAGATAAAACCTGGCTGATGGTAAGTATGTTGCGCGCCATGAATATTGAAGCATATCCTGCACTTGTAAACACATACTATGGGGAAACATTACACGAGTTTTTGCCTTCGCCAAAAGTGTTTGATCATGTGGTAGTTAAAGTCATCAATAAAGATGGTGAAGCTCTCTTTTACGATCCTACTTTAAATAATCAATTTGGACATCATGACGCCATTGCTTTTCCAGAATATGGCAATGTTTTGGTAATTAAAGATGGTGTAACAGCGCCAGAAAGCGTTACTAACAATGTTGAAAATCTAGTAGAAGTTTACGATACGTTTGATTTGCCTACTGTTGGTGGACCAGCTACACTGAGAGTGCACACTTTATACAAAGGTGCTGAAGCAGACATGATGCGCAGACGCTATAAGTATACGAGTTTATCTAACTTAAGTAAGGAATTTAAAAGTTACTATGAAGACTTGTATGATGGTGTTGAAGTTATTGAAGAGCCAAGCATTGATGATGATAGTTTATCAAATAGATTGATAGTAGAAGAACATTATAAAATTAATAGTATTTGGAAACCTATGGTTGGTAATGAAAAGAATATTAGTGCTGACTTTAGTCCATATAGTATTTTAGATGTTTTCATATCACCTAATACTAAGGAAAGGCAAACACCTTTTGCTCTTTACTATCCAAGTCATAAGAAACATCATATCACGGTAATGCTACCTAGAAAATGGTCTCTAAATACAGACGACGTCACTATTAACTCTAAGAGCTTCATATACAGTATGCAAGGGAAACTCAACAATCATGGTAATATCTTATACCTTGATTATGAATATGAAAATAAAAAAGGATACGTGTCACTTGAGGATTTTAATGAATTCTACACTAAAATTAAAGAGGCTGAAGAAATTCTATCTTATTATGTTTATATACCAAAGAGTTACGCCACAAGTGAAAAATTATTTAATTCATTTGAAGGTAAAAAAATCGTTTCTAGCTTTATGACATTTTTTTATTGGGCGCTTGGTATTGCTGTGGCAATCATTGTAGGACTTATCTTTTTTGTAAGACATCAAAACAGAAATAGAGAGTTTTAAATCTATCAAGTTGAATTTCAGAATGTTTTAAAATTTAAACGCAATGGTAAATTTGAATGCTTTGTCTAGATTTTTTTTGATTTACATCAATAAATGTTAATAAAATTCTTAAAAAAATTAGTAAACCAATTGAAAAGGTATTGTTTTCAGTATCTTCGTATCAACATTTATTATACTTCATAATAACTGCAAGAATTATAAATATTGGTTAATAGCAAAAGAATCTCTTTTATAATTTAGAAGAACCGTTTTAAGTTTAAAACGGTTTTTTTTTTTATGTGCTAATTCAATTTAACTCATCTAATTTTGTGAGCGGTATTGTACTGGAGTTACACCTGTTTTTGATTTAAAAAGCTTACTAAAATGCTGAGGATAATCAAAACCTAGATTATATGCAATTTCACTAACTGAATGGGTTGTGCCCAAGAGATTCATTTTAGCTTTATTGACTACAAATGCATATATATGGTCTTTGGCGTTTTTACCTGTTTCCTTTTTTAATAAATCACTTAAATAATTTGGTGACATATTAAGTTGTTCACCACAATATTTTACTGATGGTAATCCTAATTCTGAAGGTTTTTCAGAAGTAAAATAGTCCTTTAAAAGTTGTTCAAATTCAGAAACATGATCTTGATTTAAATTAGTTCTTACATAAAATTGTCTGTCATAATAACGCATACAATAATCCAGAATCAATTCTATATTTGAAACAATCAATTTCTGACTATGCTTGTCTATATTTTGGCTGTACTCCTTCTCTATTTTTTTAATTAATTCTGTAACCGTTTGTTGTTCTTCATCCGAAAGATGTAAAGCCTCGTGAACTTCATAATCAAAGAAACCGTAAGTACTTATAGTTTTACCTAATTCAGATTTTCTAATTAAATCTGGATGAAACAATAACACCCAACCTTTAGAATCTGCTGAAATTTCTTCTTTTGCACCAGACATTACCTGATTAGGTTTCATAAATACCATTGTTCCATCACTGAAGTCGTATGAGTTTCTTCCGTAATTAATAGTTCCGGTGATACCATCTTTTAAGGAAATCATATATAAATCTGAAGTATACCTAATATCGTTATATTCTACTAAGTGAGGCATATCCTTTAAATTAAAAACAGATACTAAAGGATGCTTTGGTGCAGGTAATTCAAGAATAGTTGTGAAGTCCGTAATTGATGCTATATGTAAGATATCGCTCATAATACAAAAGTATTAAACATTTAAAAACGTATTTACTCTACTTTAACCCACCATTTTGTGGTATTATTCTCTTCATTTAACATCATGGCTTCTCCAATTTTTGGTGTTACCATAGTAATGTTATGTTCTATTGCTTTTTTTGAAGCCCTTTTTACTGGGTCATCCCAAGTGTGTAATGCCAACTTAAAAGCTCCCCAATGTATAGGCATCATTTTGTTTGCTTCAACATCTATAGTTGCTTGAACGGTTTCTTCTGGCATCATATGTATTTGAGACCATTGCTCATTGTATTGTCCGCATTCCATCATCGCAAAATCAAAAGGACCGAAGCGCTCTCCTATTTCTTTAAAGTGCGAACCATAACCACTATCTCCACTAAAGAAAATGTTTGAGATTTCAGACTTAATAACCCAAGAACACCAAAGGGTTTTATTGCCTTTAAATCCTCGTCCAGAGAAATGTCGCGCTGGTGTTGCAGTAAATTCAATATTGTTAAAACTTATGTTTTCCCACCAATCAAACTCTTTTACACGTTTTTCTTCAACTCCCCAAGCTGTTAAGTGTGCTTTAATTCCTAACGGAACATAAAACTGTTTTACTTTAGATTTCAATTTTGTTATTGATTCATAGTCTAAATGGTCGTAATGGTCGTGAGAGATTAATACAATATCAATTTCTGGTAAATCTTCAATTTTAATTGGTAACTCTCTGTTGAATCTTCCTGAACCCATCCAAGATACTGGTGAAGGCACATTTCCTAACATTGGGTCTATGAATATGTTGGTGTCTTCTAACTCTAATAACATTGCAGAATGCCCAAACCACGTTAATCTTGGTTCTTTTATTTCCTGTTGAAAATCTTCTGAAGATAAATCCTTTTGAGGTAATGCTTTTGTTGGCACTTTACCATTTCCTGAAGTGAAAAACTCAGGAATACTACTCCATTTAATGCCTGTGTTTTGCACAGTGTGTTCTAAGTTTTTGAATGCATTGTCTTTATAATTAGGTGAACTATTAATTTTCACTAAACTTTCTTCTGAAGGTGAACCACCAAACTGAGGACTTGTATTCATAAATATTGCAGTTCCGATAGTTAATACTACAATAAGACCTACGATAAATAGTAACATACGCTTTATAATCTTAAATATTTTTTTAATCATCTCTTATTCTACTTCTTGTCCTTTACGAACTTGCTGAAGTATCATTTTTTTAGGTGTAAACGGAATCATTTTCATCATCATACTTTGAGAAAATGTTAGTCCTGAAACCACATCTAGTTTTCCTTTTAGCATTCCGTTATAACCATCTTCAGCAACCGAACGGGCACTAACGGTTTTCTTAAATAGTTCTGTTTTATCCATTCCTGAAGTTGAAGCGAATTCAGTTTCAGTAGCTCCAGGCATTAATGTGGTTACAGTAATATTTGTATCGTGTAATTCTTCAGCAATAGCATTTCCTAAAAATGTGACATACGCTTTAGATGCAAAGTAAACCGCTTGCAATGGTCCTGGTAAAAAACTTGCAGTTGATGATGTATTTAAAATCTTTCCACTATTTCGTTTTACCATTTCAGGAAGAAATAAATAAGTTAATTCTGTTAGTGCAACCATATTAAGGTTTATCATTTGCATTTGACGTTGCCAAGACAATTCGTGAAATTTCCCTCTTAATCCAAATCCTGCATTGTTAATTAAATAATTAACTTGAATGTTAGCGCTTTTAACTTTTTCGAATAATTCTTTAGAAGCATTTGGAACACTTAAGTCTTTGACAATTGCCATTACTTTAATACTATGCTTTTGTTCTAATTCAGATTTAAGTGCATTCAACTTATCTTGTCGTCTAGCAACGATAATTAAATCTCCTTCTTTTTCTGCGTGAATGTTTGCTAGTTCCTTTCCTATTCCACTTGAAGCTCCTGTAATTAATGCAACGTTTTTCATTATCTTATTGTTTTTGATGGCACAAAGTTATGATGAGGCTACGATGAGAATGTATACATTTTACAGAATGATGTATAGATTTTACAGTTTAAAGGTTCTTATCTAATAAAAAAGCCTCAACTTTTCAGTTGAGGCTTAATTACAATTAAAATTTAATTTCTATTTCTTTATAATTTTCTTGGTAATATAATTCATACCAGAATAAACTTTAATAAAATACACACCATTATTTAATTGATTCATGTCAAGGTAATCCACTCTATCTTTCGAGTCAATTAGTTTCTCTCCCAAAATAGAATAAAGCTCCACTTTATCTATATGTATTGTGTTTGATTTGATGTATAATATTTCATTAACCGGATTAGGATATATACTTAAGTCACTAAAATCTATCTCAGGTGTTGATAAACTTGACACTTGTTGGACATCGTCAAAATAGAATGTCGATTGAGAAGTACCATCACCTAAATTTCCAATATCAAACATAAACACGAGTTTGTCATAAGGACTTAAACCTAAAGACCCAAAATCCCAAGTTAATGTTTCCCACTGCCCAGAAACAGTAGTATTGCTTATCAATTCAAAAGCAGCTCCGCCACCTTGCTGTTCTAGTTTTATCTGAACTGGTGTCCCAATTGGTGCTTCTGTCCAAACTCGCATTGTGATGTAACGATTTGTAGTGAAATTTAAAGCATCGTTTAAATTAATATACGATCCGGACCAAACCTGTCCACCATCTCTAACAATCTTTGCTAAGTTATTACTGTTGTTTCCAGTGCTTTGCAGGCCACTAACTGCTTCTACAGTTCCTGTTCCACCATCAAAATCATTAAAATCTGCAGTTACAGGCGTTGTTTCAAAATCAAAAGGTAACCCTGTATTAGAACCAGGATCAGTGCATTCTAATGCATTATAACTAAAGGTCATTCTACCCAAATTAATTTCACCATCAGTTGCTACTAATCTTAAAATATGAGTGCCAGCTGTTAAATCTACATTACTCGTAGATTTTGTATTCCAAGAATTCCAATTTCCTGTTGATGAAAATATAACATCTAAGCTGACCTTAACACCATCTATTTCTAAATAAATAGGTCCACCTCCATTATTGTTTCCTGATGCATATCTTATATCTAAGTTATAACATCCAGTGGTCTGTACATCCACTGTATATTCTAACCATTCACCAGAAGCGATCCAACCAACAGTTTCACCTTCTATAGCATCAGACAAAGCATCAACATATTCGCTTGGTCTAAAACCACCTTGATTATCCATTGTTGTATCAAAATATGAAATGTTCTGACCATTACCAGCTTCGAAATAGTCATAATGACCAGCTTCAATAACACCAGGTATTTGATGTGGTGTGCCTAAATAAGGTAACTGGTCGCCAATTGTCATTGAAATAAAGTTAGTTACAATGTGAGATGAGCCTTTGTAAACTTTAGCATACGCAGTATGTATACCTAAACTAATATTTGGTATTGTGGATTGGTAAGGCGCGGCAGTATCTTCACTTAGCAGGTTACCATCAAAATAAAATTCTACTTTATCAATTCCGGTACCTGTTGTTGCCACAGAAAGTAAAACATTATCATTTTCTACAGGTACTTCTGGATTTGCAGACAATTCAGCCGTTACATCAATATCTCTACTTGTTGCTAGAGTGTTAGCTGGCACATTTAGCATATAACCATCTGAAAATGTAACAACCGTATCTGAATCTGAATAATTTTGAGCCACATATGTTATAAAACCATTATCGTTAAATGCGGTTGCCAAAGGGTCATTAGCAGTTATTGAAGCATCAGGTACACCTAAAGCATTCATATTATGCAACCAATGATAGGTGTGCGCGTCTGAAATACCAAACTTTAAAGTTCTGTTAGGGTAAGAATCATATAGGTTTATTGCACTTTGAGCATCTGTAAGTGCTAAATATTTCCAATAAGTATCGTGCCATAAATTAGGATTTTCTTGATTGCTCAATATACCTGTATCTGCTGAAATTTCAGACCAAAGCATTTGAAGGTAAGTCTGATTATGCCCTAGATATAATGAACCACCATGAATAGGATATAGTTCTATACCATAAGCTGCGGCAATATCGCCTGTCCAGAAAGTTTGATTATCGTATGAGTTACCCCAAACTCTTGAAACAAATTCATAAGGATGTGATGCAGAAAAATTTCTTTGATACATATCAAACCAATACTCTTCTACAGCAGATTGTTCTGTTGTATAAATAAAAATTCCTAAATCTCTTATCGCATCATTGTCTGTTACTGCTCCCCAATGGATTAAAGAAGATGCAAATTGCATGCTCTCAGAGGTTGATTCTTGGTCATTACCTTGAGGGAAAGAAGCAAAACCATTTGCCCAACTATGACCAGCATAAGGGCTAAAATTTCTTAAAAATGGAAATAGTGTATCGTTTCTATCGTCTGAAGCAGCATCACGAACCAATAAATTTATCATGTCACCCCATTGTGCTGCCCAACCTGGTTCATATTGTTCCATAAAGGCAGCGGCATGAATAAAGTATCCCCAATGAAAATGATGGTCGTTAATATTACTATCTTGTCCATGACCTGCTGGATATCCTAGCATTGCGGACCATGTATCATTATAATAATATAAGAACGCGACCTCACCAGATTCATACGTTAACCAATCTTCTAGTCTCTCTTTTATTGTAGCAATCATAACATCTCTAGCGGCAATATTACCTGTTTCATCTGCTATCCTGGCTGTTTGAATAAGTCTATTCATAACCTGACCTTCATTGTATGAATCTGTCCAAGTCGCTAATTGATCATTTTGAATCGCGGTAATTTTAGAATCTAAAGCAGCCGGATCATATCCGTTACTATATTGCCCTAAATTTGGAAGCGTTGGTAAAATACCTTTAAAAATATGTTCTACCTCAAAGGTATTACCATCTAGCATCTTTACTTCGCCTCTAACTGTTTCATAACTATATCCACTTGGTGATGCTGATGACATTGATAAATTACTCCACTGGTGTGGTAATAGTCCTAATAAAACATTAGTCTCTGTGCCTTCCTTAACATCTGTAGTTACAGTAAAGGTTGTATTAAGTTTAGAATTACTTTCATTATAATTCCAAGTTGTAATGGTATTAGTAGGAAATACGTATGCATAGTCCTTATATTCTTGAGCTACCATACTCACATTGGTTGTTGTTAATGGTAGCATTGCCATTGACCAATAATTATTCCCATTGAGTGAAGATGAATATGTTGAGTCAGATTGCGTCCAAGTACTACCAGTTGGTGCATAAATGACAAAATCAGCACCGTTTGACGCGTTTTCTACCGTAATCATTTCATTTGTAACCGTAACTGTACCTGAATTAATTGATATTTCAACAATGTCACTGCTCCCTTTTTCAAAGTAAATGAATGGCATAGCAATACCAGAAGTTGCATTTAAATGATGTGTACCATCATTCCAATCCATAGTAACTGTCCAATCTGAATAATCTGAAGCAGTAGCCATAGATGTATTAAGACCTACAAGACCAACTTCTATTGGCGCTGAATCACCAATTGGTCCCCAAGGAATATAGGTCACTACTAAACCGTCGTTTTTGGTTCTCATTGTCATGGGATAATTAAACAAATTATCTGCATGATTTTCTTTAACAAGTCTTGACCACCAATCATTGGTTGGTACAGGTTTATTTAAAGCATTACCACTTAATTGTGGCGAACCAGATGGAAATCCATTTCTGCCAGCAGAATCAACACCAGGAAATGATGTTGTATAACTACCATTGCCTACATTTATAATCTGTGCATGAAATGTAGAAATATAAAAGAGTAATAAGACACTTAAAAGGACTTTAAGTGAATAAGCTTTTGATGAAAACATATTGATTTATTTAGTTATATCAAATTTAGATATTAAACCACTGACAATGGAGAATATGCACTATACAAAAACTCTACAGTTATAAAAAAAGCCTCAACTTTTCAGTTGAGGCTTTACATTTACTATAAAACTTAGCGGTATCTTGCGGTATTATTGAGCAACTTCTGTATTTGGCAACACAATATCTTTTTGTGCTACTAACATACCATCTACGGTGCGTGTATTCAAAATACGTTCTTTACCACCTCTTTTAGCGAGACGCTTACGACAACGCTCTGTCAATAAAGGGTCATCATTAAAAAGTAAAGATTCTAATTGCACTTCAGATTTTGAAGGCTCTTTTATAATTGGGAAAATTTGTTGCATTTGGTTGTAACGTCTATCGTTACCAGGAACAAAGGTGTAAAATGTATACTTACCATCTTCATCTGTTTTTACCCAACTTCTATGGAATACATAGCGTTGGTCACCTGAACGTCTTAAATCAAAATCACCATTCTCGTCTGGCTGTTCTATAAAAAGAATAACGCCTTTAGCTGGTGTTACACCATCACTTAAATAAACAGTACCTGTGAGTTTTAACTTGTTTTCTTTTGATCTGTAATCTGGAATAGTATCCGTGTTAGTGATTAAATCTTCTGAACGATCGTAAATAGGACTGTCTGACTGTTGCGCTTTTACCACATGTGCAGAACTTAAAAAACAAACAAGAATAAATGTGTGAATAAACGTTTTCATAAGATTTAAAGATTTGGATACCTCAAAATTCTGCTAATAATCAGGAAGTTCCATAAATATCTTATGAGCTCATCTTTTTTTACGACAAACTGTTTTGTAATGTCAATTTTACCGATAAAACACATAGTTGATGAATTTAAATCTGATAGATTTTATTGAAATTATAAGCTTAAAGTATACAATTTCCTGTATCGATATTTTAGGTGTTTTTAATCGTTTAAATTCGTATTTAGTCTGATTTTTATGCTTTTTATCTATGTTTTTTGCACTTTATAGATAAAATAAATCTCGAAATTCATTGTTTTTAAGATTATTTTATATAGATTTGTTGCGTAAGTCTAAATCAAAACCTACAAACATGAAAACTAAGTTTATACTTTTTAGTACAATATTCTCTCTAATGTTCTCTTTAAGCTTTGCACAAAAGAAGGACGATTCAGCAAGTATTATTAGTGGTAAAGTAAGAATCTCTAAGTACCATAGTCGTGAAGATTTAGATGCTATGAAAAAAGGTGAACTCTTAACTTTATATATAGAGCGTATTGAAGTTATTGTTAACATATTACCTAATATTGCTTTTGCCACAAAACCTGGTGTAACTATGGAAACTTTAGGTATTCCAGAAACCAAAGAAAATAAAAAAGCTCTTGAAGAAAATAAAGAGGCTTCAGATGATTATTTTGAAAGTACAATAGAATTTCAAAAGAAGATTCTACCCTATTCTGATACCAATGATTTAATAGCTGCAATTCTTTTTTACGAAGAAACATTAAAAGCACTCCATACCTATAACGAATTTAAAGATTAAGTTTTGTTAGTGTTATAATACATTCCCCAAATCAAAACCTCGACAATTGTCGAGGTTTTTGTTATTAAAATTCAACAAATGATTCTCTTTAAAGGAAATTTCAATATTTTTGTAAGTAATTTCTCTTAACATAAGATAATAAAGTGTATTTTATCGATTTATTTTGTATTTCATAGGATTTTTAAGTATATTTGATAAGATTTTAAAAGCCTTAAAAACACGAACTTAAAAATAAACCGCTATGAAAAATCACATTACAACATTACTTATTTTCTTATTTGTTTTTAGCAATAGTTTTGCGCAACAAGAAAAAGGTATTATCGGTTACGATAATTGGTTAGACTCATGGACAGAATTTAAACCGAGTAGAATTGATTATGGTGAGCCAACTCAAATTCTTAGTGGTAATATCACCGAGAACACAACATTAAATAAAAGAAACGTTTATCTTCTCTTAGGTGATGTTTTCGTTACTAACAATGCCACATTAGTCATTGAACCTGGCACTGTAATTCTTGGAGATTTTAAATCTAAAGGTTCTCTAACAATTAGTAGAGGTTCAAAAATAATCGCTGAAGGCACACAAACAGATCCAATCATTTTTACTTCTAATAAAAGCGTCAAAAAACCTGGTGATTGGGGAGGAGTTTTTGTTTTAGGTGAAGCACCGATTAATACTTACGGTAGTGAAGCTTCATTAAATTTTGGTCTTAAGCCAACTGATTTTAATAATATTAGTTATGGCGGCGAAAACACTGAAAGTAACTCTGGTATCCTCAAATATGTTCGTGTTGAATTTGCAGGTAAAAAGACTAAAGCTACTGGTAATTTTAATGGTCTAACACTTGCTGGTGTAGGTAGAGAAACATTAATATCAGATGTTATGGTAAGTTATTGTAATGGCTCTGGCATTAGTGTGCTTGGTGGAGATCTTATGCTTGTAAAAATGGTGTCTTTAAAAAACAGTGAAAATGATTTTGAATTTAATTATGGAGCTCATTGTAACATTGTTAATTCTTTGGCTGTGAGAGACCCATATATTTCTAGCTCTAACGGATCAAGATGTATACATGTAGAATCTTACGATAATAAGGAAGAAGCTGATCCGAGCAAAAACACAACTTATGTTGACGCTGAAAATTTAACATTAGTAAATCTTTCTAGTGATCTTCAATATGATATTGAAATTGGTTTGGTACAAGAAGCAATTTATGTAGGTAACGACGTGGCATTTGTAATTGATAAAAGTGTAATTTCTGGTTTTAATCCAGCAGTAATTCTTGATTCAAAAATTAAATTAAATGATGAAAACCTAAGAAAAATAGAATTCGTAAGAACATTTTTCAATAATTGTAAAGGTAATATCTTTCAAAAGGGAATTACAAATAATGACGATCTAGAGAGTTGGTACGGAAGTAGAGCCTTTAACAACCTATATTCTAAAGGACCAGATGCCGAAACATTTATAGATGCAACACATAAAAAGTATCCGGACTTTAGATTAAAAGTAAACAAAATTATTGCCTCAACCGATAACTCATATGATACCACAGACGAAGATGATAATTAAAGTTTTAATTTTAAATTAAAGCCCTAAAAAACACTAAATCAATAAAATAAACTTAACCTAAAAGATGCTAATATCTACTGACAAAAAGAAGATATCTCTATCAACTTTAATTTTCTTACTATTTTTAGTAAATGGTAGTTGTTTTGCCCAGATAGTTATTGGTACCCCTAATTTAAATTTCTCACAAGCCTGTGCTAGTAATGATTTTAATACTTATGGACTTTCATTTGTTTTTTCGCCAGAATCTGGTCTAAACCCTTCTAATCAGTTTGTTTTAGAATTATCAGACGCTGATGGTGATTTTACCAATGCATCTGTAATTTATACTTCTAACTCTGGAGAAATTACGACTTCTCCGGCAACAATAAATTTTCAAATACCGAATACTACAGCCGGTGAGAATTACCGACTAAGAATAAAAAGCACTGCACCTGTTGCTACGAGTGCACCTTCTGCAGAATTTGCAGCATATTATAAGCTTCAAGATTCACCATTTTCAATTAACAATTTAGTGTCAACAGCTGCATATTGTGCTGGTGGAAGTTATTTGTTAACCATAGACAACCCAGGAACAGGAACTAATGATTCTCCTCTTAATTATCCGACCTTAACTTACAGATGGTTTAGAGAAACTAGTCCAACCACTTCTGAATTTATTTCAGATGGTTCTTCCCTATCAGTCAGTGAAGAAGGTACGTATTTCGTAGAGACAAATTATGGTTCTTGTACTTCAGACTCCTTTTCTAATAGAGTCACAGTTACAGAAGCCAGCGGCACAGGAAATGCAAACACTGAAATAGTGTCTAGCTTAGGAAATCCTTACTGTCCAGAACAAGGTCTCACAACACTAACAACTATTGGCGGCATAAGTTATCAATGGTTTAAAGATGGATTTGAAATTCCAGACGCTACTAGCCAAATGTATCAAACTAATGAGTCTGGTACTTTTTCCGTTTTAGTAGATCTTGGTGACTGTTCTGCGACAGGTACAATAGAACTGGTAAGCGAACTTTTTGAAAGTGACATCAATGTAGAAGAAGAGAACTACATGCTCATTGATGAATCATTAACAATTACTATAACAGACACAGCAACAAATCCTATATATGATTGGTACTTTAATGACGAATTAATCGTAGGTGAATCTTCAAACACGTTTACAGCAACAGCTTTTGGTAATTATGAAGTAGTAATAACTGAAACTACAGGCTGTACAGCATCAGTTTCTTATCCATTTATTATTTTTCAAGGATTTGATCCATTTCCAGATGTCGAAAAGATTCCAAACATAGTTAGTCCAAATGGCGATCTTATAAATGACACATGGGTTTTACCATTAAAGTATGTTACAGGTACAAATACTGAAATAGTCATTCTAAATGAACAAGGAAAAGTTGTTTTTCAAACTATAGATTATCAAAACAATTGGCCAGAAAGCGATTTAAATCTTTCTAGTGTAAACCAGGTATTCTATTATATCATCACGACAATGGACGGTGAAGAGAAAAAAGGATCAATAACCATAATAAAATAAAGTGAAACAAACTTTACTCATCATATTGTTTTTATTCTTTTCATTGCAAACAATGGTTTCGCAAGAGAGTGATGGTGTTGTATCCTTTGATTTGCCGGTAAGAAACTCGTTGGTATTTAATAGATTCGCTATTAACCCTACTTTTACTTTTGTAAGACAACAAAATAAATTTATTAGTTTTTCTAATAAAAGTGAATGGACACAATTTGAAAATGCTCCAGAAACATTTATAGGTTCTTATTCAGGTCGTTTTGCAGAAAATATTGGTGCTGGTCTTTCTGCTTTTCAAAGAAACTATGGTGTATTAACAACTTATGGTGGAGTATTAAACTTTGCGTACAATGTTAAAATTAGACAAGATCACAATTTAACATTCGGATTAAATACTGGCGCATATCAAGGTAGTATTAACACATCGAATGTGGTCACCAATTTTGATGATCCGTCATTACAAAACATACCAACAAATGCACTAATTACCATAAATCCAGGAATTAATTACGGTACAGAACTGTTAGATTTTGGTGTATCCTTTAATAACCTTGTATTATATAATTTCGAAACATCACAAATGATTGAAGACGATCCTAATCAAGGTATTCAGGCACATGTGATGCATACAGGCTATTTTAATGGTCGTGGGTTCTTTAAGAAAACAAAGTTTACAGCTTTGTTAATGTCAGAATTTCAACAGAATCAAACAGTAATTTCGGGTTTAGCTTCTTTAAATGTTCCTAAAGGACTATGGCTACAACTAGGGTACAATAATGTATTTGGTGTATCAGGAAGTATCGGAATGAATCTTACTAGAAATATTGCATTAGAATATAACATTGAAAAATCCATAGGTGAATATGTTGAGTTTGGAAATTCTCATGAAATAACTATTGCTTACAGATTCATAACCAAAAAGAATTATAAGTATAACGGTGATGAAATTGTAAGTGGTTTATTCTCTAGTAGTAAAGTAAAACCTAAAGTAGAAGCAACAGAAGAAGAACTTGCCGGTATAAGAGAAAGAGCTGCAGAGCGAAGAGAAAATGCGAGATTAGCACGCGAGGCAAAATTAGAAGCCGACAAAAAAGCAAAAGCAGAAGCTCAGCTAGCTGCGGAAGCAGAGAAACAAGCATTAGCAGAACAAAGAGCTGAAGAAAGAGCTAAAAGATTAGAAGAAAAGAAACAACGAGAAGAAACTTTTAAAAAGCAAAAAGAATTAGCAGAGGAAAGAGCAAGAAAGCGTAAAGAAGAATTAGCTAAAAAGCAAGCCGAAGAAAAGGTTAAAGCTGATGCCGCGGAAGCCGCTAAAAAGCTTGCTGAAGAAAAAGCTAAAGCTGAAGCACTAGCTAAGAAAGAAGCTGAAGATAAAGCAAAACGTGAAGCTGAAGAGGAAGCTAGAAAATTAGCTGAAGCACAAGCCAAGGCTGATGCAGAAAAACGAGAAAGAGAATTAGCGGAAGAAAAAGCAAGACAACTTGCCGAGCAAATTGCTCAGAAGAAAGCTGAGGAAAAGGCACAGCGCGAGGCAGAAGCTAAGGCTAAAGAAGAAGCCGCTAGAAAAGCGAAAGAGTTAGAATCACAACTTGCTAGAGAAGCTGAAGAAAAAGCTAAGGCAGAAGCTGAAGAAAGACAAAGAAAATTACAAGAAGAAAAAGCGAAACGTGAAGCCGAAGAGCAAGCTCAAATCTTAGCAGAACAAAAAGCTAAAGAAGAAGCTGAAGCACAAGCAAGACTGCTTGAAGAACAAAAACAAAAAGCGGCTGAGGAAAAAGCTAAGGCAGAAGCTGAAGAAAGAGCTAAAGTAATTGAAGATATTAAAGCAAAAGCTGAACTTATCGCTAATCCTAAGGATGAATTAGGTAAAGACCTATTGAAAGTTTCTAAAGAGACTGACAAAAAAGAAAAAGAACAAAATAAGTTGTTAGAGGATTTAGAAAATATTGTTAACATCAAAGACAAAGATTTAAAAGATCTTAAAGAAGAGAATGATTTAAGTGATCAAGGTATTACTGTAGCACCAAAAGCATTTAAGAGTGTTACAGCAGAAAACAATAAACTTAAAGAGATTAAGACCAACCTTGATGAAGTTATTGATGAACGAAACAAAAATATCAAAGAATTAAAAGAGCTGTACAACCAACGTTTAGAGGCTGAAAATACTGAATTAGATGAGGTAAATCTATTCTACAAAAAGAAAATAGATCGACTTGAAGAAAAGCAATTAGAAGCATTAAAAACGAAACAATATCTAGATCTTAGACTAGAAGAAATTAAAGTTGCCACTGAATTTGAAAAACGTCGTCGTATAAAAAGAGCTGTATATAACAACGAAAATGACAGATACACTCAAGACAGAAATGTATTAGATAATATTAAGCGAAACACACCTCGAAGTGAAACAGAATTAACTTCAGAAGATTTTGATTTTGGTGAGGAACAAAGTGATAATATTCAAATATTAAAAAATATTGACAAAACTGAAGATGGTTATTATATAATATTAGCTGTTCACAGTACCATTGAAAAACGAAATGAATTTTTAACTAAAGCAGTTGCTGCTGGGTTAACAAATGTAGATTTCTTCTATGATGTTAATACAAGTAAGTACTACATCTATCAGAATAAATTTGATGATGTTAACTCTGCTATGAGAGAATTAGAGAATAAAGGAAATAAATCATACAACCAAAAAATGTCCTTAGTGAAAATAGAAAATTAGAAATAGAAAAATAATATGTTAAGCCGTTCTTTATGAGTTCAGTGCCCCAGAATAAATAAGGAAGTAAAACTCTTGTAGCCATGAAAAAACCTACTTATTCAAGAGCTTTAATCGTTGTTCTATCATTATGTTTAGGAGTAATAGCCTACGCACAAAATTACGTGCCATTTACACCAAGATTTAATGAGGATTTAAAAGGAGATATAGTGTTAATTGGGAATAACATTTTAGGTCCTAACAATAATCCGTTCAATAATAATAATGTGTATAATCACAATGTGAATATGCAATACATTGATATTGATAGTGATCCTACAACGTTTAGCTCATCAAGTGCAGACTTAGAAATTCCAAATCCAAACTGTTATAGAATCATCTATGCAGGCTTGTATTGGGGAGCAGTAAATCCAGGAAGTGAACCAATTACCAATGTTAAATTAAAAGGACCTGTTGGGGACTATAATGATATTACAGGTACATTAATTTTTGATGCTAATGGTAGTTCGGTTGATGGTGGAGATAGTTTCTCTTATGCATGTTTTGCAGATGTTACTGATATTGTAACTGCTTATGGTTCAGGAACAGATTTAGGAACTTATACTGTTGCAAATGTTTCTTCTGGTGTTGGCCAGACATCAACTTTTTCGCCATATAATGGAACAGGACAATCTGCTGGTTGGTCATTATTTATTGTATATGAGGACCCTACTCTACCAGGAAAATCTATCACAAGTTTTGATGGTTTTAGTGCAATTAGTGTACCAGGTGGAAATCCAAATTTAGACATACCTGTTGATGGGTTTAGAACTGTGCCGGCGCCGGCGCCTGTAAGAGCTAATTTTGCTTTTGCTACTCTCGAAGGTGATAAACCAATTTTAGGTGATCGTTTAAGGTTAAATGGAGTAAGTCTTTCTACAGTAGATAGACCTGTGACAAATTTCTTCAATAGTTCTGTGACTCAATTAGATGCAACACCTGTAAATAATCGTGTTCCAAATAGCACAAATACGCTTGGTTTTGACACAGGAACGATTGCAATACCAAATCCAGGCAATTCTGTTATAGCCAATGATGCTACTTCGGGAACAATTCGTTTAGAAACAAGTGGGGATACCTATTTTCCTTATTTCTTTGCATTTGCGGTTGAAATTATCGAACCTAACATTGTTTTAACTAAAATTGTCGAGGATGAATCTGGCAACAATATTGGTGGTGAACTTGTTGGGCTTGGTTCAACTTTGAACTATGTCATCGGATTCCAGAACACAGGTAATGACAATGCAACCAATTTTCAAATTAGAGATATATTACCTATAAATATTGTTTATAACCATCCAACTGATTTAGTATTACCACCTGGCGTAACGGTTCATAGTTACGATCCAGTAACAAGAGAGTTAATCTTTGATATCGATGATTCACTCGTTGAAGAAAATGATCCTGTCTACGAAATAAGAATTGAAGTTGAAGTTGTTAATAGTTGTGGTGATTTAGCCGATGCATGTGAAAACATTATTAATAATCAAGCTTTTGCTACATACAATGGATTTTTTAATCCAACCTTTCAAATTACTGATGACCCTAGTGTCAATAGCAATACAGGCTGTTTGTTATCGCCACAAGCCACAAACTTTTTAGCTGATTTAGATTGTGAATTTAGAGAAGAGATTACACTTTGTGGTGATACTGTAGAGTTAACTGCTGCCAATGGATACGATTCTTACTCATGGTCTACCAGTCCTACTGGTACACCTGTTATTGGTGATACACAAACCATTACTGTAGATGCAACAGGTACTTATTATTCATTTAACACAGCCGTTGCTCCTTGTCAATCCATAGAACAAATTTATGATGTGGAACTCTTTGGTGGAGATATTGAAAACCCTGTAATTCCCTATGCTGATCAAGTTGTAACATGTCCTAATGATGGCAAGTTATTACCTAATATTTTCCTTTGTGGTGCCAATGATTCTAGATTTATAGAAACCAGTATTTCTAATACAACATCTATTATTTGGGAACAATTAGATGAGTCTAGTTGTGCCGCAGTCACCGATCAAGATTGTGCTAATGAAGATCCTTCATGTGTATGGAACGAAGTGGCCACAGGCTCAGACTTTTTAGCTGATACTGCTGGTCAATACAGATTAACCATTAATTACCCTGGCGGATGTTTTAATAGATTTTACTTTAATGTCTATCAAAACTTATTAATTCCTACAGTGGTAGCTTCTGATATTATTTGTACTACCAACGGTAGTATTACTGTTAATGATGTACCTTCCGGTTATGAGTATAGTCTTGATGGTATTAACTATCAAACTAGTAATACTTTTGTAATAACATCTCCAGGAATATATGAGGTTTACGTTAGACAAATTGGGGTACCTTCAAACCCTTGTATATTCTCTGTTCCTGATGTATTAATTAGAGATAGAGACTTTACTGTCACTTCAACGGTAACCCAACCCTTCTGTTTTGGTGAATTAGGAACCATTCAATTGGCAGCAAATGATGTCGATCCACAATATACATTTACACTCGAAGAAAATGGCACTGTAGTAAATACTGTTGGGCCTATTATAGAAAACACCTATGCTTTTGAAAACTTAAACCCAGGTACATATACGGCAACTGTAGAAACAGAAAATGGGTGTTTATACTCAGAAACAGTAACAATTACAGAACCGCCATTACTAACAGTTACAGCGGCTATTACTGCACCTTTAACTTGTAACGATGGTGAAATTACTATATATGCGCAAGGTGGAACACCTCCTTACTTCTATTTTGTAAATAGTACTACAGATTTTCAGACCGTACCTGAAATTATAGTGACCAATCCTGGAACTTTTGATATTACTGTTGTGGATTCTAATAACTGTTCTGCAAGTACAACAATTGCTATTGATACCATTCCACAACCGGAGTTCACAGTAGTAACTACAGATATTCTTTGTGGTGGTACTGGTGATACTGGTACATTAGAAATTGATGTCACCAATCCTAATGGTAATACTATTGCATTTAGTATTGATGGTGGTACAACTTTTACCAATTCTAATCTATTTACTGGTTTAGTTGCTGGTGATTACGATGTGGTATTACAATATACCTCTGGTACTTCTGTTTGTACAACGACACCACAGACCGTTACCATTACTGAAAACACTGCCATCTCAGGCACTGCTGATTTAACAACGGATTTCACCTGTTTAGGTGATGGATCTATTACTGTGACTACTGTAAATGGCGGTACACCACCATATGAATACAGTATTGATGGTGTCAATTTTCAAACGAGTAATGTATTTAACGGTTTAACTCAAGGTACATATACCATTACCATTAGAGATGGAAATATCTGTACAGCAGTAACAAATACTGTGACCATTGACGCTTTGAACCCACCGACAGACATGGATTTTTCTAATACTGCATTAACGTGTCCTACTAATACTAGTGATCTCACAATTACAAGTGTTACTGGTGGATCTGGTTCAATTCAGTATCAAATCATTGCACCAGCTTCTGCAGCAACTGCTTACCAAACCTCTAACCTATTTACTGGTCTAACACCAGATACATATACCATTCAAATCATTGATGAAAACGATTGTACTTACAGTGAATCAATCACAATAAATCCATTACCGGTGCCTACTGTTAATGTAGTACTTACTGAAGGATTAGATTGTACGGCAACACCTGACGCTGTATTCTCAGGTACAATAACTGGTGTAGCACCTTATACCTATGCGGTATCGTTTAATGGTGGTGCTTTTACATCTTTAGGTGTAACAGGTGTTAACTTTACTTATAGCGCCTCTAATGCCGGAACATATCAATTCCAAATTACTGATGCCAATGGTTGTACTGCAGATTCATCTGTTATTGAAGTCAATCCTATTTCACCACCTGCTCTAAGTGCGGTGGTGCAAACACAACCTATTTTATGTAATGGTGATACAAATGGTGCTTTAGATATTACCATAGACACTACTGTTGGTACTCCACCATTTACAATTAATGTGAATAACGATACCACAGGAACGAATTATGGAACGCAAACCACAAGTTTGCCAGCTGGAACATATACGGTTAGTATCACAGATGCTAATGCTTGTTCTACGTCCCAAACAGTAACTATAACACAACCTGATGCTATAGCTGTTGCCTACAGTACTGTGGATATTAGCTGTACATTAAGTGGTGTGTCTCAAGGATCGGTAATTGTAGACTCTGTAACTGGTGGTACTGCTCCATATAATTATTTTGTAAATGGTACTAACGGTTATAGCAATTCTGAATTAAATGCCACAGGATCAACTTCTGTGAGTTTTGATGTTGTTGACTTTGGACTATATGAAATCAATGTTGTGGATGCTAACGGTTGTTCTGTTTTGGTACAAGATGTACTGGTAGCATCACCGCCTACAGATTTAGATATTAATGTCACTTCTACTGTAGATTGTACTACAGGTGGTGAAGCTTTGGTAAGTATTGGAACTACTTTAGTAAGTTCTGGACCATTCTTCTTTAGTATTTATCAAGGACCTGCTTCGGTATATCCTAACCCTGTAGGATCTTGGATTCCTGAAGATGCTCCAGGAAGTCAATCAGCTACCTTTACTGGTCTTACTCCTGGGGTAACCTATACATTTATTGTCTATGACCAATCTAGTAACTGTAGTTACTACGAGCCAGCGACAACTGCTATTCCTACAAATTCTACATTAACCGTTTCTAGTGTTACTGAAAATAATATTACATGTACGGGTAGTGATGATGGTAACGTCTCTTTCACTATAAGTAGTACATATGGCTATGCTGTAGATGTAAACTATGTCATTCTTGATTCTTTATCTTTAGCTTCAACAGGGATTTCAGGTACAGGAACTATAGCACCTAATGGTACTTTAACTGTATCTAACTTAGGACCTTTACCTTTTGGTAGTTATTTTGTGTCTATAAGTGAAATAACAGGACCTAATGCAGGGTGTGGTATTATTACAAATGATTTTAATATTACACAATCAGCAATTCCTCTAGACTTATCGGTTTCTGTAGATCAATCTGCTAATTGTAACCCTAATTCTGGGGTGATTAGTGCTATTGCTCAAAATGGTACGGCGCCTTATGAATTCCAAATTACAACTGCTGCTATACCACCACCTGCTACTGATGCTGGATGGAATACTACCAGTACTTTTAATGTAGATGCTGGTAGTTATTATATTCATGTTTTAGATGCTTATGGTTGTATTGTAACCAGTGCTGAAACTATAGTAGATTTAGATGACGCTCCTGCCATTACGGCTTCGGTCATTGACTCTTGTTTAATTACTGATGGCAATTATGAAATTGAAGTGAATTTAACAACCGCTGGTACAGCACCGCATAGTTATAGTATTAATGGCGGAGCGTTACAAAGCTTATCAGCACCATTTACAATTTCAAATGTATTTGCGGGTACGCATACAATCGAAGTACAAGACGCTAATGGATGTTCTGATATTATCTCTATAGATATCGCAGAGCCAATTGATGTTAACGCTGATGCCACTACCCTACCATCTTGTAATAACGATGATGGTATTATTACAATGACAGGAACTGGTGGCTCTGGATCTTATGCTTATGCTATTTCACCAAGTCCAGCTACCATTGGGTTAAGTGGAAACACATTTACCGGTGTGCCTTCTGGTGTTTACACCATTACAGTCACCGATACTGTATTATTATGTACTTCAGAAGTAACTATATCAGTACCTGAAGCAGTAATACCTACATTCAACCTAAGCTCAACTTCTGTAACGTGTTTTGGTGATAATTCTGGATCTTTTGATATTGATATCACTAATTATACTGGTGCATACACATATGAGGTATTCGATAATTTAGGTGCTTCTGTAACTGGTGTTGTAAATGCAAACACAGCTACAAATCCTTTTACTGTAAATGGATTACAATCAGGTTCGTATTCGGTAGTAATTACAGAAACTGATATCCCGTTCTGTTCTAATACAGGAACAGTAGTCATTGCATCTCCTACTGAGAATTTAACATTAACAGTAACTGAGTCTTCAAATGTTACTTGTGATGACAATCAAGGCACCATAACTGCCATTGCTGATGGTGGTTGGGGAACTTATCAATATGAACTAACAGGTAACGCTACGGTTGCATATTCTACCAATAATGTGTTTACAGATTTATCTGCTGGTACATATACTGTAAATGTTATAGATAGTGAAGGTTGTATTGCTTCTGAAACAATTACACTTAATTTACCTGATCCTATAACAGCAACATTTACACCAAGCTCAACAATGCTTTCTTGTTTTGGTGATCAAAATGCGAGTATTACAGTCACTAATGTTACTGGTGGGCAAGGCACAAACTATGTATATACATTAAATATGACCACGCCAACTGTCAGTACTTCTGGTCCTCAGACCTCAAATACCTTTAACGACTTAGGTGCTGGTACATACAACATCACTATAACCGATGGATTTGGATGTGAAATGACATCTTTAGATATCGTTATTGATAACCCAACTATAGTCGAAGCTAGTTTGGTGAGAAGTGCTACACAAACCTGTCTAACAACATCTACATTAACCTTAAGTGCTTCTGGTGGTACCGCCCCGTATGACTATAGTCTAACTGAAGATTTTGCTTCGATTATTGGAAGTTTCAATTCCTCTACTACCTTTGATGCTCCTGAGGGTACTTATCAATATTATGTAAGAGATAACAATGGCTGTATTGCTGCAGTATCTAATGAAATTACTATTGATCCTTTACCTGAGTTAACTATAGAGCTAGAATCTACAAACCCTGTAATCAACTGTGCTGGTGATAATACAGGAACTATTATTGCTACGGCGTTTGGTGCTTTAGGAAATTACCAATATACACTTCAAGATACTAATGGTAATGCTATCACTGCCACACAAACAACACCTGGTTATTTTATTGACCTAGTTGCTGGTGACTATGTCGTTTATGTAGAAAGTGGTGATTGTGAGGCAACATCTGCACCGATTTCAATAACCGAACCTACGGCGCCTCTTCAAGCAACCTTAGAGGTGAATAATATTACTTGTGCTGGTAACAACAATGGTTCTGTGATAGTGAATGCTTCTGGTGGAACGGGTACAATTCAATATGCCATCTCACCACAACTCAATCAGTTTGTAGAAGAACCAATCTTTGAAAATCTTAATGGTGGTGATTATACGATTATTGTTCAAGACCAAGTTGGATGCTATCTAATATTTGACTTTACTATTGTAGATCCCCAACCCGTTATTCTTTCTATTGTTCCTAACTCTATCTTTGAAGAAACTTGTGCTGGTGACGCTAATGGCGAATTTAGTATTGATATCTCTGGTGGTACTTTACCTTATAGTGTGAGTTTAGATAACCCTGATGGTCCTTTTATTACTGGTGGTCCTACACAAACCACATTTGATTTTACCAATCTTTCTGGTGGTGATCATTTGGTATATGTGAGAGATGCGCAAAATTGTGAGTCACAATGGAACATTACATTCCCTGAAGCAGTAACCATTAATCCGCAAGTAGAAGTAGAATTTACTTGTGAAAACAATATACAAACCAATATGGTGACGGTTACTGTTGACGACTCTATAACAGATCTATCACAACTTGATTATTCTCTTAATGATGGTCCTTATCAACTCAGTAATGTGTTCACAGATTTACCTGTTGGTCTAGATTACTACATCAATGTAAGACACACTAACGGTTGTATACAAACCACTCCTCTTTTTGATATTGAAGATTTAGAACCTGTTACATTGTCATTAACGCAAGGGGAAACCAACCAATTTATTGCTAATGCTTCTGGCGGTACTGGTAATTATGAATTTTGGATGGATGGACAAAGCTATGGCACTAATAATGAATTTTTAATTTCTGAAACTGGTATTTATAACGTTACTGTTACAGATGCTAATGGTTGTTCAGCTCAGGCTCAAATTGAAATGGAATTCTTTGATATTTGTATCCCTAACTGGTTTACACCTAATGGTGATGGTGAATATGACACCTGGGCGCCAGGATGCATTGAGAATTACCCAAATCTTACCTTCGATATATTTGATAGATATGGACGTAAAATAGCGACTTATAGAGTTGGTGAAGTATGGGATGGCAAATATAATGGCAACGAATTACCTACCGGTGACTACTGGTTTGTAGTTAAAACTAATGACCCTAATATAAATAAAGAGTTTGTTGGACACTTCACACTCTATAGATAATCCAAATAAATGAACGAAACCTACTTAAAATGAAAAAAAATATACTTTATCTCTTGTTTTTTATAAGTTATATTTCCTTTGGACAAGAATTAAATTTACCAGTATGGACCCAATATTTGGCCGATAACGATTTTGTAGTTTCGCCAACTTATGCCGGAATTGGTGACAACCTTAAAATAAGAGCAAATGGCCTTACCCAATGGGTCGGAATAAAAAACGCACCAGATAACCAGTCATTATATGCTGATTTTAGAATCTCTAACAGATCAGGAATTGGAGTATCCGCATACAACGATAGAAATGGAAATACTAGACAAAAAGGACTCAAACTTTCTTTTGCGCATCACTTAATATTAGATTTTAAATCAAAACAATATTTATCATTTGGTTTATCATATAACATAAACAGTTTTAGATTAGATATTGAAAACTTTAACACAACTTATGAAATCCCTATTCTAGATCCCGCTATTACTGATGATAGAGGTTTAAACAATAGTAATTTTGACGCAGGATTTTTATATAGGTGGGATAATTTTTATTTCAGCTTTAATGCAAACAATTTAATCGGCAAGAACACAGATATTTTTAATGCTATTAACGAACCTGGGAGCTTATTGAATTATCAAATATACTCTGGGTACGTGATAACACCTAAAAGAAATAAATATGTAGAGTTTGAACCTTCAGTATTCTTTCAATTTTTTGAAAGTGATAGACGATCGGCTACAGACTTAAACTTTAAATACAGAATGTTTAATCGAAGAAATGGCGATTACTACTGGATTGGTGCCTCTTATCGTTTTTTAAATGATCAGGTTATGAAACCTCTAAATTTAGGACCAATGGCTGGTATTCTATATAACAAACTTTACTTTGCCTATTCTTACCAAATGACATTAAACGATTTGTCAGGTTTTAACTCTGGTACACATGTAGTTACCATAGGATTAAACTTACTGCAAAGTGCTAGTAATTGCGCATGTACACGCGGAAGTAGCCAGAGTTATTATAGATTATAAATAAAAAATTAATTAAAAACCATACACTAAACTATGATCAAAAAATTAAATAAATCAAACATTTTCTGATTTTTTAATGCCCAAAAATAAAGAAGAAAACTAAATTATATGAAAAAGCCTACTCAATCAAAACAAACTTATCTATTAATTATATGTTTATTATGTTCAATTAAAATATTTGCTCAGTTAGCTGTTCCATTTACACCACGCCTAGATCAAAATAATATAAAGGTGAAAGGTGATATTGTATTTATTGGAAACAATATAATTACTGGTGCAAATTTGCCACTACCTTATAACGGCAACCAAAATAATAACGGTCAAGAAGGTGTTTACATAAATGTTGAAAGTGATGGCGATCCTAATATTTTTAGTTCGAGTAGTGCTGACTTAGATATTGATAGCGATTGTAAGAACATTGTTTTTGCTGGACTATATTGGGCCTCAGTTTATCCTGTTGAGGAATCTACAGTTCCAAATGCACAATTTACCGGAACTCCGAGATTTGAAGATTGGAATCAAATAAAATTTCGATTGCCTACAGGAGGTTTTATTGATCTTCAGGCCGATAATGATCCTGATCTAGCTGGTGAAGAAGATGACATCATTTTTGATGGCTATGAGTATTATGGTCCAGGGGTTCAAAACTCATTTAAAGATTCTCCAATAATTTGTTATAAGAATGTTACTAATTTAATTCAAGGCTTAGCAGATGCAAACGGTAAATACACTGTTGCAAATTTAAGAGCTACCAGAGGAAGAAGACTCGGTGGATGTTCAGCTGGATGGACGCTTGTAGTTATTTATGAGGACCCTTCTTTACCTAGTAAGCATATAGCATTGTTTGATGGTTATGCTGGTGTTCAAGGTGGTGCAGTTTTAGATATACCTGTTTCTGGTTTTCAGACCTTACCATCACCACTTCCTGTTAATGCCAATATAGGTGTAGGTGCATTAGAAGGTGATATTAGAATTAGAAGAGATTCCTTCAGGTTTAGAGCAGACTCAAATACTAATTACACCGTTATTTCTGACGCACTTAGCCCAGCAAATAATTTTTTTAATTCAAGAATCACAAATTTTGGTGTACATAATTTAAATAGAAATCCAGCCAGTACTAATACTTTAGGTTTAGACGTAAAAAATGTATATATACCTAACCCAGGCAATATTGTTATACCTAACGATGAAACGTCAGGAAATTTAAGGCTCACTACTCAAGGTGATGGATATGGTGCTTTTGTAACAGCATTTGCGGTTGAAATTATCGAACCTAACATTGTCCTAACTAAAATTGTTGAAGATGAATTTGGAAATAATATAGGGGATCAAGTTGTTGACTTAGGTGATGAGTTAAACTATGTTATTGGATTTCAAAATACTGGTAATGATGATACTATTAATCTTACAATTAGGGATATATTACCAGTTAATGTAGATTTTAATTACCCAAGTGATTTAACACTTCCACCTGGTGTTACTGTGCAGAGTTACGACCCAATCACCAGAGAACTAATTTTTGCTGTTGATGATTCTCTGGTTGAAGAAAATGATCCTGTTTACGAAATAAGAATTCGAGTTTCGGTAGTTAATAGTTGTGGTGATTTAGCTGATGCTTGTGAAAATATCATCCAAAACCAAGCTTTTTCTACTTATAATGGTGAAACTAATCAGGGTTATGTAGTAACCGACGACCCTAGTGTTAATAGTAATACAGGTTGTTTGTTATCGCCACAAGCCACCAATTTCTTAGCTGATTTAGATTGTGAATTTAGAGAAGAGATTACACTTTGTGGTGATACTGTAGAGTTAACTGCTGCCAATGGATACGATTCTTACTCATGGTCTACCAGTCCTACTGGTACACCTGTTATTGGTGATACACAAACCATTACTGTAGATGCAACAGGTACTTATTATTCATTTAACACAGCCGTTGCTCCTTGTCAATCCATAGAACAAATTTATGATGTGGAACTCTTTGGTGGAGATATTGAAAACCCTGTAATTCCCTATGCTGATCAAGTTGTAACATGTCCTAATGATGGCAAGTTATTACCTAATATTTTCCTTTGTGGTGCCAATGATTCTAGATTTATAGAAACCAGTATTTCTAATACAACATCTATTATTTGGGAACAATTAGATGAGTCTAGTTGTGCCGCAGTCACCGATCAAGATTGTGCTAATGAAGATCCTTCATGTGTATGGAACGAAGTGGCCACAGGCTCAGACTTTTTAGCTGATACTGCTGGTCAATACAGATTAACCATTAATTACCCTGGCGGATGTTTTAATAGATTTTACTTTAATGTCTATCAAAACTTATTAATTCCTACAGTGGTAGCTTCTGATATTATTTGTACTACCAACGGTAGTATTACTGTTAATGATGTACCTTCCGGTTATGAGTATAGTCTTGATGGTATTAACTATCAAACTAGTAATACTTTTGTAATAACATCTCCAGGAATATATGAGGTTTACGTTAGACAAATTGGGGTACCTTCAAACCCTTGTATATTCTCTGTTCCTGATGTATTAATTAGAGATAGAGACTTTACTGTCACTTCAACGGTAACCCAACCCTTCTGTTTTGGTGAATTAGGAACCATTCAATTGGCAGCAAATGATGTCGATCCACAATATACATTTACACTCGAAGAAAATGGCACTGTAGTAAATACTGTTGGGCCTATTATAGAAAACACCTATGCTTTTGAAAACTTAAACCCAGGTACATATACGGCAACTGTAGAAACAGAAAATGGGTGTTTATACTCAGAAACAGTAACAATTACAGAACCGCCATTACTAACAGTTACAGCGGCTATTACTGCACCTTTAACTTGTAACGATGGTGAAATTACTATATATGCGCAAGGTGGAACACCTCCTTACTTCTATTTTGTAAATAGTACTACAGATTTTCAGACCGTACCTGAAATTATAGTGACCAATCCTGGAACTTTTGATATTACTGTTGTGGATTCTAATAACTGTTCTGCAAGTACAACAATTGCTATTGATACCATTCCACAACCGGAGTTCACAGTAGTAACTACAGATATTCTTTGTGGTGGTACTGGTGATACTGGTACATTAGAAATTGATGTCACCAATCCTAATGGTAATACTATTGCATTTAGTATTGATGGTGGTACAACTTTTACCAATTCTAATCTATTTACTGGTTTAGTTGCTGGTGATTACGATGTGGTATTACAATATACCTCTGGTACTTCTGTTTGTACAACGACACCACAGACCGTTACCATTACTGAAAACACTGCCATCTCAGGCACTGCTGATTTAACAACGGATTTCACCTGTTTAGGTGATGGATCTATTACTGTGACTACTGTAAATGGCGGTACACCACCATATGAATACAGTATTGATGGTGTCAATTTTCAAACGAGTAATGTATTTAACGGTTTAACTCAAGGTACATATACCATTACCATTAGAGATGGAAATATCTGTACAGCAGTAACAAATACTGTGACCATTGACGCTTTGAACCCACCGACAGACATGGATTTTTCTAATACTGCATTAACGTGTCCTACTAATACTAGTGATCTCACAATTACAAGTGTTACTGGTGGATCTGGTTCAATTCAGTATCAAATCATTGCACCAGCTTCTGCAGCAACTGCTTACCAAACCTCTAACCTATTTACTGGTCTAACACCAGATACATATACCATTCAAATCATTGATGAAAACGATTGTACTTACAGTGAATCAATCACAATAAATCCATTACCGGTGCCTACTGTTAATGTAGTACTTACTGAAGGATTAGATTGTACGGCAACACCTGACGCTGTATTCTCAGGTACAATAACTGGTGTAGCACCTTATACCTATGCGGTATCGTTTAATGGTGGTGCTTTTACATCTTTAGGTGTAACAGGTGTTAACTTTACTTATAGCGCCTCTAATGCCGGAACATATCAATTCCAAATTACTGATGCCAATGGTTGTACTGCAGATTCATCTGTTATTGAAGTCAATCCTATTTCACCACCTGCTCTAAGTGCGGTGGTGCAAACACAACCTATTTTATGTAATGGTGATACAAATGGTGCTTTAGATATTACCATAGACACTACTGTTGGTACTCCACCATTTACAATTAATGTGAATAACGATACCACAGGAACGAATTATGGAACGCAAACCACAAGTTTGCCAGCTGGAACATATACGGTTAGTATCACAGATGCTAATGCTTGTTCTACGTCCCAAACAGTAACTATAACACAACCTGATGCTATAGCTGTTGCCTACAGTACTGTGGATATTAGCTGTACATTAAGTGGTGTGTCTCAAGGATCGGTAATTGTAGACTCTGTAACTGGTGGTACTGCTCCATATAATTATTTTGTAAATGGTACTAACGGTTATAGCAATTCTGAATTAAATGCCACAGGATCAACTTCTGTGAGTTTTGATGTTGTTGACTTTGGACTATATGAAATCAATGTTGTGGATGCTAACGGTTGTTCTGTTTTGGTACAAGATGTACTGGTAGCATCACCGCCTACAGATTTAGATATTAATGTCACTTCTACTGTAGATTGTACTACAGGTGGTGAAGCTTTGGTAAGTATTGGAACTACTTTAGTAAGTTCTGGACCATTCTTCTTTAGTATTTATCAAGGACCTGCTTCGGTATATCCTAACCCTGTAGGATCTTGGATTCCTGAAGATGCTCCAGGAAGTCAATCAGCTACCTTTACTGGTCTTACTCCTGGGGTAACCTATACATTTATTGTCTATGACCAATCTAGTAACTGTAGTTACTACGAGCCAGCGACAACTGCTATTCCTACAAATTCTACATTAACCGTTTCTAGTGTTACTGAAAATAATATTACATGTACGGGTAGTGATGATGGTAACGTCTCTTTCACTATAAGTAGTACATATGGCTATGCTGTAGATGTAAACTATGTCATTCTTGATTCTTTATCTTTAGCTTCAACAGGGATTTCAGGTACAGGAACTATAGCACCTAATGGTACTTTAACTGTATCTAACTTAGGACCTTTACCTTTTGGTAGTTATTTTGTGTCTATAAGTGAAATAACAGGACCTAATGCAGGGTGTGGTATTATTACAAATGATTTTAATATTACACAATCAGCAATTCCTCTAGACTTATCGGTTTCTGTAGATCAATCTGCTAATTGTAACCCTAATTCTGGGGTGATTAGTGCTATTGCTCAAAATGGTACGGCGCCTTATGAATTCCAAATTACAACTGCTGCTATACCACCACCTGCTACTGATGCTGGATGGAATACTACCAGTACTTTTAATGTAGATGCTGGTAGTTATTATATTCATGTTTTAGATGCTTATGGTTGTATTGTAACCAGTGCTGAAACTATAGTAGATTTAGATGACGCTCCTGCCATTACGGCTTCGGTCATTGACTCTTGTTTAATTACTGATGGCAATTATGAAATTGAAGTGAATTTAACAACCGCTGGTACAGCACCGCATAGTTATAGTATTAATGGCGGAGCGTTACAAAGCTTATCAGCACCATTTACAATTTCAAATGTATTTGCGGGTACGCATACAATCGAAGTACAAGACGCTAATGGATGTTCTGATATTATCTCTATAGATATCGCAGAGCCAATTGATGTTAACGCTGATGCCACTACCCTACCATCTTGTAATAACGATGATGGTATTATTACAATGACAGGAACTGGTGGCTCTGGATCTTATGCTTATGCTATTTCACCAAGTCCAGCTACCATTGGGTTAAGTGGAAACACATTTACCGGTGTGCCTTCTGGTGTTTACACCATTACAGTCACCGATACTGTATTATTATGTACTTCAGAAGTAACTATATCAGTACCTGAAGCAGTAATACCTACATTCAACCTAAGCTCAACTTCTGTAACGTGTTTTGGTGATAATTCTGGATCTTTTGATATTGATATCACTAATTATACTGGTGCATACACATATGAGGTATTCGATAATTTAGGTGCTTCTGTAACTGGTGTTGTAAATGCAAACACAGCTACAAATCCTTTTACTGTAAATGGATTACAATCAGGTTCGTATTCGGTAGTAATTACAGAAACTGATATCCCGTTCTGTTCTAATACAGGAACAGTAGTCATTGCATCTCCTACTGAGAATTTAACATTAACAGTAACTGAGTCTTCAAATGTTACTTGTGATGACAATCAAGGCACCATAACTGCCATTGCTGATGGTGGTTGGGGAACTTATCAATATGAACTAACAGGTAACGCTACGGTTGCATATTCTACCAATAATGTGTTTACAGATTTATCTGCTGGTACATATACTGTAAATGTTATAGATAGTGAAGGTTGTATTGCTTCTGAAACAATTACACTTAATTTACCTGATCCTATAACAGCAACATTTACACCAAGCTCAACAATGCTTTCTTGTTTTGGTGATCAAAATGCGAGTATTACAGTCACTAATGTTACTGGTGGGCAAGGCACAAACTATGTATATACATTAAATATGACCACGCCAACTGTCAGTACTTCTGGTCCTCAGACCTCAAATACCTTTAACGACTTAGGTGCTGGTACATACAACATCACTATAACCGATGGATTTGGATGTGAAATGACATCTTTAGATATCGTTATTGATAACCCAACTATAGTCGAAGCTAGTTTGGTGAGAAGTGCTACACAAACCTGTCTAACAACATCTACATTAACCTTAAGTGCTTCTGGTGGTACCGCCCCGTATGACTATAGTCTAACTGAAGATTTTGCTTCGATTATTGGAAGTTTCAATTCCTCTACTACCTTTGATGCTCCTGAGGGTACTTATCAATATTATGTAAGAGATAACAATGGCTGTATTGCTGCAGTATCTAATGAAATTACTATTGATCCTTTACCTGAGTTAACTATAGAGCTAGAATCTACAAACCCTGTAATCAACTGTGCTGGTGATAATACAGGAACTATTATTGCTACGGCGTTTGGTGCTTTAGGAAATTACCAATATACACTTCAAGATACTAATGGTAATGCTATCACTGCCACACAAACAACACCTGGTTATTTTATTGACCTAGTTGCTGGTGACTATGTCGTTTATGTAGAAAGTGGTGATTGTGAGGCAACATCTGCACCGATTTCAATAACCGAACCTACGGCGCCTCTTCAAGCAACCTTAGAGGTGAATAATATTACTTGTGCTGGTAACAACAATGGTTCTGTGATAGTGAATGCTTCTGGTGGAACGGGTACAATTCAATATGCCATCTCACCACAACTCAATCAGTTTGTAGAAGAACCAATCTTTGAAAATCTTAATGGTGGTGATTATACGATTATTGTTCAAGACCAAGTTGGATGCTATCTAATATTTGACTTTACTATTGTAGATCCCCAACCCGTTATTCTTTCTATTGTTCCTAACTCTATCTTTGAAGAAACTTGTGCTGGTGACGCTAATGGCGAATTTAGTATTGATATCTCTGGTGGTACTTTACCTTATAGTGTGAGTTTAGATAACCCTGATGGTCCTTTTATTACTGGTGGTCCTACACAAACCACATTTGATTTTACCAATCTTTCTGGTGGTGATCATTTGGTATATGTGAGAGATGCGCAAAATTGTGAGTCACAATGGAACATTACATTCCCTGAAGCAGTAACCATTAATCCGCAAGTAGAAGTAGAATTTACTTGTGAAAACAATATACAAACCAATATGGTGACGGTTACTGTTGACGACTCTATAACAGATCTATCACAACTTGATTATTCTCTTAATGATGGTCCTTATCAACTCAGTAATGTGTTCACAGATTTACCTGTTGGTCTAGATTACTACATCAATGTAAGACACACTAACGGTTGTATACAAACCACTCCTCTTTTTGATATTGAAGATTTAGAACCTGTTACATTGTCATTAACGCAAGGGGAAACCAACCAATTTATTGCTAATGCTTCTGGCGGTACTGGTAATTATGAATTTTGGATGGATGGACAAAGCTATGGCACTAATAATGAATTTTTAATTTCTGAAACTGGTATTTATAACGTTACTGTTACAGATGCTAATGGTTGTTCAGCTCAGGCTCAAATTGAAATGGAATTCTTTGATATTTGTATCCCTAACTGGTTTACACCTAATGGTGATGGTGAATATGACACCTGGGCGCCAGGATGCATTGAGAATTACCCAAATCTTACCTTCGATATATTTGATAGATATGGACGTAAAATAGCGACTTATAGAGTTGGTGAAGTATGGGATGGCAAATATAATGGCAACGAATTACCTACTGGTGATTACTGGTTCGTAGTTAAAACTAATGACCCTAATACTGATAGAGAATTTACTGGACATTTTACGTTATATAGATAATTTCATTTAGTTAAATCCACATAGAAAATCACTTATCGTATATTTGGTAAGTGATTTTTTAATTGAATTAATTTGACTGGTGCTGCACTTCTATATAAAATGTTTGAAGGTTATCAATCCACAGAATTGCTTTGGAATGATAATGAGTTAAACAATCTGAAGCAGCTAAAACTTCAGAGTTCTTTTGAAGAATTTAAGCCCAAAACATCTAAAAAACTGCGTTTGGGAAAATGGGTAGAGCAATTCGTTTCATTTTTGATACAAAATCAAAAAAAATCAGAATTATTAGCAGAAAGTATTCAAATTAAAAACGGAAAGATTACAATTGGTGAACTAGACTTTTTGTACGTTCAAAATAAAAATCCTATTCACCTTGAAGTCGTTTATAAGTTTTATCTCTATGATACAGCCAAAAAATATGATAATCCTTTAGAACATTGGATTGGCCCTAATCGAAAAGATGCTTTAACGCTTAAGTTAGATAAATTAAAAGAGAAACAATTACCTTTATTATACCATGAAGCTTGTACTGAGATCTTGAAACAACTTAACCTCAGACTACAAAATATTAAACAATATGTACATTTTAAAGCGCAATTGTTTGTACCGTATAATACTAATGTAAATACATCATTAAACGAAAATTGCATTGTAGGTTTTTATTTATCTATTGAACAATTAGATATATTTAAGAATCATCTATTTTACATACCAACAAAATTAGAATGGTTGGTACTACCCAATGATGCAGTGAATTGGCTTGGCTATGATGAGACAAAATATATAATTGAAGAGCAGCATAAGAGAAATCAATCGCCTTTGCTTTGGGTAAAGCAAGGTAATACAATTGAAAAATGTTTTGTCGTATGGTGGTAAAAAAACATTCTTATTATAAGCTATATAAACCCTACGGTTATCTCAGTCAATTTATTAACAATCAAAACAAAAGAAGAAATAAAAAGTTACTGAGTGATATTATTGATTTTAAGGAAAATTTAATGGCTATAGGTCGTTTAGATGAAAAATCTGAAGGACTATTACTCTTAACTACTGATGGTAAATTCAGTAATCATATTACAAGTGCTAAGTTTGAAAAGGAATATCATGTAATGGTTGATGGTGCTATTACTGAAAATGCAATTAGTCAATTAAGAAATGGAATTCAAATTACTGTTAATGGTAAACCATATGTAACCAAATCTTGTAAGGCAGAGATCTTAGAAGATACATCACATCTTTTGGAACGTTTTGTGAGAGATGAAAAGCACGGTAAAACGTCTTGGATTAGTATTACTTTAACCGAAGGTAAGTTCAGACAAGTACGTAAAATGACTGCTAAAGTAGGATTTCCTACCTTGCGTTTAGTGCGTGTACGCATTGGTGACTATAAATTGGAAAAGATGCAACCAAAAGATTTAGAAGCACTTAATTATTAGATACTTCGTCTTTGTCCTCTTCATTACTTTCTGAAGATCTTTCTTTGATGGTTACTTTTTCATTGTTAAATACAATGATGGCTTTCACACCTGTGAGTAAATTCCATTCTTTTGATGAAATAAGATTACCCTTATCATCATAGACCACAAATTCAGCAGTATTAGGTCCTGAATCACCTTGGTTGAGAGCTTCAATTTCAACAGTATTTTTACCTTGAACCAAGTCAACTTCAATTCTCCTGTAACTATTAGTAAGCGTAATACTTTGCCTCACTATTTGTTTGTTAATATATATTCTAACACGATCACCATCAGCATACTCGTGATCTCTACAAATAATATTTACAAATTTAGTGTCTACCCGATGTTCACCTAAGAATTGATCAGACATTGTTTTTATAATACCGCCTTTTTCAAGATCTTTATTCCAACGTTTCTCAAATATTTCACCAGAACTTTTTAGGCCATCTTTTTCAATCATAGAAAAAGGCTTGCGTTCAGATTTTTTCATAACAAACCTCTTATCCTCTTTCTTTTCGCCACTCGATTTATCTTCTTCTTTCTCTAGTTTAGGTTGCACCTTTATTTTTTCTGGCATTGAATCCTTCTTTGTCTCAGATGGTTCAGCAGGTATACGAATCGTTTTCCTTTCTCTATCCGGTACTTGAGAAAAGGCAACTGTACTGAAAGTTATACAGAATAAAGTGAATATGAGTCTAAAGGATTTCAATTAAAAAAACAATTCTATCTCTTACAAAGGTAAAATCAAAAACCATACCTATTTCAAATTAAACGTTTAAAAGTGGATTTCCTTACAAGAAAACGTTAAAACTTCCCGTTAAAACTTATGCGTAGTTTGCGGTTATATTCTTCAAACAACCAATCTTTATAATTTTGAGTACTATTCATTATACAATAGCAATACTGCTTAATTCTATAAGAGATATCATCTTGAAGCAGTTTTATAAGATCTCTTGCCTCATAAACATCTTCACTATTCTCAATACAAATACGAGAATGTTGGGCGATAGAGTTTTCAATAACTTTAAATGATTTTTTACCTGAAGCTACTACCTTTTTATATTCTTCTTTAATGTCGAACTCAATTGAGTCTGACTTTCTGAATTTGTCTCTAACATTTTTTGGCATTTCATAAACAAAATCACGCTCTAAAATGTCATCATCAATGATATTTTCTAAGTATAAATCTGGATATTTAAAAATGTGTTGCCAATCTACCGGCTGATTCCAAGGTCCAAACCTCGAAATATTATTACCTAAATCAATAACCTGAAATGTATTACGGTTTTGATAAATTCGACTACCACGACCAATCATCTGAAAATATAATGTTAAAGATCGTGTTGCTCTATTGAGAATTATAGATTCTACCGATGGTTCATCAAAACCTGTGGTTAGTATACTTACCGAAGTTAGCACTGCATTTGGAGTTTCTTTAAACCATTTTAAAATGTCCTTACGCTCTTGTTTACTTGCTGTATTATCAAGATGCTCAACATTATAACCGGCTTTTTTAAAGGTATAATAAACCTCTCGAGACGTGTATATACCATTATTAAAAATGAGGGTCTTTTTACCTTTTGCTAGTTCTTCATAGGCTGTCAAAAGTTTAGACTGCATTAGTGAGTTAGTATATAAAGCTTCAGAAGATTTTACTGTATAATCTCCATTAATACCAATCTTTAATGAAGTTAGACCAACATCGTAATGATAAAGTTCAGCATTGGCCAAAAAGCCATTTTTGATTAAAGTAGATATATCATCACCAACTATAAGTTTATCATAGTTATCCTTCATTGGTAATTTAATATTACTACTCAGTGGTGTAGCAGTTACACCTAGGATAAAACAATTTTCAAAAAACTTAAATAGCTTTCTAAAGGAGTTGTAATGGGCTTCATCTATAATAACAAGACCAATATCTTTAAGCTCAAAATCTTTATCCGACAGTCTATTATTTAAAGTTTCTACCATTGCCACAAAACATTGATATTCGTCTTGGTCTGGTAATGTTTTCACCTTACTATTAATAACCTTGTTTTTAACTTTAAAGCCCGAAAGTACATTTGAAGTTTGCTTGCATAACTCAATTCTGTGAGTTAGAATAACAACCTTTTTATTTTTCTTCTCAATGTAACGTCTAACTATTTCAGAAAAAATAACGGTCTTACCGCCACCTGTTGGCAGTTGATATAATAAGTTAAAATCATCAGCTTCTTCATACATCACATCAAAAATGCGATGCAAATCTCTTACCTGATAATCATATAGGTTTTTCTCTTTTAAAGTATTTTGAACTGTATCTACAGACATATAATGCTTAACACATGTGTTGATTTTTGCAAAAATAGCACATTGTAAGTGTTTTAGATTGAAATTGTTAATAACCTTTAACAAGATTGGTATTGTTCTTGTGCTTATGAAAATATTAACATTTTAAATACTTTAATTATGAAATCATTTAGAAGACATTCTGCGACGGTCAACGCAGGATCTATGGCAGACATTGCCTTTTTGTTACTTATTTTCTTTTTAATTACTACAACTATTTCTGCAGATAAAGGCATTATTAGAAAACTGCCGAGCGATTGCCCAAATATTGATGATTGTGTAAAGGATACTTACGAAAGGAACATTTTGAGAATTGAATTAAATAAAAATCAAGATATTTTTATTGAAGATAAGTTAGTTGCACTCAAAGATGTTAAACAAATGGTCATTGATTTTGTTGATAACAACGGTAAATCTAATTGCGATTATTGTCTAGGATCAAAAAAACCTGAATTATCAGACCATCCTAAAGAAGCTATAATCTCCTTAAGTCATGATGCATTTACAAAATATCAACTGTTTATTTCTGTTCAGGATGAAATTACGAAAGGATATTATGAGTTAAGGTCTAAATATGTAAAAAACACTTTTAATAAGGACATAAATAGTATTTCTGAAGATGAGTTGCTAAAAGTTAGAAAAGCATATCCATTTATAGTGTCTGAAGTCATGGTTAAAAGGGATTAATTCCCTTTTGACTTTTTATTGAGATAATTCTCTGAATAGTTAAAATTTGTTAAATCGGTACTATGTTTTACAAAGTACTGTAACAAAATTATTTTTCTATCGTCTATTTGGTGTAATCAATTAAAAAACGAATAATCATGAGAACTTTAAACAACAATCAATTAACGAGTACATCTTCAGAAACTAAAAGTTATACTTGGAACAGCAAAAGACGTTATAGATAAATAACGGATTAAATCAATCATTTTATCAATCAATCAAAAAACAAACAATTATGAGAACTTTAAACAGCAATCAAATCACAAGTACATCTACCGAAACTAAAAGTTATACTTGGAACAGTAAAAGACGTTATAGATAAATAACGGATTAAATCAATCATTTTATCAATCAATCAAAAAACAAACAATTATGAGAACGTTAAACAATAATCAAATCACAAGTACATCTTCAGAAACAAAAAGTTATACTTGGAACAGTAAAAGAAGATATAGATAAATAACCTATTTCATCAATCAAAAGCATCAATCAAATTATCAATCAATCAAAAAAAAGAACAATTATGAGGACTTTATCTAAAATTATCAATACGTCTAATAGCTTAGATGATGACTTAGAAAATTCAGTTAAATGATGAGGAATAATCAACCCTATCAGATAGAATAAAAAAGCGGATGTATAATTACAACCGCTTTTTTTATAATGTATTATAGATTATTTCTTTACAATCTTTTTTGTGAAACTACTGTTACCTGAAGTTAACTTAATAAAATACACACCGCTTTCTTGCTGTGACATATCTAATGTATGGTTTCCACCTACGTTAAAACTGCCCTTCAATAAGGACTGCCCTAAAAGATTAATAATTTCGTAGTTGACATCTTCACTTATATTTAAATCAATATTTAGCTTATTCTTTACTGGATTAGGATATATACGTACAACACTTTCCAAACCAAATTCATATATACTAAGTGGATTTAAAGCGCTAAAAATAATAGATTCTGATGAGTTAAATTCACCTCCAGAAATAATAATATTACCATTGTCATCCTCTAAACTGTAACTACCGTTTCCAAATGCACAACAAATACCGTCACCATAAGAATCAAAAATCGTAAACGTATAACATTCATCTAAGACAGGTATTGCAATCGTCTCTTGATAGTTTGTTCCATTTGCATAATTTGATGTAGGTCCGCTACTCACCACAATATCAGAACTATTCCTTAATTCCCAAGATGTTTCACCTCCATAATTATCTGTTAGTATATTTAGGATAACATTATTAGTAGCGAATGCTGGCGACACATTAAAGTTAAATGTAAAACTATCATTAGCAGGGTTTTCATCAGTTACACCGCCATTAATATTAGACACTGTAATACTAAATGAATGTGCACCTGCCGATAAATTGTTATATGATGGTGTAGCTACAATTGTATTTTGACCTTCTGTAAGTGAACCTGTCCAATTTACAACAGAATTAGTACCTGAATCTAAATTATAAGTTATTGTCGCTGAGTTTAAAGTGTTTGTACCGTTATTAACTAAAGTTACTTCTGGTGTAAATGCAGTACCACATAATTCTGAAGTTACATTTGCTCCAGCGTTTACGGAAGCATCATTTGCCAAGGCCTGAATCGTAGGAAAAATATCCACCGTTGTTGCACCAGTGTTTCCTGGATCTAACCAATCGCTTAACCTAGATGCAGCATTACTACCAAAATTCCAAGCTACACCAAAACGACCATAAATATCCGAACCTCCGTTATCATTTGTTCCAGCACATGCAGCGGAACCACCTGACAACATACCCACTATACGACCATTTTGATCAAATAATCCAGATCCTGAAGAACCAGGTTCAGTAACACCTAAATCCCAATCAGAAACCAACCACATCTGAGCATCAGGATCACCATTGAAACCAGTTGTCACTCTTGATGGAGCTTGGTCATCTCTACATGTTTTTTGTATATCTCCACTCGGGTGATGAATTCCGAAGGTTGTATTTGGTATTTGAGAAGTCGATCTGTTCCAACCAGCCCAAACAACATCAGGGTTATTATTAAAGAAATTTGTATCATTAATTTGAACTAACTCCATATCTGACTGAGAACTTGCGGCTCTTAATGTTGAGCCACTTACAGTTTGGTTCCAAGATCCATTTGTACTATTAGTGTTTGTACCACAAGAAGGATTTGGGCTTCTCCAATTAAATCTAAATGCCCAACCTGCTTCACCACCACCGCAATGATTTGCAGTTAAAAAATAGGGTGTACCATCATTATTTGTGTTATTAACTAAAGTACCTGTACAAAAACCATTTGCACCTGTAACCATCATGCCAACAGCCTTTTTTACTTCCTCTTTACGTGTATTTAATTGAAAAGGATCACTTGCAGGTGTAATATCACAATCAACATCCTGATTACAAGGTCCTGAATCATTTAATGCTTTTTGAAAACTATTTAAGGTTCTGTATCCGTGAACAACAGAACCAACCACGATCCTAGATTGTCCCACAACATTTGCTGGTTCATATAATTCTATCCAAGCATGATCACCATTTACTAACCATGTACCTAGAACCTCTTCTGGATTATTATTATGATGCGTAAAAGGTCTAATTAAATCTGTTTTATCATCATTGTAGACATATAGTTTGGCACCTATTGGTAAATAAAATGTATCGAACATAAAATTTAAGGTATTCGCACCATCAGACTTGTAATTCATTCTCCATATACGATCTCCATTATCAAGGGTCGTCCAATTACCGTAGCTGTTTATATCATGATCTACATAAAGCTCATGTCCAAAACGCCAAGGTTTTGATTTGTCTAAATCATTGATTACATCTTCATCTTGCAAGGTTTTTAAATCAAAAGAAGGTAATTTATGAGCTCTAAAATTATCTAAACTTGTCATTGACCAGCTAGGTGGTTTAATGTCATTGGGAATTTGTTGTGCAAAGGATACTACAGTAAAAACCATAGTAACTAAAAGTAATATTCGTTTCATAATTAGTATTGGAAATTTTTGCTAAAAATAAAACAAATAATAAGATTACAAGAAAAATATCTATTTGGAAATTAAATTCTCAAAAACCTCATAAGATATTCATTAAAATAAAAATAGAAACACCAATAAAATATTAATACTGCAAAAGACTTAACAATTCGTTTTTAAACCTTCCTTTTGCTAAATATTGATTTTCTAATTGAGTAGCAAAAGGGATTGGTGTTTCAATACTTGCCACACGTTTAACAGGTGCATCTAAATATTCAAAACAGTTTTCCATAATCAATGAAGAGATATCACTAGATATTCCTCCAAATAGAGAATCTTCTTGAAGAATGATTGCCTTGCCTGTTTTCTTAACAGAGGCATAAATAGTTTTAGTATCTAAAGGTTGTAAGCTTCTTAGATCAATTAAATCAGCATTTATATTAGCATTATCATTTAGCACCTCTAGTGCCCAATGCACTCCTGCTCCATAGGTTATTATAGTAATTGCTTCACCATTTCTCAATGTTGAGGCCTTTCCAAAAGGTAAATTATAATACTCTGTCGGTACATCTTGCCTAATACTTCTATACAAACCTTTATGCTCGAAAAACAAAACTGGATTAGGATCTTCAATTGCAGTTGCTAATAAACCTTTTGCATCATATGGAAATGCAGGGTAAATTACTTTAAGTCCTGGTGTTTTGGTAAACCAAGCCTCATTAGTCTGAGAGTGAAATGGACCAGCAGAAACACCACCACCACAAGGCATTCTTATGACTACATCTGCGTGTTGTGACCATCTATAATGGGATTTTGCTAAATAATTAACTATAGGGTTAAAACCAGAGGTTACAAAGTCAGAAAATTGCATTTCCATTACAGCTTTCATTCCGGCAATTGAAAGTCCCATTGCAGTTTCTACTATAGCAGATTCACAAATTGGCGTATTTCTTACTCTTTCTTTACCAAACTCTTCAACAAAGCCTTCAGTGATTTTAAAAACACCGCCATATTCTGCTATATCTTGTCCCATTATTACGAGATCATCATACCGTTGCATAGATTGATTTAATCCTTCAGATATAGCATCTACCAACCTTATTTCTTTAGTTATATTATTACCTTTAATTTCTTGATATACAAATGATTTGTAAACATCATTTAATTCATCAGTTAAATTAGGGTCTATGAATTCTTCATTAAAGGCAATTTCGAGATTATCATGAATTTCTTGCATGATTTCCTCTTTCATTTTCACCTCTTCTTCTTCTGTTAAAACGCCATGATCTCGCAAGAAAGATTGGTAGTTTTCAATAGGATCTTTTTTAGCCCATTCTTCCATCAATTCTTTTGGAACATATTTAGTACCACTCGCCTCTTCATGACCGCGCATTCTGAAAGTCTTAAACTCTATAAGAACTGGCCTTGGGTTTTTTCTAATACTTTCGGCCAAAGTATTAACCTTTGTATATACTTCAATTACATTATTACCATCAATAATATGTGATTCTATACCATAGCCTTTTCCTCTATCAGCTAGATCTTTACAATAGTATTGTTCACTTGTAGGCGTTGACAAACCATATCCGTTGTTTTCAATACAAAACAGCACTGGCAATTGCCACACAGAAGCTACGTTTAAAGCTTCATGAAAGTCACCTTCACTAGTGCCACCTTCACCAGTAAAAACGGCAGTCACTCTATTATTTTTCTTTAATAAATTTGCTAAAGCGATACCATCAGCAACCCCTAATTGTGGTCCTAAATGCGAAATCATTCCGACAATTTTATAATCTTGAGTACCAAAATGAAATGAACGATCTCTCCCCTTTGTAAACCCACTAGCTTTTCCTTGCCATTGTCCAAATAAACGATTTAGTGGAATGTCTCGAGTTGTAAATACACCAAGATTTCTATGCATTGGTAATATATACTCTTCTTTATCAAGCGCCATGGTAACACCTACAGCAATAGCTTCTTGCCCTATGCCAGAAAACCATTTAGATATTTTTCCCTGCCTAAGTAGAATAAGCATTTTTTCTTCTATCATCCTTGGTTTAAGCATGCTTTTATAAAGTTTTAAAAGCATTTCATTATTCAAGTTATTGGTATTGAATTCAATATTATTCTTGATAATTAAAGACATCTTTTGTTATTTATTTAGTTCATCAAATGTAACTAAAAATGATTCAAAAGTTGTCGCATATTTTCAAATTTAAAGGGCCTTTTTCAGTACATTTTGTATATTCAACCAAAATTTAAATTCGAGCCTAATGGACAGAATACCTAGTGTGGATTTAAAAGATTTCTTATCTGAAGATCCAAAACGAAAGCAAAAATTTATTGACGAAATTGGCCAGGCTTATCAAGACATTGGTTTTGTTGCGCTTAAAGGACATTTTTTAGATGATGAACTCGTAGATAAACTATACGATGAAGTAAAAAACTTTTTTAATCTACCTCTAGATATAAAGGAAAGTTATGAAATACCTGGCATTGGTGGACAAAGAGGTTATGTGTCTTTTGGAAAAGAAAGTGCTAAAGGTAAAAAAGAAGGTGATTTAAAAGAGTTTTGGCATTTTGGACAATATGTTGAAGATGATGATGTTCGTAAAAAAGAATATCCAGAAAATGTTGAAGTAAAGGAATTACCAGAATTTAACAACGTAGGTAAGCAAGCGTATCAAATGCTTGAAAAAACGGCAAAATACGTACTTAGAGCCTTAGCATTACATTTAGACTTGGAAGAAACGTATTTTGATGGTTATATACACAATGGAAATTCAATATTAAGACCTATTCATTATCCACCAATATTAGAAGAGCCTAATGATGCTGTTAGAGCTGCTGCACATGGTGATATTAACCTAATTACACTGTTAATGGGTGCTCAAGGTCGTGGATTACAAGTGCAAAGACATGATGGTGAATGGCTAGATGCTATTGCTGAGCCTGATGAATTAATGATTAATGTTGGAGACATGCTTTCAAGACATTCTAATAACAAGTTAAAGTCTACCATTCATCGTGTTGTGAATCCACCAAGAGAACTTTGGGGAACATCTCGTTATTCTATACCTTTCTTTATGCATCCAATCAGTGAAATGAAATTAGATGTTCTAGAAAGCTGTATCGATGAGAATAATCCAAAACAATTTAATGATATAACTGCTGGTGAATTTTTAAATGAACGTTTAATTGAATTAGGTTTAATAAAGAAATAACGCTTTCCTAATTAAAAACTAATTATCTTAATTACTAATGGATTTAAAAGATCAATTAAAGAACTTATTTCCAGACCATATTGAAGAGCCTTCAGAAGATGAAAACATTGAAGGAAGTGATATTTGGCTTCAAGACGAGCCAATTATATGCAAGTATGAAAAACGAAAAGGCAAACCTATAACAATTCTTGAAGGCTATAATGGTGCTAATGAAGACTTTAAAAAGTTGGCTAAAGAAATAAAATCTAAACTCAGTGTTGGAGGAAGTTTTAAAGATGAGAAAATCATTATTCAAGGAGATTATAGAGATAAAATTATGACAATACTGAAAGATAAAGGATTTAAAGTAAAACGTGTTGGAGGTTAATACATGGCAAAAGAAATTCTACATATTACAAACGGCAGTGCCGTAACCAATTTTTTAAAAGACTTAGATTTTAAAGACGATATTTTGACATGGCAAGAAATGTTGTGTGAAGGTCCTACTATCGCTAAAATAGATTCAAAAGAGTTCTTTAATATAAGACGCGAATTCCTGAATGATCACTATGATATTGAGGTCGATCAAAATGCATTAGAAGCAGAACTCTCAAAATTAGACAACATCGATAAATACTCTGAAATCAACCTTTGGTTTGAGTATGATTTGTTTTGTCATATTAACTTAATTGGTGTACTTAATTTATTACACCAAAAAGAAATAGATCTGCCACTTTACTTAATTTGTAGCGGAAGAGTTGAAGGCGAAAAGAATCTTAAGGGTCTCGCAGAACTAAGTCCAAGTCAATTGAGAAAACACTATAATGACAAGGTATTACTTACACGAGAGGACAAAGAATTAGCAGTCGCATTATGGCGCACGTATTGTGGAACTGACCATAATATACTTAAGCCATATATAGTCACAAATTCGAGCTTTAAATACATGACTAACTGCCTAAAGGCACACTTAAAACGATTCCCGCATCAAAAAAGTGGCTTAAGCGTATTAGAAGATAATATTTTACGAATCATTAGAGATAATGATATTAAATCTAGGCATCATTTGCTGGGTTATAGCTTAAATTATCAAGGTTATTATGGGTTTGGTGATTTGCAGCTAAAAAGAATGATAGACAAATTATCCATCTTTTTTGAAGAAACTGAAGATAGTCTTACACTCAATAGAAAAGGACATACCGCACTTTTGAGGCAAAATAATTTTGCGACAGAAGTTGGAAATGATATGACCTATGGTGGCGTCGATCGTTTGGAATTTCAATTTAGTGTGGATCAAAATAAACTCATAAAGACCATTATACATGTCGATTAAAAATTCTGAACTTATTTTAAACCCAGATGGAAGTGTGTATCACTTAAACCTAAAGCCTGAGAATATTTCAGACACTATTATTTTTGTTGGTGACCAAGATAGGGTTGAAAAAATCACAAAACATTTCGACAGTATTGAATTTAGTACACAAAAAAGAGAATTTAAAACTCAAACAGGTTATTATAAAGACCGAAGAATAAGTGTTATTTCTACAGGAATTGGTCCTGATAATATCGATATTGTTTTAAATGAACTTGATGCCTTAGTTAATATAGATCTCAACACTAGAATACCAAAGTCGACCTTAACTCATTTAAATATAATAAGAATTGGTACTTCGGGTTCTTTGCAAGCAGATATACCTGTAGATTCTTTTTTAATTAGTACTCATGGGCTTGATGTGAATGGTATGCTACATTTTTATCAAATAAAGGATATCTGCAATCCTGAAATTGAAGATGCCTTTATAAAACACACCAATTGGGATACAAACAAAGCCAGACCACTTATTATTGATAATAGCAAATATTTACAAAAATATTTTGAAAGTGATACTGTTTACACTGGTATGACTGGAACTGCTGGTGGTTTTTATGGACCTCAAGGAAGGGTTTTAAGGTTACCATTGCATGATGCCAATTTAAATTCTAAACTAGACAGCTTTAAGCATAAAGATTTTAGAATCACCAATTTTGAAATGGAAACCTCAGTAATCTATGGACTGTCTAAACTGCTAGGTCATGAGGCTTTATCCTTAAATGCAATTATAGCAAACCGTGCTACTGGTAATTTTAGTAAGGACCCAAAAAAAGCTGTTGAGAAACTTATTGTTTATGCTTTAGAGCGCATCGTAAATATCTAGTTAAACATGAAAAAAGTTAATATTGGTGGAGTACCTGAGCATTTCAATTTAGCATGGTATTTAACTTTAAAAAATGGTGAATATAAATCTGAGGATATCAATCTTAGATGGCATGACTATTATGGTGGAACCGGTGAAATGTGTAAAGGGTTAAGAAATGGTGATATTGATATTGCCGTTATTCTTACCGAAGGCATTATCAAAGACATTATTGCAGGAAACCCTTCAAAAATTGTTCAGACCTTTGTGCAATCCCCACTTATATGGGGAATTCATGTAGCTTCTGGGTCTAATTACGAATCAATTAATGAATTAAAAGGAACTAAAGCAGCAATCAGTAGATTTGGTTCTGGATCGCACTTAATGGCCTATATAAATGCTAAAAACCACAATTGGGACTTAGATAAAGATTTAAACTTTGAAGTTATAAGAAATTTAACTGGTGCTGTGGAAGGATTGACTAATGGTGATGCTGATTATTTTATGTGGGAAAAATTTACAACAAAACCATTGGTTGATGATGGAACATTTAGACGTATCGGAAACTGTCCATCGCCATGGCCATGTTTTGTAATTGCCGTGAGGGAAGAATTTATAAACAACAATAGAAAAGACTTAAAAACGATCTTAGATATTATCAACAATACAACCATCGACTTTAAATCTATACCTAGTATAGACCGCACTATTGCAAATAGATACGAACAAAAATTAGAAGATGTACAAGAATGGTTATCTCTAACAGAATGGTCCCAAGAACTCATTGATGGAGATACAATTTCTAAAGTTCAGGACGAATTATTTAAATTAGATATCATTCCAAGTAAAGCCAAATACTATGATCTTATAGAAGATTTAAACTAACCAAATTGTTATTAACCAGAGTTTTACTTTTAAGAAATAATTAGGTTTTTTTGGGATAAAACATGTAATTCGAAAAATTCTTTATATTTGTATCAAGCTGCTGCTATTAACTGCTTTTAATTAATTTATGATCCTAACTATCTCCCTTGTCATATTAGCTTTGGTTGCACTAAATTTTCTGTTGTTATGCTTTAGTTGTAATAAAATAACTAAGCAATCTAAACAAGCAAAGCCAAAAGTTATTAGAAATGAAAAACCTAAAGTAGCTTCCACTCAATTGCAGGCAAACCCACTTGCACCAACTGGCAGTTAGTTTTACTAAAGTGTCTATTCCCGAACCAATAACCTCTATTTGCACTTAATGGTGAAGGATGACCTGTTTCAAAAACAAAATGTTTTTTAGTGTCTATTAGTTTCTTTTTCTTCTTAGCATAACCACCCCAAAGTAGAAATACAACATTACTTTTTTGTTCACTTACTATTTGAATCACTGTATCAGTAAATTGCTCCCAACCTTGTTTTTGATGACTACCAGCTTTATGAGCTCTTACGGTTAAGGTTGCATTAAGTAATAAAACACCTTGGTTTGCCCATGTCGTTAAATCGCCACTTTTGGGGTAAGGTATGTTCAAGTCGTTTTCAATCTCTTTAAAGATATTTATCAATGAAGGCGGATGCTTAATTCCTTTTTTAACAGAGAAACATAAGCCATTTGCTTGTCCTACTCCATGGTATGGATCCTGACCAATAATCACAACTTTAAGGTTATCTAAAGGGCAAAGATTAAAGGCATTAAAAATGGCATTGCCAGGTGGAAAACATTGATGGTTTTTGTATTCCTGCTTCACAAAATCTGTCAAATTTTTAAAATAAGGTTTTTCAAATTCTGACTGTAATAAGGTTTTCCAGCTAGGATGAATATCAACATTCATAACACAAATTTTTATTCAAAAATAAGGATATCAACAAGAAGTTAAACCTTAATGATATCACTAATAATTAACATAACTTTGCATGACAACAATCTATAAAATCAACATGATTCGTATTCACGAAAAAACCTTAAAAGACCTTGAGTTTTTTTCAGTTTTAGAACAACTTAGTGAACACACAATAACAGCACTTGGTAAGGAAGCTGTATTATCTATTCTACCAATTGAAGTTGAAGCACAACTCAAACGCGAATTAGATTATGTAAACGAATATTTATCATCGTTTGAAAATGATAATCGTATTCCAAATCATGGTTTTGAAAGTATTTCTAAAGAGATTAAACTTTTAAATATTGAAAATACCTTTTTAGAAGTACCAAGTTTTCAAAAACTTGTGAGTATCTCCATCACCGTAAACGACATTGTAAAATTCTTAAATAAATTTATTGAATATTACCCGAAGTTACAGCAATATAGTCAGCATATTGAGGTGACTACGGCTATTATTGAACAAGTGGATGCTGTTATAGATCGTTTTGGCGATATTAAGGATAATGCCTCAACTACCTTACAAGAGTTAAGAAGAGAAATCAATAAACTGAAAGGAAAAATTAACAGTAGTTTTTCATCAGCGCTTAATACATATCATAGATTAGACTATTTAGATGACATTAGAGAATCTGTAGTTGAAAACAGACGTGTTTTGGCGGTAAAAGCCATGTATCGTAGAAAAGTTAGAGGTGCTATAATGGGAGGTAGTAAAACTGGAAGTATCGTTTATATTGAACCAGAAACTACCTTGCAATACACCAGAGAACTCAATAATTTAGAATACGAGGAAAAAGAGGAAGTTATTAAGATTCTCCGAGAGCTTACTGATTATATAAGACTGTTTTTACCGTTAATTAACGACTATCAGTCTTTTTTAACTAAAATTGATGTCATTTCGGCTAAGGCAAAATATGCAAGTAGCATAAACGGAATTTTACCAAAATTGAATGTTGACCGAGACATTTATCTAAGAGACGCCTATCATCCTCTACTCTATCTCACCAATAAAGAAAAAGGAGAAAAAACGTTTCCTCAAACAATCAGCCTTAACAAAGACAATAGGATTATTGTTATCTCTGGACCAAATGCTGGTGGTAAAAGTATCACTTTAAAAACAGTCGGACTGCTACAAGTAATGCTACAAAGCGGTATGTTAATTCCTGTTCACGAAAGAAGTTCTACCTGTTTATTTGAACGTGTACTTAGCGATATTGGTGACAACCAATCTATAGAAAATCATTTAAGTACATATAGTTACCGTTTAAAGCAGATGAATTATTTTCTAAAAAAATGTAATTCTAAAACACTGTTTTTAATCGATGAGTTTGGTACAGGTAGTGATCCTGAACTTGGTGGTGCATTGGCAGAAACATTTTTAGAAGTCTTTTATGATAGAAAGGCATACGGAATTATCACAACGCATTACTCAAATTTAAAGCTTTTGGCTAATGAGCTACCTAATATGCAAAATGCAAATATGTTGTTTAATGAAAAAAGTCTTGAGCCAATGTACAAGCTAGTGACAGGACAAGCAGGTAGTTCTTTTACTTTCGAAGTTGCTCAAAAAAATGGTATACCATACAATTTAATTAATAAGTCTAAAAAGAAAATAGAGCGTGGCAAGGTTAGATTTGACGCGACTATAGCAAAGCTTCAAAAAGAACGAAGTAAATTAGAACGTACAGAACGTTCTTTAAAAGAAAACGAAAAAAAGAAGCTTTCTGAGGCCGAAAAATTAGAAGAAACTAATGCTAAAATTCAAAAGAAATTAGAAAGCTTTCAAGAATTATACGACAGTAATCAACGTTTAATTTATTTAGGTCAAAAAGTTTATGACTTATCCGAAAAGTATTTTGAAAATAAACGTAAACGAGAACTCATGGCTGAGTTGTTTAGATTAGTACAAATAGAAAATGCTAAGCGTAAAAAAATGTCTGCCAAGCAAAAACGTGCAGAAAAAGCCAAGGAAAAACAGATAAAGCAAGAAGCTGAAAAGAAAGTTGAGGTCATACGACAAAAGAAAAAGGCAGCTAAGAAAAAAGAGGTTGTCATTGAAAAACCTAAGCCAATATTAAAAATTGGCGATCGTGTACGAATGCATGATGGTAAAGCCGTTGGTAGTATTGATGATCTTGAAAAAGGTAAGGCGACGGTTAACTATGGCTTGTTTACAACCAATGTAAGTGTAGATTTACTTGAGCTAGTTGAAGCCAAAAAATAATATCTTTGTAATATGATGGATAACATGCCAAAAGATAAAGAATTAATACTATTTGATGGTGTCTGTAATTTATGTAACAGTAGTGTGCTTTATGTTATTAAGAGAGACCAAAATAATAGGTTTTTATTCGCTCCACTAGAAAGTGAAACCGGACAAGCGGTTATTAAAAAGTTTAATATAGATACTGATGCGATCGACTCTATTTTACTTTATAAACCAAAGAATGATAAAATATTTTTTAAATCAACTGCGGCATTGCAAGTAGGTAAACACCTTGGTTTTCCTTTAAACCTTGCTTCAATATTTTTTATCATACCAACATTTATAAGAAATTGGGTATACGACTACGTTGCAAAAAATAGATATAAGTGGTACGGAAAAAAAGATGCCTGCATGATTCCTACACCTGAATTGAAATCAAAATTCTTATCATAATAAAAAAGCCTTTTAGGGATCAACTAAAAGGCTTCTTTGAATTAACAACTTACTTAAAAAAACTAATTTCTCTTAACAGAAAAGAGTTTTGAAGACAGATGTAATCATCTATCAATAACAAATATATTTGATTGATTGTTTTCCACTAAAAAAACTCGACATAAGGCTAATTATCAATGATTAATACAAAAATTAGTCTAAATTCATTTCACTCATTCAAACAGTTAATACACTCATTTTAGTTTTATTCCAAATCCCTCATAGTATAGTTTTGAGTAAACTTTTAACTATATCACCATGAAATTAACTATTATCTCAATTCTATTTCTAGTATCATTAATTACGACTACAGAAGCTCAAGAAAAAACCAAAATTACTGATGTTACAGTGTATTTAGACGGAGCAGAAATTACCAGAATCGCAGAAGTTACGGTTCCGAAAGGCAACACCGAATTTATCTTTAACAAACTATCGCCTCTTATAGAGGAAAGTAGTATTCAAGTTTCTGGATTAAACAATACTTCTATCCTATCTATTAATTACGGCATTAATTATCTTACTAAGCAAAAACAGAATGATTCTATTACAGAGCTTCAAAATGAACTAAAAGTTATTCAAAACGAGATTCAGCACCAATACAATTTAATTGAAGGTTATAATGAAGAACTTAGCCTTATAAAACATAATAAAAGCCTTAGTACAGAAACAGAAGCTGTCACTCTAGAAGAGTTAAAGAAGTTTGCTAGTTATTACAGAGCTAGGGTTACCGAAATCAAAACCGATATTAATACATCTAATATTAAGATTACAGAATTAAACAAGACTAAGATTGCAATTAACAAACAACTTAATGAGCTTAATGTGGATGAAAAAGTACAAACAGGTGAAATTAAAATAAAATTGAATTCGGATGAATTGACTAAAGTAAACCTTAAACTAACTTATAATGTTAAAGACGCTGGTTGGTTTCCTATCTATGATTTGAAAGCTACAAAAATTAATGAACCAATTCAATTAGAATATAAGGCGCATATATACCAAAATACAGGTTGCGACTGGGAAGATGTTAATTTAGTTTTATCAACGAATGATCCGAATACAAATAATGAAAAACCAATCTTAAACCCTAAGTATCTTAATTTTATAAATGCGTATAGTAATTATACCTCACAAAGAGCTACAAAAAGCTATAATTATAAATATAATCCGTTGGTAAAGAACGTTTCAGGTATTGTAACATCATCTTCTGACGGATTACCATTACCTGGTGTAAATATTATTGAAAAAGGTACATCTAATGGCACTTCTACAGATTTTGATGGTCACTATTCACTAAAAACTACAACTGGTAATACTTTGCAATTTTCTTATTTAGGCTTCGAAATTGAAGAACTGCCGATTCACTCAAGTATTATGAATGTAAGTCTTAATGAAGACACAAATGCATTAGAAGAAGTAGTCGTAGTAGGTTATAGCACAACTAATTCAAGTTCATCATACGTAAAACCAGAATATAATTCTCAAGAAATTGTAAATCGATTATACGGAAAAGCTGCAGGCGTTACAATCAGAGGTGCAAGTACAATCAACAATAAAAATAATCCACTCTTTATTATAGATGGTGTCGCTGTAAAGTCAAATGCAGCTAAAAATATTGATCCAAATTCAATAGCAGACATAGAAGTATTAAAAGGTACGAATGCCACATCAATATATGGAAATAGAGCTTCTGATGGTGTTATTGTAATCACTACAAAAAATCACTCCACAAGAAAAACAAATGACCTAGGCATTGTAGTAGATACCGGAATCACAAACACAAGATTTGAAATAGACAAGACCTACTCTATTCCATCAGATGGTGACATTACTGTTATTGATATTGATAAGTTTTCACTACCAGCAACTTACGATTATTTTGCTGCACCAATACTAAATGAAAATGTATTTCTCACTGCCAAAATTGGTAATTGGGAAAAGTATAACTTACTACCTGCAGAAGCCAACGTTTACTTTGAAGGTAGTTTTTCTGGTAAGACAAATATAAATCCCAATGCTACAACAGATAGCCTAACAATATCATTAGGTGTAGATCCTAATATTAGTGTAAAAAGAAAACAGCTTAATGATTTTAAAAAATCAACATTTATAGGTAATAATAAAGTGATTTATAAAGGTTTTGAAATTGAAATTAAAAACAATAAAACTTCAGCTATAAAGCTCACATTATTAGACAGAATTCCAATAACACAAAACAGAGCAATTAAAGTTGATGATATTATCACCGGTAACTCTATCTACAATAAAGACAAAGGTATATTAGAATGGCAGATTAATCTAGAATCTGGCGAGCAAGAAAAGGTTGAATATTCGTATTCAGTAAAGTATCCAAAAGAAAAGCGTGTCAATCTTTAACTCATTGAAATGGATAGTTCACTCAAAACAATGTGCGAGTTACTCAATATGACTTTTACACTTCCTGTAGTCATCATATCTTAGCAGTATACTTATTATAAGTTAATGGTTTTTAAGATTAGTAATGAGAAACCTCAAAGCAAAATAGTTAGTTCAACCCTATCTTCTGTTAGATAGGAAAGAGTTGAGCTCTATTAAAAAGGAAGTCTAACTTTTTAATAGGATCATAGAAAATGATAGACACCTATATTGAGCTTTGAGGTTTTCTTATTACTTTACACTTGAACGTTCAAGTCTCTTGAAAGCAATAACCAAAACATTTAAATTCTATGAAATTAAAAGCATTATCAATTCTATGTTTATTTATCGTTCTGCAACTATCAGCGCAAGAAACGAAATTTATAGAAGTTACCGGAAGTGCAGAAATGTACGTTGTACCAGATGAAATTACATTTATTATTGGGATTGAAGAATATTGGGAAGAAGAATTTAAAAACAAGAAAGCAAAACATTATAAGACCAAGGTAGAAATTAGCACTATTGAAAACCAATTACTTACAGACCTTAATGAATTAGGAATAGTAACAGATAAAGTAAAATCAACTGAAGTTGGTAATTACTGGCGACAACGCGGAAAAGAATTTCTGATAAGCAAAAGATTAGAAATATCACTTAATGGTTTTAGTTTAATCAATTCAATCATTTCTAAATTAGATAGAAAAGGTATTCAATATATGAGAATTGGTGAACTTAAAAACAAAGAGCTTTCCAAATATAGAAAAGAAGTAAAGAAAAAGGCGTTACTAGCAGCTAAAGAAAAGGCAGCATACCTTTTAGAAACCTTGGATAAAAAACTTGGTGATGTTATTTCAATTACAGAGATAAATGGAGATAATTACTTCTGGAGAAGTCCATCATTTGCTGCGAGCAATACGCTTGTTGAATCTAACGACTCACAGAGTGCCGATAATGAAAAGAAAATAAAACTGCGTTTTGAGATTAAAGCTAAGTTTGAGATTCAATAAGTAAAAGTTTAAACTACTTTAAACCACTTAATATAAAATCTAAATTTGGGTTTTTGTTATCGTTATTAACGTAAGAATCGGTAAAATATTTAGGACCAATGGCTAAACCTAAATCTTGAAGTTTATGAATGGTTGGCACATAATCTAAGGTTACTTTACCCGTAAGTATTACACCTAAATCATCGCCTTTTTTAGCACGTTGATATACTTTCTTTAATCCTTTAAGATATAAATGGTCTTTTGTAAATCCGCCACCACGATGCACTCGTAATGTTATTGCAAAAGCCTTATCTCTTTGTAATTTATGATTATTATGTAGCAAATGAAATGTATCTGCAAAACTATAACCTTTAGCCAAGCTATCTACGGCAATTACTCTAAATGCTAATTCTTTTAAACGCTCAATGGTTAAGCAACCGCTCATAAATTCTGAATAGACTGCTAAACCTTCTTGTGTTTCTACATTATTTGGAAACCCGTTAGAAAACACCTTTAAAGGTTGCGCCAAACCGTTAAACGTAGTCACCAAATGCACACCAATTTCGTGATTAGCTAATACTTTCAATTGGTTTAAACTATATTTATGACTCTTCTTCAACACTAATGTTTGCGTATTATTAAGAACCATTGCAGCAGCTGAAAGATTATTAGAAATCTTTAAATTGTACTTAAAATCATAGCGTTTAGAAAATTCTTCAAAATATTCCTTTGCTTCCATAGAAGAATACATTGGTAACATTTCCTCGTCAAATTCAGAATCATCAAAACGCAACAAAAATTTGGCGTTTTCAATGTCTTTTTCAGTTGGTGTTCCGAAGCTTTTTAAGCTATTAAAATAAAACTTTCTACCTTGACCAATGGTTTGAATACACTCAATTAAGCCAGAATATTCATAGATAATATCTTCATACAACTGACGAATATCTTCATCTTCAATGCGCTCTAGGCGTTGGGAGAAGAATAAACGATGTAATTTGTAGCCATTAAATCGAATTTTAGGATACTTAAACTGTGGTTCATAATTGTATTTTCCTGCAAAGAACTTCTTCTTCTCAGAAGCTATATTAAGTGGATTTATATAGTTCAGAAGTTCTATATTCTTAACCAATCGGTTAAGGTTTGCATCAATTTCAAATAAATTTTGATACTTCTCTGTGAGTTTTTCCTTCGACATTAATTCTTAAAGCGCTTATAAAATTCATCAGCATGCTTTGGGATAAGTACTTGTAATTGTTGTTCTACAGCAGAAACAACTTCAGGGTAATTAATCTGCTTGTACTCATCACAATACACCTTTGCGATTTCAGTTGCCAAAACTAATGTATTCTTGAAGTTTTTGGTAATAAATTTTAAAAAATATCCATTACCTTGAAAGGTGTCATTAATCAATGCGGTTTGTATAATATTATGAGGTAATTCAATGGATAAAAGCATTTCACGCCATGACTCAATAATATCTCCAAATCTATCATTATCAATGTTAGAGGTACCTAGATTCCATGTAGGTACTTCTCTATCCCAACGTTTCCAGTTGTAGCTGTGCATATCATAGACCACACAAACACCAAATTTAGATTCTAGCTTTGACATTAATGCGTCAACTACCTTGTAAAACGCTGTGTGTTTTTGAAGACTCTTTTGTTTTGCTGATTCTGATAAAGGCTTTTCCCAAAGTTGTTTTCCCCATGCTGTGTCAAAAACGGCATTTTCTGGGTCGCGGTTTAAATCATACTCAAAGCGCGAATCGCAACCAGCAATTAAAATAGGATGCGAAATCACCATGTTTTTTGTCTGAGGATCTTCTTCATACCAGCGATCGTACTCAGAATGCAAGCAGTTATCCCACAACTCTTTTCTAAATTGATGACCGTCATGCACCGCACCACAGACATATGGCACGTATTTGTCTATTTTTAAAGTGAATGAGTAATCTTCTGCTACGGCATGAAATACTTGCTCAGCTTCAATCTTAGAAACTATAGCATCTATTGAAAGTCTTTGCATATTAACTTTTTAGAAGTCGTTTAATAGAATTATACACTGTTTGTTCCATTTGATGAAACTCGCCATCAGCAAATGCCATAAGTTTAATTTCTGCAAACAATTCTTCAAACGACGAAAACAATTTTTGATGCTTTACTGCATCAGTTATCTTTGTGATACTTTGATAATCATTATCATCACTAAATTCTTTATACACGGATTCATAAACTTCTTTATCAACTCTAGATAATATATAAGTCTTTTCTTTAGAACTTTCTACCAAATCAATATTGGCTACATAAAGTAAAATGTAAGCTACAAGTTCGTTTTTTGTCCATCTAGTTTCACTCATACTATTAGGTTATTTACTCATGTCATTTAAGCCTCATCAACTGCCTTACGTAGTCTCGCTCTTCTATCAAAAGCCTGAAGTTTATCTAATACTTTGCTTTCTAAGAAATCAATAACACGCTCTTCTACTCTAGTTTTAGATTTGTATACTTTATTGATGTAAGTAATTCCACCAGGTGACATTACATTAACTTCAACTAGTTTTCCACCAATAACATCAATACCTACAAAGTATAATCCATCATTGACAAGTTTAGGTCCTATTTGTTTACATAATGCTTTTTCTGCTTTAGTTAATGAATGGCGTTGAACGCTTCCGCCAGCAGAAACATTTGAGCGATGGTCATCAGAACCAGGAACACGTTTCATTGCTCCTACAGGTTCACCATTGAGTAGCAATATGCGCACATCGCCTTGATCTGCTCCTTCTATATAGTCTTGTAAAATCACGTAGTTAGACGTACCGTCGCCATTTGTTATATAAAAGTCTAATAACGAATTGATATTACTCATTGCAGATTTTTCAATTAAAATAACACCAGAACCACCAAAACCATTCAATGGTTTAAGAATCATTTTATCAGCCTTTGATTCTTTAATTTGCTGGATTAGGTATTTCTTGTTTTTTGATACATGCGTATTTGGTATAATATTGCTGTGAGCATCTCCAAAAGCAGCTGTATATAGTTTATTATTCGCTTCACGCATGCCTTGTAAAGAATTTACAATAAATACATCATCTTTAACAGAATCTAAGAAGTTCAGCATAATAGGATCTAAAGGCGGATTTGCTCTAAAAAAGATAGCATCAAAACCTGCTAGAGGCAACATTTCTTCTCTAAGTTTTGCCTTATTATAAAACGATTTTAAAGTCGAAGGCACTTTGTCCATTCGGCTAATAACATTACAAGTTGCACTTGTAACACTATCTCTAATGGTAAGATTAGAAGGTGTACACATAGCAACTCCATGCCCACGTTTTGCACATTCTTTTATTAAGGCTAAGCTTGTGTCATTTTCTGGGTCGATAGTTTCCCAAGGATACATAATAAAGCAAACGTTCATTTGAATAATATTTAGTTGGTTAGAGAAATCTAAATTTAAAAATAAAATTATTCTTTCAATATAAGATTGAAAAAATTAGGGCAATTATTTTACTGCCTCATAATTATCGTCCCAATTTTTCACTTTGGGATTACCTAGTTTACCTTCAGATTTAGCAATTATTGTTGATACTGTCGCATCACCAGTGACATTTACTGTCGTTCTGCACATATCTAAAGGTCTATCTACTGCAAAAATCAAAGCTAAGGCAATAGGTAATAAATCTGATGGAAAACCTACGGCTTCAAGAACAATTACCAGCATTACCATACCAGCACCAGGAACAGCTGCACTACCAATTGAGGCAAGCAATGCCGTTAAAATTATCACCAATTGATTACTAAATACTAAACCTTCTGGCCAAAGTACTTGCATAATAAATACTGCTGCAACACCTTGATATAAACTTGTGCCGTCCATATTTATGGTTGCACCAACTGGTAACACAAAACTAGACACTTCTTTATCTACACCAATATGTTCTTCTACGCGTTCCATAGTTACCGGTAAAGTTGCAGCACTACTACTTGTGGAAAATGCTAATAATTGCGCTGGACTTATTTGCTTTAAAAACCAAAATGGTGATTTTTTTGCATAGACTGATACAATAGTCATGTAAAATACAATCATTAAGAATAAACCTAAAACTACAACACCTGCATAACGCATTAATGCCAACAAAATATCTGGGTCATCTGCCGAAACAATGACATTTGCAAGTAAAGCAAATACCGCATATGGTGCTGTGAGCATTATGAGGTCAACCATTTTTAGCACCACTTCATTTAGAGAGTCAAAGAAATCTTTGAGTGGCTTAGCTTGTTCTTCACCAATTAGAAGCATACATATACCAAGAAAAATAGCAAAGAATATAACCTGTAGCATGAGTTTATTATTACTCATAGCTGCTACCGCATTATCTGGCACCATATCTTCTAAAAACTTTAATGGACCAGCGTCTTTGGTCTTTTTTGCATTAGATATGATAGTCGCTGCTTTGTCGGTTTCTGAGTATTTATCTTTAAGAACTTGAACCGTTTCTTGAGTAATTCCTTCACCAGGTTTTATGACATTAACCAATCCTAAACCTATTGTAATGGCAATCACTGTGGTTAAGACATAAATAACAATGGTCTTTAGACCCATTGATCTAAATTTTGAAATGTCTTTTAAGTCCGAAATACCTTTAATCAATGATGCTAGTATCAATGGTACTGCGATGAGTTTTAGCATCTTTACAAAGATGGTTCCGATTGGTGCAATCCAATCAGTAACGAAATCTTCACCACCAGAAACTGAAGTCATTATTAGACCGAAAACGACACCAAGTACCATTCCGATTAATATCTTCCAATGTAAAGCGAGTTTCTTCATATGTTATTGTCTAGTTTTTCTTTTGTTTTTTCTTTTTTAATGATATGTCGTAATCATCAGTTGTTCCAGAAATATTCAAATTTAAATATCTGGTTCGTTTCTTTTTGTTAGCCTTAATGATTTCTTCTTCACCAAATACAGAATCTGCCTTTTTCTTATTGCCAAAAACCTTATAAAGCGCAGCCTTTTTAACGGTTTTCCATGGCACTCTTAAATAGTAATCGATATTATGATTTCGGTCATGAGTACCAGAAAATTCAATATGTCCTAAGGTAGATTCAATAGTCATATTAGGTATAACAACTTTACCTTTTTCTATATCAATTTTATTCTGTAGTGTGTCAAATCTAACCTTTTTAAGATTCTTATCACCAAAATAATCAGACAACATATACATAGGCTCGTAATTTTCTAATTGACCGTTTAGTACTTTTACATTCATATGAATTTCTGATTGATCTAAATCTGGCACCATATCTGGATATAATCTAATATTTCCTGTAATGGAAGATGTGAGTTTACCATGTAAGTTCTCGGACAATAAATGATCTTGCCCATAATTTTCGAACTTATACGCCAATCTATCAATATCAACATTGGTCATTTTTAGATTTGGCTTTAAATAAATATGCTTTGGATCACTACCATTAAAATAACCTGACAGTTCAAAAGTACCACCAGCAGATTCTAAATTTAATGTATCTACATAGATATAATGATTTTGAGTAGTACGTAATTTCCCTTTTACATTCTTTAAGTCAAGATTATGATATATTAATCGCTTAACATCTGCATTAAAAGTCATATCTGGAAAAGACAATTCGTATATATTAAATGCTTCGGCATGTGCTTTTACGTCTTTTAACTCATCTTCTACAACATCTTGTTCAGGTGCTTCTGAATTGAACTTTATAAACGAATCAAAATCTATATAGTTAGATGTAATAGCTAGTGAATTATCTGTTTTGTTGTCAGTATTTTTTCCAAAATAATACTCTAAATCTACATTAAAATCTGTGCTACCAATTTTACCTACAAAATCATTAACAACAAGTTGGTCGTTTTCATAATGAAAATGACCACTAAAATCTTCAAACTTATGCGGATGAAGTAACATCTTAGTAGATAGCTTATCTACATCTAATTCTATTGAGTGTAATACTGAATCTTTATAATGCATTGAAGAATTTAAATGCAATAGGAGATTTTTAAACAACTCATGACGATACTCTTCTGGCACATAGTTTTCACCTTTATAGGTAAATAAATCTTCTATTCTCAGCTGATTTGAACTTAACGTCATATCTACATCTACATCACCATTTAATGTCTCTTTAAACCAGAATTCATAATTATGAGCATAACCGTTTAAGTGAAAATCTGAATCATCAATAAAGCCTGTGAAATCAATAATTTTTAAATCTTCGTTATCAATAAGTACATCTGCGTGAAAATCATGCAAGTTGTGTGGGTAATGGTTAAGGTCTGCATAGAAATCATCAATAAAAAATTCACCTATTGGTAGATTTTTATACTCTGTGATATCTTTCGCTAGTGCCTTAAAAGACAAACCTGTTTTTAAATTCTTTATCTGTTCATTAATGCCTACACTATCCCTTTTAGAATAATGTGATAATTCGGCTAAATCAATAAGCTTTGAAGCTATATCTACATGTAATTTTATAGAATCATTTGTATGATGAATAATAGATGGGAAATTAGATAATTTACCAGAGACAGAAAAGTCAGACTTTCCTAATAGCATGTCACAACGCTTTATTTGTGCTGTTTTTCCATTTAAAGTAATGTGAGCATCTAAACGCTCAATTGGCACAGGTAAATCCTCAGATTGTATGTTAAGTTCTTCAACTTTCAATTCACTAAAATAGGCTTGCTCTAAATTATTAAGAACTAATTCTGGATTGTTTAAATCCACAATATCATGAAAATTCATTTTCAAGGCAATATTACCCGAAGCATCTTGAATACTATTTATATTAAAAAAGTCGGCAATGAACTTTAAATTGAAATCTACATCTACTTGGGCATTGACATCTGGATGCTCAAAGTTTTTAACGACCAAAGCACCTTTAAAATTTCCACGCTCTAACCTTGCATTCATCTTGGTTAATGAAAACTCCATAGTTTCTAAACTACGTTTTTCACCATTTGTAAAATGTCCTTCGAAGCCAAGGTCACTTATCCGTTTTTGCTTTTGAGTGTTTTCTAGATAGGCCTCATCAGTGCCAAAAGTGGCATCTATAAACGGCATCTTGTTATTTGCTAAAGAACCTTTTACTATACCATTAAAGTAAATATTACCAGCGTTCTCATAACTTTCTAAAACCGGAATTAAATCATGTGGTGCAAAAGCAATGAGCATATCAAAATTAGACTTATCACCTTTCAAAATAAGGTCTAAATCCATGTCATTTTTGGTGTCTAATGTGCCTTCTAATTGAAAGTTTGCATGCTCTAATTGCATCGTGGTTGGCTCTAAACTCAGCAAACCTGTTGATGTATTAAAGCTTAAATCAGTATCAAATTCAAAATGTTTATGTTTTATGTAGGTCGTATCTAAGTCTTTAATGATATTGAGTTCAAAATGGGTTTCTACATGTGCGTTTATAATATCGCCTTTAGATTTAAAACCACCTGAACCATTATAAATAAAAGTTTCAACATCTATATTATTAGACTCGTCGAGTTTATGGACATCTAAATTCTTGATTTTTATCTTTTTAAGATGTATATCAGTTGCTGCAGAACTTTCATTAGAATCACCGCTAAGACTTAAAGCATTTTCTAAATTACTTATACCATCTTTATGCAGAATAAAATTAAAGAATCCTTCTTCTAACGCTAGAGATTTAATATCGTAATTGCCTTTAATAATATCCCAAAAATTAAACCCGATATAAATGTCATCTAAGTCTGCAATTACTGGTGCATCTTTCGCTTTAGATTCAAGTATTTTGAGATCATTTATTCTTACTGAGACATAAGGGAAATTTTTAAATAGTGAAATATTGCTCTTACCAACTTTTACAAGTCCAGCGTGCTCTTTATTAAGATTAACTATTTGACTTTGTAGAATATCCTCTTGGTTAGTGTAGACATAGGCAAACGCAATACTTAAGACTAAAAGTGGGATTAATCCTAAATACAAGAATAATTTCCATAAACGTTTTCTACTTGGTACTAAACGATTCATTATGCTTTTTAGACAATAAACGTGAATAAAAATACTTTCTATTTATACTCTGAAAAGATACTATTAAATAAAAACATAGCAACTCAATGTGCAGAATTGCTATGTTCTATTTATTATTTTATCGCGTCAAATTATTCTGTGATTCCTTCTAAATCTAATAAAAAGGCATAGTTTAAAGCAGTCTTCTTATAGCGTTTAAAACGACCAGAGGCGCCACCATGACCAGATTCCATATCACAGTCTAAAATAAGTAAGTTATCATCAGTTTTTAACTCACGTAATTTTGCCACCCATTTAGCAGGCTCCCAATATTGTACTTGACTATCCCAATAACCAGTTGTTACCAACAAGTTAGGATATTCCTTTGCTTCTACATTGTCATATGGTGAATATGACAACATATAGTCATAATATTCTTTGTTCTTCGGATTTCCCCATTCATCAAACTCAAAAGTGGTTAAAGGAATAGTTTCATCCCACATTGTAGAGATAACATCTACAAAAGGCACAGCAGCAACCACTCCATTCCATAATTGAGGTTCCATATTTAAAATGGCACCCATTAATAATCCGCCTGCTGAACCACCATAAGCATATAAATGATCTTTACTTGTATACTTCTCAGCAACTAAATATTTACCGACATCTATAAAATCTGTAAAGGTATTTTTCTTATTTAAAAGTTTACCGTTCTCATACCAATTATAGCCCATTTCTTGGCCACCTCGAATATGTGCAATAGCATACACAAACCCTCTATCTAAAAGACTTAATCTAGAGATATTAAAGGTAGGATCCATACTACTACCATAACTTCCGTAAGCATAAAGTAATAATGGTGTGTTTTCATTTAAGATTAAACCTTTCTTATGCACTAATGACACTGGAACCTGTTCTCCATCTCTAGCAGAAACGAAAAAACGTTTGCTTTCATAATTACCCGGATCAAAATCACCAACTACCTCAACTTGTTTTAATTGTGTTTGTTCTTTTGTACTCATATTATAATCATATGTGGTACCAGGTGTTGTCAATGATGTGTAATAATATCTGAATAATTCGGTGTCAAAATCTAAATTTGCACTCATATAGGCAGCATAAGCTGGATCATTGAATTCTATGTAATGGTCATCCGATCCATCCCATTTTTTAACGCGTAAAGTTCTTAGGCCATCTTTTCTCTCACTTATTACCAAATGGTTCTTAAACAATTCAAATCCTTGGAAAAACGCATCATCTCTGTGTGTAATAACATCTTCCCAATTGTCCATAGATGTGTTATCTATTGGTGTTTTTACCAATTTGTAGTTTTCGGCACCATCAGCATTAGTTCTAATGTAAAAATGATCACCATAATGATCTACACTATATTTTAAATCTCTTTCTCTCGGTTGTATAATCTGCCAATCTGCATTAGGTGTATTGGCATCTAAAAAACGTACCTCTGTTGAAACCGTTTGAGAACTGTATATAAACATATAGTCTCTCGATTTTGATTTTCCTATAAAACAATTAAATGTTTCATCTGTCTCTTCAAACACCAACTCATCTTCCGATTGTGGTGTTCCTAAAACGTGCTTGTATATCTTATTGTTTCTAAGCGTTTGAGAGTCTTTAGCTATATAAAACAAAGTCTTATTGTCATTTGCCCAAACATAACTACCAGATGTATTATCTAATTTATCGGCTAACATTGTACCATTCTTTACATCTTTAAAATGTGCAGTGTATTGTCGTCTAGAAATTGTATCTACGGCATAAGCTAAGATTTCGTTGTTTACACTAAAGGTTGAAGATCCTAAACCAAAATAAGATTTACCTTTTGCCAATTCTGGTGCATTAATGTAAATTTCCTCCTCTTCAGAGCCTATTTTCTTTCTGCAGTACAAAGCATAATCAGATCCTTTCTCATAACGCGTGTAATATGTATAACCGTTAAAATTGTACGGTAATGATTCTTCATCTTCCTTTATCTTACTTGTTATCTCTTCATAAAGTATATGCTGTAAAGAATCTGTATGCTTCATAGCCTTATCTGTATAGGCATTTTCAGCATTTAAATAATCTAATACATCTTGAGTTTGCGCATCTGGAGATTCTGCATTTTTTTGTTCATCGCTTAAACGCATCCAAAAGTAATTATCAATCCTCTTATTATCATGTTCAACCAATGTATCTGCCTTTTTCTTTGCAACAGGTTGTTCAATAGTCATATATTTCATATTGCGTTCCGCTTTATTATCCTCATTTTCTTGGCAACTTGTAAAACATACAATAGCCCCGAGTAATGAAAATAGTTTAATCTGTTTCATAACATTTAGTGTTTTAGTTATTAGATATTTATTTTTCTTGTTTACGTAAAAGTGTGTAATCTGCAATTACAAGTGCAGCCATAGCTTCAACAATAGGTACTGCTCTTGGTACAACACAAGGATCATGACGACCTTTACCCTGCATTTCTACAATCTCACCAGAACTATTAAGCGCATCTTGCTTCTGAATAACAGTTGCAACAGGTTTAAAAGCGACTCTGAAATAAATGTCCATTCCATTGCTTATGCCACCTTGTACGCCTCCAGAAAGATTAGTTTTTGTAGTACCGTCTTCATTAAATAAATCATTGTGTTCGCTTCCTTTCATTTTAGCACCACAAAACCCACTACCATACTCAAAGCCCTTAACAGCATTTATAGACAACATTGCTTTACCCAACTCAGCGTGAAGTTTATCAAAAACAGGTTCACCTAATCCGACAGGTACATTTTGAATAACACAAGTAATTGTACCACCAATAGTATCACCTTGCTTTTTTATTTCTTTGATTTTTGCAATCATCTTTTCAGCTGAAGCTTCATCTGGGCAACGCACATCATTAGCATCTATTTTTGAAAAATCTAACTCTTGGTACATTTTATCAATAAAAATATCTCCAACAGAAGATGTAAAGGCATGGATTTTTATATCGGATAACATTTGTTTTGCGATGGCACCAGCTACTACTCTACTTGCCGTTTCCCTAGCAGAACTTCTTCCGCCACCTCTATAGTCTCTTATACCATACTTTTGGTCATATGTATAATCGGCGTGACTTGGTCGATAAACATCTTTTATATGCGAATAATCCTTAGATTTTTGATTTGTATTCTTAATTACAAAACCAATTGGTGTTCCTGTAGTTTGACCTTCAAATATTCCTGAATAAAAATCTACAGTATCTGGTTCTTTACGTTGGGTTACAATTTTAGATTGCCCAGGTTTACGGCGATTCATTTCATTTTTAATGGCATCAAAATCAAGAGTGATTCCCGCAGGACAACCATCAATTATTCCACCGATTGCTTCGCCATGTGATTCGCCAAATGTTGTTAGTTTAAATACCTTTCCGAAAGAATTTCCAGCCATGAATCAATTTTTTCTGCTAATGTAATTCTTCTGCACTAACAATCAAAAAGAGAACTACGTTTTTGGTATGTTATTTCAATGTTAACTGACAGCATTACAACTACTTCATAGTCTAACAATTAGATAACATTTTCCTCATAAACTTTTAATTATTCTATTACTGTAAGTTAATAACAGTTAATGTTATTTGCAGTATCGATTAATATTAGATTTGAACCTCAAGAGAAAAGTAGAAGTAGCTGTAATTTCAGATGTGCATTTAGGCACCTACGGTTGTCATGCCAAGCAGTTATTAACCTATTTAAATAGTATAGAGCCTAAGAGGTTGATACTTAATGGTGATATTATTGATATATGGCAGTTCAAAAAAAGATACTTCCCTAAAGCTCATATGAGTGTTATCAAAAAGATTATGGATTTGGCTGCTAACGGTACAGAAGTCATCTACATTACGGGTAATCACGACGAAATGCTTCGGAAGTTTACCGATTGTGAAATTGGAAACATTTCTATCGTCAACAAAATTGTTCTTGAACTTGACGGTAAAAAAGCATGGTTTTTCCATGGCGATGTTTTTGACATTTCTATACAAAATGCAAAATGGTTAGCAAAACTTGGTGGTTGGGGCTATGATCTATTAATTCTGTTAAATAGTGGAGTCAATTGGTTTTTAGAGAAGTCTGGCAAAGAACGTTATTCATTGTCTAAAAAGATTAAAAACAGTGTAAAGGGCGCTATAAAATATATTAATGATTTTGAGACAGTTGCCACGGATTTAGCAATAGAAAATGGTTATGATTATGTGGTCTGTGGACATATACATCAGCCCAAAATGATTGTTAAAGAAAATAAGCATGGAAAGACAATCTACTTAAATTCTGGAGATTGGGTTGAAAACTTCACAGCATTAGAGTACCAATTTAAACGTTGGAAAATCTATAACTATGATGAAGACAAGCTCGCGCCATTTCACGCTGATGAGGACATTAAAGAAATTGATGTAAAGGACTTAATTGCAGCTATTACTATCGTTGAACCACCAAAGAAAAAAAACAAATCAAATTAAAGCTTCTTTAAGAATTGTTATTGGATGTTTTGCTAATCTTCCTGTACCATCCTTTATTTGATGTCTACAACTTGTGCCATTTGCAGCAATAATAACATCAGCATTAGCTTTTTGTACTGCAGGAAATAAAGTTTGCTCACCAATAGCCATACTAACATCATAATGCTCTTTCTCGTAACCAAAGCTTCCTGCCATACCGCAGCAACCACTTGGAATAATTGTAACCTTGTAATTCTTAGGAAGGTTTAAAACATCAAAACTTGACTTTTGGTTTGCTAATGCTTTTTGATAACAATGCCCATGAAATTTTATGGTTTTCGCTTCGGTTGTAAATTGTTCTGAAGTAATATTACCAAGTTCTATTTCTTTTTGAATAAAGTCTTCAATCAAAAATGTATGCTTTGCTATTTCTTTAGCTGTATCTTTATCATCAGCTAATCGTATATATTCGTCTTTAAATGTAAGAATTGCTGAAGGTTCAATACCTACTAAAGACACATCTTCTGATAACTTATTTTTAAAGTATGAAATATTAGTATTGGCAAGTGTTTTTGCTTTTTCTAAAAAGCCTTTTGAAATATAAGACCTGCCAGATTCTAAATGCGATATTGGCAGAACATTAAAACCTAAACATTCTAAGAGAAGTTTGGCATCTAGAGCAATATCGGATTCTAAATAGTTAGTAAATTCATCTACGTAAAGAAATACCTTTTTTATAGGCTTTGTATGAAGCAAACTTTCATCTAAATATTCATTTTGAACTTGAATACTAGAAAATGCCTTAGTAACTTTTGGTAAACTTCTCTGAGGATGAATGCTAGAAAACTTTTTAATAATCTTTGAAGCGAATGAATTTTCAAACAAAGAATTATAAAACTTAGGCATTCGCGATGCTATCTTATTATATCTCGTTGCATTGGCAAAAAAGCGTTGCCTTAAGGTTGTCCCATTAACTTTTTGATATTGATACTGAAACTCTGCTTTAAGACTAGCTACATCAACACTACTTGGACATTCTGTTTTACAAGCTTTACAGCTTAAACATAAATCAAAAACATCTTTTAGCTCTTCATGGTTAAAACGGTTTGGTTTTTCAGAATGTGTTAAAAATTCTCGCAGTGCATTTGCTCTTGCTCGTGTTGTGTCTTTTTCATTTCGAGTAGCACGATAGCTCGGACACATGGTACCACCAAATTCTGGTAACTTTCTACAATCACCAGAACCATTGCATTTCTCAGCTTCTCTTAATATACCTTCTGAAACAGAAAAGTCTAAAATGGTATCAATTTCTACTTCTTTCTCGCTAAAATCGGATCTTAACGACGCATCCATAGGTAACGCATCCACTATTTTACCTGGATTAAAGATGTTTTTTGGGTCAAAAACAGACTTTATCTGTCTTAGTAATTGATAATTCTTATCACCTATCATCATCTTAACAAACTCACCTCTAACAATACCATCACCATGTTCACCAGACATAGAACCACCATATTTTTTAACCAATTGTGCAACTTCTGTTGTAATGGTTCTAAAGTGTTTTACATCTTCTTTATCCTTAAGGTTAAGAATTGGTCTCAAATGTAATTCACCAGCACCAGCATGCGCATAATAGACCGCTTTTTGTTGATAACGCTTCATTAAAGCTGTAAAATCATCAATATAATCGGCCAAATCATCTAATTCAACCGCAGTATCCTCAATACAAGCCACAGCTTTTTTATCACCAACCATATTACCCAATAAGCCTAAGCCAGCTTTACGAAGTTCGAAGGCTTGAGTAATGGCTTCACCTTTTAATACCGGATAAGCGTAGCTAAGTTTAGCTTCATTTATATGAATTAAAAACTTTTCTATTTGAGATTGTAAATCTTCATTAGAGTGTGAACGTAATTCACATAACAAAATCGCTTCTGGGTCACCTTCAATAAATGCTCTATTTTTTTGCTGTTCTTTATTATGCTTGGTTAAATCTAAAATTGTTTTATCCAACATTTCACACATGAATAAATCATGTCGCATAGCAGGTTTAACAGCTTTTAAACAGCTCGAAATAGAATCAAAATGTAATGCAATTGTCACATTTTCTTTCGGCGGTAAATCATCTAGTTGTAAGGTAATTTTTGTTGTGAATGCAAGTGTACCTTCACTACCAGATAATAGTTTACAAAAGTTGAAAGATTCAGAAGAATTTTCATCAAAAACTTCAGAAGCAATAAGCTCATCTAAAGCATAACCTGTGTTACGTCTATGAATATTACTATTTGGAAATTCTTTTTGAATTTCATCAATCACGTCTGAATTGTTAAGCAATTGATATAGTGTTTTATAGATATTTCTTTCTAAAGTTTTTAATGAAGTGTAATTTTGAAACTCAGTTTTTGATTTCGAGTTAAAAACAACACTTGAACCATCGCATAAAATGGTCCTTAACGAAATGACTTTATCACGAGTTACACCATACTTTATTGAGGTTGTTCCTGAAGAATTATTACCAACCATTCCACCAATCATACAACGATTAGAAGTTGATGTATTTGGCCCAAAAAACAAACCAAAAGGTTTTAGATAATTATTCAATTCATCTCTAACAACACCAGGTTGAACAGTTACTGTTTTATTAGCTTCATCTAGACTAATTATTTTAGTGAAGTATTTTGATACATCTACAACTATTCCTTCACCAACACACTGACCTGCTAATGATGTTCCTGCAGTTCTAGGAATTAATGACGTTTGATGTTCAGTAGCAAACGCTATAAGAGTCTTAATATCATTTTCATTCTTCGGATAAGCAACTGCCAGAGGTAAAATGCGATATACTGAAGCATCTGTTGCGTAGAGCCGTTTCATTAAATCATCATAAAACAACTCACCTTCTAACTGATTTTTTAATACTTGTAATGTGTTATTATTACTCATCTAGGAATTAAAATGCGTATAAATCTATAAAGAAATCTAATATATCTTTTCTTTTGGCGTTATTTTTGTAATCATTATTCCATTCAATTTAAAAACGAAAAATTATGAAGAAATTATTTTTAACCTTTTTTGCCCTTACACTTGGTTTAACTCTAGCTACTGCTCAAAACATTTCTGAAAATGCCATAGGACTTAGACTAGGTGATAGTGATGGATTTGGTGCTGAAGTATCATACCAACGTGCATTAAATGATAACAATCGTCTAGAAGCTAACTTAGGATGGCGCAGTGGTAAAAATTATGATGGTTTTAAACTTACTGGTTTATACCAATGGGTTTGGGAATTAGATGGTGATTTTAATTGGTATGCTGGTGCTGGTGGCGGAATTGGTTCATATAGTGTTGATGAGTTAGATGATAGCGATACATTTTTAGTTGCGGCAGGTAATGTAGGTATTGAATACAACTTTGATATTCCACTACTACTATCCTTAGATTTTAGACCAGAACTTGGTTTTGGGGATTTTAATGACGATTTAGATTTTGATATCGCATTAGGTATTAGATATCAATTTTAATATCATCAACATAGATAAATTAACCACCTTTTTAGGTGGTTTTTTTGTGAATTTAAGCTATAAATTTCCTTAATTTTGCGAATCTAATATTTACAGACACATTATGAAGAATACAGCTCTAACAGAAATACATAAAGCTTTAGGTGCCAAAATGGTACCATTTGCAGGATATAACATGCCTGTACAGTATGAAGGTGTTAATATAGAACACGACACCGTAAGGAAAGCAGTTGGTGTTTTTGATGTGTCTCACATGGGCGAATTCTTAATTGAAGGTCCTAAAGCATTAGAGTTAATTCAGAAAGTAAGTAGTAATGACGCATCTAAACTAGAAATCGGAAAAGCGCAATACAGCTGTTTACCAAATGATGATGGTGGCATTGTTGATGATTTAATCATTTACAAGGTCAAAGAAGAAACTTACCTTTTAGTTGTAAATGCCAGTAATATTGAAAAAGATTGGAACTGGATATCATCTAAGAATGATGTTGGTGCAGAAATGCGAGATTTGAGTGAAGACTATTCACTACTTGCAATTCAAGGTCCAAAAGCTGTTGAAGCTATGCAATCCTTGTCTAGCCATGATTTGTCTGCTATTAAATTCTACAACTTTGTTGTTGGGGATTTTGCAGGTATAGAACACGTTATTATTTCAGCTACTGGTTATACTGGTAGTGGCGGTTTTGAAATTTATTGCAAGAATTCTGAAGTACAACAGATTTGGGATAAAGTATTAGAAGCTGGCGCAGATTTTGGCATTAAACCAATTGGTTTAGCAGCAAGAGACACATTACGATTAGAGATGGGTTACTGTTTGTATGGTAATGATATAGATGACACAACTTCACCTATTGAAGCTGGATTAAGCTGGATTTGTAAATTCAATAAACCATTTACAAATAGCGAAGCCTTACAAGCGGAGAAAGAGCGCTCACCAGAGCGCAAGCTTGTAGCCTTTAAATTAGATGAAAGAGGTATTCCGAGACATGGCTATGATATTGTTGACAGTAACGGAAATATTATCGGTAATGTAACTTCTGGTACAATGAGCCCAAGCCTAAGTGTTGGTATCGGTTTAGGTTATGTACCAAAGGTATTTTCAAAGGTTGATAGTAAAATCAATATTCAAGTAAGAAAAAAAGCGATCCCAGCGACAGTAGTAAAACTGCCGTTCTACAAAGGTTAAGTTTTCAGGTTTATGCTGTTTGATTAATGAAGAAAGACTTGCAGAAATATCGCATATTAATTCTTGGTGCTAGCGGTTATTTAGGTAACGCTATTTATAAAGAACTTGCTCCCTATTTTAAGACATTTGGCACCTATAGGAAACCAAAAAAGGCTTTTGTAGATAATAATCAATTTTTACAATATAATGTTGAGGAAGATGATGTCTACGAAGTTCTTGAAGTCTGCAAACCAGATATTATCATCTCGGCATTAAGAGGTGATTTTAATGCCCAAACCATTGCACATCAACATATCGCAGAATATGCTACAGCGTTTGGATGTAAGATTATATTTTTATCCTCTGCCAACGCCTTTGATGCTTACAGTAAATTTCCTAGTTACGAACTAGACAAAACCTTAAGTCATAGCAAGTATGGGCATTTTAAGATTAAAATTGAAAACTTGCTTTTGCGTTTACCTAAGAAACAAGTCGCCGTTTTAAGACTGCCGATGGTTTTTGGTAATAATTGCCCAAGAATCGTTGAAATGAAACAACGCATTTCTGAAAATGAATCTGTAGAAATCTTTCCAAATTTAATCATGAACGTGACTTTAGATAAAAAAGTCACACAACAAATTCATTACATTATTAACCGAAAGAAATACGGTATTTTTCATTTAGGCAGTACCGATTTAGTGCATCACGATGAATTTGTAAAAAACATATTAGAGTTTATATCGTCTAAAAAAGTAAAGCTAAAACATGTTTATACTACCAATGAAGACAGGTATTTAGCGGTTTTACCAAAATTCAACACATTACCTAAACACTTGCAAATTACATCTGAAATGGTATTACAAGAACTTCAAAAATAAGCTTGTTGTATAATTCTTATTTTCTTAATTTAGGAGAAATTATTTACAATGAAGCTAGACGAATCTACAATAGAAAAAAAACTACTACACTTTCCAGAATGGGAATATTACGATAATGGCATACATGTTGAATATGAATTTGAAAATTTCAAAGATTGTTTTAGTGCAATGAGTAGAATTGCTTTTGAATGTGAAGCTCATAACCATCATCCAGATTGGAGTAACGTTTACAACGTTTTAAAGATTTCTTTATCTACACATGATGCTGGTGGTGTCACCGAAAAAGATTTTAAGCTTGCTCAAGCCATTGAAGCTATTGTTGTTGAAGAAGAAGATTAATTAATGATTAGAACATATATTCTTACTGTATTCACAGTAAGTTTTTGCCTTATTGCGTCTTCACAAGATATTTCGTTTTGTTATGAACTGGGGAAGATTAACGGTTTAGTTGAAACTTCGCATTACAGTCCTAAACCACTTAACGACAGTCTTTCCAAAGGTGTGTTTTCACTCTTTTTAAAAAGTATTGATGAAAATCAGACGTTTTTTACTCAAGAAGATGTTAATACATTTAAATCGGATGAATACTTAATTGACGACTACATTAAAAGTAAAGACTGTGACTTTATTGAAAAGTACAGTACCACACTACAAGAACGTATAAATAAGTCTAAACGAATTCTTGAAGATTTAAAAAAACAAAAACTAGATTATACCGGAAAAGATAGCTTACTTTATAGCAAAGATGATGATGTTGAATATTTTAAAAATGATACTAAAGTTTTAAAATATTGGAATAAGAAAGTGCGATACAAATTACTACGTAAGCTTGTAGAAAATGATAGTGTTCTCGATAATATCAAAAATAATTTTAATGCACTTGAAGCAGAAATAAAAGATAAGATTATTCAGAATGAGATTTGCCTTTTAGATGAATTGCTTCAAACTAAAGGTTCAGTTCCAAATATGGTAGAATCTGCTTTTTTAGATGCATTTTTAAAATATCAAGACCCTAATTCTAGTTACTTTCTAGCTTCAGAAAAGAATATTTTTTATCAATCCTTATCCAATTCAAAACTGTCTTTCGGAATTACAACCAGTAAGAAAAAAAATGGTGATATCGTCATTTCATTCATTACGCCTGGTAGTGCAGCCTTTAAAAATGGCGGATTAGATGTTGAGGATGTCATATTAGAAATTCAAAATAAAAACAAAACCTTAGAAACCTATTGCACTTCTAATGAAACCATTAGGAATTTTATTGATGACGTATCATCTAACGTTATGACCTTCAAAATAAAAAAACAAGATGGTCAAATAAAGTCAATAAAACTTAGAAAAACAGAAATTGAAGTTGAAGAAAACTCAATAACTGGTTATGTTTTAACTGGTGATGAAGCCATAGGTTACATTAACATTCCGAGCTTTTATACCGACACAGAATCCCTTAATGGCTTAGGTGTCGCAAACGATGTGGCTAAGCAACTTTATAAGCTTCAAAAAGAAAATATTCAAGGACTTATTATAGACTTAAGATTTAATGGTGGTGGTTCTATGAAAGAAGCTGCTGATTTATCTGGTATGTTTATAGATCGCGGTCCTGTGGCGATTTCAAAATACCGAAACGAAGATTTATATACAATAAGAGATCCTAATAGAGGTTCCTTATTTACAAAACCAATTGTGATTCTCATCAATCAATTTAGTGCCTCAGCATCAGAATTTTTTGCCGGTGCTTTGCAAGATTACAATAGAGCAATCGTTGTTGGTACTGCGACCCATGGTAAAGCTACTTCACAAGTGGTATTGCCTGTTGAAAATTCACAGAATTCGAATTATATAAAAATTACTACTGGCAAATTTTTTAGAGTCACAGGTCAGAGTCATCAGCAAACTGGTGTTATGCCAGATATTGTAATAAAAGATATCTATCACAATTATGAATCGCAAGAATTTTTTAAAGCATTCTCATTATCTAACGAAACGGTTCAAGTAACTTTAAAACATAGACCAAAGCTTAAAAAAGACTTAACTTCAATATTAGAAAATAGTAGAGCACGTATTACGAATAACAGTATATTTAAATCCATTGAATCTTTCAATGCGATTTTCATCAATGATTATGTCAAAAAAGAAGGTATATTTCCACTAACTCTAGATTACATCTTTAACGATAACAAAAGATACAATGATGCTTGGAAAACATATAATGACAGTATTGAAAACAACACAACTCTTATTGATGTTAAGAACACAAGTTCAACAACTGCTATTTTAGGGTATAATGAAGATTCCAAAAACTTAAATCAACAATTACTTAAAGAACTTAAAACAGACCCACACATACAAGAAGCATATTTTATTATCAATGATATCATCAACTTATAAACTAAATCTAAACATGAAACATTTAATTACAGTACTTTGCCTAATCTGCACCTTTACTCTAAGTGCGCAAAAATTTGATTCAGCATTAGAATATCTCGATTTTGTGAGCGAACAACAAGAAGGTATCTCTAAAAAAATGTGGAAATACACTAAAGCGATTGCGCACAGCAGAAGTGATCGAAGCGTTGAAAACAAAAGAAAAAGTCTTGTTAAGACTTTAGATAAGGCCATTAGCAAAATAAGATCTGCTTCTGGTTATGACGGTAATGAGTTTAAGAATCAATTATTACAACGTTTACAATTTAATAAGGATTTATTAAACGATGAATATGCTAAAATTATAGACATGAAAGCTGTGGCAGAGCAATCTTATGATGCTATGGAAGCTTATATGTTAGCACAAGAGTTAGCAGACAAGAAGATGGAAGAAGTGCAACAAGAATATGAAAAGAATTACTATGCTTTTGCTGAAAAACACAACATCAAAATCATAGAAAGCGAAAATGATTTGAGTAAAAAAATGACACTTTCAAATGAGGTTTTTGCGCACTATAAAAAAATGTACTTAATATATTTTAAGGTTTATATCAACGAAGTTTACCTTATGGAAGCATTAAATAAAGGGGATGTTAATGCTATTCAACAAAATGCAAATGCCCTATCAGAAAGCGCCAAAGAAGGCCTAGAAGTTTTAAACATTACAGAAGCATATAAGAATGACAAATCTATACATCTGGCCACCAAAAAAGCTTTTGAATTCTTTATTGACGAAGCTGATAACAAGATTTCAACTTTAACAGACTTCTTGGTGTTAGGTGAAGACCTACAAAAAGCGCAAGCTACATTAGAAAAAACACCACAAAGAAAGCGTACAGAAGAGCAAATAAACAATTACAATCAGATGGTGAATGATTACAATAAAGGTGTAGAAACATACAATAGCACCAACGAAAATCTTAATAACAGAAGACAAAAAGTTATTGAATCATTAAACAAAACCAATCAAAACTTTTTGAGTAAGCATATACCAAACGATTAATAGAATTATTTAGATTTGTAAAAAATTAGTGTTAACTACGTTCCGATGACGTCGGATTAAAAAATAGAATTTCAATGGGAAGAGCTTTTGAATTTAGAAAAGCAAGAAAAATGAAACGTTGGGCAGCCATGAGCAAAGCCTTTACTCGTATTGGTAAAGACATTGTTATGGCAGTGAAAGAAGGTGGCCCAGATCCAGATAGTAACGCACGTTTAAGAGCTGTAATTCAGAATGCAAAGGCAGTAAACATGCCTAAAGACAATATAGAACGTGCTATAAAACGTGCCAGCGATAAAAATCAAGGCGATTTTAAAGAAGTTTTGTTTGAAGGTTATGCACCTCATGGTATTGCTATCTTAGTAGAGACTGCTACCGATAATAACACCAGAACAGTTGCTAATATTCGTTCTTACTTTAATAAATGTGATGGTAGTTTAGGTACGCAAGGTTCTGTTTCATTTATGTTTGACCACACTTGTAATTTTAAAATAAAAGGTGATGACTTAGATCTTGAAGAATTAGAATTAGAATTGATTGATTTTGGTGTTGAAGAAATATTTGAAGATACGGATGAAGATGCTGACGGTAATGAAGTAAAAAGCATTATGGTTTATGCACCATTTGAAAGTTTTGGAAATATTCAATCTTATTTAGAAGAAAACAGTATTGAAATTATTTCGTCAGGTTTTGAACGAATTCCGCAAGTCACTAAACAACTTAATGAGGAACAAGTGGCTGATGTAGAGAAACTATTAGAAAAAATTGAAGAAGACGACGATGTACAAAACGTATATCATACCATGGAAGAATAATATATTCTAATTTAATACAAAAATTCACAATATTACCTTTGTCTTTAGCTTTAATTTTTGAAGTCTTTTATATTTTTAATTAGCTTAAATTGATTAGAACTATGGAATGTCTTTAACATATCATTATGATTGTCAGTACTAAATCTTATATTTGAAAACATTGAATATACATTGAGTACTTCTAAAAGACTATATTTTATTGATGCAGTAAGAGCTTTTGCAATTTTAATGATGTTGCAAGGTCATTTTATTGACACCTTGCTCGAAGCTCAATACAGAGATGATTCAAATTTACCTTATCAAATTTGGTCTTACTTTAGAGGTATTACTGCTCCTACTTTCTTCACTATTTCTGGTCTCATTTTTACCTATTTATTGATTAAAGCAAAACAGAAAGGAAATTCTAAGCAAAGAATGAAAAAAGGTCTGGTGAGAGGCTTAATGCTCATTGGAATAGGCTATGCTTTACGTGCACCTATTTTTGAGTGGCTAATGGGTGAATTTAGAACATATGTTTTAGTAGTTGATGTATTACAGTGCATAGGATTGTCTTTAATTTTAATTGTAGCTTTATACAATATTACCTTTAAGAAAACCTTTATTTTTTCAATCCTCACTCTTATTATAGGCGTTATAATTTTCTCTACAGAACCGCTTTATAGAACATTGGAAGTTAATAATATTCCTTTGGTATTTACTAACTATATAAGTAAAGCTAATGGATCTGTATTTACAATAATACCGTGGTTTGGGTATATGTGTTTTGGAGCTTTTATTGCAACACTTTTTTATAAATACGTTGAAAGACCAAGATTTAAAATTGCTACTGTTCCAGGATTTTTTGTAGTTGGTTTACTTCTAATTTTTCAATCTTCTCAGATACTTAAATATCTTTCTTACAAATTAGATTTTCAACTTTTATTAGATGTTGCTAATTATAACTACCTATACATTCGGCTTGGTGATGTTTTAGTTTTATTCGGCCTTTTCTTCTTATTTGAAAAATATATTAAACAACCGTTAATTCTTAAAATTGGACAAAAGACACTCTCTATATATGTCATTCATTTTATTATAATCTATGGAAGTTTTACAGGGATAGGACTTAATACTATTATTGGTAAAACATTAAACCCTTGGCAAGCCATAATTGGCGCAATCGTTTTCCTATCAACAGTATGTTTTATTTCATTTTATTATGTTAAAACCAATGCCTTCGTTTATTCTGGAATACGAAAGCTCATTGAGAAAATAAAAGCTATTAATAATCCTGATACCAATCAAAACTCTCTTTAATAATCCTGTCTTTTTCGGCTTGAATAAACTCTAAATATGCCTGCGCAGTAGGCGACAAATTTTTGGATTTATGCCATACCAAATGCCAGGTAGTGACTATTGGTAAATCCTCAAATGGTATAATTTGCAAATCACCATTTTTAAGTTCATTTTTTATACCTATAATTGGCATTATAGAATATCCAAGACCTGCAATTACAGCTTGTTTAAGTGCTTCATTTGAGGTTAATTCCATGCGCTTTGGTGTGGCAATATGATGACTAGCAATATACGCTTCCATGGCATTTCTGGTTGCTGATCCTTCTTCTCTATACAACATAGGGTAAGTTTCAAATATTTTCTTTTTCGCCACTCGCCTATTGAACTTTTCTTTGGTTCCACCAACCAAATACAATTTATTTTCCATCAGTTCTACCTTGTTTAAATTAAGTTGATCAGGAACCACTGATACCAATGAAAAGTCAACCTTATTATTTTCTAAACTTTTTATAACGCTAGTTTTATTAGTCACATCCATGACCAAATCAACTCCTCTATTTTGATTTGTAAAATCCGATAAAAAGTATGGCATTACGTATTTACCAGTTGATACTACAGATATTTTTAATCTTCCAGCAATTTGCCCCTTAAAGGCTAAGGTTTTGTAATTAATTGCTTGTACTTCATTCAGAATTTTCTCAGCAGCCTCTGCAATTTCTTTTCCAAAATCAGTAACGTATAACTGGCGACCAACCACTTCTGTTAATGGTATAGAAAATTGATCTTGAAATTTCTTTAATTGAATAGAAACCGCCGGTTGACTTAAAAACAATGCTTCTGACGCTTTGGTAATGCTTTTTAACTGCGTGATTTTTAGAAATATTTGAAGTTGATGTAATGTATAATTCATAATGTTTACTTATGCATGTTATAAAAAAGATATATAAAAATAAATAAATTATTTATATAAACTTTGCAGCAGAAAAAAAAAGCACATTATGGAACATTACAGACAAAATTATTCGAAGGTGCAGGTTGACAGCGTTGATAAAGCTAGGCAAAGTGCTAAGCATGTTGATAAAAAAAGACTAAATCCTAAAATCGTTATTAGCATTGTAATTTTAGCACTTACAGGTCTTATTACGCTTTCTTATATGAATGGTAATATTTTTATAGAAAAAATTGCTATTTGTTCTTTCATTATATCTTGTTTACTTCTAATCAAATTATCTAACGATAGCGTGGTTAAAAAGTAATCACTAACATTAAAGTGTATGTCAGATTCTCACCCTCATAATGACGTAAAGAACGCTGTTCAAAAAGTACAATTAGTTGAAGGTCTTTTTACACCACAAGAAGGCAATCATATTGTAAATGTTTTAATTGAGCAAAAAGTAAACTTCCATAAATTACAGAGAATAAAAATTCGTGAAAATTCTGAAGAAGCCGATACCACATACGAGGATAAACGTATTGAAGAATTAATCCATGAGAAACACACTGCAAAAAGCTACCTAGAAAAAGCGAGAAAAGAAGGTTATAACGTTGTCATCAACGGAACCTTGAATATTTCTTTTGTAAAATAACAGTATCACAACAACTGATAAATCATTTTTATTAATGGACTTACATTTATTATTCGATAATTTAACGAATCCAGCACTCTTGTTCTTTTTTCTTGGAATAATTGCTGTACAACTTAAAAGTGACTTAGAGATTCCGCCTAATTCATCAAAATTTATTTCTCTCTATTTATTATTATCAATTGGTTTTAAAGGTGGACAAGAACTTTCTCATAGCGACTTAAATTTAGAAATTATTTGGTCGCTTTTATTTGGAATATTCTTAGCCGTAATCGTACCTATTTACACCTACTTTATTCTTAGAAGAAAGTTTAACGTTGTTAACTCTGGTGCAATTGCTGCAGCTTACGGTTCAGTGAGTGCTGTAACATTTGTAACTGCAATATCGTTTTTAGAAATTGAGCAAATTTCATTTGGTGGTCATATGGTTGCCGTGATGGCATTGATGGAAGCACCTTCTATTATAGTTGGTCTTTTATTAATTAATATTTATGACAAAGAAAATGCTGTAAAAATAAAAATGGGAAAAGTTGTAAAGCATGCATTAACAAATAGAAGTGTGTTATTAATACTTGGTAGCTTAGTGGTTGGGTATTTAGCTAGTGCCCAACAGGCTGAAGGTATCAAACCATTTACAACTGATATTTTTAAAGGATTCTTAGCAGTGTTCTTATTAGATATGGGAATAACTAGTGGTAAAAAACTGGGTTCATTCTTAAAAAAGGGATGGTTTGCTTTAATATTCGCGCTTATCATACCTATTATTAATGGCTGTTTAGTTGCCGTAATCAGTTCTGCATTTACGGATAGTGAAGGCAACAGATTACTATTTGCAATATTAGCTGCGAGTGCTTCTTATATTGCTGTACCTGCTGCAATGAGAATTGCCGTTCCCAAGGCAAACCCAAGTTTGTATTTACCTATGGCATTAGCTATAACATTCCCTTTTAATATTACATTAGGGATGCCATTGTATTTATGTATTATTCAAGCGTGTAATTGGTTTTAAAACAATTAATTAGGTTTTAATTATTATAATTAGGCTTTCGACTTCGGAAGCCTTTTTTTATTTATATTTAGACAAATACTTTAATTTTATGAGTGTAGCAACCATTGAAAATTTTTATGAGGCGTTCAATAATTTAGATGCTAAAGCTATGTGTTCATTTTACCATGATGCTATTGTTTTTGAAGATCCAGCTTTTGGTAAATTGCAAGGAGACAGAGCTAAAGCCATGTGGTTTATGTTATGTGAATCTCAACAAGGAAAATCGTTTAAAGTTGAAGCATCAGACATAACAGCAAACTCAGCACATTGGGAAGCATATTATACATTTAGTAAAACAGGTAGAAGAATTCATAATAGAATTGATGCTTCATTTGAATTTAAAGATGGTCTAATCTTAGAACATTCAGATCACTTTAATCTGCATAGATGGGCAAAGCAAGCATTAGGATTTAAGGGTTTAATACTTGGTGGAACCGGATTTTTTAAATCTAAATTGAATAAACAAACCAACTATTTGTTGGATAAGTATATAAATAAAAAAGCTATCTGATTTGAGGAAAAAGATAGCTTTCTTAATAGCAATGTTTCTTTTTAGGGACTTTATCTAAAGTTTACTTTATGTTTCATTACGGTTTATAATAATCAAACCTTATGCCATACTAACTATATTCTGGTACTTTACCTTTCACACCTTCAAAAAAAGATTTCATAAACTTAAAATCTTCTTCTATGTTTTCTGTTGGATAAAATGGCTCTGAAACATGATTCGTTTTATTTTCAAAATCTAGCGTAAACATAACTATAGGCACGTTAGCAGCCTTTGCGATGTAATAGAAACCTGTTTTCCACTGTTCTACTTTTTTCCTTGTGCCTTCAGGTGATAACGCAACTCTGAATTCATCTTTACCTTCAAACATCGCTGAAATTTGTTCTACAGAATTCTTTTTTGATGTTCTATCAACAGGCGAACCACCTACCGATTTGAGATACCAACCTAAAGGACCTACAAACAATTCTTTTTTTCCAATAAAATTGGCTTTAACACCAACTACTTTGCGCATAATTACTGCTATAGTAAAATCGTGCCAGCTCGTATGAGGTGCAGCAATAATGACACACTTTTTAATGGAATCACTAGAAAAATTTGTGTTTCCTGTAACTTTCCAGCCTAAAACTTTAGAATAAATAAATTTAGCTAACCAACGCATACTACATCTTCTTGTACAGCGTTTTCAATTTCTCCGAAGTAATCACTTTTTTCCAGCTTTTACCAATAGCATTTTCCCAAAGTGGCTCTAGACTAAGAGCAACATTTATCATAATGTCTATTTCCTCTTCTTCTAGATTTGAACAAACACCTTTTGGCAATTCTATTTGATGCTTTGCTTTCATTTCCTTAAACATAGCTACGCCATCTGGATAAAATTCTTCTAGATGATCAAAAACAATACAATTACCAATTCCATGTTTTATGCCTAATAAATAACTAAGTCCATAACTCATAGCATGAGCTACACCAACTTGCGAGTAAGCGATACTCATACCACCATGCCAAGATGCCATCATTAGCTTATCTTGTGCGTCTTCAGCAGATAAATAATCCCCTAAAAAGATTTCTTTACATAAATCGTAGGCTTTCTCACCATAACTCTGACTAAATGCATTTAAATACGTACCATTTAAGGACTCAATACAATGGACGAAGCAGTCCATGCCAGTATAAAACCACTGATCTTTTGGTACATCTTTAGTTAATTCTGGATCTAAAATAACCTGATCAAAAGGTGTAAAATCACTGTTAATACCTAATTTACGTTCTGGACCTGTAAGAATTGTTGTTCTAGAGACTTCAGCGCCTGTTCCAGATATTGTAGGTACTCCGACATGATATATTGCAGGATTTTTGATTAAATCCCAACCTTGATAGTCTTTAGATTCACCAGGATTTGTTAACATAAGAGATACGGCTTTTGCGATATCCATCACAATTCCTCCACCAATACCAATTATTCCAGAAGGTAACTCACTATATTCTAGAATGATTTCTTCTACTAATTGATCTATCTGAGAAGTTTTTGGTTCTTCATCTGTTGGTACATAGATAATTTTATCACTGTAGGACAACGATATTCTAGAAGTCAACCAATGGTTACCTTTAAAAACATCATCAACATAATAGATAAATGGTGCATTGCGCCCATTGCGTTTTGGTGCAATTATGTCTTCTAGTTGATTAAAACTCCCACGACCAAATACAACTCTGGAAACCATGGGATAATTCTTATATGTCATCTACTTAGTAATCTTTAACAAAAATAAAAACTTCATTCTTTTATTCTAACGAATACACGTAATTTTAAAAGTTCTTTATGATACTTCTAAAATGCTCTGTTTTTAATCTTACATGAACTTTTAGAACTATAATTATCTAAAGCTTTTACTCTAAATACTTTAAAATATCTTTTACATTATTAACTGTCAAATATGACTTTCCTTCCGATTCTTTCTCTGTAACTAATTCGTGCGCCCACGTTGTATGAAATGGAACGTGAATGGCTTGGGCACCAATATTTAACAATGGCAGTATATCACTCTTTAACGAGTTACCTATCATTAAAAACTCGGCCGGATTTATGTCTAAATGATTTAATAAATTTTGATAATTCTCTTCTTTTTTATCGCTTAAAACTTCAATATGATGAAAGTAACCGTTTAAATTAGATTTCTCTAACTTTCTTTCTTGATCTAATAAATCGCCTTTGGTAGCAACTATTAATCTGTAATTCTTACTTAAAATATCTAAAACTTCGGTAACTCCATCTAGTAATTCAACAGGTTTATTCAACATGTCTTTTCCAATATCTAGAATAGCTCCTATAGTTTTGTTTGACACCTCACCATTAGATAGCTCTAATGCCATTTCTACCATTGACAACATAAAACCCTTTACACCATAACCATATAATGGAAGATTTTTAATTTCCATTTTAAACAGTTCTTGATCTATTTTATTTATAGTTTCATATTGTGATAACAGCTTAGCAAATTCTATCTCAGCGTCTCTAAAATAGGTTTCATTCACCCAAAGTGTATCATCTGCATCAAAACCAATAACTTTTATATTAGAATAATCCATCATTTACTTCCAAAGTTTTTTAGCGCGTTCTAAATCTTCAGGAGTGTCAATTTCAACACCTTGTATAGTTGTTTCAACCATTTTTATGCGCTTTCCATATTCTAGATAGCGTATACATTCAATTTTTTCAGTGGCTTCCAAAAATTGCATTGGTAAGGTTGTAAATTCTAGCAAAGCCTCTTTTCTAAAAGCGTAAATACCTTTATGCTTAAAGTATCTCGCATTTGCTTCTTTATCTCTTGGGTACGGAATTGGACTTCTTGAGAAGTATAAGGCAAAATTATTTTGATCTACTATGACCTTAACTGTATTTGGGTTATTGATTTCGTCCCAATCCTTAATTTCTACCATTAATGAAGCTAAATCTATCTCTTTCTTAGCATCAGTCTTAAAAACACTTAAAACTTTCTCTAAGCTTTCTCGTTCGGTGAAAGGTTCATCGCCTTGAACATTTACAACAATATCACAATCAACATTTGCAACGGCTTCTGCTATTCTGTCACTTCCAGATTCATATTCTTGAATGCTCATTATAGCTCTACCTCCATGATTTGTAATCTCATCATAAATAATTTCACTATCAGTTACTACGTATACTTCACTAAACAAACCTGTTGCTACTGTCGCCTCATAAGTTCTAAGTATTACTGACTTTCCTGCTAAATTCTGCATAAGTTTACCAGGAAATCGTGACGCACTATAACGTGCAGGAATCATTGAAATAATCTTCATAAAAATTGTACTGTACGAGTCACAAATATATTATTAATATTCGGTAACTGAACCTTAGTTTTTACCAGAACTGATTCGCTGTAATAATAATTATTTAAATGAAAGCAGTGAATATTTGTTAGATTCCAAAGAGAAATTACTTATTTGTATTACAGAAGACCTTCATTGAACATATCATCCTTAAAACCTATAAGGTATAACTTTTCTTTTGCTCTTGTAACCGCAGTGTATAACCAACGTATATAGTCTTTATCCATTCCATTAGGTAGATAAGGTTGTTCAACAAAAATGGTGTTCCATTGTCCACCTTGTGACTTATGACATGTAATAGCGTAAGAAAACTTTACCTGTAAAGCATTGAAGTATTTATTATTCTTAACGCCTAAAAAACGCTTGTAATTTGATTTTTCATTTGCAAAATCCTTCGATACCTCTTGGTATAATCTGTTTGACTCTTCGTAAGTTAAAGAAGCACTCTCGGCATTGATAGTATCTAGCAATAACACAGTTTCAAAAGGTCTCATACGTGGATAATCTACCATCTTCGCCTTTACTTCAGCAAATTTAAACCCATAAAGTTCTTTAATACTAAAGATTTCTAAAACTTCAATAATATCACCATTTGCTATAAACCCAGCTTCTGTTGTTGGTTTAACCCAGAAATAGTTGTTCTTAACCACCATTAGATAATCACCCGCAGAGATTTCACTCTCATTAAAAAGAATACGCTCTCTTATTTGTTTATTATAGAGGTTGGCTCTTTTATTGCTTCGTACTATTATCGCTGTTTCTTCATAACCATCATTACTGAAAGATTCGTTGATGGCATCCATAATTTCATGACCATCTACCAATCTAACAATATCACTGTAATTGCTAACATCAAACTTAAAACTATCATAAAAACTAGATTCTAAAACAGATCTCAGTTCTGTGGCATTAGCTAGTATGCCTGAATTTTCTTCCTGTCGTACAACTTCATCTAATTCTAAACCTTTTACGTTTTTATTATAGTTAAGATCTAATTTAGTGGCATCTAAAGCAGGACTCAAATCTGATTTAACAGGTGGTAACTGTGCCTTATCACCTATTAACAGCAATTTACATTGATGTCCTGAATACACATATTGCATTAAATCGTCGAGCAGAGATCCATTTTCAAACAATTTAGAATCAGAAGGAACATCTGGAATCATTGAAGCTTCATCAACTATGAAAATTGTGTTTCTATGCTTGTTTGGTTGCATCACAAATTTTACTCCACCACCTTTTTCTTTTTTGGGGAAATATATTTTTTTGTGAATGGTAAAAGCTTCCTTTTTAGAATAATTAGAAATCACCTTAGCTGCTCTTCCAGTAGGTGCTAGTAAAACCGCACTTTTTTTTGATTGCCAAAGGTTAGCAACAATGGTCCCTATTATACTAGTTTTACCAGTACCTGCGTACCCTTTTAGCAGATATAAATTGTTTGATGCCTGATCAAAAATGAACTCTGATAACTGCATTAAGACTTCATCTTGTTTTGAGGTCGGTTGAAATGGAAATTTAGATTTAAGAAGTGTGTAAAATGCAGAAGCATTAGTAACCATAGGACATATTAAATATGTAGCAATATACCATTATTATCTATTTTAGAACTGATTAACTTTTCCACATATTTATTTTGATGATTTTTGTTTCTTATAGTTTTTACGAATAAAAAAAAATTGTAGATTTGCGAGACACCTAACTAATAAATAAAAGTATGTTAAATATCGTTATAGCCGTTGTAGTTATTATTCTCTTAACCATTTTAATCGTTTGGTTAATTGATAAATTTGTACCGAAAAAACTGAAGCCTGTTATTAATCTTGCGCTTTGGGGTTTAATTATATTTTTAGGATACATGACTTTTATGTCAGTTTATGAAGAAATTCAGTTTAATCAGTTAAAAACTGAGCGTTACAAAAAGGTAATTGATCGCCTTGTAGATATTAGAGATTCTCAACTGGCTTACAAAGAAGTTAAAGGAGAATATGCAAACTCGTTTGATAAGCTTATTTCTTTTGTTGAAAATGATAGTGTGCCTATTACGCAGCGTAGAGATACACTTGTATTAGATGAAGAACGTACACGTGCTTATGGAGGAGTTGAAGCATTTAAGACACTTACTTTAATAGACACCTTAAATTATTGGACTGTAAGAGATTCTATATTTAAAGGTAGTGATCGATTTAAAACTATGGACAATATTGGTATTGATGGTATTGACGCTAAATTTAAGCTAGAAGCTGGTAAACTAGATGAGATCCCAGTTTTTGAAGCCAGTGTTGATAAATCAGTTGTTTTATTTGATCAAGACAAAAATCTTATTAAGAACGAAAAGGAAGCTTTCTCAATTGCAGGTGTTAAAGGAGAGTCTGTTAAGATTGGTTCAATGGAAGAGGTAAATACCAGTGGAAACTGGGGTAAAGATCTTTCAAATAAGGAGTAAATTTTGAAAAATATTAATATTAAAGAGTTGTCCATTCAAATAAGTTTGAATGGACTTTCTTTTTGTATCTTAAATAGAACTACTTCTACTATCGAAGTTTTAAAGTCTGTAGCTTTTGAAGAAAAACTTACACCATTTACTGCACTCAATCGCTTAAAAACAGAGTTAGATGATTCAGTTTATAATCAAAATTTTCATTCTGTAAATATCATTCATCAGAATGACTTAGTTGCTCTTGTTCCGGTGGAAATGTACGATGAGAATTATAAAGCTGACTATTTAAAATTCAACAATAAAATACTGAAAACAGATTTTATCACAACTGATGAAATTGCAGTTAATAATGGCATTAATGTTTATATTCCATATGTAAATATCAATAACTATATTTTTGAAAGGTTTGGGGAATTCAGTTATAAACACGCATCTTCTATACTCATAGATAATGTCTTACAAGAAACTAAACCAAAAACGACTCCGCAAGTCTTTATTAACGTTAACTATAGTAACATTGAAGTCATGGTGATAGGTAATAACTCTGATCTCATGCTATTCAATATTTTTGAGAGTACTTGCAAAGAAGACTTTATTTATTATGTACTTTTTGTTTTTGAACAACTTGGACTAGATACCGAACTTTCTGTCATCAAATTATCTGGTTTAATATCTGAAGGAGACGAGTACTATAATCTGCTTTACACCTACGTGAGATATATAGAAATCATTGAGCCTAAACTGAGTTTCAACTTTTCAAATATAACATCTTCTAATCTTCATAATCATTACTTGATTTTAAATTCGTTTTAATGAGAATTATTTCAGGACTATACAAAGGACGAAAAATTGTTGCTCCAAAAAATTTACCTGTCAGACCAACTACAGACATGTCTAAAGAGGCCTTATTCAATATCTTAAATAACCAATATTACTTCGATGATATTTCTGTATTAGATTTATTCTCAGGTACCGGAAACATTAGCTATGAATTCGCATCAAGAGGCACAGAAAATATAACTGCCGTTGATAGTCATTACGACTGCATTAAATTCATCAACCAAACAGCAGAATCTTTTGAGATGCTTTTACAAACAATTAAAAGTGATGTATTTAAATTTTTAGAAACAAATAAAAACAAATACGATATCATTTTTGCTGATCCACCTTATGATTTTGATAAAGAAACGTTTTCAAAAATTCCGAAATTAGTGTTTGAAAATCAACTCTTAGACGAAGAAGGTGTTTTAATTATAGAGCATTCTAAGCATACAGACTTAAGTGATGTAAAGTACTTTTCACAATCAAAAAATTACGGTGGAAATGCTTTTAGTTTTTTTAGATATAATTAGAAGAAAAAATAAAAACCCTTTACAATTTGTAAAGGGTTTTATGTTTCTAAGCAAATCTATAAGCCGAATTCTGTACTCAAAGAGCCCTTATCATTTATCTGAGTTTACTGTTACCAGCAAACTTTAGCTGTCTACCCTCCAACAATCGAACGTGCCACTCTCAAGCGTTGGTTTACATGACATTGCACCACATAGAGTTTACCTGATTTCACTACAGCATTACCTGTACATACTTTCTGTTGCACTTTTCCTAACCTCTCAGCTGGTGGTCATTAACCACTATGTTTGCACTATGGTGTTCGGACTTTCCTACCTTATTTTAAACTCAGTTTAAAACAAGATCGATAAGGCAATCTACTCGTAGCAAAAGTAACTAAATTGTTAATAAATAGTCTTATTTTCTGAGTATTGAATTCTAATTTTTAGATTGAATGTGTAACTTTGTTTTATAATCAATAGCTTCATTTTTTTGGAACATTTTGTAGTATCGGCACGTAAGTATAGACCACAGACATTCAAGGATGTTGTTGGGCAGCAAGCTATTACAAACACGTTACTTAATGCTATTGAAAATAACCATTTAGCCCAGGCTTTATTATTTACAGGTCCACGTGGTGTTGGTAAAACAACTTGCGCTCGTATTCTCGCTAAAATGATTAATAGTGATGGCAATACAAGTGAAGACGAGGATTTTGCATTTAATATTTTTGAGCTCGATGCTGCATCTAACAACTCTGTGGATGACATTAGAAATCTAACCGACCAAGTTAGAATTCCACCTCAAGTTGGTAAATACAAGGTTTATATTATAGATGAGGTACATATGCTATCTCAGGCAGCATTTAATGCCTTTCTAAAAACTTTAGAAGAACCACCAAAGCACTGTATTTTCATTCTTGCGACTACTGAAAAACATAAAATTATCCCTACAATTTTATCGCGTTGTCAGATTTTTGATTTTAAACGCATTACAGTTACTGACGCCAAGGAATATTTAAAATACATTGCAGATGAACAAGGTATCACGGCAGAAGATGATGCACTACATATCATTGCTCAAAAAGCTGATGGTGCTATGCGTGATGCACTTTCAATTTTTGATCGCGTGGTGAGTTTCTCTGGTAAGAATTTAACAAGACAAGCCGTTACAGAAAACCTTAACGTACTAGATTACGAGACTTATTTTAGGAGTACTGACTTTATACTAGAAAATAAGATACCTGAATTATTGGTTCAGTTTAATTCTATCCTTTCAAAGGGATTTGACGGTCATCATTATATTGCTGGTTTAGCCTCGCATTTTAGAGACCTAATGGTTTGTAAAAATCAATCTACTATAGAACTTTTAGAAGTCGGTGAAGAAACCAAACAAAAATATCAAGAGCAATGTGTTAAAACATCTAATGTATTTTTAATGAAAGGTATTCAACTTGCGAATGACTGTGATCTTAAATATAAAACTAGTAAAAATCAACGCTTACTTGTTGAATTAACGCTTATGCAACTTGCCTCTATCACTTATGATGGAGAAAAAAAAAATCATAGACATTTCATAATTCCTCCTTCTTATTTCAGAACTAAAGGCATTAAACCTATTCCAATAAAAAAACCTCTTACTTCAGAATCCTTTGAAGTGAAGACCGTTGCTAAATCACAGGGAAAAGTTCAGACTGAACAAATAAAAGTTGAAACCTCTGCACCAATTCCGACTTTAAGTATTGGTACAAAAAAGAAATCTACATCTGGTCTTTCTCTAAAAAGTATAAGAGAGAAAAAAGCCCATCAAATAAAACAACTAGATGTCGTTGTTGATGAAGAAAATCTACCAAAAGAGCCAGTTGAACAAGAAGAATTGGCAACCGCATGGAATGAATACATTCAATCCCTACATCGTAAAGGTGAAAAAATTATGGCTTCTATTTTAGAAATGGAGGCACCTCATTTAGAAGGAACAGCAATTAAACTGACTTACTCTAATGACACCAACAAAATTGAGTTAGAGCGTTCTCAGTACCCATTGATGGCTTATTTAAAGCAACGTTTAAAAAATTATGACTTGCATTTAGATATATCGGTGAATGAGGAAATAGCAAAGAAATATGCATTCACACCACAAGAAAAATATGATAAACTCAAAGAAAAAAATCCTAACTTAGAGTTGTTACGAAAAACTTTTGGTCTAGACATATAGGTTATGAAAAAATTAGTTGGACTTTTTGTTATTATATGCGCTATTCTTGCCAGTTGTGAAGGCAGACGCTCAAAAAACCAGGCACTTAAAAATAGTATTGAAGAATATAATAAGAGGGTTAATGTGCAAGTTGACGTATTTGAGCCTCTAAATTACAGTGAGCGCGAAGTTGACACCATAATGAGTAATGGTTTTAGAGTAAAGATTAAGTCTTACACTGATATGAATCATAGTGTACTACTTACTAAAATCAAAGACACCATTAATTACCAAACGAGTTATAGAAATTTTAAGTTTGATATTCGAGTAGAGAAAGATGGAAAACTCTTATGTAATGAAACTTACAATAAACAAAAGGTAAACGAATTGTTTGGTTTCAATGATAAGTATTTAGAAAATGATGACCTATATAGTTTT
>NZ_JABSSU010000009.1:0-8842 GCF_013213835.1 Winogradskyella sp. | reverse complement strand
AATGAATTAGCCATTTTAAAATCTATAAATGTTATTGATTACCTTGAGAATAAAGATCATGTTGTAGTTGAAGTGATGTATGAAATTCCTGAAACGAGCCGTAGATCTTTTCATAAAATTATAATTGACAACAAAGGACATATACGCTATACCAAAATTAAAAATTAGACTATGTTAGGATTGAAGTTACCTACAGATCCAAGATGGGTTAATATTGTAGAAAAAAATATTGAAGACATTTTAACCGATCATGCGTTTTGCGAGCAAAAGGCAGCAAGTACAGCCATTTCTCTTATTGTTGGTTTTCCTGAATATACCGATTTAGTGAAAGAAATGATAGATCTAGTTGAGGAAGAAATGAGTCATTTTAAAATGGTGCATGATCTTATTTTAGAACGTGGATGGAGCTTAGGTCGCGATCGAAAAGATGAGTATGTACTTAAACTCTTAAAGTTTTTTCCCAAAGGCGGAAGCAGAACGACACAATTGGTGCATCGTCTGCTCTACGCCGCACTTATAGAAGCAAGAAGCTGTGAACGTTTTAGATTGCTTTCTGAAGAGCTAGAAGACAAGAAACTAGCTAAGTTTTATAGAAAACTCATGATTAGTGAAGCGAGTCACTACACCATGTTTTTAAACTTTGCACGTCAATATGGTAACAGAAAAGAAGTTGATGTAAAGTGGCAACAACTTCTTGATTATGAAGCCGAAATAATGAAGGACTTAGGTAAAGATGTTACTGTACACGGATAATAAAAAAAGGCTTCAATTTTCATTGAAGCCTTTTTTATGATATTGATTAATATTCTTAAATTTTTATTCCGAATCCGAATTGCATCACATGATTCTTCGCCTCTACATCAGTCAAATCTTTGTCTAAAATATTAGAGAATCCATAAGAATACCTCACGTCTATAAATAAATCAGAGGTAATCATGTACTCAGCACCTAAAACGCCTGAGAAAGTGAATGTAGAGAATCCGTCGTTGTCCTTCCAGGTCTTTAAATTTAGTTGTGGACCAGCACCCAAAGATAATCTCTCAGAAACATTTAATCTAAGCATAATAGGCAATTGGATGTAATCAGCTCTTAGTTCTTGTTCTTTCCCACCTTCAGCTGACCATTGTAATTCTGTTCTTAATGCCACAGTTTCAGACAAACCAAAATCTACAAAACCAGCAAAAGCAAAACCATTTCTGTGTTTATTTTCAAAGTTTGCATCTGGATCGAAATCTAAATTAGAAACATTTAAAGATCCACGTATACCATATTTTATTTCTTGCGAAAAGCTTAAAGCTGTTGCGCTTATAAAAAGTATGAGTAAAAGTTTTTTCATTTTTATTTGAGGTATTATTTAATTTCTACATGAAATATAGGTCCAAATATAGATAAAAAGTCTAATAATTAAAGATTTAAAGCGACACACTACTTACTTTATCGTAGTAAAGGCTTTTTATGATACCATCTGACAATCCAATTTTAGGCACATAGATATCCTTAGCTCCACTCCACTTCATTGCTGATAAATAAATTCGTGTTGCCGGTATGATTACATCTGCTCTATCTTGGTTAAGATTTAGCTCGGTAATGCGCCCCTCGTATGAATAACTTTTCAAATCCCAATAATAACTTGTCAAGTAAAAATAACTTAAAGGTTTGCCAATTGGTGTACCCGATACTTTAAAAATCTTATTAATATTACCACCAGAACCAATCAGCTCTATTTTATCATAGTGCTCAGTATTAGTCTTTATCCATTCCTCTAACTCATTCCATGTATCCTCCTTCACTATATCATTTAATAATCGTACAGTTCCAATTTTAAAAGACTTTGATTTAATTTTTTCAGCATTGTGAATAATGGAGAACTCTGTACTTCCACCACCTACATCTACATACAAATAGGTTTTATTTTCATCGATATACGTATGAAGATCTGTTTCGGCAATAATAGCAGCTTCTACCTGTCCATCAATAATATCAATATTAATACCGCTAGTTTCAGAAATTTTTTGAACTAAATCCTTATTGTTACTGGCTTCTCGCATTGCAGAAGTAGCACATGCTTTGTATTTAACAACACCATGAGATTTCATTATTAAGCTAAATGCAGTCATGGTATCAATCATTCTCTGCTGATTAAATTCTGATATTTCACCATTTAAAAAAACATCTGCACCAAGTCTGATAGGAATTCTGACTAATGAGTTCTTTTTGAATTTTGTTGGCTTGCCATCTTGTTCAATAATATTAGAAATTAATAACCTTACAGCGTTAGATCCAATATCGATTGCCGCATATTTAAAAATCTTCAGCATGTTATCTTTCCTGTTTCTTTAAGTAATAGTTATAGGTTTCGTGTTGAGCTCTTATCTTTTTACCGTTATTTCTTCGATATTCATTATTTTGACTTTTATTGATAATACGAGCTTTCACATTATCTTGCCAGCAAATATCATATAAATCTTGTAACTCTAGCTTTATATCGTCATCGTAGATTGGACAAGTTACTTCTACCCTATGGTCAATATTTCTAGTCATCCAATCGGCTGAAGAAATGTAGACTTTAGGATCGTTATCATTTGCAAATATAAAAAGTCTAGTATGTTCTAAGAACTTATCTATAATACTAATAATTTCAATATTTTCACTCATACCCTCAACACCTGGAACGATACAACAAATACCTCTTACAATCATCTGTATTTTTACACCAGCTCTGCTCGCTTCATAAAGTTTATCTATCATTTTATAACTACTAATGCTGTTCATCTTTAATTTAATAAAAGATGTTTTACCACTTTTAGCATTTTCAATTTCGTTATCGATAAGTGCAAATAGTTTTGATCTGGTATAATGAGGTGAGGTTATAATGTGCTTATACCTATTAACGATATAACTAACTTCAAAGAAGTCAAATACCTTATTTATATCCTTTAATATTTTAGAGTTTGCTGTTAGTAAGGTGAAATCAGTGTATATTTTTGCTGTAGACTCGTTGAAATTTCCTGTACTTATAAAACCGTATCGCACCATTTTTTGCTCTTCCTGTCGTTCTATCACACACATTTTAGAATGCACCTTTAAACCGGTTACGCCAAAACGCATATTTACACCAGCATCTTGCATTTGCTCAGCATATTCAATATTAGCTTCTTCATCAAAACGTGCTCTTAGCTCGATAGAGACTGTAACTTCTTTACCATTTTTTGCAGCATTTATTAAAGAACTAGCGACATGAGATATTTGAGCTAATCTATAAATGGTAATCTTTATTGATCTTACCTTAGGATCTAAAGCGGCTTCTCTCAAAAATTTAACGATATAAGAAAAGGTATGATAAGGCGTATATACGAGGTAGTCTTTTTTGGCAATTGATTTAAATATACTTTCTTGAAAACTTAAACCTTCCACAAAAAGTGGCTTTATCTTTGGATATAGTAAGTCTTCTCTACCTAGACTCGGAAAACTCATATAGTCTCTTCGATTATGATACCTACCACCAGGAATTATACTATCCTTAGAATCAATTTGCATTCTTTGAAGCAAAAAATTTAGAGTATCTAAATCTATATTTTTATCATAAACAAAGCGCACAGGATCACCAGAATCTCTACCTTTTACACTTCTGGATAATTTATCAATAAAACTTTTACTTAAGTCACTATCAAAATCTAGTTCACCATCTCTGGTTATCTTAATCATGTGAGCAGAAATGCTTTCATAAGTGAAAATATTGAAAATGTCATCTAGGCAATACCGCAATAAATCATCTACCATTATAATGTAGTTAGCGTCACCCTGATTAGGAAGAACAATAAACCTGTCCATTGACTTCGAAATTTCTATCAATGCAAATTGATTCTTTCCTTCAGAATTAGACATTTTTACAGTTAAATAAGCTGCACTATCCTTAAGCTCAGGTATATCTGTATCCTCATCAAGTATAATAACAACCAGCGCCGGACTTATTTCCTCATAAAAATAACTCTTGATAAACGTTGCTTGAATACTTGTAATTTCATCTTCTTTTATAACATGAATATTTTCTTTAAGAAGTTCCTTATTTATGGAATCTAAAATTTGGAGGCTTTCAGCTTGTTGGTCTATTACAATTTTTGTGATCTGTTCTAACAAATCACTTGCTTTTATACCACCTAATTCACTTTTACCACCTTTACCTGCTTCATCAATACGCTTTATTGTGGCATATCGTACCTTAAAAAATTCATCTAAATTATTAGAAAAAATTCCCAAAAATCTTAAACGTTCAATTAAAGGAACAGAATTGTCACTTGCTTCTTGAAGTACTCTTGCATTAAATTGTAACCAACTTAACTCTCTATTGATGTAGCTGTTTTTTTCTTTTTTCACTAACGCAATGTTTTAGGAATAATTATTAAATCTGTTTTGCCAGGTTTTAATTCAGACCAGTTAGTTATTTCAAAATTAATCTTTACCAAACCACATGTAGGTAGATTATCAATAAACTTATCACCATATATATTGACAATGGATGTAAATGCATAATTATGACCAAAAATCATACATGATTCAAGACTATTAGGCAATTGTTTTATAAATTTTATCACTTTCTCACCACCAAAATCATATAAATCCTCAATAGCTTCATAACTTGTATTTAACATTTTTTCATTAGCCATAAACACTTTACAAGTGTCATCAGCTCTCTTAGCTATGCTTGAGAATACTTTATTAGGAATAATATTACTCATAAAATAATGGTTCGAGACCCTTTTAGCATCTTCTAAACCTCTTGTTTTCAGAGGTCTTTTGGCATCTTCAACATTGTATTCCCAAGAAGATTTACCATGTCTAACAAGTACAATTGTTTTCATTTCTATTCGATTAAATGTAATTTTTTATCGATAAAATGTTGCATATCTCCGTTTTATCGATTACTTTGCACGCTCAACTACATTGTTTGTTATAATGTAGAGGATAAGTTTAATTTGTAAAGTAATAATTTAATGACCCCAAATCAAAAATTAATTAAATATTCCATTATAGTACTGAATAAAGTACACCTCCCTCTTTATTTTAAAGTTAACAAAGTAAACAAGTTGTGTTAGATAAGTTTTGATTTTTATTTTTTTTAGAAAATAAAAGTTGAAAACTGACCAACACATATTGCGTAATAAGTTATTTTTTACAATATGAGAAACAATAACAATTGTATTTCGAAAATTGGTATAATTAAGTGTGTCCTTAGCTTTTCATTAATTATACTATGTGATGTTATTTTTGCTCAACAGTCACCTTCCATTCAATCAGGTGTTACTTTTCAATGGGCAGATACACAATCTAATAATAGTGATCCAGCTACTATTCAGTCTGTAACAATTGACGGAACCCTTTACAATACGTTTGTGGTTCCTACAAGTTATGAGATGACACAATTAGGACCTGATGGTCATGGTCCAAATAAAATTAAACAAAATGGTGCAAATGTTGGTGGCAATAGTGGACAGGCAAACTGGGTCTCTAATGCTACATCGACTTTTCAGGACACAAACCTTAACCATTATTTTAATGCCAACCCAAATGGTAGAAATATATGTACCAATTTTAATGCAGCACTAACAACAGATGCTCAAAAGCAAACTATTTTTTATAGTCCTGCAATTCCAGCTAATGAAGGTGGAGTATTGGCGGTTACAGAACGTGGTGGTAATAATTGCTTCTATATAGAATTATGGGGCATACCTCCTGGTGGTGGACCTGAGCAAAAACTTGGTGAGACCTTCGTTAGAAATTCTGGAAATTACCAAAATTGTACATTTGGTCCACCAGTTAATGGTTCAGATTATTGGAGATCGGGAAGATGTAACGAAAATGGTCAGACTATAGCCATCGGTCTCTTCTATTTAAGTGATATAGCGCCAACGGGTTCTCAAATCACAAGAACTGTTTTTGTTGCCGCGACTAGAGACCATGGAGATGGGAAATTCTTTATTTTACAAAAATATGCAGTTGACCAGAATAAAGTGAGCTGCATTGACATAAAAATATCTGGTGATATACATCAACATAATAATGTACCTGATGGTTCTACATATTCACTATTATCTGGACCTTCACCTGCAGGACAATCATTTACACTAAATTCAGATGGAACATATAGTTATGTACCATCACCTGGTTTTACTGGAGATGTTACCTTTGATTATGAGGTTTGTTTACCAGCACCAAATAGTACTGTATGCGATTCTGCAACAGTAACTCTAACTTTTGTGCCTTTACCTGCAGATCCTTCATTTACTGTGGGATGTGGCAGCACTAACGATTACAGTATAACTGTTGATAGTCCTATTGGACCAGAGTTTGAGTATTCGATTGATGGGGTTAATTTTCAAGATTCACCAATTTTTGATGGCCTTTCACCAGGTTCATATAATTTAATTGTTAGAAATAAATTTGTTGGTTGTACAACTACGTTTAGTAGTAATCCAATTCAAATCGTCAACTCTAACCCCACAATCTCTGTACCTTCAGAAATTACTATTGAAGGTTGCTCGGCTGCTGATATAACAAGTGCTACTGCAGTTTTTGAATTGAATGAATATGGATCAAATGATGTTCAATCAATTTTTTCTATTAATGGAAACTACAATGTTTCCGACAACAGTGGGATTGACAGTGTAACATATAATGATGTTATAAGTACTTCTGATGACTGTCCTGCAGTTGTTATTAGAACATTTACTGTTACTAACGTTTGTGGAAATACAGCAACAGCTTCACAAACCATTACAATTCAAGATACTACTCCGCCAACTTTATCCATTCCTGCAGACATTACAATAGAGTGTGATCAAGATATTCCACCAATTAGTGACATTATACAAAGCGAAAGCATTATAAATAGTAGCAATTACTCAATTACTAACAGCGAATATGAAGTTACAGCTTGGTTTAAACCTGTTAATAGTAATAGTTATTCTCCTAGAAATTTTGATATTCCTAACAATCTAGGTTTTGGTGTTGATGGAAATATTTCTGGGGCATCAGGTGAACTTGGTGCAAATGCTACAGGAACTGAAGTAATTAGGGTAGATTTTAGTGATCCACAATTGTACATTAATGTAACTTTTGGCTGGAAAAATCCAAATGAAGATGCGCTATTAACATTTTACCTAAATAATCAACAAGTTGGCACTACAAAAAGACATTACGGTGGAAACGATAGTGTAAATAATCCTATTATATTCACTACTGATAACGGTGATGCCTTTGATCGTGTTGAATTTACTGCACCTTATGAGCCAGGTGATTCTGACCATGATTATCTTATTCATACAATTACCTTTAAAAAAGTAGCACCAGTGTTTGAAGCAGCTACTGCTCATGACACATGTGGTCTTGTAACTATTAGTGGATCTGATAGTGAAACAAATGCATGCGGTAATACCAAGACTGTTATCAGAACATGGACGGCTACAGATGTTTGTGGAACCTCCGTTTCTCAAAACCAAACTATAACAGTTGTAGATACAACTCCTCCAACATTCACGGTGCCAGTAGATATAACAATTGAATGTGATTTAGATCCAAATGATTTATCAATTACTGGAGACGTAACAGATGAAGCAGACAATTGCTCTACAGGTCTTGAGGCAACCTTCTCGGATGAGACTGTGGCAGGTAATTGTCCAAGTGAATCTGTAATTACTCGAACTTGGATATTAATTGACGAATGTAATAATGAGAGCACTGCTACCCAAACCATTACGATTGAAGATACAACAGCACCGACGTTTAATGAAGCGCTACCTACAGATGTAACTGTTGAGTGTGATGCAGTACCGACTGCAGAAACATTAACAGCGTCTGATAACTGTGGGAATGCTACAGTAACATTTAACGAAACAAATACTGCTGGTGCTTGTGCTAATACCTATACTCTAATCCGTACTTGGACGGCAACTGATGAATGTGGATTAACAACTGTACATGCGCAAACTATTACTGTTCAAGACACAATAGCCCCTGTTCCAGAGACTATCCCTTCAACCTTAACCTTTGAATGTGACGATATATCTAATACCCCAATAAATCCTTATTGTAGCAGAAATGAAGTAACTGTACCTTACAATGGTGGTGGAAATCAAGTAAGAATAACATTCATGACTAGAATTGACGATGCTAATGGCGATGTTATTGGATATAAATTTAGATTAAGAAATGAAAGAGATGTACCTGTTACTAATGTTCAAGTTAGAAAAGGAAGTATAGTTTTATATGCCATACCTACGCTTTCTGCTAATACTGAAATTTGGTTCATTTATGCGAATCCGATAGCTGGTGTATCTGTATTTTATGACGGTGGACAAAAAGGAACTGCTTCAACCAACGATAATAATCCAACTACGGTATGTGATTCTCCTCTAAGAACTGATTATACAGCTACGGATAATTGTGATGGAACTGTAAATGGTAACTATACAGATACAACAACAGATAATGGATGTGACAATAATTACATTATCAATAGAGTATGGACTTTTACGGATTCTTGTGGAAATACTTCTACAGTTAATCAAACTATAAATATCCAAGACACAACTGCACCAACATTTAGTGAAGCGCTACCTGCAGATGTAACGGTTGAGTGTGATGCAGTGCCTACTGCTGAGACTTTAACAGCATCTGATAACTGTGGTAATGCTACAGTAACATTTAACGAAACAAATACTGCTGGTGCTTGTGCTGGTGAATATACACTAACACGTACTTGGACAGCAACTGATGCATGTGGATTAACAACTGCACACACACAGACGATTACGGTTCAAGATACTACTGCACCGACATTTAATGA
>NZ_JABSSU010000008.1 GCF_013213835.1 Winogradskyella sp. | reverse complement strand
TCGTTACATATAATAGAATAATAACAACTTATCTAATACATATGATATCAAACCTACAAAAAGAAATACCATACCAAGCCAAAACGTATCGTGAAGTCTCTAAAAGGATGGTTTGGTGCTGAAAAATAATTAAATCCTGTAAAGGACGAATTGAAATGTTCTGCTTTTAAGAAAATCCGTGTCTGTCTTATTTTTGCATTGACGAAAAAGTCTAATACTGGAAAACCACCTATTTTAGTTTCATTTTGTGTATAAAATTCAGCTAAAAGCGGATCATAACCATTACCATTATATTCTGTAAAGTAATTTAATGTAATCCCTGTTTGCAATTTCATTGCTTTCTTAAAAATATCATTTGAATAATACAAGGTATTTCTTGTAATGAATGATGGTACATTAAGGACATCATCATCACTTATTACATTCTGATACATCACAGTATTATCTAATGCGAAATTACCTAGTCTTATTTCTTTATTTAATTTAAGTCTGAAATACTGTATTGGTTTACTATACTGCGCTGGTTTTATTACCCTGTTTTGATCTATGGTCTCTTGCAAATTAAAGTATGTGTAATTATCAATGTTGGACACATCGAAATCTGCATTAAAATATTTTTCCGAATTTACACTGAATTTAATTTGTTGAGTGTTTACATTATTAAAATCCTCATAATTATTCCAGTTGTAATTTATGTAGTCACTTTGGTAAAGTAAATAATTGAAGTTAGGTAAGCGAGAATTTATGTTAATTCCACCAAGTAACTGAACATCTTCAAACAGTTGCAGTCCTATATTACCTTCTAAATAACTTCCAACAAACTCATCAGATAAATTCAAACTTCCTTTACCTTCTATAATAAACTTCTTCAACGTTTTTTTATACGAAGCTTCTACACCTAGGAAATTTGCTTTAATTCTATTTGTAATAATTTCATCAGGAAAAATCACTATGCTTCCATAGCCATAGTTCAGATCTGAGTAAGATGCTGCAAACATTACATCGCCAACGATGTTATTTTTAAAGCTTACACCAAGAGTGGTCTTGAAATTCTCTAATGATACTTTATCGTTAATATCGTTATTAAAAGTATCACCAAAGAATGCGGTTGCTGGTAAACCATTTTGATAAAACTGAAAGTACTTATCTTCAAATGATATTTCATTTATAACACTCAACTTATTTGTACTCAAGGAATCTTTCTTATTTATGATTTTATAGGTTTGATTAAGATAAAATCGTCTACCTTCGAGCACACTTTCAGCATTCTCAAAATTCGGATCAAAAACGGATCGGTCAATAAATTCTTCATTACCTGATTCGAAATTCTCAATATCCTCATCTTTCAGCCCACCGTTTTCTTGATTTAAAAGATCTTGGGTTACCATATGCCCTTTAACATTATATCTGTTATTTTTAGATTTATAATTAATCGTAAATCTAAAATTCCCAGAGCTTGTTAAAGCATTTTGATAATTTCCTAGAGACCTGAGTGCCTTATATGCTAATGAAAAGTTGAATTGTTTGGATAAATTAACTGTAAAAAATGCGTCAAGCATCTGCCCCTGCTCAAAAGCCGTCTTATATGTCAATCTAGTCCAAGGTGTAGGGACATAATAATATAAAATATCATCTTCCTCGTAGTAATTAAAATGTCGAGCCCTGGCTCCAAAAAGAGGTAATGTACTTTGAGATACAGAATTTAATGTGAGTCTATTATAGGTTTGTCCGATATTAGCAAATGAAAGTAAACCAAATCTATCTCTTTGAAGATAATTAAATTCATAGTCTTTTGTTATAGTCAAAGTGGTATCAACTTGAATAGAGTCATTTCTCAAATTGATTCTTTTATACATATCTATTGTTGCTAAATCCTTAAATCCTTTAGATAACTTAGCTCTTGACGAGTCATTACCAAATTGCCTACTACCACTATTAGGAACTCGACCACCAGTCAGTTTTCTTTGAGCATTTAAGCTAAGACAAATTGAACTTAAAAATAATAGTGCTAAAATTTTAATCTTCATTATAACCGAAATCTTCAATAAACTAACACCAATTGGTATTATTTATTGCATGTGTAAAGTAACATACAATTTTTAACATAAAAAAGACCAACTATCTAAGCTGGTCTTTTTATTATTTCAATGGATTTTCTATTCTATTCAATTACTAACTTCCTAGAGGCCGTGCTGTTATTTTGACTAATGTTTACAACATAAACACCTGAGTCTACATTATCTAAAGAAATTAACTCTCTAAACAACGAACTACTAGTATAAGTATTACTAAAGACTACTCTTCCCCTTACATCGATTACATCAATATTTACATCTGAATTAGAGTTTGACAGTTCTGATTCAAAACTTACAGTAAAGCTACCATTTGATGGATTTGGATATACACTTAAATTATTACCAAAATCAGTATCTTCAACACTCAATGCTACATTACTACCCGTAACCACTAAAGAAAAATCTTGACTCTGAGGATCAAATGGACCACCAGTATTTCCCTGTAGCGTACCTTTATGAGTAACTGTCAAGGTATAGGTCCCTGTTGTAGGTGCGTCAATTTCTACTCTTTCTATATTATCTCTGATGTTATCACCTTTAGAATTAGAAAATCCTGTGGCAGGCGAATATTCCAAGCGCCATGGTAAAAATGTAGTACCATCCTTAGAGATACGTAAATCTAAATCATTAATTAACCTTGGTGTTTGGTTATTTAAACTTCCATTAGCTACAACAACACCAGGTAAATCTGTCCAACAAATTGTGGCACTTAATACATCACCAGCTTGAGCATTGAAGGTCATAGTATAGGTTTCACCATCATTTAATGTTAGTTCATCCAATACTGCTTGACTATTATTAGCATCGATTATCGTTTGAACTGATGCATTCGCGTCTAAGAATCCCCAACCAAACACTGGATCTGGCCCGTCAACCTTGATACTGTTAATAGGAGTCACATCGAACTCATCAATTGCGGTATGACAAACTAACGCCTTCAGCGTGGCAGAATTCATAAAATCACCATGAATTTGATTGTAATATTGTTGTAATAAAACTAATGTTCCTGTAGTATTAGGTGCTGACATAGAAGTACCTGAAAAGGTAGAATAAGTATTATTCTGCGTTGGAGAAAATAAATTCGTTCCATCTGCTGCAATGTCTGGCTTGATTCTTAAATCATCTGTTGGACCTTCACTACTACCCGCATTAATTACTAGATTTGAAAGCTCCCAATTACCACTAAATAAAGGTTGTTCAGAAACAGAAGGGTTAGCATTCGCAATTACCAAGTTATTTTTACCAACTTTATCTGAGGTTAACTTATCATATCCAGTAAATAATCCCCCAGTATAAGTATACTGACCACTATTACCAGCTGACATTACAGCTAAATATTTTGGATTATTTCTGTGAATATTATCAATACTTCGTGCCCCATTAGTATATGCACCCAAAAACCATGGATCAACATTATCCGCAGGTACTCCATAAGAGTGATTTGATAAATAAATTGGATCTGATATATCGTTATGAGCCGAAACCATCTCCGCCTCATCATTACTCCAATTGTATGACTTTACATTTACATTCGGAGCCATTCCTAAAGCATTGGCGTTTGTTCCATTTGCGGCAATAGTACCGGCAACATGTGTACCATGATTACTGAAAGTTCCTGTATCACCATCTACTACAGTAAAATCAATTACATTCATTCTAGATTGCCCTTGGGTATTCTGAAATTCAACATGGTTATTATCAGCTGGGCCACCATCCCAAACACCAACAGTCATTCCTGTGCCATCTAGATCCAAACCAAGACTACCACCAACTTGTAATCTGTCTGTCTTAGTACCTCTAGCTGCTTGAACATTTTCTGTAGATCTATAGATTGGTTTACCATCAATTACATCATGTATATGTGTAATATTTATTCCGTCCCTAAACGTTGCTTTTACGCTTGGGTTGTTTAATAGAAAAGTTGATACTCTTTCAGCTCTCAACCTTTCTTGTTCATTTAATTCTTTTAGCAGTTCTTGGTTGGCTTCAGACATATGGCTAAAATCTTCCTTTTGGGAATATGCAACACAACTAAAGACTACCATTACAGAGAGTAATAATTTTTTCATTTTCATTTAAGTGTATTTTCTTGCAATATAAAGATTATTTAAATTTTATCATAAACAAAAAAACTAAAGCTATCTTAAAAAGATAGCTTTAGTTTTTATAAATAAGTATGTAAATACGTATTAGTTGATTGTGAAAGTTGCAGATGACTGGCTTCCTGCCACAGCTGTTTCAGGAACAATAAATGAACCGTCTGGACCTGTCACACTAAAAGTAGGTCCACCATCACCGTAAGAATCGTATACTACAACACCATAATTACCTGGTACTAAACAGTAATCCCAAGATAATTCAGCGAAATCATCGTCTGGATTTACATATGGTCCACCAGACGCGATTACTGTTGCACCACCATTTAAATCATAAACTTCCCAAGAAGTTTCATTTGGCCATGTGTCTAATGTTAAGTTAAAAGATGCTACTGTACCTGGACACTCCTCGGTTACTTCAATAGATAACTGTGGACTACCAGTATTCTCAAATCCGAAGGCTAATGTTTGAGGTACAAATTCTAAGTTAGCATCATCAGTAATACTAACTGTTAATGTCCCCTCATTTGTTCCTCCTGGAATTGTAACAGAACTAGGTAATGTATAAGGTGATGCTAAATCAGTAGCATCAGTATTTTCAATAATATTGAAAGTTCTGTCTGATGATGCAACCTCTGTAGCATACACTTTAATATCAATAGACTCAGTTGCATTATTTGGAATAGCTACAGCTGAAGGTGCATTAATATCAAAACCTACAAAATTTGAAACTGGTGATTCTAACTCACCTTCACAGTTTGTTAGCACTAAAGTAAATAGTGCTAAACAAACTAATGATTTAATATATTTGAAATTCTTCATAAAAATTGATTTTAGTTATTTTGAGATGAAATATTTGGATTATTAATAATCTCAGTCTCAGGAATCTGGAATGACATCTCATCAGAATCATATTGGAAAGATTCACCAGCTCTAAACACGTGGTTAGTACCTCTTGTTACAGTTGCTTGGTTACGCTTCATTGCTAAATAAGATTTTCCTTCACCCCATAATTCAATACGAGTTTGTAAATAGATTGCATCTTGTAATGCCGAACCAGTTAATGGCGTTAAGTAAGTATTAGCATCAGCTACGTTACCATATCTAATTGTTAACAGGTCACGTAATCTGTTTTTAGCTGTAGTCTCATCACCAGTTCTAGCAGCACATTCTGCGCTTAGTAAATAGAATTCCTCAACTCTCATAAAGATATAATCAGTTGTAATTACAAACTGACCACCTGGCGTTCTACCTGGATCGAAGAATTTGTTGATTGGTTGTAATGCCTGAGCACCTGTACCAAACTGAGTTGACCTAATATCGTTCGCTGGTATCTGGCTATATAATAAGTCATCAATTGACTTTGTATCACCTGCCCACGCATAACTATATGTAAAATAATCCATTTGACCCCACCAGTTTAATAATTGGTGGCCTAAATCAGCAGTAATATCGAATCCCCATACCCATGATGGCGAAGCAACATCGTTAAATCCTGAACCTGCACCTGGGAAAGCTAATTCACCAGCTGGCATTAAAGGATAGCCTGCATTGATTACTGCATCTGCATAAATTTTAGCATTAGCGTAGTCTCCCATTGCAGCATAAGTATATGCTAATAAACCTTGAGCAACAGTTGTATCGATTTCACTTAAGTTAGTTCTAGTATAACCATCTAAGTTTTCAATTGCTGATAATAAATCACTTACAATTAAGTCATAAATTACAGAAGCCTCAACTTTAGCTGAATTTACCTGATCAATTGCATATAATGGTAAAATTGGCTCTGCAGGATCATATGCAGTTTGGAAAAATTGTGTTAAGTAAAAATATGCATAAGCTCTATATGCTTTAGCTTGAGCATTTACTCTTAGCGTATTTGCATCTAAATCTGAACCAGCATTGTTACCACCAGCTGTTTGAATAACAGAATTAGCTACACTAATTACTCTAAAGTAATAGTTCCAAATGATTTCATTTTCCTCACGTGTAAAATCTACAGTCGTTAATAAGTTAGCAGTATTATTATACCAACCAAATGTACTAGCAGATAACGCTGCATCCCCACTTACTACGTCAGACCAAATGTCAATACCTTTCTGACCTAAATCATAGTGACGACCACCAGTAATTCCTCCTGGATCGATCATAAAACCACTAATACCTGTAAGGTTACCTTCAATGATGTCCGGGTTATTTGCCGCAGCATCAGTGATACTTTCATCTGTAAGAACATTTGTATTTCTTACTGGATCTAAAAAATCCTCCGAGCAACCATAAAACAGGGTTACTGCTAATAATAAATAAACTACATTTTTTTTCATATTGCTTTTTTTTTAAAATTGAACTTTAGCTCCTAAACTAAAAGTTGTAACTGGCATGAAAATCCCTGAATTGGTTGTACCAATTGCTGTACTTGGATTTAAACCATCACGTCTACTTAAGAACATTAAATTATCACCTGCTAAAGTAAAACTTACAGCTTCTAATCCCATTGACTCTACAAATGATTGATTTAATCTGTAGTTAATGTTTACGTTGTTTAACGAGAAGAAATCTGCTTTTGTTAAGAATCTTGTAGACGTTGTATTTTGTTGACCGTCGTTACCAAAACCTGCCGAAGTTCTTGGCACATCAGTAATATCACCTGGCTGAGACCATGCATTTAAAATATCTCTGTGGTAGTTATTTGCACCAATTAAATCATTATCCATAAGAGTTTGATAACCTCTGTCTAATGTATAACCACCAATACTATAACTAAACTGTGCAGCGATATCTAAGTTTTTAAATCCAAAGTTTAATCTGAAACCTCCTCTTAAATCTGGTATTGCAGACTTACCTGTGAATAATGGTGTAGCATTTTGGATGTTGTTAGTAGTTGTTCTGCGAACATTTGCATTTGGCACTAAAGTTTGATACTCAAATAAGTTACCAGATGCGTTATCATTAATACCGTCGTTATCAACATCAACTTCAAAAGTACCACCATTGAAAGTAGATAATTCACCAGAGTCAAAAATTCCGTTGTTGTTTTCATCTACGTAGTACATGTACCATAAAGCTTCACCATTTGCAGGGTTAACACCAGCCCATTCTCTCATGTACCAATCCCATTGTGAACGACCTTCTCCAATGTTATTAAAATCATCAAAGATTGCTTTTTCGCCAGTAAATGGATCAGTTGGCATTTCAACCACCTCATTCTTAAATGTTTCACCATTTAAGTTGATAGAAAATCTAAAGTTTTCCTTTTCAATTATCTTAGCGTTGATGTTAAATTCTAAACCTTGGTTTAATAACTCACCACTATTATATCTAATATTCTCTTGACCTGAAGAAGGAGCTAAATTCGCAATCTGAATTAAATCAACCGTTCTTTTGTCATAGAAATCAACGTCCACACCTAATCTACCATCAAACCAAGTACTTTCGAAACCGACTTGGAAGATATTAGACGTTTCCCAAGTTAAGTTAGGATTTGCAGCAGTACCTGAAATTGTATAAGAGATATTACCGTTAGGATCTTGGTTAATATTGAACACTTGGAAACCATTTAATAATGCCGTACCAGTATCACCAATTACACCATAACTAGCCTTTAACTTTAAGAAATCAAGAGCACCTACGTTATCCATAAAATCTTCTTTTGTCACAACCCATCCTAAACCAACAGATCCGAATGTACCCCATTTATTGAAACGGAATCTTGAAGATCCATCACGTCTTAATGATGCTGTTAAGAAATATTTATCTTGGTAATCGTAATTTAAACCAGAGAAGTAACTATCAAGAGTCCATCCTAATCTAAACGAAGTCGCACGACCTAAAGGCGTAGTATACTGGTTTAAATCAGTAGCACCCTCAGTTATTGCTCTTTCAGCAGCACCTGTAATTGTTCTAAAACGATCTTCTGTAGATTCGTGAGCTACGAACAACTCAACATCGTGATCACCGAATGACTTAGTAAAACGTAATAATTGTAAGAAGTTCTGATTCGTTCTTAAATCATCGTCTAAGAATAAACTACCGCCAGAGTTTGCAGCACCACCATAGAATTGGTTGTTTAAGTTTGTATTTCTTCTTTGATCGAACTGACCACTATAACGCATTTCAAAAGATAACCAATCAGTAACATCGATACCTACATTAAAGTTACCTAATAGCGTATTAATATCAGATTGAGTCAAATCTAAGTTCGCTAATCCTATACCATTAGTCGCATTCCAAGCACGTCTGTTTAAACCAAAATCGTACTGTGCCCCACCGAAAACTGGATCTGGAACTAATACCCCTTGATCATCTCTTAAGAATACATCATAAATAGCTGGAGTAGTATAAACTAATGCAAATGGGTTAGCTGAACTACCTGCAGATCCTTGAGTACCTGAGTTTGTAGAACGTGCACCTGTCCACGCAATGTTTCCACCGATTGTTAACCATTCCTTAGGCTTATGCTCTAAATTAATTCTTGTAGTATATCTGTTATATGATGAATTCACAGCATAACCTTGATCATCAAGATACCCTAACGACACAGCGTATTTTGTGTTTTCATTACCACCAGAGAACTGTAAATTCGCCTCTGTTCTTACGCCAGTTCCGAAAGCAGCATCTCTCCATAGTGTTGGTGTAAAACGACGCTGAACTCCATCGTTAACTCTACCAGTTGCCGGGTTAATTAATTGATCACCAGGAACATTCCAAATATTATAGATATTATCAATTGTTTCACCTGTACCATCACCGTATAAGTTTGCACTTGCCCAAGCAGATGGATCAGCTTGCCCTAATAATTGACCTTTAGTTCTTAATGCTCTCCACTCAATTCCGATATACTCTTCAGGATTAGTGATGATATCATACTCAGGTAAGAATAACGTATTTACAGAAGTAGTAACATCTACAGAAATACGAGACACACCTGCTTTACCTTGTTTTGTAGTAATTAAAATTACACCATTTGCACCACGAGAACCATAGATAGAAGTTGCTGCCGCATCTTTAAGTACTACCATAGATTCAATATCTGATGGGTTAATCGACTGAATAACACCTGTAGCATTTCCATCGATTGGCGCACCATCTACAATATATAGTGGTAAAGTGTTACCGTTTAGAGATCCAAAACCTCTAATTCTTACCTCAGCAGTCGCACCTGGCGCACCACTTCGCGTAATTACATTAACACCAGCAACCTCACCTCTAAGTGCTGACGTTACGTTTGACACTACTTTATCGTCGATACCTTCCATATCAACAACAGCAGCAGTACCGGTGAAGGCTTCTTTTGTTGTTTTGCTATAACCTACAACCACAACTTCATCAAGAGCACTTCCCTCTGATAAAGCTACATCGTAAACACTAGCAGCACCAATAGTAACCTCTTTTGGGTCCATACCCACGTAAGAGATCTCTAGGACATCTCCTTCATTAACTCCAATAGAATACTTTCCATCGAAATCTGTTTGAGTACCTCTTGCAGTACCCTTTACAATTATACTAGCTCCTGGTAACGGCAATCCGTCTGAAGCAGTAGTAACTGTACCTGTGACTGTTTTCTCTTGTGCAAAAGAAAATTGCATCACGAACGCCATAAATAGCGTTAATAACCATGTTAACTTTAATTTCATAAAACAATTATTTGAGTTAGTCTAAATGCAAACATCTTAATTAAATATTAAATAAACAAGTGTTTATACTAAAAATATGTTAAGAAAACCGCTAATTCTTTAGCAATCTTAACGATTAAATTCTACTTTGTTTACAAGCCTTAACTCTACAGTAAGATGTAGATGTTTGTAATTGGTTGCGTCAAAAGCTTAAATTTGTTCAAAATTTAACATTTTGGGCTTAAAAAATCAGTTTTCGATATTTGAATACGAATGTGGTACAGACGAGGCTGGCAGAGGTTGTCTTGCAGGCCCTGTTACAGCAGCAGCAGTTATCTTACCAAATAAGTATAACAATGACATATTAAATGATTCCAAGCAATTAACTGAAAAGAAGAGAAAGACTTTACAACCTATTATTGAAATGGAATCTATTTGTTATGCTGTTCAACATGTACATGAGAACGAAATTGATGACATTAATATCCTTAATGCATCTATCAAAGCAATGCATCAATCCATAGACGCTCTAGACACTTGCCCTAATTTTATCATTGTTGATGGCAATAAATTTAAACCTTTTAAAAACATCCCTTACGAAACCATTATTAAAGGTGATGCTAAATTTATGAGTATTGCCGCCGCATCAATTTTAGCTAAAACGTACCGAGATGCTTACATGGATAAAATCCATGAAGAATTCCCGATGTACAACTGGATAAAAAACAAAGGTTATCCCACGCAGGAACATAGAGCAGCAATCAAAAAATATGGTATAACAAAATACCACCGTAAATCTTTTCGTTTATTACCTGAGCAATACAAATTGGATTTATAACTTTTTATATTTGTATCATATTTAATTTTTCCATGAAGAAATTTGGTGTAGTCCTATTTTTACTTATCACAGTATGTGCTTGCAGTAATAACAATAATAAATACCATAATCCCTACCAACTGTTACCAAAGGAGGTCAATACATTAATTAGAATTAACGAATTAAATGATTTTCTGAACAGTACAGAACATCATGATGTCTTTAAAAACATCAACAATAATAATCTTGATAAGATTAATGTCTTATTAAAACACTTAAACACTTCAAACAAAGTTGATGTAGGTTTTGATACAAATTCATCAGACTACATTTTACTTACCAAATACGATTCTACTTTATTACATTTAGACACTCTTAAAAATGTCATCTCTTCCACTTTTGAAAAGAGTAATATTACCCAAACCGAAATTGATTCTATTCTGTTCTATCATAAAACTATCGGTGATATTTTTGTAGGCTCTAATAATATAAATTGGATTGAAAATCTTAATAACAGGGACTGCAATAAGTCTCTCTATCAGCTAGCACAAACTACGAGTGATAAATCCGTCGCATCAATAATATTTGAATCAAATGATAATGCGTATTCTGATTTACTTTTTATTGAACAAGAAGACTCTTTAAATTTTGGTAAATTCTCAATGATAGATTTAATTTTAGAAGAAAACAGCTTGAGGTACAGCGGCCTTATTTCAAGCTTAGATTCTATTCAATTTAAATTGGATTGTTTTAAAAACACTATCCCACAACCTAATTCTTCTTTAAAAGTTATTCCAGCAAGTTCAAAAAATGTCATGAGTTTAACGTTTGATGATTATTCTGTATTCGAGCAAAACAGAAGCCAATTATTTCGTACTACTACCAAGAACACTCCAACCTTCTTAAACTACTGTAATGAAATTACATTAGTAGATAACGCTTTAATGGCTCATGCTCTTGACATCAATTTAGTTATTGAATCCATAGAAAATAGCACATTCGAAAAAACACATCGAGATATTGATATTTTTGAATTAGGTAAAACGAATATTCTTACGGATCGATTTCAACCATTCTTTAGTTTTGAAAACGCTAATTTTTATTTCATACATGAGGATTACATCATATTCTCAAATGCTATAGATACCCTAGAAAGAATTATTTCAGACATGTTAAACAACTATGTCTTAGCTGAAACAGCAGATTTCAAAAACAATTCATCGCTTCTAAGTGATGAGTCTTCAATTTTTATTTATAAAAACGATGAAAGCTTAAGTGATTTAATGAATACCGATTTTAAAGGATACAATACCAATATCGTACAGTATAGTTATGAGAATAATTACGCACACATCAATGGAATAATTCAAAAATCAAAACAAACTGTCAAAACTAATTCTGTAGTAGAAAAATTTAGTACAGAATTAGATGCTGAAATTATTGCTGGTCCTCAAACAGTAAAAAATCATGTCACAAAAGGTCACGATATCCTAGTTCAAGATGTAAATAATGTGCTTTATCTCATTTCTAACTCAGGTAACACTTTATGGAAAAAACAATTACAAGGAAAAATACTAGGTAAAGTAGAGCAAATTGATACTTATAAAAATGGTAGGTTGCAACTAGTATTTGCAACAGATTATGAAGTTTACGTATTAGACAGAAATGGCAACGATGTTGGCAAGTTCCCAATGAAATTTAAGGATGAAATCACTCAACCGTTGTCTGTATTTGATTATGATAAAACTAAAACCTATCGACTACTTGTCGCACAAGGTAAAAACTTACTTATGTATGACGCAAAGGGAAAGGCTGTTAATGGTTTTGGTTACAAGCAAGATTCTAATATTACATCCCAACCTAAACATTTCAGAATAGGAAGTAAAGACTATATCGTTTTTACAACAGAAAAAAAATTAAAAATACTGAACAGACAAGGTAGAATTAGAGTAGCTGTTAACGAGAAAATTCAATTTTCAGGCAATGAAATTTTTCTTTATAAAAACCTGTTTACAACAACAAATACACTTGGCGAATTAATTCAAGTAAATACTAAAGGTACAATTACAAGAAAAAACCTAAATCTCAGAGAAAACCACGATATAACGTCCACAAGTAAAACTCTAGTTAGCTTAGATGAAAACACGCTCAATATTAAATCTAGAAGTATCAATTTAGATTACGGTGATTACACAAAACCAAGAATTTTTTACTTAAATGATAAAATATATATCACTACATCAGATCTTCAAACCAAAAAGGTGTATTTATTTGACAGTCAAGCACAAAAAATCCCAAATTTTCCAATATTTGGATCTTCGAGTGCAGAATTACAAAAACTAGACAATAACAGAAGTCTCGAACTCATCACTCTTGCTGATAATAAGACAGTTATTGTATACAGCCTCAACTAAATTTACAAAACATTTGTGGACTTACTTTTTTATTTCTGAATATAACACTATATTTACACACCTATTAATCAAATAGTTATGCCGCTTAATTTCAGATTTTTATTACAATTAGTTTTCACAAGGGATTACTCTTAATTGCTGATGTGGCATAAGTTATTATAATAGTCAAAATTTTCAAGTCCCCTGATCTGAAAACGTCAAAATTTATTTTGACGTTTTCTTTTAGATAATAACTCTCCTTTTGTAGTATTGCAATTGCAATATTTTTCACTTTTAATAATGATAAAACGTCAAAAAGCTTCAATAAAAAATTGTATTATCCATAAAGTTGGCAACAAGTTTAATGATACTAAAAATGCATTTTCAGATGATGCTATTCACTTTGATGAAGCCACTTATAACCTTATGCTTCCTTATCTCTTAAAGCCATTTGTAAGTGCCACTGAAAGCTACCGTTTTCATCATCATAGTGATATAGGCCTGAATGAAATAAACACGTACAGCGATAAATTATTTAAAGATGAAATTGACTTTGTAGAGGCTTCTAAACATGTAGTTACACATCTTTATGAACAAAGTAACTCTGCACAAATAAAAACTGGAGATGTTGTTATTTGTCATTTTGAAAACATTCAGTACGAAGACTATTTCACCGATGCTATTGGCATTTATAAAATTGAAAATAAAACAGAGTTTTTTCAAACCTATTTAGAAAAAGGCAATTACGATATTTTTGTTCAAAAAGGTATACAGACGAAAAAAGTTGATAAAGGCTGTCTGATTCTAAATACATCAGACATGGAAGGAAAAATAGTTTTTAGTGTAGACAACAATACATACGACACACAATACTGGATAAAGAGCTTTCTAAACATTAAATATCCCGATGACAGCAACCAACATACTAAAAATTGCATAGAGCTCTGTAGAGAGTTTTCTAAAGAAGTTTTACAACCAAATTTTGGTGGACAAGAGCAGAGTAATTTTCTCGCAAAAACGGTTGATTTTTTTAAAGAAAATGAAATTGTAAATATTGAGACATTTAAAGAAGAAGTCTTTGAAGAAGAAGACCGAATTCAGCTATTTGAAGACTACAAAAAGCAATATGAATCTGAAAATCAAGTCCTTATCAGAAATCAGTTTGATGTCTCTGAACGTGTTTTAAAGAAGCAAAAACAAAAGATTAAAACCGAAATTAAACTAGACACTAACATCCAAATAAAACTCGACGTTGACGCACCTGACGCCTCCACAGAATACTTAGAACGTGGTTACGATGAAGAAAAGAAAATGCACTATTACAAGGTATTTTTTAATGAAGAAGGATAGCTAAATAACCTTCACCTTTTTTCATTAATTTTGGGTCTATATGGCAAAACACAAGAAAGATAAATTTAACGACTTTGGGTTAGGTGAAAAATCATCTTCCGAAGGGTTTAGAGCTTTAAATAAAGATGGAAGTTTTAATATCGAGAAAATTAATATTCCCTTTTTTGAGCGTCTTAGTTTCTTTCACTCATTAGTCACAATGAGTTGGAGCAAATTCTTCCTATTAATTCTCGTTGGCTATTTCATTGTCAATACTTTTTTCGCATTAATCTATGGTTTCATAGGAATTGAAAATCTTACTCATACAGAAGGGTTATCACCTTTTGAGCAATTTATGGAGGCCTTCTTTTTTAGTGCTCAAACTGTGACAACATTGGGTTATGGTAGAGTTGCTCCTATTGGCCTGCCTGCAAATATTGTTGCAGCCATAGAGTCTATGCTTGGCCTACTCTCGTTCGCATTAGCTACGGGTTTACTGTATGGGAGATTCTCAAAACCTCAATCAAAGATTAGATATAGCAACAAAGCAATTATCGCACCCTACAAGAATATTAATGGTTTTATGTTTAGAGTTGTTAACCCTCAAAAAAACGAATTATTAGAAGTTGAAGTTAATATCAGTCTATCTGCCAAACGTGATAATTCTGATCTTCGTGATTTTTATGTCTTAGACCTTGAGCGAAGCTCTGTACGCTTTTTTCCTTCTATGTGGACTGTTGTACATCCTATTGATGATAGTAGCCCTTTATTTGGTTTAACAGAAGAAGATTTCTTTAAAAAAGACTTCGAATTTATTGCTATGCTAAAAGCTTTTGACGAATCTTCAGGTCAAATGGTATATTCTCGTTCATCTTACAAACCAAGTGAAATAGCATGGGGACAAAAATTCATCTATGTAGCTAAAAGAGAAAATGGTAAAACATTAGTTGATGTCAGTAGAATTAATGAATGTGAGAAAGCCGAATTAAACTAATTCTTTAAGTTTAAACTCAGCTTCAAAAAGAATTTTAAAGTGTTTCAATAGCTTTTCTTTTACTTCAGTCTCATCTACTAATTTTACCCCAAGTTCATTGTTTAATGAAGTGACTGCTTTGCCTCTAATACCACATGGTATAATGTTATCAAAATAGCCTAAATCAGCATTCACATTTAAGGCAAAACCATGCATTGTTACCCAACGACTTGCACGAACTCCCATAGCACAAATTTTTCTAGCAAAAGGTGTACCTACATCTAACCAGACACCTGTTTCACCTTTACTACGCTCAGATTTTATCCCATATTCAGCAAGTGTTAGAATAATCATTTCTTCTAACAAACGAAGATATTTATGAATGTCTGTGAAGAAGTTTTCTAAATCTAATATTGGATAACCAACAATTTGCCCAGGACCATGATAAGTAATATCGCCACCTCTATTTATCTTATAAAAAGTAGCTCCTTTTTGCGTTAGTTGTTCCTCGTTTAAAAGCAAATTAGACATATCACCACTCTTACCTAAAGTATACACATGCGGATGTTCAACAAAAAGAAAGTGATTATCAGTTTCTAAACCAGCATCTTCTCTTCTATTCTTAATTTTAGTATCTAAAATGGCTTTAAAAAGGGTCTCTTGGTAATCCCAAGTTTCTTTATAGTCCTTTAAACCGAGATCTTCTAACTGTATTAGTTTACTCATCCTCAAACTCAACTTTAACGTCTAATACTTTTGGGTTCTTTAAGTACTCTACCCAATTAAATGTGTATTCAAGGCTTTTGCCGTCGTCAGACAATTTAGCGTCTTCGATAGAATATGATTTTATCTTTTTTGGAAACTTAAGATTTACAGAATAAGAGGCGTTAGAAAGCATTTGCTGAAATGATTCATCACCTGCATCTTCCTCTGATAACAACACATCTTCTAAAGACATGTCTTCTGGTAATTCAAAAAACGTATTTCTTGTAAAATATTTGTCGTTATATTCAAACGCTAGTTCACTTTCGTCCGAACCAAAAAGCATTGACATCATCGGGTTCTCCTTCATTTTATCTAGCTCACCATCCTTTTGACTCATGGCTTGTGCCGCTCTTATCTTTTTCTGAATATCCTTAAGATCTTCTAGTGATTTAAATTTCAGCCCAACACCAAACTCCATTTCTTTTTCAACTTCATTTGCATTGATTTTCATATACATGCCTTTAAGAGATTCTAGCACAAGGCGCTCATTTTCTGGCAGAGCTGCAACACTATCTTTATATACTTCCATAATGTCACTGAACACAATCAGTGTATCCATGACTTTACTATTCTTTTCATCTTTATTATCGCCACTACCTTCTGGTCCCATCGCACCGATCTGCTTCATAGCTTCTGATAAATCATATTTGGTGTAATACTCACCAGACCCATTTTCGTCAAATATTAAAGTTTCTGTAACATTACAGCTAAAAGCAGTAACTAGCACTGCCAATAAGAGAATTAATTTTTTCATTATTTTTTTACTTACTATATCTTCAGCAAAGATAATGAATTATCGTTCCGGGTTATTTAAAATAACGAGTGCAGCAATAACTCCTGGAACCCAGCCCAAAAAAGTTAAGAGTAGAACTATAAGAAAAGATCCACAACCTTTATCTATTACAGCTAATGGTGGGAAAATTATGGACAGAATAACACGCCAAATACTCATATTAATGTTTGTTTTTTGATTTGATGATGATACGTTAAAAACGTAAGGTTGAGCCTGCATAAAACCGACTATTCTAAAACAATCTCTGCAAGCTCAATCTTACCACTAACTAACTTCTAACTAATATTTCTAAGATTTTATAGAAACTATAATATAAGTCTTCAACTCCTTAAAAATGTTACACATAAAATCATAAAGAATTTTGAAGTCTTTAAAAATTATGTAGTTTCGTTCTATGCGATTTAAATTCTGCATACTAGCAATTCTCGCTTCTTTATTTTGCGAAGCCCAATATTCATTCTCTGGTTTCATAAACCCTGAAGAAGGACAGAATACTGTATACTTATCCATTGTAGAAGATTACAGAAAAATGTCTGGCGTGTACTCCGAACAAATTATCGCTAAAACTACTGCTGATGCATCCGGATTTTTTGAATTTAAGGGTAACATGCTCGATGCTGATAATCGGATCTATCGAATTCATATAGATAAATGCTCAGACAATCAGCAAGATGTTAATCACTTTAATGGACATTGTAATGACAGCGAAGAACTTTTGTTTATTGCAAACAACACAGACACGATTAACCTTCCTTTTTCGTTTGGAAATCAGATATTTTGTAAGGTTGAATCTAACAACCCTAAGGCTAATGCATTTTTGAAAATTGATTCCTTAAAGAACGAAATGCGATTTGCATATAACGAGGTTAGAACCGAAGCAAATCGAAAGCTCAACAATAAAAAATGGTTTAGCGCCTTACAAGCTTACGGAGAAGCCCTCAACGAACCCATTGCTGAATTATATATTTACTCATATTTATCTGACCGCAGTAGTGATTTACACAGCTACTATGTTGAAGATTTAAAAGACAATAATTATTACACTAGTCTCAAGCAACGATTGGTGAACAGCTACCCTAATTCAACATATACAAGGCAATATATTAATGAACTCTCTGCTGATAGATACATGCTAGATTCATCAATAACCAATAATGAATCACAGAGTAACACATTGCTCTATTTTATACTTTCAGCTTCCATTCTTTTAAATGGATTTTTAGTGTTTCGTAATTGGAAACAAAAGAAATCTCAGACTAAAAATTTAAAGGAAAAGCTTTCTAAACAAGAGCAAGTTGTTTTAGAGCATATTCTAGAAAATAAGACCAATAAAGACATTGCCGAAGCCTTATTTTTAAGTGTTAATACCATAAAATCTCATACAAACAACATTTACAAGAAGTTAAATGTACAATCTCGAGACGAAGCTAAATCCTTGTTTTCCTGATAATTAAAAAATTCAAACTAGGTTCTAGTACCAATTTCCAACCCGTTTTAGTTTACTTTTTTTAAAGAGAATTATGATGTTTGTTTCATTACGAATCAAAATATTTTAAATCATGAAACGAACAGTAAACACATTATTAATTTTAGTTTTAGCTATCGGATTTTTTAATGCTTCAAAGAGTGATATCAACTTCCTTGACAAAAAAGTTGCAATTATAAAATTTGAAACTGAAATCATTAACTACGGCACAGTAGAACAATATTCTGACGGTACAAAAGTTTTTACATTTATAAATGAAGGTGATGCACCTTTAACTATCACTAATGTAAAAACAAGCTGTGGTTGTACTGTGCCGAGTTACTCTAAAACACCTATTCTTCCTGGCGAAACAGGTGGAATAAACATAAAGTATGATACCAAACGATTAGGCAATTTCACCAAAACCATCACAGTAATGTCTAATGCACAAGAAGGAAACAAAATTCTTAAAATTAAAGGCAAAATTGTTGCCGCTAAATAAACTCGAAACATTTAAAAGCGTAGTTAACAAAGGCACCTTTAAACTGCTGTTGACTGCGCTTAAATTATTCAGAATTCACCACAAAACAATTCAATCAAAATGAAAAAGTATTTCTTTCTTTTCCTTATTTCTATTCCTTTTTTTCAACTTCAAGCTCAAGAACTTAACAAAGAAATCACGGACGAAGGCAATCCGTTTTTACTCGGAAAAATCGACAAATCTGGCCTAACATCTGACAATTACAATCAATGGTTCTCAGAAAACTATGATAATTACCAAGTCGACAAGAGTATTATTAACGACTTAAAAACGACTTTAAATAACTTTACAATTACAGTATTTATGGGAACTTGGTGTGGAGATAGCAAAAGAGAGGTGCCGCGTTTCTACAAAATATTAGAAGCTTCAAACTTTCCTATGCATCAACTCACAGTTATAGCATTAAGTTCAAAACCATACATGTATAAGCAAAGTCCACGTCATTACGAAGCAGGACTTAACATACATCGTGTACCAACTTTTATCTTTTACAAAAATGGGAAAGAAATCAATAGAATTGTTGAACATCCTGTTGAGTCTTTAGAGAAAGATATGCTTAACATAACGACATCAAACGATTATGAGTCAAACTATCAGATTGTAACTCAAATCAATACCATATTAAAAAATGATGGCCTAAATGGTTTAAAAAAACAAAGCAAAAAACTTGTGAAAGAATTTAAAAACAAGGTATCAAGCATGTTTGAACTCAATACCTACGGTCGCGTTTTATTTTCTAAAAATCAAAAAGAAGCGGCTATTGAAGTATTTAAAATCAATAATTTACTTTTTGAGGAAGAGCCAAGAACTTACATGAGTTTAGCAAATACATTAGGTGTTTTAAATTATAAGAAAGAAGCAATTAAAGTCCTTGAAAATGCGAATAAACGTTTTCCTGAAAACACAGATTTAAAAGAAAACCTTAAGATTATTGAATCCTACTAAAAAGAACTATTAAATTCATTACCACTAGTTATTAAAACCTAATGGTTTTTTTTGCAACAATAGTCGTAAATAACGTAATTTTGCAGTCTGAATTTTTAGAATAGAATTAGAATGCAACTTTCGGAACAAGAATTAGTAAGACGCGAAAAATTAGATAAGCTACGAGCTTTAGGTATCAATCCTTATCCTGCAGATTTATTTCCTGTAAAGGACACTTCAAAAGATATCAAATCTAAGTTTGAAGAAGGCAAGAAAGTTGTTATTGCAGGTAGACTAATGTCTCGTCGTATTCAAGGAAGTGCAAGTTTTGCTGAGCTTCAAGATAGCGAAGGTCGTATTCAAGTCTACTTTAATAGGGACGAAATCTGTACAGGAGATGATAAAAGCAAATACAACGATGTCTATAAAAAGTTACTAGATATTGGTGATTTTATTGGTGTAGAAGGTGAATTGTTTACAACCAAAGTTGGTGAAAAAACGGTTATGGTCAAAGATTTTACGCTTTTAAGTAAAGCTTTAAAACCGTTACCATTACCAAAAACAGATGCTGAAGGCAACACTTACGACGAGTTTAATGACCCAGAATTACGTTACAGACAACGTTATGCTGACTTAGTTGTAAATCCACATGTGAAAGACGTTTTTGTTAAGCGTACAAAATTATTTAATGCTATGCGTTCGTTTTTTAACGAATCTGGCTATTTCGAAGTAGAAACACCTGTATTACAACCAATTGCTGGTGGTGCTGCTGCGAGACCTTTTATAACGCATCACAATTCTTTAGATATTCCATTATACATGCGTATTGCTAATGAGCTTTACCTAAAGCGTTTGATTGTTGGTGGTTTTGATGGTGTGTATGAGTTTTCTAAAAACTTCCGTAATGAAGGCATGGACAGAACTCACAATCCAGAGTTTACAGCCATGGAAATCTATGTAGCTTACAAAGATTACAACTGGATGATGGATTTCTGCGAACGCTTACTTGAGCATTGTGCTACTGCTGTTAACGGTACAACTAAAGCAACTTTTGGTGAGCACGAGATAGACTTTAAAGCGCCATACGCAAGAGTAACAATGGCAGATTCTATTAAGCATTTTACAGGATTTGACATTACAGGAAAATCTGAAGATGAGATTCGCCAAGCCGCAAAAGACATGGACATTGAAGTAGATGACACCATGGGGAAAGGCAAGTTGATTGATGAGATTTTCGGCGAAAAGTGTGAAGGCAATTACATTCAACCAACCTTCATCACAGACTATCCAAAAGAAATGAGTCCTTTGTGTAAAGAACATAGAGACAACCCAGAATTAACAGAGCGCTTTGAGCTAATGGTTTGCGGTAAGGAAATCGCAAATGCCTATTCTGAATTAAATGACCCAATAGACCAACGTGAGCGTTTTGAGCATCAATTAGAACTCGCTAAAAAAGGTGATGATGAAGCTACCGGAACTATAGACTACGACTTTTTACGTGCGTTAGAATACGGTATGCCACCAACATCTGGAATGGGAATTGGTATGGATAGATTAATTATGTTTTTAACAAACAATCAATCTATACAAGAAGTATTATTCTTCCCACAAATGAAACCAGAGAAAAAACCACTAGCAATTAGTGATGATGCTAAAGCAGTGCTAGAAATTCTTACTAAAGCTGAAAAATTAGAGCTTCCAGATTTAAAAACACAATCTGGCTTATCTAATAAAAAATGGGATAAAACGATTAAAGAATTGACTAAAAACAGTTTAGCCAAGGTTGAAAAAACAGATGAAGGTTTGTTTGTAGAAGTCATTTAGTAACTTCTAAAATAAACTCTCAACATTATCATATTGCAGTAAACTATTTTTAATGAAATATTTTACTGCTTTTTTTTATTCTATTTTTCTGTAAAATAAAAATAATCAGAGTGTTTAAATCATTCGAAAAGGATAGTTCTGTAATATTTCTTATTTTACGTTTCTAAAATCCTTATAGTAAAAGTTATGTAATGAAGAAAATCGTTGCTTTTATATTACTAATTATTACTTTTTCTTGCGAAAAGGATGACTCTATGTCACCTGCTGAAGACCTAGATATTGTTGCGGAATTTCGTGAGAATCTCTCAGAACTTAATATTTTCAAAGGGAATTTAAGTAACTTAAATATTAATTCAAAGGTATTTGAATATCAACTTATTACACCACTTTTTACCGATTATACTCACAAGCTTCGGTTAATTGCATTACCTGAAAATACTCAAATGCAATATAATGGGAATGGTACACCAATCTTCCCAAATAATACAGTCATTTCGAAGACATTTTACTACAATTTAAATGAACAAAATCCTGCTTTAGGTCGTAAAATTATAGAAACTCGTGTCTTAATTAAAAGAAACGGTATTTGGGAAACTGGCAACTACAAATGGAATGAAGATCAAACAGATGCAATTCTTCATCCAGATGGCAGTGAAGTACCAGTGACATGGACAAATGAAGATGGAGTAACGGTCTCAACAAATTACAAAATACCAGCCAACAACCAATGCTTTGCTTGCCACAGTTCTTATGACGAAATTACACCTTTAGGAGTGCGACTAGATTTGCTTAACTTTAGTCCAAATGGCATTAATCAAATAGAAGAACTTACTGCAAATCAACGCATAACTGATGTTGATTTTGATAACCTCATCTCGTTTCCACGATGGGATGACGTCAACAATTATACTTTAGAAGAAAGAGCACGAGCTTACTTAGATGTCAACTGTGCTCATTGTCATTCAGACGGAGGTTATTGTGCATTCCCATCATCCTTACGATTGAATTACGATATTCCACTCGAGGAAACAAATATTATTGAACGTAAAGGATTTATCATCTTTAGAACCTCATCTGACTATCAAGAAGGCCTTACAATGCCATGGATAGGCACTTCAATGTTGCATGATGAAGGTGTAAGTTTAATGTTAGAATACCTAGACACACTTTAGAATCTTCTTCTTAAACGATTTATAGGAGGAATTGACTCTTCATGAATACGGAAGATTGGCCTATTTTTATTACTTTAAGCCCATAACAATACAGTTGACCAATTATATTATGAGAAAAGCTATTCTTTTTATCCTTTTAATTATAACTTTTTCATGCGCAAATGATGACGCCATGTCACCAGCTGAAGATTTAGATGTCGTTGCAGAGTTCAAAGTTAATCTTTCCGAACTTAACTTATTTATAGGCAATCTAAGTGACCTGAATATCTCCTCAAAGGCTTTTGAGTACAAGTTAAATACCGGTCTTTTTACTGATTATGCTCATAAACAGAGAGTAATTGCATTGCCAAACAATACCACTTTAGAATATGACGGTAATGGTCTGCCAATATTCCCTGAAAATACTGTTATTGCCAAGACATTTTATTATAATCTAGATGAGAGAGATCTTTCATTAGGACGTCAGATTATTGAAACCCGTATTTTAATTAAAATTAATGGCGCTTGGGAAACAGGCGATTATAAGTGGAACGAAGCTCAAACTGAAGCAATATTAGACTTAAACGGAAGTGAAGTCCCAGTAACATGGATAAACGAAAATGGCGATACTAATAATATCACTTATGCTATACCATCAAACGATGATTGTTTTACTTGTCATAACATAAATGACACCTCAACACCTATTGGACCCAAACTACGTAATCTTAATTTCTCCATAAACGGCACTAATCAATTACAAGATTTAATTAACAATCAGTACGTAACTGGTATTTCGTCCAACAATGAAGTTTCTAGTATGGTTAATTGGGAAGATACAAACGCTTCTCTTGAAGATAGAGCTAGATCATATTTTGATATTAACTGCGCACATTGCCATATTCCTGGCGGATTCTGTGACCAAGAATCCACATTAGATTTAGCGTACGAAACATCATTGGAAGATTCAAACATCTATCAAAGAAGGTTTAGCATTTCTACACGAATTTCAGAATATATTTCAGGATTTAGTATGCCTTACATCGGAACCACAATTAAACATAGAGAAGGTGCTGATCTGTTGGAAGCTTATTTACAAACACTAGAATAAGTGCCGTTAAAATATTATTAAAGTTAAATAGTCACTCAATAGTTAGCTATTAAAATTCTTATATTAACAAGCAATTTCAACTAAACTAACTAACGTGAAGACTTTTTCTACAAGATTACTTGTCGTTGTAATGTGCTTTTTAGCATTTTCATGTTCAACGGCCAAAAAAGCTAAAAAATCGAAAAAAGATGCCACTACAGCGATGGCAAAACCACCTGCTAAGAAACCAGGTAAAAATGACCCAAAACCATATAACAAGGTTATTACTAAAGATGCTAAGAGTGATGCAGGACTTTTTACCGTTCACACAGTAAATGACAAATATTATTATGAGATACCAGATTCTCTATTTGATAGAGAGATGTTGATGGTGACTCGTATTTCTAAGACCGCTAATGGCCTTGGATTCGGTGGTGGAAAACAAAACGAACAAGTACTAAGATGGGAAAAGAAACCTAAAAAAGTGGTGTTACGCGTAGTATCTTATAACGTAACTGCTGCGGATTCTTTACCTGTAAACGAAGCTGTTGAGAATTCAAATTTTGAACCTGTTTTATTTACTTTTCCAATTAAAGCATTTAGCAAGGATTCTACAAGTACAGTTATCGACGCAACACCATTATTCTCAAAGGATGTAAAATCATTAGGCTTACCAATTTTTAGAAGAAGACCATATAGAGTAACACGATTAGAAAACGATAAGTCCTTTATTGAAAGTATTAAAAGTTACCCTAGAAACATTGAAGCAAGACATGTTAAAACATATGCTGCAGGAAGACCGCCTTCAAACTCTAGTACAGGAAGTATTTCTATAGAGATTAACAACTCAATGATATTATTACCAGACAACCCTATGAAACGTCGTTATTTTGATGAACGTGTTGGATGGTTTACAAGAAGCACCACAGATTACGGTTCTGGTGCACAAAGAAGTAAAAGCTTAACTTATCTAGATCGATGGAGATTAGAGGTGAAAGATGAGGATATAGAAAAATTTAAACGCGGTGAATTAGTAGTGCCTAAAAAACAAATCATTTACTACGTTGACAGAGCAACACCAGAAAAATGGAGAAAATACATTAAACAAGGTATTGAGGATTGGCAAGTGGCCTTTGAAGCTGCTGGTTTTAAAGATGCTATTATTGCTATGGATCCACCAACACCTGAAGAAAACCCAGAGTGGACACCAGAAGATGTAAGATATTCAGTGGTGCGATACTTAGCGTCACCAATACCAAATGCAAACGGACCTCACGTTAGTGACCCAAGAACTGGTGAAATTCTTGAAAGTGATATAAACTGGTACCATAATGTAATGTCATTGTTACGCGGATGGTTCTTTGTACAAACTGCCGCGATTAATCCAGACGCTCAAAGTCCAGAATTTAAAGATGAAGTTATGGGTGAGTTAATACGATTTGTTGCTGCTCATGAAGTTGGACATACCTTAGGATTACCTCACAACATGGGAAGCAGCTCAGCCTATTCTGTTGAGAAGCTGCGTGATGCTGAGTTTACCAAGAAAAATGGAACTGCACCTTCAATTATGGATTATGCACGTTTTAACTACGTAGCACAACCTGGTGATGAAGGTGTTGCATTAATGCCTAATGTTGGTGTATATGACAAGTATTCAATTGCTTGGGGTTATAGACCAATTTTAGATAAAACTGCAGAGGAAGAAAAAGAAACTCTTAATGAGTGGATTATGAAACATGCAGGTGATCCACTATATAGATTTGGACACCAGCAAGTTGGCGATATTCACGATCCAAGTTCGCAAACCGAAGACTTAGGAGATAACGCTATGTTAGCTAGTGATTATGGTATTAAAAACCTTAAACGTATTGTTCCTAACTTAATTGAATGGACTACTGACAAAGGTGAAGATTATGATGATTTAGGTGAAATGTATGGTCATGTAGTATCTCAGTTTAACCGTTACATGGGTCACGTTTCAAGTAATATAGGTGGAGTTTATGAAGATTATAAAACAGCAGACCAAGATGGAGTTGTATATACACCAGTAGATAAAGCACACCAAAAGGAGGCGATGAAGTTTTTACAAAAACATTTGTTTGAAACGCCTGAATGGTTAATAGACAAAAACATTTTTGATCGTATTGAATACTCAGGTTCGGTTGAACGTGTTCGAAGAATGCAAGCAAGAACCTTGAACAATCTTTTAAGTCTAGGAAGAATGCAGCGTCTAACAGAGGCTCATACGTACGACATTAAAGCGTACTCTTTATTAGAAATGATGAGCGAACTTAGAAAAGGTGTTTGGAGTGAACTTAGAACTGGAAAGAAAATAGATACTTATCGTCGTAATTTACAGCGTGCACACATAGACAGATTAGCGTATTTAATGACTGCTGAAAACCAAAGTGGTAGAACTTTTAGCCCATACGTTAAGGTGACAGCCGTTAATACAAGTCAGTCTGATATTAGAGCTGTAGTTAGAGCAGAATTAAAGTCTTTACGCAGTCAATTAAGATCAGCTCGTGGTGGAGATGCAATGAGTAGAATACACATAGCAGATGCCATTGAACGTGTAAACAATATTCTAGATCCTAATAAATAGGAATTCAACTTATATCAAACAAAAAAGACTTCAAGTTAACTCGAAGTCTTTTTTGTTTTTAAACAGCTTTCTATAGCTTGATGATATTTTTTAAAGTTGATTAAATTATTATGATTTCCACCAACAATAGTTGCGAATTGAATTAATTTTCGGTTAGTACCTACAAGTTTTCTACCGGAAGCAAATGGCACAACTGTATCTTCCGTTCCATGAATTATGGTAATCGGACATTTTACATTAGGTAAGTACTTATAGGTAGGGAATTTATACTTAAGTAAAGACTCTACAGGAAATACTGGAAATCTTCGGCTAGCCACATCGGCAATACTGTAATATGGTGTTTCTAAAATAAGTTGCTTAGGTTGATTTTCTAAAGCCAAATAAGATGCTATTCCTGTCCCAAGAGATCTACCGTAAAGGGTAATTTCATTTTCTTTATAGTGCTTCAACAGATAATCATAACAATATTGCGCATCATTATAAAATGCATCTTCAGACAATTTCCCTCTACTTTTTCCATAGCCTCTGTAATCCATAACCAATACATCGTACTGCTTTGCAACAAAATATTCAGTTATTTTTCCCCAACGACTCAAATCACCAGCATTTCCATGAAAATAAAGTATAATACCTTTAGGATTTTCTGTTTTAAAATGAAGGGCATTAATACTAGAATTAGATTCTGTCTCAAAAAATAATTCTTCAAAATTATAAGTAAACTGATATTGATAATCTTGCTCTAATTTAGTCGGAAGAAACAATAGCCTTTCTTGAAAAAAATACAGTGCGGAACCCAACATAACGTATAAGCTTAAAAATATTATTAATACTGTTTTAAGCTTTCTTTTTACTTTTTTTTGATGAATGAATGACATTAATACTTGTGGTTTCTAGATCTATCGTTTTAGGTTCGTTATTAAGAATATCATCTAGCATCTTATGATAAGACTCAAAATTATTAAGATTTTTATGTCCACCACCAAGTACCGAATGTAGCTTAGTTGTCTCAGGCTTAATCTGAGCCAGCTTCACACTAGTTTTAAACGGTATTAATTTATCCTTTGTACCATGAATTATATGAATAGGACAGTTGACATATTTTAACCACTTGTATGTCGGCATCGGATATTTCATAAGCAACGACAGTGGCATAAATGGAGCATATCGCGCTGCTACCTTCTTTAAACTGTAATATGGCGCATCAAGTATTAACATTCTAGGATTATTAAGCGACGCTAATTTTGTTGCGAAACCAGAACCTAATGAACGTCCATAAATGATAATGTTATCTTCAGAAGTACGTTCTTTGAGCTTATTATAAATTTCTTGTAAATCACGCTTTATGGCTTTATGAGAGCGTTTACCTGTACTTTTACCAAAACCTCGATAATCTATCATTGCCACATTATAACCATGTCGTGTAAAATCTACCGCAAATTTCCCCCAACCTTTTATACTTTTCGAGTTTCCTTTAAGGTAGAGCACAACACCTTTGCTTTCGCCCTTTGGGTAAAAACGCAACCCATTAATTATTGCACCATCTCTAGTCTCTAGATTGTACTCTTTTGTTAACTGATTATCGTAATGAAACTGAAAATTTTTCGGAAGCTTTTCAGGCTTAAAAAGCATGTAATCTTGCAAATAATACAAAGCTACGCTCACGGCAATATAAATAGCCAAAACGAGTAAAATTGTAGAAATCCAATATTGCATATACTAAGTTTACTACCAACAAGATACTAAATTTTACTTATGCGGAAATAGAATCAAATTTAAGAAGACAAGAATTAAAACCATTATTACAAATGCTTTACGTCTAATTAAATCACTTTTAGTTTTAAATGAATAATTGAAGATGATTGTCGTTATTATTGCAATCAAAATAATAAATGGTATTGTGATAACAATTATTAAAGATGCGCCTCCTCCTTCAACTGGTAGTATTTCAAGCAAAGGAATGGTTAAAAACCCAAGCAACAGTAAAATAGAACTTCGTATTAAATTTGTTCTCATAGTTAAAAATATTTCAAGAAAATTTCACTAAAAGGGTCTTGGTTAAGCACAGTGTAATAAAAAAACGCGCCTAACCAGCCATGCAGTAAACCTAAAGCATAAAGGTTTTTAGATTTTAAATAAATAAAGCCGTAATACAGTGCAAGAATAAAAGTTCCAATCATTAACCAAATCGAAGGAAAATGCACTATTGAGAAAAAGATAGCTGTTATTATAATTACTGAAGCTCTCTTGAGTTTTACCCTTTTCATATTTGATAAATTACCAGCTAGCAGACCAATAGTTAAAAATTGCTGAATACTTCCCCAAATAGGATAACTTATCAAAATTGGAATGATATGCCAGGTTAAGTTTATAGATCCCTGAAGCAGACCCACAACAAAAAAAGTGATCACTGAGAATATTGCAAAAGGCATCATTAACCTTAGCGTTGGGACAAAATTATCTAACCTAAAACCCCAATCTTTTATCACGTTTTTATTCTTCTTATAACGATAAAAAACATAAATAGACCATGCTAAAATCGCCACACAAACATACTGTAATCTCCAATTGAGATAATCCATAAAAACGAACTTACCCAAACCAGTTGCAGCAACACCCAAAATTTCTAAAAGTCTAACTTTATCTTCAACCCCTTGACCTGAATTTAGGTCTCTCGACGTTTTGAAATATTTTTTAAACCTGACTACCATTATTCTATCTTTTTTTAATTGTTAAAGCGTAATTTTGAATTATGTATAAAAACTTACTTGGCGTTATTCTTGGACTTTTAGGTGTTTTACTTTTATATAACTCATCAATTGGGATAACAGGTTTATATCGCCAAATACCATTAAGAGGTGTTTTAGGAATATTAGGTATTCTTTTAATCTACCTAAGCGCAAAACTTATAGATTTAAAGCTATTTGAGTCGCCAAAATGGAAGAACAATAAGTGGGTCAACTATACTATATCACCTAATAGGGTTATCATCATTCTCTTAATATTTTTGACAATAGCTTTTTGTTTAATTCTATTTATAACATATATGATAACAACTAACATTTAAAACCTCGCAGCCCTAAACCAATCTGCGAGGTTTTTTGGTCATCCTCTGACTAATCATCAAAACAAAAAAATCATATATACAATAATACCTTCCGCAATGCCTGTCACTATAGACATTCCTAGTATATCCTTAATCTTACTTCTCAGAAAAAACACAATACTCAGAATGGCTATTATACCGGCTAATAAGATTTCTAAAGCCTCTATTTTTGATAGTAAAAATGTAACCCCAGTAAATGCTAGGGTAATTCCTAAAGTGATTACACAAAACTTTACGATTTCTTGTTTGGTATAATTACCTTCAACAAAGCCTTTCCTTAAATCTCTTAAAATTGACAAAACAAAAAGCAAAGGAACTACTGACAGAAATGGCGCAAAAACCACTTTAATACCCTTTACTATGCTTAAGTCGTTATAAAAGAAAAAGGCAATTGTTGTAAAGGTGAGTAACCCTGCTACTATAATGGTCTGAAAGCTAAACAGCATATCTCTTTTATTAGCATTAGACTGATCGCCTGATGTTTTAAATAAATTCATAATAATTGTGTTTGATGATTTTACATTTAAAGTTTTAAGCGGATAAAAAGAAGATATGTACTGCCAAGGCCAAAAGGACTCCGCTTAAGATACCGTTAGCCTTTAGATTATTATATAACAGAAAATTAAAAACGTAAGAGCTTATAGTAGTTGAATTAATTAAGTGCGCAAGAACTAAAGCATTTTCAAGTTTCTTATTTGTAATCGCCTCTAGTAACTGAATTAGAACAACAGTCACTATTATAGAAACTACTAAAAACTTTGTCGCCGACTTTTGATGTTTCGCCTTATACTCATCTGTATTTTCAGGCAAAAAATGCTCAATCACTATAAAACGTGTAAAAAATAAAATTGGAATTGGAAATAAAATAGAGCTCACTATTTTAACTATATCCTTTAAGGTCTTTATCTCATCGTAACCCAAAAAAATCAAATAAATAAAGACAATTAAGGAGACTCCAACTGTAATAAAAAAAGTAATATTTAAACTTCTTTTTAGCATACTAATACCTCAAAATCCCTGTACTTGTTAAAGTGTTGTTGGCTAAAAACTCTACTTTTTGGGCATAAGCTTCTAGAAGATAACCATGTATTGATTTTACAAATACTATTAAAAGACAGAAGGTTACTAGTAATAAGATTGAAAAAATTCGCTCTGTTTTTGAAAACTTTGATATTGATACCATAATTTTTGTTTTAATGATTCTGGTACAAAGCTCAATTATTAGATGGCATTAGAAAAACCTAATTTCTATCATAACTGACGACTTATTTTTACATATTATGATAATATTATTATATTTATGTGGCATTGTGTATTTATATATGACGACTAAATGACTGATTTAACTACGATAATAAATGCCTTAAGCACTAAAGAACAACACAAGTTTGTTGCATATTTAGAAGATAAAAACAAAAGAAAGGATACTAAAAATGTGCTACTTTTTAAACTAATAGCTAAATCCGAATTAGACTCGAAGTCTATATGCACTCAACTTTACAAGGTAGAACAATGCAATGCTTATCACGCGCTAAGAAAACGCCTATTTCAATCTCTAATTGATTTTACAGCCAATAAAAATCTTGAAGATGAAAACTCAACAGACATGCAGATTATTAAATATATTCTTGCTTCAAGAACATATTTACTGCAGAATAACTTTGAAATAGCCTATAAAATATTGGATAAGGCAGAACGAATAGCTGAAGAACATTCATTATACCCAATACTCAATGAAATTTATCACACTAAAATTCAGTATGCACCTAATTACTCAAAAGTCAACTTAAAAGACTTAATTAAAAAACAAACAGAAAATCACAAAAAACATCTTCTTGAAGATCAACTTAATATAGTCTACGCAAAACTAAAATCAGTCTTAAATCAAATTAATTATGAAGGAAAGATTATAAATTTTGAAGAAGAATTAAATACTATTCTCAAGGAGTTAGACATCACATTAAATGAATCACTTTCATTTAAATCGCTATACCAAATACTAGCTATAGCTAATATTTCGGCCTTAGTAACAAGTAAGTATTATGAGATTGAGGAATTTGTTTTAAAAAGCTACCAAATACTTAAAAATAAAAAAGACTCAGAGAAACAACTCTTTTACCAAATACACATCGTTTATATTATTGCTAATACCTTATTTAGAAACAAAAGATTTAATGAATCACTTCGTTACATCCGCGAGATGAAATTACTCATGGAGTCTAAAAATGGAACTTACAAGAACACATTTATTCTTAAAAGCACTTTGGTCGAAGCCCTTAATTACAATTACACGAATCATCAAGGCAAAGCTATTAATTTAGTTGAATCAATTATTAAAAAGAAACACAAAGACATAGAATCGTTGTTAGACTTACACCTGTCTTTACTTATGTTTTATTTTCAAAATGAAGAATTTACAAAAGCAAAATCAATTTTATCTAAATTCTATCACACAGATAATTATTACATAGAGAAAGCAAGTATAGATTGGGTGATTAAAAAAAATATTGCCGAAATACTACTATACATAGAACTAACTGAGGATGATCTTTTATTTTCAAGATTAAAGAGCTTTAAAAGTAAATACACATCTTACCTTAAACAGATCGGTCAAAACCGCATACTTCTCTTTATTTCGTTTGCAGAACGCATCTACAACAATCCTGTTATAGTCAATAATCCAGAATTTAAAAAGCAAATAGCAACAAGTTTTGACTTTTCTAATCCTGAAAAAGAAGACATTTTCGTTTTGAGTAGTTATGCTTGGTTGAAAAGTAAAATAACCAAGACTAATCTTTATGAAACTACCATTAAAACCATTAAACAAAGTACTTTCTATCCATAGCGTATTAAATAATTTTTTAAATTAGCATTATTACATAGGGAACTTCTAATGGTATTTAGTTTCCGTTTTTTAATAAAAAGTAACTCGACATGAAAAAATTATTAGTCATCGCATTAGCACTATTTACATTCAACGGATTTGCTCAAGAAGAGACGAAGCAAAACACTGACGGTAAAGAAATTACAGCTAAAAAAAAGATTACAACTCCAATTGACGCTGCTAATGAAGAGGTTGACATGCTTACAAAAAGACTAAATCTTACACCAGAGCAACAAACCAAGGTAAGAGAATTATTTGTTAAGATTGCTGAAGAAAATGAAGTAAGAATTGCAGAAGTAAAGAGAAAGAAAAACGAATTACGAAGTGAACAGGACAAAGGTGCCACGGCGAAATCTAAGAGTCATAAATTAAGTCAAAAGAGTGAATTGCAACAAAAATTGAAAGAAATTCTTGATGAAAAACAGTATGAGACCTACATGAAGTATTTCGGAAATAGAGGTCAACGAAAAAATAGACTTAGATCAAACTAATATAAATCTAGAAAGAAAAAGTATCGCAAATGCGATACTTTTTTATTTAAAACAAATAAATTGTTATTTTAGACCTCTTATAATTAAACAATAATATATTAATGAAAAAGATCATTACACTTTGTTTGTTTGTATTTGCTCTGTTAGTAGGGTCGCAAACTGCATTCGCTCAAAAAACATCTACTCTAGATAGAGAAGCAATTAGTAAAACTGAAATACTTCAAAAACAAATTGGTTTTGATGACGCTCAAGCGGACAAAATTTACGAAGCTATAAAAGAACATGCTAAAGCAGCAAATGAATTTAAAAGCAAAGACGGCATGGATAAAAGCCAAAGTATGAAAAAGATCAATGATGAATTAGATCGTAAACTCAAAGGCATCTTAACCGAGAAACAATACGAAACTTACATAGCTAATAAAAGATATTAGTTAGTTACTATCTTATAAAAAAAGGCTTCGTTTTAACGAAGCCTTTTTTATTACAAGTCTTTGGCAATTTCTTCTACGGCTGTTATCGTCTCATTTAAATCTTGATAGGTGAGCGCATCGGTTATAAACCAACTCTCAAAAGCACTTGGCGCGATATAGATGCCTCGTTCTAACATGCCATGAAAGAACTTTTTAAACGTATCATTATTACCTTTTGCAGCTGAATCAAAATCTACAACAGCATCTTCTGAAAAATGTACAGAAATCATTGAGCCTATTCTATTAATGGTATGGGCAACATTGTTTTTGTTCAAAGCATCAGCAATACCGTTATGTAAATATTTAGTCTTCTCCTGTAACCTATTCATGAGACCTTTATCTTCATTTATTGACTTAAGCATAGCCAATCCTGCTGCCATTGCAAGCGGATTTCCGCTCAAAGTTCCTGCTTGATATACTGGCCCTAATGGTGCCAAATGATTCATTATTTCTTCTCTAGCAGCAAAAGCACCTACAGGCAAACCACCACCAACAACTTTACCAAAGCAAACGATGTCTGCATCAATACCTTTTAGTTCTTGCACTCCACCATTTGCCAATCTAAATCCAGTCATTACTTCATCAAAAATGAGCAAAATATCATTCGCATCACAAATAGCTCTTAAACCTTCTAAGAATCCTTCTATTGGTGGAATACAGCCCATATTCCCAGCTACTGGTTCTATGATTATAGCAGCGATTTCATCTTTATTAGCACTTACAAGATCTTTCACATTTTCCAAATCATTATACCTTGCAAGTAAGGTATCCTTAGCTGTACCTTGTGTTACACCAGGACTATTGGGTGTTCCAAATGTAACCGCACCACTACCTGCTGCGATTAAAAATGAGTCACTATGACCATGATAACAGCCAGCAAACTTTACTATTTTGTCTTTACCAGTAAATCCTCTTGCCAATCGAATAGCACTCATACAGGCTTCTGTTCCAGAATTTACAAAACGAATTTTATCAATATTTGGAACCATTGATACCGCCAGTTTTGCTATTTCTGTTTCTAGTTCTGTTGGCATACCAAAAGATGTCCCTTCTTTAGTTTTTGATATCACAGCATCTACCACAGGAGGAAACGCATGTCCTAATAACATTGGACCCCATGAATTGATATAATCAATAAATCGATTTCCATCCTCATCATAAACATATGCACCCTTAGCAGATTTTGCGAAAATTGGTGTTCCACCCACTGCTTTAAATGCTCTTACCGGTGAATTAACACCACCCGGAATAACGGTTTGTGCTTCTATAAATAAAGCACTACTTCTTTGATATAACATAAATTAATTAGGAATCATTAATTCTTGACCTGCTACAAGGTCATTAGAATTCATATTATTTAAGCTTTTAATTTTATCTACTGTAGTATTGTATCGTTTGGCAAGTGAATAAAGTGTATCACCTTGCTCTACAATGACGCGCTTAACACCATGATTAACTTTTATAAGTTCTCTTTTTTCTGAATTACTTTGCCCTAAAACCTCTTGATCGTATTTATATAATTCATAGCGCTCGATTAGACTTATTAGCTTTTGAGGGTATTTTCTATCTGTGGCATAACCTGCAGCTCTTAAGCCTTTTGCCCATCCTTTATAATCATCAGGTTCTAAATCGAACAACTTGGCATAACGTTTTCGACCAGTTAAAAAATCAGAATGATCTTCATAGGAAGATTCAGGTTTTCTATATTTTCTAAAACACTCTTGAGAACGATCATCATCATGATAGATTTTAGCACCTTTCCATCCATGACATTTTATTCCAAAGTGATTATTAGCTTTAACAGCCAACCTACCATTTCCAGATCCAGATTCTAAAATACCTTGTGCTAGAGTAATACTCGCAGGTATTTTTGACTTTCTCATTTCGGTCATTGCTATATTTGAATAACGCTGTATATAGGCGTCAACTTTAGAAACTGGTTTAGACTTCTGTTCAGTCTTCACTTCCTTTTTATCATTCACCTTTTGTTCTTCAGTGCTTTCTTTTGTACCTTCTGTTTTTTGTTTTTCATCACTTCTTTTGGTAACGATTCCTTTCTTAGGACCACAACTAAACGCAAGTGTAATTAGCAATAACAATATGTGTTTGTGAGTTTTTTTCATTCTTTAATTAGTGGCATATTTTTTCTTCTCAACCTTTGATTCATACCTGAAATACCTTGTAAACCACCTGTATGGATTGCCAATATTTTCGAATCTCTAGGGAAATAATTCTTTGCAAATAAATCATAAATCCCAAACATCATTTTACCCGTATACACAGGATCTAAAAGGATATTAGTTTTTTGTTTAAATTCATTAATAAACGTTACCAATTCAGGCTTTATTTTAGCGTAACCGCCAAAATGATAATCAGTGATCAATTCCCAATTTTGCTGATTTGCAAATTTACGAATATCTACCTTTAAAAAGTCACCTTTTAATGCCGGAAAACCTAAAATTTTCTGTTTATTACTAGAACTATTTATGATACCAGAAATCGTGCCACCTGAACCAACACAAACACATATATAGTCAAATTGCTGATCTTCTGGTATTAATATTTCTTCACATCCTTTAACTGCCAATGTATTGGTTCCGCCTTCAGGTACAGTATAAAAGGAACCGAACTTAGATTTTAAATCTTCAAGAAAATCGTTCTCATTCTTTTTCCTATATGCTTCCCTATCGATAAAATGGAACTGCATACCACATGACTTTGCAAAAGTTAATGTTGGATTCGATTTAATTTTATGAGCCAACTCTTCACCTCTAATGACTCCAATGGTATTAAAACCGCATATTTTGCCTGCGTATGCAGTTGCTGCAATATGATTTGAGAATGCACCACCAAATGTTAACAATGCATCTTTATTTTGATTTTTCGCTTCAATCAAATTATATTTTAACTTCCGATATTTATTTCCAGAAATAAATTGATGCGTCATGTATTCTGGTTTTATAAAAACCTGATTATCAATCCGTATATTTTCAAACTGAATGTCTTTTAGCATACACCAAAACAAACTAAATTAATTTTCTAAAAATGTTAAAGTTTAATTTATTTTTTTACATTTAGCTCGTCAACCCATCAAAATCTATCTTTTCAATGAGCTCAATTATTGTGAGTTACATCCTATTTATAGTTGTGTGAACTATAAATTATGAAGAAACTATTACTATCCACAATTGTTGTTTTTATTGTTTTTACTTACTCTGGTTTTTCGCAATGTGCGGCATTTAACACTATTGCTTGCACCGAGGATGCACCAACGATAGTCGGTAACTCTATAACTTGCACTCCACCTTTAAATGATGCTGGTAGACGAAACTTTAGGGTAAATAATATGCTTGCTGGTGCCACTTATAGAATTTCTAATTGCGGCTCTGGTCAGGATACTCAAATGACAATAAGAACTTTAGCAGGTGGATTTGAAGCATTCAATGATAATAACGGACCTGCCTGTACCGGAACAGCTGCATCAATTGATTTTACACCAACAGCAGATGGCGATTACAGAATTCAACTAAACAGGTCTAATTGTCAATCCTCTGGTTTTTTGTCTAACGGCAACATTGAAGTTACCTTATTATCTGATCCGCCACTACCTCCAGGAGTTTATGGCGTTACTCTAAATTGCCCAGGTGAGGCTAGCCAACCATTAGTATCTAGTTTAGAATGCGATAGTTCTACAAGCATAGGCAATACAATTAATGGTAACCTGAATGCTTCTACCGATAGTGTTGCTTTACAACCTCAAATATTTATTTCTAGCGGTGATCCGTGCGCTTTTGATGCTACAGATACCGCAAATTATGCATCTCTTGATTTTACTGTAGATGCAACTGGCGAATATGTCTTCTCAATGGATGAACCTGTACCCTATTTTGATGCAATGGGATATATTTATGAGACCGACTCTGGTTTTGTACCTGGAGTTTGTTCCGCAGGTTGGGTAGCAGGTTCTGATGATGACGGACCAGATTTAAATCCAGAATTGACCGTTGACTTGGTAGCTGGTGTAAATTATACATTGGTTACGACTAAATATTCATTTTCAAGCACCACACATACCGGACCCTTTACTTGGAATGTTAGTGGTCCACCTGGCAATACAGAATGGTACACCTCTGAAACTGGTGGAACATCAATAGGTAGCGGATCATCGTTTGATCCTGTAGGAGTTACTGGCTCACCACTTTCGGATACAAATACGCCAGGAATTTACACTTTTTGGGGAGCGTGTACTAGTAATCCAAACGTTAGATATCAGGCAGATTATGTTATAGGCAAAGTATGGAATGGAGCATCAGGCAGTACTGATTGGGATATTGATGATAATTGGACACCAAGTGGCGTCCCAGACGATACCAATTGTATTTACATACCTAATACATCTGGTAATAACCCAACATTTTACAGTAATTTAGATGCTGTTGGTTATAGTCTCTACATTGCAAATGGTGCAGAATTAACTCAAGAAACTAATTCTACCTTAACCATTACCAATAGTGTTACTGTTGAATCTGGTGCAACGTATCACATTGATGACAGTGCTAGCCTTATTCAAATAGATGATGTTGCCAATACCATTAATGGCAGTTTTACAATGAATCGTACTGCCAATATTAGAATAAGCGATTATGTTTACTGGTCTTCTCCGGTTAGTGCTTTTAATATTGAAAACGTCTCACCGCTTACACCAAACGGATTTAAATATCAATGGATTCCTACCTTGTTTCAAGGAATTACACCTTTTGGAAATATGCTTTTTGGAGAATGGCAAGGCTATAATAATGGAGCGATGACAGTTGCAAAAGGGTATGCAGTAAGAGGACCTTCTGGTCATACTACAACGCCTTCTGATTATACAGCAACATTTAGTGGAACCCCAAATAATGGCACAATTGTTTTTCCAATAGAACGCGGAACACATACTGGTGGCGCTTATTTTTACCAACCAATTGTAGGAGGAGATTTATTAGAAGTCACTAATAATGATGACAACTGGAATCTCGTTGGAAACCCATATCCTTCAGCAATAAATGCCATAGATTTTTTATCTAGTCCGAGCAACACTAATATTTCTGGAAGTATATACTTATGGACCCATGGCACAGAGGTTGGGACTGCAAATCCAGATCCATTTTATGATGATTTTCTCTATAATTATAATTCTGCAGATTACATAGTATATAACCTCAGTGGTTCATCAACTCCTGCAGGTTTCAATGGAAATATTGGTGCAGGACAAGGATTTTTTGTTCTCATGACAGATGATGCATCTACTAATGAGACAATTACCTTTGACAATTCTATGAGAGATAGTACCCATGATAATGACCAGTTTTATAGAGATAATACAAACACAACTAATAACTCGGATGAAGAAGGTATTGCACATAGAATTTGGCTAGATTTTATTAGTCCTGCCGGTAGTACAAACACAACACTTGTCGCCTACGTTGATGGGGCTACAAATGATGATGACAGACTATATGACGCCGCTGCAGCATCTGGTAATGGTCTAGATTTATACACTTTTATTAATGACCAGAGTTATTTAATACAAGGACGCCAGACTCCTTTTGACAGTGCAGATAGCGTTCCTATTGGAATGAATATTTCTGAGCAAGGCATACAAACCATAGCCATTAATACCTTGGAGGGTATTTTTGACAATTCAGATCAGGATATATATATTGAAGACCTTGAACAAGGCATCATTCATAATATTAAAAATAGTCCATACTCCTTTACTAGTGCTATTGGTGAAATCAATGATAGATTCATTCTGCGCTACACAAATACCACATTAAGTGAGGATGATTTTAACGTGTTAAATAGCATTAAAGTTTTTGAATCTAGAGAAACTCTACATGTAACGTCTGAGAATGAATTGCTGCGATCGATAGAGATTTTTGATGTTATTGGTAGACAATTATTTTTTGAAAGTGCTGTGAATATGAATACTTTCACAGTTACAGGTATGCGTCCACAAAAGCAAACACTACTTATAAAAGTAGTATTAGAAAATAATGCTCAAAAAACGTTCAAAATTATTTTTTAAAAAAATAAATAAAGTTCCAAAATGCTCTTTTTTGAAGGAAGTTCAAATCCCCTTCATTCTGATAAGCCTCTCGTTCAAAAGACATATTTCTATAGGCAACTTTTCTGGATTTATACTGAATTAACCTTACCAAGAATTCAATTCCATAAATGATAAAAAACGGAACAATTAACAACTCTAATTGCTGTCTGAGATGAATCTTTTCATGATTTATTAAAACATTGTTTCTTTTTAATGTTTCACTCTTTAAAAACATGAAAGGAAAAACAGTAAGTCCAACAAAACCTCTCGGCACTAAATATTTTGAAATTATAAGCACTATTCTATAGAAAGCAAAAATCAATCCAAATTAAGCTATCTTTGTAATATGATGAAGAAATATGTCCCAATAGAAGAAGGAGATTACTATTTAACACCTGAAGGCTATCGCTGTTTTACAGAGCAATATCATCTAAAACGCGGTTATTGCTGTGAAAGCGGATGCAGACATTGCCCATATGGTTTCGATAAAGAAAAACTTAAAAAGAAGTAATGCAAACAACTCAACTGTCATTTAAAGACCAAATATTACAAGGTATCCCTAATGAATTACCACAACCTAAGGTGTATGATTCCAACATTAATCACGCGCCTAAACGAAAAGATATTTTATCGATTGAAGAAAAAAAGTTAGCGTTACAAAATGCACTACGTTACTTCGACAAAAAGCATCACTCAATACTTCTACCAGAATTTAAAGAAGAACTAGACACTTATGGTCGCATATATATGTATCGCTTTAGACCAGACTATAAAATGTATGCACGACCTATAGATGAATATCCTGCAAAATCTAAACAGGCTGCTGCGATAATGTTGATGATTCAGAATAATTTAGATTATGCTGTAGCGCAACATCCGCATGAGTTAATTACTTATGGTGGTAATGGAGCTGTATTTTCAAATTGGGCTCAATATTTAATAACCATGAAATATTTAGCAGAGATGAATAATGAGCAAACTCTGGTAATGTATTCTGGTCATCCATTGGGTTTATTTCCTTCACATGAAAACGCACCAAGGGTTGTAGTCACTAATGGTATGATGATTCCTAATTATTCAAAACCGGACGATTGGGAAAAATTTAATGCACTTGGAGTAACTCAATATGGACAAATGACTGCTGGAAGCTACATGTATATTGGGCCGCAAGGTATTGTTCATGGCACTACAATTACTGTTCTAAATGGATTTAGAAAAATAAAGAAAGAACCAAAAGGTAACGTATTTGTTACGTCTGGATTAGGTGGTATGTCTGGCGCGCAACCAAAAGCTGGAAATATTGCTGGCTGTATTACCGTTTGTGCAGAAGTAAATCCTAAAATCACTCAAATACGCTTAGATCAAGGCTGGATTGACGAAAAAATCACTGATTTAGATGAATTAGTTTCAAGAGTTAAAAAAGCTAAAGCTGAAAAAGAAATCATTTCTATTGCTTACCTAGGCAATATTGTTGAAGTTTGGGAAAAATTTGATGAAGCTAATATTAAGATAGACTTAGGAAGTGACCAAACCTCACTTCACAATCCTTGGGCTGGTGGTTACTATCCTGTCGGACTATCTTTTGAAGAATCTAACGATTTAATGGCTAATCAACCGGAATTGTTCAAAGAAAAAGTCCAAGAGAGTTTAAGGCGTCATGCTAAAGCTATTAACAAACATACGGCAAATGGCACTTATTTCTTTGATTATGGAAACGCCTTCTTACTTGAAGCCTCCCGAGCCGGTGCCCATGTTATGGCAGAAAATCCGACTATCGGAAGAGAGTTTAAATATCCTAGTTATGTTCAAGATATTATGGGACCAATGTGTTTTGACTATGGATTTGGCCCATTTCGCTGGGTTTGCTGTTCTGGTAAACCTGAAGACCTGGCCAAAACCGATGCGATTGCCTGTGAGGTCTTAGAAGAGATAATGAAGAATTCACCTTCTGAAATTCAACAGCAAATGGCCGATAATATTCAATGGATAAAGGGAGCTCAAGAAAACAAATTAGTCGTAGGTTCACAAGCCAGAATCTTATACGCTGATGCTGAAGGGAGAATGAAGATTGCTAAAGCTTTTAACGATGCTATTGAAAGAGGTGAAATAGGATATGTTGTTTTAGGACGTGATCACCACGATGTCTCTGGAACCGATTCACCATACCGTGAAACTTCAAATATTTACGATGGTTCTCGTTTTACAGCAGATATGGCGATTCATAACGTTATTGGTGATAGTTTTCGAGGCGCAACATGGGTTAGTATTCACAATGGTGGAGGTGTTGGTTGGGGAGAAGTAATGAATGGTGGTTTCGGCATGGTTATTGATGGTAGTAAAGAAGCTAAAAAACGCTTAAAATCAATGCTTTTCTGGGATGTAAACAACGGAATATCTCGACGAAATTGGGCACGAAATGAAGGAGCTACCTTCGCAATTAAACGTGCAATGGAAGTTGAGCCTAATCTAAAAGTCACCATCCCAAATATTGTTGATCACGACCTATTAGAAACCATTTAAAAAAAAGCAATATGAAAAATTTAATTAAAATCGCACCTATTCTTTTGTTTGCTGTATTATTAACATCATGTAGTTCTGTGAGAGTTGCTGCAGATTATGACAGAGAAACAAATTTTGACCAATACAAAACCTTTGCTTTTTTTAAGCCAGGAATTGATAAAGCCGAAATTAGTGATATCGATAAACGAAGAATTTTAAGAGCTATCGAAGCTGAATTATTAGCGAAAGGAATGACTAAATCTGAGAATCCAGACATGCTAATTAGTATATTCACTAAGTCAAATCAACGTGTTAATGTCTATAACAATGCCTGGGGCGCTGGTGCCTGGGGTTGGGGAGGCTTCGGTGGTTGGGGCTGGGGTTGGGGACCTGGTTTTGGCTGGGGAGGCAACCAAGTTTCTACGAGAACTGAAGGTATGCTATTTATAGACTTCATAGACACTAACAAAAAAGAATTAATCTGGCAAGGATCTGGAACGGGTTACCTTGTTACTCGAAATGTTGATAAAAAAGAAGCTAGGATAAAAGAGTTTGTGGCCAAAACCATGGAGCAATTTCCACCAACAGAATAGAAATAAAAAATTATTTAATTTCAAAAGCATCAGTTTAACTGATGCTTTTTTGGTTTACAGCCTTTTATTAGGCATTAAAACTAAATACTATATCTTTGCCGACTTTCAAAAGCACAATATTATGATTTTAGGTCAAACCACTCGAAAAAACTTCACACAGAACCCTAAGAACGATATTTTATCAGGTTTAACAGTTGCACTTGCATTAGTACCAGAAGCAGTCGCCTTTGCCTTTATAGCAGAAGTACCACCAATAGTAGGACTTTATGGTGCTTTTATGATGGGAATTGTGACTGCACTTTTTGGTGGTCGCCCTGGCATGATTTCTGGAGCTACTGGAGCTATGGCTGTTGTTATGGTGCATCTTATAAAAAAAGGAAATGATGTTGGCCTAGCCTTAGACACACCAATAGATAATCTTGGACTCCAATGGTTATTCATCACCTTATTGATTGTTGGTGGTATTCAAATACTGGCTGGATTATTCAAACTTGGAAAATTTGTACGTTTAATTCCACATCCTGTAATGATGGGATTTGTAAATGGTTTAGCTATTGTAATCTTCATGGCTCAACTCGGTCTTTTTAAAGAACTCGTAAATGGTGAATTACAATACATGAGCGGGACAAGCTTATATACTATGCTTGGTCTAGTAGCCTTAACTATGGGAATAATGTATGGATTACCAAAATTGACCAAAAAAATTCCAGCTGCATTAATTGCGATAATTGTTGTTGCATGTATAACTATTTTTGGAGATATCGATGTAAGTACTGTTGGGTCTTTCATTGCTGATCGCGGTGGAAAAGAAGGTATAAAAGGCACATTACCAACTTTTCAAGATCAAATATTTGGATTGTTTGGCACATTAGATGGTCATTTACTAAGTACTATTTTGCCTACTGCATTTATTCTTGCAGCAGTTGGACTTATAGAATCTTTAATGACCTTGAACCTTGTTGATGAAATTACTGAAACTCGAGGAAACGGAAATCGTGAATGTATCGCTCAAGGTGGAGCAAATATATTGAATGGATTATTTGGCGGAATGGGCGGATGCGCAATGATTGGTCAATCTATCATTAATGTAGATTCTGGCGGACGTGGACGTTTATCTGGTGCTGTTGCAGCTATTGCCTTATTATGCTTTGTTTTATTTGGCGCACCATTAATTGAACAAATACCAATTGCCGCATTGGTAGGTGTAATGTTTATGGTAGTCATAGGAACTTTCGCTTGGAGTAGCTTTAGAATTCTCAGAAAAATACCATTAGCTGACGCCTTTGTTTTAATTGCAGTTTCTGCCATTACGGTTTGGAAAGATTTAGCTGTTGCAGTTATTGCTGGTGTTATTATTTCTGCACTTGTATTTGCCTGGAAGAATGCAACAATGATTAGAGCTCGTAAACGTATGCAATCTGATGGCACAAAAACATATGAAATTTGGGGACCACTCTTTTTTGGTTCTATTCAAAATTTTAACGCAAAGTTTGATGTGAAAAACGACCCAGAAAAAGTAGAAATAGATTTTATTGAATCTCGTGTAACCGATCATTCTGCACTTGAAGCTATCTTTAATTTAGTAAACAAGTATGAAGCTGAAGGAAAGTCAATAAAACTAAAACATCTAAGTGAAGATTGTAAAATACTTTTACGTAAAGCCAACCCTAAGTTTGATGAAGTCATTGTAGAAGATATTGATGATCCAAGATATCATCTTGCAGAAAATCCGGAAGAGTTTACGAAACCACTTTCTGAATATAATCTATAATAAAAAGCGACTCTTATGAGTCGCTTTTTATTTAATATGCTAATATCTCTTCTATTTTAATTTTTACTTTTTCTGTTGAAGGTATCATGGTTTGTTCTAAAGTAGAATTTAAAGGAATTGCAGGCATATTTTCACTTCCGATTGTCATAACTGGTGCATCTAAAAATTTAAAACATTCTTCTTGAATTTTACCTGCTAATGCTCTTGCAAAACTATTGTTTGAAGGCTCTTCGGTAACGACTAAACATTTTCCTGTTTTCTTTACAGATTTCATAATCGTGTCTTCATCTAAAGGAAACAATGTTCGTAAATCGATAATTTCAATTTGATTACGCATTCCTAATTCACCAGAAGCATTATAAGCCCAATGCACTCCCATTCCGTAAGTAACAATGGTTAGAGTTTCAACATCTTCTTGTTTCCAGATCTCTTGTAATAACCAAGCTTTTCCTAATGGCAATATATAATTATCGGAAGGTTCTATTGAAGTTGCTCCATCTGTACCTTTTACCTTAGACCAATACAAGCCCTTATGCTCTAAAATCACCACAGGATTTGGGTCGTGATAAGCCGCTTTCATAATCCCTTTTAAATCTGCGCCATTGCTAGGGTAAGCAATTTTTATACCTCTAATATTGGTAATCACACTTTCAACCGAAGAAGAATGGTATGGACCACCACTTCCATAAGCTCCAATTGGCACACGAAGAATCATACTTACAGGCCATTTTCCATTTGACAAATAACAACTTCTACTTACCTCAGTAAATAATTGATTTAATCCTGGCCAAATGTAATCTGCAAACTGAACCTCAACAATTGGCTTTAAACCAACTGCACTCATTCCTACTGTAGACCCAACAATAAATGCTTCTTGAATTGGTGTATTAAACACACGATCGTCACCAAACTTTTGAGCCAAAGTTGCTGCTTCTCTAAACACTCCACCAAGTCTTCCACCAACATCCTGTCCATACAACAAGCATTTTTTTTCTTCTCTCATCAACTCTTCAATAGCGTGCAAAGCACAATCAACCATTACAACACGCTCACCATCTTTAGGTTCGCGCTCTCCTACTTCATCAGTAATTGTTGTTGGAACAAAATCGTGAGTAAATAAATCTCCAGGTTTTGGGTCTTCGGCTTTTAAAGCCTCTTCAAAATCTGATTGTACTTTTTCTTTAGCAGAATGCTCTATTGCTTCAACATCTTTTTCTGAAAAACCATTGTCTAAAAGTTGTTGTTTTAAAACTGGATAAGGATCACGAGAACGTGCTTCGTCTAAATCGTCTCTATACCATTCCATTCGAACCCCAGAGGTATGATGATTTAATAACGGAACTCTAGCGTGCACTAGAAAAGGGCGACGTTCTTTTCTAATCGTAGCAATTACCTTTTCTATGGCTTCATAACTATCAATAAAGTTTGCACCATCAATACTTATAGCTTCTAACCCATGAAATCCTGCTGCATATTCAGCTGCATTTTGCGCTCTAGTTTCTGCTTCATTTGCAGAAATATCCCAACCGTTATCTTGCACCAAATACAAAATTGGCATTTGTTTTAAAGCTGCCATTTGAAATGCTTCTGCAATTTCCCCTTCGGTTACTGATGCATCACCTAAGGAACATACTGTTATTGGGTTTTGAGACGTTCCGGCTGCGCTCAACGTAACATTTGAATTTTCAAGATATTGTTTTTCTAGATATTGCATTCCCATTGCAACACCTGTAGCTGGAATGGCTTGCATACCTGTTGCTGAAGATTGATGTGGAATTTTAACCTTATCTGCATCTTTTAAACTTGGATGCGAATAATAGGTTCTTCCACCAGAAAATGGGTCATCTCTTTTTGCCAACAATTGCAACATCAAATCATAAGGTTGTAACCCGAAAGCAAGCAACATAGCATCATCTCTGTAATACGGAAATGCATAATCTTGTGGTAATAATTGCATACCCAAAGCTGTTTGAATTGCTTCGTGACCACGTGATGTTGCGTGAACATATTTTGATACTTGCTTGAAGTTATCTTCATACAATTCTGCCATTGCTTTTGCTGTGCAGAGATTCAAAAATCCTTTTTCTAATATTTCTTTTTTCATATGTCTTCTCATGAAAATGGAATCATTTAATATTCCAGTCTATTACTTCAGATTCCTGCTTTCGCAGGAATGACAGTCTTGCTATTCCGGACCCAGCGTTAGGGATTGAGGCTTTGTTGAAGCTCATTTTTTGGCATTTCGAATGCCTCAATGACCAAAAAATAGCGACTGCCGAAAGCCCGACCACAATACTATTGTAGTAACGCCCAATATTTTCTACGCTAACTCTTTTCTTGTCTTCAACATCCAATTAAACCTATCTTCAAGTTTCCCTGTTTTTATGGCGTTTAAAGTATCGTTAATCTCTATACCTACTGGACTTTCATCTGAAACATGAATTACTTGACCTTCTAACCCAATCTCTTGAATGTATGCGATACCAACTGCTGTACCTGCTCCAAAAGCTTCTTCTAACTCTCCATTTTGTGAGGCTTGCTTAATTTCATTTAATGTAATTAAGCGTTCGGTTACATTAAAGCCTTTGTCTCTTAATATATCAATAACGCTTTTTCTAGTAATACCATCTAAAACAGACCCGTCTAATTTTGGTGTAATGAATTCACCATTAATCTTGAAAAAGATATTCATGGTGCCTACTTCTTGAATGTATTTATGCTCAGCAGCATCTAACCATAATACTTGGTCGTAACCTTTTGCCTTTGCAAGCTCAGTTGGTCTTATTGCAGCAGCGTAATTACCAGCTGCTTTTGCTTCACCTGTTCCACCATGTGCAGCTCTGATAAATTGTTTTTCTGCCCATAACTTTATGCGCTTGCTAAAAAATGGACCTGCTGGTGATGCCATTATAATAAATTTGTAATGGGTTGCTGCGCGCATTCCTATAAAAGGTTCATCAGCATACATAAAAGGTCTTAAATACAACGCGCTTCCTTCTTTAGGCGGAATCCAATTATGTTCTAAACTTACGAGTTCTTTTAAACCTTCTACAAATAATCCTTCTGGAAAATGTGGCATACCCATTCGGTCAGCACTTTTGTTTAAGCGCTTTGCATTTTGGTCTGGTCTAAATAACATTGGTTCACCATTCTCATTTTTATAAGCCTTCATACCTTCGAATATGGCCTGACCATAATGTAATGCCATTGCTGCTGGATGCGTTGGTATCATACCCATAGGAACTATTCTAGGATTTACCCATTGACCATTTTCATAATCGGAAATAAACATATGATCTGTAAAGGTTGTACCTAATGGAATATTGTCAAAATCTAATTGGTCTACATTAGACCTTTCTACTTTGGTTGTTGTTATTTTGTAACTCATAATTCTTATCATTCCTGCGAAAGCAGGAATCTCATTTACATTATTTATTTAAAAGATTCCTGCCTTCGCAGGAATGACAGTACACTAAATTTCTCTATCTACATCAAACTGCTCAAAGTAATCCGCAACTCTGCGTACAAAACTTCCTCCTAAAAATCCATCAACCACACGATGGTCAAAAGACAAGGACAAATACATCATACTTCTAATTGCTATTTCATCACCATTTTCAGTTTCAATAACTTCTGGACGTTTTTTTATAATTCCTAAAGCTAGAATCGCTACTTCTGGCTGATTGATAATTGGTGTTCCCATAACACTTCCAAATGTTCCAACGTTTGAAATTGTAAAGGTGCTTCCTTGTATATCGTCTGCTTGTAATTTATTTTCTCGCGCTTTATTTGCTAATGCATTAACATCTGCAGCTAATTCTTTTAGATTTTTAGTGTTCGCATTTTTAACCACAGGAACAATTAAATTTCCGCTAGGCAACGCTGTTGCCATACCAACATTTATATCTTCTTTTATGATGATATTTTTACCATCAACTGAAGCATTGATATTTGGAAAATCTTTAATTGCCTTTGCTACGGCCTCAACAAAAAGTGGTGTAAACGTTAATCGTTCTCCATATTTTTCTTGAAATGATTTTTTATTTTCATTTCTCCATTGTACCATATTTGTCAAATCCGCCTCAACATAAGCAGTTACGTGTGGTGACGTATGTTTAGAATACACCATATGATCGGCAATCATTTGTCGCATTCTGTCCATTTCTACAATTCTACCTTTTCCTTTATCTAGATTTAATTGCGGAATTCTGTAAGCTGTTGGGTCTTGCACAACTGGTTGTGCAAACTTGTATGGTCTGCCTTCTTCAATATATTGAAAAACATCACTTTTACGTAATCTTCCTTCGTGACCTGTTGCTGGTATTCGAGCTAATTCTTCAAAACTTATGTGATGCTGTTTTGCTATTTCAATTACTAAAGGTGAAAAGAATTGGTTTGAGTTAGAAACTGAAAAAGACTGAGATTCCTTCACTTCATTAGGAATGACAGCACGCTTTTTTGTTTTCTTTTTCAAAGATTGAGATTCCTTCTCTTGGTTCGGAATGACAGAGGATTTTTGTGTTGAACTTGAAGTCTTTCCATCTGCTTTTATAATAGCAACGGTATCGCCAATTTTTATAACTTCATTAGCCTCAAAACATATTTCTTCTATTATTCCTGAAACATTGGATGGCACTTCAGAATCTACTTTATCTGTAGCAACTTCAAGAAGCATCTCATCTTCTTCAATATAATCACCTACATTTTTAAACCAAGTAATTATGGCTGCTTCTGTTATACTTTCGCCTAGCTTAGGCATTTTAAATTCAACTCTAGACATTATAATGAACTAATGTTTGTTAGTTTATTTTTTTAAAAAATCACGAAGTGTTTTATAAACATCTTTCTGCATTTTCATATGCTTTGGAACCTCACGCAAAGGTTCCACTTCTTTCAAACTGTTATGACAGTCTTGAGGTAATTGTTGGTACAATTGCGTACCTTTTGTTTTCCAAGCAATCATGTCATCACTAACTTCTTTTACAATTTTTGCTGGATTACCAACGACTAAACTTCGAGGTGGAATTTTTGTCTCTGCTTTTACAAATGTCATTGCTCCAACAATTGATTCGTCTCCAATTTCAGCATCATCCATAATAACAGAGTTCATTCCTATTAAACAATTTCTTCCAAGGTTTGCTCCGTGAATTATTGCACCGTGACCAATGTGCGCGCTTTCTTTTAACACAATTGACTTGCCAGGAAACATATGTACAGTGCAATTCTCTTGAACATTAACTCCATCTTCGAGAATGATTTGTCCCCAATCTCCACGAATAGCTGCTCCAGGACCAATGTAACAATGCTTGCCAATAATGACATTTCCTGTGACAGCTGCCAAAGGATGCACGAAGCTAGTTTCGTGAACAACTGGTATGTATCCTTGAAATTCGTATATCATTGATAGTTGTGAGATTTTAGTTTTGAGTATTGAGATTTGACTCACATCTATTATCTCAATACTCTGTACTTCTATTTAAATCGTTTTAATGTTTCTTTTGTAAACTCACTTAATACCAAACGACCACTAATTGCAGCCCGTTCAGCTAAAAGCGTATCCCAATCTTCTGTTCCTTTCCAAAACATTGTTTTCATTTCTTTCATTGCTTCTGGATTGTATGTACATAAGTTCTCAGCAAATGACCTTACAGATTCATCTAACTCTTCAGTTGTATCGTAAACTTGTGTAAATAAGCCTTTCTGCTTTGCCCAATCTGGCGAATAGAATGTATTTGAATCTATTGCAATTTGAGACATTCCGCTAAGACCTAATTTGCGTTCTACTGCTGGTCCCACAACAAATGGCCCAATACCAACATTAAGCTCACTCAGTTTAATTGCTGCAAACTTTGTTGCCATACAGTAATCTGTTGCAGAGGCTAATCCTACTCCACCACCAACGGTCTTTCCTTGAACGCGTCCAATGATAAATTTTGGACATTTACGCATGGCGTTAATTACGTTTGCAAATCCTGAAAAGAACACTTTCCCAGTTGCTTCGTCATTAATATTTATAAGCTCTTTAAAGCTTGCGCCAGCACAAAATGTTCTGTCTCCTCCACTTTTTAAAACAATAACTTTAATGGCATCGTTTTGTCCAGCTTCAGCTATTGTGTTGGCTAGTTTTGCTAAAATATCTCCTGGTAAGGAGTTATGAGCAGGATGAAAAAACTCTATGTATCCTACTTGGTTATCTATGGTTTGTTTTACGTATGGTTGTGTCATAATTTTAAATATTAGTAGTGAGACAATAGTATTGAGATGTCTTCATACTCAATATCATATCCATATTCTTATAAAAGTCCAAATTGTTCAAAATGATGATTAAAATGTTTTCGATGGAATAGATTCCATTCGTATTTGTTCAACTCGCCAAAAACTATATTTGTAAGCTTTGCTTCTGAATATTTCTTGAAGAATTCGATGTAATTATCATAAGCCTCTAACAAGTTTTGTTTTGCTTCCTCTAAACTATTATAACTCAAAGTCTCCAATTCCTTTTCTAATTGTTTAGGTGCTGGATGTTCCTTTGGCATCTTCTTATAGTTGTATAAAGTAGCGTGAACTTTTTCTAGTATTTTTTCTGGTGTGGCAATTTCATTTACTTCAATCTCACCTGAAGAAATTCTTACTGAATATTCTAAGTGTTCTACCATATGCTGTGCAGACATTGTTCCCCAAAGCGGTTTTGAATCTTCACTTAATTTGCTCAAGCAATTTTCAATTGAAGCTTTATTAATTTCAACAAAAGTTTTCTGTTTCTTTTGAACCATAGTGAGAATGGTTGCCACTGCAACTAAAGGACTATCTTTTGGTCCTTTTTCACTTTCTGGTCTATCTTCAAAATTAGCATCAAACACCTCAACGTGCCATTTTACAATTCCGCTAGGATGCTCTGTACTTGCCACATCTCTATCTACTTTTTCTTTACAAGTTAATCGCACATAAATGGTATCGTTGTGATACAATGGTCTTAAAAACCTGATACTATCTAAACCATAATTTGCAGCTACTGGACCTTTATTCGGATACACAAATAATCCTGCTGCGGCTGAAATAATGAAATAACCGTGAGCAGTTCTTTTTTCGAAAATACTCCCATCTAAAGATGTAATATCTGTATGTGCATAAAAATGGTCCCAAGTCAGATTTGCAAAATTTACAATATCTGAATCTGTAATCGTTCGCTTATGCGTTTTAAGAGACATTCCTGGTTGAATATCTTCCCAATGGTATTGAAATGGATGCTTCTCAGCTTCTTTGTATTTTGCATTTTGCTGATATACACCTGTAATCTCGGTTATAGTTGATGGTGAACCTTGAATAGCTGTACGCTGTAAATAGTGTTTTATACCACGCATTCCACCCATTTCTTCACCTCCACCAGCTCTTCCTGGTCCACCGTGTACCAAATAAGGTAAAGGTGAACCATGACCGGTACTTTCCTTAGAACTTTCTCTATTAAGCACCAAAATTCGTCCGTGATGACTAGCTGCATTTACAACATAATCTCTAGCGATATTATCATCATTAGTCACAATTGAAGATACCAGCGAGCCTTTACCCATTTGCGCTAATGTTACTGCTTCATACAATGTTTTGTAAGGCATAATTGTACTTACAGGACCGAAAGCTTCACGTTCGTGAATGACTGTATTCTGAAACGGATTGTCTGCTCTCAATAAAATTGGACTTATGAAAGCACCTTTTTTTGCATCTGCTCCAACTGTATCTATCTTATCTAAATTTCCATAAACAATTTGCGCTTCTTTAGCTAAATCATTTACCGAATCTCTAACCGCTTCAACTTGTTGTTTACTGACTAAAGCTCCCATTCTAACTTCTTTCAGTCTTGGGTCACCTATAGTCACTTTATCAAGCGCTTTTCCTAATGCTATTTGAACATCTTCGACTAAATTTTCAGGAACAATGATTCGACGTATTGCGGTACATTTTTGACCAGCTTTTACTGTCATTTCTTTTCGAACTTCTTTGATAAACAAATCAAATTCTGGTGTTCCTGGAACAGCGTCTTCACCAAGAACTGAAGCGTTTAAGGAATCTGCTTCAGTTGTAAATGGAACCGATTCTTGAATTAATCTTGGATGTGCTTTTAATAATCTTCCGGTTGCCGCTGAACCTGTAAACGTCACCACATCTTGAGATTCGACTGTATCTAGAATTGTTTTAACCGTTCCGTTAATGATTTGCAATGCGCCTTCTGGTAAAATTCTAGATTCTATAATTGTTCTAGTCACTGCTTCTGCCAAATATGATGATGAAGGTGCTGGAAGCACAACAGCAGGCATTCCTGCCATCCAATTTACAGCACACTTTTCTAACATTCCCCAAACTGGAAAGTTGAAAGCGTTAATATGAACAGCAACTCCCTTTTTTGGTACCATAATGTGATGCGCCATAAATCGTCCACCTCTTGATAAATCTATTGGGTCGCCTTCGACGTGAAACGGTTGATTTGGAAATAATTTCCTTAATGAGGCATTTGCAAAAAGGTTTCCGAAGCCACCTTCTATGTCAATCCAACTATCAAGTTTTGTTGCTCCAGTTCTATAGCTTAGTTCATAAAAAGCATCTTTTCTTTTCGTTAGATATAATGCTAACTTCTTTAGTATATTACCACGCTCTTGAAAGGTCATTTTACGAAGCACTTCTCCACCGGTTGTTCTGCCATATTGAAGAATCTCTGGAATATTTAATCCTTCTGTAGCTACTGAAGCGAAAGCTTCGCCTGTAACTGCATCAAGGATTGGCTGACCTTCTTCAGTTCCTGTTGTCCAGTTTCCAGTTACATAGTGCTCAATTTTTCTCATATCTTATTCTTTTTATGTTCATTTTGTCTTGAAACAAAACGAACCAAAAATTCAAGTTGAAATGAGGAATTTTTCAATCTTGTTTCTCAGATTGAAAACCAAAACTAAAATCTAAATTTCTTCCAAGGGTTCAGAAATTCTTAACGATTTGATTTTTATATTCTACATTTCAACATTTATTTCAATGCTTCGCATTGATTTGGTTTAACATCTAAAAGCGAAGCGGTATTGTATCTTGTTTTTATCCTACTCTTTCTATAATTGCAGCATATCCTTGTCCGACGCCAATACACATCGTAATTAAGGCATAACGCTTTTGTTGTTGGTGTAATTCTAATGCTGCTGAATATGCAATTCTTGTTCCTGTGACACCAAGTGGATGACCGATAGCGATTGAACCGCCATTTGGATTTACCCGTATGTCATCGTCCGCTAAACCTAATGCTCTTATACAAGCTAGAGCTTGAGCTGCAAATGCTTCATTAAGTTCAATAACATCAATATCATCTAATGTTAAGCCTGCTCTCGCTAAAGCTTTTTTAGAAGCTTCAACTGGTCCAATTCCCATAATTCTTGGTTCTACTCCTACTACTGATGAGCTAACGATACGAGCTACAGGTTTTAGACCATACTTTTTTACTGCCTCTTCAGAAGCAATTATTGTTGCTGCTGCTCCGTCATTTAATCCTGAAGAATTTCCTGCTGTCACACTTCCATCTTTTTTAAAAGCTGCTCTTAGTTTACCTAAAACTTCTAAACTCGTATTTGGTTTCACAAATTCGTCTTTTGAAAAGACAATTGGATCTTTCTTTCTCTGAGGAATTTCAACCGAAATTATTTCTTTTGCTAACCTTCCATTTTCTTGAGCTTTGGAAGCTTTCATTTGAGACCAATATGCAAATTGGTCTTGGTCTGCTCTTGAAATGGCATACTTATCCACTAAGTTTTCAGCAGTATTTCCCATTCCGTCCGTACCATACATTTCTTGCATTTTAGGGTTTACAAAGCGCCATCCAAAAGTGGAATCATATAACTTAGAATCACCTCCAAACGCACTTGAAGGTTTTGCCATAACGTATGGTCCACGTGTCATATTTTCGACTCCACCAGAAATAAACACATCGCCATCACCAGATTTGATTGCCCTGTTTGCGTGAATAATTGCCGACAATCCTGAACTACATAAACGATTTACCGTTTCGCCTGGAACAGTATATGGTAATCCTGCTAATAATGATGCCATTCGTGCAACATTCCTATTATCCTCTCCTGCCTGATTAGCACAACCTAAAATAACATCATCATAAGCCTCTTTAGGTATGCTAGGATTTCTTTTAACTAATTCCTGAATAACCAACGCAGCCAAATCATCCGTTCTAACGGATGAAAGTGTTCCTTTGTAATTTCCTATTGGTGTTCTTACACCATCTATAATATATGCTTCTATCATATTAAAATTTCTATAAAAGTAGGTCTTACATTATTCCATACTTTTTAATCTTCCCAATCTTTGTTAGTTCTGTAAACTACTCCTTTAAAAAGAGCAACTAATTGTTCCCCTTTCTTCACTTCAACAATGTTAAAACCTACTTTTATTTTCTGTAAATTAACCGTCGATTCTGCCGTGATATAATCGTTTTCTTCCAGAGCTTCTATATGGTTTATACTGGACTCAATTGACACTGCATATTTGCCATGTGTATTTGCTGTAAAACCAAATGCTGTATCCGCCAACGAATATGTTATTCCACCATGGGTTTTAAACATACTATTGAGCATATCCTTTCTAATCCTCATTCCAAGCTTACATCTTCCAACTTCTGATTCTAAAATTTCTATGCCTAGCCATTGACTGAACGCGTCTTGGCTTAGCATTTTATATGGAATTAGTTCTCCTTTCATATTTACAATTTGTCACTTCCAGTGATTTTTGAAATAAAATGTATCGAGAAGTCTCGCTTGTTCTCCATACGCTTCGCACTGGGACTGACGCTAATTAAAAAACGTTTTGTTCTCTAGTTTCATTTTGCGTAATAACGGTGAACATCTGTATCTATCTTCGTGATATACATTATATAATTCGTCCATCATATTCACACACCAAGCAATGCCTTTTTCATCTGCCCAAGCCAGTAAACCTTTTGGATAATTTACGCCTTTGGTCATTGCGTTATCTATATCTTCTGCTGATGCTATATTTAGAAACAATGCGTCTGCTGCTTCATTAATGAGCATTACTAAAACACGATTGAAGATTTGCTCTTTTATATTCTCTGTGTTTTGAGATTCAATCGCTTCGTCTGGAATTATAATTCGTCCACTTTGGTCGTAATCGTAGTAGCCTTTTCCTGTCTTTCTACCTAAAAATCCAGCTTCGGATAAGCGTTTTTGGGTAAAAGATGGTTTATATCTTGAATCAAAATAAAATGCCGTAAACACAGTTTCGGTTACTGTATAATTCACATCATTACCTATAAAATCCATTAACTCAAATGGCCCCATTCTGAAACCTCCTAATATTTTTAGGCTATAATCAATTGTTTGAAAATCAGCTAATCCTTCTTCATATATTCGTAATGCTTCACCATAAAATGGTCTTGCAACTCTATTGACTATAAATCCTGGTGTATCTTTTGCTACAGCAACGACTTTCTTCCATTCGGAAATGGTTGCAACAGATTTATCTAACACTTTTTTTGATGTTTGGATAGCTGGAATCACTTCAACCAACTTCATTAATGGTGCTGGATTAAAAAAATGAATTCCTATACAACGATCCGGTTTTTGAAGTGATGAAGCTATTGATGCTATTGATAAACTTGATGTGTTTGATGCTATGATACAATCTTCTGAAACATAAGTTTCTAGTTCTGAAAATACGTTTTGTTTGATTTCAAGGTTTTCAATAATAGCTTCAATAGTAAGATTGGAATCTCCTAAATCCTTTAAATTATCGACATAAGAGATATTAGATTGAATTCTACTCTTTTCAACTTCATCAATTCTCCCTTTTTCAACTAATCGAGATAATATTTTTTCTAATGCTGATTTCGCTCTGTCTAATGCAGCTTGGTTGGTATCGTAAAGTTTTACTTTACAACTTGCTGTTGCTGCTACTTGAGCAATTCCGCTGCCCATTGTTCCAGAACCTATGATTCCTATGTTCATTATTATTTACCTTTAAAAGTTGGCCTTCTTTTCTCAATAAAGGCGGCAACACCTTCGGCATAATCTTCAGTTTCTGAGGCTTCTATTTGATATTTTGATTCTAGTGTTAATTGTTCCTCCAAATCATTTGTCATGGATTTGTTGAAGGCTTTTTTTATGAGACCAAGAGCTTTTGTAGGCATATTAGCTAGTTTTAGTGCTAACTTATTAATCACCTCCTCGAACTCATCGGCTGGAACTTGCTTGTATATCATTCCCATTTTTTCTGCTTCTTCAGCTGATACTTTATCTCCTAGCATAGATAGAGCTAGTGCTTTTTGAAATCCTATTAACCTTGGTAAAAAGAATGTACCAGCACTATCAGGAATCAATCCAATTTTGCTAAAGGCTTGAATAAAACTTGCATTGTCCTTTGCCACTACTACATCACATGCCAAAGCTATGTTAGCGCCAGCACCAGCTGCCACACCATTAACAGCAGCAATGATTGGCTTTTCAATTGTTCTTATTCTTGAAATAATTGGGTTATAATGATTATCAAGAATGCTTTTCAATCCCGGATTAATTTCTGGAGTAGTAATCTCAACAATGTCTTGTCCTGCACAAAATGCTTTTCCGCTTCCTTCAATTACAATGGCTCTTACTTCTACGCTATTTCTGCAGTAATCTAAGGCATCTTGCATTGCTATGGCCATTTCTTTGTTAAAGCTATTAAAAACGTCTGGTCTATTAAGCTTAATATAACCTACACCATCTTTGATATCTAATAAAATACTTTTGCTCATATATTCTTCGAGTAATTGAATATGTTTTAATTCAAGTTTATTTTAAGCATTTGAAATAATCGAATGGTTCGTGACAGTCATTGCACTGAAATTGTGCTTTACATGCTGTTGAACCAAATTGACTAACCATTCTAGTATTTGTTGATCCGCAATTAGTACATTTTACTAATTGCTTACCATTTAATAACACCTCTTTATCTGCTTCAGCTTCTAATGGCGCTGCAATCCCATAATCTTCAAGTGCTCTTCTCCCTCTTGGTGTTATCCAATCGGTTGTCCAAGCAGGATGCAAAATCAAATCTACTTCTGTATTATATCCTGCATTTTTCATAGCGCTTTTTATATCGTCTCCAATAACATCCATTGCTGGACAGCCACTATATGTTGGTGTAATTTCAACCTTTACAATTTCATTTATCACTTTCGCAGAACGTACAACTCCCATATCCATAATGGATAATACTGGAATTTCGGGATCAGAGACTTTTTCCAAAATTGGAATTAAAATGTCTTCTATGTTTTGTTCTGTTGTCATCGCATTATGAGATTTCTGCTTTCGCTGGAAAATGTTACCATTCCATATTAGGATAGGTGCGTTGCATGTATTGTAAATCTGCCAACAAATACCCTAAATGTTCTGTATGAATGCCTTGCTTACCTCCTTTATGGAAATATTTGCTTTCTGGAACTATTAAACCTGCTTCTTCTAAAACTTCCGACACATAATTGTAATAGTCATCTTTGAGCTTTGTTACATCCACTCCAACACTTTCTTCAACCATTACCTTGTCTGCGTCTGTTTGATGAAACAACTCATCTGTATACATCCAAAGATCATTAATAGCTTCTTGCATTTTTGCTTTACTCTCATCTGTTCCATCGCCTAGCCGCTTTACCCAATCTGACGAAAAGCGTTCATGATAACTCACTTCCTTAATGCTCTTATTTGCTATTGCAGAAAGTGTTAAATCTGCGCTTTTTTGTAACTCTTTTAAGAAGCTTAAATGATACGCATCAAATAAAAACTGCCTTCCAATGGTGTAAGCAAAATTTGTATTTGGTTGCTCTACCAATAATACATTTTTGTATTCTCTCTCTTTTCTTAGCATGGCAATATCATCTTCAGTCCTTCCATCTCCTGCTATTTTAGCTGCGTACTGAAAATAACTGCGTACTTGCCCAAATAAATCAAGTGAAATATTTGTTCCAGCAATATCTGTTTCTAAAGTAGGACCATGACCACAAAGCTCACCAAGCCTCTGCCCAAGAATAAGGCTATTGTCCGCTATACCTAGAATATAATTATATAAATTTGAATTCATTTTGAAATTGAAATTAAACTTGATTGAGAGTCCTGCTTTCGAAGGAAAATTACATGTGTTTTACATCATCAGGCACATCATAAAATGTTGGATGACGATATACTTTATCTTGAGCAGGTTCAAATAATTCACCATTATTTTCTGGATTTGACGCCGTGATATGTTTTGACTCAACAACCCAAATACTCACACCTTCGTTTCTACGTGTATAAACATCCCTTGCATTTTCTAACGCCATTTCGGCATCTGCGGCGTGAAGACTTCCGAAGTGCCTGTGTTCTAATCCGTTTTTACTTCTGACGAAGATTTCCCAAAGAGGCCAATTTTTTGATGACATATTATTAGTGTTGAGATGTTAGCATTTAGTATTGAGAATAATCTAGAGTCTCATTACTTAAAACTGACATCCTAATTAAACTGCTTGCTTTTCTTTTCGCTTTTGTTTCTTTTCTGCATGAGCCATTGCCGCTTCTCTAACCCATTCACCACGTTCCCAAGCACCAACTCTAGCCTTCATTCTTTCTTTATTCATTGGTCCATGACCTTTGACTACTTGCCAAAACTCTTCCCAATCTATTTCTCCGAAATCGTAACTCTGACGTTCTTCATTCCACTTTAAGTCTTTATCTGGAACCGTAAGTCCTAAGACATCTGCTTGAGGAACGGTTTGATCAATAAATTGCTGACGTAATTCATCATTTGTTTTACGCTTTAATTTCCACTTCATCGATTGTTCTGTATGCACCGATTTGTCATCTGTTGGACCTAACATCATTAAACTAGGCCACCACCATCTATTAAGAGCATCTTGCGCCATTTCTTTCTGTTCTGGTGTGCCGTTACAAAGTTTTAGCATAATCTCAAACCCTTGTCTTTGGTGAAAGCTTTCTTCTTTACACACACGAATCATTGCCCTTGCATAAGGACCATAAGATGTATTACAAAGTGGTACTTGATTAATAATTGCAGCCCCATCAACAAGCCACCCAATAGCTCCCATATCAGCCCAAGTTAATGCTGGATAGTTAAAGATGCTTGAATATTTAGCTTTTCCGGTGTGTAATTGTTCATACAATTCATCCCTCGACACACCTAAAGTTTCGCATGCACTGTAAAGGTATAGTCCATGACCAGCTTCATCCTGTACTTTTGCCAATAAAGCGACTTTACGTCTTAATGAAGGAGCTCTTGTTATCCAATTGCCTTCTGGCAACATTCCAACAATCTCTGAATGCGCATGCTGAGAAATTTGTCGTATGTGAGTTTTACGATACTTTTCTGGCATCCAATCTTTCGGTTCAATTTTCTCATCGTTTGCAATGCGCTCATTAAAATGTCTTTCTAAACTTTTAATCTGTTCTTCACTCATAATCCTTAACTTTTAACTATTTGCTTATGCCAAATAGCTTGTGATATTTATTCTTCTTTTTCAATATATTTTATAACCCTTCAACTTGGGTTTGTAATATCTTTTTCCTTAAACGTCAAAATCAACAACTACTTTATCGCTTGTTGGTACAGCCTGACAACTTAGTACTAGATTTTGAGAAACTTCTTTTTCATCTAAAGCATAATTGATCTTCATCTCTACTTCACCATCTTTAACTTCGCATTTACAAGTACTACAAACACCACCTTTACAAGCAAAAGGTAAATCTGCACCTGCACCTAAGGCGGCATCCAAAATATTATCGTACTCTTTTGTCATTGTAAATACAAACTCCTTTCCTCCATCTAAAACTGTTACTTCAATACCTTCAACGTTTTGTTTAGACAGTCTATCAGCTCTTTTAATATCTTCCTCTGATAACCCACTTACAAACAGTTCGTAATGCACTAAATCTTTAGATAAACCTTTCGCTATCAAATACTCGCTCACATAATTTACCATTTGTTCTGGTCCGCAAAGAAAAACTTCGTTGGTATCTGGAATGTCAATAAAAGTCCTACATAGTATTTGCATTTTATCATCGTCAAAACGACCATTAAACAATTCTATATCTCTTCTTTCTTGAGTTAAAAAATAGTAGATTTCTAACCTTCCGAAGTATTTATTGCGCAACTGTTCTAACTCTTCCTTAAAGATAATTGATTTTGCAGTCTTATTGACATAAAATAATTTACAGGTAGATTGCTGTTCTTGTGCTAAATGTGACTTTATCATAGATATTACTGGAGTAATACCACTTCCTGCGGCAAAAAACAGATAGTTCTTAGCATTTTCTGAATTCGTGTCAATACCAAAATTTCCACTTGGTGGCATTACTTCCAAATCATCACCTTTTCTTAAAAAAGTATTGACATAGGTAGAAAATTTACCTTCGGGTATTTGTTTCACCGCTACTTGCCATTTATTTTCTAGAGGACTTGAACACAATGAATATGATCTTCTCACGTCTTCACCATTAATGATGGCTTTTAAAGTTAAATGCTGCCCTTGTCTAAACTTAAATTGGTCTTGCAAGTTATCTGGTACATTCAAAGTAATTACAGATGTGTCTGATGTTTCTTTATGAATATCTTCTACCTCTATATTGTAAAATTCTGCCATAGCCTACGAAAACGTTATCGAAAAACTTAAAAATAAAAACTAACAATCGTTAGTTTAGGTAACAAAGTTAAAAAAATAAATCTAAACTATTTGTTAATTCCTTCTATTAGAATTTCACTAAGATGAAGGGCAAGGTCACTAGAACTCACATCTTCTTTATTTGGAAGCCATAAATACAAAGACCTTAAAGTGGATAGCATGGAAAACATGATAACCTCAGGATTCTTTGACTTTATTTCTAAATTTTTTACACCTTCCTTAATGATTACCAAAAAATTCTGTTCGTAATCATTACGCAATTTTAAATAATACTCTAATTGATCTTCTAAATGCATCCAATCTGTATTTAAAGAAGCCATACCATTAGTATTAGCTGAAGCAATAGTCACATGAAGCTGAACAATTTTTTTTAATTTTTCGATACTAGATTTTTCGGAACGAATAACCTTATTCATCCCTTCAGTAAATTCTTCTGCAAGAGAAATAATTATAGTTTGTAAAATATCTTGTTTTGAAGTTATATGATTGTATAAACTTGCAGCTTTTATGCCCATTTCTGCAGCTAGATCTCGCATTGTAACGGCGCTATAACCCTTTTCTTTAAATAATTGAGCCGCTACTCTTACTATTTCTTCTTTGCGTGTCTCTAGTTTTCTCAAAGCTTGAAGTCTATTGATTTAAATTGTTCAATATTTGAAATAGGTGATTGGTTATACTGCAATTCCCAACCCAGAGAATTGGTAAGTATAAAAAATTTAGATAATTCACTTATTAGCCTATTTTCTGCATTGGATTTTAAATCTGACTGTTCTACCTTTTTGGCTATTGAAGACTTAACTGTTTCTGCTATTTTATTATAATCTTCAGGTTCAAAAGGATTTAAAAAATCAGAATCCATATCGTAGTACTCCAACTCTGGACTTATCTTTATTTCTTCTTTAGGAATATTTTTTATTCTCAAAACCTTACTCTCACTATCTATATCAAACTCAATTTTACTTAAGTCATAAGCAACTGTAACATCAGCATTGACAATAACCACTGCTTTTTTATTAGGATTGTACCAATTATTAAACATGGATTTAGATTGTTGATATGTAATAACTTCACTAAAATGTCCTTCAGTAACTACCAATTTACCAACATTATTAATCTGCTCTTGTATTAAAGCTGAGTTCTCTTGGATAGAAATCTTGGTATTGTTTTGATCTCCGCAATATTTGAAAGTAAATAGGATTATTAATGCAATAACTACACCAAATAAAATTTTTCGCATAAAGCTAAGTTAATCAGAAATAAGATAAAAAAAAACACTAGTTCTCTTCTCATGTGAAGATCTAACTAATGTTTGTCAATGATTAATAGCATCACAAATCTACACTTTTGACTGATTTTATTTATTAAAAAAATATCACTTCTTAGTTATCAAAACGTAACTAGAAATTTAAAAAAATACAACTCTAACATGTTGATTTTGATTCACGTTTAATCCCTAATTTTTTGCATTAAACCGAATAGCATTGCCATTCATCTCAAAAATTTGCAGAATATCTCTTTTAAATATTTAAAACTATTTATGTGTATAATTTTGTTTTTAAAGATTCTTTCCCCTCAACAGAATTTTAAAAAGTACCCAAACCAAAACCTACTTATTATGAAAAGAAGTTGTATTGCTATACTGCTGTTTATTTCTACACTTTGTTATGGCCAAAAAACCACATTAATACAGAATATTAATTTTAGAGCTAAAGAACTTAAACATCATTTGAATAAAAGTGGAGACAGTCTCGTACTTTCTAGCGATAATGTTATTTATAAGGTTGAAATTTTTAATAATGATTTTACCAAGTCTTTTGAGATTAATGATACCGCAGCCAAGATTCCATTGGCAGAAATTCCTAAAGGTCGATTTGTAACTGAAGTTAAAGTCAATCAGAAATTAATTATTCTAACATTAATAAGGCATAAAGACATTTCGTTAGCCGATGCAACGCCTGATCTTTCTAGTGATAATTCTGAGGTAAACCTCGCGGCATCCTTTAACCCTCACGAAGGCAAAGAAAAACAACTAATTATACCTATCAAAGTAGCGAAGTTTTTTTGGGTAATAAAAAAAATAAACAAGGGACACAGCTCAAGTAAAATAACCAAGCTTGCTGATAAAGAAACTGTTGAAAAGATGATTGAACAACATAAAATTGATCAAAAATCTAAAGCAGGTAGATTAAATATGTTAACGATCTGGGAAGTTTATGACACCTCTGCTTTTTTGAGACATAAACGCATTAACCCAAATGATTACACAACAAAAGACGCTGAATTTTTCAACTCAACGCCTTTTTACGATTCTAAGCCACAGAAGGAAATTACTTCTTCTTAAGCTCTAATTTTTCGGCAAAATAATCGCAAAAATCTTTCATTGTTGCTGTCATTTTTTCATCTTGAGTTGCCCTCATAAAAGTGTCACTCATAGTGACTAAAGTTTGATGAAAAAACTGTTTCATCTCGTCAACAGGCATATCTTTTGTCCAAAGATCTATTTTTAAAGTTTCTTGTGCATTGCTATCCCATACTGACAACATTAGCGCCTTTGCTTCTTCATTATTTATACCTCCATCCTCAGCAGACCATCTTAATTTTTCCGGCACACGATTTTCATCGAGCTCTACGTTCAATTCTATTTTTGACTTTATATTGTTTGCCATTATTTCTTGGGTTTAAAATTCGATTTTCTAAATAATTCTTCTGGTTGCATTTTCATGATATCAAAAACATTATCACCTGTTCTTTTGGCATAGGTCTTAACAATTTGCCAACCAATATACTGACCTAATCTTCCGGGCGATTCATTATCCAATTCCAAATAAAACTTGGAAAAAGGTGCATTAGCAATAAATCTACCAGGTAATTTACTATCTGTACTATAAAGCAGTTCTTTTTCTATAAAATAACTCCATATAGCACTTTCATTTGCTTCTGCCCACTTTAATTCTTCTTCGGTATACTCTATTTTACTAGCATCTGACTTAAAAGGAATCATAATATCTTTAAAATAATGTAGTTTTCCGAAGTAAATCATTTCATCTAAAAAGGTTTGCCTTTTTGGCTGAAAGATATATTTCTTAGCGTACTGTTCTGCAACATTTACAACAATTAAATCATCTCGCATATTCTCTGACAAATATTGAGGAATACTTTGATAAAATCTATGCTCACCACCTAAAAAATTGTCTAATGCAATAAGCACAATTGAGTCCGTAACAATTGTTTTATTTCTATAATCAACATAGTTAGTTAAAGTTACTACTCGCGGTATTGAAAAGCTTTGGTCATAATACTTTAAATGTTGAAATAAGTTTTGTAAGTCGGCTTTAGAATTCTTTAAATCTTGAAACTTAGCAGATACCTCTTGGGATAATTCTTGCTGCAAAGTGTCTTGCATTCTCTGAACCCAAACAGAATCTGGTATATGCTTAGAAAACAAAAATGGGAATGTTTTTTTAAGATTTGGCAAATCTTTAGAATCTGCATTGGCATATACTTTATCAAAACGTTCTATATCGAATTGAACCTCAACATTTGAAATTTCTTTTTCAAGCTTTGAATCTTCCTCGCAAGACACCAAAAAAGAAACAAACATTAAAACAGAAAACAATCTCGTTAACTTCATATAAATCATTTTTAATCCTAACACGATTCTGTTATTTTTGTTGTGCAAATGTACATTTCTTTGTCTTAAATTTAAATTATTATGCAAACTGAAAAGGTAGTAAATCATATTGTTAGTTGGATGAAAGATTATGCCTCAAAGGCAAAAGTTGACGGCTTTGTTGTAGGAGTTTCTGGTGGTATTGATTCTGCAGTTACCTCAACACTTTGCGCGGAGACAGGATTAAATGTTTTGTGTATTGAAATGCCGATACATCAAGCAGCAAGTCATGTTACAAGAGCACAAGAGCTTATTGCTCAACTCAAAAAGCGCTATTCGAATGTAAATGATGCTAGAGTTGATTTAACACCAGTGTTTGAAGAGTTTAAAACTGAAGTTAGTCTTGATGGCGAAAAAGCAACTGTAGATATGGCATTAGCCAATACTAGAGCAAGACTTAGAATGACCACCTTATACTATCATGCCGGTCTTTTAGGCAGATTAGTTGCCGGTACTGGTAACAAAGTTGAAGATTTTGGTGTTGGTTTTTTTACAAAATATGGTGATGGCGGAGTTGATTTAAGCCCAATAGCTGATTTATTAAAATCTGAAGTCTATAAGGTTGGTGAATTCTTAAAAGTACCAGAATCTATTATGGAAGCAGCGCCAAGCGACGGTTTGTTTGGAGACGCAAGAAGTGATGAAGATCAGATTGGTGCATCTTATCCAGAACTTGAATGGGCTATGCAAATGAAGGACGAAGGAAAAACTGCTGAAGATTTTTCTGGTAGAGAACAAGAAGTCTTTAAAATTTTTATGAGTTACAACACAAGAAATCATCACAAAATGATTCCAATTCCGGTTTGTGAGATTCCGTCCGATTTTAGGTAAAAAGCTCACCTTTAACGAATATATTGCTCTTTTTGTTCAGAAATTACTTATTTTTAGTGAACAAATCTTCTAGTTACACCCTTAAAGTAACTGTACTAACCGAACTAAAAGAAAATTTGAAATGATTCGTATTTTAATTGTTGACAACCATCCTATCGTAAGAAAAGGATTGGAGCTATTTTTGAATAGCAAACCTGACCTCAAAGTGGTAGGAAGTTTAAGTAACGGTATCGAAATCTTTGATTTTGTAAGACACCATGATGTCGATGTTATAGTTTCTGAAATTGATCTTCCAGAACTCAATGGTATCACTGCTCTTAGAGCGATTAAGAAAGAAAAAAAATCCATTAATGTATTGATGTTTAGTCATCAACCTGAAGAAATTTATGCAGTTAGCACCATTAAAGCTGGCGCATCTGGTTATCTAAATAAGGCTGCAGATGTTGACACCATTGAGGCTGCTATTAGAAAAATACATAATGGAGAAATCTCTTTAAGTGAAAAGATGGATAAGCATCTTAGATATGAGGATACCAGAAAAAGTCAGACAAGATTGTTTAAGAAACTTTCTACAAGAGAGGTAGAAGTTTTAAAACTGTTATCTATTGGTAGAAAAAATAAGCAGATTTCGCAAGAATTAAATATCAACGAGAAAACAGTAAGTACTTATAAAGCACGTCTTTTTAAGAAACTTAATGTGAATAATATTGTGGATTTAATTCATCAGGCAAAGCACCATAATTTGGCTTAATAAAAGTTAACTTATAACTTTTCCGAGCTTTCTTGACAGTAACATTTTAAGACCTAAATAATCCTTAACATCTTCCATTATGTTGCGTGTATCGGTATTATTTAGTGTCTTATTTTGATACTCTGCTACTTTTTTATCAATGAGATGACAACGCAAGCTTAGAATAGTCTGACTCACTAATTGAGAAATTGAGTGTTCCTTTTCTTTAGGAATTATTTGGTTGCGTTCCCAATCGTGTAAGTTGTATTTTTCATCTTCCATCAATATGCTCGTTACTTCACTTGCCGATTCTTGATCTAATTGATTAATGAAATTTTTAGTTGAAAAGTTTTGATCTTGATTTAACTTATCGATAAGTGAATAATACAACGTTTTAAACCTCTCGTTAGAAAACATCATTTCGTCTTCTTGAAGGTCTAAGTATATTTTTTCGAATACTCTGGCTTGATGCACAGTTGGCTCTAAAATTAAATCTTTAGACACTTCATCTTCCTTAAGTATTAAATCTTCAAATTGTTCTGTCTTATCACCATACAGCATTAGAATTTCAATAATCTTTCTTTCTAGTTCATATTGAACATCTATTTTATGTTTAGAACTTGGTTCGTTTTTTACAACTTCAAAGGCCTTTTGCTGTTGCTTGTATTGTTTATTTGCTTCCTGAGCACCCTTTTTACTAATCTGAGCAAGCGTACTAAATAAGACACTTTCACTTATATCCATAATTGAAGCACACTCTTGCACATAAACTTCACGCTTTATCGCATCTGGTATCTTAGCTATACTGTTTACAATTTCTCTTATAGTTTCAGCTTTCTTAATAGGATCATTATTAGCCTCTTTAACTAAAAGTGAGGCTTTAAATTGAATAAAATCTTTAGAATTAGTATGTAAGTAGTCTTTTAATTCTTCTAGCGAATTGTTCTTAGCAAAACTATCTGGATCTTCACCATCAGCGAACGTACAAACACGTACATTCATGCCTTGTTCTAGAATAAGATCAATCCCACGAATTGAAGCTCTTAATCCCGCCGCATCTCCATCAAACAGTACGGTAATATTATTTGTAAGCCTATTAATTAATCTAATTTGCTCAGATGTTAAAGCTGTACCTGATGAAGACACCACATTCTGAACACCTGTTTGGGAAAACTGAATAACATCAGTATAACCTTCAACCAAATAACAATTATCCTCTTTTGCTATGCTTTGTTTGGCGAAATACAGGCCATACAACACCTTACTCTTATGGTAAATTTCACTTTCAGGTGAATTGAGATATTTTGCTGCTTTCTTATCATTGGTCAGAATCCTTCCACCAAATCCTAAAACACGACCACTCATACTGTGTATAGGAAACATGACACGACCTTTAAATCTATCGAATCGTTTTTCTTCCTTTACAATTGTAAGTCCTGTTTGTTCTAAAAACTCAAGCTTATAACCTTTACCCAATGCATCATCTGTAAAGGCTTGCCATTCATCTAATGAATACCCAAGCTGAAACTTTTTTATAGTGTCCTCTGAAAATCCTCGTTCGTTAAAATAGCTTAAACCAATGGCTTGACCTTTATCGGTTTTGAGCATTGTTTTTTGAAAATACGTATTTGCGTATTCACTCACCAGATACAAACTCTCCCTAGCATCAGCTTGTGCCTTTTGCTCATCTGTTTGCTCGGTTTCTTCAATTTCAATATTATATTTCTTAGCTAAATACTTTATGGCTTCTGGATAGGTAAAATGCTCATGCTCCATTAAAAAAGTCACAGCATTTCCGCCTTTACCAGTTGAGAAGTCTTTCCAGATTTGTTTTACTGGTGACACCATAAAACTTGGTGTACGTTCGTCACTAAATGGGCTTAAACCTTTAAAATTACTACCTGCTTTTTTTAATTGCACAAAATCACCAATCACCTCTTCTACTCGAGCGGTGTCAAATACTTGCGCTATGGTGTTTTGAGAGATCAATTAATGCCTGTTTAATTAAGATGGTAAAATTAAGATAATCTCCTTGTAATAAAAAAAGACCCTAGTCAAATATTAACTAGGGTCTTTAAACACTCAAAATTGATTGATGAAAAAATTGCTTTAATCCATATCGAAGCGTACTCCAACTGAAATATTATTTTGATTTATAGTTTGATTTTTGAATAACGGATTTAGATCGTATTTTACATATAGTGCAACCTCACCTAGAGCAACATATCCACTCAACCCATATACAAATTCACTCACTTCAAAACCGCCACGCTGCTTATCTTTAATACGGTTGCCATCTTCTTTATATTTAAGTTTTTGCATACTTCCAATATTAAGACCTGCATAACCTCCAATACCTATTTTTAGTTTTCTGTATGTTGAATATCTAAAGTAATCCTTCTTCTCAATCTTCTTTGAAGGTCCAAATTCTAAATGTACAGGGAACACTAAATTTGTAGTTCTAAATTTAGCTTTTGTTAATTCTACAGGAAACTCCTGTAAAGTAATATCACCATCGTTATTGACTAAAAACTGATTATCTTTAATATCAAACTTGTTCCATTGAAATGAGAACCCGTACTTTAATCTCCAAAAATTAGTATTATCAAATAATCTAGTTTTCCAAGCATAACCGAGTTCCATGAATCCAGAACCTCCGATTTTATAAGGTGAATCGTCTAAGCTTACACCATCTATGATTGCGTTATTAAATCCGAAGGCAAACACGACATCTTCAGTTGTACGCAAGTCATATTTTCTTGGTTTATTTTTAGTTTTTTCGCCTATATAAATAATACCATCACTTTCTCCATCTGGACTCCCTATTCTGATCACAAAAGAATCTTCATTATCCTTACCAAACTCATAATTATCAATACCATTACGTCTTAATAATTCAATCTTACTATTAATGATATTTGTTCGAGTTTCAATATTTAATGCTGCCAATTCAGCCGCTGCTTTCTTTTGCGCCTCTGCTTCTGCAGCTGTAATAACCTTATCGTCTAATTGGCTATTAATACGAGCTATTTTAGCTTTTAATATCTCCTTTTCTTCGTCTTCAATCTTTGCTTTTTCCTTTTCTAAACTTTCTATTCGTTGGTCTAGCTTAACTTGATTGATTGAATCTTGCTCCTTATTCTGAGCGTTTACTGTTGTTATGGTTAACGATATAACCAATAGCACTGCTAATCTTGTAATTGTGTTCATAACTGTTCGTTTTTATTGATGATTAAAATTGATTCTATTTCATTGTCACTTCTAAAGCACTTCGACAAGCTCAGTGTGACACTTTGTGATTTAATTATTTCGTTCTGCTACGGCAGTTTTAACGGTTTCATAGCTACCTTTTAATGCTTCAAAAACTCTACTTCGAAACGACTGTCCCATTTCTTCTTCCACATCTTCTAACAATAAACTTGCATCTACCGTTACTTCCGTATCCTTTGTATATTTATTTTTAGTGATCTCTTTATGAGCTAATTTTAAAAGTGAATCTACCTCTTTATTAATCGCTTCATCACCTAACTCTTTTTGTTGATTTACAGCGCTCGCAATAGCAGACTTAACCTCCTCAGGATTTAATACTATTAGTATTTCTTCTTTAATTTCTTGTTGGTCAACTGCAGTAGTTTGCTCTTCTGCTAATCTTGTATCTGCTTTAGTTTTTTGACTGACTTTATTTTGTATAATAATTGGCTTTGGATCTTCAATAATAGGTAATTCTACTTCTTCCTCATCTATATCTTCACTTGCTACTTCACTCTTAAAAGTCTCTAAATCTTCTTGTTCTTCAGCTTGCTCTTTTATGTTATCTTCCACCAATACAGGTGTATTATTTTCGAGTTCATTATTGTTGAAAAATTGCACAGCTACTGCAACCATGATAATTAATCCAGCAGCAATACTCATCGACCAAAACCATGGAAACTTACCTTTATTGTCATCCTTGTCTAATCGTTCTGACAGTTTAGCCCAGCTATCTGCTGATGGCGACAACCTTCTCTCCTCTAACTTATCTTTTAATTGTTCTTCAAACTTAATTGGTGCCATAACTACTGTTATTTAATTCTTTAATTCCTTTTTGAAGCATTTGCCTTGCTTTAAACAACTGCGATTTAGATGTACCTTCTGAAATATTAAGCAATTCAGCGATCTCATGATGCTTATAACCCTCTATGGCGTACATTACAAAAACCATTCTGTATCCTTCAGGCAATCTGTCTATTAATTGCTGAATTTCTGCAACCTCAATATTCGACTTAATATTATTGTCATAATCATGGTCTAAATATTCATCTTCAGTAGCAAATTCAATATTCTTTTTTTGTCTCAAAAACGAAATTGCTTCTCTGACCATAATTCTTCGTATCCAACCTTCAAAGCTTCCTTCACCTTTAAATGCCTTAAGATTTTTAAACACTTTAAAGAATCCATTTAACATTACCTCTTCTGCTTGATGCACATCTTTGATATAATATCTACATACACTCAGCATTTTAGGGGCATGTAACTCATACAGCAGATGCTGTGCCTCGCGATTGTTTTTCGCTGCTCTTTGTATAAGTTTAGATTCATTTTTATGAAGTTGGATAACTTTCATTAATACGGTTTCTTTTGCGCTTCTATTAACTAAGACGCAAAAAGTTTAAAAATGGTTGTCTGAATAATTAAAAAAAATAAAAATAAATTACAAATTACTTGTTTTCAGTATTTTACAATCTATTTTTTTCTATTAATTACGTAATCCACCATTAAAATAAGTGAAGATTTATATGGAGATTCAGGATAGTCTTGTAATAAAGATAGAGCTTCTTGCTGAAAAGCTTTCATTTTTGATATGGCATATTCTAATCCATTATTAGATTTTACAAAAGCAATAACCTCCTTTACTCGTTTTTTATCCTTATTGTGATTTTTAATAGAATTTATAAGCCACGATTTCTCTTTTTTAGTACAATTATTAAGTACATAAATAAGAGGTAATGTCATTTTTTGCTCTTTAATATCAATACCAGTAGGCTTACCAATGGCTTCTTCTCCGTAATCAAAAAGGTCATCCTTAATTTGAAAGGCCATACCAATAAGCTCACCAAATCTGCGCATAATTTCTATGTGTGAAGTATTTGGCTTTACTGATGCCGCGCCTAAACTACAACAAGCTGCAATCAGAGTAGCTGTTTTTTGTCGAATTATGTCATAATATACCTCTTCAGTAATGTCTAAATGTCTAGCCTTTTCAATTTGAAGTAGCTCACCTTCGCTCATTTCTTTTACCGCAATAGATATTATTTTCAGAAGGTCAAAATCATTGTTATCAATTGATAGTAATAGGCCTTTAGACAATAAATAATCGCCAATTAAAACTGCAATTTTATTCTTCCATAGTGCGTTGACAGAAAAGAATCCACGACGACGGTTACTATCATCTACAACATCATCATGAACTAAGGTTGCTGTATGAATCAATTCAATTACTGAAGCACCTCTGTAAGTGCGATCACTAACATTACCATTGTTTAGCATTTTGGCTACCAAAAACACAAACATTGGTCGCATTTGTTTTCCTTTGCGATTGACGATGTAATGAGTAATTCTATTAAGTAACGCCACTTTACTTGCCATGGAAAGCTGAAACTTTTGTTCAAAAAGTTCCATTTCATAAGCAATGGGCTGCTTTATTTGTTCAGTAATCTTCATTTTAACTCAAAATGACTGCTAAATTACAAATAAAAGGAGTTTATATCGACAAAATGTGAATTTTACAGATTTAACATTAGCAGGTAAGAATTTATTGTAACTTTAGACCAATTAAATTAATCTTAAAACTAACATTTATGAAGAAAATTACATTATTGATGACATTATTCTTTACCTCAAGTTTAATGTTTGGACAAGTATTATCCGAGGATTTTGAAGGCGGCGGGCCTTTTGGTGCTTTTCCACCTACTGGATGGACAAACAACGAAATCGCACCGATGGGTGGATCATGGGTTAGTGCTTCTGATGGAGACGCTGTGGGATATAATTCACCTAATACTATTCTTTATGATAATGGTTTACTAGCAGGTACTTATGCATTATTTAATAGTGATGCTCTTGGAAATGACGGTAATGCAGAAAACACGGCTTTAGAAAGTCCATCGTTTGATGTATCTACTGCGTCGAATGTATTACTTTCTTTTAATCACTTCTTTACGGCTGGATATGGCGGACAAGGATTTGTTGAAGTTTTTAATGGAACAACTTGGATTGAGGTTGCCAATTATACTGGAGCTTCTCAAACCGATAGTTCATTTGGATTGGAGACTATAGATGTATCCACTGAATTAACCGGTGTTGCTAATGCACAAGTACGATTTAGATGGACTGGAGATTGGGCCTGGGGATGGGCCATTGATAATATTGTAGTTACCGCCCCTTCTTGTGTTGACCCTGCTGTAAGCTGGGTTGATTTTAGTACAACAACTGCCGATATAACGATAGATATTACAGGAGATTTTGAACTTGAATGGGGTGAATTCCCTTATACTCAGGGTAGTGGTGGAAATACGGCTACAATTTCAGCTGGCGACTCATATCAATTTACTAATCTAACACCAGGAGTTTCTTACGATCTGTTTGTAAGACAAAATTGTGGGGCTGATGGTTTCTCTAACTGGGTAGAAGCGGGGTTTGGCACTAGTCCTGACTTAAGTACTTTGCCGTATAACGAAGATTTTGAGTTTGCTTCTAACCAAAACTTCTTTGTAAACAAAGCCATTACTTTTGCTGGTACTGGTGTATGGAATTTTTCACAAGACGACCTATCTGATGGTGACGACACTAATGATTTTGCGAATAGTGGGGTAACTACATTTTTCTCAAATAATACAACTGTAGCTGATCCGGCGGATGCAATAATCTTTGTTGGACCTTTTCCTTTAACCACGGCTAACGAGTATATATTTTCTTTCCAACAAAGAACGTTGGCTGCAGCTGAACCAACAAGACCAGCAAAAGATTTTGATATTGTAGTTGCTGCAACAAATGATGGTATGGGTACTTCTGTACTTGGTTCTTTTGATGATGTAGATAATGTAACGTATACACTAAGAACTGGATCAGCATTTAATCCTCCCGCTGACGGAGACTACTATTTTGGGATACATGATAGAACAGATGTTCTTGCAGGAGTGGCACTTGCCAACACTATTTTTGTGGATGATTTAAGTATCACTAGCCAACCATTAAGTATTGATGAATTCGACCAAAACAGCTTCACTCACTTTTACAACAAAAGTTTAAAAACTTTAAATATTTCATCTGAAACCATAGCTTTTACGGGAATTGAAATTTACTCTGTTTTAGGAAAGAGTGTTGTTAACAATTCACTTACTGACACATCTGTAAGCATAGATGTATCAGCATTAAATGATGGTGTATATTTAGCAAAAATTAATACAGCTAATGGCACATCGACGTTTAAATTCGTGAAAAACTAACATAACATTATTCATTAATAAAAAAAAGTGGCTTAAAGCCGCTTTTTTTTATTAACTCTTGTTAGCGAGCTGCCCACAAGCAGCATCAATATCTTTACCTCTACTTCTTCTTACCGTAACGGTTATATTATTTTTTTCTAAAGTCTTAACATACATATCTAAAGCTTGCGGATTAGCTTGTTGAAACTCACCATCATCAATTGGATTATATTCTATAAGGTTGACTTTACTTGGTGAGAATTTGCAGAACTCTACTAAGGCCTCTACGTCTTTTTGCTTATCGTTTATACCTTTCCAAACAACATACTCGTATGTGATTCTGTTTCTGGTTTTAGCATACCAATATTCTAATGCTTCTCTTAAATCCTTAAGAGGAAAAGTAGCATTAAATGGCATAATGGAAGTTCGCACCTCATCTATTGCAGAATGCAGAGATACTGCAAGTTTAAACTTTACTTCATCATCTGCCATTTTCTTAATCATTTTTGGCACTCCAGAAGTGGAAACCACAATACGCTTTGGAGACATGCCTAAGCCTTCTGGTGATGTAATTTTATCAATTGCCTTAAGTACATTATTGTAATTCATAAGAGGTTCACCCATGCCCATAAATACAATATTACTTAAAGGTCTGTCATGATATAATCGACTTTCGTTATCAATAGCAACAACTTGATCGTATATCTCATCAGGATTAAGATTACGCATTCGCTTTAGTCTCGCCGTGGCACAGAATTTACAATCAAGACTGCAACCAACTTGAGAAGAAACACAGGCTGTGGTGCGTGTTGGTGTTGGTATTAATACAGACTCTACAATAAGATCATCATGAAGTCTCACCGCATTTTTAATGGTACCATCAGAGCTGCGTTGCATTTGATCTACTTTAATATGGTTGATGACAAAATTATCCTGAAGCATCTGACGTGTTTTTAAGGATATATTAGTCATATCCTCAAAACTATGTGCAGACTTTTGCCATAACCATTCATAGACTTGATTTCCTCTAAAAGCTTTATCACCTTCCTTAACAAAGAAATCTCTCAACTGCTCTTTGGTGAGTGCTCGTATGTCTTTCTTTTTCGCTTCCATATTGTTGCAAAAGTACTCAAATATAAATGCATAAAAAAAGCCTCAACACTTAAGATAAACTCAGTGATAGAGGCTTAAATTTAATATTCTTCTAAATTATATAATTAGCATTGCGTCACCATAAGAATAGAATCTGTACTTTTCTTTTACGGCTTGGTCATACGCCTCCTTCATAAAATCATGACCTGCAAATGCAGAAATCATCATTAACAACGTTGACTTAGGTGTATGAAAGTTTGTAATCATACTATTAGCAATGCTAAAATCATAAGGTGGAAAGATGAACTTGTTTGTCCAACCTTCGTATGGATTTAATTTTCCACTTGAAGACACAGAACTTTCAATTGTGCGCATAGATGTTGTCCCTACAGCACACACTCTTTTTTTGTTATTAATACCTCTATTCACAATATCAGCAGCTCTTTCAGATATACGAATTTCTTCGCTATCCATTTTATGCTTAGATAAATCTTCAACCTCAACCGGATTAAAAGTCCCTAAACCAACATGAAGTGTAACTTCTGCCATATCAACACCTTTAATTTCTAACCGTTTTAATAAATGCTTAGAAAAGTGTAACCCAGCAGTTGGTGCAGCAACAGCACCTTCATTTTTAGCATATATCGTCTGATAACGCTCTTCGTCTTCTGGCTCTACATCTCTTTTAATGTACTTAGGTAATGGCGTTTGGCCAAGCTCAGTCAGCTTAGATCTAAAGTCTGAATAAGATCCGTCATATAAAAAACGAAGTGTGCGCCCTCTAGACGTGGTATTATCAATTACTTCGGCTACTAATGTTTCATCTTCACCGAAATACAATTTATTTCCTATTCTAATCTTACGCGCAGGATCAACAAGTACATCCCACAAACGTTGATCTTTATTTAACTCACGTAATAAAAAGACTTCTATTCTTGCACCTGTTTTTTCTTTGTTACCATATAATCTCGCCGGAAAAACCTTAGTATTATTCATTATCATGACATCACCTTCATCAAAATAATCAATAACATCCTTAAACAACTTATGCTCAATTGTTTGATTAGCTCTATCTAGAACCATTAATCGAGATTCGTCTCTATGTTCTGCAGGATGTTCTGCTAATAATTCTTCTGGAAGGTCAAAATTGAAGTTAGATAATTTCATATAGATCTTTTATTTTTAAAGTCGCAAATATACAATCTCGACATAGGCGTTGTCAAGTAATTGATTGTTTATTTTATATGAAAACCAATTGAACTAAAGTCTTTCCAAAAATCTGGGTAAGATTTACTCACAACATTGGCATCTTCAATAAATAAAGAAGTTTTTAATCCAAGAGGTGCAAATGCCATTGCCATTCTATGGTCATTATAAGTGGCAACGCTAACATTAGGTCTGATATCTTCAGACGACTTTAAGTGTAAAGTCTTGTCTGTAATGATAACCTCCGCACCGAACTTTTCTAATTCTGTTTTTAAGGCAACTAACCTATCCGTCTCTTTGATCTTTAAGGTATGAAGCCCCGATAAATAACACTCTACACCAAGACCAAAAGCAGTCACAGAAATGGTTTGCGCAATATCTGGAGCATTACTTAAATCTAGCTCAATTGATAATTCACGATTAACGATTGACCATTTTCTCAATGTTATTGTATTGTCCTTAAAGGTAGTTTCAACTCCAAATTGCTGATATATCTCTGCCAGCACAGAATCGCCTTGTAGCGAACCCTTTTTGTACGACGACAATGTCAATTCTGTTCCTAAATTACTTAACGCTACTACACTAAAAAAATAAGACACAGAAGACCAATCTGACTCCACGGTTAAAGTTTGAGACTCAACAGATTTTATCACAGGCTTTACTGTAATAATATTTCCTTCAAACGATGTCTCTATGCCTATTTGATTTAACAACGCCAAAGTCATCTTAATATAAGGTACTGATGTAATCTTACCATCAAGATTCAATTCTAGTCCATTCTCTAGCTTAGACGCAATTAATAATAATGCAGATATATATTGGCTGCTTACATTAGCTTTTAATGTAACTTTTGATTTATCGAGTTTTTTTCCTTTTATTATTAGAGGTGGAAATCCTACATTTTCCAAATATTCAATGTCGGCACCTAAAGCTCTCAATGCTTCAACCAAAATCTGAATTGGTCGTTCTTTCATTCTCGAAGAACCTGTTAACAGGACTTCTCTGCCATCCTTTATAGAAAAGTATGCTGTTAAAAAACGCATTGCTGTGCCGGCATGATGAATGTCTACAATATGCTCATTAGACAATAATGCCTTTTTCATTAAAACTGAATCATCAGAATTTGAAAGATTCTTTATTTTAATGTCTGGATATAACGCTTGTAGTAATAATAAACGATTAGACTCGCTTTTAGAACCAGTTATCGCAACTGAACTTGATTTGGTAATTCTTGACTTTAATATCTGGATATTCACAACAATACACTTGAATTTAAAGATGCAAAGCTACTTTAATTTCTCATTATTATGGTGTCTGTCGTGATCTCGCTTTGCTTTTTTATCCATTTTTTTATCAAAAGAAGCTTGTAAATCTATTCCTGTTTGATTTGCCAAACACAATACCACAAAAACAACATCAGCCAATTCTTCACCTAAATCTTTATCCTTATCACTTTCTTTCTCACTTTGTTCGCCATATCGTCGGGCTATAATGCGCGCAACTTCACCAACTTCTTCCGTGAGTTGAGCCATGTTGGTTAGTTCGTTAAAATAACGTACACCGTGTTCTTTAATCCATTTGTCTACTTCTTGTTGCGCGTTTTTGATGTTCATGGTTGTGCTTTAACTAGTACTATTTGCTCAGCATTTTTTTCCAAAACTTTACTGTAGAATGCTTTGAAGTTCTTATAATCTTCTGCGGCAATTATTGGGTTATTAATTTCAAAATTAACCTTTAAACTTAAATACTTGCCATTTTCTTTCATAATATAAGAAAACTTAACATTACCCTCGCCAAAATCCATTGCACTGCTTTCTGGCAAAGATTCTACTGAATAGCCTTCAGGTAATAAAATATTGACGATGGTAGAATTTTGAGTAGTTGTTCTAAAATCAATAGGATAAATTCTGTCCTCTAACTTAAAAGGATTTTCTCTTTTTGTCATAAACAATAATGGAGAGAAGTATAATTTATCAGCAATCTCGTCAACACCATCTTCTAAAAGGTAATTGTATGTTACTTTTACTGGCTTTATAAGATCTTTCGCATTTTCAAAATTTAATTCTGAAACTTCAATATTACCTTTATTATTCTCTATCAATTTAATATGATCTTCGCTACTTAAATTCGTATAACGCTTTCTGTAATCTAAAGCTAGATTTGAAGTATAACTCTCTCTAACTTTACCTTTTACAACAAAATCATCCTGAATCTGAACATTTAACATCGTGGTTTTTTTTGATTTGATATCAGGTGATACGTCAATCCATCGAGACTGACCATCTTCGGTTATAACTCTACCTTGCCAATTGATAACGCGTTCCGGAAGAACATTATTTATACTATATGGCTCAGTCGCATCCATTAAAAGGATTTTTCCGTCATGTTCAACTAAACAAATAACATAATTAAAACCTTTTCTTGTTGGGAATAATGGAACACCATTATTTCTAGTACTAATTAGGACTGGACTCGCATTTATCCCTTGAGACTTCAACATAGATACTAATAACAAATTTATATCCGCTACATTTCCTGCACCATCTTGATAAGCAGTCCTTATTCCATTTTCAGAATACTTACCATAATTACCGTTCCATTTTACGCGAGACTTAACCAATGCTTCTGTCAGAAAGACTTTTTGAAAGACATCTTCAACCCCATTCAAGTGGCTTTCTAACTCTTCTTTATAAAAAGAGGATTTTCTCAGTTGCCCTCCGAATTTTTCACTCTCGTATATAGTTTTTGAAACCCCTTCCCAAGTAGAAGCAAATGATTTCTCAACATAGCCTTCTCTGGCTAGACGCGCTTCAAGTTCTAAACTTAATTTTGCTCTATAATTATTTAAATTTCCTCCAAAAGATTCTGCTTTTAACGATGGAATATTTAATTCTGAAATACTAATTACATTATCGTTATATTCAAATTCTCTATTAACAATAGACGAGCCCGAACCTACCTGCCCACCTCCTGTATTTAAAAGACTCACCGAACTTTCGCCTCTTTGTGTAATTGATGCTTTTCTATTTTTTTTAGATTCCGATATATTTGGTGTAAAAAAGGCCTTTGAATTAAATCTTCTATTATATTTATAAAACTGAGGTGTCGCCACAGAAACATCAATTTTGTTTAATGGAATGGTATATTGTAAATTTATATCATCTATTTGAAGAAATGGAGATTTTACCATATACTGATATTCAATGACAGAACCTTCATTAGCATTAGGAAGTGTAAAAGATGTTAAGTCAAATATTTCGGATGATTGTTCTGTAAAAATGCCATCACTTTTTAGTTTACTTTTATTTATTTTACCTTTAACTAGATTATATGTATAGCCTTTAATGCCTTTAATTTTCTCATCATTTCCAGATTTACTTTTATATAAGTACACTTTTTCAGTTGCCCAATTTAAACCCTCTTTATTGTAAATTTTTATTCTTACTGAGACTTCCTTGACTTGACTAAATCCTTCGGATTGAGTGTAATTAAATGTCACATTCTCACTTTTGTATAAAATTGCCGCATTTGTTGAAGAATCTAATGGATGATATTTCTCTTCTATTTCTTCTTTTGAGACTTTACCAAACTTGAAATTCTGGCTTATTAAATTTTGACTAATAAGGGTGAGCAATGTTAAGAGAACGAAAAATTGTTTGTTCATTGGTATTGATTTATTGTGTTCTAATTATTGTTTGATTAATACAATTTTGTTTTTATCTAACCTAGCGATTTGTTTTCTAAAAGAACGAAACTCTTTATAATCTTCTTTATTATAATCACCTTTTAGTAATACATAAGTTCTTGTATATTTAATTTTATTACCGTCAATCTTCTCAACCTTAAAATTATAATTACCGAATTTACTTTCTATAGATTTACTCGCTGTCATAGCCTCAATACCATACTCTTCTGGTATTGTAATAACCAACTCATCGGTATCTTTAAATGAACGATCAATTTTAAAATCTAATCGTCTGTTCTTATACCTTGTTGGTATGTTTGTAGATCGTGTGAACATATTTGGTTCAAAAATCAATCTAGAACCGCTTTTTGATGCGTAATTACTTGAAGTAAGACTAACCTTTTCAGTGTAAACAATCTCTTCTTTATCATTAATCAGTTTTATATCATCAATGGTTAGGTCATTTATATTATCCCAATACTCCTTGTAGTGCAATTCTTGATCTCTTAATGCCTCATTCTGAAGCCCTTCGTGAAGTTTATATTGATAACCTGTTGTTTCAATTGTTACTATTGCAGAAAATCCACCATCCTCTGATAATAATACATTAGCTTCTGTTTTCTGCATACTATCATCGGCGTCATAAATTTTGGTATGAACAATCTCACCACCTTCCGGTTTTACAAGTAGCACATCTCTGTCGTCCGTAAAACCAGCAATTAAGCCAAAAGGACTTGATTGACTTGTACACTCCAAAAAAATATTTTCTTCAGGTGTAGGGACACATAAAATGGCATGATTCCCTTGGGTCACTGAAAAATCTTTATCTATGTCTTTGATTGTTCGTCCACCGTAAACTAATGTATAATATGATTTTACACCAACCGCCTCGAGTAAAGATTTTGTATAATTTGTTAGCCCTTTACAATCAGAATACCCTAATTCGTCCACATCCCTAGCCATCATTGGTTTCCAACCACCAATACCAATTTGAATACTTATATAACGGGTTTTATTTTGCATGTATTCATAAACTAGTTTTGCACGTTCTATATCGTCTTCTACACCATCCGTAAGGAGTTTAACTTCGTTAATCGTTTCTTCAGGAATATCAGTAGTACCACTAATTAATCCATCGTATATCCATTTACCAAAATCTGACCAATTATTATTAACACCAGGTACACCAAGCATATTAAAATTGACTAAAGCCACTTTTAGTGATGGTACAATATCACTGAGCAATGGTGCATAACTTTCATGCTTTATCCCACCTATATTGCTGGCTATATAATGATATTCATCTAATTTTTCAATTGAATAATCTTCAAAATTTAACTCTTTGGTTTTTAATTCAATTCCAGATGTGTTTTTGATTTTAAACTCTGAATGTTCTACACTCAAATAATAACCATCAATAGGCTGCCATTTAGGAAAGAATGCTGTATTTCTAAATATTACTTCAGAATAATACTCTAATGTGTAGGGATATTTTAATGGCGTGTATTCTAAATATTTTATGCGGTCATCGGTATAGATTGATATCTCATTAACGGCACTAACATCCTTAAAATCTCTTTGTTTATACTTTTTGATGTTATTACCAAATTCATCATAAACAAACGCACTTATTTCTTCTATTTTTGTGTTATCATCATAGTATTGACCGGCATTAATGTGACGATCTCCATATTTATTTAATACCGTTGTTACTCTTTTAGTTTTAACCTTAATTTCTTCAATACTTAAGACTTCAACATCTATAGTTTCATACCTTACAATAGCATTTGCATTTTCTCTTAAACTATCTGAAACCGTTAAACTTAGATAGGTAGATGCATCTTGTGTAAAAGAATAAAATGAGGCAAAAAAACACATGCCCCAAAGGATAGATTTTAGGCATTTTAAACTCATAAGTATATCGTTAATTTAGTTCACGAAAGATACGGAGTAAAATAAATTTTTCAAACGAAAATTATGTAAATTTCCGAAAAGATAATATAGACTTAACAAACGAAATTATTCCCTGTTTTTGGAATCAATAATTATAGTTACCGGACCGTCATTAAGCAAGCTAACCTTCATATCTGCACCAAATTCTCCTGTTTGAATAGACTTACCTAGCTTAGTCTCTAAGGACTGAATGAAGTCCTTATAAATTGGAACCGCTAATTCTGGTTTTGCAGCCTTTATATAACTTGGTCTATTCCCTTTTTTGGTGCTTGCGTGTAAAGTGAATTGACTAACTAAAACAATATCACTATTTGAATCTATTAGAGAAGTATTCATGACGCCATTATCATCAGGGAAAATACGGAGATTTACAATTTTATTACACAACCAATCAATATCTTCTTGAGTATCCTCATTAACGATACCTAATAAAACTAAAAGACCTTTTTTAATAGAGGCAACTTTATTATTATTTATTGTTACTGATGCTTCAGAAACTCTTTGAATAACTACTTTCATTAATTATCCCAATTATCGGTTCTGTAATGTTCGTCTTCTCCTTCTAATATTTGGAGATAACTTCTGTAACGCGAGTATGCTATCTCATCATTTTCTAGAGCCTGTTTAACAGCACACTTCGGCTCATGAATGTGTAAGCAGTTGTTGAATTTACATTCATGTTTTATAGCAAAAAACTCAGGAAAATAGTCACCAACTTCTTCCTTCTCCATATCCACAACACCAAATCCTTTAATTCCTGGTGTATCAATAATTTTAGCATCAAAACTTAGATCAAACATCTCTGCAAATGTCGTAGTATGTTGCCCTTGCATATGTTGCTCTGATATTTGTTTAGTCTTTAAATTAAGACTTGGCTCTATTGCATTGACTAAAGTTGATTTTCCCACACCAGAATGACCTGAAAACATGCTCACTTTACCCAACATCAATGACTTAACCTTATCTATATTATAACCAGTTCCTGCCGAAATCTCAATACAGTCGTAACCAATTTTTGTATAAATACTTTTGAGATATTTAACTTCAAACATGGTGTCTTCATTGTAAACATCTACCTTATTAAACAATAATACAGTTTTAATAGAGTATGCCTCGGCGGTTACTAAAAAGCGATCTATAAAACTTGTTAAGGTTGGTGGATTATCTATAGTAACTAACAGAAAGACCTGATCTATATTTGAAGCTATTATATGTGTCTGTTTAGAGAGATTAACTGATTTGCGAACAATATGATTCTTACGCTCTTCAATCCGGTTAATAATACCAGTTTCTGTATTGTTCTTGGTCTCTAACTGAAATTCTACAATATCTCCAACAGCAATGGGATTAGTACTCTTAATACCTTGCAACCTGAATCGGCCTTTTATTCTACATTCATAGAATTTACCATTCATGGTTTTCACTGTGTACCAGCTCCCTGTAGATTTATATACTGTCCCTGTCATTCAAATAATTGATAAAACAAAGTAACAACTTTTAAGGAAAAAAGTCATTACTTTATAAACACAAAACAAATATTAAACAATCATGAAAAAAAATTTACTTATTATCGGTGCGGTAATCGTTGGTTTCATTTCTTTTTCCTTCATTCAAGAGGAAGAAATACCACAAGAAGAAAACAAACCTGTTTTAGAATACAAGGTTATTACAAGTGTTGAATCTATAGTACCAAGTGGTTTGGGACGATCTCGATTAATTTCATCAAATGCTGAAAGAGATTATGCAGAATTCACATCAGAACGTACTGAAGAAAACAACAAAAGAAATAAATCAAAAAGAAAAGACATTCGTGTTAAAGATTTTGAGGAGACCAAACTTCTTAACTTCTTTAATTTAGGTGGTATCCGTTTTCAAAATATCGTAGCTAACGACGCCGTAATTACATCGAAACTAATTGCAATGGGACAAGAAGGTTGGGAACTTGCTTTTGTAACAAGCTCTTCTGAAAGTGATGCTGGTGAAGGTGATGGAAAAGGTATTTTTGTAACAAGATATATTTTTAAAAGAGTAAGAACAGAATAAACATACAAAAGGCTCGCAAATTGCGAGCCTTTTTATTATTTAATGATTTAGAATTTCTTCTTGATGATTAATCGATTCTTGGTGGATCGCTTTAAACATTCTTAGCACGAATTCTTCACTCAGATTCTTTTCTTCTCCTTCAAGAATCATTTTCCCTAGAATCTCATTCCAACGCTTATTTTGAAGGACTGCAACATTATGATCTTTCTTTAATTGACCGATATCATCTGCCACTTGCATTCTCTTTCCTAAAATCTCAATTAACTGATGATCTATAACATCTATCTTAGTTCTCAGTGTTCCTATCTTTTTATTAAACTCTGTACCATCACCAACTTCTTTTCTAATACGTAAGTCCTCCGTGTACTGTTTTAATGTGTCTGGCGTAATTTGTTGTGCAGCATCACTCCATGCATTATCTGGATCGTGATGTGTCTCTATCATTAATCCATCATAATTAAGATCTAAAGCCGTTTGACTTAAATCAAAAATTATATCTCTACGGCCAGCGATATGTGATGGATCTAAGATTAAAGGTAAATCTGGAAAGCGTGTTTGTAAATCTACTGCCACTTGCCAGTTAGGGTTATTACGATATCGTGTTTTTTCATAGGTTGAAAACCCTCTGTGAATAACACCTAAATTCTTAACATCCGCCGTATAAAAACGTTCTACTGCACCTAACCACAATGACAAATCTGGATTTACAGGATTCTTGATTAAAACAGGCTTATCAGTCCCCTTCAATGCATCGGCAATATCCTGAACAATAAATGGACTCACTGTGGTACGCGCACCAATCCATAAAATATCTACATCGTGTTTTAAGGCCAATTCAACATGGTTGGCATTAGCAACTTCAGTGGTAATCTTTAAACCTGTTTCTTCTTTTGCTTTTTGTAACCATTTTAAACCTAAAGCGCCCACGCCTTCAAAATTCCCTGGTCTTGTTCTTGGTTTCCAGATACCAGCTCTATATACGGTTGCATCACTATCTTTTAATTGATGTGCAATATTTAAAACCTGCTCCTCTGTTTCCGCACTGCAAGGTCCTGCTATAACTAAAGGATGCTCTAAATTAAAAGCATCTAACCAATTTCTTAATTCTTTTTTATTTTCCATAGTTTAAAAATTCCAACTCTTTAAACGAAAGGTTTCGACTGCGCTCAACCTGACATTGATTTTTATTGTATTCCGTTTAGTATATCTTTTATATGATTTGTTTTTTCCATTTCATTGTAAACCTCGTCAAAATCACCTTTTTCCATTAGCGACTTAAAGTGCTTAAGGTTATTGATATATTCATCTAAAGTTTCTATAACATTTGTTTTATTTTGCTCAAATATTGGTGTCCACATAGCTGGTGAACTTTTTGCCAATCTCACCGTACTTTCAAAACCACTACCTGCCATATCAAAAATATCGCGTTCGTTTTTCTCTTTCTCTATGACCGTTTTTCCAAGCATGAAAGAACTGATATGTGACAGATGTGAGACATACGCAATGTGTTTATCGTGTGCTTTTGGATTCATGTATCTAATACGCATTCCTAAATCTGCAAAAAGCTTTAAGGCTTTTTCTTGAAGCTTAAAAGCAGTTTCTTCAACTTCACAAATGATATTGGTTTTATTCTTATATAATCCTTCAATCGCGGCACTTGGACCAGAATATTCTGTACCAGCAATAGGATGAGTCGCTAAATAATTTCGTCTTTTTGGATGCTCTTTTACAACCAAACATATATCTTCTTTGGTAGAACCGGCATCAAACACTATAGCTTCATCATTAACGATATCCAGAACTTTGGGAAGTACTTCTAAAGTAGCATCAACAGGAACAGCTAAAATTACCATGTCAGCACCTTTCACATCCTGAAGATTCGCCTTTTCATCTATTACACCTAAAGCTATTGCTTCATCGAGATGTGCGTCATTATGATCAATACCATATATCACAAACTCTGCATTCAGCTTCTTTAAATCTAAAGCGAAACTACCACCAATTAACCCTACACCAATGACATATATCTGCTTCATAACTCTAGACTCTTGCTATTGCCTCTTTAATTGTTGATTCTGGCGCACACAAAGAAAAACGCACATATCCTTCACCATTAGTCCCAAATACTGTTCCTGGAGCAATAAATATGGAATGCTCTTTTAAAACCTTATCTGCAAATGCTTCTGATGTTATGTTTGGTGGTAATTTTGCCCAAACGAACATACCAGTCGCATACTCATCATATGTACAATCAAGTTTCTCTGCTAATTTCCAAACCAATGCTCTTCTTAGTTCGTAGACACTATTTAAACTTACATACCACATATCTGAACACTGCAACGCTTCTATCGCACCTTTCTGAATACCATAAAACATTCCAGAATCCATATTACTTTTCACTTTTAACACAGCAGTTAAATGCTCGTAACTACCAACCATAAATCCAACACGCCATCCTGCCATATTAAACGTCTTACTTAATGAGTTAAGCTCTATGCAAACCTCCTTAGCATAGTTGTATCTCATTATACTAATAGGTTTTTTGTTAAGCACAAAACTATATGGATTGTCATGAACGATCAGAATATTGTGGCGGCGCCCAAAAGCAATAACTTCATCATAAAACTTATTTGGAGCATTTGCACCTGTCGGCATATGAGGATAACTAATCCACATAATTTTAACCTTACTCAAGTCTAATCGCTCTAGTGCTACAAAATCTGGCAACCAATTATTTTCTTCAGTGAGATCGTAATAAATTGGTTTTGCTTCGAGTAACTTCGTAACTGACGCATATGTTGGGTAGCCAGGATTTGGAATTAAGACCTCATCACCTTTATTTAAAAAAGCCATAGAAATGTGCATAATGCCTTCCTTACTTCCCATTAACGGTAATACCTCAGTTTTACCATTTATAGTGACTTTATAGCGGTCCTTATAAAAGGTCTCTACCGCATCTCTTAATTCTGGTAACCCTTGATAACTCTGATATTTATGGGCACCTTCATCATCAAGACTATCTCTAAGCATCATCGAAGCCTTGAAAGGTGGCTCTAAGTCAGGACTTCCTATTCCTAAATTAATGATTGGCTTACCTTGAGATTTTAAAAACGCTACCTCCTTTAATTTTCGAGAGAAATAATATTCCTCAACACTATTAAGTCGTTTTGCAACTTCTATCATACTCTAGCATTTTTATATTCTCCTAAAACTTTAAAATTTTCAGCCATAATTTGCATTATGGATTTTGCTTTATCGTAATCTTTAAATTCATCAAAAGTGACATCAACAAAGAAACCATATTTCCATGGTGTATCAATTTTTGGTAAAGATTGAATCTTAGTTAAATTTAGTTTGCAGTCGCTCATTACATTCAAAATTGTTGCTAAGCTACCTCGTTTATGATCTAACTGAAACTTTAAGGATGCTTTGTTAATTATCTCTGAATTTTCAACATCAGTATTCCGTTTTACAATCACAAACCGTGTTTCATTATGCTTTATGGTTTGAATACTTTCAGCTAGCACCTGTAAACCATATAATGCAGCAGCATTTTTACTTGCGATAGCTGCAATTCCCTTAACATTGCCTTCTGCTATTTGTTTAGCTACGTCTGCAGTATCCTTCGCTTCTACAAGCTTGATTTGAGGATAGTCTTTAAAAAATACTTTACATTGCAGCAAGGCCATTGGATGTGAATGTACTTCTTTGATATCTTCAATAGATTGCCCTTTTAAAACCAGTAAATTATGCTGGATATCTAAATAGTATTCACCAACTATTTTTAAGTCATGATTATCAATTAAAGCATAATTTGGTATAATAGAACCCGCAATAGAATTCTCTAAAGCCATAACAATATTGTCTGTACGGCCATTTAATAGACTATCTACAGCACCATCAAAAGACATGCACTCAACAACATCGGTTGCTTCATTAAAGTAATGCTGTGCCACCTCATGATGGAATGAGCCTTTAATACCTTGTATTGCAATTGGTTTGTTCAAATTTTCAATCTTTTAAATTCTTAGCACAAAAGAAAAAGTCCCGATTACATCGAGACTTTTTGAAATTATACTTTAAAATAAAACATATTAAGTCTCGTTCCTTTAGCTAAAAAAGAAATAAAACCAGTTATAATATGTTTTAGTGATATTCATTACCTATTGTTTATCAATATGTGGCTAATGTAAATAATATTTTCACAAATCAAAATTGAATAATCCTATTTTTTAGAGGTTTTCTGAAATTTTAAAGATTTGATAATAAATATTGAGTGCTATTATATATTATTTATTTTTGATTTAAATATTCCCGTTTATGTCTATAGAAGTAAAAAACATCACAAAAGTATATAAAGACCAAAAAGCATTAAATGATGTTTCTTTTAAGGTTAATGATGCTGAAGTAGTTGGATTTTTGGGCCCAAATGGAGCAGGGAAATCTACCATGATGAAAATTTTAACGACTTACATAGATGCCTCTGAAGGAACTGCCATGGTTAATGGTTATGACGTAAACACAAACAAAAAAAATGTTCAAAGTAGCGTAGGTTATTTACCAGAACATAATCCGTTATATCTAGAGCTATACGTCAAAGAGTATTTAAACTTTAATGCTAATGTTTATGGTGTTGCCAAATCTCGGATTAATGAAGTTATTGAATTAACAGGGTTAACGCCAGAAGCACATAAAAAAATAGGCCAGCTATCTAAAGGTTATCGTCAACGTGTTGGGTTAGCTAATGCGCTTTTACATAATCCTGATGTTCTTATTCTTGATGAGCCTACTACTGGATTAGACCCTAATCAATTAGTAGAGATAAGAAACCTCATTAGAACCATTGGTAAAGAAAAAACCATCTTTTTGTCTACGCATATTATGCAAGAGGTTGAAGCAATGTGTGATCGTGTTATTATCATAAACAAAGGTGAAGTTGTTGCAGATAAATACCTTCAAGATTTAAGAGAAGGACAAGAACAAGTGGTTATCGTAGAATTTGATTACCGTGTTGAAGATACTTTTCTTTTAAGGCTTCCTCAAGTCACCAACGTTAAAAACACCTACGGTTTTGTGTACGAAATCACCTTTTCAACAAAAGAAGACATGCGCTCTCATGTTTTTGATTTTGCTCATGATAATGAATTAAAAATTCTACAACTTAACCAGAAGAATGCAAGTTTAGAAAGTTTATTTAGGGAGTTGACAAATTAACTTCTGTCAGCCCATACTTGATATCGAATTTATTAAATACTAAAAAATTTATGCCTTGCAGGAATGACAATTCATTGCTCATCAAAAACTAACTGGCCTGTATACAATCTTTCTACATCAATAATTGGTGGCTCATTAACTGAAATTAGATTTCCTGTTCCTCTTAAAATTCCTGTTAAAGACTGTTGCGGATTTACAATCATATCATTGCTACCGCGATGACTTACCTCAACATTCTCAACTATTAGATTTTCGCCTTCAAACCGGCCAGAACCAGAAAAAAAACCTACGAATAAATTTTGCGTGCTACCATCAAGGTAAAAAGAGGAAATATTATTACCTAACGCATTTATGACTTGAGAATTAACGGTAACTCTAAAGTCTCCGACCGTAAATTCTTGGTTCTCATTAAAATCCTCTGAAACTAAACTTAAGTTGTTATAAGAGAGCACGCCATCTGAAGACACTTCATATTGCGACGAATTCCGAATTTCAATAATATTTGGAGCTTCAACATATACTTTAGTAATACCATAATCTCTTACATAATTGCAAGTGTTCTTGTCAGTAAGCACTAATCGATTATCCACAACCTCCGCATTTACATCATTAATTAGATTCTCACCTGTTTCAACAGTTACCTTAAATTCATCCGAATCCTTTACAATTAACTCTATATCTCTATTTACTAAAATGCGTTCAAATGAAGCCACCTCAACTTCTTCCTGAATGATGTCACCTGAGTTTTGAAAACAATCATTGGCATCTTCATTATTACAAGTAAAGACTAAAAGTGATACTATGTAAATTAATTTTTTCTTCATAATGTTTAAGATTCCTGCTTATACAGGAATGACAGTTATAATCTTATACCTAATCCAAATTCAACAGCTTCTGCCTTTGCGCCATGAGATTTTAGTGTTGCTGCAGCAAATAATTTCTTTCCGAAATAGCGTTTCAATCCTACTCTTATGTATGTTCTCCCTTCAAAATCAAAAGGATAATACACATAATACCCAAGTTGAGTTTCAACAGATATTCGGTTTACAAATAACTCATGCCCTACAAAAAGACCTACACGCTTATAATCCTCATCTCCTGTAACATCTAACTCAGGAAAAGCAACCGATTGATAATAAATGAGCTCTTTTAAAAAGTTAGAGAAAAACACATCTGTTCCAAACTGAATTGCACTTGTATGACTTAAACGTTTATCAGCATATGCTGATAAAATATAAAATGCATATTGACCGCTATTTATAATATCACTTTCATTAATCCCAGTTCTAAAAGCTAAATTAATACGAATAGGCTCTGTAAACTTTTCTTTAGTAAGATTCTCTATATATTCAGATGTTGTTTCGTCCAAATTATAATTAAGCCCTACATTCAAAGCAACTGTGTTTACACTTGTATTTGGTGCTTTAACATTAGCATTAGAATAATGAATAAATGACAAGCCTGCCTGTAAGCCAAACTTATCAAAAAGACGTTCTTTTTTATAATTTAACATTAGATAAGTTGAACTTAATAAACGAGAACCAAAGGCTACATTTTTATGGTTTTCAACTTTATCATATGGATTTGAAGTATATGCAATACCTTGGGCAATACGAAGCATTACATTCCGCTTTAAAAAGTAGAAATTGTAATGGGCATACAGCCCTAAGTTATTACCTAAAACATCATTTTTTAAATTCTGATAAATTAACGACGCACCGTAATCAGGATAATTAAAGCGTTGTTCCCAATCTTCATTCCCAAAAGTTTTTTTATTCCAGCTGAAAATAAAACCCTCAGGATGACCTGATATTAAGTGCAGTATATCATTATTATGAAGTGCAATGTTTCCTCCAAAATAATTCAAACCAAAATAGGAATCGCGATTTGTTTTATCTTGAGAAAACAAACATAATCCATAAAGTAAAATACAACTCGTAAGCCAGTGCTTCATAAATAATTGGTTACTGGCAAAAGTAAGAGAATATTTAATTTATAAATAAAGTTGCCACTAAAGATACTGCTGCAATAAATATAAGCTGAACTGCAAACTTAATTTCGGCTTTATTCTTTTTTAAATATTTCATGATGCATTGGGGTTTATATTGCTTGTCGCAAAAATCAAAAATTTCAGCCTACTGTTTGTTATTAAAACTCAAATAAAAGGTTAGGTTATTTAAACCTTTACCATTTTATGAAAACTTTAAAACTATGATCGCGTCAAACGTTTCTAAATTTAATTTTAATGCGTACTTTTGCCGAGCTAAATAATAGAGGAAAAATTTGATCTGATTGCAACCTCTTCCAATTATAAGTCATCTGGATAACAGATGTTCAATTTAATTGGGAATTAAATGCTAAAGCAGTAATGATTCTACTTCTCTAGCGACCAATCGATCCATCAAATTTTAATTATAAATTGAAGAACGTATATGGCGTATTTGTTTACATCTGAGAGTGTGTCTGAAGGACATCCAGATAAAGTTGCAGATCAAATTAGTGATGCATTAATTGATAACTTCTTAGCTTTTGACCCAGAATCTAAAGTGGCTTGCGAAACTTTAGTGACTACAGGCCAAGTTGTATTAGCTGGCGAAGTAAAGTCTAACACATATTTAGACGTACAAAAAATTGCGAGAGACACCATTAATAATATTGGCTACACCAAAGGCGAATACATGTTTGATGGTAATTCTTGTGGTGTTTTATCAGCAATACACGAACAATCTGAAGACATTAATCGTGGTGTGGACAAGGCTACTAAAGAAGAACAAGGTGCGGGTGATCAAGGTATGATGTTTGGTTATGCCACAAATGAGACTGAAAATTATATGCCTTTGGCATTAGATTTATCACATCGTATACTAAAAGAACTCGCTGCATTACGTCACGAAAATAAAGACATTACATATTTAAGACCAGACTCTAAGAGTCAGGTAACTATAGAATACAGTGACGATAACACACCGCAACGTATTGATGCTATTGTGGTTTCTACACAGCATGACGATTTTGGCACTGATGAAGAGATGCTTTCTAAAATCAGAAAAGACATTGTAGAGATTTTAATTCCAAAAGTCATTGCTAAACTTCCTAAACATATTGCCGCGTTATTCAATGATGACATTACGTATCACATCAACCCAACAGGAAAATTTGTTATCGGTGGACCTCATGGTGATACAGGATTAACGGGACGAAAAATCATTGTAGATACTTACGGCGGAAAAGGAGCACATGGTGGTGGAGCATTTTCTGGGAAAGACCCAAGTAAAGTAGATCGAAGTGCGGCTTATGCAACACGTCATATTGCAAAAAACCTTGTTGCGGCTGGATTATGTGAGGAAGTCTTAGTACAAGTATCTTATGCAATAGGTGTTGTAGAACCTATGGGAATATTTATAAACACTTATGGCACTTGTCCATTTAATTTAACTGATGGAGAAATTGCAAATAAAGTCGCTGAAATATTTGATATGCGACCAGCAGCTATCGAAAGCAGATTAAAACTGCGTCAACCCATGTATAGCGAAACGGCAGCTTACGGACATATGGGAAGACAAAACGAAACTATTTCTAAAACCTTTACGCAACCAAATGGTGATTCTAAAACATTAGATGTAGAATTATTTACTTGGGAAAAACTCGATTTTGTAGATAAGGTAAAAGCGGCTTTTAACCTTTAATAGGTTATGAATCGAAGATATTTAAACTCTGATCTTTACTGGTCAGAGTTTTTTTTTGAACCTGGTAGAGGTAGGAGTTTTGTAATTATAATTGTTATATCCTTGAAACCCCAAATAACAACTTATTGTATAACTAAATCTATTTCACTATGAAAAGAATTAAACTACTCTCTCAGTTTTCGATACTACTTTTATCTTTAGCCTTAATTACGGCTTGTCAAAAAGATGATGGCCCATCCGGAAGCAATAACAATGATCCTCAAGAAAATATTCCAGATACATTTTCTGAATATTTTGGAAATGAAATTTCTAGAGATTTTATTGGTAACGTCATTGACACTAACCATAATCCTATTGAAGGTGTTACTATTTCTATTGGTAGCGAAACTGCTACGACAGACAGTAACGGTGTTTTTATTATTAACGGTGCCAACGTCAATGAACGTTTCGGATACGTTAAAGCAGAAAAAGTTGGATACATACACGCATCGAGATCTGTAGTGCCTTCTAATGGCACCAATAAAGTGACCATTATGATGCTTGAAGAAACTGTTGTTGGCACAGTCAACAGCGGAAGCTCTGGTACAGTTACTGCTAATGACGGAAGTTCTGTAAACTTTGATGGAAATTTCATAAAGGAAGATGGTACCTCATATTCAGGATCGGTAGATGTTATTATTCACCACCTAGACCCGACGGATGAAGACATGAACATGCAAATGCCGGGTATGTTATATGCAGAAAACGAAGAAGGCGCGGAACGCATGCTACAAACTTTAGGTATGTTGGCTGTAGAACTCAGAGGTTCTGGAGGTGAAGATTTAAATCTTGCGGAAGGATCAACTTCTGAAATTCAAATTCCGGTAGATGATAGCCTATTAGGTATAGCACCTGCAACTATTCCATTATGGTATTTTGATGAGGTAACAGGATATTGGAAAGAAGAAGGTTTTGCTACACTTCAAGGCAATATGTACGTGGGTACTGTTACTCACTTTTCATTTTGGAACTGCGATATCCCAGCCGAAGCCATTACGCTTTGTGTTAATGCAACAGATGAAAATAATAACCCATTAAATAATTTACTTGTTACTATTACTAGTGGAACATTTGGTACAACTAGCGGCTACATTAATGACAACGGAGAAGTATGTGGTTATGTACCAAGCAATGAGTCATTAATTTTAGAAGTTTTTGGATATGATATTTGTGGTGATATTTCATTACTGAACCAAAATATTGGTCCGTATAATGAGGACTCTACACTAACTATTGTGGTGCCAGATAATGCTGACCTCATCCAAGAAACAGTTACTGGTAATTTTAATACATGCAGTGGTGATGCCGTAACTGAAGGTTATGTGCAAGTAACTTATGGGAACCAAGTGTTTTTTGACGAAGTCTCTAATGGTACCTTTGAGATTAATTTATTAAGATGTTCTGAAGATGTGACGTTCTCGGTTAAAGGTAGTGATTATATCAATTTACAATCTACAGACACTATTAATTATACGTTTACGACTCCTTCAACAAATATTGGCACAATATCAGCTTGTAATACGATAACAGAATTTATTGAATATACAATAGATGATGGTGAAAGCGTGTTGATTTTTGACAATATTAGCGCTAATTATTATGGTGTAGGTCAAGGGCAAGTTGATGGGCCTTCTTTAGACATTTTTGCTAGTAGTCCTAATCAGAACAACTGTTTTTATCTTTGGGCTGTACTGAATACTCCAGATTATTTAGGTACTTATGATAGTTTAGATTGGGGAGTAGCCAATGATACAGGAATGTTTATAGGAGAATGCTTAAGTATGTCAGACAACAACAATACAATTACTTACAATTTAACAGCATTAGGTAATGTTGGAGATTACATAGACATTAATTTTAATGGTTCTTATGAAGATTTTAACGGTGACCCTCATACTATAACAGGAGTTATTCACGCACTAAGAGACCAATAAATGATCTGTTAATCAGTTTTTTATAGACTCAAAACTCTCAAATCGAAAATTTAAGATTTGAGAGTTTTTATTTATATAATATTTAACGTTAGACCTACGTTCTTTATTTATATTCGCAGGAATTATCATCATCAATCAAAACAAAAAATGAAATCAATTCTTACAATAATTTGTGCACTAGGATTAGGTATTATCTTCGTGGCTGCCAGTAGTCCTTTTGGTTCAGCAAATAATCCAAACACAACAAAAGCCTTTTCTGATTATTTGGGTAATAAAACAGAACTAAACCTAAAAGGTCAAATTGTAGACCACAATAATCAACCTGTTGAAAACGCCACAATAACTATTGGAAATACTTCAGTAACTACCGATGCCTATGGTAAGTTCGACTTAAATAATGTTGCTGCACACGAGAATTTAGCGGCCATAAGCGTACGTAAAGATGGTTATAAAAGTGAGCATGTTGATGTCACACCAACAGATGACACCACAAAGGTGAATATCACACTTCATAAGCAAGAAGATTTAAGTTTATTTTGGTTTAGCAAAAACAATCATAACCTACCACAAATTACTGAAGGGGAAAATTAAGTAAGTATTTTCACGCAACCATTTCTTGATTTTAGCATCTCTTAAAAAAGAAAACTAAAATCAACTGCTATGAAAATCAAAAAACTTATCTCTAAATTCTTATTTATTTTACTCATAACAATAACATCTTGTCAACGAGATTTCATTGATTCTGGTGATGCGAGTCAAACTGAAATTATCCCAGATACTTTCTCTCATTATTTTGGTAATGAAATATCACGCGATTTTATTGGTAATGTCGTTGACACAAACTCTAATCCAATAGTAGGAGTTATTATTACAATAGGTGATCAGACAACGACAACAGACACCAATGGAGTGTTTATAATAAATGATGCTACGATTAATGAACGTTTTGGGTATGTAAAGGCTGAAAAAGCTGGTTATATCCATGCCTCAAGATCTGTTGTACCTTCTAATGGCACCAATAAAGTGACCATTATGATGCTTGAAGAAACTGTTGCAGGTTCTGTAAATAGCGGAAGTTCTAGCACTATAACTACCGCTGATGGCAGCTCAGTAAGTTTTGACGGCAACTTCATTAAAGAAGATGGCACCGCATATTCTGGCTCTGTTGATGTTATTGTACATCATTTAGACCCAACAGATGACGATATGGAACTGCAAATGCCAGGTATGCTCTATGCACAAAATGAAGATGGTGAAGAACGTATGCTACAAACCTTAGGTATGCTCGATGTAGAACTTAGAGGTTCTGGTGGTGAAGATTTAAATTTAGCAGAAGGCTCAACTTCTGAGATTAGAATGCCAGTAGACCCAAGCTTACTGAATATTGCACCAGCAACAATACCTTTATGGTATTTTGATGAAGCTAAAGGCTATTGGATAGAAGAAGGAGAAGCTACTTTACAAGGTAATATGTATGTAGGTACGGTTTCGCATTTTAGTTTTTGGAACTGTGATATACCAGCCAGAGCCATTAACCTTTGTGTCACTGTTACGACCGAAGACGGTATTCCTTTTGCCAACGCAGAAGTTACTATTACAAGTATAACATATGGCACAAGATCAGGCTTAACCAATAATCTTGGGGAGGTTTGTGGGTTGGTGCCTAGTGAAGAAAGCTTAGAATTAAATGTATACGATCCTAATGTCTGCGATGCAAATTCGCTATTAACACAATCCATTGGGCCATATACAACTGATAGCGCTATTACTGTTATTGTGCCAGATAACACCTATTTGGTTCAGGAAACGATAACAGGTGTACTAAATACCTGTGATGGTGATGCAGTAACCAATGGTTATGTAGAATTGACTTATGAAGGGCAAACCCTTTTAATAAATGTTACTAACGGTAGTTTCGAATTCCAACTCATGCGATGCTCAACAAATGACAATAATGCATTTACGTTGACTGCTACTGATTTCACCAACCTTCAAACAACAGAAAGTTTGGAATATAACTTAACATCACCGACAACCAATATTGGAGAGATAAACACCTGCTTGGATCAAGATGGATATATACAATACGTAATTGATGATTCAATTACAGTGTTTTACACAGATTTTATTGATGTGATTCTTGGTGAGGAAAGATTTGTAATCTATCAAGTGACAAATGGTTATTTTCTTGCCGATTTCCCTGCTCAAGTTGGTAGTTATACGGTCTCAACCAATAATACAAATAATTTAGAATTTGAAGTTCCTGGGAGTGGCTCTATAACTACTGGACAAGAAAATATTACAATAAATGTGACATATGTAGGTACTGGAGTTGGAGATTTTATTAACCTCAATTTTTCAGGTACGTTCACAAATCTAGGCACCACAAGTACTATCAATGGTGATGCTCATGTTAGAATTGATTTGTAGCATAAACAAGAGGGCTTTTCTTATCCTAATTTATAGGTATTTAAAAATATTGAGAAAAGAAAAGCCTTCTCTTATCGAGAACCTCAGCAACCAGAGAAGGCTTTTGCTATATTATAAACTATATGTTAATCTAAAGGTGATAAATCTCGGCTGAATAAAGGTCTCAGAGCTTCGCACAAATATGTTACCTGCACCATTACTAATATTAGAATCTATATCTAAGATATTAGACGCTCTTAGCGAATACACCCATTTAGCATCTCTATCTTTTCGGTAACGTAATGAAGCATTTCTGGTAGTGCGCATGTTAGAATAGACCTCTAACTTAACATTTTGATAATCAAAATGTTGTTTTGGTATTAAATTTGTGGTATATTTCTTATTAAAAATATGTTATATGAAATCAGCTAAAAACCTTCTGTCCTTAATTTTATGTTGTGCATTAATTATTTTCTCTTGTCAACAAGACGACACGCCATCTCAAAACAATAATGATGACCCACAAGAAAACATTCCAGACACCTTTTCTGAGTATTTCGGAAATGAGATTTCCAGAGATTTCCTAGGTAATGTTATTGACAACAACAATAATCCAATTGAAGGAGTGACCATTTCTATTGGTGACGACATTGCAACAACAGATAGTAATGGTGTGTTTATAATTAACGAGGCTAATGTCAACGAACGTTTCGGATATATTAAAGCAGAAAAAGCCGGTTATATTCATGCTTCTAGAAGTGTTGTGCCGTCTAATGGCACCAATAAAGTGACCATTATGATGCTTGAAGAGACCGTTGCAGGTTCTGTAAATAGCGGAAGTTCTAGCACTATAACTACCGATGATGGTAGCTCAGTAAGCTTTGATGGTAATTTTATTAAAGAAGATGGCACCACGTATTCCGGCTCAGTTGATGTGATTGTTCATCACTTAGACCCAACAGATGACGATATGGAACTACAAATGCCAGGTATGCTCTATGCACAAAATGAAGATGGTGCGGAACGTATGCTACAAACCTATGGTATGCTGGCTGTTGAATTAAGAGGCTCTGGAGGTGAAGATTTAAATCTTGCGGAAGGATCAACTTCTGAAATTCAAATTCCAGTAGATGATAGTCTATTAGGTATTGTACCTGCAACTATTCCATTATGGTATTTTGATGAGGTAACAGGATATTGGAAAGAAGAAGGTCTTGCTACACTTCAAGGCAATATGTACGTGGGTACTGTTACTCACTTTTCATTTTGGAACTGCGATATCCCAGCCGAAGCCATTACGCTTTGTGTTAATGCAACAGATGAAAATAATAACCCATTAAATAATTTACTTGTTACTATTACTAGTGGAACATTTGGTACAACTAGCGGCTACATTAATGACAACGGAGAAGTATGTGGTTATGTACCAAGCAATGAGTCATTAATTTTAGAAGTTTTTGGATATGACATTTGTGGTGACGTTTCATTACTGAACCAAAATATTGGCCCATTTAATGAAGATAGTGCGATTACTATTGTGGTACCAGACAATACAGACATCATCCAAGAAACAGTAACAGGAACCTTTAATACTTGTAGTGGTGATGCAGTCACAGAAGGTTATGTGCAAGTAACTTATGGAAACCAAACCTTTATAGATGAAGTTTCTAATGGCGCTTTTGAAATTAATCTATTAAGGTGCTCTAACGATACAATGTTCTCTGTTAAAGGAAGTGACTACAGCAATTTTCAGACGACAAACGACATTAACTTTACATTTACCACTCCAGCAACAAATGTTGGAACTATTTCAGCCTGCAACAGTATTTCAGAATATATTCAATACACCATAGACGGAGTCGAAACGGTAACATTATTTGACTATATTAGTACTTGGATAACAGGATTAGATGACCCTATATTAAACGAACTACCGGTTCTAAATATTTTTGCCGAACCTGGAACCGCTAATGGAGATGATTGCTTGTTTCTTTATGCCGTACTTGAAGAATCAAACTTGGAAGGTACTTATGATAATTGGGATAGTTCTATAGCAAACGATACTGGGATAGATATATCTTTCTGTCAAGAACCAGAACCCTGTTTTGAAGGTGAGATTAACATTATATTCAATGTTACTCAAATTGGGGGAATAGGTGAGTATATTGACATTAATTTTAATGGCTCATTTGATGACTGTGAGAATGTACCTCACACCATTAACGGTGTCATTCATGTATTAAGAGACCAATAAGCATTTAATTAAGACCTTAAGAGCCTTCTCTGCTTCGAGAACACTTTGACCACTTCGAATGCCTCAGTGCCCAAAGTTCAGTGTGACACCTCGGCAACCAGAGAAGGCTTTTCTTTTATTATAAACTATAGGTTAATCTAAAGGTGATAAATCTTGGCTGAATAAAAGTCTCAGAACTAAACACTGAGATGTTACCAGCACCATTACTAATATTAGAATCAATGTCTAAGATATTAGAAGCTCTTAGCGAGTACTCCCATTTAGCATCTCTATCTTTTCGGTAACGTAATGAGGCATTCCACGTTTTAAAGTCTTGTTTTTGCCCAGCATTTTCTTGTTCTGTATACGCAAAATCAGTTACAAAGGTCACAGAGTCCCAGATATAAGCATCAAACTCAATAGATGGTGCTCTGGTAATGAACTTATTGGTATTTGCTCCTTGATCATTTGTTCTTACAGTGTACCCATAACGTAATCTCACATTTGGTGCTTCTCTAAAATTGGTACGAATCTCTGGCGTATAATTTTGAGAAAAACTTTCATTTACAGATTGTGCTCCACCAATAAACTGGTTGAATTTACTATAGGTGAAATTAGCTCTTAAGCTTGCTCTTATTTTTCCGAATGTACGTTGTACACGACCAAATACACTTGCCGTTTCATCTGCAAATTGCGAGTTAAAGAAACTATTGGTTCTAATAACACTTTCAAAATTTGTAAGCGAACGTATCTGATCTTCATTTCTACTATAATTGGCACCTGCAAAAACATTGGTGTAATTAAATAAATTAAAACTACTATAAAACAGTCTTATGTTGTGAGATAGCGCATTTTGTAATTCTGGGTTACCAAATTGAAAATTATTAAAATTATTCATTACCAAACCTTCAGCAATATTAGTAACATCGGTAAACGTATTAGTCATGTTATAATTTAACTGTAAAGATTCACTCTTTTTAAACTGAATACGCATTTCAAAATCTGGTAATACATCAAAGAAATTATCTTCAAATGTTTCTGAACCTTGCGTATTTCTATTGCTGTACGCGTGGAAAGACACACCTGGAGTAAATGTAAACTTACCTGTTTTAAATCTGTAATGTACACCTAAATACACATCACTAAAGGTATAGTCTACATCGTCATTGTTAGCAGATACCAAATTACCTTCGTTTGTAATATCTGGCACAGGATTAAGTCGTGTACCATCATCTAAAAATTGAAAAATATTAGAATTAAACTTTTGGTTACTCAATATGGTACCTAATGTAAGATTGATGTTACTTTTAGCATTTAAGATATTAAAGTAATCTAGTTTTGCATCTAATTGGTTAGACTTTACACGTCTTTCTTGGTTAATATCGTAAGCTAGCTGGTTGACATCAAAACCAACATCATCAGCAGTAGCGTCAAAAGCATCACCATTATCACCAGGATTATTCACTAACAATGCATTGTAAAAAGGATCTTCATCTTTAATTAAGTGTTGTGCTTCAAAAGCAAAGATGTTATTCTCGTCTAAAGTGTAATAGTAGTTTAAATTCTGATTAATACTATAAGGATTCACCTGATCTACTTGATTTGTTGCGCCAACAATAGAAGACACTAAATTTTGACGTTCTTCATCATCAGATACTCTTGCTAAAACATCATAATCTAGCTGATTATTTACATTGGGTTTGTACGAGGCACTTAGCTTTGTAATAAACTGGTTAGAAGCTTCTCTACCTGTTGATACCGTTTCTTCATCTGGTGGTGTAAGTGTAGACTCATCAATTGGTGTATTAGGGTCATCTTCTACTTCAATGTAGTCAAAAGAATTCTCCTCTCGGGTTCTTAATCTACTGACATTATAAATTAAAAAACCGCTTAAATCTAAGGCGCTATTTGGTGAATAACTAAAATTAGCAGAACCCAGCTTTGTTGTTACTTCTTGTGCATCTGCGATATTAGTTAAGCCGCCAAGTCCGTTATCACCTAAATTAATACTCGTTCCACTCGTTCTACTTGGCAATCTAAAACCGCCACCGAAACCTCTTAAATCTCGATTAGTTAGAGCGACTTCACCTATATTATTCATATCACCAATAAAGTTGATGCTGTACTTAGGACTGTAATAAAACAATTTGGGTTGCACCAAATATAATTCGTCATTAGGTGATGGAGCTGTACCTGCACCTGCAGTAACATCACCAAACCAGAAGTTTTCTTTTCCTTCTTTTAATTTAATGTTTATAGCAACGTTATCTTGATTATTTCTAACACTACTCAATTGCCCTACCTCTGCATAATTTCTTAGCACCTGAACCTTATCAACAGCATTAGCGGGAATATTCTTTGTTGCCAACTTGGTATCTCCATCAAAGAAATCCTTACCATTGACCATTAACTTATTTACAACTTTTCCCTCTACTTCAACTTGTCCGTTTTCATTTATTTCCATTCCGGGCATTTTCTCTAAAACATCCTCAAGTTTCCTTTCAGATCCGTTTTTAAAGGAGTCTGCATTGTATATTAAGGTGTCCCCTTTTATGGTAACTGGCATTTCGTAGGTTAACTCTACTTCATCTAAAGAATTGTCTTCAAGCATCACAAAATCCTTGGTAACATTCGCCTCTTTAGTTGTGAAAATTTCTTCAATGGATTTGTAACCAATATAACTTACTTGTAACTTATATTTTTGGTTTTTACTCAATGATAATACGTATTTTCCTTTATCATTAGTTACCCCAAAAGACTCTAAAGCATTGGTTTCCTGATTAATAGCAATAACATTTGCTAATTCTAATGGTGCACCGATACTATCTTTAACAACTCCTTGCATCTTAATTTGAGCAAAAGAATTCATGGCTACTATAAAACATAGCAGTGATACTATTTTTTTCATCTGTTGATACTTGTTTTTTTGGTTGGTCAGATGGAACATTCAAAAGATCGAAATTTTTAGATCTAATTATTCGAATGTTTCATAATTGTGCTTATTCGTTTTTGATTGATAATGCTAACAAAAGCATTCATTCTTTTTTATTCTAATTGCGTCTACCACCATTTCTACCTCTTCTACCGCCATACATTTCGCGCATTTCTTTCATCTTTTTAGTGATGATTTCGGTATACTCTTGCTGTGTTACTTCTTCTCCTTTAGTTGGCTTTTCTATCTCTTCCTTCTCTTCAGGATTCATTACAATTTTGGTGCAAAGGATTGTAGTTCTATCAGCATTCACCTCTAATATAAGACCTGGTAATCCCCAATAATCGTCTGGCCCTTGATTAATTGGAATCTGAGGCGTGTACCATGCTGTAACTTCGATAGTCTTAGGAACTTCTACTTCATCCATAGGATCATCACTCTTCTTCGTTTGGGAAGAATCTGCTTCTTTCTCTTCTTTCTTTGGTTGTCTGCGTCTCATACTACGCCAATCAAATTCATCAACAGTTTTTATTGCAGTTGCCTTAAAGCAAGTATAGTTACCTATCACTTTTGTTTCAGTACCCATTTTCCATTCTAAGGATTTCAGTTCATCTTTAATTAAAAATTCTTTCCCGAAAAACTCTTGATCTTGTAAAAGTTCTTTTTCTTTTACATTTTTATATTTAGGACCACCACTAAAACTACTTGCAAAACCACCCCAACCACGCTGACCAGGCATCTCTAGTTTTTCATCTTCCTTATAAACGGATTCTTCCTTATTGAAAGTTAGGACATATTGCTTTTCTAAAAAACTTTTCATGCGCTCCTGAATCATCTTCTTTCGTTCTGGGCTCATTTCTCTTCCGCCCCATTCATCAAGATTCATGGTAGTTTTAGTTTGGTAATATGCCTTTCCTTGAAAATCTTGAGCTGATAGGACAGTCGTTAAAGAAAACAGCAGTACTGCAATAATTGGTAAAAGTGATTTTTTCATCTTAAAAATTTATAACGTAGATTGTTTAATTAAGCTCCTAATAACATGAAGCATCATGTTAGACTTTTATAGATGATAAAAGTAAAGTTTATATTCGTTAAACTTCTGTTAATAAATTAACCACGTCTTCTACCCATGCGGTTGTTTCTGAACTCCTTCATTTTTTCAATGACTGTAACTTGATATTCAGCTTTCGTTGTTTCTTTACCTTTGTCTGGTGCTTTTATTTCAAGTTTCTCTTTAGGATTCATTACTATTTTAGTACACAACATTGTTGTATTACCGGCACTTACTTCTAAAATTAAACCTGGTAAACCCCAATACTCTAGAGGACCATGACTCACAGGAATTTGTGGTGAGTACCATGCTTCAACTTCAGTCATTTCAATTTCTGGCTCATCAGTCTCATCAGTTTTAATTGAATCTGCCTTTTTTTCATTAGCTTGATTATTTCTCAATCTACCCCAAGAAAAATCGTACCATGCTAAATCATTAGAAGGAATTGAAGCGGTTGCTTTAAAACACATGTAATTTCCTATTTGCTTCGTCTCTTTCCCTAATATCCAATTAATGTCTTGCAATTTATCTTTAACTAAAAACTTCTTTCCATAAAATTCTTGATTTTGAATCTGGGTATTTGTCTTTACATTTTTATATTGTCTTCCTGGTGCAAAATTCTTTCCCCAAGAATCGGTAGCGCCAGACATAGCATCAAGTTTTTCATCTTCATAGAATACTGCTTCCTCTTTATTGAAAGTTAAAATGTATTCCTTTTCTAACCTGTTTTTAAGTCTTGCCGCTATTTGCTTCTTTTGAGCTTCACTCATGCGAGCTCCCCATCTACCAAGTTCCATTTTAGACTTAGACATATAAAATGCTTGTCCTTGAAATTCATCGTCAGCTTTAACCGTGGCTGCATCAACATTATCTGAATTTGGTATTAAAACGAATAAAAAAAGTGAGACAAATAAGCCTGTTTTTAATAGTAAAGATCTCATAATCAACGAAAATTAAATTGTTTTGTTTAACAAATATAATTATACATTAAACACATAGCTTCCGTTTATCATAATATTAACATTAATAAAGACTTTGTTTTTAGCCACCTATACTAATACTAAAACTATTACCATTATTTCTATCGCCTTTGGCAGGTCTAAAACGCTCCATCATCTCTTTTGCTTTCTTTTCCATAATAGCCTCATACTTTTCTTGATCCACTTCTTTACCTTTATCTGGCTCATTAATCTCTACCTTCTCCTTTGGATTTAGGACAATTTTACTACAGATTATAGTTAAATCACCATCATGGACTTCTAGAATTAGTCCAGGAAGTCCTTGATAATTATCTGGACCATTATTAATAGGGATTTGAGGTGTATACCAGGCGGTAACTGTACGCTCTTCCATTTCTGTCTCCTTAGTTTCTTCCTCATCATCACTACCAAAACTAACATTCATTTTTTCGACCTCTTTGGTGTATGTTGCTTTAAAGCAAGGGTACTCACCAATATATTTTGTCTCAGAACCTAATTTCCATTCTATCCCTTCAATACTATCTTTTACTAAAAAGATTTTACCATAGGTATCAACTTGTTCAGCATACCGTTGTTCTTTAGTGTTTTTATATAATACGTCAGAACCGCCTCCTCCGCCAATCGCTACAATTTGAATACCACTTCCCATACCCGTATTTGGCTTGTCTAATTCTTCATCTTGTTTATAAACAGATTCTTCTTTATTAAAGGTTAGCTTAAAAGTTTTCTGAAACTGCTTTTTCATCATTTCCATCATTTGTTCATGCATCTCCTTTGACACAGCAGATGTGCTTGTACTATCCATTTTTATATCTAACTTACGTTGTGTCTTGTAGGTAGCCACTCCTTGAAAATCTTGAGCACTAGCGATGGTAGAAACTACCATCACAAGCGCCAAGACCATTACTCTAATAATTGTTGTCATTTGATTGATTTTTAAATTTATTTTTTCTTGTTGTAATATTTAATCGCAGCATCTCTGAGTTCCTTAACTCTTACAATGAAGTCTTCAACATTGTTTGAATTACCTTTTATCTTATAGGATAATTGAGACTGCTCACCATTGCTCATCGTTTCTCCGTTGCAAATTAATTTGAACGACACAGATTCGTTATCGCCAGTTAAATCAAACATCTCTTTAATGTCTTCTACCTTAAAAGTTCGTTTAATTTCTTCAGCCGAATCTACGGTCACTACTATATCTAGATTTTCAACCTTAACCTTCTCAATAGAATTGATGTTTGTCGTTTCACTATCTTGAGCCATTCCATTTAAACTCCAAAGGAATAAGGCTGTTATAACTAATTGTTTCATTTTTTTTGATTTTATGATTAATACATCACAAATATCTCAACTGTTTTTTAGCTTTAAAGTTAATCAGTGTTAACGTGTGTTAACCGTTTGAAATTTAAGCTATAATACTTTATACATTTGTAGTATGAACGACAAAAAGTACAGGTGGATTTTATATGTTATTATAGTAGTAATTACTGCTACAATTGCAATTCAATCTTATTGGAATTATAAAAACTATCTAAATAATAAGGATCAACTCATCAGTGATGTGCAAACAAGTTTAGATAAGGCAGTTGACGACTATTATACAGCTTTGGCTGAAAATACTACTGTTGGTATTTTCCTTGAAGGTGACCAGCAGAAAAATGCATTTGAAGAAGGAGGTAAATTAGAAAGCTTCTTTCAACGTATTGATAGCGTTAACTATAAGTACAATAGTCTTGACTCTTTAAATATTGATAACATACAAGGGATCAATATTTTTAAAGGTGAAGCATTGGATTCTATGTCTCAAATTCATGACAGTTTGCATCCAACAAAATCATTAGGTGCCTTTAGAAATACTATTGATAGTATAAAAATTGAAAAATTAGAGTTTGATGATTTTGAGTTACTAACCTCAAAAATTGTTGTTTCTATTACTAATGATAGTCTAGATACTTTTAAAATTGATAGCCTTCTCAAAGGAGAACTCAATCAAAAACGTATAGATATAAACCATGAATTGAAATTTTATAAAAGTAATGTGATAAGACAAGTTTCTAAATTCAAAGACTCTCTGACCAAACCTATTGAAACAAACTTGGTTTTGAATACAACCTCAAGATCTAAATTTTTACCTAAAGGAAGTATTTTAGAATTACACTACAGCAACTCCACAATAACGGTTTTAAAACGTAGTTTAAATGGTATTTTAATATCAATCTTATTGGTATTGGCTATTATTAGCTGTTTATTCTATCTGCTTAAAATCATAAAACAACAAAAGCAGTTAGCCGAAGTAAAAAATGATCTTATTAGCAACATTACACATGAGTTTAAAACACCAATAGCAACCATAGGTGTTGCCTTAGAAAGTATAAATAATTTTAACGGAATAGATGACAAAGAAAAGACTAAAAAATACATTAATATGTCGTCTACACAGTTAGAAAAACTGAACCTTATGGTTGAAAAGCTTCTTGAAACTGCAACATTAGACAGTGATAAATTAGAGCTTAACAAGGAAGAAATTGATGTTGTAGCACTTATTACTGAGCTCACAAAAAAATACGAATTACAGTTTCCTAAAAAGCAATTTAGCTCTAACCTAAAAGTTGAACATTTATTAGCTAAAGTTGACATCTTTCATTTTGAAAATGCCATTAACAACATATTAGATAATGCGGTAAAATATGGTGGAGATACCATAGAAGTCGACCTGTTACCAAAAGAACATTCTTTTGATATTTTAATTTCTGATAATGGGTCTTCACTTTCTCAAGCTAATAAGGAACAAATTTTTGAAAAATTCTATCGCGTACCAAAAGGAAACACACACGATGTCAAAGGGTTTGGAATTGGACTTTATTATACTAAAACCATTATAGAAAAGCATAATGGTACAATCGACTTAAATTTAGCTAAAGGTTTAACTACATTTAAAATATCATTACCAAATGGCTGATAAAATAAAATTACTATTAGCCGAAGATGAAGCGGCGTTAGGACAGATAATTAAAGAAAGTCTAGAAACTAGGGATTTTGACGTTACACTATGTGAAAACGGAGAAAAAGCTTTTGAAAAATATAAAACTGAAGCACCAGAAATCTTAGTATTAGATGTAATGATGCCAAAAAAAGATGGCTTTACTTTAGCTAAAGACATTAGAGCTATAGACGATACCATACCAATCATTTTCTTAACTGCTAAATCTCAAACAGCAGATGTTGTTGAGGGTTTTTCTATTGGTGGTAATGATTACCTAAAAAAACCATTTAGTATGGAAGAACTCATAGTTAGAGTTCATAATCTTCTTAAACGAAAGCAAGTACAATCAGCTTCAAAAGTTATAGAAATTGGCGATTATATGTTTGATTTCCCAAAACAACAATTACTTTACAAAAATGATGATGTACAGCAATTGACTCATAGAGAAGCGCATTTATTATTTCATTTAATAAAAAATAAAAATCAAGTCTTAGACCGTTCTTTAATATTAAACAAACTTTGGGGTACAGATGATTTTTTCTCAGCAAGAAGTATGGACGTTTTCATTACTAAACTGAGAAAGAAATTAAAAAAAGACGAAAACATACAAATCATTAATGTTAGAGGTTATGGCTATAAGTTAACCATTTAGTCATTCAGCTCATTATTGGTTCAATTTTTGTATTTTTCTGCAACGTATGCAGAATTTAGTTTATTTCGTTTTTATAGTTAGTTTATCGGTATTTGCCCAAAAAAAGGTCAAAGGTGTTTTTATAGATTCTACCAAATTAAAAGTTGCATCTGTTTTTGGCATCGATACTTTTGAAACGTTGTACTACACCACTAAGGATTATACTTTTCATAAAAAAACTAAAGACACTACAATTACTTATACCAACTTTCAGTTAGGTGAAGTTACCACAGCAAATGCTTTTAATCCTTTAAAGATTAATCTCTTTTACAAAGATTTTAACACAGTCGTAATCTTAGATAATCGATTGGCCGAAGTTTCTAAAGTAGATTTTAACGTTGTGCAACCCTACAAAAATGTAAGTTTTGTTTCTACAGGGTTTGACAACACACTTTGGTTGTTTAATCAAGATATGCAACAACTAGAATTGTATGATTACAAAACCAATACAACAAGGCTTAAAACGGTTCCGATTCAATCCGAAGTTTTAGATCTTAAAAGTGATTATAATAATTGCTACATGCTTACTGAGAGGTACTTATACATCTATAATTACTTCGGCAGCCTTATAAACAAGTTTGAAAATAATGGCTATACAGACATGGCCTTTAGTAAGGCGAATTTAATTCTTAAAAAGGAAAATGAATTAAGTATTCTTACCAAGAACAGCAATGAAATTTGGCCTATAGCATTGCCAAATTTGTTAATAAGTCAGTTTTTGGTAACCAATGAAACCTTGTATATTTACCATCTTGAAATTCTTCGTGAATACCACTTAAAACTCGACTAAAATTATGCATATTGCTGTTGCTGGGAATATTGGAGCTGGAAAGACAACGCTCACTAAATTATTAGCTAAACACTACAAATGGGAAGCGCAATTAGAAGACGTTGTAGACAACCCATATTTAGATGATTTTTATAATCAAATGGAACGTTGGAGCTTTAATTTGCAGGTATATTTCCTAAACAGTAGATTTCGTCAGGTTAACCAAATTCATGATAGCGGAAAAGACATCATTCAAGACAGAACCATATATGAAGATGCACACATCTTTGCACCAAACCTTCATGCAATGGGTTTAATGACTAACCGTGATTTTGAGAATTATTCGTCATTATTCGAGCTTATGGAATCCTTTGTTAAAGGTCCGGATTTGTTGATTTATCTGCGTAGTTCTATTCCTAATTTAGTTGCTCAAATACACAAACGTGGTAGAGATTACGAAAACACCATTAGTATTGATTACCTAAGTCGCCTGAACGAGCGTTATGAAGCTTGGATTACTACCTATGATAAAGGCAATTTGTTAATCATTGACGTTGACAATCTAGACTTTGTTGCTAACCCTGAAGATTTAGGTGGCATAATCAATAAGATTGATGCCCAAATTCATGGTTTATTCTAAGCAATAAAACCAAACCTTCTTGCATGTTCTAATGCGTCCTCTCGTTTTTCAATAATAAGAACAGGTATTTCTTTAATCTGATCAACAAAATTAGATATGCGCTTCATGCGTCTTTTGTGTTCTACTGCTCTTAGATATATTGCTGCTACTCTATTAGGAAATTGTTTTACGACGTCTAGGTATATGTAGGCATCTTTTTCCCCACAATCCCCGATGAGTATAAACTTCATTTCAGGATAGGTGTTAAGGATATTATGGATTTCGTGATACTTATGAGCTAATTCTGTTTTTGGAGTTCTATCAAAAGGTGTTCTGAAATCTCGAAGTAAAATTGGCCCTTTAGGGAAATCATTTACTTTCAAAAAATAGTCAAGATAGCGATACAAATTCCAAGGACTATTACTCACATAAAAAATAGGATTGCTTAATTGACCTGATTTACCTTCATGAAGTAAATTATAAAATTCAGCTGAACCCTCTAATGCTTTTCGTTTATGAGGTGTTTTAAAAAACGTATTAACAATAACTCGCCATTTTAATGGCGATGCTACACCTGTATGTAAAATAGTATCATCAATATCGCTAATAACACCAAATTCCGCATTTCTAGGTATCAACATTTCACCTTTAAATCGATTATTAAGTTGAATTTTCCTAGAAGATTTCACAGCTGTATAAGCTATTTCATAACTCAACCAACCTTCATTATCACTTCCCGATATTTCTTTATCAATAGATTCATCTAAAAGATAATATCCTTCTGCATCTGAAGACAAATCAAAAGACAAATCGTTAGATAAAGATATTTTTAAAGATGTATTTCTAATTTCGTCAGTTTCAAATCTGTTCCAAGAGTTTATTAAAAGGTTAAACCATCCTGTTTTTTCTAGATTGATATTCTCATCCTCTAAGGCTCTACCCTTAAGATACAAATGAGATTTTGTTCCATAAGAGGAAAAGGGTATGATTTGTAATGGGTCCTTTTTAAACATATGGTAAAAATAAAAAAGCCTCGAATAAAACGAGGCTTTTCTTTATTAATTTAAAAGGTACTATTGTTTCTTAATATCAACCTTTTCAATGACTTTTTGCACTTCTGTACCCTCAGTTTTAAGGCTTGTTTCAAAAGTTTCTAATTCTTTTTTAACTTCAGCTTCGCTGCCTTCAAAAACAACCGTTTCAGTTACTTTTTCACCATCCTTGATAGTAGAGAAATCAACAGTAGCCTTCGCCATATCTTCCGATGCAACAGTCATTTCAATAGTTACTTCTTTTTCATTTTCAGCTACAGCCGATTCGTCACCATGACCTCCCAATATTGGTGCAATCACTAAACCTACTAAACACGTTAACTTAATTAAAATATTCATAGATGGACCTGAAGTATCTTTAAACGGATCTCCAACAGTATCACCAGTTACTGCAGCTTGATGTGGTGGAGAAGGATTATCCTCTTTATGCTTGTAGAATGTTTCACCATTTATTTCAACACCAGCCTCAAAAGATTTCTTAGCGTTATCCCATGCACCACCCGCATTGTTTTGAAAAATCGCCCACATTACACCACTCACACATACACCTGCCATATAGCCACCTAAAACTTCAGCGCCTAATAAGAAATCATCATTAACTATTGCAGTACCTAGTCCCATAACTACTGGAGTTACAATGGTAATAAGACCAGGAATAACCATTTCTTTTAATGCTGCTTTAGTTGAGATATCTACACACTTACCGTATTCAGGTATACCTGTACCTTCCATGATACCAGGTATTTCTCTAAACTGACGTCTTACTTCTTCAACCATTTGTCCTGCGGCTTTACCTACAGATTCCATCGCTAATGCTGAGAAAATTACAGGTATCATTCCACCTATAAACAGCGATGCTAAAACCGGTGCCTTAAATATATTAATACCATCTATACCCGTAAAAGTAACATACGCCGCAAATAATGCCAGCGCCGTTAAAGCCGCTGAAGCAATTGCGAATCCTTTACCAACGGCCGCAGTTGTATTACCTACCGAATCTAAAATATCTGTACGTTCACGAACGTGAGGTTCTAACTCACTCATTTCAGCAACACCACCAGCGTTATCAGCAATTGGTCCGAAGGCATCAATAGCTAGCTGCATAGCAGTAGTTGCCATCATGGCTGATGCAGCTAATGCTACTCCATAAAATCCAGCGAGCACATAAGCACTCCAAATAGCTACCGCAAATAATATTACTGAAAGGAACGTTGACTTCATTCCTACTGCTAACCCAGAAATAATATTTGTCGCTGCACCAGTTGAAGAGTTCTTAACAATATCTAATACAGGTTTTTTACCTAAACTAGTATAATAAGCCGTGACTATTGAAATTAAAGCTCCTACAGCTAAACCAATTGTTGCCGCATAAAACACGTGTCGCGATGGAATTACTTTAACACCTTCACCAAAGAAGTCCATTTCAATATTCATTGGTAACATCCAACGAATTAAGAACCAAGAAGCAACCCAAGTAATAGCTATTGATACCCAGTTCCCCATGTCTAATGCCTTTTGTACTTGAGACTCTTTGGCCTCGTTATTAGATATTCTCACTAAGAATGTTCCTATAATAGAAGCTAAAACACCTACACCTGCTATTACCAATGGTAATAGAATAGGTCCCATATTGTTGAAGTCATCAACAAATGCAGTTCCTGTTTCCTTGACAATATCTCGTATAACGTAGTTACCTAGTACCATAGCAGCTAATACGGTCGCCACATAAGATCCGAATAAATCAGCACCCATACCAGCAACATCACCTACATTATCACCTACATTATCTGCAATAGTTGCAGGGTTACGTGGATCATCTTCAGGAATACCTGCTTCTACTTTCCCTACTAAATCAGCGCCAACATCTGCTGCTTTTGTGTAAATACCACCACCAACTCTAGCGAATAGGGCAATACATTCAGCACCTAATGAAAAACCTGCTAAAGCTTCAAGTGCTACGGTCATTTCATCATAGAAGTTGTCAGAACTTCCAGTCACAAACATTTTAAGAAAAATAATGAAGAATATGCTTAAACCTAATACCGCAAGTCCTGCAACACCAAGACCCATTACAGTTCCACCACCAAAAGATACTTTTAAGGCGTGAGGTAAGCTCGTCTTTGCTGCCTCAGCAGTTCTGGCATTTGCATCTGTTGCGATTCGCATTCCGATGTTCCCTGCTAGGCCCGAAAACAGTGCGCCAAAAATAAATGCTACAATAATGATCCAGTGTGTAGATGGTACAATATATGCCACAACCCCTAAAGCAACCGATGCCATTACTACAAAAATTAAAAGTAAACGATATTCAGCTGCTAAAAATGCTAAGGCACCTTCTTTAATTGATTTAGAAATACTCTGCATTTTTTCATTACCAGGAGCTTGTTTTTTTACCCAAGACATCTTTATAAACATAAAAAGCAGCCCTACAACTGCAAATGCCATTGGAATAAAAATGATATTAGATTCCATAAATTTAAATTTAATTTGATTAGTTATTTTTTCTTCCGGGTAAATGTAACAAAATAGATTGCAATAGAAAAACCCTTTGATAGTAATTACCAAAGGGTTATTTATAACGTATTTAAATCCTTTCTTAACTTATATTGTAAAGTCTCCTTTGGTTTTGTGTTCGCTATTTTCATATCGCTCAACACATTTGTTGAAGATTTCATATGCTTCTTTGGCATTTCCCCAACCACCAACATCTACTTTTTTCTCTTCTAAGTCCTTGTAAACCTGGAAGAAGTGCTCTATTTCTTTAAATCTATGAGGATTTAATTCGCTTATATCGTTTAATTTGTTCCAGAAAGGGTCACTAACTGGTACACAGATTATTTTTTCATCTGGACCTTTTTCATCTGTCATATGGAATACTCCGATAGGACGAACCTCAACTACCACCATAGGATACATTGGCGCAGAACCCAATACTAAAACATCTAATGGATCACCATCTAAAGCTAATGTTTCAGGTACAAAACCATAGTCACCTGGATACATCATTGATGAAAACAACATTCTATCAAAACGAATCTTATTTAAATCAAAATCGTATTCATACTTATTTCGGCTTCCTTTAGGAATTTCTATTAACACATCAAAAGTCAAATCACCAGTACTTGTCATAATTCAATTTTTAGGGCTGCAAATATAAGCTAACACCTAAGTTTAACAAAAGAAATGTATATTATTTCAAGATTAAAAGAAAAATCCAAAACTACCTGTAACCCCAAACTTTCTAGCGTCAGGTGCATCCAGATAGTTACCTCTAAAGTTAAAGTCTAAACGTAGCACCTTGAAAATATTTGCCACACCAAAACTATACTCGTAATAAACCCTTGTATCTGGTGCAAATAATGGAATTTGTGATGGATTACTCGTTGTGTTTAATGCAATATTCTCATCAGATAACTCACCCCAAACACCTCTTAAACTTAGAATAGCTCTTAAATTATATTTTTTAAGAAAAGGAATCCTAGAAAATAAACGCCCATTAAAATTATGTTCTATGTGCATTGAAGTATAGGTATCTGTTACGAACTCATAAAAATCTAACTGAGAAAAGGTATTGTATATAGAAAAATATGTCTGGTTACCTGGCACAACACTTAACAAGGCCAACGGCACTTCACCAAAAGTTTTTCCAGCTTCAATAGATGTGGTAAGTCGTCCAAATCCACCAACTTGCCATGGTTGAATATAGGAGAATTGCACTTTAGTATAATCAAAGTCACTATTTAACCAATCGCGATCTCCTCTGGTTACTTGCGCAAAAAGTCTGGCAAATCCATCATTTTTTTCCTTGCGTTCTACACCGTAACCTGTCATCTGCCTTTTAGGGAAAAAGGATAGCGCTAAACGACTTTCAAATTGATTAACTTCTGAAGAGACACGCGAAGCCACCTCAGGGTCATTGTAGTCTAAACTAAATGTTGGTGAAGCTGAGCTAATGGTTCTGTAACTTCCATCTAGCCTGACTTCAAAATTACGTAAAGGCTCTAAAGAAAATCCAAGATTTGTTAAATTGATATTAGAAAGCCTGTCATTTGCCCCAGCAGTAAAGACTGCATTTGATGCCAAACTTCTACCTAAAACATCTGTAGAACTGGTTAAACTCGCCCCAATTTGTTCAATATCTCGGCGTTGGCCTCCAAATATAGTAAAACGGCTTTTCTTATCTAGTAGCCATTTACCAGAGATGCCATATTTAAACTTATCATCTCTAAATCCGTAAGCTACAAAACCTTCTAACCTCCATAAATCATTCGGTCCAAAATAGGTTCTACCACCAGTTCTTAATCTTAAGCCTTCAACATCATTAAATCCGAAAGTTGAAAAAATTGGTCCATAATCAAAATTGATACTTGGAAACTCTATATATCCTGAGGCTAGGATACTCCCCAAGTTGTATATTCGTTTAAACTTTTTTACAGTCTTTAGTGTATCAAGCATTTTATAGACGCCTATTTCATCTTTATTTAAGGCTTCTAATCTGTTTTCTTCCCAAAAATCATCCTGCCTGTTATAAACATCCTTGTCATAGTTATAAACTACCTTATCATAAAACTTTTGATCCTTAGCTTCATCAAATTTGTAATTATCGTATAAGGTAGTTCGTTTACCGTAAATACCTCTCGACTTTTCCTTTTTATTAAACGCAAAATCAGAAAGAAAATAATCACGTTTAATCAGGAATAAAGAGTCATTTAAAACATCGAACTCCTGCTCTATATAAATTTCTTTAACCCAGTTAATATTTGCACTTTTTGATGCCTGAAGGTTGATTTCTTTTATAGCAAAGGTTGAATCATTTACCCAAAAATCTCCTTTAAATGTAAGTTCATTTGTTCGTCTTGGATAATAAATGATATTATAACACCATTTGTTATCAATAAAAGCACTGTCTGAAAGTACATAATTGTAGGTTTGCACACCTGTTCTACTCAAGGGACTTACAAAACTCTTATCAAAAAACTTTAGGTAATTATTATAGATATTGTATTCAGAATATAAATCATCTATAAAATCGATAATAACTTGATTATTACTAAACCCAGAGTTTTTATTCCCCCTTAAGTCTTCACGCTTTTTATTAAGAATGTTATCCCCATAAACTTTCTTTACAGATTCATTTAAAAAGATAGGCAGGTAGGTTTTACCTGTGACACTTGAAGTATCAACTTCTTCAAAAACAAACTCCATACCTCTAAAAAGTTTGCTTTTTATCAAAGAACTGTCTATGGTATTTAGATCAAATTCAACTTTCTCGTACTGGTCATATTCATACTGCTTAAACTGATTAAGACCATTCTGGCGCTTACGCTCCCAAATTTTCTTTAATATTCTAATTGCAGGATTTTCTGAGGCTTTCTTTGATTGCTTTCCTGTAACTATAACTACCTCGCTAAGTGACTCGGCCTCTTCTTTAAGGGTAAACTTTAAGTCATAGTTCACTTTTTTACTCAGTGGAATTTCTAAGACTTCATAACCAATAAATGATACTACTAAAGCCTTCCACGTTTCATCAGACTCTAAATAAAACTTACCATCTTCATTGGTAATGGTACCTTCTGTAGAACCTTTAAATAACACACTAGCAAAAGGTATAGGCTGATTGTTTTCATCATATACATGACCACTAACCTTTGTCTGCGCAATTGCACTGTAAAGACTAAGAGATAAAAAAAGTAAGAGTAATTTAAGCTTCATAATTTAAAAACAAACTTCATCAACAACCATGCTAAACATTGTATTTGGTTGCTAATGAAGTTTACTAAACGCAAAAAAATGCGATTTATTTATTTATACATTACTTTTTTCACAGCCTTAATTACATCATTACTGTTAGGTAACCATTCTTCTAACAATACTGGTGAATATGGTGCTGGAGTATCAGCTGTATTTATTTTAACTATTGGTGCATCTAAATAATCAAAAGCTTCAGACTGTACCAAATATGTAATTTCAGTTGCTACATTACCAAAAGGCCAAGCTTCTTCTAATATTACTAAACGATTTGTTTTCTTTACCGACTCAACAATAGCATTTCTATCCATAGGTCTTACTGTACGTAAGTCTATTATTTCACAAGAAACACCTTCTTTTTCCAATTCGTCAGCTGCTTTGTATGCCTCTTTAATAATTTTACCAAAAGAAACAATTGTAACATCATCACCTTTACGCTTAATATCTGCAACACCAATAGGTATTACGTATTCTCCTTCTGGCACTTCACCTTTATCTCCATACATCTGCTCACTCTCCATAAAAATAATCGGATCGTCATCTCTAATTGCTGATTTCAATAATCCTTTTGCATCATACGGATTTGACGGCACAATAACTTTAAGACCTGGTGTGTTGGCAAACCAATTTTCAAAAGCTTGCGAATGCGTTGCAGCTAACTGACCTGCAGAAGCTGTTGGCCCTCTAAATACAATTGGGCACTTAAATTGTCCACCAGACATCTGTCTAATTTTAGCAGCGTTATTTATGATTTGATCAATACCTACCAAAGAAAAGTTGAATGTCATATACTCCACGATAGGTCTATTTCCTGTCATTGTTGACCCAATAGCTATACCAGCAAAACCTAATTCAGCAATTGGTGTATCGATAACACGCTTTGGTCCAAACTCATCTAACATTCCTTTAGAAGCCTTATATGCTCCATTATATTCTGCTACTTCTTCACCCATCAGATATACGCTTTCATCTCTGCGCATTTCTTCACTCATAGCTTCAGCAATAGCTTCTCTAAATTGAATAGTCTTCATTATCTTAATTTTATCGAAGAGCAAAAATAGAAATAAATGGAAAATTATATAAATCTTCACGACTAAAAAAATTTACTATGCATGCATAGTAAATTCAGAATTTCTATTTATCTTTGTCAACTCAATAATACAGCTAAATTGGCTTTATTATCATAAAAATGTCGACTTTTACATAAAATTTACGAAATCGTTTTAGTGAGTCGATTTTTAATATTTAAAAAACCTAAATAAATAATTATATGAAAATTTTAGTGTGTATTAGTCATGTTCCTGATACGACTTCAAAGATTAATTTCACTGATGGTGATACTAAATTTGATACTAATGGTGTTCAATTTGTAATTAACCCAAATGACGAATTTGGTCTAACACGTGCTATGTGGTTTAAAGAAAAACAAGGCGCAAGTGTTGACGTTGTGAATGTTGGTGGTGCAGAAACAGAACCTACTTTAAGAAAGGCTTTGGCTATTGGGGCAGATTCTGCCATTAGAGTAAATACAGAAGCCACTGATGGTTTTGCAGTCGCTAAACAGTTAGCAAAAGTTGTACAAGATGGTGGCTATGATCTTGTTATTGCTGGAAGAGAATCTATAGATTATAATGGTGGTATGGTACCTGGAATGCTCGCAGCGATGACAGGTGCAAATTATATCACAAACTGCATTGGATTAGAAATTGATGGCGCTAGCGCTAAAGCTACAAGAGAAATTGATGGTGGTAAAGAGACTGTTTCTACAGCTTTACCTTTAGTTATAGGAGGACAGAAAGGTTTAGTAGAAGAAAGCGACCTTCGTATACCAAACATGAGAGGTATAATGATGGCCCGCAAAAAACCTCTAAACGTTCTTGAACCTATCGATGCCAAAGCTGAAACCAATTCAGCTAGTTTTGAAAAACCAGCACCGAAAGGTGCAGTGAAACTCGTTGATGCAGGTAATATTGATGAGTTAGTAGATTTACTTCATAACGAAGCTAAAGTCATTTAAAAACCAAAAAGTCAAACACCAAATCACAATTATTGAAATTTGGTAATTGATATTTATTAATTGAAAATTTATTATGTCAGTTTTAGTATATACAGAATCAGAAAACAATAAGTTTAAGAAAGCTGCTTTTGAAGTAGTGTCTTATGCAAAAGCAATTGCAGATCAAATGGGCACTACTGTTACTGCTGTTGCAATCAACGCAGATAACAGTGAAAGCTTAGGAAATTATGGTGCTACAAAAGTATTGTCAATAAAAGATGACTCATTAGCAACATTCAATGCTAAAAAATACGCTGGCGCTATTGAAAGCGCTGCCAAAAATGAAGATGCAAAAGTAGTAGTCGTTAGTTCTAGTGCAGACAGTAAATATCTAGCTCCACTTTTAGCAGTAGGATTAGAGGCTGGTTATGCTTCTAATGTGGTTGAAGCACCATCTAGTGTTTCGCCTTTTACAGTTAAACGTACTGCATTCACAAATAAGGCGTTCGCTAATACAGAAATAACAACAGACGTTAAAGTTGTAGGTTTATCTAATAACTCTTTTGGTATAGTTGAACATGGTATTAGTCCTAGCATAGAGGATTTTTCACCTTCAATTCCAGATTCTGGAGTAAGCGTTGAATCCGTGGATAAAGCAACAGATAAAGTGAGTATTGCTGATGCAGAAGTTGTTGTATCTGCCGGTCGTGGATTAAAAGGTCCTGAGAATTGGGGCATGGTTGAAGAGTTAGCCGATGTACTCGGTGCTGCAACCGCATGTTCTAAGCCAGTATCAGATTTGGGTTGGAGACCTCACGGTGAGCACGTTGGACAAACTGGAAAGCCGGTAGCATCTAACTTATATATTGCGATAGGTATTTCTGGGGCAATTCAACATTTGGCTGGTATTAACGCCTCTAAAGTTAAGGTAGTCGTTAACACAGATCCAGAAGCACCATTTTTTAAAGCTGCTGACTACGGAATAGTTGGAGATGCTTTTGAAGTAGTACCTCAACTAATTGAAAAATTAAAGGCTTTTAAAGCACAAAACGCTTAATTTTATTACCTTGTAATAGTTAGAGCTGTTTAAATTTAGAATTCTCAAAAAACATAACTACAATTATGTAATGAGAAAAATTACCCAAATCTGCTCTTTGCAGTTGGTAAATTCCAAATTTAAACAGTTCTTTGTGTTTTGAATTTTATGAGTTTAGTACGTTTAAATATAAAAGGTATTTCTTACAGCCAAACCCAAAATGGCGCCTATGCCTTAATTCTTAACGAAGTAGATGGTGATCGCAAACTGCCAATAGTAATTGGGGCTTTTGAAGCACAATCTATTGCCATAGCATTAGAAAAAGAAATTAGACCTCCACGTCCATTAACTCACGACTTGTTCAAAAATTTCGCTGACCGTTTTGATATCGTAGTAAAGCAGGTTATAATTCACAAACTAGTTGATGGTGTATTCTATTCTAGTCTCATTTGCGAAAGAGATCAGATTGAGGAAATTATCGATGCTAGAACGAGTGATGCTATAGCTTTAGCCTTACGTTTTCAAGCACCAATTTTTACATACAAAAATATTCTTGACAAAGCTGGTATTTATTTGAAAGTAAATCCTAAGAAAGAAGATGAAGAACAAGAAGATAGTATTCTTGTTGATGACCTAATCGCTGAAGAAATTGAATCTGCTACGGCTGGACAAGAAAACTACGCCAATAAAACCTTAGAAGAGTTACATCAACTCTTAGATGAAGCCGTCAATAACGAAGATTACGAAATGGCAGCTAAAATAAGAGACGAAATTTCTAAGCGTTAAATATATCCTTATTTATGAACACTTTTTTCAAAGCCTTAATTGCTATTTATATTGTATTTAATTCGAATTCAATTACGGCTCAGGAACTTGAAAAAGTATGGCAATTCAGTTCAATTGAAGGAAATAGCACATTACCGATAGATGACTCTGATGTTTTAAAACTTAAAAACGGAGACTTTGATTATAAACTAAACGCAAAAAAACTTAAAGCTTCTGGTCATTACATTTATCAGAACAACCTTCTTGTTTTCTATTACAATAAGCCAACAGATACAATAAGAAAATATAAAGTCAGAGAATTAACAGACTCAACCTTAGTATTCACCGAGACATCTACAACCTATAAATTTAAAGCCTTTAAGTCAAAAAAAGAGGATAGAGCTGTAACTGAAGTTTCGAGTAAAACAAATGGAAATGACATCATACCTAGTCAAGGCTTTTCATTTACGAGTTTATGGCGAGGTGTTTTAGGAATGGTTACACTTGTATTTTTAGCATTCCTTTTTAGCAGCAATAGAAGAGCTATAAACTGGAAAACCGTTGGAATTGGTTTAGCTTTTCAACTTGTTATAGCCATTGGTGTTCTTAAAGTAGAAATTATTAAAACTGCTTTCGAAACTATTGGAAAAGTTTTTATTAAGGTATTAGATTTTACAAAAGCTGGAAGTCAATTTTTGTTTGAAGGATTAGTTGTTGATATGGACACCTTCGGATTTATTTTCGCTTTTCAAGTATTACCAACCATTCTTTTCTTCTCAGCACTTACATCTGTATTATTTTACTTAGGAATTATTCAAAAGGTTGTACAGGCATTTGGTTGGCTATTATCTAAACTCTTAAAAATATCTGGTGCTGAAAGTTTAAGTGTTGCCGGTAATATTTTTCTTGGACAGACTGAAGCTCCGTTGCTCATTAAAGCCTACTTAGAAAAAATGACTAAGTCAGAAATACTGCTAGTAATGATTGGTGGTATGGCAACTGTAGCAGGCGCTGTACTTGCGGCATATATCGGGTTTTTAGGTGGAGATGATGCTGAATTGCGTTTAGTATATGCTAAGCATTTATTGGCAGCATCTGTAATGGCTGCGCCTGGTGCCATTGTAATTTCTAAGATTTTATTTCCACAAACTGAAGAAATAAATACAGATGTTTCTGTGTCTCAAGAAAAAATTGGTTCTAATATATTAGATGCCATTGCAAATGGTACTACTGAAGGATTAAGACTTGCAGTTAACGTTGGTGCCATGTTATTAGTATTTGTAGCGTTCATAGCCATGATTAATTATATACTAACATTGGCCGGTAGTGTTACTGGAATTAATACCTGGATAGCCGCGCACTCACCTTATGAATCTTTGTCACTAGAAGCCATTTTGGGAACTGTGTTTGCGCCTTTAATGTGGTTGATTGGTGTAGCCAAGGAAGATATGATGATGATGGGTCAATTATTGGGTATTAAATTGGCTGCTAGTGAGTTTATAGGATACATACAGCTTGCTGATTTAAAAAATACTGCTAATGCCACGCATCTGACCTATGAAAAATCAATCATCATGGCAACATATATGCTATGCGGATTTGCAAATTTTGCCTCTATAGGTATCCAAATTGGCGGTATTGGTTCTTTAGCACCAGGTCAAAGAAAGCAATTGTCTATCTTCGGCATGAAAGCCTTAATAGGTGGTACAATAGCCTCTTTAATTTCAGCTACTATAGCAGGAATGATTATCGGATAACGACTTCCTGCGAAAGCTGGAATTTCGTTAAGTCAGTTAATAACTTTTAATATTATATAAAGCTTCAATATTAAATCAATTGTAGCTTTTTTTTATTTTCGTTTTCTGTCATACTGAAATGTCATACTGAGCCTGTCGAAGTATTTTTTCAGTATCCCATCGAATTTTAGTTTAATTAAAGAGATTCCTGCTTTCGCAGGAAGTGAAGCATGAAACAATATCACGATTTAGTAAAATACGTTTTAGAAAACGGCAACGAAAAAGGAGATAGAACAGGTACAGGTACAAAAAGTGTTTTTGGGTATCAGATGCGTTTTGACTTGAACGAAGGATTTCCTATGGTGACTACAAAAAAACTGCACCTTAAATCAATTATTTATGAATTGCTTTGGTTCTTAAAAGGTGACACTAATATTAACTATCTCACTGAAAATGGTGTACGCATATGGAATGAATGGGCTGATGAAAACGGTGATTTAGGACCAGTTTATGGACACCAATGGCGTAACTGGAATAGCGAAGATATTGACCAAATAAAAGAAGTGATTCATACATTGAAGAACAATCCAAATAGCAGACGTATGCTTGTATCTGCTTGGAATCCTTCTGTAATGCCAGACACTGCAAAGTCCTTTTCTGATAATGTTTCTAATGGTAAAGCTGCTTTACCACCATGTCATGCATTTTTTCAGTTTTATGTAGCAGACGGTAAATTATCCTGCCAACTCTATCAGCGCAGTGCAGATATCTTTTTAGGTGTACCATTTAATATTGCTTCTTACGCATTATTTACGATGATGATGGCTCAAGTTTGTGGATATCAACCTGGTGAATTTATACATACGTTTGGTGATGCACATATCTATAACAACCATATGGAGCAATTAGAACTTCAAATGTCAAGAGATATTAGACCATTGCCAAAAATGATTCTCAATCCTGAGGTAAAAGATATTCTAGATTTTAAGTTTGAAGATTTTACGCTTGTAGATTACAATCCACATCCACATATTAAAGGTGTCGTTGCCGTTTAACGAATGAAAAATATTTTCTTATTCCTTTTTGTTCTAATTGGATGCAGTTTCGTTTTTGGACAGGAAAACGACAGTTTAAGTGTAGACCATGAAAACATTAAATTTCCTGTTTATAAAGGTTGTGAAAAGAAATCTTCTAACGAAGACATAAAAAAGTGCACCATTAAAAAGATTCAGAATTTTATTGTAGTAAGTTATGATACTGCCATTGCTGAAGTTGCCTTACCACAAGATAAAACCACACAATTTCAACTAGATTTTATTATAAATAAGAAAGGTAAAGTAGAACAAGTTAATGCAAAAGCACATCATCGAGCCATTGCTATAGAGGCAATAAAGGTAGCTAAACGCATTCCAAAATTTAGAATACCGGGAACACTAAATGGTGAAGCTATTGATGTACCAATAAGTCTTTTAATGACGATTTACTTCAATGAACACTAAATAAAAGAGCGTCTTGATTACTCAAGACGCTTTTTTGTAAGTTTAAGTTTGGGTAGTATATTATAAGTTTAACACACCATTTTCTGCTGCTGCAAAATCATTCCATGCGTAAGCATCAGCTTGGTCATCATTGATGTAAGCGCCATCAACAACATATCTAAACTCATAAGATTTATCACTTTCTAAATCAACGGTAGCTTTAAAAGTACCATTCTTTAATTTTTTTAATTCTGTAGCTTCAGTATTCCACTCGTTAAAGCTTCCAACCACAGACACATTTTTTGCCTCCTCTGCAGGAACTGAAAATGTTACCTTACAAACTGGCTTACTTTTTAAATACTGTTTTTTAATTGCCATAATTTTTTAGTTTAATTAAAGTCCAAAAGTATAAAAGAATTTTCCATAATCTTAGCATTAAACCTCTTGACATGAAAGAATTATCATTTTAATAAAATTGATATTACTTTTTAGTAAACTCAATATTTTTTTTGCAGTTAAATTGTGAGATATTCAACGGTAAAATACAGTGTTTATCGCTGATTATCAACTACATCGTTTGCGAAAATCAATTCAAAAACATGCAAATCTCAACGATATCGTTTTAGTAAAAAAGAAGTATCTTTAACTTATAAAACCACTTATATGTTTGGAAAGAAAAAGCAAGTTCCTACAATAGATAAAGACCAATTAGAACTTATAGAAAATGCTCAAAAAAGAATTCGACAAAAGAAGCGTTTATACATTCATTTTGTCATTTTCTTAATTGGTGCCGTGTTCTTAATAATTGCAAACACAGTACTAGGAATTGGTAAGGACATTACACTTTTAGGAAAAGAATGGTTTTTATATGCCATATTAATATGGTTATTCTTGTTCGCCTATCATTTCTTTAATGTTTTTATTACCAACAAATTTATGGGTAAAGATTGGGAAAAAAAGCAATTAGATAAACTGGTTGGTCAACAACAGCAGAGAATAGAAAAGCTTAAATCCAAATTGCTAAAAGAGGAAACTAAAATTGCACAATCCCAAGCATATAATGAAGCTAAAGCATTAGAATCTAATAAAACTAAGAGAACCTCTAACCTATTAACTATTATTGTTGCCGCTGGTGAAGATAATGCTATAGGAAAAGACAATGATCTCATCTGGCATCTTAGTAACGACCTTAAACGTTTTAAAAAACTAACATCTGGGCATCATATCATCATGGGAAGAAAAACTTTTGAAAGTTTCCCTAAACCTTTACCAAATAGAACTCACATTGTTATTACAAGACAAAGTGATTATAAAGCGCCTGATGGTGTAATCATCGTTAATAATCTTGAAGACGCCATTGACGCAGCAAGATCTGATGAGCAACCGTTTATAATTGGAGGTGGTGAAATCTATAAGCAATCTTTAACCATTGCGGATAAACTTGAGATCACAAGAGTACACGCAACATTTGAAGATGCAGACACCTTTTTTCCAGAAATTAACGAATCTCAATGGAAGGAAATCTCTAGAACAACACATGATGCTGACGAAAATCATAAATATGCATTTTCGTTTATTACCTATGAGAGAAGATAAATATTCCTATTTTTGCAGCACTAATTTTAAAAAATTATGAAAGCATACGTATTTCCAGGTCAAGGTGCACAATTCTCAGGAATGGGCTTAGACTTATATGAAAATTCACCATTAGCACAAGAACTATTTGAACAAGCTAATGATATTCTTGGTTTTTCTATTACAGATATCATGTTTGAAGGTTCAGCTGAAGACCTAAAACAAACTAAAGTTACGCAACCAGCTATTTTCTTACACTCTGTTATTCTAGCTAAAACTTTAGGAGAAGATTTTAAACCAGATATGGTTGCAGGTCATTCTTTAGGAGAGTTTTCAGCATTAGTAGCAGCCGGTGCATTAACGTTTGAAGATGGTTTAAAACTGGTATCTCAACGTGCTCAAGCCATGCAAAAAGCCTGTGAATTACAGCCTAGTACTATGGCTGCTGTTTTGGGATTAGAAGATGAAGTTGTTGAGAATGTATGCGAAGAAACTGAAGGTGTTGTTGTTGCAGCCAACTACAATTGCCCAGGTCAATTAGTAATCTCAGGTGAAATTGATGCTATCAACAAAGCTTGTGAAACTTTAAAAGAAGCTGGCGCAAGACGTGCTTTGGTATTGCCCGTTGGTGGTGCATTTCACTCACCTATGATGGAACCTGCTAGAGAAGAACTTGCTGCTGCGATCGAAAACACAACGTTTAGTAAACCTAATTGCCCAATCTATCAAAATGTGACTGCTTCTGCCATTACTGACGAAAACGAAATTAAAGCTAACCTAATTTCACAGTTAACGGCTCCTGTAAGATGGACACAATCCGTTCAGCAAATGATTGCTGATGGCGCTACTCATTTCACAGAAGTTGGACCAGGAAAAGTACTTCAAGGTTTAGTGAAGAAAATTAATAGACAAGCAGAAACTGCTTCTGCTACTTTTAACACTAACGCCTAATTCTCTTGTTTTGAATAGAAATGTCTTTATAGTAATTCTGATTATTTTCAATATCGCAATTGATCAAATCACTAAAGTGATTGTGAGAGCTAACATTGAACTTAGAGAGGTCAAAGAAATAATCGGTGATAAGTTTATACTTACCAACGTCTACAACGAAGGAGCTTTTTTAGGTATGGGAAGCGATATGAATCAAACTCTAAAAACCATATTCTTAGCGATACTTCCAGTTTTGGTATTGGGTTATGTGATTTATTACATAATAAAAAATAGAGATTTAGATCGCTTAAGTTTAATTGCTTTTTGTTGCATTATTGGAGGTGGAATTGCCAATGTATTTGATAGAATAGTATTCGGAAAAGTAACAGATTTCTTCTTTATAGATTTAGGAGGAATATTTAAGACAGGAATCTTTAACGTTGCAGACATGTCTGTAACAGCAGGAATGATTATGCTACTTTTTAGTAGTTTTTTCAATAAAAAGAAACAAGTAGATACTGAATAAATCGGTATCTACTTGTCAAAATCTTTATTAGTAAAAGTCTCTAGCTTCTAACCTTTTGCTCCCATTTCCAAGCAGAAGCCATAGCATCATCTAAAGTAAGTTCTGTTTTCCAACCTAGTACATCATTTGCATACGACGTTTCTGCGTATGCTGCGGTGACATCACCTTCTCTTCGGTCTACAATTTTATAGTTTAATTTTTCTCCTGATACTTTTTCAAACGAATTAATCACTTCTAAAACTGAACTCCCTGTTCCTGTACCAAGATTAAATATTTCATAGTTTGAAGCATTCTTCTTACCAATTAGACGTTGTAATGCAACAACATGTGCCTTAGCTAAATCTACTACATGGATATAATCTCTTATACATGTACCATCTGGTGTTGGATAATCACCTCCAAATACCGACAGTTGCTCCCTGAGACCAATAGCTGTTTGCGTTATATATGGCACCAAATTTTGCGGAACACCAATTGGCAATTCACCAATTTCAGCTGTTGGATGCGCACCAATAGGATTAAAATAACGTAACGCTATAGTATTCAATTTCTCGTTGACTTTACAGGTATCTCTAATAATCTCTTCACCTACTTGTTTCGTGTTTCCATACGGAGATTCTGCTGCTTGAACAGGTGCATTTTCAGTAATTGGTAATTCTTCAGCTTGTCCGTAAACAGTACAAGATGAACTAAAGATAAAATTTTGATGCTCTAGCTTGGTAATCTGTTGCAACATATATACCAATGTACCTATATTATTTTCATAATACATTAACGGATTATTGACACTTTCACCAACAGCTTTATTGGCTGCAAAGTGTATAACACCAGCGATATCCTTATGCTTCTCAAAAAAATTAATCACATCTTGTTTTTCTTTAAGATCTAATTTCTCAAATACAGGTTTTTTACCTGTGATTGCCTCAATACCATCTAATACATTTATTGAGGAATTACTTAAATCGTCAATAATAACGACTTGAAATCCTTCATTTTGTAATTCAACGACTGTATGAGATCCTATAAACCCAAGACCTCCTGTAACTAATATTTTCATATGCTTAATTATTATCTATAAAATTAATAACTGTGCTAGTTATATGCGCTATTTGCTCATCATCTAATTCCGTATGCATAGGAAGGGAAATAACAGATTTCACTAATGCATTAGTGACTTCAAAATCTGCTTCATTATAACGGTCATCTTCGTATGCCTTTTGCTTGTGAAGTGGTATTGGATAGTAAACCCCACATGGAATATTTTTTTCCTGTAAATGCGCTACTAGAGCATCTCTATCTACATCAATAAGATTTAAGGTATACTGATGAAACACATGACAATCACATGTATCACAAATACCGTCGCAAGATCTTCTTCCACTAGGAGTTACAATCTTTGGATGATTTTTGAAAGCTTCTGTATATTTTCGTGCAGCATTTCTTCTTGCATTATTATAATCATCTAAATGTGGAAGTTTCGCATCCAAAACTGCCGCTTGTATAGAATCTAATCTAGAATTTACACCAACCACGTCGTGATGGTAGCGCTTATACATGCCATGATTCACAATACCTCTTATAGTATGTGCCAAATCATCATCGTTAGTAAAGATGGCTCCACCATCACCATAACATCCTAAATTCTTTGACGGGAAAAATGATGTTGATGCCACATGACCTATAACACCGGTTTTAGTTTTAGAACCATCACCATGTGTATAACTAGCACCTATTCCTTGTGCATTATCTTCAATAACGTAAAGATTATGTTTCTCTGCCAAAGCCATAATTTCATCCATATTCGCCGCCAAGCCAAATAAATGTACTGGTACAATAGCCTTAGTTTTTGGCGTAATTGCCTTTTCTATTGCAGCTACATCTATATTAAAAGTTACAGGGTCTACATCCACCAAAACAGGTGTTAATTGAAGTAATGCAATAACTTCAACCGTAGCGGCAAAAGTAAAATCTGCCGTGATGACTTCCTCACCAGGTTTAAGACCTAATCCCATCATGGCTATCTGCAAAGCGTCTGTACCATTAGCACAAGGAATAACGTGTTTAACGTTTAAGTAATCTTCTAAGTTTTTTTGAAATTGATGAACTTTTGGTCCATTTATAAATGCGGCACTCTCTAATATTTCTTGGATCGAAGGATCTACAACATCTTTTATTTTTGTGTATTGACTTACCAAGTCAACCATTTGAATTTTTTTCATTATTTAGCTTTTATTAATGAAGTCTTTAAAGCATTGAGTTATAGCTAAAGTACAAAATTGTAATTCTATCCCAATGCATTTAATTGAAAGAAATGTATTTTAGCATAAATCTAAATTATTGAGACTACTCTACTCCATAGGAATTGCTTTTGCAGGAATTATAATTAAGATTATTGCCTTATTTAATTCTAAGTTAAAATTGGGTGTTCTTGGTAGAAAGGAGACTTTTAGAAAGCTAAAAAACTCTATTAATCAAGAAGATAAGACCTTTTGGTTTCATTGCGCATCATTAGGTGAATATGAGCAAGGCTTACCAGTTTTTGAAGCACTAAAGGCAAAATACCCTAACTATAAAGTAGTTATTTCCTTCTTTTCGCCATCTGGTTATGAAATAAGAAAGAACACTAAAATTGCCGATTTGGTAGTGTATTTACCATTAGATACTAAAAATAACGCAAAGCGTTTTTTAGACATCGTTAATCCAGATTTCATTGTTTTTGTAAAGTATGAAATTTGGCCTAATTTTCTATTTGAAATTAAAAAACGAAATCTTAATGCAATTCTGATTTCTGCAGTATTTAGGGAAAAACATAGCTTCTTTAAATGGTATGGTAAGTTTATGAGACTAGCTCTCTTTGCCTTCAATCATATTTTTGTTCAAGATGAATCATCTAAATCTTTACTTGAGTCTATAGATTATAACAATGTGACTTTATCTGGAGATACCAGGTTTGATAGAGTTACCAATCAGTTGAGTATTGACAATGCTGTACCTTTTATTGAATCCTTTAAAAACAATAAAACCTGCGTTGTTTTTGGAAGTACTTGGCCAGATGACGACGAACTTTTTTTAGATTATATTAATAGTTGTAAAAATGATGATGTAAAGTATATTATTGCACCTCATAATATTAAGCCGAGCTATGCAGAAAACATAAAATCTTCACTAAAAGTAAATACTTTAAGATTTTCTGAAATGAAAGACGAAGAGTTATCCAAATACAAAGTATTTATTTTAGACACAATCGGATATCTTAGTAAAGTATATAGCTATGCTGATATCGTTTATATAGGTGGTGCAGCAGGTACTACAGGTCTTCATAACATCTTAGAACCAGCTGTTTTCGGTGTGCCAATCATTATTGGTAAAAACTATAGTAAATTCCCTGAAGCCCTTAAACTGATCTCTTTAAATGGAGTCACTACTGTAAAAAATAAAATCGAATTCTCAGAAAAGCTTGAAGACCTTATAAAGCATCCTGAAAAAATTCAACTTCAAGGTGATATTAATAAAAATTTTGTAGCTGATAATAAAGGTGCTGTCGGCAAAGTATTGAATTACATTAAACTATAACAGACAGTCCTTATAAGTTGAATTAGAAAAGTACTGTAATTGCGAGACACATTTATTACGAACTTTTAGAAGACTCGCCTAGTTTCAATTCGCTGGGTACAACTATGGTTTGCAATTGGTGTTCTTCGGCCTTTAAACTATCTACTAATAGCTTAACAGACATTGCACCAATCTCGTGGGCTTTTTGATGAATTATAGAAATCTTTGGACTTGACAATAAATGCGTATGTTCATATCCAAAACCTATAACGGATAAATCCTCAGGTATGCTTCTCTTCAAATTCTTAGCCATATTTATTGCAATAATTCCTGTAATATGATCAATTGATAATACGGCATCGATTGATGGATCATCCTCTAAACATTTATAGACAGCTTCCTCAACATTTTCAATGCTACCCAGTTTCAGTACATTAGATTTTAAAGCATTGTCGGCAATAGCTTTTTCATAACCACTAATTCTGAGTTTACCAACACTTAACTCTTCAATATTACTTACTAGCAGAATATTCTTTCGCCCTTCTTGTTTTATTAAATACTCTGTAGCATCATAAACGGATTGAAAGTCATCCACAACCACTTTATCACACTCTATCTCGTTAACCACACGATCGAACATTAAAACTGGTACTCTGCTATCAATAACAGATTGTATATGCTCAGAATATTCTTCTAACTGACTTTCTCTTGCTACTGCCATAATAAACCCATCAACACTTCCATTAGACAATAACTCAAGACTTCTTCTTTCCTTAAGTAACGTTTCGTCAGATAAGCAGACAATAATATCATAATCTAAGTCTGTTGCTTTCGTCTCAATACCGTGAAGAACTTCTGCAAAAAATGGGTTGGTTACTGTTGGAAGGATAACACCGAGTGTCTTTGTTTGATTCGTCTTTAACTGTTGTGCTATTCGGTTTGGTTTATAATTGAGTTTTGCCGCTAATTCATTAACTCTTCGTTTAGTGTTCTCACTAATCTCATGACTATCGTTTAATGCCTTAGAAACGGTAGAAACCGAAATGTTTAATAATTTGGCAAGTTCTTTTAATGTTGTCATAAGCTCTTATTTTGAAATCTGACCGATCGCTTCCTCTACAGTTGAAACAGGAAGCTTACATGTTCCATTTACACAAACATATATTAAAGTTTCATCTTCAATATACTTATTTTTTAACAACTGTAAGTTACATTAATATTCTAAAAAAATTACATTTGATGTACATCTTTTATGTATCATTAATAGCAGCAAAACATTTATTTATATAAAGCTAGAATTTAAAATTTACATGAAAAAAACAATAACAGCTATGCACTTACTTTCAAGAATTAAGTAACCTTAATTATAACATATTCTGAATCGTTCCTTTATATTTTTAAATGTCAAAAAAGGATTTTAATTTAAAGCATGAAGTATACTAAAAGACAATTATTGAAAATAAAATTTTAAGTTTTAAAATTAATTTATAATTTCATACTTCATTATAAACCACTAAACAACATACTTTTATGAATAAAAAACTACCTTTTTTAATGTCTCTCATTCTATCGAGCGTGCTATTTATTGAGGCTCAAGAAACTATTAATCTATCGGACTATGACGGTTCAGCAATCAATGTAACAGCAACATCTACTGTAAATGATGAGATTACTATAGTATTTGAAGATACTGATATTGTAAATAACTTTTACACTGAATTTCAAGATCAAATATACATGTATGGCGGACTAGATACATCTAATGGCGGATTTCAAGGCGCACCCGATTTTAATGATCTTACTTCACAACCAGTATTAAACCTAACTGATGGTGATAATGGCACTCAGCCTAACACATATAGTATTACCATTAATTTAGCTAATCATTATACGGGTGTACCTGATGGTACTACTATTTTTGGCTTTAATTTGCTTTTTCAAAATCAATTCGGTGGTGGCGGAAATAATCAAACAGTAGATTTATATATTGATCTTACCGATGCTACAAAAAGTTCTACCTTAGGTAATTCTTTATTCAGCAACACTAATAATGTCAATATGAAATTTATTGACAATAAATTATTTCTTGAAAATTTTGAAAGTGGAAAAATCTCAATTCAGATTTACGATACTATAGGTAAAAAAATTTATGATAATAAAGCTTTAAAAATTCAAAATTCATATTCTACTGAAATTAATCTGAATTATAAAGGTATAATCCTCATTGCGGTCGAAGTGAACGGTAAAAGAAAGACCTTAAAGGCATATAATTAAGTATTCGTAGAATACTTCAAGACTAACTAAATTGACTTCAATTACTGATAAAATATTGAATTAATAACTCAATTTAAAGCCAACTCAATTATTCACCATCTTAGTAATTGAGTTGGTTTGTTATTATGTACATGAATCACTTAGAAATTTGACTCAATGCTTCATCTAAAACAGAAACTGGAAGTTTACATGTCCCGTTGACACAGACATATATTAAAGTCTGATCTTCTATGTACTTGTTTTTAAGTAATGGTAATTTGCTTTCTTTTATAGAACTAGAAATTAGAATATTTGGCAAATAATATGCATTTAATTTCTTTAACATACCTTGAGCTTCATCACCGATTATAGCTACCTCATAGTAAGGATTTGAACGATTTAAATACAATGTCAACCAATTAGTATAACCGGAAGGTGTCTTTAACATATCTCCACTCAAATTGTTCAGCATTTGATTACTCATCTGTATATATTTCTTTTCTGAATAATAATGTCCTAGTTTAAATAGAACAACTGCCATAATAGAATTTGAAGATGGAATTACATTATCAAATACTTCAGTTTTCCTTGCTATTAAATTTGTTTCACTGTTTGAAGTGTAGTAAAACATCCCATTGCCCTCATTTACAAAATGCTCCACGGTATAATCAAGTAGATTTTTAGAAACTGTAAGCCACTTTTCATCTAAAGTAACTTGATAAAGCTTTATGTATGCTGATATTACGTGTGCGTAGTCCTCTAAAAAACCATTTATGCTACTTTTATCATCTTTATAGTTATGGTTTAAACCACCATCTTCTCTTAATTGATTTTCTATTATAAAATGTGCATTCTTTATAGCCTTATTTAAATAGTCCTGATTCCCAAAAGCTTTATGAGCATCGATATAAGCGGATAGCATTATAGCATTCCATGATGTCAATGCTTTATCATCTTTTCGAGGTAACTCACGCTGATTTCTATAATCTTTCAGTATTCTTTTCCATTTTTTAACCTTAAAATTTAAATCCTCAAGAGGAATATTTTTCTCTCTAGAAAATTCTTCATCTGATTTGGTTTTATAAAGTACGTAAGTGTCATTTTCCCATTTTCCAACCGCATTTACATTATAATAAGACTGAAAAAGTTCAAAATCATTTTTTAAGGCTGCTTTTAATTCTTCTCTTGACCAAACATAAAAAGCTCCTTCTTCCATCTCACCTTTATCATTTTTACTATCTGCATCTATGGCAGAATAGAATGATCCGTTTTCGGCAGTAAGTTCATCTTCAACAAATTTTAAAGTTTCCTCAACTATTGTTTTATAGTTTTCATCTTGACTTACTTGAAAAGCCTTAGAATATAAACTTACAAGTTGAGCATTATCATAAAGCATTTTCTCGAAATGTGGAATATGCCATTTTTCATCAACCGAATATCTTGAAAATCCACCACCAATATGATCATATATCCCACCATTTGCCATTTTATCTAATGATTTCAATACATAACCTTGTAATGTTTTATTGTCATTATGGTGACTGTAACGCAATAGTAAATTTAGTTGGCTAGGCATTGGAAATTTAGGATAACCCAAGCTTCCACCAAACTTATAATCTAATGATTTCTCTAATACTGAAATAGATCTAGAAATACTATCGAAATGAAAGGGAACATGATTTTTGTTTACTGTTATAAGGTTGGAGTTTTTAATTCCTTCTGTAAGCTGCTCTGCATAAGAAATAACCTTATCAGGGTTTGATTTAAATAAATTAGACATATCCTCAAGGATTTTTGTCCATTGCTTTTTTGTAAAATAAGTTCCTCCAAAAACTGGTCTTCCGTCAGGTAGTGCAATACAGTTAAGCGGCCAACCACCACTACCAGTCATAAGTTGAACGGCATTCATATAAATTTGATCTACGTCTGGTCGTTCTTCTCTGTCTATTTTAATATTAATAAAGTTATCATTCATTAGCTTTGCTACTGAATCGTTTTCAAAACTTTCTTCCTCCATGACATGACACCAATGACAAGCTGAATATCCAACAGAAATTATCATCAATTTATTTTGTTGCTTAGCTAATTTCAGTGTTTCCGTATTCCAAGCCTTCCAATTAACCGGATTATAGGCATGCTGTAACAAATAAGGACTTGTTTCATTAATTAAATCATTAGCCTCGTCGTTTGCATTGGTAAACACAGCTTTGTTTGTTTCATCACCACAACTGTTTAACCACAACCCTAAAATTATCAAGATCAATGCTTGCTTAATCATAAAATTATCTTTCTGTAAATTTAGTTTATTTAAATAAAAAGAGCGTGTTATATACACGCTCTTTAGTATCAAATAATAAGTATGGGATTATTATCTGCTATTAATTTTATTCTTTCACAAGCTTAACAGTTTGAGAACCATTAACGCCCTCTACTCTTGCAAAATAGATCCCTGATTTCAAGGATAACGTACTTATTCTAGCCTCTGAGTTATTTGGAGTTAAACTAGCAACTTGCTTCCCTAATATATCGTAAACGTTGATGCTGCTAATTTCACTAGAACTTGAAATAGTCCAATCGCTTGAAGTTGGATTTGGGAATACTCTTAATTCTGCTGCTTCAAATTCATCAGTACTCAATACTGTATTTTTATGTAAATACAAATTATCCCACCATACATTATTCATAGATGTTGTAAATACAAACTGTACTATGTCATCTCTATCTAACAAACCACCAACTAATGGGTTTATCGGCATAGCAGTCAGGTCAATATCAACCGATACCCAAGTCCCTGTTGCTAAACCTGGTGTTGTTCCATTATTTACATTAAACTCTAAAGCAGAAACTTCTCCACTCGTTCCGCCCCATTGAGAAAACTTCATATTTAAAACATCTGTTGTTACATCTGGATCGTCGGTGTAGAAATCTATATGAAAATGTGTAAATGTAGAGGCATCTACAGTTCTACTGCTTTGCCAATCTATTCCATCACATGATGCACCTGTGAGTAATTGTGTTGCGTTTCCATCAATCATAACCTCAGTTGTTGTTCCAGGACACCAAGGCGTATCATAGGTATCAACACCAATATCTGTATAAGCATCACTATAAATAGAGATTACATCTGCGGCAGGTCTCGCAGGTGGTGTTGGTGCCGCAGTTGTAGGCGCAACAGCGCAGGGAGGACAACTGGAGCCACCACAATCTATACCTGTTTCATCTTGATTCTGAATTCCATCATTACATGTTTCGGCAGGTGCTGCTGCAACAGCCGTAATATTATCAACTACAATAGTTTCCATGGCTGAAACACCAGGTGTTCCATAAGGCGAATAACATCCAGTAGTACATGTACCACCTAAATTATTCCATAATGGATAGAAAATAATATTTTGATATGTTCCATTTGCTGCAGCAGTATTATCTCTCGTCGCAGAAAAGTCAAAGCTCAAGGTCTCCCAACCGCTTCCAGTATGAGAGGCATCAGTTGCTGAATCAGCACCTGTACCACCACCACCGGCAACTACTTTCGCTAATATATCCGTTGCAGTAGTGGAATAAACATCTATTTGTACTGTAGTATTTGAAGATAAATCCATTAAATCACCTTGAAGAATTAATTCCGCTCCTTGCCAGGCATTTCCACTAGCATTGGTAATAATTTCTAGCGCATTCGCACTTGTGTTTACCGCATTCATTGTGTCCGGATTCGATATCACATTTATTTGACCACCGCCGTTATCATCGAAAAATTGTGTTGATGGTGCTGATCCCTCCAAGTCTTCTAAAACAACTTGAGAGTACCCTAACATGCTAAGAAAGCTCATTAACAAAAAAGTAATTTTTTTCATATTTATTTAGTTAATTATTATTTAAGTTATCAAGAAAGTGAATTTTTTAGAATTTACTACTATAAAACACCTATACAAAAACTATACACAACGTAATTTAATATAGTTGACTACACCTTAAATTGACCACAACTATTTCATTATCATTTATTTAGATATCATTACTTATTTCAATTCAAAATTAGACGACTATACATCACTATTTATTATTTAAATCAAAAAACTGAGGTTCAGAATTATTGTTTGCCAAGATGAAGTATTCCTTATTCCTATCTACTTTCACCGATTTTATTTGTCTACAATCTAAAGGCGCATAAAATCCACTTTGCTTTACAGGTAAAAATTCAAAATTATTATTACCATCACCTAGAAGCAATCCTCCATATCCAGCATCATATCTTGTTGTTTCAACTTCCACACCATAATGATTACCGACAACAAGTATATCCATATTTCCATCACTATTTATATCTCTAACTAATGATGATTTGATTGGAGACACTTGTACTTCATTTGGTAAAATCTTTTTTCTTAATTCCCCATTATCATTAATAAGAATTACACTCTCAAAACTCTTTATCTGATATTTAACTGCTTCTTTAACTTTTTCTTCGGGAAGAATATCTATAAGCTTTGACGATGCAAAACTGTGATAGTCCTCGAACTTTTCAGCTACATAGGGCATCTGCTGACTGGTACATTCTCTACCTCTAACAGGCACATAATCGTCTTTATAGTACTTTGCTAGCACAACATCATTGGTTCCATTATTATCAAAATCATTAGCATAAACTTTAAAAGGATGTTCTTCAGTTGCCTTAAACTTGTTGTTTTTTCCGAGATTACCTACGATATAATCATCATCGCCGTCACCATCTAAATCACTAGCAGTTATAGACCACCACATTCCTGTGGTATCTTTGAGTCCGAGCTCTTCTGTTTTATCTTGAAACATACCATTGTTATAAATGAATGTTTTGATCTCCATCCACTCACCAACAATTAATAAATCCTTGTCATCATCCTTATCTATATCTGTAAATACAGCGTCCGTTACCATACCAATATTTTCAAAAGGAGCCATTTCTTGTGAAGCTTTTGAGAACTTACCTCTTTCATTTATTAACAAAAAACTAGTTGCAGGATGTGTATATGCTCTAGCAACTAAACGTGTACCTACAAACAAATCTAGATCTCCGTCGTTATCAATATCTGTTGCCTTTACAACTTGTGTACTTTCTCTGATATCAGGTAAAGTAGAAATAGTTAAAGAAAAATTACCTTTACCATCATTTTCATATAATCTATCCTTTAATAATACATCGCCTCTTTCATATTCACTACCACCACTAGCTATATACAAATCTAAATCACCATCATTGTCATAATCAAAAAATAAAGAACCTAAATCTTCTGATTCTTTATTATTGCGCCAAGGTTGAGAAGTACTTTTAACAAACTTGCTTCCGCTTTCTTGCAAATACAGAACTCCTGCCTGACCAACAGCTCCTCCGATAAATAAATCCTCTTTACCGTCATTATTAACATCACCTGTAGCTGTAAATGGTCCATTTTGCGAAACGTTATGTGGTAATAAAATTTCCTCTAAAAATTCATCAAATTCATTCTCTTGATGTTTAAAATCAATGCCTATTTCTTCCGAATCTTTTGAAGTTAAAAGAGATTTTTGTTCTACTCTTTCTTCAGCAAATGGTTTAGCGTCCTTTATATTAGCCACTAAAACTTGATTTGCTTTAATATTTTCAAAAACATTAGCTGTTCCGTTAGGCCACAATACTTTAACCTTATCTATTTTAGTCGTCATTCCTAGACCAAAAAACATTCCATGTTCTACGGATGAAATAAACCCTCTTGTAACGGTATTTTCGACAACTTGTATTTGATCGTCGTAATAAACCAAAGCTTTAGCACCTATTCCAAATGTATTATTTTCAGGACCAACAACATTGATTTTTAAGAAGTTGCCAGTTGCTTTATTTTCATATACAAAAGCCTTATCATCTATATTATTGGTAACCACATCTAAATCCCCATCATTATCCAAATCGCCGTATGCCATACCATTTGAAAAGCTTGGTGCGTCAAAACCCCATTCTTTGGCTACTTTCTCAAATTTTAGATTTCCCTTATTTTTAAATGCATAATTAGAAACTGGTACTGATGGAGTTTCTACACTTAATTTAAATAAATCATCTGCGGTAGCACCTTGTGAAAGGTTTTTAACTTTATTTCTGTAATCATTATTATCTACATCTTTCTTTATCCCATTTGAGATAATTATATCCTTAAGACCATCATTATCAAGATCAACAAGAAGACTAGCCCAACTCCAGTCCGTATAAGCTATACCTGCCATATTTGCGATATCAGAATAGGTTCCCATACCTGTATTAATATGTAAACCATTTGCCATATATTGACGATGGGCTCCGGCATCTACCATATTATAGAAAGCTTCTGTACTCATAGAAGCCATATTTGTTTTAGACCTATAATGATCCTCAGGTGTCATATCTGTGGTTATCAAATCCAATAAACCATCATTATTGATATCCCCTGTATCTGAGCCCATGCTTAATTGGGTAATATGCTTTAACTTATCATGAATTACATTTGTAAATGTCCCATCTCCATTGTTGTAGTACATAAAATCAGGTTCAGCATAATCATTCGCAACATATAAATCCATCCAGCCATCATTGTTAAAATCAGTTGCATTAACACTGAGTCCATAGGCAACATCTCTTGATATTCCAACTTCTTCTGACACATCCTTAAATCTTCCGTTGTCGTTTCTGTAAATGCGATCTCTAAAGTACTTAAACTGATCTCTTGGTATTTTGTTAATGAGCAACAACTTTTTATCAGCTAATTGATTAACCTGATACATGTCTAGGTCACCGTCATTGTCCATATCAAAAAATACTGCTTGAGTAGAAAAACCTACATCTGCTAGGCCGTATGAAATAGCAGACTCGGTAAAGGTTAAATCTTTATTATTTATGTAGAGCTGATTTCTTCTTTCTGAAGGGTTTGCTGATATTCCATTTCTACTTACATAAATATCTAAATAGCCGTCAGCATTTACATCAGCCATAGTCACGCCCCATGTCCATCCAGAATTTACTGCTACTTTAGATTTCTTGGTAATATTTTCAAACTTAAAATCCCCTTTATTTAGGTATAAACGATCTTCTACTTGATTTCCCCCAAAAAAAACATCTGGTAAACCATCATTATTTATATCACCAATAGCCACGCCAGAACCAACATACATTTGACTGTAGTAATAATGATTGAAGTATGTAGACTCTTTTATTGTATTTTCAAAATCAATACCAGTTTGTTCTGCTGATAACAAATTAAAACCACCAACTAATTCTGTAGGATTTAAATCTCTTTTTGGTGAATTATCACATGAATTAAGAACAATAAATGCTATGACAACGAATCTTCTGAAAATATTATAGTTTTTCATCATTATTATAAAAAAATAAACTCAGTAAATATAAGTATTTACTGAGTTTTATAGAATTTGAATATGTGTTAAAAACAGATTAACAAATTAAAATTTTAGACTTTCATGTTTATCCCAAAGTCCCCAGTAAGCACCAACATCACCTTCATCACCAACTTTCCAAGATTCATCAAAAGAAGAGAAGTAAAACATTTCAACATTGTCTACTTCGGACCATACTTGTGAATTAATAAAGTACTTCATTGCATTTTCATCTCCGGCTATAGCTCCACCTAAACTTCCTCCTTCACTTGGCCAACCAGTCTCGGTAATTATTACTTTTTTACCTTGACCAGCATCCTTAGCTTGATGATACATCTGTTGCATGTGGTTTAAGGAATACTCTTGAGGGCAACCTTCCCAATATGGATAACAATTAGATAGAATCACATCACATGCTTCGGTAATAGCAGGTCTAACAGAAAACTCATAATAAGCATCCACATAACCTACTTCAACATCTGGAAGCGCTTCTTTTACTCTATAGATGTAATCTAATAGTTGCTGCTCCGTTAGCTCCTTTCTGTACAGTACTTCATTACCAACAGCTGCAATATCTACACATCCTTCTTTTGCTAATTGAATTAATCCAGCTATTTCTTCTTCATTTTTCCCAAAATCATCACCTAACCAAGCACCAACCATAGTTTTCATACCATGCTTTTTTGCAATTCTTGGAATGTGTTCATTACCTTCGATACAAGAAAAAGATCTCACCCATTTACTATATGGCTTCAAAATTTTAATTCTTCTCTCAACTTGTTCTTCTGTAATTGTATCACCTGGTTCTTGTCCATCTTCATACATACTGAAACAAATACCGTGCATACCATTTTCTAAGGTATCACGCCAAAGCTTTTTTAAATCGTCCTTTGAATAGCTTTTAAAATCAACACCAACATGGTGCGAAAACTTTTCTTTGACTCCTGTACCTAACAGGCGTTCTTCTCTGTAAGACATTCTTTTAAATTATAGTTTGATTTATTTTTTATTACAATTCTCCTCTACGTTCAATTAACTCTTCCTTAATCTCTCTCGCACGATCTTCATTTAGGCTATATCGCCACATTACTAACATTGCCAAACCAGCTGTCGTCGCAGGCACAATAATATCTGCTATTCTTAAGTTGGTCATAGTTTCGACTGATTGTTCTGTTACGTTAGGATCAAAACCAACGATACTCAAAATTACACCACCTAGTACTAACGCTATAGACTGACCAATTTTCACCATTAACCAGTAAATGGCTCCAAATGTACCTTCTTTACGTGGCATACCATTTTCTAACTCATCTAAATCGCAAACATCTGCTGTCATTGACATCATTAATGTAAAGAGTCCACCCATTCCGAATGCAAATAAAGGAATTGGTAAGAAAATAAGCCAAGGAATACCATTGCTAGCATCTATGCTAAACCATGACATACCTATACTGTCTAAATGCGGATTTAAATAATCGAAAATCGCTGCAACACCATCAGTCATACTTTGACCCATCGCAGTCTTATTAAAAGCATTGTTCAATTCAATATCAAACCCCCACCATTTTAAAACATAACCAACAATTGATAAGAACGTTGAAATTAAAAACGCATTTCTTTTACCCCATTTGTTAGCCATTCTAGAAATTATTGGTATTACAATAAATGCCGTGATGATAGCATTAATAGTGTTGAACCAAGCTGGCCATGTACCCGCTACTTCATAACTACCGTTATACATGTAGAATACAATAATGAATACCCCAAAAGCAGCAACCAATTGAAAACCATTAAATACTAAAAATGTGGCACCACATAATTTCATAAATGGTTTATTTTTAGACACCTGAACAATTCCTGCCCAAAGCTCCTTCATATTAGAAGCTAAGGTTTTAAAGTTAATTTCCTTGCGATTCTCCATGTGTGATGAATCAATTCCTTTACAAAATAATGCAGGTAAAATACCAAAAACAGCACACATAATACCGACTATTAAAGCCATAGTTCTAACTCCTTCCGTTTGGGTATTAAATGTTTCAGTATCTGGAATAATTACATATAACCATGGTACTATCATCCAAGCAATTTGCCCCATAGTATTAGAAAATGCCATTAACCTTGTACGTTCATTGTAATCTGATGTCATTTCGTAACCTAAGCCAACTAACGGTGTAGCGAACATTGTATTACCTATAAGGAATAACAATTGAAGTACCATTACGTGCCAAATAATGTAAGTTTGTGAAGCATCATCATCTAGTTGCCACATTAAGAAAAATAGAATACCACTAATAATGGCACCTACAAAAATATATGGACGTCTTCTTCCCCATCTTGATTTGGTGTTATCCGATATGAATCCCATTATTGGATCTGTAATAGAATCAAATATTCTAGGTAATCCACCAAGCAGTCCAGCCCATAGAGGATCAACACCCCATGCTGTTAATAAAAAGAACTGAATAAAAACTCCTAATGTACCAGGAAGAATATTTAAGATAAAATGACCAGCACCAAAAGCTGATTTTTGTCCGATAGGGACTTTATTTCTAGATGTTGTTGACATAATAGTTAGTTAGTTTAGTTATTATTTAGTTTGGTTTGGAATTATTATGGTTTGTAAGGTTTGTCCGTTGATCGCTATCGCTGTTTTCTTATCACCTAATCCTAAATAAAACCTTTTATCCTCTTTACCCTCGTTAAACACCACTACGGCAATTGATCCGTCAGGATTCTCGGCTGCAGTTACCTGTAATTCTTCATAGGAATTATTTGTATCGATCACTTGTGCATCAGGTCTTATGAATTTACTAAAGTGCGCCATGGTGAAATACAATGGAGTAAAATAAACCTCATCTGTTTCTGGATCCACTATGACTGGAGCACCACACCAATTTTTAAACCAATTTGGGCCACCTTGTTTATTTAAAACCATATTCCAATCGACCCAACCATCTACCCAATTGTTTAAGCATCCAATGATGTCTCGGGCGTAACGGTTAACAGGTGCGTATTTGGGATGTAAGTATTTTTGTTCATCTGGTCTCCAATCATAACCCCAATCTGTTGCTTCTTTTTCCCAATACCATGAATCATCTTTCCATGCAGGTACTTCAGAATCTATACAACCTTCTGTTTCTATAAGATATTTATTTGGTGCTTTGTTATGCGCATATTGTAGTGCTTCAGGAAATACTTCATATGTACTTTCATACCAATGTATTGCCGTACCATCAAAATACTTTGAAGATGCTTCAGTAGCAAACATGACATCTACCCATTCCTTTAATCCTTCACGGTTTTGATCGTATCCAAGAATAATCTTATCACCATAACCATCTGCTTCTAACTTTGGTCCTAAGTGATTCATAACAAAATCTGTCATTTCCTCTGGAGTGAAGTGCATACTCTCCCAGTTATTACCATTTCCGTGAGGCTCATTTTCTACAGTAAAACCCCAAACAGGAATTCCTTCTGCCTCATATGCCGTAACATATTTTGAAAAGAATAAAGCCCAAGTATCGTAATACTTAGGTAAAAGTTTTCCGCCAACCCAATGGTTGTTATCTTTCATCCAAGGTGACGCAGTCCAAGGTGACGCAAACAACTTAAATCCATCTTTAGATGCTGCCATAGCATCTTTTATCATAGGTATTAAATCTGCTTTATCCTCTTCAATAGTAAAATGCTCCAATTCCATATCATCAGGAACTGGCGAATAAGAGTATTGAGATAATGAGAAGTCACATGAATTCATATGAGTCCTACATAAGGAATAATTAGCACCTTCTTCACCGAAATAAGCGTTTATAATCTTATCTCTATTAGGTTTGCTTAAGTTATTTAACAAGTAGGCTGATGACTCAGTAAAGGCACCACCAAAACCAGTAATCTTTTGAAATCTTTTTTCAGGATTAATTTCAATGACCGGCAGTAAATCAACCTCTTCGTCTTGAGGTAACGACGATACCAGAGTTAATTTATTTCCGCTTGCCGAAGTTTCATAAATTGAAACCTTAAGCTCTTCTCCTCGTTGATTACAACTCATAAAAACAATTAAAAAAGATATACTTAGTTTAAATAGTTTCATAACGTATTTATTATTTCGCAGCCATTACTTCTTCCTCAGTTGGTGGGACTAGCACTTCTTTTAATAGCACTTTTCTATCACCATCATATGTTTTTGTAATGACATTACCTCCTCTGGTAAGTCCTTCAAAAATGCCCTTATCTACAAGGTCCCAAATAGGATATTTTGCTTTACCATCAATTGTAAATAAACCGAAGTGATTTTCTGAACCTTTTGAATTGTGAGCATCTTTCCATTGTTCATTAAATGCTTCAAAATAAAAGCATGAAATCCCAGCTCTATTTGTCCATCTTCTCATTTGTTTATAATAGAGGCCTTGTTTGTATTCATCGGTTGCTCTAGAACCTTTATTCCCATAGAATCCGCTAGACACTGTAGCCCAACCTGTTTCCCCAATATGAATAGGTTTATTAACACCTAAACTCTTCATATAATTGGTAACACTATCAAATTGCTTTTGAGCAAACTTGATAGAGCGTTCCATTGCCATCTCTATTTTAGTAGTATCAGGCATTGTTCTATGCGCAGTTGGAACTCCCCAAAATGATGGATTATAATGGGTATTATGGTATGGATACGTATGCATGGAAATAAAGTCCACCGCTTTGACAAGCTCTTCTAAATCCTTTACATGATATTCATCTGATCCGCCTCCCCATGATGAAAAATCATCAGAACTCGTAATCCATAAATCACCAGGAAGTTTACCATTCTTCTTTAAATCTTGAAGATGATTGACCCATTTAAGAATAACATTAGGCTGTACATAATAAGAGGTTGCCCACTTTACCATAGCTTCATTACCAACAGCAATTACTTTTACAATGTCTGGATATTGATTAGCAAGGGCAACTGCTCTTTTAATCTCTCCTTCATTATTTGGACTTTCTACATCATGATTTGGCACCTTGTCTGTCCAAGCATTTAAACAATCTATCCATGCACCCAGCATTACATACATTTCAAAATCATCATCTTCTTTCTTAAGCTCCTTTATCGCTTTTAAGACGTTTGATGCATGTGGTAATTTTGGTTGAACGTTATATGTTCTCAACATCTTAACACCCATTGCTGATAAGATCTTTAAATCCTCCTTCAGCTCTGCTAAGGTAGGCTGGCTATCCCTTGACTTTTCTCTATATCCGCCATATGATATAGCTAAATAATCTGGGTTCCCTAATATATCTTTAGCTGTCACTTCTTTTCTAATTTGGGTTGTATCTTCTTCCTTCTTCTTTTCTTCACAAGAAACCATGAGTATTAGAGATAATGCAAAAATTATGTGTTGAACTCTTTTTTTCATGATTTTCTTGTTTTTACTTTAAATAATCTTCTTTTATATATACTTTGATCACTTCAACGTCACCACTTCTGCTAAATACAGCTTGACTTGTTGTTTCGTCAGCAGCCAATCCGTTTAAAGATTTCATAGTACCGTCTTTAAACTGGGATTCTGTTCTATGTTCGTCAGAAATACAATACACAACAGGCACTTGACAGAATGTAAATACAAGTTGTCCTTCATTTACATGAAGATGCGCTGATTTACCATCCGCGGTAATATAATCTAAGGTTTGTGATTGCTTAAGGAATTCTTCTTTTCTAAGCATGCATGGATTAAATACTAATAAACCGTCTTTAATAAAGACACCTAGCTCCCCAAAACGACTAATAATATCTTCTTTCACTTGGCCAGTCATTCCAGGTTGCTGAGCACCTTTACCTGCCGGCGTATGAGAATATGGATCTGTTGGGAAGGCACCATAAAGTTCCGGGGATTTATGAACACCAATTCCTTCATTAATTTCGTAATAATGTTCTAACAATTTACCAACTGTCTCAGGACTTTCGTTACCAGCTATTGCTTTCTGACAGCACTCCATTACAGCTAATAATAGTTTAGACACCATATGCCAATATATAGAACCTAAACCTTCGTAACCGTAGAACGTACCTGATCTTCCTGTAAATGCTTTATGATTAAAGATTTCTTCAAATATTTGAAGTATGTCTTCTTTCTCTGATTGGGCTAAATCACCATAAACTGTTCCTTCTAAATTATGTAATGCTTCTGATAAATCATCAGCATTTTTAAAATTACCGTTGAAGTGATATTCACCATTCAAATCTTTTTCGATGATACTTTTATTATTATCATCAACCATTTTTTGAAGTAAAGATGAACTATAAACAGCATCCAAAGAAACCGTATTTCTATCCATGAAACCTTTTAACTCTTTAAACGGATAAAGGATATAACTGTATTGATCGTCTCTAAAAAGTTTACTACTTTTTAATGCATCTAACACAGAGAGGTTTTCTTTAGAGGATAGATATCCAGAACTTAAAGCGGCTACCTGTCCTTCTAACATTTCATCTAAGTAAGAGATCATAATCTCATCTCCCTTAACTGTCATTAGATTATATGCATGATATAAATTATCTTCACGCTTGTTGGCCTCGATAGAATGCTCAAGGAAGCTTAATGTCACTTTTACAAAGTCTTTTAAATCTTCAACTTTTAATTCTGATTTTCTTCCAGAAAAGGCATTATCATATATCTGAGTTCTAAAAACATCTCCTGCTTTACCAACACCATCTAATACTTTCTTTCTTTTAGCATCATTAATTGGTCCTGATAATAAATCCTTGTGCGAATTGAAAGTGGCATGTACTTCGTTAAAAAATGTCAATAATTCATTAGACACAACAACCTTATCAGTAGTAGATTTATCAAAAACACCTTCAAAAAACTTCATGAAACGTCTTAAGTAATATAAGGTTACCATAGAAATCCCATTACCAACTAATGCATTATTAGCATCATTCCATTCTGGACGCTGTGTATTCATCCAAATACCGCCTTCTGGAATAAAATTAGAAAGCTTAGCTAATGCTGTTGCTAAGATTTTTTCAATGAAATTAGCCTTAACAATAAATCTATTTTCATCTCTTAATAAGGCACCATCTGCACCAAGTGCATCTCTCTCTTCTCTGATTTTATGATCTAAATCGTCATCAAAAAGGATAGTGTCTTTAGGATCTTTTAATAAATCCTCATAAGATTTAATTTTATAAGGCACGTTTGCATAAACAAACAATTCTTCATTAAAGTAACTTTCTAATCTACCTGGCTGATAATCTTCAATAAACTCTAAAAACTTTAGTAAATAGATAATCTGATGATCACCCCAATAACCAATGTATGCCCAAGGATCTTCAGGATCATTTACTTCCCAATCAAATCCATCCTTGGTAACTCTGTAAGGATTATAGCCATCAAAAGTAGTAGCATTTAAAAACTTATGAATCATACTTTCGATAAACTCAGGGTATGAGAATGCTAAAGCCTCCCAGTTCTGAAAAATATCTCGCCAGTTTCCTTCATAATCTAAAATCTTCGAACCATCAATTTCACTCCTTGTATTAATAGAAAACTTATTCCATGGACGACTTGGATCACCATGTCTTCTACTAAACTTAAGTGGCATATACTCTAAACATAAACGTCTAAAGTTTTTATCATCACTACTCCACGCTATGTGTCTTAGCTTTTTTAATTCAAACTTTTCTGGTAGGTCATTGATGATATCTTCAGTATTGCGAGCTACTTTCTTATTTGCTTTCGCAATGTATGTTTTAAAATCCCATTTTTCAATCGTATAAGCATCATCAAATATTCCTCCTCTCATTATATTAAACAATGTGTTTGAGAAATGTCTTGAATCCTTATAATTATCAGATGTTAATTGTAGACCATCGGACGAAGCATTCAGGTTAATAAGGTTTTTTGTTCCTTCAGCGATATCCTCATTAAGATTTTTTAATAAAGCTTCACTAGAACCAAGCTGATTAGAAATCTCAGCAATTGATGAATGATTTTGATTAACGTTTGCAACAATCAACCAATCCTTTTGCTCACCAGCATTTACATCTAATTGCGCATTTATAAAATATGCCCCTTTTTCTGCCTTAATATCAGTTTCTTGATCAGCCTCACCAAAGTTTCTAAATTTATCTAATTGAAGTGAAGACAATAGGTATTTTGGGTTATCTAACCCAAGAGACCAAGCAATATTAGCTTTTAATGCTTCGCTTGGCTCAGCTTTATCAACAATTATGGCACTTAAAGCAAAAATACCTATTCCTGAATCTTCAACTAACTCTGTTCTTTTATACGCATCAACCAAATTACTACTAGCATTTTGAAGAGCACTACTCACACCATATGGCATAACATTCTGAATACCATCCAAGATATTTACTGTAACGGTTGTTTCAGAATTGTTCGTTAATCTCGATTTCTTTACAAATCCGTATTTATCGCTAGAAGACCACTCGTACCTAAAAGTTAATCCTAAATCGAGATTCTGTTCTTCAAAAATCACAGAATTTCCATAAACACTTTTATACAGATTGCACTTTGTATCGTAATTATCTTGAAATCTAATTGAAAAAGGCTCCCAAATAAAATCTTGGCCATTTTTAGAGACTTGAAAAATTGATTTTGCTCCTGTTATTTCGGCAGATTCAGTGATTTTATCATCTGAATAATATGGAAATAATGCGTACTCTGCATTTTTACGGCCTGCAGTTAAACCACCATTGCTTGATATGAACATCCAATGATCAGAATCACTGACAATGCTCATAAAGAATGGGCGCATGTAATCACTATTGTAAATCTTGAAAAACTCTCTATTCTCAATCGTTACTGGCTCTAATTTCACTGATTTATCCTGTGTAATTGTCTCTTTCAAAATATAAGTTAATTGATTGTTAGTTATTATACTATTTGAGGGTCAGAAAGGTCAAGACATGACAATCTTGACCTTGAAAATTATATGTATTTTTTTGTTTTTTTAGTCAGCCGAATATACTCTAACGTAGTCTACCTCCATAGTTTGAGGAAATACTGTTTCTGCACTTGGGAAACCTACATAGTTACCACCTACTGCAACATTTAAGATAATGTAGAATTCTCTATCATTAAACACCCAATTGGCCGCATCTACATCTTCTTCCTCTAAACTCTCCGGTGTTATTTGATTATATAATACGTCATCTACATAATAGTTGATATAGTTTGGTCCCCATTCTACACCAAAGATATGGAAGTCTGTATCAAAACGGTCATTTACTAAGTCATAGTCTTTGTTAATAGAATCTCCACCAGAATATCCTGGGCCATGCACGCTACCAGTGATTAATGTTGGCTCTTGACCTCTGTTTTCCATTATATCAATTTCTCCAATATTTGGCCAGATTTCAGCACCATCATTATCATCACCTAATAGCCAGAATGCAGGCCATAAACCTTGTCCCCAAGGCAGTCTTATGCGCGCTTCAAAACGACCATACTTTTGTTGAAATTTACCTTTAGTTAAAATTCTTCCTGATGTATAACCAAAACCTTCAAAACTTTCCTGCCGTGCTGTAATTTTTAGCATACCATCTTCAACCTTCACATTTTCGGTTCGGTTTGTGTAGAATTGTAACTCATTATTTCCCCATCCAGGAATACCTTGAGCTTCCCCATTTCCGAGTTCATAACTCCAAAACGCAGGGTTTGGAGTTTCACCAGCTTCAAAGTTGTCTTCCATTGTTATATTCGTAAAATTTGTTACAACTTGTGTGTCATCTGGATTACAACTTGCTACTATTCCACCAATAGCAATAACTAACGTTAAAAGTGCTAATGATTGTATTACTTTTTTATTATTATTCATAAGTTCCTTAATTATTAATTTTCTGAATAGAAATAGATATTATCCAACGACACTGCCCCAATAGTAGCGTCTGAGATAGTAAATAATGCACCTAATGCGTCAGTCGCTGTTAGGCCATTAAAACTAGTTAAAGGAATGTCGAACTCGACCCATTGGTCAGTAGCTAATTCCCCTGAAGAAATCGTAAAACCGCCTGAAACCGCATTACCTAGTGTAAAGTTATTCCACAGTTCAAATGTCAAAAAATCAGCAGGATCTAAAGACTCGTTCACTCTTACATCGATATGAAGGTGTGTCATCTCTGATGCATCAATTGGTTGAACTCCACTACCTTCCCTTCCATAAAACTCTATGGCCACAAAGTTTAATTCTGTGTAATCAATAATTTCATTACCACCTTCATCAACGTTAAAACCTTGAGTTGTTTGAAATTCTGCATAAAACCCATTGTAATTATCTACTGGAACCTCTGCATAGATATCACTAAATAAAGCTATGATATTTAAATCAGATGCTTCAATTGTTAAAGAACCAGCAGCCTCAACTCCAGCAATACTTGCTGTTATTGTCGCTGTGTTCTCCAATAGGCCAGTTTCAGAATTAATTTCACCTGGACCATCCACAGATACTAAACCTAAATCATTTACAGAAGCTACAAAAGGATTTGAAGTTACAAAATCAAAATATGCTGGTGTAGCGTTAACTGTAATATCCTGACCGTTACCTAAATTAAACGTCTGAGTTAAACCGCCTAAAGGCACCTCGACACCTACATTCGCCTGAGCTGTTTGGTCTTGCCCAGCTAAAATGGCAGGTCTTGGTTGCGCCACAGTTCCTAAATTCTCCCAACGCATTTCATCTATCCAAATAGTATACCCGACACCATTTGTACTTTGAGAACCTGCTGAAAAAATAAACATTCCTCTTTCTTGGGTTAATTTTGATGGGTCAGGAATAGGAATTATAATTTTTCGCCAATCAGTAGATAATTCAACATCATTTATTGATACCGCATACTTGTTTTCCTCAAAATCAGAACCAAATCCTAATGTTCCCACTGATGCAGTAGTGGATCCTTTCATCCAAAATGTGAGAGCATCATAACCAGATAGATCCCTACCATCTCCTCTATCTCTAAAAATACCACCTATGTAACCACCATTTGGATCTGATGGTGTAGGCACATCAATTCTTATAGATGTTGTTCCTTTAAAGGCTACGTTATCATCTGTACCAAATCCCTCAGTGTTTGCACCTGTAGCAGGATCAAACGACTCAAAAAATTCATCTGTTAAACCAACCGGATTGTCTGTGAAAATATCTGGAGAAACTGGAAAAGTTGCCACATCTATATCATCCGAATAACCTCTTTCGCAACTTGTTGCGAAGACACACATTAATCCTAATAACGGAAGGGCAATGTGATTTTTAAAACTTAATTTTTTCATAATCATACAATATTTTTATTTGCCAATGTTAATGTGAATATATGTTCTAATCTCCCACTCTGATCCATCAGGGAACCCCACAGGACTAATTATTGGTCCTACATTTGGATTCGCCGAATCAGTAGGCGCTGCCAATGGTGCAAATCTTGGTGAATTTTCATCTAAAGATCTCCAAGTACCTCTAATGCCTATTTGTGTACCAGGCAAAATAAACCAGTCTGGTTTGCCTAAAGTTGTTGAAACATCAAGCATTAGTTGCATTGGGAATGTTAAGTTGAAATCTCTGTGATAATCAAAAGGTCCCCAATCGTTCACCTTAACATGAGACATGATTTTAAACTTCTTATAAATTACTCTTAAATCACCACCAAAACGTGTAATGGTTCTTTGAGAATCACCATTACCTTGACCATTTCCGTAGTAGAAGTTACCTATTAATCCTAAATCAGGACTTACTTTTGACACCAGTCTTGAATGCACTTCCCATAAATCCTCAGCAGGTGCTGACTCACCAAAAGCAAAAAACGTACGATCAGCAAGGAAACCAATATGTCCATCCATTTGGGTCGGTAAATGACGATATACAAAACCTAAATTCATTGCAAACTTAGCATCTTCAGCTCTGTCATTATCCCATTGATACATCCATGTTCCTGGTGTTGGATCAAAAGTGAATAAGATTTCACCTGCCGTTGTTTCACGGTTTCCGTTTCTTACAGCGAAAGGATCATCAATTACGTTTCTTAATCTTCCTGGTCCAGGCACACCATTTGGCATTGGATCTACCAAAGGTTTTTGGTACATAAAGTTTGGTGCTATTTGCAAATCACCAGTAGCAATAGTGAAACCAGTTAAGAAATTAGTCATGTTACCACTTCCTGTATCAAGAAGTCTCCAACCTGTAAATGTTCTAGTTTGGTCCATACCACCATTGGCAACTAAGCCCATATAAGACCCTTGAGCATACCAATTAAATTTACCACCTTGATAAGTAATTTTAGCCTTAGCACCCCAATTGTCGTTATCATTTATCTTATCTGTTAAAACCAAAGCACGGTCAGCATCATACATCTGGAAAGAACTTCCGTTTAGAGGACGTCCACCCCAAATACCACCTAATGTGATTCCGAATTTTCCAAATTCTTTCTCAGCAACTAAAGACGCTCTTTCTGTCGGCCAAGGTGGGATTACACCACTGGCAACCTGATTAGCATCTAGCACACGTCTACCACTTTCATCAAATTCTAAATCTGTATTTAAATCTCTATGATAAATACCTGTAACATCCCATCCACTAAAATTCTTAGAATATTTAAATAACATGGTTGGGTTTGCTCCCCACCATAATTGAGGACCAAATGCGGCTTTAAGACCGTCTAATTTTCCTTTTCCATCGACTTCTATACCAAGTATTTCACCACCATAGATATCTAAGTTTGGTCCATAATTAGCTTCTGGATAAAGATTAAAGAAATCTCCTTCATAGGCCCAATGGTAATGACCCGTTCTGTAGAATCCTCTTAAATCAAAATCATCATGATTCCACTCAAACTCTGCACTATATACTTGAACTCTATTATTATCATTTAAAACAACTTCACCATTTTGAGAATCTACTTGAACTTGTCTTCCTCTATTTTCGTAGAAAATTTCATCGATTGGGTTGTCAGCAACATTACCCAATATGTTCATATTTACTTCAGCTCTCATATCTGGTGAAGGCTTTCCTTCAATCCCAACAAAATACGATTGCATATGATCAAAACCTGTTTGACTAGGAAAAGAATTTTCTTCAGGATCTGCTGTTGTAGGCGTTGTTAATAAACTTCCACCTGTACTGAATGTTGTAAACTTAGCCTGTAGGTTAGTCAGTCTAATCTTGTCTTGTGTTCCAGCACCTGAAGCAGCTTGATCACCCCGTGCTCTCAACACTGCATCCATTAAATTTATTCCATTGAAGTGACTCTCTAATGCAATAGCATTAGAATCTTCTAGATACGGGTTAAAACTATGCGCCTCTTTTAATGCGTAATACGATGCACGCGGATATAATTGATATAACCCTCTGACATCAGTTGGCCCTTTTGCACATATACCAAACCACTCTTCGTTCATATTAGGATCGTCTGGTTTAGCTTGATCTCTAGAATATCCGTTTGAAGGCCAGTTTGCCTTTGTCTGGTGTGTGTCTGCATTCTCTCTGTCATCAAAACCAGATTTCCACCAACCATCACTTGACTGAAATGTAAAACCACCGATTGAATTCATTGCTCCGCCAATACCTGCAGCATTTTGATATATTTCTTTCCAATTTCCAATCATATAATATGCTTGAGAATATTGATCTTCTTTATTATCTCTTGCATTATAAGCATCTGCTCCAAACTCAGTAAATAAGATTGGTTTACCAAATTCGTTCTTCACTCTATCAAAAGCATCAACAAAGGATACACCACGATACATATTTGTTCCGTAGATATCAATGTCTTTACATTCATCAGCAACGATATCTAAGTATAATAAGTCACCATTACAGAGTCCGATTGGATGTGATTTGTCTACCTCCTTCATTGCTAATGCAGCTTCGTTAAAAAGACTATACATTGCTCTTGCCTGCTGTCTTTTTGCCTCATCTTTATCATTAATAACAATACCTTCATCAGTTTCAGATCCTTCCCACGTAAGATGATAGTTATTTTCATTACCAAGCATGTAAAGTAATAGGCCTGGTGTATCTTTGTAAGTTTCGGCAATTAAAACAGATTCTGAAATTAACTGTTCACGTACTCTAGGGTCATTATAATCTGTTTGAGGATACCAAACGCCATCTACTGTTAAACCATACGCACCAAATTGGCTATTAATCATAGTGTAAATTCCAAAATTCTCATAGATATATGCAATCCATTTGGGTGGCATCCAAATATAGGTTCTAATGGCATTAACACCCATATTTTGCCATACGGCCATTTCCTCATCTAAACCAGCCATGATGACATCGTCTGATTTTTCCCAAAACTTTGCATCGAGTACATTATAGCCGATTGGCACATAATCCCAGTTGATACCGTTTACTATAAATGGTTCCCCATTAACAAGTAGTTTTGAGCCTTCTGCGGTAGTCTCGATATTTACCGTGCTAGTTTGAGCAAAACTAGACACAGTCAAAAGGAAGACCATTAATTTAATTAAACTGTTTCTCATAAATAGTATTTATTTAGTGATTAGAAGAATACATTATGCAAATTTTGCTAATTAGATGCCGCTCTTCTAATTTATGTTGTAATTGATTTAGTTCTAAAAATTGATAATTTTTAGAAAGATCAACCCGATTAATTGTTAATTAATCGGATCTCTCTATTCTAATTTACTGCTTTACTAGCTTAAATGACCAGTAACCGCCATCAGCAATCTCTATATCTAACTCAAGTGTATTGCTATCTACTAAATTTGCAATATATGTTATTGAACTTGGTGCGCTTCCTGGTGATGTTAATTCAGCACCATTTACCACTTTAGCCAATCCTAAAAATGCACCTGTACCATCAATAGTTATTGTACCCGCACCTTCATTGTAATCATAAGTAGCGGATGCTGTACCATCATGTGGGAAAACTGGAGAACCACATTCTTCTGCAGCTGCACCTTGCCATGGCTCTAACCACGTATCAGCACCTAAAACATTCTGGAATGATCCGTCTGAATTAAATACGTAATCATCATCAAACAAACAAGCTCTTGTTGCAACATCATCTGAAGAATTAGACCACCAAGACACATCATTTAATCCAGGTCCAACACCTAATGCTCCTGCTTCTGGTGCCAATTTCCATGTACCTACTAATGGGTTTGATGGAGGTACTTGTTTAGCCATTTTAAATCTCCACCAGCCATCACCAGCAACTTGAATATCTAATATTAATGTATTTCCATCATCTGATAAGTCAGCGATATATGTAATAGAACTTGCTGCTTCTGCAGGTGAAGCTATTTCAGCACCGTTTACAACTTTTGCTAAACCTAAAAATGCACCGGCACCATCAATTGTTAAAGTACCTGCTGAAGCATTATAGTCGTATGTTGCTGAAGCAGTACCATCATGTGGGAAAACTGGCGAACCACATTCTTCTGCGGCTGCACCTTGCCATGGCTCTACCCATGTTTGAGCACCTAAAACATTTTGGAAAGATCCGTCTGAATTAAATACATACTCATCGTCAAACAAACATGCTCTAGTGGCAACATCATCTGATGAATTTGACCACCAAGATGCATCCCCTTGTCCAGGACCTACTGCTAATGCACCAGCTTCTGGTGCTAACTTCCATGTACCTTCTATCGGTGCTGGTGCCGCTGGCGCGTCCTTAACAAATTTAAATGACCACCATCCATCTCCTGCTACTTGAATTTGAAGCGTTAAAACTGTATCGTTATCCGATAATATTGCTTGATATGTTCTTGAATCTGGAACTGTGTCAGCAGCACCTAACTCTAAACCATTAACCACTTTAGCTAATCCCATAAAAGAACCTTGACCGTCGATTGTTAATTCTCCACCACCGAATGTGTATGTTCCAGATGAAGAACCATCATGTGGGAATACTGGAGTACCACAAGCTTCAGGATCTGTACCTTGCCATGGCTCCAACCACGTTTGATCTCCCATTACATTTTGAAATGATCCGTCCGCACCAATTACATATTCATCATCAAATAAACAATCTCTTGTTGCAACATCATCTGAAGAATTTGACCACCATGATACGTCTCCTTGACCAGGACCAACACCTAATGCTCCCGCTTCTGGCGCTAATCTCCAAGTACCTACAATTCCTGTAGCTGGTACCGGATCTGGATCAGTTTCTTCGACAAATATAACTGTATGCTCTTTAGATATAGAAACGTCATCTCTTCCTGGTAATACAGCAGTAACTGTAATCATATATGTAGCTGTCTCTAACGGATATTCATATGTTACCATTGGACCACTAGTTTGAAATACATCGGCGTCGCTATTTGGATCACCAAAATCTACTGTATAGACTATTCGCCCATCAGGAATAGCTGTGCTAGGAAGCACACCTGTTTCTGTTCCTTCTACATTTAAGGTTGCAACTACAAAGTCTAAACCTTCTATAATTCTAAAGTCATCATCTTCTTCACAAGAAAAAGACACTGTTAATAATAAAAGTGCGAGTATATAATAAACTCCTTTTTTTAATATTTTCATTTTTATTTATTTAGTTGTTTAACATTTTTTTATTAATAACCTGGATTACCCCAACGCTCCTCTGCTTGGGCTAATTGTAATTCTATAAGTGGTATAGGGAATACTTCATTCTTATTAGCTGTAAATCCGTCAATAATTGCTTCAGCTCTATTAGTTCTAACAAGATCATAGAAATAATGACCTTCACCAGCCAACTCTTTACGTCGCTCTGTATAGATTGCTTCTAATAAATCACCTTCCGACGCTTGATAATCATGGCTATTATCACCATAAGCTCTAGCTCTCACTGCATTTAAGTAATTAACTGCATTAGATCCTCCAGATTGAACTTCGGCTTCAGCTGCCATTAATAAAACATCTGCATATCTGATAGAACGATAGTTCTGAGAATAATTTAATGGATCAGCACCAACACCATCATCCGCTTTTCTAGGCATGTACTTTTTATTAAATAATCCTGTATCATCTCTTCCCTGAGAATACGTGTCTTGAGCATCTCTCAAGTCATAAAACGTAACTTCTTTTCTTGAATCTCCATCTTCAAATAAATCATGTAATTCGACAGATGGTAAACAGAATCCCCATCCAGCTCTGTAAGTGGTATCGTCATAAGGTGATCTTGGTCCACAGAATTGTGGAAAATATGTCCCTTGACTACACTCTATACAACCCCAACCTGCCGGTTCTACACCTGTATACTGAATTTCAAAAACAGCTTCAGCACCGTTTTCACCAATACCTTCAAAAAGATTTGTATAATCTTCACCGTTAACTAAACTGAACTGACCACTTGAAATCACCTGATTTAAACTTGTAGCAGCATCCGCATACTTTGTCTGATCAAATTTTGCATGATACAAATACACCTTCCCAAGTAAAGCTTGAGCCGCTCCTTGAGTTGCTTCGTATGGTAAATCTTGTGACACTGGTAAGTTAGGAATTGCTTCTTTTAAATCTTCTTCAATAAGACTGTAAGCTGTCGCAATATCCGCTATTCTTTCCATACTAAATTCATCTCCAGGAAAAATACGCACATCACTAATTCTCAATACTCCATCTCTTTCACCAACTTTTAATGGCACATTACCAAAATTTTTGACTAGCTCAAATGTGTAATAAGCTCTTAAGAAATATGCTTCGGCAATAAGTTCCTCTTTACCTGCAAAATCTGTTTTATTCTTAAACTCTAAGATGAAATTCGCTCTGTTTAAACCCGCATACATCAATCCCCACATACTTCTCAGCTGATTTTGTTCAGCTGGTGTATGTATCATTAAGTTGATATTCTGTAAGGTAGGCTGATCATAATTAAATGAATCCCCACCAGCAGCATAATCTGGAGATGCCACAATACCTGTTAACACATTCCAAAAAGTTGACTGCAATAAATCATAAGCACCAATAAGTGCACTTTCATACTCTGCCTGATTATTAAAGAAATCAGAATCATTAGAACCGTCTGGTTCCACCTCCACAAAATCATCGGTACATCCCACTAAATACACTAGTGTTAGACCTAATACTATTCTTAATACTTTTTTCATAACAATTTAAAAATTTAAATTAATTCCTAATAAATATGATGCAGCCACAGGATAAAATCCATTATCTATACCTCCACCGAGCGGGTTACCTGAATTAGCTGATGGGTCAAACCCAAAATAATCAGTAATGGTCAATAAGTTATTTCCTGAAAGGTAGATTCTGAATTTATCTATCCCAACAGATTGATTGAATTTGTCTCCAAACGTATATCCTATTTGGATGTTTTGTAATCTTAAGAAAGAAGCATCCTCAACAAAGAAATCTGAAAAATTATCTGTATTGATGTTTGCACCAGCCACAGCTCTTGGAACTGAATTACTTGTGCCTGAACCTTGCCATCTTTCAATCATGTAAGTACCTCTATTTGCATATAAATCTTTACGTTCATAATTTCTAACCATATCGTGACCCACAGAAGCAAATGCATTTGCACTGAAATCAATATTCTTATATGTGAACCCAATGTTTAAACCAAACGTAGCATCAGCAATAGGATCACCAATATTGGTTCTGTCCTCTGCATTTACCTGACCATCACCATTGACATCTACAAAAATTAAATCTCCTGGAGCAGCAGTTCCAAGACTACTATCTAAATATGTATCGCCAGGTGCCGCAGCATCTAATGCATCAATTTGCGCCTGGGTTTGAAAAATTCCATTCGTCTTATAACCATAGTAGTGACCTAAAGGTAAACCTGGAGCCATACGTGTAATATCAGTTATTCCTAATCCTACACCATATTCACCTTGAGCTGGAGTTTCTCTTCCATTAAGTGAAATCACTTCATTCTCAATTGTGGTGAAATTGAAATTCACATTAAATTTAAAATCTTCACCTATGTTATCATTATAACCAATTGCAAACTCTAAACCTTGGTTTCTTACCGTACCTGCGTTTACAGCAATAAATCCAGTTCCTGGTGCACCAACTCCTGTTAAAGCTGATGATGGTGGTGATAATAATAAATCTCGTGTTTGTTTTCTATATACGTCTGTTGATATACTCAATTTGTTATTGAACAAACGGAAATCAACACCTACATTAGCAGTTTCTTGCTCTTCCCATTTGATATCAGGATTTCCAGGCGTTCCTACGGCAAGACCAAACAATAAATCGTCAATTGTAGTTACCCCAAAACCAGGATCAACCGTTGCTTGACCTGCTAATCTTGAAATAAAACTAAATGCCGGTATACTTCTATCGTTACCAATGACACCATAACTCGCTCTTAACTTTAAATTGCTAATCCAATTTACATCTTGCATAAAGTCCTCTTCAGAAATATTCCATCCAACAGAACCTGACGGGAAATAACCAACATTATTATTGTCTTCTGCTGAGAATTGAGAAGACACATCACGTCTTAACATTGCAGATACCAGATATTTTCCTTTATAGTTATACTGTACTCTTGTAAATAAAGAGGATAACCTAGAATCGAACCAATCCGCACCGTTTTCTAATGCTGCCTGATTAAATCGTGGTTCAATTACCATTCCTTCATCATATATTGTTTGACCTAATTGATTTGTTCCTTCTTCTGTACGACCGATATCACCATAAAAACGCCCTTTAGTTCTATACAATGACATCCCTAGAAGCACTTTTAAATCGTGGTCTTCGTTAAATATTTTCTCATAAGTAATAAAGTTGTCCCAGGTAAAATCAGTATAATCTGCACCAAAATCAACCACTTCATTAAATACTATATCATCTTCTAAAGCTGCAAGTGAACTTACTGTGTTAGCAGATTTACCACCGCCATAAAACACTTCAGGCCTAAAAATATCATCTCTCACATTTGAATGGTTACCTTGAAATCTTGAACTTACTTTGAAATTTTCTAGAAAAGTATAATCTAATCCTAATACACCACTAAATCTTGACACTCTAGTTGTATTAAAAGTATCATTAATTTGGGCAACCGGATTTATAATTTCAATTTGTGTAATGTCATTCGCTAAGGCAAATGCACCGTTTTCGTCTCTAACTGGCATTGTAGGATTAATGTTTACTGCATTATACAACACAGCACCTATACCACCTTCAGCTAAATTTTGTTTTTCTGAAATGGTATGTAATCCGTTCGCCGTTAATTTTAAATTAGGTAAAATATCATATTGATAATTTAATCTTGCTGTAAGACGCTCAAAGTTATTTTTATCTCCACCCACAATACCGTCTTGATTTAAGTAAGATATACCAGCAGAATAAGCGGACTTCTCTGTACCACCGGTAGCATTTAAACTAATATTTGAAATCACTGCACGATTTTCAAATACTTCATCTTGCCAGTCTGTACCTGTTTGTGGATATACAAAAAATTCAGTACCATCGGCTGAGTCATTAACATATCTTGCAAATTGACTCGCATTCATCAGATCCATTTTCTTACTTGTAAACTGAAATCCAGTGTAAGTATCAACTTGAAACTTTAGAGCAGTATCTTTTCTACCGGACTTTGTCGTAATTAAGATTACACCATTTGCCGCCTGTACACCATATATACCAGCTGTTGCATCCTTTAATACATTTACTGATTTGATGTCGTTTGGATTTAACACAGAAAGATCTTCAATTCTGTTTCCGTCCACTAGAATCAGTGGCCTGTTATCACCATTTGTTGTTATACCTCTAATTCTAATGTTTAAGCCACTACCTGGCGAACCAGAATTAGATGTAATGTTCACCCCAGCCACTTGACCTTGAATGGCTTGCTCAACCCTAACTGGATTTAATTTTTCAATCGCTTTAGAATCAAGAACTGCTACAGCACCTGTGACTTCTTTCTTTTTTTGTGTCCCGTAACCAATGACAACAACTTCGTTTAATGACTGTGCATCTTCTTCTAATTTTATGCTGAGCTCTTGAGAACCAGTTATGGTAATCTCTTGAGTCACATATCCAATGTAAGATACAACCAACACCGAGTTGAGCGGTACTTCTTCCATTGTGAATTTGCCATCGAAATCTGTTGATGCCCCTCGAGTTGTGTTTTTAAGTAAAATATTTACTCCTGGTAATGGCTGACCAGTTGAAGCCTCGGTGACAATACCGGAGACATCGACGTTCTGTGAACTGGAAACATAGCTCATAAAAAGAGCTATGACTAATAAAAATTTGATTTTCATTGTTAGTTATGATTAGTTACTGCAACTTAAAAGAAAATAATGAGGAATTCTCAAAAAAAACCTATACAAGAGATATACAATGCAATAAATTGGCATGTTTTTTATCAAAATGGTGGTTTTTTCCTATAAAATGCATTTTTTTCCGATGAAGTGAACTTTAACTAACTATTAACATTTAACGAAATCTACCTATGTATAGGTAATGTATTGGTAAAAAGACTTCTTGTATGGGCGTTATAAGCCTAAAATATAGTTTGCCAGACTTTGATCATGATCTAATCCTATTTTTTTACGCAATCGATAACGCTTCACCTCAACGCTTTTATGAGAGATATTTAATAAGGGTGCGATTTCCTTGGATGATAAATTTAATCTTAGATAAGCACATAATCGTAAATCATTGGGTGTTATAGATGGGTGCAAGGACTTCATTCTTTTCATAAAGTCTTTATCCACATTATTAAAAGCTTCCTCAAACAAAACCCAATCACTACTATCATTTAAATTATCATCAATTAATCTAATCACAGATTTTAACCCATCAATTGCTTTAATCTTAGTGAGTCTAACTTTGATATTATTTAACAATTCATTTCTTTTAACCAAATTCATTGTAGCAGTTCCTAACTCTCTATTTTTATTTTCAATATCAAGTTGAAGATTTTCATTCTTAAACTGAATAAGCTTTCTTTTATTTTCTAGCTGCTCTAACTGTATTTCTTGTTCTTTCTTTTTTAATAGTTTATACTTCTGTTTTTTATAATGTCTACGGTTTAAATAATGCACAGTTAAAGCAAATAGGAAACCAATGAGTGTATATAATACAATTGCTAAGGGTTTTTTACTCCAGGGTTTCTCTATTGAGAAATTGTAGGTTATCGTATTACTTGAAACGACATTCCCAGTAATTGATCTGGCTTCAAATGTGTAATCCCCATGCGGTAAATTTTCGAAACTTACGTGTGCATCACTTACCCAACTACTCCATTCTTCACTCATTCCTTTTAATCGGTACTGATATCTTGTACCAGCTAATTTGTCAAACTCAGGCACACTAAAATTAAACCTTACACTATTATCCTTATTTGCAAGAAGCAAATCTTCTTCCATATCTACACTTGAATAATAATCTTGCTTGAATGACCTGTATAAAATTTCATTTAAATATATCTGCGCAGGACTTTGTCTATTTTTCTTTAAATCTAAAACTAAATAACCATCCGTTCCACCGATTAAATAAACATCCTCTTCTAATCTTAAAATATTCTCATAACCAGCTTTATTCTTTCTAATTTTCTGTGGAATTGAAATATCATTTACTTTTGGTTGATTAGACAGGTTACCAGGTTCTATATACACAATTTCATCTTTATTAAAACCCCATAACCTATTACTTTCATCATCCTTAATCAACTTTCCTGAATAATAATTCTCACCAGAAAAAACATTACTTAAGAGACTATCTTTCAGAAATTCTTCGTCTTGCTTTGAGTATCTAAATACTCCTTTCTTATTTGAATAAATTATATCATCTTCAAACGAAACTATACTTGATTTTACACCTTTCTCAATTAAGGTCTGATCAAACCTTTCAACCTCTCGAAAATCCTCATCAATTTTAATTTTATAGACACCTTTCAATTCATGATTAACGAGCAATTCATTATATCGGATAAATTCTATATATCGTGAAGAGATATCGAATCCTTCTATTTTGTTTCTTAATCTCCAAGACTTACCTACTCTTTCAAGAATAAAAAGTCCTTTATAATTACCTTGAATTAATAAATTAGGAACACCTTCAATTTCTTTGATAATCCAAGTACCAAATTCATCTGAAATCTTTTTTGCAACGTTGTTATCAATTATAAATGTTCCCTGATCATGCCCACAAAATAAACTTCCCTGAAGTATCTCTAAGAACCAAACTTGACCTTTCGTTCCAGGAATAAAAGTATATTCTACATTCGCATCTAATGACTTATAAAAAAGCCCCTGATTTGTTCCTAAGTAAATATTTCCATTATGTTTCGCTGACGTATAAATGGTTCCTAAAACACCTAATTTATCTTTATATACCTTAAAAGGTGACTCTAGGTTTAAAACATTAATGCCATTATCTAAACCTAACCATATATTACCAAATTTATCTTGAGTTAGTGACAATACAGTATTATTGCTTAAACCGTTAGATTTATCAATTTTTAGCAATATCTCTCCTGAACTACCTACCAGAATAACTCCATGAGATATAGTACCAATCAACAAATTACCATTACTCAATTCTACACTACTATAAACTTTCACATTAGAGAGAAACACATTGGCTTCAACACTCCATTTACTTACTAAATTATTGTTGAACAGAAAAAGACCGTCTGATTTAGTCAAGAGGATTAAACCATCATCTTTAGTATATAGATTTATTATTTCTTTATCCTTTATTATAGAAGCATCAGTTAAAAGTACTTCTTTACCATTCTGTATTTTAAACAAACCTACTTTATCCTTCTGAAAATAAATAGTTTCATCAACCTTAAACATTTTATTGATTCTAACTTCAGAATTAATAATGGAAAAGCTTTCTTCTTTAATATTATATATATAAATAGATTCTAAAGATTGAAATAAAACATAACCTTCAATATCGATGATCTTCCAGAATTCCTCATCTTCTTTTATATCTATTTCTTCTGTAGCTAACAGTGACGTATATATAAACCCACCACGTTCATCTTTTACCCAATAACCAAAATCCATATAGCCGCCTGAATAAATTCGGTCAGAAACAGCATTTACAGATCTTAAGATATCTTCGTTTGGAGATTTAAAAAGTCGCCAAGATGCACCATTGTATTCTAACAAACCAGAATTATTAGCTGCGTAAATAAATCCATTCTCAGATTGGGTAATAGCCCAATTCTGATCTTCAGCATTATATTCTTGAGGAGAAAAAACTTGAATTGGTGGAATTTCTTGGGTAAAAACTTGACTTGAAAAAAATACAATTACAATTACGAAGAATTTCTTAAACACCACCATTAAAGCTTAACACATTTATTAATAACAAAATAGAGTTTCAGACCTTGAAATCTATTAAATTTCAATAAGACCAAACACTAAGATAAGTATTTTAGATATTAACAAACAAGGTTCTAAAGGAAATAATAAAACATAAAAAAAGCCGAAACGTATGTTTCGGCTTTTGTACTGAAGGCGGGACTTGAACCCGCACGGCCATAATGGCCATTGGATTTTAAGTCCAACGTGTCTACCAATTCCACCACTTCAGCTTCCAGTTGCAGACAGCAACTTAAACTTTTATATTGTATAGAGCGAAAGACGGGATTTGAACCCGCGACCCTCACCTTGGCAAGGTGATGCTCTACCCCTGAGCTACTTTCGCGTAGTCTTATTAAAGAACGTTTCGCTGTAAAAGCGGATGCAAATTTAAACTATTTATTATAAAAGCAAAGACTTTTTTAAAAAAAATAAAACTTTTTAAGCCTGTTGCTTCTTCACTAACATTCGTTTGATTTCATTCAACTTCATCAATGCCTCAACTGGTGTTAAGGTATCGATATCTGTGTGTAAAATCTCATCTTTAATTTCTTCCAATAACGGATCATCTAAGTTAAAGAAACTCAGCTGCATATCATCTTTTAAGGACTTCACCTTATCTGTTAATTCTTCACTAGAATGTGATTTCTCAAGCTTTAATAAAATTTTATTGGCACGTCTTATAACTTGCTGAGGCATACCTGCCATTTTTGCCACATGTATTCCAAAACTATGCTCGCTGCCTCCTTTTATTAATTTTCTAACAAACAGCACATTATTCCCAAGCTCTTTTACTGCAACATTAAAATTCTTAATTCTAGAAAATGTTTCTGTCATCTCATTTAGCTCATGATAGTGGGTAGCAAACAGCGTCTTTGCTCTAGCAGGATGTTCATGCAAATACTCACTAATTGCCCATGCAATAGAAATACCATCATAGGTACTGGTTCCACGACCAATTTCATCTAAAAGCACCAAACTTCTTTCTGAGATATTATTAAGAATAGAAGCTGTCTCATTCATTTCCACCATAAATGTAGATTCACCCATAGAAATATTGTCACTTGCACCGACACGTGTAAATATTTTATCTACCACACCTATTCTTGCTGATTCAGCCGGAACAAAACTTCCAATCTGTGCCAATAATACTATAAGTGCTGTCTGACGCAAAATCGCCGATTTACCAGACATGTTAGGACCAGTAATCATTATGATTTGTTGTGATTCTCTATCTAAATACACATCATTTGCGATATAGGTCTCTCCTAACGGTAATTGCTTCTCTATAACTGGATGACGACCTTCTTTTATATCTAAATCATAGCTATTGTCTAATATTGGATAAGTGTATTTATTTGTCTTAGCCAACATTGCGAAACCAGACAAACAATCTAATTGACCAATATGTTGGGCATTTTGTTGCACCTGTAAAATAAACTGATGCATCCACAATATTAGCTCAGAAAACAATTGCTGCTCTATAGCTAAAATGCGCTCTTCGGCACCTAATATTTTTGCTTCATATTCTTTTAACTCTTCGGTAATGTATCGCTCTGCATTGACAAGCGTTTGCTTTCTAATCCATTCTTCAGGAACTTTATCTTTATGTGTATTTCTAACTTCAATATAATATCCAAACACATTGTTAGAAGCAATCTTTAATGAAGGAATACCTGTTCGCTCACTTTCGCGCTCAAGCATGCTATCTAAATAGTCTTTGCCAGATTTAGACAAACCTCTTAACTCATCCAATTCTTTTGAGAAACCTTCAGCAATCGTGTTTCCTTTTAATACATTAACTGGCGCTTCCTCATTTAATGTTTGCTTAATTTTTTCTCTAAGTAAATCGCAATTATTAAGATTTTCACCTAATATTCTTAAAGCTTCATTGTCACAAGATTCTGCTACCGATTTTACAGGTACAATAGCTTCAAGAGAGTTTTTAAGCTGAATTACTTCTCTAGGACTTACTTTGGTAGTAGCGATTTTAGAAATCAATCGTTCAATATCACCAATATGTTTTATCTGATTCTGAATCTTCAATAACACAGAGTCATTATCTAACAAATATTGAACAACCTCATGACGTTGCTTAATTTTATCTATTTGCTTTAACGGTAATGCCAACCAACGTTTTAAGGTTCGGCCACCCATTGCAGAAATAGTTTTATCTATTACATTAATAAGGGTTACTGCGTTTGGATTTGTAGAATGATACAACTCAAGATTTCTTATCGTGAATTTATCCATCCAGACATAATCATCCGTCGCAATCCGTGATATAGTTGCAATATGTTCTAACTTATTGTGTCTCGTTTCACTGAGATAATGAAGTACAACACCAGAAGCAATAATACCTTCAAATAAATCATCAATTCCAAAACCTTTTAAAGTCTTGGTGTTAAAATGTTTTGTTAGTGTTTCATTGGCATAATCTGCTTGAAACACCCAACCTTCTAAATAAAACGTATGAAAATCATTCCCAAAAGTTTCTACAAAATCCTTCCGCCTTTTTTTTGAAACAAGCACTTCGCTTGGGTTAAAATTCTGCAGTAACTTGTCAATATATTCAGCATTACCTTGAGAAGTTAAAAATTCACCTGTAGATATATCTAAAAAGGAAATTCCGATATTTTTCTTATCAAAATAAACTGCAGCCAGAAAGTTATTAGATTTAGAATGAAGTATATCATCATTTAAGGCAACACCAGGCGTTACTAATTCTGTAACGCCTCTTTTTACAATCTTCTTTGTTTGTTTTGGATCTTCTAACTGATCACAAATAGCAACACGTTCACCAGCTCTTACTAATTTTGGCAAATAGGTATTTAGTGAATGGTGTGGAAACCCTGCAAGCTCAGTTTCACTCTCGCTACCAGCACCGCGTTTAGTAAGAATAATATCCAAAATTTTTGAAGCCTTAACAGCATCTTGACCAAAGGTCTCATAAAAATCACCAACTCTAAAAAGCAATAAAGCATCAGGATACTTTGCTTTAATGGCATTGTACTGCTTCATCAACGGCGTTTCTTTTTTTGCTTTCTTTGCCAAGAGTTTTATTTATTTTTGTTTGATTAACTGACTTTATTGCAAGTATGCTAAAGTAGCTAAACAGGCTTGTACTATAAAGTAAAACTAATCCAAGTTATCTACAATTAGCTTGAGATTTCAACAAAATTAAATGAACAGAAAACTAAAAAATAGCGAATTAGATCGTCTTGAAGTTTCGGAATTTAAAGATGCTCTAAAATCACCAATCATTATTGTACTAGATAATATTAGAAGCCTTAACAATATCGGCTCGGTTTTTAGAACAAGTGATGCATTTTTAATTAAAAAAATTTACCTCTGTGGTATCACGGCACAACCACCACACAACGACATTAGAAAAACAGCATTGGGAAGTACTGAAACCGTTGCATGGGAACACCACGAAAGCACAACTAAAGTCATCGAAAAACTAAAATCTATCGGTGTGAAGATATGTTCTATAGAACAAGCAGAAAATGCCATTATGCTCAATGAATTTGAGCCTCAGCCAAACACAACATATGCCTTTGTGTTTGGTAACGAAGTTAAAGGTGTACAACAGGAAGTTATTGATATCAGTGACAGTGTTATTGAGATCCCACAATTTGGCACAAAACACTCATTAAATATATCTGTAAGTACTGGTGTTGTGATCTGGGATGTATTTAATAAAATAAAAAACAAAGCTTAATGAACTATAATAGAACACTTGCAATTTCCGTTTTAACTGTGATTATTGTGGCCTTCCTTTTCATTACGGGCAATTCAATTTTAACAAAATCATTTTTAAGTATCCCAGCCGGAAACCTAATCTTATGGCTAGGATTAATTGCTTTACAAATAACCAACTACAGCATCAACAAAGGATTTGAGTCCGCTAATAGTTTTTTGTCGAATACTATTAAATTATTATCTATTGGACTTTTGTTATTATCTATTCTTTGGTTTGGGATTGCCTATTTCATTTCAGGAGACCTTGGTTTTAACTTTAATTCTAATGCTACGTCGTTTGCAGGTAGTCCAGAAGCTGGAGTCTTACATTGGAGAATAATTTATTCACTTGTTATCTCACCAATAGTTTTAATCATCATCTATAAAATTGGTAGTTGTATTGAAAACCGAAAACATAAAACCAGTTAACTTAAGTTTAAAATGAGCTTGAAAAAACCTCATAAAGCACCATGGCCCACAAAAGCTGTCATGGAACAGATCTATGAAAAGCATTTTTGGGGTGGAAAAGATCATGACTTTTATTCAGGTGAAGGTTCTCACCAAAAAGAAATTATTCAACCTTACTTAGAATCAGTAATTTCATTTTTCAAAAGTCACAATAACAACCTTAAAGTGTGTGATTTGGGCTGTGGTGATTTCAATATTGGTAAAAAGCTTGCTCCCTACACTTCACAATACATAGGCATTGATATTGTTGAAAGCCTTATTGTAAGAAATCAGAAACGTTTTCAGAAACAACACATATCATTTCATTGTTTAGATATTGCCAAAGATGAATTACCGCAAGGTGATTGCGCCATTCTAAGACAAGTACTTCAACATTTATCAAATAATGAGATAATTAATATCGTATCCCAACTGACAAAGTATAAGTATATTATTCTTACGGAACATCTTCCAAATGGCGCGTTTACAAGCAATCTTGATATTATTTCAGGACAAGGAATTAGACTTAAACAAAATAGCGGTGTAGATTTACTTAAATACCCTTTTCACCTTCAGTACTACAAGAAAGAACTATTAAGTACCTATAAAACAACACATAAAGGCATTATAGAAACCAATTTATTTACGTCTTTAAGTAATTAAAATACTTAAACACTAATTTCGTTTAATAGCCAAAGGTAATCTTCTCTATTTTTTACAAAATCTTTTTCTGAAATATCTATAATTTTGACGTTCAAATCTGTTTGAGATTTCAAAAACTCTAGATACCCAGAATTAATTTTATTTAGATATTCATCTTCAATCTCTGCTTCGTATTTACGACCACGTTTTTTTATATTTTTTTGAAGTCTTTCGGTATTTTGATAGAGATAGATATATAAATCTGGTCTTGCAATATCTTTATAAACCTGATAGAATAATTTTCTATATAATCTAAACTCGTCTTCTGGCAATGTCACTTTAGAAAATATAAGAGATTTATGTACGTCATAATCGCTAACAATAAAATCCTTAAATAAGTCTAACTGCGACAAATCATCACTTATCTGCTGATAACGGTCTGCTAAAAAAGACATCTCTAAAGTAAACGCATAGCGCTCTGGCTCTTTGTAAAACTTCGGCAAAAAAGGGTTATCTGCAAAGCGTTCTAAAATTAATTTTGCATTAAAATCTTGAGCAATTTTTTTAGAGAGACTTGTTTTGCCTGCACCAATATTACCTTCAATAGCAATAAAATTATAATCGCTAAGACTAAACTGCTTTTTAGGATTCTTTAACCACTTATTAATCGAATGAATTTCAGAATCATCCTCGCAATTTTCAAGCAATTCAATAATGGTTTTATGTAGTAGTGGATGTTGAAAATCTTTAGTCACATCTAGCAACGGTTGCAATACAAATTTTCTAAATTGAAGTTGCGGATGTGGTATTGTAAGATTTTTTTGTTCTATAATGTCGTTATCATAAAACAAAATATCTAAATCTATCACTCGAGATTCGTATTTATCTGATTTTTTCGACTCTCTACCAAGCGCTTTTTCAATAGCTTGCAGAGTCTTAATTAACTTTAGTGGTTTTAATTCTGTTTCAACCTTTAGACAAGCATTGTAGAAATCATCACCTTCAAAACCCATTGCAGGTGTTTTATACACTTTAGATATTTTCTCAACAAAACCAATGTCAGTAAAAATAGCATCAATTGCCGACTGCAGATATTGCATCTTATCGCCTTTATTACTTCCTAATGCTATATAAACTGTTTTAGATTCCTTCATGGGAAAGGCAAAATAACTAAAACAAATATTATTAAGTTATCTTTACAACAACAATTTATCAACCAATTTTAATGCCACTAAAAGACAAGTTATTAGCCCAACGTATTTACTTATTATTGGGTGGTTTATTTATTACATCTTTAGTTGTTTCTAATTTAATTTTTCAGAAGTTTTTTTACTGGTATCCTGTAGATGTTGAGATTTTTGGCAGTAAACTTTTTGAAATTTCGGTTGGCATTCTTCCTTATCCAATCACCTTTTTAATTACCGATTTAATTAGTGAGATTTACGGTAAAAAGCGAGCAAACGATATTGTTGTTGTTGGCATTTTTGTATCATTCTTCTCAATGCTCATTGTTTATGTTGCCAATGCAGTACCAGCTACTTCGTGGTCACCTGTACAAGACGACTTGTTTACTGAAGTTTTTGGCAATACAGCAATTGCAGTATTTGCGAGTATGATGGCATATTTACTAGCCCAGTTTGTAGACATACAGATTTACCACTTCTGGAAGCGACTTACTAAAGGCAAACATCTTTGGTTGAGAAATAACTTTTCAACTTTTTTATCTCAATTAGTAGATACGGCGACAGTACTCATATTACTATGTAGTTTTGGCGAAATAGAATGGAATAGATTTGCAGGCTTACTAGCTGCTGGATTTATCTTTAAGGTCATTATTGCAGCATTAGACACACCATTTTTATACTTAGGCGTACACTTATTTAGAAAACGTTTTAAACTCAAAGTAAATGAGGAAATAGATTTGCTCTAATTCTTTTAAACACCAAATGACTTTGGTTTACTTTTTGTGTCTTATTTGATGAAAACCAATGTTATAAAACTATTAAAATCCTTAATTCTGACCTAAAGACAACTTTTATTTTCTAATTTTCGTAAATACTACAACGTCTTTATCATATTACCTTTCATCATGAAGAAATTTCTCAAAATAGTTGGAATACTATTACTCATATTTATTGCTATTCTGGTGGCCATTCCGTTTGTTTTAGAATCTAAAATTGATGAAATTGTTCAAAATTATGCCGATGAAAACTTAGATGCTGATTTGAGTTTTGCTGACATTAGCTTAAGTCTTATTAGTAGCTTTCCTAAAGCAGAGATTAGTGTCGAAAACCTAAAAATCACAAACAGAGCACCATTTAAAGATGAAACACTAGCAACCGCCAAATCTTTATCTTTTGAAATGCCAGTAGTCGAAATTTTTAAAGGCACAGAAGAACCATTAATTGTTAATGAGATTATAGCAGACGAAATGCTCTTAACACTTATTACCAATAAAAACGGAACCACTAATTACGACATTGTAAAGGAAAGCGAAAGCTCTAATTCTGCATCAGAATCAAAATCTTCTGGTTTTAGTTTCGACCTTCAAAATTATGAGATTAACAATAGCGCGTTTACATATATTGATGAAGGTTCTCACACGTTATTTAACCTTACCGAAATAAACCATAGCGGAAAAGGCATCTTTTCTGGCGAACAATCAGAGCTAGATACAAATACCGAAGCAAAAGTGAGCATGTCTATTGACAGCACAAACTACCTGAACAACAATATCATTAAGCTAGATGCGCTCATCGGTATGGATTTAGAGGAAAGCAAATACACTTTTAAAGATAATAAAGGATACATTAATGCATTGCCTTTAGAGTTTGATGGTTTTGTACAAATGGTTGAAGAAGGACAAAACATAGATTTAACTTTTAAAAACCCTGAATCTTCTTTTAAAGATTTCTTAGCGGTAATTCCAGAAGCCTACACAAAAGACATAGAGAATGTAAAAACCACAGGAAACTTTACCGTTATTGGTATTATAAAAGGACTTGTATCTGATGAAACTATACCAACTTTAGATATTAATATGCGTTCTGATAACGCTTCTTTTAAATATCCAGATTTACCTAAAAGCGTTAATAATATTGTGATTGATGCTTCAGTAAAAAACACCACAGGAAATGTTGACGATACCTTTGTTGACATTAACAAACTCAACTTTAAGATAGACGAAGACATCTTTAAGTCTGAAGCTCATATTAAAGACCTTACAGGAAATATGCTAGTAAATGCCAACTTAGATGGCATTCTCAATTTAGCAAACATTACCAAAGCATATCCTATAGAATTAGAGAATCAGCTTAGCGGCATTTTAAAAGGAAAACTGAACACAGCATTTGACATGAATGCCATTGAAACCAACGCATACCAACGTATTAAAAACAAAGGAAATGTATCTATTACAGACTTTATATTTTCTTCTGAAGACATTGTAAATCCTATTCAAATTAATACTGCAGATTTATCATTTAACTCAGGTAATGTTAGCCTTAATAACTTTGACGCTGTAACCGGCAAAAGTGATTTTTCAGCAACCGGAACCATAACTAATTTATTAGGGTTTTTACTTAGCGATAAAAAGCTTCAAGGTGATTTTAACGTCAATTCTAATTCTTTTGCTATTGCAGATTTTATGGTTGAAGATGAAACAGCTACAGAAAAATCTAATAAAACCACTTCTGATGAAGAATCACTTAAAATTCCTGATTTCTTAGACTGCACTATTACCGCAAATGCAAAAACGGTAATTTACGATAATCTCAATCTAAAAAATGTGAAAGGTCAATTACATATTAAAGACCAAAATGCCAATTTAAAAAACATGACCACAGATATATTTAATGGTCAGTTAGGTATTTCTGGTAATGTATCTACAAAAGAAGCCAAACCAAAGTTTGATATGCAACTTGCCATGCAAGAGTTTGATATTTCTGAATCTTTTAAATATTTAAAAATGCTTCAAGCTATTGCACCAATAGCAAAAGTTGTAGAAGGAAAATTAAACTCTACAATAGATATTAATGGTTTATTAGACGCATCTTTTTCACCAGATTTAGCCACTATTTCTGGTAATGCTTTGGCCGAAATATTAACCTCTAATATTAACGTTTCTAAAAGTCCTTTACTATCTGGATTAGACAATAAATTAGACTTTATTGATTTTAATAGGCTTGATAAAGAAATTAAAACCAAACTAAGTTTTGACGATGGTGAAGTTTCCGTAAAACCATTTACGATAACTTATGAAGATATTCCGATAGAAGTTTCTGGCACTCACAACTTTTCTAACACCATGAGCTATAATGCTGTTTTACAAGTACCAGCCAAATATCTTGGCAGTGAAGTAAATCGATTGATAGGAAAGATAGATGATTCTGACATTGACAAGATTACAATACCTGTCACCACAACTATTGGTGGAACGTTTGCAAGTCCTCAAATTTCAACAGATTTAACAAATGGTGTTTCCAACTTAACAAAACAACTTTTAGATATCCAAAAACAAAAACTCCTAGGTCAAGGCAAGGATAAGGTCAATGATTTACTAGGTGGACTTTTGGGCAACAAAAAAGAAACGACATCAGATTCAACTTCTAATGATTCCCAAGTTGACCCTAAAAGACCTGAAGACTCTGTTAAAGAAGGTGTGAAAAATGTTTTGGGTGGCTTACTTGGTAACAAAAAGAAGAAAAAAAAGGATGATAAATAATATTTGAAAGAGGCATCCCAATAATATTACTGAATATTGAACAATTAATTTTTTATTTTCAATTAGTTAGAGTATATTTGCCGACCATTTAAAAGAATTATACTTAATCTAATATATCTATACGATGATTAAAATCGAAATAAAAGAAGGAGAAAACATTGAAAGAGCTCTTAAGCGTTATAAGCGTAAGCACAGAAACGTACAGATTATGCAAAACTTAAGAGAATCTCGTTATTTCACTAAGCCTTCTGTTAAACGTAGAAGAGAAATTCAGAAAGCAGAGTACATTCAAGGATTAAGAGACGCAGAAAACATCTAACCCTTTTACTCTTTCACTATAACATTAAAAAAAGAGCAACAACTGTTGCTCTTTTTTCGCTCCTAAAATTCAATGTAAGGCTTTTTCTTTTTCAATATCAATCTTTAGGGGACTTTATAGGGTTATCTTCATAATAATCCTCAAAGGTTTTATCTGTAGAATAATCATCTACTAAAACCTTGTAAACCATTACAACTACCATAATTTGACCCATGACAGTCAAATAAAACACCCAATTAAAGGGCATATTCATAGCACTCATAATAGTAATTGTCACCAACAATAAAGTGGTGATAGTAACATACAAATAGGGTGAGTTCTTTTTCATTTTTGTTTAAAGTTAATAATTATTAGTTAAACAAAAATGGTTTTAACAATTAATTACATTCTCTAAACATTTAACTCAACGACCAAACCCTCATTCGATCTTACATTAAACACTGTATTATCTTCAAAAATTAGGTATTGACCTTTAATACCTACTAATACACCAGAATACTCTGAATCTTTCTTAATATTCAAACTTCTAGGTTTTTCAGGGTATCGGTATACCGGAAAGTTTAAGAGTGTCTCAGAATTATTGTTTATAAAATAATCTTTTGCTTCTTCTGGTATAAAGGCCTTTAAGTTGTCTCGCCAATCTATTAAATTAACATCTTCGATATCATTTTTTAGCATTTTTCGCCAATTGGTTTTATCAGCAACATGCTCTTTTAAGGCCACTTCAGTAATTCCTGCCAAATAACGATTAGGAACCTCAACAATCTCGATTGCTTCGTGAGCACCTTGATCTATCCAACGTGTTGGCACTTGAGTTTTTCTAGTTACACCAACTTTTACATTACTCGAGTTTGCTAAATAAACCACATGCGGTTGCAATTGTACTTTTTTTTCATAATCTAAATCTCTATCTGCTATACCTAAATGTGCTTTACTCAATTCTGGCCGCATAATCCAATCCCCAGCCACTGGCTCATCAAAAAAACAAGACTTACAAAAGCCTTGTCTAAATATTGGTTTATCCAACCCACAACTTAAACATTTATGCCCTACTAGTTTAATACCTATCGTTTTACCTAACAATTGATTCATATGAATAAAATCATTTTCAAAAACTAAATAGTATTGAATTGGTTCTACAAATTCCGTTTGCATTTTAGTAAGAACACCCGTGTAAATCATAAAAGAATTTTATTATTTTTAGCTTTTTAACTCTACTAAAATAGTTCTTCAAGAGCTTTTTATAAAACGAATTGAAATAAAAAAAGTTTAGCATCAACTGTTAATATAAACTATCAATGCCAATTCCAATTGTTAATTCTATTGCTTCGTGGTTTTTAAAAAAACGTTTTCATCAAATTGAATTGTTTTTAAAGTATCCCAACGAAGTGCAAAACGAATTACTATTTAGCTTATTAAAGTTTGCAAAAGACACAGAAATTGGCAGAAAGTATGACTTTGCTTCCATTAAAACCTACAATGAATTTAACGAACGTGTTCCTATCGTAAATTATGAAAATGTTCAACCATTAATTGAACGCTCAAGACAAGGCGAACAAAACATTTTCTGGCCAAGACCAATAAAGTGGTTTGCAAAATCTAGTGGTACTACAAATGCAAAAAGTAAATTTATCCCTGTTAGCACAGAATCCTTAGAGGATTGTCATTATGCTGCAAGTAAAGACTTGCTTTGCATGTACCTAAATAACAATGAAGGTTCACAGTTATTTACTGGTAAAAGTTTAAGACTTGGCGGAAGTAAAGAACTTTATAAAGAGAACGGAACAGTATTTGGCGATCTTAGTGCAATATTAATAGACAATATGCCATTTTGGGCTGAATTCAGTAGTACTCCAAGCAGTAAAGTGTCGTTAATGAGCGAATGGGAATCAAAGATGCAAGCCATCGTTGAAGAAACCATTAATGAAAATGTTACAAGCTTGGCGGGCGTACCATCTTGGATGCTTGTTTTACTAAACAATATACTTGAACACACGAAAAAAAATAACCTCTTTGACATATGGCCAAATCTTGAAGTTTACTTTCATGGCGGCGTTAGTTTTAACCCATATATAGAACAGTATCGCTCAATCCTTCCTACCAAAGCATTTAAATATTATGAAATATATAATGCTTCTGAAGGATTTTTTGCCATACAAGACCAAAATTATTCAGGTGACTTATTACTCATGTTAGACTATGGTATTTTTTATGAGTTTATTCCAATGGACAGTTACGGAACATCAGAACAAAAAGTGATTCCTTTGAGTGATGTTAAGTTAAACACCAACTATGCTGTAGTAATTACTACCAATGCTGGTTTATGGCGTTATAAAATCGGTGATACGATTCGATTTGTAAGCCTTAATCCGCATCGAATAAAAGTATCTGGTAGAACCAAACATCATATTAATGCCTTTGGCGAAGAACTCATTATTGAAAACGCTGAAGATGCCCTAAAAAAGGTTTGCAAACGAACAAATTCTGAAATTGTAGATTATACTGCTGCACCTATATTTATGAATGGGAAAGAGAAAGGTGCTCACGAATGGATTATCGAATTTAAAAAAACCCCACAAGACATGTCTTATTTTGAGGAATTATTTGATAATGCACTAAAGTCTCTTAACTCTGATTACGAAGCCAAACGTTATAATAATATGACACTTAACAAACCTAAAATTCATTGTGCACGCACAAACTTGTTTTATGATTGGCTAAAAGAAAACAATAAGCTTGGTGGACAGCACAAAGTACCGCGATTATCAAATTCTAGAGATTATGTTGAAGAATTACTATCACTAAATCAAAAGTAATTATTCAAATATGTAATTCGTCCGCATTTTTTTGTTCCAAAATCCTTTCAGCGAGATTATCTCAATTTCAACTAAAATATAAGAAGATTCCTTCTAAAACTGAATGATAAGTCTATATTTGATTACTCAATCATTACGATTTTACAACTAAAAATATATTGTCCGCAATATTAATTAACTAATCTAAAAAATATGAAACCCCATTATCTTTACAGATACTGGGGTTTTGTTATTTGTAAAAGTATCAACAATAATTTATGATACTGCCTTTAGCTTCTTTAGCGTTGATTTAGTTAATCTTCCCTCAGCATAAGCCTTAGTAACATTTAGTTTAGTCTCGCCAGAACCTGGAAGATTAAACATAGCTTCCGTAAGTATTTCTTCACATAAGGAACGTAAACCTCTAGCACCAAGCTTATACTCTATAGCCTTATCTACGATATACTCTAGGGCACCATCGGTTATGGATAGTTCTACTTCATCCATAGCGAATAACTTCTTATACTGCTTTATGATGGCATTCTTAGGTTCAGTTAAAATGGCTCTTAGTGTCTTAGCATCTAAAGGATCCATATGAGTTAACACAGGTAAACGACCAATAATCTCTGGTATTAATCCAAAATCTTTGAGGTCTTTTGGTATGATATACTGGAGGATATTATCATTATCTACTGAGTTCCCTGAATTGATTGAACTATAACCAATTGCCTGCATATTTAGACGCTTAGTAATCATTCGTTCTATGCCATCAAACGCTCCACCAGCAATAAATAGAATATGCTCTGTATTTACCTCTATAAACTTTTGATCTGGATGCTTTCTCCCTCCTTTTGGCGGAACATTAACCACTGTACCTTCTAAAAGCTTTAGCAAAGCTTGCTGTACACCTTCACCAGACACATCTCTTGTTATAGATGGGTTATCACTTTTACGAGCAATTTTATCTATTTCATCAATAAATACAATACCTCTTTGTGCTTTTTCTAAATTATAATCCGCCGCTTGCAATAATCGTGTTAAAATACTTTCTACATCTTCACCAACATAACCTGCTTCTGTAAGAACTGTAGCATCAACTATTGCTAAAGGAACATTAAGCATTCTTGCTACAGTTTTCGCCATTAAGGTTTTTCCAGTACCTGTTTGACCAACCATAATGACGTTACTTTTTTGTATTTCAATATCGTCATCAGTAGGCGATTGCAATAACCTCTTGTAATGGTTATACACAGCCACAGACATGACGCGCTTTGTGTATTCCTGACCAATGATATACTCATCTAAAAAAGCCTTAATCTCTTTTGGTTTTCTGAGCATGAGCTCATTACTTAAATCTGAATTGTTGTTTTGTTTAGATTCTTCAACAACAATACTATAAGCCTGTTCTATACATCTATCACAAATGTGCGCATCTAGTCCTGCGATAAGTAAATTCGTTTCCGACTTTTTCCTACCACAAAACGAACATTCTAATTCTTCTTTAGCCATAATCTCTTACACTTAATTTGAAGACAAAAGCCTTCAGGAAACGTTTCTTATTTACGTTCTAAAACCTCATCAATCATACCGTAAGCTAATGCTTCTTCAGAACGCATCCAGTAATCTCTATCTGAGTCTTTCTCTACTTGCTCATAAGATTTCCCTGAATGTGATGAGATAATATTATATAATTCTTCTTTAACTTTTAATGTTTCACGCACTGCTATTTCCATATCAGATACTTGACCTTGCGTACCACTCATTGGTTGATGAATCATTACTCTAGAATGTTTTAGTGCAGAACGCTTACCCTTTTCACCAGCACATAATAACACGGCCGCCATAGATGCAGCAATACCTGTACAAATAGTAGCTACATCTGGCTTAACAAATTGCATTGTATCATAGATACCTAAACCAGCATAAACTGATCCACCTGGCGAATTGATATAAATTTGAATATCCTTTGAAGCATCAACACTTTGTAAAAATAATAATTGTGCTTGAATGATATTAGCTACCTGATCGTTAACACCTGTTCCTAAAAAGATGATACGATCCATCATAAGGCGCGAAAACACATCCATAGCTACAGCATTCATCTGACGCTCTTCAATAATATTTGGTGTCAAGTTAGTAGGATACATACTTGTGATAATTTTATCATAATGCATACTACTGATTCCTTGATCTTTTGTTGCAAACTTTTCGAATTCTTTTCCGTAGTTCATTTACTATCTATTTATACTTTTAATTAATGAAATTCTATCTTTCTTTATTTGACCATAAAAAAAGCGTAGAACCTACAAGTTCTACGCCTTAAAGATAAGAATTTATTTTAGCTTCCTTATTGAGGAATGACAATTAAAATCTTCAAGGCATTGCCTTGTTTTTTTTAATATTAGCTATATACTTCTTTTACAAAATCATCGTAAGAAACCTCTTTTACTTTAAGGTTTACTTCAGATTTGTATAAGTTTAAAAGGTTTTGACTCATCAATTGTTCGTTAAGTCTTTTTACCTCATCTTGATTAGATAAGATTCTAGCTGCGATATCTTCCAACTCTTTTTCTGATGGATCTAATTGACCAAACTGAGCCATTTGCCCTTTTATCATCTCCATAGCATAAGCTTTAAGATCTTCAAATTTTACTTGTAAGTCATTATCATTAATAAGCTTTCCTTCTATTAATTGATAACGCATGCTTTTTTCGGACTTCTCATATTCTTCTTTAGCTTGCTCTTCAGTCATTGGCTCTTCACCTGCTGTTTGCATCCACTTTTGAAGAAACTCTGCTGGCAATTCAAATTTTGTACTGTCAACTAAATATTCAGTTACATCATTTAAAAGCTTTTGATCGCTTTGCTGAGCAAATTGCTTTTCTGAGTCTTCTTTAATCTTAGTCTTTAACTCGGTAACAGATGTTACTGCTTTAGGACCAAATAACTTATCAAATAACTCTTGGTCTAAATCAGCCAATTCGCGCTCATTGATTTCAGAAACTTCAAAAGTGACATCAATAGCTAAATCTTTAGCTTCTTCTTGAGACACTTTTAAATATGTGACTAAATCTATATTTTCAGTGAAAAGATTTTTAGTCTTAAGAGAAATAACATCACCTACTTTAGCACCAATAAATTTCTTAGGATTTGTTTTTCCTTTTAATCGCTCTACTGGTACAGTAGCAACCACATCTATTCCATTTTCTTCACTAACAAACTTACCTGTTACTTCAGAATCTTTAGTTACTTCTGTTTGAGAAACGATTTTACCATATTGTTTTTGAATATGATTTACTTGGTTCTCAATCATCTTCTCATCAGCTATGATGTTATAATGTGTGATCGCTTTTTTACCTTTTAACTTTACATCGAATTCTGGTGCTAAACCTAATTCAAACTCAAAAGAAAAAGAATCTGCATTCCAATCTAAATCATCTTGTGGTTTTGGTAATGGATTACCTAAAACATCTAATTTTTCTTCTACTAAGTACTTACCTAATGCATCTTGAAGTAATTTGTTTACCTCATCAACCAATACAGCTTTTCCGTATTGTTTTTTCACCATTCCCATTGGCACATGTCCTTTTCTAAATCCTGGAATGTTAGCAGACTTACGATAATCTGATAAGATTTTCTCTACTTTATCGCTGTAGTCTTCTTTAGCGATATCCACTTTTACAACCGCATTTAATGCGTCAATGTTTTCTCTTGTAATGTTCATTATTCTAGTAACTAAAATTGGGCTGCAAAAATACAACATTTTTTACAACCCAACAACTGTTTTAAAACTTTGATTTTTAGCTACTTTTTCTCGGTTTTTATAAACGAATGTAGGATAGATTGTAAGAAACTAAGAAGCACACTAAAAATAATTGCTGTCCATATGCCATCTACACTAAAACTACTTAATAATTTGTCTACTAGTAAAATGATTAATGCATTTACAACAAACAGAAATAGACCAAGTGTTACAATTGTAACAGGCAAGGTTAAAACCACTAAAACTGGCTTTACCAGGACATTAAGAATAGATAATACTGCCGCAACAATTATTGCTCCAACATATCCATCGACCCTTACACCACTTAAAAATTCTGCAAGAATAAAAACGGCTATAGCGTTTACTAATAATTTAATGATTAGATTCATGAATTTGATTTAATTAATTTAAAAATACATATACACGCATAATATAAAACAAATGAATATACCATGATATTGAACATAACACCTAATAAGTAGAAATCATGTTTTGTGCCAAATAAAAATTGTGAAGGATATTGAAAGATATTCGCAATTGATAAGACAGCTGAATTGACAAAACTACCATAATCTTTTCCACTTTTCTTTATTGACTCATAAAGAAACGTTAGCAATAAATAAAGCAAAAACACTGAAACAAATACAACTAAATAAGCCCTGTGATTAAAACCTCTTCTCAATATCAAATAAATTCAACAACAGCATTGTAAAACTCTACTGGATTTTCTGCATGCAACCAATGCCCAGCTTTTGAGATGGTTTCTATCTTAGAATTAGAGAAATGACGACTAATAATTGCACTATCAGCTTCACCAATATATTCTGACCTATCACCTCTTAGAAACAATGTATCCTTATTAAAAGTAGCATAAATTGGTAAAGCTTCACCAACTTCTGAAACATTTTCTTTGAGAACTGGCAGATTTATTCTTAACCCAAGTTGTCCTTTTTCAACCCAATATAGATTCTTAAGCAAAAACATGCGTGTCCCAACTTCTTTAACATAATCACTTAAAGCAACATCTGCTTCTCTACGAGTGTTTATTACTGAAAAATCAAGACTAGAAAGACCATTCAAAATAGTATCGTGATGCACAGGATAATATCTTGGTGAAATATCCGCAACAATAAGTTTATTAACGTATTCAGGGTATTCTGAAGCAAATAACATAGCTGTTTTTCCACCCATAGAATGACCTAGAAGCACAATATCAGTTAACAAGTTTTCATCACAATAGTCTTTCAAGTCTTTAGCCATTACATCATAATCAAAATCATCAGAATGAAAACTGCGACCATGATTGCGTTGGTCTACCAAATGCACTTGATAATCTAATTCTGAAAACTGTCTCGCCAATGTTTTCCAATTGTCTCCCATTCCTAAAAACCCATGTAAGATTACAAAATGTTTTCCTTCTCCTATTATGTTTGAATGTAGTATCATTTCTTTGAGTCATTGACATCGTCAAAACACTTCGCCTGCGCTCAGTGTGACATTAAAACTTCTTTTTATTTCAACTTTTGTAAATACTTAGCAATCACATTTTCAATTCCCATGTATAAACTTTCAGAAATTAATGCATGTCCTATTGAAACTTCTAATAAACCTGAAATATTCTGTTTAAAAAAGGCAATATTATCAAGTGATAAATCATGCCCTGCATTTACACCTAAACCGAGTGTATTTGCCAAATCAGCACAATCGGCATATGGTTTTATTGCACTTTCATTTCCTAAGCCATATTGATGCGCAAATGCTTCTGTATATAATTCTATTCTATCAGTTCCAATTTCTTTAGCGCCTTCAATTTGATGTAATTCTGGATCAACAAAAATTGATGTTCTGATGCCATTATTTTTAAATTCTTTAATAACATCCACTAAAAAATCTTTGTGCTTTACAGTATCCCAACCTGCATTGCTTGTAATAGCATCTTCTGCGTCTGGTACTAACGTGACCTGAGTTGGCTTAATTTGAAGTACCATATCAACAAATTTAGGAATGGGATTTCCTTCAATATTGTATTCTGTATACACTTCAGGCTTTAAGTCGTAAGCATCTTGGTAACGTATATGTCTTTCGTCTGGTCTTGGATGAATTGTGACACCTTCAGCACCAAAAGTTTGAACATCTTTTGCAAACTGAACCACATTAGGCACGTCGCCGCCTCTACTATTTCTTAGCGTAGCAATCTTGTTTATATTAACACTTAATTTCGTCATACCTTATCATTTTGAAAAGCAAAAATACGAAGTAGAACATGCTTTTTGTGGTTATTTTTGATTAATTTGCAATCTCTTTTAGAACCCAAATTATGCAGTTACAAGAATTAATTATTAACGACATTAAACCTGTTAGTATTACTGAAGTTTTCAGTGAATTACAACTGCTATTTAACCAACTTACGTATTCTCATATTCCTATTAAAAATGAAGACATTTATATTGGTTGCATCTCTGAAACTGATGTACATTGTTTTGATGGTGAAAAACCAATAAGTGACTGTAAGTATATGATTGAAGGTTTCTTTGTAAGACCTACTACCAATTGGCTTGATGTTTTGGAAACGTTTGCCCAAAACAACACTAACATAATGCCTGTTTTAGATACAAATAATAAATATTTGGGGTATTACGAGCTTAATGATGTTATGAGTCTTTTTAACGAAACACCTTTCTTCTCAGAACCAGGCGGAATATTAATTGTTGAGAAAGGTATACATGATTATTCGTTTAGTGAAATCAGTCAGATTGTAGAATCTAATGATGCAAAACTACTAGGTGCATTTGTTTCTAAAATGGATAACGATCTTGCAAGCATCACTATTAAAATAGGAAATGGAAGCCTAAATGATGTTATACAAACATTTAGACGTTATAGCTACAACATAGTATCTGGTAGTGAAGACGATACGTATATTGAAAGCTTAAAAGAGCGTTCTGATTATTTAGACAAATACCTAAATATTTAAGATGAAAATAGCGGTATACGGTCAGAATTATTCTAAAGAATCTTCACAAGAAGCCTTCGAAATTTTACATAATGTATTGGTTAATCATCAAGCCAATGTTTTTGTTGAAGAAAACTTTCTTAATCAACAGAATGAAAACATTCAACAAAGTCCTAGTTTAAATACTTTTTCTGAACTTGATAAAAGTTTTGATTTACTAATAAGTATTGGTGGTGATGGTACAATTTTAAGAGCAATTACTTATGTTAAAAACCTAAACATCCCAATTGTTGGTATAAACACGGGTAGATTAGGATTTTTAGCAACAATAAGAACAGATGAGATTGAAACTGCACTAAGTGAAATTTTTAAAGGTGATTACAAAATCTCTGAACGTTCATTATTAAGTGTAAGTACTTCACCTGAAAATGACCAAATAACAGACATTAATTTTGCGTTAAACGAGATTACTATAAGTCGAAAAAACACCACTTCGATGATTACTGTAGAGACCCATTTAAATGACGAGTATCTTACATCTTATTGGGCTGATGGGCTTATCCTATCAACACCAACTGGTTCTACAGGTTACTCATTAAGCTGTGGTGGCCCTGTAATAATACCTGAAACAAACAATTTCACCCTAACACCAATTGCACCTCATAACTTAAACGCAAGACCTTTAGTAATTCCAGATAGTACTGAAGTTAGATTTAGGGTTAATGGCCGTGAAGACCAATTCTTAATGTCATTAGATTCTAGAATAATCACATTACCAAATACAACTACAGTTAAAGTTCAGAAAGCAAATTTCACCATTAAAATGGTAGAACGCCTAGACGAAACTTTTATAGATACACTAAGAAAAAAATTACTTTGGGGAGAAGATCGAAGAAATTAGGTACAAAAAACACAATAATTGCCCTCAAAAACTGTTAATCTGTAAGACATTTTGTTTCAAATTGTTATTGGCTTATCATAATTATTATATTTGCAAACTTTGAAAATTTTATGAGATATTTATTATTGGTTTTAATAAGTATGTGCTTTGCGGTAAAAACTAATGCTCAGATTTATGAAGTTGGCGTATTTGCTGGCGGAAGTAATTTTATTGGAGACGTTGGCGCAACAAATTATATTTCACCAAATCAACCTGCTTTTGGGGCGATCTTTAAGTGGAATAGAAGCCCAAGACATTCTTATAGAGCATCCGTAATTTTTTCAAATTTAGAAGGTATCGACGGTAAATCTGACGATCCGAGAAGAGTACAGCGTGGCTTTAGTTTTGATACTAGTGTAATGGAAGTATCTGCCGGTATGGAGTTTACTTTTTGGGAGTTCGACTTGCATAAAAGTGGCATTCAAGGTACACCTTATTTATATACAGGTATCACAATTGCTAACCACGACAATTATTATTTTAACCAGTTTGGTGAGTATTTATCTGAAAATACTTCTAGCTGGGCATATGGTATTCCTATTACTTTGGGGTATAAAACTAATATTGCAAGTCATTTAGTTTTAGCGGCAGAGATTGGGGCTAGATATACGTTTTCTGACGAATTGGATGGTAGTGTTCCAGATGGTGAATTTAGAGAACAATTTAGTTTTGGAAACACAAATAGTAATGATTGGTACGTATTCTCTGGTTTCACATTAACTTATACCTTCGGTCGAAGACCATGCTATTGTAATTTTTAATATGAGCCTAAAAGAACATATAAACACAGAAAAACTGCCAAATCATATTGCTATAATAATGGATGGCAATGGTCGTTGGGCGAAACAACAAGGATTCATTAGAGCTGTTGGTCATGAAAATGGAACAAAATCTGTGAGGGAAGTTGTAGAGGCAAGTGCAGAATTAGGAATTAAAAACTTGACCTTATATGCTTTTTCCACAGAAAATTGGAACCGACCAAAACTAGAAGTTCAAACTTTAATGAAATTACTCGTAAAATCATTAAAGAAAGAAATAAAAACTCTCCAGGACAATAACATTAAACTTTCTGCAATCGGATGCCTAGAGGATTTACCAAAAAAGGCGCAAGGTGAATTGAAAGATGTTATAAAAAAAACAAAAAACAATAAAAGAATGACATTAACTTTAGCATTAAGCTATGGTTCTCGTGAAGAAATTGTTAATGTTATTAAGGAATTATCAGTTAAAGTTAAAAATAATATAATTTCTCCTGAAAGTATTGACGAATCAATTATTAATAAGCATCTTTACACGCAAAATTTACCAGATGTTGACCTACTAATTCGCACTAGTGGTGAACAACGAATCAGTAATTTTTTGTTATGGCAAATTGCCTATGCAGAATTATATTTCACTGATATTTTATGGCCAGATTTTAGAAAAGAAAATCTGTATGAAGCACTCATAAATTATCAAAACAGAGAACGACGATTTGGAAAAACAAGCGAACAACTTACCCAATAACATAGGTTTGAAACTCTTTACAAAACTCATATTTACCTTATTACTACTCGTTTTATCTACTCAAGCCAATGCCCAAGTAGAAGGCAAAAGATATTTAATAAAAAATATTACCGTAACAGGTAACACCAATTTCAGTCCGCAAACCATTATTGCGTATTCAAAACTTCGTAAAGATGAGGAGATTCAAATAGGTGGTGAAAAAATTGCAAATGCAGTTAAGACATTATGGAAATCTAATCTTTTCAGCAGTATTGATATTTATTTAGTGAATATCGAGGGTCGCACCGCCGATATAGAAATGCATCTTGTGGATTTACCTGAACTTAAAGAAATCACAATAGAAGGTGTTAGAAAAGGAAAGAAAAAAGAAATTTTAACTGAAAATAAACTTCAGGCTGGTCAGAAAGTCACAGAGAATTTAATAGCAACAACAAGAAATTATTTAAAAAACAAATATCAAAAGAAAGGTTTTTTAAATACTAAAATCAATATTGTAACTTCAGAAGTTATTGATTCTGTTGAGAAGGAGCGTGTTAATATGCTCATACGTGTAGACAAAGGTGAAAAGGTTAAAGTTAAAAAAATCACTTTTAGTGGTAACGAAAAACTAAAGGATAAAAAACTTCGTAAAGCAATGAAAAACACGAAGCGAATTAATCCCATTCGTATACTTAAACGTTCAAAGTATATAGAAGAAAATTTTGAAGAAGATTTAGTTAGTATTGTTGATAAATACAAAGAAAAAGGATATAGAGATGCTCGTATAATTTCAGATTCTATAATTTATAATAATGACAAAACTATTAGTCTTCACATAGAAGTTGAAGAAGGTGAAAAATACACCTTTGGAAACATCGATTTTGTTGGTAACACAGTTTATACAGATGATCAGTTAGCTCGAGTACTTAGAATAAAGGAAGGGGACACATATAATGGTGTAGAACTACGCAAACGTATTGCAAATGACGAAAACCCTGATGCTGATGATTTAACCAATCTTTATCAAAATACCGGATATATGTTCTCTACAATTAATCCTGTAGAGGTTAGTACGGAAGGTAATGTCATTGATATGGAAATCCGTATTTCGGAAGGTAAACCAGCATATTTTAATAATGTGACTGTAAAGGGTAACGATGTAACTAACGATCACGTAATTTACAGGGAAATCAGAACACGTCCTGGACAGCTTTACAAAAAGACCGAAATTATAAGAACTCTTCGTGAACTTGGACAATTAGGGTTCTTCGACGCACAACAATTAACACCTAACATCAAAAATCCTAATCCAGTTGATGGTACCTTGGATATTGAGTATGAAGTTGTAGAACAAGGTTCTAGCCAGATACAACTACAAGGTGGTTATGGTGGTGGTGGATTCATCGGTACACTAGGTTTATCGTTTAATAACTTTGCTATAAAGGATATCTTTAAGAAGGAAGCATATAAACCTGTTCCTCGTGGTGACGGACAAAGTCTAGCCTTGCGCCTTCAAGCGAGTCAGTTCTTTCAGACATATAGTTTCTCGTTTAGTGAACCATGGTTAGGTGGTAAAAAGCCATTTCAGTTGTCATCTTCAATTTCATATTCTAGACAGTTTTTGTTTAACCCACAAACACGTCGAGCAGATAAAAACAGAAGATTTAATATTCTAGGTATAACTTTAGGTTTATCAACTAGACTCTCTAGTCCAGATGACTTATTTTTATTATCCCAAGCTTTAAGTTTCCAAAATTATGATTTAAAAAACTATAATACTGGGCTATTTACTTTTGGTGATGGTTCTGCAAAAAACCTCTCATATACTATTGGACTTAGTAGAAATAGTTTGACCATTGACCCTATTTATCCAACTGGAGGATCAAACTTCTCTGTGTCTGCAAAGTTTTCCTTCCCGTATTCACTTTTTAATGGTGTAGATTACGATGCGCTTAAAGAGGAGAGGGACGCACTTGACCCAACTGATCCAGAGGATAGAATTAGAATTGGTGAAATTGACCAACAAAGGTTCAATTGGTTGGAGTTTTATAAAATAAAATTTAAGGCAGACTGGTTTACAGAAATAACTAAAAAATTAGTACTTAGACCCAGTTTAGAATTTGGATTCCTAGGCGCATACGATAACGCAAGAGGTGTTATTCCTTTCGAAAGATTCTTCTTAGGAGGTGATGGCCTCGGAAACTTTGCTTTAGATGGGAGAGAGATTGTACAATTACGTGGTTATCCAAATCAATCACTGTCATCTCAAGATGGTGGTTCTATCTATAATAAGTTTTCCTTAGAGTTACGTTATCCAATTACTTTAGGTGCTCAAGCTAAAATTTATGCACTATCTTTCTTAGAGGCTGGCTCTTCTGTAAATAGCTTTAAAGAATTTGACCCATTTAACGTTCAAAGGTCTGCTGGTTTAGGTCTTAGGATATTTATGCCGGCATTTGGCTTATTAGGAATTGACTTTGGCCATGGATTTGATCCTATTCCAAATTCTGGTACTAATCAAAAAAGTGGATGGCAAACGCACTTCATTATTGGACAACAGTTTTAAGTTTGGCACGATATTTTCTAATTGCTAAATGAGTATTTTCATCATGGTTAAAATTTTTAAGAATATATTTCGTTAAATTTGAAGCCTATGTGTACTAAAGGGCACAAATTAAATCAATTAAAGATGTCTCAAAACAAATACAAATCGATGAAAATTAAAGTTCTTTTTTTATTATCTATTATTGGACTCACGAGCTTTTCTGCAAATGCACAACGTGGAGTGCGTATAGGGTATATAGATACAGAATACATCTTACAAAATGTACCTGAATATGCTGAGGCTTCGAATCAACTCGATAAAAAAGTACTACAGTGGAAGTCTGAAATTGAACAAAAGCTAAGTGTTATTGAGCAAAAAAAGAAAGAGTTAGAAAATGAAAGTGTCTTACTCACCAAAGAACTGTATGAAGAGCGCATGGAAGACATCTCATTTGAGGAAGCTGAAATTTTAGATTATCAACAAAAAAGATTTGGTCCTCAAGGTGATATGATTATTCAAAAACGTCAATTAATTGAACCTGTGCAAGATCAAATTTTTGCTGCTGTTCAACAAATCGCTGAAACTAAAAAGTTTGATTTTGTTTTTGATAAGTCTGCAGATGTTGTTATGCTGTATTCTGCGGAACGGTATGACATTAGTGATCAGGTTTTAAGAACTATAACCAGAAGCTCTAAACGTAACCAAGCCAAGAATAAGAAAGAACGTAAAGCTCTAGAAAATGAAGAAGTTGTTCCGGTAGTAAGTGATGAAAAGGATGAGAGACAAAGGGCTTTAGATGAGCGAAAAGCTAAGAGAGAAGCTGAATTAGCCGCAAAACGTGCAGAAAGGGAAAAAATTCTCGAAGCTAGAAGAGCAAAACAAGACTCGTTAAGAGCGGCTAGAAAAAGAGAAGCAGACGCAAAAAGGAATAAAACCAAAGCAGAGCGAGATCAGAAAGTAGAAGAAAGTACTAAGAAAGAGGAAGCTTCAGCTAAGGCTGATGAAACTAAGAAAGAGGTTGAAGTTGGAGGAAAAAATACTTCAGATAATACGTTGAGTAAAACTGAACAAACAGTAAAACCAGTTGCAAAAGACTCAACGACAACAAAGAAAGCTCTAACTGCGGCTGAGATTAAAGCTAATGACAGAGAAAAAAGACGAAAAGCTCTTGAAGAGAAAAAGAAAAAGATAATGGAGCAACGTAAAAAAGCAAGAGAAGAAAGAGAAAAACAATTAAAAAAGAGAGATTCTATCGCCAAGGCCAAACGAAAAGAACAACAAAACGATTAATAATTATAACACACAAATACAATTTAGAGAAAATGAAACATTTAAAATCATTATTATTTGCAACAGCACTTTTTATTGGGGCAACAAGTTTTATGACTGCACAAAGTAAGATTGCACATATTGATACGCAAGAATTAATCAAAGCGATGCCAGAATATAAAGCTGCTGAGGCTGAGATTGAAAAACTTGGTAAAACTTACCAAGCACAAATGGAAGATTCTTATAAAGAGATTGAAGCTAAAAAGAAACAATATGGGGCTGAAGCGGCTACTCAAACTGAAGAGACTAATATTGAGCGTATGAAAGAGGTTCAAGGTATGGAACAGAGTTTAGCTCAATTCCAACAAAACGCTCAAATGGATCTTCAGAAAAAAGAAATTGAAAAATTAAAACCAATAACTGAAAAAGCAAAAGCTGCAATTGAAAAAGTAGCAGCTGCACAAGGTTTCGATTATGTTCTTGAGAAAGGTGGGTTAATTGTCGCTCAAGGAAAGGATCTTATGTCAGATGTAAAGGCTGAATTAGGTATTTAAACTACAATTTCAAATACTATATAAAAAAGTCGCTTTCTTAAAAGCGACTTTTTATTTTTGTAAGAATGAGTACAAAACCCATCGGCATATTTGATTCTGGTATAGGAGGCACTTCTATTTTTAAAGAAATTCATGCTTTATTACCAAACGAAAATTGCATTTATCTCGCAGATAGCAAAAATGCTCCTTATGGAAATAAATCTAAAGAACACATCATTAAGCTTAGCATCAAGAACACAGAGTTTTTACTTAAAAAAGAGTGTAAACTTATTGTAGTAGCATGTAATACTGCGACTACAAACTCGATTACCTATCTCAGACAACACTTTCATTTACCATTTATAGGTATTGAACCAGCCATTAAACCTGCAGCATTAAAAACTAAAACTAAAGCGGTTGGTATATTAGCCACTAAAGGCACTTTAAGTAGTCAATTGTTCCATAAAACTACAGACCTCTTTGCTAATGGAATAAAAGTTATTGAACAGGTTGGTGAAGGTATTGTTCCACTAATTGAAAATGGACAACTAGAAACAAAAGAAATGTACCACCTACTAGAGAGTTATATCAATCCTATGTTAGAAGAAAATATTGATTATTTAGTGTTAGGCTGTACACATTATCCTTACCTTATACCAATCCTTAAAAAGATGCTACCAGAACACATTAGTATAATAGATTCTGGACTAGCTGTAGCCAAACAAACTCAATATATTTTAGCAAAAAATAACTTATTAAACACATCTAAGGACGAACCTAAAATCAGCCTGCATTCGAATGGTAAAGTAGACGTTTTGAATTCCATTTTAGAAGGAAAGTTTTCTACTGAATATTTAGATTTTTAGTCTATTTCTTGAACCAACCTGAATATTTAACATAGTTGTTTGCTATGCGGTCTATTTCACCAGAAATTAATGCTTTACTAATGTCCTTTACCTTTTTTGCTGGTACGCCTGCATAGATACTTCCAGATTCTACAACAGTATTTTTTGTAACAACTGCTCCAGCTGCGATTATACTATTACTCTCTATAATGCAGTCATCCATTACGATACTTCCCATTCCAATAAGCACATTATCATGAATTGTACAACCGTGAACAATAGCATTGTGACCAATAGACACATTATTACCAATAGTTGTTGGGGATTTCTGATAAGTGGCATGTATCACTGCACCATCTTGTACATTGACTTTGTCACCCAATTTAATAAAATGCACATCTCCTCTTACCACAGCGTTAAACCAAACACTACAATTGCTTCCCATAGTAACTTCGCCTACTATAGTAGCATTTTCAGCAACAAAACAATCTTCGGGAACTTGAGGATGAATTCCTCTTACTGGTTTTATTATTGGCATAAATAAGAAATTAGTTATTATTAAAAAGTAATTTATTATTTAAAATACGATAAAAGTTCAGATTTCTTTGAGGCTGACACCATTATTTCTTTTCCATTGCTAAGAACAACACTTCCACCTTTTCCTTTTACATATTTTACCACTTCATCAACATTAACAAGATAGCTTTTATGTACTCTCGCAAAGTTGGCGTCTTTTAAGCTTTCTTCAATATACTTCAATGTCTTACTGACTAACTTCTTTCTATTAGTATTTAGGTAAATTTCAGTATAGTTATCGTCTGCTTTACAAAATAAAATATCCGACGTATCAATAACTTCGAAACCGTCTTGCTGAGGTATTGTAATTTTACCGTCCACTTTATTTGTTTTTGGAACTAAAACCTGATCTTGTAAAGCTTCTTCTTTTGTTCTAATCTCAGTAACATAATCAACGGCTTTAATAAGCTCATCTATAGAAATTGGTTTCATTAAATAGTAAGAGGCATGTGCATTTAATGCCTCAATAGCATAGTGATTATAAGCTGTAACAAATATTGTCTCAAAATTAATATCACCTACTTTTTCTAATAAATCAAAGGCATTCCCGTAGGGCATTTCAACATCAAGAAATACGACATCTAAATCGTTATTTCGAATTAAAACAAGTCCTTCCTCTATATTTGCAGCTTCACCTAAAACATTAATATTAGGACAATATTTTGACAAGTAATTCCGTAATATTTTTCTACTTGTTTCCTCATCCTCGACTAAGATTGCATTTAACTTCATGTTTTTTATGCTTTATTTAATGAACAGATAACTCGACTACACTTCGAATATCCTCAGAGACCTCGCTCTGCATGACATTTTATTAATCTTTTCTAAGTGTTACAATAACTTTTGTTCCAACATCACCAGTATTTTCTAAATCCTCAACAGTAACATCAACTTTATCTCTATACATTTCGTTTAAAATAGTCACACGCTTTTTGATATTACCCATGCCTTTAGATTTCTGTTTTTTCTGATTTGAGGTTTTTAAATCCTTAGATCTTTCTCGTCCTATACCATCATCTGATATAATTATTTCAATTTCGTCTTTACCTTTCGGCCTAATTGAAACACTTAACTTTCCTTTTTCAGTTTTATATCGTAGTCCATGCCAAACAGCATTTTCAATGTATGGTTGTAACAACATTGGAGGAATTTTAAAACTTTCAACATCTATATTATCATCTACTTCAATATCATAGTCAAACTTATCTTGAAACCTAAAATGTTCGAGTTTGGTATACAATTGTAATAATTCAATTTCCTTATTTAATGGAATAAAATCCTCTTCACTATTTTCTAATACTGCTCTCATTAAATATGAAAAATCAGATAAATATTTATTTGCAGTACGTTCATCATTTGTGGCAATAAAACTATTGACAGAGTTTAAGGCGTTAAAAATAAAATGTGGATTCATTTGACTACGCAACGATTTTAAAGCTAAAAGATTATTTGCTAATCGTTGTTGTCTTATATACTTAAACATAAAATAGCCAGTAATTAGAAACAGGACTAATCCACCTAACAATGAATATATAATGAGTTGTTGACGTTTATTTCGCTCTTGTGTTAACTCATATTTACTGCGTGATAAAGCTCTATCACTTTCAATTGATGTAATTCTATTTTGTTGCTCTGCTATAATACGACTAAAGCGCGCAGCTTGCGATATTTCTTGTATCTTTTGAGTGTAAAGTTTATCTACAACACTTATATGTTCAGCTAAAACGGCATAGCTCTGTTCTTTTTGACCAACACCCAATAAGGCTTCTGATAGTTTTCTAGTCGCATCTTTTTTCACTTCTAAATCGCCTCTTTTATCAGCTTCTTCAACACTTTTTTCTAAATAAGGAATTGCATTTTCTAGTTCATTACTCAATATATAAGCATTACCTATTTTATAATTTTGCTTTTGAACAGTTAAGGAGCTCTCGTTAGGTATAAATGAATCTCTTTCAATATCATTTATACTAGTTATTGCTTGCTTACGTAACTGTATTTCATTCTGGTAATCTTCAATCTCACTATTAAACTCTGCGACTTTTATTTGTTCTTCGACAGCTCGTTGCTTGTTTTCTTGTGCAGCAAGGTTTAATGAATTACTAAAATATCCACGAGCATTAGTAATATCACCTTGTAAATTATAAGCTTGAGCAATTTTAGAATTTAGGTCTGTAACCTTGGGAGTTATTAAGTGTTTTTTCGCAACCTTCAAACCTTCTTCATAGGCCTTAATAGAACCCGTAAAATTTCTAACTGCCAAGTTAGCGTCTCCTATACCTTCATGCAATTCAACCTTTTGATAGTTGGTGAGTTTTCTTTCTCTTATATCGTTATATGCTTCAATACTCTTCTCGTTATTATCATTTTTTAAATAGGCTCTAGCAAGTTTTAGTTTTGCTGAATTTGTTTCTATATTTTGAATACTAATTTTATATGCCGAAATGGCTAAATCATACTGTTTCCAAAACATATGTACATCACCTAATAACTCATAGGCTTCGGCACTCTGTTTTGATGATATGTCTTCATCTAAAGCATCACCGATAAACTGAATACTTTTAGCTGCATCTGATTTGATATAGGAATCTGCAGAATCAATTAATTTATTAAAAGCTTCTCTTTCTGACTTAAACTTTTTACTTCTGCTTTGTGTTTCATTTTCCGGAAGTACTTCAATGTAAATCCGTTCATTATTGACTATGGTATATCTCACGGTTTCAAATGAGCCATGCGATACCACAAGTTCATCACCAACTTTGGCTTTAATGGTAAATTTCCCATCAAAATCAGTTCGTGTATAATTTCCACCATTTATTTGAACATCCGCCCGAGCAATTGGCTTTCGCGTGTCTTTCTCATAAATAGAACCTCTTACAGTAAAGATTCCTACATCATCCGAAGTTTGACTCTTGTTACTTTGCCCAAACGCACTGATAACAAATAAGAAAAAAAATGAAAAAAGGATATGTAATCTATGTGCTTTCACCCATTAAATATAATTATTGGATTAAACATAATGACTTTATTTGGATTCAAAAAATCGAAAAAGTCTATCTAAGACCAAAAGAAAGGTAAAATAATAGGTTTTACTAAAAACAAGACTTGTTTTACCCATTTATAAGGCGCTCTTACTCATTACGATTTTTAATTGCTCTTTTTTCACTTGAGCTTTACGACTTCATTAATTAAAAAACAAGCCAAAATGAAGAACAAATCAATTTTAGGCATATTTCTATTGGTATGCTTAAGTGTGTTTTCTCAACACAAAGGAAACTACAATCAAATCACAACCGATATTTCAAGGCAGAATATTCTATCCGCTGGAAATGCACAGGTTTATAACCCCACAGTTCAACAACAAATTCATAAAGTATTACACCCAAGTAACATTCTTACTATTGACGTTAAGGCACTTCAAAATGTGAATGCTTCAACATACACTGCAATCTTTAATTTATCTCAAATCGGGCCTACGGCTAAGGAAGCTAACAGACTCATGAAAAACCGCATAGACAGTATAAAACATCGTCTACAATCTATAGGAATTACTGATAAACATATTGCCATTGATGTAATTTCTTTTGTTCCTGTTTATGAAGTAGAAGTTACCAAAAAACTATTCAGTAAAACGTACACCGAAGTGCCTAAAGGATTTGAATTACAACAAAATCTTCACATTCAATTTACACAAACACACCAGTTTGAATATATCCTAGAATCTTGTGCTAAGAGTGAAGTTTACAATCTTGTTAAGGTGGATTATTTTATAGATAATATTCAAGAGGTTTATAAGAATCTTCAGGAAAAACTGCTTCAATTAATAGATGACAAAAAATCCTATTACTCTAACTTAGGTTTTGATCTTACAACATATGATGTCCAAATTGCCGATGACAAGTATTGTTACTTCCCAAAAGACTTTTATCAAAGCTATCAGGCATATAACAGCATTTCTTTTGAAGCTATGAAAAAGGACAAAGGTGTAACCACTGCCAAAAAGCAAACTTCTTATTACTATCAACCTTTGACTTACGAAAACTATGATATAGTTGTAAATCCTTCAATTTTAGAACCTGTAGTACAAATTGGTATGAATATAAAATTATTGCTTACACCGAAGCCAATAGAAAGAAAACAAGATCCGATTATTAAAACTGAGATAGACCATAAGTATTATGTCATCTCACCTAACGGAACAATTGACGTTAAAGAATTAAACACAAAACAATAAGCATATGAAAACGAAAATAAAAGGTTTAGTATCATTATTAAGTATAATGCTCTTTACAGCATGTAATGCAAACTCAAAAACAACACATCAGGACATTGCAGCTTCATCTCAGGTTTTACAGACTACCCAAACGGAGAATAGCCAAGCAGAGATTAAGGTAGCGCTGCTTTTAGACACAAGTAATAGTATGGATGGACTTATTGATCAAGCAAAAGCGCAACTCTGGGAAATAGTTAATGAATTATCTTACGCCAAATGCGATGATGAAAATCCGAGTCTGAAAATTGCCCTTTATGAATATGGTAATGATAACCTAAATGCGGATGAAGGTTATTTAAGACAGGTTATAGAATTTAGTGATGACTTGGATGAAATTTCAAAATCATTGTTTTCATTAACTACTAATGGAGGAAATGAATACTGTGGCAAAGTCGTACAAACAGCAATTAATCAATTAGATTGGGGCGAAAACAAGAAAGATCTAAAAATGATATTCATAGCTGGTAATGAACCATATACTCAAGGTAAAGTAAGTTATAAAGACGCCTCTAAATTAGCTCATAATCATGATATTACAGTTAATACGATATTTTGTGGTGAATACAATCAAGGAATTTCAAGCTATTGGAAAGATGGTGCAGACTTAACACATGGCGATTATATGGCTATAAATCACAATAAAGCAACTGTTCATATTGCCTCACCTTATGATGATAAAATTCTTGAACTTAATGAAAAACTAAATAAGACTTATGTAGCTTATGGTCAATACGGACACAGTAAAATGACTATGCAGGCCGAACAAGATTCTAATGCAATTAGTTACAATAAGGCTAATGCTGTAAGTAGAACTGTTAGCAAGAGCTCTAGACTTTATACAAATAGCTCTTGGGATTTAGTTGATGCCGAAAGCACTGATGATTTCTCTTATGATGATTTAAAACAAAGTCAACTTCCCAAAGAATTAAAAGGAAAATCTAAAGAAGAAATTAAAGCTTATGTTGATAAAAAGAGAAAAGAGCGAGAAAAGATTCAAACCGAAATCAAAAAATTAAACACTAAACGGAAAGCCTTCATTTCAGAAAAAACGAAGTATAATCTAAATGGATTAGAAAACGCCATGATAACAGCTCTAAAAACGCAAGCCAAAAAGAAAAACTATACCTGGGAATAAAAAAAAGCGGTTCATAATTTAGAACCGCTTTTTGTTTTATTAATTAACTGCCGGACAGTTACATTCGTATTTCTCTCTTCTACAATTAAAGTTATAACCTAAGGTTAATTGATGAAAACCACCTGTGTTAAAATTAACTGTATTAGCTTGATATGAATACGTATATGCGAAAACAAAATTGTTATAATCTACTCCAATAAATGGTGTTATGTATTGCAATTTTTGACTGCTTACTCCAGAACCGTCAACAAACTCAGCACCATCTAAACTTCGTCTGTATGATAAACCACCCCAAACTTTACCAAAGTCCATTTCTCTGTAAACTTTCATATTTACATCAATAGAAGATTCTTCAGTTGCATCTCTATACATATACATTAAAGATGGTTCATAGCTCCAATCACTCCCATATTGACTTATAGTATAACCAGTCGAAAGTAAGAAGGTTCTAAGGTTTCTAAATTCGAAGTCATTATTTCTATTCCAGTTAATCCCATCATTCTCTAAAATATTTTTTGCTGTAAAATGAGCATAGAAATCTACATAATGGTAAGACAATCCAACATCCACGTTGAAGTTTGTAGCACTTTGTTCGATACCTGCAATAATTGCATCAAACTCACCTGGTGCTAAAAATTCCGATTCATCTAACTTATACTGTAAAAACCCTGCGCTTATACCAAACGACAGCATATTTAAATCAATTTCATTTCTAGAAAACATTAAATGATAAGCAAAGGAAGCATATCCACCTACAGTAGAATGATATCCGTTAGCATCATTAAACATAATTCCACCTAAAGCTACAGGTGAATCTCCCATTCTCCCATTAATACTTAAAGTCTGTAAACTTGGAGCATCATCAACACCAAACCATTGTTGTCTTGCTGTTAATCTCACTTTAGCACAATTTGCCACACCAGCCATAGATGGATGGATTAAATAATAATTATCTGTCAAATAATCAGAATAAATTGGCACACCTTCTTGTGCTAAACTAATATTTGCTATTAATACAGTTAAAACTGCAAAACAAAACTTTTTTAATTTCATAATTTATTTTATCGTTTCAAGGTAAAATGGGCTTTAAACTCTTTCTGTTGGTTTGATACTGGGTCTACATACTCTATGGTAAACCAATAATCACTGGTTGGCATCAGATTACCATTGTAAGTACCGTCCCAACCTGCACCTAATGGACTAATCTGTTTGAGTAGTTTCCCATATCTGTCAAATATATAAATTTTAGCCGTGGATAGAAGGCCTCCTCCATAAATATTCCAAGT
>NZ_JABSSU010000007.1 GCF_013213835.1 Winogradskyella sp. | reverse complement strand
ATTCCCATCTTCCTTCACGATTCTGCTATACTGATTCTCGACTTGCGCCTTGTCTTCTTCTAATTGTCTAATGACCATTAAAATACCTTGAAGCACGTCCAACGGTTCAAAACCTGTCACCACGATAGGCACATTATAAGCGCTGGATAGTGGATGATATTCTGCATTTCCCATAATGGTACAAACGTGGCCTGCGGCCAAGAAACCATCGATATGGCTTTCTTCATCATCGATAACGGCTCTAATAGCTGGTGGCACCAATACGTGTGATGCCAAAATGGAATAATTGGTAAGACCTTTTCTATGCGCGTGAATCACAGAAAGTGCATTGGCAGGCGCTGTGGTTTCAAATCCTACCGCAAAGAATACGACTTCTCTATCTGGATTATCTTCGGCGATTTTTACAGCTTCTAAGGGCGAATATAAAATACGAATATCGGCACCTTTTGCCTTGGCTTCTAATAAGTTAATTTTTGAACCTGGCACACGAAGCATATCACCAAAAGAACACAGAATGACATTTTCATTGAGCGCCAAATGAATGGCTTTATCAATAAGGTGTAAAGGCGTTACACAAACTGGGCAACCTGGTCCATGAATCATAGTGACCTCATCAGGTAACATTTCTATAATGCCGTTTTTTACCAAACTATGGGTTTGTCCGCCACAAACTTCCATTATAGACCACGGTTGGGTCACGGTTTTCTTAATCTCTTCGAGGTATTTCTTTGCTAATTCTGGGTCGCGGTATTCCTTAATGTACTTCATAACTCCTCTGTTTTAGGTAGGTATTCATCTACGTCTTCTAACTCGCCCAATTCCCCAATTTCTTCGAGATATTTAAAGGTTTTTTGGGCTTCTTCTTCGTTCACTTTACTAATGGCCACGCCTACGTGCACCAGCACATAATCACCAACGGTAGCATCTGGTAACATCTCAAGACTGGCTTCTTTTACAATGCCACCAAAAGAGACTTTGGCCATCCGTACCATGCCGTTATGCTGTAATGTAATGTCCTTTATTTTTCCGGGTATTGCTAAACACATTTTTATGGTCTTTTATATGTTGAAAATATTGTAATTGCCCAAACGCGATGTTTTCATCGTTAGGCGAAAGGTCTTTATGTAATCTAATATCTAATGACGATGCTAACAGTAGTTTGACCAGAACACTATTCTGAAAAACACCACCGCTACACGCCACGGTTTGTAGGTTATTTTCTGAAGCAATTTTTTCAATGCATCTTGCCAGCGTATAGATAAAACTGTAGGCCAAAAGTGATTTTGAAACACCTGCTTGATATTGTCTGAAAATCTCGTTGATGATGTATGCCGAAGGGATTTTGTCATAATCCACAGCTTGCAGAAAATCTATAGGTGCTTTGCCTGAATACTGACTGGCACATTGCTCTAACTGCATAGAAGCTTCTGCTTCATACGTATTGAAATCTGCTAAATCTAAGGCGGAAGCTACTGCATCAAATAAACGCCCAACCGAAGAGGTTTTAAGCTCGTTTTTCTGAAGCATTTTTGAATACACTTGCCATTCAGTTTTGTTGAATTTGGAAGCGATTAAAGCTTTTTGTTCTTTCTTTAAAATACTGAATAAGGACAAGCGCGGTTCTTTGGCCATTTTATCGTTGGCTATCCAATCGAAATATTCGAATTGCGATAGACGTTCTATACTGTTGTTATGGTATTGAAAAAACTCGCCACCCCAAATCTGCTGGTCATCACCCAATCCAGTACCATCCCAAACCACACCTAAAATGCGTTTATCTGTATCGAACAGTTGATGCTCACCCAACACACTCGCAAAATGCGCTTTATGATGCTGAATGGCTTTTGTGGGAATGCTGTGGTTTTCGGCCAATTCATAACCCAATTGCGTGCTGTAATAATTGATATGTTTATCTACCAAAACTGCTTTTGGCTGTAATGAAAAGATGTCTTTGAATTTATTGAGTGTAGATGTGTAGCGTTGCAAAACATCATAACTCGCCAGATTTCCGAAGTACTGACTGATGTAAGTTTGTTCTTTTTTCGCTATAGCGAAAGCACTTTTCATATCAGCACCTGTGGCCAGCACATTGTCTAATTCAGATTTCTGAGACAGATTGCTTGGCGCCAATCCACGAGAACGTCTAATGATAATGCGTTGGTCATTAACATATTTCACCACCGAATCGTCTTGCGGAAAGTTAATCTCAAGATTATGGTGTACAAGGTAGTCTGCTATGCCATTTAACTTTTTTTGCGCTTCTTTTTCAGTAGAAATCATAGGCAATCCGTGACTATTGCCACTTGTGGCTACCATTGGTTTCCCAAAGCGTTTCATCAAGAGATACAACAAGGCCGTGTGTGGTAACATCACACCAGTTTGATTGAGTGCTGGCGCTATGGTTTGCGTTGCAATTCCAGTTGAAACTTTGTTATTTAAAATTACAATTGGTGCGACTTCAGAACTCAGAGCATTAGCTTCAGAAGGTGATATTACAAAAGCGTTTTGAACCGCATCCAAAGAAGGAAAAACAACTGCAAAAGGCTTATTAGGTCGTTGTTTTCGAATTCTTAATGTTTGAATCACTTCTGGATTAGAAGCATCGCAACACAGCAAATACCCATTCGTATTTTTCAAGGCAATGATATTCCCTTGATGTAATATGTTAGCAACTTTATCTAAGATACTGTCTTGATTGCTTTCAATGACATTTCCGTTGTTGTCTGTTATTGATAGTGCAATCCCGCAATCTGCACACGAGTTGGTTTGTGAATGAAATCGCCTGTCTGTTGGGTCTGTATATTCATCTTCACAAGTGCCACACATTTCAAAACTATTGATTGTGGTGTGTACACGTTCAAAAGGAAATTTTGTGGTAATGGCATAACGCGGACCGCAAGTGACACAAGTTGTAAACGCATAATTGTAACGCCTATTTTTTGGGTCATCCATTTCAGTTTTACAGCTATTACAAACTGCAAAATCTGGTGTCAACGGAATATTGATTTGACCTTTGGTCTCTGAAGGCACTATTTTGAATGCCTTAAAACTTTGAGTCGCACTTTCTGAAATTGACGATTGTATAATCTTTGAAACTTTAGGCGCAGAAGCGATGATAGCATCTAAGAATTTATGTGCTTGAGCTTCAGTTGTGTTGATGTAAATAAGCACACCGTTTTCGTTATTGCTTACCGTTCCGGTGAGTTGGTGTTCTAAAGCAAGGTTATAGACAAAAGGTCTAAACCCAACGCCTTGAACACGTCCCGAAATTTGTATGCAATAGGTATTGCTCATTTATCTCATTTAAACCAAAACGTTCTTTCCTTCTTTCTTGGCTACTACTTTTTTCACCAACCAGTCACACCACGCATCGATACCTTCATCAGTCAAAGATGATATCTGAATCACTTCTAACTCGTGATTGACTTCTCTCGCATCTTTAGTTACGGCATCTACAGAAAATGGTAAATGCGGTAATAAATCTGACTTAGACACCAACATTAAATCGCTCGTTAAGAACATTCTTGGGTACTTCTTTGGTTTGTCATCACCTTCAGTTGTAGCAATAAGTGTAACACGGTAATCTTCACCTAAATCAAAAGAAGCAGGACATACCAAGTTTCCAACGTTTTCAATAAATAACAAATCGATATTTGCTAAATCGAATTGGTCTAACACCTGATGAATCATTTGTGACTCTAAGTGGCAAATACCACCAGTTACAATTTGTAATGCCTGAATTCCTGTTTCTCGAATTCTTACTGCATCACGTTCCGTTTCTAAGTCGCCTACCATTACAGCCATATTCAACTTGTCCTTTAGGCGTTCTGCAGTTTTTTGCATTAGAGTGGTTTTACCACTTCCTGCAGATGAGGTGACGTTGATTAATAAGGTTTGGTGTTTGGCCATTTCCTTTCGAATCACATCGGCTACATAGTCGTTAGCCTTCAGTAAGTTGATATTTGTGTTCTCGCAGGCTACGGTACCACGAGGTGCTTTTGTTGATTTTTCTACTGCCTGTCCTGTTGTTGATTTTTCACACATAGTTTCTTTCTTTTTTTAATCTTCAAATTCTACTTTATGTATTAACATTTCTTCGCCTTGAATAATGTTTTTTGTGGGTCGCCCACAGTTTTCACATAAAAAACGATAGTTTTTAACGTGCGTCACGTGCGTGCACACTTCGCATTTTACTTTGATATCTACAGACTCTATATGCAAACCTACACGTTCATAGCCAGGATTGGCCTGATTGTAGGCTACATATGCATTTTGTAAAAGCCTTGGTTCTATATTAGATAAAATGCCCACTTTTAGGTGAATGGCTTTCATCTGTTTTAACTGCTCTTGCTCAAATTCCATTTCGAGCGTTCGCATTATACTACTTACTATCGATGTCTCGTGCATTTTTTGTCAATACGGATTTAAGGTTTTCTAAAGCTTCAATATGCTCGTTTGCTGTAGCGACAAGTTTTTCATCAGTAACCAAAGTTTTAATTTCGTTGGCTTTTTGAAGCATTAACTCATAATTTTCTGTTTCTTCTATTTCTGTTTCATTGTGCATTAGCCACATCAATTCTAACTGATTGACAAGTGTTAAAGCACGTTCAAAAGGATAATTTATGGCCGTTCTAATACTCAAGGCATCTCCAAATAGACCATAAGCTTTATCTGTATTGTTATGTAATTTGGCTTCTGGGAAACCCATAAGTGCTGTGGCATAATTATGACTGGCCATTGCAAACTGATAAGGATGTGTTTCTTTTTTATAAATTGCTAAGACTTCTTTAAAGGACGAAGCGCAAAAGGCTGTCCACATAGGTTTCTCCTCAAGAGACACTGGAATTTCAGAATATATCAAGGCCAGATTATGATGAATGTCTGCAAACTGTTCTGGATGCGTATCTCTTTTAAATATCTTTAAAGTATCCTGATAAGCATTTATTGCTGGTTTGTAATATTGCGGACTTCCATTTTTTGACCAATTATATAACAAGTTCGCCTTACGAAGATTTGCTTCACCTAATAATTCAAAAATCTCTTCTTTTTTAAAAATTAGAATCGCTTTATTAATATAATTTTTTGATGAGACATAATCATTTTTATAGCTAGCCACCTCTGAAGCATTTACATAGCACAAACCAGTATTAATTGAATCATTTATTGATTCATAAAATGAGAGACACTCGTCATACAGATCTAAAATAGTATCAATCTTTTCTTCATTAAATGGATATTGTAACTGACTCATCATTGCAGTTGCTAAGCTGTTTTTAAGACAAATACTAGAAATATGTGTTAGATGATTCTCATAAAGTGTGCTTCTAATAAATTCTTCAGCTTCAGCATAATTTCCTACTTCAAATAATAAATTACAATAGTGTTTTATAGTGAATGCTTTTGAATCAACATCTTTATAATTTATAAGTGCTGATAAATAGAGGTTTTTTAGTGCGTCAAAACTTGTTGATGTGGTGCAATTACCATAGTGTCTTACTATACACTCGTTATGAGGTGATAAAAATTCTTGAGCCATATTAAGGTCTATTTCAAACCCTTGTTTTATTGATGAAGATATCATTATATGAAACGCCAATAATCCATCTTTTGATGTATATTCTAACGCTTTTAAATGGTTGTTTAATTTAAAGAAGACTAAGGCTAATAAATTATCAGAACAAAACTCAACCTCAGGAAAAACATATGGAGGTTCTGCATCTAGCCAATCCGCTTTTGTATATAACATATTCTCCGATACTTTAATATCATATAATATTTCAGGCGTATTATCGAGAAACGAATTTATATTAACAAGTTCATGTAAGCGTTCAATAGATTTGATAATTTCTTCTACCTGACTCTTATTACTAGTTGATGTTAAAATTGTAACCATCTTTATTTACTTTTTGAGTGCCTCGAGGATCTCTCGCCGCCGTTTGTTGCATATATTTTGCACTAATATTTGCCAGTTTTTCACTTCTATAATTACCAATTTCACGTATTAAAATCCTTCGGGGATTTTTAGTGTCAATAAATACAAGTGATACTTTCCATTGACCTTTTATTTTTTCAACTTTAGATTGTACCTCTGAGTCTAAAAGCCATGCGTCTTCATCTTTAGGTTTTATAGACATTAGAGTTGTATTTTAATCAAGTTGGTTTTTTCGACAACCTCGAAATTCAGTGGTCTATCCTGTTGCTCAATATTATTATCAATTAAAATTTCTCTTACTGCAATGGATTTATCGCCTTTTAAATTTTTATCTTTCAGTAAAAACTGTGTAGGCTCGTACATTTTTACAAACCACTTGCTACTTACCGGCGTAATAAGTAATCGGTTTTGTGCTTTCGCGTAAGCGACATAGGCATAATGAATGTTTTGAAACACCTTAGAAACAATGCTATTATCTAATTGTATATGTGATGCCTTAAGTGCAACCATTATGCGTTAATTAGTTTTTCTTGTGCTAAATCTTCCAAAATATGTTGCACAACCTTGTCACCAGCTTCCTTTGCCGGCTGGCTTAAGTCCACTTCGAGCTTCGTATTTTCAATCGCTATGAGATATACCTGAATATCTTCTGGGTACTCATCATGCAAAATCTTTTTTGCATAGGATAGTGCCTGATCCCATTTCATCCCGTGCAAGAATACCAATGGATCATCTTGTGGTGCTCTAAGTACTTCTTCTGCAGGAACCTTAAACAAGGTGCCAACAGGCTCGTTACTATTTACTACTGCGTCGACTAAAATTATTTTGTTATGACCTTTAAGTCCAAAGAGAACTTCAAATGCAGCCGTTCCCATATCAAATATGTTGATATGATCAGATTCACCAATATTTTTTTTGAGTTCTTCAATAACGTACATACCTATGCCATCATCACTTCGAACTGGGTTACCAAAACCCATTATTGCTGTTTTCATGTGTGCACTAAAACTTAAAAAACTTTCTTGAGTCCAAAAAGACCTAAGAAAGTTTTAATGATTAATATATTGATTGTTATAGTTTAAATTTAGATAACTCAACTCCGCTCTTTTCATCATGGGCATGAACAGTACATACTAAACATGAATCAAACGAACGAGCTACAATACCTACCTCAACAGGATCGCTAGGATCCTCAATATCTATGCCTTCTAATGCGGCTTCTATCGGCCCAGGATTACCTTCAGAATCATTAGGTCCAACGTTCCAAGTAGTAGGTGCCATAACTTGATAGTTCTTAATTACACCATCTTTAATTTCAACCCAATGTGCTAAAGATCCTCTTGCTGCTTCTGTAGCTCCAAAACCTTTACCATCTTTTTCTACAGGTTTGATGTAGAACTCTCCATCTAAGTCAATTTCAGATAGCCATTGGTCTATTAATTTATAAAGTCTTGGCGCTTCGTGTACGCGTGCTAGTACACGTGTGAATACACTTGCACCACCAAGTTTTTTGAAGGCATCAACAAAGAATGGGTCTTTGATTTGATGATCTAGATTATTAGGATTACCATTCATCAAGCATCGTGCAATTGGTCCTGCTTCTACAGCGTGACCATCATATCTTGGTGCTTTTGCCCATGAATACTGTCCGTCAAAATCTGTATCATGTAGTGTTTTTGATTTAGCTGGGTCGGGAAGTGGCTCATCCCAAGGATGCAATCCGTCTTCTTGATTGTTATACCAAGAGTGCTTTACGTGCTCACTTACTTTTAAGTGATCAAACTCATGCCAGTTTTCCCCATCAAAGAAACCACTTGAACTAATTAAAGCATCGTTTCTACCCTCAATCGTTGGATTGTTATAGTGATCTTTATGTAAATATGTTCCAAAAGCTAAGAATTTACCAACACCTTTACCGAAGGTATCTAAACCAAATTCTAATCCGGCTCTTATTAGTAATCCAAGGTCACTGTTTTTGTGCGATTCACTTTCTTCCATCCAAGCCAGCATATCGTCCCATGATTTTATCTCGAGGTAGCGCTCAATGGTACAACCTAACCAAACAGGCTCAAGCCAGTCGTTTTTAAACTGTGTCATAATTGCGTGTGCTCTTGTAATATCCTTTAAAGTAGGTGCACACATTACACCACCAGGAACCATATAACTTGAGTGTGGCCATTGTCCACCAAATAAGGCATAGACTTGCACTGGTAAAGCACTCGCTGTTAATCCTATTTGAAAAGTTTCACCCACATAAGCTGCCCAACGTTTAACTACTTCTTGATATAGTGGTTTATTTGCAAACTTTTTATTGGCCATATCGGTAGCGAAAATGGCGTAAAACCACCTCGGAATACTTTGTATGGTTTCTGTAGCTTGACCAATTGCTCTAAGTAATAATGCATTTGGTGATAATTGCGTTCCCCAAGCTGTATCTAATGCAGAAGATGCACAATATAAGTGCGATCCACCGCATATGCCACATATTCTCGGTGTAACAATTAATCCAGATTGTGGATCTTTACCTGCCATAATTTTTTCAAAACCTCTAAACATTGCTGCTTGAGTATGTGCACGCGTCACTTTTCCATTATCAATGTATACCTTTACATCTAAATCTCCTTCAACGCGTCCTACAGGTGATATATTTAATTCTTTTACAGACATTTTAATTCTTTCTTTAGTTAGTTATTTGGATGTTTCCATCACTTTTCTGTTAACAGGAAGCACTTTCTGGAAACCTGCTTCCATATAGTACGCTAATTTGCTTCGTCCTGTTGGTACTTCCTTAGGGAAAACGCCCATATACTTCATAGTTTTGAACACACTTCCTTTAGCAAGATCGTTATGTGGGAATCCCGGTTCGGTGCATCCTAAACAAGGATGATTAGTACGTGTTTTACTTGATTGTCTGTTCCAAAGGATGTTATTACAACTTGCCCTAGTCATTGGGCCTCTACATCCAACCTCATAGAACAAGCAACCACCACGTTCACCAAATCCGCCATCTGTTTTTTGTAAGAAATTAGTAACGTTAGTACAACCGTCTTGTACAAAGTCTGTGAAGAAGGTTTTAGGTCGGTGATAGTCGTCAATTTGCACATCGCCTATTCTTCCGACAGCAATAGCCACGAGAATTTGTGTAATCCAATCTGGATGTGCTGGACAACCAGGAATATTAATTACCGGTAAGCCGCCTTTAGATACGTAGTCAGCACCTAAGAAACCACCTTTTTCTTTTTTGTGAAATTGTAATCCAGTTGACTCACTAGGATTTGGTGCAACTGCGGGAATTCCACCCCACGTTGCACAGTCACCGATAGCGACTACATAACCTGCAACCTCAGAAAGTTCTTTAATCCAGTCTTTCATTGGTCTGTCTGCAAAGTAGTTCATAGAACCAGTGCCATTAGGACCCTCAATTAAAGAGCCTTCATAGACAAGAATGTCCATTTGTTCTTTGCCTGAAAGAATGTCTTTTAATAAATCTTGAACTTGATCACCGATTTGGAGACCGGTGGTAGGGTGCCAAAGAATATTGAGTCCAAAGTCTGTTATTAACTCGACAACGGTTGGTTCTTCAGCATTTAGAAAAGACATAGTATTGCCACTACATGCCCCTCCTTGAAGCCATAAAACATTTGCCATTATATTAGATTGTTTTAATTAGTTGGCTTCAATCTATGAAAATAATTGAATAGAAACACCAATAAATTACGGAAAATTTAATAATGTTTAATATAATTTGACATAAAACGAACAAAAACGAACATATGTTGAATATATCGTAAAAATATATAAACAAAATAAAATATTAAGTTTTAAATAGAGAAAGGCCACCAGCAACTAGCGGCCATTTTTTATAAAAAGAATTTTCTGTTTTTTAAAACAATAATGTGTTTAAGTAGGAAGTTTATTCTTCGGGTTCTTTTTTATTTCCGCCACTGGTCATAAAATTAATTAAGATACCAATAAGAATTAAGCAGACTAATGCAAAAACGGCAATCATTAAAACACCGTTATTCCATCCGTAATTTGTGAGATTATATGTTAACATAATAGTATAGTTTTATGATATCGAAAAGTACTTTAAATCTTTAGTTAAAAACATGATATTTATCAGTGGTAAAGGATATGTGATAGACTTCTAACTTCATTTATACTGTATTTTAAATCTTTTCGAGTGTATATATTTGAACGACTAATTGTGATGAAAGGTTGGTAGAATTAAATCTAATCATTTTTACTCTTCGTATTGTTGTTCTTTATGACGATGTCTCTTTTCCCAATGCGCTTTGAACCAAGAAGGTTCTTCGATGTCATAGTCATAAATATAATCACCTATAGTTTCTATATCTTTTTGACGATAGGGTTGATATGGCATTAAACCAAATCTTTCCACCGCACCATGTAGTTTTGCTTTTTCTTTTGAAGGTGATTTTAAGAAGTTCCATAACGCTTCCTTAAATTCTTCTTTTGAGGTGTTATCATTTATATAGTGCTTTTTAATTGCAATCATTGGTGGTGCAATTCTTCCATCTTTTTCTGGTCCTTTAGGATTATGACAAACATAGCATTGTGTTTCTAAAAGTCTTTTTCCCGGATGAGTGTCTGCAGTAATGGCATCTTCACTATGAGATGAATGATGTTGACCGTATGGATCTGTATTGTTGTTATTACAATTAAAAAGTAGTGCAACAAAAAATAATAAAAGTAGGTTTAGATTTTTCATTAATGAATTATTTAAAAATGAAACCAATCAAAATTACCTTATTTTCAATGTTATTGAAGTAACATTAGTTACAAAAAGTAGTTTTAATATGTAATATAAATACACCAATGAAGGTAAGTCACCTTATAAAAAAAGTCCTCAATTCTGAGGACTTTTTGATGGCGTTAAGCCACTTTTTTTAGAAGATCAAAACACGGACATTTTTTGCAACGCTTGTGTTCTGCTTTTTTATACTTTTTACAGCATTTGCTCTTTACTTTTCCTAAAGAATCCGTGCCACTTGTTTTAAGAACTTTAATGCGTTCTTTTTTAAGTTTTTTGTTCTCTTTTTTTTTGCCCATCGATTTTCATCGTTATCAACGGCGCAAAAATAACTATTTTAATTTATTCTAAATAAAATTTAACATTTTTATACTGGACCTAAATCTTGTGCAGCTGAATTTACGGTTAACTGCTGTATGTCTCTATCAAATAAGTATAAGCCACCTTTATCATCACCAATCATGTTTATTTTGTCCAAGATAGTTCTGGCTACAGCTTCTTCTTCAATCTGTTCAGCAACATACCATTGTAAGAAGTTGTGTGTGGCATAATCTTTTTCTTGTAGTGAAATATGCACCAATTCATTAATGCTTTCAGAAACAAAAATTTCATGTTTTAATAATTTTTCGAACATTTCTTGGAACGAATTGAAAGTGACATTAGGCGCATTCAATTCTGAAACATGCGCATGTCCACCTCGCTCATTCACAAATTTTACAAGCTTTAGCATGTGCTCACGCTCTTCATCAGATTGATCATACATAAAATTAGAAATTCCTTCTAATCCCTTAACTTCTGCCCAAACGGCCATTGCCAAATACACTTGAGATGATTCAGCCTCTATTCTAATCTGCTTATTTAAAGCATCTTCTATTGTCTTTGATAACATAATTTCTTTTTTTGTAAAGATACTGACTATATCACTTAATATAAAGTTTACCAATGTTCTTAGTCTTATTCATAATTAATCTAATTTCATTTTGATTGGTTTTTTTAGTATCAATGAGTAGTTCATTAGAATTGATTGTCTAAAAAATTGCATATTTGTGCCCATAATGATAAATACAATAGCACATAGAGCACCTAAATCACTGATGTATCAGTGGGATTATCGCGGAAATAGTATCGAATTATTTCAACGGTCTAGGACGATATGTGTCTATTTTTAATCATCTTTTATGTAAGGAAAAAGAGAGAAAACTATAAATAGAAGTAAGCGTCCAACAAAATTGGACGCTTTTTTTATGAAAAAATTCAAAAAATTTGAAAATAGATTTTAAAAATTAAAAATATAAAGATTGAAGATTAAGCTATTGAAAAACAGAAGCTTGCAAAAAACTTCAAATATCTGCACTATGCGGACAGGGATTTAATTGCTTAAAACAAACGCAAACACCTGATAATCAAATAAATAAATTCAATTTTTATTTGGAAATTAAAAAATACTTCTCATCTTTGCATCGCAGAATTTATTAATCATCTGCAAACTATAATTAATAAGAATTCTGAAATTTATTTCAGATTAAAAACAAAGAAGCCATGCTAAAGTACATAGTAGCATTTCAAATTTTTAGTGATGACTTAGGGTCATTTATAGGGCTTCGGTATTATTGGTAAAATTACTTTTCTAATAATAATCCGAAGCAAGTAAACTGTTTCGGATTTTTTTATTCCTGGCATTTAGAATAGGTCGGTCTAAACAGTTTTAACACCGAAAGAGTTAAAACAATAACCTGCTGAATTTATACAAATTCATTCGGCACAACTATGAAGTATTATGGAGAACAATGTATATAACATCCACTTATTTAGAGCTATTGAAGCTTATCCGTGGGAATTAGAAAAAGCTGTTGAAGCATTAAATTATGCTTTAGCATACGATCCGGAAAATGTGAAAGCCCTGCACTTAATGGCCAAAGTGCATTACGAACAATTGGGCGAATATGATATGGCTAAAAGCTATTTTGAGAGTGCCTTAGCGAGCAGGTTAGATGTCCCAGATATCTATCCAGATTATATAAGGCTTTTAATAAACAATGAGGATTTTGAAGAAGCTCAAAAGTTAATTGACTTTGCTTTTACTGTAAAAGCTATTGATAAGGCAAGTATCGCTTTATTACAAGGACAATTATTTGAGAGAATAGCAAAATATCAAGACGCTATTAAGTCTTTGAAGGATGCAAAACAGTTTGCTTTAAATGATGATTTTATAAGCTTCGTTGATGGAGTTCTTGCTCGAGTGAGAAAGAAGAGAAAAGCTCAAGAAAATGAAGACAGAATTATAGAAAATCAGGCCAAAAAAGAAACTGAAGAAGCACCAAAAAGATGGTTTCAGAATCGGTTAAATAATTTATTGTAAAAGGGAAGGAGAAAATCGGCAACACTAATTTTTAATTAAGCTATAAGTTAGTTTGCCGATTTTTAAAAGGAAGTGTTGAGCAAATGGTTGGCTCGCCTGACTGAAATGAGTTCACGAATTCAACGAAACCTATAAAAGAAATGAAAAAAAATGAGTTAAAATTAGGTCTTTTAAAGCATGTAGGTTCGAGTCCTACCACTTCCACAAATTTTAATATAAACTCATGGTGTAATGGATAGCATTCAAAACTACGAATTTTGAGGTATGGGTTCGAGTCCTATTGAGTTTACAACTTAAATTGGCACTGATTTTATCAATCTACACACTTAAATGAGGAACAGTAGCAAAGTTGGTCATTGCGCTACACTGAAAATGTAGAGATACAGGTTCAATTCCTGTCTGTTCCACAAAAACGTTCATTGACAATTTATGACATCTTAAAATTGGATGTCGTAATACAAAACAATCGTTACAGATTAATTTCGGTTAATGTGTAATGGGGCGGCTTATCGTCCTTAGATAAACTTGGTAACAAGGATAAATCTGTTTGCAGGCACTGCAAATGGAGACTGCTTTTTTAAAAGTAGTACAAGTAAGCAAGCAACCAACATAAGTCACAACATGCTAGGGGCAACCGCTGAAGTATGTTAGGGTTTATAGCCAATTTTAAAGGAGGCTTGAGATGGAGACATCAATAGAAAAAGTTGTAGTAATAGGTTACGTGGAGATAATCCAGTCTTGCGGAGCGTATTGCAGTATTAGAGGTACCCGACTAGAAATGGTTCGGTGGCTCAACGTATCGTATGTTGGGAAACATACAAGAAGAAGGTTGGTATTTTGTAGGCTAAAATCTACGAAGCCATTTCCGAAGCCCTTCTTCTAGGTCAAGAGATCTTAAAGGTCTAGGTTCGATTCCTAGTGTCCATATCGAAAAGGGATATAGCTCAATTGGTAGAGCACTGTACATTTCATACAGCGATAAAGCAAAAGACTTCGGGCATTGTAGCAGCTAGTGGTTGCCTAAACCCATTGAAATATATGGGACAATTGAGGTCGCAAACCTTAATTGTGCGGTGAACATTCTAGTAGGCCGCCTCAAAAGAGGACGCCTATGAATGGTGAGGGAGCCAACCCTTGTAATTGCAAAGCGTGGTCTTTGAGCCACTATGCAGGCCAAGTCTAAGTTGCCGAACGGCTACAATGTAATTAGGCATCAGATAGGTACATGACTTTCTAGCAATGAAATGAGTGTGGAAAACTAGGGAAGAGCTACGGCTATAATCCAAGGAAAGCTTATCTATAAGCGAAGGTATTCTCAGCGCGCTTTTTTTAAAATATCAAGCTGGTCTTGTTGGGTGTTTCGGTATAGCACTATTGTATAAAACGTTGCAGTGATGTATGATGTTTTTATATGCAACTAGACTTGAAGGTTAGACCTATTCACCAAAAAATGGTCCCAAGTTCTATTAGTCATGGGTTCGATTCCCATCTTCCCCACAAAATAATACCGCATAAATGGGGAAGTAGCTCAGCGGTTAGAGCGATAGATTTTAATTGCGCAGGTTCGAGTCCTGTCAGAGCCACTATTTTAGGCTTTGTAGCTCAGTTTGGTTAGAGCACTGCACTCAAAATGCAGCTTTAGGGCAAAGTATGTCCACCAAAGCTTATCATCTTGTAAAACTGATAGCCACGCAGTCTGTCAACTGCTCACAAAAACGACAAAAAGCATAGGTTGTGAATTGGCTTTTTTATTTCAACTATCAATTGATAGCGGTTATTCTAAAGCAATCTTAAAGGTATTCAGAATTTCTAAGCAGTAATCTCTTAAAATAGTTACTGTAATGTTTAAAGGTAAACCTGTAAAACAAATGTTTCTGTTTGCTGGCTTTCATTACACTAATTATGGCAAAGGTTATCAATAGTTGTTCCATACCATTGAGATGATTTGCAATCTACTGCTTTTTAAAATGGAAAATAATAGATGCTCTTAAATTACAGTACTCGTCTGTGATTTATAAGTTGGTAATCCGTCCGTTACATGCATTACCATATGCCTTAGTTGGCAAAATTTGAAGTTTAATTTTAAAATTAAGAACAATGTTACGAGTAAGAATTAACGCAGGAAAAGTAGGTTTGGTATTTAGAGGTGGTGATTACGTAAAGGTAATTACACAGGGAATACACTGGCTAGGTTTCAATAAACGTATTGTAACGTTTGATTTGAGTACTATGTTTACTGCACCAGTAGCATTAGAGATCTTGTTAAAAGATGAGGTCTTAGCAAAAATGCTCGATGTAGTAGATGTAAAGGACGGTGAATTGGTGTTTCTATATGAAAAAGGCATCTTTAAATCTGTTCTTACTTCAGGAAGATATGTCTTCTGGAAAGGTTTAATTGATCGTGAATATCTAAGGGTCGATTTGAACAAAATCTATATTACAGAAAATATAGACAAGGCACTTTTCGGAAAATTAGAAGTCTCTAGATATATCAGAACTTTTGAGGTAGCCACTTACGAAAAGGCTGTTTTCTTGGTAGATGATGTTTACACTAAAACATTAGATGGTGGTACATATCGTTTCTGGAAAAATGATACCTCAATTAAAATTGCCAAGGTAGATTTACGTCAGTTACAATTAGAAATTTCTGGACAAGAATTGTTAACTAAAGATAAAGCTGCAATTAGAATTAACTTTTACACACAGTATAAAGTTACCGATGTAGAAAAAGCACTTTTAGAAAACAAGGATTACGAGAAGCAATTGTACATAACAATGCAGTTAGTATTACGTGCCTATGTAGGTGCCTATACTCTAGATGAATTGTTAGAGCGTAAAGATAATATTGCAGAAGCCGTATTTGAAGATGTAAAAACAAGTGCGTCAAAGTTAGGTGTAACTATATTGAACTGTGGTATCAGAGATGTGATTTTAACTGGTGAAATGAAAGAAATAATGAACCAAGTTTTAATCGCACAAAAGAAGGCTCAAGCCAATGTTATTATGAGACGTGAAGAAACAGCTTCTACTCGTAGTTTGTTAAACACCGCGAAATTGATGGAAGAGAATGATATGTTATACAAGCTTAAAGAGATGGAATATGTTGAAAAAATCGCCGATAAAATTGGCGAGATTACAGTATCTGGTAATGGTAACATGGTTTCTCAATTGAAGGAGATTTTCTCTGGCAAATAAGAGATGTTAAAAAAACGCAAGTGATTCACTTGCGCTTTGCTTTTTGTTCATCTTATTCTACAGTTAAAGTATACTGTGGTGTTGGGTTTAAAGGACAGAAATACACATACTCACCTTTTTCTAATGTTGTAATATTGGATTGTCCTTTGGTGTTGTTTTTTACAACATTGGTTACATAAGCGGTTTTAATATGATTTTCTGGCTTAGAGGCATCATCACCCTTTTTTACTAAGACAAAACCAACATCGTGTCCTACATTATTGTTCGAAATTTCAAATATGTAGTTTCCTTCTGTTAAGGTTAAATTTTGCTGTGTAAATTCACCTTTAGTTTGTTCTAGGGTAACTGTTTTTGCACCCATTTCTTTTTTCATCATTTTGTCTTGTGCATTTCCATTTAAACTAAATGCTATGATGATTACGAATATTGATAAGATTCTTTTCATGATTCCTAATTTTTATGTGTTATGATTCTGATTATTAATAATTTTTAAACAGTTGCGGTTTCTAATTGTTGTGCTAACGGAAAATCCACTGGAATTTGAGTTGTTGAGTGGATGTAATTTGAAATAGTTTTGTCCCCAACTAGACTAATTACATCAATTAAATTTCCTTTGTTATAGCCTGAATTGAAGAAGTTTTCAATAACAGAAGCATCTGTTCTTCCTCTGTTTTCGGTTACATTTTTTGCAAGTTTTGCCAATGCATCTAATTTGTCGTTAGAAGAAGAATAACCAGCTCTAAATTCTAGAATTTCATTATCATTAAAACCGTTCATTTTTCCAATTGCTGTATGTGCTGATAAACAATAGATACAGTCATTTACCTGGCTTACAGCTAAGTTTACAACTTCTTTTTCTTTAGCAGAAAGCGATGTTTTAGCGCTTGAAAATGATAAGTAATTTTCTAAAGCTGTATCGCTATGTGCATAGGTTGCATAAAGGTTTGGTACAAATCCTAGTTTACTTTTAAGATTGTCGAAAATTGCTTGATTGTTCTCGTTTACTTCGTCTCGTGTTGGTACATTAAATGTGCTCATAATTTTTAAATTTTAGTTTTATTATTTGTTATCGAATATTAAGATGTGGTCTTTCACTATCACAATAGAAATCGTGAATGTGTTTTTGCTCACAATGTGTTTTTGGATTAATGGTATGTTGAACCTGCTGCTTTCCTTTTCTGAAAATTTCTATCAGATTGAAAATGGAAGTATGTTTTAAATTCATCTTTACGTTGTTTTAATTTTACATTGCAAAGATGCGACCGATAACAAGGCTAAAGAATGTTCATATTACCTTGTGGCATGTCAATTTTTCCCTAATGACTGTTTTTGTGTTGTTTTTGAAATTGCGAAGGTGATAAAGAGGTAATTTTTTTGAATAAACGACTTAGGTGAGACGCATCATCAAAACCAATGTCATAGGCAATTTCTTTGGCGGTTTTATCAGTATACAATAATTGTCGTTTGGTTTCAAGAATAATTCTATTATGAATTATTTTTAATGGACTTTTTTTGAACTTAGCAAAGGTGTTAGAAAGTGTTTTGGGTGATTTAAATAGTTTTTCTGCATAAAAGGCTACACTATGTTCCTCTTTAAAATGGCTTTCCACAAGGACATTAAAGTGTCTGAGTAGGTCTATTTTAGAGGCTTCAGATTTTAAGGTATCAGAACTGTTTTTGAGAATCCGTGTCGCTTTTATCATAAAACGCGCCATGAGCATTCTCAGCATTTCAGCTTGAATATTGTCTTTAGTATCTAGTTCGTCAAGAAAAACTTCATGCAATAACGAGAATTTAGTTTGTTCATTTTCTGATAAGGTAATGATCGGAATAAAATCATTTCCGAAGAAAATTAGACCTGCACAGCCAACTTCTTTATCGTGGTCTTTAATACAGTAAAACTCTCTATTAAATTGATAGACAATTAAATTTTTGCCTTCTATTAACCTAAAATTTTGTACTGGTGTAAGTGCTAAAATAGTATTTCCCTCTAATGTAAAAGGAACTCCATCTACTTCAAAATGGGCTTCTGAATCCTTCGTCCATATAAATGTAAAAAGGCCTATAGGCTTAGTGGTTTTAAAAGGCTCTAATAGGGACTCATTGGCTATATTTAAAATTGCACCAGTGCTAAATTCTCTAAATTCTTTAATCATGTATAGGTTGTCAATATTTCCCTAGTAACCTTACAATGATTAGAAAAAAATCTCTTGTGCTAGTCTAAATGTATTAGCATGAGCTTCAACAATAACCTTTATGTCGGGTGAATATCCACCACCCATTGAGCACATCACAGGAATATTATGTTCTTTACAAGTTTGAAGGACAAAACGGTCACGTTCTTTACAACCATTAATGGTTAGACCTAACTTACCTAACTTGTCACTTGCTATAATATCTACACCACTCAAATAATAAATAAAGTCTGGTTGAACCTCATTTATAAGTTTAGGAAGTGTCTGATATAAGATGTCTAAATAATCCTCGTCACCAGTATTGGTTTCTAAGGCAATATCTAAATCACTTTTTTCTTTTTTGAAGGGATAATTGGCCTTACCGTGCATTGAGAAGGTAAATACAGAATTGTCATTTTGAAAAATCTCAGCAGTGCCGTTACCTTGATGCACATCTAAATCTACAATTAAAATTTTGCTAGCCAATTTTTTAGATTGTAAGTATCTTGCTCCAATAGCTTGGTCATTCAACAAGCAAAAGGCTTCACCTCTATCTGTATAGGCATGATGTGTGCCACCTGCAATGTTCATTGCTATGCCATATTCCAATGCATGTAAACTAGATTGAATAGTACCATCAGCAATGATAACTTCACGCTCTACTAACACTTCGCTTAGTGGAAACCCAATTTTTCTAGCGGCTCTTTGGTCTAAAGTTATATTGACTAAATCATAGTAATATTCTGGTGTATGTACTGCTAAAATATACTTGTCGTTAGGTGTTTCTGGTTCAAAGAAATTATCATTTATGCAGGTACCTTCATGCAGCAATTGCTCAGGTAAAAGCTCATACTTTATCATCGGAAACCTATGACCTTCTGGTAAAGGATGTTTATAAATAGGGTGATATGCTATCTTAAGCATGAGATCGTATTAACTTTTTAATTAATTTAATGTTATCGTTTTTTCTTCAGAAATAAATGCACCATCATTTGCTATGCCTTCTATATGTAGTTTAAAAGGCACTTCTGGTTTTGCAATAACTATACTTATCTCACCATTGTTGTTGACAGCTACATTTGGTTTCCAATCTATAGTGCCGTAGTGCTTAAAAAAGTCATCATTATTATACCTGTACTTAGGGATATAAAATTGTTTTTTCTCAGTAAAGGTTAGTGGGAATTCATAAGATCTAGCTGTAATTTTATTAGATTTTAATACTTTCAAATCCTTGGTGTAGATTCTAATAAATCCATATGGACTTCGTATACCATCTCCCATTCCCCAACGATTAATTTCGAGATAATCAATATTTTTCATCAAAAAGCGGTTAAGAATACTAGTGTCTAATAACAACAAATCATCTAAAAAAATATTTGCATTAGTAGGTCCTCCATTATTACCTGGACCTCTCGCAGCTCCTGAGTACAAAAACCTCACCGTAAATTCCCCTACGCCTTCATTTACAATAATATTTTTTGACCTTAAATAATCACTTAAAAATAAGTAGGTGTTTCCCATTGATTCGTCTACAACAGTTACTCTTCCAAAGCGTCCATTAGATAATTCATTTTGGCGCTGTATAGTTGAGCTAATTTGTGATTGCAGCAATACTTCATCTAATTCTTGAATATCGTCGTTGGTTTCAAGTACTACATTACTTTGATAACTCTGTTCTGAAAAAATATCTGAAACTGATCTTGTTTGTAATATTGATTGTTCTTTACCAGTATTGAAAGAAGGAATTTTATTTGGAAAAAATTGAAGATACATAGATGGTATTTCCATTTTATTATTTTCGGTTATCTTAGAAAAGCTTACGGTACTGTTATCAAAAGGGAATAAGTTTTCTATTAGGTGATTTCTATCACCTTTTTTAACTTCGCTTACATCAAATCCGTTATCATCCAAGGCATAGATTAAAGTGTTAGAGGATTTGTCTTTTTTAGATTCTTCAGATGAAAGGTTAGCTTTGACATTAATACCAACTTCAAAATTATGACTTAGGATGGGTTTACCTCTAAAAATGTTATTCCAATCGTAACTACTCCAGCCTTGGGTAATTAACAAATTATCTAAATCACGTTTTTTGTCCTCTGTAATATCAGTAAAGTAATATCTGGCATTTTCTACATAACCATTTACATAGGATTTTAAATAAGTGTTTGTTAATATATTTTGATGGTGGTTATAGGATTTCGTTTCTTTCGGAAGTACTGAAATACTCATATTATTATACGCTTTAGGATCAATGTCATTAACCTTAAACTTTAAGCGTAATGAATCTCCAAATTGAGTTTTAATTGGTTGTGTTGTTTTTAAAATTTCAATGCCATCATAGTTAAAATAAAGACGCTCAGCAATAGGTTTATTATTTTCATTGAATAAAGTGAAAATGTTCATGCCTGAAGGCAAAGAACTTTGATTGAATACTTTTACAATAGAGGTTTCATTCTCAAATGTAAGCGCCATAACCTTCATCTCATTGCCATTGTGCAGTGCAAGGGTATATGTTTTATCTTTTACATAAGAGAGACTTTCTTTATTTGTGGTGAGAGCGACAATAGTTTTTCCTCTATGACTTGTAACGGATAAGGTTACCCCAATAGGTTCTATAATACTATTTAGCTTGAAGTCGTAAATATTACCGTTTTTATTTAGTTTTATTTTATAGCTAGTGTTAGATTGTGCTAATAATAAAAACTTGCCTATTCCTAGTTGGTTGACTTCAAATTCAGTAATGAATTGGTTATTATCGTCATAGACTTTACCTTTTACATTAGCTATGCCATAACCGTTATGATCCTTAATAATAACGCCAATATTATTTATGACACCGTTTAAAAGGTGCCCACCTTCTGGCAGAAATTGGGCGTCAAAATTTTTTGATGCCACCTTCGTTTTCGGCTTTTTTGAATCGTTGGGATTGATAATTTCTATATGTTCTTCGAAGTAATTTCTTTCATTAAAATTGCGCATCCAATTCGTGTAGGCTTTAAACGTATAATTACCTGTAGTTAATGTAGTATCAATCGTAAATACATTTGATGCCACACCATTGTCAACTTTTAGAAGTGCCTTTTTCACCACATTATTAGTATCATCAACTAAGTTGACATACAAGTTTGTGGTAGACAAAGATGGTTGTTTTGTAGACTTATCAAACACATATGCTGTGAATCCGATATCTTCACCTTCTAGGTAAGCTGATTTATTAAGGTGCACATGTATTATCTCTCTCGATGCTTCGGTATAATCAGTATAGCTTTTTAAAAAACTAGATTGTTCTTGAGAATAACTTAATATTGAACAAAAGAAAAAAAGTAATGAAATAACAGCGTAAACTTTAGATGACTTAATCATATTTGAATAGTTTGAAGCTTACAACTAATGATGTAGAAAAGACAATGTGTTATAATTTTTAGAATGACATTTCTAATTAATTGAAGCTTTTTTATGTGAAATTACTGAAAAGCATAAATAAGAATTGTTGATTTAACTTTTTGTTAGAAAAGATTAACTGAATTTGCAGATATAGTTAGTTTTCTAGTCTGTAAACAGAAAGTTCTTGTTAAGAAACAGGATGAAATGCATAGTAGAGTTCTAGTTATTTATGCAATTTCAATTGTATACGCTTACGTTGCAAATCTACGTCTAAAACTTTCACAATAATTTGTTGATGTAAATTCACATGCTCATTGACATCACTAACATAAGAATCTGATAAATTAGATACATGAATTAAGCCACTTTCTTTAATACCAACATCAACAAAACAACCAAAGTTGGTAATGTTATTCACTATTCCTGGAAGCAGTTGGCCTTCTCTTAAATCGTTAATGGTTTTTATGTTTTGATTAAAGGTAAATACCTTGGCTTTTTCTCTGATATCTAAACCTGGTTTCTCAAGTTCTTTGATGATGTCTTCGAGTGTTGGTAAACCAACATCGTCTGAAATGTATGTCTTTAAATTAGTCTTTTTGAGTGCTTCAGAATTGCCAATGAGATCTTCTATAGATTTACCTTCGTCTTTAGCTATTTGTTTTACCAAGGCATAACGTTCTGGATGCACTGCCGAATCATCTAACGGATTAGTGGCACCTTTAATTCTTAAAAACGCTGCGCTTTGTTCAAACGCTTTTCCACCCAAACGTGGTACATTTTTAATATCATTTCTAGAGGTAAAAACACCATTTTCGTTTTTATAAGCAATAATATTTTCGGCGAGTTTTGGTCCAATACCAGATACATAACTTAATAGTGATTTACTTGCAGTATTGATATTAACACCAACAGCATTCACACAACTCTCAACAACAGTATCTAGACTTGTTTTTAGTTTGGTTTGGTCCACATCGTGTTGGTATTGACCAACACCAATAGATTTGGCATCAATCTTTACCAATTCTGCTAATGGGTCTTGTAAACGTCTTCCAATAGACACCGAACCACGTACAGTAACATCGTAATTTGGAAATTCCTCACGAGCAATTTTTGAAGCAGAGTAAATACTTGCTCCAGCTTCACTCACCACATATACTTCAATATCGTTTCTAAATCTAATTTTACGAACCAAAGCTTCGGTTTCTCTTGAAGCTGTTCCGTTACCAATGGCAATAGCTTCAATTTTGTAAGCATCTGCTAATGAGCTAATTTTTTTCATTGCACCAATAGTATCTTGTTTTGGTGGATGCGGATAAATGGTTTCGTTATGCTTCAAAGCGCCTTTTTCATCAAGACAAACAATTTTACAACCTGTTCTAAATCCTGGGTCAATGGCTAATACACGTTTTTCTCCAACAGGTGCACCTAAAAGCAATTGTTTTAAGTTTTTTGAAAACACTTTTATAGCAGCATCATCTGCTTTTGCTTTTGCGTTTTGAAGCGCTTCGTTGGTTAAAGATGGTAATAATAATCGTTTGTATGCATCTTTAATAGCTAATTCTATTTGGTCAGCGCAAGCATTATTTGATTTGATGATTCGGTCTTCAATTTTAGTTAAAGCACGTTCATCGTCAATTTCTATTTTTACACGAATAAAGCCTTCTTGCTCTGCTCTAAGAATAGCTAGTAATCGATGTGAAGGTATGCGACTCAAGGACTCAGACCAATCGAAATAATCTCTAAATTTTTGAGCTTTTTCGCTTGTGCTGACCGCAGTCGAAGTATCGCCAGATTTTGTTTTAACAACTTTTGTGTTAATCGTCGCAAAACGCTCTAATTGGTAACGAATATTATTCCTAATATCTGTACGCTCGCTAATCCATTCAGCTATAATATGACGCGCACCTTCAAGCGCTTCCTCTTCAGAAGTTACAGCACCTTTTGTATATCTAAATGCAATTGAGTCAATATCATTTGCATTTTGACTCATTATGATTTTAGCCAATGGTTCTAAACCATTTTTGCGAGCAGTTTCGGCTTTGGTTTTGCGTTTCTTTTTATAAGGTAAATAAAGGTCTTCTAGTGTTGTTACATCTTCAGCTTGTTCTATTTTCTTCTGAAGCTCTGCAGTTAAAACCTTATCTTCTTCTAAAGTCTTAAGAATATTCGATTTACGTTTTTGTAAAGCTTCAAATTGCGCTTTTAACGTAACAATACTTCCAATTTCTACTTCATCAAGATTCCCTGTTTGTTCTTTTCTGTATCGTGAAATAAACGGAACAGTGCAGTCTTCATCTAAAAGCCTTAGTGTGTTTTTTACACTAGTTTCTGACAGCTGGGTTTTAGAAATAATGAATGGTAAGAGGTTCATGTATCTGTCTACGCAATAAGGTTATTCCTATAGTTGAAAAATGTTTTTAATCAGCTTTTGAATTGAAGTTGATATAGTTTTTCATTATCTGAATTATAATCAATGTCTATACTAAATTCATGATTTTGTTTTTCACGTAATAAAGCCCCGGATAAATGAAGTATTTCTTTACCCTTAAATGGAACTATCATAAACCCAAAGAATCGATACTCTTTTATGTTTCCAAACTGAGGTTCAACTTGAATTAAGCGAGTTATAAATTCTTCCTTATTAAAGGGAATTAATTCATTGTTTAACATCGAGTTTAATTTTTCAAACTTCTTTTCTTTAAGCAAGTTCACAGTTTTATTATTCAGATTCATCCTTTGTTCAACCTGTTCAAGAGTGGAAATTGGATATTTAAACACCTGTTTGGACTTATCCTTGGAAATTAAAATGACATGAATAGCGTCGTAATTCTTTTTTTCTTCTTTAAGATTTTTAAAAAAAATAAAGGCAATATTTGATGAAGGTAATTTGGGTTTGTCAAGCCTATTCTCAATAGCTTCACTTTGGCTCATCTCAAGTTCAAAATATCTCTTTGTTCCTTCACTTGTTGATGCAGATGCGCCAACTGAGTATTCACAACGCCCGCCATAGAAATCTAATATTTCGTTGACTCCAGCGTCTTCATTGTCAGTTAAACTTATAAAGTTTGATAATAGTCCTGTTTTTTCTTCTCCTTCACGTTTATTTACACAAGAAGTGAGTAAAATAGTTAAAATTAGTCCGCTTAATATTTGTTTCATTTGGTCTTTTCAATTTTCACAACTAGCTTATCTGCAAACCATTACCAACGCCAGAAGAATCGTCTGGATTAACAAATACTAAATTACCTGAAGCGTCTTCAGTCATTAAAATCATGCCTTGGCTCTCAACACCACGTAATTTTCTTGGTGCTAAGTTTACTAACACAGTCACACGTTTGCCAACGACTTCTTCTGGTTTAAAGCTTTCAGCAATACCAGAAACAATGGTTCTTGTATCTATACCTGTATCAACCTTTAATACTAAGAGTTTTTTTGTTTTTGGCATTTTTTCGGCTTCGAGAATAGTACCAACTCTAAGGTCTAGCTTTGTAAAGTCTTCAAAAGTAATTTCATCTTTTTGAGGTTCAGTGGCTTTGTTAGCGGCCTCATTTGCTTTTTTACTAGCTTCAAGCTTTTCTAATTGCGCCTCAATCTGTTTGTCTTCAATTTTGGTGAATAACAATTCAGGTTTACCTTCTTGTAATTGATGACCAGATGGTAATAAGATGTCTTTTGTTGAAACGTCATTCCAAGTTGATTCTGATTCGAGTTCAGAATGACAAAGAATGGTTTTTAGTTTTTCAGAAGTAAATGGTAAAATAGGTTCACTTAAAACCGCTAATGCAGAAGCAATTTGTAATGCTACAAACATGACAGTTTTTGTGCGTTCTTCATCCGTTTTTATGGTTTTCCATGGCTCTTCGTCAGCCAAATATTTGTTTCCTAAACGCGCAAGGTTCATCAATTCTTGGCTTGCCTCTCTAAATCGGTAGCGCTCAATTGAACTTGATATTACAGCAGGATAAGCTTTAACGGCAGCTAATGTATCTTCGTCTATAGCCTTAAATCCCGATGACTCAGGAATAACGCCATTATAGTATTTATTGGTTAATACAGCCACACGATTAATGAAATTACCAAAGATGGCAACCAGCTCGTTATTGTTTCTTGCTTGAAAATCTTTCCAAGTAAAGTCATTGTCTTTTGTTTCTGGTGCATTGGCAGTTAATGCATAACGCAATACATCTTGCTGATTAGGGAAATCTTGTAAATAGTCTGGCAACCAAACTGCCCAATTCTTAGACGTAGATAATTTGTTGCCTTCTAAGTTTAAGAATTCATTTGCTGGTACATTTTCTGGTAAAATATAAGAACCTTCAGCTTTTAACATCGATGGGAAAATGATACAATGAAACACAATATTATCCTTACCAATAAAGTGTACCAAGGTTGTATCTTCATCCTTCCAGTAATCTTCCCAATTTTTGCCTTCGCGTTCAGCCCATTCTTTGGTTGCGGAGATGTAACCTATTGGTGCATCAAACCAAACATAAAGCACTTTGCCTTCGCCACCTTCAATAGGTACCGGAATTCCCCAATCTAAATCTCTGGTTACAGCTCTTGGTCGTAATCCATCATCAATCCATGATTTTACTTGCCCATAAACGTTAGGTTTCCAGTCTTTTTTATGACCATTTAAAATCCATTCTGTTAAGAATTCTTCGTGCTTATTTAAGGGTAGAAACCAGTGTTTTGTTTCTTTTAAAGTTGGCGTATTACCAGTTATTGCTGATTTTGGATTGATTAAATCTGTAGCATTATGACTAGTTCCACAATTTTCGCATTGGTCACCATAAGCTTCTTCGTATCCACATTTTGGACAGGTGCCAATTACAAATCTATCGGCTAAAAACTGATTGGCTTCTGCATCATAAAGTTGCTCAGAAACTTCTTCAACAAATTCATTTTTTTCATATAAGGTTTTAAAGAATTCTGAAGCTGTATCGTGATGGATTTTAGCTGAGGTACGTGAGTAATTATCAAACGAAATACCAAAATCTTCAAAAGATGTTTTGATGATTGCGTGATATTTATCTACAATATCTTGAGGTGTGACACCTTCTTTTTTTGCTTTAATTGTAATTGGCACACCATGCTCATCACTTCCGCAAATGAAAGCCACATCATTGCCAGTTAATCTTAAATATCTTGAGTATATATCAGCTGGAACATAAACACCTGCCAAATGCCCAATATGAATTGGTCCATTAGTATATGGTAATGCTGCTGTTATGGTATATCGTTTTGACATGATTTCAATATTTTGAAGCTACAAAAGTACACAATATAAGAACAGTTCTAAAAAAAATGTACATTTACAAAAAGCCGATTTCTATGATTTTGAAGCGTACATTTTTATTTATGTTTTTAGCCATAATATTTGGCTTTAATCATGGACTTTTAGCTCAAAATGAAACTGATAACACTTCTGAAATGACAACAGATTTAGTACAACCACCATATTTAAAAGCTGGCGATACAGTAGCCATTGTTGCACCATCAGGAATTTTAAAGAATAGAGAAGCTGAAGTGCAGCGCTCAGTTGATTTATTAAAAAGTTGGGGTTTAAATGCTGTTGTAGGAAAGCATGTTTTTAATCAGAATAATCACTTTGCAGGTACAGATGAAGAACGTTGTGAGGATTTACAAAAAGCCTTTGATGACCCAACATTAAGTGCCATATGGTGCGCGCGTGGTGGTTATGGTAGCGCAAGAATATTAGATAAAATAGATTACACTAAGTTTAAAAAACACCCCAAATGGGTGATTGGCTATAGCGACATTACGGCTATACATAATCAATTACATAATGAAGGTTTTGAATCTATCCACGGTTTAATGTGTACGAGTTTATCTGATGATTTTGATAAGATTAAAGAAACTATAGAGACTTTTAAATCTACCATTTTTGGAAATCCTGTGAATTATGAATTAGAAGGTTCTAAATATAATAGAGCAGGTGAAGCCAAAGGGCAACTTGTTGGTGGAAACCTTACCATTTTACAAACCATGTTGGGCTCTAAAGAAAGTATTGATACTTCTGGTAAAATCTTATTTATTGAAGAAATTGGTGAGTACAAATACCATATTGATAGATTACTACAAAGTTTAAAGCGTGCTGGCTATTTTGAAAATTGCAAAGGTGTCATTATTGGTGATATGACTAAAATTAAAAGGAATACAACCGTTTGGGGAACTTCTGTAGAGCAGTTGATTTTAGACGTTTTAGAGGATTACGATTTTCCTATAGCATTCAATATGCCAGCTGGCCACGAACCAGATAATAGAGCATTGGTTTTTGGTAAAGAAGTAAGCTTGAAAGTTGAAAAAACGACATCATCAGTAACTTTTGAATAGTTACAGAACCGTCTTTTTAAGTTTTCACTCTTTTTCTCGGTTGCAATTCTACAAGCTCAGCGCGTCATAGTTCTGTATGGCAGAAAAAGGAAGATTAATTATTCTCTTTTTCTAAAACGATTTTTAGATTTTGATTTAATATTTTAATATCGCCATTTTCATTGGTAACCACAATTTTGTTATTGTCGCTATTCCAATCAATCCCCCATAGTAAACTATTACCAAGAGAACGACTTTTAAGTAATTCGCCATCAGTATTCCATAGACGAATTTTTTCACTAGCGCTAGCTAGAGTTTTACCATCGCTAGTCCATTTTAGATTTCTGTATTCTGCTTTGCTTTCTTCAATATTTTTGATGTTGTTTCCGGTTTGTGACCAAAATTGCAATAAAGGTGGATAATCTTTTTCAAAATCCCCATAATCACCTGTGACAAAGAACTCACCAGATGGATGCCAAGCAGCACTTAACATTAAAATCTCAATTTCTCGCGGAATCATGGTTTTTAATTCGTCTTTATCTACATCGTATATTGAAATTTGACTACCAACAGCAACGACAGTATTTTTGGTTGGATGCCAGCTTAAACCTGTGATTGCCTTTTGTTCTAAATCTTTTTTTTTAATGAAATTCCCTTCACTATCAAATAATGTTAAATGCCCTGAATTGTCTCCAATAGCTAATAACGAACCATCACTATTCCAACTCAATCCTCTAGCGCCATGCTCGTGGACATGTTCTAATTTGGTAATTTTATCGGTTTTTGTGTCAATTAATACTGCAACGTCTTTTGAAATTTGAGAAGTGACTGCAATGATTTCACCAGAGTTATGCCAAGCTGTTTTTGTTATTGTTCTTGGTATTTTATAGCTTTTTACAACTTCTAAATCGTTGGCGGAAAGGATTTGTAATGTATCCCAATTACCACCAACGACTATCAATTCTTTATTAGGACTCCAATCTGTAGTCCATAGAAGTTTTTCGTAGTTAAAACTTGATTGAGTCGACTTACAGCCCTGAAATAACAACAGAAATATTATGATGATTTTGAGTTTCTTCATTTCAAAAAAAGTGGTTTTCAGAATTTCACTTTCAAGATACGCTATAATTTAATCGCAACCTCAAAGCCAATGGCATCAGAGATTAAACCATCTTTGAGTTTGCCTTCAACTTCTTTAGAATTATATGTAATGCCCCAACGTGTACGATCTATTTTAAATCGGGTTTTTAGTTCTTTATTTTCATAGTCTACTTCAGCTTGAAAGTTGATAGCAACTGTTTCGCCTTTAATAGTTAAGTCTGCAAAGATCTTCATGTGATTACTGTCGTGATATTTCACTTTGGTAATTTCGAGCTTCGCTGTTGGGAATTTTGGAACATCAAAAAAGTCTTCATTCTTTAGATGATCATCTAAGCTAACTCTCGCTTCTTCTTCATCCATGTCAGTACTTCGTATTGTATTCATGTCAATGATAAATTTTCCACCAGTAATAGTCCCATTTGGGTCTTTGATGAAATAACCTTCTTTAAAGTTGATGTTGCCTTCATGACCACCAAAATAGAACGCGTAATCACAAGACCATTTAATAGCGCTTGTTGATGTATTAATGTCTAGAAGCTCTTTGTTTTGAGCATTTAATTGTAAAGCAAAAGCTAGAAATATAACTGCAAATAGAATTCGTTTTTTCATGATGAATATTTTAATTATTTTTTGATGGGATAAAACTAGGTTGAGACGAAATGCAGAATGTCAAAAAAGTGTAAAAGAAGTGTCAACACTTGTAAAATATCATCAAATTGTCTGTTATTTACAGTCGCTATGAAGAACATCTTATATTTTTTATCGGTTATAACACTTTACTTCTTTGTGTCATCTTGTTCTGAAGGCTATAATCATGATGAGTTTGCGGCAGATGTAAAAGTTGCTATGCGTTCCGCAGGTAATCAATTACTACTTGCTAATATTGATTCCACGTCTTTGGTCTTGCCGATTAAAGCAATATCAGACTCAAAATTTGAGCTAAGTTTTGAAGAACAGGTTTTTATTGTTCCTACAGATTTGGTCGACTTTATCGATATTAGTTTTAAGAATACTGATTTACCAAAAAAGTATAGAGTAGAAGTCATTCAATGTGCTGATAATGAGGTTGCGTATAGTTATGAAATTAGTAATGAGATAGAGAAAACTATCATTCCGTGTTTAGATAGAAATTTACCGAAAGGTTGTTATAAAATTCAAGTACAATTTCTAGGTCGGCTAAAGTCGAATACTTCAAATTATGGGATTATTATAACAATAGGGTCTTTGATTTTGATCTGTCTGTCATTCCTAATGTTAAGACGTAAGTTTAACCAAGCTAAGTCACAAAAAGTTATTGAGCAACCCTTTATTAGATTAGGAAGTTATAAGTTTTATGCAGACCAAAACAAGCTTATAAAAGAAGCGGTTGAGATTAGTTTGTCTCAAAAAGAATGTGAGCTACTCGAAATATTCGTTGCAAACCCAAACATTGTGGTTAAGCGAGATGAGCTTACCAAACGTGTTTGGGAAGATAAAGGTGTTATTGTAGGTAGAAGTTTAGACACTTATATTTCGAAACTTCGTAAAAAGCTAAAAGAAGACACTTCGGTAAAACTTGTTAATGTGCATGGTGTTGGTTATAAGTTGGAAGTTTTATAAATTCCTAAAATGAGTCTATTATACATTAGTTATTTTATTTTTTTGAAAATGAATGTCTTATCACCTTGCTTTACTTTATAACCAGTGACTTGGTTAGATTCATTTCGGCTAAATTTAAAGTAGGCATTCCCTACCTTGAGCAATAAGGCATCTTCACCTCCTGGCGTTAAAATAGCTGCACTATCAGGTTCTTTTGGATCTATAAGTAGCGGTTGACCATTAAAAAGTCTTATTTCTAAAACTCTTGAAATGCTATTGTCCACTAGCTGATATGTACCTATGTAATCCTTTAATTTTTCGGTAGTAATTTCTTTTTCACTTAATATTTTTAAAGGTTTATTGATTATTACACTAGCTATGTAATTTGCTATTTCATCAGTACGGTCGTACTTTTTGTTAGTTAAAATGCAAATAAAAATATCTTCTTTTGGTAAATATAAAGTAGTGCTTGTAAATCCATAAAGATTTCCGCCGTGCTCAATAGTTGAACTACCTTTTATGTTCTTAAGAAAAACGCCATAACCATAACCTGTTCCTTGATGATCTGTAGTGTATTTTTCTGAAGTGAGTGTATTTACGACAAACTCAGAAAGTATTTTTTTATTCTTTAATGCTCTATTCCATTTAAATAAATCGTTAATTGTTGAAACCATACCACCAGCTGCGTACATTGCAGAACCTACAATTTTTGGTGCTGGATATAATTGGCCTAAGTTATTATAATTATAACCTTCAGGTATTCTTTTTGACTTTATATTCTCGTTGAACCAAAGCCCTGTGGAATTCATATTTAAAGGGTTAAAAATATATTTTTGCAAATATGTTCTGAGAGATAATCCTGTAACATTTTCCAAGGCAGCACCTAAAAGTGGGTAGTTGGAATTGCTATACTCCCATTTACTACCTGGCTTAAAATTTAATGGTGCGTCTTTATAATAATTGATGAGTTCTTCAGGTGTATGCTCTTTCGCTAAAAGGTATAATTCATCATCACTCAAAATAAAATATTCAGGAATACCTGATGTCTGTGATAACAAGTGATGAATGGTAATTGGATATTTTTTTTCAGGATAATAGGGAACATATTTTTGAATAGGGTCTTCCAAATTCATTTTTTGCTCCTCAACCAATTGCAATATCGCTGTTGCCACAAATTGCTTAGTTATAGAGGCAATTTGAAATACCATATCGGTTTTCATTTTACGCTTAGGTTTTAGGGATGCTAGACCGTAGGAGTCTTGGAGAATGATAGTACCCTCTTTTGCAACTAATATCACAGCGCCAGGCTCATTTTTTTTATATTCTTCTATTAAAAAATCGTCTATGGTTTTTAAATGTTGTTCTGTAGTTTGCGTAAAGATTAAGTTGATGTTAAAAAATATTATTATCGCTGTAGCTAATTTTTTCATTTTGACTTTATTTCTTCTAAGACAGTATTCGACAATTCATTTCCTTTCTCATCTATGTTTACAAACCATACATTTGTAGTACAAGTTCTATTTAATACATCTTTAGAATTACAAAGTTGTGTTGTACCTTTTATAATGTAACCTTCATTAACTTTTTCAACAGAATATGCGTAGTCATTGTTAGATTTACCGTAGGTGTTTTGCCATATTTTTTGTCCTTTTTTGTCTACTTTAATTACATAGAAATCGTAATTGCCTACACCATAAGAACTGGTTGAGCCAACAATTAAATAACCATCTTTGGTAGAGATTATAGAACTTGCTTTATCCCAACTATTTCCACCCAGTCGTTTAGACCATTCCTCATTACCATTATCGTAATTTTTAGTTAATAAAATGTCTGAAGTATTGCCATTCCTTGATCCAATAGTAGTTACTTGTATGGATCCAGACTCTGTTTTAATTTGTGGTTGAAATTTAAGGTTGGTTTTTTTCACAAACTTAATATTTAATGCCCTTCCCAATGACACGAGTAAGTTGTTTGGTCTATCAAAAAGATCTCTTTCTACCTTGAATAAAAAATTTCGTGATTGCATTTCTATTCGGTTTAACACTTCAACATCTCTTTCCATAGACTTTGTTGAGAATTTAACTTTTAAAATGTTTTCTTCAGATAATCTTAATGAAAGACTAATGTTTAATTCTGAATTATGGTAAGTACCTACCAAGATATTTAAATCTTCAACTGTTGCTAAGGGCGTGTTTATTCTTTTGAATTGAGTTGAGGTTCCATCTGTGTCAAACAGTACCATTTCATTATCATAAAAAATTATTTTTTGTTTGTTGTTGTAATCTGGATGATATAGGTGATTTTTCTCTTTTATGAGTTCAATTTTTAAGTTTCCTCTTTTAAAATAGGTTTTACCTTTCTCGTTTTCAATTCTAATCAATTGACCTTTTTGTGATCTGTATTGGCCATTAACTAGTGGGTTTATATTTTTTATAGGTTCAAAGTAGCGATCTGCATAAGAAGTTTCTTTTATTTCAGCTGGTGGTAAAAACACTTTTGCAATTTGGTCTGCCATATCATCAGTACCAATTTTACCGTTGTTAGTCATTACAAAAATGCTAAGATTTTGATCCGTAAAGCGAACAGTTTGTGATTTATAACCATACGTGCCACCGTCGTGATGAACTGCCTTATGTGGTCCATAAAACCAGTTAAATAATCTTAAACCAAAACCATAACTTTTAATCTCACTATTTTCAATAGGCAACTGACTTTTAATAAGTAATTGGTTGTTGCTATCTTTCGCATTTTGAATGGCTTGCTCATACATTAATTGATCTTTCAATGTGGTAAATAAAAAACCTTCTCCCGCAGTTTTAGTCACTTTAATATCTTCATACCATTCTCCACCTCCCCAATCTGAGTATGCCTCAGCTTTATTAGGAATTACAGTCATATATCCCTTTGGAAAAGCAGTGTTTTCCATTCCAAGAGATTTGAAAAATTCTTTTGCATAAACTTTAAATTTTTGCTGAGTAACTTTTTCGATAATCTTTGCCAAAATGTTATAGTTGGAGTTGCTGTAGACATATTTTGATCCCGGATTAAAACCTAAGTCTTCCTGTTTTTTTAGTAACTCTAAAACATCGTCATTATCTAAGCCAACACGAGTCCACCATGCTTTGTTCTGCAAGTCCATTAACCCAATATATTCTCTTATACCACTTGTGTGGTTGATGAGATGTCTAATTTTAATTGCTTCTTTAACATTTGTGTACAACTCTGGGATGAATTTTCTAATATCATCTTCTAATGAAAGCTTGTTTTCCAATGATAATTTTAGAATCATTAGTGCGGTGAACTGTTTCGCTGTAGAGGCTATATTACATCTTGTGTTTTTATCCATTTTTATTTTATGAGACAAATTGGCAAGCCCATAATATTTTTCGTAAATAATCTGACCATCTCTAACAACGCCAATCATTAAACCAGGGTCATTTTTTTGTATTGTTGACTCAATAATAGAATCAATATTTTGTGTGAAGTTGTTTTGTGAAGCTATGGATAGTGTTATAAAACAGCTAATAGTTGTTAATAATGTCTTCATTGTAGTTTATTTTGTAATTATGATACAAATGTGAAGTAATAATGATAATCATTCGCTTCAAATCTCGATTTGAGACCTTTTTTAAGCCATTTTATCTACATAATCTTTTGGTGATAAAGCTGTACATTTCTTGAAAGCACGGTTAAAAGTTGCTTTGCTATTAAATCCGCAATCTAGAGCTATTCCTAATAACGTTCGTGTATTATGTTCCCCTTTATTGAGTTTTTCCTTTACTGCATCAATTCTGTACTCATTAACATAGTCATTAAAGTTTTTATTAAATCCAGAATTAACTGTAGATGATACTATTTTGGTGGTGGTGTTTAATTCTCTTGCTACATCTGAGAGTGTTAGTCGTGGATTTTCATAAAGATTTTTTTTAGTCATTAATTCAGAAAGTCTTTCTTGCCATTCTTGGTCGTCTTTGTCAGACGTATTTGGTTTATTTTCATTTTGATCTACCTTCAAGCTTTCCTCAAAAACATTAATTATTTCTAGTTTTTCACCTTTTAAAGCTGTTTGCTTAATAATGCTACTGTAGCCTGTAATAGCGATATAATAAAACACAAATGAGAAGGCGATATAATGCCAGTATTGACTTCCAAAATTTCCCCATTCTGGATTTGTTATAAAGAAAACAATTCTCAAAACCAGTATGGTTAAAAAGGCAATCATGAAGTTTTTAATCCACTTAAATAAAATAGATTCTGCATAACTCACTGTCTCAAAAAGTATCTTTTTGTAGTAAGCATAATATTTTAGACTCATTATTAAATAAATAAACATAGAGACTACTCCCGCAACTTGATACCAGTTTGACAAGTCTTTGTCTTTATTGTCAGCATAGAAATAATACTCATCCAATACTAGCTTATCTGTGATGAATACAACTAAGCTATAAAATGCATAAAGCAAAGCTGGAATAAAGTGAAAGTAGTCTTTTTTAGAAAGTTTAAAACTAGAGTTCAACAAGCTTTTTGAGTAAAAATAGACCACAGGACCAATAAGTAAAACTTGCATAAATGGGATAAAAAATAAGAACTCTCTAGTGAATCCACCACCATACCAACCAGCGTAACCAAGCATGTATGGAGTAATATACATAGCATATAAGAATAAAAGTAAGCTTAACCATCTGCTCGCAGTGATATTATGAATTAGACCTTGCCTAAGGGTTAATGCAGAAAAAATAATGCCATTAAAAAAAAATATAAGTAGCGTAGAGCTATAATCATTAAAGTTGAAAGGAAATTCCAAGATGAAAGGTTTGATTGATAAAATAGTTATCTAAAAATACTATTATTTTTCTATTTTAGAATTATGGCGCAACACAACGAACTTGGTAAAAAAGGCGAACAGCTTGCTGTTGATTTTCTTTTAAATAAAGAATATTCAATTCTTGAACAGAATTACAGGTTTGATAAAGCGGAAGTAGATATTATTGCTCAGAAAAAAAATGTACTGGCTATTGTTGAAGTAAAAACACGTTCAACTATCCACTTTGGAAATCCGCAAGATTTTGTAAAACCTAAACAGATTCAAAATTTAGTAAAAGCAGTAAATGAATATGTTATAGTAAATGACTTAGATGTAGAAATTCGTTTTGATATTATTGCGATTGTCAAGAAAGATAACAACTATAAGGTAGAACATCTAAAAGATGCATTTTATCATTTTTAGTTGTATAAGAGAATATGAGTAACAACTATGGCTAAACTGTAATATAAAACATTAGTCACCTTTGTTTTAGGGCTTAAGGACTTAAAACGGCGTAATTCTTTTTTAATAACGTCGAAGGACAATATTATACTACATATCACCAAGCCTAGGCCAATAAACCAATATAACGACTGTGGATAAGGTAATGTAATGTTTGTTATAATGAAAAGTACAAGTAAGATACTTATAACCAAAACTCTTTTCTCGCTTTTAGTCTCTAAATTATTGCGCTTTATGATGGCTCTAACTTTATAAGCTATAAGCGTTGTTATAATTGATAAAAAAACGACAGCAAATATCATCTCGGATATTAGGATTAATTTTAGAGGGTTAAAATAAAAATTCTTTAGGAAACTATAATGCTCTTTTAGCATTTTAACTTGGATTTCACTTATAAAAGTTCATTTCATCGATATATTGCCATACACTTTCAGGTAACATTGGTCTAATGTTTCTTCCAGCTTTAATTTCCTTTCTTATAAACGTAGAAGACAGCTCCATTATTGGGGCCGATATGTTAAAAATTTTATTGTTATTAATAAATCTCTCATTTACAGAGCTTTCAGAAATTCTTGGGTATACATAAATATCATGATTTTCTAGAATGAGCTCATAGTTTTTCCATTTATGAAAACTTTTTAGGTTGTCTTCTCCCATAATTAATGAAAACTCGTGCTGAGGAAATTTTTCTAAAAGATAGGTCAACGTGTCAATGGTGTAATTTGGCTGTTTTAGACCAAACTCAATATCGCTAGGTTTGAGCTTGTCATAATCGTAGGTTGCACGATAAACCATTTCTAAACGTTGATGGTTGTCTAGTAGTGTGCTTTTCTTTTTAAAAGGACTTTGAGGTGTAACTACAAACCAAATTTGGTCTAAATTACTATGCTCAGCTAAATGATTTGCTATGGTAAGATGACCAATGTGAATTGGATTAAATGTGCCAAAGTAGAGTCCTATTTTCATTCCTTTGTCATTCCTGCGAAAGCAGGAATCTCATTTTTAAATTAGTATGAGTTAATTAGATTCCTGCTTTCGCAGGAATGACAGTTCTTAGTTTTTCAAAAAATCAGAAACCAAATGATAAGCATTGTTAAGTGCTTCTTCTAAGTTAGAATTCACAACAATTTCGTCAAAAAGTGGAGCAGTAGCTAATTCTGCAGGTGCTTTAGAAACACGCATACTTATTTTTTCTTCTGTTTCCTCACCTCTTTCCTTAAGTCGTCTAACTAGTTCATTTAAATCTGGTGGTTTCACAAAAACAGCAAGAGTTTGTTCTGGGAATTTGCGTTTTATACGAAGACCACCAGACACATCGATATCAAAAATAACATGCTTACCTTTTGCCCATATACGTTCTACTTCAGCTTTTAAAGTGCCATAAAAGTTGTCTCTATAAACTTCTTCCCATTCTAAGAATTCGTCAGCTTTAATTTTGTTTTTAAACTCTTCAAGAGATAAGTAATAGTAATCTTTACCATGCACTTCGTTGCCACGAGCTTCGCGTGAAGTTGCAGAAATAGAGAACTCTAAATTTAACTCTTCTTGCTTTAATAAATGACGTACTATGGTTGTTTTACCAGAACCAGATGGTGCCGAAAACACTATAAGTTTACCCTGTTTTTTATTCATTTCTTCTGACATAATTCAGTGTAATTAAAGGGCATTCAATAATTGTTCCTTAATTTTCTCTAACTCATCTTTCATTTGTACCACCAACTTTTGCATTGGTGCATAGTTAGATTTAGAACCTATAGTATTTATTTCTCTTCCAATTTCTTGAGAGATAAAGCCTAACTTTTTACCATTAGAATCATCAGAATTTAACGCTTTAATAAAATAGTCTAAGTGATTATCTAGTCTAACCTTTTCTTCTGTAATATCAAATTTTTCAATGTAGTAAACCAGTTCTTGTTCAAATCGGTTTTCGTCTACCTTTTCTTTAATGTCAGCAATTCCTTTGTTTAGTCTTTCACGAACTCCTTCAATGCGTTCTGGGTCCATGGTTATTACATCTTCCAAAAGATTTTTAAGCGTCTTAATTCTATTTAGAAAATCTTGTTTTAATATCGCTCCTTCATCTTTTCTGTATGCCACAATTTTAGAAAGCGCTTCATTGATTCCATTATTGATTATAGTCCATTCTTCTTCATCAATTTCATCTCTATCGGTTGCTACAGCATCTGGCAATCTAATAGCCATTTTTAGCAATTCTGTGGTGTCACCATCAACGACTTCTCTGAGTTGTTTGATATATTCTTGTACCACGGTTTTGTTAATCTTAGAACTTGTATCTTCTCCTGTAATTTCAACAAAAAGAGAAAAATCTACTTTTCCGCGAACCAGATGTTTTGCAATACCTTTTCTTATATCTAATTCTTTAGAACGATACATTGAAGGCATGCGCGCATTGATGTCTAAATTTTTACTATTTAAAGATTTTAATTCTATTGATATTTTTTTTGTTGGGAGCTGTAATACAGTCTTCCCATAACCTGTCATGGATTGTATCATTAATCTGAAGTCATTAAAGTTGAGCAAAGGTACAAAAATGTATGTCTTAATAACTTCTTAAAGGGATGAACTTACTGTAGGGACTTTTATAACTTTGTCATGATTATTTAAAATAAATTTATGTACAAAAAACAGTTCGAAATCCGTTGGAGTGATGTTGATGCAAATGCGCATTTAGCTAATTCTGCCTACACCAATTTTATGAGTCATGCAAGAATGTCTTTTTTTGCTGAACAAGGTTTTACAATGCCCGAGATTAGGAAATTTGGTATTGGTCCGGTTGTGTTTTATGAACACATGTACTATTTTAAAGAGTCATTTTTAGGCATGCCAATTACCGTTACAATTGAAGTGTCAGGATTGAGTGAAGATGGTATGCTTTTTAAGTTTGAACATAATTTCTACAATCAAAAAGGGGAAAATTTAGCGTTTTGTGAAATGATGGGTTCTTGGATAGATTTAAAGACAAGAAAACTGACAGGTTTACCCGAACCTCTTCTTGAATTGGCGGATAAATTTCCAAAATCGAAAGACTTTAAAGTACTTACCAAAGAAGATACTCGCAAGCATGGTGTAAGACCAAGACCTTTAGAGGTTTAGTTTGTTTTAAAGGGTTGATGCTGCTTAAATGATTTGATCTGAACGTTTTTTATAAAGGGTTTCAAGATTTGGTTTGGTAAATAGCGTTTATGCTTACAATAGCAAGTGAGTGTTTTTGGTTGTGCACCAAGTGTGCTTTTTATTTCTGATGCAGTTCTACCTAGGTTAATTTGTTCAGATTGGGTTTCAATACCAAGACGAACATAATCATTGAGAATTCTTGGATAAATACCATATTCCTTATTCTGAGAATAATCTATACCGATAAAGTGCGCGTCTAAATGTGTTTTGTTTTGCATTGCAGATAAAAATCCGACAAGTTTACCATCAAGAAAATACCCTTTAACTATAAACTTTTCTTTAAAGGTGTCTTTGAGATGGATATATGTATTAAGGTTAAGGATTTGCGCGTTAAAATCTGCATTATCAATAGTGTTTTGATATAAGCTTTGTAGCTCATCTTTATAGTTGATGATATCCTTAGTTGAAAAGAATTTGTCCTTCAATACTCCACTTTTAGTATCGGCTCTATTTGCTTTTACTCTGTATTTAGATTTTAGAGATTTTGTATAATCATCAAAGGATTGCCATTCTGGTTTAAGATAAATAATCATGTTTGGCTCAACGTGCATTGAAGCATAATCAAAAGATTTCAAATGATCAGTAATGTCTAATGATTCATTTTCAAAATCTTTAATAAAAATAGCATGCAGTCTCGTACAACGATATATCTTTTTTGTGGCTTTAGCTAAAGCTTTAAAAGTTTCAATTTTTGGTTCACCTTCTTTCAGAAATGTACCATACTCACCACTTAAAAATATATTACCACAAAACATAACACGTAAGCTGTTTTTACAAAACATGTTGTTCACAGTACGTCTTATTTTTGAGGACATTTTTATGTTTTTGGTAATCGTTTCGATACCAATAGTTACAATCTGTGTATTGGCAAACGCAACGGGTTCTTCATCTTTAAGTACAATGATGTAGTTAAAATCTATATCTGTATTTGCAATTTCGAAAGCTCTTAAAAAGTCTGGTGAATAATATAAGTTATCACAACAATTTAAGCTATCCCAATATGCCTTTGGAATGTCGTCTACTGCTTTAAATATTTTTGATCTTAACTTCAAATTAGATTGCCTTTTTAGGTTTTAAGGACACCAAATATACACCTGAAAATATCAGTACCATCGCAAGGATTTTTATGATGTCTATGGTGTCAGCGCCCATAATTATAGCAAAAAGTCCAGCAATAACGGGTTGTAAATAAATGAACACACCAACTGTAGATGCTTTCAGTTTATTAAGTGCTAAAGGGTTTAATAAGTATGTGCCAAAAGTAGCCCCAATAATTACAAATAATACCGAAAAAATAATATATGGCGTAAATGTTTGCCACTCTACAAGTTGTAACTCATGATAACCAAACGGAATAAGTAACACTGTACCAAACAAGAATAGCCATTTTATAAATGTAAATGGATGGTATTTTTTAGTTAGTTTTTTAATTAAAATGATATAAATACTATAAGAAACAGCATTGAGAAAGATAAGTAAATTACCAAGTGGTATATTGTCCCCAACTCTATCAGATTTACCGTAAATGGTTAAAACCAAAGCGCCCGAAAAACCTAAAATTGCTCCAAAAATTCTTTTTTTTGTGACTTCTTCCTTAAGAATGTAAGCTGACAGAATTAATATAATGATAGGTACAATAGTCATTATTGCTGAAGCATGTATAGGTGACGTAAATTCTAAACCTTTAAAGAAGAATAACATATTAACCACAACCCCAAAAACAGAAGCGACAAAGAGTTTAAAGAAATCCCGCTTCTCTATTTTTTGCTGTGGAATAATTGCACTGAGCGCACAAAAAAGTGCAGTCGCACATGCAACTCTTAAAAGCACAAAGCCAAAAGGTTTAATGTAGTTATCATTAATTACAACTTTAGCGATAGTGTAGTTTAAACCGTAGATAAGCTGCACCATAAAAAGTGCAAAAATGGCAAATGCTCTACTATTCATGTATTGCTTTTTTAGCAGCCTCTACTACTTTTTTAGAATTGCCAATAAATATATTATTATTGAAGATAAGTACTGGTCGTTTTAAAAAGGTATAATGTTCTAGAATGTAATTTTTATAATCATCATCTGATAGGGATTTATCTTTTAGTCCAAGTTCTTTATATAACCTTGCGCGCTTGCTAAATAAACTCTCATAGCTCGTTGTTAATTCACGCATATCTTCTAGTTGTGGAGCTGTAATGGCTTCAGTTTTTATATCTTGAAGTTTAATGTCTTCAGGTAAATCAAGCGAATTGATAATACGCTTACAAGTATCGCAAGTACTTAAGTAAAAGAGTGTTTTCATTTATATATGATTTCAGCATTGCAAAGAAACCGTATTTGATTTAAAAAATAATTACATTTAAGGAAAATATATGCTTATGGAATGGACTTTTGATATCACTATTAAAAACAGAAAACTATTAAAAGGGTTTTTAGAAAATATGTCTTTAGTGGATTTAAATACTATCCCTAAAGGCTTTAACAATAATATTATTTGGAATATTGCTCATGTCATTGTAACCCAACAGCTTTTGGTGTACAAGCTTTCTGGATTGGCTACTATAGTTTCTAATGAGATGATAGATGCTTATAGAAAAGGTACTAAACCAGAAAAAGATTTAACTGAAGCTGAAGTTGATGCCATTAAAAGTCTGCTATTCTCTACAATTGAAAAAACGAAGGAAGATTACGAGTCAAAAATATTTCAGACCTATAATCAGTATACAGTTACGACTAAAAACACCTTAAGCAATGTAGAAGAAGCTATTGAGTTTAACAACTTTCATGAAGGTATTCATTTGGGTTATATTTTAGCTTTGCGTAAAGCGTTAAACAATACAACTAATTGAGTATTAAAACACCATCAAGTTCCGCAAACGGAATTACAAATTCTGTATAACCTCGGTCATAGGAAGCAATTTCGTAGATATTGTATAATAACACTATGCCATCTTCGGTGTAACCAATATTTTCGGCTAATTGAAATTGTTTTCCAAAGAAGAAATCTTCCATTTTTCCATTTTTGTATTCAGCTTCAAGGCTTTTTATAAAATGTGCTTTTGCAACTGATTTAAATGCTTCTATGTCTTTAATGCTGTCTTTAAATTCAAAAGTCTGTCCTGTTTTGGCATTAAGATTTAAAAATGAAATCGCATCATTACCATGCGCGCCACCTTTAAATTCGTAAGTACTAATGGCTATGGTGATAACGTCTTCTGATTGGTATGTTTTTTCTGTTTCAATATGTAATTCCCATTTAGGTTCTGCTGCTTCTTCAAACTGCGTTTTAAAATCTAAATATTCCTTATTAAATGCATTTGCCACATCTTTTAAATGCTCTGCGTTTTCATTAGAACTAACATTTTGGAGGATTGCTTTTTCAATATTGGTGTTTATTGTTTTACTTAATTCATCCTTACCTAAAGTACTATCATAAGTAATTGAGATATCAGCTTCAAAATCTTTATCTAATGAAGTTGTTTCAAATTGCAATAATTTAGATTCATCATTACATGAAAAAACTAGGAAAATTAAAACCAAAATTTGTAGTGAGCGTTTCAAGCTAAAATAGATTGATGTTAAACAATAACTAAAGGTAAACTATAGATTTGAATACAACGAATTATGCTTTACTTTTGTTGCCTTATAAACGATTTTGTAAAGTGCTAGGCACTAATTCGTCTAAGGTTTTTTAATTATATAAACTATGAAATTCAACACAAAGACAATACATGGTGGTCAAGAACACGATCCGGCTTATGGTTCTGTAATGCCACCAATATATCAAACATCAACGTATGCACAATCTACTCCTGGCGGACATAAAGGATACGAATATTCAAGAACTCATAATCCGACAAGAAATGCCTTAGAGAATGCCTTTGCAAGCATAGAAAACGGTAACTATGGTTTGGCTTTCGGTTCTGGTTTAGCGGCAATTGATGCTGTTTTAAAATTGTTACAACCAGGTGATGAAGTTGTTTCTACAAATGACTTATATGGTGGAACGTACCGTTTGTTTACTAAAATTTATGAAGACTTTGGAATTAAATTTCACTTCATAGGCATGGAAAATGCCGAACGCATTGAAGATTATATCAATGAAAACACAAAACTTATTTGGGTAGAAACACCAACCAACCCAATGATGAATGTTATTGATGTTAAAGCAACGGCTAGTATTGCTAAAAAACATAACGTGCTTTTAGCCGTTGATAATACATTTGCTACACCATACTTACAACAACCATTAGAATTAGGTGCGGATATAGTAATGCATTCTGCTACTAAATATTTAGGAGGTCATAGTGATGTTGTTATGGGTGCTTTGGTTGTTAAGGACAAAGAATTAGCGGATAGACTTTATTTTATTCAAAATGCGAGTGGCGCGGTTTGTGGCCCACAAGATTCATTTTTGGTGTTAAGAGGTATAAAGACATTACACATCCGTTTGCAACGTCATTGCGAGAATGGTAGAGCAGTTGCTGAGTACTTGGCTAGTCATCCAAAAATTGAAAAAGTATATTGGCCAGGTTTTGAAAGTCATCCAAACCATGACATTGCAAAGTCTCAAATGAATGATTTTGGTGGTATGGTATCTTTTACAACAAAAGGAAACAACTACGATGAAGCTATAAAGATTGTTGAAAACCTAAAGATTTTTACACTTGCAGAATCTCTAGGTGGTGTGGAGTCATTAGCGGGTCATCCTGCTAGTATGACACATGCGAGTATTCCAAAAGAAGAACGTGAGAAAACAGGTGTTGTTGATTCTTTGATTCGATTAAGCGTTGGAATAGAAGACGAAGAAGATTTAATTGAAGATTTAAAACAAGCCATAGGATAAACCTTAGATAGAACATCTTGAAAAAAGAAAAGCCAAACGTAATGTTTGGCTTTTTTTATGCAGTGTTTTTTTTTAATCTAAGTAATAAATGTATCCAAAGTTCAGCCAAACCATCCAATCATTCGATTTGTTTGACGGTAATTGATGATTAAGGCCATCCGTCCAATCACTAAAGAAATATTGAAACCTTAAATCAACCATTAAATCAGATAATACTGTGAGTTTATATCTAGTACCAACACTAGATACTATTGACCATGTTGATCCTGATTCTGCATTGACAGATCCTGGCTCCCAAAACGAATAATAATTATTCGGGTTATTCTCATTTTGATCACCAAAGGTGGTTTCAACAGAAGGATTAAATGTGACGTAATGTGCTCCAAGACTTACAAAAGGAGCAAAAGAATATGCGCCAGCTGCGAAGGCTCTAATGCTTCTTGGGAAATACTCTAATTGCATACCCACATCCCAATTTTGGGCTTCACCGGTATGTGCTCTTAATTGATTAGCTTCTACAGTCGTTCTATCTGAGTCTACCCATTTTCCAAAATGGTTTAACGTTGTTTTATTCCAAGCTATTTCACTTCTTAGTTTAAAGTGGTCATTAAAATAAGTATCACTTGTGTAGCAATTACAGTCTGCGCGATAAGCAAAGTTGATATAATGTACGATGCCAATTCCAAAACCTGTATTTCCAGAATTTGTTTCAAAGTCATATCTCACACCAAAATCAGACATATAAGCCACTGGACCAGTAATTACACCAATTTCATGAGAGAATCCAAATTGTGCATACCCTAATTGCACCGATATTAACAATACTAAGGGCATAAGTAGTTTTTTAATCTTAACGTTCATGAAACTGTATAATTATTACGAAAGGCTAAACAAATATATGAAAACACGACTAACCACAAAATAAAACGGATGAAAGACACTTTTCTTGCATGTTTAAAATATTTACAATATCAACAGTGTGATTTAAAATAATATTGAGAATATCAAAAAAAACATACGTTAATTTTGAAGATAACGTATATTTGCAGTCAATAAACCACTATTTATTAACAATATTTTATATGAAAGATAAAATTGAAGAGTTTTTAGCACTAGTTGAAAAGCGCAACGGCCATGAGCCAGAATTCCTACAGGCAGTTCGCGAAGTTGCAGAAACAGTTATTCCGTATATCGTAAAGCACGATATTTATCATGGCAAAAACATTTTATTAAGAATGGTGGAGCCAGAACGATTAATTTCTTTTAGAGTTTCTTGGGTAGATGATTCTGGGGAAATACAAGTTAACAGAGGTTATAGAATACAAATGAACTCTGCAATCGGTCCTTATAAGGGTGGATTAAGATTTCATCCTACAGTAAACGCAAGTATTTTGAAGTTCTTAGCCTTCGAACAAGTGTTTAAAAATAGTTTAACGACACTACCAATGGGTGGTGGTAAAGGTGGTTCTGACTTTGATCCAAAAGGAAAATCAGATAACGAAATAATGCGTTTTTGTCATGCATTCATGACTGAATTATATAGACATATTGGACATAATACAGATGTACCTGCTGGTGATATTGGTGTAGGTGCTAGAGAGATAGGATTTATGTTTGGGATGTATAAAAAACTGAACAATACATTTACAGGCGTGTTAACTGGGAAAGGTCAATCTTGGGGTGGATCCTTAATTAGACCAGAAGCCACAGGTTATGGTACTGTTTATTTTGCAGAGAATATGTTAAGCACAAGTAATGACTCATTCCAAGGTAAGAATGTTGTTATTTCTGGTTCAGGAAACGTAGCACAATTTGCTGCGGAAAAATCTATTGAGCTAGGTGCAAAAGTATTAACACTATCTGATTCTGGCGGATATATTTATGATGAAGACGGTATTGATTCAGAGAAATTAGCTTTTGTAATGGATCTTAAGAATAACAGAAGAGGAAGAATTAGTGAGTACGCTGACAAATATCCTTCAGCAAAGTATTTTGAAGGAGAAAGACCTTGGTCTGTGAAGTGCGATATTGCCTTACCATGTGCAACTCAAAACGAACTAAATGGTGACGAAGCAAAACAATTAGTTGATAATGGTTGTATTTGTGTGTCAGAAGGAGCAAATATGCCTTCAACACCAGAAGCAATTCATGAATTCCATAAAGCTAGTATTTTATTTGCACCTGGAAAAGCTTCAAATGCCGGAGGTGTTGCAACATCTGGTTTAGAGATGAGTCAAAACTCATTACGATTGAGCTGGACAAGAAAAGAAGTTGATGAACGATTAAAAGAAATTATGAAAAACATTCATGATTCTTGTGTTGAATACGGAACAAATGATGATGGTTATATTGATTATGTTAAAGGAGCTAATATTGCAGGATTTGTAAAAGTTGCAGATGCAATGCTTGCTCAAGGTGTAATTTAAGAACCTTGTCCAATTTAAATATATAAAGCTTCTGTAAAACAGAAGCTTTTTTTGTTAGTAATTATATGATATCCCTGAGATTATCGTTAGTATTAAATATATTTGGACAAAGAATTAAATAAATGTTTTTAAGAGTCTTTAAGTTAATTGTATGCATTGTATTTATAACTACTCAAAGTTTTTCTCAGGATTTCTCTGCCTTATGGGAAGGACATTATTCATATAATGAAATAGTAGATGTTGTAGAAGGTAATAATAAAATTTATGCAGCAGCCGAAAGTGCTTTTTTTGAGTATGATGTATTGACGGGTAAGATAAGAACAATCACTACTGTTCAGGGGCTTTCAGGGGAAGAAATTACAACACTTTTATATAGTGAAGAATATCAATATGTAGTATTAGGTTATGAAACAGGTTTGATTGAAATATATTCAGAGATTGATGGTAGTGTCTTAACTGTGATAGATATTTTAGAAAAACAAAACATTACGCCAGCAAGAAAGCGAATAAATCACTTCTTCGAGCATGAGGGTTTGGTTTATATTTCTACTGATTACGGTGTTTCTGTATATGATTTGAATGCATTAGAGTTTGGGGATACTTATTTTTTAGGAAATGGTGGTGCGCAAATAAATGTAAATCAAGTTACAATATTCAATAACGATATTTATGTCGCATGTTATAGTGCTAACGGATTGAAAAAAGCAAGTTTAGACAACCCCAATCTTGTAGATTTCGAACAGTGGCAAACATTTATAGGTGGAAATTTTGCAACCGTAAATGTAATTAATAATAAAATTTACGCGATTAGATTAAATAGAACGCTTGTAGAAATTGATGGTACTCAGATAAATTCACTTTTTGTATTTGAACAATTACCGACAGATACATCGGTGAATACATCACATTTTGTAGTCAGTACTGCTAATGCTATATATGTATATGATCCTAATATCCAGTTAGTAAATATTTTTCAGCCAAATGATTTGTTCGAAACTTCCTATACTTCAGCTGTCGAGTTCGATGGTTTTATATATATGGGATCAGAAGATTTAGGTGTATTAAGAAGTTCATTAATTGATAATACTTTGTACACAGAGATTAAGCCAAACGGACCGTTATTAAATAGTCCTTTTCGAATAGATGCAGAAACCGAAAACGTTTGGGTAACATATGGTGAATTTTCAGAATCGCTCAACCCATATCCATTGAATTCAAGAGGTGTTAGTTATTTTGAAGATAATGAATGGCAAAGTATACCTTTTGATAGCCTTCAAGGAACAAGAGAATTGAATAGAATAGCTCCTAATATATTCAATCCTAATCAAGTCTTTATAAGTTCTTTTATTGACGGTATGCTAGAGATGAACAATTTTGAATCTACATTTCAGTTTAATGAATCAAATAGTGGTTTAGAATCATTGAGTCTCCCCGGGAATCCAAATTATATTGATGTAAGAATATCTGGTTTAGAATTTGATAACTCTGGTCGATTATGGGTTTTAAATAGCAGAGTAGACAGTGCTTTAAAAAGCTATGATCCTAATTCAGGTAGTTGGCAATCTTATAGCTTTTCTTCAATCATCAGTGATGCTTTTAATGACGAATTTGGTTTTTTTGATTTAGATATTGATCGCAATGGTACAAAATGGATTGGCTCGTATTCCAATGGTCTTATAGCTTACAATGAAAGCAACGGAAGTAATCCCATAAGAAATATGAATGCTGAAAGTCAAAACATTCCGCCATTTAGTCGTTTTACGACTGTAGCAGTTGATAATAATAACCAATTATGGGTAGGAATGACAAAAGGATTACGTGTGCTATTTAATACGGGTGGTTTTTTTGAGGACCCTAATCCTATTTTAAGATCTATAATTATTTTAGAAGATGGTATTCCAAAGGAATTGTTGGCTGGGGAGTCTATTTTAGATATTGAAGTTGATGGTTCTAACAATAAATGGGTAGGCACAGTAGATTCTGGTGTTTTTTGTTTTTCTCCTGACGGTCAAAATACTATTTATCATTTTACAACAGACAACTCGCCATTACCTTCCAACTCTATAAATGATATATCTATTGATTCTAATAATGGTATTGTTTATATAGCTACTGTGAAAGGGCTTTTGTCATTTAGAGCTGGAGGATCAAAAACGGAAGACACTTTAGAAAATGCATTTGTTTATCCCAATCCAGTAAGACCAGAATATGATCTTTTAGGGTCTAATGATCTCAATGATATCAATAAAGGCATAAAGATAAGTGGATTAACGGAAGATGTAAATATTAAGATAACTGATGTAGAAGGTAATTTAGTGGCTGAGGCACAGTCTAATGTTAATAGAAGAGCCTCAAGCGCTAATTATAATTTTGCCATTGATGGTGGAACAGCAATATGGAATGGTAAAAACTTAGCAAATTCAGTGGTGCAATCTGGTGTGTATTTAGTTATGATTTCAGACCTAGATTCTTTTGAAACTAAAGTTTTGAAAGTCTTAATTGTGAGATAGTATGCTTACCAAAAACCAGAGCATAGTTCTTTCAAGGTTAAAATATAGAGATTATGATCTCATTGTAAAGTGTTATACACTTCAAAGAGGTGTTGTAAGTTATATACTTCGTGGTGTTTTAAAGTCTAAAAGAGGTCAGTCAAAAACGGTTTATTTTCAACCTTTATCTCAACTTTTAATAGAAGAAAATTATAAACCAAATCAAACGTTACATTCTATTAAAGAAGCAAAGTTGAATTACATTTATTCATCACTTCATACCGATATTTTTAAAAGTTCTATTGTAATGTTTCTCTCTGAAGTGTTATCCTTGGTATTGAAGGAAGAAGAACAGAATGCAGAATTATACAATTATTTAGAGACTTCATTTCAATATTTAGATAATGAAGATCAATTTTCAAACTTTCATTTATTGTTTCTGTTAAGGCTCACTAGATATTTAGGTTTCTACCCTGAAAGATCTAACAATGAGTTTTTATTTTTCGACCTTCAATCAGGTATATTTACCAATACTAATAATGGTATTTATACGATTTCAGGTGACAATTTAACATTGCTTAATCAGCTTTTAGGCATAAATTTTGATGCCCTACATACACTGAAAATTAATGGAAAACAAAGACAAGCTTTTTTAAGCATGTTATTGTTTTATTTTGAGTTACATTTGGAAGGTTTTAAAAAACCAAAATCACTTAAAGTACTCAACGAAGTATTTCGTTAAGAATCATAATCAAAGCTCTTGTTGTAGATGCGTGTAAAGGTGGCGTTTAAGAATTTTTATCTCTTAGTTTTATTTCTTTTTGTTCAGTTGAGTTTTTCTCAAGTAGTTACTGTACTAGATAAAGATACCAATGAACCAATACAGGATGTTGCAATTTACAATTTAAAAAAGACGAAGTATCTTGTTACCGATGCTAAAGGTAAAGCAGATTTAAAAAGATTTAACCTAAATGAGGTGGTCATTTTTCAAAACCTTTTATTCAATAAGCTTCAAATTGCAAAGTCAGAAATCATATCAAATTCTAATATTATTTTCTTGCAGCCAAAAGTTGAAGGTTTAGAACAAATTGTTATTTCAGCTTCGAGATTTGAGCAAAGCAAACGCGATATTCCACAGTCCATAATAAATATAAGTGCTCGCGATATTGTTGTTGCAAACCCACAAACTAGTGCAGACTTATTAGACAATACAGGAAATGTTTTTATTCAAAAAAGTCAGCTTGGTGGTGGAAGTCCTATGATTAGAGGTTTTTCTACTAAACGATTATTGATTACTGTTGATGGAGTAAGGATGAATAATGCCATATTTAGAGGAGGAAATCTTCAAAATGTGATATCTATAGATCCATTGTCAATTAATAATACTGAAGTTACACTCGGTGCTGGTTCAGTGGTTTATGGTAGTGATGCTGTTGGTGGTGTAATGAGTTTTTACACTAAAAAGCCTCAATTGTCATATAAGGATGAGATGTTTTTACAAGTTAATACACTTGGAAGATATGCTAGCGCAAATAATGAGTTAACGGGTCATTTTGATTTAAATCTTGGATATAAGAAATGGGGTTTTTTAACAAACGTAAGTTTCTCTAGTTTTGATGATCTCAAAATGGGTAGTCATGGACCAAATGAATATCTGAGGCCTAATTATATTATAACTCAAAATGGTGAAGATATTTTAGTGTCTAATCCTAATCCTAAAATTCAAAAACCAACTGGATATAATCAATTAAACTTAATGCAAAAAGTACATTACGAGCCTTCAGATAATTTACAATTTGATTTGGGTTTGTATTATACATCCACGACCGACTATCCACGATATGATAGATTACTTCGACCTAGAGATGACATGTTACGTTCTGCAGAATGGCAATACGGACCTCAACGTTGGTTTATGAGTAGTTTTCAAGTCACAAAAACCAGCAGTAGTTCTAGTTTTTATGATCAGATACAAACAACCTTAGCATATCAAAATTTTCAAGAAAGTAGAATTGTTAGAGAATATCAATCTCCATTAAGAGAAACCAGAGAGGAAAATGTCGATGCGCTATCCTTCAATCTCGATTTAGAGAAAAGATTAAGTAGAAAAACATCTTTGTTTTATGGATTGGAGTATTTGTTTAATCTTGTAGGTTCAGAAGGAAAAGAAGAGAATATTGACGCCAATACAAGTGTTCCTAATGTTACAAGATATCCAGATGGTTCAACTTGGCAGTCAATGGCAGCATATGCCAGCCTTAAGTTTAAACCTAGCAAAGAATTTGTATTTCAAACAGGATTAAGATATAATCAAGTGATTACAAAGGCGGATTTTATAGAAAATAATGCATTTTTAAATCTACCCTTTAACGATTCTGAAGTGAATACGGGTGCACTTACTGGTACGGCTGGTATAACATGGTCACCGAGCGATATGATTCAATGGAAACTTAATGCTTCAACTGCATTTAGAGCACCAAATATTGATGATATAGGTAAGGTTTTTGATTCCGAACCTGGATCTGTTGTAGTGCCTAATAACAACTTGAAACCAGAATATGCATATAGTGGTGAATTAGGATTAAAGTTAAATTTTAATGATAAAGTCATTTTTGATCTTGGTACATACTATACATTCTTAGACAATGCGCTTATTACAAGAAACTTTGTTTTAAATGGGGAAACAGAAATTATATATGATGGGGAGTTGAGCACCGTACAAGCCATTCAAAATGCATCGAAGGCATGGATTTACGGTTTTGAAGCTGGGGTTGAAGTAAACTTCAATGAGAAATTAAAACTACGTTCACAATACAATATTATTGGGGGTACAGAGGAGAATAATGGCATTGAAGTACCAGTTAGGCATGTGGCACCAAGTTTTGGTAGAACACATTTAATCTGGAAAAACGAAAAACTGTTGTTTGACGCTTTTTTAGTTTACAATGGTGAACTTTCATTTAATGAACTGGCACCATCAGAATTATCAAAAGATTATCTATATGCAAGAGATGATAATGGTAATCCTTATTCGCCTTCATGGTACACTATGAATATGAGAGCTCAATATACCTTTAGTGAAAAGCTGTCGTTAGTTGCAACCTTAGAGAACATTACAGATCAAAGATATAGACCATATTCTTCAGGTATAGCTGCTGCTGGTAGAAATTTTATTCTTGCATTAAGATATGCGCTTTAACTACTGTTGTTTAACAATTTTTCTACTTAAGACTTGTCCATTAGACAGTGTTACTCTTGCGATATAATTAGCTCTATTTAGCTGCAAGTCGTAAATTTCAGAAGAACTATTCGCATCTAGATTATAGAGGCTTCTTCCTAAAATATCTAATATTTCTACATTTGTGATGTTAAAGTTTCTACTTACTTTAAATTGAAGGTCTCCATTGTTCTGTTCAATGATTTTCAATTCCGCATTTTGCATTAACTCATCATTTGTAGATAAGGTTGTATTCTGAAATACAATTTCGAAACGAGAATTAAATTCACCTGTATTTGATGTAAATGAGTAGTCTGAATCTTTAAGGTTATGAATAATGTTTAATAGGTTGTCTTTGATATAGATTTTATTTGCAGTCATAAAACTACCTTCAAATTGAATTAATGAAATGGTGTAGATTGTAGCTTCGTTAATATTTGTCACATAGCCTAAATCCACCACTTCATCTATATCTAAATCTGAAATGGATTTCCCTTGAATTCCGAATTTTCTGCTTTCTCCAGCAATGTTAGAGTATAAAGCAGTATGTACGCCATTGTTAATGTTTTTAGGTGCGTCAAAGATATAACCATCAAAGTTGGATGTTGCGTTATTTGTATAACCCACTAATATTTGACTAAAAGCACCATTATCGGTCGTTAGATTAAGCCAATACCTCTCAACAGTAGTGTTAGAATTTCTATAAAACTGATCGTTATTACCAGTCGATCTCATAGAGTTATTGAAAACCACATTGCTTTGCGCAATATCACCAGTAGTTGAATCAGGTGTTACAGCATCACTCATCGCTACAAAAAATCCTTGGCCAGATGCTACATAACCATTAGGTACACCTTGAGATGTGTTGCCTTCAGTGCCGCCCATATAATTTAGAATAGCATAGTCCGATTGTGCAAAATTAGATACTTGGTTTCCGTTATTATTAGCATTTGCTTGGCTAACATGCGACCATAAATAAATAGCACCTTTAATAGCTCCGTTAACGTTCAATTCTTGAGCGTTTTCATTAAAGAAGTCAGCAGCATTAATTGCAGATGGATATGGGTTACCGATAAAATTCCAGTTGTTATCATTTAATTCAGAGTCATTTCTATAAACAGGAACATTATAGATTCCATTGTTAAAATAACCTTCGAAGGTGTATTGATATTGGCCAGGGAAAAAGAAGATTAAAGGATTGTGTGTAGAAGCATATCCAACACCAGGCGTCATAACTTCTGCACCACCAACAGGTATCCATACATTAGCATCATCATCAATATTATCTTGGCCAGGAGCGGTTGCACCGTTATTGTTAGTTTCTGCTGTTGCATCTAAGAAATTTACTCCGTTAAATTTAAATCTACGAGAAGGATTACTGTCTGTTAACCCATTAGCTATTGTTGTATTTGCAGTAGGTGAACTCCAATAAGTGTATTCGTTAGCCGTATTCATAATGGCCGTTACTTTTGTAACTAAAATATTACCAGTTCCTAATACTGTAGCTAAATCATTAACTTGAACAACAGATCCCCTAGTTGATACATTGATATCACCATCAGCAATAATATCATTCTGAATTTGGATATAAGTATCATTCTGAACGTTTAGATTAAAACCAGCATTAACAGTTAGGCTACATGCGCTGAAACTGACTTCTAATCCGCCTCCGGCCGTATCAAAATTTCCGTTAATAATGACACTGTCAGAAAGTGTTGGCGGTGTATTTTGTGCGGTACCATCATTCCAATTCCAATTTGTGCCGTCCCAAGTTACTGTGCTAGAAGTTGTACTGATAGCATTACTAGCAATAGAACAGGTGGCATCTTCAGTTACTTCACAATAAAATTGATATCCATTTAAGTCTATACCAGAAATAAATAAGGCATTGGTAGTTTCACCTGTTACGGTAGCTGCAACAAACGCTGCTGGTGTAACATCCAACCAATTAGTAGTTGAACCGTCGTTGTATTTCCATTGGTATGTTAGTGTGCCGCTATTTCCAGCCGCAGCCATGATAGAAATTGATACGTCAAGGCATCCATTGACAATGGTTGGTTGACTTGTTATTGTTGGATTTCCAAGAATAACTATTGAGTAATTTCCTAAATCACTCGAATCTTCTGTTCCGTTTCCAACCCATTCTGAAGCATCAAAATTAGGGTTTGGTCCTGTAATATTGGTGTTTCTCAAATAAGAAAAGCCTGCCGCACCTGTCACAGAATCATCGTGCCAATCATCAACAACTGTATTTGTAGAAGAAAACACCAACTCTAAACGGTCATCATCATTAAATCCACTTGTATTTGTAAATATAAAATCTGGTGTAATACCATCAACATCGCTATCATTACTTACTTTTCCAATCAACACATCACCATCATTTATATTGATTGCTGGGAAGTTGTATGTAAAAGTGACTGCACCACCAAGAGTAGCGTATCTGTCAATTTCATATTCTGATAAGTCTATTGTAGCTCCAGTTCCATTATATAATTCGATATAACCTAAAGAACCACTTGAAGAATCGTAAACCTCAGAAATTATTAAATCATTAAATGGACTAGAACAAGTGCCAGTGAATTCTGTTACTGTAAAATTTGAACTTGTTTCTGTACAACTTGACTCTATTACAGATATAGAACCAGTAGCAGTATTTGGTACAGTCGCTATTAAAGTATTATTATCAACAAACTGAGTTGTAGTAGCTGCTATACCATTAAAATAAGCAATGCTAGTAGCAGTGAAGCCGCTTCCAATTATTGTAACTTCAGTGCCTTCAGGACCTTCTATTGGTGAAAAACTAGTAATTGAGTGGCTGCATGCCACAGGAGGTGTTCCGTTTAGAATAATTTCGTCTATGGCAAATTCTTCACCATCGGCGTTTGCTGTTATTGATAATCTTAAATCTAATAAATTTCCTGTTCCTGTAATGTTGGCGTTAACATTTTGAAATATTGTACTTAACGTTATTGAGCCATTTGTAGCATCTGAATTGGTTCCTGTTCCATTAAAAACAATAATACTATTGTAACCAGAACCATCAATATTTACCTCAAAAGTTATGTTGTCTGCAGCATCGAACGCCCCAGTATCGGCTGCTAAATCAACACTTAATGTTAAATTGCTATAACCAGATATATCAATATTTGACCAAGTAAGTGTTCTGGTTGCAGAACCGCCATTACCATCTAAATCTTCTCCAATTAAATATGTATTTGTATTTCCAGTGTATGTAGGTATTCCTGTTGTTACGGGACTTCCATCGTAATCATCTGAAATTCCTAGTGGATCAAATATTCCAAAATAGTCGTCAGGACCATCAGTAAAAAAATTTTCACTTTTTGTAAAACCAGAATCATCGTTAAAAGATTCTGTTAGGATTTGACTAAAAACGAAAGGAAAAAATGTTAGGCTGAAGACAATTGAGAAAAAGTAATTTCTTTTCATAAAGTGGATTAATTAACTGATTACAAAAGTATTGTATGTTAACGTTAACAAAGATGCATTTTAAATTATCAAATTATTATATTTTTAGAGCTTGAATCTACAAAGAACATATACTGTCGATGAAGCGCAAAGGAAGCTTGAGAATTATTGTGCTTATCAGGAGCGCTGTCATAAAGAAGTGAAGACTAAACTTTTGGAAATGAGAATGATTCCTGAGGCCATTGATCAAATTGTGGTGCATCTCATTCAAGAGAATTATCTTAATGAAGAGCGGTTCGCCAAAGCATTTGTATCAGGTAAATTCAGGATAAAAAAATGGGGTAAAAATCGAATTATTAGAGAGCTCAAATTCAAGGAAATTTCAAAATGTAGCATAGAAATTGCTTTAAATGAAATTAAGGAAGAAGACTATCTTAATACCTTAGACGATTTAATTTTGAAGCGCATAGATCAAATTAACGAACAGAATAAGTTTAAGAAGCGAAAAAAAGTTGCCGATTATCTACTTTATCGCGGCTGGGAATCTCACCTTATCTATGAAAAGATAAATGATTATATATAAAAAAGCCTTTTCAACAATTTATTGAAAAGGCTTCTAATTTTTTTATTAGCTAATTATAGATTAAAACTAGCACCTACATTTATAGTAAATTGGTTGTAAAATAAATCTACTTGATCATCATACTTAGCAAACGGAAACGCTGCTTCGGTATAAATACCAAAACCATCTGAGAAGAAATATCTCGCACCCAAGTGACCACCAAAATTCTTTAAACTTAAGCTGATTCCTGGGTAAAAATCGAAATTATCATCGATATTTAAAACGCTTCCAAGATTAGCGTTAAATCTTGCTTTTAAGTCAAAACGATCACCAAAATCTGCAGCATCAGCTAAGATGTCATCCATGCCTAATGCATATGAAGTAGAGACACCAACAGAGATGTTATCTCCTAAACCATAATCAAATGTGAAGTTAACACCAGTCGCTTCATCTTGAAAATTAGCACCAATTTGAAGTTTTTTATCTCCTTTACCTTCAAATACTTGGGCGCTTGCGAAAGAAAACGAGACTAATGTTATTAATAAGAATAAATTTTTCATAAGTATAATTAATTTGAGAGGCCAAATATATTAAAGTTTTAAATTCAAACCTCTTGTTGCAGTGTTTTATGAGTATTGATTATTGCTTTTTGGTTTTTCCAATCTATCCATTTTTGTCCTCTAATACGTCTCATAATGTTGTCATAATTTCGCATTAAGAATACATTGTATATAGCCTTACCTAGATTTTTTGGATTTCTGGCAATAGCTCTTAAACTCATAGAAAACCCTGGTGTAATGTAGCGCATGTAATGCCAGTAACCTTCAGGCATATATAACACTTCACCATGATTTAAGTTGCAAATCCAACCTTTAGCATGTTTTAATGCAGGCCATTTTTCAAAATCAGGATTATGAAAATCAATATCTTCTCTTGTAATTAGAGAATGTGGAATTTTATATAAATACTTATTCTGTTTTTGATCAAATAAGATGCATTGTTTTTTACCTTCAAAGTGAAAATGGAAAATATTGGCTAAATCAATATCATAATGCATAAAAGTGTGGGATTCTTTTCCACCAAAAAACAACATCGGAAGTCCTTTCATTAATCGTAATCCAAAATCTGGATATTTAAAGTCTTTTTGTAGTTGTGGGACTTCTTTTAATATATTCCAAAGAAAGATTCTGAATTTAGTAGGCTCTCGTTTGAGTAAATCTACATATTCGCTCATTTTCATTGTGGCATGAGCTTCGTTAAAACCTTCTTTGTAATCTACAGGTCTGTCATCATATAATGGTACAGTTTTATCACCTGCAACAGTTTTCATGTAGTCAAGACTCCATTTCTTGTATGCCGGCCAATCTTCAATACAATTTTCTATAACCACCGGTTTTTGTGGTTTGAAATAGTTTTTTATAAAATCAGCTTTAGAGATTGTTTTAACTCGTGGTATGTCTTGTAGGTTCAATTTCAAATCTTCCTGAGTTTAGATATCAAAGTTAATAAAACGTTACTAAAGTTTGGTTATTGTTAATTCAAAGACTAAATCATACCATAGATGTGATCAACTTATATTTTAGAATTGTAACTGTATATTTAGACCAGGAATTTCAAATTTTAATATGAATAGATTTAAAGTATTTCTTCTATACCCTAATAAGAAGCCCATTTTTAGAATGCTGAAAGAGGTTTTAGAAACTTTGAAATAGGGTAAATATCACATTGAGCGCTAGTCGAAATGTATTAGTCAACTACCGCTGAAAAATGACATAACTAATTATTAACTATTAGTTTTTATTTTTCTAAAAACCCTTTTCTAAGAATCTCTTTTATGCCTTCAATATTATCTGTGAAGTCTGCCATTTGAGCAATAATTTGAGACATTTGGTTTTGTCCACCAAGACTATTTAGCTTGTTGTTTTTAGCGAAAATTGCTTTAATAGCTTCCCAACGCTGCAGTTCTTCTTCAGTTAAAGAATTACTTAATTCCTTATACTTTAAAAGATTGGCTTCTGCAGCACTCGTTAAGGTTTGTGATTCATTTTCGTAGTGGGATAATAATACAGTTTGCAATTCTTTGTCATCCATAATTGGGACGACTTTGGCAACCAATTTATTCATGTCTCTGTACGATCCTTGTAACTTAAAACTAGGTTCGGTACGATAGCTATCTTCCATACCAGCACTAGTAATATAAGTTTCATTGACCTTAAGAACAGTATCTCTTAATGTTATCACTTTTTCTAAAACAGAAACATAATCAGCAATTTCCTGATTGCTATGATTTCCTTTAAGTTCTGCATCTGCCAAATTGTTTTCTACACGGTCAATTAAGGTGTATACATCATCAAAGTATTTGGCACTTAATTGTTGCAAAACAGGATTACTTGTTAATGCATTTTCGATAAGACTTAACTTAAATAAGTGTGCTGTATCTCCAATAATATCACCTAAATTATAGATGTCTGCACGGTTGGCAAGCATATCTGGAATTTGGAATTTCTCTCCGCTTTCAGTGTATGGATTACCAGCCATAATTACACAAAACTTCTTACTACGTAAATCGTAGGTTTTTGGTTTACCTTCAAAAACACCTTCAATTTTACGTGTACCATCAGATAGACTGATAAATTTTTGAAGAAACTCAGGATTACAATGTTGAATATCGTCCAAATATAACATCACATTGTCACCCATTTCAAAAGCCAGATTAAGCTTTTTAAGTTCTTCTCTTGCTGCTGAGTTGTTAGCTGCTTCTGGGTCTACAGAAGTGACTTCATGACCAATTGCTGGGCCATTAATTTTCATAAAAATTAATCCAAGTCGATTGGCTACATATTCCATCAAGGTGGTTTTACCGTAACCTGGTGGTGAAATCAGTAACAACATGCCCATGCGGTCTACACGTTTTGTGTCACCAACAGTTCCTAATTGTTTGGCTAGATTATCACCAATTAATGGAAAATAAACTTCGTTTATCAGTTTGTTTCTTACGAAAGAACTTAATACTCTAGGTTTAAACTCATCGAGTCTCAATTGTGCTTTAAGCTGCTCAATAACCTCATGTTTCGCTGTTCTAAATGCAGAAAACGCAGGAACTTTAACGGTATTAAAATGTTTTAATTCACTTGAGAATTTATGATAACTAAAACTATATGTGCCATTGATAATACTCGAATGCACACCTTTTAAGGTTTTGATTTCTGTTTCTGCAACTGCCGAATTTGATGCTGCATTGTTTTTATATAGAATACAAGCTACACATTCATTAACATAAGGCACTAATTCAACTTCATTGGCTTTTGCAAAAGCTGCAACCCAATGATTTACCAATTCTATGCGGTCTTTTTGAGATGTTGTAGCTTCTAAACGTTCTCTAAATTTACTCGTTACTTTTTGAGAATTTAGCGTTTTTTCAAAGGCATTTTTTAAAGCTATAGCTTCACTGCTGACTGTAAAGGTGTCATTATCTTTTAATTCATTAAACAGATATTCAGCAATAGATTGCGCTATTTTCTCATCCTCAATATGTCTACTTTCTAGAATGTCTTTAGACAGTTCTTCAATAATAAAGTCATACTCTTTACTCTCAGGGAAAACAGCTAAAACTTCACCTGCGCTTTTTAAAACATGATTGTATTCCGTTGAGCACTCTTCCGACAGGTTATTCCAGAAAAATTGTGCTTCAGCTCTAATATTTGGTTGATAGATTAATAAATCTAATTCCTTATGTTTTTGCAATAAAACTTTAAGGAATTGAATAGCATCATAGTCATGCACACCTTTTACATAACCACCAGAATAATCACCACTGATAAAATCTTGAACATGTTTTAATAGTTCATCTGCATTGAAGCTTAATAAAGCCTTTTCATCACCATTTGTAAATATATTATACGCTAAATAAGCTGCTCTATAAACATTTTGGTCTTCAGAAATAAGCTCTTGATTCCAAATATCTTTTGAGTTGTTCAGAATGTCGTTATCTAACTTTTGATAAAAATCGGTTCCTGTTAGATGATAGTATAATTCATCATCTTTAAAAACTATAGTAATGTCTAGTTGCTGCTTGTTAACCCCAAACTTATGTTTACCAAGTTTAATGATGTTATCGCCATCTTCATAAAGTTCGTTGCGGTCTTTTAATTTACGCAAGGCATCTTCACGAGCTACTTTAAGCGCAGTTTCTATAGCTTCAGATTTACCAATATCACCTAAATCTTTAAGTTGACTTATGATGTCTCGCACTTTATTAATCATAAGGTCACTTGCAAAATAGCCATTGATAGCTGCTATATTGTCTAAAGATTCCGCTTTTTTCTGTCCGCCTTTTATAATACGTTGTGCTGCATTTTGAAGCGCGATAGTCTTTTTGTTTCGAGCTTCAATAAGACTAGATTTGCGATTATCAAACGCCGTATAGACTTCTTCTCGTTTTTCTATGATTTGAGTAATATACTCTTCGAAATCTGAAAACTTACCTTCTAATTCTTCGAGTTGAATAGAAACTTTAGTTAAGAATTCGTCACATTTTTCTGGAGTGTTGGAAATATCAATATAGTTAATGATACTTTGGTCAATAAGCTTAAGTTGTGCTGTAAAATCGGCTTGTGCTTCTTTCTTTCCAACGGCTTTTAACTTGTTTTTTATTGCAGCCTTCACCTGATTTATGGTTGCAAAAATCAAAGAAATATTTTCGATGATTTTTGTTGAATGCGACGTGTCTTCAATATCTAGATTGGACACGATATCAATTAGCAATTCTAAATCTTCAGCAATTTTATTGACCTCTTCTTCTAAAGCTTTGATATCAATAACCTTTCTTAAAGCATCTAATGCCTTTTGCTTTTCGGCAATAGCATTGTGATACGGTTCTAGAGCTTTGTCATCTAGTAAAAAGGTTGTAGCACGTCTAGAAATTGTGTCATTTTGCTCTACAATTTGTGCTTCAATATTTTTTATAAACTCATAGTCTACATAACGAACTTCATATAAACCAATGGTTTCACCTCGCAACGTTCGCAGTTGAGTCAGTAACTCAACAAAATCATTGATGGTTTTAAAAGACGTACTTTTTACTTTACTGAATAATGCTTCAGACTTTTTTGAAATTGAAACTGTTTCTTGCTCAGCTTGTCTGCGTAATTGCTTAACTTTTTCAAACTCATCAATAGCAGCATTAGATGCTTTATTGATTTCAGCTAATGGCAAATTGAGTTGTTGGGTTTCTTCTTTTGCAATCCAGTAATAGGAATCTAAGATGTCTTTTGAAGCATTAGCAATATCATCATATAAACCGTCATAACTATCTTCTTTATTTAATAAAGTGATAAGCTCGTTGGTTTCTGCCATTGCTTTCACAATGTCCTTATTTCCTATTTTGAACAATAAAGTATCTTCATGTTCAGAAGGCATAATATCTCCATTGAGATAAGGTGTTTGCCAAATTTGCATCATATGATGCTTGGTTTGCTCATCTTCGGTACGGAAATAACATAACTCACCTTTTTCTAAAATGGTAAATCCGTTACAAACGATAGGTGTTTTTACTTCTTGTTCAATAACATTATATGACATCAACACGTAAACACTATCATTTGGGTCATAAAAGACATACAAATGGTCTTCACCATTTGGTGAAGTTATTTTCTGTTGAAATTTTAACTCATAAGTACTGTTTGAAAACACATTGTACTCACCAGTTTGCAGATAGTAACCACTTGGAAAAATAATACCTTGGTCATCTGGAAGCAATACAGCAGATTGTGCTATAGAATTAATTTTTTCTACAACTTTTAGTTTGTGGTTATACACAAAATATCGTGGTGCTTCTTGAAATGGTTTTATCTCTAAAACAATAAGATTTCCTAAATCTGCATAACGATATTGCCCATCATCTAAAGTTTGGTCTTTATATTCTACATCTTCATCGTATATGCCTTTACCATTGTCAGTATTATCTTCTACCTTAATGGTTAAATCGCCACCAATAGTTTCTACAAATACCTTATCTAAAATTGAAACATGGGCATGTGTGCCATGACGTTGGTTATCTCTACCAGCTTCTATCCAAACAAAATCGTATTGTTCTGGATACCGATATTCGTGGTCACTACGATTGTCTACATATTGTAGTGTATTACCTTTTATGAGCCATTTAAAGGTTTTAATATCTGTTACCGATTCACTAAGTTGAAACACCATGTGAAGGTAATTACCAATAATAGCAAACTTTGAAAAAATAGTATTGCGATAGTACTTATATAGATTCTCAAAATCGTTGATAAAAACTGGGTCATCAATGAGTGTTAATCCTGAAGTACTTTCTTTAAATCCTAAGGTTTCGCCATTTCTTTCAAACTCATAAACACTAAAAACATCACTCAAGGAAATAGACGTACGTAAGCCAAAATGAACATTATAACCGAAAAGACTCAGATTACCAATGGATACTATATCTCTGGCAATACAGTTGTTTTCTGTATTGATGCGGTCATTAGCAATGAGTTGCGTTTCTAAAGACCCGAAGACCTTTTTGCGCTCTTCATTGAGTAAGTGTAAACGATTTTGTAAATCGTTTTTTTGCTTTAGTAAACGACTCTGGATTATTTCATAGGTTCCAGAATCTAAAGCTATATGATTATCAGTTTGGTTGTCTGCCATTTTTTATAAAAGTTTTACTCTATACATCGAGATTAAAATAGTCTTAGGTTAGTTTCAAAATCAAAATGGATTTATCACTTTTACCTTAGTAGTTTGTATTAGGCTTTTTTAGAAGTTTTATGTTCCTGTCATTTCGAGCGTAGTCGAGAAATCTAATTTTTTTAGACATTTCGACTGCTTCGCAGTGTGCTTTCAATCAAAATGCATTTTGATTTCAACCAATGCTAAATGTGACAGTTTATCAACTCATTGACTTATAAAACAGCCTTACAACTTTTATAAATCATTCATCTTTTTATTAAGTAATCCCATGCCTTGTGCAAGGTTCATTAAGTTACTTAACATGGTTTGCTCACCATCATCTTCAGATTTGTTTTGAAGATTACTTAACAGGTTTGCTATGGTTAAGTTTTTAATGTCTTCAGAACCTATGCCGTATTTGTCAGCAAAAGATTTTACTTTATCTAAGAGGTTGCCTTTAACATCATCGCTGCTTAAAATAGCGTCTTTGACTTCGGTTACAGTTTCTGAATGTTCTACTAAACGGTCGTAACCTTTAGCTCTTGTAATCTGACCAATAATCTGCTCAAAGAACATGGTTTCGCCACCAACAATATCAATATTAGCAGCTCTTAATGCGTCACCAATAACTTGAGCTTGTGCATCGGCAATATCTTTCTGAATTTTGATTTTAGCAAGGTCCACTTGAAGCTCTTTATCTAGTTTAAGTTTGAACTCTTCGTGCTCTTTACCAACACCATCTAATTTCTTCATAGCTTCAGCTTTTTCTTCAATTCCAGATGCATCAGCGATAGCTTTTTCTTTAATTACTTCAGCTTCTGCAAGACCATCTAATCGTTTAGCCTCAGCTTTTGCGGTAATTCCACTAGCTTCAGCTTCAGCTTTTTTCTGAATGATTAATGCTTCAACCACACCTTGTCTTTCGCTAGCTTCAGCTTTTGCATGCATTACTTGAGCTTCTGACATACCAATTGTAGCTTCTTCTTTAGCTTTAGCTTCAGCAAGTGTTTTACGAGCATCTGCTTCTTTTTCACTAGCTTCTTTTTGAGCCTGCGCTTCAATATTTATCTTTTCTGCTGCTTGTTTCGCAGCTTCTTTTTGAGCCTCTGCAGCTTTAATAGTCTTAATTAAATCTTCTTGGGCAGCAGCTTCAGCATTTGTTATAGCCACTTGTTTTGCTCTATCTGCGGTTTTAAATGCTTCAATATCTTTCATATTTTCTTGCTCTTCAACCACACCTTTTTCAAGTGTCACGCGATCTCTAATCACATCTTGAATGTTCTTTTTCTCGACTTCTACAACTTTCTCTTTTTCAATTTGAGCTAGTGTTACAATACGTTCTTTTTCAGTTCTTTCTAATAAACGGTCTTTTTCTACACGTTCTGTCTCAATAGCATCTGTACGTTGTTTGTTTTTCTCTGCTACAATAATTTGACGTTGCATGTTTTCTTCAGCAACTTTTACTTTTTCTTCTGTAGCGATTCGTGCTGTTTCAGATTTTAAACGTTCTTCTTCAGCTACTTTTAAAGTTGACGCTTCTTCGCGTGCTTTAATATTTGCAATTTCACGTTTTTGTTGCTCTTCTTTTTCAGCCAATTGCTTATCTAATTCTAGGATAGCTTCTTGAGCTTCTACATCTTGTTTGCGGATGACTTTTTCTTCATCGCGCTTAATAAGGTTGGCTTTAATATTTTGTTCTGCAGTAAGATCTGTAATCTTCTTAATACCTTCTGCATCTAATATGTTATCTGGTTTTAAGTGAGACACTGCAGTTTGTTCTAAGTAATCGATAGCACAATCTTCTAAGGTGTAACCATTAAGATCTGTACCAATAATATCTACAATCTCATCTCTAAACTCACGACGTGCTTCATATAGTTGTGTGAATTCAAATTTCTTCCCGACTGTTTTTAAAGCTTCAGAAAATTTTGCTTCAAAAAGATCTTCTAAAGTTTCTTTTCTTGACGCACGATCTACACCAATAGTTTGTGCCACTTTTTTGATAAATTCTACTTCATTGTTAACGCGTACAAAGAATGCCACTTTGATATCTGCACGCATATTGTCTTTACAAATTAATCCTTCACCTGCTAACCTTTCAATTTGTATTTTCTTTACTGAGATATCCATGATTTCAACACGATGAAATAATGGTACCACATACAAACCTTTATCTGTAGCTACTTTTGTGCCACTAAAACCTGTTCGTACTAATGCTTGCCCTTGAGGGACTTTTTTGTAAAACATCGCAATTATAGCGAAGATTACAATGATTAAGAATAGAACAATTGCTAATACTGTTACTAAGATTCCTTCCATAGTTTATTAATTATTTAAAATGTTATGTTAATTAAGTTTTGCTTTAGCTACTAAAAAGTAGTTTTTGTCTTCTGACTGTTTAATAATGAGAACGTCTTCTCTAAATTGAATTTCTGTTCCATCTAAAGATTTTGCATAGATATTCATGACATTGCCATCTACAACGACTTCTGCATTTCCCATTTTATCTTCTGAAATGGTTGATAACAATTTGGCTTGTCTACCAATAAAATCGACAGCTTTATCACCATCTTTGTTAAGGTTTTTAAAGAACGATTTAAGAGGTGTTGTCACTATTTTTGTAAGAAACAATGATGGAATTATTGATAGAAGTACAATAGTATGACCGAAGTTTGTGTCGTAATTTTCGGTTAGTGTAGTTGTAATGACAGATATGAGCCACCAATTGAAAATCCAAAAGGTAAACGTGAACATAAACGGTAAACCAACAAAGTTGAAATAGATTAAAACGACTTGCCACCATTTTAATTTACGTGTGCGTTTATTGACTACGTGTTGTCTTTCAACTTCAGTGCTAGCAACATCATGTAAATCTATATTAGCACTTTCTAGACCACTTTCAAGATCAATGTCCACATCTGCATCAACGTCAACATCTATGTCGACATCTATATCCAAATCAAAATCAATACCGCTTATCATGGTAACAAGCCAATACACAATTAAGATGATCAACAAGATGCTGAGCGTCATGTTTACTGGTGAAAATACTATGTCAAAATACTGTTCCAATATGTTAATGTTTTATAATTCTAATTGATCTTTTAATTTTTTCAATGCTAAGCTAGCTTTAGTTTCCGCTTCATTTAAAGTGAAATCGATATCATTTCCTAAACTGATGCGTTCATCGTCTTGTGCTTCAATAGTTGCATCTGATAACATCTCATACTGTAAGATGCTTTCTTTTAAAGCTTCTAATTTATCCACAGTACCCATATTTTCTAATTCAGTCATTCGTTGATTTATATTTTTTTCAGCCTGATTCACTTTTATCTCAGCTTTGAGGCTTTTTAGTTCGTTTTCCCAATCTGAGATATTAGTTTTTATGAGTTCAACAGTTTCTTGTAATGATTTTACTTTTTGATTTAATGTTTCACGTTCATCTTTTGTGGCCTCAGTTTTAGCAAGAATTTCTTCCTTTTTAATAAGTGCTTCTTTAGCCAATTTCTCAACGTTTTCTTTATTTATTTCATTCTCTTGTCCATTTTTGATAATGTCAATCGCTTTTTGCTCAAAATTTTCAATATCATTTAAATCATTTTTATATTCATGATTCCTCTCAATTGAAAGTGCCTGAATTTTCCCTAAATGTGCGATATTCTCAGAAAGATCTGCTTTCATTTCTTCAAGCTTGTCTTCTATAATAAAGACTGAATCTTCGAGATTGTCTGTCATTGAGTTAGCTCTAGACTGGAAAAAATTGAATAGTCTTTTAAAGATGTTCATAACGTTAAATCTAATACTTTTAAATTGATTTCTTTTGCTTTAAACGCTTCAATTTTCCACAAAATAATTTGTCTTATTTGAGACATAAAATTGATGAAACTTTAGCGCTTAAAAAGTTATTCTAATCTTTAAAACAATCATTAGCCTTCATCCAGAAAACACATTAAAAATTATTTTCTGGTAAAATGTCACAACCATCTATGTAGTTGCATTCAGTTTGTACAACTGAATATTCCTTAATTTTAATTGTATCAAGATTTAAAGCCTTGAGAAGATTTTGATGGTTAATCAATATCACTATTCCGGATGTAGTGATTTGCTTACATAAATATAAGTAGATGAAATTTTAATTTTGTTACAAAAATTCCCTAAAAATAATTACAGCAGATAATTCTAAAAGAAAAACCCACAACAAATGATTTTAAATATTCATTTATTGTGGGTTCACAATATATAATTGAAAACTACTTTATTTAAAGTTATATCGTAAGCCAAAAAGTACATTACTTGGTGGCATTGGTGTAAAACCGGATTCGATATAATCTGCATCAAAAATGTTACTAGCAGTTATTGTAAGTTCCATTTGAGATAATGTGTATACCAAAGAAGCATCCCAAACATTATAAGTCTGTCCTGTAGTTCGTTCGGCATATTTGTAAACGATATTTTGGCGCATATTCTTAAGTAATTGCGTGCTTAAACGCGTTGTATACTGGTGCCTTAAAGTTCTTAACGAGTATCGTGATAATTCTTCGTTTTGATCTAGAATGTTATCATCTAAATAGGCATAACCAAAGTTTAAGGTTTGGTTTTTGCCATTTATTTTAAAATTATATGACGCATCAAACTCTAAACCTTTAGTATTAACTTCTGCAATGTTAGTTGCTGAAAATACAGATTCATTAGTGTTAGGTCGCACATAATCTATAAGATTTTGCGCATCTCTATTGAAAAATGCTAAAGACGCTCTAAATTTTGGGGTGATGTATTTGATACCTAATTCTTGTGCGAATGCTTCTTCTGGTTCTAGATCTGGATTACCTGCAGTTACTGGGTCACTGTAGAACAAGTCGGTGTATGTAGGTATTCTGTACGTATAACCAATATTACCGTAAGCTTTTAAATCTGGTGTAATATCAAAACCAATATCTAAACCAGGAAATGCATGAAATTTAAAATCAGAGAAATATGTAAGTGCTACTCCAGGCGTAATATCTAATCTGTTATCAGCCAATGAAAACTTATGCTCAAGGAAAACATTAGTCATAAAACGATTACGATTACCAAGATTATTACTTCTTATGTAAATTTTAGATACATCTACACCAAAACCTGTAATACCTAATTTAGACGTATAAGAGGCGTTAGCCTCAGCACCAATTTTATCTGTAACATGAAAATTTCTGAAAAAACTTGGTTCGTTACGTCTTAATAAAAACATATCTTGATTACGTTTCCAATAGACTCTAGGTTGTATTTTTAATTTTTCCTTTCTAAAAGTTGTTGTAAATGCAATTAAACTATTTTGAGTTTCCTCATATTCGTTAAATGTAGTATTAGTGGTATAGAAGTTCTCGGCACCAAATCTACGTTCCATAAATGTAGCTGTCATCTCTATGGCTTGTGCATTTTTATTAAAGGTGCTTTTTAAGTAATAATTAGAATTGTCGTAGTCTGAATTATTTCTATAACCTTCAGAAGTTACACGACCAACATGAATAATGTGAGATGAATTTTCCTTTTCAACACCAGCAGTAACATTGCCATTCAGTTGACCAAATGAACCAGCTTCTAAATTTGCAGATACAGTATTTTTCAGGCTTTTCTTAGTCACAATGTTTATAGCACCTGTAAAAGCATTTTGTCCAAAAACACGAGCTGCAGGGCCTTTTATAATTTCGATACGTTCAATAACTTCAATAGGTAAAGCCGCATTCATGGTGTGGTGACCAGTTTGCGCATCATCCATTTTGATGCCATCAATTAATAATAAGGTTTGGTCAAAACCGCCACCTCTAATGTATAAATCGGCTTGACTTCCACCAGTACCACGACGTCTAATATCTACACCAGCAACTTGTTGTAATAAGTCAGCAACATTAACAGCAGCACTGTTTTTTATGTCTTCTGAAGTTACAATATTTATGGTTCTTGAGTTTTCTCTAAAAGGTAAATCTATACGTGTACCTGTTACCACTACAGAGTCTAATTCTTGTTGTGGAATCTCTTGCGCATTAAGTTGAAAAAACGCAATTATCATTGCTGTAAATAAGCTAAACTTTTTTAACATGTCTTCATTTATTTTGAGGCTGCAAAAGTCGTAACTTTCCGGACGATTATAATAGTCCAGTCTTAAAACATTGAGTAGTCCGGTTTTTGATATTTTAAAGCAACTTATCACTTATGATAAATCATTGGTGCAACCTGTCTATATTCAAGTAGCTCAGCAATTTATAAATGCTATACAACGTGGTTACATCGAAAAAGGGACAAAATTACCTGGTACTAGAGCTTTAGCAAGTCTTTTAAAGGTACATAGAAATACGGCTGTAGCTATTTATGATGAACTTGCTTCGCAAGGTTGGGTAGATATTATTGCTAATAAAGGTACTTTTGTTTTGGTGCCAGAACAGACTAGTGCCGCGATTAAAGCAACGGCACAAAAAGTAAATCAAGCTTATAACTATCCTGAAGCAGCAGGTTTTCCGTTTCAAACGTCTTTTCATTTGGCCTCAACCCAAGAGGACACTTCCGCAAAGTATAAAATTAGTGATGGTCAACCTGATTTTAGATTGCATCCGGTGTATCAATTTTCGAGATGGTACACAGCTACGATGAAACGAAAGTCATTACAGCATAAATTCCAAAGAACAGATACTTCTGAGACATCTACCTTTAAAATACAATTGTCTAATTTTTTGAATGCGACTAGAGGATTCCGTATTTCTTCACAAAATATTTTGAGCACAAGAAGTACTGAAATGAGTCTTTTTATTGTATCTCAATTATTAATAAAAAAAGGTGATATTGTTTTGGTTGGTGAGCTGAGTCATTATTCTTCAAATACCATATTTCAAGAAGCTGGTGCAACTATTAAAACAATTCCTATTGATGACGAGGGTTTAGATGTAGATTATATTAGAACACATTTTTTAAAGAACAAAATAAGATGTGTATATGTTTCTGCGCATAGGCATTATCCAACAACGAGTACTCTAAGTGCTGAACGACGATTAAAACTCTTGCAGTTGGCTAGAGAATTTGGGTTTGCGATTATAGAGGATGATTTTGATTATGATTTTCAGTTTGAAGGTTCTGCAATGTTGCCAATGTCAACTGCAGATTCTGATGGTATGGTCATCTACTTGGGTAAAATGGGACAATCTTTATTTCCTAGTTTTCAAACAGGATTTGTAATTGCTCCTAGAAATTTGATTTCTGAAGCTAATAATTACCTTAAGTTGTTAGATCAGCAAGGTGATGTTATACAAGAGCAAATATTATCTGAATTAATTTCTGAAGGTGAAATATATAGATTACTAAAAAAGAATATTATTACTTATAAAGAACGTCTAGATTGGCTATGTGACTGTTTAGATGAGTCATTCAATGGAATTATAAATTATCAAAGACCGTCTGGTGGATTAGCGATTTGGTTAGAGTTTATTGAACCTATTTCCTTAGTGAAGTTCGCAGAAGAAGCTAAAAAATTAGATGTGTTTTTACCAAAGACAATTTTATATCAAGATAAAAACACTTGTGCCATTCGGTTTGGGTTTGGGCAATTGAACAAAGAAGAAATTAGTGAGGTTGTAAAAAAGCTAAAAAGTACTTACTTACGACAAGCTGATAAGCTTTTAAAGTATACTTAATCTAAATATTTGATTTTTCCAGTAGAACGATAAACTTCTTTATTTATCCATTTATGATAACCTCTTTCTCTTGCGTCAAGTAAATCAATATCTAATTTCTCTGAGAAGAAAAAAGCCTTTTCAATTACTTCATCATAGTGTTCATATCCGAATAAGCTAATACTTTGGTTGTCTTTAAACCATAGTTTTACCTCATATTCGTTTTTAGTATTAAATACTGAAATATAATTTAGGTTTTCTAATTGCTTCCATCGGGTTCCAAATCTAAAATTACCAATACCTGATTCATATTTAATTTTCTTTAATGTAAAATTTAGATGCGTAGATTTAGTAATTAAACCGGGAAGCACCATATATTTTATTACTACAACACCAAGCAGGACTAAATAAGCTGTTGTTTTTGAAGTGTCTTCGTTAGTAGTTATAAAATAATAGCAGATTGATGTATATATGGTTAGAATAAAAGCGATCAGAATTTTGAAACCTATTGAGGAGTCTGGTTCTTTAATAGTGAATTCTGTTTCTATCATTTAATTGAGTTGAGATATTTATTGGGTTTTAATTTTGGTATTACAATCATCACATCTATATTCATATCGTGCATTAAATGGTAGTGTCCCAGAAATAAAACCAATAATAAAACTCATCATTGATTTAAAGTTGTTTAAAGTGGAATAAAGGCTAATATTTTCACTGCCACAGTTGTGACATATTAATGTGTTACCTTGATCATCAAGAGTGAAGTTTGAAATTGATTTTAGAATTTCTTTGGCTTTTACTTCATCTTCCGACAGGACATTTAGTTTTACACCACCTATAGCATTACTCACCAATGGGTCAGTATCAATAGTAATGTTATCTCTTAGAAATACCTCTATACCTTCAGCTTCTAACCGACCTTTGATGATTTGTGCTTCCGAAGAATATGTGTAGCGTGCTATGGTAACAAATGTGTTTGGCATATTTAATATTAAACCACCTTAGATTTCTCTAACCATTTAGATTCTCCTTTTTCGGTAGCGTCTAATATGTCAATTAATAAGGCTTCTGAAATATGAGAAGCGACATCAAAGGCATCAACCTTACTTTTTGTTTGATACACTGTAATTTTCTTGTTGTTATCGTAGAATAAATTCAAGTGAATGATAGGAAAGGCGTTTGTAGTTTCTGCAGACAATGCACGTACAGTGATATTCTCATTAGTAGCAAAAACTGAGATGTAATCTATAGTTGGTAGTGGACGCCATTTACCAATTTTGACACCTAAAATTGAGTTTGTTTCTCTGAAGGTTTTAGATTCTAAATCTATTTCTGAACCTTCTGTTTTTAGCATCATACAACCAAATAGAAGTGGTACTATACTAAAGATTACTAAATTAAATAGCCCTAATAAACCTACACCAATTGCCGCAAAACCAAGTGCATATTTATAAATAGGTATTTTTCTATTATAGGTAATTATTGCATCCATATGATACAAATATAACTAATGTTGGAATAGTATGTTTTTGTAAAAAATTATTGTTTTTCAATAATTTTATTTATTTTTGTTATCGTAAAACAATAATTTTTGAAAATGAAGAAGTTAATTATTCTTAAAAGTTTAGTGGATTTTATTTGGATAGTAACCTGCATACCGCTTGTAGCAATTCTATTATTTTTTGCAGTATACATGTTTATTAACCCCGAATCATTAGATTTTATTTTTAATGAGAATTTTCCTGATTCTGATAAACCCATCTACATTAAGCAGCTATTCACTTCTGCATATATTTGTTTGGCCATAGCTTCGATTTATTGTTTGTTCGTCTTCAGAAAGACGTTGCGTTATTTTCAAAAAGCAAAACCTTTTCATAGTGATGTTATACAAAATTTTTATAAAATAGGGTATTTATTGGTTGGAGTAGGGTTATTAGGCTCTATATTGACCTTTATATCGAGAATAGTTTTATTAGGTCAGTTTAAAATAAGTACGGGTTTAACCCCACATCTTATTTTAATGTGTTTGGGTTTATTTTTCATGATATTAAGTGAAACTTTTAAAGTGGCAAAACACGCTAAGGAAGAAAACGAATTAACCATATAGCTATGCCAATTATTGTAAACTTAGATAAAATGCTTGTTCTAAGAGGCATGAAGAGCAAAGAGCTTGCTGAAATTATTGGTATTACCACAGCAAATCTTTCCATTCTAAAATCTGGAAAGGCCAAGGCTGTTCGTTTTTCGACTTTAGAGGCTATTTGCAAAGCATTAGATTGTCAACCGAGTGATATCTTGGAGTATGTTGAGGATTAGGTTAAAATAAAGTGTCCTTCTGTATCGGTTGAACAATGTAAGGTTGATTTGTGTCTACATTGCGTTTATAAACATCATGACTTACAGGATATGCGTCAAATGATTTTGAGGTCATACCAATTGCAATGATTTCATTGACTTCTTGAGAACTTGTACCTGGATCTAACCAATCTTCAAAATAATGAGGATCTAATACCAAAGGCATTCGCTTCCCTTTGTTATGAATTTCCATAAAGAAGTCGTTAGCTTGGGTTGTTAAAATAGTCGCGTTTAATGTATTGTGATCTGTCTCATTATAAAGCCCTGCAAAGGCAAAAATATCTCCTTCTAAGTGACTTGTGGATGGTTGGTAACAGAAGTATGGATGTGCTTTTCTATTGATATGATGAGGTTCAAAGAAGCCATCAGATAAAATTAAACAACGTTTGTCTTCTGCACTATCTTTGAACGAAGCTTTTTCAAATATAGATTCTGATCGGGCATTGAGTGTATTACTTTTTTTTTGAAAGTTTTCAGGATCATGCATGGCCCAATCTGGGATGATTCCCCAAGAGGCATCATAGATTGTGCTTGGATCTTTCATGGGTATAATTTGTAGGTTACCATGTGTAAATCCGTTGAGATGATAATAAGGTTTGTAGGTTGATTTTGGGTGAAACTTAACCTTTATTTGATCTCTTAATTCTTTTTCTATGTTTTCGCGTTGTTTCCGTAAGGCATTAGAATAGCACATAGTTCTAATATACTAATTTTTACTTTTATTGGTGTCTATTTGCTAATAGTGGTGGTGGTTCCCCATTAAAAGGATTCCAACGACTTATGGTTTTTGCTTCCATACCGGCAGCACTTATAACAGCTCTGTCTCCAAAGCGTTCGCGCATTTTATCTATAGCTTTTGCTAAGTTGAGTTGGGTTTCGTTATCTTCAAACAAATTGATTTGATGGCCGCCTTCAACCAGATGACTAAACTTAACACCAATAAGTCGTACCAATAGTCTACGGTTATACAATTTATGGAATAGATCTAACACCACAGGAATGATATTATGATCCATCGCACTATAAGGAATACGTTTTTGTTGTGTGTAAGTTTGAAAATCAGAATATCTAATCTTAAAAGTGACACATGCCGTTAACTTATTACCACGTCGCAATTGGTAAGCTAGGTTTTCTGCCATAGCAATAACCAAGCCTTTTAGTTTGTGCATATTGGTAGTGTCTTGTCCAAAAGTACGCTCTGTGGAAATAGATTTGCGCTCGTGATATTGTATTACAGGACTGTGGTCTATACCATTGGCCTTACGCCAAATCGAAAGTCCATTTTTACCCAAAACTTTGTGCATTAATTCCATAGGCATATCCTGTACGGTTTTTATACGCTTAACACCTAAATCGCAGAGCGATTTATAAGTGACATTACCAACCATAGGGATTTTTTTTACAGATAGTGGTGCTAAAAATGGTTTTTCTGTTCCCATAGGAATACGTATTTCGTTATTTGGTTTTGCTTCGCCAGTGGCAATTTTTGAAACCGTTTTGTTAAGTGATAGTCCAAATGAAATAGGTAGGCCAGTTTCTTTAATAATGCGCTGCCTTAATTCTGAAGCAAGTTTATGGCATCCAAAAAACTTATCCATTCCGGTAAGGTCAATGTAAAACTCATCAATAGACGTTTTCTCGTAAAGCGGAACACTCTCTTTTATAACCTCGGTAACGTTTTGAGAAAACTTAGTATAAATACCAGAATTACCTCTAAGTACAATAGCTTCTGGACATAATTGTTTTGCCATGCGCATGGGCATAGCAGAATGCACGCCAAATTTGCGAGCCTCATAACTACATGATGCCACAACACCTCTATCACTTGTGCCTCCAATAAGCACAGGCTTACCATCAAGGCGACTATCTAATAGACGTTCGCAAGACACAAAAAAAGTGTCTAAATCCATATGTACTATGCTGCGGTTGTTGTTCATTCTTATATTTTACAATTAACGTCAGTTCGAGTGTTTTCCTGTCAGGCTAAGCTTGTCGAAGTCAAAGGAAAAATTATCGAGATCTTTGCTATGGATAAAAACTTCTCGATACAATTTGCTCATGTTTCACAAATCACTCGAAGTGACATTGGTAGTATTATTTTTTGATATTCTATTTTTAAACCCCATCGGGTCGTGTGTCTTTTTCAAATCTTTAAAACTTTTTTTTCTTTGAAATGTCGGATTAGTTGATGTCACAGCATAACGAGGATCTTCAATAACAGCTAGACGTTCAAACTTTGAGACTTCAATAGAAACACAGTCAAATTCTATCATAACTTTACCTGTAATTTCATAGATGCCTTTTCCTCTAAAGGGATATTTACTCGCAATAGGTGGAAAGTGTACGGTATCTATAAAGTCTCCATTTCTGTCTAAAAATGTTCCGAAGTACATTCGTTTACCGTTAGAGGTACTTGTATTTTTAGTGGTGACTAAATAGCCTTCAATCTTTATGTACTTGCCTTCAAGTTGTCCTAAATGTTTAGCACGTAGTTTACTTTTAGAACCTGTTTCTAAAAGTTGAAATGGGCTACATAACGGAAAACCTAGTAGTTCAATTTCATCAAAGGCATTCTCTAAAGCTGTGCTCGGTAATTTAGGAGTATTGTAGTTGATACGTTTTGTTTTAAATAAGGTAACCATATGTTCTTCAACGACCGTTTTACTAATTTTTAAATGCGCTTCCCATAAGAGCTCACGCTTATTGGTTTTTGTAAATCGAAATGCATTAATCTTTATTAAAATGGTGATTTGTTCAATAGAGATAGGAACACGCTCTATAAAATCATCGAGCGATTGAAATCTACCGTTTAACTCACGTTCTCTAAGTATGTTTTGTGTGGTTTTAGATTCAAAAGCATGTAAAAACATAAAACCTAGATATATGGTTTTGTCAATAATAATAGCATGATTATAAGAATGATTTACACATGGCGATTCTATATTGCCACCATGCATTTTAGCTTCGTGTATATAAAGTTCTGTACTATAAAAACCACCAAAATTATTAATGGTAGCCGTCATATATTCCAAAGGGTAATACGCTTTTAAGAATAAACTTTGATAGCTTTCTACAGCGTAAGATGCAGAGTGTCCTTTAGCAAATGCATAGCCAGCAAAACTTTCAATCTGCCTCCATATTTCAGTAGTGAGCTCTAAAGATTTCCCATCATTTTTACAGTTGTCAAAGAACTGTTGTTTTACTTTTAAGAACTCTGCTCTAGATCTAAATTTACCAGACATTCCACGTCTTAGCATATCTGCTTCACCAAGTGTAAGGCCACCAAAATAATGAGCTACCTTGATGACATCTTCTTGGTAGACCATAACACCATAAGTTTCGGGCATGATATCTAAGAGTACTTTGGGCGCATCATTTCTGTGTTCTGGTTTACGACAACGTAGAATATACTGGCGCATCATACCAGATTTAGAAACACCAGGTCTAATGACTGAGCTGGCTGCTACAAGACCAAGATAGTCGTCTACGCTCAGTTTTTTTAAAAGCATGCGCATGGCAGGTGATTCTACATAAAAACAGCCAATAGCCTTTGCATTTTTGAGTAAGTGCTTTATGCGTTCATCTGTTTTAAAACGCTTAATATCATGTATGTCTAAAGGTGATTGATGCGTGTAGTTTTTATCAATAATATCAACAGCATCTTTTATCTTACCCAAACCACGTTGACTTAAAATATCAAATTTATATAAACCAATATCCTCAGCAACTACCATGTCAAACTGTGTGGTAGGAAATCCTTTTGGTGGCATAAAGGTTGAGCCATAATAATGAATGGGTTTTTCTGAAATTAAAATGCCGCCTGCATGTATACCTAAGTAATTAGGAAAGCCTTCAATATATTGACTGTATTTAAGAACGAGAAGTGATAATCTATCGAGTTGTTTTACATTAAACTTACCACGAGTCAGTATATCCATTTCAGATTTTGGTAATCCAAATACTTTTCCAAGTTCTCTTACTGAAGCTCTAAATTTAAATGTATTATAGACTGTTATGAGCGCTGTGTTTTTAAAGGAATTAAAGATGAAATGTGTGATGTCATCTCTGTCTTTCCAGGAAAAATCAATATCAAAATCAGGCGGATTTTGTCTAAAGAGATTTATAAAGCGTTCAAAGTATAGATCTAATTCAATAGGATCTACATCTGTAATTCTGAGTAAATAGGCAATAATACTGTTAGCACCGCTTCCACGACCAACATAGTAATAGTCTTTACTTCTTGCGTATTCTAAGATTTTCCAATTAATTAAGAAGTATGATACAAACCCTTTTTGTTTTATAATATCGAGTTCTTTCTTAATGCGTTTGTAGATTTTAGAATCTACATTGTTACCATAACGGTACGGAATACCTTTATAGGTTAGTTGCTCTAAAAGTTGGTAATCTGTATCTGCGTTTTCTGTAAGGAAACGTTGATTTTTAGGTATGGGATTTTCAAGGTCAAAAGATATAGAGCAATCGTTTAGAAGATGTTCTGTATTGTTAATGAGACTTGGAAACTCTGAGTATAATTGACACAACTCATCATAAGGTAGCATCTTGTCATTTTCGTTACCTTCTTCAGATTTAGGTAGCTTACTCAGTAATGTATTATTGTCTATAGCACGTAGTAACCGGTGTGTGTTAAATCCTTTTTTATCTTGAAAAGACACCGTTTTTAAGACTACTAATTTGTGGCGATGTGTATTCCATTTTGAAAATTTTAATTGGTTGAGGTCCTTTGGTGTAATACCCAAAAATTCATTTGATTTAAGCTCAAAATCTTTCCCTTTTTGATAAGGGTAGATTATAAAGCAATCTTCTAAATCAGCATCTGGCCGTTGGGGAATTTTTAAATCTTCATTATGTAGAAATTTAGAGAGATAGTCATTTATATTTTGAAAGCCTTTATTGTTCTTTGCAATTAGAATAAATTCTTGCTGAGCGCTATTTCTAAAGTCTACACCAAGTACCGGTTTTACCTTATATTTTTTTGATAAACGAACAATGTCTAGGCAAGCTGAGGTTGTATTAATGTCTGTCAATGCAAGTGTTTTTACACCATTTTCTGAAGCAATAGCAAGTAATTGCTCTGGTTTTATAGTGCCATAGCGTAAGCTGTAATATGTGTGACAGTTTAAATACATATGGCTAACAAAATTAGCTACTATTTGTAGTTATTATTGCTTATATTTGTAGCAAAAGTTGTTAAAATTATTTTTGATGAAAGCCCATAATGGGCATTTAGTAGTAATAGTCAATACTTATCAAGATAATTAATTGTGTAACCTATAAGTTATAATGAAACTTTAAGTAGATGAAAGCCATACAAGCCAACATAAAACACCTCAGAGCTTTAAGGAAGTTGTCTCAAGAGCGTTTTGCAGACGATTTAGGATGGTCGCGCTCTATGGTCGGATCTTATGAAGAAGGACGAAGTGAACCACCTATTGAGCGTTTAATAGAACTCTCTAATTATTTAAATATTCCAATAGATATATTGGTTCGTAATGATTTGCGAAAAGCCAAAGACACTTCTTTTATAGAAGTAGGTAACAAACGTGTGTTGTTTCCTGTTACTGTGAATGAAGATAATGAGGATCTTATTGAAATTATTCCTGCAAAAGCTTCAGCAGGTTATTTATCTGGTTATGATGATCCGGAATATATAGAACAACTTCAAAAGATAAAATTACCTTTTTTACCTACCGGAACACATCGCGCATTTCCTATAAAAGGTGATTCTATGTTACCAGTTAAAGACGGTTCTTTTGTGGTTGCAAAGTTTGTGGAAGATATTAATGATATTAAGAACGGACGAACGTATATTGTATTAACCAAAGATGATGGCTTGGTGTACAAGCGTGTTTATCTTACAGAAGATGACAGTGATGCATTAATTTTAAAGTCAGATAATAAGTCTTATAAACCGTATTTGGTATTAAAAGAAAGTATTCTAGAACTTTGGGAGTTTACATGCTGTATTAATACACAAGAATACGATGAAAAGGAGCTGAAGATGAGCAGTATTATGAATATGTTTCAAGAGTTAAAAGTTGAACTAGAAGCAGTTAAACATTTATAGCATGCAGCAAACCATAAAATGGGGCATTATTGGTTGTGGCAGTGTCACTGAAATAAAAAGTGGCCCTGCATATAAAATGACTGATGGTCTTGAATTATTTGCTGTAATGCGTAGGAATTTAGAACTCGCAGAAGATTATGCCTCAAGACATCAAGTACCTAACTTTTATAATGATGCAGATGCCCTAATTAATCACCCAAATATTGATGCTGTTTATATTGCTACACCACCAGATACACATAAGTACTATGCTTTAAAAGTTGCTAAAGCTGGGAAAATATGTTGTATCGAAAAGCCAATGGCATCTAATTATCAAGATTGTGTAGCGATTAACAACGCCTTTGAAGAAAAAGGTTTGCCGCTATTTGTAGCGTATTACCGCAGGTCATTGCCGAGATTTAATAAAGTCAAATCTTTGTTAGAAACAGAAACGATTGGTGATGTAAGACACATCAGTTGGTATTTAAGTAGAACGGCTAGTGACTTAGATAAGTCTGACACCTATAATTGGCGTACAGATGAAGATATAGCCACGGCAGGCTATTTTGATGATTTGGCTAGTCATGGTTTAGACCTATTTACGTATTTATTAGGCGATATTTCTGAAGCTAATGGAATATCAGACAATCAGCAAAACCTATATACTTCAAAAGATATTATTTCTGGGTCTTGGAAACACCAATCTGGTGTTTTAGGTAGTGGCATGTGGAGTTTTGGTACTTACCAAAGAGAAGATAAAGTTAGAATTATTGGAAGCGATGGTGAAATTACCTTTTCGGTCTTTTTAGAAGAACCAATTACAGTCATAAATTCAGATGGGGAAGAAACGTTTTACATAGATAATCCCAAGCATATACAACAATATCATATTGAGAATATGATGAAACACTTAAGTGTAGATTTTAAGCATCCTTCAACAGGTTCAACAGCAACGCATACCGCTTGGGTTATGGATAAGATTTTGAGTAAAATCTAAGGGTAAATTCTTCAAAAAGTACTTAAATTAGTCTTCTATACTTAGAAAAATGAAACTCGATAAGTACCTCTTATTCTTTTTTGTCATCTACTTTAGCTGTAACACTAATACAGAGCCATTTCAAGACGGTTCTGGTCTAATGTTTACGTCTATTCCAGAAAGTCATTCAAATATAGATTTTGAAAATAGTGTTGAAGAAACAGTTGATTTCAATTTTCTAAACTATAGTTACATTTATAATGGAGGTGGAGTTGCTGTTGGTGATATTAATAACGATGGTTTAGAAGATATCTATTTCACATCTAATCAAAATTCAAATAAGTTATACCTAAATAAGGGCAATTTTGTTTTTGAAGATATTACAGAGGATGCTGGTGTAGCTGACGAAAATGGCTGGTCAACAGGTGTTACCATGATAGATATTAATAATGATGGTTGGTTGGACATCTATGTTTGTAAATCGGGTTCAATAAAGCAACGTAAAGCAAGGCAAAACAAGTTATATATCAATCAAAAAGACAATACCTTTAAAGAAGAAGCACTTAAATACGGTTTAAAGGATTATAGTTTTTCAACTCAGGCTTATTTCTTTGATTATGATAAAGATGGAGATTTAGATATGTATATGGTTAATCATAGTCTAGACACCAATCAAGATTTATACCTGCAACCGCAAGATTTACCAAGTATTACTAAAGATGATATTGATCGTTTGTATAGAAATGATGATGGAATTTATAAAGATGTTACTAAAGCTTCGGGAATTTCATTTAATAAGGCTTGGGGATTAAGTGCCTCCATAGGTGATTTTAATAACGACAATTGGCCAGATATTTATGTGGCTAATGACTTTATAGAACCAGATGTTTTGTATATCAATAATCAAGATGGAACGTTTGCCAACTCGGTTTTAAGTGTCTTCAAACACATTTCTAATAACAGTATGGGTTCTGATTTTGCAGATATTAATAATGATTTAAAGCCCGACCTTATTGTGCTAGATATGCTAGCTGCCGATAGAAAAAGAGGTAAAGAAAATATGGCCTCTATGAATACGGCAAAATTTAATCGTATGGTAAATAGAGGTTATCATCATCAGTATATGTCTAATATGTTACAACTTAATAATGGCTATAATACATTTAGTGAGATAGGGCAACTTGCTGGCATTGCCAAAACAGATTGGAGTTGGGCACCATTAATTGCAGATTTCAATAATGATGGATATAACGATATTTTTATAACTAATGGTATCGAAAAAGACATCGCTAACCAAGATTTTAGAAAGCAGATGCTAGCAAAGGATTTAAGTCAAGACAAAGAACAAAATTTAAAAGAAGCCTTAGATTTAATTCCATCGGTGAAACTTGCTAATTACATGTTTACAAACAATAAGGACTATACATTTAAAGACAGTTCTTCGGAATTAGGGTTTGGTACTAAAATTAACTCAAACGGTGCTGCTTATGCTGATTTTGATAATGATGGTGACTTAGATTTGGTTCTGAATAATCAGTCAGATAAAGCATCGATATATCGAAATAATTCTGATTCTAATTATATAAAGATATCACTTGAAGGTTCAGAGAAAAATAGAAATGGTATTGGTGCTAGAGTAGAAGTTTATACTACAGATTTACAGCAAGTAAAAGACCTGTATTCTGCAAGAGGATATCAGTCTTCGGTAACAACTACACTCAATTTCGGACTTGGTGAATTAAATGCTATTGATAGTTTGAAAATTCACTGGAATGATGGCAAAACACAATTACTCGAAAATATAAAGGCAAATCAAAACTTGACTTTAAGATATTCTGAAGCATTTGATAATAATTTTAGTAATTCTGAAGCCAATCAAATTTTCGATAAAGTTTCGGCTTCAAGTTTAGGAATAGATTACAGGCATAAAGCAGTAGTTTTTAACGATTATAATTTACAGTTGTTATTGCCACAAAAGCAATCTACAATTGATAATACTTTAGCAGTTGCGGATGTTAATAATGATGGATTAGATGATTTGTTTATTGGTAATACAATGGGTAATCCATCAGAATTATATATTCAGAACTCTAATGGTACTTTCAGTAAGAGTAATGAAAGACTATTTGAAAACGATAAGGCATTTAATGACAATAATGCGCACTTTTTTGATGTAGATAATGACGGTGATTTAGATGTATATGTCGCTTCAGGTAATTACAGTCAAGAGGAAAATAGTGTAATGCTTCAGGATAGGTTGTATATCAATGATGGTAAAGGGAATTATTCAAAACGCCAACTTCCAAAAATGCTTACAATTACTAAAGCAATTGCAACAGGCGATTATGATAATGATGGTGATTTAGACCTATTTGTCGGTGGACGCTTGGTTTCGGGTAAATATCCAATGACACCAAATTCATTTGTGTTAGAGAATAATGACGGTTTTTTTACAGATGTAACATCTCAAAAAGCTGAAGGGCTAAAAGATTTAGGACTAGTAAACGATGCGGTATTTTCGGATTATGATTCTGACGGATTTTTAGATTTAATTGTAGTAGGCGAGTGGATGCCTGTAACATTGCTATATAATCAGAAAGGGCAATTCACTAAGGTTAACAATGCGTTATCTGATATATCGGGTTGGTGTCAATCTATAGAGGCCATTGATTACGACAATGATGGTGATGACGATTATTTTGTAGGTAATTTTGGGAATAATAATAAATTCAAACCATCAGAAAAGAAGCCACTTCATATATATGCCAATTACTTTGATGATAATGAAAGTTTCGATATTGCGCTGAGCAAAGAATCTAATGGTAATTTGTTTCCAGTAAGAGGAAAAGAATGCTCTTCGCAACAAACCCCTTTTCTAAAGGATAAAATAACAACTTATAAGGCGTTTGCAGACTCAAATATTATTGATGTTTACGGTGAAGATAATATTGAAACCGCTCTGCATCTAGAAGCTTCATCATTCAGTTCATTCTATATTGAAAATAAAGGTGAAGCCGTTTTTTCATTTGAAGCATTACCTGTAGAAGCGCAATTTGGACCTATTTTAGATTTTGAGTTTGTAGACTTAAATAACGATTCAGTTAAAGAGATTGTGGGCGTTGGTAATATATATGATGCTGAGGTTGAAACGGTACGTTACGATGCTTCTAAAGGTTTTATTTTGACTAAAAATAGAGACAATAACCTATCTATGTATCAAGATTTGGTTAATCTAACTAATCATGATGCCAAAGCCATTGAAAAGATGCGTATAGGTGGTCATTTGCATTTAGTGATTTTAAATGCGAACAAAGAACTCACTATTTTAAAAATGAAATAAAAAAACGCGAAGTGAGAGCTTCGCGTTAATTGTCTATTAAAATAAAACTGCTATTGTATTAATCTGCTAATACAATAAGTTTGTTGTCTTTCATTTCTATTGTACCAGAATTAATGGCTAACCATACACCATTATCAGATTTGGTAAACTTATCTTCAACCTCTTCTTCAAGTTGAATGTTACCTTTAATCTTAACGTTTCCTTCTTTTAAAATTGAAACGATAGGTGCGTGATTGTTTAACATTTCAAACTCACCATTTACTCCAGGTACAGCAATAGAATCTACTTCTCCGCTAAATAGTGTTGCTTCTGGTGATACAATTTCTAAGTACATGTTTTTATGCTTTATGCTTTAAGCTTTACGCTTTAAGCTGTTTACGCTTCAGCTAACATTTTCTCTCCAGCTTCGATAGCTTCTTCGATAGAACCTTTAAGGTTAAATGCTGCTTCTGGTAAGTGATCTAATTCACCATCCATAATCATATTAAAACCTTTAATAGTTTCTTTGATATCTACTAATACACCTGGGATACCTGTAAACTGCTCTGCTACGTGGAATGGTTGAGATAAGAAACGTTGTACACGACGCGCACGTCCTACAGCCATTTTATCTTCTTCAGATAATTCCTCCATACCAAGGATAGCAATAATATCTTGTAATTCTTTATAACGTTGTAATAACTCTTTTACTCTTTGAGCACAATCGTAATGATCATCACCTAAGATTTCTGGTGTTAAGATACGAGATGTAGAATCTAATGGATCTACCGCAGGATAGATACCTAGCTCAGCAATCTTACGAGATAATACTGTTGTTGCGTCTAAGTGGGCAAAGGTTGTTGCAGGAGCAGGATCCGTTAAATCATCCGCAGGTACATATACCGCTTGTACAGATGTAATAGAACCTTTCTTAGTAGAAGTAATACGCTCTTGCATCGCACCCATTTCAGTTGCTAATGTTGGTTGGTAACCTACCGCAGATGGCATACGACCTAAAAGTGCAGATACCTCAGAACCAGCTTGTGTAAAACGGAAGATGTTATCTACGAAGAATAATACATCTTTTCCTTGTCCATCACCAGCACCATCACGGAAATATTCAGCAATAGTTAAACCAGATAATGCTACACGAGCACGTGCTCCAGGAGGTTCGTTCATCTGCCCGAACACGAAAGTTGCTTTAGAATCTTTCATAGCAGCTTTATCTACTTTTTGAAGATCCCAACCGCCTTCTTCCATTGAGTGCATAAAGTCATCACCGTATTTAATAATACCAGACTCTAACATCTCACGTAATAAATCGTTTCCTTCACGAGTTCTTTCACCTACACCAGCAAACACAGATAAACCACCATGTCCTTTTGCGATGTTGTTAATTAACTCCTGAATAAGTACTGTTTTACCTACACCAGCACCACCAAATAATCCAATCTTACCACCTTTTGCATAAGGCTCAATAAGGTCAATTACTTTAATACCTGTAAATAGCACTTCTGTAGAAGTAGATAAATCTTCAAACTTTGGTGCTTGTCTGTGAATTGGTAAACCTTCGTCTCCAGCTTTCGGTAAATCTCCAAGACCATCGATAGCGTCACCAATAACGTTAAATAAACGTCCATAAACATCTTCACCAATTGGCATTTGGATAGGAGCACCTGTAGCGACAACTTCAGTTCCTCTACTTAAACCATCAGAAGAGTCCATCGCAATAGTACGTACTGTATCTTCACCAATGTGAGATTGTACTTCTAGTACTAAGGTTGAACCATCAGGTCTGTTAATTTCTAACGAATCATAAATCTTTGGAAGTTCTGCTCCAGAAGCGAATTCAACATCGATAACTGGACCTACAATTTGTGCAACTTTACCTGTAACTTTTGACATTACTTATATGTTTTTGTTTTGCAATATTTTAATATGAAAAATCAGCTTGATTTTTGCGCTGCAAAGATAGAGTTTTATTTAAAATATCGTTGCTTTTTTAAATAAAAAAAGGCATGCTTTTTTAAAGCACGCCTTTAATTTTAATATCGTGATATTTTTATTGTAGAGCAGGTGAGTAATTTGTTGGAAAATCACCTGCTTTAGCGACGTTACCAGACTCAACAAAATTAGACCCATATGTGGCATCAATAGCTGCTAAGAAACTATTTGCCATTAAGGCATAACCTCTTGCAGTTAAATGAATTCCATCTAAGCTCACTAGTCCACCAAAAACCAAATCAGTATTTAAGTTATAAGCATCAAATTGAATACCTGACGAAGAAGCTTCAGTTAATATAGCGTTAACATCTACAAAAGCTAATCCATTACTACTAGCCACTGATGCTATAGTAGCATTATACATATCAACAGCAGTAGCAATTTCTTCTTGTTCCTCTGGAGTTAGTACCCAGCGATCTGCTAGAGGTACTGCAACACCATTAACACTATTTGGATCGCCTGGAACAGCTTCAGTACCAATAACTGTTGAAGCTGGTAAAACTACCAAATCATTAGCTGTAGCCTGCCTCATACTTACTAGAGCTGGATTTAAACCTGTTAAATCAATTAAGCTTTCATCGAATATTACTACTGGGTTTCCCTCACCAGCTGAAAAGGTTATTGTTCTTTTTGCTAATTCAGCATCCGCTATTTCTTGAGTGATTTGACCAAAAGCAACTAATCCTGCTAATGCCTGCGCAACACCAGCATTGTAAGCTCCATAGGCTCCAGCACTATTTAAGAACGCCGCCGTTGCTGCATCTAATGGAATAGGATTATGAGGAACGGTTGTAAAATATGGTAAACTTGTTACATAAGGAATATTAGTTACAGCACCTTTAGCACCATTAGCTGTTAGTGTTGTAATAATAGCATTAAACGCACCAGCAAAAGTATTAGGATCCGTTATTTGATCTAAATTAGCATCACCCCCAGAAGTTGCATAGCCCAAAACATCATTCCCACCTATTAAATCAGCCGTAAAAAAGCTTGGGTTTTGAGCAGCTGCTAATTCTAAGATTGTAGCATCTGGAGTTGCTCCTGTCATTCTAACAGCATAGGGGTTAGCAAGACCAAGTGCTAAATTCCCAATATTACCATATCCTGGGGCTAGAAAATGAAAACTTTTAGCACCAGGGACTCCATAATTATTGAATGGGCCTGCAGGATTATTTAAAGCGAGATCAGTTGATACCGTTACTGGTCCAATAACAGACTCAAGTGGAACTGGTCCTGCACCTCCAAAGACAAGTCTTGGATCAGTTAATCTTTGACCTCCAAGGGCCAAACCACCAAAATTATCATTCATAAGAGGCTGTGTAAATGAGCCACCATTGCCATTTGCAAACTGAGATGCTAATATGTTTGGGAACGAATTTTCTTGTGCTGCTATAAATAGGCCATTATCGGTAAAACCAGCAGTAAATGAAGGGCCAATTGAAACATAGTTAGAAAAGTCTGCTGAACCGGTATTTAATTCAGGCAATACAACTTCAGTAGTGTTACTTCTAACTTCTCTTAGGTCTTCTACCAATTCATTCTCACAAGCAACAATACTTAAGGTGAGAAATGATAATAGTATATATTTAATTTTTTTCATGACTCTAATGTTTTCTTTTTCAGTTATTATAAGTTATTTATCGTCCAAGACAGATAATATTGAGATCCTATGAAACCTGTACCAAATGCAGTGAAGTATTCATCTTGAAGTAAGTTTGTTGCACCAACTTTAAATGTGGATTTTATACTTGGTACTCTAAAATTTACTTGAGCATCTAGGACATTAAATGCCGGTATATCACCGTCACCAAATGATGCTTCCCAGAAGTAATTATCACTCCATCTCCAAGCAACATTAAATCCAATATTTTCAAAAAGTTCAGTTTTACCAAAAGACACTTTAACTTTATGTTCTGGTGTATTAAAGTTTGTTCTAAAATCTGGGTTAGCAGCAACATCAAAATCTAATTTTGCGTAAGTATAGTTTGCATTTAAATCAAAACCATCGAATATTTTAGTTGACACACCTATAGCAGCACCATAAGAATTCACTTCTTCGTCAGAATTCGTGTAAGTTTGATATGCTTGAAAATCACCATTAGCAAGAGCTTGTGCAGCTAATTGAGTATCAGGGTTAGTTAAATCAACTTGTCCGTTTCCATCTGGATCAACTTCACCATAGAATGGAGCAATTACAGTTTCATTAGCCAAGAAGTCTTGATATCTGTTATAGTAGACAGAAGCATCTATTATTACTTTATCTAATTTACCACGGTAACCTACTTCTATAGAACTTACTTGTTCTGGTGTTACTAAACTAGAATTTCCTACTTCCAATGCACCTCCACCAGTTACAGAACTTGCTAAGAACGAGTTATTGTATGCAGCAGTACCATCGAACGCGATGTTTGAAGAACCTAAAATAGCAGCACCTGCAGCACTAACGTCATAATTTCTAATATCTCTAGCAGGGTTGTCTGAAGCACCACCAACAAGTATAGCTCTACCAACATCTAAACCAATATATAAGTCTTGAGTTGTTGGGTTTCTAAATCCTGTTTGAAAAGATGCTCTAATATTGTGGTCTTCGTTAATCGTAAATCCAGCAGATAGTCTTGGTGAAAAGAAACCATCAAATAATTCAGATTTATCGTATCTTAAAGAACCTGTTAATTTTAGTTCAACATTTTCATTTAACTCTAAAGTTCTTTGTAACTGCGTATAAATTCCAACCTCTGAATAATTAATCGGTCCATCTACATCCGTATAGATGGTTCCTGATGAATTTAATCTGTATCTTCTGTAAGAACCACCTACTTGTATTTCTGCAAAATCTACTAAGTCACCAAAGTTGTAGTTGTAATCTACATGATAGTATCTAGACTCATCTTGAAATCTAGATCCCGTTGCAAAGTCAGGGTCTTGAATAATTCTATCAAATGCGTTTTGAAATTGTTGACTACCTGGCAAGAACCTGCCAGTATCTGCGGCTTGCCTTGCTGCAATATGTGCATTAGCATCATCAGCTCCTCCTAGAGTAGCACCAATGTAACTTGCTACGTACTCACCAAACCACGTAAGATCATCTTTCCAAGCTCTATTCATATTTATACCAGTAAATACCATATCGTATGAATCACCAGCCTTATCTGCAACTACATAACCTCTTACAAAGAAATTATCATTTCTTACTTCTAATTTATGTTGCTGTTGGAAAAAGTTCTTAATATTATAACGGTTAGCACCTTGATAAATCGTATTACCTGTACCTACTTTACCAACATATTGGATTTCAAAATCATTTGCCCATGGTCTGAAATAAAGTCCCCAATCCGCTTTCACACTTTCAGCGTTGTAATTGGTAAGATCTCTTTCTTCATAACCGGTTCTACTCACATCTACAGATGGCACTAATGCTGACGAGCCTGCAGGTGCTAATCCAAGGGCTTCAAGGGTTTGGGCAACATTATTTATGTTGGTAAATACCTCATCACCATAAGTGTTTATACCATCATAATTTGTGTCTTCTCTTGTCAAGCCTCTATTAAATCGGTCATTTGCATTAGTAGCATACCAATCTGTACCCTTAAGATAGCCAAAGTTGATCTTAGCAGCGAATTTATCACTGAATTTATGAGCTAATCTCACGCCTATGTCTGTGTATTCATTATTTCCAGCCGCTTCTTGAGATGTTACACCACCTTTCACGTATGCACTTATACCAGAGTGATCAAATGGATTTTTACTTCTCATGAATAAAATACCGTTAAACGCATTCGCACCATAAAGAGCAGACGCAGCTCCAGGTAATAATTCTACACTTAAAACATCTGTCTCAGTCATACCAACCAAATTACCTATAGGGAAGTTTAGGGCTGGTGTTGAATTATCCATACCATCAACTAACTGCATAAATCTTGTGTTAGCGAATGATGCGAAACCTCTTGTGTTGACAGATTTAAAAGTTAAACTATTGGTGTTAACGTCAACTCCTTTAAGATTTTCTAATCCGTCATAGAAATCGGATGAAGCAGTGTTCTTAATTTCTTTTAAACCGAAGCGTTCTACCGTAACTGGTGATTCAAAGATTCTTTCTGGAGTACGAGACGCTGATATTACAACTTCATCTAAAGAATTACCTTCTTTTAAAATTACATCGACGGTTTGGTTATTTGTTGTAATTTCTATTGTTTGAGCTTCAAAACCTGTATAGCTAATACGAATTGAGAATGGTGGATCTTGATTTGCCGTAATTGTATAGTTACCGTCAAAATCCGAAACGGTACCAGTGGTTGTTCCAACTACCACAATATTGGCACCAGGTAAAGGTAGTCCACTATCATCAGTAATTTTTCCTTTTACAGTGGTCTGAGAATAAGAAACCACGCAAAAAAACAACGCAAAAATCTTTAAGATTGTCTTCATGTTAGAGAATTAGTTATTATTACAAAATGCCAATTTAAATAATTATACTGATAAGTTGGTAACAAATTCTCAGAAAATTATGCATGCATAAGAGTTTTTTTAAAAAACAGCGCCTAAAAATTGTCAATAATGCAATTTATAGGCGCTTATAATTGGTTTTTTAACAAGAAACGCTTCTGTAATTATTCTACAGTTACAGATTTTGCTAGATTTCTTGGTTGATCAACATTCTTATCTAACATAACAGCTATGTGATAAGATAAAAGTTGCAAAGGTATTGTTGTTAATAAAGGTGTGAGACATTCTATTGTCTCAGGAACTTCTATAACATGATCCGCTAATTCTTTAACACTAACATCTCCTTCTGTTACAATTCCAATAATTTTTCCTTTTCTAGATTTAATCTCTTGGATATTACTCACTACTTTTTCGTAGTGTCCTTTTTTTGTAGCAATTACAACAACTGGCATTTGTTCATCTATTAAAGCAATTGGGCCATGTTTCATCTCAGCAGCTGGGTATCCTTCAGCGTGAATGTAAGATATCTCCTTTAATTTTAGAGCTCCTTCCAAGGCTACAGGGAAATTATATCCTCTACCTAGATATAAGAAGTTAGTTGCATCTTTATAGATATCAGCTATTGTTTCAACGTAAGCGTCGGATTTCAGTGCAACTTCAACTTTATTTGGAATTGTTTCTAATTCAATTAAGTGATGTCTAAATTCTGAACTCGAAATAGTTCCCTTAGCTCTAGCTAGGCGTAATGCCATTAGAGTAAGTACAGTAATTTGTGTTGTAAAAGCCTTGGTAGAAGCCACTCCAATCTCAGGTCCAGCATGAGTGTATGCACCTGCATCTGCTTCTCTAGCAATAGATGAACCAACTACGTTACAAACACCAAATACAAATGCACCTCTAGATTTAGCTAGTTTTATTGCTGCTAAAGTGTCTGCCGTTTCTCCTGATTGAGAAATTGCGATGATTATATCTCTTTCTGTAATTACTGGATTTCTATATCTAAACTCAGATGCGTATTCAACTTCTACAGGAATGCGAGCGAGATCTTCAAATATATATTCAGAAACTAAACCAGCATGCCAAGATGTTCCACAAGCAACAACTATTATTCGGTCTGCGGCCAAAAACTTTTTCATATTGTCTTCAACACCGGCTAGTTTAACCATAGCTTCATTACTCAATAATCGACCTCTAAAAGTATCTTGAATAGCTTCTGGTTGCTCGTATATTTCCTTAAGCATAAAGTGGTCATAACCACCTTTTTCAATCTGTTCTAAGTTTAATTGTAATTCTTGGATATATGGATCAACAAGGTCATCATTTTTTATTTTTCTAACCTTCACAGTTTTTCCTCTGCGCACTATTGCCATTTCTTCATCCTCAAGATATATAGCATTTTTAGTAAATTCAATAAAAGGTGAAGCATCACTTGCAATGAAGAATTCATCGTCACCAACACCAATAGCAAGAGGACTTCCTAATCTAGCAACAACAATTTCATTTGGTTTATTTTTATCAAATACAGCAATTGCATAAGCACCAATCACTTGGTTTAAAGCGATTTGAACAGCTTTTCCTAGTTTAACATTTTCATTTTTCTTTACGTCCTCGATAAGATTTACAAGGACTTCGGTATCAGTATCTGATTTAAACGTGTAACCACGATTGATAAGTTCTTTTCTTAATGAGTCATAGTTCTCAATGATTCCATTATGTATAATTACTAAATCACCAGAATTGGAATAATGAGGATGTGAATTAACATCATTTGGGACACCATGAGTAGCCCATCGTGTGTGGCCAATTCCTAGAGTTCCGTCGGTAGTGATTTCATTTTCTAAACGTTCCTTTAAATCAGAAACTTTTCCTTTGGTTTTTGATAGTTTAATATCGTTTCCATCATATAATGCAATTCCGGCACTATCATAGCCACGATATTCTAATCGCTGAAGTCCTTTAATTATAATTGGGTAGGCGTCTCTTCGCCCTATATATCCAACAATTCCACACATAGGTTAATTTATTTATTTGGTATATTTTTAAATTTAGTGAACAAATTATCGAATGTAAATATTGTTCATGAACGAATTTAATCTATAAATCATCAATACAAGAAAAAATCTGTGAAAGGTCAAATATAATCTACATGACACACAATTTTCTGAAAACAATTCAAAATAAGATACTTAACAGGTTCTATCCTGTTAAGTGATTAAGCGATTAATCGTCTAGCACACTGTTTTTGTAAAACTCTGTATATGGATCAGCAAACTCTTCAATTGTATGGTAATCTAAAACCGGTTTTTCTAGTCTATCAATATAAGTGTCAATATCCTCTGGTAACTCTGCAGAACCTTTAATGATAGCATCTGAATTATCAATGGCAATTTTCATTAAGTTACTGTAGTTAGGAGTTTTTAATAACTCAACGGCTCCATCTTCAAGACCATCAAACTTAACCTTATTTATCATTTCATTATTGAGTTCACCTTCAAAATTCTGATTGTAAATAGACGTCACAATCTTGCTTTCTGCAAATAGAGGTTCAGTTTTATAAAACTCTTTTAAGTAAAGTGGTAAAAGAGAAGCTAACCAACCATTAATATGTATAATATCTGGAGCCCAATTTAGTTTCTTTACAGTTTCAATAACACCTTTAGCAAAGAATATTGCGCGTTCGTCATTATCCGAAAAAAGGTTACCGTCTTCATCTGTAAGCGTAGCTTTTCTTTTAAAATATTCTTCGTTATCAATAAAGTATACTTGTATTCTTTCTTTAGGTATCGAAGCAACTTTAATAATTAACGGCATATCTAAGTCGTTGATAACAAGGTTTATACCTGAAAGTCTAATAACTTCGTGAAGTTGATGTCTTCTCTCATTAATATTACCAAAGCGAGGCATAAATATTCGTATTTGACCTCCTTGTTTGTTCACCATTCTTGGAGCTTCAAATGACATTGAAGAAATCTCTGTTTCTGGTAAATAAGGTACAACTTCCGAGGACACATACAATATTCGTTTGTCTTTCATAAATCTACAGCTTTAGTTAATTAATTTTAAAAACATGCAAAATTACGAAAATTTATGCAGATTGCTAGTAAAATCTTATGTTTGCACTCATTTATTTGAGTTTTGAGCTTAAGATTAATTCATAATAAAACAGATTTGTCGACCTGTTTAGATACGCTGAAAAAAGAGAATGTATCTATTGGGTTTGTGCCAACAATGGGAGCACTACATGACGGGCATCTGTCACTTGTTGAAAAAGGTTTGAGTCAAAATGACATTATTGTGGTAAGCGTGTTTGTTAATCCTACACAGTTTGACAATGAAGAAGATTTAGTTAAATATCCAAGGACTTTAGAAGATGACGTTAAACTTCTAGGTACAGTAAGTAATTCTATAATAGTGTATGCTCCAACAGTTCAAGATATTTACGGTGAGGATATTAAATCTCAATTTTTTGTCTTCGATGGCTTAGAGCATGAAATGGAAGGAGCATTTAGAGATGGTCACTTCGATGGAGTTGGTACAATAGTGAAACGCTTATTCGAAATTGTGAAGCCTGAAAAAGCATACTTTGGTGAGAAAGACTTTCAACAGCTTCAAATAATCAGAAAACTTGTTGAAATCTACAAGATCCCAGTAAACATTATTGGATGTGCTATTCATAGAGCCGAGGATGGTTTGGCTATGAGTTCTCGAAACACACGATTAACAAAAAAGGACAGAGAAGCTGCGCCTTTTATATATAAAACTCTATTGTTTGCCAAAGAGCAGTTTGGCATAAAAAGTGCTACTAAGGTAACGGAATGGGTTGAAAAGCAATTTAAAAAACAACCGCTTTTAGAGCTCGAATATTTTACAATTGCTGACACAAAAACCTTAAAACCAGTTAAAAGAAAATCAAAAAATAAAACATATAGAGCTTTTATTGCTGTGTATGCTGGCGATATAAGACTTATAGATAATATCGCTTTAAATTAATTATCTTTGCCTAATGCAAATTCAAGTCGTAAAATCAAAGATTCACCGTGTCAAATGCACTGGTGCTGACCTAAATTACATAGGTAGTATAACTATCGATGAAGATTTAATGGATGCTGCCAATATTATTCAAGGAGAAAAAGTTCAGATTGTTAATAATAACAATGGTGAACGTCTAGAAACCTACTGTATTCCTGGTCCACGTAATAGCGGTGAAATTACGTTAAACGGTGCTGCAGCACGTAAAGTGGCTGTAGGTGATATTTTGATTCTCATCACTTATGGCTTCATGGATATTGAGGAAGCAAAAACCTTTAAGCCATCTTTGGTCTTTCCTAACGAAGAAAATAATCTTCTAAACTAGTTTTTTGAAGCCAAGCTTAAAAAAAATACTAACCATTGCCATACCTATACTCATAAGCATTGGTTTGGTGTGGTATTCGTTGAGTAAAGTGCCTCTAAGTCAGATTATTGAAGAGGCAAAGCAAGCCAATTATTGGTGGATACTTGTTAGTGTTGTTTGCTTAAATCTTAGTCACTTATCTAGAGCTTACCGTTGGTTATTTATGCTGGAGCCAATGGGTTATAATGTGAAGTTTGGAAATAGTATTATGGCTGTTTTTGCAACCTACCTGATTAATTATGGAATACCGAGATCTGGTGAAGTTGCAAGAGCAACAATTCTAACAAATTATGAAGATGTACCTTTTGAAAAAGGATTTGGTACCATAGTTTCTGAACGTATTGCAGATATGATAGTGATGTTGGGTATTATTGGTATTACACTAATTTTACAATTCGAATTTATAGTTCAGTTCTTTTCCGATAAATTGAGTGCTAATATATTCGTGATTCTTGGGGCTGGAATACTTTTATTTGGGTTATTATTCCTAATCTTTAGAAAAAGCAATTATTTTCTTGTAAATAAAATAAGAGTCTTCATAAGTGGGTTGATTGAAGGTGCACTTAGTATATTTAAAATGAAAAAGAAATGGGCCTTTATAGGGCATACACTTTTTATTTGGGGTATGTATGTACTCATGTTTTATACCACAACATTCGCGTTCGAAAGCCTTCATGGAATTCCTTTTGCAGCAGTATTAATTGGATTTATCTCTGCAAGTTTTAGTGTCGCAGCTACAAATGGCGGAACTGGTGCGTATCCTGCAGCTGTTTATGCGGCATTTTCTATTTTTGGTGTTGCTAAAGACCCAACTTTTACTTTTGGATGGGTACTCTGGGGTTCTCAAACACTAATGATTATTGTCTTGGGTGGGTTGTCCTTACTTTACTTGCCAATCTATAATAGAAAATAGAGCCTTAGACAGAATTATTTTTTTAACTTGCTCTTACAACTTTAAGTCTTTATATCAATGAAGAATTTATGTGCCCTATTTGCATGTTTTATGCTGGTGGGATTTATGAATGCTCAGGTTAAAAGGGATAGCATAGAATCCTATAAGTTAGAGGAAAAACGTGAACTTAAAATTCAACTTCCAAGGAATTATGATTCCAAATCAGAGCGAACATATCCTGTTCTTGTAGTTCTGGATGGCGATTATTTATTTGAGCCTGTTGCTGGTAATGTTGATTATCAGTCCTATTGGGAAAATATACCAGATTGTATCATCGTTGGTGTAAGTCAAAGTGAAACAAGAGAAGATGATTTGTTATTAAGAGAGGACAATTCAAACTTTTATGAGTTTATAGATATTGAATTACTTCCTTATATAGAAGAGAACTATAAATCCTCAAGTTTCAGAATGATTGCAGGTCATGGTTTAAGCGCCACTTTCATTAATAATTATTTGCTAAAAGACATTCCGTTATTCAGAGCTTATATAGCATTAAGTCCGAATTTAGAAGTTGAAATGCGAACAAAATTAAAAGAGCGCTTATCTAAATTAGAAGACGAAACTTTTTATTACATCGCAACAGGCGATGAGGATGAAAGTGATAATAGAACATCAGTTTTAGAATGTAACAATGGGTTTAAATCTATTGATAACACAAAGCTTCACTATAGGTTCGATGACTTTAAAGATGCTAATCACTTATCGTTAGTTGGGAGAGGAGTTTCTAGAGCCTTAAAAGAAATATTTTCACTTTATCAGCCTATTGACACAAAGGAGTACAAAGAAAAAATCCTCACTTACGAAGGATCACCTTTTGATTATCTAATCAAGAAATACCAAGACATTGAGTATTTCTATGGATTTGAAAAGAAGGTTGTAGAAAACGATTTAAGAGCCATTTCAGCGGCCTGTAAAAGTAAAGATGATGCTGAAGCTATGGAAAAACTAGCGCTTTATGTAAAGAAAGAGTTTCCAGGTTCTATGCTTGGGGCTTATTACATTGGTATGTATCACGAAACTTATGGCAGTCTTAAAAAGGCATTAATAAGTTATAAATCTGGTCTGTCATTAACACCTTCTCAATATATAGATAAGGATTTAATGCTAGAGAAAATGTATCAAATAGAGCGAGAGCTTAAAAACTAAGGATCATGAAAAAAGTTATACTTCCATTTGTCATGTTTTTCGTTTGTATTACTGCAATTAACGCTCAAGTGTTGTACAAAGAATTAAAGTCTTACAAGACTAATACAGCGAGACAGCTAAAAATAAAACTACCCAAAAATTATGACGAAGATTCTCAGGTAAAGCATCCACTTATCATTGTTTTTGATGGAGATTATTTGTTTGAACCTGTAGTTGGTCAAGTAGAGTTTCAGACTTATTTTGATGATATGCCAGGTTCTATAGTTGTTGGTGTTATGCAAGGCGGAGATCGTTATTACGATTCTTATGTGAATGAAGTTACAGGATTGCCAGAGGAATCTGGACTAGATTTTTACAACTTTGTGGAATCAGAGCTTATACCATACATTGATGGATTGTACAATACAAGTGATTTTAGAGTTGTGGTTGGTCATAACGCAATGGCAGGTTTTTCTAATGCATTTTTAATGAGAGAGAACCCAATTTTTCAAGCCTATGTCAATTTGAGCCCAGATTTTCTAGGAAACATTACTGAAAGTATATCAAAACGATTCTCGTGGATAGAGAAGGATTACATCTATTACATGGCAACAAGTGATAAGGATATTGTCCCTATTAGAGAATCTGTGTTAGCAACCAATACGGCACTTAAATCCATAGGAAATGAAAAATTTACCTACTATTTTGATGATTTTGAAGATGAAACACATTATACCTTAGTGACGAGTGGTATTTCTAGAGCTTTTGACAAAATTTTCAACCTGTATAAACCTCTAAATGAAAAGGAAATTAAAGAGAAAGTAATACCATATGAAGGTACTCTAGATCAATACCTCATTGAGCGTTATAAAAGTATTGACGATATGTTTGGAATTGATAAGCCAATACCTTTAGAAGAGTTTGAAAAAATGGCTAAAGCTGCTGAAGAACGCGAAGATATTGAATCATATAGAGGTTTAGCTTCGTTAGCAAAAAAGCAGGATCCCACTTCCGTTTTAGGACCTTATTATTCTGGTGTTTATGCTGAAAAAACTGAAAATAAATCAAAGGCAATTAAACATTATGAAGAAGCTTTAGAATTAAATGAAGAAGGTCATATCAATTACGATTTTATAGTTGCTAAGATTGAGGTGTTAGAAAATTTAATTTTCGAAGAAGAAGAAAAGGAGCTTGCTGAGAAAGAAGCAAAACGTGCTGAAAAGGAAGCTAAAAAAGAAGAAGAGCGCAAGCAAAAAGAGCTTGACAAACAGAAAAAAGAAGAAGATAAAGAACTAAAGAAGTTAGAAAAGGAAATCAAAAAAATAGAAGAAGAGGAAGCGAAGGCAAAGAAGAAAAAAGAAGAGGAGCAGAAAAAAAAGGAAGAAGAGAAAAAAGAGGAAAATGAAAAAAATGGTGGTGACGATAATTAGAGCATAGATGACGAAAGTAAAAACAACCTTTTTTTGCCAGAATTGTGGAGCTCAATATGCAAAATGGCAAGGACAATGTAATTCCTGTAAATCATGGAATACTATAGTAGAAGAAGTCGTTCAAAAAGAGGATAAAAACAGCTGGAAAGCTTCTACAAGCAAGTCTTCTAAACGTGTTTCAAAACCATTATTAATTAATGAGATAGATTCTACCAAAGAAACGCGAATTCAAACTACAGATTTAGAATTTAATCGTGTTTTAGGTGGCGGAATTGTTCCAGGTTCATTAACGCTTTTAGGCGGAGAACCAGGAATTGGTAAGAGTACACTTTTGCTTCAAGTCGCTTTAAATTTACCATATAAAACACTTTATGTTTCTGGTGAAGAAAGTCAGAAACAAATAAAAATGCGTGCAGAACGTGTTAATCCGAACAACGCTAATTGCTACATATTAACTGAAACTAAAACTCAGAATATCTTCAAGCAAATTGAAACTTTAGAGCCAGATATTGTGGTGATAGATTCCATTCAAACATTACATAGCGATTATATAGAGTCTTCTGCTGGTAGTATTTCTCAAATTAAAGAATGCACGTCAGAACTCATGAAGTTTGCCAAAGAAACCAGCACTCCAGTTGTGCTTATTGGTCATATTACTAAAGATGGCCACATAGCAGGTCCAAAAATTTTAGAGCATATGGTAGATACAGTTTTACAGTTTGAAGGTGACCGTAACCATGTGTTTAGAATCCTTAGAGCCAACAAAAATAGATTTGGTTCAACCAATGAACTTGGAATTTACGAGATGCAAGGTTCTGGGTTGCGAGAAGTCAGTAACCCAAGTGAAGTCTTAATTTCTAAGAAAGACGAAGAACTTTCAGGTAATGCTATTGCCGTGACTTTAGAAGGTATGCGTCCATTGCTAATCGAAGTACAAGCATTGGTAAGTACTGCGGTTTACGGTACACCACAGCGAAGCGCTACAGGTTTTAATGCAAAACGACTTAATATGTTGTTGGCTGTTTTAGAAAAAAGAGCTGGCTTTAGACTTGGTGCAAAAGATGTGTTTTTAAATATTACAGGTGGTATTACAGTTGACGACCCAGCAATTGATTTAGCCGTTATTGCAGCCATTTTATCATCTAACGAAGATGAAGCCTTACAAAAGGATTTTTGCTTTGCTGCTGAGGTTGGACTTAGTGGTGAAATACGTCCAGTACAACGTGTAGAACAGCGTATTGTAGAAGCTGAAAAGTTAGGCTACAATGCTATCTTTATTTCTAAATACAATACCATTTCATTAAAAAATACAGCAATTAGAATTCAAAAAATATCTAAAATTGAAGATTTAGTTCGTTTTTTGACTTGATTTGCGTTCAACAAACTCAATAAATCAGCCAAATTTCATACTTTTGCACACTTGAAAAAAGTGTGAAATATGAGTCAGAAGTTCCCAGAGTATAAAGGACTTAACTTGCCAAAAGTATCAGAAGAAATTTTAAGCTATTGGCAAGAGCATAATATCTTTGAGAAAAGTGTAACTACTAGAGAAGGTAACGAGCCATTTGTGTTTTTTGAAGGCCCACCTTCAGCAAACGGTTTGCCTGGTGTACACCACGTTTTAGCGCGTGCTATTAAAGATATATTTCCACGTTATAAAACCATGAAAGGATTTCAAGTAAAGCGTAAAGCTGGTTGGGATACACATGGATTACCAGTAGAACTTGGTGTCGAGAAAGAATTAGGAATCACCAAAGAAGATATTGGTAAGAAGATTACTGTAGAAGAGTATAACGAAGCTTGTAAAAAAGCCGTTATGCGTTATACAGACATCTGGAACGACCTTACTCAAAAAATGGGTTATTGGGTTGATATGGATGACCCATACATTACCTACAAACCAAAATATATGGAATCTGTTTGGTGGTTATTAAAGCAGATTTACACTAAAGATTTATTATATAAAGGCTATACCATTCAGCCATATTCACCAAAAGCAGGTACAGGTTTAAGTTCGCATGAGTTAAATCAACCAGGTACGTATCAAGATGTCACTGACACAACAGTAGTTGCTCAGTTTAAAGCTATTGAAGAGACATTACCAGAGTTTCTCAAAAATGAAGGCACAGTTTATTTCCTTGCTTGGACGACAACACCTTGGACATTGCCTAGTAACACAGCACTAACTGTAGGGCCAAAGATTGATTATGTGTTAGTTGAAACATATAACCAATACACATTTGAGCCAATGAATGTGGTATTGGCCAAGCCGTTGATTGGAAAACAATTCTCGGGAAAATATTTTGAAGTTGAAGATAAACCAGCATTATTAGAATATAAATCTGAAGACAAAAAGATTCCTTTTTATGTAGTTAAGGAATTCAAAGGTGCAGATTTAGTTGGTATAAAGTATGAGCAATTGTTAGACTATGCTTTACCAAACGATAATCCAGAAAATGCCTTTAGAGTTATTTCTGGTGATTTTGTAACGACTGAAGATGGTACAGGTATTGTACACACAGCACCAACGTTTGGTGCAGATGATGCTTTGGTAGCAAAACAGGCCACGCCAGAAGTGCCACCAATGTTGGTTAAAGATGATAATGACAATTTAGTACCATTGGTTGATCTTCAAGGTAGATTTAGACCAGAAATGGGTGAGTTTGCTGGTAAGTATGTAAAGAATGAATACTATGATGATGGCGAAGCACCGGAGAAATCTGTTGATGTAGAAATCGCTATCAAACTAAAGATAGAAAACAAAGCCTTTAAGGTAGAAAAATACAAGCACAGCTATCCAAACTGTTGGAGAACTGACAAACCAATTTTATATTATCCATTAGATTCTTGGTTCATCAAAGTGACTGATGTCAAAGAACGTATGCATGAGTTGAATACAACCATAAACTGGAAACCAAAATCAACTGGTGAAGGTCGTTTTGGAAACTGGTTAGCTAATGCCAACGATTGGAACTTGTCACGTTCACGTTTTTGGGGAATTCCATTGCCAATTTGGAGAACAGAAGATGGTAAAGAAGCTAAATGTATTGGTTCTGTTGAAGAATTAAAAGCCGAAATGCAACGCGCTGTTGAAGCTGGGGTTTTGGAAGCCGATATCTTCGCAGATTTTGAAGTTGGTAACATGTCTGAAGCCAACTATGATAAGATAGACCTTCATAAAAATGTGGTTGACAAGATTGTTCTGGTTTCAGATTCTGGTCAACCAATGAAGCGCGAAAGCGATTTAATTGATGTATGGTTCGATTCTGGTTCTATGCCTTATGCACAATGGCATTACCCATTTGAGAATAAGGAACTCATTGATAATAACGAATCTTATCCAGCAGATTTCATTGCTGAAGGTGTTGACCAAACTCGTGGTTGGTTCTATACATTGCACGCTATTGGTGCTATGGTATTCGATTCTGTAGCTTATAAAAATGTAGTATCAAACGGGTTAGTTCTAGATAAGAACGGACAAAAAATGTCGAAACGTCTTGGCAATGCTGTTGACCCATTTGAAACTTTAGCAAATCACGGTGCAGACGCTACACGTTGGTACATGATTAGTAATGCCAATCCTTGGGATAACTTAAAGTTTGATATTGATGGTGTAGAAGAGGTGAAACGTAAATTCTTTGGAACATTGTATAACACCTATTCATTCTTCAGTTTATATACAAATCTTGATGGATTTAAATATTCTGAAGCAAAAATTCCATTAGAAGAACGTCCAGAATTAGACCGTTGGATTCTTTCAGAATTACATACACTTATCAAAAAAGTTGATGCGTATTACGCAGAATATGAGCCAACAAAGGCAGCAAGAGAAATTTCAAACTTCACACAAGATTTCTTAAGTAACTGGTATGTAAGATTAAGTAGAAGACGTTTCTGGAAAGGTGATTACCAAACCGATAAAATTTCAGCATATCAAACACTATACACATGTATGTTGACTTTAGCTAAGCTTGGTGCCCCAATTGCGCCATTCTTCACGGATAGATTGTATTTAGATTTATCATCTGTAACTGGTAAAGAAGTTTTTGAAAGTGTCCATTTAGCTGAGTTTCCTGAGTATGATGAAAGTTTTATAGATAAGTCTTTAGAACGAAAAATGGAAAGTGCTCAAACAATAGCGTCGTTAGTTTTATCGTTAAGAGCTAAAGAGAAGATTAAAGTGCGTCAGCCATTGCAGAAAATAATGATACCAATTAATTCTGCTGAGCAAAAAGAAGAAATTGAAGCAGTTTCTAATTTAATTAAGCATGAAGTTAATGTTAAGGAAATAGAGTTGTTAGAGGATGCTTCAGACATTTTAATTAAGCAAATAAAGCCGAATTTTAAGGTGTTAGGGCCAAAGTTTGGTAAGGACATGAAAGCTATTGCTGGTGCAGTTAATCAGTTTTCAGCTGATGATATCCAAAAAATTGAACAAAATGGCGAAATTGCTATTGACATTAACGGAAAAAATATTACTTTAGGAATCGACGATGTAGAAATATCGTCGCAAGATATAGAAGGATGGTTAGTTGCAAGTGAAGGCCTCATAACGGTTGCACTAGATGTTACTATAACTGATGATTTACGTAAGGAGGGAATTGCTCGTGAGCTCGTAAATCGTATTCAAAACCTACGAAAAGAATCTGGTTATGAAGTAACAGACCGAATTGAAGTACAACTACAAAATGATGCGCTCGTTGCAGCAGCTATAGCTTCCAATAAGGATTATATTAAATCCGAAACATTAACAGATAAGTTAGAATTAATAGATGAAGTTAGTAATGGTATAGATATTGCTTTCGATGAAGTAAATACCAAGCTATTCATACAAAAACATTAGAAGATATGTCAGCAGAAACAACAAACAGATATTCTGATAAGGAATTAGAAGAATTTAGAGTGTTAATTCAGGAAAAAATTGAACACGCAGAGCATGATTTAGAATTAATAAAGAGTGCTTACATGAATGACCATAACAATGGTACTGATGATACGTCACCAACGTTTAAGGCTTTTGAAGAAGGTAGTGCAACTATGAGTAAAGAAGCAAACTCAGCACTGGCTATTCGTCAAGAAAAATTTATTCGCGACTTAAAGAATGCCATCATTAGAATAGAGAACAAAACATATGGTGTTTGTAGAGTTACAGGAAAATTAATAAATCCTGAAAGATTAAAACTTGTACCTCACGCAACCTTAAGTATTGAAGCCAAAAACATGCAGAAGTAATAAATTACTGTTAAAGCAGTATTTAATTATTGAGCTTAAGACAATATTTTAAATATATTGAGCCCTGGAATATTTATTTCAGGGCTATTTTTATAGTTTATGTTTTTGTAATACCAGTAATTTAGATGTCATCTAAAAAAGTATTGACCCTTATTTTTTTTATTTTACTTATTGATCAAGTGAGTAAAATCTACATAAAGACACATTTTTCTTTAATAGATAAACCAGTGGTTGTTTTTTCTTGGTTTCAGATTGCTTTTGTAGAAAATGATGGTATGGCTTGGGGTGCCAAGCTGAGTGACTTTTTTACATTTATATCAGACAAATCTGCTAAACTGATTCTAACGCTTTTTAGAATTGTTGCAGTAACATGCATTGGTTTTTGGTTGGCTGATGTTGTTAAGAAACAAAAATCTCAAACACTAGCTTTTGCAATTGCAATAATATTTGCTGGTGCCTTAGGTAATATATTAGATTCTGTGTTCTACGGCATTTTATTTAGTGATAGTACTATGCAAGTTGCTTCATTTTTATCTGAAGATGGTGGTTATGCCAACGTGTTTTATGGTAACGTTGTGGATATGTTGCATTTTCCTATTTGGCAAGGAGTGTTGCCTGAATGGTTACCATTTGTTGGTGGAAGCTTTTTTTCCTTTTTTGATCCTGTTTTTAACGTTGCCGATGTTGCTATAAGTACAGGTATCGGGATTTTATTGGTGTTTAATAAAAAGGCATTTAAAGAAACTAATCCTGAAAAGAATACACCTGATTTGGAGTCACACAATAATCCAATCTAACATCATTATCGGCAGCTTCAAAAGATTTTTGTTCGGCTTCAAAAAAAGATAATCCGATTTTAATGGTTTCACATTTGCAATCATTTAGAAAACGGTCATAAAACCCTTTCCCATAACCGATTCTGTTTCCGTTTTCATCAAAGGCTAAAAGCGGAACAAATACGACTTCGAGTTGTTTTGATTCAATGGTGATTCCATCTACTGGTTCAGGAATATTATAGCTATTCTTTTGTATCCTCGTATTATCTGTCAGCAGATAATGAATCATGCTATAATCTTCAAAATTACTTTTTGAAATGACGATATTTTTATCCTTACCGGCTAGTATGTTTAAAATGTATTCGGTATTAATCTCTTTTTGTTCTTGAATAGTCAAAAAAATATGATAGAACGATTCATTCCAAATATCTAGCTTTAATAGTTGATTTGCTATGTCGAGACTAAAATCTTCTATTTGGTTTATTGATAATTCTTCTCGAAGCGTTTTATATTTTTTTCTAAGTTCTGGTTTTGTCACGATTCTAGTTTTGTGGAAATATGAAAAATAGCATCACCTTGATAGATGATGGGTGATTCATTTACATTAAAAACACAGCCATCGTTTGGTGCTTTTACAAAATAATTAAAGCTACCATAGGGATCAGTAATATGGCCTAAGACATCACCTTTGTTTACGATTGTATTGGCCGAAACACTGGTTTTGAACATTCCTGAATGTTTAGCTCTAATCCATTTACTGTCGTTAATTTTAATACCGCTATTCTTTGGTGCTGAGGCTTTAAATTTTTTATTGAGCATTTCTAAATGAGATAGAATGCGTTTAGTACCATTTACACCAGTATTAGTAACTGTATTGTCAATATGAAAAGACTTTCCACCTTCAAATAGCAGCATCGGAATTCCTAATTTGTGACATGTACTTCTAAAGGATTTATGTACATTTTTGGAATAATAAATGATTGGTGCACCAAATACTTGAGCAAGCTCATCTAAAATAATATCGTCTTTAGAGATCCGTATTTGAGCTGCATTAAATCGGTCTGCACCACCAGTATGAAAATCTAGAATTAAATCTACATGAGGTACAATTTCTGTCATAAGTTTATGAGCAACTTGGCTGGCTAAAGAGCCTTTCGCACTTCCAGGGAAAACACGATTGAGATCTCTACCGTCAGGGAATTCTCTGTCCATATGTATAAACCCAAATACATTAATTACTGGGATACATATAATAGTTCCCTTGCTTGGTTTATTAATACCTTTAGCAATAATTTGACGAACAATTTCAACACCATTAACTTCATCACCATGAATACCAGCTGTAATTAATACAGTAGGACCTGGTTTTTTAGAACGCTCAATAATTACTGGGACATCTATAGTATTTTGAGTATGTAATTTGGCAACGTTAAAACTTACCTTTGCACTTTCACCAAGCCCAACTTTTTTTCCTAATATGTCTAAAACTTCTTTTTCACTCATATTCATTTCCCATGAAAATGGGAATCTTTTTCATTTCTTACGAAAGCAGGATTTTCATTTTTTTAATTTCTATTACGTTCAATAAACGTAATAATTGCTCTAGCAATATTTTTGTGTGTTGCACCTTCAATACCTTCAAGCCCTGGTGTAGAATTCACTTCCATAATTAATGGACCTCTTGAAGATTGTAACATATCCACGCCACACACAGGCAATTTCAATGCTCTGGCCGCTTTTATAGCTAACTTAAGTTCTGCTTCGGTAAGCTTTATTAAATTGGCAGTGCCACCACGATGAAGATTAGATCTAAATTCTCCTTCTCTACCTTGTCGTTTCATTGCTCCAACTACTTGCCCATCTACAATTAATGCTCTTAAATCTGCACCTTTTGCTTCTTCAATATATTCTTGTACAAGTGCTCTCGCTTGTAATCCGTTAAAGGCCTCAAGTACGGATTCCGCGGCGTTTTTAGATTCAGCCAAAACAACACCTAATCCTTGTGTACCCTCTAATAATTTTATAATTACTGGTGGGCCACCAACATGATCTAATACTTCCTCAACATCTCTAGAATAGTTGGTGAACACTGTTTTTGGCATACCAATACCGGCCTTAGAAAGACGTTGAAAACTTCTAAGTTTATCTCTACTTCGTATAATGGCATCAGAGGTGACTGTTGTAAAAACACCCATCATTTCAAATTGTCTCACCACAGCACAGCCAAAAAATGTCACCGACGCTCCAATTCTAGGTATAATGGCGTCAACATAATCTAGATAACGATCCTTATAAAAAATTGTAGGTTTTTCTTGCTCTATAATGATATCGCATTTTAAAGGATCTATAACTTCAATTTCATGACCTCTTTTTTCACCTTCTTCAATGAGACGTCTCGTAGAGTACAAATGTTCGTTTCTAGAGAGGATAACAATATTCATGATAATTCTTAAAGTGTCTAAAGTTAATAAGTATTTAAAGTTACTCAAACTTTTAGGTTTGTTTATTGAATTTAGCACATTTGGTTGTTAACTTTAATTACTCATAACTGGTAACTTATAACTTTTGCCTACTTTTGATTTAATGGCTGAAACTTCTTTAGAAATACAGATAAAAACCTTACCCCATCAACCCGGCGTTTATCAATATTTTGATGCTGACGAGAAACTTATATATGTAGGGAAAGCTAAGAATATTAAAAAGCGTGTTAGTAGTTATTTTACTAAGCATCATGATTATGGTAAGACACGTGTATTGGTAAAAAATATATCTACTGTAAAACATATTGTTGTAGAAACTGAGAATGATGCATTACTACTAGAGAACAACCTTATTAAGAAGTATCAACCTAAGTATAATGTAATGCTTAAGGATGACAAATCTTATCCTTGGATTTGCATTAAAAAAGAACGTTTTCCTAGAGTATTCCCAACGAGACGAGTGATTAAAGATGGCTCTGAATATTTTGGGCCATATACCAGCATGAAAACCGTTAAAACACTTTTAGGATTAATAAAAGGATTATATCAATTACGTACCTGTAATTATGATCTTTCTGAAGCTAAAATTGAAGCTGGTAAGTATAAGGTGTGTTTAGAATACCATTTAGGAAATTGTAAAGGTGGTTGCGAAGGCAGAGAAACAGAAGAAGCATATCAGGCAAATGTGATTGCTATCAGGGAAATATTAAAAGGAAACTTTAAAGATTCTTTGCAGCAATTTAGATCCCAAATGAGGCAGTATGCTGAAGCAATGCAATTTGAAGACGCTCAGAAAATAAAAGAGAAACTAGAAGTTTTAGAAAACTACCAATCTAAATCTACCATTGTCAATCCAAAGATTAGTAATGTGGATGTTTTTTCTATAGTAAGTGATGAGACCTATGCATATATCAACTTTTTGCAGTTAAGTTATGGTTCAATTATTAGATCTCATACATTAGAAATAAAGAAGAAGCTTCAAGAAACAGATAAAGAACTTTTAGAATTGGCAATTACTGAAATTCGTCAACGGTTCAATTCAAATTCAAAAGAGATTTATGTACCGTTTCAGGTAGATTTAGGAGAGCAAATTAAGGTGACTATACCTAAGCTTGGTGATAAAAAGAGCATAGTGGACTTATCAATTAGAAATGCAAAGTATTATCGAATGGATAAACTAAAGCAAATAAAAATTGTAGATCCAGATAGACATGCCAACAGAATAATGGCGCAGATGAAAGCAGATTTAAGGCTTTCGGTAGAGCCAAGGCATATTGAGTGTTTTGATAATTCAAATATTCAAGGAACAAATCCTGTTGCCGCTTGTGTAGTATTTAAAAACGGAAAACCAAGTAAGAAAGATTATAGACATTTTAATATAAAAACAGTTGAAGGTCCAGATGATTTTGCTTCAATGGAAGAAGTGGTTTTTAGACGTTATAAACGTCTGCTTGAAGAAGACCAACCATTACCACAACTCATAATAATAGATGGAGGAAAAGGTCAATTATCTTCAGCTTTAAAGAGTTTAGAAGTGTTAGGGTTGAGAGGTACCATTGCAATTATTGGTATAGCAAAACGTTTAGAAGAATTATTCTATCCAGATGATCCAATTCCTTTATATTTAGACAAAAAAAGTGAGACACTAAAAATCATACAGCAATTGCGTAATGAAGCCCATCGTTTTGGTATAGAGCATCATAGAAACAGAAGAAGTAAAGGTGCACTTACCACAGAACTAGAAAATATATCTGGAGTAGGTGAGCAAACGATTATCGATTTAATGAAACAATTTAAAACCGTTAAGCGTATTGCAAATGCCAAATTGGATGAGCTTGAAGCTGTTGTTGGAGTGTCTAGAGCGAGTAAAATTTATAATTACTATCATAAAGAATAATCTTTTGAAAACTAATCAATCAAATCAAAATATTAAGTGCTTTCTTAGGGTGCTTTTGGTAGTCATTCTATGTGTAAGTTTCAATACTATAAATGCTCAAGAGCAAAAAGAGCCCAAAGTTGGTTTGGTGCTAAGTGGTGGTGGAGCAAAAGGATTTGCTCATATTGGAGTATTAAAAGTCATTGATAGTCTTGATATTAAAATCGACTATATTGCTGGTACTAGTATGGGAGCTATAATAGGGTCGCTTTATGCTTCTGGGTATTCTGGTAAACAATTAGAAGCACTTTTTAATAAGACAGATTTTAACGAGTTAATTAATGACGAATTCACTAGAGCAACTAAACCATTTTATGAACGAGAGAACTCCTATAAGTACGCAGTAAGTTTACCTTTTGAAAATTTTGAAATTAATTTACCATCGGCACTTTCTAGAGGACAAAACGTTTATAATTTATTGTATCAAATGATGCTTCATGTTAATGAAGTCAAGGATTTTAATAATCTTCCAATTCCGTTTTTTTGTATTGCAACTGATATTGAATCGGGCGAATCTTTAGTTATGGATGAAGGTAGTTTAGCAGAGGCTGTTACTGCAAGCGGTGCATTACCTTCGCTATTTCAACCAGTTGTTATTGATGATAGAATATTAATTGATGGTGGCGTAACAAACAATTTTCCAGTTGAGTTGTTGAGAGAAAAAGGAATGGATATTATAATTGGTGTCGATGTACAAGATGCATTAAGGGATCGTGAACATTTAAAGTCTGCTGATGAGATTTTACTGCAAATCAATAACTTTCGTACTATTAAAGCAATGAAGGATAAAGCTCCTTTAACAGATGTTTATATTAAACCAGATATTACAAATTTTTCAGTAGTGTCATTTAGTGAAGGTGGAGATATAATTGCTAATGGTGAAGAGGCTGCAAGAGCTAATATTGAAGATTTAAAGCGTATTAAAAAACAGCAAAAATTCAATCCAGAGAGACCTGTAGTAACTCCGTTAGATAGTTTAAGGATTACAGGATTAGATTTCGATGGTAATAAGCGTTACACGAGATCATATTTAAGAGGTAAATTAAAACTTAGAAATGATAAAAAAATAAGTTATCAGAATTTTAAAGAAGGTATTAATAGTTTGATAGCGACTAACAATTTTGAGACATTTAGATATCAACTAAAAAAAGATAGTGTCGGATCTTACAAGCTTAAAGGTGAAATTAGAGAGACAGATGCTACAACTTTTTTAAAATTAGGTGTACACTATGACGGATTATATAAAAGCGCGGCTTTAGCAAATCTTACAAAAAAGAAGCTATTGTTTAATAATGATATAGCTTCGTTAGATGTCATACTTGGAGATAATACGCGTTATAATTTTGACTACTTTATTGATAAAGGATTTTATGTAAGTTTAGGTGTAAAATCTCGTTTTAATCAATTTAATAGAAACATCAGCCCTACTTTAATACAAGATGAGAATTCTAACTTAATTCAAGGTCTAAATAGAATAGATACAGAACTTACGGATTTTACAAATCAGCTATATATCCAAACTATATTTAGGAAGGATTTTTCATTACGTTTAGGTGCTGAGTATAAGCGATTAAAATTGACTTCAGAAACTTTACTTGAAGAGGAAGAGGACGAGGAAATTGTCTTCGAAAACACAAATTATTACAGTGTTTTTGGGAACCTCAAATTTGATAGTTATGATGATCCCTATTTTCCAAAAAGTGGTTTTTTCTTTAATGGTGATTTTCATTGGTATTTAAATGCAAATGGCCCTAATGTAAACTTTGACTTATTTTCTATAGCAAAAGCAGATTTAGGATATGCATTAAGCTTTACTGATAAGTTGGCCTTGCATCTACAGACCCATGGCGGTTTTAAAATTGGAGACAACTCGGCAAGAGCTTTAGGTTTTGCTTTAGGAGGTTACGGTCATAATTTTATAAATAACATTTCATCTTTTTACGGTTATGACTATATAGCACTGACAGGTGACAGTTTTGTGAAAGCAGTATTTACATTTGATTATGAATTCATAAAAAATAATCACATCATTTTAGCAGCTAACTATGCTAATATTGAAGATGGTATTTTTGAAACAGGTGAATGGCTTAGTTCACCAGATTTTAGTGGCTATGCCTTAGGATATTCGCTCGAAACTTTTCTTGGACCTCTAGAAGGTAAATACACGTATTCTCCAGAAACTGGCAATGGGTATTGGTTTTTTAATTTAGGATTTTGGTTCTAATTTATTTTTGTAATTTTAGACCAATGAAACCTTACTGGGAAGACATAAAGCTACACTTACATTTCTTGATCAAAAGGAATCCAGAATGACAATCCTGTCATGCTGAACTTGTTTCAGTATCGTATTTATATAATACATTTTTCGTAACTTTAAAGGTCAATGGTTTTGGCCATTAAGAGAACAGACAAAACACTAATTAACTAAATAATAATGCCATTTTATCATAAATTAGGACAAATTCCTCCAAAGCGCCATACACAATTTAAAAAGCCAGATGGCAGTTTTTACTATGAGCAATTGTTTGGTACTATAGGTTTCGACGGTATGTCAACAAATAGTTATCATGAGCAAAGACCAACACAGGTGAAAGCGATAAAGAAGCAATATAGTATAGCACCAAAGGTTGCTAAAGCTAATAATATGCAGTCATATCGTTTTCATGGGTTTAAAGTAAAACCAGAAGACGACTATTTAGATAGTAGAAAAGTTGTATTGACAAACAGTGATTGCAATATTATATTGGCTGCTCCAAAACAATCCACAAAAGATTATTTCTACAAAAACACAGATGCAGACGAGTTAATCTTTATTCACAAGGGCACTGGTAAGTTACGTACCATGTTAGGTAATTTAGATTTTAAGTATGGTGACTATTTATTAATTCCAAGAGGTATTATTTATAAAATAGATTTTGATACCGAAGATAACCGATTATTTATTGTAGAATCATACAGACCAATTTATACACCAAAACGCTATAGAAACTGGTTTGGTCAATTATTAGAGCACTCACCATTTTGCGAGCGTGATATTAGACGACCAGAAGAATTAGAAACCTATAATGAATCAGGTGATTTTTTAATCAATATAAAAAAGCAAGATGAAATTATAGAGATGGTTTACGCATCACATCCGTTTGATGTTATTGGTTATGATGGGTTTAATTATCCTTATGCCTTCTCTATACATGATTTTGAACCTATAACAGGTCGTGTGCATCAGCCACCACCAGTGCATCAAACATTTGAAACAGATGCATTTGTAGTTTGCAGCTTTGTACCGCGATTATATGATTATCACCCACAAGCTATTCCAGCACCTTATAATCATAGTAACATAGATAGTGATGAAGTCTTGTATTATGTCGATGGTGATTTTATGAGTAGAAATGATATTGATGCGGGCCATATCTCGTTACATCCAGCAGGTATACCGCACGGACCGCATCCTGGTGCAATGGAGCGCAGTATTGGTAAGGTAAAGACAGATGAGTTAGCTGTTATGGTAGATACCTTTAAGCCTTTAAAGGTCACAGAGGAAGCGCTAAAAATAGCAGATGAAGATTACTATAAATCTTGGTTAGAGTAAATGAGTCAAAATAAATTACCAGCAGATCCATTAGCACTTATTTTAGGTGTTGTATCATTAGTTTTAGGAATAGCAGGCTGTTGTTGTTATGGTTTTACAGCTATAATTCCGTTGATAATGGCAATTTTCGGCTTAATCCAGGCTAATAAAAGTCTTAAAGAATATGCAGAACACTATGAAGCATATTCACCCCAAACTAGAAGTAATGTCAATACAGGTAAGATTTTAAATATTATTGCCATTGTTTTTAATGGAATAATTGTATTTCTGACCATAATTGGTTTAATCTTTTTTGGTGCGGCATTATCGTCCGATTTTTTAGAAGATATTGAAAACAATAATCAGAACGACATAGACGAAGAAGTAATTTTAATCGAAGAAGATTCTACTGAAGGTACTTGGCAAGACGAAACTTATGAAATATCTAACGATACAATTTCTGAAGAAGTAGAAAAAGAAAAATCAATAGAAGAAATAATGAGAGACATAGACTCTCGATACTAAATAAAATAACTATATCATGGCAAAGGAGGTTAAATCAGTAAACTACGGTTTAGAAAAAATATTTGAAGGAGCACAAGATTTCTTACCGCTTTTAGGAACAGATTATGTAGAGTTTTACGTAGGTAATGCGAAGCAGGCTGCTCACTTTTATAAAACCGCATTTGGTTTTCAATCATATGCATATAGAGGCTTAGAAACGGGATCTACAGATGCTGTTAGTTATGTTTTAAAACAAGACAAGATAAAACTGATGCTTACAACACCTTTAAATAGTAAATCATCAATTAATGACCACATTGTAAAACATGGTGATGGTGTAAAAGTGGTAGCGCTTTGGGTTGATGATGCAAGAAGTGCTTATAAAGAAACCACATCTAGAGGTGCTAAGTCCTATCAAGAGCCTAAAGCAGATACAGATGAATTTGGTGAAGTAGTCACTGCAGGAATTTATACTTACGGCGAGACGGTTCACATGTTTGTAGAGCGAAAAAACTATGATGGCGTATTTATGCCAGGATTTGTTGAATGGAAAACCGATTATAATCCGCCTGCTGCTGGTTTAAAATATATTGATCATATGGTTGGTAATGTGGGCTGGAATCAAATGAACGTTTGGGTAAAATGGTATGAAGACGTTATGGGGTTTGAAAACTTCCTGTCTTTTGATGACAAGCAAATTCATACTGAGTATTCAGCATTAATGAGTAAGGTAATGTCTAATGGTAATGGTCGAATAAAGTTCCCAATTAATGAACCAGCTGAAGGTAAGAAGCGTTCGCAGATAGAAGAATATTTAGATTTCTATGAAGGAGCTGGTGTACAACACATCGCAGTAGCAACAGATGATATCATTAAAACGGTGTCTCAATTAAAGGCAAATGGTGTTGAGTTTTTATCTACTCCTCCAGAAGAATATTATAAAGCAGTGCCAGGACGATTAGATATTTTTGATCATGAGTTGAGAGAAGATATAGAAAAGCTCAAGGCCTTAGGTATTATGATTGATGCTGACGAAGAAGGTTATTTGCTGCAGATTTTCACCAAGCCGGTAGAAGATAGGCCAACGCTATTTTTTGAGATTATACAACGTATGGGTGCAAGAGGTTTTGGCGCCGGTAATTTTAAGGCCTTGTTTGAATCTATAGAGCGAGAACAAGCTAAACGAGGTACTTTATAATTCTATTGTTCACATATTAAATTAACTCAGGTTAATAGTTTGGGTTTTATCGTTTTTATATTTTTGGAATAGTAATTGTATTTAAGATTAATGTAACATATTAATTATGTGACATTTTTTAAATTTACAATAAAAGCGTTATGAAATATCTACTTACATTATTAATATTCTTTGCAGGGCTTAACCCTTCAAGCACAAAAACAGATTCAGCCTTTCAAAAAGGAGAATGGTTTAAGTTTAGAATGAGTTATAGCGGCTGGTTTAAAGCTGGTGAAGCAACTTTGAAGGTGAATGAAAAAAACCTGAATGGTAAATCCGTCTATCATGTCGTGGGTAAAGGAAAAACGACTGGTGCTGTTAATTTGTTCTTTAAAGTAAGAGACAGATACGAGAGTTATTTTGATAAAAATACTGGTTCGCCTTATAAATTTATCAGAAAAATAGATGAAGGTGGACATACTAAGGATATCGAAATTGATTTTGATCACAAAGAAGGGAAGGCGATTGTAAATAATAAGAAAAAGAAAAAAATCGATACGTTTTCTACTGAGAAAGATGTTCAAGACATGGTTTCAATGTATTATTATTTGAGAAATAGCATTGATGTGCCGTCATTAAAGATTGGTGATGAAATTCAGACGAATATGTTCTTTGATGAAGAGAATTATGGTTTTAAGCTTAAATTTTTAGGACGAGAAACAGTTAAGATTAGACTTAATGGAAATAGAGTGAAGATAAATGCACTTAAATTTAGACCATATGTCATGGCTGGTCGTGTATTTAAAGAAGAGGAAAGTTTAACGCTTTGGGTAAGTGATGATGAAAATAAAATACCATTAAAAATTCATGCAGATTTGGCTGTAGGTTCACTAAGAGCAGACTTAGAAGCATTCAAAGGATTAAAGTATTCTTTGCCAATAGTAATAGACAATTAAATATATGTCAGACCAACCTAACTTTGACGAAATTCTAAAAGAGCTTCAAGAAAAGTATAATAAAATAGACCAAGACACAGATGATCATTTATATGGCTTACTATACAGTAAGCCTATAACTTATTGGGACTATATACAAACAGATGCGTTATTAAATTTACAAATTCAGCGAACTACATTGCCAGATGAGATGGTATTTATTGCCTACCATCAAATAAACGAACTCATTTTTAAAATGATACTGCATGAAATTTCGCAAGTTGCAGAAAAGGAAGATTTAGATGTTGTGTTTTTTGAGAGCAAAATAATGCGCGTTAGTCGTTATTTTGATATGCTTACCACGTCATTTAATATCATGAGAGAAGGCATGGAGGTTGAGCAATATATGAAGTTTAGATATACCTTAACTCCTGCTAGTGGTTTTCAGAGTGCTCAATACCGTTTGATTGAGTTCGCATCTACAGAACTTATCAACCTTATTGATTACAGATTTAGAGAAAACATAGATAGAAATACACCATTCACACATGCTTTTGAGCATTTATATTGGCAAGCTGCGGGAAAAGATCATAAAACAGGTAAAAAATCCACACTTTTAGTTAATTTTGAGGCGCGTTATAAAGACGAGTTCTTAAGGTTTATGGAAACCTATAATACCAAGAATCTATGGACACGTTTTAAAGAGTTGCCAGAAGAAGATCAAAAAGATAAAGATTTAGTTAAGGCAATGCGACATTTTGATTATACAGTAAACGTTACTTGGGTAATGGCGCATTACAATGCTGCAAGACATTATATAGAAAGTGGACTTGGTGATGGTGAAGCGACAGGAGGTAGCGATTGGAAAAAGTATATGCATCCAAAATATCAAAGACGTATTTTCTTTCCAGACTTATGGACGGAAGAAGAATTAAAGAATTGGGGAAATAATTTATAATCCGCATTATTAATGCAGTTGAGAAGATTGATAGCAATTACCTTACTTTTGGTATTTGTTTCAGCATGTAAGGACGTCAAACCAAACGAAGACAGTAATGTACAACCTGTTGTTGTAAAAAAGGAAAAAGTAGAGTTTGGTTTTAGTGAAAAGCACTACGAGTTCAAAAGAGATACAATAAGAAAAGGTGATACTTTCGGTATCATTCTAGACCGCAACCACATAGGTTATCCCAAAATTTTTCAGATTGCCGAAAAGGCTAAAGATACTTTTGATATAGCTAGAAAACTTCAAGTAGGTAAGCCTTACACATTATTATTCCCAAAGGAAAACCTTAGTGATAGCATTAAAAAACCATCAGCTTTTATTTATCAGCAAAGTTTAGAAGATTATGTGGTGATTGATTTTAAAGACTCAATACAAACCTATAAAGGTAAAAAACCCATAAGGTATGTTGAAAAAACGGCTACTGGTGTAATAAAAAATAGTATTTCAGAAACTCTCGAAGAAAAAGGTTTAAGTTATAAGTTAGCTTATATTTTAGCAGACGATATTTATGCATGGACCATAGATTTTAGCCGTTTACAACCTGGAGATCGTTTTAAAGTTATATACACTGATAAATACATTAACGATAGTATTTACACAGGAGTACATGATGTAAAAGCTGCATATTTTGAACATAAAGGAGATTCGCTTTATGCCTTTGAGTTTGTTACTGACTCAATTAAAGGCATCAGAGATTATTTTAATGAAGAGGCAAAAAATATGAGACGTGCCTTTTTAAAATCACCTGTAAAATTTGGAAGAGTATCTTCTCGCTATAATTTAAAGAGAAGAATTGCATATTACGGTTACAAGATTAGACCCCATAAAGGTACTGATTTTGCCGCACCAATTGGCACACCAATTATGGCTACTGCAAATGGTACAGTCATCGAATCAACACGTCGTGGCGGTAATGGTAAGTATGTTAAGATTAGACATAACGATACATATACAACACAGTATTTACATATGAGTAAACAGGCTGTCAAAAAGGGGCAGTTTGTAAAGCAAGGTGACGTTATTGGCTATGTCGGTATGACTGGTAATACAGGTGGACCACATGTGTGCTATCGTTTTTGGAAGAATGGTAGACAGGTTGACCCATTCAAACAAAAATTACCACAAGCAGAGCCTATAGGTGATAGTTTAAAGGTGAAATACCTTGAGCATATAAAGCCAATTAAGAAGAGACTAGATGATATCTTTTTCTTAGATGCAGAGCCAAAAGAAAAAGTTAATACAATAACAGAAGATCAATCAATACAATAATGGGACTAAAATCAATCAATCCGGCATCGACAGATGCTTGGAAGAAGTTACAATCACATTTTGAAACAATACAATCTAAACATTTAAAGGAGTTATTTGAAGAAGATACTGAGCGCGTTAGTAAGCTAACACTTAGCTGGGACGATTTCTATGTAGATTTTTCAAAGAATAGAATCTCTGAAGAAACAATAGATGTTCTAATAGAGTTAGCAAATGAAGTTGATTTAAAAGATGCTATCTCAAAATACTTTGAAGGTGATATTATTAACGCAACAGAAGGAAGAGCAGTACTTCACACAGCACTAAGAACATCAGAAGACGCTGAGGTTTTTGTTGATGGTGAGAATGTGGTTCCTGAAGTTTTTGAGGTTAGACAAAAAATTAAAGCTTTTACAGATTCAATAGTAAATGGTGATCATAAAGGATATACTGGGAAAGCTATAACTGATGTTGTAAATATAGGTATTGGCGGTTCGGATCTTGGGCCAGCGATGGTTGTAGATTCACTTCAATATTATAAAAATCACTTAAACACGCATTTTGTAAGTAATGTAGATGGCGATCATTACAACGAGATCATAAAGAATTTAGATCCTGAAACAACATTATTTGTTATTGTTTCTAAGACATTCACTACGCAAGAGACTTTATCAAATGCGAATTCTATAAGAAGTTGGTTCTTAGAGTCTCTGCCAACAGAAGCAGTGTCTAAGCACTTTGTAGCGGTATCCACAAATATTGAAAGCGTAAAATCATTTGGTATCGATGAGAAAAATATCTTCCCTATGAAAAATTGGGTTGGTGGACGTTTCTCCCTCTGGAGTGCTGTTGGTTTATCTATCAGTTTAGCATTAGGTTATGAAAACTATGAAAGCCTTCTTAATGGCGCTGGTAAAATGGATGAGCACTTTAAGACCACTGATTTTAAATCAAATATTCCTGTTGTTTCTGCATTATTAACCATTTGGTATAACAATTTCTTTAAAGCAGAAAGCGAAGCTATTATTCCTTATACACAATACTTAAATCAGTTTGCTACCTATTTACAGCAAGGCATTATGGAAAGTAATGGTAAGTATGTAGATAGAACAGGAGATAAGGTTAATTACCAAACAGGAACTATTATTTGGGGTGAGCCTGGGACAAATTCTCAGCATGCCTTTTTTCAGTTAATTCATCAAGGCACAAAGCTAATACCAGCAGATTTTATTGGTTTTGTGCATTCGCTACATGGTAATAAAGAACATCACGATAAGTTAATGTCTAATTTCTTTGCGCAGACCGAAGCTTTAATGAATGGAAAATCAGAATCTGAAGTATTGTCTGAATTGAATAGTTCAGGGTTATCTGAAGAGGAAAAGGCAAAGTTACTGCCATTCAAGATTTTTGAAGGTAATAAACCAACAACTACCTTGTTAATTGATAAGTTGACGCCTGAAAGCTTAGGGAAACTTATAGCCATGTATGAGCATAAAATATTTGTTCAGGGAATTATCTGGAACATTTATAGTTATGATCAGTTTGGTGTTGAATTAGGTAAGCAGCTTGCAAATAAAATATTGAAAGAATTTAGCGGTGAAGCAATAAATAAGCACGATGCTTCCACTTCAAGTCTATTAGAACATTACAGAAAGAATTCTTAATGAATATTTAAAATTTTAGTAAAGCATTTAGGGTTCTCTCTAAATGCTTTTTTTGATTTAAATAAATAGTGAGTAATTGATTTTTTTTTTTGAAAAAATCAATTTTCAAAGGTTTTTTAAATATCACAAAAATTAGCCTTCGTAATTAGTGATAATTTAAAATAATTCTCAATAAAACATTGAATGCTTAAAATAGCTATTAAAAACGGAATGAAATCTAGATTCGGTTAACAAATATGTTAAAATTCTTAACATTTTGGTAATGTAAATCAAATTATAAAGACTACTTTTGCGCCATAATTGAAACTAATTAAAATGAAAAAAATTACTAAATTTTTACTTGTTGCTGTAGTAGCATTGTTCTCTACAGTAGCTTTTGCGCAAAGCACTATTACAGGTAAAGTAGTAGATGCTGAAATGAACTCTCCGCTTCCAGGTGCTAACGTTCTTGAAAAAGGTACTTCAAACGGTGTTACAACTGATTTTGATGGTAACTTTACTTTAACGACTCAAGCAGACTCTGGATCGATTGTTATTTCTTATGTAGGTTACACTTCTAAAGTGATTACGTTTAGTGGTGATGCTAATGTTGGTACAGTAGTATTATCTGCAGATAATAGCTTAGATGAAGTTATTGTTGTAGGTTCTGGTGTTATCGATTTAGCTGAAGACAGAAAGACTCCAGTAGCAGTATCTACTATTAGAAAGTCTGAAATTCAAGAAAGAGCTGTTGGTAACGTTGAGGTACCAGAAATTTTAAAGAACACTCCTTCTGCTTATGTGTCTAACCAAACTGGTTTCGGTGACGGTCAGATTTTCTTACGTGGTTTCGACCAAACTAACACTGCTGTATTATTAAATGGTCAGCCAGTAAATGGTATGGAAGATGGTCGTGTATACTGGTCAAACTGGGCAGGTATTGCTGACGTAGCTAATGGTGTACAAGTACAAAGAGGTTTAGGTGCTTCTAAACTTGCAATTTCTTCTGTTGGTGGTACAATCAACTTAGTAATGAAGTCTTCAGAAAAAACAGAAGGTGGTTTCGTAAGAGTATTAGGTGGTAACGATAGTTATATCAAAACTACTGCTGGTTACGATTCTGGTATTAATGATAAAGGTTGGTCTTTCTCTGTATTGTTAGACCACTGGCAAGCACACAGAAAGTGGGCAAAAGGTACTTATGGTCAAGGACAAACATATTTCTTCTCTGTAGGTTATAAGCCAAATGAGCAGCACAACTTAAACTTCTTATTAACTGGTGCTCCTCAATTACACGGACAAAGATGGTCTCAAAGTCAAGAGACTATAGATAGAGATCCTAAATTTAACCAACATTGGGGTTACACTGATGATGGTATTGAGTCTGAAAGACAAAACTATTACCACAAACCAGTAATGAACTTAAACTGGGATTGGGATATTTCTGAAAAGTCGGATTTATCTACTGTATTGTATGCATCATGGGGACGTGGTGGTGGAACAGGTCCAAGAGGTAATGGACGTATCCGTACTGCTGACGGTCAAATAGACTATGCTGCTATTGAAGAGCAAAATGCTTTAATCGGTGTTGGTGGTGACTATGGTGCTCCACTTGGTGCAGGTTACATCAGAAGATCTTCTGTTAACAACCACCAATGGTACGGTTTAGTATCTAATTTCTCAACTGAGTTAACTGAGCAATTAGATTTAAGTGCTGGTGTTGATTTCAGATTTTATAGAGGTGATCACTTTAGACAAGTAGCTGATTTTTATGGTTTATCTGGTTGGGCTAATGACAGACCTGACGGTGCAACTGTAACAGATTCTTTCGATCCAAATCCTTGGGCTGCATTATTTAACTTTGCTGATGAAGGTCAAAGAATTGATTATGATTACTCAGAAAATATTAACTATCAAGGTGTATTCTCTCAGTTAGAGTATGCTACAGATAAGTTCTCTGCATTCTTCCAAGGTGCTGTTTCTAACCAATCTTACCAAAGAGAAGGTCGTTTTACAGATCCTGGTAAGTCAGATAAATTAAGTAAAATTGGTTATAATTTAAAATCTGGTGTTAGCTATAACATTGGTGAAGAAAGTACAATCTTCGGTAACTTTGGTTACTACTCAAGACAACCATTCTTAGATAACATTTTTGAAAATATCAGAAGATCTAGTGTAATTGTTGACAATCCTGAAGTTGATAATGAAGAAATCACAGGTATTGAATTAGGTTATATTTTTGAGACTAACAGATTCAAGGCAATTTTTAACTTCTACTACACTGATTGGGATAATAGAACAATCTTAGGTTCTGACCAGGATGATAATGGTACTCCAGATGACGATTCTGATGATATTTTCCAAAGTATTTTTGATAGAGGTGTTCGTCAGGTTCATACAGGTGTAGAATTAGATTTACAGTATAGATTAACTGATAACATTAGCTTAACTGGGTATGTATCTTCTGGTAGCTGGAAGTTTGATGGTGAGTCGAATGTTTCTGTTTACAACTCTGATACTGGTGAGTTATTAGAAACTCGTGATGGTGTTAACAGAGAAGGTGTTAATGTTTCTACTGCTCCTCAGTTTACCGCAGGATTCGGATTTAGAGCTGAGGTGGTTGAAGATTTAGATTTCTACGGAAATATCAACTATTACGACAGACATTGGTTAAATGATGGTAATTCAGTACAAACAGAAAATGTAGGTACTATAGATCCTTTCTCATTAACTGACTTTGGTTTCTCTTACGACTTCGAATTAAGTGGAAACAAACTTACTTTAGGTGGTAACGTATTCAACGCGTTTAATGAGATTACTATTCAAAACTCTGATCGTTTTGGATTATTCAATACAAACGGAAGAACTTGGAATGCTAGTTTAAGATATAGCTTCTAGTCTTTTAGCTTTTAGAATAAAAAAGCAGCCAATTGGCTGCTTTTTTTTTTACCTAAATTTTAATTGAATGTAAGAATAGTCAATTAGAATTGAATCATATTATTTTTTCCATTCAATAGATTCCATAATACGTTTAATATCGTTTTTTAAATACTCAGAAGCTGGATAAATAGAGTCATAGTTTGGTTTTGCATAAAAATATAGTGAACCACTTAAAAAGTGATTGATACTATCGGTAACGTAAAATTGAGATTGTGAAGCTGCATTACCACCTACCTCATATAGCATTCCAAAAACATTCTGTTCAATATTTTCATACAGGTTTTGAGAGATTTCATCTGCCTTCATAGTATGTTTTTGGGTAAGGTTTTGTGCATCTCTAAGTAAGCTATCTAAGTTAGTAGAAGTTACAGTCTTATAATTAAGATAAATTGTTGCTTTTAATTTTGGATATTTAACTTCGATACCTTTAGTACTACCTAATGATTTTACTTTTCTTATAGGGTCAGAAAGGTTGTTTTGTTCAAATGTAAATGGAAGAGGTATATCTGTTTTCTGATATTTAGCTTCCGGATAATCTAATCTTAAATAACCTTTTGGTTTTGGTAACGGATCATTGCCACAACCAATCATAAATAAACTAAGTAAGGGAAACACTACACGTTTCATGGGGTGGATTTTAGTTTAGTAAATTTTATTTGCTTAATACGTCTACGTTCTAAAGCTTCTACAGTAAAAACGTAATTATTGAAATTTATTTTGCTCTGTACTCTTGGGAATCCACCAGAGATTTCTAGTACAAAACCAGCTAAAGTTTCAGCATCACCTTTTCGGTTTTCAAAAGCTTCAACATCGTCTTCTAGGCCTACAATTTTATAGACATCTTTTAAAGGTGTTTTACCTTCAAAACTATAGTTATTATCATCAATTTTAGTGTAGATTAAATCTACATCATCATATTCATCACTAATATCACCTACTATTTCCTCAATAATGTCTTCTAAAGATACTAAACCAGAGGTGCCACCATATTCGTCTACTACCAATGCTAAATGCACTTTTTTATTTTGAAATTCTACCATTAGGTCATCTAGTTTCTTGTTTTCTGGCACGAAAAAAGGTTCTCTCAGAATCTTGGTCCAATCAAATTGTTTTTTGCTGAGATGTGGAAGAAGATCTTTAATATATAAGACACCTTTTATATTGTCAATAGTTTCTTCATATACCGGTATTCTAGAATAACCTTGAGTAATGATATCATTAATAACTTTATTGAATGAGGTATCTATACTTAAAGCAAATAAATCCATTCTAGGACGCATCACCTGTTTGGTATCTGTGTTACCAAAAGATACAATACCCTCAAGAAGCTTTTGTTCTTCTTTAGTGGTGTCATCATCATTTGTAAGTTCTAGTGCTTGAGATAATTGGTCTACGCTAATATTAGAGCGTTTTTTACCAAATGACTCTTGAATTTTCACAGTAACAAAACGCATTGGAAGACTAATAGGTGAAAAAATAACATCCAATACTTTTAAAGGTCTTGCCATGAAATTCGAGAACTCAACACGATTTCTGCTGGCATAAACCTTAGGGACTATTTCACCAAATAACAAAATAAGAAAAGTTGCGGTTACAACTTCTAATAAAAAACGGACTAGGGTATTAGAAATATCCTGAAATATAGTTTCACCGATATAAGCGAATAATATTACTACTGCAATATTTATAAAATTATTTGCAACTAGTATGGTCGCTAACAGCTTTTTAGGACGCTCTAGTAATGAAGAAATAATCGCCATGGCCGCAGATTTGTTCTCCAAACCTTCGTCTATATCTGATTTTGTTAATGAGAATAATGCAACTTCAGCACCTGATATTAATGCCGAACATGCAAGCAGTATAAATAGTAATACAACGCTAGAAATGAATGATGTATTAGAAACTAGAAGATTTGACAATAAAACCGAGGGTTCTGGGTCCAAAGCGAATTAATTAGAAATTAAAATGGTAAATCATCATCTTCAGGTGTTACACTTGGTTGTGTAGATTGCTGAGGTTGTGATATTGGTTGGTTAGTTTTTGGCATCTGTCCTTGTTGCTCATTCTTATTAGTTAAGAATGTAAAGTCTATACACTGTATTTCCGTAGAATAACGTTCCAAACCTTTGTCGTCAGTCCATTTCCTGGTTTTTATACGACCTTCAATATATACCTTATCACCTTTACTTAGGTATTTTTCACAAATTTCCGCAGCCTTGTTTCTAACAACAATATTATGCCATTCGGTATTTGTAACACGTTCATTTGTCTGTCTGTTTGTATAAGTTTCATTTGTCGCTAAAGGAAAGCGACCAACACAATTTTTATCATCAAAGTAGTGCATTTTTACTTCATCACCTAAATGCCCAATTAGCATTACTTTATTTAATGTTCCTGACATGATATCTATTATTAAAAGATTACAAAATTAAGCTTTTTGTAATCTTAGTTTAAATGTATGAAAAAAATATGAGTCCTTTTAATTTGAAAAATTGAATTCTTCTATGAATTTACCAATAAGAATAGGTACAGGATAGTTCTCAATTTCTGATATTGAAATAGCATTTTCAAGAGATTCTTCTGAAGTGATTATCCAAAATTTTGTATGCAAGTGTTGATGCGAAAGTTTATGTACAATGTCATTGTCGTTGTATAATGCAAACTCAAATTCTAAATTATTTAAAGGTGAGTCTTTTAAATTCAACTCATTAAATTCATGAGCGTCCAAACTTCTTTCCGATTCTATTAGTGGAAATTGGTATAGGTTCTGCCAAATGCCTTTAGATTCGCGTTTCTCCAAGATAATCTTACTATCATTAGAAATGATGACCAAAAAGTTGAAGTACTTATGGGTAATCTTTGTCTTTTTTAGCTTAACTGGAAGTTGATCAATACGGTCTTTTTCAAGTGCTATACAACTCATATTTAAAGGACATGAGGTACAATCTGGCTTTTTTGGTTTGCATTGTATAGCACCAAATTCCATTATTGCCTGATTGAAGAAACCTGGATTTTTATGGTCAATTAATGAAGACGCTAAAGCTTTAAATTCTTTGATACCTTTTGTAGAATTTATTGGGGTACTAATGCCAAAATAACGAGAAAGTACTCTATAAACATTACCATCAACTACAGCTGCAATCTCATTAAAGGCAAAGGAAGCAATAGCACTTGCTGTGTAATCACCAACACCCTTCAGTTTTAAAATATCTTTATGAGAATAAGGAAAAATCCCATTGAGTTCATTTACAATATATTTCGCTGAGAAATGAAGGTTTCTTGCTCTTGAGTAGTACCCAAGTCCTTGCCAAAGCTTTAACACTCTTTCTTCAGATGCTTCAGCCAAATCATAAACAGTAGGAAAGGTTTTAACAAAAGCTTCGTAATAAGATAATCCTTGTTTAACTTGTGTTTGTTGTAAAATAATTTCCGAAAGCCAAATGTGGTATGGGTTTTTAGTTTTACGCCAAGGTAAATCTCTTTTATTGTTTGAATACCAGAAAGTTATAGTTTTGTTAAATTCCATTTCCCTTTTTTGGTTGACAAGCAAAATTAAATCTTTATTACGTTAAATTTTAATTAATTACGTTTGAAATATTGAAATTAAATTACATATATTTGCATCCCTTATAATTAATAGTAACCAAAAACTAATAACAATGACAAAAGCTGATTTAGTAGCTAAAATTTCTGATAAACTAGGAATGGAAAAAGGAGATGTTCAAGCTACTGTAGAAACATTTATGGAAGAAGTGAAATCATCTCTAGAAAGTGGTGATAATGTGTATTTAAGAGGTTTCGGAAGTTTCATTATAAAAACAAGAGCTGAGAAGACAGGTCGTAACATTTCTAAAAACACGACTATCAAAATTCCAGCACACAACATACCTGCGTTTAAGCCTGCTAAAGTATTTTTAGAAGGAGTTAAATCTAATGTTGACGTAAACTAGAAAAGTTAAAAAAAATATTAATTAAAAAAAGCATTATTCATTATGCCAAGTGGTAAAAAGAGAAAAAGACACAAGGTAGCGACGCATAAGCGTAAAAAACGTAGACGCGCTAATCGTCATAAAAAGAAATAAGCTGAAAAAGTAGTTGTAGGTACAACTACTTTTTTTCAGTTTTAAAAAAAACGTTCTTTGATATAAAGTTTAAGTTTTCTAATAATTTAAACTTGTTGGAAATCCTGATATTTTATCAGGAATCCTGTGTCAAATAATAAAGTAAAATCCATCCCAAATTTATGGGATACAAATTAACATTATGAACAAGGAATTAATCGTAAGATCGAGTTCAGATATTGTTGATTTTGCCTTATTAAAAGATGGAAAGCTTATTGAATTGCACAAAGATGAAGAGGATAATAATTTTGCGGTAGGTGACATATTTATCGCCAAAATACGTAAAGTTATTCCTGGTCTAAACGCTGCATTTGTTAATGTGGGGTACGAAAAAGATGGTTTTTTACACTATCATGATTTAGGACCAAAACTACCTTCACTTTTAAAATTTATTAAGCGTGTAAGCACAGGGAAATTAAGAGATTATACACTCAAAGACTTTCCTTTAGAAAAAGATTTAGATAAAAATGGCAGTATTACAAATGCCTTAAAGTCTAATCAATCTATTTTAGTACAAGTAGTAAAAGAACCAATTTCTACAAAAGGACCACGCATTAGTTCAGAATTATCTATTGCTGGTAGATACATTGTTTTAGTACCATTTTCTAATAGAATTTCAATTTCTCAAAAAATTGAATCTCAAGAAGAAAAAGATCGTTTAAAACGTTTAGTTAAAAGTATCACACCAAAAGGATTTGGAGTTATTATTCGTACTGTCGCAGAAGGCAAAAAAGTAGCCGAACTCGACAATGATTTGCAAAATTTGCTGACGAGATGGACAGCAATGTGTAAAAAGCTATACAAGGCACATCATCCTACAAAAGTTTTAGGAGAGATGAATAAAGCGTCTTCAATTTTAAGAGACATCTTTAATGATTCATTCTCTGGTATAGTAGTAGATGATGAAGAATTGTATATACAAGTAAAAGATTATGTGCAAAAGATTGCACCAAAGAAAGAGTCTATTGTAAAGTATTACAAAAATGGCGTTCCTATTTTCGAGAAATTTGGGATTGAACGCCAAATTAAAACGTCTTTTGGTAAAACAGTTTCTATGGCCAAAGGTGCCTATTTAGTAATAGAGCATACAGAGGCAATGCATGTTATTGATGTAAATAGTGGTAACCGTTCAAACAAAGAAAAAAGCCAAGAAGATACTGCTCTGGAAGTAAACCTCATCTCTGCTACAGAAATTGCCCGTCAATTGCGATTACGTGATATGGGTGGAATTATAGTTGTAGATTTTATAGATATGGGTAAACCAGAAAACCGTAGACAACTTTACAATCATCTTAGAGAAGAGATGAAAGATGACAAGGCAAAACATAAAATATTGCCTCCTAGTAAGTTTGGTTTAGTTCAAATTACAAGACAAAGAGTTAGACCAGAGCGAAAAATTAAGACTAAGGAAGAAAATCCTAATTTAGTAGGTGGAGATGAAATCGAGGCACCAATAAAAGTTGTGCAACGCATTAAGCAAGACCTAGAACGTCTCTTGAAAAAAGACTATAAAAAGATAACACTAAACGCTCATCCTTTTATAGCTGCCTTTCTAACCAAAGGGTATCCATCAGTACGTGCAAAGTGGTTCTTTGAACATAAAAAATGGGTAAAAATTTTACCTAGAGATGCTTACACATATCTTGAATACCATTTCTTTGATAAAGATGGTAACGAAATCAAATAATATCTAAGTAAAAACCCTTTTCGAATTGTCGGAAAGGGTTTTTTTGATTTTGGCATTTGGGTTATTTATTAATCCTATGTTAACTTTTAAAGGGTTTTATTTTACTAATTTCACAGTCCCTTTTTTCTTATAAATAATGAAATTTACCTTTTATAAAACGTTTAGATTTAGATTAATCTCTGCTTTTTTATCTGTATTTTCAGTAGCAATTCTTTTATTTTTTGGTTACAAATATTTTAATAACCAAAAACTTGATCACGAAAACTTAAGTAGTCAAATAGCTAATCTAAAGTCTCAAATTATAAATACAACCTCTAGTTTTCAGTCATTTTTGCTTTATGGTTATAAGTCTAAGCTATTTTATGACACTAAGAAAGAAGCAAATATAGATGGATATATCAATCAAATTAGAATACAAAAACAACAACTAGAGCCCTTATTGGTAGATTTAAGGATGATGAGTGAAAATGAGCAGTTTATCGGTTTAATTGATGAGCTTAAACATGATTTTATTTTACTTCAAAGTAGTGCCAATACAATTAAAAGGAAACAATTAGAATTAGGTTATAGAGATTATGGTACAATTGGTTCAATGAGAGAGATAGCTCATATTATAGAAGATTCTAACTTAATAAATAATGAAGAAATTTTATCTCTAAGACGTTTTGAAAAAGATTTTTTACTACGCACAGACAGTAGTTATCTGTCTGATTTTAATCGTTACTGTGATATTCTAATTTTAAAGTATTATAAAAATAAAAAAGTAGAAGACGCCTTACTGAAATATAAATACTTATTTAATAAAGTGGTGGAATTATATTATGAAATTGGTAAAACAAGCAATACAGGATTGTATGATAAGATTGTTAGACTAAACGTAACAATATTAGATAAATTTAACACCATACAAGACCTAAGTAATATCGAAATCACTAAAAAAAATAGTGATATCAATAAATATGTTATTATTTCTATTGTTGCAATGTTTGGTATTCTGGCAATTTTGATGTTTTATTTTTCAATACGTCTAGCAACAGATTTAGAACGTCTTAAATTCTCAATTAATAGATTTATCAAATCTGGTTTTAAGGATAATAAGAATACAACATTGAATGATAAGTCTAATATTTTAGAAGTTGATTTTTTGTTTAAAGCTTATAATCATCTTAAAGAAAATCTACTTCAAAACATAGATGGTCTTAATATGACCATAGAAGAGCTAGAGCGAACAGCATCTTATAAATCTAGCTTTTTAGCAAATATGAGTCATGAAATACGAACACCGTTAAATGGTGTTATTAGTGCGGTTAACTTATTAAATCAAACAGAATTAAATAAGGATCAAAAGGAATTGTTAGAAATTGCAGACTTTTCTTCAAGTCATCTACTTGGTCTGATTAACTTAATTCTGGACTATTCTAAAATTTCAGCGGGAAAAATGACCCTCGAAAATAGGGCAATTGACCTTCAAGACGACTTAAGTAAATTAATCAAAATATTTAAGTTTCAAGCTACAGAAAAAGGAATTGATTTATTCTATGACTTTAAGAAATCAGGTGAGGCATCAAGATTTGTATATGGAGATACAGTCAGAATTCATCAAGTTATTATTAATCTTCTTAACAATGCGATCAAGTTTACTCAAAAGGGTTGGGTAAGATTTACAATTGAACAAAAGGAAATTGACGGGGAATTTGATAAGCTAAAGTTTTCAATTGAAGATACAGGAGTTGGAATTAAAGATGACAAGGTTAATAAGATTTTTCAAGCCTTTGAGCAGGAGGATTTATCGACAACAAGAAAATACGGAGGAACAGGCTTAGGTTTAACTATTTCAAATGATTTGGTAAGACTGATGAATGGGGAATTAAGGTTTAAACCTTCTGCTGAAAAAGGATCTTGCTTTTATTTTACACTTAAATTGAAAAGAGCCAATAAGTTAACAAGAGATGCGAATGGAATAGGATTGTTGAATAAATTACCTCGACTTGACAAAACAATTAATGCTTTAGTGGTTGATGATAATATTATGAACCAAAAAGTATTAGGCATGATGCTTAAGAAGTTCAATATTCACATTGATTACGCAAATAATGGCTTAGAAGCAATCGATCAATATAAAATCTATGATTATGATATGATCTTCATGGACATCCAAATGCCATTATTAGATGGTCTTAATGCTACTGAAAGAATTAAGAAGACATCAAAATTTATGAACAATCCGATTCCTATTATTGCTGTATCTGCTAGTACCTATAGTGATGACAAGAAAGCAGCTCAGAATGTTGGTATCAGTGACTTTATTTCAAAACCAATCGAAGTTAAAAAATTACATGACTTATTAATAAAATACTCACTAAAACTATAAATCCTAAGGTGCAGGATTTGGAATTGCTGCATGTACAGCATCTATTGCATTTAAAACTTCTTTAGAAAGTTCAATATTAACACTATCTATATTTTCTTCCAATTGATTGAGGTTAGTAGCGCCAATAATATTACTAGTTACAAATGGTCTCTGATTTACAAACGCTAATGCCATTTGAGCTAAAGTCATTCCGTTATCTTCTGCAATTTGCAGGTAACGCTTAGCAGCTTCTGTAGATTGTTCGCTACTGTAACGTGCAAACCTCGGAAAGAGTTTTAATCTTGCATTATCCGCTGCAGTGCCTTTAATGTATTTACCAGAAAGCACACCAAAAGCCATTGGTGAGTAGGCGAGAAGTCCAATATTTTCTCTAAGAGCTACTTCAGCTAGCTCACCTTCAAAAGGTCTACATAATAAAGAATATGCATTCTGAATGGTTATCATGCGAGGTAAATTATGTGTTTTAGATTCTTCTAAATAACGCATTGTTCCCCATGCTTTCTCGTTAGAAATACCAACATGTCTTATTTTACCAGACTTTATAATTTCATCAAGGTTATGTAGAATTTCATTGAAGTTATCTTCCCAACCATCGTTAGGATTATGCTTGTAATCTCTAATCCCAAAAGTGTTAGTTTGACGTTCTGGCCAATGTAATTGGTATAAATCGATGTAATCAGTTTGTAAGCGTTTTAAGCTATTATCAACGGCTTCGTTAAGTGAAGCTTTTCTAAAGCCAGTAGTTCTGATATGAGCCGTGTAATCACCAGGTCCAGCAATTTTTGTGGCCAAAACGACTTTATCTCTTTTTCCGGTTTTAGTAAACCAATTACCAATAATTCGCTCTGTATCTGCATATGTTTCTGCTGTTGCAGGTACAGGATATAGTTCGGCAACATCAAAAAAGTTGACACCTTTGTCTAGTGCCATATCCATTTGAGCAAACCCTTCATCTTGGGTGTTTTGATTTCCCCAAGTCATTGTGCCGAGACAAATTTTACTGACTTTAATATCTGTATGTGGTAGTGTTGTATATTTCATAATTACTTCCTGCGAAAGCAGGAAACTTTTTAGTTAAACTTCATCTATCATCCTGAACTGTTACACTGAGTTTGTTATAGTGTTGTTTTAGGATTTTATACAATTATTTCGTGAACCTCAGTCACCAAAGAATCTAAACAAAAATAAAAAGACCTTTCAGGTTTTTAAAACTTGAAAGGTCTAAATCTATGTTAAGGTTTTTTAGTATGTGAGATTCCTGCCTACGCAAGAATGACAAATTATATATCATTCAATAACTTAGAAATCTCATCTAATTTTGGTGTTAAAATCACCTCAATTCGTCTATTTTTAGCCTTGCCTTCAGCAGTCTCGTTAGTTGCAATTGGAGCATATTCACCACGCCCAGCAGCTGTTAAATTTTCTGGATTTATACTATTATTCTCTCTTAAGATGTTAACGATAGCTGTAGCACGCTTTGTAGATAAATCCCAGTTGCCACTTAGTTGTGCATTGCCTTTGTATGGTACATTATCGGTATGACCTTCTATTAAAATGGCGATATCAGGATTGTCCGCTAAAACATTACCCAGTTGCTTTACAGCTTCTTTTCCTTGAGAACCAACTGCCCAGCTTCCAGATTGAAATAACAGCTTGTTTTCCATAGAAACGTACACTTTACCGTCACGTTGCTCTACAGTTAAACCTTTACCTTCAAAATCGGTTAAGGCCTTAGAAATGGCGTCTTTAAGCGCTTTCATATTAGCATCTTTAGCAGCAATCACACTTTCTAGTTCAGCAACGCGTTTAGAACGATTTTCGAGTTCTTTCTTTAATTTTTCTAAACGTTCATTTTCTGCGGCTAAGGCTTGTTCTTTTGCTTCAAGCTGTGCTAGTAGTTCTCTATTCTTTTTAGAGTTTTTAGCAATTTCAGCAGAACTGTTCTTCTCTAATGCGTCATAACTTGCTTTTAAGTTATCTAAGTTTGTTTTGGTAGCCGCTAAATCTGATTGCAATTTGTCTCTTTCAGCTACAGCTTTATCATATGCAGATTGTAGACTTGCTAAATCGTTATTGAGTTTAGTGTTTGCCGATGATAGTGACTCAACTTCATCATTTAAGCCTCGATTCTCTTTTTTTAAGTTGGCATATTTGTCTTCAAGTTCTGTGTATATTTTTTTCGATACACAAGATGAGAAAAGAGTTAATGTGATAACTACTAAAGAAATTCTTTTAATCATAATTCAATCTATATTTTTAAATATCTAATTCTAATAATATCGGACAATGGTCGCTATGTACTGCTTCGGTTAGTATAACGCTTCGTTTTATGTTTTCTTTTAAAGGCTCTGTTACCATGGCATAATCTAATCTCCAACCTTTATTATTGGCTCTAGAATTTGCTCTGTAACTCCACCAAGAGAATTCTTGGCGTTCTGGATGCAAATATCTGAAACTATCTGTAAAACCACTATCAATAAAATGCCCAAGCCATTCGCGTTCTTCAGGTAAAAATCCCGAAACACCTTTCATTTTTGGGTTATGAATATCAATAGCTTCATGACAAATATTATAATCACCACAAACCACTAAATTTGGTATTTTACTTCTCAGATTATTCAAGTAATCATGGATTAAATCCATGTATTCAAACTTATGCGCTAATCGTGCATCGTTAGTACCAGAAGGCAAATACATACTCATTACAGACACACCATCAAAATCTGCTCTAATGTTTCTACCTTCAAAATCCATGGATTCTATTCCGGTGCCAAATTCTATGTGATTTGGTTCAGTTTTACTCAATATAGCAACCCCACTGTAACCTTTCTTTTGCGCGCTAAACCAATAATGATAGTTATAACCAGCGTCTTCAAACAGTTTTAAGTCGAGCTGTTCTTTCATTGCTTTGATTTCTTGAAGACAAATCACATCTGGATTTGTAGCTTTTAACCAATCTATAAAGCCTTTATTTATAGCTGCTCTAATGCCATTTACGTTGTAAGATGCTATTTTCATATGTATTGCCGCGAAAGCGGTAATCTTTTTAATTGTTCGATTAGAACAAAATTACTAATTGTTGAAGTGGTTTCGACTGCTTCGCAGTGTGCTTTCAATCAAAATATATTTTGACATCAACCAATGCTCAACCTGACATCTTGGTGAATATGTCTTTTGCAAGATGTATAACTCGACAACGACCAAAATTAAATAATACCCTACTTTTACACTATTATTTTGCAGCTATTTTAACATTAAAATATTTTGTAGGATAAGAAGTTATAGTTCTAGATGAAAAAAGCGATTCTTTTTCTAATTCTTTTATGCTCTTATCTTGGTTCTACCCAAGATAAAAATAGCGGATACCAGAAAAAACGTTTTGGGGTGAAGGATACTATTCGAATAGATTCTGTGAGTATAAATCCTTCGCGATTTATTGTGACTACAAAGGATAATAAAGTGCTTGATTCTACTAATTTTAAAGTGGATTTTGCCAAGTCTATTTTAACTTTCAAAAAAAATATTCAATTAGATTCTATTGATATTGAATATCTAAAATATCCAGATTTTATAACTAAGGTATATAAGCAGCTAGATGATAATGTTATAGTTGATAGGTCTAAAGGTGCTGAAGCTTTATATAAGCTACGAAATACAAATACACGAAATACGTTCACACCATTTGATGGATTAACAACTTCTGGAAGTATTTCGCGAGGTGTTACCATAGGAAACAATCAAAACTCCGTATTGAACAGTGAGTTAGACCTTCAGATTTCTGGTAAATTAAGTGATAAAGTATCTTTACGAGCATCTATTCAAGATGCTAATATTCCATTACAAGAAAGCGGCTATTCACAGCGTTTAGATGAGTTTGATCAAGTCTTTATAGAGCTTTTAAGTGACAATTGGAACATTAGAGCTGGTGATATAGACCTTGTGAATACCAATAGTTACTTCGCTAAATTTTCTAAACGTGTACAAGGCTTGATGGTGAATGCTAATCTCAGTGATAAAACTTCTGTATTTGCATCTGGTGCATTGGTAAGAGGACAGTTTACAACAACACAGTTTACAGCACAAGAAGGTAATCAAGGTCCATATAAGTTACGTGGTCCAAATAATGAATTATTTGTACTCATTGTTTCTGGTAGTGAAACGGTTTATGTCAATGGTGTGCCATTAGAACGTGGTGAGAACAGAGATTATATTATTGATTACAATGCTGGTGAAATCATTTTTAATTCAACGTATCCGATTACTTCCGAAATGCGAATAACGGTAGATTACCAATTTAGCGAACGAAATTATTCACGTTTTACAGTTTTTGGTGGAAGTAGTTTTAATACCGAAAGGTTAAGCCTGAATGTCTCTGTGTATTCAGAAAGTGATGCCAAAAATCAGCCATTACAACAAAACTTATCTTCCGAGCAAACTCAGATTTTGGCTGATGCAGGTGATGATGAAAGTCTAATGGTTGCACCTTCTGCAACACCAGAATCTTTTTCTGAAAATAGAATTCTCTATCGGCAAGACATTGTTGATGGTGAAGCCATCTTTGTGTTCTCACAAAATCCGGATGATGAATTATTTAGTGTTAGGTTTACTTTGGTTGGCGCTAATCAAGGTAATTATGTGCTAAGTAATGGGAATGCAGTGAGCAATATTTTTGAATATGTAGCACCAATTGGTGGCATACCTCAAGGAAACTATGAACCCATAACACAATTGGTTGCACCAGAACGCTTGCAAATTGCGGTATTGAATGGAAGATATAAGCCTTCTGAAAAAACGGATATCTATTTTGAATTGACTGGAAGCAAAAACGATAATAACTTATTTTCTAATTTGGACGACGACGATAATAATGGCTTTGCTGGTAAGTTCAGGATTAATCAAAGCCTCATAAAATCTGATAGCCTTTGGAATTTGTCGGCATTGGTAGATGCAGACTATATTCAAGATAATTTTAGAACCATTCAGCGTTTATATAGAGCAGAATTTAGTCGTGATTGGAATTTAGATAACACGGAGAACAACCAAGGTAATGTGAACTTTGGGAATCAACTATTAATGACTTCAGGATTACAATTGTCACATTCTAAAAAAGGTGTAGCATCCTACAATTTTGAATTTCTTGATTATTCAGAAAATATTAGTGGTAACAGACATAATCTTACGGCAAACCTTCAGCTTGGCAACTTTAATATATTCTCTAATTCGAGCTTGTTAAATAGTGAAGGTACTATTAATAAGTCTACATTTTTGAGGTCATTTAATAGAGCTGTGTATGGCAAAAACAAAAAATGGGTAGGTACTAAATTTGCTATTGAAGGTAACGAACAAACCACTATAGAAACTGAAGAATTAACACCATTAAGTCAAAAATTTCAATCTTATGAAGCTTTTGTTGGAATTGGTGATAGCACCAAAGTTTTTGCAGAAGTTGGTTACATCAAACGTTTAAATGATAGTATTAGAAATAACGTGTTAGAGCGGGTAAATACCTCAAACACCTATTATTTAAAGTCGAGATTAATTCAGAATAAATACACCAATCTTCAACTCTTTGTAAACTATAGAGATTTAAAAGCCGTAATAGAAGATTCACCTGATGAGCAGAGTTTGAATAGCCGTTTAAATTTTAATCAAAAATTGTTTAATAATCTCATTTTCTGGAATACCAGTTTCGAAACTAATTCTGGTACCTTACCACAACAAGATTTTACTTATGTTGAGGTTGAAGCTGGTCAAGGTGCATACACTTGGATAGATTATAATGAGAATGGTATACAAGAACTCAACGAGTTTGAAATTGCTCAGTTTGCTGACCAAGGCAGTTATATTAGAGTGCTGTTACCCAATCAAGTGTTTGTGCAAACGCACCAAAATAGGTTGAGCCAAGCAATAACCATTAATCCGATGCAATGGGCAAAATCTGAGAACAAAACCAAGAAATTCTTTTCACATTTTTATAATCAGACTTCGTATTTGATAGATAGAAAGTTTAGACGAGAAGGCAATAATTTTAACCTCAATCCCTTTGCAGAAGATGAAGAGAATGAGTTAGCATTGAATAACAGCATTAGAAATGTGTTATTCTTCAACAGAGGAAAACAACGCTACACTACATCGTATACATTTTTGTCTAACAGAAGTAGAAATTTATTGTCAATAGGTTTTCAAGAAAACAAATTATTGAATCATCAATTACAGTTTAATCATAAGTTCGCCACAAATTGGTTATTTAATATTATTGCGAGTTTAGGTAAGGATGAAAGTTTTAGTGAGAACTTTAGTAACCGAAACTTTGAGATTGAAGAAGAGAGTTTTCAACCAAAACTGTCTTATGTGTTTAGTGAGAATGCACAGTTTGATGTCTTTTATCAATACACCACAAAAACTAATACCATTGGAAGTTTAGAGACCTTAGCTCAGAATAATTATGGACTTTCGTTTACCTATAATAAAGCTCAAAAAATTGCTTTAACAGGTGAGTTTAATTATTTCAAAAATGCCTTTGAAGGTAATGCAAATACGCCAGTTGCTTATCAAATGCTAGAAGGTTTGCAACCCGATAAGAACTTCACTTGGAGTTTATTAGCTCAGAAAAAATTGACTAAGTTTTTAGATTTAAATCTTAACTATTTTGGAAGAAAAACAGAGACTTCTAACACCATTCATACTGGAACAATACAGTTGAAGGCTTATTTTTAAGATAATTCTCACGCAACCATTTTTATTTTTTTGTATCTATGAACTATAATTGTGTTAGCAATTATGATCTAAATCAATTCAATCAATATTATGAAAAAGATACTTTTGGTATTTGTAATGCTTTGCTCAATAAGTACTATTAATGCTCAGAATGAAGAAGCTGTAAGTCAAGAGATATTAAAAAAACATGAAGTAAAACTCAATGCTTTTGTGCTCGTATTGGGTGCCTTTGAAGTAGGATATGAGCATTTGTTAGATGAAGAATCTGGTGTTGGAATAAGTGTTTTTATACCATATGATTCTGAGATAAGTGATGATATAAGTTATTATGCGTCGCCGTATTACCGATATTATTTTGGGAAAAAGTATGCGGCTGGTTTTTTTCTTGAAGGTTTTGGAATGTTGAATCGAGTGAATAGAGATGTCGATTTTATTTTTGATGATGGTGTAGATAATTGGACGACTGACTTTGCACTAGGAATAGGTTTGGGCGGAAAATGGATTACAAAAAAAGGACTTACAGGTGAAGTTAATTTTGGAATAGGGCGAAATCTATTTGAAAGTGGTGATACCGATTACGACTTTATTGGAAAGTTTGGGATCACTGTAGCTTATAGATTTTAAGAAAGACTATCATTCAGGTGTTTTCTCTTCAGGCCAATCTTTTTTAAAGTTACTCCAATAACTATCAACAGTTGACTTCATGTCTTTTCGTAGCATCAGAATTCCGAATAAGTTCGGAAGCGTCATTAATGCAATTGTAATCCCTGAAAGTGTCCAAATCACTGTAGTATCTGCAAACGAAGCAATAAAAAAAGCAAACACATATACAATTCTATAATACACTACAGATTTAGACCCTAAAAGATATGTCATTGCTCGTCCACCATAATATGACCAACTAATAGCCGTGCTAAAGGCAAATAATAACAAGCCTATTGAGACAATATACTGGCCATAACGACCAAAGAAACTTCTGGTAAAAGCTTCTGCTGTTAGTGGTGCACTGTGTACTAATGATTTTCCTTCAAAAACAAGAGTTACATCTTCGGGTTTACCGTTGGTTATATTTATGACTTCATTGATAGGCTTTTCATTTCTAAAAATGGCAATATTCTCAGCTAAGGATCTAGCATTAATTATTGAGATATCTTCCTGTATTTTACCATCAATAACATTGAGTTGTCCTGTAAAAAGTGGTAATGGCTTTTCTTTACTTATATGACTTCCTAATGCAATTCTTCCGTCATCTGTGGTATCAAAATATTTGCCATCTAGAATTTCCATATCAACAAAATCAAACTTATTTTGAAGTTTTTCTGTCCATACACCAGAGGACAATAATACCATTGCAGTCAGAGTGCAAATCACAATAGTATCAATAAAAGGCTCTAAAATAGCAACAAGACCTTCAGAAATTGGTTCTTTCGCTCTTGCAGCAGCATGTGCGATAGGAGCACTACCTTGTCCTGCTTCGTTAGAAAAAAGTCCTCTACCGACACCTTTATTAAATGCAAAAGCAATACTTGCACCTAAAAAACCACCTGTTGCTGCAGAACCTGTAAAAAGATCAGAGAATATTGATATAAATGAAGGTATAATATTATCATAATTATAAATAATCACTGATAGTGCACCGACAAGGTAAATAAATGCCATTGCAGGAACAAGTCTAGAGGTTACAGCGGCAATTCGTTTTATTCCACCAATAATAACAAGACCAAGTAAAACAGCTAAAACTCCACCAACAAGCATCTCATCTAAACCAAAGGTAGCATTGAGTGATGCAGATATACTATTTATTTGTGGTAAAGATCCTGTACCAAAAGAAGAAAGAATTGTCGCAATAGCAAAAATGGCGGCTAGCCATTTCATATTCAGTTTGTTCTTCATGTAGTACATTGGGCCACCTGCCATTGTACCATCTTCGGCTTTTTCTCTGTATTTATGCGATAGCGTTACTTCAACAAACTTTGTACACATACCAACCGCGGCAGTCATCAGCATCCAAAAAACTGCAGCAGGTCCACCAATATGAATGGCTAATGCAACACCGGCAATATTACCTGTACCAACTGTACCAGATAACGCCGTTGTTAAGGCTTGAAAATGATTAGTATCACCTTCATGCTCGGCCTTGTCAAACTTACCACTAACAACGCGTAATGCAAATCTGAAGTATCTAACCTGTGGGAATCTTAGGTATATGGTAAAGAATAAACCAGTACCTAGTAGTACATAAGGAAACCAAGCGGCGCTACCAATATAACTGTCAATTATAGTGAGTATGTCGTTTAGTTCTCTCATGGTTAGGTATTAAAAAGTTTGTATTTATTTCATCTTCATGAGCCAATGTTTCACATCAACTTCAGCTTTAATGATATCTCTAAGTTCATCAACCTTTACACGTTTTTGTTCCATAGTATCTCTATGACGAATGGTTACAGTATTATTTTCAATACTTTCACCATCTACAGTAATACAGAATGGCGTACCAGCAGCATCTTGTCGTCTATAACGTCTACCAACAGCATCTTTTTCATCGTAAATTACATTAAAATCCCATTTAAGGTCATCTACAATATCTTTTGCCATTTTTGTTAAGGCTTCATCTTTTCTAACTAATGGTAATACGGCAGCTTTTGTTGGTGCTAAAACTGCAGGTAATTTTAAAACAGTTCGTTCACTGCCATCTTCTAAAGTGTCGTCTTGCAGACTGTTAGAGAACACAGCTAAGAACATACGGTCTAAACCAATAGAGGTTTCTAACACATAAGGTGTGTAGCTCGAATTTTCTTCATGGTCAAAGTACTGCAATTTTTTACCTGAGTATTCTTCGTGTTGTTTTAAATCAAAATCTGTACGAGAATGAATACCTTCCAATTCTTTAAATCCGAATGGGAATCTAAATTCTATATCTGTAGCTGCATCAGCATAATGGGCCAATTTTTCATGGTCGTGGAAACGGTAATTGTCGTCTCCCATTCCAAGAGATTTGTGCCATTTTAGACGCGTATCTTTCCAATAGTCGAACCATTGTTTTTGAGTGCCTGGTTTAATGAAAAATTGCATTTCCATTTGTTCAAATTCACGCATTCTAAAGATGAATTGTCTCGCAACAATTTCATTTCTGAAGGCTTTACCGGTCTGAGCAATTCCGAAAGGAATTTTCATACGACCTGTTTTTTGAACATTCAAAAAGTTAACGAATATACCTTGAGCAGTTTCCGGTCTTAAATATAAGTCCATAGCACTTTCAGCGCTAGCACCGAGTTTAGTGCCAAACATAAGGTTAAACTGTTTAACGTCTGTCCAGTTTTTAGAACCAGTCATTGGGTCAGCAATTTCAAGTTCTTCAATAAGCGCTTTTACATCTGCTAAATCTTCATTCTCTAAAGATTTACCAAGACGTTTAAGAATTGTATCAATCTTTTCTTTGTAGCCTAAAACTCTTCCGTTGGTAGAAACAAATTCTTCTTTATTAAAAGCATCACCAAACCGCTTAGCCGCTTTTTTGATTTCTTTTTCAATCTTAGCCTCAATTTTAGCGCAATAATCTTCTACTAAAACATCTGCACGATAACGTTTCTTTGAATCCTTATTATCAATTAATGGATCGTTAAATGCATCAACGTGACCAGAAGCTTTCCAAGTGGTTGGATGCATAAAAATTGCTGCGTCTATACCTACAATATTTTCATGCATTTGCACCATGGCTTTCCACCAATAGTCGCGAATGTTTTTCTTTAATTCAGCACCATTTTGAGCATAATCATATACTGCACTTAATCCATCGTAGATTTCGCTACTCTGAAACACGTAACCATACTCTTTTGCGTGAGAGATTACCTTTTTGAATTTGTCTTCATTTGCCATAGGTGCAAAAATAAAAAACCGTTCAAATTAAGAGAACGGTTTTTCAAAAATTATGATGGGCGAATTATTTCAATGTAATACTAGTAGACCCTATTCTTTGATTTTGATGAAAGACGTTAACGTAATAAATGCCCTTTTGAAGTGGTTGGTCTTTGGTATCAGCCACTACTTGAGAGCAGAATTCTAATGATTCGTTATTGTAATTCACCACTTCTTTTTGGCTATATAGTAATGAAGTGTCTCCAAATCTCACTTCACCTTTGTCTGCAATGACATTTCCTTGAGGACTAACAATCTGTACATATATGTCCTTTTTACCTTCTTGGGTCAATGGATTTTCTGGTAAATAAATACAAATGTCTAAGGTATTTACGCGCTTCGCTTTTTCCGAGAAACGTTTCTTACCAGACTTTAATTTATAAGATGTTGCTTCAATATGACTTGCCTTTAAAACAGCTGCCTCGTCTATAGACTTATTCAAAGAAGCATTAACCTCTTTAAGTTTGTTGATGTTTTTAGATTTATTTTCTATTTTATTTAAGGCATACAGTTGTTCTTCTTTTAGCCTTAAATTTTCAGCATTTAAAGAATCTATGGTACTTAATAAAACTCTACTCTTTGTTTTAATAACAGAGAGTTGATTTTTAAACTTCGTGATAATTGATAAGTCTCCTTTTAATAATCTTAAAGAATCTAAAGCAATTTTAGTTTCTAATTTTGCCTCTTGGAGCTCGGCAGACAAAAGATCGTAATCTTGGCTTAATTCGTCATAACTAGACAAGATTTCTGATAGTTCTTTTTCTATCAAAACCTTTTCTTGCACCAAGAAGTTTTCGTAGGATTTAATAGATTTATAGTTTGTGAAACTATATACTCCTAGTGCAGTTAAAACAACCAATAAAGAACCTATAATTAATCTGTAGCTAAATAAACGAGGGTTAACTAACATATTAATTTCTATTAATTGACGACGAAATTATAGTATCTTGAATCATAATCTTATTTTATTCGATATAAGTGTTAAAAAATTTGATAAACCTGTTTTTCCCTCATGTATGTGAGGCTTGTGATAATCCCTTACAAGACAATGAATCTAGTATTTGTATAACTTGCCGTCATGAGTTACCTGTAACTAATTTTCACTTTAATAATTCTGAAAATGTAAAAAAAGTGCTTTATGGTCGTGTACAGTTAGAGAATGCAACCGCACTTTTGTACTTTTCTAAAAAGGGAAAAGTACAGCAGATATTGCACAACTTAAAGTATAAAGGACATGAGCATATTAGTGGAATTTTGGGTAGTTGGTTAGGTGCAGAGTTACAGTCTTTACAAGCATATCAATACGTAGATGTTGTAATACCTGTGCCATTGTATAAATCTAGATTAAAAAAGCGAGGTTATAATCAGGTTACTGCTTTTGGCAGAGCAATAGCCAATGCTCTAAATATTGAATATAATGACACTGTTTTACAACGCATTAAATCTACTCAAACTAAAGTATTTAAAGGACGATCTAGAAGATATGAAGATAATTCAGTGTTTGATATATCTCCTAATAACACATTAAATGGTAAGCACATTTTATTGGTTGATGATATTATAACTACAGGCGCTACGGTTGAGGCTTGTGCTAAACAATTATTAAAAATTCCTAATATTAAGTTAAGTCTAGCAACTATGGCAATTGCAAATTAATTTTTGCGTTTTGTGTGTAGCTTTTAAAATTGTTTCTTTGTGCTAAACTATTCTATACAGATGACGACGTCATTAAAGCGTATTTTTTTTATTATACTTATAGGAATTACTCTTGCCAGTTGTGCAAATAGAGGTTCTCCAACAGGTGGTGAAATTGATGAAGATCCTCCTGTAATTGAAAAATCAGTGCCAGAGAATTTCTCAACTAATTTTAACGCAGCTGAAATCAAAATTTATTTTGATGAATACATTAAAATAAAGGATATAAGAAAACAGCTTATTATATCGCCACCAATGGAGTATGATCCTGTGATTTATCCTATGGGAGGAGCAAGCAAGTATATTTCTATCAAAATAAAAGATACTTTAAAAGCAAATACAACTTATGCTTTCAATTTTGGGGAAAGTATTGTAGATAATAACGAGGAAAATCCATATCCATACTACAGATATGTATTTTCAACAGGCGAGACCATAGACTCTTTATCTGTAAAAGGCTATGTAAAGGATGCTTTAATGCAGGAGCCAGATCCTTTCATTTCAGTGATGTTGTACGATGTGGATTCTACATATACCGATTCCATAGTATTTAAAGAAAAGCCTATTTATGTTACCAATACGCTTGATAGCGTAACCACATTTAGTATTGATAATATTAAAGCAGGAACGTATAAGTTGATTGCATTAAAAGATAAAAATGGAAATTTCACCTTCGATCAAAAGACTGAAAAAATAGCATTTCATGAAGGATTTATTACTGTTCCAAATGATTCAACATATCCGTTAACCTTGTTTAAAGAGCAAACCAATTTTAAAGGTTTTAAGCCGAAGCAAGATGGTGAGACTAAAATTATTTTTCCTTATGAAGGTGATTATGAGTCTATGAAAATAAAGATTCTGGCTGAAACACCAGAAGACTTTAAAACGAGAATTACAAAAGACACCAAAACCGATACATTATATTATTGGTATAAGCCAAAGCTTGAGATTGATACGACGTTATTCATTGTTTCTAATGAAAAGTTTATTGACACTTTTAAACATCGCTTTAGAAAACTAGATAAAGACTCATTAACGATAAAGAAACTATCTTCCAATGTCATAGACTATGATAAGGATTTTACATTAGAAGGTTCGGTGCCTTTTTCAAAAATTGATACAACTAAAATTACCTTAATGGATCGCGATTCTACCTATCTAAAGTACGAAGTAAAATATGATTCATTATTAAATAGGTATTCTTTCCCTATTGAAAAAGAAGAAGGTCAACGTTATACATTTACAGTATATCCTGAAGCATTCACAGATTTCTATGAAGGTACAAATAAGGATACGGTTAATTATGCTTTTAGAACTAAGCTAAAATCTGAATACGGAAACATTAGAGTCAATCTTAGAAATGCAAAATTGCCACTAATTGTGCAATTAATTGATAATAAAGGTGAGGTCGCATACGAACGTTATGCTAAGGATTTACCTATGGTTGACTTTACTGATTTAATACCAAAGTTATACGCACTAAGAGTTGTGCATGATACAAATGGCAATGGTAAATATGATACGGGTAATTATCTTCTAGGTATACAGCCAGAGCGTGTAAGTTACGTACCTCAGGAAAAGGTTGAAGAGGTAAGAGCCAGTTTTGATTTTATAATAGACTTTACGCTTCTAGATTAAAGCGATCTCTATCATTTAAAAAGCCTAATTTTTCTCTGTATTTACTAACATGAGCTTTATCTAAGTTTATGATTTCGTTACTTTCTGCACTTTCCGCTATGGTATCTAAACGATTACCTAAAACATCATACGCGCCAGAATGTCCAGTGTATTCGTAATTATTGCCATCTAATCCAATACGATTTACACCAATACAATAACTCATGTTTTCAATTGCACGAGCTTTTAATAAGGCATCCCATGCACTAACCCTTACTTTTGGCCAATTGGCAACATAGATTAAAAGGTCGTAGTCTGCAGTGTTTCTAGCCCAAACAGGAAAGCGCAAGTCATAACAAATTAGTGGGCAAATTTTCCAACCTTCATATTCAAAAATAAGTTTCTCTGTTCCCGCAGTATAGACTTTGTCTTCACCTGCGAGTGTAAACGTATGACGCTTGTCATATTGATGAATCCTACCAGAAGGTTCAACACAAACAAAACGGTTATAATAATTGCTATTTCCACTAATTACCAGACTTCCCATAATAGCAGCTTGCTTATGTTGTGCAAGGTCTTTCAGCCAATTTATGGTAGTGCCATCCATAGTTTCTGCAACTGTAGAGGCATTCATCGTAAATCCGGAAGTGAACATTTCTGGAAAAATAATAAGGTCAACACTATCAGAAATAGCATTGACCTTGTAAGCAAGTTGTTTTCTATTGTCAGCTGGGTTTTCCCAGACTAAATCGGTTTGAATAATTGCAACTTTTAATTCGTTCTTCATAGTATAAAATTACGAATTTAGAATACAATTGACGGGCAAAAAAGGTAATTATAGTTTGCGTTTAGCTTTGGCTACTTTTTCGGTTAGTTTTTCAATTTTTTCTAACCATTTCGTTTCATCAACTGGTGAAAGCTTTCCTTTCTTTTTAAGTTTTTTATATTTCTTTTCAGCTTTAGCTAAATTGTCCTGAGCTTTTCTGTAATTCTTTTTTAATTTTTCTTGTTTTTTAAGTGCTTTCTCAGCTTTTTTTCTTGCCTTCTCAACCTTCTTAACTTCCTTTGCTGCTTTTTTACGTTCCTTTTCTATTTTTTTAGCCTCTTGTGCATTCCTCTTTTCAGCTTTTTCCTTGGCTTTTTGAGCCTTCTTTTCGAGTTTCATTTTTTCAGAAATTGCTGCGGCATCTTCAAGGATTAAAGATTTTTCCTCTGCACTTAGGGTTGTAGTGATGTCTTCACCATCTAAACATACTTTCTCATTCTTAACTTCATAAGTTTTACCATTTTTCTCAACTTTTTGAGCCAATGTAGATAATGAAAATCCTAAGAATAACAGTAAAATGTAATACTTCATATTGTAATTTGATTTTGTCATTTGTTCTTTTGACACATTGAATTAAAAAAAGTTACTTATATTTTACATAAAATTTCGGCAGCTTTAATTAAAGTATCATCGGTTTTAGCAAAACAGAAGCGTAAGACCTTATCATCCTTGTTATTCTCATTAAATACTGAAAGTGGTATTGACGCAATTTTAAATACTTTGGTGAGGTGTTTAGCAAAATCTACATCATGCTTTTCAGTAATGGCTGAATAATCCAAAACTTGAAAATAGGTGCCTTTAGAAGGCGTGAATTTAAAACGAGATTCAGAAATGAGATTCAAAAATAGATCACGTTTATTTTGAAAAAACTGTGGCAGTTCTAAATAGGTGTTTTCATCTTGCATAAATTGAGCAATACCAATTTGCATCGGATGGTTAACACTAAACACATTAAACTGGTGCACTTTTCTAAATTCTTCCATAAGATACTTAGGTGCGCAACAGTAGCCAATTTTCCATCCTGTATTGTGAAATGTTTTTCCGAATGAAGCTGTGATAAAACTACGCTGCTTTAAGTCATTAAATAAGCACACGCTTTTATGAGTTTCGTCATCAAAAACAATATGCTCATATACTTCATCACTCAATACAATGATATCAGTGTTTTTTGTAATATTTTGAAGCTGAATCATATCAGCGGTTGACCAAACTGTACCACTTGGATTATGTGGTGAATTAATGACAATCATTTTTGTTTTTTAATTCACTTTTGAAGCAACTTCAGACCAATCCACGCTATAATTTGGTGCTGAAAGCTGAATGGAAATGGTTTTACCACCATTCAATGCAATGGCGGGTTCATAGCAATCGTAAGCAGGTTTAAAAATGATGACTTCATCTTTTGGCTTTACAAAGGCAGAAATGATAGTATAAATGGCTTGTGTTGCGCCAGCGGTAATTGTAATCTCATCTTCAGGATGATACGTGCTTTTATAAAGTAGATTATACTTGTTAGTAATAGCTAACCTTAAACTTAGATTTCCTGCCATTGGTGCGTATTGATTGTGACCTGAGTTCATAGCATCAGTGACCAATTGGTTCAATTTTTGTAAACTTGGATAATTAGGAAAACCTTGTGATAAATTAAGTGCACCGTGTTCTTTTGCCAAAGCACTCATTACTGTAAAAATAGTGGTGCCAACGTTTGGCAATTTAGATTGGTGATTTATCATTTTATCGCTTTAAAAACAAGAAGTATTAAAGATATAAAATGTGGTTTTTCTATCTTTACAAAAACTAAAAAATATTTAATATGCGAATTATAAAATTGCTTTGTTTTTTCATTGTTTTCCAAGTGTCTGCTCAACAAGGTGGCATGTGGATTCCTTCGTTATTAGAAGGCATGAATGAAAGCGAAATGCAAAGCTTAGGAAGTCAACTATCTGCAAAGGACATTTATGATGTTAATAATTCTAGCCTTAAAGATGCAATAGGTCACTTTAATGGTGGTTGTACTAGTGAGGTTATTTCAGATAGAGGTTTAGTCTTAACCAATCATCACTGTGGTTTCAGCCAGATTCAATCACATTCATCTTTAGAAAATGATTATTTAAAGGATGGATTTTGGGCAATGTCTTTAGAAGAAGAATTGCCAAATGAAGGTTTGTTTATTGAATTTATTGTAAGCATTCATGATGTTACAGATACCGTTTTAAATGGTGTTACTGATAGCATGACCGAAAAAGAAAAGCAATCCTTAATTACAAAGAATAGCAATGCTGCAATGGAAACTTGGCCAAAAGAAGCATGGCAAGATGTAAAGACCAAGTCGTTTTATAAAGGCAATCAGTATTTCTTATTTGTAACAGAACGTTTTGAAGATATCCGTTTAGTAGGTGCGCCACCAAGTAGTATTGGTAAATTTGGTAGTGATACTGATAATTGGGTGTTTCCTAGGCATACTGGAGATTTTTCGATGTTTAGAATTTATGCCAACAAAGACAATAAGCCTGCAAAATATAGTAAAGACAATGTACCATATAAGCCAAAGCACTTTTTGCCTGTGTCCTTAGATGGTGTTGAAGAAGGTGATTTTACAATGGTATTTGGGTTTCCTGGTCGTACTAATGAGTATCTTCCAGCAGTAGCGATAGAACATATTACTTCAGAATTTAACCCAACAAATATTGCTATCAGAGAGGCAGCGTTAAAAGTGATTGATGCTAAAATGAAAGAAAGTGATGCTGTTAGAATTAAATATGCGTCTAAACAGGCAAGAATTGCAAATGCTTGGAAAAAGTGGATTGGTGAAAACTTAGGTATTGAAAAAAGTAATGCAGTTGCCAAACGTCGCGAATTTGAAGAGACCTTTAAAAGAGCACTTAAGGAAGAAGGTTTAGAAGATAAGTATGGTCATATTCTACCAAAATTTGATAAACTTTATAAGGATTTTGCTCAGAGTAATATAAAACGAAGAAACTTTATTGAAGTATTTATAGTAACTAATGAATTAATGCATATGATCTTTAGATCATATCAAGTTGAGCAAGCATTATTATCAAATCCTGAAGTATTAGACAGAGCCAAAGCAAGTTTAAAAGGTCGTTTAGAAGGTATTCATAAGAATTTTGATATTGAGGTTGATAAAGGTGTGCATCTAAATGTTATGCCACTTTATGGAAAGACTGCTAATGCTTCAATTTATGAAACATCGGCATTTGTAAATTTAGACTCAGCATTACAATTACTTGAAGGTGATGCTCAAACAATTATCAAGAATCTAAATGCTGATTCAGCATACGCCTATGCAAAGCCAATAATTGATGAGTTTTATAGCAGCATAGATCCAGAATTTCAGGAAAAGAATGAAGTGATTAATGCATTACAAACCGAATACATGACGGCATTAATGAAAGCACTTCCAGACGAGCGTTATTTTCCAGATGCTAATAGCACATTGAGAGTTACATATGGTCAAGTAAGAGGCTATTCACCTAGAGATGCTGTGTATTATAATCCGGTAACGTATTTAGATGGAGTTATTGAAAAATATGTGCCTGGTGATTATGAGTTTGATGTACCTCAGAAATTAAGAGATTTACATAATTCAAAAGATTACGGCAATTATGCGGATAAGAATGGTAAAGTACCAGTGTGTTTCTTAGGTACTAACCATACCACAGGTGGAAATTCTGGTAGTCCTGCAATTGATGCCCAAGGAAACTTAGTAGGTCTAAACTTTGATCGTGTTTGGGAAGGCACAATGAGTGATATGAATTATGATCCAGAAATTTGCCGAAACATCATGGTAGATTTACGTTATGTACTGTTTATAGTAGATAAGTATGCAGGGGCAACACATCTTATTGATGAAATGAAATTAGTGCATCCGAAGCAATAGGATTTAAAATACATATAGAAATAAAGGACCTATAAGAGTTTTATACTTGTGGGTCTTTTTTATTTTAAAAAAGTTTATAGTTGTATATCAAAGCGGCCTTCGCGCACTTCTACGATGTCGCCTTCGCTATTAATAGCATCAAACCAAAAGGTACCGCTTAATATGGCGTTATTAAAATCGTTGCTAGTAATAGTGAGCTCACCAGTTACCATACTGTTTGTAGAATAATAATTTGGTGATGGTGGAGGAAACGTATTAATTATATACTGAGCGCTCGATGGACTGCCTGTGAATTCAGTATTTAACAAATAGGTTTCACCCTCTTGTAAAGGTATATTAAACTGACTTATTCTTATAGTATATAGGCTGCCATTAACTTCTCTAGAGATGCCTAAAGTAAAATCTTCACCATTTAGATAGTTTAATACAAGTGGTTGTATACTCCCATTATTAGGTAAAAAAGCTTCGCCATTAACAAGGCATCCTGCGGTATTTTCGCCAGTTTGTGTTGCTGGTGGCAATTGGTCTATAGGGTTTTGAGAGCCATTGTTATCGTCATCGTTTTTATCGCAGCTTAGGGAACCAATTAAAAAGAAGATTAATAGTAACAATGAGATTCCTCGACAAGCTCGGAATGACAAGTTTAATTCTTTTTTCATAGTTTTTGAGATGCTTTAGAAAATTATTGAGATTGAAAAGTCGTTAAAAAGGTTTCTCTATTAAATTTGGTTACCAAACATTATAAAACTAATGGTTTTTTTAATGCCATACTATACGTAACATTACTTATTTTATGTTTTTAATTCTAGATGACGGACAACATAATACAAAGCCGTTCTATACGTTAAAGTATTATGAGACATATGCTTTACTGTATTTTCTTTCTGTTGCTTTTAAATTGTAAAAAGACTTCTAAAATTGAAGTGGTTGAACGAATGGTAGAAGCTCAAGAAGCAGTTTCGGAAGATTCTTTAAAACTTGACTTAAATTTTAAACCTAAAGGAAATTATACTGAATTAAGACATAAAATCATTAATGATAAAGCCTATTTTAAAAGACGCTATCAAACGGATAGAACAAAAGCTATTGATAGTGCGTCAAACTACATATATACAACTTTGTTAAATGGGATTGTACCGCATTGGTATGGCACAACTTGGGATTTTAATGGTCATACAGATATACCAAATAATGGGGAAATTGCTTGTGGTTATTTTGTGTCTACCACGCTAAAGCATTTAGGCTTCAATCTAAATCGTTATAAGATGGCGCAAGCAGCAGGATTAAATGAAGCGAAGCTACTTCAACAAAAATCAAGTCTTAAGATATTTTCAGGATTAAGCTTGGATGAACTAAAATCTAGGGTTAATACAGTATATGGTGACGGTTTATACTTTGTTGGCTTAGACAATCATGTGGGATATGTATTAATTCTTAATAAGGAATTATACTTTTTACATTCAAGTTATTGTGATGATAAAGTCGTCCTTGAACTTGCTGAAGATTCCTACTGTTTTTCTTCTAATCTTTATGTTTTTGCGGAAATTACTACAAATAGATCACTCGTAGAAAGCTGGATTTTGAATACGCGGTTGCGTATTCCGAATACGTAAATTAAACTTCAAAGTTAGGTTTGTTAATAATAACCTAATAGTTAACTGATTGTTAATTCCTACTCTTAAACTGGTAAACCATAAACATATCGTAAATGTTAGTTAATACGCTTCGGCCGCACAATTCCTTTATTTGAAGGATTAATTAACCAACTAACAAATACAATGAAAAAACAGTTTATTTTCACACTTTTTTTAATAGTGAATATACTTTTTGGTTTTTCTCAAGAAGGTAATATTCAAGGTGTTATAACAGACGAGCAAGGTATTTTTGTGCCTTATGCAACTATTAGCGTAGCGAACTCAAAAAAAGGAACAGTTTCTGATTCTGAGGGTAAATTTTTACTACTAGAAGTGCCATCGGGTAAACAAACCTTAACAATACAATATCTAGGTTATGCAGATCAGACTGTTGAGGTAGAAGTTATTGAAAATGTAACAACAGAAATAAAGGTTGTTCTTGTTCAAAAATCAGAGACATTAGACAATGTCATTCTAACAGGATTTATTGGTGGACAGGCAAAGGCTTTAAATACACAAAAAAATAAGCTAAATATTACAAATGTTGTATCTGCGGATCAGGTAGGGAAATTTCCAGATGCAAATATTGGTGACGCTGTTAAACGTATACCAGGTATTACAATGCAGGTAGATCAAGGAGAAGCAAGAAATATTATTATCAGAGGTCTTGCACCACAATTAAATTCAGTAACCTTAAATGGTTCAAGAATCCCATCGGCTGAAGGTGATAACCGTAATGTGCAGATGGATTTAATTCCTGCAGATATGATTCAGCAGATTGAGGTGAATAAAGCAGTAACACCAGATATGGATGGCGATGCTATTGGTGGTTCGGTGAACTTAATAACGCGAAGTGCACCAGAAGGTTTTAGACTTTCTGCAACAGCTGGGTCAGGTGTTAATTTTATAACAGATAAAAGAATTCTTAACGGATCATTATTATATGGAGATAGAAGTAAGGATGGAAAATTCGGTTGGATGTTTGCAGGTTCTATCAATGATAATGATTTCGGATCTGATAATATTGAGTTTGAGTGGGCGAATGAAGCAGAAGATCCAATTTCTGGAGATGATGTAGATGTTGATCCTTACGTAGCGGAACACGATATTAGAACCTATATAGTACAACGTGTTCGTAGAAGTTTTTCAGCAAATTTTGATTATAGATTCAATGCTAATAACTCTATTTATCTTAAGACCATGTATAACTGGAGAGATGATAGAGAGAATCGTTACAGATTGAGATACAGGTCTATTGAGCCAACAACTATCATAAATGGTGTAGGTTCTGATTTTCAAGGTGAAATAAGAAGACAGACAAAAGGTGGATTAGATAATGATAGAAATCAGAATACACGTCTAGAAGATCAGAGAATGCAAAACTATACACTTGGAGGTGAGCATTTATTTGGAAAAGTTAAATTTGATTGGTTGACATCTTATGCAAGTGCATCAGAAGAGCGTTTAAATGAACGCTATATTTCTTATGAATTAGAAGAAGGGTTAGATGGAGAACCTGTAGCTTTCAATGTAAATCTTTCAGATACTGAGTTTCCAGTAATTACTGCTGCTAATGCAAATGATGTTGCATTAGATAGTTATTCATTACGAGAAATAACTGAAGAAAATCAGTTTACCGAAGAAGAGGACATTAACTTATTCGCTAATGTAGAAATACCTTCAGATTTATTTGGTAATGGTGATGGCTTTATTAAAGCTGGTTTAAGGGCTAGGCTTAAAAGTAAAATAAGAGATAATGACTTCTCTGAATTTGAGCCATTATCTGCTGATGCAGGAAATTTTGACTTCGGTACTATGCCTCTAACAAACCAAACAGATGCTGATTATCTAGCTGGCGGACAATACGTTGCAGGTAATTATGTGTCGCCAGAGTACTTAGGTCAATTAAACCTTAGTAATTCTGCGTTATTTGAAGAAACTTCATTACCTGAAGAGTTCTTGTCTCAAAATTTTGATGTTACGGAAGATGTTTTTGCTGGTTATATCATGGCAGATCAAAAATTATCTGATAAGTTGTCTGTTTTAGCAGGTGTGAGAATTGAGAATACTTCAATAGAAACTGAAGGAAATATTGTAAGCTTTGATGATGATGGTGATTTTGATCCGGCAGCTTCATCTCTAACAAAAGATGATAACTCATATACTAACATATTACCAAGTATTCATTTTAAATATGACCTAAGTAGAAAAGCAGTTTTAAGATTGGCTTGGACAAATACATTAGCTAGACCAGATTATTCAGATTTGGTGCCATTCAGAAATATAATTAATGAAGATGAGGAGATTGAGTTAGGTAATCCAGGTTTAGAAGCAACAACAGCTATGAACTTCGATTTAATGGCTGAGTATTACTTTGATAATGTTGGTATTATTTCTGGTGGTGTATTTTATAAAGATATTCAAGATTTTATTTATGTGTCTCAAACTATTGCGACAGATAATAATGATTTAGGACCTGGTACCTCCGGTTATAACGTTTTTCAACCCTTAAATGGTGATGCCGCAGAGGTATTTGGATTTGAAGTGTCATTCCAACGTCAGTTAGATTTCTTACCAGGGTTTGCTAAGAATTTCAATATATATTTAAACTATACATATTTAGATTCGAGTACAGAAGGAGTTGCAGATCAGGCTGGAGACTTAAGAGATGGTTTAGGTCTGCCTGGTACAGCGCCAAATATGTTTAATGGGTCGTTAGCATATACAGATAAGAGGTTTAATATTCGTTTATCTGCCAACTATTCTGATTCTTATGTTGATGAGATTGGAGGAAATGCTTTTACAGATCGTTATTATGACGAGCAGTTTTTCTTAGATTTTAATTTAAATTATGCAATTAATGACAATTTGAGAATATATGCTGATGTAAATAATATTACAGATCAGCCACTTCGTTATTTTCAAGGTGTGAGAAATAGAACTATGCAAGCTGAGTATTACGGAACACGTGTAACTTTTGGATTAAAGTATGATTTATTTAAGAGAAAGTAAGGCCTGTTTTTTATTAGTATTAGTGTTGTTTGTTTTGGGTTGCAAGAAGAACAACCTGCCTGTAATTGAACCCACTTTAATAACAGAAAAAACACCGCATGATACTGATGACCCAGCAATTTGGGTAAACAAAGAGAATCCCTCAGAAAGTATCGTTTTTGGTACAGATAAAGATGAATTGAATGGTGGCGTCTATGCCTTTGATTTAGAAGGAAAGATAATAGAAGAGAAATCTATTACAGGGTTAAGTTATCCTAACAATGTTGATGTGTCTTATGGTTTTAAACTGAATGACTCTACAACGACCGATGTGATAGTCTTTACAGAGCGAGAAAAACATCAGATAAGACTATATTCAATTCCTGATATGAAACCATTAGATAATGGTGGGTTTCCTGTATTTACCAATGAATTGGAAATAGATAAAAAGCGTCCAATGGGTGTTGCGTGCTATTCTGATGGTGATAGTACATATGCTATAGTTAGCAGAAAGAGTGGTCCAACATCCAATTATTTACATCAATATCAATTTGTTTCTGATAGTACTGGAATTCGTTCTGAATTGGTAAGAGAATTTGGAGATTTCAGTGGAAAGAAGGAAATAGAGGCAATAGCTGTAGATAATGAATTAGGATTTGTGTTTTATTCTGATGAGATGAATTGTATACATAAATATTATGCTGACCCATCAAAAGGGAACAAGGAATTAACATGTTTTGGGGCTAATATTTTTGAAAGAGATATTGAAGGTATCGCAATTGTTAAGAATGAAGACAAAGGATTTTTAGTGGTTTCAAATCAACAAGCACATTCGTTTTCAGTTTTTGATAGAAATACTAATGAATTTGTAAAGGAAATCAATCTTGGAACGGTTGAAACAGACGGTTGTGATGTTACAACAGTATCTCTTGGTAACAAATTTCCTCATGGTTTGTTTGTAGCCATGAATGATAGTAAAGAATTCTATTTCTACGATTTAAAAAATCTAAATCTATCTATAGATTAAACATCATGTTTTTAGGTTAAAAATTGATGAATGAAACCCTTTCTTTTATTAGGAAGGGTTTTTATTTAGGATATCATCTATAATCTTTAAATGATGTTTGGTGTGTACTTCTATAAATCTTATGCTTTGCTTTTTGGATAGCGAACCAAAATATGGATGCGTAAACATAGCACTTTCAGCAATCTGATGTAATTGATTAGCTTTTGCCTTTGCGTCATCAAGTTGTTGTTCTATATCAATTAAAAGAATGTGTTCTGGTGGTCGCACTACCTTTGGAGCAGTGCCTTTTCCTCTAGGAATGTAGCCGAAAAATAAAAACAATCGACCCAATAATTTAAGAGGCTTTTTATTAGGATTCGGATTTTCATCTAAAACACCCAATATGCCATTAACAACTTTTAAGCTATGGTCTAGATGCCAACCAATTGAAGATTTTGAAACTTTAGAATTCTGAACTTCAAAATTAGGGATATGTTTTTCAATTTCGGATAATAACTCTTGAAGCTTATCTAGTTGTTTCATGGTGTTAGTGGCTAATGACTAAAAGTAACAAAAAAACCCAAGCAGTAATGCTTGGGTCTTGGAATTTAGTTTTTGGAATTTGATTAATAACGGTAATGCTCAGGTTTATATGGACCTTCAACCGTTACACCAATATATTCTGCTTGGTCGGCTTTTAATTCTGTAAGCTCAACACCAATTTTTTCTAAATGTAGTTTCGCTACTTTTTCGTCTAAATGCTTTGGCAACATATACACTTCGTTGTTGTATGCTTCGCTGTTCTTCCAAAGTTCTATTTGAGCCAACGTTTGGTTTGTAAACGAGTTACTCATTACAAAACTTGGGTGACCAGTGGCACAACCTAAGTTTACTAAACGACCTTCAGCCAAGATGATGATGTCTTTACCTTCAATAGTATACTTATCTACTTGTGGTTTAACGGTATCTTTTGTGTCACCATAATTCTCGTTTAACCAAGCCATTTGTATTTCGTTATCAAAATGTCCGATGTTACAAACAATGGTTTTGTCCTTCATTGCTTTAAAGTGCTCAGCTCTTACGATGTCTTTGTTTCCTGTAGTTGTAATTACAATATCAGAGTTACCAACAACGGTTTCTAAACGCTTTACTTCAAAACCGTCCATTGCAGCTTGTAAGGCACAAATTGGGTCAATTTCAGTAACTGTTACTATAGATCCAGCACCTTTAAAAGAAGCTGCAGTTCCTTTACCAACATCTCCATAACCACAAACAGTAACACGTTTACCAGCAAGCATCACATCAGTAGCGCGTCTAATAGCATCTACAGCAGATTCTTTACAGCCGTATTTATTGTCAAATTTAGATTTAGTAACAGAGTCGTTTACATTAATTGCTGGCATTGGTAATGTACCATTCTTAACACGTTCGTATAATCTGTGTACACCAGTTGTAGTTTCTTCAGAAAGACCTTTAATACCATCAGCTAAGTGAGGATATTTATCTAATACCATATTTGTTAAATCTCCACCATCATCAAGAATCATATTTAATGGTGTTCTGTCTTCACCAAAAAATAATGTTTGTTCTATACACCAATCAAATTCTTCTTCGGTCATGTCTTTCCAAGCGTAAACCGCAGTGCCAGCAGCAGCAATAGCAGCAGCAGCTTGATCTTGTGTAGAAAATATATTACAAGAACTCCAAGTGACCTCTGCACCTAAAGCTTGTAATGTTTCGATTAAAACAGCTGTTTGTATCGTCATGTGCAAACAACCTGCAATGCGTGCACCTTTTAATGGCTGCTCATCTTTATACTCTTCACGAAGACTCATTAAACCTGGCATTTCAGCTTCCGCTAATTCAATCTCTTTTCTTCCCCAAGCCGCAAGCGACATGTCTTTTACCTTATTTGGTACGTAAGCAATTGTTTTTGTGCTCATAATTTTTTATCTCTTTTAAAAATAATCCGCCTTTGGGTTTAGCATTGAATTGGTTAAATTCGTCCACTAATAAATGCCAAATCTGCCAAAGGCAGTGCAAAGGTAATCAATAGCTTTCAGAATATTAAATGCCACTGTACAAATCCATAAAAGTTAACTCACAAACTACTGTTAAAATCTGGAAAATTGAAGAATCTTATAATGAACTCTTTCAACCTTTAGATCTCAAGAAAAGTAGTTTAGAACGCGTTTTGGGAATGAAAAGTAAACTTCATCAACGTGGTTTTTTGAGTGTGCGTCATTTGTTGCGAGAATTTGGTTATACAGATCAAGATTTGTTTTACGATGATAATGGGAAACCATATCTAAAAGACGGAAAACATATCTCAATTACACATTCGTTTACTTTTTCTGGTGTCATTATCAGTGACAAAGAAGTTGGTATTGATATTGAAAAACAGAGAGAAAAAATTGGAATTATCGCTCATAAATTCATTAACTACGAGTTTGAATATTTAATAAAAGATTCAGACTACTATATAAGAAGATTGACTATTATTTGGGGAATAAAAGAATCTTTATACAAACTGTTCGCAACATCAGGAATGCTATTTAAAGAACATTTTTTGGTAATTCCGTTTATGGTCGAAGATGAACAAACGGTTGCTTGGATAGATTATGAAGACAAGAAATATAGATTTAATGCAGCCTTTTTAGAGTTTGAAGGTTTTACCTGTGCTTATATCGTACCTCATGAATAATCTGCATAAAGACATACTTCAATCCATTTCTCAATCAAAAAAGTTATTAGCGGTTTTAATAGATCCAGATAAAATGTCTCTAGATAAGGTTTCACGATTTATGACAAAAGTCAATCAGTCGATTGCGACACATATTTTTGTTGGTGGAAGTGAAGTTAATGAAGGAGTTACCGAAACATTGGTTGAAAATATAAAGAAACATACTCATCTGCCGGTAATATTATTTCCTGGTGATGTGATTCAAATAACTGACAAAGCGGATGGCATTTTGTTTTTGTCGTTAATCTCTGGAAGAAATCCAGATTATTTAATTGGTAAACATGTAGAATCAGTTACTAAATTATCTAAAACCAATCTCGAAGTGATGCCGACAGGTTATGTATTGATTGAAAACGGAAAAACAACTTCTGTAGAACGTGTAAGTCAAACAAAGCCAATGAAACGAGAGCATGTTGAAGCCATAGTAAATACGTCTAAAGCAGGAGAATTATTAGGTATGAAACTAATTTATCTCGAAGCTGGAAGCGGGGCAACCCATGCTATTGAAGGTGAGATCATTTCAGTAGTAAAAAAAATATTAAATATTCCACTAATCGTTGGTGGAGGAATAAGAACAAAAGAAACGTTAGATGCTGCTTATAATGCAGGAGCCGATTTAGTAGTCATCGGTACAGCATTTGAAGAAGATGAAACGTTTTTTGATGAGTTACGTGCGTGATTGTCATACTGATCTGTCACACTGAGCTTGTCGAAGTGTTGTTTCAGTACCTCAATAGAATAAATAAATTATAATTTAAGAGATTCCCATTTTCATGGGAAATAAATATGAAAATATCAGTAGAATTAACATTATCACCATTGCAAGATGATTATGAAATTCATGTCATCAATTTTATAAAACGTTTAAGAGATTCAGAATTTACGGTTTTAGAAAACCCGTTGAGTACTCAGATTTATGGTGATTATGATGTGGTAATGCCATTTTTAACTAAAGAAATTAGACGTTCTTTTGAAGAAGTCGATATTTCAGTATTACAAATGAAAGTTGTCAAAACAGACAGAAGCGATTATGAACCAGATTTTTGATTTTTTCTTTACGCAGTATGTGGAGTATGCAACTGTAGATATTGTTTTAGAAATTGTTGCTGTAATTTTTGGGTTTCTATCGGTTTGGTTTTCTAAACAGAACAATATTTTGGTATTTCCGACTGGAATGATAAGTACAATAATCTTTGTTTATTTATTATTGAAGTGGTCATTACTTGGTGATATGATGATTAATGGATACTATTTTATCATGAGTGTTTATGGCTGGTTTATTTGGACGCGAAAAGTAGATGAATTTCATGTTACTCCTATTTCTAGAACTACAAATAAAGAACGTTCTTTAAGTGTCGGAATTTTTATTGCAACACTTTTATTTGTATTTGTGGTGTATAAAACTTTTGAAAAATGGAATGATTGGGTTGCCTATGTAGATACAATAACCACAGCGATATTTTTTGTAGGTATGTGGTTAATGGCGCGACGTAAAATTGAAAATTGGATTTTTTGGATCATAGGTGATATTATCTCAGTACCTTTATACTTCTATAAGGGATTAACCTTTACAAGTTTTCAATATTTAGGGTTTACCATAATTGCAATTTTCGGATATCTAGCATGGAAGAAGCACTTAAACAACAACCAGCAAACTGTATAAAAGTTGTACTGTTTGGCCCAGAATCTACGGGTAAGACGACTTTATCTAGGCAACTAGCAAGACATTATAATTCTGTTTGGGTGCCAGAATATGCGCGTGAATATTTGCAAAATAAATGGAATAATGAACGCAAAACTTGCGAACCTCACGATTTGTTACCTATTGCTGTAGGCCAAATGAAATTAGAAAACGACTTAGCGCAAAAGACAGATTCTGTTCTTATATGTGATACTGATTTACTTGAATCTAAGGTATATAGTGAAGCTTATTACTCAGGAACTTGCGATCCTGTTTTAGAAAAATATGCGCTGAAAAATACGTATAATCTCTATTTTTTAACCTATATTGACACTCCATGGGAAGCTGATGATTTAAGAGATAGACCAAATGAAAGAGAGCTCATGTTTAACGCTTTTAAATCAGCTTTAATTACCCATAAAAAGCCGTTCGTTGTATTGAAAGGCAACAAACAAGAACGGCTTAAATTAGCTATTAAACATGTAGACAACCTACTTAAGAATAACCTATGAGTTTTACATTTGAAGACTTAAAACAAATTGAGAATAAGGGATTAACTGTTGAACAAGTAAACTCCCAAATAGAATTGTTTAAATCAGGTATTCCTTTTACAAATATTGCTGATGCGGCAACCATAGAAAAAGGAGTTAATGGTATTATTAGCCTAAATGAAGAATCTATTAATGATAATACCTCCTATTTTGACGCCAATAAAGACAAGCATTCTATTTTAAAATTTGTTCCTGCCTCGGGTGCGGCGACAAGAATGTTTAAGTTTTTATATAAATTTTTAAAAGACTATCACCCAAGCAAGGAATCTTTAAACTCATTTATAAATAAGAATAATCTAAGAGATTTAGCCTTATTTATTGTTGGTTTAGAGAAGTTTCCTTTTTATCAGCAAGTTCTTGATAATCTCAAGCAAAGAAATATCGATTATTATCAGCTAAGTGATAATGATAAAGCGTTATATTTTGTCAATACGATGCTTAATGAAGATCAACTAAATTTTGGAAACTCACCAAAAGGCTTGTTGCCATTTCATAAATATAAAAGTCATCACATCTCTACAGCATTCGAGGAGCATTTATACGAAGCAGCACTTTATGCTTCTGTGAATAATACTGCTGAGCTTCACTTTACAATTTCAGAAAAGCATAAAGACAAGTTTTCAGAGGAATTTACTCGAATTGAAGAACAAGTTGAAAAAGATACTGGTGTATCATTTAATATTTCATTCTCGTATCAACATCAGTCAACTGATACTATTGCTGTGACTTTTGAAGACGAACCTTTTAGACAAGAAGATGGAACCATATTATATAGACCATCTGGTCATGGTGCGTTAATAAAAAATTTAAACCAGTTAGATGCTGATGTTATATTTATTAAGAATATAGATAATGTTGTTGTAAAGCAGTACAAGGAAGAAATGACCAAGTACAAAAAGGTCTTAGCAGGTATTCTTTTAAAATTACAAACAAAGGCATTTGAATACATGCATTACTTAGATAAAGAGAAAATTTCAGAAGCAGAATTTACGGAGATTGAAACGTTTCTTGTAGAAGAGATGAGTATTAAAATATCTAGAGAATATCATAAATACCTAGATAAATATAAAATTGAGTATTTACGCGAAAAATTAGATAGACCGATTAGAGTTTGCGGCATGGTAAAGAACGAGGGTGAACCTGGGGGAGGTCCATTCTGGGTTAAAGATGAGTTTGGAAACCAATCCTTACAAATTGTAGAATCTGCTCAAATTGATTTGAATAATAAATGGCAAAAAGATAAGCTGAGTAATGCCACACACTTTAATCCAGTAGACCTAGTTTGTGGTGTAAAGAATTACAAAGGAGAAAAATATAATCTTGAAGACTTTGTAGATCATAATGCTGCTTTTATAACCAATAAAACTCAAAACGGTAAAGATTTAAAAGCGCTTGAATTACCAGGACTTTGGAATGGTAGTATGGCTTTTTGGAATACCATTTTTGTTGAGGTTCCTATTATTACCTTCAATCCAGTTAAAACCGTTAACGATTTATTAAAAGCACCACATCAAATTTAAAAGTAGTGGATGTTGAAGCATTAAAATTTGAGCTTACTTTTAAAGCTGTGAGAAGTTCAGGTAGTGGAGGGCAAAATGTAAATAAGGTTGCTACCAAAGTGCTTCTATCTTTCAATCTTGCTGACTCAAAAGTACTTAACGAAGATCAAAAACAACGATTACAGATTCGATTGAATAATAGGTTGAATAAAGAAGGTGTCTTAATCCTGAACTCAGATGAGAGTCGCAGTCAATTCAGAAATAAAGCCATTGTCACTAAACGCTTTTTAGATCTTATAAATGAAGGTCTAAAAGAAGAGATTAAACGAAAACCAACTAAAATTCCAAAAGCTGTAAAACAAAAACGCTTAGATAATAAACGCAAAAATTCTGAAAAGAAAGCTAACAGGAAACCACCAAAGATTTAAAAAAATCAAAAATCGTTAATCACAAATCATAATTCTGTAGTATCTTCGCGCCGTTCTCAAAAGGGGTGCTTTTCTAGTTAGCAGTTCTCAGTTTTAGTTAGCAGTTTTAAAGACTTTTAACTTTTAACTTTTAACTTTTAACTTTAAAAAGGCTGAGATCATACCCATTGAACCTGGGCAGGTAATGCTGCTAAGGAAATAAAGATGTTGTGTCATGCTGAACTTGTTTCAATATCTCATGTACATCGAAACAATCAATTTTAACCAAAGAATAATTACCTCTTTTTATTCGATTATGAAACAATTGTAGTCGTATGAAAACTTTATTCAACAATCTGTCATTCCTGCGAAGGCAGGAATCTCAAAAAAGAAAGTATATCTTTTTATTTTCTTTCTTTTTAGTCATTTCACTCAACGCTCAAGAACAACGACAAGACACAACAAAAGTTGAAAAACTAGATGAAGTTTTAGTCAAAGCTGTTCGTGTTGATGCTAAGTCACCAATTACACACACGAATGTATCAAAGAAGGACATCGCGAAGCGTAATTTAGGTCAAGATGTTCCTGTTTTACTGAACTTTTTACCTTCAGTTGTTACCACAAGTGATGCTGGTGCAGGTGTAGGCTACACTGGGATAAGAGTGCGTGGTGTAAGTGCACAATCCACAAATATTACCATAAACGGAATTCCATATAATGACGCTGAATCCTTAGGTACATTTTGGGTTAATTTAGGGGATTTCGTCTCATCTGTAGAGAGTTTACAATTGCAAAGAGGTGTTGGTACATCCACTAATGGTGCTGGTGCTTTTGGTGCAAGTATCAACTTATTAACAGATGCAGTATCTAAAGAGCCTTATGGTGAAATATCTAATTCATTTGGAAGCTTTAATACTAGAAAACATACTGTGAAATATAGTACAGGTTTAATTAATGATCACTTTGAAATCGCTGGTCGTTTGTCAAATATTTCATCCGATGGCTACGTAGATAGAGCCTCAACAGATTTGAAATCTTATTTTATTCAAGGATCCTTTGTGGATGATAATACCTTGATTAAAGCTGTAGTTTTTGGTGGTAACAATATCACCTACCAATCGTGGTTTGGCATAGACCGCACGACATTAGAGAATGATAGAACTTTTAATCCTGCAGGAATTTACACTGACGATGAAGGTAATACTAGATTTTATGACAACGAAGTGGATAATTACAGTCAAGATCATTATCAATTGCACTGGAATCAACGTTTTGATAATAATTGGTCTACTAATATTGGATTAAATTATACCTATGGTCGTGGATATTTTGAACAGTTCAGAGAAGATGATGATTTTGCTACGTATGGATTTGAAGAATTAACTGTAAATGGTGTCACCCAAAATACAACTGATTTAATTCGTCGTCGTTGGTTAGATAATGATTTTTATGTTATTAATGCTAATGTCAATTATAAAAACAACAACCTAGATATGTTATTTGGTGGTTCATTTAGTCACTACGATGGAGACCACTTTGGTGAGGTAATTTGGGCAGAGTTTGCAAGTCAGTCCGATATTAGAGATCGCTATTATGATGGAAATGCCAAGAAAAATGATTTCTCAACCTTTGCAAAGGCAAATTATAAGCTTAATGATCGTGTGCAGTTGTATGGTGATTTACAAGTACGTAATGTGAATTATGAAACCTCAGGTATTAATTCTAATCTCACGATGTTTAACGTTGATGAGAATTATACCTTTTTTAATCCAAAAGCAGGAATCACCTATTCACTAAATGACAGTAATGATTTCTATTTTTCTTATGCACGTGCAAATCGCGAACCGAGTAGAGACGAATTTGAAAACGATCCTGACATAGAGCCAGAGCAATTGAATGATTTTGAACTGGGTTGGAGACACAAAAAAGGAAATTTCAGTTTTAGTGCAAATAGTTATTTAATGCTATATAATGAGCAATTAGTACTTACAGGTGAAATTAATGATGTTGGTGCTCAGTTAAGAAGTAATAGTGGTGAAAGTTATCGATTAGGATTAGAACTTGAAGCTATAATTCCTTTGACACCAAAGTTGACCTTACAACCAAATATGACTATAAGTACGAATAAAAATAGAGAAACAATTACCTCATTGAATGGTGAGTTAGTTAACTTGGGTAAAACAGATATTGCGTTTTCACCTGATATTGTTGCTGCAAATGCAATTGTCTTACAACCTACAAAAAACCTACAAATGTCTCTATTGAGTAAGTTTGTTGGTGAGCAATACATGGGAAATACTGAAAACCCAGAATCTAAGTTAGATAGTTTCTTTGTTAACGATTTTAATCTTACCTATACATTAGAAACAAAGTCGATTGTTGATTCTATTGTTTTGACAGGTTTGGTAAATAATATTTTTAATGAAAAATATGTAGCAAACGGTTACTTTGGCTCGTTTGATTTTGATGACGCAAGCAGTCCAACAGGTGTTTCTACAGGATTCTTTTCTGGCTTTTATCCTCAAGCCATCACTAACTTCTTGTTGGGTGTAACCTTTAATTTTTAGTTATTGGAAACTAAGAATTGACCATTGCCAAGATTATCAACCCTGTACGGTTTTAACGTGCAGGGTTCTGTATTTCCGTCAAGACCTTGTCCAGTAGTAAGACTGTATCTATTGACGTCATCACACGTCGTTTCTACGATATCTCCAGTGCCTGCATCTATTAACGTAGAACAACCAGTAGGGACCTGACTTGGATCAGCCGCATCCCAAGCTAATAATGTTGAAGATGTAGCACTCCATAGCCAAATACCACTATTACCTTGGTTGGGTACATAAACACCATTGCCAGGAAATTGTAATTGATTAAATTGAGGTAAATTAGTATTTACCTGAAGATTTACTGTTGCATCAAATAAAAAGTTACAGTTGGTGTTATTATTATCATCACTACTACACGTAAACAATAATGCCGAAAATAGAAATACGAGTCTTTTCATAGAGTTTTTTAAAAAAGCAAGTTACGATTATTTCAACTATACCGTAAATAATTTGTATATTTGTCAGACAATCTCGTTAAGGCGAGATTTTTTATTTTCCCGAATTTAGTTCGGGATCTTTTTTAGATATCATATTAGTTATTAATGTGTTAAACGAAAGAATTATGAGTAAAGTATCTTATTATACAGCTGAAGGACTAAAAAAATTACGAGAAGAATTAAATCAGCTTAAAGATGTGGAGCGCCCAAAGGCTTCCCAAGCCATTGCTGATGCTAGAGATAAAGGTGATTTGAGCGAAAATGCTGAATATGATGCAGCAAAAGAGGCTCAAGGTTTATTAGAAATGAAGATTTCTAAAATGGAAGCAACATTGGCAAATGCAAGGGTTATTGATGAATCTCAGTTAGATACGTCAAAGGTTTTAGCATTATCTATTGTAAAGATTAAAAATCAGGTTAATGGTATGGAAATGACCTATACTTTGGTGGCAGAGAGTGAAGCAGATTTAGCGGCTGGTAAGATTTCTGTGAATTCACCAATAGGTCAAGGGCTTTTAGGAAAATCTGTTGGTGATGTTGCTGAAATTAAAGTGCCAAACGGTATAATGAAATTTGATATTTTAGAGATTTCTCGATAATATACTCATGTCACACTGAGTGAAGTCGAAGAATGTCAGATAAATAATGAGTATTGAAGATTCCTTTTTAAAGGAATCTTTTTATTTTTATGAAAACTTCTCAAGATTTATGGCTACACTATTTACAAAGATTATTAATGGTGAGATACCATCATACAAGGTTGCCGAGACAGAATTGTTTTATGCCTTTTTAGATATAAATCCTAATGCCAAAGGTCATACGCTTTGTATTCCAAAAAAAGAGGTCAATAAAATTTTTGATTTAGATGAAGAGACCTATTTAGGTTTAATGCAATTTTCGAGACGCGTTGCCTTAGCGATAGAGAAAGTGATTCCTTGTGAGCGTGTAGGCATGTCTGTTATAGGTTTAGAAGTACCACATGTACATGTGCATCTTATTCCATTACATACAATGGACGATGCACGTTTTACGAGTAAAACGCATCTGTCTAGAGATGAATTTGAAACTGTTGCTAGTAAAATTGCAAAGGAATTTATATAGTCTTCATTGCAATTTGAATTGTAGTTCCTTTACCTATTTCTGAGTGAAGTACTTTTATTTTTCCGTTATGATAATCCTCAATAATCCGTTTTGCTAAAGACAAGCCAAGTCCCCACCCGCGCTTTTTAGTAGTAAAACCAGGCTCGAAAATTTTGTTGAATTGTTGCTTAGCAATTCCTTTACCTGTATCAGAAATATTAATAAAAACTAGTTTTTCTTTTTGAGTTATTTCAAGTTGTAAAGCACCTTTTCCTTTCATGGCGTCAATGGCATTTTTCACTAGGTTTTCAATTGTCCAACTGTAAAGTTGTGCATTTAGTTTTACAGAAATGGAGGATTCTGGATGTTCAATTTTAAAATTAATGAGCTTGGATGATCTAGCTTTTAAGTATTCGAATGAAGAACTAGTGGCTTCAACAATATCTTGCTCTTGTAATGTAGGTGCAGACCCGATTTTGCTAAAACGTTCTGTGATGGTTTGTAATCGGTCAATGTCTTTTTCAATTTCTAAGATATAGTTAGAATTGACATTTTCTGTTTTTAAGATTTCGGTCCAACCAACTAATGATGACAATGGAGTACCAATTTGATGAGCTGTTTCTTTGGCCATACCTGTCCAGAGCTTATTTTGTTCAGCAGTTTTAGAGCTTTTATAAAAAAAGTACACAACAGCGGCAAACAACAAAATAATAAGTAATAGTGCTAGAGGATAATACTTTAGTTTATTTAATAATGGGGTATTACCATAGTATAACCTTGCCTTTTCTTTGTTGTGCAATTCAACTTCAATAGGTTCATTTTGTGAGATAAGCTTATTAATAAAGTCTACCATCTTTGTTGGACTTTTTAAAACCGAAGAATCTATATTTCGTTCATTTAAAATTTTATTGTTTTTATCTAAAAGAACCATTGGTGTGGTCACAGTAGAATCAATGATTATTCGTTCAGCAATTGAGTTCAGTTCTATTCCATCCTGATAAAAATATTTTGTGTATTCAGGATAAGCAAAGGTCCAAGTTTGCATTTTATTTCGTTCTTCAGCCTTAAATTTTTGAAAAAATGAATAGGTATTCCAAAGAATTAATGAAATAATTATAAATGAAGACAATATAATTATCCAACGAATAAAATCACGATTAGCGTTAAAGGTCATTAATCAATATAATTTCTTAGTTAGTTAATGAAATACTGTTGATAATATTGTATGCTTATGTGTATAAAATACTTTTATCAGCTAACCAATATAATTATATTTGTTCAAAATGAGCTAGCTACATGATTTCATTTAATCCAAAGGATTTAACTACAGCCAAGTTACATGGTTATTTATTGAGTGCAGTTGCCCCAAGACCTATTGCTTTTGCTAGTACTGTTGATGAAAATGGTAATCCTAATTTATCACCTTATAGTTTTTTTAATGTCTTTAGTTCTAATCCGCCGATAATGATTTTTTCACCAGCGCGACGTGTTAGAGATAACACAACAAAACATACTTTAGAAAACATTGAAGTTGTTAGAGAAGTTGTGATTAATGTTGTCAGTTATGATATTGTGCAACAGATGTCCTTGAGTAGTACTGAATATCCTGAAGGTGTTAACGAATTTGAAAAAGCTGGTCTTACAATGTTACCGTCAGATGTGGTAAAACCTTTTAGAGTTGCCGAATCTCCTGTTCAATTTGAGTGTAAAGTTAATGATATCGTTAAGTTAGGAACAGGAGGAGGAGCAGGGAATTTAGTGATATGTGAAGTGGTTAAATTTCATATTTCTGAAGAGGTAATGGATGAAAATGATACCATTAATCAAGATAAGTTAGATTTAGTATCTCGAGCAGGTGGAAGTTATTATACACGAGCTAATAAGGGCTTTTTTGAAATACCAAAACCGCTCAGAACTTTAGGTATTGGTGTAGATGCTTTACCCGAGAATATTAGAAATAGTATGATTTTAACTGGTAATGATCTTGGTATGCTCGCAAATGTTGACGCATTACCTACTACTGATGAGGTCAATCAGTTTATTGCAGATGTCAGTGATCGTTATCCTAATATAACATCCGCATCTCATAGAGAAAAACATAAGTTAGCGCAAAATTATTTAAGTTACGGAGACGTAGTAAGTGCATGGAAGTTATTACTTTCGTGACCTTAAAAAATATAAAACTAAACAGATTAATAAATAAAAATGGAAGTACAAGGACGTATTAAGGTGATTGGAGAGACCCAAACTTTTGGAAGCAATGGATTCAGAAAAAGAGAGATTGTAGTTACGACAGAAGAACAATATCCGCAACACATTATGGTTGAGTTTATTCAAGATAAAACGGATTTACTTAATAACTACCAAGTAGGGCAACAGGTAAAAATTAATATTAACCTAAGAGGAAGAGAATGGGTAAATCCACAAGGTGAGACAAAATACTTTAATTCTATTCAAGGTTGGAGAATTGAAGCTGTACAGCCAGCTGCAGATAATGGTAATATGCCTCCGGTTCCACCAACTGAAGCTTTTGAGCCAGTTAGTGATTTAAATGAGGATGATCATGATGATTTACCTTTTTAATTGGTATTGAAGTGATAAATTATAAAGGCTTGTTTATTAAAATAGACAAGCCTTTTTTAGTTCAATAAAAAAAAGTCTCGATGGTTAATCGAGACTTAATATTGTGGTTTTAGGTTTTGACTTCTATAAATAAATTTAAAAAAAAGCAATGATGAACAAAAATCTACAAATAAAAGTCAAAAGCAAATATCTGTAAAAATCCAATATTTTCAAAACTAAGTCTATATATTTAACTATAAATCAACAAAAAAAGTAGAAAGAGACCATAGAAGTGCACTTTTTATCAGAGAAAATAGAGTTTCCAGATGTGTCTGAGGCATCAGTAGATGGTCTTTTGGCTGTTGGTGGAGATTTATCCTCTAAAAGGTTGATTCATGCTTATGCTAATGGCATTTTTCCGTGGTTTGAAGATGAAGAGCCCTTACTTTGGTGGTCGCCAGACCCAAGATTTGTCTTGTTTCCCAAAGAATTAAAAGTATCCAAAAGCATGAAACAAGTTCTGCGTAAAGGCGATTTTAAAGTTACTATGAATAAGTCTTTTAGAGAAGTGGTAGAACAATGTGCTATGATGAAGCGCCATGGGCAATCAGGAACTTGGATTACAAAAGATATGATAGATGCCTACGAGAATTTGTTTCACCTAGGTTATGCAAAATCTGTTGAGGTTTGGAAAAACAAAGAATTGGTTGGAGGTTTATATGGTATTGATTTAAATAATGGGGTTTTTTGTGGTGAAAGTATGTTTGCCAAGGTGAGTAATGCCAGTAAAGTTGGTTTTATAACCTTCATAAGAAATTCAAATTATAAGTTAATAGATTGCCAATTACATACAAATCATTTAGAAAGTTTAGGTGCGAGGTCTATTTCTAGGTCAGACTTTTTAAGATTTCTCTAAATTTTTAAAATAGCAGAAGTCAGCACGAAAAGTCGTTCCTCAGTATTTAAATTAAAAGCTTCAAATCTATATTCTAGTCCTAATTGTAGTCTGAGTTGGTGCGGCAGTAACCAACCAATTTGCACGGTAGTTCTTTGGTCAAATTCTGGGCGTATTGATTTACTCATACTTAAAAGCGCTTCAACAGCACCAATAAAGTATGCTTCGTTAACATCTAATTTTTGTCCTTTAAGAGGGAAATCTAAAGCAAATCTATAACGTGTCCTAAAAATTGTAAATTCATTTAAAATACGTTGTTCTATTCTTATACGATGTCCAAATCGTAAACCTTCTCTCTTTTTGGTATAATTAAACTGTTGAGTTACACGCAACTCATTTGAACCACCATCTATTGATTCTCTAAAACGATATTGAAGTCCAAAACTAACCGATTTGTTATAGTCAATACTAAATGTTGAAAAGTGGACAAGATCTATTTGTCTGTTTTCAAAATTAAATGATTCGTCTTGGTATAAATAGTAGCGAGATCTCAGAGCAAAGTTTATCTTGCAATCAGAAGAGATATTAGTGTTTAAAGCAAAGGCGGTTTCTCCTAAACTTTCAAAATCAGATTGTGTAAACACTATGTTTAAACCTAATAAACTCGCTAAAAAAGTGATGATGCTTTTAGTAAAGGACATGCTCGTAAGATTCTGGTTCTAATGTTATGTCTTTTATGAACTCTCCTTTTGAATTATAAGTAAATTCTTTAATCTCGCGCTTTTTGACTTCTCTTACCTCTGCAATAATCTCAAAATTGGGTTGTAGTTCTTTGGTATTGTTGAGAACATATTTTGTAAATTCATTGAAATCAACGTCATTCTGATACAGGTATTGAGCTTGTACTTTAATAAGTTTATACGTTTTATAGTAAGACTTAAAGTGAGTTTTGATATTCGCTCTAATGACTTTCTCTAAGTTTTTGAACTTAATGAGTACTTCAATATCTTCTAAAATTCCATCTTCAGAAAATTCAATACTGTAGTTCTTTTTCTGGTATTTAAATTTTACCTCGTAACTTTTTTTGTCACCATCAGTTTCTTTGTAAAATCTTATACGTTTACAATTAGTAGGAAGTTCGTTTATTAATTCTAATGCTTGATCTGGAAACTGGTCTTTAGGGATGCGTTCCTCCTTTTTATTTTTAGTTTGACTAAAACTGAGTTGAATTATAAAAAGAAGAATTAAGCTTATTTTGAGTTTCATAGGCGAATAAATTAGACTTCGTTATATCTGAAACATGAGACTTCATGGTCATTAACCATTCCTGTAGCCTGCATAAAAGCATAAACTATAGTTGTACCGACAAACTTAAACCCGCGTTTTTTTAAGTCTTTACTTATCTGGTCTGATAAAGGAGTATTTGCTGGTCCTTCTCTGTAATCTTTTAACTTGTTTTTTATTGGTTTGCCATCAACATATGCCCAAATAAATTTTGAGAAGCTACCAAACTCTTGTTGTATCTTAATAAACGCCTGCGCATTTGTCGTAGTTGCTTTTATTTTTAGACGATTTCTAATAATACCTTCGTTTTGGCGTAATTCTTCGAATTTAGATGCATCATATTGGGCGATTTTTGTGTAATTGAAGTTGTCAAAGGCTTTTCGGAAGTTCTCTCGTTTTCTCAAAATAGTAATCCAACTTAATCCTGCCTGAAACGTTTCAAGAACTAAAAACTCAAATAAGGTGTCATCATCATAAACTGGGACTCCCCATTCTTCATCATGATATTTTATATAAAGAGCATCGTTAGATGGCCAACCGCAACGTTTTAACGTATCATTTTTCATAATTTAGAAGTTTAGTCTTTAGTTTAGAAATTTCAATGTCTTTTTCTTTTACAACAAATTTTAGTTCAAAAAGGTAACTCAATAAATAGATTAAAATTCCAAGATACTTAATGGTTTTAAGAAGTTCAGTATTCATAATCTCAGAAGACTCAAACCATCCAAAGTTATCTGCAATAAAGCATAATGCCCATATAAATAGCCCAATTAGTTTAATGATTTTAAGTGTATATATCCAATTAGCACTTTTCATTTTGTAAGTTTTTAAAGAATACTCTACTAAGGTAACATATGTCACATTATTTATTGATAAAGACAAGTAATTTTGTGGTATAGAACTAATAGATTTATATACTATGGAACTGGCAGAACAAACAATGATAAAAGATATTATAGCAACAAGTTTAGATCAATCGATGACTTACGAAGCATATAGAACTTTAGTACAAGAACTTGTAGAAAATCAGTCAACAACAGGGCACGAAAAAACGGAAGCACTTGTTAATTACACAATGCTTAATGATAGACGCATGAAACGTTGGGATAAAACGGTTAAGCTTTCAGATGAATTTAAATCTAAAATTGAATCTTACGATAAGCCTGTAACTTGGTTGGTTATTACAGAAAGTTGGTGTGGTGATGCTGCGCATATTATGCCTGTAATAAATAAAGTTGCTGAACTCAACGATACCATTGATTTAAGAGTTGTGCTAAGAGATGATAATGATGCCTTGATGAATGAATTTTTAACCAATGGAGGAAAGGCTATACCAAAACTAATAATGATTGATAATTCAACCGAAGAAGTAGTGAATACATTTGGACCAAGACCATCTATTGCTGCCAAAATGGTAAATGATTATAAGGCGGAGCATGGTAAACTAACACCTGAGTTTAAGGAAGATTTACAACGTTGGTACAATAAAGATAAGGGACAATCTACGGTTGAAGATTTGGTTGACTTATTAGTTTAATATTTACCACTAAATAAAAATGTAATCGTACCCAATTGATCTGTTTTACTAGATGTGTCAAATTCTACTGATTTTGCATACTCAATAGCGTGATCTATTAAACATTGGTTATTAGAATTTGATGCACCGTTTATAAACGCATCAAATACTTGACCTTTGTGATTCACATGTATACTTACTACTATTTTGCCACCTTTTTCGCAAAGATATCTCGGATTATCAGAATAGGTGAGTGTTCTTCCTTTTAGTGAATAGGTTAAAGTACTTTTAGTTTTGGCATGTGCTTCGGCTTGTTTTTTATTCTCTAAACGTTTGTTTAATTGCTCTTGAAGCTTTTTGTAAGAACCAGTTTCATTAGCGTTTAATGCATAAGTATTGTCACTTCCCAGAGATGATGTGTTAATACTAATGTCTTCTTTAACTTCGGTTTCCGAAGCTTTTGCCTCTTCAAGTTCTTTAGTAGTACGCTCAAAGTCATTAGCACTAATAGATTTAAAATTTCGCATCATTTCTTTGTATTCTTCATCTTCATTAAAAGCTTTGTTAGATGCAGATTTATTTAAATCTTCAATAATTTTTTGTTCTTCTTTGGTAAGTTCTTCTTCTGGCTCAATTAAGTAATAACTCTCGGTAAGAAGTTTTCCTTTGAGTTTTAGTTGAAAACTGAAAAGCGAAAGCACTACAATTCCTGTGAGAAGTAATGTAATAATAGCAGCTTTATGTTTTTCTAAAAACTTCAAAGAGTGGGTTTTATATCCTCTTGTATATACGAAGATACTAACGAAATGGTTTAAAACAGAATATAAATTACAAGTAAGACTTACTTTTTTTATGGAAGTTGACTCATGAAATCTTTAGGTGTTAAGGCATTTTCAACTTTAAAATCACCAATTCTGGTTCGTCTTAATTCAGATAAATGGGCTCCAGAGTTTAAGGCTTTTCCTAAGTCGTGCGCTAGAGAACGAATGTAAGTACCTTTACTACAAACCACTCTAAACTTAAGAGTATTACCTTCTATAGATGTAATTTTAAACTTAGAAATATGAACCGTTCTAGATTTAATTTCAACCTCTTCGCCAGCTCTAGCAAATTCATATAAACGCTTTCCATCCTTTTTTATAGCAGAAAACACTGGTGGAAATTGTTCAATATCACCAATAAACTGAGTTGTAGCTTTATGAATTAGATCTTCAGTAATGTGTTCGGTTGGAAAGGTAGCATCAATCTCAGTTTCTAGATCGTAAGAAGGAGTCGTACTTCCAATTACAAAAGCGCCTGTATATTCTTTTTCTTGACCTTGAAAAGTATTTATCTGCTTGGTCATTTTTCCTGTGCATATGACTAACAAACCTGTCGCTAGTGGATCTAATGTACCAGCATGACCTACTTTTATTTTCTTAATAGAAAAGGCTTGTCTAATAGCCCAACGCAATTTGTTTACTGCTTGAAAAGAGGTCCAATTTAAAGGTTTATCTATCAATAAAACCTGTCCGTTTTTATAATCTTCTTCGGTTTTCATTATAGTAGTGACCAGATTATTGCAATGGCACCAACAATAATACAATAGATAGCAAAATAAGTCAGTTTACTTTGTTTTACTAAGGCAATCATCCATTTGCAAGCAAATAACCCAGCAACAAAAGCTGCTATAAATCCGATACCTAATACAGTGAAATTAGAATTTTCGTATGTGATTTCACCACCAAGTATATCCTTTGCAATTTTGCCAAAAATCAATGGCACAACCATTAGGAAGGAAAAACGTGCAGCTTTGGTTTTATCATTACCTAATAGTACCGATGTTGATATGGTAGCGCCAGAGCGAGAAATACCAGGAAGCATAGCAATTGCTTGAGAAATACCTATAACAAACGCATTGCTAAATGAGACATTTTTATTGGTGTCTTTGGCTTTGTCGGCTAAGAATAGAAGTATGGCTGTTACTATAAGCATGCAGCCTACAAGCATGATATTACCGCCAAAAAGTTGTTCTAACTGTTCTTCAAAAAAGAGCCCTACAATAACTGCTGGTAACATGGATAAAACAATTTTTGCTAAGAATTGCATGTCCTCATTCCACTGAAATTTCAAAATACCTTTTATAATATCAGCGATATCTTTTCTAAAAATCACTATAGTACTTAGTGCAGTTGCAAAGTGTAAAACGACTGTAAATAATAGACTTTCTTTGGGTAATGAGTTGTCGCCTAAAATGGCTTTACCTAATTCTAAATGACCACTAGAAGACACAGGTAAAAACTCTGTTAGTCCTTGTATGATTCCTAAAATGATTGCATCGATGATTTCCATAAAAACAAATATCTTGCATCAAATTACAATTTTCAAAAGGAAATAATTAAGATTTTGAATTTTATTTTTTGGATTTCTTCTCTTTATTTGGGTTAAGAAGTATCGCATATACCTGAATTCCGAAACCAATAAGCACTAAAGTAGGTGCTAATCTAATACGTCTCCAACTGAAAATTGAAGGGTCAAAAACGTTAGGATCATCACTTCCACCGCCCGACATTAAAATAAAGCCAATGACTATAAAAGCTAATCCTATAAGCATAAATTTATAGTTTTTCTTTCCGAAGATGAATTCTGCTTTTGATTGTTCTTTGCGTTTTTTTTCTCCCATGATATGCTTTAGTCAAATTCAGTAAAAATTATCTGATCATCAACACGCATTTGCGAAATGTGTTTGGTAGGACCAAATAATAAATTAGCAATGTGCAAAGTAACAGTTTTATTTAAAACATTTGTCTTAAGAGAATCTAAATTTAAACCTTGCTCAATCCCTCGGTTAATGTAGTAACTTTCATTTTCGCTGCCTTTAAATACGATGTCATAAGATCCACCTTCTTTTATTGCTGTGATTTTTGTACTGACAATTGTGCAATCACTAGGATTTGGATTATAGATGACACAAGACCTAAAGATTAACAGTGGAATAACAATAACAAGTATAGTGATGATTATTGCATTGCGTACAGAAGTATTCATCGGAGGTGGTTTATAAAGCTAACGCAGGGATCGTTGCATTATTATACCAAACCATGAGGTCTCGCATTTGTAAAGTGTTTAATGGAATTAGAAGTAACTCTTAATTACTTCTTGGCTTTTGTGATTTTATTGACGTTTTCAATGGTATTTTGACTTTTTTCAATATCAGAATTCTGAACCATAAAAGATTGAAGCGTCAAAAAAGAAATTAAAATTAATACAAAACTCGCGTCAGCGATAAAGGACAACGTCTTTTTCATTTTATAAGGGTTTATTAAGTAAGGGCTTAATTAGTTAACGTAATAATAACCTTTTTATTACATAGGGAAAATTATGACCGTTGAATTGCGATTTTATAAGTTTAATTGCTAAAAAATTGAATGATCAATAATTTTTACTTACAAAGAGGATGTGCTAAATACTGTTAGAATGATTTAAAGTGTAACCTTTTAAATAGGTTAATAGTACAACTGATCCGTTTTTAAATTCAGAAAACGCTGCGTTGCAATAAATGTGCTAATCCAAGTGATGATAATGCCAATTATAAAAATACCAGCAAAAAGACCTACAATCATCAAGGTATTATTAAGTAATTCTAGCTCTGGGAAGTAAATATTTAGATAATATAGAACTATTGCCATACCTATTAAAGATATTACAGAGCCAATAATTCCAAGTTGCACACTTTTCCAAACAAAAGGTCTACGAATAAAACTTTTTGTAGCACCTACCATCTGCATGGTTTTTATAATAAATCGTTTAGAATATACAGCCAATCGTATTGAGCTGTTAATTAATAGCACTGCAATTAATGTAAATAAAGCACTAATGACAATCACCCAAAAACTAATTTTCTTAACGTTATTGTTCATCAATTCTACAAGGTCATTATCATAACGAATTTCTTCAATAAAGGATTTGTTCGATAAGCCGTCTGTTATTTCATTGAGTTTTTCGTTGGTAACAAAGTCTGCTTTAAGGTAAACATCTATAGAATTTTTAAGCGGGTTATATCCTACAAAATCCATAAAATCTTCACCATTTTTTGCTTTCATAAATTCAGCAGCTTCTTCCTTAGAAACATATGTAGCTTCTTTGGTGTAATCAGACATTGCCAAACTCTTTTTCAACTGATTTACTTCAACTTCCTTAGCAGAATCTTGCAGGTAGATGGTCATTACCACTTGCTCCTTAAAGTGATCCCCTAATTTTTTTGAATTAATCACAAGTAATCCAAGGCAACCTAATAAAAACAATACCAACGCAATACTAATAACCACAGAAACGTAGGATGATACAAGTTTTCGTTTTTGGTATTTGTCAAAAGATGAAGCCATAGGTGATTAGGATTAATAATTAATTAGCAAATCTAGCTATTAATCTGATTAAAGCAATAATTACGATGATAACAGTAACAATGACATATTTATTTGAAGATGACTGGGATTTTTTTAAATAAGAGTCATACTTAATTTGTTGAGCTTCATTCATTTTTACGCTCTTTAGTCTGTCTAAAATACCATTGAACATAGAAAACTCAATTTCACTTGAAGCTTTATATCTTTTCAGTTCATCACAAACCGCAAGACAATTATCTATAATTGCGTTTTTTTCTTCTTGAATTTTCGGATGGTCTTTCTCAAAAATGGCCTTATTCACATATGTGAGCACATTATTGACTAAAGAGCTGCTCACTTTTAAAATAACTTCTAAATCTTTATTGCCATTTATTTTCTTGGCTAATTCTTGAGAGAGCACATTGGTAGCTTGTAGTCTAGGAAGTAAAAATTCAACAATTTTCTCGCTAGTTTCAGCATTACAGAACCAAGTTGAGTTAATGAGTTTTACAACTTTAGATTCTTTCTTTGTACCAGAATGTGTGTTATAAATTTCAAGAAATGCCTCATGGTATTTCGGACTTAACCAATCTATAAATTCACTACTAAAGGTGTCAAATGACGGAAATTTGACAAATGTATTTATATCTTTTTCATTAATAAGTTTTTGTAAGCTTTCGTGATTAGCGAGTGTAGTTTCAAAATTTTCAGACATAAATACCCAGAATTAAAATTCAACGTCACGAATTTAAACAAATTAGCGGTCTAACAGTATTATTGGCTTTAGTTTTTTATTGTGCAGTAATAGCGTAAATTTGCCGCTTTATTAGGAGGAATTAATTACCATGAAATACAACTTCAACGACATAGAAGCTAAGTGGCAAAAATATTGGGCAGAAAACCAAACATTTAAAGCCGAAAACCATTCTGAAAAACCAAAATATTACGTTTTGGACATGTTTCCTTATCCAAGTGGTGCAGGTTTACACGTTGGGCATCCGCTAGGTTATATTGCTTCAGATATTTATGCGCGTTACAAACGTCATAAAGGCTTTAATGTGTTGCACCCACAAGGTTATGATAGTTTTGGTTTACCAGCAGAGCAGTACGCTATTCAAACTGGGCAGCATCCAGCAATCACAACAGAACAGAATATTAAAACCTATCGTCGTCAGTTAGACCAGATTGGGTTTTCGTTCGATTGGTCTCGTGAGGTAAGAACGTCTGACCCTAAATATTACAAATGGACACAATGGATTTTCATTCAACTGTTCAATTCATGGTATAATAATGAAGCCAATAAAGCAGAAGCTATTTCGGAGCTAGTAAAAATCTTTGAAGCAGAAGGAAATGCAAATGTAAATGCAGCATGCGATGATGATGTAGAAATCTTTACTGCTGAAGCTTGGGCAAACTTTTCTGAAGTAGAACAACAAGAAATTCTATTAAAATATAGATTAACATATTTGGCAGAAACCGAAGTTAACTGGTGTCCTGCACTAGGAACAGTTTTAGCTAACGACGAAATCGTAAATGGTGTTTCTGAACGTGGCGGACATCCAGTTGTGCGAAAGAAAATGACCCAATGGAGCATGCGTATTTCGGCATATGCTGAACGTTTGTTACAAGGCTTAGAAACAATTGACTGGACAGATTCTCTTAAAGAAAGCCAACGCAACTGGATTGGCAAATCAGTTGGTGCTTCTGTAGTTTTCAACGTGAAAGATTACAATGCTAAAATTGAAGTCTTCACTACAAGACCCGATACCATTTTTGGTGTAAGTTTTATGACCTTAGCTCCAGAACACGATTTAGTATCTCAAATTACAACTGCTGAACAAAAAGACGCTGTTGAAGCTTACATCGAAGCTACTGCAAAACGAAGCGAGCGCGACCGAATGGCAGATGTTAAGAATATCTCAGGTGTGTTTACTGGCGCATATGCAGAGCATCCGTTTACCAAAGAACCAATTCCTATCTGGATTGGTGATTATGTATTGGCAAGCTATGGTACAGGCGCTGTAATGGCAGTACCATGTGGTGACCAACGCGATTATGATTTTGCAAGGCATTTTGATATTTCGATTCCTAATATTATTGAAGGTGCAGATATTTCTGAAGAAGCTTTTGCAGATAAAGAGAAAACGATAATTGCTAATAGCGATTTCATTAATGGTATGAATTACAAAAAAGCAACAAAGCGTGTCATCTATGAGTTAGAGCAAATAGGTCAAGGTAAAGGGAAAATAAATTATAGATTACGTGATGCTGTATTTAGTCGTCAACGTTATTGGGGAGAACCTTTCCCAGTGTATTACAAAAATGGTATGCCACAAATGATTGCCGATGAGCATTTACCAATTACGTTACCAGAGGTTGAAAAATATCTACCGACCGAAACTGGTGAGCCACCATTAGGTAATGCAACAGTTTGGGCTTGGCATAGTATTGAGAATAGAGTAGTGAGTAATGAGTTGATAGATAACGAAACAGTGTTTCCGTTAGAGTTAAATACCATGCCAGGTTGGGCAGGAAGTTCACAGTACTTTAACCGTTATATGGATCCACATAATGATGAGGCTATTTTCTCTAAAGAAGCTATTGATTATTGGCAGCAGGTAGATTTATATATTGGTGGTAGCGAGCATGCTACAGGTCACTTATTATACTCGCGTTTTTGGCAAAAATTTATGTTTGATAAAGGTTATGTTGGGCACGATGAGTTTGCTAAAAAACTGATTAACCAAGGGATGATATTAGGGACTTCTGCTTTTGTTTACAGAATAGAAGGAGAAAATAAATTCGTATCAAAAGGATTAGTTGGTGACTTGAAGGTACAGACCATTCATGCGGATGTGTCATTTGTAAATTCTTCTGATGAATTAGATGTTGAAGCATTTAAAAATTGGCGTGTTGAATTTAAGGATGCTGAATTCATTCTTGAAGATGGTGTTTATAAAGTAGGACGCGACGTTGAAAAAATGTCTAAATCTAAGTTCAATGTGGTGAATCCAGATAACATTTGTGCGCAATACGGTGCAGACAGTTTACGTTTGTATGAAATGTTCCTTGGACCATTAGAGCAATATAAACCTTGGAATACTGCAGGTATTACAGGTGTACATAGTTTCATTAAAAGACTTTGGAAGTTATTCTACAACGACAATGGTTTAAAGATTACGGACGCAGAGCCGACAAAAGATAACTTAAAGACGCTTCATAAAACCATTAAAAAAGTAGAAGAAGACATTGAAAATTTCTCCTTCAATACTTCGGTATCTACGTTCATGATAGCCGTAAATGAGTTGACTGCTCAAAAGTGTACTTCAAAAGCAATTTTAGAACCACTTTTAATCTTGATTTCGCCTTATGCACCACATATTGCAGAAGAATTATGGAATGCACTAGGAAATGAAGATTCAATTTCCACTGCGTCATTCCCGATATTTGAAGAAAAGCACTTGGTAGAGAGTAGTAAGAATTACCCAATATCATTTAACGGTAAAATGCGTTTCACAATGGAATTGCCATTAGACATGAGTAAAAATGATATTGAAAAAGCAGTATTAGCTAACGAAAAAACACAAGAACAATTACAAGGTCGTACACCTAAAAAAGTGATTGTGGTCCCTGGTAAGATTGTAAATATTGTTGGCTAACATGAAGAAAGTTGTAATTCTAACTTTATTTGCTTTAATCGTTACCTTTCTAAACGCACAAAATGATAGTCTACAATTCCCTGGAGACTTTTATGGTATTTATAAAGGAAAGTTAACTATTGTAAATGCAAATGGAACGCAAGAATTAGATATGGAATTCCATTTGCAACAAACCGATTCTATTGGGAAATATCAATACACTTTGGTCTACATTATGAATGGTAACAGACAAGAACGTTTATACAATCTCATTGAGAAAGATGCTGAAAAAGGCGACTATATTGTTGATGAAAATAACGGTATTTTTCTTGATGCCAAGTTGATTGATAATACCTTATATTCCATGTTCGAAGTGCAAGGCAATATATTAACCACTACAGAGCGTTTTTATAAAGACCATGTGGATTTTGAAATAACCTTTTCTAGTAAAAAAGCACAAAAAGTCTCTGGTACAGAAGGAGAAGATGGAGTGGAAGTCATTTCATATCCGACTACTGTAGTTCAAAAGGCAAGGTTGCAAAAAGTTGTAGATTAGTTACTGTAAATGTCAATTTGAATTTTTTTAAACTGTCAAACTGAGTGTAGTCGAAGTTTAGTTTTTAAGATAGAATAGAACTGAGTAAAATTCTTAATAATGAAGAGGCTAAATAGAACATATAAACTGGTATTGCTTTTCTTCATAGCCTCTATTGTTAGTTATTCTTTGATTTCGCTTTTTGAAGAACCTTTTGATACTGATCAGTGGAGATCAAATTGGTCTGTACGCCATAAAATGGTAGATGATCTGATTGAGTCCAGACTTCTTATTGGTAAGTCAAAGAATGAAGTATTACAATTATTAGGAAACCCCAATAATACATCAAAAGGAAACAAAGACTTTTTTACATACAAATTAGGTAGTCCACCAAGTTTTTTTAATTCAGAACCAGAATATTTAATGGTTGTTTTTGTGAACGGAAAAGTTGACAAAGTCACCTTAGCAATTGACTGAATATTTCATGAAATCTTATCAATAATTCTAACACTAAACTTAGGTTCTTTTATATCGAATTTATCTGGTTTCATTTCATCGGATTTTTACAACATTTGTCTATTGATTTATTATGCTTAAAATCAGAGTATTATTGCATATTTTTCAATAAATAAAACATATTATGTTAATTCAATAATAATGCATCTCTTTTTGAGTCCAAATTTGCACAGCTTACTTTTTTAGTAGAATTTCGACTTTTGAATCCTTATAAACAATTAACCATGAAAATCGGAGTCCCTAAAGAAATCAAGAACAATGAAAATAGAGTTGGTATGACACCAGCAGGAGTTTTCGAACTTATTAAAAACAATCATTCAGTGTATGTTCAAAAAACAGCTGGTTTAGGCAGTGGATTTTCTGATAAGGACTATCAAGATGTAGGTGCAACTATGTTAGATGCCATTGAAGAGGTTTATGCAGCTGCAGATATGATTGTAAAAGTTAAGGAACCGATTGCTGAAGAATATGGTTTAATTAAACCGCATCATGTCGTATTTACATATTTCCACTTTGCTTCGAGTGAACCTTTGACAAAAGCAATGATTAAGAGTGAAGCAGTTTGTATTGCATATGAAACTGTAGAGGATGAAGATGGCTCATTACCATTATTAACACCAATGTCGGAAGTTGCAGGTCGTATGGCAATTCAACAAGGTGCGAAATATTTAGAAAAACCAATTAAAGGTCGTGGGGTGTTACTTGGCGGCGTTCCGGGTGTGCCACCCGGAAAAGTCTTAGTGCTTGGTGCTGGTACTGTTGGTATTCAAGCAGCGAAGATGGCTGCAGGTTTAGGCGCTCATGTGACCATTATGGATATTAACATGAAACAGTTACGTTACGTAAACGATGTAATGCCTAATCACGTTGTTACTGAGTTTTCTAGTGAATTTAATATCAGAAAGCGTATTCAAGATCATGATTTAATTGTTGGTGGAGTATTAATTAAAGGTGCTAAAGCGCCAAAGTTAATTACACAAGATATGCTTAAGGATATGCGTCCAGGAACCGTACTTGTTGATGTTGCAGTAGACCAAGGTGGTTGTATAGAAACGACTAAAGCGACAACTCACGAGGATCCAACTTACATCATTGATGACGTTGTGCATTACTGCGTAGCAAATATGCCAGGTGCTGTGCCATATACATCTACATTGGCTCTTACAAATGTTACTTTACCTTATGTGTTAAGATTAGCAAATCAAGGTTGGGAAGTGGCTTGTGCTAAAGATGCATCTTTAAGAAAAGGTCTTAATATTATAAAAGGTAAGATTGTTTACGAAGAGATCGCCGAGGCTTTCGATTGGTCAGTTGATGCCATGTAATTGTCAATATCTGACATTTTTTCTTAATATTATTTTGGCTTATTTTTTGCTGTTCATTTAGTACATTTACATTACTAAAAAATAAAACTATGTTAGGATATTATGTTTTAATAGGGGCAATTGCACTTGTGAGTTGGATGGTAAGTAGCACGCTTAAAAGAAAGTTTGCAAAGTACTCCAAAATCCATTTAAGAAACGGAATGAGTGGTAGAGAAATTGCCGAAAAAATGTTAGCAGATAATGGGATTTACGATGTTGAGGTCATTTCAACACCAGGTCAATTAACCGACCATTATAATCCAAAAAATAAGACGGTTAACTTAAGCGAAGCCGTTTATAACCAGAGAAATGCCGCTGCCGCTGCCGTTGCTGCGCATGAAGTTGGTCATGCAGTACAGCACGCTCAAGCGTATAGTTACCTTGAAATGAGATCTCAATTGGTGCCAATTGTGAGCGTTACTTCCGGAATGTCCCAATGGGTAGTTATTGGTGGACTTGTACTTGGTGCTGCTGCTGGGGTTGGTATAGGTTATTGGGTAGCCTTAGCTGGTTTAGCAATGATGGGATTCGCAACCTTGTTTAGTTTCATCACTTTACCAGTAGAATACGACGCTAGCAATAGAGCTTTAGCTTGGTTGAAAGCTAAGAATATGGTGACACCTGAAGAGTATAAAGGATCTGAGGATGCCTTAAGATGGGCCGCTAGAACATACTTGGTTGCAGCAATTGGTGCATTAGCCTCATTACTTTATTGGGCATTACAAGTGTTTGGTGGAAGAGATTAATTATCAAAACATATATAATAAAAATGCTCTGAGTACTCAGAGCATTTTTATTGTCTTATATTTTTATCTGTCTATTAATCTGCTGTTGAAGTGAAATAAATGTTTCGGTTCTAGAAACACCTTTAATACCTTGTATTTGAGTATTTAGTAAATGCATGAGGTGCTCATTATCTTTAGATAAGATTTTAATAAAGATGCTCCATTCGCCAGTGGTATAATGACATTCAATAACTTCTGGTACTTTTTGTAATTGCTTTACGGCTTCAGGATTACTAACTGCTTTATCTAGGTATACCCCAACAAATGCCATGGTTGTATAACCTAAAATCTTAGGATTAATGATAAATTTTGATCCTGCTAATAAACCGGATTTCTCTAACTTTTTAAGACGTTGATGAATTGCAGCCCCAGAAATCCCTACTAAACGTGCAATTTCTAATATAGGAGTTCTGGCATCTTCCATCAGTGCACGAAGTATTTTTTTATCTATACCATCAATATAGATGCCTTTGTCATTTATTTTCATTGAAATCTAGTTTTAGTGTTCTAAATTGAAATATAAAATTAGTGAATAGATTTCAAATTGAAATAAAAAAAGTATTAAGACTTGTCCATTTTAATTCGTTCTTCTCGGGCTTTTTGCTGTAAAACTTTATTGCTAGGATCTTTTCTTAAGTTTTTTTCTGCTTCAATATATTCAGGATAATCTCTATACTTTATTTCTAAAAGTTTTGCATCTGGAACAAAGTAAAATGTTAATGATAAAAAAGAAATAATTCCTAATCGCATAAGTAATGTTGAGTAGAATTGTTTTTTAGTCCTAATAAGCTTAATAATTGTTATAACGACAATAACAGCCATAAGTTGAAGAGATAAACCAAGTCCAATACTTCCATATGGCCATTCTTGAAATTTAAAAAGGGAATAAATGATTATGAATGATAAAATTATACCTGTGCATATGGTTCCTATTATTCTTAAAGAACTTATGCCAGCAAACGCACCTGTCTTGGTAAGATGTCTAAGCTTAATTCCGTTTAATAAAAGAAAACTTAAAAAGAAGTAGATTAATCCTAAAAGAATTGAAGTCAAAGTTATTAGAATAGCAGAATACGGATAACTCACAAACAGCCTTAAAATCATTAGTAATAATAAACCAATGCCTAGGAATAACTCCGCCTTTTTCATAGTATTTCTACTTAAAGGTTTAAAGGGTTGTAGCCTAAATAAGGTACTTTCTTTTCATTAAATTCTACTCCGTAAGTTTTAAGTTCTTCAAGAATGGGTTCGTAAATTTCTTTAGTTATTGGTATTTGAACTCCAGGTGTTTTTATTTTACCGTTAAGTATATCCATAGTTGCCATAGCAACAGGTAAACCAACGGTTTTAGCCATTGCGGTATACGTTTGGTCTTCGCCAGTAACTACCATAGTGGCATCTATCTGACGTTTTTCACCATTAATCTCGTAACCAAATTTATGGTACATCACAATCATATCTTTGTCATCAGCATCTAACGTCCAACTATCCATTAAGATTTTTTGAAGAATTTGTGCTGGAGTGGCTTTATCTAAACCAACCATTTTATCTGGGTTAAAAAGATCTAATTCTAAGAACTTATCCCAAATAACATCATCTTGATCTATTTTAAGAGCATGTCTAAATTTTAATTCAACAGAATCTGTTGGGCTGTAAGGTAAAAAGGCATTGACAAAGTCGCGATAGCTCATATTTATACTGTCATCTATAGTATAGCTGTCATCTGTCATACCTAATTGCACAAATACATTCCATGCTCTACTATAACCGACACGTCTCATCGTACCACGATATAAGGTTTGTGCATGATCGAGTCCATAAGCATGTTGGTACTTTAATGAATCTCTGTTCGCATAGGCTTCAAATCTTCCATAACCATCAACATCCAAAAATTCTGTTCGCCTAAACAAACGATGGTAAGCAATATATTTATACTGGTTTTCTTGCAAGAATTTTGCAGCTCCACCTTGCCCGGCAACAACAACATTTCTTGGGTTCCAAGTAAATTTATAGTTCCAAAGATTATTGTCAGATTCTGGTGCAACTAAACCTCCAGTAAATGATTCAAACAAAATCATTTTTCCACCGTTGTCTCTGATTCGATCTATAACTTGCATGGCACTCATATGGTCGATACCAGGATCTACACCTATTTCGTTCATAAAAATAAGACCATTAGCTTTTGCTTCTTCATCTAACACTTCCATCTCCTTACTGACATAAGAAGCCGTCACCATGTGTTTTTTATAGGTTATACAATCTTTTGCTACTTCAATATGAAATCTAGCAGGCAACATCGAGACTACTATATCTGCATTTTTAACAGCTTCGGTTCTTGATTCAGCATCAAAAACATCAAGTTTAACAACATCTACAGCATCGTCGTTGGTAAGCTTTTTGGCGGCATCCACATTTATATCACCAATAGTAATCTTGAGGTTTTCAGTTTTAGATTTATCAACCAAATATTTGATAAGGTAAGAGGAGGATTTTCCGGCCCCAATGATTAATATCTTTCGCATAATGATATAAATATGACTAATTTTGTGTAACACGAATGTAAGAAATAGAAAAGGGATTTTATTATCAGTTTTTACTTTAATTATGAACAAAAAAATATTAGCTACAGGTGTTTTTTTTGGGGTTATTGCAATTGTATTAGGTGCTTTTGCAGCTCATGGATTAAAAAAATTAGTCGACGCAGACGCTATTCAATCATTTGAAACCGGTGTGCGTTACCAACTGTATCATGCTTTTCTGCTTTTAATAATTGGTTCATCTTCTTTTCTGAATATCAAAGCAAAAAAATGGGTTTTTTATCTCATAATTGTTGGTGTTTTGTGTTTTTCTGGGTCTATTTATGGCTTAGCAACAGATGCACTTTCTAGTTTTAATTTTAAATCAATTGCTTTAATCACTCCATTAGGTGGTGTGCTTCTCATTAGTGCATGGCTAGTAATGTTAATAGACATCTTAAAATCAAAAGTTAATTAATACTTTAAACCCATATCTATTTTAAAATAATGTCTTAATTTTGAAAGCCTAAAAACAACACATAATTATGGCTAACCACGCTTCAATTACGAAAACGATTTCGTTAGAAAAGTATGGCATCAAAGATGCTAAAATTAATTATCAATTATCGCCTAAAGAATTACAAGCTGCTACCATAGAAAAAGGAATGGGTAAAGAAACCTTAAATGGCACTTTGGCTATTAATACAGGTAAATTTACAGGTAGATCTCCAGAAGACCGTTTTTTGGTTCAAGACGATTACACTAAAGATCGCATTTGGTGGGGACCTTCAAATAAACCAATTTCATCAGAAAATTTTGATTTCCTACAAAATGAAATAGAAGCCTATTTAAGTGGAAAGGAGTTGTATGTCAGAGATGGATATGTGTGTGCTGATCCGAGTTACAAAATGAATGTGAGAACAGTAACTGAATATCCTTGGTCTAATATGTTTATTTATAATATGTTTTTAAGACCAGATGAAGAAGAGTTAAAAGATTTTAATGAAGAATGGTTGGTACTTTGTGCACCAGGTTATGAATGTTCTAATCCTGAGGCACATGGTTTAAGACAAGGTAATTTTTCAATTTTAAATTTTACTAAGAAGATTGCTCTAGTTGCTGGTTCAGCCTATACAGGTGAAATGAAGAAGGGAATTTTTACTGCATTGAACTTTATTCTTCCAGTTGAAAAGAATGTATTGCCAATGCACTGTTCTGCCAATGTTGGTGACAATGGTGAAACGGCAATTTTCTTTGGCTTATCTGGTACTGGTAAAACAACCCTTTCAACAGATCCAGATAGAAAACTGATTGGTGACGATGAACATGGTTGGACAGCTGAAAATTCTATCTTTAACTTTGAGGGTGGTTGCTATGCTAAGGTAATTGATCTCTCTGAAGAAAAAGAACCAGATATTTACCGAGCAATTAAGCCAGGTGCAATATTAGAAAATGTCATTTTTAAGGATAATGGCGATGTCGACTATTTTGATAGTTCTATTACACAAAATACAAGAGTAAGTTATCCTATTTATCACATAGATAATATTAAACAACCATCATATGCTTCTAATCCAAAGAATATATTCTTTTTAACGGCAGATGCATTTGGTGTATTACCTCCAATATCTAAGTTGACTCCAGCGCAAGCAGCTTATCATTTTATATCTGGTTATACAGCTAAAGTTGCAGGAACTGAAGCAGGTGTTGTAGAGCCAGTACCATCATTCTCAGCATGTTTTGGTGCACCGTTTATGCCTTTACACCCTGCTGAGTATGCTGATATGCTAAGCAAGAAAATGAAAGAGGCTGGTGTAAATGTTTGGTTAATAAATACAGGTTGGACAGGTGGTCCTTATGGTGTAGGAACACGTATGAAATTAAAGTATACCAGAGCGATGATTACTGCAGCTTTAAATGGTGACTTAGGATTATACAATTATGATGATTACCATATTCATTCTGTATTTGGTGTGGCACAACCAAGGTCATGTCCTGGTGTTCCATCAGAAGTGTTAAGTCCAAGATCCACATGGAATGATGACGAGGCATATTATAAAATGGCATTTAAATTATCTAATGCCTTTAGAGAAAACTTTAAGAAGTTTGAGTCTTATGCGTCAGAAGAAATAAGACGTGGTGGCCCACAGCGATATGCGCACTAACGCAACATATACTAAAAAAACCCAACTTAATGAGTTGGGTTTTTTTATTTATATCAATTAAAGTAAATTACTTTCCTTTATTAACAGAATCAATATACTTTTTCAATGCCATTGTCATAGAAGGCGTTTCTGGTGTCGGTGCAGCAATATCTACGCGCAACCCTTTTTCTTTAACAGCCTTTACTGTCGTATTTCCAAATACTGCAATTCGCGTATCGTTTTGCTTAAAATCAGGGAAATTATAAAATAATGACTCAATTCCAGAAGGACTAAAGAATACTAAAATATCATAGTATACATTAGCTAAATCTGACAAATCACTAATTACAGTTTTATAGAAGGTTGCTTGGGTCCAATTAACACCTAACTTATCTAAGTTTTCAGGAATAATTGGCTTAACCTTGTCTGTAGTTGGTAATAAGAATGTCTCGTCTTTATATTTTTTGATTAACGGCATTAAATCTGCAAATGTTCGTTTACCAACGTATATTTTACGCTTTCTATAAACGACATATTTTTGTAAATAATAAGCAACTGCTTCAGATTGACAGAAATACTTCATAGTATCTGGCACTTTAAAACGCATTTCTTCAGCCACTCTAAAGAAGTGATCTACGGAATTTCTACTTGTAAGGATTATTGCAGTAAACTTGCTTAAGTCTATTTTTTGTTGTCTTATCTCTTTAGCAGATACTCCTTCAACGTGAATGAAAGGTCTAAAATCTACTTTTACTTTTTGCTTTTCTTGTAGGTCAAAGTATGGAGAGTTTTCAATTTTGGGCTCAGGTTGTGATACTAAGATCGTTTTCACTTTCATGCTGTATCGTTTTTTTAGATGTTATATTCTCTAATTACCTTATATAAAATGATATATGGCGCAATTTCGAGAGCGCAAAGATACAACAAAAAATAGAAAAAATTGGAGATTATAAACTTTTGATAATATTTGAATGAAGTAATGAAGCCAATAAGATTAAGTAAAAAAATGAGTATTAATGTTGTTATTATGACAATATTTAGATCAAAAGTAGTATATAAAATAAACAGATTAGACAGCATAAAAATGAGGCCAGAGTAATTGAAAAAGGTGATTTTCTGAAAAAGGTAGTTGTCAATAAGACTGTCTATTTCAAAAAGACTACCTAATAAACGTTCTAAAAGTATTTTAATAATGATAATAGTTGCTACCGTGAAAAGCAGTTTTAAAAAACTAATGAGTTCAAAATTAACTGTCTCAACATAAGTATCATAAAAGAAAAATATAAAGATGCTAACAGATACAACTAAGTTTACAAATAAGAAACCTTCAAAAGGGTCAATAAACTTCTGGTCTCGATTGTAAATATTCAAATATTTCGAATTACCAACAACATATAAAAAATCATTAAACCGTAATGTGTTTAAGATTTTTGATATAACAATTCCAAGTAAACCAAAAACTGTGAAAGCTGTTAGCCAATCGTGAGTTATAAAGTCGCGCATGATGCTAAAATATAAAGAAAATCAAGTTCAGCATAATTTATATTTTTTTAGAATCTTATGAATTTTATAACATTAAAAAATACTTCAAAACCGTTACATTTGTCCAATCCTTAAAAATTAAGGCTAACTAAATCATATGGATCAAATGTCTGATGCTATTGTAATCATACCAACTTACAATGAAGTTGAAAACATAGAAGCAATTGTCCGAGCTGTTTTTCAACAAAAAAAGGACTTCCATGTGTTAGTCGTAGATGACAACTCACCTGATTATACCTCGAAGGCGGTAAAAAAGCTACAAGTTGTATTTAATCAAAAGCTATTTTTAATTGAAAGAAAGAATAAAAGTGGTTTGGGGTCTGCTTATATAGATGGGTTTAAATGGGCGTTGAAAAAAAACTATCAGTATATTTTTGAAATGGATGCTGATTTTTCGCATAACCCAAAAGACCTAATACACCTATATAATGCCTGTAATGAAAATAATGCAGATGTTGCAGTAGGATCTAGGTATGTAAAGGGCATTACAGTGGTAAACTGGCCTTTGTCTAGAATTTTGTTGTCCTATGGCGCATCACGTTATGTGCGAATAATAACAGGGATGAAAGTAAAAGATTCTACAGCTGGTTTTGTGTGCTATAAACGTGAAGTGTTAGAGACTATTAACTTAAATAAAATCAAGTTTGTAGGTTATGCTTTTCAGATTGAAATGAAATTTAAGGCCATGAAAAAAGGCTTTAAAATTGTTGAAATTCCAGTTATATTTAAGGATAGAATTAAGGGAAAATCAAAAATGAGCGGTAGTATTATATATGAAGCTGTTTTTGGAGTAATTAGTCTAAAGTTGAAAAGTTTATTTTTTTAAAACTATGGTAAAGAGAAATACTATTATTAAAAATGCAAAGATTGTAAACGAGGGAAAAATAACTGAAGGTGATATTTTAATTGAGAATGATATCATTGTTGAAATAGGTGAATCTATCAGCGTTAAATCACCAGATACAATTGTAATAGATGCTGAAGGAAATTATGTGTTACCTGGAATGATTGACGATCAGGTACATTTTAGAGAACCAGGATTAACGCACAAAGCGAATATTGAAACAGAATCAAAAGCGGCTTTAGCAGGTGGAATAACTTCTTTTGTTGAGATGCCAAACACCAACCCTCAAACAACTACTGTTGAAAAGCTTGAAGAAAAATTTGCTATTGCAGCAGAGTCTTCTCATGCCAACTATTCGTTTATGTTTGGCGGTACAAATGATAATTTAGATGAGATTTTAAAGGTAGATCCGAATGGGGTAGCAGGATTAAAACTTTTCTTAGGTTCTTCTACAGGTAATATGTTGGTTGATGACCCTGAAGTTTTAGAGAAGATTTTTTCTAGCACCAATATGGTCATTTCCGTACATTGTGAAGATGAAGGTACAATTAGAGAGAATTTAGCAAAATATAAAGCGCTATATGGTGATGATATTCCTATGGAATTACATCCGATTATTAGAAGTGAAGAAGCATGTTATTTATCGTCTTCAAAAGCTATAGAATTGGCAAAAAAGACAGGTGCCAGATTACATGTATTTCACTTGTCTACTGGCAAAGAAACCCACCTATTCACAAATGACATCTCTCTAAAGGATAAAAAAATCACCTCAGAGGTTTGTATCCATCACTTGTGGTTTTCAGATGAAGATTATGCTAAAAAAGGAAGTCATATTAAATGGAATCCGGCAGTGAAGACCGCTACTGATAGAGATCAATTGTGGGAAGCACTTTTAGATGATAGAATTGATGTGATAGCAACAGACCATGCACCTCATACGCTAGAAGAAAAAAGTAATCCATATACTAGTGCGCCATCTGGTGGACCACTTGTGCAACATGCTCTTGTTGCTTTATTAGAAGCACATCATCAAGGCAAAATTTCTATTGAAAAAATTGTTGAGAAGGCTTGTCATAACCCAGCTATTTTATTTGATGTAGAAAAGCGTGGTTATATAAAAGAAGGCTATTATGCCGATTTAGTTATTGTAGATTTAAATCATCCTTGGACCGTAAATAGAGATAATATCTTATATAAATGTGGTTGGTCTCCTTTTGAAGGAAGTACTTTTAAAAGTAGAATTACCCATACTTTAGTGAATGGACAACTTGCGTACAAAAACTTTAAAGTTTTAGACGTTAAAGCTGGTAGAAGACTAACCTTTGATAGGTAATGAAACGATTTTATAGCTTATTATTGACATTATTTTTTCTGGCTTGTACTAACAGTGGCAAGCCAGAAAAACCTAAAAATCTTATTTCTAAAAATAAGATGGAAGCTGTTTTATTCGATTTGTATGTTGTAAGTGGCGCAAAAGGTGTCAATAAGAAATTATTAGAAACCAAAGGGTTTGAGCCAGAAACTTATGTGCTTACAAAACATAATATTGATAGTTTGCAGTTTGCAGAAAGTAATGCATATTATGCCTTCGATTCTGATAATTACAAATCCATGATTGAAAATGTCAAATCTAGAATTGAAAAGGAAAAGAAGAAATTAGAGGACGAGGAAAAAGAACTAGATAAGATAGAGCAACGCAAAAAGGATTCAATAAAAGCGGTTAGAAAAAGAAAGAATGATTCTATACATAAGGTACATAAAAACTTTCCTGATTCAACCTTAATCAAGAAAAATAAAAATCCTTTTACATCTAAAAAGAATTAAGATTTAAGGTCTTTCAGGTATAATTCACTCACAGAGGCAATGGTCTTGTCTATAGACTTAAATTGGTAATTTAACGTCTCGATTATTTTCGAGTTATCATATTTTGATGTGTTAACCACCGATTTTGCGCCTTGTTTAGAAAGTATTCTTCGCTTACCTGTTAGCTTATGATTTACCCAATCTAATCTCCAAAATATTTGTAAAAGCCAAGATTTCGCTTCTTTAGTAGGTCCTTTTACATTTAAAAAACGAGCAGTTTTAGTTAAAAAATCCTTATAACTGAGGTTTTCAGATACTAATACAAATCCTTGGTTAATAATATTGCTATTCATTAGAGCTATCATAGGGTCAACAACATCCCATACATCAACATAACCAGTAATACCATTGGTATAAAAGGACATGCCTTTATTCACTTTTTTAAACAAATTCCCGCTACTGCCACCATTCCAAAATCCGGCACCAAGAATTATTCCAGGGTTTACTACAACGACATCAACACCTTCTTGTGAGCCACGCCAAACTTCCATTTCTGCGCCATATTTAGTAATGGCATAGACGCTATTATCTGCTTCAGGATTCCAAGGTGTATTTTCATGAATGCGTATTTCTGGGTTTTCATTATGACCAAGAGCTGCAATAGAACTTACGTAGCACAGTCTTTTAATTTTATACGATATACAAAGGTTTACAATATTCGCTGTGCCTTCAATATTAATTTTCCTAAGCTGATGATATTTGTCAGGTTCAAAAGACACAAATGCAGCACAATGATATACGTGAGTTACATCCTTAAAAGCAACTTCAAGTCTTGGAATATCATTAATATCAGCCTTTACCCATTCTATTAAGTTAAATAAGTCTTCAGGATTATTAGAAAAATAAGAAAACACATGTTTTGTGCGTGCTATGGTCTTTTCTCGTCTGTATATTGCTCTTACTTTTTCACCATTGCAAGTAAGTTTATAAAGTAAATGAGAACCAACAATTCCTGTGCCGCCTGTTACTAGTATCATACAGCTAAATTACATTAAAATTGTCTTTTGTGATTTGATGTGGAAATATATCTTTGCGTAATCTTAAAATCAAACATAATAATGGGAAAGAATTTTGTCGAAGAACTAAAATGGAGAGGCATGTTGCACGATAGTATGCCAGGAGTTGAAGAGCATTTAGATGAAGCTATGCGCAGTGCGTATGTTGGTTTTGATCCTACGGCAGATTCTCTTCATATAGGTAATTTGGTTCCTATTATGTTGTTAGCACATTATCAACGTTGTGGTCATAAGCCTGTGGCTTTAGTTGGTGGTGCGACAGGTATGATTGGTGATCCGTCTGGTAAATCTTCTGAGCGAAATTTACTTGATGAGAAAACTTTACGTCACAACCAAGAAGCCATAAAAAAACAATTATCTCATTTCTTAGATTTTGATAGTAATGATGCTAATGCTGCAGTATTAGTAAATAATTACGATTGGATGAAAGAGTTTTCATTCCTTGAATTTATTAGAGATGTTGGTAAGCACATCACTGTTAATTATATGATGGCTAAAGATTCTGTGAAAAATAGAATTTCTGGCGAAACTTCTAACGACGGAATGAGTTTTACTGAATTCACCTATCAGTTAGTGCAAGGTTATGATTTCCTGCATTTATACAGAGATAATGACTGTACAATACAAATGGGTGGAAGTGACCAATGGGGAAATATAACCACAGGTACAGAATTAATTAGAAGAATTGGTGGTGGAAAAGGTTTTGCAATCACCTGTCCATTAATTACAAAAAGTGATGGCTCAAAATTTGGTAAATCTGAAGGTGGAAACGTTTGGTTAGATGCCAAAAGAACATCTCCATACAAGTTTTACCAATATTGGTTAAACTCTAGTGATGAAGACGCTCAGAAGTATATTAAGATATTTACATTTTTATCTGAAGATGAAATTAATAGTTTAATTTCTGAGCATTCTGAAGCACCACATCTTAGAATTTTACAAAAAAGATTAGCCCAAGAAATCACAACGATGGTGCATTCTCATGAAGATTTTGAAAATGCGGAAAAAGCGTCAAATATCTTATTTAGTAAGTCATTTAAAGAAGATATAAAGACTTTAAATGAAACCTTATTCTTAGATGTTTTTGAAGGTGTACCACAAGCAGAAATATCTAAGGCTGATTTTGATGAAGGATTAGATATGATTGGTGCACTGGCTGCAAAAACCAACTTTTTAAAATCTAATGGTGAAGCGAGACGTGCACTAAAAGAAAACTCGGTATCTGTAAATAAAGTAAAAGTTAAAGAAGATTATAACTTGTCTTCAGAAGACTTAATCAATGATAAGTATATCATTTTAAATAAGGGAAAGAGAAACACATATATCATAAAGATTGTATAAGCAAAGTGAAAAGCCCAAACTCTCGTTTGGGCTTCTCTAACCAATCAATCAACTATATGAAAATCTTTCTTTTTCTATAGCGTTGATTTAGTCGTAAATATTTTTAATTCCTTACAAAGCCATAAGATTACAACCTCTAATATCTGAGTTGTCGAATCTTCCAATGATTTCAAACTGTTCATTTTCATGGACTTTGCCAAGATCTTGAGTCGCGATAAAAGCACAAGAATTAATATTAGCGAGGTCAATAATATTAATGCCACCAGTTTTATTGTGTTTTTGAAGTGAAAGTGCGTCTTCGGTATCTCTAGTAAGTATTTTCATCCAAGGTGGACATTCAAAAATGCCATTACCTTTAGAATAAGCCTGACTCAAAAGTTCAGTCATACCATATTCACTATGTATTTGATTAACTCCAAAGCCAGTTTTAAGTATAGAATGAAGTTCTTCTCGTGTAATTTCTTTACGTCTGCCTTTCATACCACCAGTTTCCATGACTAAGGTGTAGTTCAATTTAAATTGATACTGTTCAATAAGGTCAAGTAATGCAAATGAAACACCAATGAGTAATGTTTTTTGTTTTTTAGCTTCAAGTTGATGTAGAGTTTCAGCTAATTCATCTAGATTATTAAGGTAAAAGCCGCTTTCTAGTCGATTAGATTTAGTAATTAAATCGTTAACCATATATATTAGAGAAGAACCGTCACGTTCAAGGTATGAAGGTAATAGTGCTAATACCACATAATCTTCAATATTGCCATAAAAGTGTTCAAAAGCCTTGATATAGCTTTGCTCATAAACACTTAAATCTGTAACATAATGTTTACTTGTGATACTTCCAGTTGTACCTGAACTAGTGAAGGTTTTTTCTACTATTTCTCTAGAACTTAAAATTTCATGACTCTTAAAAAACTGGATCGGTAAAAAAGGTATATCCTTAATGCTTTTTACATCTGAAGGATGAATATAAAGCAAGTCGCAAAAAGATCGATATATAGCGTTATTATTAAACTGATGTTTAAATACTTCAAGTGCAATCGTTTCAAATTTCGATTGAGAATTAATATTAAAAACAGCTTTTGTATCTATCATGAAATCAGTTAAACTAACTGATACAAAAATATGGAAAATAAAAAAGCGCAACTAAAACTAGTTGCGCTTTAAATATGTATCAAATAATGATTAGTTAATCACTAATTTCTTAGTAACAGAAGCATTATTTTGAGTAATCTTAACTAAATAGATTCCAGTTTTAAGATTTGAAACATTCAACGTATTGTTTGTTAGAGTTTCGTTCTTTACTTGCTTACCTAATAAGTCAAATACTTGTACATTTATTTCTTCGTTAACAGAAGATGTTATTGTTACAATACCAGTATTAGTTGGATTAGGGAAGATTGAGAAAGATGTTGCGTCAAATTGATTTAATGATAAGGTCTCATTAAATGATTGAGAAAGAGTAAGGTTATCTACTCTAATAGTTTCATTTTCACTTGAATCGGATTGTCTAAAAGCAAATTGATTTACAGTTTGAGCACCACCAGTAGATCCTGATATAGAAGTGTCAGTTTCAGAAGTTGCATCGATCCATAACTGTGCTTCAGAGTTATCTTGACCAAATCGCACCGTAACTCTATATGTAGTACCAAAAGTTAAGTCGGTTGCCCAAGTAGCTTCAGCCGTAGATGTACCAGATGATATTCCTAATGTGTAATCACCTGTAGTATTTGGAGCGACTATATCTAAGCGAGCTCTGAAACTTCCACCATCATTCATCAGGTGAGCAAAATATTCAAAATCTGTACCATTTGTTCCTATTACATTGCCAGGGTTGTCAACACTAAAATCGAAAGAATAATAAACACTACCCGTAACAGCTGTGAACTCAATATTTATATCTTCACTTGGTGCGCCGTGCTGCACTACACCTTGACCTGATAAAACTTGAAAGTCTCCTGGAGTACCACTGTGAGCAGTCCAAAGCCCATTACCAATTAGACTTCCATCACTATAATCAAAATCATCAGTTATAGGTAAATCATTACTTGGAACACAAGAAGGTGAAAACACATTAGCATCTAGATCACAAGCACCGCCGTCTGCAGCATTAATTGTAATATCCGTTCCTTCATTGATTCCAGTAACTGTAATTGTACCTGTGGCATCAACTGAAGGATCACCTTGCGTAAGGTCTACAGTCCCTGAAGTCGCAGTTACAGTGTAAGTACCTGTTCCACCGCCTGTAAAATCTACTGTCGCTGTATAAGTGTCTGTACCTGCTGTTATTGCGTCACATGTAGAATTAATATTGCTAAGAATTAAATCACAAGTTTCTGCTGAATTCGCTGCGTCTGGTGTTGGAGCAGCAGCTAAATAAGATCCATCACCTTGTCTTTGCATAGACTCAGTAGCTGTATCGTTATATTGAGTAGTTTCCCCCAAGGCAGACAAAAGATCTGTGTCATCCGAGTCATTCGTTCCATAAACTAGTGCAGATAATAAATTGGATGTTGTAGCCGCTGTACCATTAGGAAAATCTGTGTCACTACCTGTATATAAAGCCACAGCATCAGCACCGTTTTGTAAAAAATTACTAGGTTGAACTAAATCAACCCCATTTACAGCTGTATTACCCACAACAAAGAATCCATTGGCATCTGTACTAAAGCCATCTAAATCGAAAGCACCATAGCTTGCATCGCCATTACCATTAAATGTCACTAATACTAAACCGTCTAAAGAAGTGTTAGCTGTCCAGGAAATTTCCACAAACTCTTGAGTGTCAGAGCCACTTTGGTCTGGATCAACTTCATTAATTACTTGACCGTACGAGAAAGATGCCAAGATTAATGTTAAAAATAAAGAGTAAATTTTTTTCATATTGTAATGTAAATTAATTAGTGCTCCAAATATACTAACATTTACCGAGTGTTAATGGTGTTTTTATCAACAAGAGTCTTAATTTACAATAAGATAACATATTATGGTTGTGCATTCTATGTTTGCTTTCGTGATATTTACAAATGTTAGCGAATTGTTATCAATTTACTATTTTTAATAACGTAAACAGATATACTTTATATTTACCCAACCTTAAAAAATCATATTGGTGAAAAAGAAGGACATTAAAATATTACTTGTTGATGACGAACCAGATATCTTAGAGATTGTTGGTTATAACCTATCAAGTGAAGGTTATCAAGTTATTACTGGTGAAAATGGTAATGAAGCCATAGAAAAGGCCAAAAAACATAAGCCACATCTAATTATTCTCGATGTGATGATGCCAGAAATGGATGGTATTGAAGCTTGTGAGCGAATTAGGCAAGATTCAAAATTGAATAATACCATCATCACATTTTTAACGGCACGTGGTGAGGATTATTCTCAGGTCGCTGGTTTTGAAGCTGGTGCTGACGATTATATCACCAAACCTATAAAACCAAAAGTATTAGTCAGTAAAGTAAAGGCACTTTTAAGAAGACTCAAAGAAACTGAGAGTGCTTCAGACTCTGTGAAGATTGGTGATCTTATTATTAATAGAGAAGAGTACAAGATTACTAAAAAGGGTGAAGAGATTATTTTACCAAGAAAAGAGTTTGAATTGCTATCTTTGTTGGCATCTAAGCCTGGTAAAGTATTTAAACGCGAAGAAATCTTAGATAAAGTTTGGGGTAATGAAGTTGTTGTTGGCGGAAGAACTATCGATGTACATATTAGAAAACTTCGTGAAAAAATTGGTGACAAATCATTTAAAACAGTAAAAGGCGTTGGGTACAAGTTTGTAGATTAATGCAAAAGAAAGGCCTTAAAAAATCTTATAAGTTCGCTATTAGAACATCGTTATATGTAACGATATTTTCAACACTCCTAGTGAGTGTTTTTTTGTATTACTATCATGTAATAAATTGGCAAGTTATCTTCTTCCCACTTGTTTGTTTTCCGTTGTGTTTCTCTATTATTCAGTTTAGGGTTGAACGATTTATTTACAAGCGTGTAAAAAAGATCTATGATGATCTTACACTTTTAGAATCTACCACTTTAAGACAGCAACCTATTACAACAGACATGGGAACGCTCCGAAAAGAGATCGATAAGTATGCTCGAGACAAAAAGATTGAAATTGAAACCTTAAAAGTAAGAGAAGAATATAGAAAAGAATTTATAGGTAACGTTTCTCATGAGCTAAAGACACCTCTTTTTACCGTTCAAGGATATATTGATACACTTTTAGATGGAGGAATAGAAGATCAAAAGCTTAGGGAAAAATACCTCAAAAGAGCAAGTAAAGGTGTTGAGCGTTTAACCTACATCATTAAAGATTTAGATATGATTACCAGACTAGAAGTTGGTGATCTTAATTTGGATAAAGAAACTTTTGACATTGTTAAGTTGGTACAAAACGTGTTTGACTTATTTGAAATGAAGGCAGCTAAGAAACGTATCACGCTAACATTTGATATGGACTATGCCAATCCTATATTGGTTAATGCAGATCAAGAACGTATTCAGCAAGTACTAACAAATCTCATTGTAAATTCTATTAAGTACGGAAGACAAAAGGGAACAACAGAAGTGAGTATAGAAAACCTCATTAAAAACAAAGTAATAGTAAGAGTTACAGATAACGGCGAAGGTATAGATAGTGAAAATTTACCACGACTTTTTGAACGTTTTTATAGAGTAGACAAAAGTGGTTCACGAAAAGAAGGAGGCTCTGGTTTAGGTTTGTCTATTGTTAAACATATAATAGAAGCTCATGAAGAAAAGTTATATGTAGAAAGTGAGCTTGGTGTTGGTAGTGAATTCTCTTTTACTTTAGAAAAGATTGAAAAGTGATTTAAAGTCTAAGTCTGCCTCATCGCTCACAAAACCTTTATAATTTTTCATCTCATTAAGCATATCAATATTAAAATCTTTTTGTGTGCTAAATGGCGCGATGTTTTCCTTTTGTAATTTTTCTGCTAAATATTCTTGTTCAAACTGACCAGGTGTTGGTATTAAGAATGCTTTCTTTCCGAGTTTTGCATAATCCATTAAAGACGTATAACCAGATCTACTTAGTACCATTTCACTTGAATTTAATGCCTCTTCAAGCTGATTACTAGTCATATAGTTGTAAATAATAGTATTTTGGTGTTCTTCAATAGTTTGCTCGGCTTCTAATATGCCTTTAACTAAGCACACATTACCTTCAAAAGAGATAAGTTCATTTAAAATTTTTTCCTCTAAATACGTTCTTTGTGGTTCTGGGCCAGATAACACTACAAGTAGTTTATACTTTGTGGTTAAGTCTTTTCCTTGAAATCTGCTTAAAGGTCCAAGATATTTCAATGAAATATTTAAATCGTCAACATGGCCTAAATCGCCACTGAGATTGTTCTTGCCTTTATAGTCAGGCACCCAACATTCATCAAACTTTGTAATTATTTTTTGATGCATTTTGCTGCTCAACCAAGTCGTATTACCACTTAAAACTTTGAGTTGATGTGTTATAAATACAGAAGGAATGCTTTTGTGTCTAATGCCAAAACGATTGTCAGAGATGATGCCAGACAGATTTTCGGTTTCAACTAGTTGTTTAATAAGATTACGTTCTCTTTTTATCGTTTTTAAAAGATGTGGGGAATCTTTTATTAATTTTAATTTGAAACTATTGGCCTTCTTTGCATAGGTAATATTGTATGATGGTAGTTTAATGGATTGTAATTCTGGGAATTCTTTCTGTAACAACGATAACGCGAAACCATCACTAGCAATGATAGGTTCAAAATCATGAGATTTTAACTCATTTATTATTGGTATACAACGCGTTGCATGGCCTAATCCCCAATTTAATGGAGCAACTAATATTCTCTTTTTATTTTGCACTTATCTAATTTTCAATTTTAGATACATCTTAACAAAGGTAAACCTAAAATGTTTCCTTAATTTTACCGAATTATTATTAAGCAGTAAACCACGTGGGAAGTAAAAATAAGCTAAAGCGATTTAGAGAAAATGAAACTTTTGAAAATGTATTTCAACCAACTAGAGAAGACCTAGTTGACCAGATATATAAATATAAAGGAAAATGGAGAACGGAGGTTTTTAAGAATCAAAATCCTATAGTTTTAGAATTAGGCTGTGGTAAAGGTGAATATACTGTAGAATTAGCTCAGCGTTATCCAGAAAAAAACTTTATAGGTATAGATATTAAGGGAGCAAGATTTTGGCGTGGTGCAAAAACAGCTGTTGAAGAAGCTATTCCTAATGCAAAATTCATAAGAACGCAAATAGAACTTATTGAATATATTTTTGACGAAAACGAAGTTGATGAGATTTGGATTACTTTCCCAGATCCTCAAATTAAATACAAAAGAACCAAGCATAGATTAACCAATATGCAATTTTTGGAGCGTTATAAAAAAGTGTTGAAGCCAGATGGTATTATGCATTTAAAAACTGACAGTGAGTTTATGCACGGTTATACGCTTGGGTTACTTCATGGTTTAGGTTGTCAGGTGGTTTATGCCAATCATCATGTCTATAAATTAGAAGGTAGTCCAGAAGAAGTAACTCAAATACAAACCTTTTACGAAAATCAATATTTAGAGAAAGACAAACCAATTACGTATATTAGATTCAAAATCAATTAAGATTTGAGTATTACTGTCGTTTTTTTCTTAGGACTTTTCGTCGCACTTATAGGTGTAATACCACCAGGATTATTGAATATGACTGCTGCTAAAATTAGTCTTAAAGAAGGACCAGGAAGTGGTATTACCTTTTCCTCTGGAGTTTGTTCAATTGTTTTTGTTCAAACATATTTAGCCTCTATTTTTTCAAGATATTTATCAAATAGACCAGATGTTGTAGAAATTTTGCAACGTGTTGCTTTCGTAATATTTGTACTGATTACAATTTACTTTCTCGTCATTGCTAGAAATCAAAATGAAACACCAGTAGAAACAGAGGATAAAAGCAAACGTAGTCGTTTTTTTCATGGTATGTTTTTGTCGGCATTAAATGTCTTTCCAATTCCGTATCAAGCATACATGACTATTACCTTGGCTTCTTTTGGTTGGCTTAATTTTGAACGAACAACGATTATTACTTATGTTACCGGTGCTGCAATGGGCACTTTTGTAATGCTCTACTTTTATATCTTCTTTTTCGAAAAGATTAAGGATACAAAATTTACATCTCAAAAGAGCATGAATTATAGTATAGGTGTTATCACTGGGATTGTTGCTTTAGTGACTTTTATTAATATACTAAGTGAGTGGTAATGCGTGCCGAGCCAAAACCATTTTTTGAAAAAGTATACGAGGTTGTTAGATTAATTCCCTTTGGAAGAGTAACCTCTTACGGTGCAATTGCTAAGTATCTTGGTGCTGTCAGAAGCGCTAGAATTGTGGGTTATGCTATGAATAATTCTCACGGTAAGGATGTGCCAGCGCATCGCGTGGTTAATAGAAAAGGACTACTAACTGGGAAACATCATTTCGATGGTACAAATTTGATGCAACAACTTTTAGAGAATGAAGGTATTGTTGTGATTGATAGTCAAATTCAGGATTTACAAAAGGTATATTGGGATCCTAACCAAGAATTAAAGTTTGATGATTAGTTAAAATACAAACCAACACCTAAACCAATATTTGAAAATTTCTGACTGCCAATTTTGAGATATTCATAGCCGACTTGGAATCGATACTGTTTTAAGTGATAATTCATATAGCCTTGAAATCTATTTAGTGTACTTCTGTTAATAAAGGTTTGATTAAAAGACGTTTCAAAACTTATTGGTTTAATCGGGAAAACCTCTGCACCAATAGCATAACTAATGCCGATTTCATCTACAGCTCCATCAACAAACGTTGGGCCAATGCCCCAAAATGCGTTAAAATGTTTTGTTCGTATTCGGTTATATTTAAAGAATGCATTGTAAATAGCAAGCTGGTCATTCTCATAAATAGAACTTCGTTCCCACAGTTGCAGGTAATCCAATTCAATAGCCAGTTTATCATTCAACTTAAAATCAAAGTTTAGATGACCGCCTTTTATCCTTGAGCTTTCAGAAATATATTTAATGGTTATTGCTCCACGCCAGTTAGTTGAAGTATCATTCCAGTTATTCGAGTAGTTACCATTCCCTAATTCAGCGTACGGATATGCCGTTAAAAATGGTTGTTTTTCGTCAGGAAGTTCAATAAAAACACCTCTGAAAGCTTCAAAAAAGAACCTACCAAATAGTTCGGCAAATATATTTCCGAAGAGTGCGTCATCAGACGAGCTGAAGTCAAAACTGTTGCTGTTAGATTCAGAGTTAGAACTTTGTTCGTCAGCATCCTTAAGGCTATCTTCAGCTCTGCCAATTTTACCTTGTGCAAAAGAGAAGTTTGAAATAGTTAAGAAAGATAATATAAAGAAGAAGGTACGCAGATTCATGAATGATTGGTTTCTGAAAATGCATCATAAATTATGCCGCTTAAGATTTTTGATTTATAATTATGAAGTTTTATTCAGTTAAAGCGTTGTTAGAACTGAAATAGAATAATTTAAGCCAATATTAGGATTGATAAAACTTCTAAATGAACTAAGATGTCTTCTTGGATTATTAGTTATCTTTGCAGTCAGAACAAAACTAGATAAAATAAGACGTGAAGCTTAATAAACAAGATATATTAAATGCACTTAAAACCATTACTGTTCCGGGAGAAGGTGAAAATATGGTAGATAGTGGCGCGGTAACAAATGTGGTAACGTTTGCAGATGAGGTTATAGTAGACATCACAATTAAAAACCCAAGTCTTCAAGCAAAGAAGAAAACAGAAGTTGAAATCTTACAAACGATACATAGAGAAGTTTACGAAAAGGCTAAGATTAAAGTAAATATCAAAGTTGATGCACCCGTAAATAAACCAAAGAATGAAATCAAAGGAAAGCCAATTCCTGGTATTCAAAATATAGTTGCAGTAGCATCCGGTAAAGGTGGAGTTGGTAAATCTACAGTAACAGCTAACTTGGCTGTAACATTGGCTAAAATGGGCTTTAAGGTTGGAGTGTTAGACGCTGATATTTATGGGCCATCAATTCCGATTATGTTTGATGTGGCAAATGAAAGACCATTATCTGTAAATGTTGATGGAAAATCTAAAATGAAACCTATTGAGAATTATGGTGTCAAGGTGTTATCAATAGGATTTTTTACAAAACCAGAACAAGCGGTAATTTGGCGAGGTCCAATGGCTTCTAAAGCATTAAATCAAATGATTTTTGATGCTGCTTGGGGTGAATTAGACTTTTTACTTTTAGACCTGCCTCCAGGTACTGGTGATATTCATTTAAGTATTATGCAAGCCATGCCAATTACAGGTGCTGTTGTGGTAAGTACGCCACAAAATGTAGCTTTAGCAGATGCTAAAAAAGGTGTCGCAATGTTTCAGCAAGACAGTATCAATGTGCCTGTTTTAGGCATAATAGAAAATATGGCGTACTTTACACCAGCAGAATTACCTGATAATAAGTATTATATTTTTGGGAAAGAGGGAGCTAAAAACTTAGCTGAAGATTTAGATGTGCCATTTTTGGGTGAAGTACCAATTGTACAAAGTATAAGAGAAGCAGGAGATGTTGGTAGACCTGCTGCTTTGCAAACGGCAACACCAATAGAAGCAGCATTTGAAGAATTAACTAAAGAAGTAGTACAACAAGTGGTATTTAGAAATGAAGCTTTACCAGCTACCGAAGCAATAAAAATTACAACAATGGCAGGTTGCTCTGCAGTAAATAAAAAGTAGATGAGCTCAGAAGAACTAAAATTAAATGTGCAAAAAGCATTAGACGAAATCCGTCCTTTTTTACAAAGTGATGGTGGCGATATTAACCTATTATCAATTGATGATGATAAGTTAGTAAAGGTGCAGCTTGTTGGCGCATGCACATCTTGCAGTGTAAATCAGATGACTTTAAAATCTGGTGTAGAAATGACTATTAAAAAATATGCTCCGCAAATTGAGCGTGTTATAAATGTAGAGTAGTTATGTGACTTTTGTCACCTTATACTCAAAAATGCATTAGTAGTTTTGTTTCCAATTCATTTTTCATGATTACAACAGATATTATTATAATAGGTGCTGGACCTACAGGATTGTTTACGGTTTTTGAAGCCGGACTTCTAAAACTAAAGTGTCATTTAATAGATGCTTTGCCTCAACCTGGTGGTCAATGTTCAGAATTGTACCCTAAAAAGCCGATTTACGATATCCCAGCTTATCCAGAAATTCTTGCTGGAGATTTAACGGAAAAGTTACTAGAACAAGGTAAACAGTTTGAGCCCGGTTTTACGCTTGGTGAACGTGCAGAGACCATAGAGAAGCAAGAAGACGGTTCGTTTATTGTTACAACCAATAAAGGTACACAGCACAAAGCTCCAGTTGTAGCTATTGCTAGTGGTTTGGGTAGTTTTGAGCCAAGAAAACCTTTAATTCATAACATTACAGATTTTGAAGACAAGGGTGTTGAATATATGATTAAGGAACCTGAAATGTATCGCAATAAAAAAGTGGTTATTGCAGGTGGAGGAGATTCAGCCTTAGATTGGAGTATCTTTTTGGCTGATGTTGCTTCTAGTGTTACATTGGTGCATAGACGTAACGAATTTAGAGGCCATTTAGATTCTGTCGAAAAAGTTCAGGCACTTAAAAATGAAGGTAAAATAAATTTAATCACACCAGCAGAAATTACTGCAATTCAGGGTAATGGTAAGGTTGAAGCGGTAGAAGTTACTAAGAAAGACGAAGAACCATTTTACCTAGAGACAGATCATTTTATTCCTTTATTTGGACTATCTCCTAAATTAGGGCCGATAGCTAATTGGGGGCTAGAAATAGAAAAAAATGCCATCAAGGTGAATAATGCTTTAGATTATCAAACTAATATTCCTGGTATTTTTGCCATTGGTGATGGTAATATTTATCCCGGAAAATTAAAGTTGATTCTTTGTGGTTTTCATGAGGCAACATTAATGTGTCAAGCCGCATATCAAATTATAAATCCTGGAAAACGTTATGTTCTTAAATACACAACCGTCAGTGGAGTAGATGGTTTTGATGGCACACGTAAGGAAGCACCAAAAGCCGTAGTAAAAGCAATTGAGTAACTTGGTAAAAAGTAACTTAGTAAAAAGTATTTATTAGAAAGTAATTAGTCTTGAGTTACAATTACTCATTAAAACAGTATTTCTAATTTAGAAAGAATAATATATGTATTGAATACTACTTAATACTTTAAACTTGTTACTAACGACTAAAACATATGGAACAAGACATAAACATAACTATAACAGACCGAGATGGAGTAACACATAAGGTGCAAGCGCCAACAGATATGGCAATGAATCTTATGGAGGTAGTACGTTCGTACGAATTGGCTCCAGAAGGTACAATTGGTGTTTGTGGTGGAATGGCGATGTGTGCTTCTTGCCAGTGTTATGTAATTAGCGATACTGAATTACCAGAAATACAAGATGATGAAGAGGCAATGCTTTCTGAGGCATTTTATGTTAAAGACAACTCACGTTTAGGATGTCAAATTCAAATGACACCAGAAATGGAAGGCTTGGAAGTTGAGTTGGCTCCAGAGTCATAAACTTTCAAAATCTCAGCTGTTGTTTATTCCGTTTTGTAATCTAATAAAGGAGTTGGCCCTTCAAGTAATACTTTTTCAATTTTTAAAGTACCGTCATTAGTGGTGTTAATCTGCCACTTTATTAATGATATTTTTCCGTTTTCAATTTCTAGACCAGTAATACTTCTTGGATGCACGCAGCTACCATCATTAAAAAAGGCTATGTCGCCAGGTTCAGGAAAACGTGGTCTATGCGTGTGACCAGAAATGGTGACGAGGTTTTTATTTTCAGTAATCCATTTTTTGGTTCTACGCTCAACTTTTATTAGTTCTTTGTAGTTTTTCGCCGGGCTGGTTGGATCTGCAATTCCCATAACATTCAATGGCTTCCAAAGGATACGAACAAGAAATCTACTCCATTTCCAAAATATGTAATTCCACCAATCAGCTTGATGACCATGAAGCAAAAAAAGTTCTTGCCCAGTTTCAGAATGCTTTAAAACAATTCCTTCGTGATACTTTAAACCGCAAAAAAGTTCTACATCTTCTCCGACTTTGGGATCAAAATACATAGACAAGTGTTTTTCAACATATTTTGGATTACGGTATACCATATCATGATTTCCCCAAATGAGATGTAAGCGGCCTTCATCATGAAATTGTTTCATCAGTAAATACACGTTTTTATGTGCATTTAAGATTGAATTAAAAGAGAGATTTTCCCACAATTCATCACCATCACCGAGTTCACAGTAGCTAAAGCCTTCTTTAAAATAATGACTTAATGCGTGAAAGTAGATATTTCTGTTATTCGCAAAGTCATCAGCAAAGCTATTATCGCCACGGTGACAATCGCTGAATAATATATACTTACTCGAGTTATCAAAATGAAAAACTTCTGCGTTTTTAAAAGCGCGGTCTAATCTACGTTTTGAAGACATAAATAATGTTTGTACTAAAATAGTAAAACATTATTGTAATTTATTAATGGCTTCTGGCAGTATACGTTCTACGAAAAGTGCATAAGCCAATTCAGAAGGATGCAAACCATCAGCAGCAACCAAATCTGTATTAACTAAACCTTGACGTGTGATGTCTGTGATGTTTATATAAGTAATACCATTGGCAATGCAGTAGGTTTCTGCAAATACATTGTATTGATCAATCTCTTCAGATGTTGTGGGTGAGAATCCAAAACCTTGGCCAAAAGGTGTAAATGCATAGTCTGGTATAGACACCACTATGACATTATTGGCATTGTCTTGGGCTAACTCAATTGCTTTGTTAGCAAGTATCGGGAATTCTTCTTCATATAAGGAAAAGGGTCTGTTTTGATATTGATTATTGACTCCGATAAGTAAAGTCACTAAATTAAAAGTATTTGGAGGATTTTCATTTGCAATAGCATTAATAAGATCAGTGGTTTTCCAACCAGTTTGTGCAATAACTTGAAGATTAAAACTGTCTTCTTCAGGAAAAGTTTGAATTAAGCTATCTTTTAATTGTTCAGGGAAACGACAAGTCTCACAAACACTTTGGCCAATTGTATAACTATCGCCAAGAGATAACAAATTATAGACTTGTGGTGTTCTTGGTGTTGTTTCATCGTCAGAGTTACAGCCAATAAGTCCAAGTACCACCATGAGTAGTAAAAGCTTCTTTTTCATACAGATAAAGATACAAATAAATGAAACAAAAAAGCAGCTCAGAATGAGCTGCTTTCTTTAGTGATTGAAATCACTTAGTATAGTTATTTAAACGCATTTAATCCAGTAATATCAAGACCAGTAATTAATAAATGAATATCATGTGTGCCTTCATAAGTAATTACACTTTCAAGGTTCATTGAGTGGCGCATTATGCTGTACTCACCAGTAATTCCCATGCCGCCAAGCATTTGTCTTGCTTCTCTAGCAATATTTATGGCCATATCCACATTGTTACGTTTTGCCATAGAGATTTGAGCTGAGGTTGCAGTACCATTTTCGCGCATCACCCCAAGTCTCCAAGCTAATAATTGTGCTTTAGTAATTTCGGTAATCATCTCAGCGAGTTTCTTTTGTTGTAACTGAAATTGCCCAATAGGCTTGCCAAATTGTATACGTTCTTTACTGTAACGTAAAGCAGTATCGTAACAATCCATTGCAGCACCAATTGCTCCCCAAGCAATGCCGTAACGTGCAGAGTCTAAACAACCAAGCGGTGCGCCAAGGCCGGATTTGTTAGGTAGTAAATTTTCTTTCGGTACTTTTACATTATCAAAAATGAGTTCGCCAGTAGCCGAAGCTCTTAGTGACCATTTGTTATGTGTTTCAGGTGTTGTAAAACCTTCCATGCCACGTTCTACAATAAGCCCATGAATACGACCTTCTTCATTTTTTGCCCACACTACAGCTACTTGACAAAACGGTGCGTTACTAATCCACATTTTAGCACCATTTAAAAGGTAATGGTCTCCCATATCCTTGTAATTGGTTGTCATGCCACCTGGATTACTTCCATGGTCTGGTTCTGTCAATCCAAATGACCCCATCCATTCACCAGAAGCAAGCTTTGGTAAATATTTTTGACGTTGTTCCTCATTACCGTATTTCCAAATAGGATACATTACCAATGATGATTGTACAGATGCTGTACTTCGTACACCAGAATCTCCACGTTCAATTTCTTGCATTATCAAACCATAAGAGATTTGATCTAATCCTGCGCCACCATATTCTTCAGGAATGTAAGGTCCAAAAGCACCAATTTCTGCCAATCCACCAATAATTGATGTTGGAAATTCTGCCTTTTGTGCAGCTTCTTCTATAATTGGAGAAACATCGCGTTTTACCCATTCTCTTGCCGCGTCGCGTACAAGTTTATGTTCTTCTGTAAGTAGTTCGTCTAAGTTATAATAATCTGGAGCTTCAAATAAGTCTGGCTTCATATGTAGTTATTTAGTATGAAAGCAAAATTAACGAAAACGTTTTCTTTGGGCAATATAAATACCATGTATAATTTACATTTTAAGATAAAAGTCCTTAGTTAGATTGATGTAATCTTCGGTGTATTGATGGCGACCAGTTTCAATAATAAGTTCTTTAATTTCGGTAGTGCAATCTTGAGCTGAAAATTCTATAAGACTTCGTTTAATATCAGTTGTCGGATTCCCTTTTACATGCAAAATACGTTTTGCTGAAAGTCCAACCTTTTTAGCCAAATCAATAAGTTTTTGTTCTTCTTTATATGGAATAACTATTGAAAATAATCCGTTTTCTGAAAGTAAATGCGCAACTGCATAGATGATGTGTTCAAAAGGCATAGCATCGTTAAATCTTGCTAAATCTCTTGAAGCATCATTGGTTTTATAGTCTTCAGAATAAAAGGGTGGATTACAAATGATGAGGTCAAAAGCATCATCAACTTCCTCTACAAATTCTAGTAAAGCTGCATGGTAACAGAACAAACGGTCATTCCATGGTGAGTTTTCAAAATTTTCTGAGCATTGCTCAAACGCATTATCATCAATTTCTATAGCTTCAATCTGTTCAGCAAAACTACGCTGTGCAATTATTAATGATAAAATACCTGTGCCAGCACCAATATCTAAAACTGAATAAGGATTATGCTTAACTGATGTCCAAGCACCAAGTAAAACGCTATCAGTGCCAATTTTCATAGCACATCGGTCTTGTTGAATGGTGAATTGTTTGAATTTGAAAGGCTTGTTCATTTTGCTGTCATGCTGAATGTATTTCAGCATCTCTAAAGTTTTACACAAAGATTCGGAAACGAGTTCAGAATGACAAGTTTTAAATTGTCTTTTGTCATTCCTGCGAAGGCAGGAATCTAAATTTTATGTTGCATTTTGGAATTTGGATTTTGTTTATTGTAATTTCACCCAAGATAAAGATCAATCAATCCTTCAGGTGTATTTACAATAACTGTTTTTTTGTCTCTATCTACTTTAACAATAAACTCATCATTCATTGGTATTAAGATTTCAACACCATCTCTATCAACTTCAAATAACGCTTGTGCAGTTGAATCATTTACAGTTTTAATGATGCCAACTTTACCAAAGTTTTCATCAGTTATGGTAAAACCAATCACTTCATGAAAATAGAACTTATTACCTTCAAGTTTAGGTAGTAATTCTAATGGTAAATACAACTCTGATTTAATGAGTGCTTCTGCGTCAGCTTCTGTTTCAACATCTTCAAATTTTAATCTCAATAAATCTGATTTATGGAGTTGAGAAGATTCAATAAAAAAAGGAACTAGATTCCCTCTTAAATCTAAAAAGATGGCATCCAGATTTTCGTATAGGTCAGGTTCATCTGTATCTAGCTTGACTAAAAGTTCACCTTTAAAACTATATTTCTTTACAATCTTACCTAAGTAAAAACAATCTTCTTTTTTCAAAATAATTGTCATTCCTGCGGAAGCAGGAATCTATTTTAATTAATATGACGATTTAAAAAAATCCCATGTTCTCGGGAATAAAAAAACCCTGACGCTTCGGCCAGGGTTTAAAAGTATAAAAATAAATTTTTTATTCTTCTTCGTTAGAAGCCGTTTCTTCAGCAACTTCTTCAACAACAGGTGCGTTAGCAGCAATACGAGCTTCGTTAACAGCTTTTTCTGCTTCTAATGCTTTAGCTTTAGCGTCAGCATCTACTTTTGTTAAACCGTCAGCTTTTGCTTGTACTTTAGCAGCTTTTTCTTCTAACCAAGCGTTGAATTTAGCTTCAGCTTGCTCTTCAGTTAAAGCACCTTTTTTAACACCACCAGCTAAATGCTTTTTTAGTAAAGCACCTTTGTAAGATAAGATAGCTCTTGCAGTGTCAGTTGGTTGTGCACCATTGTTTAACCACTTTACGGCGCCATCAACATCTAAGTTAATTGTTGCAGGATTTGTGTTTGGGTTGTAAGCACCTAATTTTTCTAGGTATTTACCATCTCTTTTAGCGCGAGAATCCGCAGCTACGATCCAGTAATAAGGTTTTCCTTTTTTACCGTGTCTTTGTAATCTAATTTTTACAGGCATAATAATTAATTAATGAGGTTCTCGACCTCTGTTATTAATGAGGGCGCAAAGATAGTATAAATTTTTAATTCTCAAGGCTTTTAGTCAGATTAACTAAAAGAAAGGTGTTTTTGGCTAATAGTAATGCCAAATATATGATGTAGAATGAAAAATTATTATACTTTTGGAATTCTTGTTTCGTTATATTTGAAACTAGCTACTATTTAATAAAAATATGAAAAAACTAATCCTCTTATCTTTCGTTCTATTAACGGTATTTAGTTGTGGAGATGAAGTTCAGTTTAATTCACCTGCGTTTCAGGGTGATTTAGAGCAGCAAATCTGGCGTGCTAATGGCTTTTCTGCAAGTATAGATGCAAATGGTTTTTTAACTATTACTGGAACTAGAAACGGAGAAACTATAAATCTTAAGGTGCCTTCAGTTGTTGAAAGAACTTTTACTGTTGGTGATGTTAATACAACAGAAGCGCAATACGATAATGGTTTTGGTGCATTTTATAGTACAAATAATAACCCAGAACCTAATCCAGATCCTGCGAATCCTGTTAATCCAGAGTATGGGCAAATAATTATTGATGAAATAGATATTGTAAGTGGTACGTTAACGGGTACATTTTCTTTTGGAGCTTTTGATGCATCAGGTTTGAATTCTATTGCTGTGACGAGAGGTGTTTTTTACAGAGTTCCAATATTAACTGGTACAATACCTGCTGATCCAATTACATGCGAGGACAAGGAGATGGAAACTACAATTGCAGCAACATCATATAGTGTAGCAAGTCAACCAGAAGCAAATGGATTTATAAACAGCGATGCTTTTGAAGCTGCATGTAATGCTTACATAGCAGCACTAAACGAGCAACGTAGTTATTGTGGTGATGTTGATAGAGCCATACAAGATCAAATTGATTTATTAGGTACTTGCACTTTTCCGTGCTTTTTTGCTAATGCAAATAGTAATGTAGCTCAAACTGAGTTTGCGAATGCTACATTAGGGACTTACATTCAGTTATGTGCCCAATACCAGTTTTATTTACAGGAGCAAATTGAATATTGTGGTGACGAAGATGGATCTATCCAAACGGTGATTGATGGATTAAACTGTTCAGATACTGATGGTGATGGTGTTCCTGATGTTTTTGAAGATTTTAATGGTGATGGTGATTTAGATAACGATGATACGGATGGTGATGGTACACCAAATTATCAAGATAATGATGATGATGGAGATGGAGTACCAACTGTGGACGAAATTCAAGTAGATATGGATGGGAATCCTGCAGATACCGATAGTGATGGTGATGCAGATTACTTAGATAATGATGATGATAATGATGGATTATTTACTGTTTTTGAAACAGGAGATACCGATAGTGATGGTACTTTAGATTATTTAGATAATGATGACGATGATGATGGCATTTTAACTATAGACGAAAATGCAGATCCTAACGCTGATGGTGATCCAGCAGATGCTTTAGATTCTGATATGGATGGTGTTCCAGATTATCTTCAAGCGTAGTAATCACAGCAAATAATATTGAAGACCCTAAGCATAATGCTTGGGGTTTTGTTTGTTTAAAACTGTTTATAACTTCATTTCTGAAAAGAAGCATTATTTATTAATTTTAATGTTTCGATTTTCTACCTCAAGACGATTTTATGTATTTAATATTTGATACCGAAACAACGGGTTTACCAAAGCGCTGGGATGCACCAATTACAGATACAGATAATTGGCCAAGAGCGATACAGATTGCATGGCAGCTGCATGATGCTATGGGAAATTGTATTGAGCATCAAGATTATTTGATAAAGCCAGAAGGCTTCAATATTCCTTATGATGCAGAAAAAATTCACGGTATTTCAACCGAGTTAGCTCAAGAACAAGGTATTTCGTTGCAAAAGGTTTTAGAGAAATTCAATATTGCTTTATCTAAGACTAAGTTTGTAGTAGGACAGAATGTAGGCTTCGATGTTAATATTATGGGTGCTGAGTTTGTACGCGAAGATGTTGCAAACCCATTACAAGAATTACCAGTATTAGATACGTGTACAGAGCATACAGCCACTTTATGTCAGATTCCTGGTGGTCGAGGAGGAAAATTTAAACTACCAACCTTAACAGAGTTACATCAGTTTTTATTCAATCAGCCATTTGCTGAAGCGCACAATGCAACAGCGGATGTTGAGGCGACAACTCGTTGTTTCTTAGAATTAATAAGACGACAAGAGTACACTAAAGAACAACTCGATGTTCAACCAGATTATTTTGAACAATTTTCTCAAGAGAATCCAGAGGTAATTCAACTCATAGGTTTAAAACACATTAATCTAAAACGTGCAAGTGCTAAGATTAATGAACGTCTTCAGAAAGAGCAACAATCTGCTAGTGATACCATTGAAACAGATACTGAAGCAGTTGCAAAACTCTCTGAAGTTGATTTTGTCCATTTGCATAATCACAGTCAATTTTCAATTCTTCAATCTACTATAAGTATTAATGATTTGGTGAATGCTGCGGCAAGCGAAAATATGCCAGCTGTTGCATTAACCGACCATGGTAATATGATGGGTGCTTTTCACTTTGTGCAAGCAGTTTCAGGTCACAATAAAAAAATAAAAGCCCAACACGCAGAGGCAGAAGAAAATGGTGAAGAGAAAAAAGGAAAATTAATTACACCAATTATTGGATGTGAGTTTTTTGTCTGTGAAAACCACCAAGATAAAACTCGAAAAGATAACGGTTATCAAATCGTACTATTAGCTAAAAACAAAAAAGGCTATCATAATTTAGCCAAATTATCTTCAGCAGCTTTTACTGATGGTTTCTATTATGTACCAAGGATTGATAGACAGCTTATTGAACAATACAAAGAAGATCTTATTTGTTTAACAGGAAACCTTTATGGCGAAGTACCAAGTAAGGTATTGAACATTGGTGAAAACCAAGCTGAAGAAGCGTTGTTGTGGTGGAAAGACACCTTTGGTGATGACTTGTATATTGAGTTAATGCGTCACAATCAAGAAGATGAAAATCGTGTCAATCAAGTCTTAATTCAGTTTGCGAGAAAGCATAATGTAAAATTGGTAGCAACGAATAATACCTATTACGTAGCTCAAGAAAATGCAAATGCCCATGATATTTTATTGTGTGTAAAAGATGGTGAAAAGCAAGCGACGCCAATAGGTCGTGGACGTGGTTACCGCTATGGTTTACCAAACCAAGAATACTATTTTAAGTCTTCAGAAGAAATGAAGGCTTTATTCAGAGATGTTCCTGAAGCGATTGTTAATATTCAAGAAGTCGTTGATAAGATTCAACCTTTTGAATTGGCCAGAGATGTTTTACTTCCAGCTTTCGATATTCCTGAGGAATTTAAGCATGAAGATGATGAAAAAGATGGAGGAAAGCGCGGTGAGAATGCGTACTTAAGACATCTCACTTATGAAGGTGCTAAAAAGCGTTATGGCGAAATTACACCAGCTATAGAAGAGCGTCTAGATTTTGAACTTCAAACTATAGAAAACACAGGTTATCCAGGTTACTTCTTAATTGTAGAAGACTTTATTCGCGAAGCCAGAAAAATGGATGTTTCTGTTGGGCCAGGTCGTGGTTCTGCTGCAGGTTCTGTGGTAGCGTATTGTCTCTGGATTACCAATATAGACCCAATTAAGTACGATTTACTTTTTGAGCGTTTCTTAAATCCTGACCGTGTGAGTATGCCAGATATTGATATCGATTTTGATGATGAAGGTCGTGGTCGTGTTATGCAGTATGTAATTGATAAATATGGTGCAAATCAAGTAGCTCAGATTATCACTTATGGTACTATGGCGGCTAAATCTTCAATTAGAGATACCGCGCGCGTGCTCGATTTGCCGCTTAATGAAGCTGACCATATTGCGAAGTTAATTCCGAATATGTCTAAGCTTGGAAAGATTTTTGGCAAGAGTGAAAAAGAATTAGCAGCAAAGTTTAGGGCTGAAGAACTAGATAAAGTAAATGAACTACTTAATATTTCTGATGGTAGCGATTTACAAGCAGAAACCGTAAATCAAGCACGAGTTTTAGAAGGTTCAGTAAGAAATACAGGTATTCACGCCTGTGGTGTAATTATTACACCAGGCGATATTACCAATTATGTACCTGTTTCTGTTGCAAAGGATTCAGATTTATACGTCACGCAGTTTGATAACTCAGTTGTAGAAAGTGCTGGTCTGTTGAAGATGGATTTCCTTGGATTAAAGACCTTGACGTTAATTAAAGATACAGTTAAGATTGTAAAGGCGAAGCATGGCATTGTGCTAGACCCAGAGAATTTTCCGTTGGATGATGAAGAAACCTATGCGTTATTCCAAAGAGGTGAAACGGTTGGGATTTTCCAATACGAATCACCCGGAATGCAAAAGCACATGAAGCATTTAAAGCCAACTGTTTTTGCTGACCTTATCGCCATGAATGCCTTGTATCGTCCGGGACCTTTAGAATATATTCCAAGTTTTATTAATCGTAAACATGGTAAAGAAGAAATCATTTATGATTTGCCAGAATTGGAAGAATATCTTGAAGAAACCTACGGCATTACTGTATACCAAGAGCAAGTAATGTTATTATCTCAAAAACTAGCAGATTTTACCAAAGGTGAAGCTGATGTTTTGAGAAAAGCAATGGGTAAAAAGCAAAAGGCTGTACTAGATAAAATGAAGCCTAAGTTTTTAGACCAAGCTGAAGCCAAAGGTATGGACAGAAAAAAGCTTGAAAAAATCTGGAAAGATTGGGAAGCTTTTGCGAGTTATGCATTTAACAAATCGCATTCAACATGTTACGCTTGGATTGCTTACCAAACAGCATATTTAAAAGCGCATTATCCAGCAGAATATATGGCAGCTGTACTGTCTAATAACATGAACGATATTAAATTGGTAACCTTCTTTATGGAAGAATGCAAACGTATGCGTTTACCAGTATTAGGGCCAAGTGTTAATGAAAGTTATTACAAGTTTTCGGTAAACCAAGACAATGCGGTTAGATTCGGAATGGGAGCCATAAAAGGTGTTGGTCATGGCGCAGTAAAAACCATCGTAGAGAATAGAAAAGAAGGTGGGAATTACAAGTCTATTTTCGATTTAGCAAAGCGTGTAGATTTAAGAGCGGCAAACAAAAAATCGTTCGAAGGATTAGCATATGCTGGCGGTTTTGACTGTTTTGAAGGCACGCACAGAGCACAATATTTTGCTCATGATGGTGATGGTATTACCTTTTTAGAAAAGGCAATGAAATATGGTGCAAAGCATCAGGAAAATGAAAACTCTGCCCAGGTAAGCCTATTTGGTGAAGCAAGTGGAGTCACAATAGCAGAGCCACAAGTGCCGCCATCAGAGGATTGGGGAACCATGGAGAAGCTTTCAAGAGAAAAAGAGGTTGTAGGGATTTATATTTCGGGTCATCCGTTAGACGATTTTAAAATTGAAATGCGAACCTTCTGTAATGGAAACATTTCAGTATTTAATAATTTGGAAGCTGTTCTTAATAGGGAAATCACTTTTGGTGGAGTAGTAACAGATGTGCAACATCGTGTAAGTAAACAAGGCAAAGGTTGGGCTGCATTTTCCATTGAAGATTATACCGATAGTTTTGAGTTCAGAATCTTTGGTGAAGATTATTTAAAGCACAGGCATTTCTTGGTTCAAAATTCATTTGTTTATGTAAGAGCATTTGTAAAAGAAGGCTGGACAAATCGCGACACTGGTAAAAAAGGTGATCCAAGAATTCAGTTCAACAATTTTCAGTTGTTGCATGATGTCATGGATACTTATGCTAAGAAACTATCCATTCAATTAAATATAGATGAATTAGAAAAAGATACGATTCTTCAACTTCAAGATTTATTTAGAATGCACGACGGAAATAATACATTAAATTTTTTGGTGTATGACAATTCCGAAAAACTAAAAATTACAATGCCAAGTAGAAAACAAAAGGTAAAAATCTCTCAAGAGCTACTAAAAGAGCTCGAAGCACAAGATGTAATGTATAAATTGAATTAGTATAAGACTGATTAATAACATCATAGCCAAATCGAATATATCCAGTGTAAGGAATAGCGATTTTTTTGACTAAGTTTGTGAATTATTTAAACAAAGTACAACACAATAAAATATAAATATTATGGCATTAGAAATAACAGATGCAACTTTTGAAGAAACGGTATTAAAGAGCGATAAGCCTGTTATGGTAGATTTTTGGGCAGCTTGGTGTGGACCTTGTCGTATGGTTGGGCCAATCATTGATGAGATTAGTTCAGAATATGAAGGAAAAGCTGTAGTTGGTAAAGTTGACGTTGACGCTAACCAAGAATTTGCTGCAAAATATGGTGTAAGAAATATTCCTACAGTATTAGTGTTTCAAAACGGTGAAGTAGTAGGTCGTCAAGTTGGTGTGGCACCAAAAAATGCATATTCAGACGCTATAGACGCATTATTATAAAAAGACATTCATAAAGAATTGATAAAAGGTTTGCCTAATAGGCAAACCTTTTTTAGTTTCGGTAGCATATGAATTTACAGTTAGAACTTAATAAAGCAGGTGGTTTTAAAAATCTCGAATTATTAGCCAAGCAAGTAGTTGAGGGCTTTATTGCTGGAATGCATAAAAGTCCATTTCATGGATTTTCTGCTGAATTTGCTGAACATAAAATTTATAATCAAGGCGAAAGTACTAAACATATCGATTGGAAACTCTATGCCAAGACAGACCGTTTATACACCAAGCGTTATGATGAAGAAACTAATCTACGATGTCATCTTATTGTAGATAATAGTAGCTCTATGCATTATCCAGAATCTGCTGGTACTACAATAGATAATCTTAATAAAATAGCTTTTTCAGCTTTGGCAAGTGCGTCATTAATGCACATATTAAAAAAACAGCGCGATGCTGTAGGTTTGAGTATTTATAGTGATAATTATGATTTTTACTCACCAGAAAAAGGAAGTGAACGCCATCATCAGATGTTATTAAGTCAACTTAGTAAAGCTGTAATCTCTAAGCCAGAATCTAAGACAACAGAAACGTATAGATATCTACATCAAATTGCCGAGAAGATTCATAGACGGTCATTGATTTTTGTGTTTACAGATATGTTTCAAACCGCAGAGGATGATGAAAAGCTCTTTGAGGCGTTGAGGCATTTAAAGCATAATAAACATGAAGTTGTTTTGTTTCATATCATAGATAAATCAAAAGAACTCTCTTTTGAATTTGACAACCGACCAAAACGGTTTATAGATGTTGAAACAGGAGAATACATCAATTTGTATGCAGATTCTATAAAAGAAAATTATGAAAAGGCCGTAACAGACTATTTCAATGACCTCAAAATCAAGTGTGGACAATATAGAATTAAGTATGTTGAAGCTGACATAAATGCGGGTTTTAATCAAATCTTAACGACCTATATGATAGAGCGTCAAAAATTTATTTGAACCTAGAGTAATATTTTTTCATTTTTATTTGTGGAATTAAAAATGCAGTGTATATTTGCATCCGCTATCAAGCACGGTCTGGTAGTTCAGCTGGTTAGAATACCTGCCTGTCACGCAGGGGGTCGCGGGTTCGAGTCCCGTCCAGACCGCAAAAAGCATCTCATTTGAGATGCTTTTTTGGTTTTATATGATTTGTGTTATTTCCAAATCTCTTCTACCTCCTCAAGTGTTTTTCCTTTGGTTTCGGGTATTAATTTATAAGTAATTACAATTATTATAATAATGAAAAAGATAAAAATGAAATATGGAAGAGATCCATTCCACATGGAGCTTTTATTTAAGTCGCTACCAACAACCATAGGAAAGGATTGAGACACTAAATAATTGGCTGCCCATTGCGCGGCAACCGCAATAGACATAGCGGCACTTCTTATTTTATTTGGGAACATTTCGGATAATAAAACCCAAACAATTGGCCCCATAGATAAAGAGAAAGATGCAATAAATACTAGTATTCCAATTAAGGATAGCACACCAACAGTTTGTTGTTGTAAGGTTACACCTAACAATAAGAATCCTGTAATCATACCAATACAGCCAATATAGATTAATGGTTTTCTTCCAAATTTATCTACAGAATACATAGCAACTAAAGTGAAAATTACATTTATGAATGCTAGTAAAATTTGCTGTTTAAGCACGTCTTCTTGTCCATAGCCCAATGCTTTTTCAAAAATATCTGCACCATAATATAATACAGCATTTATACCAGTAAATTGTTGTAATATTGACAGAATCGTGCCAATTATTATAATACCTAAAAATGGTTTGGTAAATGGATTTACTTTCGCTGCCTCTTCATTTTCGTCTTTCAAAGATTTTTCTATTTCTTTAATGTCTCTTTGAGCACTCTCAGAGTCTTGAATTTTCTCTAATATTTGAAGTGCTTCACCTGTTTTTCCTTTTAAACATAACCACCTTGGGCTTTTCGGCACGAAAAATAAAAGCGCTAAAAATAAGAAACTTGGGATAAGTTCAGACCAAAACATACGTCTCCAACCAATAGAAATATTTTGTTCTTGCGTTAAGTTATTACCAATAAAATACGTGGCTAAGAATACACTAAAAAAGCCAATTACAATGGCAAGTTGATAGTAGGTGACCATTTTACCTCTAATTTTTTCAGGTGCTATTTCAGCGATATACATTGGTGCATTCATGGAAGCGATCCCTATTCCGAGCCCACCAATAATTCTAAAAATAACTAATACGGTCACAGTTTCTGGGAATAAACTTGGTAGCCCAGAGCCATAGGCAGAAATTGTAAATAGAATTGCAGATATAATTAGTGATTTTTTTCTCCCAATTTTAATACTGAGCTTCCCTGCAACAATTGCACCTACAAAACAGCCTAAAAGTGCACTACCAACAACCCAACCTTTTAAGGCATCAGTTAGTTCAAAATATTTACTTAGGTAAAATTGTGCCCCATTGATAACACCTGTGTCATAACCAAATAATAACCCGCCCAAAGCAGAAATAATAGTAATTAGTAAGAGGTATGATTGTTTGCTCATATGATTTAGTTGGAAATTAGTTTTAAATGTACAAATTTAAATTTGTAGCTAACAGTTTTGTAATAATATCAAATATTAATTCAAACATGTTTGTTTTTAAACTATAGTATTATACTTTTGTAACAGAATATGATTATTACGTATTTGTATCTGCAAATACATAAATATAAAAATGTTGTGTTGTGCTCAATTCTATTTAGAGTTGGGTGTTGTAGAAAACTTAAATCGTTGAGTTTTTTGCCAATGAAAGGCTTTCCTTTTCCTCCATGTCACTAATCAATAGAAAAGTGATAAATAATCGGTTGAATCGGGATGCTTTTTTGTTTAAAATATAGTCTTCACCTTTAGATTAAACACAAAAAATAGCGCTAAAAAGCCTGAAGACATGCTTTTTGTCGTTGAAAATATACACTTTATCGATGAAATTGTTTTTTGTTTCATAATAAAGTCTATATTTGAAGTCCCTTGAAACCTCAGAATGATGAGGCCATATTTAATCCATTTTACTTTTAGATTTTATCAAAAAACTTCCCTCGTAAGTTTTAGTACATATTTAGGTTTACTCCTAAAATAGTTAATTATCCATTTTCCTCCCTCAAATGTTGTAGCGATGGTCGCTACGCCAATAATTGTTGACTATTACTTAAACCTATTTCGTATGAAAACTTTAAAAATTACTCTTGCCTTAGTAGCTGTAGCTTTATTAACTGTTTCTGGTGTACAATCAGATAGTACAGTTGTTGAAAACGAAACAAACATTAAAGAAAATTCTGTTAGTATTGACTTATTAGCACACAATAAAACTAAGTTAAGGAAGCCTACTAGAGGATAAGACTCCTTTAAACTTAAGTATAATAATGCCTTTGCTTAAAAAGCAAGGGCTTTCCTGTTTGTAGACAATTTCATTACATTAAATATTTATTTTATTTAAATTTGAGCTAATTCCAGATTCTTTAGATATTGAAGTTTATAACGCTCAAATTTTTCTCTATTTTATTATTTGTTAATTCTGTGTATTGTCAGAATGAAAAAGATAAAATTCTTCTAGATAGTATTTCTAAACTACTTACCTATTCTGAAACAGAAAATCTAGAGCCTAATAAACGCTTTAAAGTTTTACTAGATGCAAAAAGACTAGCTTCTACCTCTAATAATGATTCTGTTTTACTCAAAGTGGAGAAGAATATCAGTTATTTTTATATCGATGTAGACGATATGGATAACTATATTAACAGCAATCATAAGATTAAGCGTTTAGCAACTCAACTCAATGACTCCAAAAGCTTGGCTTACAACTATTACGCTCTTGGTTATGCATATTTTTTTAAGGAAAAGGATAGTGCTTATTATTATTACACTAAAGCAGTTAAGAGCTTTGGAGATCTCAATTTAAGTTTAGATATGTCTGCAGCGCTAGGAGGACTGGCTAAAATACAACTAGATGGGAAGGACTATTTTGGTGCTAGTGAAAGCACTGTTAAAGCGCTAAGATTATTAGATGGAGTGGAGGAAACAAATGAGATACAGGAACAGAAGTGGATTTTATTTTCAACTCTAGCTAGTATATCTGATGAGTTAGATAATATTGAGGAGGCCTTAGAGTATCATCAACAAGCCTATGAGGTGGCGTTGCGTATGGAGGATGATTTTAATAATGGGATTTACACACTTAACAATATTGGTTCCGCAAAACGAAAGCAATCAAAGTATTCAGAATCTGTAGATATCTTTAAAGATCTAGTAGAGAATTATGATCTTAAGGCTGAAGATCCTTCGTTTTACGCTTTGGTATTAGAAAATTTAGCGTACTCTAAATACTTAGGTAACTTAGATAGTCATCAGAATATCAAGAAGCTGTTTGATGAATCCTATAAAATTGCAGATAGTATAAATGACGAATTTGTTAAAATGGGAGCTTGCATTAGTATGGCAAAGTATTTTAAAGGTGTTGGTGAAGAAGCAGAAGCTTTAAAATACGCAAATGAGACTTATCAATTGTCTAAAAAAATAACGGCAAATGATATTTTATTAGAAGTTTTAATGTTACTATCTGAGTTGGAAGACTCTGAATCCTCTGTGAAATATTTAAATGAGCACGTTAAATTGTCGGATAGTTTGCTGAAAGTTGAAAGAAATGTAAGAAATAAATTTGCAAGAATCGAGCTAAAAACTGATCAACTTGAAGCTGAGAATGAGCAAATTTCGAGAGAGAACCTTTATCTCATTATTTTATCTGGAGGCATATTGTTGACAGCCATTCTAATTTATATTTTGCTGTCTCAACGGGCTAAGAATAGAAAGTTGAAATTAATGCAAGTACAACAAGAAGCTAATGAACAGATTTATAATCTCATGCTTGGGCAACAAGACAAGGTAGAGGAAGCAAGAACCTTAGAGAAAAAGCGAATCTCAGAAGAATTACATGATGGAGTTTTAGGACGATTGTTTGGGACCAGGTTAAGTTTAGATAGTATTAATTTTAAAGACGGAAAAGAGGCGATGATGTCTCGCGCAAATTACATAGGTCAACTGAAAGTTATTGAAGAAGATATTAGAAAGATATCCCATGAGTTAAATACAGATTTTGTTTCGGGTGCAGGTTTTATGGATATAGTTACTGAACTCAACGATAATCAATCTCAAGCTTATGGTTTAAAAAATGAATTCAATCATACAGATGATATTAGCTGGGATATAGTGCCAAATAAAACTAAGATTAACATCTATAGAGTTATACAAGAATCATTGCAAAATATCTACAAGCACGCTAACGCCAAAGCAGTAAAAATTAGTTTATCTCTAGAAAATGATGTAATTTGCTTGAGTATCATTGATGACGGTAACGGTTTTGACACTACCAAGAGTAAGAAGGGAATTGGTTTAAAGAATATGACTTCTCGTGTAAAGAGTATTAACGGGGAAATTACCTTTTCATCTCAACCAAATCAAGGTACAGCTATTAACGTTAAAATCCCTTACACCTCGAACACACATGAAACATATTAACATACTCATGGTAGATGACCATCCTATTATTTTAGAAGGCTACCAAAATGTGTTAATGGCAACAAAAGAAGACGACCAAACCTTACTTATTGATACTGCCAATAATTGCGATACAGCACAATTGATGATAAATAGAGCATCTAAAAATACACCTTATGATGTTTGCTTTTTTGATATTAGCCTTCCAGCATCTGAGGATGGTAAATATGCATCAGGAGAAGATCTCGCATTACTCGCTAAAGATGTGCTGCCAAATGCTAAGATCATTATTTTGACCATGTTTAATGAATCATTTAGAATTCATAATATCATAAAGGAAATAAACCCTGACGGCTTTTTAATAAAAAGTGATTTAACATCTATGGAGCTAGCCGATGCTTTCCAACAGATTTTAAGATATCCACCATATTATAGCAGTACAGTGAGTAACTATATAAAGAAAACTATCACTAGTGAAATCTATGTAGATGAAATTAACAGGAAAATATTGCATTTATTATCTCAAGGTATAAAAACGAAAAGCTTAAGAGAGTATATTTCTTTATCAACTAGTGCGATTGAAAAGCGCAAAAAACAACTAAAATTACTCTTTTCGGTATCTGATGGAAAAGACGAAACTCTGCTAAGTGAGGCTAGAGAAAAAGGATTTTTATAAGAAAACTCAAAAAATTGCGGTTTTTTAGGCTGTAAATTTCGGCTTTAAACCCTTGTCATTGCTAAGAATTACGGTTTTTCCGCAACAAGTCTGCGGTTTTACCACAACAAAATATTAAAGTAGAACATTACTTTTAGCATGTCAACAATGATTAATTAATCCCTTAAGTAATTGTTGAGTTAATAGCAAAAAAACTAAACCTGGCTACTCTCGTTGCCAGGTTTTGTGATTTATAGACTAGAACCAACTTGCGTCGTGTTCCATAAGTTTTACGATAAAGAATCCTAAATAAATAACCGAAATCAAAAACTTCATAAAGGTAGAAGCTATAAATCCGAGAAAGGATCCAAAGGCCGCTTTGGTGGCTTTTTTCATATCGTTTCTATGGGTTAGTTCCCCAAATAAAGCACCTAAAAACGGCCCAATAATAATACCAAATGGAATTGGTACTATGATACCGACTATTAAGCCAATGGTTGTTCCGATAACACCAGCTTTACTACCACCAAATTTTTTTGTTCCCATGGCTGGTATCACATAGTCAAGAATCAGAATAATTATAGCCACAATTGCTGTCACAATTAAAAAAGTGTTACTAAGCTCCACACCTTTTGTGAAATGTAAAACTAATAACCCAGCCCAGCTGGTTAATGGCCCAGGAATTATAGGAAGGAAACTTCCAGCAATACCTAATAACATTAATAAAATACCTAAGACGACTAAAAAAAGTTCCATAAAAAACGAGTTTACCAATTAGACTCAAAAAAGGGTGCTTAGTTACATTTTATTAAACTAAGATATTAGTTGTAACTAAAAAATTAGTTATATTAGCAAGGAAAATATTTTGAAAATGAAACAATTAACAAAAGCAGAAGAGGAAATTATGCAAGTACTTTGGCAGTTAGAAAAAGCCAACGTAAAGTCTATTATAGACTTTTTGCCAGATCCAAAGCCTGCATATAATACAGTTTCTACCATTGTAAGAATTTTAGAATCTAAAGGCTTTGTAGATTATGAAAAGCAAGGTAAAGGACATGTTTATTTTCCTGTTGTACAAAAATCTTCTTACAGTAATCAATCAATAAATAAGTTAGTTGATAATTACTTTCAAGGGTCGTTTAAAAGCTTAGTGTCATTCTTTGTTCAAAAAAATGATGTAGATATCAAGGATATAGAATCCATACTGAAAGAGATTAACAAAAATAAATAAGTATGTTGTATAATCTTATCCAAATTGTTGCTTTTCAAGCATTGTTTTTAATCGTTTATGACTTGTTTTTAAGGCGAGAAACGTTTTTCAATTGTAACCGTGCGTATTTATTAATGACTTCAATATTATCCTTGGTGTTACCGTTTCTTAAGTTTCAAAGTATAAGAACATTAACAACCAAGAATGCAGTAATAAGCTTACCAGAAGTTTTTATTGGTAGTGCAACACCATCAAATCTTGATATTGAAATGGCCAACCATGCGGGTATTACCATATATGAGCCAGAAACACCGATATGGCTGTTGATTTTTTATGTTGGAGTAGTATTGGCAGGTTTACTCTTTTTATTTAGGCTTGGCAAGCTATATTGGATAAAGTCCCAAAGTCCTAAACGATGGAATGGTAATATTCTGGTAGTACCAATAATAAAAAGTAGTGCAGCTTTTTCCTTTTTTAATACCATTTTTCTCGGAGATCAAATTTCGGATTCAGAACGACCTACTATTTATAATCATGAAGTAGTCCATGTAAAAGAATTTCATACTGTAGACCTGGTATTTTTTGAATTATTAAAAATTGTCTTGTGGTTTAATCCGTTAGCATACATCTATCAAAATAGAGCAAAAGAGTTACACGAGTTCATTGCAGATTCTAAAGCGATAAAGCATCAAGATAAAATAGACTATTATCAAAGTCTCTTAAGGCAAGTCTTCGATGTTCATCACATGTCATTTACAAATTCATTTTTCAAGAAATCCTTAATCAAAAAACGAATCACTATGTTACAAAAATCCAAATCGAAACAAAAGAACTTACTTAAGTATACTTTAATACTACCATTAGTTTTTGGAATGTTGATTTACTCATCTACTGAGGTAAGGGCTCAAGAGACTATTAATACTGAATCTTCATCCGAAACTCAAGAATTGACTGATGAAGAATTATTAGAAATTTATTACAATGAAATATTAAAAAAGAATGAAGAAGGTGTCGACTTTATGATATTATCAAATTTTGCTGGGATAAGCAATAAAAGTATAGAAAGGTATATAGAGACTAGAGAGAGTTTTTTAAAGCTTAAGGCTTTTACAAAATTTATAATGGAAAGAACATTAGAAAGGAAAAGAGAACAAGCAGTACTAACTGATGAAGACATAGAAAGAACTGAACAGATAATAAAAGGTAAGCATAAATCTTACGTTGATTATCTTGAATGGAAAAAAACTGATGAAGCAAAAGCACATTGGGAATCAATAACTAGTGATGGTGTGCATAGACTTTTTGTAAATGATATGGCAAATAAAACACCAGAAGAGCAAATGGAATTTGACCAAATGTTAAAAGGATTAGATTCAGATGATTTTCACAAAGTGGTAATAACTGATGGCAAATCAATAGCAGTTTTTGAGTCTGTTGAAAATGACGTGACGGATGAAATAGAAATTCCTTTTCATGCAATTGATAATGTACCAAGTTTGGCTGAATGCCAAGACTCTTCAAGTAATGAAGAACGCAAGCAATGCTTTAATGATTTTATCAATGATCATGTAAAACAGCACTTTAATTCTAAGGTAGCAAAAGGTCTTAACGAAGGTCGAAAAAGAGTTTTTGTTCAGTTTAAAATAGCTACAGATGGACACATTAAAGATATTATAGCAAGAGGTCCAAGTAAAGACATAGAAGAAGAAGCCAAACGAGTTATAAAACTATTGCCTAGGCTTATACCTGGAACCTTAAAAGGCAAGTCAGTTACAGTACCTTATTCATTACCTATTTCTTTTGAAGTTGAATAACAATAGCAACAAAATTATGCTTAGATATTTAGTAATACTGTTAGTGTCAATATTAACAGTTAGTAGTGTGTATGCTCAATCTTCATTTAAAGAAGCAGATAAATTGTATGCTCTGGGCAATTACACAAAAGCTATAGAAGTGTATCAATCCTTATCGAGTCAAGATTCGGTGTATCACAAAATTGCGATGGCTTACAGAGCTTTAGGTAATTATGATAAAAGTATAGCTCATTACAAAAAGGCAATACATGCTAATCCAGAAAATGTCATATTTCAATTTGAATATGCCAAACTCTTGCGTCTTACTAAAAAATATATAGAAGCAAAAGACATTTATGAGAGTCTCATAGAATCAGATAGTCTAAATCCTAATTTTCATTACGAATTAGGATTGTTGTTAGAAAAGCAAAGTGATACGTTAGCCATACAAGAGTTTACTAAAGCCTTTGAGTTAGATGACACGCACCAAAAAGCAATATTTAAAATTGCAAAACACCAAATAAGAAAACGAAAATTTAAAGAAGCTCGAGAGCTTGTAAATAAAGGTTTAGCATCTTATGATAGAAATGTTCAACTCATCAGTTTAAAAGCACAATCCTATTATTTTGAAGATTCATACGAGTACGCTAAAGTTTGGTTTAAAAAGCTGTTAGACTTTGGTGAGAATTCAGAATTTTTACATGAAAAATTGAGTATTTGTTATGCTCAGAATTCAGATTATAAAGATGCCATTTATCATAGAAAAGAAGCTTTAAAGTTTAGTCCTAATGATGCAGACGCTATGTTTGTTATTGGGGGTTATTACGAACGATTAAGTAATTTTGAAAAAGCTGAAGAATATTACAGAAGGTCATTATTGTTGAGTGATATCCCTTTAGATAAGGAATACCAAAAGTTAGGTATAGTATTAAATCGACAAAAAAAACATAGAGAAGCTCTAAAACAATTTCAAAAAGCCAAGAAAGAGAATCCAGAAGATATCATGACAGATTTTTTCATATTGAGAACAAAGGATGAATATTACGCAGATATTGATTCAAAGATTAAACTTTATGAAGATTTTTTAGAAGTAAAGAAAGATAATCCATTTAGAATCTTCGCAGAAAAAAGGTTGAAAGAATTAAAAGAAGAAAAATTTCAACAGAAGAAATAAAGCAACCATTTTTAGATTCCCTTTTTTAAAAATCTATTAGAGAGTAAAATAGAAAAATATCGTACATTTCGCTATTAGAAATGCGCTAATGAATCGAATAGTTTTTCTTTTTATTATTATCCTATTTACGTCTTGCAATTATTTTGAAAAGAAAAAGCTGAATTCTGAGGATTTACTCCAAGAGGATTTGAAGACTTTCAACTGGAATGATGTTGACCTTTATCCTAGATTTAGTATTTGCGATGGTATTATAGATAAGTTAGAAAGTAAAGAATGCTTTCAGAATACACTTCTTCTAAGTGTTAATAGCTATCTCGAATCTCAAAACATAATAGTTTCTAATGATGTAAATGATACCATTCGGCTTAAAATAACTATTGATAACAAGGGTAATTTGGTTGTAAATTCTATTACTATTAAACCTGAGACTGTTGCAGAAATTCCTGAAATAGATAGCCTAATGCGCCAAAGTATTAAAGAACTTCCTAATTTACAACCAGCTACAAAACGTGGACAAGAAGTCACTACTTCCTTTGAATTACCAATTGTAGTTAGAATACATTAATCAACTATACTATTCTTTGAGACATTGCCACTGTGTTACACTGATTTACATGTTTTGTTATTGACTAATTAAAGACAAGAAGCTTTGTGATTTTTGCGCATTAACCAGAGAATCTAAAACCGTATGGCAAATTTCTGCATTAATCTTAATACCTCAATATATAACCAAATGAGTGTGGCTAAAAGTCCCCAAGTGGCAATCCATTCTTTATGTTTAGGTGCTTTATTTTTATAGCGTTCTATATAATCAAAATCTAAAAGTAGAGCAAAAGATGCCACAATTGCTGCGAGAATATTAAAGGCGATTGCAAACCAAGATGTTCCCCAGATGTAAGGTTTTATGCCAAAAAGACTAAGAATAAACGAGATGAGGTATACAACCATGATACTAACACAAGCAGATATGATAACACTTCGTAGTTTTTTTGTAACAACAATAATTCTTAGCTGGTACAGCACTAGCATTACAAAAAAGGTAACTATGGTGACACCTATAGCTTGATAAGGTAACTCAGGAAAATTACGATGTGCGTAAGATGAAAAACCTCCTAAAAAGCATCCTTTAGCTATAACATAAAGCGGTACTAAAAAGTATGCCCAGTTTTGTCTTACGGAAATTACTATGCTAATAATTACAGAACCTAGCATACCACCAAGAGTAAACCAACGCATGGGCATTCCTTCTTCATTGAGTTTCCATAAATAGGCTGTAATCACTGATATAACTAATATGCCCAACATTGACTTAAAAAATATGCCAGTAACAGTCATAGTTTTTGAAGACGACTTACCATCATCCCAAAAATAACCATGAAACACAGGATTTGAAGTTCTGAAGTTTCTTAGACTCATGAGTTTATATTTTTCCTGTAGGATTTTGAAAAATTACGAAATCTATGATGCTTACAAATTAAACTTATACCCAACAGAAATATCAGTTGAGAAATTACCTTGGTTGTCTAAAAAAGCACTAAATAATTCACCGTAAATAATAGTGATGTAACTCTTTTCGCCAACTTTAATATCAGAACCAATACCGAATATTAATGGCACGTCAAAAGCAGTGTCACTGATATCACTTTCCATATTGTCTTCATCTAGAATAGTAACATTAGATAAATTGAGTGTGGCCAATTTCACTTGTCCATAAATTGAGAATGTACTTTTATTTATGACTCTATATCTATAACCAAGTGAGAATTCTGTTGTGCTATATTGAAAGTCATCACTTTCTAAAGCATGTCGTAATTGAATAAATCCCGCATGTCTCAGGCTGCTATTTGCTTCTAATAATTCTAATTCAGCACCAAATAGTGGTGTTTTAGTGTTATCCAGGTTTCCAACAAACGGATTATTAGTAATTCCACCAGATACACCTAAGCGCATTAAAATACTTTTATCTGTTGCTTCAAAAGTGTAGTTTGAATCGGCGGATGCATTATATCCATCTAAAAAGCTTTTAAGATCATAAAGTCTTAATTTAAGTTTATTTGTGTCTAGTTGAGTAAGCTCTCGAAGTGTTTTTTTGTATTCTTCGTTGTAATTTTTATCAGTACCTTGTGTATTCTTTAGTTCGATTATGGAGCCATCTTCGGTACGAATAAAATATCGGTAGTTACCATTTATGGTGTTCCATAAAAGATCTAGTTTACCTTCAATTTCAGTCTTTAATTCAAACCTTTCACCATTGATCGTATAGCTTTCTTGACTTATGCTCCATTGAAAACTAAAACATACCATGCATAGGATTACTAAGTATCTCATCTCTAATTACAATTTTTAATGATAAAGTAAAGCTACCAAAAAATATCTAATCAAAATCACTTTCTGTGTGTTCTAGCTTTCCAGTGGTAAGCACGAAATAGTGATAAAATGACGATATAAATACTAAATATTGGATATAAAATGCTACTAGAGATAAAGGAGAGTAGTAAGTGTTCTTGTTTAAAGAATCTTGAGGTTTTAAAAAGTAGTAAAAAGTCAATTGAAAGTTTAATTACTAGTATTGAAATTGCAGTTCTAAAATCAATGTATCCAACCAGAAGTAAAGGCAATAAAAAAAGCATTATAGCATTTGCTATCACTACAATTAAGCCAATACATTTCACTTTCCAATTTTTATTATGGCTTGTTTTAGAAGCCCAACGTAACCGTTGTTCTATCAGCTCTTTAAAAGTATCAACTGGTTTTGTTTGGACAATGGCATTGGTGTTTTTTAAATAATGTACTTTTTTTGCATCTAGCTTCTTTATTTTTTCGAGTAGAAAAATATCATCGCCACTTGCAATATCCGAGTTATCTTCAAAACCATTTACCAGATTAAAGATAGTTTTAGAATAGGCGAAATTGGCACCGTTGCATAAAAAGGGTGCTTTAATTCCGAAGCCACCAATAGTTGTGCCTTGAAGACTTAAAAAATCTAGTGTTTGAAATCTATTAAAAAAAGACGTATTTCCATTATACATTACTGGCGCCGCAATGCAGTTTGTGTCTTGCATTTGTATGAATTCATCAAACGTATCTAACCAGTACTTAGGAACTAAGCAATCGGCATCAGTAGTTATAATCCACTCATATTTTGCAATTGCAACGGCTGAGGTAATGGCGTCTTTTTTTGGAGAAGAAGATGTGCGATGATTTGAAATAATCTTAATGTTGAATTGACAATTCTTAAAAGGTTTGGTGTTGAGTGTTTTTTTTATGAGTGCGATCGAATCATCTTCAGAAGCATCATCTACCATTATAATTTCATATAAGTGTTTTGGGTAGTTTAAGTCGGAAATCGTCTTAAGCAAATTAGGAAGATTTTCGGCTTCATTTCTAAAAGGAATGACCACCGAAAAAGAAGTCTTAGATTTCAAATCTTGAAGCTTAAAATCCTCAACTCTATCAAATCCAATAATTAATGAGCTGATGAGAATAAGGTATACAATAATAACTGATATGACCAAAATTGTTATCATTCGTTCGCAGATGGCAGTTTAAAGTTTATCACATAATAACTGCCAAATAAGCTTGGTAAAGCAAAATTAAGTAGCCACATTATGGTTGTTGTGCTTAAAACTATAAGTTCATTAACCTCAATAAAACTAAATAAAAACACTGCCACACTTCCTTTTACAACAACATCGAATATAGAAATAGACGGAATTATAGAAGCCAAAAAATACATACTTGTAATTACAATCATTGCAGCAAAGTAACTTATGTCAACACCAAAAATTTTAAGCAAATAATAAAATTGAAAAGAAAAGATTACGTATCTCATCAATGAAAAAAATAGTATTTTTAGATGTGTTGATGTGCCTATTGCTTTGACGTGAATAAGCATTTCTCGCATCGAATAACCTTTTACACGCAATGATATTTTTCTAATACCAAAGGCGGTAAGTGAGCCAGCTAAAACAAAGCCAAAAATGATCTTGGTAATTTTAAAATAATCAACTTCAATTGAATAGAAATTCACAAATACAATACACCCAACAATACCGAAAATAGTGGTAATGGCCATTTGAGAAATGTTCCCGATTAAGTTGAGTAATACAATGCGCTTTCTGTATGGTTTTGAAAAGTAAATAGCTTTAGCACCATATTCACCAATACGGTTAGGTGTTATTAAAGAAGCAGTTAGGCCACCTAGACTTTGTTCAATAGCGTCTTTAAATGAAATTTTCTGAAATGTACTGACAAGATGTTTCCATTTCAGAATTTCAAAATACCAATTACAAATGCTTAAGGTCATTAGAATAATAACAGTTTTTAATGAGAATGGATTGTTTTTACGTAAAACCGAAAGAAATTGATTAATATCTAAACGACTGTTTTCAAAAAGTTTGGTATAGATAAAGTAAAGTGCACCAACTACAATACTCAGTTTAATAAGTACAAATAAGAATTGCTTAGTTTTGTAAGGCAGGTTATAGTACATAATACAAATAAACCAAAAACTATCTGATGCAACAATATTTAAAAATCTACCTTTTCTTTTTAAGTCTTGTTTTTTTTGTGTTTCATGGTAACGCACAATTTAAACAATCTAGTAAATGGAAAGCTTTATTTGCTTTAGGGTTTAACAACCCATCGTCTAACGGATTTATTGATGGAGTCTCTGCGCAATCAGTCAATTTTCCGACAGTAAATTTAGGTATTCAGCATATGTTTAAGAGAACGTATGGAGTTAAATTAGATTATGGCTTTAATCGTGCTAAGAATGATGCTGATGCACCTGAATTTAAAATAAATTATTCTAGAGTAAATGTTCAGTTTGTTTATGATCCTACTGAGTTTTTAGGTGTTTTGCCTTATAGATTTAGAACTATTTTGCATGCAGGTCCTGGATTTAGTTTTGTACAACCTTTAGGTGAATTAACAGATAACAAACAATCGTATTTAAATCTTCTCGGTGGTTTAGAATTGCATTATGCGATCAATGAAAAAGTATCACTTTATACAGATATAGCCTATATTTATGGGCTGACTTCACTAGATGATTATGATCCGGTTTTAAGTGGTTTAGGGGCTTTTAATGGTAGTGTATTTAACTTGACTTTTGGTATTGCCGTATCATTAAGTGGTTGTCAATATTGTGATTAATCCGTTTTATGGAATAATAATTGATGCAAACAAAGTTATTAACCAATAAAATATATTCATGCTACAAGAAAAAGTTAATTTAAAATGTAGAACAGCGTTGTTTACATTAGTTCTAGTAACGAATTTTTCGCTATTTGCTCAAGAAAAACCGGTACAGCCTGAAACTGAAGAGGTCGAAATAGAAGAGACCATAGTAGTTGAAGAAAATCTTGAATTAGAAGAACAGTCAGAAGTGCCTTTTCACGTTGTTGAGAGTGTACCTCATCCAACGGTATGTGAAGGTGAATCAACAAATGACGATAAGAAAAGATGTGTCATAGAATTTATTCAAAAACATGTTGCAAGAAATTTTGATCTAAATATGACAAGTCAATTAGATTTACCGTCTGGTATGAAACGAATTTTTGTTCAATTTAGAATTGATCAATCAGGAAAAATTATTGATGTAAAAGCAAGAGCACCACATGTTAAGCTAGAAATAGAAGCGAAACGTGTTATAAAGGCATTACCACAGTTTATTCCTGGTAAGCAAAGAGGAGAGAATGTGGTTGTGCCTTATACTCTACCAATTACATTTGAAGTTGCTGGTAGTACAGAAAAAACAACCTCGCCAGAACCCCTAGAACCTATAGATGTTTATTCTGAAGATGTGGAAATTGTTGAAGTAGAGGAAGTAGAGGCAGTAGAGGAAGTAGAGGAAGAAAATCCAAATGTTCCGTTTGCAATAATTGAAAATCCACCGCATCCTTCTAAATGTGCAATAAAAAGGACATCTA
>NZ_JABSSU010000006.1 GCF_013213835.1 Winogradskyella sp. | reverse complement strand
GCAACTGTAACCTTTGATGAAACTCAAACTGATGGTGCTTGTGCTAGCCAATATACTTTAACTAGAACGTGGACTGCAACTGACGAATGTGGTAATGAAACTGTTCATACACAAACTATCACTGTTCAAGATACGACTGCACCAACATTTAATGAGACGTTGCCTGCAGATGTGACTGTGGAATGTGATGCCGTGCCTACTGCAGAGACATTAACAGCGTCTGATAACTGTGATGCTAATGCAACTGTAACCTTTGATGAAACTCAAACTGATGGTGCTTGTGCTAGCCAATATACTTTAACTAGAACGTGGACTGCCACTGATGAATGTGGTAATGAAACTATTCATACACAAACTATCACTGTTCAAGATACGACTGCGCCGACGTTTACTGCACCAGCTGATATTACCATAGAATGTGACGTAGATGTTACTGACTTAGTCTCAACTGGTGATGTTACTGATGAAGCTGACAATTGTGCGGAAGATTTAGAAGCAACTTATTCAGATGCTATAGAAGATGGTAGTTGTCCAAACGAAATCATAATTACACGTACCTGGACATTGACAGATGATTGTGGAAATGAAGCTGATTCTCAAGTACAGATAATTACTGTACAAGACACCACTGCCCCATCTTTTAATGAAAATTTACCTTCTGACTTAGATGTAGAATGTGATGCAGTCCCAGAAGCAGACATACTTACTGCTTCAGACAATTGTGATAGTATAGTTGACGTAGTATTCAATGAAGAAATTACCAATGGTGGTTGTGTAGGAGATTACTTAATCGAACGTACTTGGACTGCAATTGACAGTTGTGGTAACGAATCAATTCATATACAAATCATTACAGTATCAGACAATACAGCACCTGCTCTAGTAACACCATTTGAAGAAGATTTACTAGTAAGTTGCGACGAAGTTCCAGATGCTCCTAATTTAATATTTGAAGATAATTGTTCTAACGATATCAGTGTCTCTTTTAATGAATCATCTACTCAAACTGATAACATTGAAGATTATGTAATCACTAGAACATGGACAGTTACTGACGATTGTGGTAATACTATAGATTTTGTTCAAACTGTCACCGTAGAGGTTAGTAATGTTATTACACCATCAAATATTGACCTATGTATTGAAGATCTAGAAATCGACTTATTCGATTTATTATCTGGAGAATTTAATACTAACGGTACATGGACTGTTGTTTCAGGAAATGCAATTATCAATGATAGTTTCTTCGATCCTTCTACAGTTGAAGTTGGTGATTATACATTCCTTTACTCTATTACAGATGTTGGTTGTCCTGCTGAAGCTGAAGTGACCGTGAGTGTAAACGATGATTGTGTTGTTTTACCTTGTGGAGCTGAAGACGTAATTATTTCAAAGACAGTTACAGCAAATGGAGACATGTACAATGAGTTCTTTACTATAACTGGAGTTGAAGATTGTGGTTTTGTTGTAGAACTACAAATATTCAACCGTTGGGGAGCTAAAATTTACGAGAATAATAATTATCAAAATAATTGGAACGGAGAAGTACAAGGTTCTTCGGTAGGAAGTTCTGGAAAAGTCCCAACTGGAACATACTACTACATTATTAATTTAAGAAATAGTGGATTAGCACCATTTAATGGACCAATCTACGTAGCAACAGATAAATAAACTTAACCGATGAAGTTATCTAAATTTTTAAATATTGCGATTTTTCTGCTAGTGACATCAACAGCTTTTGCTCAGCAGTTACCTCAATTTACGCAATATATGTTTAATACTATTTCCATTAATCCGGCTTATGCAGGAAGTAGAGAAACATTCAGTGCTGTTGGATTACATAGAAGTCAATGGGTTGGACTTGAAGGTGGACCAGAAACTCAAACTTTATCAATTCATTCTCCTTTGAGAAATGATAAGGTAGGTTTAGGTTTATCTTTTATTAACGATAAACTAGGGTTTGAAAACTTTTCATATATCTATGGAGATTTTTCATATACCATTAGAACAGGAGTAAATCACGAATTGGCATTTGGAATAAAAGGTGGATTTACACATTACTTTTTAGATGAGGAATTATTGAATGACTCTTCGGTTGTGGATGACCCTTTCTTTAATGATTTATCAAATAGATGGAGTCCAAATTTTGGTGCTGGAGTATATTGGCATTCACAGAAGTGGTATGTTGGATTATCTGCACCTAGAATATTAAATACAGATTATAATAAAGGACGAGAAAACTCAATTGATTATGCTGCTTTAGAGCGTATAAGCTACTATTTTACTGGTGGTTATGTGTTTGACTTAAGTGCTACAACAAAGTTAAAACCATCAGTTCTATTAAAGGCTACTAACGGTGCGCCATTATCTTTTGACATTTCGGCAAACTTTTTGTTTAATGAAACATTCTGGTTGGGTGGTGCATATAGGGTAAATCAATGGGCATCAGCAATTGGTGGTATTGCAGATTTCCAAGTTTCTAAGCAATTAAGAATTGGTTATGCATATGAATACCCTATTTCAGACCTTAGACCTTACACGAGTGGTACTCATGAAGTACTATTAATGTTCGAAGTATTTAAAAGTAGACGAATTAAATCACCTAGATACTTCTAAAATAAAGATATTATGAAGATAAGAATATTAACACTTCTATTCGTTTTTGGATTATCAGTTTCATATTCACAGACTAAACTTGCTGATAAGTTTTTTAAGAATTATGGATATGTAAAGGCTATTGAGCTATACGAGAAAGCCTACGAAAAAGGAAATGATAGCAAACATGTACTTACTCGATTAGGTGATGCTTATTACAACAACTCTAATTCAGAGAAAGCTGCATTTTGGTATGGTGAAGCAATGAAGAATTATAAAAATCTTGATGCGGAATATGTCTATAAATATATTCAATCCTTAAGAAGTATTGGTAATTTTGAAGAAGCTGATAAGTGGTTTAAAGAATTAAGTGACGCTCAAGCTGGAGATAGTAGACTAAAAGGTTATAATCCTGACGAAGTTGATATTTACGATAAGCTGACCAGTCCAAAAGAAACAATTGTAAATATCGAGAATTTTGAATTTAATTCACCATTAGCAGACTTTGGCGGTTTTGTGCATGACAATACTGTTTACTTTGCCTCTGCTCGTGATGAAGATAGCGAGATTTATGATTGGAATAAAGAACCATTTTTAGATCTATATCAAGTTTCATTCACTCAGACTGGAAATGCTGTAAAATACGATAGTTCTGAAGTTAAAATAGAATCTGAGGATGTTAACACTGATTATCATGAAGCGTCCATTGCTATTACCAGTGATGGAAAAACGATGTATTTTACAAGAGATGATGTAAATAAGCGCAACAGAATAGAATATGACAAAGAAGGCACAACACATTTAATGATCTATAGTGCTAAATTAATTGATGGTAATTGGACTAACATTAAAGAATTACCTTTTAACGATAAGGTGTACTCTTCGGGTCATCCAGCCTTGAGTCCTGATGATAAAACATTATACTTTGTTTCTGATCGCGAAGGTGGTTTAGGACAAACTGATATTTACTCTGTTGCAATAAATGATAATGGCACATTTGGTGAGCCAGAAAATTTAGGTGAAAAAGTAAATACTGAAGGAAGAGAAATGTTCCCTTTTGTAAGTAAGGATAATACACTTTACTTTTCATCAGACGGTTACTTAAACCTTGGTCTATTAGATATTTTTAAGTCTGATATTCTTAAGAATGAAGAACGCAAAGATCCAGAAAATCTTGGAGCACCTCTAAATAGCGGGTATGATGATTTTGCATTTTTTATTGATTCTGATACACAAATAGGGTATTTCTCATCAAATAGACCAGGCGGAAAAGGTAGTGATGATATATACAGTTTTAATATTACTGAGTGCAAGCAAACTGTAACAGGTGTTGCGAAAGACAGTAAGACTGAAATCATACTAACAGGTGTTACAGTTAAACTTATTGATGAAACCGGTAAAATCATTGAAGAGATTACTACTCAACAAGATGGCACCTATACTTTTGAAGTAGATTGCGACAAAAAGTACACTATTGTTGGTGATAAACCAGATTATAAATCAGATCAAAAACCTCTTGAAACTGATTTTGAAAACGAAAAAGAGCATAAATTAGACCTAGAATTAGAACCATTAATTATTGATAATCAGATTGTAATTAACCCTATTTTCTTCGATTTTGACAAATGGAATATTAGAACAGACGCACAATATGAATTAGAAAATATTGTTGATGTTTTGCGTAAACATCCTACAATGGTGATTAAAATAGAATCTCATACAGATTGTAGAGGTACAAAACGATATAACAGAAAGTTATCAGATAGACGTGCTAAATCTACACGAGAGTATATTATTTCTAGAGGTATAGAAGCCAATAGAATAGAAAGTGCAATAGGTTATGGTGAAGACCAGTTACTTAATGAATGTGCTGATGGTGTGAAATGTACAGAAGAAGAACATCAGTTAAACAGACGATCATATTTCTATATAGTCAAAGAATAGATTATTTTCCTCAACATTACTTATAAATTGAAAAAGCTAGCTTTAATGGGGCTTGCTTTTTTTATGTCTAGTAGTTAAAATTGATAGATAGTGAATATTAAAATAATGAAAGCATTTAGTCTAGTTGATACATTTATGTTCTGTTCAAGAAATTAGTGCAGAGGTGTTCACAAGCTTATTCAATGCCAATGTAAAATACCATTAAGTCTTTTGATTCATTGCATTGAAACACGTTATAAAGTACTATAAAATAACACTAAGCATAAATGAACTTCAATAACTTCTACTATATATTAGTTGTAAAATGAACTTGTACGTTTTGAGGAATTATATATACAACTTAACATAAAGCACGAAAAAAGAGTTGCAATCTCTTGCAACTCTTTTTCAATTAGCTATTAATCAACTTTTAAAGCATATTATCGCTTTATAAATATATTCGTAAAATACCATCTACCTTCATTATTTTGTTCAGCAGAGATATCAAAATCTGTAAAATTTCCTTCTATTGTTTCTCTATGACTTGGACTATTTAACCAAGCATTTACAACTGCTTCGGCAGAATTAAAACCATATGCCACATTTTCAGATACAATATTTGCATTTGCATTGTCTTGTAAGCTTTGTTGTCTTAAAAAGAAATTATCATGAGACACATTATCTTCTTCAATCATGTAATCTGTATGTGTAAATGCAACAGCTTTTACAGTTACGTGATCATTTAACGGATTTAGACCAGAAGTAATTCTATGTGCATTAATCAGTTCCATAATCTCTATTTCAATCTGTTTTGCCTGTGGGGCTACAGGCACTTCAATTGATTCAATATCATCACTAACACTTTCAGTTGAGCATGAGGTCAACCCCATACTTAATACAAGAGCCAATACTGGCAGAAGCTTATAAGTTTTCATAATGTAGGTTAAGTTTTGGATTCAGATTTGGGGTCTAAATCTATTCTTTTGAAAAAAACGTCAACTCATTGGGGCAAATCAGTTAACTGCTAAATTCATAGACAATATACATATATTTAAACAATTAAGCCGACAATAAGCTTTGTTTTTCGATGAAATGTACAAAAGTGTGAGTTATTTCTTTATTCAAAAAAATTAGGATGAAAGTCGTTCCATTATCCAGAAATATTCATCATCTAAGCGATACCTAATTCTATCATGAAGCCTATTTGGTCTACCTTGCCAAAACTCTATTTCTTGAGGCTTTACAATAAAACCTCCCCAATGTTTTGGTCTTGGAATTTCTTTGCCTTCAAACTTAATTTCTAATGCTTTAAGTTTATCTTCTAATTCTTCTCTATTAGCAATGACATCGCTTTGGTTGGATACTAAAGCTCCTAATTGACTTCCTCTAGGGCGAGATTCAAAATAACCGTCACTTAAATTCTCTGCAATCTTCTCTGCCTTACCCTTTATAATGATTTGTCTTTCTGCGTCTGGCCAAAAAAAAGATAAACAAACGTGAGGATTTTTACTTATCGCCTTTCCTTTTTCACTATTGTAATTAGTGTAAAAAATAAAACCTTCATAAGTAAATTGTTTTAAGAGCACTACTCTACTTTTAGGAAAACCGTCTAAACCAATAGTAGAAATAGTCATAGCATTGGTTTCTGCCACATTGAAATTATTATCCACTTCATGAAACCACTTCTGAAAAACTTCCATAGGATTGTCAGAGAGATTTTCTTCCAATAACTGTTGCTTTTCGTATGATTTTCTGTACTTACCTAAATCCGAATTCATAATAAAATCAATTGTTTTTACGGTATTATTAAAAATTTATTAGTTTATTGCAAAATTAATGATTCATCCCTTATCATGAACTTTGAAAACAGTAAATATTCGCGTTTACTTAAATATCAGAAATTTTCACTAGACTCTGGTGATTTATATCTTACTGAAAACAACCTGATAATTTCTGAATTAAAAAGTGGCATCCATGTCAATCTAGATTTACTAGTTGAATTTTTTACTCATCCACCTTTTGAGTTTAAAAAAGGGCAATCTTATGGTTATATCGCTAATAGAATTAACTCTTATTCTTTTGACCCTAATGTTTGGGCAGATTTAAATAGTAATGACCATGATTACTTAGTGGCGGCTGCAATAGTAGCCTATGATACCACAAACTTTATTAATGCAACTATAGAGAAGAAATTTTATAATAAAAGTTTAAAGCGTTGCAGTAGCCTTGACGAGGCCATAGAATGGATGCAGGGTTTAAAGGAATTTAATTAGAAGTTATTCAAAGTTAAATTGTTTCCCATCTTTTGCCAATTTTATAGTTTCACTATAAATCTCAGAAGCTTCCTGTTTAAATAAACTTAGATCATCATATCTTGTTGAATAATGACCTAGTATAAGTGTGCCTGCATTAGCTTGTTTGGCTATACTAGCCGCTTGTTTTGCTGTACTATGCTTGGTAGGTTCTGTCAATTGCTCATTTTTTTCTAAAAAGGTAGATTCGTGATACAACACATCTACATTTTTTATAATAGGTAAAATAGATTCATTATAAGCAGTATCACTACAAAAGGCGTAGCTTTTTGGTTTTAAAGGTGGTTTTGTTACAGTTTCGTTCTTGATAAGGTTGCCATTATTATCTTCAACATCAAAACCTTGCTTAAGTTTTCTATAATAAGCAACATCAATATTGTGATTTAATACTGCATTCATATCTAATTTTCGTTCACCTATTTTTTCTTTAAACAAAAAACCATTTGTGTAAACACGATGATCTAATGGAATGGTGTGCACCTCTACTTTGTCATCTTCATAAATTAATTCTGAATCCTTTGATGTTAACTCATGGAAATAAAGGTTATAATTTGTCCAAGAATCTGATAATTTTAATTGAAGCGTAATGACTTCTTTTAGACCTTTAGGTGCATAAATATGTAAATCTGTATCTCTACCTAATAAACGAAATGTAGAAATTAAACCTACTAAACCAAAACAATGATCACCATGTAAATGCGAAATAAAAATGTGCTTTATCCTTGAAAACTTAATTTTATTGCGTCTTAATTCTACTTGCGTACCTTCACCACAGTCTATTAAAAACATACGATTTTTAATCTCTAAAACTTGAGAAGTAGGATTGGTATTGGTTCGAGGTGTTGCGCTATGGCAGCCTAATATGGTTAATTTCATAGACTAAAACCCTAAATCGCGTTCTATGTCTTCCATCTCAATGATATCATACGCCTCCTGCATTGTTGGTACGACGACAAGTTCATCTGGCATTTCATCTAAATTCACTTCATCCGTAATAATTACAAAAGACTTATTATCGCTTCTATGTGCATTAGAAACCCTTAAAAACTCAATGATATCTTGTAATGAAATTGATTTTATGGAAGTTAAACTGACTATGATATGGTGATTTTTAAATTTATCATAACTCGACTCAATAGCTTTAACTAAAGCCGTAACAGAGAGCTTTTCTTGAGTGATAATTGTGATATTTTCGTCCTTATCAATAATCATAATTTTACTTTTTAATTTTTGAAGCCAATAGATAAATTACAGCCATACGCACGGCAACGCCATTTTCTACCTGATCTAGTATAATCGCCTGATCAGAATCAGCAACATCACTAGTAATCTCTACACCACGGTTTATTGGTCCTGGGTGCATGATAACAATCTCCTTGTTCAAGCTATCTAAAAGTTCCTTATTTACACCAAACTGTTGTGTATATTCTCTGGTTGATGGAAAATAACTAATATCCATACGCTCATTTTGAACTCTAAGCATATTAGCCACATCACACCATTCAAGGGCTTTTCTAAGATTAGTCTCAACCTTTACACCAAGATCTTTTATGTACTTTGGTAATAAGGTTTTTGGTCCACAAACCATAACATTAGCACCTTGTAACTGCAGTGCGTATATGTTAGAAAGTGCTACCCTACTATGTAAAATATCACCCACAATCACCACATTTTTCCCTTTAACAGTGCCAAGTTTTTCTCTGATTGAATAAGAATCTAATAAGGCTTGTGTTGGATGCTCATGCGCACCATCACCGGCATTTACAATACTTGCATTAACATGTTTAGATAAAAATACACCAGCACCTGGATTCGGATGACGCATAACTACCATATCTACTTTCATAGATAAGATGTTATTTACTGTATCTATAAGTGTTTCTCCTTTCTTTACCGAAGACTGTGATGCCGAAAAGTTAATAACATCTGCAGAAAGTCTTTTTTCTGCCAATTCAAAGGATAGTTTGGTTCTAGTTGAATTTTCAAAAAATAAATTGGCAATTGTAATATCTCTAAGTGAAGGAACCTTTTTAATCGGTCTATTTATAACTTCTTTAAACTGATCAGCAGTTTCAAATATTAAATCTATATCCTCTTTTTTAAGATATTTTATTCCTAATAAGTGATTGACACTTAATTCACTCATAATCTAACAATTCTTATTTATCTATTAAATACACAACATCTTCACCATCATTTTCTACCCAATGCACCTTAACTTTTTGTTCTTCTATAGCATCTACTTGTCTTCCTTTATAAGTAGGCTGTATTGGTAAATGACGACTAAATCGTCTGTCTATTAATGTCAACAACTCAATATTATTTGGTCTACCAAAAGATTGAATTGCAGTTAATGCGGACCTTATACTACGACCAGTATATAATACATCATCAATGAAAACAACATTTTTTCCTTCGACAATAAAATCTATTTCTGTCGTGTTGGCTTCTAAAGGTTTATCGCCTCTTCTAAAATCATCTCTAAAAAAGGTAATATCCAGATGACCTAATTGAAGGTCTTTAATCTTATGATCCTTGGTGAGCATCTCGGCTAATCGGTTTGCTAAGTACTTTCCTCTAGGCTGAATACCAATTAATACAGTTTCAGAAAAATCATCATGATTTTCAATAAGTTGACAAGCCAATCGATGAAGAATTATATTGACTTCTTTAGAGTTAAGTAATACTTTTTGACTCATGTAGTATCCAAACGTTGTTGGGTAACAAAGTTAAGCTAAATAATTAGAGTTTCAAACAAAATGAAGACTCATAAAAAAAGCCTTTTGAGAAATCAAAAGGCTTTTAATATTTATAAAAATAGGATTGAATTACTTCTTTCCGTCCATTTTATCTTTAAGTGCTTGTAAAGCATCATTAGCATCACCTAGAGTTGGTTTAGCCTCAGCTGCTGCAGCTTCTGCTTTCTTAACAGCCTGCTTAACAATCTTAGCTTCTTCTTCTCTAAATACTGCAGTATGAGAAGCTACAACTCTCTTGAATTCTTTATTGAACTCAATGATTTTGAATTCTGCCTCTTCACCTTTCTTTAACTTAGTACCATCTTCTTTCTCTAAGTGACGAGAAGGAATAAATGCAACGATATCTTCGTTGAACGCAATAGTAGCACCTTTATCAACTACATCTGTAATAGCAGCAGTATGAGATGTACCAAGAGCAAACTCAGTTTCGTATTTATCCCATGGGTTATCAGTAGTTTGTTTATGACCTAATGATAATTTACGACCATCTACGTCTAATTCTAATACAACTACATCTAACTTATCACCTACATTACAAAACTCACTTGGGTGCTTAATTTTCTTAGTCCAAGATAAATCAGAGATGTAAATTAATCCGTCGATACCTTCTTCTAATTCTACGAATACACCAAAGTTTGTAAAGTTACGTACAACACCTGTGTGCTTAGAACCTACAGGATATTTAGATGTAATGTCTGTCCATGGATCTGGAGCTAATTGCTTAATACCTAGGGACATCTTACGATCTTCTCTATCTAAAGTTAAGATTTGTGCTTCAATCTCATCACCAACTGCAACGAAATCTTGAGCAGAACGTAAATGTGTAGACCAAGACATTTCACTTACGTGAACTAATCCTTCAACACCTTCAGCAACTTCAACAAAAGCACCGTAATCTGCAATAACAACTACTTTACCTTTTACTTTGTCACCAACTTTAACTTCTTCTCCAAGAGCTTCCCATGGATGTTTAGATAATTGCTTAAGACCTAATTGAATTCTAGACTTGTTCTCATCAAAGTCTAAGATTACAACATTTAATTTTTGGTCTAATTCTACAATCTCGTTTGGATGGTTGATACGAGACCAAGATAAGTCTGTAATATGTACTAACCCATCAACACCACCAAGATCAATAAATACACCGTAAGAAGTAATGTTTTTAACAACACCTTCTAATACTTGTCCTTTTTCTAATTGACCAATGATTTCTTTCTTTTGCTCTTCGATATCTGCTTCGATAAGCGCTTTGTGAGAAACAACTATGTTTTTGAATTCGTGGTTGATTTTCACAACTTTAAATTCCATAGTTTTATTTACGTACTGGTCGTAATCTCTAATTGGCTTAACATCAATTTGAGAACCTGGTAAGAATGCTTCGATTCCGAAAACGTCAACAATCATTCCACCTTTTGTTCTGCACTTTACAAAACCATTTACGATTTCACCAGTTTCGTGAGCTTTATTAACTCTATCCCATGCCTTGATTACACGAGCTTTTCTGTGAGATAATACTAATTGACCTGTAGCATCTTCACGTACGTCAATTAATACTTCTACTTTATCTCCAACTTTTAAATCTGGGTTGTAACGGAACTCGTTAAGAGAAATTACACCTTCAGACTTAGCGTTGATATCGATGATTGCATCTCTGTCAGTAATATGTACTACTACACCTTCTACAACTTGGTCATCTAATGTGTCAACAAAGTTTTCTGATACTAATTTTTCAAATTCTTCAAGTTTACTGTCAGCTACTTGCTCAATTCCTTCTTCGTAATTGTGCCAATCGAACTCTTTTAAGAATTTTTCTGGATTTGCTTGAGCTTCAGAGACTACTGGAGCTTCTACTGTAGTTGCTGCAGTTGCTTCAACTTCAGCATTGTTTGTTTTTTCTTCAGCCATAATTGCTGATTAAAATTTGTATTCTGTGATGGTTTGAAAGTCTTGCGAAAACTCACAGAAGTATTAATTATAGTTTAAATCGTTCCTTTTCGTCTTTCACTAATCCGCTAAAAAGGAGCGCAAAATTAATCATTTTCAAATTATTAACAAACAATTTACCTGTATAATATACTAAACTGGTAATTAACATATTTATAATGTTTCATAAACATACCTTATTTAGTAAGTTTTTAATTTCAAACAAAAATAAAATGAAGTATCAAATGTATATTGCTTTTGTAGTGTTATGTCTAACTATTGGCTGCAATAGTGATGACGAAAGTAGCAATCCTTTAGAAGAAAACGAACTTCTTAGTTTATGGGAAATTAAAGCTGAAGGACTTAATAACGTGATGTCACTAGAGGATTTATGCTGTGATTTTATAGAGTTTTTAGATGATGATAATTCAAATGACCTAAGAGGAAATTACAACACTTATGTTCATAACAATATAACTGGTACAGGGACATTTTCCATTAACTTAGAAAATAATGTGATAACTTATTCTACAGAAAACGTTAATACTTATTAGAGAGAATACTTCATAAATAGTAATGCTTTAGAGTTATGGTACTTTGATGATAATAATAACCGTCATTGGACGACATATCAAAAAGTCACTAACTAATTGCCTGAATAACAAAACTTAAGAACTTAGGTGTGACCAATATAAATTACCTGTGTCTTATCTGTAGAATATCAAAAATGACAGAACTTTTCACAAGAAATAATTTTTAAAATGATATTTTTACGAGACACATATAAACTCACTATTAATTATTAAAAACTAAATTATATTATGGTAAAAGCAAAATATCAAAGCGTATTAGACTTAGGTGAAAAATTAAACATCCAAAACGGTAAAATTGAGGAATCAGACGGGAAATTAAAAGTTTGGGGTACTGCTGCAACACAATACGAAAAAAACTTATTGTGGGATGCTATCAAAGCTGCTGGTGGTGATAATCCTTCAGACATCATGGCAGACATAAAAGTAGCTGATGAGTCAGTATATGCAAGACATACTGTAGCTTCTGGTGAGACTTTAGGTAAAATTGCAAAACACTATTATGGTGATGCTATGAAGTACAAAGCTATTTTTGAAGCAAATACAGATATCTTAAAAAATCCAGATTTAATTCATCCAGATCAAGAGTTAGTGATTCCTAACTTATAAAAAAGATCTTTTTAAAATAAAAAAGGCGACTGCACTTCGAGAACCTCAGTGACCAGTCGCTTTTTTTATTGCATATCATTTACAAGGTTAAGCAGCATTTCTATCTGCGCTTCAATAGTTAAATCTGAATTATCTATTTCAACCGCACCTTCTGCTTTTACTAGAGGTGAATCTTCACGTGTAGAATCTATTCTGTCTCTTGTTGTAACATTTTCTAATACATCTTCATAAACTAAATTATGACCTCGATCTAGCAATTCCTTATAGCGTCTTTTTGCTCTCGTTTCTGCCGAAGCCGTCATAAATACTTTTAGCTCTGCATCTGGAAAAACAACAGTACCGATATCTCTTCCATCCATAACAATGCCTTTATCAATTCCCATTAACTGTTGTTGCTGAACAAGTTTTTGTCGCACTTCTGAAATTGCAGCGACTGGACTTACATATTTCGAAACCTTGAGAGTTCGAATCTCTTTTTCGATATTCTTATCATTAAGATATACCTCTGCAAAACCTAATTCCTCATTGAATTGAAACGTAATATTTATTTCATCTAATCTCGAAACAAGTTTATCAGAATCAAAAAATTCAGATCCAATCAATTGGTTTTCTATAGCGAAATAAGTGATTGCTCTATACATCGCACCAGTATCAACATAAACATAATTTAAGGCTTTTGCCAATTGTTTAGCGATTGTGCTTTTACCTGTAGAAGAAAAGCCATCTATTGCGATTATAATTTTATTCATGTAATGCGAAAATATGTTGCAGTATAATCTATCTTCTTCTGTTATCCAAATCTATTTGAAGCCCGAAGAAACTTGTATTAGATGCACTGGTATATCTGGCATGCGTATAACTAAAACGCATTTTATTCAATCTTACTGAAATACCTGCAGAAATCCCAGAAAAGGTTCTTTGATCAACAATTCGTAATTCTTCACCTCTTCTAAAGTTATACCCAACTCTTAAGTTAAAACCTCTATCTGGCCATAACTCAGCACCAAGAATTAGGTGTCGTAATGCATTATTCAAAAAACTGACTTCTTCTTGAGTTTGGTTACCATCTAAATCTGTAGTGGCTCTTGCTGGGTTTGAAACACCAATGTTCCATTGCTGCAGGTTCTCTAAAGTTAAATGCCATCTAATAGGAACATTTTCTAAGGTTTGAGACATTCCAAAGTTAATTTCAAATGGTAAAGGTTCGTTTAAACCTGCGTATGTTGTGAATTGTGTACCTAGATTCCTTATGGTTAAAGCAGCATGAAAATCTAAATCTTCATTAATATACATGGCACCAATATCTACAGCACCACCAATAGAATTATATTGTTCTAATAGAGATGTAATAATCTTTACGTTTGCGCCTACATAAAAATCGGTAAATGGAATATTGTAGTTATAACCAAATGAAATTGCAGCTTCATTACCACCAAAAGAGCCAGTGGACACACCATTAACATCATAGCCATCAAAAGAACCATAATTAATATAGGTTACACCAAAGTGAAAAGTTTGTACACGCCTATCCCAAGTATAAGCATAAGCTGCTGTTCCGTAAGTAATATCGCCTAAATAATTAGAAACATTTGCTGCTAGCTGGTTATGCATTTGCCAATTAATTGAAGCTGGATTATACAATGCTTCAGTGACATCATAGTCAAAATTCGTGATGATTTTACCTCCTAATGCGGCCTGTCTTGGTGAGGATACTAAATTGAGAAACTGATATGTAGATTCGCCACCTAATTGCGCAAATATTGGCAATGCAAAAAATAATACGCAAAACTGGACGAACCTTTTAATCATAGGTGTGCAAAATAAATAAATCTCTCTTAAAACGCTGATATGATTTTTTTATTTTTTCAGTTAGTTTCATTCTGCTTTAGACGTAACACTTGGCCTACTTTAATAAGGTTAGATTTAAGTCCATTTAAAGATTTAAGTGCCTCAACTGTAAGACCGGTTTTCTTTGAAATACTATATAAAGTGTCACCTTTTTTAACTAACCAATCATTACTATTTTCATTTCTATTAATAAATTGAACCTTAAGTATTTGACCTGTTTTTATTAAAGTTGATGTTAAGTTGTTTTCTCGTTGTAAGTCTTCTACTTTAACATTATATTTTTTTGATAAGCTATATAGCGTCTCACCTTTATTTACCTTATGGAAGCCAGAATTATTTTCTAGTTTATCAGTATTGAAATTATCATCCACTACATTACCTTGATTTTCAAAATTACCAATTCTGAGCTTTTGACCTGAATCAACTATACTAGACTCCAAATTATTAGCAGCTATTAGTTGTTTTAATGAAACATTAAACTTTTTTGAGATATCCAAAAGTGTTTCGTCATCTTTAACCACATAATAGTAACTTCCAATATCATTAGGTTTCAAATCGTCTTCAGATACAAGTTTCGAAACAACAGTGTCAGTTTCGGTTTCTGATCGTATAACTTCTTCTTGATTTACCAATATAACCTCACCAGTAATTAAATTAAGCCTAGCTGGTTTACCATTAAGTGTTACATCTTTATATTGCTCTTTTGACTGAGCAAACAATGACGTACTCATCAAAAGTATAACTGCAATCCATATAAGCTTAAAGCTTTTTGGCATTTTTTACTTTTTGTTTTGTAATTGCAATATCTAATACTTCGCTCATATCTTTCACATAATGAAATGTCAAACCTTTTAAATATTCTGGTTTAATTTCATCAATGTCTCTTTTATTATCCGCACAAAGAAGTATTTCTTTAATTTTTGCACGTTTAGCAGCAAGAATTTTTTCTTTAATTCCACCAACAGGTAATACTTTACCTCTCAAAGTAATTTCGCCAGTCATGGCAAGGCTTTTCTTAACCTTGCGTTGTGTAAATAAAGACACTAAAGAGGTTAACATAGAAACCCCAGCACTCGGGCCATCTTTTGGTGTAGCACCTTCAGGTACATGGATATGCACACTATATTTATCAAAAACTTCAGGGTTAATATCAAATTTGTCTGCATTTGCCTTAATATATTCCATAGCAATGGTTGCAGATTCTCTCATAACCTTACCTAAGTTTCCAGTTATGGTTAGGCTTCCTTTACCTTTGGACAAAATAGATTCGATAAAAAGAATATCACCACCTACTCTAGTCCATGCCAGACCTGTTACGACACCAGCCACATGATTATTTTCGTACTTATCACGCTCTAATCGTGGACTTCCCAGTACTTCAATAATATCCTCATTAGAAACTTTCACATCATATTCCTCTTCCATTGCAATATTCTTAGCCGCATACCGCACCATTTTTGCAATTTGTTTTTCTAAACCTCTAACTCCCGATTCCCGTGTATAACCTTCTACAATTTTTTCTAATTGTGGTTTACCAATTTTTAAATCTTTATTCGTTAAACCGTGCTCCTCTAGTTGCTTTGGTAATAGATGACGTTTAGCAATTTCTACTTTCTCTTCGATAGTATAACCTGTCACATTAATAATCTCCATACGATCTCTTAATGCTGGTTGAATGGTATTTAGGCTATTTGACGTCGCTATAAACATTACCTTAGATAAATCATATCCCATCTCTAAGAAGTTATCGTAGAACTCACTATTCTGTTCTGGATCTAATACCTCTAACATAGCAGAAGACGGATCACCTTGATGACCGGCAGATAACTTATCTATTTCATCTAATACAAACACAGGATTTGAAGTGCCAGCTTTTTTAAGACTTTGAATGATTCTACCTGGCATTGCACCAATGTATGTTTTTCTATGGCCTCTAATTTCAGCTTCGTCACGTAAACCACCTAGAGAAACTCTAACATATTCTCTACCCATTGCTTCTGCTATAGACTTTCCTAAAGATGTTTTACCAACACCTGGAGGTCCATACAAACAAAGGATTGGGGACTTCATATCGTTACGAAGTTTTAAGACTGCCAAATACTCAATAATTCTTTTCTTAACATCATCTAAACCAAAGTGATCGCGATCTAAGATTTTCATCGCGCCTTTTAAATCGAATTTATCTTCGCTAAACTCATTCCAAGGTAAATCTAAAAACAAGTCTAGATAATTTCTTTGAATAGAATATTCTGCAACTTGCGGATTCATGCGTTGCATTTTGGCAAGTTCTTTTTCAAAATGCTTCGCAACCTTTTCGTCCCATTGTTTGTCCTTAGCTCTTGCTCTCATTTCTTCAATCTCCTCGCCAGAAGACACGCCACCACCTAATTCTTCTTGAATAGTCTTCATTTGCTGATGTAAGAAATATTCACGCTGTCGCTGATTCATATCACTCTGAACCTTATTCTGAATATCATTTTTGAGTTCGAGCTTTTGATATTCGAGATTCATAAATTTTAAGGTCTGAAGCGCACGTTCTTTGAGATCATTAATCTTTAAAAGTTCTTGTTTTTCTTCAACCTTAAGATTCATATTAGAAGATACAAAATTTACTAAGAACGAACTACTTTCAATATTCTTAATAGCAAAAGTTGCCTCTGTCGGAATGTTTGGACTCTCTTTAATAATCTCTAACGATAAATCTTTTATAGAGTCAATGATAGCACCAAACTCTTCATTACCTTTTTCTGGTTTAGTTTGAGGTAAATCTGAAATTTTTGCAGTTAAGTAAGGTTTTTCAGAAACTATCTCATCAACCTTAAAACGCTTTTTACCTTGAATAATAACAGTTGTGTTTCCATCAGGCATTTTAAGCACTTTTAAAATACGCGCCACTGTACCTGTTTTATAGATATCATTTGCAGTAGGGTTTTCAACAGCTTCATCCTTCTGAGCAACAACACCTATTACCTTACCACCATTATTAGCATCATTTATCAATTTAATTGAAGTGTCTCTACCAGCAGTAATAGGAATTACAACACCAGGAAAAAGAACTGTATTTCTTAATGGTAAAATTGGAAGTGACTCTGGTAAAGATTCATTATTTATAAGCTCTTCATCTTCTGGTGTCATTAACGGAATTAATTCTGAGTTTTCGTCAAAATCCTGAAATGACAAACTGTCAAGCCTTAAAAAATTAGATTTCTTCATATAATTTATAAGCCATTATGTCACCATTACGCAACATTTGGCATTTTTTTTAAATGTATTAATTATCTATTAAAAACTGAATATCAATAATTTATAAGATATTCAAAGTTATTCACACTCATATAAATTCAATTGTTATGCCATTGATAACATAAAAAAGATTAAATTTTATTCAATAAACTGTAACACTCCGTAACAACTTATATCTATAGACTAAAGCAATTGTTTTTTTGACATCAACCAATCAAAATATCGAACAGTTACTATTGCTCTGTAAATCTAAAAACCAACGTGCACAACTAGAGGTTTATAATAGATATAACAAAGCAATGTATAACACAGCAATTAGAATTGTAAAAGATTCTTTTAAAGCTGAGGACATTATGCAAGAGTCTTTTTTGACGGCGTTTACAAAACTTGAAACATTAGAGGACACCAAACTTTTTGGTGCATGGTTAAAACGTATTGTGGTGAATAATAGTATAGCTCATTACAATAAAACCATAAAACAAAATGAAGTGCCTTTAGAAAATGTGATGTATAAAGTTGAAGATGACTTAGGTATTAATGAAAATAGTCATAAGAGTGAAAAAGTAAAGCAAATTCTTAAAGTAATGAAGTTTTTAAAACCCAATTACAGTTTAGGATTAACACTACACTTAATAGAAGGTTATGATTATGAGGAAATTTGTGAAATCATGAATATTTCTTACTCCAATTGTAGAACTATGATTTCTAGAGCTAAGGAAAGCTTAAGAAAGAAATTAATGCAACCCGTGAACAACTAAAGTTATGAAAAAAGAAAATTTAGATGATTTATTTGAGACCTTAAACGGTGAATTTGATGTTGAAAACCCAGGTATTGGTCATGAGAATAGGTTTTTATCAAAGTTAAAATCAGACACATCTGAAAATTCAGAAACAGAGAAAACAAAAGGTATTAATTGGAAATCATTTCTTGCTATAGCTGCATCTATAATAATTTGTTTGAGTGTATTCGTAAACTTAAACAATAATGAAGAAGAGCTAATGGATCTGGCCAACGTTTCACCTGAGCTCTCTGAAACTCAAGATTTCTTTACGGCAACAATTGAAAATGAATTAAGAAAGCTTAATAAAGAGCAATCACCAATTACAAAAAAAATAATTGAAGATGCACTCGTGCTCATTGATAACTTAGAAAATGACTACAACACATTAAAAATTGAATTAACGCAAAATTGCGAAGATCAGCGTATTATACATGCAATGATTAGCAATTTTCAAAGCAGAATAGACATTTTAAATACTGTTTTGGAAGAAATTGAAAACATAAAACAACTTAAAACCGACAACAATGAAACGAACAATACAATATAAGTTACTTTTCTACTTCTTACTTGTTCCATTTTTAGCAATAGCAAATTCTGCGGAAGTAAATTATAAGTCAACAAAGGAAAAAACAATATCTAAATCTTTTGCTGTCAATAAAAATGCTACTCTAGAAGTCAGTAATTCCTTTGGTAACATTAATGTCATATCATGGAATGAAAACAAAATTGATTTTGAAATATCGATTAAAGTTAGTGGCAATAATGATGAGAAAATTGAAGAACGTCTTGACGGTATTGACGTAGAATTTAAATCTAGTAGTGACTTAGTATCTGCGATCACGAATATAGAAAAGAATAAGAGCAATTGGTGGAATTGGGGTAAAAAAATGAACCTTAAAATGGAAATTGATTATGTTATTAAGGTGCCAATGAGCAATAATGTATTCTTACAAAATAGATTTGGCGCAATAGTTCTTGACAAACTAGAAGGTGACGTTAAGATTAATTGTGAGCACGGTAAAATAACAACAAAAGAATTGCTCTCTAGTAACAATGAAATTAAAATGAGTCACACCAAAGATTCCTATTTTGAATACATCAAAAGTGGCGAAATCTCAGCTTCTCATAGTAGATTAACTATATCGAATTCAGACAATATTGCTTTAAAAGGTCAACACAGTCAAATTTCTATTGAGAATACTGAAAACATAGGCTTTAAGTGCCAACACGGCTCATTAAAAGTTGACAAGGTGAATACTATTGAAGGAAAAGCGCAACACCTTACCATGAGAGTTGGCGAATTATTATCTAAAGCGGATTTAAATACTGCACACGGATCGCTAAAGATTTCTATGATGACACCAAACGTAAAAGAAGTTGACATAGAAAGTCAATTTACAGGAATAACCATAGGTTACAATAATGCTGCTAGTTTTAATTTTGACTTAGACTTTCAATTTGGATCATTAAGAGATTCTGAAGGCTTTGTGTTTAGAAACAAAGAATCTAACATGCATAATAAAAAATATAAAGGTTACTACGGCACTGAGAATTCAGGGAATGTAGTAAGAATCGATTCACAACATGGTAGTGTTAGCTTCAAACAAAAATAAATTCAAAAAACTAACAATAATTAAACTAAAAACAATGAATTTTTTAAAATCAATCGCAGTATTAGTTCTTGTAACATGCTCTATTAATGCAAACGCACAATGGGGGAAATCTAAGAAAGTAAAAGGAAATGGTGATATCACTACTGTAAACCGATCAACAAATGATTATGATGGGGTAAAGGTATCAGGCTCTTTAGATGTGCATTTAGTTGAAGGAAATGAAGGAGACATTTCAATTAAAGGTGATTCTAACCTTATGGAATACATCATTACAGAAGTAAAAAACAATAATCTTGTAGTTAAAGTAAAAAAAGGGTTTTATTTAAAACCAAGTAAGTCCTTAATTGTAACAGTACCATACGAATCTATAAATGACATAGGTATTGCAGGTTCTGGTGACATAAAAAATTCAGGAACAATAAAAGCAGACGAACTCGATATTTCAGTCGCCGGATCTGGTGATATTGATTTAAATGTCAATACTAATTCATTAGAAAGTAGCATCGCAGGTTCTGGAGACATAGAAATCACAGGTAAAACAGAAAACTTGGTCGCTAAAATTGCAGGATCTGGTAGTTTTAATGGTAGTGATTTGGACAGCAAAGATGTTACTGTTAAAATTTCGGGGTCAGGTGATGCAGACGTTGTTTGTAATGGCAATCTTATCGTTAGAATATCTGGTTCTGGTGATGTAAACTATTCTGGTACACCCAAAAATAAGGACACTAAAATTTCTGGTTCTGGTAGTGTTAGCAACTAATTTAAATAACTAAATCAATCTAAAAAAGACAAGTAAAAACTTGTCTTTTTTTATTATATATCTACTGCTTAACATACACAAATGTTATTCTTTCGGTTATTACAGCATCATCAATTGTACTTTCGGCATAAAACGCATCATCTATTGCGGTGTACAAATTAGAATTCTTAAAAAGACTCAAACTAGTGCCATCTGTAAATGACAATATAACACTATTGATTGTTTCAACCCAGGTAAAGTCTTTATCAACATTAATGTCTGTACAAACTGTAAAAAAATCTTCACCATCCATTGTTGGGGTAAATGAAAAGACAGCTTCAGATCTTAAAAACATTGTTCCAGTATTATCTAAATTGAAAATAATAGTTTCATTATCAAAGCAATCGATGTCATCTAAGTAATTATTTGTTACTATACCATCGTTATTTAAATCCCTCAACTCATCAGTATTCCATGAGACTAATTTCCAATTACCAGCAATTTCTATTTGGTTTTCGGGTTCACATTCACCTAACTCGTCAATAATTATTTGTAAGCTACCGTCATCACCACACTCTTCGATCTGAAATACTAAAGCGTCTTTATAAGCATTACAGAGTACTTCATATGAACTGGCGATAGCACTTTCAAAAGCAATTCTTGCCAGGTTAGTTTGAGTCTCAATTTCATCACAAGGATCATCAATTTCACAATTACCGAGGTTATTTAAGAGCAAAGTCAAAGAACCATCTTCATCACCACAAATTTCTATTTGATCTGCTAAGGCATCTCTATACACCTGACAAAATAAGCTGTATTCTTCTTCTGTGCTATTAAAAAAATTATTAGATGCAATATTTGTTGCATTGGTGGCAATTATGCAAGAATTGTCTTCCGTAACAATCTCGCCTTCATAAGGTTCATTTTGACAACCAAAAAGAACTAAAAAGGTAAAGGAGTACCTTAAAATTTTTATTTTTTTCTTAAACATAGCACATAAATTTAAGAAATAAATAGTAATAATTAGAATTACAATTTATAATCGATTTGATATAAAGCTAGATCAAACTTCAAGGATATTTAACTTATTGCGTTCCAGACTCAAAATCTACTTTCCATTTTGCCCATTCATCTAAGAAGTAATTTAGAATGATCGGATTATCTAGCGTATTAAGTTTTGTCTCCTTTACAGAAATATCAGTTGGAAAAACAAATGCTTGTTCTATTTGATTTTGATTGAGATACTTCAAATCCTTTGGTAAAGACTGATAATTGATTTCTTTTTCATTGTTGGTGTGTTTACCAATAATAAAACCCCAATCACCAAAAGAAGGTATATAAGTATGATAGGGCTCTACATGCTCAAATACAGATTCTAAGGTGTTATTTATGCAACTAAAAACTGTATTCGAAAAATACACTTCACCAGATTGAGTCACAAATACGCCATCCTTTTGTAGATTACGTTTAGCCATCAAAAAGAACTGCTTACTATATAATCTTGCAATCGCCTGGTTAGTTGGGTCTGGTAAATCTGCTATGATGACATCGTAGGGTTTAGTATTGTTAAATAAATATGTAAATGCATCTTGGGTTATGAGATTGACTTTTGTATTTACTGCTGCGTTTTCATTAATTTCCATTAAATACTTGTTTTCTTTTGCTAAAAAGAACATCGTACTGTCTATATCAACAACATCAATACTTTCAATAGATTGATGTTTTAAAACCTCTCTACTGGCTAAATTCTCTCCACCACCTAAAATCAATACACGTCTCGGATCGTTATGCATTAATAGTGGTATATGAACTAAAGACTCATGGTATCTGTATTCATCTGCTGACGAAAACTGTATCACTCTATTTAGATATAATCGCAGATCACCTTTGGTCTTGGTCATTACAATCTTTTGGTAAGGTGTTTGTTCATTTAAAACAATAGGTCGTTTATAAATTTTTTGATCCCAAACCTTCAAGAATTTACCTCCAAAAAGTACTAAAACTAAAAGTCCAATGACTGCAATAAATCCATAAAGACTATTTTTCTTCTTATCCTTAAGTAATGTGTAATTAAGTACAATCCCCAAAAGAATATTAACCATACCAAAAATCAGTGAAGAATAATACAGTCCTACAAATGGTAAAATTATAAATGGAAAAATCAGTGTTGCTATTAAACCACCTATATAATCTAGAGATAATACATTTGAGAGATTATTCTTAATATTAGATTCTTCTAAGGCAAATGTTAGAAGTGGCACTTCCATACCTGTAAGAAGTCCAATAACAAAAATAATAGCAAGACAAGATATTTGTAATACCATTGGCGATACATATACAAAAAGCATATATAAAAGTGGTACAGAAATACCACCAATAAAGCCCAAAGCAAATTCTACATTTATAAAAAACTGTAACGGTTTATCTTTTAAAAACTTTGATAAAAATGCCCCAATTCCCATAGAAAAAAGATAGACTCCAATAATAATTGAAAACTGTCTAACACCATCACCAAGAAAATATGTAGCTGTAGTACTTATCAACAATTCATAAATGATTGAGCATAAACCTGCAATAAATACAGCAAATGGAATTAGTGCTTTTTTATTCATAAAAATTTGATTATGTTTGAGCTAATTAAGTCGTCAAAGATGAATAAAAAAATTATATCTGGTCTAGCTTTAACTAAAAAAATGACACTAGCTGCAGCCATCGCCGCGGCAATTACATTACAGAGTTGTGGTGAGAAAGACGGAAGTCCTAGAATTAAAGATGCACAAGAGGAAACTGTGTATGAATCCACTCAAGGTGTTATAACAGAGGTAGAAGAAATAGAACCAGGTAATGATTACAAAATCATTGACGAGCGTCTTATTGACGAAAAAGACAAGTCTATTGCAATTGTTCATACACTTGAAGGTACTGTTGACACATTATCTTTAAGAAAGATGAAAGAGGACAAATCCTCATATAGCAATCATTCTGGTCTTAGAAGTATTTTATATTATTCTCTTGCGGCGTCATACTTCAATAGAAGTTTACGTAATGTAACTCCTAATCAAAGCAACTACAAAAACGCAACTGCGTATAATAAATCATCAAGTTTAAAAAATGATTTAAAAAGCACTGCTACTTCAAGAAGAGTAAGTGTTCCTGGTAGATCATCTAGAGGTTATGGCAGTGGAAAGTCGTTCAGATCGTTTGGAGGATAGTCGTTTTAAGGAAATAAAACGCCTTAAAAAGAAACATATTCCTCATCGCTTACATTGGTATCTTGGGGAAGATTATTTTTCAGAAGAATTATTAGGTATTTATCGTTCAGAAATTGAACAGTTTCGTAGAATTTCTGACGAAGCCTTTTACTTATTTCAAAGAGCTACAGAAAAAATCATTAAAGAGGGAAAATTAGCTGAATTAGGTATTCCACAATCCTTTCATGACTGTATTATTCATAGTTGGACAAATAAAGTACAACATCCTTTTTTGTATGGTCGTTTTGATATTAATGGTGGTTTAAAATCTGATTATGGTCGTATCATTGAGTTTAATGCCGATACTTGTAGTACTATACCAGAAACCTTATTTTGGCAACCACTACAGTTAGAACAGCTGAAAGGAAATCACCAAAGCTTCAACACATTAAAGTATGACCTAAACGCCACGTTATCAAGTATTAAATCTCGAATAGGCAAAGATCAACCAGTATTTCTTGGGACTTGTTTTGGTTATGAGGAAGACATATTAAATGTGAATTGTATTATTGACATTGCTTACGAGGCTGGTTTTAAACCCTTCTATTCCCATTTAGAAAAAGTGATTTTTTCAGACGAAGGTGTGTATCATCAAATTGGCGATGAATACGAAGAAGTTGATGTTTTGTTTAAAATAATCCCTTGGGATTGGATGTTTAATGATGAACCTGAATTGGCAAACATCCTTTCAGAATTAATCATAAAGAATAAAGTCATTGTTTTAAATCCTCCATATACGGCAATTTGGCAGAACAAAAAGTTTTTGGCTTACATCACTAAAAATTTCCCAAATTCAGTGCTAGCAGAAACCTACTTAGATAAAAGCTTTGGGCTATATGATTATGTGGCAAAGCCTGTTTATGGCAGATTAGGTGAGAATATTTCTATAGAAGTCGCTAACAATTCTGAAGCTAGATCGGATGGTGATTTTGGTAATCAGGAAAAAATATATCAAAAATATTATCCCTTAAATAAAGACCTAGAGAACTATTATTACCAAGTTGGTATGTTTTATACAAATAGAGCTTCAGCTATAAATCTTAGAACACAAGAATCTCAAATTATTACTGATGATTGTGAGTTTATGTCTCACTTTATCATATAAGATCTGAAGAAATAACAGAAACTGCTTCTCCTCTTTCGATTTGCTTAATAATAACTTTGTCTGAAGAAAGCGATTCCATTAAGAGTTTTTGAATTTTTCCGGCATCAAAAGGTCTACAAGAAAAGATATCTACAGCAGCAAATTGATGTTCAGGCCACGTATGAATACTGACATGACTTTCCTCTAACAAAATAAAACCTGTTACACCTACAGGTTCAAATTGTTTATACTTCTCACCTACTTTCGTAAGATCTAACTCATCTACAATAGCATTCAAAATCTGTTTTATCTCTGGTATAAAAGATAGTTGATCTGCATTGCAGTTGTAGACGTCCCACGTAATATGAGTTCCTAATGAGGCTTTCAAAATTTGCTTTTGGAATGATGAATTAATTACTCTTCGTAAGTGTCGTAAGCACTTTGTAACATGTCCATAAACTCTCTTGGATCATAGACTTTCTTTAATGTATCATAAGAGTCCGATGAATCCATTTCAATCATTTCTGGTAATGATTCCCTTGGTCCGTAATCCCAAGTTACTTTATTAATCACGTCTGTTATAACCTCATATTCACCTTCTAAAGGAAAACCTAAAAACGTTACTTCTTTACTTAAAGGGTTTTTCATTCCAGGATACATAGGATTCTCATAAGGATGTGTACCGTAATATTCTGTAGAAACCAAATACTCAGATTGCGATGCATTAATCATATATACAGATTCTTGAAAATTAAATTTAATTATACTATCATTTTCAAGAGTCAACTGATGTTCTCCTGGCCCCATTTCTACCCAAACTACGTCTTTTGGTGGCACCATTACACGCAAAGTATCAACAGTTATTTCTAATTCAAACTTTGTAGGGTTGTCAATAGCTAAATCAACAGTTCTGTCGCAAGACGTTAATACAGTTAAAGCTAAAATTGATAGTATAAAAAACTTTTTCATAAGTTATAATTAAGTGAATGACAATATAACAATATTTAAGAATCATACACACGGAATAAGAAAGAAATATCTTATGCCGCTGAATTTAAATTATCTTGATTTAGCTGTATGTCTCGGAACTCGATACAACAAAACAATACCAAACAGAAAGAACACAAATAAAAACAATATTGAATTACGCATACTACCTGTTACTTGATCTATAGTACCATAGATAAGCATACCTATAACAATACCTATTTTCTCTGCAACATCATAAAAACTGAAAAATGATGTTGTATCGTCAGTCTCTGGGAGAAATTTTGAATAGGTTGATCTCGCTAAGGATTGTATGCCGCCCATAACAAAACCAACTAAACCAGCCGCAATGTAGAATTGCAAAGGAGAAACCATAAAGTAGGCATAAAAACATAATGCCATCCATATAAAATTGACAATAATAAGTGTTTTGATATTACCATATTTAGAGGATGCCCATGACGTAAGTAACGCACCAAATATGGCAATTATTTGTATAATTAAAATACTACCGATAAGTCCAATAGTTTTAGCATCTTCATCTGCCCAAGCAATTTCTTCCTCACCAAAATATACTGCTACAAGCATTATTGTCTGAACAGCCATACTAAATACAAAAAATGCATAGAGATAGCGTTTTAATTTAAGATTCTGTTTTAATTGAAACCATACACCTTTCAGCTCTTTAAAACCATTAAAAATAACATCTTTAGTTACCTTGTTTCCAGTTTTGGCTCCTTTTGGTAACCAGTAAAACGAATACTGACTAAATAATGCCCACCATACGCCAACTGTAATAAAGGAATAACGCATCATTTTCATTTTATCCTCACCAGTTTCTTGGGTCATCACCATTATTAAATTAATAATTAATAGAACAACACTACCAACATAACCCATGCTGAACCCTTTTGCACTAATGCTATCTTGTTGGTCCTCAAAAGCAATATCTGGCAAATAAGAATTATAAAAAACCAAACTTCCCCAATAGCCAATTAATCCCATAAAATAAAATAATAGACTCAAATGAATTCTGTCTGGCGTTATCTCGAACCAATACAAACCTAGACAACCAGCTGAGCCAACATAACAAAACAGTTTCATGAAGAACTTTTTGTTTCCAACATAATCTGCAATACCAGATAAAATTGGAGACATAAACGCTATTACCAAAAAGGTAAAAGCAGTAACAAATGTAATAAGTGCCGTACTCTTAAACTCATAGCCAAATGCTGTCAATTTTTTAACTTCAGTTAAAAACAGTGAAGAGTAAAAAATTGGGAATAATGAAGACGCAATAGTTAAAGTGTATACAGAATTTGCCCAATCATAAAATGCCCATGCATTTAATAACTTTTTACTACCTTTTTGTAATTCGATCATATATTAAAATTAAAAAACCGCTCAAGTGAGCGGCTTCTAAAATAGTTAAATAATATGAACTATATTAATTTATTGGCCTATACGTTGTAACACCAAATTTTTTAGCTTCGGCTTTCGCTTTAGGCGCTAATTTTTGCAAATTAGCTATTCTTGTATCACTGCTTGGATGCGTACTCAAAAACTCTGGTGGCGCTTGACCACCACTATTTGCTTTCATACGTTTCCATAATTCTGCTGCTTCATCTGGATTATATTCAGCAATTGCCATGAGATAAACACCTATTTTATCGGCTTCCGTTTCGTGACTTCGACTAAAAGGTAACATTCCGAATACTTGAGATCCAATACCGTAAGATTGATTAAAAATACCTAAAGCTCTTTGATCATTAGCTAAAGCAACATTTCCGGCAACGGCTAAACCTTGTTGAATATAAGCAGCACTCATACGTTGTTGACCATGATTTGCTAATGCGTGAGCCACTTCATGTCCCATAATTGCCGCAACTCCAGTCTCATTTTGAGCGATTGGTAAAATTCCTGTATAAAAGGCAATTTTTCCGCCTGGCATACACCAAGCATTCACTTGCTCTGATTCTATAAGTTTATATTCCCATTTATAATCCTCTAGATATCCTTGTTGGCCATTTGCATTAAGCCAACGCTCAGCAGCTACAGCAATACGTTGCCCTACTCTAGTAATCATATCAGCATCACTTGTTCCTGTAAGAACATTATTCTCACTTAATACCTGATTATATTGAGCAAATGCCATAGGAAACAATTGTTTATTAGACACAAATGCCATAGTCTTTTTTCCTGTAAAAGGATTTGTAGCACAGGATATAAAAGTGATAACAACTATAACCAGTGAGATTGATTTTTTTAGCGACATAATGTGAAGATTTAATGTTATACTAAAATACGAAAAATTCGCACCTACTTTTTAGACACTTCAATTTTACTAAAGTCACTAATCAAAATCCTACTATTTAATATGAAGTTCTGAAAAATTCTTATCAACGATTAGAGTATTGATTTCGCCATCTTTACAATTGAAATGGTCAATGACCTTATTATCAATCTGTACTTCAGAAATTTCAAAAGGTAAACCATGAATCCTTATTTTAAAAGTACCATATGTTGTGGTGTATCTACCTTCTTTAAACTGGTTGATAATTAACTCTTCTGTTCTACCTGTGAGTTTAAAATTTCTTAAACTATAACGACCTTTTTTGTAGTCAAAACCATCATTAGCATCACTGTATAATTCACTTTCTTCTTTTCCTTCTTTGTAATATACATCTAAGATGATTTCCTTAATCTCTTTTTCACCTACGTATTGCTGAATAGGATATTTAGGAATAATGGCACCTTCTTTTACATAAATAGGCATGCTGTCTATATCAGCATCAACCCACATTTCTTTACCGCCTTTTACAACTTCGTCAGTCCAGAAATTATACCAATTACCTCGAGGTATATACATACGTCTTCCTTTAGCATTAGGTTCTAAAACAGGACATGCTAAAATATGTTCACCAAAAATAAACTCATCTGTTCTGTAATGTGTATGTACGTCCTCTTGATCAAAAAGAACAAGTGATTTTAATAGTGGCGCACCATGATCTGCATAGTTCCAAAATGCCGTATACAAATAAGGTAATAGCTGGTATCTAATTTCAATAAATTTTCTAACAATATCAGTTACATCTTCATCAAAAGCCCATGGTTCTTGATCACCATGATCACCTGATGAATGCACTCTAAAGAATGGATGGAATACACCTAACTGTATCCAACGTGTAAATAATTCTCCTTGTGGTTGCTCCGCGAATCCACCTATATCACTACCTGCAAATGAGAATCCAGACATCGCAAGACGTTGAGCTTGGATATTTGCAATCCATAAATGCTCCCAAGTAGCCACGTTATCACCTGTCCAAGTTGATGTATAACGTTGTGTACCAGAATATGCTGCACGAGTAATTACGAAAGGACGCTTTGGATGCGAGTATTTCTTTAATCCGTGATATGTCGCTCTAGCCATCTGCATACCATAAATATTATGTGCTTTTCTATGGCTACAAGGATTTCCATCATAATCATGACGTACATCATCTGGAAATGTTTTGTTAGGAACTTCCATAACCGCAGGTTCATTCATGTCGTTCCAAACACCTTTTATACCAACTTCTTCAATTAATTCTTTGAACAATCCAGACCACCAATCTCGTACTTCAGGTTTTGTGAAATCAGGGAAATAACATTCTCCTGGCCAAACTTTACCTTTCATATAATCACCATCGGCACGCTTACAGAAGTAATCATTCTCTAAGGCTTCTTTAAAAACAGAATAGTCTTTGTCTATCTTAATTCCTGGATCAATTATAGCAACAGTTTTAAATCCGTCATCAGCTAACTCCTTTACCATGCGTTTTGGTTCTGGAAAATGCTCCTTATTCCATGTAAAACATCTAAAACCATCCATGTAATCGATATCTAAATATATAGCATCACATGGTATCTGTAATTTTCTAAATGTAGATGTAATCTCTTTAACCTTACTTTCAGGATAATAACTCCATTTACATTGGTGAAAACCTAATGCCCACATTGGTGGTAAATGATGTGGTTTTCCTGTTAAATCGGTATAACTTTCAACGACATCATTCATTTTTGGACCATAGAAGAAATAATAATTCATCTCGCCACCTTGAGCCCAAAAACTTGTTACATTTCTACGTTCGTGTGCAAAGTCAAAAGACGACATAAAGGTATTGTCAAAAAAGATACCATATGCTTTACCATGATGAAGACCTGTATAAAAAGGTATCGCCTTATAAATTGGGTCTGTATCTTTACCGTAAGCATAAGAATCTGTAACCCAATTGCTGTAACGCTTTCCTTTTAAGTTTAAGTGATTTGGTTTATCACCAAGTCCATAATAACTCTCACCATCATTAGACACCTTACTCATCTTTACAATGTTTCCACCATTGTAATAGTTTTCTTCCCAATGAAAACCACTTTCATCTTGATTTATAAGTGTACCATCTTTAGCATCATAAATAGCTACTCTTAAACTTTCCTTAGAAATTTCACATCTCAATTTAGACGTAGTTATTTCATAATGATCATCTTCCTCATTAATCTCTAACTTATTATAGCCATAACTAGCATATTTAGTTATTGCATATGAAAAGTCATTATCAAAATTACCTACAGTCGTATATCTAAAACGTAATACACTATCTCTAATTACTTTAAGTTGAAGTATGACATCATTTTCTGTGTAGAAGTATAAGGTTTCTACATCTTTCTTGAAGTCAATTATTTTTGATGGAAATAAATTCCCTTTATTTTCTAATTCCGTATTTACAATCATATCGTCATTCTTTAAGAGTTGTAAAAAAACGGAAAAATCAGAATATTAAAAAGTTGTTAATAGTCTAATTATTTTCAGTTTTCAACTATAACGTTTTCGGTGTACTAAAAATCTTACTTAGCATTGTTAAGATTAAAAAAAGCGTTCAATTTTATATGATGAACGCTTTAATACTTCACTGATTGCAAAAGCTATTTAACTGTATTTAAAAACAACCATTCCTAATGGTGGAATTGTAATTTCAATTGAATGATCTCTAAAATTCCATGGTGTTTCTGAAGTCGTCTTTACTTTATTCTTAAACTCACCACTACCAAAATATTTCTTTAAATCACTATTGAAAACTTCTTTTAATTTTCCTGCTTTTGGTAATCCCAATTTGTAATTTTCTTGTGGAACTGGAGTCATATTACAAGCTACAACAAGATTATCTTCTTCATTGTTTCCTTTTCTGATGTAGGTAAACACAGAGTTCTCTGCATCATTGTAATCTATCCATTCAAAACCTTCTGCTGTAAATTGCTTTTGGAATAACGCTGGTTCACTTTTATAAAGCTTATTTAAATCTTTTATTAAAGTTTGAACGCCTTTATGTGGCTTGTACTGCAATAAATGCCAATCTAAACTCTGCTGAAAATTCCATTCTTCACTTTGTCCAAATTCTGCACCTTGAAATAACAAGTTTGTACCTGGATGCGTAAACATATAGCAATACAACAATCTGAGATTCGCAAAACGTTGCCATTCGTCTCCTGGCATTCTACCTAAAATTGAATTCTTTCCATAAACAACCTCATCATGACTTAATGGTAGCATAAAGTTTTCTGTAAATGCATAAGTCATAGAGAAAGTTAGGTCATTTTGATGATGTTTTCTATATATTGGCTCTTTAGCATAATATTGCAACGTATCGTGCATCCAACCCATCATCCATTTCATTCCAAAACCTAAACCACCAATATAGGTAGGTTTAGATACCATTGGAAATGCCGTAGATTCTTCAGCAATAGTTTGTACATCTGGGAAAGATGAATACACAGCTTCATTCATTTCGCGCATAAAAGCTATGGCTTCTAAATTCTCTCTTCCACCATAAATATTTGGTTCCCATTCGCCATCTTCCCTTGAATAATCTAAGAATAACATCGATGCTACAGCATCTACTCTTAATCCGTCTGCATGAAACTGGTCTAACCAAAAGATGGCATTACTTATTAAGAACGACTTTACTTCATTACGACCGTAATTAAAGATCAAACTCTTCCAATCTTGGTGATAACCTTTTCTTGGATCTGGATGTTCATACAACGCTGAACCATCAAAGAAACCTAGCCCATGAGCGTCCTCTGGAAAATGTGATGGTACCCAATCTAAGATAATTCCAATATCATTCTGGTGTAACTTATCTACTAACAATTTAAAGTCTTCAGGATGCCCAAAACGCGATGTTGGCGCAAAATATCCTGTAATTTGATAACCCCAAGATGGGTCGTATGGAAACTCCATAATTGGCATTAACTCTACGTGTGTAAAGTTCATTTCCTTTACATATGCCACTAAATCATCAGCCATTTCAGCATAAGTTAAAAACTCGCTGCCGTCATTTCCTTTGCGTTTCCATGAGCCTAAATGTACTTCGTAAACTGAAAATGGTGCATCTAAAGCATTATTCTTTTTACGCTTGGTCATCCAATCGGTATCTTTCCACTGGTAAGGTTCATCCCAAACTATAGACGCTGTTTTAGGGTTATGCTCTGCACGTCTTGCGTATGGATCTGCTTTTTCTGTCTTTACGTCGTTATGATGACTTTGTATTTTGTATTTATACTTACTGCCTTTTCCTGCACCTGGAATAAAACCTTCCCAAATACCACTAGAATCCCAACGTACGTTTAATTTATGTTCTCCTTCAACCCAAAAATTAAAATCTCCAATTACAGATACCATTTTAGCACTTGGTGCCCATACTGCAAAATAAACACCTTCTACTCCATCTACAGTTGTTATATGAGAACCAAATTTTTCATATAATCTATAATGCTTACCTGCTTTAAAAAGATCGATATCAAAGTCGGTAAATAAACTGTGTGCAACTACTTCTGCCATAAATAAATTAATCGTTAATAATATTTGAGATACCTTTTAATGGTATAACAGCCCATCTCGGGCGAGAATTAAGTTCGTAACCCAACTCATAAACTGCCTTTTCTAGCATTGCGTATTTTAAAAGAAAGACACGTTCTTGTTGGTAACCTATATTAATATTTGCGTTTTGTATTTCTACAACATATGTTCCTAAAAACACACTTTTAAGATAGCGATATAATATTTCACCTGCCTCAAATAATTCTTCTTGACTTAATGAATAACTGTCACCATTATTAAAGATTGTAGCATAAATAGCATAATGAAATGATCTAAATAAACCTGCCACATCTTTTAATGGTGGTTGTTTTACTTTTCTATCTCTAATGGTGCTCTCTGGTTCACCTTCAAAATCTAAGATGTAAAAGTCATCATCTTTTACGAGGACTTGTCCTAAATGGTAATCTCCATGTACACGAAGTCGTTCACCTTTGAGTTTCGTCCAATCAAAATTAACAAAACGCTTTCTTACTTCATTTTTCTTTTCTAGAAACTCATTGGCGAGTTCTAAGGCCAAACCATCTAACTTATGTAGATTATTTTCAACTGAATTCAGTCTATTTTGAAATTGATATAACAATCTATTCTTTAACCAAACCGTATAATCACCATTAAATCGTGTTGGTGTAAAGGCTGTATCTTCAAACTCAGAACCCAAAGCAATATGCATTTCTGCCGTACGCATGGCAAGCTTTTGAACCTTCATAAATAAATTTAAACCTACCCAATCAATAATTTGTGGTGGTATATCGCTAATGCCTAAACGTTCAAAACGTTCAGCTAATGGCAAGGTTTTTATATTAATTTTCTTGTCATCAATATTATGGAACACCTTATGAATTTCACTCTTAAAGTATTCAAAGGCGTCACCCTCATTTGGCACCAATTCTTGCATAAGACCAATAGTAATATTGACATTTTCATGATCTTTAATTTGAATACTTCCTAAATAACCTGGTGTGTTTTTAAATGCTTTCTTTTCAGACAAAAAACGACTCATTTCGTAATCTGGATTTCTATCTGCGTAGATGCGTCTAAAGAACTTTAACACATACTTATCGTTATAAATAATTGAAGTATTACTCTGCTCTAAGCCCATAAATCTTGAAGATTCATAAACTTGCTCTGTAAATAGGTGACTTTTGTAATATTGTACTCTTGTTGTATCGTTTGGTACTGCTGTTCTTATACGCTCAAAAACAACACGTCTGAATGCGTCAAGGTTAACAGCATCGATGATAAAACCTTCTTGGTCTTGTATGCTTATAGGTAGTATCCGATCATCTTTTGCAAAACTTTCGTCTGAAACAAAAGCAATCGGTAAGAAGTAATGTTGAAAGAATGCTTCGTAAAAATTAACTTCTAAAATTAAACCGTAATAGACTTCTTCATTATTTTGAAGTTTAAAATATTCCGAAAGCTCTATATATTTTAACTTACTAGATTTACCACCATACCAACGTTGTTTTACAATGTATTTTTCTAATACATCAGACAAAAAAACTTTAATGAAAGCCTCATTCTCTAATAATTCCTCCCATTTATTATTAAAATTATATGGTGGTTGAAGCTTTGTTGGTTTGGTCTCTTTTTTAGCCATATTACTTCGTTATTTTGAATATGTGAAATGGTAATGTTGGGTGCAGTTCTACATAGTTCCATTCGTCATGCCAATTGTATGAGCTCGACGTTACTAAATCTTCTAATTGCACACGTTGTCCATGATGCACATCTAATTCTGCCATTGGTAATTGTACACTTCCACTTTGAGAATAATATTGGTCTAAACTGATGATAATCAACAACTCATTGGTTTTATCTTCATTCCATTTGTAGAATGCTAACAGATTATCATTATGAACATCGCAGAATTTAATATTGTTAGTTTGCTGTAAGGCTTCGTTTTGATGACGAATATTATTTAGCTTGGTAATCAATAATGTTAGCTTATTTTCTATAAACCAATCGTAGTGTTTTACTTCGAACTTCTCAGACATGTAATATTCCTCTTTACCAGGAATAGCTTCATCTATCTGCTGCTCAAAAACAGGTCCGTAAATACCAATACTCGAACTTAAAGTTGCTGCTAAAGCATATCGTTGTATGTACTTTGACTCATTAGCGCCTTGTAAATGATAAGGATTAATATCTGGCGTGTTTGGCCAGAAGTTAGGTTGCATATATTCGCGCTGGTCAGTTTGGGTTAAATCATTCATATACTCAATCAACTCATGCTTAGAGTTTCTCCAAGTAAAGTATGTATATGACTGCGAATAACCTTGCTTAGCCAATTGCTGCATTACTTTTGGCTTTGTAAATGCTTCTGCTAAGAAAATAACATCTGGATGCTTTTTCTTTACCTCTGTCATTACCCAATTCCAGAAATAATACGGTTTTGTGTGTGGATTATCTACTCTAAATACATTAACACCACAATCTACCCAATACAATAAGGTATTTAAACACTCTTTCCAAAGGTTTTTATAGTCCTTGCTTTCCCAATAAATTGGTAAGATATCTTGATATTTTTTTGGTGGATTCTCGGCGTACTGCACTGTTCCGTCTGGTCTCCATTTAAACCAATCTGGATGGTCTTTAACCCATGGATGGTCTGGAGCAGCTTGCAAGGCATAATCCATGGCAACTTCAATACCTAAATCTTTAGCTTTTTGTACTAACTCTTTAAAATCTTCAACCGTACCTAGTTTTGGGTGAATGTCTTTGTGTCCGCCTTCTGGTGAACCTATTCCCCAAGCAGAACCACAATCGTCTTCAAAAGCTTCAGTGGTATTGTTTTTTCCTTTTCTATTAACGTAACCTATTGGATGTACAGGTGGAAAATATAAGGTATCAAAGCCCATTTGAGCGACTCTTGGTAACAAACGCTCGCAATCTTTAAATGTGCCATGTTTTCCTTTTTCTTCTGAAGCAGAACGCGGAAAGAACTCATACCAAGTACTAAATCTTGCTTTCTTTCTATCTACATATACTTGAAGCTCTTTAGTTTCATTTGCCAAATGCTTTTCTGGGTATTTAACAAATAAATCATGAAGTTCTGCGCTAATGGCTTCTTTTATTGCTGCATCATATTTTGCTTCGTCTCTAAAAGCGTCAATACAATAGTTTAAATAATCTTTTTCTTCTTTAGATGCTTTCTTCAGAATTGGTTCTAGATATAATGCACCTTCAAGCAATTCTGAATTGACATGTTGGTTATCATCAATCTTTCTTTCTATACCATGCTGCCAGTTTAAACCATCATCTACCCAACCTTGCACTTTATAGCTATAAAAACCTTGCTTTTCAACTACAAATGAAGTTTTCCACTCGTCATTACCAACATGATGCATTCTAACTTCATTCCATTTTTTAGCTTTTTCATGTTTATATAATACTGAAGCCGCGATAACATCGTGACCATCAACAAGTACGTTAGCGTCAATATTTACAACTTCGTTTACAACTCTCTTAATATAAAATTCACCACCATTAATTTGAGGTGAAACATAATCAATAACTACTCGTTTTTGGTTTAGCATAGTTTTAGTTAATTATTTAAACAGTGCGAAGTTAACATAGAATATCCTCATAAAAAAGATTATCTATTTTGAAGAAAACACTACAACGTTTGAATTGGATAACTTTTTAACAATTATGAATTTAGGCAACTATTGTATTATGGTACCTGAAGGAATTACAGCATCTTTTTTAACAACAACAATTCCATCTTTGACCATGTAATTATCAGTTTCTACATCTGCTAAATGCGGTCCACCATTAATACGCACATCGTCACCGATACGACAGTTTTTATCTAAAATGACGTTTTTAATAAAACAACGTTCACCAATACCTGTAAAAATCTTTATGTTATTATTTTCAACTTCTTCTAAGGATTCATATCTATCGGAGCCCATCATGTAACATTTAATAACAGTAGATTCTGCACCAATACGAGAACGAATGCCAATAACTGAACGCTCAATTTTTGCAGCATGTACAATACAACCTTCCGCAATAACAGTTCTGTCTAATAAGGTGCCTGATATTTTAGATGTTGGTAAAATCCTTGCATTAGTGTAAATACGTCTATTATTGTCAAACAAATTAAACTTTGGTATTTCATCAGTTAGTCCAAGATTGGCTTCAAAGAAACTATCTATATTTCCTATATCTGTCCAATAACCTTCAAATTGGTAGCTTAAAGTTTTATGATTTTTAATAGCGTCTGGAATGATTTCTTTGCCAAAGTCTATCTTATCTGGTTCTTCCATCAATTCTACTAACAAATCTCTATTGAAGATATAGATACCCATTGACGCTAAATAATGACGACCTTCTTTTACCATGTCTTCACTCACTGGAGATGTCCAGTCTTGTAATAGTGAAGCTTCAGGTTTTTCAATAAACGATGAAATAAAATTTTCTTTATCTGTTTTTAAAATCCCAAAGGCTGTGGCTTCTTTTGCATTGACAGGTTGTGTAGCAATTGAAATTTCAGCACCACTCTTCTCATGCGCTTCAATCATTTCGTTAAAATCCATTTGATACAACTGGTCACCAGATAAAATTAATGCATATTCAAAATCGTGCTGTAAAAAATGGTGCATACTTTGTCTTACTGCATCTGCTGTACCTTGAAACCACTTATCACTATGAATGGTCTGCTCCGCTGCCAACACATCTACAAAAGCCGAACTAAAGAAGCTAAAATGATAGGTGTTTTTAATATGCCTGTTTAGAGAGGCTGAGTTAAACTGTGTTAACACGTACATTCTTTTTATATTTGAATTAATACAGTTAGATATTGGAATGTCTACCAATCTGTATTTACCAGCAATTGGTACTGCTGGCTTAGACCTATCTTTTGTAAGTGGATATAATCTAGATCCTTGTCCTCCTCCTAAGATGATACTTAGAACTTTGTCGTTAATCATTTTTAGCTAATTATAGATTTGTAAATATCTTGAGTTTGTTTTGCAATCGCTTTCCAATCAAAAAACTCTTGGACACGTTGTCTTCCATTTTTTGACATTTTTAGTCTTAATGCTTTATCATTAATCACTTTGTTAACACCTTCAGCTAAATCTCTCGAAAACTTATCTGGGTCAACAGGTTCAAAAGGTGCTTCAGTTTGCTGTTCTACTTCTATTAAAAGTCCGGTTTCGCCCTCTACAACAACTTCCTTAATACCACCAACAGCACTTGCAACAACCGCAGTTTCGCATGCCATTGCTTCAATATTAATTATACCAAATGGTTCATAGATTGAAGGACAACAAAATACATCTGCATGAGAATACAACTGAATGACATCTTTTTTATCTAGCATGACATCTATCCAGAAAATATTATCTCTAGTTTCTGTAGCTTTTGCTACAGCAGCTTCCATTTCAGCTGCAATTTCTTTTGTATCTGGTGCGCCCGCACATAACACAATTTGAGTGTCTTTGTCTATGTATTTTATGGCGTTCACTAAATGAATAATTCCTTTTTGGCGTGTTATTCTACCAACAAACAACACATATGGCTTGGTTTTATCAATGCCGTATCTATCTAAAACCTCAGTTTCATTCACAACTACGTATTGATCTAAATCGATGCCATTATAAACCACTTCAATTTTACTCTCATCAACATCAAAATACTTTAAAACATCTTCTTTAGTTTCTTCAGAAACCGCAATAAGACAATCTGCCATTTCAATTGCTGTTTTTTCTATCCACGATGAAGCATCATAACCACGACCAAGTTGTTCGCGTTTCCAAGGCCTTAAAGGTTCTAAAGAATGTGTTGTTAATACAAGTGGTGTACCATAACATAGTTTTGCCATAATGCCAGCAAAATGAGAATACCACGTATGACAATGCACTACATCTGCATCTATGATTTCAGCATTCATACTTAAACCTGTACTTAATGTTTTAAATACAGCTTTTAATTTATCGTCTGCATTATCAAAATTAGAATTTTCAAAAGGGAAACCTTTAACTCTAAGATTGTCTTCATTTACATCTTGGTCGCCAAAAGCCCTAACTTCAATATTCATTAATTTAGAAAGTTCAGCTGCTAAATACTCTACATGCACTCCTGCACCGCCATAGACATAAGGTGGAAATTCTCTTGTAAAAAATAATGCTTTCATATAAATCAGTAATAGCTAAATAGTTCCGTTAAGTATTGTAAAATATTGACTCGGAGCATGAAGATAGCTAAAAAAACTATAATCCTAAACATAAAAATAATGTATAACAATTTCGTAAGGTTTTGTTCATAATTACTATTCAAACCTTAATCAAAATTTGTATTTTTAACTTATGAAAAAGATTTTATTACTTACGTTAATTAGTGTAGTGTTTGGTTGCAATTCTAATGCGCAAAAAGAACAAACAAAAGCACAAGATTCTTTTCCGGTGACAAAAACTGAAAAAGAATGGAAAGAACAACTTTCCGACAAACAATATTATGTTTTAAGAAAAGCAGGAACAGAACGTGCTTTTACCGGCGAATATTGGGACAACAAAAAGAAAGGAACCTATTATTCTGCAGCGACAGGTCAACCCCTTTTTAGCTCAGAACATAAGTATAGATCTGGTACAGGTTGGCCGAGTTTTTATAAACCAATAAGTGAAGACGCTGTCATTGAGGTAGCAGATAGAAGCCACGGTATGGCGAGAACTGAAGTTATAGATAGTGGAAGTGGCTCTCATCTAGGCCATGTTTTTAATGATGGGCCAGAACCAACAGGATTGAGATATTGTATGAATTCTGCATCTCTTATTTTTGTTGCTGAAGGTGAAGAACTACCAGAAATTGTTAAAAAATGGAATAAAAAAAACGACAATAAAATTGTTACTGATGACTAGTTCATTTTAAACTTAGGCATTATAAACCACAAATATATTTCGCGTGAATTTATAATGCCGTATTTCACTATAATTAAAAACAAATGACAAACTCTTACCTAGATAGTGTTATAAAGCAATTTGAATATTACAAAAGCCTTGGTGATAAAACGATACATCTATTAAATATTGATGAATTAAAAAAAGAGTTTAGTAATGATTCTAACTCCATTTCAATAATAGTTAAACACATGGCAGGAAATATGCTAAGTCGATGGACAAACTTTTTAACTGAAGATGGTGAAAAGGAATGGCGCCATAGAGATGAAGAATTTATTGAGTCATTTGAAACAAAAGAAGAACTATTGGAGTATTGGCAAAAAGGATGGGATTGTCTTTTTAATGCATTACAACCACTTCATTCTAATCAATTAGAAGACATAATTTATATAAGGAATCAAGGTCACACAATTACAGAAGGCATCAACAGACAAATGATGCACTATGCGTATCATGTTGGTCAAATTACTTTTATTGGTAAACTTATCAAAGGTGAAAGATGGCAATCCTTATCAATACCCAAAGGTAAATCCTCAGAATATAATTCTGATAAATTTAATCAAGTCAAACAAAGAAAGCATTTTACCGAGGACATGTAATTAAACAAAGACCTTTAACAATTTAGATCCAAACTATTAATAACAAATTATAAATTGATTATCTTAACGAGATGGATTCAATCTTATTTCAAAACAAAAAGGTGCTTAAAGTTTATGGTAATACAGATGCCATTACTTTAAAACGAGCTCATTTTAGTTTTTACCTTATTATTTTTGGTTTTTTTGCGTCTGCTGCTGCCTTGATAAGTACAATTTTTCAGAGTTATAGTTTACCCAATTTTGATATTCAGCTTCCAATTATTCTTAGTATTTTACTAATCAATGTTGTCTTCATAATTACCCTCTTTTATTTTTTAAAAGGAAATCTTTTAATAGCAGGTAATCTAGTTTTTTATGGATGTACTTCTATACTTTGGGGAACCATTTTGATTGGTGGTACTGTACCACTATCTAGACTTAATACTTACTTCTTTATTTTAATATCCTTAACACTTTTACCGTTAATTATTGAAACGAAAAAGAAGATTTTTCTTTTTTGGTTTTTTAATATCGTAATGCTTTGTTTGCTTTATGTAAAAATATACTTTTTTGAAAGTGACCTAATGGATCCAGTACTTCTTTACGACACCTTTATTGATGCTTTTTTATCTATGACCTTTGGGTCTTTAGCGATGTATGCTGTTTATACCTTAAACGAAATGGCCTTAGATTCTTCAGCGAAAGAAATAGCAAAAAGAGAGGAAATTGCTGAGGAATTAAGATTTCATAAATCTAATTTAGAAGTTCTTATTGAAGAACAAACCATAGATCTTAAAAATGCTTTTTCTGATATTAAAAAAGGGAATAACGAATTGAGGTTAAAAAATATCGAATTAGAAAATACATTAATCAATTTAAAAAATACTCAAGCACGCTTAGTTCAAAGTGATAAAATGGCATCTTTAGGTGTCTTAACTGCTGGTGTAGCCCACGAAATAAATAATCCACTGAACTATATTAACGGAGCCTATTTAGGACTTGAAGATTATTTTAAAAACAAAGACAATCAAAATGAAGCTGAAATTGAGTTTTTGCTAGAAAGTATTAAAACAGGACTAGAAAAAACAAAAAATATAGTTGATGGTTTAAATCAATTCAGTAGAACCAATGTTGATAATAACGAGACATGTGATATTCATAGTATTCTTAACAATTGCATTGCGATTTTAAATACGCAAATAAAATACAAAGCAGAAATCACTAAAGAATTTAAAGCTAATCATTTTAACGTAACAGGAAATAACGGTAGGTTTCATCAAGTTTTCCATAATATATTAACTAATGCTCTTGATGCCATTTCAGAAAATGGTGAAATAAAAATCACCACTCAAAATAAAGGTGAACAGTTAGTTATTAAGATTACTGATAATGGACATGGCATAAAAAAAGAGCAAATCGATAAAATTACAGATCCATTTTTCACAACAAAACCACCAGGTAAAGGTACTGGACTTGGATTAAGCATTTCATACTCAATAATCAATGATTTGAAAGGAACTATTCAATTTAAATCTAAAGAATTCCAAGGAACAACTGTTACTATTAAACTACCTATCTCTATTGTTAGCAGTTAAATTATTAAGTTTGAGGCAGCCGAACACATAGTTTTCCTCTTAAGAAAATTTGAATTTTTCTCTAAAAACTAGTATCTTAACTTCCTATGCGTCAATCTATTTTTAGTAAAAAAAAGATACTTAAACTCTACCCCAAAGGGGACGAAATTACTCAACGCCGTGCCTGTTTTATATATTACCTTGTAATTGTAGGATTAATAGGTACTTTAATCGCGCTACTAAGCACATTATATCAATCATATATTTTGCCAGACATAGATTATCAATTACCAATTCTTATTTGCATTGGTTTGATTCATGCTGTGTTTTGGACATCACTCTTTTGCTTATATAAAAAGCGCTTAAAATTAACTGGTAACATCATCTTTTATGGTGGATCCTCAATATTATGGGGCATAATATTTCTTGGTGCTACAATACCGTCTTTGTCAAGGCTAAATACCTTTTTTTACATGCTTACAGCATTAACAATGCTACCATTGATAATTCAAAATAAAAACAAAGTATTTTATTTCTGGATAATCAATATATTAATGTTGGTTTTACTTTTTGCTAAAATCACGCTCTTAGAATATAGTAATATAAAGGCTGATTTGCTGTTTGACACCTTTTTTGATGCATTTTTATCTTTATCCTTTGCTTCAGTTGCAGTTTATGCAGTTTTTGATATTAATGATTTAGCGGTAAAAAGTGCATTTAAAGAGGTTAGAAAAAGAGAGGAAATAGCAATAGAGCTTGAATCTCATAAGGAAAATCTTGAGAAATTAGTAGAGCAGCAAACTCAAAATCTAAAAAGTGCATATTTAGACCTAAAGAACACTAATTCTATGCTGAGCGAGCAAAATGAAATCATTAACAGTAAGAATAAAGAACTCGAGGAAACATTAAAAAACCTAAAACAGGCACAAACTAAGCTTGTGCAAACTTATAAGATGGCTTCTTTAGGTGTTTTAACTGCCGGAATTGCGCACGAAATCAACAATCCTTTAAACTACATAAAAGGTGCTTACGTCGGACTTAATGATTATTACAGTAATAATAACCTAAAAAATGAGGACATCACTTTTTTATTAGAAAGTATTAAAGTTGGATTGGATAAAACTAAAAATATTGTTGACGGACTGAATCAATTCAGCAGAACTAATGAAAGCTTTGATGAAATGTGTAATATCCATAATATCATTGATAATTGCTTGACCATACTAAGTAATCAATACAAGTATAAGGTAGATATTTCTAAAGCCTACAAAGCAACAGACTTCAAAATATTGGGAAACAATGGAAGACTGCATCAAGTCTTTAATAATATTTTGAGAAATGCCATACAAGCAATTGATGAAAGTGGCATTATTAATATTTCAACCATTAATGAAGATGGATTTATTGTAATTAATATAGAAGATAATGGTCAAGGCATTAGCAAAAAGAACCTCGAGCTAATTACTGACCCTTTTTTTACAACTAAAGACCCTGGTGAAGGAACTGGTCTTGGTTTATCAATTTCATATTCAATAGTGCAAGAACACAACGGATTTCTTACCTTTGATTCTGAATTACAAAAAGGCACTACTGTTACTTTAAAATTTCCTAATTCTAACTAACCGATTAATCATGAAAGAAAAGGTAAAAGTACTCTACATAGACGACGAAACACTTAATAGAAGAATTTTTGAGTTTAATTTTAGAGACTACTTCGATATAAGATTTGCTGAAGATGGTATAGATGGATTAGATAAACTAAAAGAATTTTCAGATGTTACCCACATCATAAGTGACTATAGAATGCCAAAAATGAGTGGTTTAGAATTTATAAATGAAGCGAAAAGTCTTTATCCAGATAAGTTATTCTATTTATTATCAGGGTTTGATATCACTGCAGAGATAAGAGAAGCTATAGATAACAAAACCATTTCAAAGTATTTTCAGAAACCATACAATAGGGAGGATATAAAATCCACGATATTAAGCTAATAATGGGGCCTGCAAAAAATTTGAATTAATGTGATAAAATTAAAGTCACAAATGTCTTATATTTTTTATAAATCCATTTTGGTTTCGTAAATTCGTACCCTCAAAATTCAGACAAAAATTTTCCCATGAGTAAATATGATATAATTGTACTTGGAAGTGGTCCAGGTGGATATGTTACAGCAATTAGAGCCTCCCAATTAGGCTTTAAAACGGCAATTGTAGAAAAAGAAAGTTTAGGTGGTGTTTGCCTAAATTGGGGTTGTATCCCAACTAAAGCTTTATTAAAATCTGCTCAGGTTTTTGAATATCTTAAACACGCAAGTGACTATGGACTTAAAGTTAAGGATGCCGAGCATGACTTTGATGCAGTTGTAAAACGTAGCCGAGGTGTTGCTGACGGAATGAGTAATGGTGTCAAATTCTTAATGAAAAAAAATAAGATTGATGTTATTGAAGGATACGGTAAAATAAAGCCAGGAAAAAAAGTAGATGTTGAAGGAACTGAATACTCTGCCGATCATATTATAATTGCAACTGGTGCACGCTCACGAGAATTACCAAGCTTACCACAAGATGGAAAAAAAGTCATTGGTTATAGAAAAGCCATGACACTAGAAAAGCAACCTAAGAAGATGATTGTTGTAGGTTCTGGTGCTATTGGTGTAGAATTTGCTTATTTCTACAATTCGATGGGTACAGAAGTTACAATCGTAGAATATATGCCAAAAATTGTACCGGTTGAGGATGATGAAGTTTCTAAACAATTAGAGCGTAGTTTTAAGAAGTCTGGTATAAAAATTAAAACTTCAGCTGAAGTAACTTCAGTTGATACATCAGGAACTGGTGTAAAAGCTACAGTAAAAACCAAGAAAGGTGAAGAAATTTTAGAAGCAGATATTGTATTATCTGCAGTAGGTATAAAATCTAACATCGAAAATATTGGTTTAGAAGATGTAGGCATTGCCGTAGATAGAGACAAAATTTTAGTGAACGATTATTACCAAACTAATATTCCAGGCTATTATGCTATTGGTGATGTAACACCTGGTCAAGCTTTAGCTCACGTTGCTTCTGCTGAAGGCATCCTTTGTGTAGAAAAAATAGCTGGTATGCATGTAGAGGCCTTAGATTATGGAAACATTCCAGGATGTACATATTGTTCACCGGAAGTTGCTAGTGTAGGTTTAACTGAAGCTCAAGCAAAAGACCAAGGCTATGATATTAAAGTTGGTAAATTCCCATTCTCAGCATCAGGTAAAGCAAGCGCTGGTGGTAACAAAGATGGATTTGTTAAAGTAATTTTTGATGCTAAATATGGTGAATGGTTAGGTTGCCATATGATTGGTGCAGGTGTTACTGACATGATTGCTGAAGCTGTTTTAGGCCGTAAATTAGAGACTACAGGTCATGAAGTATTAAAAGCAGTACATCCTCATCCTACAATGAGCGAAGCCGTAATGGAAGCTGTTGCAGATGCGTATGATGAAGTGATTCATCTATAAATAGATAACTAAATTGAATAAAAAGCGCTTTACTTAATAAAGCGCTTTTTTTATAATCTATATCCCAATCCTATGAATAATATATTGGGTGATAGCTCTTCCAACCCAAAGGTATATTTCATATGCACATTGAGATCTGGACTAAAATCATATTCAAAACTCAAATCTGCACGCACCTTAAAATTATTCGCAAACAAATCAAAGAAGTAGTTTAAACTTGGTCCTACAAGTACATGAAAAGTATCTGTAGCATCGTATTTTACGTAAATAGGTACGTTTACAAAATTCAACTCACCTACTCCAGCGTATATCAATTCGGGTTGCAGATGAAAATTATTTTCAAATTCAAAAACTGCAAAAATCCCACCATAAACACCAGTTTCAGTATCTGGATTGGTGCCAAAATCTCCTTCTACAACTTTAAAGAAAGTAATATTAAGCCCACCTTTAATTCCAAATTCTTGAGCATTCAAGTTTGTAATCAAAAAAGTGGCAAAAAAAAGAATTAGTAAATGGCGGTATGTTTTCATGGGTTAGTGTTTATCATTAAGTTAAACTAAAAAACAATCACATTTATTGCTTTAAGTTGAATTTTGAACTACTCACACGTTTAGATGAAAAAGTAACTAAAGAAAACTTTCTATAGCTAAAATGTAACTTTGCAAACCAAAACCTAAAATAACACCTTTGGCATTAGGTGATATGTAAGATTGATGTCTAAATGCTTCTCTAGCAAACGTATTAGAAATATGTACTTCAACAACTGGAGTTTCAATTGCTTTAATAGCGTCTCCAATGCCTACTGAAGTATGTGTATAAGCGGCAGCATTTAGTACAATACCATCATAAGAAAATCCAACCTCCTGGATCTTGTTTATAAGCTCTCCTTCAATATTTGATTGAAAATAGTCTATTTGTACGTTTACATATTTTGATTGTATTTTCTCTAAAAAACTATCAAAAGTTTCTCCACCATAAATTTCGGGTTCACGTTTTCCTAATAGATTAAGATTAGGACCGTTGATAATTATGAGTTTCTTCATTTAGTAAAGTTAAAAAAAAAGAGCTAGTTATTAACTAGCTCTTTTTAAGTTTATAATGGAACCTATTATGGTTGAAAAATAACACCTACATTGAAAGCTGAGGTCGCATTAAATAAGCTTATGTTTGCGTCAACTAAGTCAATAAAACCATTATATCCCTGGTAATGTATAAATAACTCAGTACCCTCCGAAATCTCAAATTTATACCCAATACCCAATCCTAAACCTAAATCCAAGGTACTTTCAATTGCATCCTTAATATCTACTTCACCATCAGGATAATCTCCCTTAGCGCTAAGCAATATACCTGCCGTTGGCCCAAAGTTTAAAAACCAATTTCTATTAGATCCAAAATGCCAATTTGCATGGATTGGTATAGTTAAATAATTTAGTTTTTCTATAACATTCGAAGCAATTTCACTTCCTTTAGAATCATAAAACAAACCTGTTCTAAGACTCCATCTATCACTAAAATAGTATTCACCTACAACACCAATATTAAATGCAGTTCGTATTTTATTTGATAGATTCTCTGAACTAGTATAATTTGATAAGTTTAAACCAATTTGGGGGGCAATTGTAAAATCCCCCGAATCTGATTGTGCGTTAGTTATACTTAACCCAAAAACAGTAAAAATTGCTAAAAGAAATAATTTTTTCATTTGTTATATTTTAATTTTTGTTGAGGATTAAAGGTATAAACTTTAAATATAATTTCCTGTATGATATTCACAAAAAAAAGAGATATTTTCAGATCTCTTTAAATTAATAAGCTTTAAATGTTTTAAAGAAAATATTTCTAAAACAAAAAAAGAGCCTTCAAGAGGCTCTTTTTTAAATATTATTGTTTCAGTTATAATTACAAAAATAATGTAAAGCCAATATTAAATTGTAATACTCCTTCATCAGTGAAATCTTCGTTTAAAGAAAGATTGTATCTTAGGCCAGGTTCGATGGCTACATTATCAGCAACAAACCAAGCATATCCTCCTTGTAGACCTAACCATAATGGATTTTGATCTGCATCTTCAATACTTGCACCAGTTACATCGATTCCGATAGGAAACTGAGAATTAACATAGTATTTAGCACCTAAACGATAAGATAATACACTAGCTACAAAATCTTCACTTCCGCCGCCGTATCCTAAACCGGCTTTAATAGCTAAATCATCCATAATGAAGTATCCTCCATCAAAACCTATATTATAGGTAGATTCACCATCAGAAGAAGTAAAATAAACACCTGTTGTACCCAACATAGCGTTACCTGTATTAGCTTCAATTAACAAAGTACCCTCAGAAGTAGCACTACCACCTTCATCCTGAGCATTAATGTTAGCAAAAGTAAAAACTGCTAACGCAGCAAAAAATAATTTTTTCATAATTTTTAAGTTTTAAAATTGATCATAGCAAATTAACACCTTATTTCGCAGAAAAAGAAATATTTGGGTATAGTTATTAACAATTCCATAAACAAAAAACACTAAGTATTTGTAAAACAAGTTTTTAAAATTTAGTTTATTCACATTTTTTAAGAGAAAATTAAGATTTAAGAACTCAAATGATTTCTAAAAAGCACCATTTTACTATTTTTAGGTATGAAATGGCAAACTGCACTTAAAGATTATCAGCACTATTTAAAGATTGAAAGAGGATTGTCTGACAATTCCATTGAAAATTATGCTTATGATATTAAAAAACTAATTAAATATTTAGATAAGAGTGATGAGAAAACAACTCCGCTTTCTATTTCAAATGACACAGTAAAGCAGTTTGTCTATAACATTTCTAAATCAGTAAATCCTAGGTCGCAAGCAAGAATTATTTCTGGACTTCGTAATTTCTTTGACTATTTGGTCTTCGAAAATTATAGAGAGTCTAATCCTATGGATCTCATTGAATCCCCAAAAATTGGCAGGAAACTACCCGACACACTATCTGTTGAAGACATAGATACATTAATTAGTCATATAGATCTAAGTTATCAGTACAATGGTACAAATCTAGGAGAACGCAATAGAGCAATTATTGAAACGCTGTACAGTTGTGGTTTGCGTGTTTCTGAATTAATAGAACTAAAAATATCTGATCTATTTTTTGATGAAGGTTTTATTAAAGTTACCGGCAAAGGTAATAAAGAACGTTTTGTGCCAATTGGAGAAACAACTCAGAAGTATATAAACATTTGGTGCTCCATAAGAGCACATATAGAAGTACATACTAATTCTAAAGATATTTTATTCTTAAACTACAAAGGCAATAAGTTAACACGCGCTATGATTTTTACTATCATTAAAAAGTTAGTAGAAAAATCAGGTATTAACAAAACGGTTTCACCTCATACCTTTAGACATTCATTTGCCACACATTTATTAGAAAATGGTGCTGACTTACGTGCTATTCAAATGATGTTAGGTCATGAAAGTATAACAACAACAGAAATCTATATGCATGTTGACAGATCTCATCTTAGTGATGTGCTTAATAAATACCATCCCAGAAAATGAAAAGAGCGCCCAATATATCATTGAACACTCTTTTCTACATATTCGAGTTAGTTAAATCTTTACCTCTTTAAAAAGATTATTTTTATTGTTTATTTGGCAATATTTACTGCTCTTGTTTCTCTAATTACCGTCACCTTTACTTGTCCAGGATACGTCATATCAGTCTGTATTTTCTGAGAGATTTCAAATGATAAACTCGCCGCCTTATCATCAGATACTTTTTCACTTTCTACAATAACACGTAATTCTCTACCTGCTTGAATAGCGTAAGCTTTCTTTACACCATTAAAACCAAATGCTACATCTTCTAGATCTTTTAATCTTTGTATGTAAGAATCTAAGACCTGACGTCTTGCGCCTGGTCTCGCACCAGAAATGGCATCACATACCTGAATAATTGGAGACAATAGTGTTGTCATTTCAATTTCATCATGGTGAGCACCAATGGCATTACAAACATCTTTTTTCTCACCATATTTTTCAGTCCATTGCATACCTAAGATAGCATGTGGTGTTTCTATATCTGTTTCTGAAGAAGGCACTTTACCAATATCATGAAGTAAACCTGCACGTTTTGCTAATTTCGGATTGAGTCCTAATTCTGCAGCCATTACACCACAAAGCTTAGCAACTTCCCTAGAGTGTTGTAATAAGTTTTGCCCATAAGAAGAACGGTACTTCATACGACCAACCATCTTTATTAATTCTGGATGCAATCCATGAATGCCAAGATCTATAACAGTGCGTTTACCAACTTCTATTATTTCTTGTTCAATTTGCTTTTTAGTCTTTCTTACAACTTCTTCAATTCTTGCAGGGTGAATTCTGCCATCAGTAACCAATTTATGTAATGATAACCTTGCAATTTCACGTCTTACAGAATCAAAACAAGATAAAATTATAGCTTCTGGTGTATCATCAACAATAATTTCAACTCCAGTTGCTGCTTCAATAGCTCTAATATTTCTTCCCTCTCTACCAATAATTCTACCCTTAACATCATCAGATTCTATATTAAATACTGATACACAATTGTCTATCGCTTCTTCTGTACCTATACGTTGAATGGTGTTAATAATTATTTTTTTAGCTTCTTGTTGAGCTGTAAGTTTCGCTTCTTCTACTCTATCTTGAATAAAAGCCATAGCATCAGTCTTAGCTTCCTCTTTTAAAGACTCCACTAACTGTTCCTTTGCTTCTTCAGCTGACAATTGAGAAATCACCTCTAATTGCTTTATTTGATTTTTGTGAGCCTTTTCTATTTCATCTTGTTTCTTGTCTAAAAACTCTAATCTGAAATCGTAATCCTTCTTTTTATCTTCTAGAGATTGATTTGATTTTTTGGCTTTAGATAACTCGTTAGACACTTGAGATTCTTTATCTCTAATGCGCTTCTCAACTTCTGCCATTTTTTTGTCACGAGACAGAATTACTTTTTCGTGCTCAGCCTTTAACTCTATAAATTTTTCTTTAGCTTGAAGTATTTTATCCTTCTTTAATGCCTCAGCATCTTTTTTAGCTTGTTTTAATATCGATTTAGACTCGTTTTCTGCATCTGAAATTAGTTTTGAAGCTTTACCTTTTTCTAAGGATTTAGCAATTACAAAACCAATAACAAGGCCTAAAACAACTGCGCCTACTATGTATAGTATTGTGTTGGTATCCATGATTGTTATTTAGTTTAGTATATAAAAAAGCCTACATCAGTTCTGGATTTTGTATAAACTCCTTAAAAACAAGTTTAGGGCTAACAAACTGATCAAGGATCTGCCCAAATACTTTCGTATTAGCAGCATGCTTTTACAATTCAAACTCACCCTTTTTAAAGAATTAACGTTGAGTTTATCAAAAAATGTAACTAATGTAGGCAGTAACCTTTAGTATTTTTTAAAGAACGTACGAGCTTATATATGCTCATTTAAAAGTTCATTTAAAGCTTCTAACTTTTGTTGAACTTCCTCATTTACATAATCTTTATCTATATTTTTTTGCTCTACTTGAGTTGCAAACTGCAAAGCACACATGGCTAAAACATCTTGTTTATCTCTTACAGAGTAATTTTGCTCAAATTGACCGATCATTGCTTCTATTTTCTTCGCCGCCTTTCTCAGACCTTCTTCTTGGTGTGGGTTTATCGTCAAAGGATATACCCTATTTGCAATTGAAAGTTTAATCTTTAAATGATCTGACATCTAGTCTAAATTTACAACTTTATTCTGAAAGTTGAGCAATGCAATGGTCAATTTCTCGAATAAGTGTATTTATTTTGAGCTTTGTTTCTCGTTTATTTTCGTCACTACCTAGCATTGAATTCGCAATTTTGAGTGTATCATACTTTTCTACCCATGAAGCAATTTCTTCTTGCTGCTCCAAAAGTTTTTGTTGTTGTTGCTCTAACTGTTCTGACAGCCTTTGATTTGTTTGTTTTAAAACCTCTTGCTTGTGCAAAATCTTACTGATTTTATTCTCAAGAGCATCAACAATTTGTTCTATTTTACTCATTAAAGTAATTCAATACTAATGAAACAAAGTTAACATACCATTTGAAAAAACACAATTCTTTTACAATTATTTTTAAGTTTTGTAATGCAATTAAGATGAAGTATTTATAAGAATTATTGCACGATTTGCGTTTGTTTATCTATAGCAAATTAATATTTTAGCTTCAACAGAATAACATATGAAAAAAACGCTCCTTCTATTTTTAATTTCATTAACTACTTATGCGCAATCCGAATACCCTCAAGATTATTTTAGAAATCCATTAGATATTACTCCTGTACTTTCAGGAACTTTTGGTGAGTTAAGATCTTCGCATTTTCATGGTGGTTTAGACATAAAAACACAACAACGTGAAGGACTTAAAGTTTATGCCTCAGCTAAAGGTTATGTGAGTCGCATAAAAATTTCACACTATGGATATGGAAAAGCACTTTACATTACGCATCCTAATGGCTACACGACAGTTTATGGCCATCTCCAAAAATTCTCTAAACGTTTAGAAGCATATATAAAAGAGTGCCAATATGATAAGGAAAGTTATGAGGTAGAGGTTTTCCCTAACTCTAATGAATTGCCAATTGAGACTGATGAAATTATTGCTTATTCTGGTAATACTGGTGGTTCTGGTGGACCTCATTTACATTTCGAAATAAGAGACAATCAAGAAAGACCATTAAACCCTATGCTTTTTGGTATTGGTGTTAAAGACACTAAACGACCTTTTGTTTTAGGTGTTTATGCCTATCCAAAAGACGATAAATCAACTATAAACGGCAATAACAGTCGTGTAAAACTTCGGTTAATCCCTAAAAAAGATGGTGATTATGATGTTGAAAAATTAAGTGCATTTGGTAATATAGGTTTTGGTGTTACCACCTACGACCGACAAGATTTAGCAGCAAATAAAAATGGTGTTAGTAATATTCAATCTTTTTTTAACGGCAACAAGAGTTTAGAAATAGACTTTAAACGTTTCAGTTTTGACGAAACAAAACATATAAAGCGCCTGATTGATTATGAATATTTTAAGTCTAAAAAGTCTAGAATTCAAAAGTTATTTATAGAGCCTAACAATCCATTAAGTCTGTACAAAGATGCTTTTGACAATGGCTATGTTAGGGTTGAAGATAGCACTTCTTCAGTCTATAGAATTCGCGTTAGAGATTATAATGGTAATGAAACTTGGGTAAATGTACCTATTGAAGGTAAATACTCTAACCCAAAAGAAAAAGAGTACATTGATCTTTCTGATAAAACATTAGTTTACAATAATCAATCTACAACTCTTGAAGAAGGTCATATTAAGGTTAACTTTTATGAAAATACTGTTTATGACGACGAATACATAGATTTTAAAGTCAACTCAGACACTTTATTTCTTCATAAGGACAACATACCTCTTCAAAAAAATTTTTACATTAATTATGATTTAAGTAATTACAAGTCAGAACATTTAGATAAGCTTTTTATTGGGAGAGTATATAGGTTTTACAAAAATCCGTTATACGTAAGCACAAAACGAAAAGGTAATACTCTAACCGCAAAAACTAAAGTATTTGGCACTTATACTTTGGCAATGGACACTGTTACACCAACAATTACACCAGTTAATTTTAAAGATAAAAAGTGGTTAAGCAAATACCGTTACCTATCAGTTAGAATAGACGATGACATTTCTGGTATTAGTAAATATAGGGCCACAGTTAATGGCAAGTGGATCTTAATGGAGTATGATTATAAAACAAAACTGCTTGTACACGATTTTAATGATAATATCGTTAAAGACACTAAGAATGAATTAAAAATAATAGTTACTGATAATGTTGGAAATAGTTCTACATTTGAAGCAACATTTTTTAGAAAATAAAATATTACTCTTTGAAACGCTTATTTCTTTTATTCCTATTCGGATTATTCTTTTGTACACTCACCTATTCTCAGACCGCAACAATAAGAGGTGTCATTTTAGATGAGCTGAACAACCCAATAGAAGACGTTAATATAAAAGCGTCTAATGGTGATGGTACAATTACCAATAAAAATGGGTTTTATGAACTCAAAATACCGGCAGATATTGAGATAACAATTGAGTATACGCATGTAGGTCATAGCCGTATTGTACAAAAGTTTAAACTAAAAAATGGGCAAGAGCTAGAATTCAATCCGGTAATGAAGATTGAAGTAGAGCAAATCGCTGAAGTCGTTATTACCAATAATACGCGTCAAAAAGTTGATGGTGTAATTTCAGTGGCGCCAAAAACCTTGAGAACCATTAAAGGTGCTCAACCTGGGGTTGAAAATATTTTAAAAACCTTACCAGGTGTCAATATTTCTAATGAATTAAGTACTCAATATTCTGTAAGAGGTGGAAACTTTGATGAAAATTTAGTCTACGTAAATGAAATAGAAGTCTATCGACCATTTTTAATACGATCTGGTAATCAAGAAGGACTGAGCTTTGTTAATACAGATTTAGTACAAAATGTAGATTTTTCGTCAGGTGGTTTTCAAGCAAAATATGGAGATAAGTTATCTTCTGTATTAGATATCACTTATAGAAATCCTGTAGACTTCGGTGTAAGAACCGACATGAGCCTTTTAGGCGGAAGTTTAGCTGCAGAAACCGTTTCTAAAGATGGAAAGTTCTCTGGAATAGCTGGTGTGCGATATAGAGATAATAGTTTAGTATTAAATAATCTCGAAACCGAAGGAAATGTTGAACCAGTTTTTGCTGATGCTCAAACGTATTTAACCTACAGATTTTCTGACAAATTTCATTTAAACTTTCTTGGAAACATCTCATTGAACAGATACAAGTTTCAACCTCAAAACCGACAGACTAACTTTGGAACGCTGCAAGATCCTGTGGCTTTATTAGTGTTTTATGAAGGTAATGAAGAGGATGAATACCAAACTTATTTTGGTGCATTTAAGGCCAATTACTTTGTAAATGAAGACTTAACCTTAAAACTTATTGGTTCAGCATATCACACTACTGAACAAGAGTATTTTGATATCCTAGCGCAATACAGACTTGGTGAAGTAAACACTAATATTGGAGACGACGATTTAGGTGAAGTAGAATTTAGCGAAGGTATAGGTTCTCAACTTATCCATGCACGTAATAATTTGGACGCATTAATAGTGAATGCTGAGCACAGAGGTGATTATAAAATCGATGATGAAAGTACGCTAGAATGGTCTGTAAAATATACACATGAAGATATAAGAGACCGCTTGGTTGAATATGAAATTATTGATTCAGCAGGGTTTTCAATAAGACCGCCAAACTTAAGCCTTCCAAATGACCAACCTTATAATGCATTTGAAGGTCCTTTAACTGCTTTTGAAAATATTAGAAATACAAATAATGTAAAGATTGATAGACTTCAAGCCTTTGCCCAATATAGTAAACGCACAGAATGGGGAAATAATGAGGTATTTTATAATGCTGGTGTAAGAATACATAACTGGACCGTAAATGTAGCCGAAGCAGATGTATTAAATGAAGAAGGTGTCACCTCTTCTACACAAACTGTTTTTAGTCCAAGAGCTCAATTTGCAATTAAACCAGATTGGGAAAAGGATATGTTATTTAGAGTTTCTGGAGGTTTATATTATCAACCACCATTTTACAGAGAGTTGAGAGATTCATCTGGTATAGTGAGACCAAACGTTAAAGCACAAAAATCATTTCATGTTGTTGTGGGTAACGAATATAGTTTCAAAATGTGGGATAGACCATTTAAACTTGTTACGGAGGCTTATTATAAAGGTTTAAGCGATGTCAATCCATATACCTTAGAAAATGTTAGAATAAGATATCGTGCGGATAATAGTGCCAAAGCCTATGCATATGGATTAGACATGCGCCTTAATGGCGAATTTGTACCCGGTACAGAATCATGGTTCAGTTTCGGATATCTTAAGACCGAAGAAAATATAAATAATAGAGGTTATATAGCCAGACCAACAGACCAACGGCTTAAGTTTGGTGCACTGTTTCAAGATTATGTACCAAATATGCCAGATTTAAAAATGTATTTAAATTTGGTCTACAATACTGGCGTACCTGGTGGCTCACCAAGTTATGCAGATCCTTATGATTTTCAAATACGGTTAAGAGATTATAGACGTGCAGATTTGGGTATTTCTTTGGAACTTGTTAATCCTTCTAAAACTTATAAGGCAAATTGGAAAAAGCTATTTAGAGAATTCTCTATTGGGTTTGAAATCTACAACATGTTCAATAACCAAAATTCAATAACTAACACATGGGTTAGAGATGTCTACAATAAACGTCAATTTGCAATACCTAACTTTTTAACACCAAGAGTATTCAATGTTAGGTTATCTGCTAAATTATAGAATAGTAGATTGAAAGTTTAACACTATTTTCAGCTCTTATTTTTACTTTGAAAGTTCTTTCTATAGTTAAACGGATAAAAATATTCGTCAAACACTAGCTACTTTTGTTATTCAATTTAATTTACTTACATTGAACGTTATTGAGTAATAATAACTTGATATGATCCGAAAATTCCCTCTTATATTCCTCTTGTTGTCATCACTAAGTTGGGCACAATTAAGTATCAGAAATAATTCTTATGTCTTTGTTAACGACCAAGTTCTATTTGTTGAAAATGATGTTAACCTCGAAGAATCAACAGCCAAACTTTATTTAAGAAACGAATCTCAACTCATACAAGGTTCTGGTGTTACTGGAAATTCTGGTCTTGGGGAGTTAAGTGTTTACCAAGAAGGAACAGCCAATCAATGGGCATACAACTATTGGTGCTCACCTGTTGGCGGAACACTAACGGATAACAATTCTAACAATGTATTAAGGTTTGATAATCAACTTGATGACCCTTTACTTGGTACAGGTAATCTCATTGACAGTAATAATGCCTTATTTACGACAGCAGATGAAGGTACTGCAAGTCCTTTAGTTATAGCAAATAGATGGTTATACTCATATACTATCGCAACAAGCTACAGTAATTGGACTGCTTTAGATGAAACTAGTGATCTTTCAGCTGGCTTAGGATTTACAATGAAAGGCACAGGTACTGGACTCACAGGATCTACAGCTTACGATTTTAGAGGAAAACCTAATAACGGTACTATAACTAATACTGTTGCTGCGGACCAGTGGACTCTAGTAGGAAATCCTTATCCGAGTGCAATTGATGCAGCTGCTTTTATTCATGATACAGATAATGTTGCTGCAATAGAAGATACAATATATTATTGGGAGCAGGATGGCTCAGTACAATCGCATGTTTTACAAAGTTATATTGGTGGCTACGCAAGTTATACTATCAATGCTGCAGGAGATACTGAAACATTTACACCCGCAGTATTCCAAACTTATGATGAGCTAGACAATTCCTTTCCTCTACCAATACCACAAAATGGTAGTAAAGTTGCCCAAAGATATATTCCTATTGGGCAAGGTTTTATGGTAGAAGGTATCACTGGTACTTCGGGAACTGTAAGTATGAAAAATGCATTTAGAGCTTATGTAAAAGAAGGAGGAACTAGTTATTTCTTTAGAGACAACGACGAATTTGAGATTAGACCAGACTCTGACATCACTTCAGAAAATACAACAGATATCGCTGAAAATAGTATACAATACCAACAAAATGGATTATCTATTGTTCCTGATGATTATAAGCGTTTTAGAATAAACATTGACTTCACTGTTAATACCAATCAATATACAAGACAGGTCGTTTTAAATTTTCATGACTCTGCAACATTTGGGCATGACAGAGGGCTTGAGCTCTTTAAAGGAACTGAGTTTAATTCTGACGGCTATTTTACCTATAATAATAAAGACTATGTTGGGCAGGCATTTCCTTTTGACCAAGCTTTAGTAATCCCGATGACTTTGGATATTGAAGCACAACAACCGATTAGATTTAGAATTTTTGATATCCAAAACTTTGATTCTGATCAAGGCATTTACATTCATGATACAGATAATAATACATATGCTAATTTGAGAACACAAGATTATGAAATCAATGTTGCACCTGGCAGTTATACTGATAGATTCGAAATTGTATTTGTAGCTGGTGAATCATTAGGAATCGATGAAACATTAGCTGAATCGTTGATTATCAATCAAAACAATGATTTACAACAATTAGCCGTAATCAACAGAAATAATTTAGATGTAAAAACTATTGAAGTTTTTGACATTGCAGGTAAAAGTATTATAAAGTCAAATTATGATACAATTCTTGACCGTTATAAGTTATCAACCAATCAATTAAGTGATGGAGCTTATGTTGTAAATGTAGTATCTAATAAAGGTATTACGTCTCAGAAAATACTCGTAAAAAATTAACACAAATCTGATAATACTTTAACAACGTAATCTATATCTTCTTTGGTATTATAAATACTAAATGAGAAACGTACTGAAGGTAAACTCAAACAATTTTCATCTAAAATAGCAGAGAGCACATGTGATTGTTGATTACTACCACTTTGACAAGCACTACCTTTAGAACATGCTATACCTTTTAAATCTAATTGAAACTGCAGCATTGCTGCATTTTCTTTTTTTACAGGTAAACAAACATTAACTAAGGTATAGGTACTATGAGAAAGTACCGCACAGCCACCATTAAACCTAGCAACTGGAATCATTTTTTTAACGGTTTCTATGAAATATTGCTTTAGTTCAGCAACATATGACTTTTCGGTGTCAATATTTTCGTAAGCTATACGCAAAGCCTCATCCATTGCAACAATATTATGAATCGATTCGGTCCCTGCTCTGTAACCTCTTTCTTGTTCACCACCAAAAATTAAAGGTTTTAGTCCTGTTTCTTTTCTTACAAAACAAAATCCAACACCTTTTGGGCCATGAAATTTATGAGCGCTCGCCGCTAAAAAGTGAATAGGAATTTCACTGAGGTCCAACCTATAATGTCCAACGGATTGTACAGTGTCTGTATGGAACAGTGCACTATTCAATTTACAAAGATGAGCAACTTTTTCAATATTGAGAATATTTCCTATCTCATTATTAATGTGCATTAAACTCACCAAACAATGATCGTTTTCTTCCAATAATGATTCTAAATGGTTGTAATCTACAAAGCCCATTTCATCTAAATCAACAAATAAAAGTTTAATACCATATTCCTTCTGTAATTGTTCTGCAGTGTGCAATACGGCATGATGTTCAATTTTTGAAGTAATTATAGTTGTAACGCCTAAATCTCTAACTGCACTTCTTAGGGCAAAATTATCTGCTTCTGTTCCACCTGAAGTAAAGACAATTTCTGCAGCAGAAACATTAAAATAAGCTGCTATATTTTTACGACATTGTTCTAATAGTGCTTTAGACGAACGGCCAATGGCATGAGTAGACGAAGCATTTCCGTAGTTTTCTTTTAATACTTCGGTCATTCTATTTATGACTTCTGGTCTTAGTGCAGTCGTTGCAGCGTTATCTAAATAAATAGCTTTCATAATGCAAAAATATTGTAAATAAAATTATTTAGGACTTGGAACGTTCTAATTTTATAAATCGATTATTTTTGTTGAAAATTGAATCTATGATACGTCGTTTCATCTTAAGTTGTTTACTTTTTACACTATTCACTTGTAATGATGGTGATATACTAACTGTTGACTTGGACTTTGATCAAAATCTTGAATATTGCGACAATAATATTAATTCGTTTCTTATTTATGATACCAGACAAGATCCTAACGAGTCTTTATCTCTTATTATTACTAGAAATGCAGATGACGAATTTCCTTTTACAATACCAACGCCAACAGATACCCCAACTGAGTTAACTATTAATGGTAATCAAATACGGTTCATTTACAGAACATATAATCGAGCACTAGGAACTGGTGAGTTATGTGAAGTCATTCCACCTGCTGATTTAAATATTGTTGAAGACTATGAGGCTGACTCTGGTGATGTGGAAATCACTGTTACTATTGAAGATGATGATGGTGATGGCATTCCTTCAGATTTAGAAGGTCGTGGCGAACCAGATGAGGACGGTAACTACCCTAATGCATTAAATTCAGATGGCGATGAATTTCCTGACTATTTGGATGAAGATGATGATAATGACAATGTAAAAACCTCAGAAGAAATTGATAATACTGATCTTGATGGTGACGATGATCCAACCACAAACCCATTAGATACCGATAGTGATGGAATTCCTGATTATTTAGATGAAGACGACGATGGCGATGGTATTGATACCATTGAAGAAGATGAAGACGGTGATAAAAACCCTTTAAATGATCGTAATACAAATGCAGATGGTGACCTTGTTCCTCACTTTAGAAATGTTTTAGAAGACACCTTTTATGCCTCGCCCGGATTAACTGCTAACAATGAATATAAACGTACGGTTAATGCAAGAATTATAGTAAGAAATATAAACTTAGAAATACTTTCAGCAACAGAAGTTGATTTAGGTACATTGACTTATGAAATTACATTTACTCAAGAAGTAGAGGAAGATTAAGGTGCTATATTCTGAAATATTCTCACTTCAGTAGCGCCTAATCCATAGGTTTTATAATCCGCATCATAAAACTTAACGTTGTTATATCTACTTAACAAGGTTTCTAGTTCTTGACGCAAAACTCCTTCTCCTACTCCATGTATAAACACCATTTTTGGTATACGCTTTCTAATAGCAAATTCTAGTTGTCCTCGAGCAGTATCAAGTTGAAGGTTGAGCATGTCAAAATTAGTCATACCTTTTGTAGAATCTGTAAGATGATGAATATGTAAATCTACTTCAAACTTAGGTGCATGACGTTCTTTAGGTGTTACTTTTTGAGTTTGCTTTCGCTTTTTAGTTTCTTTTTCTCTCTTTATCGATTCTATATCAGAATCGTATAGAGCTCTATCTATTTGAGATTTAGATTGTTTTAAAACTAATTCTTTAGACTGAAACTGATATTCAAAACCGTCCGAATCTTCAATTATTATAGTGGATCCTGAGATTTTGATGATTTCTCCAGAAATATCATCATCCAAAGCTTCAACAATATCACCTCGTTTCATCTTCATCAATTGGTTCTGACTTTACAAAAGAATCTTCTTCTTGCTTTTCATACTTACTAGGAATATTTCGTGATGTTCTATAAATACCAAACATTAATATTACAATACCACCTACCAATAAAAAAGTGTCTTGTTGTTCTTCTGCCTGAGCATATATAGCAATTACACCACCAATAATAATACACACGTAATTAATTAGTCTAGAAATATTCATATCTATAAAATTAAGCATTACAAAAATAAGATATAGATCGAGTTATTTGAAAAGGTATTCCGTTTTGTATGTGTATTTATGTAAATTAGCACTATGTTTTATTTTATGACAAAATTAGAAGATTATATGTTGCCTTGTCTCAGTAAAAAGTACCTAGGTATGGAATGTATGGGCTGTGGATTGCAAAGATCTGTTGCTTTGATTCTAAGAGGTGAGTTTGTAGAAGCGTTTTATATGTACCCTGGCATATATACTTTAATAACTCTATTTAGTTTCATTACTATAAGTAGATTTAGAAAATTTAATAACGACACTAAAATTATTAGTATATTGGCTATACTCAACGTAATTGTTATTGTAGGCAATTATTTAATTAAACTTTATCTCAAATAAAATTATGGAACAACAAAAATTACCTAACGCAACCACATCAATAGTACTTTCAAGCATTTCCTTTATTTGTTGTTGTTTTAGTGCTGGACTTGGTGGAATATTACTTTCGGGTATAGGTTTTTTCTTGGCGAAAAAAGATGAAAAAACATATTTAGAACAACCAGAATTATATACTAACTATAGCCAAGTTAAAACTGCAAAAACTTTAGCTTTAATTGGTATCGCTTTAGGTGTATTGACATTCATATGGACTGCTTATAATATTTGGTCTATTGGTGGATGGGATGCTTATATGGAACAAGTAACCGAAATGATGGAACAAATGCAAAATCAATAATTTTAATTTAAAAAGCGTCTAATTATATGAATTAGACGCTTTTTTTATAAGTGGTTTCTATATTCTAATCTTCAAATTCTTTCAGCGTATTCGTAATTATAGAAACACATTCTAATAATTGCTCTTCAGTCATAACTAATGGTGGAGCAAATCTAATCATGTTGCCATGAGTAGGCTTAGCTAATAAACCGTTATCTCGTAGTTTTAAACATATATTCCAAGCTGTATCACTATCTTCATGGTCATTAATAACAATCGCATTTAACAAGCCTTTACCTCTTACCTTAGTAACAATAGAGCTTGTTTCTATATATTTATTTATTTCAGCTCTGAACAACTCACCTAATTGATAAGCGTTCTCAGCTAATTTTTCTTCTTTAACAACCTCTAACGCTGCAATTGCAACCGCTGCTGCAATCGGATTTCCACCAAATGTACTTCCATGGTTTCCTGGTTGTATCACATTCATAATTTCGTTACTCGACATTACTGCAGATACTGGATATAAGCCACCACTTAAGGCCTTACCTAAAACCAAAATATCTGGTTTAACATCTGGAGTGTCCGAACAATCTTTATTTTCACATGTACAGTTACCACAAGTAGCTAGAAGTCTTCCTGTTCTTGCAATACCTGTTTGAACTTCATCTGCAATAAATAATACATTGTATTTTTCGCAAAGTGCTTTTGCTTTTACTAAATAATCTTCGCTTGGCACATAAACACCAGCTTCACCTTGTATTGGCTCTACTAAGAAACCTGCTATATTAGGATTTGTGCTTAAAACTTCCTCTAATGCTGCAAGATTATCATATTCAACTTTTATAAAACCATCTGTATATGGTCCAAAGTTTTTACGGGCAATTGGGTCATTAGAAAACGAAATGATTGTTGTTGTTCTGCCATGAAAGTTGTTCTCACATACAATAATCTCTGCTTTATTTAAATCAATCCCTTTAACTTCATATGCCCATTTACGACATAGTTTTAATGCTGTTTCTACTGCTTCCGCACCAGAATTCATTGGAAGCATTTTATCAAATTTAAAATACTCAGTTGCATATTTTTCATATCTACCAAGCATGTCATTATAAAATGCACGAGAAGTTAAAGTTAAGCGTTCTGCTTGTTGCATCATTGCATTCACAATCTTTGGGTGACAATGCCCTTGATTTAAAGAAGAATAAGCAGATAAAAAATCGTAGTATTTTTTACCTTCTACGTCCCAAACATAAACACCTTCACCTTTGCTTAATACAACTGGTAATGGATGATAATTCTGAGCACCATACTTGTTCTCCAATGCCATCGCTTCCTGCGACGAAATGTGGTCTAAAACTGCCATTTCAAAAAAATTAAAAATTAAACAAAAACTAAGCAAAACATGGTATTTACCTAATCTCGCTTAGCGAGTTCCTGCTCTACCTTTATTCCTTCGAGAAGATTTGTGCGTCTTGGTTAGAACCACCAACAGCGACACTCGAAAAAGCAGCGTGGGAGAGAAATCATCCCTAGTGGTCTGCAAAATAATAAATATTAAAGAGATTATGAATGGGCTAACGCTTAAATACCATATTTTTGCCGTCAATTACATTTAAAAATGCCAAGAAGAGAACGAAATCAGTTTGTAAAACGTGGAGAAATCATTGAGATTCTAATTGAAGATTACGCATTTGGTGGTAAAGGCATTGGTCGTATAAGAAATGAACACGGAGAATTTGTAGTGTTTGTTCCCAATACAATTCCGGGGCAAACTGTAAAAACGCAAATAAAAAAATCTAGCAAAAAATATGCTGAAGGTAAATTATTAGACGTGCTTAAACGATCTGATGATGAAATAGATATGCCTTACCAAGATATTCCTGGTGCTCCCTATATTAATTTACCGATTGAAAAGCAACACGCATACAAGCAGACAAGTACATTAGAGCTTTTTAAACGTATAGGTAAAGTTGAGAATATTGAAGATAAATTTGATGAATTTATAACTTCACCAAACACATTTCATTATCGTAATAAAATGGAATATGGCTTTTCTGCCATTGGTTACGACAGAACAAATAAAACAGACGTTGACGAATTTACTCTAGGATTTAAACGTCGTGGACTATGGTGGTGTGGTGACAATCTAGAGAAAGACTCTGGTTTATTTGATGCTGAAGTTGAGAATCATCTAAAAATTATTAGACACTATTGTGAGCAGACAGGTTTAGAACCTTGGCATGCGCCAAAAAAGGAAGGCTTTTATAGATATTTAGTTATAAGAAAGTCATACAAAACCAATAAATTATTATTCAATCTTGTCACAACTTCACATGACTTATCTCAGTTTAACCTAAACGCATTTGCAGACTATTTAGTTGAATTATTCGGAACTCGTGTTGCAGGCTTTTTGCATACCATAAATGATGAAATTGGTGATAGAACAATAGCCACTACAGGAAGTATCACACTGATTTATGGTGAAGATAAAATTGTTGAAGAACTACTTGGATTAAATTTTGAAATAAGCATGAAAAGCTTTTTTCAAACCAATCCAAAATCGGCAGAAAAGTTATACTCTAAAGTTATTGATTATGCTCTCGAAAATAAAGAAGCTGTAGATAATTCTGTGGTTTTAGATTTATTTTGCGGTACAGGAACAATAGGGCAAATATTAGCTTCAAGAGCAAGTAATACCAAAATTGTTGGTGTAGATATTGTGGCTTCCGCTATCGAAGATGCCAAAGAAAATGCCAAACGAAATAATATAGAAGGTCTTGAGTTTTATGCTGCTGATGTGGGTAAATTCTTAACAGAACATCCACAGTACAAAAATAAAATAAGGACCATTATCCTCGATCCTGCAAGAGCTGGCATAGCGCCAAAAACGCTTAAAAAAATAATAAACCTTAATGCAGAACGTTTGGTTTATGTATCTTGTAACCCGGCGACTCAAGCCAGAGATACAGAGCAATTGTTGAAGGCTAACTATCAAATAAAAAAGATGAGTTTAGTAGACCAATTTCCTCATACATCACATATAGAAACTGTAGTTTTATTTGAAAAGAATTAAGAAAATAACTAATATGCTAAATGCGTTAAGAAATTATCAAATAAACAACTAAACGCGTCAACAATTACATGAATTTTAAAAAGAAACACTATTTCTTCATTATAGCACTTTGCCTTCTTGGAGCCTTATCTTTTAATGGCTGTGAACGTGACGATATCTGCGCTGAAGGCACCGCAACCACACCTAGAGTTATTGTAGAGTTTTATGATGCTTCTGAGCCTGATGAACTTAAAAGTGTACCGAGATTAACAGTTTATGGCGAAGGATTGCTAAGTGATGAAAATGGTGATCCAATAGATGAACCAACATCAATTGCTGACAATGGTATACTACAATCAGATTTAACTGTACTTTTCAATATCAATAGAGATAATATAGAATTACCCTTAATTATCGGAGATGAAGGTGTGATTACTACTTCGCGTTTTGTTTTAGAAAAGGATACTAACCTACGTCTAAATGATGATGACACGGATGATTCAAATACAGATATCATTGAATTATCATATACTTCAGAATTTCAATATGTGTCTCGAGCATGTGGTTATAAAAGCATCTTTAACAATTTGGACGTTAATGTGGAAGAAGGAGACGACGCATCCTTTTGGATTAATAATATAGAAGTTGTTCAAACAACTGTTAATAATGAAAATACAGTACATGTTCGCATATTTCACTAAACGATTTGCACTTTTATTGCTGCTGTTTTGTTCTTTTTCATTGCAAGCACAACAAGAGAAAAAGAAGACCGTAAAAGATACTTTAGTCTACAAGCAAAAGTATGGTTTACGATTAGGTATTGATGCTAGTAAAATTGCAAGAACTTTTTTCGAAGAAGATTATACCGGTTTTGAAATTATGGGTGATTATCGCCTTACCAAAAAAATCTATCTAGCTGGTGAAATTGGTAATGAAGAACACACTATTAACAACGAAGTTTTAAGTAATACCACGAAAGGAAGCTATTTTAAAGGTGGAATTGACCTTAACTTTTACAAGAACTGGTTAGACATGGAAAACATGATCTATGTAGGTTTTAGAGGTGGAGCGAGCACATTTACTCAAACATTAAACAGTTATAACATTTACAACGTGAACAATCAATATTGGAATCAACAATATACCGTTGAAGAAGGTGCTGAATTTGATGGATTAACGGCGATTTGGACAGAAATTATTATTGGTTTAAAAGCAGAGATATTTAATAACTTTTATGCAGGAATTAATGGTCAAATTAAATTCTTACTTTCGGAAACTTCACCGGAAGGCTTCGAAAACCTCTATATACCAGGATTCAACAGAACTTATGACAGTGGACGATTTGGAACAGGCTTTGGTTTTAATTTATCTTATTTAATCCCTATATTTAAGAAGGATAAGCTTGTTGTTCAAGAAAAGGAAGCTGGAGAGTAACCACTAAATTTATACCATGAAAAGAAATGAATTCCTAAAAATGTGTGGTCTATTAGGTATTTCATTACCTCTTCAATCTGTGTTATCTTCTTGTAGTAGTTCTAATATTAGTTCTAATAACAATCCGCCGGAATCTGTAATAATCATTGGTGCTGGTGCAGCAGGTATGGCTGCAGGCCATTTACTTGCGCAACAAGGCATTGATTTTAAAATCTTAGAAGCTACTTCAACTTATGGTGGCAGAATGAAACATAATACATCTTTTGTTGACTTTCCCATACCATTAGGTGCAGAATGGTTGCATGTAAATCCTTCTATTTTTTCCGAAATTATAAATGATAACTCTACTAATATAGATATTACAACTGTTGGTTATAATTCCAGTTTAGATTTTGGCATAGATGCAGAAGATGGTGAACAAATAACTTTATCTGAAATTGGTTTAGTAATAGATCGAAAATTTGCTAACTCTACATGGCTTTCATTTTTTGAAACCTATGTACTTCCTAGTGTTGCGTCTAAAATTATTTACAATAGCCCAATTACTAATATTGATTATTCTAGCGATGCAGTAGTGGTTACGGATACAGACGGTCAAGAATACAACGCTGAAAAGTTAATTGTAACCATTCCTTTAAAAATTTTACAAAATGGATCTGTTAACTTCAATCCTCAGTTACCTAACAACAAGCAAAATGCCATAAATGATGCTACAGTATGGAGTGGATTTAAAGCTTTTATAGAATTTAGCAATAAGTTTTACCCAACGTTTATATCATACACTACAACACCTGAAACTGCTGGGCAAAAACTATATTACGATGCTTCTTACGGACAAAATTCTATTCAGAATGTATTAGGTTTATTCTCGGTTGGAACTGAAGCAGAAACCTACATTAATCTTAATTCAGATAGTGAAAGAATAGATTTTATGCTCAACGAGCTTAATGCAGTGTTTAATAGTAATATTGCAAGTTCTAGCTATATACAACACACCTTTCAAAACTGGAATGCAGAACCATATGCAGATGGTGCTTACGTATACGATTATGAAAGCTTTAACCGAGTTTATAGATTAGGACAATCAGTTAATAACAAGGTATATTTTGCTGGTGATGCTTACACTACAGGAAATGACTGGGGAAGCGTTCATGCAGCAGCACGTTCAGCCAAAAGAGCTGTTCAAGAAATGATAAGTTAATTTGAATAATTTATTAGTTCTCTAGATATTCTAAAACATTAGCCTCTATCCTGCTTTGAATATTAGAAACATCAGCTTTTTCAAAAGTTTCGCCCGTAATGTTTTCGTATAATTCTATATAGCGTTCGCTTACGGTTTCGATATATTCATCGCTCATAAAAGGAACTGATTGTCCTTCTAATCCTTGGAAACCATTAGAAATTAACCATTGTCTCACAAATTCTTTAGATAATTGTTTTTGGGGTTCTTCTTTTTCTTGTCGTTCGTTATAACCGTCGGCATAAAAGTAGCGAGAAGAATCTGGTGTATGAATCTCGTCAATTAAAACAATCTTTCCGTCTTTGGTTTTACCAAATTCATATTTTGTATCCACTAAAATAAGTCCTTGTTTTGCAGCGATTTCTGTACCACGCTGAAACAATTTTCTAGTATAATCTTCAAGAATTACATAATCTTCTTCAGAAACAATACCTCGCTTAAGAATATCTTCTCTTGAAATGTCTTCATCATGATCTCCTTGCTCCGCTTTTGTTGCTGGAGTAATTATTGGCTCTGGGAATTTATCATTTTCCTTCATTCCATCTGGCATTGGTACACCACATAACAAACGCTTACCAGCTTTATATTCTCTGGCTGCATGGCCAGACATATAACCTCTAATTACCATTTCAACCTTAAATGGCTCACAAAGGTGACCAATAGCAACATTTGGATCTGGCGTTGAAACCAACCAATTAGGCACCAAATCTTCAGTAGCTTTCATCATTTTAGTCGCAATCTGATTTAGTATTTGTCCTTTGTAAGGAATACCTTTTGGCATCACCACATCAAATGCGCTTAGTCTATCAGTAGCTACCATAATCAATAGGTTATCATTGATATTGTATACTTCTCTAACCTTTCCTTTGTATAAATTTTTCTGATTTGGAAAGCTAAAATTGGTATCTATTATTGTGTTGCTCATTAATGGTTTATTCGTTTATGGTTAAAAAGTTTGTTTGTCTTACTGGATACTGCATAGCACGAATACTAACTAATCTCTATTTTCTATACTCTTATAGGCTGCAATAACCTTCTTAACAAGTTTATGTCTTATTACATCTTTATCATCTAGATAAACCATTCCTATACCTTCAACATTTTTTAGAACTAGTAAAGCTTCTTTTAAACCAGAAATAGTACGTCGTGGTAAATCTACCTGACCAGGATCACCTGTTAGTAAAAACTTAGCATTCTTGCCCATACGCGTCAAAAACATTTTCATTTGGTTATGCGTAGTATTCTGACCTTCATCTAAGATTACAAAAGCGTTATCTAATGTACGACCTCTCATAAATGCCAATGGCGCAATTTGAATCACACCTTTTTCTATATAATTATCTAATTTTTCATGAGGAATCATATCTCGCAACGCATCATATAATGGTTGCATGTAAGGGTCTAGCTTTTCCTTTAAATCACCAGGTAAAAACCCTAAATTTTCACCAGCTTCTACTGCTGGTCTTGTTAAGATGATGCGCTTTACTTCTTTCTTCTTTAAAGCTTCTACAGCAAGTGCTACGCCTGTATATGTTTTACCAGTTCCAGCTGGTCCAATAGCAAATACCATATCGTTCTTACGAATACTCTCAACAAGCTTACGTTGATTAACGGTTTGCGCTTTAATAATCTTACCGCCAACACCATGTACAATTACCTCACCACTACTAGCAGAAGTTGAATAATCTGCACTACTATTACTCGTTAAAACACGCTCTATGACATTTTCATCAAGCTTATTATACTTTCCAAAATGACCCATCAACATCATCATGCGTGTATCAAATTCTTCAAGTAAATCTTCATCGCCATAGGCTTTTATTTTGTTGCCTCTGGCTACAATTTTAAGTTTAGGAAAATATTTTTTAAGAAGTTCTATATTGGCATTTTGTGCGCCAAAAAACTCTTTTGGAGATATTTCTTCGAGTTCTAGAATTAGTTCATTCAAAAGCTACTAAATTTAGTGAGTTAATCTGTTTTCTTTTCTTAGTTTTGTGTAACACTGTCACACATACAAATCTAGCGATTTTGTTATGACAATTTTCAAAAAAATATCAACAATTAAAGCATGGCTATCATTACTTTAACGACAGATTTTGGAGAGAAAGATCACTTTGCTGGCGCAGTAAAAGGCGCAATTTACAGTGAACTCTCTGATACTAGAATTGTTGATATTTCCCATTCGGTATCGCCTTTTAATATTTCTGAAGCAGCATATATTATTTTGAATGCCTACAGCAGTTTCCCAAAAGGAACCATTCATATTATAGGAATTGATTCTGAGTTAAACCCTGAAAATAAACACATTGCCATAAAACTAGATGACCATTACTTTATATGTGCTAATAATGGCATTATGAGTATGATCTGTACAGAAATTGCTCCAGAAAAAATAGTTGAGATTAATATTCATGATAAGATAGAAACGAATTTTCCCGTTCTTGATGTCTTCGTAAAAGTAGCTTGTCATGTTGCTAGAGGTGGCACTCTTGAGATCATCGGAAAAGTTATTAACACTATTAAACCGATACGTAATTTAATTCCATTTGTAAACGATGAAAAAAATCAAATCATCGGCAGTGTGATTTACATTGACAATTATGGCAATGTTGTAACCAACATAAAAAAGAAATTTTTTGAGGACATTCAGAAAACTCGAAAATTTGAAATTTCAGCACGTAATCATAAGTTCAAGAAAATCTATAACAGATACAGTGATATTGTAAACTTTGAAGTTGAAGAGTCAAAACGTAATGATGAAGGCAAAGGGATGGTTGTGTTTAATTCTGCTGGGTATTTAGAAATTGCGGTGTATAAAAGTAATTCTCGCACAGTTGGTAGTGCTTCAACTTTAATGGGGTTAAAAACCATGGATACTGTGACCGTGAAGTTTCAGCCATTACCAACGGCCGCAGTTATAAGAGAACAAGGTCTAAGGTATGAATAAGATATGGCAAAATTCTGAAATAGTCGATACCAAAGTAAATTTCAATTTTAATACACCTAATATGTTAGTAAGAATTGTAAAAATGAGTTTTCAACCATCGAAGATTGAAGAATTCTTAACTAATTTTGAAGCCAATAAAACAAAAATAAGAGCCTTTGATGGTTGTAATTTTTTAGAATTATACAGAGACAAGAACAATACAAGTATATTTTTCACGTATAGTTATTGGGATTCTGAAGATCATCTAAATGATTATAGGCATTCAGACTTATTTAAAAGTGTTTGGGCTAAGACCAAACCATTGTTTAATGATAAACCAGAAGCTTGGAGTGTTGAAAAGATTGCTTCGCTTGAGTAATAAGTGATAAGTGCATTTATAATTGTTATCGTTAAAGACTGAAGCAAGAAGCTAGAAGTTGGAAGTTGGAAGTTGGAAGTTGGAAGTCATAAAAAATAATGCATACTAAAAAATCGAAACTGAATACTGAATATAAATGTTCGCAATACTAAAAAAAGAAATAAACACCTTTTTCGCCTCACCAATTGGGTACTTGGTTATTGGGGTATTTTTGTTACTCAATGGGCTATTCTTGTGGGTTTTTAAAGGTCAGTTCAACATCTTTGAAAATGGTACAGCAAGTTTATCTTCATTCTTTTTGTTAGCACCTTGGATTCTAATTTTTCTTGTTCCAGCAGTTACAATGAGAAGTTTTAGTGATGAAAAAAAACAAGGTACATTAGAACTTTTAATTACAAAACCACTATCTTATTTTCAAATTGTCTTGGGTAAGTATTTAGGGGCTTTTGTCTTGATTTTATTAGCACTTATGCCTACATTGCTCTATACCTATGCCATTTCACAATTAGGAAGTACAGAAAATAATTTAGATCTTGGTAGTACAATAGGATCTTATTTTGGTCTTCTATTTTTAGCTTCGGCATACACGGCCATCGGTGTTTTTTCATCTACACTTTCAGATAATCAAATCGTCACTTTTATTATAGCTGTCTTTATATGTTTCTTTATGTATTTTGGATTCGAAGGTCTTTCAAACTACAGTGTCTTTGGAGACCTTATTTATATGGAAAATTTGGGTATGTCCGCGCATTACAATAGCATGAGTAAAGGTATTATTGATACTAGAGATTTAATCTACTTTATAAGCATATCTGTTGCATTTTTAATTTTTACAAAACTTAGAATTCAAAAGAAATGATAATTACACCTTTTTTAGTCATTGGAATGTTGATAGTGTTTGTTCTACTGTTTTTATTTTTGAATACAGTAGATAAGCGCAAGTGGTTGACAGGACTCATAAGTTTGGTGTTAACACCACTCGCCTACTTTCATTTATTTTATCCCTTTATAAACATTATTAGCAATTATCATCATCAAAAGCGTTTTGATAGTGAAGCTTGGATAGAAAAACCAGCACTAAGGTATGAGATGATCGATAACACCATAGCATCGGACACCTTAAAAGGTATGACTAAAGAGGAGGTTTCAAAATATTTAGGAACTGCCGAGTGGCTAACTTGGGATGATGCTAAAAAAGCGCATAACGATGATAAATGGAATTACGGTTTAGGCATTGAACCTGGTGCTTTTAATGACAAAGTAGAATGTGTTGAAATCACATTTGTAAATAAACAAGTTTTTAGCTTTAAAAAATTTCAACAAGACATAACTTTTGAAAAGAAGAATGAAGAGCAATAAGTCTTTAATACATACACTAATCGTTTTAATTGGGTTAATTGCGGTTAACTTCATTTCTAGTAAAGCATATAGCAGATTTGACCTCACAGAAGATAAGCGTTATACATTATCTGAAGCCTCAAAATCGTTAATTGAAGATATTGATGCACCGTTAATTATAGATATGTTTCTTGAAGGTGATTTTCCTTCGGAGTTTAGATTACTTCGTAATGAAACTAGACAAATTTTAGAAGAGTTCTCCATTTATACCAATAACATTAAAGTCAATTACATCAACCCAATTGAAGATGAAGCTACTAGAGAACGAAATATACAAGAACTCACACGATCTGGACTTACACCTTTTATAAACACCAACAGTACAACAGGTAAAGTAACCCAAGAAATTATTTTTCCATGGTGTTTTGCGAGTTACAAAGGAAATACAGTAAAAATCCCGTTATTAAAACGAAGTATTACTGAAGGCTTACCAGAACAAATTAATAATTCAGTGCAAGGCTTAGAATATGGATTTGCTGATGGTTTTAGCAAGCTTATTAAAGAAAAATCTAAGAAAATAGCAATATTAAAAGGAAATGGCCAATTAGATGATTTGGACGACAAAGGCAGAATTAAGACTAAGTATCTTAATGACTTTTTAAAGACTTTACAGTCATACTACAATATTGGATTCTTTACATTAGACAGTGTTGCTACTACACCAAAAAAAGCCTTAGATCAAATCAAACAGTTTGATTTAATCATTTCGGCTAAACCTACCGAAGTATTTACTGAAGAAGAAAAATTGGTCTTAGACCAATATACCATGAATGGTGGAAAAAGTCTATGGTTGACTGAATCTGTAATTATGGATAAAGATAGCTTGTATAATAATTCTGGTTCAGCGGTTCCAATAGCTAGAGATTTAAATCTAACCAATTTCTTTTTCAAATATGGTGTAAGAGTAAATCATACTTTGGTGAAGGATATGTATTCTGCGCCTATTATGCTCTCTATTGGTGAAGGAAATCCTGCACCACTACAACCTGTACAATGGCAGTATTCCCCATTGGCTGCTTCAAATCCAGAACATTCTATAACTAAGAATCTTAACCTTGTGAAGTTTGATTTTGCAAGTCCGATGGATACACTTAAAAATAGTGTTAAAAAGACGGTTCTGTTACAAAGTTCACCCAAATCTAAATTATCAGGAAGCGGCACAATGATATCACTGGCAGATGTCACCAAACCACTAGATGAAGATACATTTAATGCTGGTCCGCAAAATTTAGCGGTACTATTAGAAGGTGAATTTACCTCTGTTTATGACAAGGCAGTATTACCTTTTAAACTTAAAGCATATAAGTCAAAAAGTAAACCAACTAAAATGGTTGTTGTATCTGATGGTGATGTTATTAAGAACAAAGTCATAAAGAATAGACCTCAAGAACTTGGATTTGACCAAGTCACAGGAAAATCCTTTGGAAACAAAGAATTTCTTATGAATACTGTAAATTATTTATTGGACGATACAGGACTTATAAACATTAGAAGTAAAGAAATAAATATCGCTTACTTAGATTCTGATAAAATCACAGAGAATAAATTACAATGGCAATTAATAAATATTGCACTACCACTAGCTTTATTAGGAATTTTCGGTTTAGGTTTTAACTATGTTAGAAAGAAAAAATACGCATAGGTTTTGTTAATAAGTTTGTTTTAGAAAACCCTTCTATTAGGATATATTTGTAAGACTAATATCCAATTTAATATATACACACATATCGCATGAAATTTATTGTTTCAAGTACATATTTGTTAAAGCAATTACAAGTCTTAGGCGGAGTAATTAATAATAGCAACACACTTCCAATTTTAGATAATTTTTTATTCGAACTTAGTCAATCTAAATTAACGGTTTCTGCAAGTGATTTAGAAACTACTATGTCATCAATTATAGATGTAGAAAGTGACTCTGAAGGCAGTGTTGCATTGCCTGCACGTCTGTTGTTAGATACATTAAAAACATTTCCTGAACAACCATTAACTTTTGTTGTTGAAGAAAATAACACAGTTGAGATTAGCTCAAATCATGGAAAATATGCGCTTGCATATGCGGATGGCGCTGAATTCCCGAATGCAGTAGCAGTTGAAAACGCAAGTTCAACAACAGTTTCTGGCGATATACTAGCGTCAGCTATTAGCAAGACCATTTTTGCTGCTGGTAATGATGACTTAAGACCAGTAATGAGTGGTGTATTTTTTCAGTTTTCACAAGATAACTTAACCTTTGTAGCTACAGATGCTCACAAACTTGTAAAGTATTCTAGAAGCGATGTTTCTGCAAGTGAAACTGCAGAATTCATTATGCCAAAAAAACCACTAAATCTATTAAAAGGAATTTTAGCTGGTAATGAAGATAATGTTGTGATCGAATACAACGAATCTAACGCCAAATTCACATTTGATAATTCGGTATTGATTTGTCGTTTAATAGATGGAAAGTATCCTAACTATGAAGCTGTAATACCTAAAGAGAATCCTAACAAATTAATAATTGCTAGAACTCAGTTTTTAAATTCTGTGCGTCGTGTTAGTATTTTCTCTAATAAAACTACACACCAAATTCGTTTAAAAATTGCTGGCGCGGAATTAAATATTTCTGCAGAAGATATTGATTACAGTAACAAGGCCGAAGAAAGGCTTACTTGTGATTACCAAGGTGATGATATGCAAATTGGTTTTAACTCACGTTTCTTAACTGAAATGATTAACAATTTAGGTTCTGATGATGTGCAGTTAGAAATGAGTTTACCTAATAGAGCTGGTATTTTAACACCAATAGATGGATTAGATGAAGGTGAAGAAATCACAATGTTAGTTATGCCAGTGATGTTAAATTCTTAATCAAAAAAGTCTTGTTTATATTATAAACCAGCAGTTTCTGCTGGTTTTTTTTATTGGTGCTAATTAGGTTAAAAAACTTTTTCGCCTAAGCTTTAGGTGTCAGGACTCATCTTATATCATTTGTGCGCTTCACTTTACAATTAAAATTTACAGGTCAAAATGAAAAATAAAAAAAGAGCATATCCCAAATATGCTCTTTTATAAATTGTCTAATAATCCCATACTATTTTTATACCGCTTATAAAAGTATTTTATAGACACTCTAAAGATATATTTCTTTATCCAAGAAAATCTTAACATATATCAATAAAAAATAAAATTCAGGTATTTTCTGAATAAAGTTTAAGATAAATCAACTTTCTACCTCTCACAACTAATGAAGGAATACATTTTACAAGTAATTTACGATCTAGAAGACAATTTATAGTTTAAGCTTTTTGATAAAGTGTTTAATTAAACATCTAAATTTTAAAACTAATAAGTTTCTTCAGTATTTGGCTAGAAAAACAAATATCGCTATACAGGAAAACGAAAACAGCCTATTTTAAAAAGAAAAAGAGCATATCCCTAATATGCTCTTTTTTAATTTGTCTAATAATCCCATACTAATTTTTATACCGCTTAAAAAGTATTTTATAGACAATGTAAAGATATTTAACATTATTCATTAAAAAATTGACCTATGTCAATTTCACATATTTTATTGATGAAATTTAAAAATAAAAAAAGAGCATATCCCAAATATGCTCTTTTAAAATTGTCTAATAATCCCATACTAATTTTTATACCGCTTATAAGAAGTATTTTCTAGACAATGTAAATTTAAATAACTATAAGTTTCCTTAAGTTAACCTAAATCAAGAAAACTAATATCGTGACATATTTTAGTTCTTAATTATCACACATCATTAAATTAAATATAAAATCAAATCATGGTAATTGAGAGGCTTAACACTTTTATTAATTTCTATGCTTTGCATTGATGTGGTGTTTCATTACGACTTAATATCTCCTTAAATAAATCTTTTGTTAAAGGTTTATTTAAATAGCCATTACAGTTATTCATACTCATTGCTTTATTAATATCTTCACTATTAATCGAAGATGATAAAAAATAAATATTGAATACGTTTTCTTTAAAATTATCCAAATGAATAAGAGCATTTAAAAACTCAAAACCTTTAATGACTGGCATATTTACGTCTATCAATATTATTTGTTTATAATCTTGACTCCTATTATTAATTTGGTCAAGGTTAGACCTAAAATATTCAAGAGCATCAACTGGTGATTGAAATGCTTTAGTCTTGAGATCTTTGCTATAATTTGAAAGCACTTTTTGGTTAATAAAAAGATCTATTCGACTATCATCAACGAGATATGTTACGATATTAGTTTTCATGATTGTGATACTAATGGAATCTTTATTTCAAATTTTGTGAACTGATTCTGAAAAGAGGTTAAATCTATTTGACCACCTAATCTTTCAACAGCATTTTTAGTTATATATAACCCTAGTCCGCATCCTTCCTTACGGTAATTACTTCTATAATAAAGATCAAATACTTTATCTTGTTCATCTGGTTTTATACCCAATCCATTATCTATGACATGAGCTACAGCCGTATTACCAACTTTAAATGCTGTGATTTTTACGTTTGGACTTTTACCATCAGTTTTAGGTATGTTATATTTTATTGAATTCTGAATAAGATTTAGAAATACTGATTTTAACAGAAATGAATTGCCAAACAGTTTAAAATTTGTTGGAATATCCACTTCAAAATTTACTTCTTCATAATTATCCATATAGCTGAGATCATAAATGATTTGTGTTACCAAGTTTTTTAAGTCTACAACTTCTCTTTCTAAATCTCCTTTAAGGATTGTTCTAACTGAATTTAGATTATCTAACATTGACTTACCATTCTTCAATGTGAATTCCATCATCTTAATTATTGCATCAGTACCAACACTACTCTTTTCTTCTTTCAATAAATTAAGCAATCCTTCAATTGTAGTAAACGGCGCTTTCATTTCATGACTCGCTCTATATATAAACACCTCTAAATCAAGTGTTTTTACATTTAATTCTTGCAATATTTTATTACGTTGCGTAATATCTCTACCAATACTTAAAACAACCTTTCTATTATTAAGGTCTATTTTATGAGAGGCCACTTCTAGTGTTACCTTCTTCCCGGATTTAGAAACAATCTGTAGTTCAGTTTTATCTTGACCAGCCGATGAACTTTCGAGTGACTTTTTAAATAAAACCTTACTTCTTTTAGTGATAAGATTTATATCAAAAATATTTTTGAACAACAATTCCTTTTGTGAATAACCAGTAAGTTCTTCAGTTGCTTGGTTACAGTTTAGAATAAGTCCTTCGTTATTACAAACGAGATAGGCGTCTGGGGCTAAATTAAAAAGCTGCTTAAAGCTTAATTTTGAATATTCTAACTCCTCTTCTTTTGCTTTTAGTTCTGATATATTACTTCTAATTGCAACATATTTTTCTATTATACCAAACTCATCTTTAAAAGGAACAATAGTAGCTGTAAACCAAACAAGACCACCACTTTTTGTTTTATTACAAATTTCTCCTGTCCATACTTTACCAGAGCTTATGGTTTTCCATAGATTTTCGTAAATACTATCTGGATGCAACCCTGATTTAAACATTCTGTGGTTCTTGCCAATCAATTCTTCTTCTTCATAACCAGAGATCTCACAAAATTTATCATTTACAAAGATGATGTTACCTGCTGTATCGGTTATAGAAACCATCGCGCAGGTATTTAATGCTGCTACAACTTGATCTTGTTGATTAGATTGCCATATTTCTGTTATTGCTTCCATACCTATATAATTTAAAAGTTTTAAACGTTAATTATATAGCCAATGGTGTGCCAAAATTAAAAAAATGTCATCAATACGAATTTAAAACACTGTTTGTCAGTGTTTTAAAAAATACCTATGTTTAAGACTTAGTGAAATTAACTAACGGTATACCGTTACCTTTTGGAAAGCAATAAACCTAAATGACGGTATTCCGTTAGTTTGGTTTACTTATATTTAGCTTTTTCATTCGATCACGAAGCGTGCTTGGTTTTAGATCTAAAATTTTTGCAGCACCATCAGTACCAGTAATCTTCCAATTAGCACTTTTTAAAGTTCTAAAAATATGTTCGCGCTGCACATCATCTAATGTTCTTCCGATAGATTTTAATTCTCGTCTTTGAAACCCATTTGGTGGATTTGTCCCCAAATTAAATGATATATTGTCCCCTTTAGAAACGATAATTGACCTTTCAATTAAATTCTCTAACTCTCTGACGTTTCCGGGCCAATCGTAATTTATCATTGACTCAAGATCCTCCTTAAGGATATGCTTTATTTCTTTCCTATACTTACTAGAAAATTTTGAGACAAAATGATTAATAAGCACAGGAATATCATTTTGACGTTCTCTTAATGGTGGAATATTAATTGGGAATACATTTAATCTAAAAAATAAATCTTCTCTAAAGTTACCTTTCTCAATTTCATCAAGTAAGTTTCTGTTTGTAGCTGCTATAACACGCACATCTACCTTTACTGTCTGAGAACCTCCTACAGGTTCAATCTCACCTTCTTGTAATACTCTCAACAACTTGGGTTGCATCTCTATTGGCAACTCACCTATTTCATCTAAAAATATTGTACCGCCATTAGCCAACTCAAACTTCCCTATTCTATTATTAATCGCACCAGTAAAAGAGCCTTTTTTATGACCAAACAACTCACTTTCAATCAATTCTTGTGGAATTGCAGCACAATTCACCTTAATTAGTGGGTTTTTACTTTTTAAACTATTACTATGAATAGCTCTTGCAATAATCTCCTTACCTGTGCCTGTCTCACCATGTAGTAATACTGTAGCATTTGTACCTGCTACCATATCAACCTGATTTAAAACGTCAGAAATCTCATTACTTACATAAATAAGGTCTTGATAATTATAAGCGAGATCAATCTCCTCTTTTAAATAAATATTTTCTTTTTGATATTTATTTTTAAGTTCAGTAACCTGCTCTAGTGCTTCTTTTAGCATTTTTTCACTGCGCTCTACTTTTTCTTTTTCAATTTTAAGATCAGTTTCTGCTACTTTACGTCTGGTAACATCTAAAATAAGGCTATCCCACATTGTATCACCGTTTTCCATTTTCTCTGGACGCCCAGCCGCTTCTAACCATTTTTGTTTACCTGAAGGTGTTGTTATTCGCCATTGAAAATCCCAAGGATCTAAATTCCTAGCAGATTTCAAAACAGATTCATACATAGGTTTGAGATCATCTGGGTGCACCATATCCCATAAAATCTTCGCGTCTTTAACGACAGTCTCAGCATCAACCTCCCATAAATCATAACAACTCGGACTCATGTACATTACAGCATCGGTACCATCAGAGTGCAACACATACTGAAATATTGCACCAACAAGATTTGAAGCCATATTTGTAAAACGCTTTTCACTTTGTCGTAATGCCAACTCAGTTAGTTTTTGATTGGTAATATCTTGAGCAATACCTCTTAAACCAACAATATCGTCATTGCCATTTAAAATAGCTTCCCCTTGAGCATACATCCATTGCCAACTACCTTTATTTTTTATCGTTTTTAATTCGATGGAATACGGTTCACCAGTTTTTGCAGTTTTATCTATGCATGAGTTTAGTAATTTCCAACTTTCAGATTCTAAAAATTTCGCATGTTCCTCTAATGGCGGAATAGGTTTATCAGGATCAAAGCCATACATCTTATACAGTTCTTCTGACCATGTGATGTTCCCTGTTTTATAATCTAAATACCAACTACCTAAACTCGCTATTTCTTGAGATTTTTTTAGCTCTAATTGAATGTTTTTGTTTTCTGTGATATCTTGAATAGAACCATATAATCGTACAACTTTTCCATCTTTAACTATTGGGTTTCCTTTAGTATGTACCCATATTTCATTGTTCTTAGCAGTGATCAGTTTTACCTCTAAATCATAAGGTATGTTATGTGCTATTGCATTATTAACGGCATCACTAACTTTTTGACGATGATCGGGATGATAATAAGAGATACCTTCTTCTATACTCGGCAATTGACCATATGGTAACTCGTAAATATCATAGGTTTGCTGTGTTAAGGTTATATTATCATTTTCTAAGTCTATTTCCCAACCCCCAACTTTTGCAGTTTGACTAGTATCTTCAAATAATAGATTCAATCTATTAAGGTCGTTCTGTATTTTTTTTCTTTTACTTATATCCTTTGAAAATCCAACTAATTCTGAAACTTCACCTTTACCGTCTTTAATGGATGTTAACGACATTAGGATGGTTTTTTCATCTTTATTTTTATCTAGGCAAGTTAATTCTACATTACGTATGTCTTCTCCTGCCATCAGATTAGATATCATAGACTCTAATTTTGGCAAGTCTTGTTCTTTGTAGAGCATACTTACATGCTTCCCTATGGCTTCTTTTGAAGTATAACCATAGAGATTTTGAGCTGCACTATTCCAATAAATAATCTTCCCTTCTAAATCCGTATTAATTATTGTCTCTGTAGAAGTGTCTATAATTACTTGACTCTTTTGAAGCTCTACCGTCTTTTTATCAAATCTTTTTTGCAATAAATCCTTATGCTTTTCTACATCTTCATAAGCGCGTTCGATTTTTTTATTAGATAATTCTAAAGCTTTTTTAGATTCGAACAAAATGGCCTCAGCTTTTCTACGTTCTGTCACATCAATACCTACTGCCCATGTAGACCAACCAGGAATTGGCGCAAAGCTTGAAATATTTGTCCAAGAAATTATTCTTTCTTTACCTTTCTTTGTTGTAAGTACCAGCTCGTATTCTCTTAAATTTGGATTCTTCTCAAAGGTTTTAAATAAGTCATTACGATAAGCTTCATCTGGATATAGAATTTCAAATGAATTTGGATTATTAATCATTTCTTGTTGACTATAACCAGTCACAGAAACACACGCCTGATTCCAAAAAACGATACGTCCTTTTTCATCTAAAGCGTCAACCAGAACAGGCATCTCTTCAAGTACCATTCTAAATTTTAGTAAACTATCACTATAAGCCTCGCTTCGCCTTAGGTTAAGTACAGCTTTTTCTAAAAGCCGTTCTACTTGCTCCTTTTGCACTTGCACAGCAACTTGGCTACGATATCCCTCGATTTGTGTATTTATTCTAAAAAGTAATTCTTCATTTACAACAGGTTTTATGATATAGTCAATATGACTACCTAAATTAAAAACACCCTTTAGCATTTGATCTTCAATAGACTCACAAATAATAATGATCGGAATATCTCGATACTCATTATGAGAACGAATACGTTTCAAAAGCTTAACCTGTGTTTTTATTGAATCATCGCAATCAATAAGAAGTAAATCAACCTTTTTGTTATGTAGTTCATTTAATACAATGTTGCTGTCAAACGCACTTGTTACTTTGAATCTTTCTTTAATTAGAAGTTCAGAATAGTCAAGAGAATCTGCTCTACCATCAGATATTAAAAGAATATTAGCAGATTTAACAAGGTAAGATATATCGCTCATCTTAGTCAAAATACCCCACAAGTGTTACCGAAAAGTAACACCAATGATTTAAAACATTTAAGATACGAAAATTTGGGTACTTAAACAACATAAACGCGCTCTAAAATCATTGGTTTTCAGGTGTTTAATATATATGCAATAATAGTTAAACATAAAGAATCTTACTATTGTAACAGATGTTATAAGCTTGTTACTGCGTCCATTTTACCTTTACGGATAAGGATAATACTTTCATTTTAGATGAATTATTTAAAAATCATGTATCTCAAAGGATTGTCTATTTCTTTTTAGAATTAATTATAAATTATCTATCGTGGCTTATATTAGCCTATGCAATCTCTATTGAAACACTTCCTTTAGCATGTCTTGTAATGCTTGCCATGACTTACCATCAGCTTCTGCATTGTAAGCCAATGGTAAATTAAATTTCTTCCCATTTTCATCCGCTTCCTTTGAGGTAAAGCCATGTTTTGCCCCAGGATAGGAGATGTACTCATATTTGGCACCAATAGAATCCATTGCTTTTGTATATGCCGTTATAGATTCAGGACTAATAAAGCCATCATCAGCGCCATTACATACCAATACGCGTGCTTTTAATTGGTCATTAGGCATTACTGGTAAAGTTATACCACTGTGAAATGCTGCTACCGCATCTAAATCTTCACCACTATTTGCCATTGTGAGAACAACACTACCGCCAAAACAATAGCCTATGGCGGCTATTTTATTAGCATCCACAGATTCGTGATTGATTAACAACGTTTTAGCGGCATTAAATCTTGCTTTAGCTTCTGGTAAGTTGGCAAAAACGCTTCTCGCAAATTTACCAGCATCAGACGGATGATTCGCCAATTTACCGTCACCATACATATCCACAGCCATAGCTGTATAACCTAAATTAGCCAACATATCTGCACGCTCTCTTACATAATTATTATGTCCCCACCATTCATGTACAATAAGTATTGCTGGTTTTTTTAGCGTACTATTTTCATCGTATGCGATATAGCCTTTTAAACTTGTTGAGTCAGTTGCATAGATAACCTCTTCGCCTTTCACTTTTATCTCTAGTGGTTGAACTTCTTCTTGAGGCTTTTCTGTTTCTTTGGTATTCTCCTTACAAGATACTGTGATTATGCACAATAGCGTTAAAACACGTATAAAGATTTTTTTCATAACTAGTGGTCATTAAGTTTTACTAAAGATACTAATATTAGCTATCAGAAAAAAAAGTGACTTCCTCATGGTAGTCACTTTTTAATATATGTTGCTTCGATAAATTTTATTAATTATCTATTAACCCTTGACCTTCTACCCAAGGCGCACCTGCAGCTTTAAGTTGACTTTCAATTGCAGGAAGCGTGCTATCTGTCATAACTCTTAGCTCTGCTTTAACAGTCTTTAACTGGTTCTTTACACGCTGTAATAAGGCCTTATGTGTACCAGTTGGACCATATGTATTACCAAATGCTCGCCATGATAGACCTCTACCATCACTTGCCGTCGGATTAGATTTTTCACCAACCTCATCTTTTACAGGATTTCCTCTCAACGCCTTTTCAATAGCTAACAATTGTAGCCTTGCAGTATTAATATCGGTTAAAATGGCATCATTTGAACTCGTTGTTTTGTTAGCTGCACGTCTCATTGCAAATATTTTATCCATTTGCTTGTCTAACATCAAACTTGTAGCAGTATAATCTTGTTGAAATTCTGAAACTTCTTCCCTAAACTGGTTCATATCATCAAAAGACTTTCTAGGTAGAGCACCATCATACATTGGCACCACATTAAATTGTTGTGGACCTTCTAAAACAGTGGTCTCACCATCAACACGCTTTACTAGTGTTGCCGTATAAGTTCCTGGTGTAGCCATAATATAACCTGTACCTATACCATCACCACCTTCATCTAAAGGTTCACCATTTGTATTTGGATAATTTAGTCTCCAATTCGCACGATTAAATCCTTTTTTATTAGAACCTTTAATGGTATTCACAATTTTACCTTGAACATCTTTAATAACAATTAAAATCTTAGGGCTTTCTTGATTTGTCTCTTGTTCTAATGCTTCCCAACCTGGAAAATCTGTATTTGTTTTTTCACGTTCTTGTCGTTCTGCTTTTAGTGATTTCACACTCTCGGACATATAGTAAGTAAACCTGGCCCCAAAAGGTACGTTAGGTGCTTTATATTCGGCATCACCTTGGCTTCCTACTCTACTAGCTTGTCTATACCAATAGGCATCCTTTGTTGGAAATAAAGTTGCCGGTTTTGAAAGCATTGATGCATCAAAATTTCGCAATGGTGTAATATCATCAAGTATAAAGAAACCTCTTCCAAATGATGCGGCTACCAAATCATTTTCTCTGCGTTGTATCGTTAAATCTCTGAATGATATTGTTGGCACTCCACCTGTCAATTTTACCCAATTCTCACCAGCATTATACGTAAAATAGATACCAAACTCTGTTGCTGCAAACATGAGATTTTTATCGACATGATCTTGTACCAAACGCCAAATCAATAATCGTTCTGGTAAGTCTCCATTAATAATTGTCCAACTTTTGCCTTTATCTGTACTCTTTAAAACATAAGGTCTGTAGTCACCATACTTATGATTGTCTACCGCTGCGTACACAATATTGGCATCAAAAAGATCTGCTCTAACGTCATTCACAAAAGGGACATGATCTAGGCCTTTTACTGAGCTTAAATTAAATTTATTCCAAGTAGCACCTCCATCTTCGGTGACCTGAATGATACCATCATCTGTACCAGCATAAATTAAACCTTCTTGTATTGGTGATTCCGCTAAAGACGTAATTGTATTGTAGTTAGACATTGCATAAACGTCCCAAGCATTATCCCAACTTTGCTGCTTTCCATAATACGGAATAGTCATACGCTCTTGGTTTAATGTCAAGTCCTCAGAAATTGGAGTCCAGTCATCTCCTCTATTATCTGATCTCCATACACGTTGTGAAGCAAAATATAAGCGCTTTGGATTATGAGGACTCACTAAAATTGGTGCATCCCAATTAAAGCGCTCAAAAGGATCACCTTCTCGGGCCTGAGGTTGAATAAATACTGTTTCCTTAGTGGTTTGATCAATTCTCCAAAGTGCGCCTTGTTGAAATTCACCGTATGTAATACTAGGATTTCCAGGTTCTATAGCAGATTGGTGACCATCGGCACCGAGTGTTTACCACCAGTCTGAATTGGTAATACCATCAGAATACATAGACTGCGAAGGTCCACCATGAGAACCATTATCTTGTGTTCCGCCATAAATTTTATAGAATGGTTCTGAATCATCAACAGCTAATTTAAAATACTGTGTAATTGGAAGGTTTCTAATGTATTTCCAACTTTTAGTTAGATCAAAACTTTCATATAGTCCACCATCGGTTCCAAATAAGACATAATTTGGATCTGAAGCCTTAAATGCCATCGCATGACTATCTACATGTTTATTTCTTTCATTCATGGTATAAAACGTCCTACCATGATCATCAGAAACCTGTACATAATTATTCATTAGGAATAATTTTCCTTCATGATGTGGTGATGCATATAATTCTTGGTAATAATGTGGCCCTGTTCCACCAGAAACTGCATTGGATTGCTTGGTCCAAGACGCACCTCTATTGGATGACATAAATAAGCCACCTTTTCTACGATCTAATTCAATAGCCGCATAAATAACATCAGGATTAAACGGTGAAATGGCTAAACCAATTTTTCCTAGATTGGAACTTGGAATTCCACTAGTTAACTTCTGCCATGTATTTCCACCATCGGTACTTTTATGAATACCAGAACCTGGCCCACCACCTAAATAACCTGCAACAGTTCTGTGTCTTTGCCATGTTGCTGCATAAAGTATATCCGGATTTCTAGGATCAATAACTAAATCTGTAGCACCTATCCATCCATCATCGCCTAATGTTCTTTCCCAAGTAGTACCGCCATCAATAGACTTATAAACACCTCTTTCACCACCAGATGTCCATAATGGCCCTTGAGAAACCACCCATATGATATCAGAATTTTCAGGATGCACTACAATTTTTGAAATATGCTCAGAGGCTTTAAGCCCCATGTTCTTCCAAGAACTACCATCATCATAACTCACATAAACACCATCACCAAAGCCAACATGTCTTCCACCTACATTTTCACCAGTACCAACCCAAATGGTATGAGGATTATTTGGGTCTATCGTTATAGCACCAATAGAATATGAAGTTTGACCATCAAAGATTGGTTTCCAAGTTGTCCCTGAATTGGTTGTTTTCCATACACCACCAGAGCCAACAGCAATGTACCACACATTTTCATTATCTGGATGCAAGGCAATGTCAGCAATTCTTCCAGAAGTGAAAGCTGGACCAATATTTCTAAATTTAAGACCACTAAAGGTTTTCTGATCTACCACCTGGGCACTTATCGGTAAACTTATTAATACCATAAAGACCAATAACAATACTGGTTTAAAAGGATTTTTCATCTGCTTATTTTATTTTAGGTTAGTTATTTTGTTTTTTAATATCCGGCAGCTTGACCATCTTTACGACTTTCTGAAGCTCCATGATAGACTTTATTTTCATCATCCCACAAAATAGCCTGATAACCACCATAAACACCTCTTACAGTTCCTATTCGGTGACCTCTATCTAATAAGCCTCTTATAGTTTCATATGAGATTCCTGATTCGGTGCGAATGGTACCCGTATTGGTCGTTGTTCTTCCCATAGGTGTTGCTCCACCAGTATGATCCCATCTAGGTGCATCACCAGCTTCCTGAAGGTTCATATTAAAATCTACAAGATTCATCACAATTTGTGTATGTCCCATCGGTTGAAAATCTCCACCCATAACACCAAAGCTCACAAATGGTTTGCCATCTTTGGTAATAAATGCTGGAATAATTGTATGAAAAGGTCGTTTTCCTGGTTCATAAGTATTTGCTTGTTCTTTTTTAAGGCTGAATAATTCACCACGATCTTGAAGCATAAAACCTAATTTAGGTGGTGCCATACCTGACCCCATACCACGATAGTTACTTTGTATTAATGAAATCATATTACCATCTTTATCTGCTGCAGTCATATATATAGTCTCACCAGCTGAAATTTCACCTGCGTTATAACGACCTGCACGTTCACCAATTTGCGCACGTCTTTTCTCAGCATATGCATCTGATAGCAACTCTTCTAAAGGCACATCAAAAAAGTCCATATCAGCATAATACTTAGCTCTATCTTCGAAAGCTAATTTTTTAGCCTCTGTAAATAAATGCAGATGTTCAGCACTGCCAAATTCAATGTTTGAAAAGTCATAACCTTTTAATATTTGAAGCATTTGTAGTGCAGCTATACCTTGCCCGTTTGGTGGCAATTCCCATACATCATAACCACGATAATTAATGGAAACTGGTTCTACCCATTCTGAACGATGTGCTGCCAAATCTTTAGTTGATAAAAAACCACCTTGTTCTTTTATAAATTTGGCTATAACCTCAGCGATTTCTCCTTTATAAAAAGCATCTCTTCCACCATTTGCAATCTTTTTATAGGTCTCTGCTAAATATGGGTTTTTATAAATCTCACCTTCATTAGGCAATTTTCCACCATTTTGAGTAATATAAGTATCCTCTATATTTGGAAAGCCTTGAGACTGATAGTAAGGTACACTGCGTTGCATATACCATGCAATCAATTCAGTTAATGGAAATCCTTTTTCAGCATAATCAATTGCAGGTGCTAAAATTTCTGTCATTGGCTTAGTGCCAAACTTTTTATGCAGCTCAAACCAACCATCAACTGCGCCAGGTACACTTACAGGCAATGGCCCCAATGAAGGAATTTTGTCCATACCTTGTTCTTCAAAATAGTCTAAAGTTAAATCTTGCGGTGATCTACCACTTGCATTTAAACCATATAGTTGTTGTGATTTCGCATCCCAAACAATGGCGAATAAATCACCTCCAATTCCGCATCCTGTCGGCTCCATTAAACCTAAGGCCGCATTGGCTGCGATTGCTGCATCTATTGCATTTCCACCATTTTTAAGAACATCTAACCCTATTTGAGTAGCAATAGGATGACTTGTTGCTACCATACCATTTTGTCCTAATACCTCAGATCTTGTAGCAAAAGACTCACCTGTAATGCGGTCTTGTGCATTTAAACCAAGGCATAATACCAAACCTACTACTAACAGAAGGTTTTCGGTAAGTTTACTTTTTGAAATTTTCATTGCTTTTCTTTTTTTGTAATAATTAGTCTTGATCACTATCTAAATATTCATAACCTTGATTGATTCCTTTCTCAACGGCAGGAACTCCACGCTGCATCCATACAGGTTTAGGAGCACCTTTTAGATAATAATCAAAGAATTGTGTCATTCTGATATTAAAATCTATTCTGTTTTGCCATTTCAATGGCCAGTGTGGCTCATCGTTGTAATTTAAAAACCATGACGGTTTTCCTAAACGTCTTAAACTCACAAAGAACTCTATGCCTTGGTACCATGGTACATGTCCATCTGCATCATTATGCATAATCAATAATGGCGTATTAATCTTGTCGATATTAAAAATTGGTGAATTTTCAACATAACGTTGTGGATATTCCCAAGGTGTACCTCCAATTCTACTCTGCGTATGTTCATATTGAAATTGTCGACTTAAGCCTGTCCACCAACGAATACCACCATAAGCACTGATCATATTAGGAACAGGAGCACCAGATTCTGCTGCTTTAAAGATATCTGTCTTGGTCACCAAATAGGCAATTTGATAACCTCCCCAACTGTGACCCTGCACACCAATATTATCTTTATCTACAAATCCTTTCTCTATGAGCATTGTTACACCTGGAATTACACAATTAAAAGCACTTTCACCAGGATAACCATCTCTGTAATGCACATCTGGATTAAAAATGAGGTAACCGCGACTTGCATAAAATGGGTAATTTATAGTACTGCGACCGTATGATGGTGGACGATGACGATATAATCCATTTGAACTTTTTTCATAGAAGTTCACAATCATAGGGTACTTCTTATTTGGATCAAAATTTTCTGGTTTAATAAGCATTCCTCTTAACGGTTTCCCATCTAAAGACGTCCACTCTACGAGTTCTGCTGTTCCCCAATTAAAGTCTTCTTGTTGCGGATTAGCATCAGTAATTTGTTTTGGTGATTTAAAAGATAGATTCGTTGACCACAAGTTTGGAAATTCGGTAAATGATTGTCTCGTAAATAATAGTCGTCCCTTTTTGTCTTGTTGCGCAAACCATGGTCTTTCATATACATAAGGACCTTCAATTAACTGTTTAATAGCTTGTCTTTTTGGATTAAAGCTTGCTGCACCACCATACATATTATCTTCATTAAATGTACTAAGTATCCAATCCTTAGACATTGAAATAGAACGTTCTTCATTATCTAACCTCAAATAACGATAGCGTAATTTAGATGCTCTTCCATTTGTGAGATTTTCTGATGTACCAGTTTCAGGATTAAAAGCCCAAATATCAAAACGATCATAAATCAGGAATTTCTCGTCGTTTTCTGTCCATCCTGCTGTCCCATAGCTATAAGGATCATCAGGATAATCATGTAACTCATTATAAAATTGTCTGCCTTTTGTAAGTGCCTGATACTTCAAGGTTTTTAGATTATAAGTAAACCACGTACTGTCTTTGCGACTGTATCCGTATAAATATTTTCCTTTTGGACTTATTGAAGAACCACCATAAACCTTATTTGCAATTTCTGTTCGTTCACCTGTGTTTAAATCTACACGTTGTAAATCTCTAGGTAATTGTGCAGTCCATTGGCTTTGTAATTGATATGGTGTGCCATTTCCAATAACCGCATAATCGCTATTACCTTCATCGCCATATCTAACAAAATCGTAATCTGTAGTTGCGACTTGCACCATTTTATTCTTATCAAAATCATATAATGACAAATAAGCTTTCTTTTTATCGTTTTTAACATCTAACTCTTGAACTGTATATAAACGTGGTTCATCATAAGTCCATACCTCAACATTTACAATTTCTTCGTCTAGTAACGTTGTATCTTGAACAATAGGCGTTGTTCTTAATCCAAAAAACAGACGCTTTTCATTTTTAGAAAAACGTAATCTTTCATCCGCCGACACTAATAAATCAGTGCCATTATTTTCAGAAGCTACTATAACCTTACCATTAGAATCACCAAGATTCCAAGCATACAATAGTGGTTTTTTAATAAGACTTTTTGTTGAATCTGCATCAACCACAAAGCCAACCCGTTTTCCAGATTCAGAGATTCCTAACTGTGGATACTTCGTCTTATGATGACTAGATAGTAATAAGGTCTTTTCTTTCTTATCAACATCATAATGATATACTCCGCCACCAAGACTATCTACAACGCCTGAGGATGCATACACAAGATGACGACCTTCTTCAGCTAAACTGTATTTATGCACATACTTCAACGTATCTTCAACTCCACTTTTTAAGTCGCGTATAACCACATGGAAACCATTGTCCTTAGAAACTTTCTTAAGCTTGGTTTTCTTTTTTGTTTTTAATGTATCAGCATCTTTCGCCTTAGCGGTATCTTTTTTCTTTGGTTTTGCTGCCTCTAAAGTATAAGCTACAATACCTGACCATTTTTCTGGTAGACGAAAGGATTTGACATTAGGAATCTTTTGCAATGCCTTAGAGCTGATATCATAAATCATTAAAGTATCTTTTGGAAGATTTTTCTTTTTGACTTTTCGACGTTTCATTTCTCGAATACTGTCTTTCCAAGCGTTTACTCTAAAAATTGCATATTTAGAATCATATGAAAACTGACCACCTTTACTACGTTGGTAGGACATAATATTATCTCCATCAATTTCTAAAAGCTGAATGGTTTGATCTTTTTCCCCCTTTTCCAAACTGTAAAGCACGTGATCGCCAGAATTAGAAATATTCACATTTCTGATGCGATTCCATTTGCCTTTATCTTCGTTTTGCAAAATTTTCTTTTGTGCAAAACTTGAAGTCATTACTAATAAACATAAAACTGTTAGTATTCTCATATCTAGAATTGAATTAATCATTATTTTCATAACCTCGTCCTGGTGTATAAGGCGCACCTGCGTTAATCAGTTGCTTCTCTAAAGCCTTAATATCTTCATTGAACACACGCTCTAAAGTTGACTTAATCACTAAAATCTCATCTTTAGCAATAGTGTAGCTATCTCGATGTGTTTGTGTAGGTGAAGCTGTAGAGTATTTCTGTTGCCAACCGATAGATCCTAAACGACTTGAAGGTGATGGCGGTTGATCTATATCTAGACGACGCTTGATAGGATCACCATACATCGCTAACTGAACCTGATCTAATTCTTTTTCAATCGCCATTACTGTTGCTGAAAGGTTACCCAAAGGTTGTTCTGCACGCTTAATAGCTGCCTTCATGTACTTTAACTTGTTTCGAGATTCTGACATTAAGCGCTGTGCGATTCCTAAATCTGCTTGTAGTTTAGCTACTGCTTTCTGGAATTCTACTTTTTCTGCTCGGTTTTCAGCTGGCATTTCTGTATTATTCAGTGCTTTGACTTGAAATGATACAGGTGATGTCAATACCGTAACATTACCATTTTTTAGTAATCCCATTTCAACCGTATAAGTTCCTGGATTTACTAAAGTCCCTTCATCAACACCACCAAATGGATTATAAAATGATGGCTTATTAAAATTGATAGGATTTTGGGTTGTATATCTTAAATTCCAATGGAAACGTTGCACACCTTTTTTAGCTGCCTTAAATTCCTTTTTCACCACTTTACCTGAAGCATCTTTTATGGTAAACACCAGCTCATCTTTAGATTCTTCAGCTTCTGCTTTCAAATCATCATAACTTGGATATGGTGCATCTTTTTTATCCTTTATTAACGCCTTATCATCCTTTTGTCTTTGGTCTTTTAACGACTTGAATTCTTTGTCATAATAGTAAGTTATAACAGCTTCAGGACCAAGATTCTCTGCAGTGTAGAAGTTATCACCTTGGAAGGATTTCCCAGGTAAACCTAATGGACTACTCTGCTCCCACATCAATGCAGTGCGAACTGGGAAGATTTTAGCTTCTTCTTTAGGCGCTTCATTTTCTACTTGGCGCAATACAGAATAATCATCCATCACATAAAATCCACGACCAAAAGTTCCTAAGACTAGGTCATTCTCGCGCTCTTGAATGGCAATATCTCTAACTGCAATTGTTGGCAAACCGATTTTAAGTTGTTTCCAGTTATCCCCTTTATTTGGTGAAAAGAACACACCAAATTCAGTACCTACAAAAATAAGATCAGCATCTACATGATCTTCTTCTATAGCATAAACAGATCCGCGTTCTGGTAAGTTAGACGCGATAGATGTCCAGCTAATGCCTTTATCTGAAGATTTAAAGATATACGGTTTAAAATCACCATATTTGTGATGATTATAAGCTACATACATTACATTCTCATCATGCTTGGATAAGAATACACTATTGACATACGATTGATTTGGTACACCATCAATACTGGAAATTTTTCTCCAAGTCTCGCCACCATTTTCAGATACATGAAGTAATCCATCATCCGTACCAGCAGCTAATAGGTTTTTATTGATTGGGGATTCTGAAAAGGCAACAATACTTCCATATAAAGACGTTGAGCCATTTTTCATTACTGCATCAATACTAACAACACGATCATATACTTTCAGTGTATTTCTGTCTATTTGCTGCGACAAATCTTCGCTAATAACTTCCCAACTGTTCCCATAATCATCTGATCGAAATACTTTTTCAGCTGAAAAGTATAAACGTCCCGCTACATGTCTGCTTACAACCAATGGTGCATCCCAATTAAAACGATAGGCATTTTCACCTTTTCTTGCTACTGGCTTAATACCAACAGATTCACCACTTTTCTTATCGAAACGTACCAATCCACCATACTGAGATTGTGCATAAACGATATTTGGATTGTAAGGATCTATTTGAGATTCAAAACCATCTCCACCATTTGTAATAAACCATTCTGAATTACGAATACCATGATTGGTTAATACACGTGATGGTCCACCTAAACTAAAGTTGTCTTGTGTACCACCATAAATATTATAGAACGGATAATCATTATCAACAGCTACTTTATAAAACTGTGTTACTGGTAAATTCTTTTTGAAGTCCCATGTTTTAGCAGCATCATAAGTTTCATAAATTCCACCATCACAACCTACAACCCAATGGTTGTTGTTATGAGGATTAATCCACATACAATGATTATCTACATGCTTAGTATCTTCTCCAACTTTCTTAAAATTTCTTCCGCCATCGTGCGTTACTGACATCCATGTACCCATAGAGTATACAGTGTGCTCGTCTACAGGATCTGCAATAATTTCTTGGTAATAATTTCCACTTGTGACATGGCCACTACGTTTTTCCCAGCTGGCTCCTCTATTCGTAGACGCAAAAAAGCCACTTTTACCATTTGCCGCTTCCACTATGGCATAAATAATTTCAGGATTTGCAGGAGAAATAGCTAAACCAATTCTACCCAATTCTTCAGATGGTAAGCCTTTATTGATTCTTATCCATGTTTTTCCTCCATCAACACTTTTGTGCATGGCAGAACCTGGTCCACCACCAACATAGGTGTACACATGGCGACGTCTTTGAAAGGTAGATGCATAAAGCACATCAGGATTTCTAGGATCCATTACAACATCATTAACACCAGTATGTTCGTCGACCTCAATGATTGAATTCCATGTTTTACCGCCATCTTCGGTTTTATACAAACCTCTATCGCCACCTTTACTCCATAATGGTCCAATAGCAGCGACATACACAACATCTGAATTCTCTGGATGCACAATAATTTTACCGATGTGTTCAGAATTCTTCAATCCTACATGTTCCCAAGATTTGCCACCATCTAAAGATTTGTACAAACCGTCTCCGTAAGCTACCGAACGTTGGTTGTTATTTTCACCTGTACCGACCCAAATCACATTTGAATTGTTTGGATCCATAGTGACACAGCCAATGGAATACGAGCCTTGGCTATCGAAAATTGGCTCATAAGTCACACCAGAATTTACAGTTTTCCAAACGCCACCAGAAGATGTGGCTACGTAATATTCGAAAGGATTGTTTGGATTGAATTCAAAATCAGAAATTCTTCCTGAGGTTAATGCCGGACCTACATTTCTCCATTTTAAACCTGATACATTAACGGTTTCTAATGATGTTTTTTCGTCTTTTTGTTTCTTTGATTTTTTTTGGGCATGGGTTACTATATTGAAACTGAGTAATAGACCCAGAACAACTAATGAAAAGTGTTTCATGAGTGAAAATTGATGGTTGGTTTAATATGTTTTTTAGTTTTATTAGTCGGTGCTGTTGCATTTACAAGTAACAACCTTTTGATTATAAGGTATTTACTCGCGAAATAAGTTCGACAGCTTTTAAATATAGCCAATTTAAAACCAAAAAAATATTAAGAGAATTATAAAAAATAAATTCTTGATAAGATTCTATATTCACTTAATCGCAACTATGTTGCATTAATAAAATTTTGTTACCTTTAGGAGATCATTACAATAAGAAAACTTAAGAAATGATTGAAAGCCCTAAAGAACAAAGTTGGATCATCGGTGAACATCCTAGTCAACTCTTTCAAATTCATAGCCCTAAAACAAACATTGCAGTTTACAAGAGAGATATTTCATCGTTGTATGACAAAGAAATTAAAACACTAGAGCATCAATTTTCTAGTATTGAAATCTCAGGTGATTTTATTACTATTGAAGAAACATTCAGAAAAAAGTTTGAAGATTACGTAGATTTCAAAGAAGATGTCATTGAACTCCTACATTTATTTCGAGAAATCACTTACGAGGACAACTTTCGGTTGTTATTAACATCAGTAAATCATAATATGTGTACACGGTTTCATGCTGATAACAATTATTTGAGATTGCTATGTACATATAATGGTCCAGGTACGCTGTGGCTTCCGAATGATAATGTTGATAGGATTGCACTTAATTCTAAGGGAAGTAATGATCAAATTGTTATTGACAACACTAATATTCGCGAAGCACAGCCTGGATCTGTAATCATTCTAAAGGGGTCGAAATATCCCAATAACACTAAACCTATTATACATAAAAGCCCTGAAATTAAAAAGAAAGGTATATGTAGATTACTATTAAGAATTGATGTTCTTACCGAATAACACCATTCGTAAGACGAACTAATTTATTGAAGAAAAAAATATGATTGAAGAAAAAAAACTACCAGTTACAGTTTTAAGCGGATTTCTTGGAGCTGGTAAAACTACATTACTTAATCACATACTTCATAATAAAGAAGGCTTAAAAGTTGCCGTTATTGTAAATGACATGAGCGAAGTTAATGTAGATGCAGAGCTGGTCAAAAACGAAAACACTCTTTCTAGAACTGAAGAAAAGTTGGTAGAAATGAGCAATGGTTGTATTTGTTGTACGTTGCGAGAAGACTTAATGGTTGAAGTAGAACGCTTGGCTAAAGAAAATCGTTTTGACTATTTACTTATTGAAAGTACTGGTATTAGTGAACCTGTGCCTGTAGCACAAACTTTTACTTTTGTAGATGAAGCTAATGGTATTGATTTGTCACGATTTAGCTACATAGACACTATGGTCACTGTGGTAGATGCCTTCAATTTCTTTAATGATTTTGGAAGTCCAGAAAAGTTAATGGATAGAAATCTCACCGATATGGATGAAGATTTTAGAACTATTGCAGATTTGTTAGCCGATCAGGTTGAATTTGCCAATGTTATTGTTTTAAACAAAACTGATTTGGTATCACCAGAACATCTAAAAAAGCTAAAGGGTGCGATAAAAACTATGAACGCAACAGCACAAATTATAGAATCATCATACAGTAAAGTGTCTCCTAAACACATACTAAATACAGGTTTATTCAATTATGACGAAGCAGAACAAAATGCGGGTTGGATTGAAGAACTTCAAAAGGATGAGCACACACCAGAAACTGAAGAATATGGTATTTCATCATTTGTTTTTAAATCTCGTAGACCGTTTGACCCTATACGTTTCTATTACTTTGTACATGATTTCCCTGAAACCATTATAAGAAGCAAGGGTTTATTTTGGTTAGCTTCAAGATCAGAGCAAGCACTCATATGGGGACAAGCTGGTGGATCTCTAAAAGCTCATAGCGCTGGTGTCTGGTGGAGCAGCATTCCTATTAAAAAACGTATTCAATATCCATCATATTTTGAAAATCAGGATATTATTGAAGAAAATTGGGATAAGACTTTTGGAGATCGTAAAAATGAAATTGTTTTTATTGGTCAAAATATGAATAAAGAACACATCTTATCAGAATTACAAAAATGCCTTTCTACCGATGAAGAATTATCTACACTAGAATGGAAATTTGGTTATAAAGACCAATGGAATATACCAAGAATGTATTCTGAATGAAATTAAAACTATAATATAAAAAAGAATTCTTCAAAGCACTTGTGATTCGATAACTTTATTGAAAAATTAGAGCACTATTTCGGTATTCGGATGTGGTGTTTGTATACCAATCTGTAAAGTTTGTACCATTAGATTGCGCCCATAATTCAAAATTTAAATAAGCATCTATGATATCGGCATTCTCTATTGGATATTCAAAAGTCGACGCTACATCTAAAGCCCATGGTAGATTGTTTACATTTTTATAATACTTTCCTAATCCAGGATTTGAATCATCGTTATTTGTTCCTAATAATTCTACATCTATTAAATCCGTTGGCACCTTATCCGCTAAATGTACTTCGATATTGCGTTGTTGATTCTTAATTAAAAATGGATTATATGGCGCGTATCCTACAAATGCTTTTGGCGAGCTTAATCCTATGACCATTGTTATGGTATCTGAAATTCCAGTACCATTAGTTGGTATGGTATTATACATAGAACCACCTACTCTATTGATGACATTCTCAGCACTATCAAAAACGGGTATTACAGCTTTAGTCTGATTTGCTTCTGTACCATTGGCGTCGATATTATAGAGATTACCTGTAATTGCTTGTCCATTTACAAATGCAATATCTGATGGCAATAAATCATCAAATTGAATGGCAAAGCCATTATCAAAAGAACCTCCAACGGCTCTTACGTAAAATACCGCAACTATTTCGACCACAGCATTATTGGCATTGGTAATTTCATTAAAACGATAATCTACAACCAAATCGTTAAAATCATAATCACCTTGAGACGGCCATAAATCTTCATATGCTAGTGTATTGAAACTGTTTTCACCAGGATAAAAATTATCATATGCCTTGTTAGGATCATCCGGATAATCATCTTCATCGTCCGGAACCGTATCACCGTCTGAATCGGTGATATCTTCCTCACATGGATCTGAAGATAATTCTCCACTAATAGAAAGGTCATCTAAAACTGCTCTATTACTGCTACCCTTACCATACCAAACAAACTGTAAACGATGTAATCCTGTTGTAGGAATCTGAATAGACTTATCTTGTAACTCGGATGTTGTATATTTTTCATCTAATAAAAGTGGAGTAAAGCTATCTTCACTTAAAAGAAATACAGATAGTTCTTTAGCGTTGTTTTCGTCGCTTCCGAAGTTGCTATTTATTAAACCTGTTTTAAAGGATACTACACCATTAGTTGGAATATCTACCCATGGTGTTATAATACTGTACACACCAGCATCATCAGTTAATGGCCCAGTTGACATTGCATAAGTTCCAATGCTATTACTATCATCAAAAAAGACACCGTTAAACTCCCAACAATCAGATGTGTAGGAATCCTCATCACCACCCTCAAAATCATTAACTACTTGAGGAAAAAGACTTGAGGAAAATAAGACGCAAATTGAGAGTGAAAGTATTATTTTTTTCATCTGTAGATATATGAATTAAATTAAGTGTATTATAAATTGCCCAATTCAAGAAAGGTGAAATTAATGGTATTGTTAGCTCCAAGAGTGATCTCTTTTTCAAAATTTGCCCAAGATAAAATCAATGTTTCTATTTTGGACTGAACACGGATATTAATAGAAAAGTCTTCAGATATTGCTACATTCATTTTTCGAATGACCTTATCATCTTCTGTTTTAACTAAAAATTGCCTTTTCTCACCTGAGCCTAATGGCACACCAGCAATATGAATGGTATAATTCTTGGCAGTGGACCAATTAAAATCACTGTTGGCTTCTATATCAGTAAATTTTTGGGGAATGTTTGTGTCAACATCACTGGTTGTGTCTTCTGGCATTTCACAAGACACTGCTGAAAGAAAAGTAAAGACTGTGAAGCTTAATACCTTAAAAACATTTGTTTTCATGTAGCTAGATTTGAGGTTATCTACTTACGCGGTATTCCTACAAAAAAACAAATTACCGGAATGAGTATAGATTAATTTCGCTTAATCCATTTTTGGTATCGATGAAACACCATTATTGTTCGATGAGTGGTAAGTAGTGTACGCCTCAACTTCTTGAGCTTTTCAAACCTCTTGAAAATATTACAGGCATCAGTAGTAAAGACCTATTCAAAAATTTAAAGATATCGTAATATCTAATTTGTAGAAATACTGAAGTTTGGTTCCTAGTTTTATTCAAAAAAAAGAGGTCACAGTAAAGTATTCAAAAGAAAAAATGTGATAAAAAGTTAAAATTTTCAGTTTACAACGTTTTCGTAAATGCCGTCTCAGAGAATTATGACAATAGTCATAAAAATGACAACTTTTAAACGAGAACTTTGAACCAATAAAACGCAACATAATATTGAAATGCTTTAGAGCAAACTAAAAAAGAATCCATCAATTAAGATAAGAATATGTCAAAAGAAATCATTCAAAACGAAGGACTCGAGAAAATTCAAACCGAATTTCATTATTTGGTTTCCTTGTTTAAGGAAATGCTCGTTTCTATAGATAAAGGCGATATTGCTGGTGCTTTACCATTTGAAAACGGTACCACTTCAGACAAAACCGCATTCACAAACGAAAACCTCACGCAAGCCATAGGCATGTGTTTTGAGTTGTTAAACATTGCCGAAGAACTTTCAGCTACCCAATACCGTAGAAAAACCGAAACTCAATTTGGTTTAGAATCTACTCGTGGTTCTTGGGGAGAAACTTTACACCAATGGAAAGCCGATGGCATAGACGAAAAAGAGATTGCTAAAAAACTACGTGACGTTAAAGTGGTACCTGTACTTACTGCGCACCCAACAGAAGCGAAACGTTTAACGGTTTTAGACATTCACCGTGAATTGTATTTATTAATGGTGAAAAAAGAAAACCCAAACTGGTCAACGTCTGAGCAGCAAGAACTTAAAGAAGAAATCATCAGTTTAATGGAACGTTGGTGGAGAACAGGTGAAATCTATTTACAAAAACCACGCCTTGAAGACGAACGCAACAACCTGATGCATTACTTTGTAAATGTCTTCCCAGAAGCTGTACAATTATCAGATCAGAGAATAATTAATGCATGGAAAGACCAAGGCTACACACCAGAATTATTAGAATGGCCAGAACAATTTCCGATGATTCAATTCGGAAGCTGGGTTGGTGGAGACCGCGATGGTCACCCGTTTGTAAAACCAGAATTCACTGCCTCTACCCTACAATATCATCGCCAATCGGCATTAAAAATGATACAAGAGCAAATGATAAACTTAGCATCTAAACTGAGTTTTTCAATTTACCAAAATGCAGTGCCGCAAAAGGTTTTAGACCATATAGAAGCACAAGCAGAATTGTATGGTAAAGATGGACAAAAAGCCATTAATCGTAACCCATCAGAACCGCTACGTCAGTATGTGAATCTGTTGTTATTACGTTTAAAATATACCATTAAAGACGATAACAAAGCAGGACGCTTTAATTCTGCAGATGACTTACTGCAAGAACTTAAGCAACTGCGTACCATTTTAATAGATATGGATGCCACACGCTTAGCTAAGCAATGGTTATTCCCGATAGAACGTTTGGTGCAGTGTTTTGGATTTCATTTAGCAAAGCTAGACATTAGGAATAATAGTGCATACCATGAAAAAGCCATTAGCCAAATTTTAACTGCTTCTGGTTATGAAGATTTTGACTATGCGAGCTGGGATGAAGACAAACGTTTGGCTTTTATTAATGCAGAATTACAAAGCAAACGTCCATTTTTGGTAACTGGTATATCTTGTGGCCCAGAAGCCGATAACGTACTTGGTTACATGCGTGAAGTTAAAAACTATGTCACTAAATATGGTACCGATGGTATTGGTTCTATTATTGTAAGTATGACGCGTAGCCTTAGTGATTTATTAGTTGTCTATCTGTTCTTAAGAGAAGTTGGGTTACAAGACACTAACTTACCAGTAGTACCATTATTAGAAACTATTGACGATCTTATAGCAGGTCCAGAAATTCTTACCGATTTCTTAAACCATCCGATGTTAAAAAAACAACGCGAAACTAATCCAAACTTTTCACAAGAAGTCATGTTGGGTTACAGCGATAGTAATAAAGATGGTGGTATTTTAACGAGTCGTTGGAATATCTATAAAGCCGAAGAAAACCTCACCAAAGTTGGTGATGCACTTGGTGTAAAACTATATTTCTTCCATGGTCGTGGTGGTACCATTAGTCGTGGTGGTGGAAAAATTCACCGTTTCTTAGACAGTATGCCACCAGGCTCTATGAGTGGTCATATTAAAATGACAGTACAAGGTGAAACTATTGCTAACCAGTTTGCTAACCGATTAACAGCCACTTACAATCTCGAAATGTTTGTAGCCGGCACAGCAAGACAAACCTTAAAGTCATTACCAGATACCAAAAACGAAGCTTTATACGAAATGATGGATCGTTTGGTAGACTTGGCTAGAGGCACATACAGAAAGTTATTAGATCATCCCAAGTTTATCAACTTCTACTCTAAAGCCACACCAATAGATGTTTTAGAACAAAGTAAAATTGGGTCTCGACCAGCACGTCGTACAGGGCAACGTAGCATTGATGATCTTAGATCTATTCCTTGGGTATTTAGCTGGAGCCAGTCGCGCTTTAACATTAGTGGTTGGTTTGGAATTGGTACTGCTTTAGGTGAGTTTGAAAAGCAATACCCAGAAGATTTTAAAAAGCTGACCAGTTTATATAACGATTGGGCGTTTATGAAGTACAGTTTAATACAGATAGAAACCAATCTTTTAAACTCTGATACTGACGTAATGAATGCCTTTGCAGCACAGTTAGATGATACTAAAACACGTGCAGAACTTATGAATTTAATTCTTAACGATTACCAAACCGGCTTAGATAAGATTGAAACCATTACAGAAGGCTCAGTACATACAAGACGTGTCTCTAAACTAGAAAATATAAAACTACGTAACGACGCCTTAAAAATCTTACATAAAATACAATTAGAGTACTTGATTAAATGGCGCGATTTAGATGAAGCTGATGCCGAACTTAAGGCCAAATACCTATTACAATTATTGTTATTGGTAAATGCCTTATCTGGTGGTTTAAAAAGTACAGGTTGATGCCATTGTATTAATAGCACGGTTGGTGTAGATTAACCAACCATTTTATAGGCATTGTGTATATCTAAAAAAGAATAAGTTAGTAAGTCAGATATACGCAATGCCTATTTGTTTATAACTAATTATCCTTATAATAATTATTGTGAGAAATTTTTTTTAATTTGATTTAGAGACCTTTGGAACAAGACCTGTCGAGTAAACGTAAATTACTAAACCATACAATTAAACCATAAAAATCTCAAAATATGAATAAACAGTGTTATATTCTACTAATAATATTCAATTTCAGCATTGCATTTGCACAAACGGAGACTGAAATAAAAATACCCGAATTTGACGATGACTACAGTAAAACAATTCAAAAGCTTGAAGATGGTGATACTGATATTGACTATAAGACTTTTAGAGAAAGTTTTCTAGAAAGTGAACAATTTAAAGTAGCAGCTAAAAAAAGTTCAGAATTTAGAAGCTTAAAAAAAGACATGTATCGCCTCATGTCTGAATTGAAATATGACAGCATTGTTATGACAACAAAAAAAATGCTGACTATTGATTACACAAGCATGATTGCTCATAAAATATTAAGACAAACCTATGAAGTTTTAGGAGATACTGTAAACGCTAAAAAATATAAAACAATCCAATTTGGACTATTAATGTCTATTATAAATAGTGGAGATGGAAAATCCTGTGAAACGGCTTGGTCTGTAATTCAAGTTTCTGAAGAGTATTTTATCTTAGATATGATTGGTGTAGATCTTAGTGAACAAAGTATTGATTACAATGGAGGTCTCTGCGACAAAATGGTCGTTAAAAATGAAAACGAAGAAGAAAAAGTATATTACTTTGAAATAAGTAATGTTTTTAAAGGAAGAGAGAAACTTCAGCATGAATAAAGTGAGCCTTTGAAGTAGACAATATGCATCATTCTCTAATTATAAATCAAAATAACCTAAAACAACAATATTTAACTATAAAAGTTAACAACCACTAAATCAAACATCAATAATTTTAAATCAATTCATGAAAAAGCAACTTTTACTGCTTGTTTTAACAACCTTTCTATTTGCCTGTGGTTCTACAAAACAAGCTTCAAAAACTGGAACTTCTAAAAATGTAACACAGATTCTGCGAAACCAATATACCTTTTTAATCACCGAAATCTCAACAGATAAAACCTATGGTTTATCGCCAAAGAATCCGGTTGAAGTTGGTGGCGCTAAAGACTCTGAAGGTCCATTGAATGAAAGACGATATCTCAATGCTTTAGCCGGGCCAAATGGAGAAAAGATTTCATATTACAGAGCTGGCAGTTGTTGTGCTGTAAAAAGTGATAATGATCCCTTTGGTTTTGGTAGTGTTATGTTAGATAACTATCGTGTAACTTGGGAAAACTCAAAAGATACTGTTTCAATTTACATTAACATGTACGACTCTACTAAACTTAAAGCACCAGTTGGCTTTACAATTAGAGAATAACTAGCGTTTTTATAATATCTTTAGACCTGAAGGATATTATAAAAAATCGTATTTAAAATCAGTGCTTATGACCTTTAAAGAATTTCAAAAAGACATGCGTGTTGCCTATTTAGGTGGTGGCACTGGCATATTCGCTTCGGGTCTTATCTGGTTAATCTCAGGATTATCCGGAATGTATTTAACCAAGCAAACAAGTATTTTAATATTCTTTATTGGTGGCATGCTTATTTATCCTTTAGGTATCTTATCTGCAAAGCTTTTAAAAAGAAGCGGTAAACATAAAGACAATAATCCTCTTGCAAAGTTGGCCTTAGAAAGTACCGCAATATTATTTATCGGACTTTTTATAGCCTATGCGGTTTTCCAAACACAACAACTTTGGTTTTATCCTGTAATGCTTATGATAATTGGTGTAAGATATTTGGTGTTTCAATCTATTTACGGCATAAAGCTTTATTGGGTTTTAGGACTGCTTTTAATAGTTTCAGGAGTGCTTTGTTTAATATCTAACCAACCATTCCATTTTGGTGGAATTATTGGTGGAGTTATTGAACTTATATTTGGAATTGTAGTTACTACAAAAGAACGAAAAAACGAATCTTAGTTTTAGATAACGTCCATTGATAAGGAATTACCTATCTCTAATATCGCTTTGCCTAGCAGCTAAGCTAAAAACACTATCTTTAATACCATAACCAACGGTAAAATACAACCGTCCAATTTAGTGTAAACATGTCCAAAAATTTGAAGCGTATTTGTTATTTGCTCCTACTCGTCATATTTGTAGTGAGTTGTCAGAGTACATATAGGTTTACAAAACAACAGAAGTCTCTAATAGAAATGGGCGACCGTACAAGCCCAATGAGAGTTTATAAAATTACCAATCCTTCAGATTCTATTTTACTGCGAACAAAAAGTGCTAAGGTAAAGGTTGACCCTAATGATGAAACGCTCAATACATTTATTGATAGATTATACATTACCGTAAGAGACAGTATGTCTCTTGGTGTTGGCATTGCTGCACCACAAGTGGGCATATTAAAAAGAATTATATGGGTTCAGCGATTTGACAAAGAAGATGCCCCATTTGAAGTGTATCTCAACCCTGAAATTATAGAATACTCAAGTAAAAAACAACCTTGCTTAGAAGGTTGCTTGTCTATTCCTAAAAGAAGAGATACGACTTACACTAGAGCAGAAACCATTAAGATCGCCTATGATCAATTCAATAAAAAGCGTATAGAAGAAGAAGTATCTGGCTTTACAGCCGTTATTTTTCAGCATGAAATTGATCACCTTGATGGCATATTGTATTTAGATCATCTAGAAAAAGAACGTAAGCGTCATTAACTAATGAAAAACAAATCACTCAAACTTACACTACTATCAATTCTATTAGTATTCTCAATCAATGTATCTTCTCAAGACAGTGACCAAAGAACATACAAGTTCGGTATCAATCTTGGTGCAAACCTTTTTGAATTGAACCAAAATGATATCTTTGAGCAATATAATGGCAGGCTTAATTATTCATTGGGGTTTACATTTGAATATAATATTGACAGCAACCTATCATTGCTTTCAGGTATCAATTTTGACAACAAATCCACAGTTTGGGAATTTACGGTATCATCTACATCTAATGGTGGTTTTGGAAGTTTTACTGTAGAAGATAAAATTAAATTCAGTTATATCAATGTTCCTGTATATTTAAGATATCATATCGGGAAATCTAAAAACATAGGATTAAATTTTGGCGGTTATTATAACCATACTTTAAATGTTGAAAATGAAGCTAAGATTATAGAAAGTGAATCACCAATCAACGAGGTTGGAGATGAATTTACAACCCAACCTGCAGAAAATATAATTGGTAATGATGACTTCGGAATGCTCTTTGGGCTATCATATCAATTCTCAGTCAATGACAAGAATCACTTCAGCCTTGAATTAAGAAATGAATTCGGACTAGCCAATATCTCTCAAATTACAGCATTTAATAAGGTACAGACAAACACCTTGAAGTTAATATTGAATTGGCAACTACCTATTTAGTTTGCTGTTCTTTTGAAATCATAATTTATCTTGACTTAAGCCGAAATTAGTTTAACTTTAAACAACTGAGATTTAATTAAGAATTCATAATCTTTTAGTTATAACAAATTTGTTTTTTAAAGTGCATTACAAAACTTCAACATACCTTCTATTCACAATACTACTTAGCACTTGTCTAAACTGTGCCTCACGTCTAAAAGAGAAAAACACTCAATCAGTAAAAGAAATGACCGTAGATGAAGGACCAAAGTTTAACACTTTGGTATGGTCTGACGAGTTTAATGGTAAAGGTATCATAGATACAACCAAATGGTTTCACCAAACACAAATACCAAAACACGGTGAATGGTGGGGCGGAATTATTCAACACTATACCAATAGAATTGAAAATAGTTATTTAGACAATGGCAAGTTACATATTGTAGCCAAAAAAGAAGTGTTCGAAGACCAAGGTTGGCAAAAAGACTATACCTCTGCAAGGCTTAATTCTAAGTTTGCATTTACTTATGGCCGTGTTGAAATTCGTGCTAAATTACCTTTTGGAGTTGGTACATGGCCAGCCATTTGGATGCTCAATAAAAACATTAAAGAAGACGGTGCGTATTGGGAGAATCAAGGTTTTGGCACCACCAATTGGCCAATGTGTGGTGAAATAGATATTCTTGAACATTGGGGAGACAATCAAGATTATGTTTCAAGTGCCTTACATAACGGTTCTAGCCATGGTGACATTGTAAAAAATGTTGGTGGTCAAAAAATTAAAGATGCTTCTAACACCTTTCATACTTATGTTTTTGAATGGGATAAGGATAAAATGACGTTTAGTATTGATGGAGTTGAACATTACCAATACCAACCTAGTATTAAAAACACTTACACTTGGCCTTATGATTCTGACTATTATTTGATCCTTAATATTGCCATAAAACCAGACATTGACTCAAATTTTATAGAAAGTCCTATGGTGATTGATTACATTAGAATCTATCAATAAGATGAATAAAATATTAGCTCTTTTATTATGTCTTATGCTCGGAATATTTTCCTGCAAAAACACTAATCAAAATATTGATAAACTCAAAATTGCAAAGCAATATTACGAAGTTCTCGACAAATCAGATATTTTAGGAATTGATGCTTTACTAACAGATAGTCTTTTAACAAGAGAAACCGCATATGACTACGAACAGACATTTTCGAAAGAAGAATATGTGGAATGGTTAAAATGGGATGCTGTGTTTCACCCAACTTACAAAATTCTTGACATTGAACAAGACAACGAAGCTGTAAAAGCTAAAATTTCAAAAATAGACAAAAGAATTGCTTTTCTTCACCAGGAGCCTATAGTAACAGAACAAGTTATTCGTTTCAAAAAGAACAGAATAAGTAGTATTGAAACCACAAAATATGTCGTTTTTAACGATTCAATTTTTGTCAAAAACAGAGATACACTTCTCAATTGGATTGACAAAAATCACCCTGAACTAAATGGGTTTATTTACGACCAAACAAAGTCTGGTGGAATGAAATATTTAGAAGCTATTGCGCTTTACAAGGTCACCCATAACTCAAGTAAGAAATAATAAAACCATGATCAAAGGACTTTACGAAACCCATTTATATGTAGAAAACTTAGAACACTCAGTACACTTCTACTCCACTGTTTTGGGGCTCAAACAATGTCGCTTTAATGATGAGCGACGCTTGGCTTTCTTTTGGATAGGTGAAGACAAACAAGCCATGTTAGGGCTTTGGGAAAAACCTAAAGCAGAGATCGATTTAAGACATTTTGCTTTTGAATGTGATCCTGAATGGATTATTAACGAGTCTATAAGTTTTTTAAAATCTCACAACTTAAACTTCTGGAATTTTCTACAAGACGATAATGAACAACCAATGGTCTTCTGTTGGATGCCAGCAGTATCTATCTATTTTAGTGATCCTGATGGGCATTACTTAGAATTTATTGGAATTCTTCCTGGTAACACTAGACCTAATGAAGAAAAACGTGTGGTAACCTATGAAGAATGGTTAGAAATAAGTAATAAATAAAAAACTCGCATTTAAACGATATATCTTAAACACCATGAAACCGCATCCACAGTTTAAAGGGTTTATAGCGCCATATGATAAGAACATACAAGAGCTAACAATAGCATTGCGTAATTTCATTACTGATTTGGTTCCTGAAGCTAATGAATTAATCTGGGACAACTATAATGCCGTAGCAATGGCCTATTCTAAATCAGAAAAATTAAAGGATGCGTTTTGTCATATTGCTGTGTATTCTAAATATGTAAACTTTGGTTTTAATCGTGGTGCGGAATTAACTAAAACTCCAATAACGCTAAACGGAAAAGGTAAATTAATTCGTCATGTAAAGGTGAATGAGTTTAATACTTTCCCTAAAACTGAAATTGAAAGCATGATTTGGGAAGCCGTGGCAATCTCCGAAAAGCTAAACCCAAATTTAGTCCATAAGAATACCAAAGGACAAAGTATTGTAATGTCAATATCAGAAAAAAAGGTACGACCTAATACTAATACCAATCAATAAAAGTTGATTGAATTTTCATGGAGGAATTAAGTATTTAACTTTATATTTGAGAAGTCACAATACTTACTTTTGAGAAGTATAACAATTATCTCTCTTCCTAGTTTAAATCACATCATCATGAAAAACATCATACTACTTTCCCTTCTAGCCTTCTGTTTGCATACCGTTTATGCACAAAAAACAATTAACATCGAAGCCGAAGGTAACCTAGAATCAACTAAGCCATGTGATTGTGTAGAAATATCAGAAATTACCAATGCGCATAATCCTGCTGATATACTTCACGGTATGGGAAAATGTATAGAAGAAAAAGAGTTTTATAAGGCTGCAAGGCTTTTTGCAATTGCAGGCGTTTACGGAAAGTTTGATTCGTATAGAGTTAAAGATAAAAGTGCACATCAAGCCTTATATGTGCTACAACAAAATACATTGTTGGAAGTCGCAGAAGAAGATAAAAACGTCTTAATAGCTGAACTTCAAAAAACCTTAAAAGAAGAATCAGAAGAACTTAAAGAAGTTTGTAAAGCCATAATAGCTATTGGTATGCCAAATTATCATCCTACTTATATGATTCAGCATGGTATGCAGGCTTTTTTAGAAACTGAAGGTGATGGATTGGTTGAAGATTTTGATGCTGAAGCGTCATGGCAATTAGCTTTAAGTACTTATCTGCATTGCGAAAAATAATACACTTCTTTTTTTAAAAATTAATCAAAAATCAATTTAATGATCTAGAAATGGGAATATTTAATAGACTATTTGGAAAAAAAGAAATGGCTCAAAATTCTGAAAACTTAATGAATGAAAATAAATTTTGGGGCATCATAGAGTCTAGCAAATCTCGTAGTAGCGGAAACTATGAAAAGCAACAAACCGTTTTAAAACAAGAGCTTCAAAATTTAACTGCACTTGAAGTATTAGAGTTTGACAACACTTTCAGAACATTAAGAGGTAAAATTTACAATTGGGATTTTTGGGCAGCTGCTTATATTATTAATGGTGGTTGCTCTGACGACTGTTTTTCTGACTTTAGAGGCTGGTTGATAGGACAAGGAAAAGATACTTATGAAACTGCTATAACAAATATCGAAAACCTCACTACATTAAATGACACTAATAATGGCGATTGGGAAGGATTGAGCTATGTTGCAATGGAGGTCTACATGAAAAAGACAGGAAAAGAAATGCCAACTGGAATTAGGGAAAATTTCGAAATCGGTGGTATCGAGTGGGAAGAAAATGAAACAGAACTGCAAACAAAATACCCTAAGCTTTATGAAAAATGGGGCATGTAACTATGGATATCCTGCAAATAAGTCTAAATTAAAAAGGTATTCATATTTAATCCTTATCGTAGAATAAAATATATGGCAAGATCAGGTAGACTACTAAAAGTAGAATCGGAATTAGAGTACATTGACAACTATGTTGAAAACGATGACTTCGACAGCATCAAAATGCTACTACACGAATTTGGAGTTGATTGTTATGACACTTACGGACGTACATTTTTAATTTTGGCAGCAGCCAAAGGAAATGAAGTCGTTTTAAATTATTTGATTCAAGCCAAATCAAATTTAAATTTTCAAGACAAAAATGGATATACTGCATTGCACTTTGCCGCTCAAAATGGTCACTATACTATTATTGAAACTTTAATTAAAAACGGTGCTGATCTTAATATGAAAGATGTTTATGGAAACTCACCTATATGGACAGCTATAATGAACGCCAAAGATGATTTTTCAATAGTGAAAATTCTAATTTTAAACAATGCCGATATAGAATCAGAAAATAATTATGGAAAATCACCTAAAAAACTTTGGCATATGAGATTTGATTATGACATCACCGAGATACTTTAAAATTTACCTGTTTAAACAAGTTTTCAACTAAGAAAAATAAGTTTGACATAAACTTCATTTTAAAAAATTGCCAGAAAAAGCTCCAATAGAAATTTTCTATAAACTCATTTTAGGAACAATAATAATCATTGGTTTTGGAATTTACTTGTCTGTAATAAGTCATAAACCAAAAAGTGGGTTTAATAAAATTACTGGCACCATTACACACTTAGACTCTACATTTGGTAGAATAAACAAAAGAGATCATAGGTATATTTACATTACCGACTCTAACGAAGTTTTTGATTTGTTTATTGGAAAACGCACAATGGATTTTAGTCCAGAATTTGAACAAATTGACAAACTAAAACCTAGTGATGAAATTACAGTCTATTATGCCGACAAAACACCTTTACAGAATACACAATACTATAATGTGATTAAAACTGTACAATTTATCGATAAAGATGGTGAACCTTATTTTATTAGAGGTAATAAAAATAAATACGGTTCATACTTTTTTGTATCATCAGGATTATTTGCAATAGTTATGCTCTTACTTGCAAAACGTCTAGGTAAATTTGAATAAATTATAACTCAACAATTAAGTGAATTATTATGAAAACAAAATACTTTGTTTATGCCGTTATAATAGCTTTTGCAATACGAATAGTATTAAACTTAACATTTCCCGTTATCGCAATAAGAACAGATTTAGATCCCATTACGTATGGCCTAATCGCTGGTGGTGCTAACGCATTTGTTTTCTTCTCTGTAGTTGGTTTACTTCTAAAAATATTTAGATATCACAATAAAAAGGACTTTCTAAATAGTTAATCAACAAGTTTAAGAATAGTATTATCTTTAATTCATGCAAAAAATATATATAACTTCCGCTGTTCTTTTTATTTCAGCATTATGTATTCATGCTCAAAATATTTATAAAGAACAACTAGAAGGTTGTGACACCAAAATGTTTGCCTTAGAGAGTGAAACAAAAACAGCTCATATTGATGATACGGAGATTATAAAAGCACTATCAACATTAATTGATGACACACAAAGAAATAAGATTAAAGGAAAACTAAAGCTTCAGATTATTGTATATACCGATAGTAGTTCTTGTTTGTTAAGCTATGAGAATGACACCAATATGAAGACTACTAATTTAAATATTGAAGAATTTAGAGCTTATATTAACGAGAATTTAGTTTGGACAAACAAGGACAAAAATGTCGCTGCTTTAATTGAAATAAAATTTAAAAAGAAAAAGGTCGTCATTGAGCGATTAGGAATGGACGGTAAAAGAGGTTGGCATATACTAGATTAAACGTTCAATATTTCACTCATTATAATTACGAAATAACTAGAATAAATATTTCTTTATACTATTGGCTATGAGCTGCTTCAATATAATTGATCTCTTAATTTATAGATTTTCTTCATTCGTTACGTAAGTTCACTTCAATTCATCCGACACTTTCTACTAATATCTAACATCATTTTTTGATCTTTTCAATTTTTATGATTGAATTGATATGCAATATTTTTTAAATGAAATACCGCCTCACTGCTTTACTCTTAATTTTATTAAACACATTAGCTTTATCACAAGAAACTACAGGAAGCATTCAAGGTTTGCTAAAAGACAATAATAAAAACCCTATTCCATACGCCAATGTTGTTTTAATTGATACGGAGACGAGTTTTACTTATGGAGCAATTTCACAAGAGAATGGTTTCTATAGATTAAATAATATTCCACCAGGTAACTCTTACAAAATCAGTATTTCATATGTTGGCTTTAAAACGATAGAACAGTCTAATATTATCATTAATCTAGGTTCTACTATAACTAAAGATTTTGTTCTAATGGAAGAAAACACATCGCTTGACGAAGTTGTTATTATAACCCAATCTAATCCTAAGAAAAATGGAAATGAATCGTTATTAAATCAAAAAAGCATTAAAGCTACGCCAACGATAAATAGAAGTATTCAAGATTTAACAAAAAATCTACCAGAAAATAACCTTAACTCATTCGGTGGTGCAAGTAATAGATTTAATAACCTAAATATAGATGGTATTGCCAATAATGACATTATTGGTTTTCAAGAACCCGCAAGTGGGGCTTCAGGATCCTCTGCAAACGGCACACCAGGCAGTTTGTCTCGAAGTCAACCTATAGGACTGGGAGCTATAAAGCAAGTCAGTGTAAAACTTTCACCATTTGATGTTAGCATCGGTAATTTTAATGGTGCTAGTATAAACTTAGTAACAAAAAACGGAACTAATAAAACCAAAGCTGAAGTATATGGTTATGGCAATAACCAAGCTTTAATCGGAAAATTCGCTAATGATATAGAACAAGATGTTCCGTCCTTTTACGACATACAATTAGGTTCAGGTATCGGTGGTTCCATAATAAAAGATAAATTATTTTACTATGTTAATTTTGAACAAGCATTATCTAATTTCCCGGTGGTTAATGCTCCTGGTACCTCAACCTCTGATATCGATTTAGAAGATGTTACAGCTATTAGAGAACGATTAATAAGTGAGTATAACTATGATCCTGGCACCTTTACGTCTGCTGACTTAAAAACCGCAAGTACTAAATTATTCACACGATTGGATTATAATTTGTCAGATAATCACAAACTAACTCTACGCAACAATTATATTAATAGTTATGCCGATAATTTAGAATGGAACAGTACATTTTTCAATTTTGGCAATCAAGGATATAGACATAATAGTATTGCTAACAGTCTTGCTGTTGAATTAAAGTCAAATTTCGAATCTGGTAATACCAATAAATTATCTATCGGCTACAATACTGTTAAGGAAGATAGAAACTTTCAAGGACGAGTTTTTCCGCATATTCAAATAGCTACATCATCTGCAGCTCGAATTTTTGCTGGTACTTACCGTGAAGCCTCTATCTATAACACTGATTTCTCAACGCTACAAATTTCTGATACTTTTACTTTTGATATTGATAAACATCATTTCACTTCAGGCATATTTGGTCAATTACATGATGTAGATTATGGATTTTTATCGGCTTGGAACGGTCGATGGGAATATAGATCGGTAGAAGATTTTTTAAACGATAGGCCAGCTAGAATACGTGGTGTGTATAATACAAGCAATAATAATTTTGATTTTGTAAGCAATCGCCCTTCAGCAACCATAGGCGTTATAGAGGCTGCTACTTTTCTACAAGATAATTTTCATCTTAATGAAAAACTAGAAATAACAACTGGTATAAGACTAGATAGCCAGTTTTTAACAGAAAGGTTACCTGTAAGTGAAGCTGTAAAAACCACGCCAGAATTTACTCAATATGATAATACCATATCTAAAAAGCCACAATTAAATCCTAGGTTTGGCTTCAATTATAAATTTGATACTGACGGAAAGTATTCCCTTCGTGGTGGAACAGGCCTGTTTTCTGGACGTATTCCATATTTGTGGTTTGCATATGCTGAATATATTTCTGGTACGGATTATTTCAATATTGATTTAAGACCAGATGATGTTGTACCATTGACCGAAAATTTAGAAGATTTAAGAAGTGTACAACCAAATCTTACAGAAATCAACTTATTAGATCCTAATTTTAGTTTACCCAGAGATTGGAAAACTAATATTGCCTTCAAAGCAAAACTTCCTGGACGCTGGACAGTTGATATTGAAGGTACGTACACAGAAGTTATCAACGGACTACTTTTTCAATCAATTAATAGAGAAAATAATATTGGTAATTTTAATGGTGCTGATAATCGCCCTTATTTCCTAGAAACTGGAGATGCCATTAAAATCAACCCTAATTTCACCAATGTATTCTTGCTTACAAATACCAATAAAGGTTATCGCTATAATTTAACCCTAGGTTTAACCAAACAAACGGATCATTACAATGGATATCTGGGTTACACTTATGGGATGAGCAAAGACGTATCAAGCACAGTTAGAAGTTCACCTGCTGCAAACTATGAATGGAATCAAGCTTTAGTTGGCAATAACCCTTCTCTTTCTTTTTCAAATTTTGATTTAAGACATAAAATAGTCAGTAATCAATCTTACAATTTTAATGTCGGAAAAAATGGTATTGGATTAGTTTCCTTTCTTTACAATGGAAGAGCCGGTAGCCCATTTTCTTATGTATATCGAGGTGACTTAAATCGTGATAGATCGTCTAGAAACGATATTATTTATGTCCCAAGAGATGCTTCAGAAATCAACCTAATTGATCTTACAGATTCAAATGGTAATGTTACCATCTCAGCGAATGAACAATGGATCAGTCTGAACAACTTTATTAATAATGATCCATACCTGAGTCAAAGAAGAGGAAAAATAGCTGAAAGAAATGGGGCACGAACTCCTTGGAATCACGAACTAGACATGAAATTAGAATATGGCCTAAAATTAAAAAACGGCAAGAAACTTTCATTGTCTCTAGATATGCTCAATGTTTTTAACTTCATTAACAAGGATTGGGGACGATTAGTTTTTGTTCCTAATGTTGTTAATTCAAGTTTTAGTCTCTTAGACTTTAGAGGAATTGAAAATAATGAACCTCAATTTCAATTTAATATTCCAGAAGGAACAGAGCCATATGTAACAGACGCATTTAATTCTCGATGGCGAGCTCAGTTAGGTTTAAATTATAGTTTCTAACTAAAAAACTGTCACGATTTTCTGTATTTTAGTTATTTACAGAATTTAAATAATGAAAAAAATATTCCTAATAGTTTTACTGATCTTTACATCTTGTAAACCTTTAAACACAGGAAAATTACTTAGCCATCAAAAATTAAAAGAATTCCCAGAAAAATTAGGAATTGTCAACGATTTTGAAAATATAATAAAGCCAGAAGAAATGGCATACATCGAAAAAATGTTGAAGATGGTGAATAGTATGGATAAAGAAGTTGCTGTTGTTACAATATCTTCACTGCCAGAGAATATCAGTTTTGACAAATATGCCATTCAATTATCGAACCATTGGAAAATTGGTAAAAAAACAAAAGGTAATGGACTCACTGTTGTCCTCAGTAAAACACTTCAAAAAGTAAGAATTTCTACTACAGACAAAACCAAAAAGCTTTATTTATCTGATGAATTCTGTAAACATGTAATTGATGTATATATGCTTCCAGATTTTAAAGACGGTAAGTACTATGATGGATTATTACTTGGCTTAGATGAATTGGTTAGAAAATGGATGGAGTAGAGTTTTATTGCCAATACTAATGGTTGATATCTAAATACTATTCAATTTTATTGTAACAATTTTTTCAATTTTCTTACTCATAATTTACAAAGAACAAATTGAGGTAACCTTGTATTTTGAATAAAGAACAACAAGAAAGACAAAAACATTTAGAAAGAATTGGTGATAGACTTTTTGAACAATCCGGACCTAATACTAATGAATGGTTTGGTGCAATCCTACGATATTTCTGGTTTAAACGTAAACGAAATTTTAATTCTATTTATTCTGTAGAAGAACTCAAAACCAATAAGAAAGTTGGACGTTGGTTTATCGTATGTGTTGTTGTCTCTATCATTACTATTTCATTGATTTGGATAAAAACCTGCTAAAGGTTTAAAATTCAAATTAGTGTTGATCTAATTAATTCTCTTGATAAAAAAGTAAATGCTATTGGTGAATTAATTTTTAATTAAAACATTACGGCTATATTTATAAAAAGCTAAATATTCAATAGTAATGAAAAGTATCAAACAATTAATTAGAGAAGTCTTAACTGTTATAATAGGAATTTTAATCGCACTTTTTATCAACAATTGGAATGACGAAAGAAAAGAAAAGAAATACTTAGACCAAGTTTACACGTCCATTCAAAAAGAGCTAGAAGAAAGTGTTGATGGATTAAAAACAACCATACCCAAACAACTTGCGGCTGCAGATACCATCCAAAAATACATTACTGATTCTAGTATGTCTCTTTATAATATAATGATAAAGTCTGATGGTATTCATTTACCAAACATAAGAACCACATCTTGGGATGCCATTTCTAATTCACGCATAGATCTTATTGAATATGAAAAATTAGCTGCTTTAAGAGAAATCGCGGACAGAAAAGAGAATCTTAATAAACGTATAGAAAAGCAATTAGACTATTTGTTCGAAAATTTTGAAGACACTAGTCGAAGTAAAAAAGAAATTATGCATATGATGACGTTAGATATTGTAGGTGCTGAAAAAAGATTTCAAAATGCTCTAGAAGAATTAGTACAAAATAATTCTATTAAAAATTAATTAGATTTATCCTTCAATTCTCAATAAAACACATGAAAAAAATCTTTTTGGCACTTATAATTTCATTGGCAATTCTGTCTTGCGATTCAGATAACAACGATTCATCAGACCAACAGAATCTAATAATTGGTAAATGGAAGCTAAGTAGCATTTCCGTAAATGGTCAGAACCTAGATATTAATGCCTGTATGCTAGAGCAAACTAGAACGTTTCAAAATAATGGTAACCTTATTGAGTACTTTTGGGAAGAAACCACACCTTGTACCTACAATACCAGTACCATACAATACACCTTCAACAACGATGTTTTAGTATCCTTAAATGGAGATGAAGTTATTAATGGTATGCCATTTGAAATAACTAATAATGTTTTAACCTTGAACACCTCAACACTTATCTATGTTGAAACAGGTGATAATATTGATGGTACGTATCCTCAGAATCAACAGCAAACTTTTACTTATATAAAGATTTAGTAGCATAATAAATCACTTTACTAGTTATTAAAACTTTGTATATATTTAATTACAAATTATAGATAACTATGGCAACAGGTAAAATGAAAAACATATTGAGAGCTTTATTTATAATGGCTTCTATTGGTTCATTATATTTTGTGCCTTGGCTTCTAGTAAAAGCATGGATACTACCTCTACCCGATTCTTTACAAGAACAAGCAGAAGAAGCTGTAGGTCATGGTTTTGATGGTGTTGTTATTTATGTTGATCAGGCTGGTAAACCTCCTTTATTTGCCGCAGCTGGCTGGCATAATAGAGATACTAAAGTTCCAGCTAGAACGGATGCCTTTTTTAAAATTGCAAGCATTAGTAAATTATATGACGCTGTTGCTGTTACTAAACTTGTAGCCGATGGTAGACTTGCCTTAGACAATACTATAGCTGATTATCTTCCAGATCTTAAAGGTAAAATTGACAATGCAGAAGAAGTAACCTTACGCCTTATGATTCAGCATCGCAGTGGTCTCCCAAACTTTACAGATACACCTGGTTTTTGGGAAGCACCAACAGGCACATTTGAAGAAGGTATAGCATTAATTTATAACCAACCTGCAAACTTTGAGCCTGGTGAAGATTATGAATATTGTAATACAAATTACCTTCTTCTTAATAAAATAATGGATGATCTACTTGGCTATGATAATTTTCAATTTATTGAAGAAGAAATTCTAACTCCACAAAATCTCAAGAACACTAAAGGATGGTATAGCGACGTTAATATTGATAATTTAATGAGTGGCTATCATGTAGGTTATCCTCACGACTTAAAAGGAAATGGCTACGATATGATTGCCACTGCAGAAGATGTTGGGATTTTTCTTAGAGCCCTTAATGATGGGTCATTATTTGAACCTAAAGAAAGAGAAATCTACTCTACATTGTATAAATATGAACATTCTGGTTGGGTTCCTGGATATCAGAGCTTTGCAGAATACCATAAAGACATTGACGCTGTTGTCGTTGCATTCTACAGTACAACCGACGCTAAACTTTTTAATTGGAACTTGTCCGAAATAGTAAATGGTAGACTTGTTAAAATTATTGAAAAGACTACAAAACCATAAAATTACAATTCACTACTTTCTTTAAAATTAAGGCTTTGTCTAAATATTTTGTATAATTATTTGGTTTACATAATATCGAGTTAAATATTAATAAAAAGAAGATTTAATTCTTTCTATTTTTGTTCTAAAATTATGAAGAAATACATATTCATTTTTTGTTTATTTTTTAGTGTTCTCATCACAAATAAATCATACAGTCAGTATTCCATTTCTGGTTATATTAATACACCCGATAAAGAGAAAAGAGTATATCTAAGTTTACTTCAGTATGATGAACAAAATGGTGTTAATAAAAATCAAGTAATAACTTCTACACTTTCAGATAGTACTGGTTATTTCAGCTTTACTGGAAAGCTATTATCTGACAAACATAAATTATACCGTATTCATGCCAACTTAAGAGAACGCAGTGAAGGATTAGACTTTGCAAATGGCATTGCTGGAAAGAACTTTCACAACTTTATTTTTTCTAATACAGATACCATTGTATTTACAAAGGCGCAGAAACCATGGTTTAAAGATACTTTAAACACAAACGTAGTAGATAAGGAATGGAAGGAGACTAAAATCTTTATCGAAAAATTGCGTGAGGAATTTTCTGAAACCCAAAATAACGAAGCCAAAATACAATCGTTATTTCAGTTTTTTTCGGAACTTAAAGAACACGTGCAAAAATCAAAGGTACATCCGTTAGTTAAATTACTTATACTTGACAACATTAATGAAAGCATCTTAAAAAAGGATTTTGAAAATGACGCTGGTTTTTACATTGAATTACAAGATGAATTAAATGACTATTTTTTAAATTCTTCTTATGCTCTACAGTTTAAAAGTTTATTTACTGACTTATCAGTGACCACAATGCAGCAACAATTAATGACACATAAAAGATTGAATTATGTGTTGTTTATTGTGATATTCGTTCTATTTGTATGTATCACTTTTTTATTACTACGATTAAATAAAAAACCAAAGATTGTAGAAATTGAAAGCATTAAATTAACCAGTCAAGAGGAAAAAATAGCTAAGCTTATAATTGAAGAAAAATCAAATAAAGAAATAGCCAACGAACTTTTCATCTCTTTAAGTACCGTAAAAACTCACATAAGAAATTTATACGCCAAGCTCGAGGTAAACAATAGGCAACAGTTTACTGAAAAATTCAAAAAATAAGCCTAGGACTAATCCCTATTTCATCCCTGTTAAAGAGGGTTTTAGACAAATCCTAGAATACTTTTGTCGCTCAATCAAAAAACTTTATAAAACGATGAAAGTAATTCAAACAAAACAAATTCTTATTTTATTCATTTGTGTCTTCGGATTCTTGTTCACAACCAAAGCACAAGAATTAGTAAAAGAAAAATTCTATTCAAATTCTGTTCAAGATTCTATAGATATCAAAATTTGGCTTCCAAAAAATTATGATAGTCAAAAAAGTTATCCTGTCATTTATGAGTTTGTGTATGACCATACAGACTATATAGCAGCAACTCTAAATCATATTTATGAATGTCCGTCAACAATAGTAGTTCACGCAGACTTTTATCCTGGTACTAGTTATGACAATCCCGCGCTTTCAGCAAAAGGTGAAAAATATTATCAATTTGTCAAGGCAGAACTAATACCTCATATTAAGAAAAAATACAAAACATTACATAGCACAGCAACAGGTTTATCACAAGGAGCTGATTACGTTAATTACATTCTAAGGACAAATCCAGAACTTTTTGATGCTTATATGATATTTGCAATTGAAAGTCCAAATTATAAACCAGATTTTATTGCTTATACCAATAAACTGAAAGAGAAGAAAGATTACTTTATTGCGGTTGCAAATGATGTGGAAAGAAGAGTGAAATATGCTGAGGAATTAAATACAAATCTAAGTGAAAATGAAAATTTAAATGTAGAAAAAAAGGAATACAAAAACGCCGACCATTCTTACGGTATGCTATATGGTTTAGTTGATGGTTTGCTGTTTATCTACAGAGATTTTGTATCCTATCGAAAGATGGAAAAAGAAGAAAGCTTTTCTCATTACTTCTTTAATGTAGTCGATGACATCGAGAATAAATATGGTACACCATTTTATGTAGGACTAATAATTCAAACATTTACACAACTCACAAAAGAAAGTCCAAAGGAAGACATACAAACTGTATTAGACAAATTATTTCAAGATGAAGTAAATATTTCTGAATTAGACCTTTTTAACATAGGAAATATTTTATCTAGTGAATTAAATTATCATGATTTATCTGCCACCGCTTTTGAAGAATCTATAAAAAGAGGGAAAACTAAGAAAGTTGGTGATAGGAAAATGAATCTTTCAAATACTTACTCTTGGTTGGCTAATACAAATCATAAACTCAAGAATAATGAAGGTGTTTTAAGTACATTAGAAGAAGGTTTTGAGAACACTCAGGATGAGTACTTGTTATCAAGGTTTGCTCAATATGCTAACTTTTATGAAAATGAAAAAGACATAAAAAAAGCAATAAAGCACTTACTTTTCATGTTAGCTCTGCCAGAAAGTGAAAATCCAGATTTAAACCCTAAAGAACCTAAACAAAAAGTTTACTTGTTATTGTCTCAATCATTTTGGAAACTTAAAAATATAGAAGAAAGTAAAAAATACTTGAATAAGTCTTTAGAAATCGATCCGGAATATGAAAGTGCCTTAGAATTTCAAAAATCAATTCAGTAACATAACTCATCTCACAATAATTAGTTGAGTAAAATCATTTATTTATTGTGAGATTACAACAGTTGAAGAAATAAATAAAATTGAATTTTATATAGTCCTATTTTACACTTACCACGACTAATGAGGCATATTAATTGCTTTTATAAAAATATGCATGGAAATAATAGAATTAGCAAAACGTACTTTACTCTTATGAAAATGATGTGAGTCTTAAGTGCAATAGACAAATATCATTGCAGTTAGCTACAATGTTAAAGACTAAAAATATTCTGATTAATTCAACTTAACAAGTATAGTTCCTTATGAGAAAGCAATTATAGCTTTTGCCCAATACTTAAATTAAAAACAGTAAAGATTTGGTATATCAAAAATGATCAAATTAAATATATAAAAACACCTTACCTTTCATTTTTTAATTAAAGAATAAGAATTTAAATAGCCTCTGTTTGTAAAACCATATTTTCGGTATATAGGCGCACCGAATTTAGATGCTACTAAATGTATTTCTTTACTATTGTTTTTTAGTGCATGTGCTAACAAATGTTGCGTCATTTCATTACCAAGACCTAAACCTCTCATTTGCTTTTTAGCTCCAATCATATGCAAGCCCGAATCTCCGTTTTTATCCAAATATAGTATACCGCAACTTACAAATTGTGCTTTGTGCGGCCCTATAAATAATTGAGTATTTGGGTCTTTTAATAATCCTACTAATACTTTGGGATGAATATTATAACCAAAAGCGTTTGATGCAATGCTTGAAAATTTATCAATTTCAGTTTCATCATCTACCTTGATTATGTTAGGACTCTCTTTAAACACCATATTAGACGATACTCTAACTGACATACCTTCTACTGCAGATGTCATATTAAATTGATTTTCAATTAGTATTTGATTGCTTCTATCATCTGCGTCTAAAGCAACAGCATTGGGTATGTTAGTTTTCAAAATTTCAGTTTTAAGTTTAGTAATACTATTATTCTGAATATTGAATGTTTTTGATGGCCAAGTACCTTGGCTTGGTAAGAGTGTGGTATATCCATCATGTTGATAAATATAACCACCTACCTTACCTAAATTTGCCCAAAACTCAAATTGATGCTCTATTGGTCTTGATTTCATAACTATACAAATTGAATAGATGATGCTTCAATTAATGCAGCAGAATCTTCATAGAATCTATATTCTTTTATCATCTCATCTTCGATTACACATAGTTGTACCCAGTTACTATTGAATAATTTTCCTGAACTTTTTACAAGATGTGAAAACTTTCCTTTAGCAATAACCAAGTTTCCTTCAGCCTCAACTACAGTATCTACCATAAACTCTTTAGTTTCAAAAAGTGTTACTATATTTTTTAAGAATTGCTGTGCTTCTTCACGTGTACGATATATACCGTGTAATTGCTCGGTAGAACGCTCTTCTTCTTTAACACTAACTATATAAGTGTTTGGATGAAAAATAGTAAGCACTTCGTCTAAATTGCCGCTTGTAAATGCATTGAAATAAGATTCTACAACTTCCTTATTAGTTTTCACTGCTCGTGTATTGTTGGTAATAAAGGTCTTAAACGCTTTATCAAGCTTTTCTGCCTCTAAATTGCTTTTAATTCTTGCAGTATTGATATCAAAATTGCTCTCGAAACTACCTAAAGAATAGGTTGATTTTAATTTTCCTCCCCATAAAGGAACCAAGTTAGCCAAGAGTCCTAAATGTGTTTTTGCGCCTGTAGCTCCTGGTGATGTACTTAATAACAATACTGGCTTGTTATCGAAAAACTTTTGAGTTATTACTGATAACCAATCTATTGTATTTTTCAAAAAAGCTGATGGTAAACCATTATGCTCTGGTGATGCTATGATAAAGCCTTCACTCTCTTGAAAAATTTTGTACAGTTCTAAAATTGCAGTAGGTATGCCATTTGACTGTATTTCTTGAGAGTAAATAGGTGCGTCAAATTTCTCTAAATCTATAAATCGAATATCATATTCTGGATATTTGTTGATTACAGATTGTACTAATTTTTCATTAATCGAATCTGGATTATTACTTCCAGAAAATGCTAAAATGTTTTTCATGATTATTCTTGTTTTAAATATTGATTTTTATAGGTCTTACCTAAATCATCCGTTAACAGGAGAACTTCGGGTTTATCCTTCCGTAAAAGCACAGTCCAATTGTTAAACACTTCCCAATCTTTGTTTACATAATTAACCTGACCATATTCTTTGGTCAATTTTGTTCGTAAGCGATTTTCCTCTCCCTTCGCAGTTAAGATCCAAACTTTTTTTAATGTGCCATTTTCGAAACGCGCTTCAAATTTTCTAGGGAAGCCAGCGAATTCAATTCCAAAACAATTGATTTGAGTTTTGGAACTTCCATCAGTCGTATCTAATTCCTGAATTTCTATAAACTCACTGTTCTGTTTTAATAGTGGTAGGAGATCATCTAATTCCCCTCCCATCCTTAAAAAATCTGGCACTTTTACTGATTGCTTGTAATTGACCACATCACCTTTGTTAGCATACAAATAAGGATTATCCCAAGCGAATAAATTGGTATGTAAAGATTCAGAAGTTAATTGCCATGCAAGATCTTTGTCGCTATCGATAAAAAGAATATGTGACTTGTAAAATCGATAATTTAAGTATAAGACCGGATCGCACTTTATGTTTGAAACTAGTGTGTTTGTGATATTCCCAGAAGCCTGAATATAGGATAATCTGTTATCAGAAAAAGTAAAAACAGCTCTATCTAAATTCCCTCCATCGAACCTAATATTAGTGGCAATCAGGTGAGTTTCATTATTGTGAGATAATGGAAAATTAGGTTCTCTGATTCCTATAACGGTTATGTTTTCTGAAATAGAATCCAATTTTCTTTGAACGCTTGCCAAGGATTCATTGAATGAAATATTATTAAATCTTGTTTTCTCCTGTGCATTGATAAACATGGCCAAAAAAAGTAATAGCGTTGTTGCTTGAAAGATTTTTCTGTTTGACATGGCTTTCTATATTCTATTATTCTTTTTTATCTTAATTCTAAAACACTTAGTTTTTCTCCATCTATTGGCATATCGTATTGTATCCATTCATTGCTTAAATGAAAGTCTACGGAATCTAATTTGCCTGGACCTAGATTTTTGTACGAATGAGGTATGTTTGCAGGTCCAATAACTAAATCCCCTTTTTCTGCCACAAATTTTGAATCTCCAACTGTAAATTCGGCACGTCCTTCTAGAATATGAAATATCTCGTCATATGGATGCACGTGTAAATTAGGTCCTTCACCTATTTTGTCTGTACTATAACGAATCACTACAAAATCTAAACCATAGGGGTATCCTTCTTGAACTCCTTTAGGCAATTTCGTATTCTTTAACCACTTACCGCCTGAAATGTGGACAGGTTTTATTCTTGATTTTTTAACTGTTTTGTTCATGTTGTTTGATTTATGTTAAACTTCATTTTAATTGCTCTCCAAGTTTTCCGACTTTATAGAGCCATTTTTTACGTTGTTCTAAAGAAGAACTTTTGACAGGGGCTAAATAGGTAGTCTTTACGGGCTTAATGCCGCAAAACTCTAATACTCCTTTTTTCATATGATTAATCACTGGTTTTTTCATAACCAAGCTATGATACCAGCTTACCGTATCTGATGTTATGACCATTCTTGACGTTTTTCCTTTTAGTAATTTATTTGGAAATACTTTTCCTTTTTGATATTTGAATGTTACACCTGGTAAGAATGTTCTATCTATAAATCCTTTTAATAATGCTGGCGTACCATACCACCACATTGGAAAAAACCAAACGATGTGGTCTGCATTCTTAATTTTAGCAATAGACTCTTCTAAATCTGGCTCTAAAGGATATGGAATGCGATACCCGTATTTTAAGTTAGGGTCAAACTTTAAGTCTATAAGGTTTATCGTTTCTACTTTAGCACCTGCCATAATAGCGCCTTTAGTATAACTTTCTGATAAGGCCCAGTTGAAACTTTCTTTGTCTGGATGACCATTGATTATTAGTATATTCTTCATTTTTGTAGTTTTAAATTATTATTGAAATATTTCCACGCTTTCTACCTGTATCAACATAAGCGTGTGCTTTTTGAATATCTTCTAAAGGGTAAGTTTTATCTATAAATGGACGGATTGCCTGATTTTCAACCATACTTTTCACTTCTTCTAAAGAGGCTTTACTTTCTTTAGTAAACATTTTGGTTGTAACATATTTCCCGCCTTTGAAAAGGACAGTTTTTGCCTCTGCTTTAGTTAACTTACCAACAGCATCAAAAACAATATCAAATGTTTTGTCTGTTTTTGTAAAATCTTCTTTTGTATAATCAATAACTGTGTCTGCACCCAGTGCGGTTACCATTTCTATATTGCGATTACTACATACGCCTGTTACTTCTGCACCGAAAAATTTCGCCATTTGGACAGCATAACTACCTACGCTACCAGAAGCTCCATATATTAAGATTCTTTTACCCTTATAAGTCTCTGCCTTTTTTAATAAAAATAATGCTGTCATTGCACCAATAGGAAGCACAGCTGCTTGTTTAAAATCTAAATTTGTTGGTTTAATTGCTAATGCTCCTTGTTTCCATAATTCGGGTACTGCCATAAATTCGGCATATGCTCCTGTTTTTAGCATTGATGTAGTACCAAATACAGCATCACCTATTTCAAATTTTGAAACTTTTAGTCCAGCATCAACAATAATTCCTGAAAACTCGTGACCCAATATTTGTTTTTTAGGTCTAAATAATCCAAAAATCAATCGTGCAGGTAGCCAAAACAATGGTGGGAAATTAGATGCTCGAAGACGTACATCACCAGCAGTAACGGATGTTGCTATTACTTTAATTAAAATTTCGTTAGGCTTAACTATAGGTTTAGGTACATCCTTGAATTGAAGTACTTCTGGACCTCCATATTTTTTATATACTACCGCTTTCATAACTTTTTTTTATTTTTAAAAATTTACTCTGCAAATGTCTTCTATGTAGTGTATCAAATCGTTCTGAATTACTTTTCCGAACTTCTTTTGTGCTTATATTTTTCGCATTAGATAAATCCAAATTATCCTGGAAATTCTCATATTAAAAGTCGACAAGAGTAATAGTGTTAATCCTATCCAAAAGACTATTCTCATATCGTAAAGAGACTCAAAAAATAATCTTCCTAAAACAAAGACTGCTATAGCTTCTGCTACGGTAAGTACATAACTAACATACATAGCACCAAAGAAAAACCCTGGTTCTTTTTCGAATTTATATCCACAATTACTGCACTGTTTATTCATCTTATTTGAAAAAAAATTGAAGTAGATATTCTTTTTACTGTAAATATGTCCTTCGTTACAATTGGGACATTTATTGCCTAAAATTTTACGTATCATCACATTAATTATTGAGAATTACGAGCTTCTATTAAATAGAAATCTTGAAGTTTGTTTTTTCCATAACGCATAGCTACATTATCATCTGCCATAAGTGTTAAAAAAAACTCTAAAGGACCATACGTACTTATTGAAGTAAATTTTCGGACAGCCCATAGGGTTAGCCTTCTTATCCAGTCTGGTAAGTGCAAAATTGACGGTACTTTACCTTGCGCGCTAAATGCTAATTCTGCTATCTCATTATGTGTTAGAATGTCAGGACCACCAACAGAAATTTCTTTTACGTCATCATCCACTAAATCCAAACACAATTTTGCAAGGTCTTCACCGTGAATTGGATTTAGTAATTGCTCACCATTTCCAAAGAGGTAAACCTTTCCTTTTTTAGCCATATCTAAAAAGTCTTTCATATCTGAAAAGAAACCATTAGGTCGGACTATAGTATACTCTAAACCTGATTTCTTCAATTCATCTACAAAAGCTTCTTTTGCTTCTAGAATTTTCAAGTTTCTGTGCTTATTACCATTTATTGCTGACACATAGATAAATTTTCTAACTCCAGCTTTTTTTGCTTCATTAAGTAGATTAAGATTAGCTCTGTAATCCACGTCCATATATGTTAATCCGTCCTTTTGACGTGTTATACCTACAGTAGAAATTACGGTATCTACATTATTTGCAATACCTGTTAATGTATTAGCACTTGTTACTTCTGCTTTTACAATTTGTAATCTTGAAGACTCAAGATGTTGTAGCTTTTCTGGACTCCGTGCTATTAGCAATCCTGTCAAACCTCTCTCTTTCATTTCCCCTGCGATATAATTACCGAGATAGCCTGTTCCGCCAGCAAGAAGTATTCTTTTTATATTATGTTTTGGTATCATTTTTAAATGGAATTAATTGATTAATTGTTTTGGACGTAATTTTGAATACCTACAGTGACTAATTGAAGTACTTCTTCCCATTGTGGTGTATTATCAGAGAATGTCGCATCCATATTTGCTATAATTGAGAACCCATAAGAGCCGTCTGCCTCTATTTGCATATGACTTGAAACTCCCAAACTATTTCCACCGTGAGACCAGTGATTACCTTTCTTATACCAGTATATACCGTGATTTTCTGCAAAAAAATTGGGAACAACAGTATCTTCTAATTGCTCTGTAAATAGTAATTGGTAATATTCATTTGAAAAAAGTGTATTAGATTGTCCTTTTATACCCTTTATCATATCTAACAAATAATTACTTAAGTCATTATTCGAAGTATGTATGCTGCCTTCCGGGTATCCGTGGTTACCATAAAAAGGTAATGGTGTGTTCTTATCTAAATAGGGTACTGCCGTTTGAGAAAAGTCCACTTCTAACACATTGAATGTTGTGTTATTCATTTGCTATGGTTCTATAATGTTTAATTGGACATAGGTTGCAAAGTCAATTTCAGTTGCAGATTCTATAACAAAGCCCATTAATGAGGTTGCTACATTTGAATACGACCACGTATTTCCTGGTATAGCATTTATGAAGTTAGCTTCACCATAGAGTTCTCCATCCTCAACAAAATATTCTGCTAAATACTCATCTAATGGCACAGAGTTAGTGATTGAAAGCCCTAACTGATTTACCAAAATATTCGCACCAGATGTGGTCATATCTTGATTTGGCAAGACAAAATAATTTGTTGTGATGTAAGTACTTGGGTCATCAATGATACCCGAAGTATGGGTCACTAAATGTTTTACCGTAATTATGGCTTCAGGATTTTTGAGATTAACTATATCTACCGGAAGTATTTCATTAATAGGTGTATCTAAAGCAAAATAGCCTTGCTCAATAGCTTTTACAGTAGCCGCCGCTACATAGGTTTTACTTAATGAGGCAATATTTATTACTGTTTGATTACTAAATAAAGCGTCTTGTTCTATATTTTGATATCCAAATGACTTTGTGTAGTCCACATTATCATCTTTTATGATGTTGATTGCAAATCCTGCTACTTCTTTCTCATCCATGACTTGCTGCAAATATGACGTTAAGTCTTCTTGGGTCAGAATTTCAGAGGATGAAGGAATTTCTGAAATAGCATCATCATCGTTTGAGCAGGCTATTGTAAATGTTGCTAATAGAATGAATAAAGCTCCTTTGATTGTAGTCTTTGTTTTGTATAACATAACTGTTCGTTTTATGCCCTTAATGAGCTGATTAATAAATTTTGATGTTACAAAGGTGTTGCGAAATGCAAGGGCAGTCGTTCTGAAATGAAATTCGGAACTTAAGAAATGAGATTTAGAACTTTTTGGTAAGTATTAGTTGAAAAGTTTAATTACTTTGTAAGAATGTCACTATCGGCCAAAAACAAATATTATCTTAAACGTATACTCCCTTTTGGAATCATCTGGTTATTTATTTCTTGGGCTTTCCTATGGACAGAATATGCAATTTTAGGTGACGGTTCGAATACACCCGAATCCGCCATAAGGATAACACCCATAATTGTTCTATTTGCCAGTACAAGCATTTTTTTCATAGGATGTTTTGTAGGTGTAATCGAGGTTTTCTATATCAATAATTTATTCACAAATAAGAGTTTTCCAGAAAAGTTCTTTGGGAAGTTTTTTTTGTATGGCCTTATAATGTTCATACTAATATTTGTTTTTTATATGCTTGCAGCTAGCATAGAAATGAAAGCTTCGGTTTTTAGTAAAGCTGTATGGAACCAATATTTGATTTTCTTCTACAGCATTACACATATTAGCACAGGTATTCAACTTTTATTCTCTTTAATGGCGTCATTGCTCTATGCTGAGATTAGCGAAAATATAGGACAGAACATTTTATATAACTTCTTCACTGGTCGTTATCACAAACCAGTGGATGAAAACCGAATTTTTATGTTTGTAGATATGAAAGATTCTACAACTATTGCTGAAAAATTAGGTCATAAAATGTACTTCAAATTATTAAGAGACTACTATCAAAGTTTTTCAGATGCTATCTTAAAAAACTACGGTGTGGTATATCAATATGTAGGTGATGAAATTGTCATTACTTGGAAATTGAATACAGGTTTAAAAGATAATCACTGTATTAAATGCTTTTTTGATATGAAAATTGCTTTGCAAAAGCAAAAAAACTACTTTCAGAAAAAATACAACTTTATACCAGATTTCAAAGCAGCTTTACATTTCGGCCAAGTGACTGCAGGTGAGATAGGTGCGTTAAAAAAAGACATTTTCTTTACAGGTGATGTTTTGAATACTACAGCTAGAATTTTAAGTTACACGAATACTTACAATGCTGATTTACTAATTTCTGAAAACTCAATTAAGAAATTAAGCTTAGGTGAACGCTATAAAGTTATTAATAAAGGACAACATCAACTTAAAGGGAAAGAGCAACCGATAACTATTTATGAAATAAAAAAGGTATAGGTTCAACTTCTAAAGTTGTAACTTTAACCACTGTTTTGGTGTTATTCCTTCTACCTTTTTGAAGTAAGTATTAAAAACTGTCTTTGAGTTAAAACCACTATCGTAGGCTAGCCCTAATAAGGTAAGATGTTTGTTTTCTGGTTTTAATGAAATTTGTTTGAAGTGGACTAAACGATGGGTATTGATAAGCTCATTAAAATTGGTTTTTAGATTATCGTTAATGAACTTTGACAGTTTATTTGGGTTGATGTCTAATTCTTTTGCTAATACTCGTAACGATATTTCTGGATTTAAATATAGTTTGGACTTGCTTAAAACCTTGTCTAATTGTGCTTTTAACTTTGAGGAATCAGCATCAGAGAATGTTAATACTGATGTATAGGTTGATTGCGGAACAATTAGATTCTTAATTTCTTCACTCGCAGAAACACCTTCTACTAATTTTTTATATCTATTCGTTTCCCTTAATGGTTCTAAAAATGGGTCAAACTGGAAGTTGATAACTTGTCCGATTCTATCTTCTACCAATACCTCTAAACGGTTTAGAGCTTCTTCTACTTTATTACAATATACTAAGTAATATAAATCCCAAAAGACCATCAAGTTTTCTCCATCGGTTAACAACAACTCGTTATATTCGGCAGTCTGATTGTTATTAATGGCATTATATAACTCTTCAATTATAGCTAAAAACTTATCACTTAAAAACGTCCTTGCGAATGTTATGGCATCTTTTTTATTCTTTTTGAATATCAGACAAGCTAATTTTAGATGTCTGCTTAAATCAAAAGTAGTATCAATCTTTAAAGAACTCTCAAAACATTTTATTGCCATATCAAAATCACCTTGTAGGTAGAAAATGTTACCTCTTGTATAGTAGTGATTAGGCGATAACGGATTTATTTTAAGAATATGATCTGTTTCCTTTAAAGCTTCATCAAAAAGCCCATTTGCTGTATACAGTTCTGCTAGTGCTTCGTTTGCATCACCATAGAACGGATTAACCTCCAAACATTTTTTTAATTCTTGATAGCCTTTCTTAAACTGCCAGTTACCCCAAAAACTAATTGTAGCTTTCGAAAAATGTCCCATATAAGAATTTGGATCTAACTTATAACCTTTTGTAAGATATTCATTTGCTTTTTTCAAGCCTTCATCTCTATCTATATGACGCCAACTTGCAATTATTCCGTAACACCAACCTATCGCTACTAATGGGTCTGCATAATTGGAATCGATATTAGCACTTTTTTTATAAAATTCAATAGCTCTCTCCATATTAACCAAATTCCAGGTTAATTGATAATGTCTGCCTTTGAGATACCATTGATAGGCTTTTAAGTTTTGCGTATGAATTGTTGATAGGGAATCCTCAATTTCAATATGTCCAAAGTTCTCTCTTATTTTATCTGCAATCAACAGACTTATTTCATCTTGTAGTGCAAACACATCGTCTAATTGCCTGTCGAACTTTTCGGACCATAAGAGAAATCCGTTATCAGTACGTGTTAATTGCGTTGATATACGAATCCTATCTTTTGCAATTCTAATACTACCTTCAACCGCATTTGTGACACCCAACTCATTTCCTATGATTCTAATATCCGTAGGCTTATTTTTAAACGCAAACGAAGATGTTCTTGCGGTTACTTTAAGCCCTTCAACTTTTGATAGCGCATTGATAATTTCTTCGGTAATACCATCAGAAAAGTAATCGTAGCTATTATCACCACTCATATTTTTGAATGGTAAAACAACTATAGATTTGTCAATATCCGAAAAATTATCAGTTAAATTCAATCAAACTTTTGTTTGATCCAAAGATAATATATGAATAATTAGACTACTCACATTTTATCCAAAGAAATCAGAAATAAGTTGTATGACAAGGTAAAAAAGAATAAACTATTTCCCAATACAATATTTAACTACCCTTATGTTTATTGGCATTAATGCGTTTGGGCAACAAATAGGGTACAAAAAACGCATAAAAAGAGTAAATTTAGAGTAAACATTAACAAATTGAAGTACTAATATAGCATAAAAAAACCGCTCGATTAGAGCGGTTTCCAAATAAAAACACCAAGCATTAATTAGCTGTACCAGAGCCTAAATAAGAACTGTTAGATACTTGACTACCATCAGCAGAAATAAACGCCATAAATAGCTCTACTGTATCTCCTGCGTAGGTTGTTGGAATCGCAACAATTTGAGTTTCTGCTGTTCGGTCTGCCCCATCAAGTAAAGAAATAGACTCCTTTTTTGATGGGTTGTAAACCAATAACATTGCCTTGTCGGTAGCATTGGCATTACCTTCAGCAGAGTTATCATCCCAATTGAAAGTTACTTCTCCTGCAGTTGTTAAATCAGTCGTTGGGTTTAACGCAACAGATAAACCTCCGCGACTTACTAAAGCATTTGGATAGTCAACCACAAAGTTAGGTTCAGTTCCTGTAATCGCATTATTCAATACATACGACATTGCAGCATTAAATTCTGTTTTCTTAACAGCTAACCCTTTATAACCTAACTTAATAAAAGATTTTACAGCCTGTAAAAATTCTAAAGTAGCAGTAAACTTGGTTCTTTGGTTTACTTGACCTACAGTTCTCGGATTTGCTACACTTGAAGGCTTAATTCTAATGTAGTCAATACCTTTCCAGCTTCCACCGATAATGTTTCCAACCTTACCTGAAAGCCCTCCTAAAATACCTTGGGAAATTTTACCCATAACATAAATAATTTAATTGAAACTTATTTTTCTTCGGACTTGGTACGGACTTAACACGAAGTTGTACCTTCCGATTGAATATATGGCAAGTTTTATGCTATTCGTTAGATATGGATTTTGTTGCTTCAGATTGCTTCCTTTTGCATCAGAAATAAAAAAATGAATATTTTTTTTACAAAGAAAAAGAGAAAAAAGAAAGCCTTTTCGTTGATGGCGTTGACATACTGTCAAGTTTTTTGGAAAAAATATTGCTGATGGAAAGGGGTTTGAAATTTGCACCTAACGAAAGGACAATATTTTTTTCAAAACCCGTAGGGCTTGAACTTTATAGTATGATGAGCGTGGGATGAAGGAAGCCAGCTAACTTTGTAATCTTTTTTCTTCTTGTTTGTTCAAATAAGGGTGTTTAAGTCGCTCATACATTAGTTGCCTAAATGGTAAGGTTTCTTCTGTTGGATAAGTATTTAGGTAATAATACATTGCAATTGCCATATTCTTTGCAAAGCGATTGAATCTTTTAATCTGAATAAAATAAACACCTTTCAAATGTTCAAAATTAAATATGAATCCCTGATGTGATAAATGGCCTTTATTGTATTTATATGCCATTAAAACTTTATCTGAATTTAAATCTGATTCTTCAAGGTATTTGAAATTGTTTGCTATTAAACCCCAATCGAAATTTTCTCTAAATTTCCAATGTTTACCATTTTTTCTCTTATGAATGAGTTTGTCTTCTGCCCCCTCTGATGTAACAAAGGTGTTAACAATGAGTTTATGTTTTTTTAGCTTACCAAGATTGACTTTGGATGATAAGACAAGATTGATAATGCTTTGATTGTAGAATACTTCAAAACGTTTTAAAAATAGGAAAAAGCGAAATGCGGACATTACAAATATAAACTCTCTTCGTTTTGCACCTGGTTCATTTATATTATCATCGGTAAAATGAATATTGAACTCTTTTCTTTTATTATCAAAACCTAATGTTAAGTGCTCTCCATTCTTTAAAGAAGGAACATTAAGAATAAAACCTCTTTCATCGGTATAATTAAAACGTAGAAATAACTTCTTCAAATCATCAATCATATTTCAAAGTTACTCTTTTTAAGCAGGTAATCGCGTAGCGTATGGCGATAGCCATAATAGCGAGCCGCCAGCGAGTTGAGCAAGGGTGGTGTGGGAAAATAGCCTGATAAGGCTACCACGCCTACGTTGAAAACGCAAGGGTGGCGCAGTTTTTTGATGCCGTCGGCTATAGCCTGGGTGTAGCGTGGAAAGCAAGTGTAACAATTAAATGAAGCTATTGAAGGTTGGTTTCATTTTTAAAATTTAGCAATTGTGAGTTTTTCAATTAATTAAATCCGAGTTTAAGGGTTATAAGGATATAAAGGAAGTTGAGGGTTTGGTTTTTTACTAACGAGCAATTGTCATTTTGAAAATGATATGTGCGGTCGCTGAAATAGCTGACTGAATGCGTTACTCTTGCTGCGCGTTTGTAATATATAATAATCCGCTTTGTTATTTAAAGACTATTTAATCAATATTTATATCCGCTTTAAGACTAATCCAAAATTTCTTTTTACTTGAAGCGGTTATTTTATATGCAAAATGGATGCCTTCAAAAACTGTGACACCCTGATTAGCCCGAAGCGAACAGCAGGCGAGCCAAATTATTAAGCAGCGGTGCACCCTAATTAACTTTAAATGCGCCACAAGCGCATACATTATTGGGTTTTAGGGTGCAAGAGTAGCTGCGGGTGAGGAAGTTGTGTAGTGTGTGAATTAAAGCAAATAAATAGTACTAACGAGGATGTGTCACCGCAGTTATGCTACTTATGGTAAGCACCAATGCATCGCATTTGTGATTATGCTTTATGGAACAAAATGGAATAACTGACGAACACCTTATTACCTGCATTGATATTATAGGTCTTAGAAAATGAGATAATAAAATTGTTTAAGTAAACCACATAAGCACTCACTAGAATCAACTAATACTATCTCATACTTAATTAATTACTTTTAATTGTGTAAACTGTCTATGACCATCAATAGAACCGTGGTAACCAAATCCACTTTGTTTTGCACCAACCCAAGGGCTCGCACCTGCAGGTTTATTAACGCCTACCATACCAGCTTCTAATTGTTGAGCAATTTCATCTACATTGTCATTACCATACACAGAAGCTCCTAAACCATATCTACTATTATTAGCTCTTTCTACTACTTCTTCAACTGAGTTAAAACTAGAAATACTGATAACAGGGCCAAATGTTTCTTCAGATTCCATTATTGCTGATTCAGGTACATTTGTTAGTACTGTTGGTTTTACAAAATGCTCTGGATGTTCTGTACCACCTAATAGTACTTTTGCACCTTTATCTATAGCATCTTGAATATGCGAAATGATATTTGTACGTTGTTTGTCATTTATTATAGGAAATACATTTGTATTAGGGTCATCCCAAGTACCAATTTGATATTGAGAAGCTATATTGGTCACTTGATTTTCAAATTCTTCTTTAATACTCTCGTGTACATAAATACGTTCTGCAGCTGTACACATTTGCCCTGAGTTTTCTAAACTTGCACCAACTGCATACTGTGCTGCGTGACTTACATTAGCATCTGGTAATACTATCATTGGGTCATTACCACCTAATTCCATTACTAAGCGTTTTACTCCTGATGCAGCACGCTTCATAATATCTTTACCTGCTGCTTGTGAGCCTGTAAAGGCAATCATTTGTACGTCTGATTCAACCAAAGCTTGACCAACCTCTTTTCGTCCGTGGATGATTTGTAAAACGTTTTCTGGTAATACTTCATTTAATAATTCTATATAACGCTGTGCTACTAAAGGTGTTTCTTCAGATGGTTTTAGCACTACAGTGTTACCTGCAATTAATGCTGGAATCATTAAGTTGTTGAACATTGCTAATGGATAGTTCCAAGGTGAGATTACACCAACGACACCTAATGGCATATAATGTAAAGTGCCACCACCTGTTTTTTGTGGTTGTATGGCTTGTTTTACCTCTGATGCTATATAAGATGCGCCATTGATAACACCATTAACTTCACCTGAAGAACGACGGTAATCTTTACCCATTTCTCTACTCAATAATTCTGCTAATTCTTGAGCGTGTGGTGAAGCTTTACGTGTTGCTTTTTCAAGATAATCTATACGTTTGTCTACAGATAATTTTTTCCATTGCTTTTGAGCATTATGTGCATTGTTTACAATCTCTTTAATTTGATTGATTGGTGTTATTGTTACTTCACCTTCTAATGCACCATTGGCTGGGTTGAATGATTTTATAGTTTCCATATTATCCAAATAAAATATCTGTTCTTATTATATATTTTGTGCCTCTTGTGATTTCTTCACTAGAATGTAAGCAATGTAATGGATGTGACCCATGTGGAAAGCATAATACAGCACCTCTTGGTGTTCTTACATTCACAACATTGATATCACCTTCTGTTCTAGCAGGTTTACTAGGGTCTGCTTTACTTACCATAAATTGTGTTGCTCCACCATCGAAATTATCACTTAATAAAATTAGAAATGTATATTGACTGTAAAGACCAGGATAGGCATTTGTGATTAATTTTTCATCTATAACTCTGCTCCCAGGCCATGCACCATCTGTATGAGGTTTGAAAAAGTCTCCTTTTTTGTATTTATAAAAACGAAAACGTGCATTAATCCCTTTTGCAGTTTGTCCTTGCCATTCTTCGGTAACTAAATGTTGAGAACGTTCCCAGATGGTTTTATCAACAGCTTCACTAACTACCCAATTGAAGTTTTCGTTATGACGTACTTCGTGAGGTAATGATACAGGTGAATCTTCATCATAACCTAAATTCTCAGAAATGTCAATTAGTTTTTGAGTCTCTTCCTCTGTTAATACGTTAAGTAATTGAAACGCACCAGGAACTTCAGGGACTTCTACACGTTCTACTATAGAGTTGTCAAAATCTATATCGAATACATCTTCTGTTTCTATATTATCTGTCAATGTTGGTAGTGCTGGTGCATGAAAGCCAGGTTCATAAGCTATTACACTGAATATATCTTTTCCCATAATATTTTATGTTTTAATTTGTTTGTACTTAATTACTCTGCAAAGTTATGACTTGAAAATAAATCTTCTAAACAGATTTATTAGATTTAATAAATCGATAAAAACGATTTATTAATTGAATTGATGAAAATATTATTTATAAGTAAAACAAAGCAGTGCAAAATTGATTTACACTGCTTTTCCATTTTAATTAAACTAAGTCTAAAACTTAGAGTTTTTTTAGTTCATTAACGATATCACTTGGCTCAGCTCTATTACGGTAATCTGTATCTAAAAAAGCCCATTTTATAATACCATTAGTACCAATTATATATGTTGCTGCCATAGGTAACTCATCACTATCATCACCATTATAAGAGTGTAAATTAAATCCATTTTGATAGGCTTGAGCTACATTTTCTTCTATTTTAAACACAACACCATATGATTTACCAACTTTATTGTGTACATCACTTAGCACCTCGAACTCTAGTTCATTCTTTTCGGCAGTAGAAAGAGATTCGTCTGGTACTTCAGGTGTTAAGGTTAATAATGTTGCTCCTTGAGCTTTAATTTCAGGTAATGCTTGTTGCAAAGCACGTAGTGTTAAATTACAATAAGGACACCAACCACCTCTATACCAAGTAAGCACTACTGGACCTTGTTTTAAAACCTCATTTAAGCTTATGGCTTTACCTAAAGCATTATTAAGGATAAAATCTGGTGCCATTTGACCTACTTGAAAAGCACTCGCTGTAATCCCAGTTTTTTTTACTACATCAATTCCATTTTCGTGTAAGGCTAAGGTTTCACTCGACCAATTATCTGCATATTGCTGTTTTTTGGCTTCTAACTGTACTTTTAAGTTTTCCATTTTGGGTTCTTCTTTTTGTATTGTGTTTTCTTGTTTAAGGTTGTCTGTTCTTTTTTCTGATTTGCAAGCAAAGAGTAAAACAAGACAACTAAGTATTAGAATTTGTTTCATCTTATTAAATGCTTGTTACTTCTCCTCTTGCTGGATAGCCACTATTTTTTAAGAAATCCATTAAAGGCACAAAGCTTTGTAAAAATGGTCTACCCCAAGGATTAGAGCTTACATTTGCGTAGTATACCTCGTTATTTGGTTTTACTAAGAATAGACCTGGTTCACTAAACAATGGTGTTTCTGATGCTGAAATAGCTTCGCTTAAATACAGACCCCATTTTGCTGCTGTTTCTGCATCCATTTCATAGCCAAGCTTCACTTTATCTATTGCCCAATCCATTTTGCTTTTACGCGCTCTTACTTCTGGGTCCATACTAACAGCGATAACATCTACACCTTTAGTGTTTAAGTCATCAACCAAATTATTTAGTTTTTCTAGATATTTTTTACATAGAGGACAATGCAGACCTCTATAAAAAACAACCATTGTAAAAAAGTTAGGGTCTTGGTCTTTAAGACTCCAATTGTCACCATTTAAAAGTTTGATATTTAATTCTGGTGCTTGAGATTGTGGTATTGCTCTATGTGTGTTCATATTTTTAAAACTTATTGTTTATTCTTTTCTAATAAAATTATATACGCCTTTACCTTCTGCAACTATAGTATTTTCTTGTTGTGCTTTCATTTTTGCAACCATTATTCGATTTCCCAAACGCACTAGCTCGCCTTCAAAGATTATATCTTTTGCTTCTGCATAACGTAAATAATCTACTCTTAAGTCAATAGTAGACAGTTTATCTTCTGGTGATTGAAAATTAATAACACCTATTGCTCCACCTAAAGAATCCATAACTGCTGCTATAATACCTCCATGCCATCTATTTCTTCTGATGTCTCCAACAAATTCCTTTCTAAACGGCATTTTAACGCATATCATATTTTCTTCAAGTGATAGCACCTTCAGTCCCCAATATTTATGGATAGGTATGTCTTCTTCGGCTAATTTGATTAATCGTTGTTTATCAGAATTATTCATATTATATATTCATTTAATGATTTATTTGTAGTACATGTTTTTACATTTGAATTCCGTTTTGTTCAGCAATAGGTTCTGGAATTGTTGTTGGGTCATCGTCTATCATTTGTCTTATGTCAATTTCAATACCTCTAGACATTGTTGTGATAGGAACATCATTAGCAATACCTTCAAAGGGGTTTTCTGAAACCTCACCAATACGCTCCATAGTATGAAATATCCAAGCGACAATAACACTAAATGGAATAGTAAGCCACACAAATACATTACCTATAAGTTTTAAAACTTCAGAAGGATTCTCTGTTGAAGTAATAATGTCTTGACCTATTTCATCAAATACATTGATAATACCAAAAGGTACTAGGAAAATAAATATCCATACAAAGAATAAGTTGAGTGTTGCAAATTGTCTTGGATATGGGAAATTCTTTATACGTTCTAGCTTACCTTGAAGTGTAAATAGCTCTACAATCATATTTTCCATTTCTAAAAATGAAAACTCCCATACATACCCCTTTTCTTTTAAATCTCTAATATGCTTTGATTGTAAATTCAAACAAGCTGTTTGTCTATTAGATTTACTTAGGACATATTTCTTTTCTTCAACACTAAGGTATCCTTCTAATTCGTCATTAAGCGTATATTCTCTTTCATTAATGAATATATCTCTCATATACTCTCTATCTGAAGCATTAACATTTGACATTTCCCAAGGTTTTTGAACTCTTAGCGCATGTCTTAAAGATGTTAACCATGCTATATGGCGCATTATTAAAGTTTTTCTGATTTTAAAAAACTCTGCTTCGTCAAGTGCTTTATTTGCATGCTCATTGGTAATATAATCATTAACCATAATGGTAAACGAACGTGAAGCATTAACAATGCCACCCCATACTTTACGTGCTTCCCAGAGTCTACCATAAGACGCATTATTTTTAAAACTGACGATAAATGCCAAAGCACTACCAACCAATGCTATAGGTAGCCATGGTAAGTGAAGAAATTTCCAATCAAAAACTTCATATAAAATGGTAGGAATTGCAGCTATAATGATGAACTTGTAGATATTTCTACGAGTCCATAACAGCATTATCTTCACCGAATAATTTCGTTTTGCGTACATTAAATTTTAATTGAGTTATTATATTTTTTGAATTAACTCTTCTTTGATATGTTTATCGAAACGAATTAAATCGATAGGTATATCTGCATTTTTCATTACATCGTAAGCGAAAAAAGTAGCTAAAGGCTTTAAGCCAAACCATTCCATATTTAAATGCATTGGTAGCAACAAATCATCTTCACTAATACCTTTAAAGAACTTTTCATTTGGGTCATTAAATGCTTCTTTTGGTGCATTGGCTGTAAATGAGAACATATATTTAGCATCTAATAATCCGCCTAATCCATAGTTTTCTTTTGGTGTTTCAGCACTTCTACCATCTCCAGCAGAAAGTTTACCCATCATACCAGCTGTAAGTACTTCATCTAAATATTTTTTAAAACTCCAAGAGATTCCCATCCAGTTTAAAGGTGATTGCACAAACACTACATCTGCCCATAGGAATTTCTCAATTTCTTCATCTACATTATACTCTTTTTCTGTAGCTGTATACTTCACTTCATAACCTTCACCTTTGAAGAGTTCTGTAGCTTTATCAACGAAAGTTTTGTTAAGTTTTCCTTCAGCAAAAGGGTAGTACTGATGACCATTGATAACGAATATTTTTTTCATAATAGTAATTGTTTTTTAATTAGTTTTGCAAATAAACTAATATTAGTTTAAATTTGAAACCTTTGTATCAATCCCAGTAAAAATAGTGGTAACAACAAAGTAACCTATGGCAAGAAGAGTAATAGAAAACCCAAATAAGTGTTCTTTAGTTCACGCAATGAATATCATTGGTGGTAAATGGAAACCTATAATATTATATATCTTATCTAATGGAAGTTTACGCTTTGGTAAACTCTTAATTTTTCTGCCAATGATATCTAAAAAGGTATTGACAGACCAACTGAAAGAACTTGCTGAGGATGGTCTTATTATTAGAGAACGTTTTGCTGAGGCACCACCAAGAGTAGAATATTCTTTATCTCCAAAAGGCGAAGCTCTATTACCAGTTCTTAAATCTTTAAGTGATTGGACGTTTCATACTTTTGATGAGGTTGAATTTGAACCTTGTAAAATTGATATTGCTTTAGGTTAATTTGAATAAAAAAGAAAAACTATGAACCCAATGATTATTGAAAGTTCATAGTCGTTTCTAATTTATCAAGGGTGAAACTGATTTAAATTTCACTTAATGCTTTCACTAAAACGTCAGGGTTTGGACGCTTTGTATAGTCTATTGAAAATTCTGCATACTTAATGATGCCGTCTGTACCAATGATAAAACGCGCAGGAACTGGTAAAGTCCAAGACTCATCACCATTATAATTAGGTAAGTTGATTCCAAAACTGTCTCTATACAAACTCTTTAATGGGTCAACCATTTCCCAACGTAAACCAAACTCATTAGCAACGTTGTTTTCTGAATCACTTAATAAATCAAAGTTTAAACGTTGTTGCGTTGTAATTTGTTTGTTGTATTGTGGCATTTGAGGCGATACACTTATCATTGTTGCATTGAATTCTTGTAATTCTGCAGTGTAACGTTTTAGATTACCTAAATCGGTATTACAGTAAGGACACCATGCACCACGATAAAAGGTTACCACTAATGGTCCATTTTTTAGTAATTCAGTTGATGATACCAAGTTTCCATCTTGGTTTGGTAATTTAAATTCAGGTGCTTTATCACCAACCTTTAAAATACCTTCTCCAATACCTGATGCTTCCAAATCTGCAGTAGCTTGGTGCATTATGTTTACAATTTGAGGTGGCATTCCGCCTTCAATTCTTTCTTTTAACTTATCTAAACTATCTTGTAATGTCATTTCGTTATTTTCTTGCTTGTATAAAAGCGTTAAACTTAAAACTTAGAGTTTAAAAGACATTTAGAGCTGGTTATTTTCCAGCTCTAAAGTCTTAAAGAAATTGCTATTAAAACAATCCGTGTGTTCCTTCAGTAGTACTGATATAAATATTCTTAGTTCTAGTATAAGCTGAAATCATAGACTTGTATGCTTCACGACCTAAGCCAGACTTTTTATATCCACCAAAAGGTGCGTGTGATGGAATTTCGTGATATGTGTTTACCCACATTCTACCTGTTTCAACTGCTCTAGATACTCTTATAGCTCTGTTGATGTCTTGAGTCCAAACTGCACCTGCTAATCCATAATCATTATCATTAGCCATTGCTACTACTTCTTCTTCAGTTTTGAATGGAATAACTACTAATACAGGGCCAAAGATTTCTTCTTGAGAAATACGCATTTCGTTTTTAGCGTCAACAATAATTGTTGGCTCTACAAAGAATCCTTTGTCTAAACCATTTTCAGTAATTCTGTTACCACCAGTTAAGATTGTTGCTCCTTCTTCTTTTGCTAAGTCGATATAACTTAATACACGGTCTAATTGTGCTTGACTCATTTGAGTACCCATTTGAGTTGTTTCATCCATTGGGTCACCAACTTTTACAGCCTCAAAACGTTCTTTTAACTCTGCTACGAACTTGTCATAGATATCTTCGTGAACAAATAATCTTGAACCAGACTCACAAACTTGACCTTGACTTAATAAGATACCAGCTACAGCTCCTTCAACAGCTTTATCCCAATTAGCATCTTCAAATACAATGTTTGCAGATTTACCACCTAACTCTAAAGTAGCAGGTACTAATTTTTTAGCAGCAGCTTCAGCAACAGCATATCCAACACGAGTTGACCCAGTAAATGCTAATTTATCTGTTCCTTCGTGGTCTAAAATAGCTTGACCTGCTTCTGGACCATATCCAGTTACAATATTTACAACACCTTCTGGTAATACTTCATTTAAGATTTTACCTAATTCTAAAGTTGTAATTGAAGTTAATTCTGATGGTTTTAATACAACAGCATTACCAGTTGCAATTGCTGGTGCTAATTTCCAAGCTGCCATAAAAATAGGGTAGTTCCAAGGTACAACTTGACCTACAACACCAATTGGCTCAGATAAAGCAATACTCATTGTATTATCATCAATCATTGCTACTTCATCAGTATGTGAACGTATAACACCTGCCCAATAACGGAAATGGTCAATTGCTAATGGCACATCAAATAATCCACTTTCTCTTACTGGTTTACCAGTATCTAATGCTTCTAACTCAACAAAACGTTGTTTTTGAGCTTCCATTAAATCAGCTATTTTTAATAAAGCATTTTGACGCTCTGTAGCTGAAGTTTTACCCCAAGTTTTAGACGCTACTTTTGCAGCCTTTACAGCTCTGTCTATGTCACTTGCATCTGCTAAAGGATACTCTGTTAATTTTTCACCATTTGCAGGATTAATGTTTTCAAAAGTTCTACCTGTATTGCTTTCTACCCATTCTCCACCAATCAACATTTTATATGACGAATCTGGCGTAGCAATAGTTTTTTTTGCTTCTAATGTTTCTGTACTCATTTTGATTTAATTTATGTAATTATTTATATTTATTTGTTACAGCTTGAGCCCCAAACTGAAAAAGGTTCTACAATTGTTGCATCCAAGTGCTTTTCTAACTCTTTGATGTGTTGTTCTGGTTGCGGTTCTTTTATGACATTATTGGCCGCAAAACTTTTAAGAGGTTCCATACCACAGAATTGATGTGTTTTATGAATATTGAATAAGAATTCTTCTAAATCTTTTCCTTCGAAGAAACCATCAGGGTCACCATAAGCTTCTTCAGGTGCATTTGTGGTGATAGAAAGCATATACTTTTTACCATTCATTAGACCATTACTAAAGCCATATTTTTGAGGTTTGTCTGAATTGTTAGATTCGCTTCCCATACCAAAGAATACACCATAAGCATAAACTTCATCCATATATTTTTTAAATAATGCTGGTGCACTAAACCAGTAAATAGGAAATTGAAAAATGACTAAATCTGCATTTTTGAAATTTTCTTGTTCTTGAGCGATATCATAACCATCATTGATAATTGTCTTGGTTAATTTGAAGTGTTTACCTAATACTCTTTCGTGAACATCAAATAATGTTTGATTGTATTTTCCCTGAGAAAACTCGTAGTATTCGTGTCCGTTAACTAAATGTATATGTTTCATCTCTGCTATTGTTTTTTATTTACAATGCAAAGTAACGGCGAACAAATAAATCTAAAAAACAGATTTTTTAGATGTTAATAATCGATAAATTAGATTTTATATAGTTTAAAAATGAAATATCTTTAAAATGAGGTAGTTATAATATTTCTAATAGACTGTAAAAGCATTTTAATGCGTTCGATTTCGTTTTGAATCATTTGCACATCTTGAAATTCTTGTTTGAACTCTGGTTCAATAATAATTTGACCAGCGTTATATTCTTTATTACGCTTTGTTTCTAGTCTCTCCCAATATTGTTGAAGTTTTAAATATGGTTGTGTGTTTTCTTGATGGTCTATTGAAGCTAAAATAGACTTAAAATTGTTGTCTAAATCTACTGCGATATCTTCTAGAAGCATCTCAATTTTTGGAATACTACGCTCTTTCAAATAATTACCCAAATTAGTAACTGAAGCAACAAGTGTATGATTTAACATTACTAAATCATAAGGTACATTTGATTTTTTTTGTTTGTGATGTGGGTCTTGTTTATATCGTTGAAAATTAGCATTTAATATACTACTGTTAAGAAATGCTGATTTACGTTTCAACCTATATTGAGTATCGTCTTGATTTGATGCTAATATATTTTGCAAAAACAGCTGATTTGCGGTGAGTGCTTTAAAAATATTTTTCTTTAATGAGTAAACTTCCCAAAACGGAAAAATTGAATAAGCTACTAATATAGAAACTAATGAACCTATGAGTGTATCAATAAATCTAAACTGAATTACCGAGTATACATTTGGGTCTAACAAACCAAATGCAAAGACAACACAAATGGTTATTGCCAATGATGCCAACATATAGTTTCTTTCTAGTAATGAAAAAGAAAACACCATACCCATGGCTGCTAATAAGACGAAATACGGTATTGAAGTAGAAAACTGAACTAATAATAGTGCTAAAAGTGCACCAATACTTGTTCCTAAAACTCTCAGTTTAGCTCTTTTTAATGTTATACCATAGCTAAAACGTAGCACTAGCAATATGGTTAGCATTATCCAGTATACTTTCTCAACATTTAATACATAACCAACTAGATATCCCATAACCAATGCCATAGACATACGAGCAGCTTGTCTGAATACTGGTGAATTTATAGTTAAATTGGCTCTTAACTGTTTTAAACTATATACTTCATCTTTTAAAAACTGAGTCTGCTGAAAATGTGACAAGGCAAGTTCATTATGACTATTTGGTGTACCTATCATAGTTTCGATAGCTACCAAGCGGTTTATTTGTAATTTGTAGTAATCGAGTAAATTAGTCATTAGCAAGACACCTTCGCGTGCTCTAGGTAATCCTATTTCATTCAAATAATTTTGAATAGTATCTTCAGTTTTAATGTACTCTATCGGTTTAGAATCTATAGTGTTTATTTTAAAGCTTCTTAATTCTTGAGCAATTCCTACTAGTCTTTGTGCTATTTGTTCTGCAAGCTCTAAAAATGATTCAAATGTTTGAGGGGTAACATCTGGAAGTGATTTAATTTTAGCAAGATTAGATGGATTAGCGACTGCTAATTCCATAATATCAATGAGTTCTTTAAGTAAAAACATTTGCCTATTACGAGAGCTATTATGATGATTTATTTTACTATCCGATAGTATTAATGTTCCTAGTTTTTCTTGTTTCTCAATAATAGCTACTTGTAAGTCGAGTAATCTTTGATTTACCTCTTCTTTAAAATCTGACTGTTTTGCAAGTAAAATTCGATGTTCTAAATAATCTGAAGTAAGTTTTGCTAATTCACCAAGTTGCTCATTTATTTGTCTTTTTCTTGTTAATAAATGATATACAGAAGATATAATAGTATAGAGAAGTCCACCTGATAAAACTGCAATAGCATAGTATATTAAATCTACTCCTTGGTATTGCCTCACAAGACTTAAAACCACTCCCAAAGAAGCAGAAAATGCAAAAACCTCACCTCGTTTACCAAATACCGCTAGTAGATATAAAGTGAAAGATATTGCTGCTATAGATAGTAAAACTAAGGGTAATGAAAACTGTAAAACATTAATAACAATAACTATAATTGCATTTAAAAGTGAATTTAAAATCATCGCCCTTAAACGATAAGTAAAACTACCTTGTACATCGTTGAAATTTAAAAGTAAAATACCAATACATATACCTGCTATCCATTGGTTTAAGCCTATTATAGAAAGTAGATAACCAGAGCTTACCATAAGTAAAGTCATAGCTAATGAGCGCAAAAAATCGTGACTTCTAAAGTAACGAAACGATGCTTGTAACTGAGAGTATGTGATTGATTTGTACATTATACTAAAACAAAAATACTCGGTAAATTGAAGTTAACCGAGTATTTGTAATTTGACATTAAATAAAAAGGTTATTCACCTACTTCTTTTTCCCATAATAATGCTTGATAATCGTTGACATCTTTAAGCACATCATCAGGGTATACGTTTCTAAATTTATGTTTATCCGCAGGAATTTTTTCAATCATATAATCAATCATTCCTTGTGGGTCAAACTCTATACCTCCTGTAGCAAAAAGTTCTTGTACTTTCTTTATTGCATCTGGGTTAGAAAAATTAGCTTCAGGGTCAAACCATTGGTCAACAGTATCGTACATTCTATGATTAAATCCTGTACTAAATGGTCCAGGATTAATTGTAGCAACAGTTACTCCTGTACCTTCTAATTCAATTTGCATTGTTTGCACTAAGCCTTCTAAGGCGTGTTTAGATGCTACGTAAGGTCCTAAAAATTCGAATGTAAAAAATCCAGCTATTGATGACGTAAATATAATTTTACCTTTTTTCTTTTCAACAAAAAGCTTAGCAAAACGCTGTGCTATTTCGATAGTTTTAAAGACGTTTACCTCGAACACATTTTTAATTCGTTTTACTGGAATTTCTGCTACTGGTCCAGTTTCTCCAGTGGCTGCATTTAGATTTATGATATCTACTAGGTCTCCATATTTTCTAACGATAGTGTCTATATCATCGTCATTCAAATAATCTAATTTCTCTATGATGATATCCACATTTTCTTCTTTAGCTTTATTTAAAAGATATGTTCTTTGTGGCCAGTTTTCAACTGTAGCAATTACTTTATGACCTAATTTTGCTAATCCGAAAGCGGTACCTTCACCAAGTCCTGAACCAGCTCCTGTAATTAATATTGTTTTACTCATTGTTTTCTATTTTAAATAATTTTAAATCCTTTATGTATTATAGCTCTGTTGTTTACCATTATTCTATCTGCATTTGTTAATGCTTTTTGTAAATGGGGTGTTTCCCAGTGTTTTGCCTCTTCATCAGTGTTTTCCCATCTCTCTATTGAAAGAAGTGTGTTTGGTTTAGACTGGTCTTCTATAAAAAAGTACTCTACAGCTCCTTTTTCCTTTCTGGTTTCTTCTGCTAATTCTTCAAAGATTTGTTTTAATTCTTCAAATTTTCCTTCTTGTGCAATTAGTTCTGCAACTACAAAAAATTGTTTTTTCATGTCGTTTATAATTTTGTTGGTACAAAGTAACGACGACTTTATTTATCTAAAAAACAGAATTTTTAGATAAAATAAATCGATTATTACGATTTATTGATATATTTGCAGAAAATATTTGAACTATGAATCTTCAGTTAATTAGATATTTCGTGACTCTAGCTCAGTATAAAAACTTTACAAAGGCTGCTGAAAAAAACTTTGTTGTACAGTCGACATTCTCAGCAGGAATAAAGAAGTTAGAACAAGAATTAGATTGCAAGCTTTTTTATAGAGATAAACGAAATGTTAACCTAACCAAACAAGGTGAGATATTGTTACCAAAAGCAAAAGAATTGCTAGCATTATGGAACAATATTGAAGTTTCATTTAAAGAGAATAGTAACAAAACTTTGAAGATAGGACTGCTTAACACAATTCATCATACTGATGCTGTTGTACCAGTTCTGAAAAAATTTAAAGAACTCTATGAAGCTTATAATTTTGAGCTTATAGAGGATAATCAAAACCAATTGCTTGAACGTCTAAAGAAGCAAGAATTAGATATCATCTTTATTCAAGATGAACCAATAGATGATAACTTGTTTTCAAAACAATTTGTTTACGAAGAGAAGCTTGATGTTATGATATGTAAAACACATGAGCTTAATAATAAAAGTCAACTAAAACTTGAAGAACTCAATAACCTACCTTTTATAGAACATGGAAATTGTGTGCTTAATAAACAAGTTTTAGAGGCGTTTGAGCAACAGAATTTAAATCTAAATGTTGTTTTTAAAGCTAATCATAGTGATATGCTTACTTCACTGGTAGGCTCAAATTTAGGTATATCTCTTATGGCAAAGCCAAAGACACATTCTGATACTGTTGTATATGTACCTCTGACTGATAAAGAATTTAAACGTAATATTATTTCTGTTTGGAAAACAGATAATACTTCTAAAGAATTAAAATGTTTTTTGAGTGTTTAACTTATATTTTATGAAACTATAGATTAGCTTAGATAGAATATAAGGTAATTATCCTTCAAAACCAATTATTATACTATATAGAATTAACACCTTATCTACTTATTCTCTGTACTTTATAGGAACCATAATTTATCTTTTGCATCTTCTGGAACACCTTTTTCGAAGCAAGGTGCAATTTGCGCCACCATTTCTGGATATTTTATAGTAATGGGTACATTTTGTTGTCGAAGTGATTTCCAATATAGTCTGCTAAACTGATACACTTGTGTTAATAATTCTAAGACTACATCTGCATCTTCAAAAGCATCTTCATCTGGACTACTTATCTTAATTTTAATTGGAAATGGATAGCCATCTGTATCTGCATACCGCTGGGAATTAGGATAACGTGCATTATTAAATAGTAAAAATTGATTTTCGCTTATACGTATGTATGTACCACTTACTGGCATTAATTTTTTATTCCAATTGAGGTCATAAGCAATAATATCTTCAGCTTCGGTTTTATTGATGTTGAGAATATATAAAGGTACTTTTAAACCTAATGAGTGCATTCCTTCAATTATAGGCTTTAATTCTTCATAACTCATTTCTTTATAGAAATGGATAACCACTTTATCTGCTTCTGCCACTGATGTGAAATCTCTAATGGCTTTACATATACTACCTGCTAATAAATCTGTTTCTGTTTGGTCGAAATATTCAAACTTTCTAAATAGTCCATTGTTTTGAAAGCTAAAGGCACTTGCTATGTATCGCCTGTTTTCTCCTTGATTAGTAAACGCTCCTACACCAATGACGAGTTCTTTTTTGTCGGTTACGGCCAACTTCCAAGGTGCGCCGCCTAATTTAGCGTGAATAGCCAATGCCATATTTTGTAAAGAAAACTGAAAATTATATTGATTCTCAATATTAACTACCATTTTTTCATAATCAACCACCTGGGTTACTATACCTTCGTTTAAGAATAATTCTTTAATACGGACGTATATTTCTCTGTCTTCGGGATTAGGTGTAAACTTATCGAAAGGACTTAAATAAAATGCTGCATAACGCACATTATCGTGGTCAAAAGAGAGGTTTTCTAACTGTTCAGTTATTTCAGGTATTGGGTCATTTTGATGAGTAAACTCTATAAAGTGTTCTTTAGAAGTTGCTGCTTTAATGTTCACATACGCTTCAATCCCTTTAAAATATTTTTTTTGAGAGTTAACACCAAATTTAAGGTTGTTGTAAAAGGTTTTAATTGCTTCTTTGTGTGAAGTATGATACACAAAGAAGAACTTAATATTTTGGTTGTTTGGTCTTTTGTATGGGTTAAGGTTATTCATTGCCAATTTAGGCACTAAATGTGTTTTTTTATTGCCATATTGGTCTTTACCAAACTCCAATAAACCCAATTGTGGATTAATATGATTTATGCGGTTACGTGGCACATCAATAAATGCATCATTTTTAAACGGGAAAATGACTTTAAACTCATCTGTAAACAGATAATTGGTCGCAAAATTATTAATAAGTGCTACATACTTTTGGTATTTATTAGCTGGTCTTACCGGGTCTTCAATAGGCATATTTAATGCTCTGGCTAACGGTAAACTAAAAATTGGGAATGCCTTATCAAATTCTATTGCGTTGTAAAATTCTTCTTTTTCCTCTGTATCGAGGTTCATTTGGTAGTTGAAGGTTTTTTGTACATATACGCAACGCTTTATTAACTCTGTATCCTCAATATCCTTAACAGAAGTAGTGAGTACTTTTGATGTGCCATCATAAGATACAATAAGCTCTGGTAAGTCTGTAAGTTTAGCGAACTGAATTTTAAATGAAAACTTATAAAACAAATTATACTGCTCTGTATTACCTTTAAGTGATGGCATCCACACTTGTACATCGCCTACAAAGTTTTTGACAACTATATACTCTTTAGATTTAAATTAGCTTCTTAACTGATGTTTTAAATATTGTTTGTAGATTCTTAATTCCCTACCATCTACTAAATTTAATTTAATACTTGGTGTGTTAGGTATTTCATCAATAAACGAGGTGTAAATTTCGTCTGTTTGCGATAAATCTGTTTCTGGAAACGCCTCTAATATTTGTTTAGAAAACTTTGATTTATGGATTGGGTGGCTTCCTTCAATATCATCTAACGATAAAAATATTGTAGGTGCACTATTGGGCCATTTAAAGTTAAGTATATTGGTTTTGAGGTGTTCTTGCATAGAATATGAGTGTAATGTTACATAAATAGATTAATTAAAGTTTAGCATCGATTTTCGCTTTAATGTCTTTAAGCTCATTTATATTATCATTCTCTAAACTAAAATAACTATTGAATTGTTTTTCAATATCACCTGCATATTGAAGACTATAAACTTCAACGTCCCATATTTTTTTTCTAATTGTGGAAGCAAGCTCAATGATATTTCTGCTCCCTAAATCATCATATCCGTCATCTCTTCTTATATCCATAGCAGTTTGAATAAATGGCAATAAAAGATTATCAGATATATGTCTAAAATCTGGCACATCTCCAGCATCTTGTACTTCTTGTAAATATTCATAATGAGCAGGATTATACTCGTTAATTAAATTAGCCCAAGGCTTTGTTAAATAATCTGCTGCGCCAAACTTTATTCTATAGTCATCCACTAATCGAGCATTTGCATTTAATAACTCCATAATTTCAGCAGCAATTTGTTTTTGTTTAGCTACTTTGTCTTCAATATGGAAAGTATACTTTTTCTTTAAGTCTTTAAATGCCTCATTATAAAAATCTGATATTTCGTATAGGTTAACAAATTGCTTTTGCCAATCTTCTTCATCCTCTTTAAAAAATGCTTGAAACGCTTTAAAGTTCGAAAGGATATCCATTTCAATAACTCTTTCAAAATTTTTATTTGTATTAAAATACATAGTATTCATTGTTGATGGATTTTCATTTTCAGCCTTAAAAAATGTCTCCATTCTTTCTCCGTGTCTAACTATATCTTTCTCTAATGTTTGTAAATAATTGGTTAACAATAAAAGACGATCTTTTAAATCTTGAAGCTTATCATTTGCTGATTCTTCCCTTTCAATAATTATTTGCTCTCTTTGTTCATAAACTTGATAAAGAACAAAAAGAATGGATAGGAAAGCTAATATTCCTCCGATTAGAGAACCATATGCAGAAATTATATGGTCTCTTGTATTAAAATCAACATCTAAGAACTTCCAATCATCAGTTTCATTTATAGCCTGAAACGTAAGAAATACAATCAAAACTAATGTGAGCCAAAACACCCATTTGATTATTGATTTATATCGGGATAATGACTCCATAAGCACTATTTTTTTTTCTTGTTCACTTTTGGTTTCAATGAATTAGATGGTTTAGTAGTTGTCCTACCTAAATCAATCTTTACTGTTTTTGTTTTACTGGTGCTATTCTGCTTTGCCATTATTTTCATTTTTTTGGTGTTGAATCTTTAGGCTTTAAAAATGTTGGGGGTTTGGTTGTTGTTCTGCCTGCTCCGACATTATCCCATATTTTACTTGGGTTAGACTTTGGTAATTTGCTTTTGTTTTTCATATTATTTCTTTTTAGGTTTATTACTTAAACTTGACGTTGGTAATGGTGTCGTTCTCCCTTTTTGATTTTGTTTGTTTTGAGCAGGATTCTGTCTTGTAGACGGTTTCGGATTCTGCTGAATTCTGTTTTTTTTTGCCATTGTAAGCGTTTATTGATGTATAAATTAATATGCAGCACAGTCCAATAGCTAATGTGTAAATTGAAGCTATATTAAGCCTGTCCATTTTCTTATTCCTTTTGTTTATTCCACTTACTATTTCATCATAATCCTTTTCGTCATCAATATCTTGTACAGCTTTAGAGTTATTTTTACTTGCTATATAATGAGATAATAAATTAATAAACAATGTTGTAGTCATTAAAAACCAGCCTATAGATATAATCCAAATACAAATAGCATTTTCCAAAGGACTTATCTTGTCTATGAATGTTATAGTAAGACCTAAAGCGCCAGACGCTATTATGGTTATATACTTTTCGAAATGATCATCACTTTTACTCTTTTCTACAAGTAATGATAAGCGATATTCATCCCATCCTTTTTTATCTTCTTCAGTTCTACTCAAAATATTACATCCATATTTAATAAATTCAACTTTTCAATCTTACTAATTTTTTCTTCCGCTATTTTGAGGATTTCCGTACTGTCTTTTTCATTTTTTATCATCTGAACAATCTGTTCGGACATCCATAGCTTAATAAATTCGTTTTCGTCTTCTTTTAATGTTTTGGCAAAAGCAACTACCTGCTCACGTCTAGCCATTCGGTTTCCTCGTTCAATCTTACTTAAATAAGCCACATCCATATTCAGGTTTGCAGCCATTTCCCTTAATAGCAGATTACGCTTTTCGCGCAATGAGCGTATGTACTCACCAAACTCCATAATAGCATTAGTTAGACTTGTCAGAATTTGTCTAATTTAAGAAAAGGAAGCTAAAGGAAACCAAAAAGATACAAACAGTTAATTACAGATTGTGAGGAAGTTAAGGATTTAAGGAAACTAATACTTTAAATCCTTTGTTTCCTCAATCTCCTTATTATGCTTTTGCAAGATTAGAATAGCTATTATGTATTTCTCTATGTATTAATCCTGCCTCTACAAATTTGGTAATGTAGCCTTCTGCTGTTTTATGTGGAATGTTTTGTTTGGTTGCTAAATCTAAATACTCCTTCCTATTGAATTGCTTGGGTAGGCTTTCCAAAAAACGTTCTTTACGATTTAGACGCTTTACCGCTTTTTGTTCTATTGGTAAATCATTGAACACTTTACTGCTGTGCTTTACTAAAATTGAAATGACAGTTAGCGCATTTTGAAAATCGACATCCTCACATTCTTTTATTTGGTTAACATCACCATCTTCCATAATGCGAAATGCTGTAAATAACATCATTAATCTAAATGCAATTAAGCCTAATCGTCTAATGGTTGCAATATACTCTTCGGGTTGTAAGCTGATGTATTTGGTCTGTAAGGATTCAAAAAACGTATTGAAATGCTGTTGTTGAGGTGTTGTTAACCTTATTTCAATTTCTGGATTATTCTTTAGTGTTTTATATAAGCCTAAAAACTCACTTCCTAATTGCGAATAGTAATCATCTAAACCGACATTGTTGTTGCTTGAAAACACGTTTTTCCAAGTAGGCTTTATATTCATATAGTAGAACATGAAGCGACTAAATAAACCATTTTCGGCATTAGGAATTAAGGTTGCTACTTGTTTAGGTGTTCCCGACAATACTGTTGACAGACATGGTTTTTCAATATCTACATATTCCCTATCTGTCCTACGATAATAACTAATGGTTTCGTGATGAAAGGCTTTCCGAAAACCATCGCTATAATTACCATAATCGCTTTTAAAGGCCTGTGCCAAGGTATCGCCTTCGGTTTCAAAAATCAATCCTTTGCCTTCATTATCAGAAATTAATTGATAAACGCCCGTAACACTATTGTTGGCAGGGATAAATAACATTCTTTCGGGTGGCTTACCGGGTTTCTCCAAGTTTTCATCTTTACCCTTGTTCATATTATACGTTGCCATTTCTGTATTAAATTGTTGCTTTAGTACTTTGGCTTGTTCACGCTTTAACTTGTGTACAGGATCTACCAAATTTTTAATTTGGTTAAGCCTGCCTTTACCTGCGGATGCAGGTGCAGTAACAAAAAGATATAAATTAGCAAAGACTTTACGTTGGTCGTAGATACCAAAGAGTTTAGGAAAACAAGCACTAAAAGCCGTTAAAACTCCCAATAACAAAATGTCCTTTTCCTCTTGACTGCTCGCAGGATTTACAACTTGTTGTAAAAACTGCGGTAAGGTATTAAATACCTCATCAGGTATTGTTGGCATTTTTTGTTTTTGTGCATCAACAACAGTTGTAACATTTGTTGCAACCTCGTTGTTGTGTTGTAGCTTCACTAGTTTTATACCTGCCTGATACGCATAATGGTAAAACGTTGCAATGGTAATGCCGTGACCTTTTGCATTAAGGCACTTATTAAATTGTTGGTCACATTCTTTTAAATCATAACCTACATAGTTTTTGCTTATTCTGTGAAAATAATCTCTTCCTGTTTCTCCATATTCTTCAGCTAAAGCAAAGCCTAAATCTCTCCAAGTAGCATAATTCCCAGTTATATCTATACCTGATTGCTCAATTGCTGAAATATAGGTTTCAATGTCATTATCAGCAACAGCAACAACATTTATTGTTGCGTTGTTGCTTGTTGGTTGCGGTTGTTCTTCTGGAACTTCCAACCATTCTTTTGGGTTAAATATTTTTGTCATAATGCTTGGTGTCTTTTATGTAAAAAAGCTGTTGGGTCGTATGGTAAAAAACACGCTCTGGAAACGTCTTTACCTGACTGGTCAACCTCTATGTTATAGGTATGCTTAATATAATTGGCTACTGCCGTGAAATATTCCGAATGCGTTACTTCTGAAACATCTATTCTGACAATCCATTTTAGGCCATCACCAGAAGGTGATGTAAATAGCATTTCGGTCTCAAAATATTCATCGTTCAGTAATTGCGCTTTTAATTCTTGAAGATTAGCCAAATGGTCGAAATCAATCGTTAACAGATTGGAATGCTGTAACAAATTGTTATCATTCCGCTTTTCAAACGTTCCTGAAAAGGTGACGTAATCAAAGCGATTAGCTTTGAATTTACGTGCTTCTTTTACATAGGTTATTGCCCTTAAATCTTCTGTAATCTTTTTGTATTTATCACTTGTGATTAATGCAAATACTTGATGTAATCGCATAGTTTCCGAAGGAAACACATTGCGGACTGGGGCTTTGAAAAAGCTACAGTAAGCATACCAGGTATCGTCTGGATTATTCAACCATTCTAATTCATCTTTTTCTTTGACTTCTAAATTTAGATGCAACTCTTGGTTAATCTTGAGTAACAATTCTTCTTCATCGGTTATTCTAAAATGGTATTGTGCAAAATCGAATACATCACCGTTAAAGGTTTTTAGTTCTGTATCTCGATGTGTTGCCATTACACCATCAATATGAATCCGTAAGGTTTCTTTACCACCGTTAAAAGGGTTTCGGGTTATCCCGCAGTCCCTTCCTTTTACAGAAAGGGCTGTTGTTTCAGGATAATACTGTCTTAACACGTAGGCATAAATCTTTATGCCGTAATGTGTTTTATCTAAAATTACCTCTCTACTTACTTCCATCTCTTTTGAAATTATGGTTGTAGTAGTTGTCCTGAAGCAATTGCTCTATATCAGACACTTTGTAATAAAACTTGCCTTTAACTTTGCTATAAGGCAATGTGCCATTATCTCGTAAAGTTTGTAAAGTGCGTTTACTTATGTGTAAGGTCTGTAATACGTCTTGGTTGTCTATCCACGTATCTTTTAATACTTCTGCTCTTGTATGCCGCAACAACTCGATGCGTGCTTTTAAGTCTTTTATTTCTTGCGAGAGTGCCAAGAGTAAATCGATTATTTCAGTCATAACTTCACCGCTCCTTTCTTAATTAAGTAATCGGCAGCTTGCTGTTCGATTTCATCTTGAGAATTGACACGATTAGTTAACAACCATTGTTCTAATTCTACTCTGTTGAAATAAATTTTCTTACCATTCGGTTTGTAATGTGGAATGGTTCCGGTACTTGTAAGCTTGTATAAATGGGATTGCGATAATTCCAAAAATTTACAGGCTTCGTTGAAGCTCAATACGTTTTTTACAATAATATTTCTGTCTAAAACGTGTGCCTCGATAATTTTAAGACGTTCTAATATTTCGTCCATAACTAATTAATTTTTAAAATAGAAATGGACATCTGGCCAAATGTCATTCTTGGTTTTCAAGAACAGGCCAAAGGTTTAAAATTGGCTTGCCGATTTTAGTAAGAGTGTAAAATAAGGGTAAGACAACAGTAAGATTTCTTACTATTCTTACTGTTTTTTATTGCAGTTGTTGGATAATATTGTCTATTTCTTCCTTTTCTTTTGGGTTATGAACTTTGTTTTTATGAAGATTATTTGCTTTTAATTGCGTTCCTGCTTTAGTTATAAATTTACCCGAACGCTCAATTGAAGTAGGATTGAATCCTGTAAAGAATGGCTTTAGAACATCTACAATATAGCTAAACTGTGTTGTTTCACATTGAAGATAAATTTGTGTATTTACTTCCGTAAAGTCTTTAGCTATTAATAGGTCATACAACTGTTGTACTGTAGTTCTATTATCAAGCAAATCAACCCTTAATTGTAAATCGTTTAATACTTTCAGTAGTCCAGAGGTGTCATTATTTTTATAACCAAATAAGGTTTTTGGTTTCCTCTTAAAGTTTGAAGTTTTTTTAACTGTAGCCTTTTTAGAAATATCTACTTTTTCAATTTTAGATGCATCAAAATCAATATCATTAAAATACTTTTCGGCTATTTCTTGAATTGTGAATTGAGGTGATTCTGAATACTGTCCGTATTGCTCTTGAAGTTCGGTATATATGCGTATTGCTGATATTTTTAAGTAGTTTATAACATAATTGTCATCATTATTTAAATCTACTGTTATTCCTCTTTTATTGATATAAGCTGCAATATCATTTAGGTACTTATCAAATTTATTAAGCAGAATAGTAAAGCTGTATTTATTTTCTGGTGTAGTTGCATTTTCAGGAAATTCCTTTACAAATGATGCTACTATACTTTCTGTTTCATTAAAGATTAGCTTTTGGTAGTATTCTTTCTTCGCATTTAATGGCTTTTTAAAGTTTACTTTAAAAATTGCGTCAGTGGCTTTTGAATTCAATTTGAAATCAGACAGTAAGTACTTAAAATCCTTTTCCTGTCTATTATCTCTATGTAAGCCATTGGTTATCGAAACCAAACTTGAAAATACACTTCCTTTCATTATAAATCGAGTTGAATACGGTTAGCAGCTTCTTTCTTTTTATCATCAATTACCTTGGCATATATCTGCGTTGTTCTTAATTCTTTATGCCCTAATAATTTTGATACTGTATAAATATCTGTTCCTAATGTTAATTGCAATGTCGCATAGGTATGACGCGCACAATGAAAGGTAATATCTTTTGAAATTCCTGCTTTCATTATCCATTGCTGTAATTTTAAATTAGACCAGGCACTATAATGTAAACCATTAAAAACTTTTTCATCTGGTTTGCCTTCTTCTCCTAATAATTCTTTTGCTTGCTTAGATATTGGTAAGGTTTCAGCACCTTTAGTTTTCTTTTGTCTAAAGCGTATGTAATAGCCCATTTCTTTAGAATACTGTATTTCTGACCACACTAATTTTTCAATATCTGACCAACGTAATCCGGTAAGCGCAGAGAAAATAAACGCATTCTTCAATACAGGTAATTCACATTCAGTATTAACGGCTTTTTGTAATTCATCAAGGGTTAAAAATTCTCGTTGAGGTTCTCCTTGTTTGAAGTATTCAACACCATTAGCAGGGTTGACTTTTAAAATACCATCTTTAACCGCTTGCTTTAGTGCTGCACAGAATTTCCCGAAGTATGAATATTTAGAGTTTTGAGACAATTTTTTACCTGCTCTTGCCATAGCATCTTTATCTAAATACTCTTTAAAACGCTCTACAAATGATTTATCTAAATCTTGAAAACTTATGTCCGTAGGACAAAAGGTTTTTAAATGCTTTAACATACTGTTCCAATTTCCATAGTTGCCAGAACTTGTATTTTTCTTTTCTGCTAATGCCGTAACATAAGTAATAAAACTACCTTTCAACTTCTCAATGTCTTGAAATCCATAGATGCCGTTTTGTATTTCTATTTGTCTTTGCGCACAAATAGTTTCAGCTAATTGCTTGGTTTTCTTATTAACCTCTCTTTCGGTTTTAGTTTTAGGATTAGGTATAAGGTATAAGCGTAAATACTCGGTTTTACGTTTTCCTTTATGATAGTAATCTAAATACAGACTAATTTTATTGTTCTTCTTGCGTTGTCTTAAAGTTACTTTCATAAGAGATTAGTTAAATAAGTTTTCTATTTGCCATCTGGCAACAATACGTTTTCTACCAAAGGGAACTGCTTTTAAACGCCCTTGTTGTATCATTCTTTGAATGGTCCATCTACTTACACCAATTAATTGAGAAGCTTCTGTAACACTTAAAAAATCCTTATTGTTTACTGCATTTGGATTGGAAACTTGAACAGCTTCTTTTTGTTGCTGCATATCCTTTGTAAGAGTAGCTTGAATTTTTTCTTTGCGCTTACGTGTCTTATAGGCTTTTTTAGCACAACTATCACCACAGTATTTGGTTACTGTTGTACGTGCGGTAAAAGCATTACCGCAATGCTTACAGGTTTTTGGGATGTATAAATTACTGCTCATAAATGGTGCTTTATGTAGCGTTATGGTGCAACGTGGGGCAATATGGTGCATCATTTCGCCAATCCTATCGCCAGCAGATTTGGGCAACAAATCCATAATAAAGGCAACAGATATACAACAAATTTAATTAAATAAGAGCAAAAAAGCAACAAAAAAGAGAAGATAAAATTCTGTAAAGTCAATAAAACCAATGTATTAACAAATAAAAGAAAGTAAGTTACTTCCCGATACAAAAATTCGCAAAGATGTTACCCAATAAATCATCCGTGGTAATCTCGCCAGTAATCTCACCAAAGTGAAATAATACTTGTCGTATATCTATTGCCATTAGGTCGCCAGATAAACCAGAATCTAATCCATATTTCACTTTTTGAATTTCCTCAAAAGCCTTTAACAATGCATCATAGTGGCGGGAATTAGTAACTATAGTTTGATTATTTCTAAGACCACCTGTATTAATAAGGTTGAGTAAAGCATCTGTAAGCTCATCTACACCAAGATTAGATTTGGCTGAAATAAGATGAACATTGGCTACCTCCGATTTTATTAAAGCGACTTGTGCATCAGAAAGTTTATCAATTTTATTAGCAATAATCTTAAGTGGTTTTTGAGGATATTTATTCTTTATTTTTTCAATTTCAACCTTTACTAGATTGAGATTAGTAATACTAGATTCACTATCAAATAAATAAATAACAACTTGTGCTTGCTCTATTTTTTCAAAGGTTTTTTTAATACCTATGCTTTCTACCACATCTTGAGTTTCTCTTATGCCTGCCGTATCTATAAATCTAAATCCAATACCGCCAATTGAGATTTCATCTTCAATGGTATCTCTTGTTGTACCAGCAATATCAGAAACAATAGCTCTTTCTTCGTTTAATAAGGCGTTGAGTAATGTAGACTTTCCCACATTTGGCTCACCGACAATAGCAACCGGTATCCCGTTTTTAATCACATTACCAACAGCAAAAGAATCTATAAGTCGTTTTAAAACAAATACAATACGATCAATCAATGCCTTAAATTGTGTTCTGTCCGCAAATTCAACATCCTCTTCTGAAAAATCTAACTCCAACTCTATAAGAGATGCAAAATTCATCAATTCTTCACGTAGTTTAGCAATTTCAGACGAAAAACCTCCTCGCATTTGTTGCATAGCAATCTGATGAGATGCCTCGTTATCACTGGCAATTAAATCGGCAACGGCTTCTGCCTGAGATAAATCTAATTTACCATTTAAAAATGCACGTAGCGTAAACTCTCCAGCATCAGCCATGCGACAACCTTTTCGCAAAAAAAGTTGAATGATCTCTTGTTGAATATAACTTGAGCCATGACATGATACTTCAACAATATTTTCGCCCGTATAAGAATTAGGATTCTTAAAAATAGATACCAACACTTCATCAATTACCTTTTCACCATCCACAATATGACCTAGATGTATAGTATGTGTTTTCTGATCAATTAAAGATTTATTAGACGTTACTGACCTAAACGAATTATCAGCAATAGTGATGGCGTCATTTCCAGAAAGCCGAATGACTGCAATAGCTCCGCTTCCTGAGGCTGTAGCCAAAGCAACAATTGTATCTTGTTGAATCATGAATTCAATTTTGTGCAAAAATATTGGAAATTCTTATTACAACAGCAATTTAAGATTTAATTCACACCACGTTTTCAAGAAATATATGTTTAGTTTTTATATTTGTCAGCTGAAATTTTGAAATATAAAACACATGAAAAAACTATTTGCTATTCTAAGTTTAGGATTAATTATAGTGGGTTGTAATACGACTACAAACGAAGCATATACCATTACAGGAAATGCGAAAGGTGTACACAATGGTATGCGTGTACGTTTAGCTAAGATAGATGAGAAAGGGCAGCAAGTCATTAAAGACTCTGCTATCGTCATGGAAGAAAAGTTTACTATTAAAGGAACGGTTGAAGAACCTGGAATCCACTTTTTATCGATTGATGGTAATCGAGGTAATGTGATTTTCATGTTAGAAAACAGTCCTATTAATATTGAATTAAATAAGGACATCCCTATGGAATCGGAAGTCACAGGTTCTACCTCTAATGAGAGCTATAAGGCCTTTCAGAAAGGGATGGAAAAATTTAGAGAAGAAGGTAATACAATAATGTCCGAATTTAGAGCTCTTGGGAAGGAAGAGGCTACTGAAAAAAGAGACTCCATAAAAAAAGCTCTTGATAATTTAAGAGAAAGACAAGCTGCTTATCCTTTAAGTTTTGTCCAAGAAAACTCAGATAATTACTTCTCCCTAAACTTAATTGGCTTAGAGTCTAACCGACCAAACTATGATGTAGTTGCGTATAAAAAGGCATTTGAAAGCTTTCCGTCAGATTTACAAAATTCTAACAAAGGGAAAGAGGTTAAAGAGATTCTAGATAAGAAATATGAAGAATTTCAAAAAATAGCACATTTAGAGGTTGGTAATATGGCGCCAAAATTTGAAGCACCAACACCAGATGGAAAAATGGTTAGTCTTGACGATATGAGGGGCAAGGTTACCATCATAGATTTTTGGGCAGCATGGTGTGGCCCTTGCAGAAGAGAAAATCCAAACGTTGTTAAAGTATACGAGAAGTATCATGATAAAGGACTTGAAATAATTGGTGTCTCTTTAGACGGTAAACAGGCGAGACAACAAGATCCTAAAAAAGCATGGTTAGAAGCTATTGCAAAAGATAAGTTAACTTGGAATCATGTATCAAGCTTAATGTACTTTAATGACCCTGTTGCTAAATTGTATAATATTACCTCAATTCCAGCAACATATATTTTAGACAGCGAAGGTAAAATTATAGCAAAGAATTTAAGAGGTCCTGCTTTAGAGCAGAAGATTTCGGAGTTATTAAACTAGACAATGATAGAGAATATTAAAAAAGCCTACTTAATTGAGTAGGCTTTTTTAATTTATTGAAGTTTTCCTGTCTTATATAAGACAAACAAAATTATAATTGGGATTGCAAGCAAGGCAACATAACCAAGATCTGTCTCAAATAAGCTCGGTAACAAAATAAGTGTAATGGCATAACCACCAACTGCGCCTCCAAAATGCGCATCATGACCAATATTACCAATGCGTTTTTTCATTCCATAAATTGAATATAATAAATATCCAATTCCAAATATATAACCTGGTATTGGTATCGGAATAAAAAACAGATATAAACTCATACCTGGATATAATAAAATTGCTGAATATAGAACACCTGTAACCGCACCACTAGCACCTATAGCGCTATACCAATATTCATCTTTATGAAAATAAAGCGATAACAAATTTCCAAAAATTAAACTAGCAACATAGATGATTACAAAATTGGCCTGACCTAATTCGAAAATCACTGTATTCGCAAAAAAGTAAAGTGTAAACATGTTAAAAAATAAATGCGTCATATCTGCATGTAAAAATGCTGAACTGAACATTCTTATTTGATCTCCACGCTTTATTGCCCCATCATTGAATTTATATTTTTCAAAAAATAGACGGTCATCAAAACCTTTAATTGATATAATAACATTGGCTACAATTAAGGCAATAGTAACCGGATCTAAATTGTGCATAAACTGTAATCTTATGAGTCAAATATAGTATATATTTGCGCTATTAAACTAACATTTTCTAATGCAATTATTAGTATATATTATCATCTATCCATTACTATGGTTAGTTTCAATATTACCATTTAGAATTTTATATATTCTTTCAGATACATTATACTTTATATTGTATACTGTGTCCGGATATAGGAAAAAAATTGTTATTACCAACCTGAAGCTGGTCTTTCCTGAGAAATCAAAAAAAGAGATTGAAATAATTGCTAAAGGGTTCTACAAGCATTTTTGCGACATCACTTTAGAAGCATTTAAGTCATTGACTATTTCTAAAAAAACAATTGATAAAAGATTTGTTTTTAAAAATCTGGATAAAATAAAGGACCTAGAACTTAAAAATAAAAGTGTCTTATTAATGACATCTCACTACGCCAATTGGGAATGGTCAATTGCTATACAAAATCATGTAGGACACGAAGGCTATGCTATTTATAAACGTTTAAAGAATAAACATTTTGATAAATTAGTGAGACGCATTAGAGCAAGATATAATGCCTATCTCATTACTACAAAAGAAACTATTCCTACGTTACGACGTCTGAAAAAAGAAGGGCAGTTATTTATTGCTGGCTTTGCAGCAGATCAATCACCAAAAGCACATAAAGCACATTATTGGAGAGAGTTTTTAGGAATTAAAGTACCTGTGATTACAGGCCCAGAAATGATTGCAAATACCTTAGATGTTCCTGCAGTATTTTTTAGAATAGATAAGGTAAAACGTGGTTATTACGTAGCAACAATTGAAGATGTGATTGAATTTCCTAAAGAATTAAAAGAATTTGAACTCACAGATCGTTATATCGCCTTCATTGAGAAGCAAATCTACGAGAAACCAGAACATTATTTATGGACGCATAAGCGCTGGAAACATAAGGATAATGTGCCTAAAGAATTTCAATAAAGCACTTTTTCTTAAAGATTAAACCAATCATTAACATTGGTGGTATCACATGGTTTTTCGATAAGCGATTTATGAATAAACTCGTTGTTGCATGGTGAGTACTCGTAGTCCTCGGCCCAAATTTTATGATTAGCTGCCAACTCTACAATACTATTACAAACATATTCAATTTCCTTAGTGGTTGTGGTGGGATGAATAGACATGCGTATCCAACCTGGTTTTCTTACCAAATCACCAATTGAAATTTCATTAGTCAATTCTTTAGAAGTTTGTTGATCTACATGTAACAAGAAATGTCCGTATGTACCTGCGCAACTACAGCCACCTCTAGTTTGAATGCCAAATTTATCATTCAATAATTTCACACCGAGGTTATAATGCAAATCGTCAATATAAAACGACACAACGCCTAAGCGGTCTTTATGCTGCTGTGCTAGGATATTTATGTTGGCAACTGGATCTAGTTTCTTAAAAACAATATCAAGCAATTCGTGTTCACGCTTCAGGATATTTTCAATACCCATTTGCTCCTTTAACTTTATAGAAAGTGCTGTTTTTATGGTTTGAAGAAATCCTGGTGTACCACCATCTTCTCTATCTTCAATATTATCTATATACTTATGCTCGCCCCAAGGATTAGTCCAACTTACTGTTCCGCCACCAGGACAATCTGGCACCATGTTATTATATAATTCTTTATTAAACACTAATACTCCAGAAGTTCCTGGGCCACCAAGAAACTTATGAGGAGAAAAGAATACTGCGTCTAAGTAAGCATCCTTATCTTCAGGATGCATATCAATTTCAACATATGGTGCAGAACAAGCAAAATCCACAAAGCACACGCCATTATGCTTGTGCATTAATTTGGCAACGTCGTGATACGGCGTTTGAATTCCTGTAACGTTAGATCCACCTACGATCGAACATATTTTTAAAGCACAGTCTTTATATTGATTTAATAGCTTTTCTAAATTCTCAAGACAGAATAAACCATCTTTATTTGGTGGTACGACTTCAACCTTTGCTATAGTTTCTAACCATGAGGTCTGATTAGAATGATGTTCCATATGAGAGATAAACACCACTGGTCGCATTTCTTCAGGTACAGATGTATGTTCTCTTAAATTCTCAGGAACCTTGAGCCCTAAGATACGCTGAAACTTATTAACAACACCTGTCATTCCATTTCCACAAACGATTAATACATCATCTTCATTTGCATTAATGTGATCTTTAATAATGTGTTTTGCCTTATGATAAGCTTTGGTCATTGCGGTACCAGAAACGGTTGTCTCAGTATGCGTATTAGCCACAAATGGACCAAACTCGTTACATAACTTCTCTTCTATGGGTCTGTACAATCTACCAGATGCTGTCCAATCTGTATAAATGATTTTTTGTGTTCCAAAAGGTGATTCAAACTCTTGGTCAATACCAATTATATGCTTTCTGAATTGTTCAAAATACAATTCTAGTTCTGTTTTAGCGTTTTGTTTTACTTCAGGAATCATTCTCAAAAAATCAATTAAACCGTTTCTAAAGATACTAAATGTTAGCGACTGCTTTTATTTCTGCAATAAATCGGTCTGCAAGCTCATCTGCAGCCTCTTGTGATTGCGCTTCGGTATATATCCTAATAATTGGCTCAGTATTACTCTTTCTCAAGTGTACCCAACTATCAGCAAAATCTATTTTTACACCATCAATAGTAGTTAACTTTTCATGACTGTAATTAGATTCCATTGTGCTTAAAATACCATCAACATCTAATTGCGGAGTAAGTTGAATCTTCTTTTTACTCATAAAGTAATTTGGATAAGAAGCTCTTAGCTCGCTCACAGACATTTTCTTTTCAGCTAATAAGCTTAAGAATAACGCAACACCAACTAAGGCATCTCTTCCGTAGTGTAATTCTGGATAAATGATTCCGCCATTACCTTCACCACCAATCACAACATTGTTTTTCTTCATTAACTCAACCACATTAACTTCACCAACAGCACTGGCTTCATACATGCCGCCATGCTTTTCCGTAACATCTCTTAAAGCTCTGGTAGAACTCATGTTACTTACCGTATTCCCAGGATTCTTGCTCAATACATAATCTGCACAAGCAACTAAAGTGTATTCTTCACCAAACATATCACCTTTTTCATCCATAAATGCTAAACGATCCACATCAGGATCTACAACGATACCAAAGTCTGCATGAGCATTAACAACAGCTTCAGCTAAATCCCCTAAATGCTCTTTTAATGGTTCTGGATTATGTGGAAAATGTCCTGTTGGGTCACAATATAACTTTACCGCTTCTACGCCCAAACGCTCTAACAATAAAGGAATAGCAATACCTCCAGTAGAATTAACACCATCAACAACCACTTTAAAATTAGCAGCTTTAATCGCCTGTTTATTTACCAATGGTAAATCTAAAACCTCATCTATATGGATATCTATATAAGCATCATTTTTAGTTATTTCTCCCAAATCATCCACCTCAGCAAATTCCATATCATCAGACGCAGCAATTTCTAATATTTTCTGACCTTCAACCCCATTTAAAAACTCACCTTTTGCATTTAATAGTTTTAATGCATTCCATTGTTTTGGATTATGACTTGCCGTTAGAATGATACCTCCATCAGCATGCTCTAATGGCACTGCCACTTCAACTGTAGGTGTTGTTGATAAACCTAAATCGATGACATTTATCCCTAAACCAACAAGTGTGTTCATGACTAAACTCTGAATCATATCACCAGAAAGACGAGCATCTCTTCCAACAACAACTCTGTAATTTTCTTTATTGCGCTGTTGTTTTAACCAAGTACCATAAGCTGCTGCAAATTTTACTGCATCAATAGGTGTAAGGTTGTCTTCAACTTTTCCGCCAATAGTACCACGGATTCCTGAGATAGATTTAATTAAAGTCATAGGTTCTTATTTTTGAGCAAATATAATATCTTAATACTGTTTTGTTATAATGAATTTGTAAATTCGATATATGAATTTTCTAGCCCATATTTACCTTTCTGGCGACAACGAATTCATTAAAATTGGAAATTTCGTTGCTGATGGCATTAGAGGTAAAAATTATAAAAACTATACTAAAGAACTGCAAGTTGGTATACTTCTGCATCGCGAAATTGACACCTTTACCGATGCACATCCTATTTTTAGAAGAAGTACAAAACGCCTACACAATCCATATAGGCATTTCAGTGGTGTTATTGTTGATATTTTTTATGATCATTTTTTAGCTAAGAATTGGGATCAATATTCAGAAATACCATTAGCTATCTACGTTGAAAGTTTTTACAAAGTCCTAGAATTGCATATTGAAATCTTACCAGAACGATTCAAACACTTAACCCCAATAATGATTAAAAGTAATTGGCTTTTAAGTTATGCATCTGTTGAAGGCATACAACAGGTACTCAATGGAATGAATAGAAGGACTAAAGGCATATCAAAAATGAATGAAGCTACAAAAGAACTCATAGAATTCTACAACGAATTTGAAGCAGATTTTTCTGAATTCTTTAAGGACTTGATGGACTTCAGTGACAATAAACGCACCCAACTTATAAACCAATTTAATTTATGAAGCGTCTTATCATAATTTCTTTAATACTGGCATGTTTTACTGCTTGTAAATCGGATCACAAATCCAAACAAAAAGAACAAAATAGAGGCATAATTGCCAATAAAGGCATGGTAGTTAGTGCCCGTGAAGAAGCTTCTAAAATTGGTGTAGATATTTTAAAACAAGGTGGAAATGCATTTGATGCCATAATGGCTACAGAAATGGCTTTAGCAGTCTGTTATCCTTATGCTGGTAATCTTGCTGGTGGTGGATTTTTGGTATATCGATTGGCAGACGGCTCTAAAGGTGCATTAGATTATCGTGAAAAAGCACCTTTAGCTTCTTCTAAAGACATGTACTTAGATGAAGATGGCAATATTGTAAAGGGTAAGAGTACAGTTGGTGCTTTATCTGTTGGTGTTCCTGGCACCGTAGCTGGTATCTTTAAAGCCCAAAAAAGATTTGGTAACCTTGATGTAGAAACCATTCTCAGACCTGTGATTAATCTAGCTGAAAAAGGATACGTCATTACGAGCAAACAAGAACAGCGAATTTTAAAATATGATAGTATTTTCAAAGTTGTTAATGGAAACGAAATACTATACAATAAGAAGCTCAAGTTTGGCGACACCATAAAGAATGTCGCGCTAGCCAACACTTTAAAACGCATTGTAAAACATGGACGTGATGAGTTCTATAAAGGCGAAACAGCATTAAAGCTTAGAGACTTTTTAAATTCTAAAGGAGGTATTATCACTTTAGAAGATTTAGAAAATTATGAAGCTGTATGGCGTGACCCTGTATCTTTTAATTATGACAATCTTACCATAACATCTATGTCACCACCTTCTTCTGGTGGTATTTGTTTAGCGCAAATTATGAAAATGGTTGAACCTTTTGATTTAAAGTCTTACGGTCATAATTCTTTAAAAAGTATTCAATTAATGGTGGAAGCTGAGCGCCGTGCCTATGCGGACAGAAGCTTCTATTTAGGAGATCCTGATTTTATTGATATTCCGATTGACACTTTAATAAGTGATAATTATATAGAAAGTCGTATGTTCGATTTCAGTTTTGACAAGCCAACTGAATCAAGATCTATTACACATGGTAAAATCACAGGTTATGAAAGCGATGAAACCACACACTACTCTATCGTTGACCAATTTGGTAATGCCATTGCGGTTACCACAACCATCAATGGTGGTTATGGTTCAAAATTATTTGTGGATGAATTAGGCTTTTTTCTAAATAATGAAATGGATGATTTTAGTAGTAAACCTGGTCACCCAAATTCATACGGACTAGTTGGTGCCGAGGCCAACAGCATTGCACCAGAAAAACGCATGTTAAGTTCAATGACACCTACAATCGTTGAAAAAGATGATGCATTTTATATGTCGGTTGGTACACCAGGAGGATCAACAATAATAACATCTGTCTTTCAAACCATCATAAATGTTTATGAACATGATTTAACTATGCAAGAAGCTGTTAACGCACCTCGTTTTCATCACCAATGGTTGCCTGATGAAATCCGAATTGAACCTCATGGATTTAGTACTGATATCATAGAACAACTCGAACAAAAGGGTTATAACATCAATGTGAAACGTTCACCGATTATTGGTAAAGTAGATGGAATTTTGAAATTAGAAAATGGTATGCTTGAAGGTGGCGCAGATTATCGTGGTGATGATACAGCTGTTGGCTTTTAATTCTTTAATTTTGAAAAGACTTTAATTTAATACCTTATTCTCTTGAAAAAAAAGTGGACCATAAAGCGTATTCTAAAAATTATTGGTGGCCTCATTGTCTTTTTCACATTACCATCACTACTCTTTTTTGGATTTATCTATTTAAAGTACAACGAAGATTTACCGACTGGTATTGAAGGTGAACAAGCCGATATGCTAGCAACTAAAATGTTAGAAGCATTAAATGAGGAGGCTTATCTCAATACCGATTATTTAGAATGGACATTTAAAGGTGATCACCACTATAAATGGTACAAGACTGATAATTCTTGCGAAGTATCTTGGGACAGAATTACTGTAGTCTTAGATTTAAATAACAAAACCAATTCCAATGTGTTTGTCTCACAGCAAGAATATAATGGGTCAGAAAAACAAAAATATATTGATAAGGCCATAGCCTATTTTAACAATGATTCCTTTTGGTTAGTAGCACCATATAAAGTCTTTGATAAAGGCACAGAACGACGTTTAGTAAAAACAAAGGACAACAAAGATGCTTTATTAATTACTTATACCTCTGGAGGAACGACACCTGGCGATTCTTACTTATGGCATTTGAATGAAAACGGTAAACCAATAAGCTATCAAATGTGGGTAAAGATTTTACCTATTGAAGGTTTTGAAGCCACTTGGGACAATTGGATTACCACCGAAAGTGGCGCCCAACTACCAACCTCTCATAAATTATTATTTTTTAATTTAGAAATGGGTGAAGTAAAAGGACTTCGTTTCTAGTAAATAGTCTCAATCTTGAGCAAACAGTTTTAGTCTACAAAGAACAGAATTTGAATTAAAATGACTTAACAGCTACTGTATACTGACTACTATTTAGACCTTTGTCCAACAAATTGTTGACTTTTCAATTTAAACAAGACATTAAAACTAGTTAGACTACCATAGCTTCTTTTAATGTACTGTTGCAAATCTATTTTTTCTTGTTCATCTAAGTTTTTACTAGAGTTGATTTTTTGTTCCATAACCCTAAGGCGATCTCTCACCATAGTTATCTTATGAAAAAACGTATCAATTGGTAACTCTTTGCCTTGTAGATTTGTATCTCCTGGCTCTAGAATTAATTTTCCACCTTTCCACTTATCTGCTATGGTAACAACCTCAGAGACATCAGACCATTTCTTCAATATATCTCTGAGGCTTTTTTCTACTTCATAAAAACTCACTGTATCTACTTCGTCTTCAGCAGCCTCAATAACTTCAAAATCTTCATCAATTTCAAGAGTTTCAAGACCATTGTCAATAAAAGTGACCCAATAATGTTTTGAGGTGACGTTTGTTACAACACCTTTTCCGTATTCCGAGTGGTTAATTCTAGATCCTATACCTAGTAATTTCATATCGCTTTGTATAATTAATTGTAATTAAAACTGTGCTAATAAAAGTATAGAATACGAACTTAAATTCAGATAAAATTTTGCTTAAATTTTCTCAAAAAGACTTTAAGGCGAGTAAAAAAAAGAATTATGATTTTTTATATTCCTTAATCTCTACTCCTTCCGCCTTAAGTATTTTATATAAGCGCTTAGGTGACATTCTATAAGCCTTACATATCTCAGAAACTTTTTGTTGTCTGTTGAGATAAGCCTCTACAAACTTTGCGTTTCTAAGACTTTCATAATGTGCATTTACTTCATTTAAAATATCTTCTTCAGATACTTGGGAGGTTGTTGCTAATTTTTGAATTTCTGTAACAATGTTACTTAGTTGTGCATTCATTTTTTCTAGGGTTTGCGGTTACTATATTGTAAGATTCCGTAAGGGTGAAATCCTTGATTACCAATAAAAAGGAAATTAAATCTAAGTAGTGGGTTTAACAAATATATAAATTTTTCAAAGAAGTTCCTTTTAAGGAATTCTACAAATAACAAAACTTAATGCTTCCCATAACTTATCCTATCTCTAATACCACCTGTTTCTCTGTGTATTATTACATCTGCATCATATCTTTTAGCCAATACTTTTGCTCTTCTAATTGCAGTAGTCTGCTTTCTATGCTTTGAGGTGATTCTTTTATTGCCTTCGCGTCTAACTGCCCATACATTTTCATAAGGCACGACGTGCTGATGCCAAGTTCTTTTTTTAGCAGACTTATGACCTAGGGCCGCTAAAATAGCTTCAATCAAATCTTGGAGTAGTTGCATCCATGTTTTGTTTTTCGACATATATAAAACAAGTTAAAAAAGAGCCTTCAATATAAGTTTTTCTCTACAATTGACACTAACATTAAAGCATTCCGCTCATAAGTAAGTTACTATTTTTCATATTGAGACTTCACAACTATTTAACATCTAAAGTTGTACCTTTGCAACTTTGTAAAATCTATGACAGCATTTCACGATTCTATTGAAGTAAAGGGCGCAAGAGTTCACAATCTTAAAAATATTGATGTTACTATTCCAAGAGAGAAACTTGTAGTCATCACAGGGCTTTCTGGCAGTGGTAAATCTTCTTTGGCATTTGATACCATCTATGCAGAAGGACAGCGTAGATACATAGAAACGTTTTCTGCTTATGCACGTCAATTTTTGGGTAGTTTAGAGCGACCAGATGTAGATAAAATTGATGGTCTTTCACCTGTGATCGCTATTGAGCAAAAAACAACAAACAAATCACCGCGTTCCACTGTTGGGACCATTACTGAGATTTATGACTTTCTAAGATTATTATTTGCTAGAGCAGCCGATGCCTACAGTTATGAAACTGGGGAAAAGATGGTGAGCTACAGTGATGAACAAATCAAAGCGCTGATTTTAGAATCATATGAAGGTAAAAGAATTAATATCCTAAGCCCTGTGATTCGTTCTAGAAAAGGACACTATCGTGAATTATTTGAGCAAATAGCTAAACAAGGCTTTGTAAAAGTGAGAACTGATGGTGAAATAGTTAACCTTGAAAAAGGGATGAAACTAGATCGCTATAAAACTCATGATATTGAAATTGTTATTGACCGTTTAAAAATAGATGGGGCCCAGGATAACGAAAAAAGATTGATGGAATCAATTAATACAGCAATGTATCATGGTGACGACGTATTAATGGTTATTGATCAAGATACTAATGATGTAAGATACTTTAGTCGTAATCTAATGTGTCCTAGCTCCGGAATTTCTTATCCAAACCCAGAACCAAATAATTTTTCATTTAACTCCCCAAAAGGTGCTTGTCCTTCATGTAACGGTATAGGTGAATTATATGTTGTAAATGAAAAAAAATTAGTTCCTGACGACACACTCTCAATAAGAAAAGGTGCATTGGCACCTCATGGCCCAGAAAAGAAAAGCTGGATTTTCAAACAGTTTGATACCATCGCACAGCGTTTTGACTTTTCATTAAATGATGCATGGAAAGATATCCCTGAAGAGGCAAAACAAATGATCCTTTATGGTGGCAAGGATAAATTTACTGTAGAAAGTAAACTGCTTGGTGTTTCAAGAAACTATAATATAGATTTTGAAGGTGTTGCGAACTTTATAGAGTCTCAATACAAGTCTAATTCCACATCACTAGTGCGTTGGGCTAAAGAATATATGGATAAAGTTGAATGTCCGGAATGCCATGGTTCAAGACTCCGAAAGGAATCACTCTATTTTAAAGTTGATGGAAAGAGCATTGCTGACATTGTTAAAATGGATATTATTGAACTAGGTGAATGGTTAGAAGGGTTAGATCAAAGATTATCAAAAAAACAGCTCCAAATTTCATCTGAAATTATAAAAGAAATTAAAGCACGTACGCAATTTTTAATAGATGTAGGTTTAACTTATTTATCGCTTAACCGTAGTTCTAAATCATTATCAGGTGGAGAAGCACAACGCATTAGGTTAGCAACTCAAATAGGTTCTCAATTGGTAGGTGTTTTGTATATATTAGATGAGCCAAGTATTGGATTACATCAACGAGACAATGAAAAATTGATTAATTCTTTAGAGTCTCTTCGAGATGTTGGCAACTCAGTAATTGTCGTAGAACATGATAAAGACATGATAGAGCGTGCGGATCATGTTATTGATATTGGACCATTTGCTGGGAAACATGGTGGCGAGATTATAAGTGAAAGTACACCTAAAGCATTATTAAAAGAGCACACTTTAACAGCCGCATACCTAAACGGTGAAAAAGAAATAGAAATACCTAAAAAACGTAGAAAAGGTAATGGTAAAAAATTGATACTTAAAGGTTGTACTGGTAATAACTTAAAAAATATAAATATTGAATTACCTTTAGGTAAGATGATTGGCGTAACTGGAGTTTCTGGAAGTGGCAAATCTACTTTAATTAACGAAACCCTCTACCCTATTTTAAATGCCCATTTTTTTAATGGTGTAAAAAAGCCAATGCCATATAAAAGCATAAAAGGTTTAGAACATATTGATAAGGTAATTGATATCAATCAATCGCCAATAGGCCGAACACCACGAAGTAATCCCGCTACCTATACTAAGACATTTGATGAAATAAGAAAACTATTTGCTATGGTCCCAGAAGCTATGATTCGTGGATATAAGCCTGGTAGATTTAGTTTTAATGTCGCTGGTGGAAGATGCGAAACATGTCAAGGTGGAGGATTAAAGGTTATTGAAATGAATTTTTTACCAGATGTGTACGTAGAATGTGAGACATGTCAAGGAAAAAGGTTCAATAGAGAAACCTTAGAAATAAGATATAAAGGAAAATCAATTAGTGATGTCTTAGAAATGACCATTGATGAAGCCGTTAATTTCTTTGAGCACATACCAAAAATTCACAGAAAACTCAAAACAATCCAAGATGTAGGCTTGGGATATATCACTTTAGGTCAGCAGAGCACTACACTTTCTGGTGGTGAAGCACAGCGCATTAAACTTGCTACAGAGCTTAGTAAAAGAGATACAGGCAATACCTTTTATATTTTAGATGAACCTACCACAGGACTTCATTTTGAAGATATTAGAGTACTGATGACAGTTTTAAACGAACTGGTGGAAAAAGGCAACACTGTTCTAATCATTGAACACAATTTAGATGTTATAAAAACAGTTGACCATATTATTGACATTGGTTATGAAGGCGGAAAAGGTGGTGGACAAGTCGTTGCAGTTGGTACACCTGAAGATATTATCAAGAATAAAAAAAGCTACACGGCTCAATTTTTAAAAAAAGAATTGAATTAATTATTTCTTAAATTTAATTCTGTAATATTTATCCTATTTCTAAAAGGATTATATTAGTACGTCTCGAATTAATATTTAACAACAATACATGAGAAAAGAACATAAACACAAAGGTTGGAATGAAATAAAAACAAATGACTCCTGGGCAATTTTTAAAATTATGGGAGAATTTGTTACTGGTTATGAAAAACTTAGTAAAATTGGGCCTTGTGTATCAATATTTGGTTCTGCTAGAACAAAACCAGATCATAAATATTATAAACTCGCTGAAGATGTAGCTCAAAAAATTGTAGAACATGGCTATGGTGTGATTACAGGTGGTGGCCCAGGAATTATGGAAGCTGGTAATAAAGGTGCTCATATAGCAAGAGGAACATCCGTAGGTCTTAATATTGAATTACCTTTTGAACAGCACGACAATCCTTACATTGACAGCGACAAGAGTTTAGACTTCGATTACTTTTTCGTTAGAAAAGTAATGTTTGTGAAGTACTCTCAAGGTTTTGTCGTTATGCCAGGTGGTTTTGGAACATTAGACGAATTATTTGAAGCCATGACTTTAATTCAAACTCGTAAAATTGAAACCTTTCCAATCATATTAGTAGGAAAAGAATTTTGGGGCGGATTAATAGATTGGATTAAAAACAAATTGCTTGAAGCTGGTAATATAAGCCCAAAAGATTTAGACTTAATTCATTTAGTAGATACTTCGGACGAAGTTATTGACATACTTAACAATTTCTATAAAGAATATAGATTAAGTCCTAATTTTTAAAAAGATATATTTTTTATTTCACCGCTATGAAAAAGAAAACAATAGGTCTTTTTGCAGTTTTGTTATGGACATGCATAAATGTTTCTGCACAAGAAACATTTAAAGTTATGTTTTACAATCTTCTAAATTACCCGAATGAAGATGCTGTGCCAAATCGTATTGACGATTTAGACCTGATACTTTCCGACTACCAACCAGATCTTTTTTTAGTTTGCGAACTAAATAACATAACTGGTGCAAACGACGTTTTAAATATCACCAAAACTGCCATTAGTACAAGTTTTGAAATGGCGTCTTATGTTTCAAACACATCCGACGACAACTCAGGTAACTCTAATGAATTACAGAATTTATTATACTACGACACCTCAAAATTCACCTTAGAAGAAGAAGTGATTGTTCCTACTGATTTACGAGATTTCAACATTTATAGATTACAACTAAAGACCGTTGACCAAGCGACTAATCCTATTGATTTATACGTTGTTGTATGTCATTTAAAGGCTTCAACAGGTGTTGTTAACGAAAATAGAAGGTTTAATATGATTCTCAATCTTGAGAATTATCTTGACACCTTACCAGCAGATGCAAATGTTATTTTAGGTGGAGACCTCAACGTATATTCAGCCAGCGAACCTGCATTTCAAGAGCTTATAGATGATATAAATCACATCACCTTTGTAGATCCACCTAACAGAATTGGGGCCTGGAATAATAACCCAAACTTTGTAGACGTATTTACACAATCAACAAGAACACAGAGCAATCTCGGTGGCGCTGGAGGTGGAATGGATAGCCGATTTGATTTCCTTTTAACTTCAGAAAATATGATTGGAATGAGTACTATTAATTATGTAACAGATTCATTTCAAGCATACGGAAATAATGGTTTTGGCGCTTGTTATAACAGCGCTATAAATTCATCAAATTGTGGTAATGCGAGCTCTACATATTCTTTTGCAATAAGAGATGCGTTGCATGACTTTAGTGATCATTTACCAGTAACATTATCATTAGAAGCAAATGTTACGTTATCAATAGACCAAGAATCGCTTTTAAGCCAAAATTTATCATTAGATAAAACTGTTATAGACGAAGAATTAACGATTAATTACTCTTCAGAATATTTTGGTAGAACATTGAAAATTCATGATCAATTGGGTAAGCATATTTCAACAACTTACCTAAACGATAATCATAAACATACCATTAATACAACAGAGCTAGTTAATGGTATATACTTCATTTCGATTCAAGGAAAGAAAAATGAAAATTTAAAATTTATTGTGAAGCATTGAAAATCAAAATCCAAATTACTGTTTTTTTAATTCTGTGCTATTCAATAATACATGCACAAAACGCTATTGATGTTAATGGTATTGTTAATGTGGAGTCAAAAACCATTTCTATCAATCAAACCATATACTATAAAAATGAATCTAAACAAAGTCTTAAAGAGATATATCTTCACGATTGGATTCATAGTTATTCAACGAAATCAACACCATTAGCTAAACGATTTGAAGAAGAGTTTAGCACTAAATTTCATCTAGCTAAAGATAGACAAAGAGGATTTACATCTATCACTTCTATAAGTGATTTATATTCAAATGCCGTTCTTGATTATGAATATCTAGAGGATCATCCTGATGTATTAAAAGTTACATTAAAAGAACCGCTTAAACCAACAGAATCGTATAAGATAAGCCTAACATATTCCATTGTTTTACCGGATGCAACTTTCACAGATTACGGATATACAAAAACCAAAGATTTCGAATTAAAATATTGGTACATTTCCCCAGCTGTTTTTGATGGTGAATGGCATTATTACAGTAATAAGAATCTTAACGACTTGTATATCCCAAAGTCTAATGTTTCAATCACTTTAAAACATCCAATCAATTACAGAGCAACATCAGAATTAGATGTTGTTGAAATGATACCATATCCAAAAGACAATTATCAAATAAGTCGTTTCTTCGGAAAAGATAGAACAGACACATATCTGTCATTGTCAAAATACCCAAGATTTAGACGCGTTCAAACGGATGATTTTGTAGTCATCTCAAATATTAATGAGAAAGATGTTAGCGGAAGTGAAAAGGCTATATTAACGGACAGAATAACCAGATTCTTAACTAAAAATATTGGAAACTATCCGCACAAAAACTTATTAGTTTCGGAGGTTGACTATAGACAAAGTCCACTTTATGGACTTAATCAATTACCCGATTTTTTAAGTCCATTTCCTAATCAGTTCCAATACGAGCTGAAATTACTAAAGACAGCACTTAAAAAGTACTTAAATAACATATTACTTCTGAACCCAAGAAAAGAGCATTGGTTAACAGAGGGTTTACAGATTTATTTTTTATCAAAATATGTGGATGAATATTATCCTGACATGAAATTGTTAGGAAATTTAGCTGATGTATGGGGAATTAGGGCGTTTCACGCGGCAGACCTAGATTTTAACTTTCAATATTTCTTGTATGCCATGGAGATTGCAAGAAAAAACAGAGATCAGCCATTAACTACTTCGAAGGACTCACTTATTAAATTCAATTCAAACATTGCTGGAAGATACAAGGCAGGACAAGGATTTTACTATTTAGAAGATTTCACCGATGACATAAATCTAAAAGAAACTATATCTAAGTTTTTGACTCAAAATGCGCTTAAAACTGATATTAAAATTAAAGATTTTGAAAATTATCTAAATACAAAAACTGATAAAAATATTGATTGGTTTTTCTCGGATTACGTGGACACTAGGAAGAAGATAGATTTTAAAATTAAATCAATAGAAACAACTGAAGATTCTATAAAGGTGACCATAAAAAATAAAAGAGATAACAGTATGCCTGTGTCTTTGTTTCGATTGAGTAATGATTCAATTATTGGAAAACAATGGGTCGAAAATATCTTTGGTACAAAAACAATTTCAATTCCAAAAGATAGCACCGACAAATTTGTGTTAGACTACTACAATGTCATGCCAGAATTTAATCAGAGAGATAATTATAAAGCTGTAAATGGTTCGTTTTTGAATAATAAACCTTTTCAGATAAGACTTTTCAAAGATGTAGAAGATCCGTATTACAATCAAATCTTCTTTATGCCATTAGTTGAATTCAGAAATATATATGATGGCTTAACCTTAGGTACTAAAGTTTACAATAAAACCATTTTAAGAAAACGGCTCAACTATAGATTTTCGCCTCAATATGCCACCAAATCTAGAGCTTTAACTGGTTCTACTTCTATTTCCTATACGCATAACCTAGAAAATCAAAACTTGTTTGATCTCACATACGGACTAGGTGCTAGCTACAGATCGTTCGCTCAAGATGCTTTCTTCACTTCTATTACACCGTCAATATCACTTACATTTAGAAATGATGATGACTTTAGAGAAGATACAAGAGACCGTATTTCAGCGAGATATGTAAGTATCAGTAGAGAAATCGGTGAAGACGCCATTATTGATTTTGATGAGCAAGAACCAGATTATGGTGTTTTTAACTTACGTTATACACATTTTAAACCTGGTCTAATAAATTTCTCCAGCTTTAATGCTGATTTTCAACTCGCAGAAAATTTCAGTAAACTCTCAGTCAACTATGAATATCGAATTTTAACTAAAAGCAATAGAAATATTGATTTTAGATTTTTTGCTGGGATGTTTTTAAATAATAGTACTGACCCCAATTCAGATTATTTCAGTTTTGCCTTAGATAGACCAACAGATTATTTATTTGATCTTAATTATCTAGGTAGATCTGAAGCTGCAGGATTATTTAGTCAGCAAATCATAATAGCTGAAGGTGGATTTAAATCTATGCTAGATACCCCATTTGCTAACCAATGGATGACCACTGCAAACTTTAGTACCTCTATCTGGAGATATATTCAAGCTTACGGGGATGTTGGTTTGGTAAAGAATAAATTCAGTAATGCTCAATTTGTTTACGATTCTGGTATAAGATTAAACCTTGTTCCTGATTATTTTGAATTGTTTTTTCCTGTCTATTCAAACCTTGGATGGGAAATAGCGCAACCAAATTATGGAGAACGCATACGTTTTATTATTACTGTAGACCCACAAGTTCTACTTGGCCTATTTACACGTAAATGGTATTAACATATTCTTAGTAATGTGTTAATTTTTTAAATTATTTTGATTCATATTTATTTTTTAAAGCCTTTTATTGATAATAATTCAATAATATAACGTTTTAGGCTATTGCACAGCACATCTTATTTTTGTAGCTTTGCATGACCAAAATAAGACCTGAATGAAGACGAATCCTGATACTAAAACAGAAATTACATTTGAAGACTTTAAAGCAGAAGTTATAAACGATTACAAACTTGCTGTAACCAGTCGCGAATGTAGTTTACTTGGAAGAAGAGAAGTTCTTACAGGTAAAGCTAAATTCGGAATCTTTGGTGACGGTAAAGAGATTCCTCAAATTGCTTGGGCTAAAGCTTATGAAAAAGGCGATTGGCGCTCCGGTTACTACAGAGACCAAACTTTTATGATGGCCATTGGTGAACTTACGATTGAACAGTTTTTTGCTGGTTTATATGCCAATACAGATCTCAAAGAAGAGCCAATGTCAGCAGGAAGACAAATGGGTGGCCATTTTACTACTCATAGCTTAGATGAAAATGGTCATTGGAAGAATTTGACTAAACAATATAATTCTAGTTCTGACATATCACCTACTGCTGGTCAAATGCCAAGATTATTAGGTTTAGCGCAAGCGTCAAAGATTTTTAGAAATGTAGAAGGCATAAACGCGACTAATTTTTCTAATAAAGGAAATGAAGTAGCCTGGGGAACAATAGGTAATGCTAGTACGAGTGAGGGATTATTTTTTGAAACTGTTAACGCAGCCGGTGTTTTACAAGTACCGATGGTAATTAGCGTTTGGGATGACGACTATGGTATTTCGGTGCATGCTAGACACCAAACGACTAAAGAAAATATTTCTGAAATTTTAAAAGGATTCCAGCGTGATGAAGATAATAACGGTTATGAAATCTTTATAGTTAAAGGTTGGAACTACCCAGAACTTATTGATACTTATCAACGTGCATCACAACTTTCAAGAAAAGAACATGTCCCAGTTTTAATTCATGTTGATGAATTGACGCAACCGCAAGGACACTCTACTTCTGGTTCTCACGAACGTTATAAAAATCAAGAGCGTTTACAATGGGAAGCTGAATACGATTGTAATGCGCAAATGCGCAAATGGATGATTGCAAACAACATTGCAACAGACGAAGAATTAAATGCATTAGAACGAAACATCAAAAAAGCTGTTCGAGAAGGTAAAAAAGCTGCTTGGGCATCTTTCATAGGACCTATTCAACAGGAAAGAAATGAAGCTATAGCTCTACTCAATGAATTAGCAAAAACAAGTGTAAATAAAGTATTTATATCTAAACTTAGTAGTGATCTTGCTTCTATTGAAGAACCACTTAAAAAAGATATCATTTCTGTGGCTCGTAAAGCGTTACGTTATGTTATTTCTGAAGATTCTACTCACAAAACAGCATTACAAAATTGGATTGACAATTACTTGGCTGTAACTCAACCAAAGTATAGCTCTCACTTATATAGTGAGTCTGAAATGAGTCCACTTAAGCAAGTTGAAGCATCACCTACTTACGACAACGACGCTAAAATGGTTGATGGACGTATTGTACTTAGAGAAAACTTTGACGCTATTTTCAATAAATACCCAGAGGCATTAATTTTTGGTGAAGATGCAGGTTACATCGGTGACGTAAATCAAGGACTCGAAGGATTACAAGAAAAGTATGGCGAATTAAGAGTTGCAGATACTGGTATTAGGGAAGCAACAATTGTTGGTCAAGGTATTGGTATGGCAATGCGTGGTTTAAGACCCATTGCAGAGATTCAATATTTAGACTATTTAATGTATGCGCTTCAGATTATAAGTGATGATTTAGCAACCGTACATTACCGAACAAAAGGAAGACAAAAAGCACCATTAATTGTTAGAACTCGTGGACATAGATTAGAAGGTATATGGCATTCTGGCTCTCAAATGGGTGGCATTTTAAATCTTGTTAGAGGAATTCATGTGCTTGTTCCAAGAAACATGACCAAAGCTGCAGGTTTTTATAACACATTATTAGAAAGTGATGACCCAGCTTTAGTTGTAGAATGTCTTAACGGTTATCGTCTAAAAGAAAAATTGCCAAACAATATTGGCGAATTTAAAACACCTATTGGTGTTGTAGAAACATTAAAAGAAGGTGATGACATTACGCTTGTGTCTTATGGTTCTACATTACGACTTGTTGAGCAAGCTGCAAAAGAACTCTTAGAAGTTGGTATTAACGCCGAAGTAATTGACGTGCAGTCATTATTACCTTTTGATATTAATCATGATATTGTAAAGAGTATTGCCAAAACCAATAGAGTTTTGGTGATAGATGAAGATGTAAAAGGTGGCGCATCATCTTATATTTTAGACCAAATATTAAATGAGCAAAATGTATTTCAATATTTAGATAGTCAACCAAAAACATTGGCCGCTCAAGCACACAGACCAGCCTATGGTAGCGATGGAGATTATTTCTCTAAGCCTTCAACAGAAGATATTTTTGAAGCCGTTTATGATATCATGCACGAATTAAGTCCGAATGACTATCCTAAATTAAGATAGATAACTAGTATAAATACAAATGCTTAAAGCCTTTCAATATTTGAAAGGCTTTTCGTTTTTATAAAAAATGACATCTATCATAAGAATTAAAAGAACGTTAGGCTATATTTGATAACTTACAGACAAAATTCTATATATGCTAACACAAGAGATTCTCTCAACTTTCAAAAAACACTCTGATTTGGTGTCCTATCTCGAGGAACACCAACACGAAAATCCAATTTTTAAATCTGCTTTAGAAAAATACGAATACGAACAAGAACTGCTTCCGCTTCAAGCAGAATTGGTAGAATTTCAAAGATGGGTTCAAAAGGAAAATAAGAAAATTGCTATCATTTTTGAAGGTAGAGATGCATCTGGTAAAGGTGGAACCATAAAACGTTTTAAGGAACATCTTAATCCAAGGGCAATGAGAATCGTAGCATTAAATAAACCTACGGAAGTAGAAAAAAATCAATGGTACTTTAACCGATACATCAAAGAATTACCTAATGCCGGTGAAATTGTATTTTTTGATAGAAGCTGGTATAACAGAGCTGTTGTAGAACCTGTTATGGGCTTCTGTACAAAACAACAGTACAATCGCTTTATGATTCAGGTTCCAGAGTTTGAAAACATGCTTTATGAATCTGGCACTACTCTAATCAAATTTTGGTTCTCAGTATCTAAAGATGAGCAACAACGTCGTTTTGAAAAACGTCTGAATAACCCATTAAAAAAATGGAAGTTTAGTCCAGTTGACGAAAAGGGTCAAGAACTTTGGGATGTCTTCACCACGTATAAAAATCAGATGTTTTCTAGAACACATAATTCCTTCTCACCTTGGGTCATTATAAAATCTAATGACAAGCAACGTGCACGTTTAGAGAGTATTAAATATGTGCTAAGTCTGTTTGACTATGACAATAAAGGCAAAAATGCTCAAAACATTTTACCAGATCCAAACATCGTACAACGTTATTTTAGAAATACCATACAACTCGACCAATAATATGCCACTTAGAAATTTATCCGATAAAGAAATAAAAGTTATAAACACTAAGAAAGGCTTATTAGCTTTACTTAGACAAAAGCGCTTAGACATTAATAAAACCGTTAATAATGTCAAATATGAAAAGCGACTAGAAAAACTACAAGAAGAAATGTTAATTCTTCAACAATGGGTTGCTGCTAACAACAAAAAAGTAGTCATATTGTTTGAAGGTAGAGATGCTGCAGGAAAAGGTGGTGCTATAAGACGTATCATTCAACATTTACCACCAAGAGCCATAAGAGTGGTTGCATTGCCAAAACCTAACGAAACAGAATCTGGGCAATGGTATTTTCAACGCTACATAAATCAATTACCCAATAATGGCGAGATTGTATTCTTTGACAGAAGTTGGTACAACAGAGCAGTTGTAGAACCTGTTAATGGCTTCTGCACCAAAAAAGAATACGAGATTTTTATGTCTCAGGTGAATGAGTTTGAAAAAATGATACAAGAATCTGGTATATATTTTCTGAAGCTCTATTTCTCAATTACAAAAACCGAACAGCAACGCCGTTTTAAGGACATCATAAACACACCAACAAAGAAGTGGAAATTTAGTGAAGTTGATAAACGTGCGCTCACACTTTGGGATGAATACACCAAGTACAAAGAGGCCATGTTTGAAAAAACTCAAGTCTACGCACCTTGGAAAATCATTAAAGCAAACCGAAAAACAAATGCAAGAATTAGGGCTTTTGAATATATCTTAAAATCCATTCCATACGAAACCAAAGACTTGGAAACGATTCGTCCTAAATCCATGCAATCCATACTAAACGAATAGGTCAATAGAGAATATTTTTTACTTTTTTTAGTTTTAATATTAAACCATTCTAAATCTAATCGGTCTAATTTTGAAACAATCAATCTATGAAATCAGTTCTTTTTGCATTATGCTTCGTTTTATTTGTATCGTGTGGTAATAACGATAACAATGGGGATTTAGGTCCTGTGAGTACAATTCCGGAATTCTCAAACATATTAGATATAGACTTCGAGAATTTACCTAATTATAGCAATCAATCAATTCCAAGTTATATCACAAGAGACAATACCAATGGAAATACAATTACTGATGAAGGTGCAACTTTAGGTCGTATTTTATTCTATGATACCAATCTTTCCTCAGATAATACCATAGCCTGCGCAAGTTGCCATAAACAAAGTGTAGCTTTTGGTGATGACCCACAAGTAAGTACTGGTGTAAATGGTGTTACTGGTCGTCACTCAATGCGATTGGTAAATGCGAGATTTTCTGATGAAGACCAATTCTTTTGGGATGAGCGCGCTTCAACTTTAGAAATGCAAACCACTATGCCAATACAAGACCATGTAGAAATGGGATTTAGTGGTGAAAATGGCGATCAAAATTTTGCAAACCTTATTACTAAATTAGAACAAACAGACTACTATTCTGAACTCTTTGAATTTGCTTATGGTACAGATGAAATTACAGAAGCTAAAATTCAGAATGCATTGGCTCAATTTATTAGAAGTATTCAGTCTTTTGATAGCAAATATGATGTTGGAAGAGCACAAGCGAATAATGATGGACAACCATTTCAAAATTTTACAGACGAAGAAAATACCGGTAAGCAATTATTTTTAGCGCCGCCACAATTTAATAATCAAGGTTCTAGAATTGGTGGTGGATTAGGTTGTGCTGGTTGCCATCAAGCCCCAGAATTTAGTATAGACCCAAATTCATTAAATAATGGTGTTATTGGTACTGCCGACAATTCAGAAACTGATTTTACAATTACACGTTCACCGAGTCTTAGAGACGTTGTTAAGGCAGACGGCTCGGCAAATGGACCTTTTATGCACACTGGTACAAACACAAATTTTGATCTTTTACTTAATCATTATAATGATATAACTATTGGTGCAAACAATAATCTAGACGTTAGGTTACGACCAGGTGGAAATGGACAACAATTAAACTTAACGCAAGACGAAAGAGATGCTGTTTTTGCTTTTGTGAAAACTTTAGCTGGCAGTGATGTTTATACCAATGAAAAGTGGAGTAATCCTTTTATTCAGTGATGATAGAGACAATTTGAGACGTATAATTCATAGATTTAGTAAATAAATGCACTACATTTAGGAAATAAAATCTAATTAGTTTGTTTCCAGATTTCAATAAGTGGAGTTTACCGTTATTAATTCTCGTTCTACAAGGACTTGTTTTTACCGTATTGTTATTAAACCGATATTTTAAAAAACGAAACCTTTCAGATTTATTTCTTGGCTTAATATTACTATTAACTTGTTATAATCAAACTTGCTATACCGTTGGTTTTATGGGTTGGTATGATACATTTCGTACTACTAAAATCAACTACTTTCTTATAAATATTGCTGTTGGACTTGCACCACTAATTTATTTGTATGTAAAATCTATAACAACATCTAATTTTAAATTTAAAAGAAAGCATTGGTGGCACTTTTCATTAGCATTTTTGTACGTTGTTTATAGATTAAGCATTTATACTTATGATGCTTTACAGCCAGGATTTAATGATACACAGAATGGTGTTTTAAAAATTGAATTAGACGAAGCTTATGTGCAATCTGTAATGGGTTATGTGGAAACACCATTTATGCTAATGTATATAGCATTTACATTTCAGTTGTTTTACAATTACCGAAAAAAAATCATTCAATACTTCTCTAATACTTATAAACTAGAGCTTAAATGGATATTAAGCTTTTTAATTCTCTTTAGTTTATTATTCTTGTATGATACGATACAAGATATTATTGGTTCTCGTTTTATAGACTTAGGTTATCAAGAACGTTGGTGGCTTAACCTAACCATGGCAATTGTAATGTTGTACATTGGGATTAAAGGTTTTTTTACAGATACGACAAAACTGAATAAACTAGATTTTACATTTACACCAAAATCTATTGCCATACCTGACGAGTCTAAAGACCTTGAAAAAGAAAAATCATTTTCAGAAGAGCAAGTTGCAATTGTAAAAGATTTAATGGAAGTTGAGAAAGTCTACCTGAATCCAGAACTTAATCTTTCAGATTTAGCAAAAATGGCAAATATGTCTCGCGCACAACTGTCTGAAATTGTAAATTCAGCATTTGATAAAAACTTTAATGATTTTGTTAATACTTATCGTGTAAATGCATTTAAAAATATGCTGAAGGAAGACAAGCATAAACAATTGTCATTACTTGGTATTGCCCAAGAATGCGGATTTAATAGTAAAGCAACCTTTAACCGTGTTTTTAAGAAACTTACCAACTACTCACCTACTGAATATTTAAAAACTCAATTAAATTAAGACGTCTCAAATCGTATTTAGGACGTTCTAATACGTTATAAGTCGCTCACGAAGAGCATCTCTACCGAAATTTGTGTCAACAACAATTAAAACCCATTTGTTATGACACAATTAAAATCAATATTCAAATTATTAATTACACCTGTACTTCAAAAGCACTGGTTTATAGATTTAATTTTTGCAATTCCTAGAGTTCTTAGCGGACTTTGGTTAACAACGATGTTTGGCGCGGATAAATTCGGAATGCCTTGGACATCTGATGATAGACATTTACAACTGTTTGAAGTCGTGGCATGGTTTCCTGAAGATGTTAAAGCTTATGGCGGCATATTTGCCATTGCACCTGTATTTTTTGCTTGGATGGGCGCTTTTAGCGAAGCAGTTGGCGGTCTTTTTCTTTTGCTCGGTCTAAAAACCAGAATCGCTTCTTTCTTAATTATATGCACAATGTTGGTTGCCATTTTTTGTCAAAAGTTTAATGGACCTCTTTGGAATATGCTACCAGCCATAAGCTTCTTATGGGTTGCCATTTACAATCTTTTCTTAGGCTCTGGACGCTTTGGACTAGACTACCTAATTTCTAAAAAATTAAATAACTAAACATACGTATCATGAAACTTTTAAAACAACTTTCAATATTCATTATCACATTATCATTAACCAATTGTGTACAAGAAACACATCTAAAAACTATAAACTTCAAAATTGACTTAAGCACAGTAGAAGTTATTAATAATCCTAGTGTTAAAGGCGAATTCACCAATCCGTCTTGGGAAAAAGCCATTACGTTAACAGATAGCGACAATGATGGTATTTACGAAGGAAAAGTCGAAGTACGATCTGCACAATTCGGGATGCAATTTAAATGCTTTAATAACGATGAATTCGAATTACAAGGAAGCGACAACAGATTTATAACCTTCGAATATAAACCTGAAACTATTATCTACGAAGCAACATATAATAACCGAGAAGAAACTATAACAAGAAAATAATTATTACTCATGAAAAAGCTAACAGTATTGCTATTGTTTGTTGGTATGACAAGCTTAGCACAAGTAAAAGGAAACAAGAATATAGTAACCCAATCGTTTGATGTTACTACAATTGAAGAAATTAAAATAAATCTTTATGCAAAGGTGACTATTGACCAGTCGGCTAAAGAAAGTCTTACCATAACGGCAGATGAAAATTTAATAAAATTGATTGATAAAGGCATTACAGATGGCACATTACATCTCGACCAAAAAGAATGGATTTCACCATCACAAAATATAATAATTACCATTGGAGCACCAAATCTAAAACGTCTAGAAACAGGCACTCATGATGATACAAAAGTGATAAATCTCAACAATGAGTATTTAAAAGTTTTAGCACCAATTGGTAATGTTTACCTAGAAGGAAAAACAAAAGAATTAAGGATTGCTGCAGAATTAGCCACTGTTGACGCAAGTAAACTAAGTGCAGAAAAGGCTTTTGTTAATCTTTGGAAATGGGGAAAAGTAAAAGTAAATCCAATTTCGTCGTTATGGGCAGATGTTTCTAATGACGGAAAACTAATTTACATTAACAAACCTTCAAAATATAATGTAAAAACAAAAAAAGGTGGAAAAGTATTTTCATTAAGTGAATCGGAAAACATTAAGAATCCCGAAGCAAAATTTATCAAATTCAAAATTAGAAACAACTCAAAAAATAGAAATCAGTTTTATGTAGTCGGACCAAAACCAGATGGTTCTAAGTTTAGCTACGGTTTTCCAATGATGCCAAATGCTACAAGAAAAGAAAACTGGAGTATTGGCACAAAAGTATATAAAGTAAATACTTTGGGATTTAAAAAACTACTTATTGAAATCACAGCGGATGATGAAGATAAAATTGTATCGCTTTTTGAATAAGACAATGACTTTATTCGTTTAAAAAACCATTATTTCCATAATGGTTTTTTATCTTTAAGTACTAATCAATCGTTTATGCTAACAAAATCAGATAAAACCAGATTACGAAGTACAATTTTCAGACATCTTGATGGTATTGCTACGGCGACTTCAGCTTATGCGCTTCATAAAAAAGATGTACCATCTTATATTTTAGAACATAAAAACGTCACAGTATCTGAATTAGCAAAAACCTTTAATGCCAATGAAGGTTATCTTAATGTAGCACTACGAGTTTTAAGCTCACAAGGTTGGTTGAACCAATCTCTAGATAATGAAAGTAATACGGTGACTTATAGTGTCAATTCCATATCTAAAGACGCTTTTGAACGCTTTGATGTTTATGAAGATGCTGTTAAACTTTTGAAGTATTCCGACCGATTTGCGCAAGAAAAGATGATAAGTGTTGATGCCTTTATTGCATTAGAGCGCATATTTAAAAAATTTGAAAACGGATTTGATCTTGAAATAAGCAAAGAAGATTCTATTGATTATCAAATTTATAAACATATTGAAGGCGTAATTGCTGGTCCAATAATCGTATTACTTGGTGTTAACGGATTGTTTCATAAATACTTTATGGAAGCTTCCTTTACTGCTGAAGAGTATCATAAAGACCCTGAAAGTTTCAAAAAAATTCTCGATTTCTTTGCCCATTTAGGTTGGTTTAAGAAAAAACGAAATACCTATCAATTTACCAATGAAGGATTATTCTTTGCAAAACGCGCTAGTGCGTATGGTGTAACCGTATCATATATACCTACCTTTTTGCAATTAGACGAGCTCATTTTTGGAAATCCAATAATTTTAAAAACATCATCACCAAACGAAACCGAAAAACATGTACACCGCGAAATGAATGTTTGGGGAAGCGGCGGCGCACATGCTACCTATTTTAAAGTTATTGATAAGGTCATTATAGATCTGTTTAACAAACCAATTGATGAACAACCAAAAGGAATTCTAGACATGGGTTGTGGTAATGGTGCATTTATAGAGCATATTTTTAACGTCATAGAACAGCAAACACTTAGAGGTAAGATGCTTGATGATTATCCGTTATTCTTAGTAGGAGCAGATTTTAATAAAGCTGCACTAAAAGTTACTAGAGCTAATCTTATAACCGCAGACATATGGGCTAAAGTCATTTGGGGTGATATTGGTAGACCAGATTTATTGGCAGAAGACCTCAAAGAAGATTACAATATTGACCTTCAAGATTTATTAAATGTGAGAACATTTTTAGACCATAATCGTATTTGGGAAGCACCAAAAGAGAATCACCACATAACAACTAAATCTACTGGAGGATTTGCTTCAAATGGTAGAAGATTAAGTAATAATGATGTAAAAGCGTCACTTGTTGAACATTTAAGCAAATGGAAACCATATGTTGAAAAATTTGGATTATTAATTATAGAGCTTCATACTATAAATCCAGAATTGACCTCAAAAAACATAGGGAAAACAGCAGCAACAGCTTATGATGCGACACATGGATATAGCGACCAATACATACTAGAAGTTGATGTATTTAAAAAAGCGGCAGAACAGTCGGGTCTCATACCAGATGATAATCATTTTGCTAGATTTCCTGATAGTGAGTTAGCAACGGTAAGTATAAATTTATTAAAAGGAATTGAATAATATGTCCGATAAACCCTCCAAAGAGAAAAAACAACTCATTACAAGAGATTGGTTAGCCATAGAGCGCACAAAATTGGCAAATGAACGGACATTTCTGGCCTATTTCAGGACGTTCCTTGTCATTCTCGGAACAGGCCTAACCATAATAAAACTTGAATTTTTTTCAGACTTAGAGTATTACGGTATAATTTTGGTAATCGCCTCAGCCTTTATCTTATTAATTGGGATATACAGATTATTTAAGGTTAAAAGGAATATCAGAAAACATTATTAAACCTAAAAGATATAACTTTTTAATATTGTTTGGCATGAGCAAATCCTTGTTGGTCGAAATAAATTGAAACACTTCTGAAAGTGTTAGACTTTTGATCTAAACAAATAAAATAAGAAATTATGAAAGTCAAAAATTCATTTATTATTATGGGACTTGCTCTACTTTTAAGTTCTTGTATTGTAAAGTCTCTTCAACCATTTTATACTGTAGAATCTCAGCATTTTGATGAACGCTTAATTGGTGATTTTATCACAAAAAGTAAATCTACTTGGAAATTTATTTCGTTTAAAAAAGAATGGGAGCAAGAAAACCAAGGACAAACAAAATTAATGAAAGAGGATCTTGATACTTTTGAACGCTATAAAAACGCATATGTAGTTGAATACATTAGTAGAGATAAGGACGCCTTATTTATTGCAATGCCCTTTAAAGTAGGAGATGATTTGTTTTTAGATTTTACCCCATTCGAATATGAAGAATCAAGTATAAACTCTATGGCAGCACAACATTTAATTAAAGCACATTCAGCTGCTTATGTAAATTTTAATGAGGATGGAAGTATAAAATTATCTTGGATTTCGGAAACTGTACTAAAGCGTTTATTTAAAGAACAAAAATTAAAACTAAAACATGAAAATGTTGGTATAGATGATGATCTAGTTCTAACTGCTAGTAGTGAAGAATTACAAGCTTTTCTTAAGAAATTCATGGCATCTAACATCGAAAACAAATGGAAAAAAGATGACACCTCTACATTAAAACCTTATAATGCAAAGCCTTAATATTAACGCTATCTTTAAACGATCCAACTTCCACAGACCATTAGTCTTCAATGTGTTGCTGTGGTCTTTGGCATTTATTATTTTCTTATTTGTTTTTTCTAAGGGTAAATTACCTATTACAATAGATGTAATTTATACGCTTAGTTTTTTGTTAGTTTTAGCAATACCAACATGTGTTAATTTCTATGTTTTAATTCCTAGATTATTACAGAAAGAACATTATATCTATTATACGACTAGCTTTATAGTAAATTTGATTTTTTTTGCTTTTTTGAGCTCTTTACTATTAGAGCCTTTATTAGATATATTGTTTAACAATTATTTTTTTATTTCTTATTTATCAGAATTTAATATATTCTTGGTATTTACCATTTTTCTTACAGCTACAACTTTGATTAAACTTGCTGAAGATTGGTTTCATTTTAATACAATTGAAAACAATGCGTTAAAGCAGAAAAATTTAAAAATTGAAACAGAGCTAAAAGCGCTTAGATCACAAATAAACCCACATTTTTTATTCAATTCACTAAATGTTATTTACGCTTTAGCTCTCGAAAAAAAAGAAGGTACAGTTGAGGCTATTGTGCAACTTTCAGATATTTTACGTTATGTCATATACGACGCAAACACTGAGCGTGTAAGTCTTAAAGAAGAATTAGACCTATTAAAAAACTATATAGCATTTCAAAGTCATCGGACAAAAACAGCTGTAACTACTCTTAACATTGAAATAGAAGATGATACTTTTAAAATTTATCCGATGCTTCTATTACCACTAATAGAAAATAGTTATAAACACAGCATTTATGACGATGAGGCTTCACATGCCATTACTATCAAAATATGGCAATCTGGATTGGATTTTAATTTTAGCATTACGAATGCAAAAAGTGAAACTAAAAATCAACATAATAAAGATCGTTCTGGTGTTGGAATACAGAATATAAAGACTAATTTAGACCTAGTTTATCCAGGTAGGTATGATTTTGAAATTAATGAAACAAGTAAAATATTTCAGGTAAACTTAGCTTTAAAAAATGAGAACTAATCCCTCTATTTCGTGTATTATTATTGATGATGAACCTTCATCGCAAAATGTTCTCAAACATTTTATAAATGAGACACCTGTACTAGACTTAAAGAAGGTTTGTAATAATGCTTTTGAAGCCTTTAAATTTTTACAGCTCAACCAAAATATTGATCTCATATTTTTGGACATTAATATGCCAAAACTAACAGGTTTAGATTTTTATAAATCATTACAAAACCCACCTAGAGTTATATTTACTACTGCCTATCCTCAATATGCGGTTGAAGGTTTTGAAGTTAATGCAGTTGATTATTTACTTAAACCTATAGCTTATAATAGATTTTTAACAGCCATAAATAAGGTTATTAGTTCTGAGGAAGACAGCATAGTTAAAAAAGGTTTTTTAATTTTAAAAGAGAACAAATCACTGCATAAAGTTCATTTAAAGGATATTCTGTACATTGAAGCTTATGGTGATTATGTTAAAATACATACTATACACAAAACAATTATTACGCACAGCACATTCTCAAGTTTTATAGATAATTTACCGAGTTACTTTTTAAGAACCCATAAATCTTTCTGTATTAATCTTCATCAACTAGATCAATTAAATGGAAATCAAATACAAATTAATGAGTATAAAATTCCTATTGGTCAAACATATAAGCAGTCAGTTTTAAAAGCACTAAATTCGTGATCTATGAAAATTGAATCTATTGTTACTATAAAAAAGGAATTGCAACATCTTCCTAAAGAAGATCTATTAGAATTATGTTTAAGATTAGGTAAATTTAAAAAAGAAAACAAGGCACTTCTCACCTATTTACTATTTGAAGCTCATGATGAAGATGGTTATGTAGCGAGTGTAAAAACTTCTTTAGATGAACTTTTTAATGGTATAAATACTGACAGTTATTTCTACATGAAAAAAACAATCAGAAAAATTCTCAGACAAATACGAGTTTATAGTCGCTATTCTTTAGAGAAATCTACCGAGGTAGAATTACTACTCTACTTCTGCGATCAATTGAACGATCTTAATCCTTCAATACATAGAAACAGAACACTAAGCAACTTATACGAACGCCAAATAGTTTCTATTCAGAAAAAAATAAAAGGGCTTCATGAAGATCTTCAATACGATTACACGATTCAATTAGAAGAATTACATAACTAATGTTAAAAATAGATTAAACTACAGGCGTACTTTCAGGTTGTAAGTTATCTTTATAAGAAAAATCTTATGAAGTTAAAGTATGCAATTATTATAGTATTTTCATTAATCTTTAACACTCAAGGAATTGCTCAAGATGACACCACAAACGATTTTAATCGATTTGATTTAACATTGGTGACAGGAATTGGTTATGGAAAGGTTGAAAATGATAACGAACCTAATTACGATCTTAATGCAAACGTCGGCGAAGCTCATATCACCTACAATTTTTCTGAAGCTTTTGGATTATCAACAGGTTTAGGATTCTTACAACTTAGTGGAAATGGTTTTAACAGTAATGGAAACTTTTATCATGAACGTGATCTTTTGAAAATTCCTTTAATGATAAGATCTAACAAAAATATTGGTGACAAATTTAGCTTAACGATTTCAGCAGGTTTTTATGGACAGACCATTATCAATGATGAATACAGATACCTTTTAACTACAGAGGAAGACGTTTTCGGTGGCTGGACCTTTGGTTTTCAAGGCTATTTTGGTTTCGGTTATGAAGTCTCAGACAATTGGACAGTTGGACTTAACGTTTCAACACAATCTGATTTTAATAAATTTGAAACAGAAAATAATGTTTCACTGAACGATGAACAACGCATAACTACGTTAAACACTATCGGTTTAATGTTTGGCTTAAGATTTTAATATTCAATTAGTTTCTAAATTAAGCAGTCTTGGCTATTGCAGGCTACTTAGTTTTTTTTCGCTTTTTTGCTGCCTTCATACATTTCGTATTTCACCAAACGCGATTCTAATTTCGCATTAAAGACTTTTATTTTACGAGAAGGTCTTAGTCCAATAAACTTTAAAGCTTCCAAGTTAGAAGTTATTAACCACGCATCGGTATTAGGATAACCATGTTTTAAAGTATTTCCAATATTACCGTAAAATTCTTCAACATTTAATTGATCTAAACGCTCACCATAAGGTGGATTAAACACCATATGTAGTTTATTTGTTCCAGCTTTTCTGGTTTTAAAGAAATCTTCATGTTGCACATGTATAAACTCATCTAAATGTGCATTTTTTACATTTTCTTTGGCTTTTCTTACTGCGGAAGGAGATTTATCATAACCTATAATCTTATGATGAAAATCTCTTGTTTTCTTTAAAAGTGATTCTTCAATTTTTTCAAATAAATCAACATCCCAATCTTCCCAACGCTCAAAAGCAAACTCTTTTCGCATCAAATTTGGTGGAATATTACATGCAATCATTGCGGCTTCAGCAAGCATTGTTCCACTTCCACACATTGGGTCCATAAAGTCCGATTGTCCATCCCACCCACTCATCATTATGAGACCAGCAGCAAGCACTTCGCTAATTGGAGCAATATTAGTGGCGATTTTATAACCTCTACGATGTAACGATTCACCAGACGTATCTAAAGAAATCGTACAGCGTTGTCTATCTATATGTACGTTTATCTTTAAATCGGGAAAACGCAAATCTACGTTTGGTCGTTCTCCATTATTTTCTCTAAAACGGTCTACAATTGCATCTTTAGCTTTTAATGCTGTATATTTTGAATGCGTGAAAACACTATGATGAACAGTGGCATCAACTGCCAAAGAACCAGTTGGTTTCAAGTAACGCTCCCATTTAATTTGCTTTACATTTTTGTAAAGGTCATCTTCTCTTACAACTCTGAAAGACTTAATTGGCTTCAAAATTTTTATTGCAGTTCTTAGACCCAAATTGGCTTTATACATAAAACCTTTATCGCCGACAAAACTGACGTTCCTAACACCTTTTACCACATCCATTGCACCGAGCTGTTTCAACTCTTTCGCTAAGATGTCTTCAAAACCAAAAAGTGTTTTGGCAACCATTTTAAAATTATCATCCATATGTTGGGAGAACTAATTATTAATTTGAAATTAATTACAAGTAGAAACGACTATGTCTTAAATTCAAAATACAGTACCTGTAATTAGATGCCAAATTTAACTATTTTTGCAGGACATTTAACATTATGACCAAATTGAAGAAAGAGTGGTACGCCTCTTGGTTTGACACACCTTACTACCACATTTTATATAAAGACAGAGATTATTATGAAGCCCAAGTATTTATGGATAATCTTACTAATTATCTAAATATTCCTCAGAAAGGTAAAATACTAGACCTCGCTTGCGGAAAAGGCAGACATTCTATCTACCTTAATTCTTTAGGTTACGATGTGATTGGTGTGGATTTATCTGAACAGAGTATAAAGCATGCTAGTCAATTTGAAAATGAACTCTTGAAATTCAAAGTTCACGATATGAGCAAACCATATCCAGAACAATTTGATGCTGTTTTTAATCTCTTTACAAGTTTTGGATATTTTGAGGATGAATCTTGTAATCTAGAAACCATAAAATCTATAAAAACCGCTTTAAATGAATTTGGGTTTGGCGTTATAGACTTCATGAATGCAGAGTATGTTATAGATAATTTAGTTGCTGAAGATGTTAAACATGTTGAAGGTATAGATTTTTATCAAAAACGTAGTGTCAAAAATGGTTACATCGTCAAAGACATAGCATTTGAAATAGATGGTGCATCACACAAATATCAAGAACGTGTAAGAGCATTTACTCTAAAAGATTTTGAAGACATGTTTGCACAAGCTGGTGTATATTTATTAGATGTTTTTGGTGATTATAAGTTGCGGAAATTCTATCCTAATAACTCTGAGCGATTAATTATGATTTTTAAATAATTATGAATCTGTATTTACTTCCAATACTAGCCATTGTTGTTGGTGTCATAATTGCGTTACTCATAAAAAAACAAAAGAATATAGGCACTAAACTTTTACTATCGTTTAGTGGTGCATTTTTATTGTCATTAACAATTTTTGAGTTATTAGCAGAAGTTTACGAGCATTTAGATGGACGCACAACAGGACTTCTTATAATGTGCGGTATTTTACTTCAGATTATTTTAGAGTTTTTATCACAAGGTGCAGAGCATGGACACGTACATCATAATGAAGAAACTACAAAGTTTCCTTGGTTGCTTTTTATCAGTTTATGTATCCATAGTTTTTTAGAAGGATTCCCTATTCATGAGCATAATCATATGGTATATGGAGTACTTATCCATAAAATACCAATTGCAGCGCTGATAAGTGCCTTTTTATTTCAATCTAAATTTAGCACACTCCAGATCACAGCATTCTTGGTGCTTTTTGCTATGATGACACCGTTGGGTACTTTTATATCTAATAATGCTGAGATTCATAGCCAAGATATTACCATGATAAATGCCATAGTAATAGGTATATTTTTACATATTTCTACCACAATACTATTTGAGAGCACTGAAGGTCATAAGTTTAATCTTTCTAAACTTATTTCGATTATCTTAGGTACAGGAATAGCATATTTTATATAATGTTTAGCAGAGAAGAAAGTAGATTATTACGACAAGAATTTTGGACGAGTTTTGGAAAATCTTTTCCAAAAAAATGGCTGTTATATAATACTAAAATTAAAGGCTTATCCTTCAAGTTTCATTTTGACACCAAATCAGCATTAATAGCTTTAGTCCTCGAAGACGATTTAGAAAACCGAATTAATTGCTGGGAAAAGCTTGTAGCCTTAAAAGGAATCCTTACTTCTGAATATCTATCTGATGTTATTTATGAAGAAGAATTCTATTTAGAGAACGGCAAAGAGATCTCTCGTATATATCTTCCACTAGAGCAGAAAGTATCTATACATAATAAAAATACTTGGCGTGATGTTATGGAATTCTTTAATATCAATATGACCTTGTTTGAAGGGTTTTTTGAGGAATACAAGGATATTATAAAAGGTTAAAAATATTACTTGTTTTTACTTACTTTTATTGTTCATATCAAATTTAAACTTTTAATAAATGTTATCAATTATTTTTCTTTATTGGTTAGGTAAATACTTTTACAAATTAGCAGAAGAATATGATAAAAATAAATGGGGCTTTGCAATTTTAGGTATAGTAGTATATTATGCTGGAACATTCTTTTTTGGTGCTTTAATTGGAATTATTTTAGGGCTAACAGCACCTGACACTTTAGAAAACATGAATGAAATGCTTCTAGGACTATTAATGATTCCTTTTGGAATACTTAGTTGTTATATTCTTTATAAACAGCTTGAAAAAAATTGGGAAAGAAATAAACCTGTAAATGAGATTGACCAAATAGGAAGTAGTAATCTTGAATAAAGTCTTTTTCTAAATCACATGATTAAAAATCATGAAAAAATGACAAATAGCACCACCTAATACAAAAAAGTGCCATATCACATGATTATAAGGTATACGTTCAATCACGTAGAATACGATGCCTACTGTATAAAACAAGCCACCAGCAAATAACCAAAATACACCATCTGTTCCTAAAGCATTAGCTGTGTTTGTATAGTCAAATACAATAAGCCAACCCATTACTAAATATAACAGTGTTGAAAATATCTCAAATTTACCTGTAAAAAATAGTTTTAAAAGTGTGCCGAACGCCGCGATGCCCCAAACAACCCAGAACAACACCCAACCCAAACTGTCTGTTAAAAGCACAAGTAATACAGGAGTATATGTTCCGGCAATAAGAAGGTATATACTAATGTGGTCTACAACCCTAAAATAATGTTTACGTTTCTCTCCCTTTACAGCATGGTAAAATGTAGAAGCCATAAACAATATAATAATTGAAATTCCATATATAATAGAACTCATCAAACTCCAAGGTTTAGAATCATTGTCTGAATACAGTACTAATAATACAAGTGCTGCAATACCTAAAGCTGCACCAATGCCATGAGACCAGGCGTTTAAAAATTCTTCATGTTTTGTTTGTGTGCGCATCTATTGTTTGGTTTCTGAAGTATTAGCTTTACCTGACCATTTATCTACACAAGCATAATAATCAATATCAAAAGCTGGTAATTGTTTATCTAAAATTCCATTTTGAAAAGCGCGTAATAAAATATCTTCAATAAGATAATCTTCCTCTACTTCTAAGGGATTAAATTCTCTTTTGAGTGATATGTCAAATAAACTTGCCGTATTATTAAACCAAAATGCTCTCCACCCATTTCGTAATTCTTTAATTAACTCAAAGGTGGTTTTTCCGGTTTGTCGATGAATAAGTTTTATAAGTATTTGGCCTTCTGTCCTTGTCAACTTCTTCAACTCTGCAGAAAACTCTTCTTCTATATATTTCTGAATGACCTTGGCATACTTTTTCTTATCTCGTTTACGTTCAAGTTTATCTAATCGTTTTTGTAATTCCTCTAGTCGCTCTGCGGCAAGCTTAGCGTAAGGGTATACTTTATGTGTTTTTCTTCTTAGAATAATATACCTTACTCTCGCATCTTTATCTTTAAAATTTAGATTTGGCATCATAAATACCTCATCTAATTCTATCTCAGTCACAGGAATAGAATCACCTTCTATATACATATACTTAACCATTGTAGTATCTTGCTCAACGGGTTTCTCTTGAGCATATATACTAGCGGTTATCAATAGTAAAATACATGATATAAATCTCATAATAATAGTGTTAACTAAAATCGTTCCAAAGCATTACTTATAGACCTTTCAAAATTAAGAATTAATACCTCCTTTAACCATTATTTCCTATTAATATTATTATTTTTAAGGAAATTTTTTACTAATGGCAAAAAAACAATTACTGACTAAAAAGTCTATGAGCTTTTTAGAAAAATATCTCAATAATGCTTCTCCAACAGGATACGAATGGGAAGGACAAAAGATATGGATGGATTACCTAAAACCATATGTAGACGATTTTATTACCGACACATACGGAACTGCTGTTGCTGTTATAAATCCTAAAGCTAAATATAAGGTGGTCATAGAAGGACATGCTGATGAAATTTCCTGGTATGTTAATTATATATCAGATAACGGATTATTGTATGTCATAAGAAATGGTGGTAGTGATCATCAAATAGCGCCAAGTAAGATTGTAAATATACATACTAAAAAAGGTATTGTAAAAGGTGTATTTGGTTGGCCAGCTATACATACTAGAAGTCGTGTAAAAGAAGAGCCGCCAAAACCTAGTAATATTTGTATTGATATAGGCGCTAAAGATAAAGTCGAAGTTGAAAAAATGGGCGTACATGTCGGTTGTGTTATTACTTATCCAGATGAATTCCATATTCTTAATGGTGATAAATTTGTCTGTAGAGCCTTAGATAATAGAATGGGTGGATTTATGATTGCTGAAGTAGCAAGACTTCTTCATGAAAATAAAAAGAAACTTCCTTTTGGATTATATATTACAAACTCTGTACAAGAAGAAATTGGTTTAAGAGGTGCTGAAATGATTACTGAAACCATTAAACCAAATGTGGCTATAGTTACAGATGTAACTCATGATACTACAACGCCAATGATTGATCAAAAAGTTCAAGGTTATGCAGAAATTGGTAAAGGACCAGTGGTTGCCTATGCACCTGCAGTACAACAAAAATTAAGAGATTTAATAACCGATACTGCTGAAGAAAAGAAAATTCCTTTTCAGCGTGCTGCATTATCAAGGGCAACTGGCACAGATACAGATGCATTTGCCTACAGTAATGGTGGCGTAGCTTCAGCTTTAATATCATTACCGCTAAGGTATATGCATACCACAGTAGAAATGGTTCATAAAGAAGATGTTGAAAATGTGATTAGACTTATTTACGAATCTCTATTAAAAATTGAAGATGGAGAATCCTTCAGCTACTTTAAATAATTAAACATCATTTAAAAATTAAAACTTGGTCGTTTGAGCCAGGTTTTTTTTGATTTAAATACATCGTTAGGTTAAAATTTATCGATACAAATAATGTATTTCATCGTTATTTTTTGCATTTCAAGGACAAAAGTACTATATTCGTTTTGAAATTGGCCCCAAACCTAAATTTAACCTCTTATGAAATGCCTCTCTATTTCATTAGGACGATTGAACCTGTTGATGTGCTTTACATTTGTATTTAGCACCTTATCAATCTATTCCAACAGTCTTCATCTGAAATTTGAAAGTACAACGTATAGTTTTAATGAATTAAATATTAATGTTAAAGCTGTTTTAGATATAAATTCGGCTTTTAATTCAATTAGAATCGAAAAAAGAAATGTAGAACTAGACTGTAATACTTTTTCAATTACTGATACAAAGACAACTAACATCCCTACTCCTAATTTAAAAAATAATCCATGTGGAACCGAAAGCACCATTCATACCGCAGATTTTGAGAGTAATTGGGATAGTTGGTCAGATGGTGGCGCTAACGTGAATAGGGTAAATAATGCATCAAGATCATACTCTAACAACTACAGTATAGAATTAAGTAGTAACGATACTTCTGGCAACAGTTCTTCAATGCTTTCACCTTTATTCAATTTATCTCAATACAATAAAGTTGACTTCGTTTTCTTTTTCGCATCACATAACAGTGATAATGGTGATGACTTTTTTATTGAATACAGCAGCGATAGTGGCTCTAGTTGGACTACCATAAATGATTTTGTTTGCGGCGATGTATCTAGTCAAAATGGTGACTATGAAAGTACTGATACAATAATTTTCTACGGTAAAACAGTGACACTTCAAAGTACTTCTTACACATTTCCAGATGGCAACGTATCTAGATTTAGAATACGAAGTGATTCTGACGAAACTAATGATCTTATATATATAGATAATATCTCAGTAATCGGTACAACATACTGTTTACTCAATACTGCCGGACCAGGTGGGGTGACCTCACATTTAGATCTTTGGCTAAAAGCTGACCAATTAGATGGTTCTATAGAAGGAACGGATGGTAACAATGTTGGTGAATGGATCGATAATGGAAAAGGAAATCATGCTAAAACAGTTGTTAGCGGCTTAGAACCTGTATACAGAAATAATGCCTCTAATAACTTTAACTTCAATCCAGTCGTAGAATTTGAAAATGACAATTCAAGTTCATATGGCGATATGACCTATATCGTTAATGATGGAAGCCGAGATGAATTAAAAGGAACTGGTGGCTTTAATAGTGATGATATTTTCATGGTTGTGATGCCAGATCCGACAATTACTTCTTCAATGGTGCCACTAGACACTTTTTGTAGTTCTGATCAAACATCAACAGATACAGCAACCGAAGATGTAACTGGATTTGGATATGGAAACTACTCTGCTAGATTTTCTAATGAGCGTTTTGGATATTGCATAGGGACTGCTTCGGGATACGGTAGAGCAACTACGAGTACTTCTGTTAATTTTAATCAAATCCACATAATTAATACTAGACATAACTCTGGTGATACTGGAGTTAATCTTTACCTTAATAACAATCAATTTGGAAATTTAGATGCAAATACTGGTGGTTGGGGACATAATAGTAATTCAAGATACTTTATCGGACGGAGCCAATATTGGAATGGTAGCTTTGATGGCAGAATTGCTGAAGTTATCACCTACTCTGCTACAAATAGCGATACCGATCTTACAGAAGCTAGAAATAGGATTCAATCCTATTTAGCCATTAAATACGGTATTACTTTAGGCACTAATGGTACTTCTCAAGATTATGTAGACAGTAATGGAACAGTCATCTGGGATCAATCTGTAAACACAGGCTATAACTATGATATTGCAGGTATTGGTAGAGATGATGCTTCAGAACTAAATCAAAAACAGTCTAGAAGCGTTAATGATGATACAGATGGTACTGGAAGAACTCAGGGTATTTTAACCATTGGCCTCACTGACATTTATGACACTAATAGCGATAACAAATCTAGCAACCCAACAAACTTTAATGATGGTGATTTTTTAATATGGGGAAATAATGGCGTCGACTTGGAAGCTGCCCCAAATGTAATAACTGTTAATATGAGCTCATCCATTGCACCAGTATTATCAACACAAGTCACCTTTAATGGTATGCAGCGTGTCTGGAAAGTGGTAGAAAACGGTAGTAACATACCAACTGTAAAAATTAGGTTACAAGAAGATGCTGTAAGAAACATAACACCTCCAGGAAATTACTATATGTTTATATCTGACACTGATGTGTTTAATCCAACGGCAGACTACAGACTAATGGAATCTGATGGTAGTGGTAATCTAGAAACTGAATACGATTTTGATGGGACAAAATATATCACATTTGGTTACGCACCAGAGGTTGAAGAAGAACGTTCCATTTATTTTGATGGTATTGACGATTATATTGATGTAGAAAATAGACTAAGTATCAATACAACAGATTTTACGATATCTGCATGGATAAAACGTGATGCGGTAGATAGTGGTGTGAAGTCTATCATTTCAAAAAGAGATATTGGCTTTACACAAGGTATCGATTTCAGAATTCTAGACAATAACTCAATAGAGATTATTTGGAAAAACGGTAGTGATCAATCTCTGATTTCTAATACAAGGTTACCAGATGACAAATGGCATCACGTTTCGGCAATTTATGATGGCACAAATGTATTTATATATATTGATGGAATACTAGATAACAACGATACTAAAAGTAACCCTATAAGTACTAATGATTCTTTTATAATTGGCGCGGCCGGAAAAGATAACCCAGTACAATTCTTTAATGGGCATATCGACGAGGTTCGTATTTGGGATACAGCTTTATCTGCCGACCAACTTAGATTTATTATGAATCAGGAAATTGAAGAGAATTCGGGACAAGTTATGGGTTTAATCTTGCCAAGCACAATAAAGAAAAATGATATTAATGCCATAGCATGGAATGAACTCGCAGCTTACTATCCTATGTCCATATTTTCATATACCAACACTTTGGACCTATCTGGTAATGGAAAACAAGGTGCCTTGAGAAATCTAGATACTGTAGACAGACAGTCCGCACCTTTACCTTATGAATCAAATCAGAACGGAAATTGGGACACTGACACCACTTGGAGTAATGGTGGTGTACAATATATTCCTGGATCTACGTCTATAGTAGACACCAATGTTTCTGTAGATTGGAATATTGTACGGATCTCACATAATATCACTATGGATAATTCTAGCTTGCCGTCTGCTAATAGTGACAATAGAACCATTTTAGGCCTCTATATTGACGCTAATGAATTAACTCTAGATGGTGATAGCAGTACGGACACAGGAAATGGTTTAACAGTATCTCATTATTTAAGATTAGAAGGTAAAATTGATCTTGAAGGTGAATCACAGTTAATACAAACTCATGACAGTGACCTATTGGTGGTTAGTAATGGTGTATTAGAAAAAGATCAACAAGGTACTGCTGATACTTTTACCTATAATTATTGGTCAGCACCTGTAGGAGAAGTAGACGTGAGTGAAAATAATTACAGATATTCAGTACAAGATATATTTTACGATACATCAAACCCTGTAAACTTCACAAGTTCAGGTTATAATGGCAGTGCAACTAACCCAATTACAATAGCTGATTATTGGATCTGGAAATATAATAATTATCCTGGTGATTATTCTTCATGGCAACATATTAGAAGCACTGGTAATATTAATGCTGGGGAAGGATTTACTATGAAAGGTCCTGGCACAGGTTCAATTACTACTGAACAAAACTATGAGTTCCTTGGTAAACCAAACAACGGTAATGTAACATTAAATATAACTTCTGGCAATAATTATCTTATAGGTAACCCATATGCTTCAGCGATTGATGCAAACAAATTTATAGAAGATAATGGACCTATATTAGACTATGTAGATCCAACAGGTGGAAGTAACCCAGAAACAAACGCATTATTGAGTGGTACATTGTACTTTTGGGAACATTGGGGTGGCGGATCTCATATACTACAAGAATATCAAGGCGGTTATGCGTCGTATAATTATTCAGGTGCTGTGGCGGCGGCATCTTTAGGAACTAACGACCCAGATGTTGGTACAGGTGGTACACCTTCAAAACTTCCTGGCCGTTATATTCCGGTGGGTCAAGGCTTTTTTGTTACAGCAGATAACACAGGTTCTATTACCTTTAACAATAATCAACGTGTATTTGTAAAAGAAGGAAGCGCCGCTTCAGTATTTGTGAAAAATAATGAGTTTGATGAAACCACCGAAAGCGCCGAAATAGATGAGAGAATGAAATTTAGATTTGGATTCTACTCTATCAGTACAAACAGAAGACAACTACTACTCACAATAGATGATAACGCATCCACTGGTGTTGATTGGGCCTATGATGCCAAAGTTAATGAAAACCAAACCGATGATATGACATGGAGAATCAATAACGAAAACTATGTCATACAAGGAAGTAATGAATTAGATTCTAGCACCATTTATCCACTATGCGTAAAAACTAGTATGGACGGAATTAGTTCAATTAGTATTGATGAACTTGAAAACGTACCTGATGATATTCAGATATACCTTCATGATACTTCTCTTAATTTATATCATGATCTAAGAGTTAGTAATTATGACATATTTTTAAACTCTGGACTTTATGAAAATCGATTTGAAATAACATTTGATGTACCTAGCACATTAGGTATTAATGATGAATTATCCGAGAGTTTAGACATTTTCTATTCAAGCGATAGAGAAAACCTTGTGTTGATAAACCCACATAATAAAGCAATTAAATCCTTAGACGTTTATAATATGTTAGGTCAACCTATATTTAGCACAACTGATATTTCTCAATACTCATCGCATTCAGAATTTGAAATACCAACGATAAGTTCTGGTACATATATAGTAAAATTGAATACAAATGATGATGCAACTATTTCTAAAAAGATAGTAGTTAACTAAATCTCTGTATAAACAATAATAAACACAACAAGCTCTGAATATATTCAGAGCTTGTTTATTTATACCACTAAAACGATTTTCAAATATTAATTTTAAATTTACTGATACTTTAGAAGAAAATATGTCAGACGAATTCATTGATATTGTAGATAAATTTGGAAAGCCACTAAATACAGTCGCATTAAAATCTGACGCACATAAAAATGGCTGGTACCACAATACCATTCACCTATGGTTGTATACTAAAAATGGTGAAATATTACTGCAGCAACGTTCACATAAAAAAGCCATTCATCCTCTGCTCTGGGATGTTTCTGCTGCTGGTCACATAGATGCCGGAGAATCATTTACTGAAGCAGCCATTAGAGAAACCAACGAAGAATTAGGATTAAATTTAGATCAAGAAGAGCTTCTTAAAATTGGTGTAAAACTTCATGAATCTTCCTATAAAGATGGAGCGATTCAAGACAATGAATTTCATCATATTTACATTGCTGAATTAACAGTCCATATTGCAAATCTTTCTACTCAAATAGAAGAAGTCGAAGCAATTAAATTAGTCTCATTTACTGAATTTGAACATTTACTGAGCCATAGTAAGGATAATAACCATTTCATTCCTTCAAACAAAGACTACTATTTATTTGTTTTAAATGAAATCAAGAAAAAAATAAATCAATGACTCTACTTCTAGCAGTTGCACCAGTATTTACAATCATTATCTACATCTATTTCAAAGACAAATACGAAAAAGAACCTATTAGACTATTACTCGCCAACTTCTTGTTTGGAGCTATAGTTAGTGTCCTTATTGTTTTTATACTATATGCTTTTACAGGTCGATTATTACCAATAACTAATAAATTTAGTATTTGGCAACAATTCAGCCAAGCATTTGTAGTGGTTGCACTTGCGGAAGAATTTAGTAAATATGTTATTGTAAAATATTATACACAACCAAAGGAGGCATTTAATGAGCCATATGATGGTATTATATATTGTGTAATGGTCTCAATGGGATTTGCGTGTACAGAAAATATACTTTATGTACTTCAAGGTGGTTATCAAACTGCTATTCTAAGAGCATTTACTGCTGTACCGGCTCACGCCACATTTGGTGTATTAATGGGCTATTATATGGGGAAAGCTAAGTTTTCAAAAAATAGATTTCAACTAAATATAGCCGGTTTATTTTTAGCAACACTATTTCATGGTGCTTATGATTTTTTCTTATTCATTAACTTTATTCCAGGAATTTCTATTGGTGCCTTTGTATCTTTAATTGTTGCAATAATTCTATCCCGTAAAGCAATAAAACGGCATCAAGAAAACTCGAATTTCAAAACTTGATATTTGCTTTTTTAAACATGATATATTTCATATTTTAGGAGACGACTAATATCTAATTTAGTCGTCCTTATATAAATATATAACTATGTATAAAGCAAAAGTTAATGCTTCTTTTGAATTTGAAATTTCTAAAGAAGCAGTACAAGAACTTGATGCTGTTGAAACCTCAACAAATAAGTATCACATCCTAGAGGAAAACAATTCCATTAAAGCAAACATCCTTAGTTTAGATTTTGACTCTAAAAGTTATACGGTAAAGGTGAATAATAACACCTATAGTGTAAAACTAAGCGACAAGCTAGACCAACAAATTGAGGCGTTAGGGTTTGAAATTGGTGCTTCTAAAAAGGTAAATAGCATTAAAGCACCAATGCCTGGGCTTATTTTAGAAACCAATGTTGATGTTGGTCAAGAAGTCAAAGAAGATGATGCTTTACTAATTCTCGAAGCTATGAAAATGGAAAACATCATTAATTCACCAAGAGATGGTATTATAAAGTCTATCAATGTGAAGCAAGGAGAAACGGTAGATAAAAATGCTCTTCTAATTGAGTTCGAATAACTAAAACACATAAGAACCAAGAGTAAAAATTACAGTACTCTTTATTCTCACATATATGAAAAAAATATTAGTTGCCAATCGCGGTGAAATTGCTATAAGAGTAATGCGTACCGCAAAAAAAATGGGTATAAAAACCGTGGCGGTTTTTTCTGAAGCAGATAGAAACTCTCCTCATGTTAAATATGCGGATGAAGCTGTTTGCATTGGCCCAGCACCTTCAAACCAATCCTACTTAAAAGGTGATAAAATTATTGAAGTTGCTAAATCTTTAAATGTAGATGGTATACATCCAGGATATGGATTTTTAAGTGAAAATGCTGATTTTGCTGAACTATGTGAGGCTAATGATGTGATTTTTATAGGTCCGAGATCTAAAGCCATACAAATGATGGGAGACAAACTTGCCGCAAAAGATGCGGTAAAAGACTATGACATCCCAATGGTACCAGGAGTAGATCATGCCATTACAGACCCAAAAGAAGCTGTTTCTATTGCAAAGAATATCGGATTTCCAATATTAATTAAGGCTGCTGCTGGTGGTGGTGGAAAAGGTATGCGCGTTGTAGACAAAGAAGCTGATGTAGAAGAACAAATGAAACGTGCCATCAGTGAGGCGACTTCAGCTTTTGGTGATGGTTCCGTTTTCGTTGAAAAATATGTCACGTCACCACGTCATATCGAAATACAAGTCATGGCAGATATGCATGGTAATTACCTGCATTTCTTTGAACGTGAATGTTCAGTTCAACGTCGTCATCAAAAAGTTGTTGAAGAAGCTCCTTCTGCTGTATTATCTCCAGAACTTAGAGAAAAAATGGGGCAAGCCGCTATCAACGTAGCACGTTCATGCGATTATATTGGTGCTGGTACGGTTGAGTTCTTATTAGACGCTGACCACAATTTCTATTTCTTAGAAATGAATACACGCTTGCAAGTAGAACATCCAGTTTCTGAGTGGATTTCGGGTGTAGATTTAGTAGAATTACAAATAAAGGTTGCACGAGGTGAAGCACTAGAAATAAAACAAGAAGATTTAAAAATTAATGGTCATGCTGTAGAGTTACGTGTGTATGCAGAAGACCCAATGAATGACTTCTTACCAAGTGTAGGAAACTTAGAGGTTTACAAACTACCTGTTGGTAAAAATATAAGAGTTGACAATGGTTTTGAAGAAGGTATGGATATCCCGATTTATTATGACCCAATGCTCTCTAAACTCATTACCTATGGTGAAACTCGAGAAGAAGCTATTGAATTAATGATAGAAGCTATTGACAATTACCATGTTAAAGGTGTTGAAACAACACTTCCTTTTGGTCGTTTTGTTTGTCAACACGAAGCGTTCAGAACTGGAAATTTCGATACACATTTTGTGAAAAACTACTACTCACCAAGTCTATTAGAAGACGAGCACAAAGCTGAAGCTGAAATTGCAGCTAAAATTGCATTAAAACGCTACTTAGAAGATCAAAAACTATTAAGACTACCAAACTAATTTTCATGGATTCAAAAATAAAAACACTTAACGAAAAAACTGAACTTGCCAAACTTGGTGGTGGTCAAGCTCGTATAGACAAACAACATCAGAAAAAGAAACTTACAGCAAGAGAACGTGTACTTTACTTACTAGATGAAGGCTCCTTTGAAGAAATTGGTGCTTTGGTGACACATAGAACCAAAGATTTTGGTATGGAAAGTCAGAAGTTTTATGGTGATGGTGTAGTTACTGGCTACGGTACTGTAAATGGAAGATTGGTTTATGTTTTCGCTCAAGACTTTACTGTTTTTGGAGGTTCACTTTCTGAAACTCACGCGGAAAAAATCTGTAAAATCATGGATATGGCGGTCAATGTTGGGGCTCCAATCATTGGACTTAATGATTCTGGTGGTGCACGTATTCAAGAAGGAGTACGCTCTCTTGGTGGTTACGCAGACATCTTTTACAGAAACGTACAAGCTTCTGGTGTTATTCCTCAAATTTCTGCAATCATGGGACCATGTGCTGGTGGTGCAGTATATTCGCCAGCTATGACAGATTTTACAATAATGGTACAAGACACAAGTTACATGTTTGTAACTGGACCAAATGTTGTAAAAACCGTAACTAATGAAGAAGTTACAAGTGAAGAACTTGGTGGGGCAAGTGTACACTCAACAAAATCTGGCGTGGCGCACAAAACCTCATCTAATGATATAGAGTGTCTAGAGGATGTGAAACGACTGTTAAGCTATCTTCCTCAAAGCAACAAAGAAAAGGCTGCTGATTTAGAATTTGAAATTAAAGAAGAATTAAGAGAATCTCTTAGTTCTATAATACCAGATAACCCTAACAAGCCTTATGACATGCATGAGGTCATTGATAGTATTATTGATGAAGGGTCGTTTTATGAAATCCACAAAGACTTTGCAGAAAATATTATCGTAGGTTTTGCAAGACTTGGTGGAAAATCCGTTGGTATTGTAGCTAATCAACCTATGTTTTTAGCAGGTGTACTAGACGTAAACAGTTCTACCAAAGGTGCACGTTTTGTACGTTTTTGTGATGCCTTTAATATTCCATTATTAGTATTAGAAGATGTACCAGGTTTTTTACCGGGAACAGACCAAGAATGGAACGCAATTATTACAAATGGTGCTAAATTATTGTATGCGTTTAGTGAAGCAACAGTGCCAAGAGTGACTGTAATTACTAGAAAAGCATATGGTGGTGCTTATGATGTTATGAACTCTAAACATATTGGTGCAGATATGAATTTTGCTTGGCCAAATGCCGAAATTGCTGTAATGGGTGCAAAAGGTGCAGCTGAAATTATTTTTAGACGTGAAATCTCTGCTGCTGAAGACAAAGAAGCCAAATGGAAAGAAAAAGAAGCTGAGTATGCTGAATTATTTGCTAATCCTTACAGTGCCGCAGAACGCGGATTTATTGACGAAGTAATTCTACCTCGTAATACCAGAAGAAAATTGATTAAAGCATTTTCTATGTTAGAAAATAAGGAAGTCAATAGACCTCAACGCAAGCATGGTAATATTCCTTTATAAGTAAAGAACCAACCAAATAAAAAACCGATTGTTAATTACAATCGGTTTTTTTATGCTTCAAAATGAAATCTGTTTAAGCCTCACAACTTGAACATTCTTTCTTTTGTTTGAATTTTTGAGCTGCATTCATACTATGTTGGTAGTAAAGCGATTTTAATCCTAATTTCCAAGCTGTTACATGGATCTTATTAATCTCCTTTACAGACATATCTGGATGTACAATAATGTTAACAGACTGTCCTTGATCTATATGATTTTGGCGGTTAGCAGCTTGATAAATGATATCCATTTGGTCGATTTCAGAATAGGTCTTAAACACATCCTTTTCAGCTTCTGTCATGAAATCTAAATGCTGCACAGAACCGTCATAATCTCTGATACTTCTCCAGACATCTTGAGTGTTCTTTCCTTTAGACTCTAAGAATTTTACCAAATATGGATTCTTAATTGTTGTTTTAATCTTTGCAATATCCTTTACGTAGATATTAGACCAAATTGGTTCAATACCTTGTGATACTTGCCCTAAAATAAATGCAGAAGATGTTGTTGGTGCTACAGCATTTAACGTTGCATTACGTCGGCCAAAACCTTTTAAAACTGCTGGCTCACCAAAACGATCTGCTAACTCTTCTGAAGCTTTGTATGACTTCTCCTTTATGATTCTAAAGATTTCACTATTTAAATTAAATGCTTCTTGACTATTGAATGGTAACATTCTAGATTGTAATAACGAATGCCAACCTAACACACCTAAACCAAGTGCTCTGTTATCTTTTGCAAAATTATAAGCACGCTCCATAAATAAGAACGTCTGTTGGTCATCTCTGTTTGGTGAATCTTTATAAGCTTCTAATTTCTCTGTAAATTCAGTGATGATAGCATCTAAGAAATATACCATGGTCTCAACAGCATCGGTATCTTTCCATTTGTCATAATGCAACACGTTTATAGACGACAAACAGCAAACAAATGACCAATCGTCATTAGAAGGCAACATTATCTCAGTACATAAATTACTTGCATATATAGGTAATTTCTTGTCTTGATATACATCTGCCGCACCGTTGTTAGCATTATCGGTAAAGAAGATATACGGATAACCCATTTCACCTCTTCTTTGTAACACTTTTGCCCAAACTGTTCTTTTATGTACATCACCATCAATCATCTCTTGCATCCAATCGTTAGTCACAGTAACACCATGTGTTAGCTCTTGAATTGGGTTTCCTTCTGTACCAATTTCGAGGAATTCCATAATATCTGGATGGTCTATTGGTAAATACGGTGAAAAACGACCTCTACGTACAGAACCTTGACTTACAACATCAACCATAGATTCAAACAACTGCATAATATGCACAGCACCAGATGCTTGACCATTGTTTTTAACTTCTGCCCCACGATGTCTTATTTTTCCGAAGTAACCAGATGTTCCACCACCTAATTTAGACATCATACCAACTTCTGACTGAGAATATAAAATATTACCCATATCATCATCTACGTGAGACCCAAAGCAAGAAATAGGTAATCCTCTTTCTTTACCGAAGTTAGACCATACAGGTGATGACAATGAAAAATAACCTAATGACATGTAGTTATAAAACTTGTCTGCATAACCTGGTATACCAAGAATCTGCTCTGCTCTTTCGGCTATTTCTCTTATTCTTCCTTCCGGTGAAACACCTTCGGTTAAATATCCTGACGCTAAAAATTTACGACTATGTTCACTTAACCAGCTAAAATCGCCTTCTGTTTGTTCCTTTTGTTGTTGTAATGACTTTTTTCTAGCGTCTATTAAAGGATTTGTTGTTTGAGTTGTTGTTTGATTTAGTTCTTCGTTAGTTAGTTTGTTTTCAATCATTGTTTAAAAAAGGTCATCACTGGTTATACTTTGAGTTCTTTTACTATAATTTATAGAGCGCTTCACAAAGAAGTCGCCATGTTTAGTTCCAATTATTTCATCATCAAACCATTCGGTTTCTGCAACAAGGTTTTCATCGATATTAAAAATTGAATCAATACCGATACTTTCAAGAGATTTATTGAATCTGTTTTTCAAAAATTCATTAACAACAGCTTTTGGTAAAAAGTCTATTTCGCCTTCTTCAAAAATCCAATCCACAATCTTACTTTCTGCATCAAAAGCTTCTCTACACATATCTTGTACTGCAGTGTGGTAATCTTCATCAAACCAATCTGGATTTTCGTTCTTTATAATTTTGATAATATCAATACCAAAATCACCATGTATTTGCTCTTCTTTAGAAGTTGCTTCAACCACATTCGAAATGCCTTTAAGCATATTTTTATGCTTATTAAATGCCATAATGATTAAGAACTGAGAAAATAACGACACATGTTCAATAAATAAAGAAAATAATAGTACCGCATCAGCGTAAGCTCTGTTATCATCACTTTTAGAATTCTTTAAAGCGTTTTCTAAATACTGAACACGTTTCATCATTACTGGTTTCTTCTTAAGCGTTTTAAATTCATTATTTAGCCCTAAGATTTCTAACAAATGAGAATACGCATCATGATGTCTCACTTCACTTTCAGCAAATGTAGCGCCAACAGATCCAATTTCCGGTTTAGGCATTTTGTGATAAATGTCTCCCCAGAACGATTTAACAGCAACCTCAATTTGAGAAATTGCTAACATTGTATTTTTTATTGCACTCCGCTCAACTGCTGTTAATCCTGCTTTAAAATCTTGAATGTCGCTTGTGAAATTAAATTCTGTATGTATCCAATAAGAATGTCTTATAGCAGGCACATATTCATACAAATCTGGATACTCATAAGGTTTTAAATTAATTCGCTTTTCAAATATGTTGGTCTTACGTTTTCTAGCCTGTTCTTCTCTATATAAAATGTAGGCCTTAGCAACATCGAAAAACGAATTTTCCATCAAAGCATTTTCAACTGCATCTTGAATCTCCTCTACCGTAGGAATGTAATCTTTTACTTTTTCCTTTTTCTCTAATAACACTTCATAAACTTTAGCAGATATCTTTTCAGCATCTTCTAAACCGCCGTGTTCTAAAGCTGTCATAGCCTTTAATACCGCATTAGTTACTTTACTTAATTGAAAAGGCTTCGTCGAGAAATCTCTTTTGAGAATATGTGTGATTTGCATGAGGAATTATGTTAGGATTAATTTTTGAACTGTATCAAATATCCTATTTATAATGCCTCATTTTTTGGAGATGATTGCTATTTTTTCAACCTTTTATTAACACTATCGTAACATTGATAAACATTGAAAAAAGAAAAAATTGCCGCCTGTTTTTAGCAAAAAAAACGATCTAATTCTTTATTAAAAATTGAAATTTTTTGAATTAAAAATTCTAGTAGGAGGTAATAATTAGAAAAAAAATGTTGCCTTTATTTACAATTTTCGCATTGACCTGTAATTAAAAAATTAGCAGATTCAATTTGCTTGTTTTTAATAGCTGGTATTGTAATAGTAACATCTAAACACTCTACTTTGCCACAGTCATTACATTGAAAATGTGGATGCGTATGATTTTGATGCGTCTCTTCATCTTCTGTGCATTTTGCATACCACTTTAAGCCGTCAACACCAATAAATGAATGTAACATACCATCATTCTCTAAACGCTCTAAAACCCTGTAAACTGTAGTTTTATTCATTTGAGACTTTAAACGATTTACCAAATTTACAACAGACAATGCAGAAGTGCTCTCATTAAAGATTGTAGTTAACGTATTTACAGATTTGGTTTTTCTAACAACACTCATAAAACAAATTTAACGCAACTTTGTTGCATTATCAAATTTTAGCTTATTTTTGCAACTACGTTGCTATAAAAATGATAAAATATTATGGCGATTACAACATACTTTTATGTGATTAAGTATTGATTAAGTTTAACGCACTAGTAATCGCCATTTTTTTCATTTCGATTATAAAGATAAACAAGTCTAATGATTTCATTAAATAGTCCATTAAAAAATAGCAATTCAGATTTTATAGGTGCCTTTGCAAGTGGACTTTGTTTAATACATTGCATAGCTACGCCTTTTATATTTATAGCACAAAGTTGTTCTGCAACATGCTGTGACAGTGCACCTACATGGTGGAAAGCGATCGATTTTTTATTTATTATAATCTCATTCTTTGCTGTTTACTTCTCGGCGAAAGAGAGTAGTAAATATTGGATGAAATATGCGCTTTATTCTAGTTGGTTTCTTCTACTTTTAGTAATTATTAACGAGAGAATAGAATTGTTACATCTCCCTGAAGGCTCGGTATATATTCCAGCAATTGCTTTAATCGGGTTCCACCTTTACAATAAAAAATATTGTCAATGTAACGACAAGCATTGTACTACTTCTCTAAGCTAATTAATTAGCTTACTTTTGCGCCATGAAAAAAACGTCTCAATTTGAGTTTGTTCTATTAATGGCTGCCTTAATGTCTATTGTAGCTTTATCTATTGATGCCGTTTTACCAGCACTACCATTAATTGGGGATTATTTGAGCGTGAATAACCCTCTAGATAATCCTAAATTAATAACTACTATTTTTCTAGGACTAGGAATTGGTCAGCTAATTTTCGGTCCACTATCGGATAGTTTTGGCAGGAAACCAATTGTATATACTGGTTTTATACTGTTTATAATTGCCTCTATAATTTGTGTGACTACTAAAAGTTTTGAAATGATGTTGTTAGGTCGCGTATTGCAAGGCATAGGTTTGGCCTGTCCAAGAACCATGTGCATTGCAATGATAAGAGACAGATATGAAGGCGATTATATGGCTAAAATTGTCTCAATTGTAGTCATGGTTTTTATTCTAGTTCCTGTTGTAGCACCAACTCTTGGGCAATATCTCATGAATAACTACAGCTGGCAGTTCATTTTTAACTTTACATTAATCTACGGTATAATTGTAATCATTTGGTTTTGGTTGAGACAACGAGAAACCTTAAAGGAAAAGCATCGTATACCTTATCGTTTGAATATATTCACAAATGGTACTGTTCAATTTTTTAGAATTCGTCCGGCAGTAATTTACACCTTATTATCTGGTTTTATTACCGGATCTTTTATGGTGTATTTGAGTACATCACAACAAATATTTGAAAAACAATATAATTTAGCTGAAGAATTTCCTTTGATATTTGCAAGTCTAGCAATCGCTGTAGGTTTAGCAACCTTTTTAAACAGTCAATTGGTTGTTAAATATGGTATGAAACGGATAGTGCATTTGGCCATGATTAGTTATAGCTTAATTTCACTAGTATTTATTTGCTTATTTTATTCTGGCAATAATCCTAGTATAGAAATATTAGTTACTTTTTTTGCGGTTCAGTTCTTCACTATTGGATTTCTATTTGGAAATCTTAGAGCTTTAGCTATGGAACCAATGGGCCATATAGCAGGCATAGGATCTGCTTTAAACGGCTTTATTTCTACCATTATGGCTGTGCCTATAGCTGATTACATTGGTAATTACATTGTAGATTCTGTAATGCCTTTGTTTATTGGTTTCTTTATCTGTGGTTTGATTTCACTCTTACTTTTTTATACTATAAATAGTCCGTTAGCAAGAACACTTACATCTAAATAAAAAAGCCCAATCATTAAATGAAAGGGCCTTTTACTGTCTAAACTACTTCTTTAAGTTTATTAGAAAATTACTTTAATGTTTCCTGTAATAGAATTTTTCAAAGTAACCTCTATAAACAACGCGGTATTGTTTTTAGGGAGTTCTGACATTATGACTTTACGAGAATCTAGTTGAGTATTTGAGGTTACAAGTCTTCCCAAAACATCATAGATTCTCACAGATTGAATTTCTTCTCTTTCGGATTTTACAACTAGTTTTTCATTAGATTCAAAAACCTTTATTGCATCGATATATTCCGAATCATTAACACTTAGTGTTTGATTTGTATATCTCAGTATAAATCGATCATTGACTCTACCTGTTTCTGTAGCAGTAAATACAAAAGGTGAGTTCTTTATATTATGAATTAAACCAGTATGTAAATCCTCTACAAACACATCTTGACTAACTTCATTTAATATACCTTCGACAGTATTAATTGCGATGGTATGAACACCAACTTCTAATATGTTAACACCCAACGGAACGATGTCCGTATTATCGAATGGTACACTGCGTCCTTGAATTATGAACTGTTCATCATTAATCATAGAATATAGATTTAACCCATTTCCACCATTCATTGTGGCATCAAACATTCTATCCTTTCCTTCTGTAGCTCCATTGATGTAAGCCACTAATGTTGTATTGGTACTTCCTGATGGTGTAATAAGATCTAACCATATTCGGTGTGGCTCATTATCATCAATAGATTGGCTTGAGTTTCTTCCTTCTTGCGAAGTATCTCTAAAGAATTGGTTATTGTTATAGGTATTACTCCTCATTGAATTTTTAAATGTGATAGTTTCAGTGGTAGAAGCATCATCATTCATTCTTACGAAAAACCCTTGTCCAGAACCTATAAAACCATCAAATCCTAATGGTGCTGACCCACCACTTGCATTATAAATTAGATAGTCAGCTACGCTGTAATTGTATTGATAATTAGCATAGAAAGGATCTTGATTGGCAGCACTAATCTCGGTGCCATGCGTCCATAATTGCACCATTCCGTCAATGTTTGCATTATCAGGATCAGTTAAAAAATCTGTAATACTAATTGAAGACGGATAAGGGTTACCCAATAAATTCCAATTATCACTATTTGCTGTAACATCTGTAGAACCAGGTCCTGTGTATGGCGCGCCTGTATAAGTACCTCTCTTAATAGGTACAATAATATTTCCATTATTTGGTGTACCATCAAAAGTTGCAGTATAATTACTAGGTGTAGACGAATGTCCGTTAGGTCCTCTTACAATATAACCTTTACCTTGGTTCATAGAGCCACTAGCACTCTCCCATCGTCCATAATCATTTGGCCCTTCACCATCTGGCCAATCAAATGTTGGATTCCATTCATAAATAAACCATGAAGGCGTGTTTGGAGATATTTGAGAAACATCAAAACCAGCAACAGGTGCACTCCAAAATACATAATCATTTTGCCTAATATTTGTATCTCTATCTATTTCTAATGAACCTGTATTAGCTACATCATTGATCTGTACCAAACTACCACCACTATCTATTGTAAATTCACCACCCGTTTCAATTACAACTTCATTAGTCACAGTTAAAGTCTGATCTGAATCTAAATTTAAAACTCCATCATCTTTTACAAATAAGCTATAAGCAAAAGCATCAGTCCCTTCATCAATTGTAGGATTTGGCTGCACACCTGCATCTGGAATTACAACACAAGTATCTGCATCAGGGACACCAACAGGTGACCAGTTATTAGGATCAAACCAATCTGTACTTGTGGCTGTACCTTTCCATATTTTTGTATTATTCGTAATTGGTACTGTTTGAACAATCGTACAACCATTAGTCAAATCTGCCGTTATATCTACATTGATAACGGTTTGTTCGTAACCGTCTTCCGTAAGTTTAATATAAACTGTATCTGTAAAATCAGGATATACATATGGAATAGTTGCGTCTGCATCTACATAAAATTCAACAAAATTATTTCCACCGTCATCCCATACAAATGAAGAATTTACCGATCTTTCACCAAATAACTCAATGTTGTCAATGGCCACTCCATCGCACCAATCACTTGCGTCATATCTAAATCGCACCTTGAAATTAGATTCACCAACATATGATGATAAGTCTAGTGTCTGAGCTTCAAAGGCAGTTCCATAACCAGCATCATCACTATGTGTAAATACCGTAGTCCAAGAAGCACCACCATCTGTAGTAACATCTATATGAACAAATTCATCTATAGAAGCAAAATATCTTGAAAAATAGATCTCGTAGTTTAAGGTTAGATTTGACATATCAACCGTACTAACCGAACTTGATTCTATTGCTGTTTCAACAGGATTAGAACTTCCATAATCTGAGGTTGCCATTACAAATTGATCACCTGTGATTCCTGAAGATACTGCCGGATACCATACTTGTAAGGAAGGTATATAAGTACTGCTTTCTAATTGCCATTCTGTTGCTTCGTTTTCAGTGGCGCCATTAGACACAATATTATTAAGACTAAAACTGCCTAAACCAGCTTCAAAGTTTTCTTCAATAAGATAGACTGTTTCATCAAATCCAGTTACATTAACCTCAATTGTATCGTTATCACCACAAGCTTCGACAGATGAAGGTGAAAATGTAAGTTCTGAAGACTGATTTACTGTTGCACCTACTCTAGTTCTGTATAAAGATTCACATGATCCGTTAAAAGCAGTCACATAAAAAAATGTTGATTCTGTTAGATTAGGCGAATAAGTACTTGAAAAAGATGCATCAGCAACTGTTGTTGCAACAAGATTACCACCTAATTTATCATCATACCATCTAAACTCTGTTACACCTGTATTTCCTGTAACACTGATATCTACTTGAACATCACCATCGGTTTCATTGCAATGTTCGCCTTCTGTTACTGATGTAACTAAAGCATCACAAGCTGATATTACCGTAAATTCATAATCTTCAGTTTCACCATATCTATCATCTCCCCAACCAGTAAAATCATCACACGGTTGCGAATCGGCATTATAGTAATTAGAATTATAATGATAAAATTTTAACCTTAGACGATAATCGCCTGGTGCTTGAGTGTTTGGCACTTGGATACCAAATGTAGAACTAGATAGTCCAATACCGTCTGTGTCATAAACTAACTCAGAAGAATCATCAAATACTCCATCTTGATTCCAATCAACCCATGCCTTAAATCTCCCCCTATCTACACCTGATTCCCAAGAAACATTAATTCCATAGCCTTGCGCTTGAACACTATTAGGTAGTGATGTCCAATCTTGGTAACCTACAGATCCTGAAGTAGAAGAATATCCTGTATTTAAATTTTGAACATCATTAAGTGTTCCTATAAATTCAATATTATCAATATATAAATCACTTTCATCTGCAAGTGATTGAGGAATACAATAAGATATGGTATCTGTTGTTTCATCACCTGTTAAAGGTGAAGTATAGTAGAGAGGTCCATTAACACAATTGCTATTCATTGCATAAACGTAAATGTAGTATTGAGTTGTAGGTAATAAACCTGAAATTGTGAAATTAGTATCTGTATCGTTATCAGCCACAATATAGTTAGGCTCAATCTCATCACCGATATTATAAGCTTGGTTGTCGGTTGGGTTCCCAGGCAATGTACTGTTAGTACTATAAATTACTAAATAGCTATCTGCAGTTGCCTCTGCATTAAAAGATCCGTTGATAGTGTTACTATCTGCTGATGTTATTAAATTAGTTGGAGCATTAATTGGTGTTGTACATTCTATCGGACCACTAACTGTGATTGTGTAGTCCTCAGCTTGTCCGTAACCATAAAATCCACAAGGGTTTGTTGCCCAAGAGTTATAGTTTTTTATAATTCTCATTCTTGTATCACCAAGTAATGCGTCTGCTGGAATTGCAATTGTAGATGTCGCTATTTGACCATCAATTCCATCTGAATCAAAGATAGAACCTAAATAATAGATTTCACCTGAATCATCAAGTACACTATTCTGATTCCAATCTACAAAAACCGTAAAGTAGTTAAAATATGGACCTACAGTATTTCCCTGTAGACTAATACTATATGTTGAAGACTGATAAACCGTAGTAGGCGATACAGAAGTTGTAAAATCCTCTATGTTTTGTCCACCTACATTATTAGAAGACGTATTATTAATTGTATTAAAACTCACATTAGTTATAGGCTCCACATCCCAATAAAAACTAACTGTATCACAATATCCTGAGGAACTTGTTCCTGAAATTGTAATGTCATCTATTCTAACTCTTTCTGAATCTTCTTCACCAAATGATCTCAGCCTAAATCTAGCATTTGCTGAAAATGAATATGATTCTGTATCAATCGTTATTGAAGTTGAATATTGAGTATTATTAGAAGCAAATTCAGTACCTCTTCGAAACTGCGCAATTGTTGCGTAAGACGTACCATCATCATCTGAGTACTGTAATTCATAACGTTCACCATTATCAAAACTTTGTGTGCGATATATGAATGCAACTGTTACATCACTGTAGGAAGTCAAATCTAATGATACCGTTGTAGCTATTGAAGAATTTGAATCATCCCTTAGCATTAAATGACGATTACCATTTAATAAGGTTGAATTGGGTCTTCTAGAATCATTACCACCATCAATCCAATTGCCCCAACCGGATTCAAAATCGTCTGTTATAGGTAGTTGAGCATGTGATACAATAGAAAATAAAAAGGAAAAGAGAATTAATGCTATTCCTTTAGAATTTGAAATACAACACAACAATGTACGCTGTGTAGGGCAGCATTTAGGGTTGTCCATGGTTACTATTATAAGCGGTTAATTTGGGGTGTGAAATCAATCAATTTTAGGGATAACTGATATCACGTTGCTAAAATAATTAACATAGGATAAAAAGCGTATTTTTTTCGATGAAATACACTTTTTTTTAACATAAATTAATTAGAAATTCTAAAAATGCTATAAAATACTTACATCACCTTTACCTTCTCTGACAATAATTGGCTCGTTTTCAGATAAATCTATAATGGTAGAGGCCTCATTCCCACCATAACCACCATCAATGACAATATCAACCAAATTTTCCCATTTTTCTAGAATCAATTCTGGGTCTGTAGTATACTCTAAAATATCATCGTCATCTCTTATTGAAGTAGAAACAATTGGGTTGCCTAAAACCTCAACTAAAGACAATATAATAGAGTTATTAGGTACTCTAATACCAACCGTTTTTCTTTTCTTAAATGGATTAGGTAAGTTTTTAGATCCTGGTAATATAAAAGTGTATGCACCAGGCAAGGCTCGCTTTAGGATTTTAAAAGTAGAAGTATCTATTTGTTTAACATAATCACTTAGATTACTTAAGTCTTTACAAATGAATGAGAAATTAGACTTTTCAAGTTTTACACCTTTAATTCTAGCTATACGTTCTAGTGCTTTAATATTAGTGATGTCACAACCAAGACCATATACTGTATCTGTTGGGTAAATTACTAATCCACCACGCTTTAAAACATCTACAACCTTTTGAATGGCCTTGGGATTAGGATTGTCAGGATATATCTTGATAAATTCTGCCATAAATTAAAGATACATATAAATGTTAAATAAGTATAATTTTTTAATTGTGTGTAACAATAAACATGATTTGGATGTCTATATAATATGAATCAATCAATCAAAATAATCCTCGCACTGAATCTTATACTAATTTCAAATCAGTTATTTGCTAAGGATGTTATAAAAGACATTCCAACGATTCATTTCATAAAAGCTGAAATGATTAATAAAACTACTACCAGAATTCCTTTTAAGGTTATTGATCAACTTATTATCGTAGAGGTTAATCTATTAAATAAAAAGGGAAACTTTATAATAGATACGGGTTCTGCATCTCTAATCTTAAATAGTAAACATTTTAGGTACGCGCGAAAACAAAAAGATGAAGGCAAACAGACAAGCGGAATACATAATGAAATTGAAGATGTAAAAGAGAAACACTTAAGAATACTGAGTATTAAAGATATCAATTTAAAAAAATTAAGTGCAGATGTTATAGATCTTTCGCATATAGAAAAAACAAAAAAAATTAAAGTACTAGGTATTATAGGGCATAGTGTTTTAAAAGATTTTGAATTATTTATAGATATGCACCTTAATCAATTGACAATTTCAAAAGTTGATAAAAATGGTAACAAACTATCAGAAAAGGTATATGCAGAGACAATTTCAGATAGTATTAATTTCAAACTTAAAAAACATACAATAATCTTAGATGCTCTAATTGGTAACAAAAAAGTAACATTTGGGTTAGATACTGCAGCAGAATACAATCAATTAAATAAAAAACTTAGTCTAGATGTTTTAGATTATTTTTACCCAACCAATCAATTAAGTTTAACAGGAGCAAGTGGTAAAAAGAAGAAAGTCCTGGTTGGTAAGCTATATAAAGTAAAACTTAATGATTCTATTTACTTTGGCCCAATGAAAACCGTTCTCACTAACCTAAAAAAAATGAATAATGCCTTCGGTACAAAACTAGATGGTATTTTAGGGTTTGAGTTCTTTAAACAAAAGAGAACAATAATTAATTATAGAAAAAAGAAACTTTATTTTATTCAAAATCCAATTTTCAAAAATTGAATAGTTACGTTTTAAAAATATTATCAAATCTATTTCTCCTGTTTGTGACCTTCAATCTATTAGGACAAAACAATAACAAAAAAGGTTATGAAATTAAAGGTGAAGATGTTTACTTTATTTTTAACATAAACGACTACCCCAATATTAAAGCTGATGTTGATGCGGTTAATGACGTGTTTGTCTCAGGTGAATTTAATGATTGGGCTAAAAATCAATGGAAAATGACAAAGTCTAACGACTCCATATTCACATTAAAGAAAGAGCTGTCTGTATTTACGTCAGATTTTGATTGGGAGTTCAAGTTCATTGTAAATAGCAAATATTGGGCAGAACCATCAGAAGAATTTGAAAATATAGTCGATGCGGTTGACTATAAGGGTCATAGACTTATGGTATACAACCTTAAGCTCTATAGCGCCTTTGCTACAGATCATGGTAATGTAACTTTTAGACTTAAGGGTTATAAAACCGCCAAGAAAGTAGTACTCAGTGGAACCTTTAATCGTTGGGATGAAACAGGTTTTATTATGGAATCAACTGATGAAGGTTGGGAAGTGACTCTACAATTAAAACCAGACATTTATCAATACAAGTTTGTCATTGATAATGATATTTGGATTGAAGATCCTCAAAACCCATCAAAAGTTGAAAATGAATTTGGTGGTTATAACTCAATAATCGATGTGCAAAAAAACGTTGAATTTAAATTATGTGATTTTCCAGAGGCAGAAGTTGTAATTCTTAGCGGTAGTTTTAACAATTGGTCAGAAAACGAACTCCAAATGACTAAAATTAATAACTGTTGGATTTACAACAAAAAGCTATCTGGCGGAAAGCATCAATATAAATTTATAGTAGATGGCAAATGGATTACAGACCCAGAAAATTCAGTAAAAGAATATGATTATGAAGGCAATATTAATTCAGTTTGCATGGTGAAATAGTCTAACTTATAATCTGAAGTTTTGCAAATCTTAATAACAATTTCTTGGTATCACCATTTTCGAACTTAATCTCGGCCTTTAAGTCACCACCAGCACCTTCAATCTTAAGCACTTCACCCCTACCGAAGCGCTGATGATTTACAATATTGCCGACAGTAAGATTCGTATCAAACAAGTTTGAAGCCCCATTACTATCAGATTTAGTTACCTTTTTCAACTTTTTAGGTGTACTAATTTTAAAACTTTCGGTTTTTTTTCTTGGTTCTTTCTTTTGAAATTTTGGTGACTTTGGTTTTGCGAATCTAACCTTGTTTGGCTCAATATCTTCAAATATTGAAGGATCTAACATTGGATTAAATCGTTGCTCCTTTAATGGTGTTGTAATATTTACAAACTCTTCATCAATCTCTTCAATAAAACGACTTGGTTCTGCATCAATCAATTTTCCCCAACGATACCTAGACACTGTATATGTTAAATAGGCTTGTTTCTCTGCTCTTGTTAGTGCTACATAGAATAAACGTCGTTCTTCTTCAAGTTCACTTCTTGTATTCATACTCATAGCACTAGGGAACAAGTCTTCTTCCATACCAACAATAAAGACATGAGGAAATTCTAAACCTTTTGCTAAGTGAATGGTCATTAAGGCTACATGATTAGGATCACCTTTATCACCATCTAAATCTGTGGCTAAAGCAATATCTTCTAAAAATTCAGCTAATGACCCTGTGCTATCCGCCACTTCTATTTGCCCTTCAACAAAATCTCTAATACCATTAAGAAGTTCTTGTACATTATCCATTTTTGTCACACCTTCTGGTGTACCATCTTTACCAAGCTCTCTAATTAAACCACTAGTTTTGGCAACATGTTCAGCTAATTCAAAAGCATTGGCATTCTGGTTCATCACTTTATAACTTTCAATCAGAGTTACAAAGTCTCTCAACTTATTTTTAGTACCGTTATTAATATTGATAGTTTCATTATCAATATTCAACATCACATCATAGATACTCTTACCTAAAGCATTAGCAGCAACGACCAAGCGATCTACTGTAGTTTGACCAATACCCCTTGCTGGATAATTTATCACACGTTTTAAAGCCTCTTCATCAGAAGAGTTGAGAATTAGTCTTAAGTAAGCAGTTACGTCTTTAATTTCCTTACGTTGATAGAATGACAAACCACCATAAATACGATAAGGAATATCTCGTTTACGCAATGCATCTTCAATAGCTCGAGACTGCGCATTAGTTCTATACAACACAGCAAAATCACTATTCTGTAATTGCTGATTCATTTTGGTTTCCCAAACGGTACTTGCTACATAACGACCTTCATCTGCATCTGTCATGGAGCGATGCACAATGACCTTTTCACCCTCATCATTGGCTGTCCATACCACTTTATCTAGTTTCGTTTTATTATGCTCAATCACAGAATTAGCAGCACCAACAATCATTTTAGTAGACCGGTAATTCTGTTCTAAACGATACATTTTTACATCATCATAATCGCGTTGAAAGTTCAGGATATTATTAATATTAGCGCCACGAAATGCATAAATACTTTGCGCATCATCTCCAACTACACAAATATTCTGAAACCTATCTGCTAAAGCTCTAACAATAAGGTATTGCGAATGATTGGTATCTTGATACTCATCTACTAAGATGTATCTAAACCTATCTTGATATTGTGCTAAAACACTTGGAAATCTCGTCAGTAATTCATTTGTTCGCAACAAAAGATCATCAAAATCCATTGCACCAGCTTTAAAACAGCGATCTACATATTCTCTGTAGATATCTCCCATTTTTGGTCGACGTGCCATAGCATCGGCTTCCATCAATTCAGGATTCTTAAAATATGCCTTTACTGTTATTAAGCTGTTTTTGTAAGATGATATTCTACCATAAACCTGCTTCGTTTTGTAGATGTCCTTATCCAAGCCCATTTCTTTGATAATAGAGCCTATCAATTTCTGTGCGTCTTGAGTATCGTAAATCGTAAAATTGCGAGGAAAACCAAGGTGATGACCTTCAAAACGAAGAATCTTCGCAAAAACCGAGTGAAATGTTCCCATCCATAGGTTTTTAGCCTCGCTATCACCAACAATGCTCGCTATTCTTTCTTTCATCTCACGAGCAGCTTTATTGGTAAAGGTTAACGCCAAAATATTAAAAGCATCCACACCTTGACTCATTAAATAAGCGATGCGATAAGTTAATACTCTTGTTTTACCAGAACCTGCACCAGCAATGACAATCATTGGTCCTTCTTTCTGTATTGTCGGTGCTAATTGTGCGTCGTTAAGTTGACTAAGATACTTTTCCAAAGTGTAATTTTTTCGAACTGTGAAAATACGTATAGTTGTAGGTTTTACAATGTCTAATGCCCAATAATTATGAACAAACTATTAAGAGTAATATTTATATAATTTTAAATATATTAGTGAGAAAATTTGACACTAATTTATGGATTCAATCTTAGAGTTCTTAAGCAATATACAATGGTGGCAATGGATCATTATCGGTATTATCATAGTAGCCATTAGAGATATATTTTTTCAACGAAGACACACCATAAGTCACAACTTTCCTGTTGTTGGTCATTTAAGGTATTTATTAGAAAGTATTGGACCTGAAATGCGTCAATATTTTGTAGCTAATAACAGAGAAGAACTACCTTTTAATCGCATAGAACGTGGCTGGATTTATGCTTCGGCAAAAAAAGAAAATAATTATGAAGGATTTGGAACCGATAGAGATATCTATGCACATCAGCATATTTTTATAAACAACGCCATGATGCCTTATAAGGTTGAAGACAATAATCCTAGTGCAAAAGACAAAAGCTTTGTGCCATGTGCAAAAGTTATGGGTGCCTTTAATAAACGGAAACGACCATACAGACCAGCTTCTATTATTAATGTTTCTGCGATGAGCTTTGGTTCGCTTTCCGCAAAAGCCATAGAATCCTTAAATAAAGGTGTGAAAATTGCCGATGCGTACCACAATACTGGCGAAGGTGGATTATCGCCTTACCACAGCAATGGTGGCGATGTTGTATTTCATTTTGGAACTGGTTATTTTGGTGTGAGAGCAAAAGATGGCGGTTTTTCAATGGAAAAAATGAAAAAACTGGTTGAGGACAATCCGTTTATTAGAGCTATAGAAGTTAAACTCTCTCAAGGTGCTAAACCAGGAAAAGGCGGAGTGTTACCAGGAAAAAAGATCACCAAAGAGATTGCAGAAATAAGAGGTGTTGTAGTGGGCAAAACCGTTTTGTCGCCACCAAACCACAAAGCGTTTTCTAGCGTACCAGAATTGGTTGATTTTATTGAAGATATCGCTAAAGAAACTGGTTTACCTGTGGGTATAAAAGCAGCTATTGGTAAACTTGACCAATGGGAAGAATTAGCCCAGATTATGGCAAAAGAAAATCGCGGACCAGATTTTATAGCAATTGATGGCGGTGAAGGTGGAACAGGTGCTGCACCACCAAGCTTTGCCGACCATGTGTCATTACCCTGGATTTATGGTTTTAGTGATGTTTACAAACTTTTTCAAAAGCACGATCTAACAGAGCGTGTTGTTTTTATTGGAAGTGGAAAACTTGGTTTCCCTGCTAAAGCCGCAATGGCTTTTGCCATGGGAGTTGATTGTATAAATGTAGCGAGAGAAGCTATGATGAGTATTGGTTGTATACAAGCTCAAATTTGTCATACCAATCGCTGTCCTGCTGGTGTTGCAACACAAAGCAAATGGTTACAAAATGGTATTAATGTGCCGCTGAAATCTGAGCGGCTAGCCCAGTATTTTAAAACATTCAAAAAAGAAGTGATGGAAATTACACATGCTGCCGGTTACGAACATCCTTGCCAGTTTAATATGAATGATATTGAAATGAATGTTGATGACCACAATCTAACTAAGAACTTTGATCAGACATTTAGATACCAAAAAACACCTGTAGCTTTTAGCGGGATGCAAGATTTAAAAATATGCAAGTTTCTTGGAGGTGTAAAAGCAAATAAATCAGATTAATATTCGTTTATAGAAATAAGAATATAAAAGTTTTAATTTCGATTATAAAATATATTTAATTTATTCACGAATTTCACTTGAATTAACGAATTTTACAAAAATTAAATCTCGTATATAAATACAATATGGAACAACAACTCGTAGATCTTTTAATGTATATTATTCCTGCATTAGTTACAGGTGCCATTGCTTTTTTATTTTTTAGAGAACACGTTGATAACGAAAATAATAGACGAAACTTTTTAATTAAAAAAGACTTGCAAAAAGAAGCCTTCCCAATTCGTCTTCAAGCTTATGAGCGCATGTCTCTATTTTTAGAACGCATTAAACCTTCACAATTATTAACTAGAGTCAATCCAACTTCTTCAAATAAAGACGATTACGAAAGCTTACTTGTAGCTACAATTGAGCAAGAATTTGAACATAATTTATCGCAACAAATCTATGTTACAGACCAATGCTGGAGCATTATTATGGCTGCCAAAAATGCCACAATTCAGTTGATCAGAAAATCAAACATGAGTGACAAAACTGACTCAGCGGACAAACTGAGAGAGGTTATTTTAACTGAACTTATTGATAATCCTGCACCTAGCAACGCTGCGTTGTCATTTATAAAAACCGAAGTTTCTAAGTTGTGGAATAATTAGTGTCTAGCGTCTAGTATCTAGTAGAAAGAGATAAAAACGAAACACTTTACACTTAAAACTTTACACTAACTTAATAGCTAGAATGCTTCTCGGCTGCGTATGCATAACCTTGCTTCCACCATTTCTCCATTAATCGCTTACTAAAAATCAAAGAATTTTCTGTAAGACTTGTTGGTGTGTAATATAAATTAAGCTTCACATTATTATTCTTTGCTGCTAGTTGCCCAATGACAATATCATTGCGCTCCACTTGGTCTAATAAATGCCCAAATAAGTTCATCATTAACGAAAACGGATTTTTACCTAGCACACGCTGCTTTCCCATATTTTCAGCCTCTAAAACCACAGCATCAACTTCTGTTGCACCTCTCAAAATCGCTTCACGTATTGGTATTACGCAACCCAATCCACCATCAGCATATTCGTAACCATCAACCTTTGCTAAAGACATAAATGGAATATAGTTACATGAAATCCATATCCAATTACAAAACTCTTCATAGGTACAATCATTTATGGACTTGTACTCTACACTATTCATGGACAAGTTAGAAACCGTTACCACAACATCGTGTTTGGTTTCCTTGATCTTTTGGTATTCTTCTAAAGTAAAATTCTTTCGAATATTGCGTTTTAAAGACTTACTCTCACCAAAGGTGCGCTTCATCTTAATAAACTGCCACAACGAATTTACAAAGTCAATAGACACATATTCTCTATCGCCTTTTTTACGTTGCACAAATGGACTAACACTAAAGATGTCTTGTTGTTGTACATTAGTAAAAATCTTGTGAAGTTTCGGAATATTATTTACTGCCAAATGTGGCACCAACAAACTACCAGTAGATGTACCTAAAAACATATCATACTCGCGTTTTTCGTGCTCCATTAAGTACTGAGCAACTCCACCAGCAAACGCGCCTTTACTTCCACCACCTGATATTACTAATGCCCGCATTAATCCTTTTTTTCTTTTAATTTTTCTGAAAGCCCTTTGGCATACTTAACCATACGCCAATTATGATGTGTTTTCGCATTTTCTAAATTAGACTTACATTTTTCGTTACATGCACTCATTAAGTTTAAATATCTAAATGCATTCATCCTTAGGTCTGCATTATAAGCTTCATCGGTATAACTCACTAATTCTTCAAATAATGCTTGTTTATTATCGGCTTGATAAAATGGTGTATTTAAATTAAGTACAATCCAAAGCAACTTCACATTCATATCATTAAAACCGATAATGTTTCTAGTTTTAGATAAATATTTTGCTCTATCAGTCGGAAAACTCGACCATAAATTATACAGCGCATTTTCAATAGTGATGTACGAAGGATCATCCAAAAGCGACTCATAATCTTCTTTTAAACGTTCAGGAACATTAGTAATGTACTGTGAAATAGCCTGCCTCACTTTAAGACCGTGCTTAAAAGTATCATTAGTCACTAATTCTGGACGTTGTGAAATCACTTTAATTTTAGCTTCATCTGAAACATAATACTTTAAATAATTCGCACATTTTGAAGAATTTGCCTCACAGTCTACCATCAAATACTCATTAATACGAGTCGATTGGTTTTGTAGCATTGTAATTGCTTCTTCCACAGGAAAACGCTCTGCTTTTATCCAAAGATTTACAAAACTTGAAAGTGACCTACCATAGAACCGTTCAACCTCAGAAATAAAGTCTGAAGTTTCTACATTAGCATATTGATGTTTTTCTAAATAACTCTTAACTGCTTTTTTAAATACCTCATCACCGACTTTAGACCTTAGTGCATGCAAAACCCAAGCACCACGCTGATAAAAGGTCAAACTGCTAGATTTAGGATTTAAAAGCGATGTGCCATCACCTGCTAAATCTTGTCGCCCTAGATTTACCGCGTTTTCGTACAAATCGAAATAGTAATAATCATCCCCGAAAATATCGCGCTCAGCCAATAATGCATAATACGTTGCAAATCCTTCTTGCAACCAATGGTGCTCGCCAGAAGTCGCGGTTACCAAATTACCAAACCATTGGTGCGCTAGTTCATGCGCATTCACGTTGACGTAGTTTTTATCATTAAAACCTATCTCATCAACCATGTAAGCATCAGAAAAAATGGTACAACTTGTATTTTCCATACCAGCATATAAAAAATCGTGAACTGGCACTTGTTTATAGTTTTGCCACGGATAGGGAAAACCGATTTCTTCTTCAAGAAAATCGAACATTTGATTACTGTAGCGATATGTTGGTTCTACTTTTAAAGAATCTTCAGGATAGTAATAGTACTCTAGCGGAATACCACTTTTTGAAGTGTCAGTGATTTTATCGTATTTGCCGATCGCCAATGCTACAAGATAACTTGGCATTGGGTTCTGCATATTGTAATGCCAAGTAATGGTTGAATCTTTTTCTATTTTATTTACCAACTTTCCATTAGAAACAACTTCATAATCTTTATGGTAAGTAATCTTTAGATCAAATTCAATCTTATCATTTGTATCATCTAAACTCGGTAACCAATTGCTTGTATATTTCCCTTGACCTTGTGTCCAGATTTGTTTTTCACCGTTTTTCTGCACAAAATAGAGTGCTTTTTTGGGGTTGGCGGCATAATAGAAAAATAAAAGAAAGGTTTCGCCTTTTTTAAAATCATGAACAATAAAATTTTTGTTCTGTTCTTCACTATACTCAAATTTAGGAAAGACTCGTTCCTTTTTCTCTTTCCATAAACTCTCAAATCTTAGACGCATATCCTTCGCATCAACAAAAATTGAATCAATATCCTTTATAATATCAAATTCAACCTTTAAAAAACCAGATACTTTATCATCAAAATACCTTATTTTGACATCCGCCTCTACACTCTTAAAATCCACATAATCCGTTTGCTGCGCAAAGCAAATACATGACAAAAACAATATAGAAATCAGTAAAATCTTTTTCATACCATAAAAATACACAAGGATAACGCCAAAGTACAATTTTTAGCACATCATTACGCTTACAAAAATGCAATCATCTTAAAATCAACCCATTTTAACGATTTAACAAAACATTCTACATTTCTATTCATCATTAAAACTACTTTTGCACCAAATTTAAAATCTACCAAAATGAAGACCTTTCTGGTACCAATTAGCTCTTTAAGAGAAAAGAAAGCCACATTAATCTACGCTATTGATTTCGCGAAAGAAGTCGATGCTGAAATGATTTATGGCATTCAACTTAACGAAATTAAAGAAGAAGACCACTTAGAGGAAATTATAGCACATGCTAAAAAACAAGATATTGATATTAATTTCAGGTTTTTTGAAGGTGAAACCATAGAGTATATTAGAGAATTTTGCGAAGATTACAATGTTGATCTTGTTGTTGCTTCAGCAAATACACCAAAAACAAGGGACAATGAGTATTTAGACAACTTATCAGGAAGCATAGTTAAAAGAACAGATATGCCAGTGCTTTTAATTCCAGAAAACTATGAATACAAAAGCATTGATACTATTTTAACTGCAGTAAAGTCTGGAATCGTTCATAAGAGTAATGCTCTTGTTCCATTAACCGAGACGCTTCTAGAAACAAAAGCCCAAATGACATTACTTCAAGTTAAAACACCATCTTACTTGCCAGAAGATTTGATGTTTGACAAGGATTTAGCGATTTTAACTTCTAAATACTACTCATCTGAAAATGCCACCTTATTTCAAGGAGTATTAGAATATATTCATGTTGTGAATCCAGATTTAATTTGCGTTTTTAGACGTAAACGTGGATTCTTCGAAAAATTATGGAGTGATGTTACATTAGATCACACCGTAAAGAAAGCAGATTTTGAAAGTCGCGTACCACTTTTAGTGCTTAAAGGAGAACAATAAATATCAACTAAAATATACTTGGGAATTTGTAAATTCGCTTTATGAGTGTGAATTTACAAACTCCCATTGATTACCTTAAAGGTGTTGGACCTAATAGAGCTAATTTACTACGCTCAGAACTAGGTATTCACACATACCAAGACCTTATAAATTTATTTCCAAATCGCTACATAGATCGCACCAAGTACTATAAAATCAACCAACTGCAACGCAATAATGCTGAAGTACAGGTTGTTGGTAAAATAACTGGGTTTAGGGAAGTTGCTCAAAAACGAGGCAAACGTCTTGTCGCTGATTTTAGAGATGACACAGGTGTTATGGAACTCGTATGGTTTAGAGGACAAAAATGGATAAGAGAAAGCCTTAAAACAGGTCAGACTTATGTGATTTTCGGAAAAACCAACTGGTTTAACGGCAAGTTTAATATGCCACATCCAGAGCTTGAGTTACTCCCTGAACACAAAAAGAACTTGCGCACCTCAATGCAAGCCATTTACCCATCCACAGAAAAATTAGCAAACAAAGGCATCAGCAACCGAGTTGTAACCAAAATAATGCAACAATTATTTTTAGAAACAAAGGGAAGATTTTCCGAAACTCTTTCTGAAACCATTAGAGGTGAATTAAAATTATTATCAAAATCTGATGCGCTTTTTAATGTGCATTTCCCGAAGTCACCAGAGCTACTTTCAAGGTCTCAATTTCGATTAAAATTTGAAGAATTATTCTACATTCAATTACAATTAATTATCAAAAATTTAATTCATAAATCAAAGATTAAAGGATTCATTTTTGATAAAGTAGGAGATTATTTTAACACGTTTTACAACTCGCATTTACCCTTCGATTTAACCAATGCACAGAAGCGTGTTTTAAAAGAAATTAGACAAGATTTAGGTAGCAATGCCCAAATGAATCGCCTTTTACAAGGAGATGTAGGTTCTGGAAAGACTATAGTTGCCTTCATGTCAATGCTCATGGGACTTGACAACGGTTTTCAATGTTGCCTAATGGCACCAACTGAAATTTTGTCAGTCCAACACTATAACGGACTATTAGAATGGTTTAATAAATTGAATATCAGTGTTTCATTACTTACTGGTTCAAGTAAAACTTCAGAACGAAAAGAAATCTTAGAAAATCTTGAAAATGGCAATTTACAGATCTTAGTTGGCACTCATGCGCTACTGGAAGATAAGGTTAAATTCAAAAATTTAGGACTCGCAATTATTGACGAGCAACATCGATTTGGAGTCAAGCAACGTTCAAAATTATGGGAGAAAAATAAAAAGGAAACCCCATCTCATTCTGCGGATAAAAACGAGATGAAAACTGAATCCTATCCACCTCATGTTTTAGTGATGTCTGCAACACCAATTCCGAGAACTTTGGCCATGTCTGTTTATGGTGATTTAGACATTTCTGTTATTGATGAATTACCAGCCGGGAGAAAACCAATTAAAACAGTTCATAGATATGACAACAATCGTTTAAATGTTTTCAAGTTTATGAAAGATGAGATTGCAAAAGGCAGACAAATTTATGTGGTATATCCGTTGATTCAAGAAAGCGAAAAAATGGATTACAAGGATTTAATGGATGGCTATGAGAGTATATCTAGAGAATTCCCAATGCCTAACTATCAAATATCGATTGTTCATGGTAAAATGAAGGCTGCTGATAAAGATTATGAGATGCAACGTTTTGCTGAAGGTAAAACTAACATCATGGTTGCTACCACAGTAATTGAGGTTGGAGTTAACGTCCCCAATGCGTCAGTTATGGTAATTGAAAGTGCAGAACGCTTTGGTTTATCACAATTACACCAATTACGTGGACGTGTTGGTCGAGGTGCAGAACAAAGTTATTGCATCTTAATGACAAGTCATAAGCTTAGTAATGACAGTAAAACTCGACTTGAAACCATGGTACGCTCTAGTGATGGTTTTGAAATTGCCGAAGTAGACTTAAAACTTCGTGGACCTGGAGATATTATGGGGACACAACAAAGTGGTGTGTTAAATCTACGTATTGCAGATATCGTAAAAGATAAAGATATTTTAGAACAAGCTAGGTATTATGCAAAAATGGTTTTAAAATTAGACCCAAGTCTTGCTCTACCTGAGCATCAGGTTATTTTGAATACCTATCGTCAAATGGGAAAATATAGAAACATCTGGAATTATATCAGTTAAGCTATGGATTTATTCAAGGACAGGAGACTCATTATAGCTACCAAACACAAAAAGGAAGCTGTCATTGCACCAATTCTTGAAGGTAAGCTTGGAGTAAAGTGTTTTATCGACCCAGAATTTGATACGGATGAATTAGGTACATTTTCTGGTGAAATAGAACGAAAAAACAACCCATTAGATACTGCACGTCAAAAATGTCTTAAAGCAATGGAATCGAATAATTGCGACTTAGGCATTGCCAGTGAAGGTTCTTTTGGTCAACACCCAACCTTATTTTTTGCAAGTGCAGATGAAGAGCTATTAATTTTCATTGACAAAAAGAATAAATTAGAAATTGTTGCAAAAGTATTGAGTACAGACACTAACTTTAACGGAAAGGAAGTTCTCTCAGAAATTGAATTATTAGAATTTGCCGAGAGTGCAAAATTTCCATCTCATGGGTTAATTTTGAAGAAATCAAAATCTGAAACTTCAGATATGATTAAAGGGATAACAACTATTGAAGATTTAAAAAGAGGTTTTCAATATTTACATTCTAAATATAAGTCTGTTTTTGTTGAAACTGATATGCGTGCCATGTACAATCCTACTCGCATGAAGGTGATAGAAACTACTACAAATAAGATCGCAGAAAAAATTAATTCAATTTGCCCCAATTGCCAGAAACCTGGATTTGGTATAATGGATTACACAAAAGGATTACCTTGTGATTTATGCGGTTCACCAACCAACTCAACACTCAGTGTTACTTACAGTTGTAAACACTGTGATTTTTCCGAAGAAAAATTATACCCAAACAACAAGCAAACAGAAGATCCAATGTATTGCAATTTTTGTAATCCTTAGATGGAAATAAGAAAAGGTCTGGCACCAACTACAACCAGACCTTTTCAAAACATAACTAAGCGTTTTCTTAAGAATAACTTATTAATATTGATTGATTTAACAGCAAGTTACAATGATTTACGGTAGTGCTTGTTAGCATCATGTTAAAGAAACTTATAATAGTGTTAATTAACGAATTCTTAAGAATAACAACCTCACCAAATAGGATTTTAGATTTTTCATTTATCTTGTATCAATAACTAATGAAAGATGATTACTAAACTTGGTCAAAAATTCACTGAGAGCTTTACAAAATACATGCCTAGTGCCTATGTTTTCGCTTTGCTTCTTACTTTAATTACAATAGTATTGGCTTTAGTTTATACTGATACAAAGCCTATTTTAATATTAGAAGGTTGGTATAATGGTTTTTGGAACTTGCTATCATTCGGTATGCAGATTGTTCTTATCATAATTACTGCTTATTGCATTGCTCAATCACCACTTATAAAGAATGGGATTGACCATTTAACAAAATTTATAAAAACACCAACACAAGTTTACCTTATTGTTATTGCTCTTGGTGCATTACTATCCTTAGTAAGTTTTGGAATGGTTGTAATAACTGCCATTTTAGCAAGGGAATTAGCTTTAAGAATAAAAGGCATCCACTATCCTTTTTTGGTTGCATGTGTATATTTCTCTTTTAATGGTTGGGTTTGTGGTTTATCGAGCTCAATCGCATTACTTTTGAATACAGAAAACAACTTTCTAATTGAAAACGGAGTACTTCATGAAACAATTTCAACAGCATATAGCTTAGGATCAACACTAAACCTTATGATGATTGGTTTGTTTGTTATTTTTTCACCCTTATTAATTTGGGTGCTCATACCTAAATCATTTGAAGGGAAAGAACTTAAAGACCTACAAATTGAAGACAAAAGCGAGGATAACTCTATTAAGGATGAAGCACTATCATACAAACTGCCTTACAGAGCCATGTCAGACGCATTAAATAATGCAAGCTGGCTTCAAATCACTGTTGCTACTTTAGGATTAGCTTATATCATTTATCATTTCTATACGCAAGGTTTTGATCTTAATTTTAACATCATGATCTTCATCTTTCTTATCATTGGTATGTTTTTACATTTTACACCAATGAGATATAGTATTGCTATGAAACGTGCAAGTAGTAATATTTCTGGTATATTATTTCAATATCCATTTTACGCTGGTATTATGGGTATAATGATGGCTTCGGGTTTAGGCGAATTAATTAGTCATGCTTTGGTTTCTATTGCCTCTAAAGACAATTATGCGTTTATCTCTTATCTTACAGGTGGAATCATCAATTTTGCAATTCCTTCGGCTGGTGGTGAATTTGCAGTAATTGGTCCAAGCATTATTTCAATGGTTCAAGAATTAGATGTAAACATGTCCTCTACTGAGGTTACTGCAATGACAGCAAGAGCGTCAATGTCTGTGGCTTACGGAGAAAGCTTAAGCAACTTATTACAGCCTTTCTTTTTACTCATTGTGTTTCCGGTAATGGGAAAAGGTATCAAAATACAAGCTAGAGACGTTGTTGGTTACTTATTTATACCTTTCGTGGTATTGTTTATACTGCAAGCAATTTTAGTAACTTATACACCATTATAAAGAACAGAATAGACAGAGGAATGATCCAGCACAATGCAACCAAAGTTTTATAATTTAAATTAAGCTGTGGGACTTTCCTTATAGACCACTAACACTCAGAGTCTTTATTTTAACCTACATCAAATAATCATTGTTATACTTCTACTAATCCATTTTTTTAAGTAACTTGAAATATATTTACCGAGAATGGGATGAAATTACCCCACATCATAAAAATACTTCTATTCGCTTCTGGCCTTTTAATTAATTCACTAACGGCTCAAAATCTATCATTATATACAGTTGACTTAGATGATGAATTTAGTGGCGAAAGTCTACCAACCCAGAATTTTGAATTTGTAGAAAATAATGTTGCTAACTATGACAATGGGAAGTGGATTGCTGTTCAACTGGAAATTCCAGTTGAAATGGCTACTAAGGATAATTACATTTACCTAGCCTATTCGCTTATAGACCATGTTGAACTTTGGACTTATGACATTAGTGGTAGTTTTAACAGAATTCACAGAACAGGACAATCTTTTAATTTTAACACAAGACCATATCCTAGTTCAGATTTTATTTTTCCTATTTTAGATGGTGTTAAGACCTACTATTTTAAAATTTACAGTTCTAAACCTATAGTCTTACCTTTTGAAATTCATTCATCCCAATCCTTATTTCAAACACTAACTCATAAAGATCTTTTAATTGGTGTTTTTATTGGCATTATTCTAGTAATGCTTCTATACAACCTTGTAATTCAAATATTTACAAGAGATAAAGTATATTCATATTATGTAGTTTATCTTTTTACCTTGCTTTTTACACAAACAGCATTATTTGGTTACACAGACCGATTTCTATTTCAAGAATTTCCAAATTTTAATCAAAAATTTGCAACGCTTTCTGGCGCATTAGTAGCTATTACATCAGTTTTTTTTGTTTCTAAATTTTTAAACTTAAGAACCAAATCATTACCCCTTTACAGACTTTTTTTCATAGTAGTTATTTTAGATCTATTTGGTGTGTTTCTAATTCTTATGAACTGGTCTGTAGTCGCTTTTCACTGGGTAAACTTTGTATCTCTTTATGGATCAATAATTGGATTAATTGCAGGTATTAAATTATCTATAGTTGGTTATAAACCTGCCAAATTTTTTCTTACGGCATGGTCTATTTTTTTGTGTAGTGTAATCATTTTTGCATTAATAAATTTAGGTGTAATTCCATACAATAAATATTTACACGGCTCAATGTTGATAGGCTCTAGTATTGAAGCCATATTACTCTCAGTAGCTCTAGCTGACAGAATTAATATACTAAGACAAGAAAAAGAAGCTTCTCAAGCACAGGCATTAAGGATGGCACAGGAAAATGAAATAATAATCCAAGAACAGAACATAATCCTAGAAGAACAAGTAAAATTACGTACCCAAGAGCTACAAGAAACCAACATGGAGCTTAAAGTAACTCTAGAGAATCTCAATGCAACGCACACTAAGCTTGCGCAATCAGAGAAAATGGCCTCATTAGGCGTTTTAACCGCTGGGATTGCTCACGAGATTAACAATCCATTAAATTATATTCATGGTGGTTATACCGCAATAAGCGAAGAGTTAAAATCTAAAAACAAAGACATTAAAAAGGAAGATATCAGAGAATATCTACAATGGATTAAATCTGGTACAGATCGTGCAAATAAAATCGTAAAGAGTCTTAATATTTACAGTAGATCTAACGATGATAATACAGAAGACTGCGATTTAAATTCTATAATCGAAGATTGCATTGCTATACTTGACCACAGAACTAAAGGTCGTATTAAAATAAAACAAAGATTAGATGAAAATTTAGGTGTAGTTGAAGGTAACAACGGTAAATTACATCAAGTGATACTTAACCTACTAGTCAACGCAATAGATTCGATAGAAGATGAAGGATTTATTAATATTTCATCAATAATGAAAGATAATCAGGTTATGATTAATATCGAAGATAACGGACATGGCATATCTAAAGAAGATTTAGACCGAATACTAGATCCTTTTTTTACAACAAAATCTCCTGGAAAAGGAACAGGTTTAGGATTATCAATTTCTCAATCAATTATTCAAGAGCACAAAGGTAAAATTCAATTTAAATCCGAAGTTAATGTTGGGACTAAGGTAACTCTAGTATTACCACAAAAAATTCTTAGTTCAGACAACCCAAGCGCATAATTTACAATGCATCACTAAAGTTTATTGCTTCCATTAATGCAATTGGTAAGTAAAAACCCGAAATTATTTAGCCAAATCGAAATAAAAAGTCGTTCCTTTACCCAGTGTAGATTCCACCTCTAATTTAGAATCAAGCGAGGCCAAAAACTCATTGCACAAAGTTAGACCAAGTCCAGTTCCTTTTTCCAGTTTACTGCCGCGAGTTGTATATCCTGTTGAAAAAATCTTATCTATATTTTCTGAAGATATTCTATTTCCTGTATCTGATACTTCAAATCTTATTGACTTTACATCATCAGCTAATCTTAGTTTTATGACATCACCATTTGATGTAAATTTAATGGCATTTGAACAAAGATTACGTAACACTAAACTTAACGCTTCTTTATCAGAATTTAAAAAAATAGATTTAGAAGAGACCTCTAATTTTAACTCAATACCTTTTCTTTTAGCTCTTTCTTGATGAAGGATGAAAATATTATTAATGAGCTCTACTAAATCGATTTTTTTAATATCTAACTTAAAACCATCTTGTTGCTGTTTGGCCCAACTCAAAAGGTTATTCAGCATCCATTTATTGGCATCTAAATTCTTCGAAATACCTTCAAAAAAAACTTTATATTCTTCAGGTTTTACTTCAGGTCTATCCAATAATTCTAAAGCCTGTTGCAGGTTTGCTAAAGGTTCGCGCAAGTCATGCCCAATTATTGAAAACAATGTTTTCATGGACTCATTTGCTAAAGCCAGTTGCTTATTCTTCATCAGAATTTCTCTTTCTTTTTCCTTCTTTTCGGTTATATCAGTTATCACAGAAAGATGTTTTCCTGGTAAAACATCAGAGACAGCTTTATATTCACCATAGATTACCCGGCCAGATTTATGTAATAGTTCTATTTCACCAATCTGCATTTCTTTATCCATAAACTCATTCCACAAATTTTCAGATAAAGCAACTTTACGAGTATAATCTAATACAGTCATCCCTAAAAGCTCGTCTCGCTTATAACCTAACATATTGCAAGCATAAGGATTTGCGCGTCTTACAATCATATCATCATCAGCAATAATCACTGCAACTTGAGCATTATTAAAGATTGCTTCTAATAATTTAGTTGCCTCAACAAGCTTCCTCTGGTCAATAAGCTTTTTTCTTGTGACTGTTGGCTGAATGGAAAAAAAACCAATATGGAGATTAGAATCATCAAAAACAGGTTCGCAGCTAATTTGCGTGCGATATTTTTTTCCTGATTTTGTATAATTATCAATTTCAAGCTCAAAGGCACGAGCATTCGCTACAGCCTCTTTCATGACTTGGACTTTTTTGGGGTCAGATTCTGAACCTTGTAGTATTTGACCTGGCCTTTTTCCCTTTACCTCAGATAAAGTATATTCTGATATTCTTTCGAAAGCTTGATTACACCATACAATAAATCCGTATTCATCAGTAAAAATTGATGGAGAATCAGAATTTTCAAAAGCTTTTTTTGCGATTTCTGATACTAATGATTTCATATTTAGGGTTTACAGTTTAAATATAACAAAAAGAATTCCTAAAAATTATGATTTACATCTCTAGCCTTTCAAAAAACGAAAGAAAATATCATACATCAAATTATTATAAAAAAAGAAGCTCTAACAATATTGGTGAAATTTATAAATCAGTAAATTCAATAAACTCTAAAAAAGAAAAATACAATTGAGAATATTTTACACTAAATATACTTTAATTGTGCATAAAACTTTGTTTAATATATTCTATAAAAGTAAGACTTTTCCTGTAGGTATATGCTAAACATAAAAGTTTAACCTTATAGTCAATAATGAATTAATTTAAATTAGCTATAAAGAAAGCTTTATATTTTAATCTAATTCAGAACAAAAAGCATAGCTTATTATTTTTATCCTTATATTAGTTTGTGTACTAAAATTCCTTAATGAAACTTCTAATAAGTTGTAAAATTTAAATAGATTAAAATGAAAAAAAGTTATCTCCTAATTTTAATTCTATTGACATCATGTAATTCTTCAAAAACATACCAGCTCATGACGTCAGGGAGTGTTGAAAACGAGAACTTTTTTGAGATTATTTCTTTTAGTTACGAAGCACAACTTCCTATTATAGAAGCAGAAATTAATGGTCAACTAGGTCGTTTTCTTTTTGATACCGGTGCTCCTAATGTTATTTCTCAAGAATTTGCTGAAAAGCAAAAAATAAAAACTTTGGCTTATGGTGCTATCAATGATTCAGGTGGACATTCTTTAAGTAATCAATCTTATGTAAATTTAGACAAGATTGTTTTGGGTAATGTCGTCTTCAAAAACACAGGTGCAGTTATTCAAGATTTAGGAAATTCAGAAGTCATGAAATGTCTAAATTTAGATGGTATTATTGGATCTAACTTAATGAGAAAAGCTATTTGGAAAATAGATTATCAAAACAAACAAATTACAATTACAGATGAACTTGACAATCTCAATATCACCAAAGAGTACAACACCATTAGCTTCAAAGAAAAAACCCAAGGCACACCACTTATAGATTTAAATTTAGATAACGTTGAAGTAAGTAATCTTACTTTCGACACAGGATCAAATGGCGATATTTCACTTCCTACAAAAGCACTGAAAGTACTTCAAAAACAAAAAGAAGTAAAATCTACATATGCCATAGGTTCTACTTCTTATGGTGTAGGAGGAAAAGCAAAAACTGACACACTTTACTTTGGAATTATTGATCATTTAAAAATTGGTAATGCTACCTTAGATGATAAAATATTAGAATTTAGCACCCATGATGATAATATAGGTAACAATTACTTTGAAAATTATGATGTAATTCTTGATTGGCAAAACCAAAAAATTTACATGCTTCAATTAATTGAATATAAATACAACACAATTGAAAACTTTGGTTTTGGCATAGATTGGCGAGCAGATGGGTTATATGTTGGATCCATTTACAATGATTCAAATAATACAAACAAGCTTAAAATAGGTGATCAAATTTTAAGGATAAATGAAAGTAGATTTGAACATCTTTCAACTAATAACATCTGTGAAATGTTCAAACAATCTGGTTGGGGTTACAAAGAACTTGATAAGACAGAAATTGTTATTAAACGTGATGACAAAGTGCTTGAGTTTTTCATATCCAAAAAGATAATACTCTAAATAATATAATTGTATTTAAAAACAACGTACAATTTATGATTTTAAAAACAGAAAATCACTTTATAATTACAGACTGACCTGATCAAAAACACGCACTTTATCGATTATTTTTAACGTTTTATCCTTATTCATTAACATACATCAATTTTTGCCTGTCAATTATTTAAGATCTTGCGCACGTCTCTCTGTAACAAACTTTTAGACGAGTTAACCCCAAAAACTTAACTAAACATGTTATCCTTTAAAAAAAGAAAAACCCTTTACGTTTTCTTTGTTACTTCGATTATTTTTTTGCTTGTATCATCACAAGTAATGGTACATTATAAACTGCATAAACTAGAATCAGACGGTGAATTAATTAATGATGCTGGGCGAATGCGAATGCTAAGTCAAAGAATTGTTCAGCAAAGTTTTAGAGTAAATAATAACAATTTACCTCAAAGTATGCTATGTGAAACTGTAGATCTTTTTCAAAATCATATTATAAAAGTAAAATACGGTCTAGACCCAGAGTTGTATGAAATTGAAAGAGAACACTTTGATAAAACGACAAAAATTGCTCAAGAAATAGTGAGCGCAGGTAAAATAATATGCATTAGTAAAAAAACTAATAGTAAAGCGCTCGTAAAACTTGAGAAAATTGAATCGAGTTACATCAATGCTCAGAACAAGTTTGTAGAACTTATTCAAAAAAACTATGAAAACAAACTAACCGCACTCACAAGAATAGAGGTTATACTTGCCATAGTAACCATCTTAATCATTTTACTAGAGGTATACCTAATTTTTATACCAATGGATAAAGCAAATGCTCATAAAAGGCATGAACTTAAAAAATTACTGAGAGTGCAAAAACAAATGTCAAGAACTGTTGCACACTATTTACGTTCTCCAATTGGCTCTATTGCTTCTATTCATCACATCTTAAAAGATAAGGTGAAATTTGATAATATAAAAGCCAAAGAACTGTTTGACACCATTGGATTAGCTGCTGAAAATGCTATTGCAACAGCATCTAGTATGTTAGTAATAGATCAGGGTGATTCAATTAAACATAACGAAAAAAAGAAAATAAAATTAAGTGCTCTTGCGAAAGCACAAGTTAGTATAATATCTTCTAATCACGCTTTTAAAAATAGACTCATCATTCAACAACTTAGTCAAAATACTGATATTCATGTAAGTATACACGAAATAAGTAGAATGATACAGAATATTATTGATAATGCACTTAAATATTCTAAAGAAGGTGTTTTAGTCGAAGTAACTGATGTAGAAGGATTCGCATTACTCTCAGTTAAAGATTCTGGTATAGGCATGAGCAATGATCTCATAAACTGGATTACTGGTAAAACAGAAGATAATAATCACCAGCATTCAGATAATGGTTTTGGCTTAGGTATGGAATTTATAAAGCGTACCGTTGAAAAACATAACGGTTTCATTTCTGTCGATAAACTAAAAAAAGGTACTCGTTTTACTGTTGGTATTCCATTAGTTTCATAATAGGTTAATCTACAACTATTTAATTAAGATGTAAGAAATTTATGGGTTATTGTTTATGAAAAAGATTATATAACATTTAGTTTTCATAATCTTAGTTTTAACTTGTACATCTGTCACAACATAAAACTTAATGAAAAGTATCAATACAGTTCTTAACGTTGTTCATTTACTGATTATTTGCTTTGCTAATATTCAAGCTCAGAACCTTGGTACCGAATTTAACCTTATTTCTTCAAATAATGATTTAATGGGTGGCTCTCTTGTTACCTTTTGTAGTGATGGTATTGAAGAAAACTTAGCTATTGGTATGTCTGATTATGACAGAAATATCAATATGAGTATTGATACTAAATATAGAATCGCCAGTATTTCTAAAACAATTACTGCAATAGCAATAATGCAGCTTGTTGAACAAAACTTGCTTGACATTGATGCTGATATAAGTACTATATTAGGTTATACTGTTGAGAATCCATATTTCACATCAAGCCCAATCACCACAAGAATGTTATTATCTCATACCTCTACAATTATTGATGGACCGACTTATAATAGTTTTTTAAATGATACAAACAATACTATTCCTACCCCAAATCTTAGCGAAATTTTAGTGTCTGGTGGCAATTATTATAGTATCTCTCAATTTAACAACACATTACCAGGGACGTATTTCAATTATTCTAATATTAATTATATTATTCTTGGTACTATAGTAGAAAAGTTAACCAATTTAAGATTCGATATTTATTGTAAGCAAAATATTAGCGATCCGCTAGGTATAGATGCCTCGTTTAATGTAAACGACCTTAACAACATAGATCAACTTGCAGTTATATACCGAAAAATCAATAATATTTGGACTGCTCAAGTAGATAATTACCAAGGTGTTCAGCCATTATTTAATAACCTAGATAACTATATACCAGGAACTAATGGTGGTCTATTTAACCCACAAGGTGGATTTAGATGTTCAGCTCAAGATCTTGCAAAAATATTTCTTGTTCTAATGAATGAAGGTACCTATGATGGTGTAAATCTATTATCAACTTCAAGTTGTAGTTTAATGCTATCTAATGCATGGACTTATAATGGCAGTAATGGGAATAACTATTATGGCTTGTTTTTAAGTTGGGGTTTAGGAATCCATCGTATTACATCTACGCCAGCAAATGATATCGCATTACCAGGAAGCCAATCCTTATATGGACATTCAGGTGAAGCTTATGGCTTAGTAAGTAATGCCTATTTTGATTTGGACAGAAATTTCGGTTTTATATTTATGAATAACGGAATAGGTGCGGGTTATCAAACAAATAATAACTCAGTTTTTTATACTGTAGAACAAGACGTGTTTAATGCTATTGAAAACCTTGGGAATATTGCAAACTGCTCGCAAACAATGAGCTTAAATGAAATGCAATCCCCTGGTTTCAATATTTATCCGAATCCTTGCTCAAAGTTAGTATTCATAAACCACTCAAAAACAACACCACTTCATGTAAATATCTATAACAGCGCAGGAGTCTTAATAAAAGCTGTAATACTTGAATCTCAAGACAACCAAATTAATATTGAAGATTTAGAACAAGGTCTTTACTTTATTTCGATTAATAATCAAATATCAAAACTCATCAAAGTTTAGATGAAAAGCAGTTCCTATTTAGTTGATAAATTAAGTAAATTAATCTTAACGTTTTTTTATAAAAATTCTACTTTTATAAAGTATGATATTTCTTAATTTACAATGAATAAGATAATTTAAATAGAGAAAAAACAGCTCAGTCAACATCACCGATTAATGAAAAAAATACTTTTTTTATTGCTTCCGCTATTAGTGTTATGCAATACCTCGTTAGCTCAAAAACAAGCTTATGTCATTTATAACTCAAAAGGCAAAAAAGTAAGCTACAAGAAAATGCTAAAAACCCTTAAAAAGACTGATATTGTTTTATTTGGCGAACTACATAACAATCCCATTTCACATTGGCTACAATATGAAGTTACATCAGATTTAAATGAAGAAAGAGACCTTATTTTAGGTGCTGAGATGTTTGAAGCAGACAACCAAATAGCTCTGACTAAATATATTAAAGAAAGTATTGAGTACAAAGAATTAGATTCCTTAGCACGACTATGGCCTAATTATAAAACAGATTATGCACCTTTAGTTGATTTTGCAAAGGATCATAATTTAGAATTTGTTGCCACAAATATTCCTAGGCGATATGCAAATATGGTCTATAAAAAAGATTTTGCAGTTTTAGACTCATTGACAACTAAAGAAAAATCGTGGATTGCACCTTTACCAATAGCTTTTGATATAGAATTACCAACCTATCAGAGCATTCTTAAAATGATGGGTGATCATGCATCACCTCTTTTAGTTAAAGCACAAGCCATCAAAGATGCGACGATGGCACACTTTATATTAAAGAATTATAAAGAGGACCATTTATTTATGCATTACAATGGTGCGTTTCATTCCGATTTTTATGAAGGTATTTTATGGTATCTCAAACAAGAGCGAGACGATCTAAACTATACCACTATCTCAACAGTTACACAAGAATCTGTAGACAAATTATTAGAAGAAAATTTAGGTAAAGCAGATTTTATTATTTGTGTAGATGAAAATATGACGACTACTTATTAATTCAAACATTTGTGCTCATATCATTCCATTTATGAATAAATTAATTCTAGCCTTAATTACTCTTTTAATTATTTTAAGCTGCAAAAAAACGCATCCATCAATTTCATCAATTAAAAAAGAAGATTTAAAGGGTTATTATGAACAGCAAGGTGAAGGCGAAATAATTGAAATTAATGACTCAATAGTGACTTCATATTATAGCAGTACCTTTAATTGTTTTCCCGCTTGGAAGGTTTCTAGAAACTACTTTAATACAAAAACACCAACTTTAACAGTAATTGATGATAGTACTTTTGTTATAGAGGAAGGCTATACAATCTTTACATACAAAAAGTTGAAAAAGAAACCCGAGTTATGTAAAGAACTTACCGAAGGCCAAATACAAAGTAATCGTTACAATTTTGAAACGCTCTGGCATACCTTTAATGAGCAATATGCTTTTTTTAAAGAACGTAATATCAATTGGAAGACCATAAAACATAAATATGAAGTTCAATTTACTGAAGAAACACCAACATTTGAGTTCTATTTACTGCTAGAAAAAATGATTTCTGAGCTCAAGGACGAGCATTCAGATATTGAAGTACCTGAAGAATTTGAAGAGCAATGGGATGAATTAAACGCAAGCACAGACACTTTACAATATGATAAGCTTGCTTCAAAAAAAATACTAAATAAATATGTTTCTAATTACAGCACATACAACTTAGGGCAAGTATCATGGGGTTTCATTGACAACTCTACAGCATACATTCAGCTAAATGGTATGGATGGACTAGCAAATTACAATCCAAAAAGTATAAATCAATATTGGGAAATTGCGGAAGAAAGTGACGATTATTTTAAAGATGTTATTGAAGGCGCTCATTATATCTCAGGATTAATAACCAAAGAAATTACAAATACAGAGCAATGTATTATAGACTTAAGATTTAATGGTGGCGGATACGATATGGTAGGATTAGCGTTTATAAGTCATTTTATTGATAAAGAATATGATATTTTCAAAAAACGAAGACGATTTAAAAACGGGTTTGCTGGCGAGCAAACCATTAAAATTAAGCCTTCAAATGATGCTTATCTAAAACCTGTTTATATACTAACTAGTCATTATACTGTGAGTGCTGCAGAGACTACGATCGTTGCGACATTAAATTTTCCTAATTTTAAAAGAGTTGGTTCTAATAGTAATGGCGCTTTATCAGATGTCTTATCGAAAGAATTACCAAATGGATGGACTTATGAAATGTCTAATGAAGTTTATGAATCTATGGATGGTAAACTCTATGAAGTTACCGGAATACCTGCAGATATCAATATAAAATACCCAAAAGATGAGGAAGAATTCTTTAAAACACTATATCGAGAACTTAATACTGCAGACAAAGCAATAGAGCTAGTATTAAATAGGGATAATTAGATTTTCTACTAAGTAAGATTTTAATAAAATATACGTAACCTATGCTGAAGAAAATTTTATCAGCAAGAACAAATGTCCTTTCTATTTGCTTACATGCAATAGTTTTTGCAATAATTTATATTTCCTCTTCTATTCTAATATTTTTGACCTATTACTTTATTCTAGACAAAGGATTAGGAAGTTCACCTGAAAAAACCAATAAGCTAGCTACTAACCTTATATTTTATCTTCCTTTAATCGTAATATCGCTACCATTAATTATAAGATCATTGAAAATGGCCTATAAAACTGAGTTTGAAACATCTAAAACTAATCTCATAAGTTGTATTATAGCCATAGCATTGTACGCCTACTTTTGGCTTCACTAGCACTGATATAATTTATTTAAAAGATAATAAATAGCGTAGACTTCTCTATTTATTCAGACAATAATAGGTCTAAAAAACTCTCAAATTCCGCTTTAAATTCAACATATTTTTCACCGGTAGCTGGGCCATTAAAACCAGTATGAATTTTGCGCACTATTCCTTTTTTATCTATAAAAATAGAGGTTGGATATGACAATACGTGATTCAACATGGGTAACTTCTCATTAGCTTTCACTTTGCTAGATGAACCATATTGTGCTAATAATATAGGATATTCAATATTAATACGAGATGCCAATCGATCAATGCGACTAAAAGCACTTTCTTTATCTTTTGCATACTCAAAAGCTAAGGCAATAAACTCTATATCTTTGTCTTTATTCTTTTTGTAATAGTCAGCATAATATTTACTTTCATCAAGACAGTTCGGGCACCAAGTACCCATAATTTGAACTACCACAACTTTATCTTTAAATCGATCATCTTTCAAACCTACCAATTCATCTGAAGTATTTGGAAACGTAAAGTCAATACTATCATATCCTTCCTTCAAAAAAGTAAGCTCATTAGCACTTGGCAATTCGTAATCAGCATTTCGCTTGGCTATAAATGGTTCTTTCCAGTGGTTCCCAGAATAAAAAGTACCTTCTAAAGTTGTGTCTGTCACTTTAGCGGTGAATAAAAAAGCATGTGCACCATCAAAAGTGGAAAGTTTCATCGTTTCTCCATCTACAGTTCCTTCAAGATAGCGATAATCACCTGTTGTTGTTCTAAATGTACCTGTAACCGAATTACCAGTTTGTTTAAAAATACCTTTCGCGATGTATGCATCACCTTCAATTCCGGGACTAAAAGTGGTTTCCCAAATTCCGGTGACATCTGAAGTCGCATTCTTTGACGTTTCAAATCGTTTTATCGAACCCAACTCACCATATTCAGCTGCAAATGGTACTACCCTATTTAAACTTTCCTTTATAAAACTTCCTTGCAAATTATCACCTTTAAAAGCAGCAGCTATATAACCTTCAAATACTGGTGTAGTGATAAATACTGAATCGTTTTTATAAAGAATCTCATCAACCTCTATAATTTCTTCTGCATTATAAATCTTCAATTCATCTTTAGACACTACCTCAAAAATAAAAGGTAATAATTCATCGTCCTGAACTTCTAAAAGAGCCCTGTAAGTGCCAACTTTAAGAGCTTTAGTTTCTTTTGTTTGTTGTGAAACTTCTTGTTTACACGAAAAGATAGACAATACGGTTAATAAAAGAATATATCTAGACATAATTAAAGGTTTTTTCATTAATCGAAATAACAACAAATACCTTACATAAAAAAGCATATTCAAGTTTCATTAACATACAAGTATTTTTATCTTTGTGGCTTCATTGAACTGAAATTATGAAGATATCATATAACTGGCTTAAGCAGTTTATAAAAACAGACTGGGACGCAGAGTCAACTGGCGAATTACTTACGGATCTTGGATTAGAAATAGAAGGCATTGAACAATTCGAATCAGTAAAAGGTGGATTAAAAGGTATTGTTGTAGGTGAAGTTTTAACATGTAAGCAACACCCAAATGCAGACCGACTAAAAGTAACTACAGTTAATATTGGTGAAGAAGACCCTGTTCAAATTGTATGTGGTGCGCCAAATGTAGCCGCTGGACAAAAAGTACCCGTAGCTACAATAGGTACGACATTGTATACAGCAGAAGGTGAAGCTTGGAAAATAAAAAAAGGAAAGATTCGTGGTGAAGAAAGCTTCGGGATGATTTGTGCGGAAGACGAGTTAGGTCTTGGTGAGTCTCATGATGGTATAAAGGTTCTAGATGAAGACTTAATTGTTGGTACGCCAGCTTCTGAAGTTTTCGAAATAGAAAACGATGAGGTATTTGAGATTGGTTTAACACCTAATCGTGCTGATGCAATGAGTCATTTTGGTGTTGCAAGAGATTTAAAAGCCGGTTTATTACAAAAGGAAATTAACCTTGAGTTAATTACACCTTCAGTAATGTCTTATCACGTAGACGCAAGATCTCTTAAGATTGATGTTGACGTTCAAGATAAAGAAAAATGTCCGCGCTATTGTGGTGTTACAATTTCTGGGATTAAAGTGGCTGCATCACCGCTATGGTTACAAAATAGACTTAAGGCTATCGGGTTATCACCTATAAACAATATTGTAGATATTACCAATTATGTTTTACATGAGTTGGGGCAACCACTCCATGCCTTTGACGCTAACAAAATTGCAAACAACAAAGTTGAAGTAAAAACCTGTAAAGCAGGTACTAAATTTACTACTTTAGATGGTGTTGTAAGAGAATTGCATGAAGATGATTTAATGATTTGTGATGCCGAAAAACCATTGTGTATTGCAGGTGTTTTTGGTGGAATAGATTCTGGTGTTACAGATGGCACAATTAACGTCTTTTTAGAGAGTGCATATTTTGATCCTGTTAGCGTAAGAAAAACGGCTAAGCGTCATGGATTAAACACAGATGCGTCATTTAGATTCGAAAGAGGTATTGACCCTAATATTACAGAATATGCGTTAAAGCGTGCCGCTTTATTGATTACAGAAATTGCAGGTGGTGAAATCACAAGCGATGTTTCTGATGCCTACCCTAATAAAATAAAGGATTTTGAGGTACGTCTAAGCTTTGACAATGCAAAGCGTTTAATTGGCGAGGAAATACCAAGAGAAACCATAAAAAGTATTTTGACCTCTTTAGAAATAAAAGTGAATAACGTTACAGAAGCTGGTTTAGGACTTACAGTACCAGCGTATAGAAACGATGTGCAACGTGAAGCAGATATTATTGAGGAAATCTTAAGAGTTTACGGTTATAATAATGTTGGAACAACAGAAAAACTGAACGCCTCAATTTCTAATTCTTCTAAGTTTGAAGATTACAAACTTCAAAACATTATTGGTAATCAATTAGCATCGCAAGGCTTCTTTGAGATTATGTCTAATTCATTGACATCACCTAAATACGCGGAGTTAAGTGAAGCTTATAACGCAGATCACAACATCGCAATGCTTAATCCGTTGAGTAATGATCTAGAAGTGATGAGACAATCTTTATTATTCTCAGGTTTAGAAGCTGTAGCTCACAACATAAATAGAAAGAGAAGTGATCTTAAGCTTTTTGAATTCGGCAAAACTTATCACCAATATTCTGAGGAACGCGAAGAACATAAACATCTATCTGTGTTTGTATCTGGTAATAAAACAGAAGAACGTTGGAACACCTCTGCAACACCAAGTGACTTTTTCTATTTAAAAGGAACAGTAGAAGCTGTTTTAGAACGTTTAGGCTTGGGAAGATTTAAATCATCTCCGACAAAATCTAAAAACCTTAGCGAAGGTGTATCATTATCTATCGGAAAGAAAACATTGGTAGATTTCGGATTGGTTAAAAAATCTATATTGAAGCATTTTGGTATATCTCAAAATGTATTATTTGCTGACTTTAATTGGGATAATGTTTTAGAAATGGCTAAGCACAATAAAATTAAGTTTAAAGCCATCCCAAAATATCCTGAAGTACGACGAGACTTCGCCTTATTGTTAGATAACAAGGTAACATTTGAAGACATTCACACAATTGCAAAACAAACTGAAAAGCAATTGCTAAAAAGTGTAAATCTCTTTGATGTCTATGAAGGTAAAAACCTTCCTGAAGGCAAAAAGAGTTATGCGGTGAGTTTTACGCTTCAAGATGAGAACAAAACACTAAACGATAAGCAAATTGATAAAATTATGTCTAAACTACAGTCTAATTTTGAAAGTAAATTAGGTGCTGAGTTGAGGTAAAAAGTACACAATATAGAAAAAGCCCTCTAAAAATTTTCAGAGGGCTTTTTTATTTATTCAGGTCTTGAAAGGGTCATGGTGCCATTACATATGGTGTTTGTATTGGTAAATCCGGGTCCATTATCAATGAATAATTGATAATTAAAACTTCCTGAATAGACATCTGTACTTGGATCTAATGTACCGGTAAAAGAGAAATTTCTGTAACCAGAATCTCCTGCGAAATTGGTAACACTTGTATTGATAATAACTGTTAAAACCCCAGTATCAGTGTCAAAATCATATGTGCTTTCTGAAATCGTATCCCAGGTATGAATAAATTCATCGATATTAATAATCCCCGAGTTATCATTAATAGCTTCAAATATTAACTCTCTGTTATTATAAAAATTTCCTGAAGAACAAGGATTGTCATATGAGGTCAACCAAGGGCCTTCTATACCTTCAGACACCTCAACGCCGTCACCAACTATTGAAATTGTATTATTTTCTGAATCCAAATCATTATTTACAATTACTATTCCTGAGTATGATTGTATGTTAGTGGGTTGGAATATAATATCAACCAACTGTGATGATTGTCCGTCTATCATTCCATTAGTCCAATTTGCAGTAAATCCATTTGGTAATGTTATTGAATTTACCATAATTGGTATGATTGTATTATTTTGAATCGTCAATACTCTAGTTGCTGTTGAATTGATTTCTACATCACCAAAGTCTAAATCACCTGTTAAACTTATTGCATCTTCTACTACTCCTGTTCCACTCACAGAAATAAGATTATTAATATCATCAACATTATTATTTATTATGATATCCCCAGTATATTCTTGCAATTCAGTTGGTGAAAATGTAACGGTTATCTCTTGAACAGATTCGGATGGAATAAGTCCATTATTCCAATTAATTGTAAATCCGTTTGGTACATCTATTGAAGATACATTTACATCTGTCAATGACTCATTTTCTATTGTAAAAATTCGATCTTCTGTAGAACCTATAGAAACTTCACCAAAGTTCAAATCGCCAGTTATAGATATTTCAGCTTCTTCAGCACTAGCTGTAAATTGCAATACACTACCAATAGAATTACCTTGAGAATTCTTTATTTCAACATTAACTGTTTGTTCTGTAGTAAATGTACCTAATGTCCACTGTACCTCAGCAAAGCCCTCATCATCTGTCATAACATTACTTTCATTCAACTCACCATCACCTGGTGTAACATCAAAATAAACTTGAACATTCGATACCGGATCTCCCATATTATCAGTAACTTTCACCTTAAGAGGATCATCTAGTAGACCACCTTGACTTCCTTCTTGATCGTTTCCCGAAACAATTTCTAATGTTGTAGGCGCTTGCCATACTGTAGTACTTGTAGAATATATACTTGTATTAAAATCGACTAAGGTTGTTCCTAATATTTCAGCATCTGCACCTACAATAATATCTAGTCCTGCATCTACCTTTGCATTCCAATCTGGGTTTGTATTATCAAAGCTCACACCAAGCTCTAAATCTTCAGTCATTACTGGAGTACAATATGGTCCTACAATATTATAGAACTTTATATCCATCTTAGGTGTAATTGTTAAATTTTGATTTATTTGAGCCACAGCTGGATTTTCAACTGGCTTACCTGTGATTGTTGAGTTTGTGTCTCCTATATGACTCCAAACCCCATCGTTATAAGTTGCACCAAATGTTGTAGAGTTATTTGAAACGAATCCGCCGGTAAAACCAAACTGACCATCTGCTTGTATTGATAATTCTGCAACTAATTCTGTAGAAATTGTAACTACAACGGGCACCAGTCCTACAAATGTTGTAAATGTTTTATCGAACTCAGCAATTGTTGTAGAAGTATTAAATGCAGCCCCAGCTTCAAGTCCAAAAAACAAACCACAATCAATTATTAAATCTGCATTTTCAGCCTTAAATTCAAAAAATTGAAGAATTCCATCTTCAAATTCAAAATCAATAGTAAATTCGGGATTAAAAGAAGCATTTCCATCAGCCACCTTAAAAACAATTGGCCCGTCTTGATAAATCACGGTATTCGAAAAATCATAATTAAAACCTTCCCCATTCATTGATTGATTCCTAGAAGAACCATTACCTCCATTTCTTCCAGCATCATCTGAAAGATTTGCGGAAAAACTAAATTCTGCATGTTCAAAAACATCTTCTAAGTTAGCTTGCTCGACATCAAAAGTAACCACAGTACCTTCTATATTTTTATCAATTACCTTTACTAAGTAACCTCCATTGTCTTCGCCTATTAATACATCACCAGCTACAACATTTTCAAATTGATCCGCTGGTTCAATAACCAAGGTTCCATTTATTATGTCTTCCGTAGAGCTTAATAACTCAGTATTTTGCTGCACAATTCTCACATTATCATAGACCACTGTATTAAACTGATCTATTAATTCTTGATCTAGGGACTCGTCTTTTTTATCACATGTAAACATGCATAACGAAAACAATAAGATTAAATACTTCTTCATAATTGATAGTTTTAAATTATTAGATGTGTAAAACTACCTATGTTTGTAATTCATAAACATCCCCATTAAAGGGTAATTTTCCCGTCAAAACATTATAATTTCTTTAGGAGTTGACAGATAGAATATCATTAAATTTGTAAGACTAAAAACCTAAAACATGGCAAATATTACATTAGGAGGAAATCCTGTCGAAACTATAGGCAACTTACCAGAAGTCGGTAGCAAAGCACCAGATTTTACGTTAACTGCTCCAGACTTAGCAGATAAAACTTTAGAGAACTATTCGGGTACTAGATTGGTGTTAAATGTTTTCCCAAGTATAGATACTGGTACTTGCGCACAATCTGTAAGAACTTTTAATAAAAAAGCAAGTGAATTAGAAAACACCAAGGTATTATGTATTTCTAAAGATTTACCATTTGCAATGTCGCGTTTTTGTGGCGCAGAAGGTATTGAAAATGTTGAAACACTTTCTGATTATAAAAACGGTAATTTTGGAACCAATTACGGGTTAGCTTTTAAAAACGGACCTTTAGAAACCTTGCATTCTAGGTGCGTTATTGTCTTAGATGCTGATGGGTCTGTATTGCACACAGAACAGGTAGGAGAAATCGTTGATGAACCGAATTATGATGCAGCTATTAATAGCTTATCCTAATCCTATTTAATGCAACAAAAAAAAGAATCTTTTCTTATCAATAGACTTAAAAGTGTGGGCTATGCCTTTAAAGGCATGGTCCTACTTATAAAGACTGAGTCTAGTATAAAAATTCAGGTTTTTATTGCAGTAGTAATGACTATCGCAGGATTTTACTTCGAGATTTCTAAAACCGAATGGATTGCTCAAATAGCCATGATTGGTCTTATCATGAGTATTGAAGGTATGAATACTGCTGTTGAATACATCTCTGACTTCATTCACCCAGACCATCACCCTAAAATAGGACTTATTAAAGATGTAGCTGCTGGCGCCGTATTTATCGCAGCAATAACGGCTGTAATTATAGGTGGAATTATTTACTTACCTAAAATGGTTTAATACCAAAACCACTAGGATAAACGTTAGTTATTTGTATTTTTGAGATTACAACTAAATGTTTATCAATTGACTTTAAACTGAAGTCCTTCTTCAAGACCTCTATGGCAAAACGAACAACTAAAAAGAAGAGTACATCCAAAGCTAAGGCAAAGCCGAAAACTACTTTCAAAAAGCCTTCACTAAAACTAAGTAATCAACAAAAACTGGTTTTTGGAAGTTTGTTAATTATACTTGGCGTACTGCTTTTTATTTCGTTTCTATCATTTATTGTTACTGGTAAAGAAGATCAAAGTGTGCTTACAAATTTCCCGGAACGATCTGAAACCTATAAAAATTGGGCGAGCCAATTGGGTGCTTGGATCAGTGATTTGTTTATTCGTAAAGGTTTTGGGATTCCTTCATTTATATTTTCAGGATTAATTTTTCTTTCTGGGGTCTATGTCACTCTAAACCTCAACAAACAAAAACTTGCCAAACATTGGATTTGGGGTACGCTCATTGTCATTTGGCTTTCAATTTTATTAGGATTCTTTACACACACCTACGATATACTTGGTGGAACAGTTGGGTTTGAAATGAATCATTTCTTTCAAGATTACATCGGTAAAATTGGAACAGCTTTACTTCTACTCTTTGGACTCATAACATATTTAGCGATACGTTTTAAAGTCACTGGAGATACATTTTTAAATCTATTCAATAGTGCAAAGCAAAACATAAAAGACAACAGTAAAGAATTCGAAACTGACAACAACGAAGAATTTCAAACTGCAACTGTGGACAATAGTTTTACGGAAGAAGCAGAAGCTATAAAGTCAGCATTTGAAATTCCGCTTGAAAATCCGGAACCAACCATAAGTAACTATTCAAAGCCTAAAAAAGATACTGAAGATTTAAAAATTGAGGTTACTGAAAAGCCAAAAGAAGAAACGGTTGAAATCCCTGAGCCAGAGTTAAAGGTTGAAGTAGAAACTACTAAAGAAGAAAAGTCCGAGACTGATAATTTATCTGATAAACTTGTTGAAGACTTCGGACAATTTGACCCTACTTTAGAATTAAGTAAATATCAGTTTCCACCATTAGATTTATTGAAGAAATATGATAATGAAGGTATTTCTATAAATCAAGATGAGTTAGAGGAGAATAAAAATAAAATTGTTGAAACCCTTAGTAATTATAAAATTGGTATAAGTAGTATAAAGGCTACCATAGGTCCAACAGTAACCTTGTACGAAATTGTACCAGAAGCCGGAATCAGAATTTCAAAGATTAAGAATCTTGAAGATGATATCGCTTTATCACTTTCTGCTTTAGGTATTAGAATTATTGCACCAATTCCTGGTAAAGGGACTATTGGTATTGAAGTACCAAACAAGAAATCAACGGTTGTATCAATGCGCTCAGTAATTGCTTCGCAAAAGTTTCAACAGTCAAAAATGCAATTACCAGTGGCACTTGGTAAAACCATTAGCAACGAAACCTTAGTTGTAGATTTAGCCAAAATGCCACACTTACTTATGGCTGGTGCCACAGGTCAAGGTAAATCGGTAGGTTTAAATGCAGTATTGACGTCATTACTTTATAAAAAACATCCTGCTGAAGTAAAGTTTGTCCTTGTAGATCCTAAAAAGGTTGAATTGACACTTTTTAACAAAATAGAACGTCATTACTTGGCCAAACTTCCAGACAGTGAAGAAGCTATCATTACAGATAACACCAAGGTTATTAATACGCTAAACTCTCTTTGTATTGAAATGGATAATAGATATGAAATGCTTAAAAATGCATTTTGTAGAAATATTTCAGAATACAATGCCAAGTTTAAAGCTCGTAAACTTAACCCTAATGATGGACATGCCTTTTTACCGTACATCGTGCTTGTGGTTGACGAGTTTGCGGATCTAATCATGACTGCTGGTAAAGAGGTAGAAACACCAATTGCTCGTTTAGCACAATTAGCCAGAGCTATTGGGATTCACTTAATTATTGCGACACAAAGACCTTCAGTTAATGTTATTACAGGGATTATAAAAGCCAATTTCCCAGCAAGAATAGCGTTTAGGGTAACTAGTAAAATAGATTCTCGTACCATTTTAGATGGTGCAGGTGCAGATCAATTAATTGGTCGCGGTGATATGCTTTATACTCAAGGTAATGACCTTATCCGTATACAGTGTGCCTTTGTAGATACCCCAGAAGTAGAAAAAATAACAGAATTTATTGGATCGCAAAAAGCCTATCCAGATGCACATTTACTGCCAGAATATGTAGGTAGCGACGATGGCACAAATCTTGATATAGATATTGCGGATAGAGATAAGTTGTTTAGAGAAGCTGCTGAAATTATTGTGACGGCCCAACAAGGTTCAGCTTCACTATTACAACGAAAGCTAAAATTGGGATACAATAGAGCTGGAAGAATTATAGATCAACTGGAAGCTGCAGGAATTGTAGGTCCTTTTGAAGGTAGTAAAGCGAGACAAGTATTGGTTCCAGATTTTATAGCGCTAGACCAATTACTAGAAAATGAAAAACAATAATAGTACAGAATAAAGAAAATGAAAAAATTACTTGTAATTACATTTATTGCACTTGGATTAACAGTATTTGCACAAAATGATGTTAAAGCTGAAAAGTTACTGAATGAGGTAAGCACTAAGATTAAAAGTTATAAAAATATAAGCATCGATTTTAAATATGAACTGAATAATGCTAGTGAAAATATTAATCAAGTTACTCGTGGTGATGTCGTTTTAGAAGGTGAAAAATACAAATTGAATATTCTTGGGGTTACTCGTATTTATGATGGTAAAACATTGTATACGATTAGTCCAGAAGATGAGGAAGTTACCATTTCATCAGAAAATACAGAAGATGAAAACACTATTACACCAAATGATATGTTATCTTTTTATGAGGATGGATACACCTATAAAATGGATATTGTTCAGAATGTAAAAGGAAGAAAAATTCAATATGTTAAACTCAATCCTATTGACACCAATTCTGAAATAAAATATATCTTATTAGGCATAGACGCTACAACTAAGCACATCTATAACCTTATTGAAGTTGGTAGTAATGGGACTAAAACCACATTAACAGTTAATTCTTTTAAAACAGACGAGCCTATTTCAAAAACCTTATTTACATTTGACGAGAGTAAATACAGTGATTACTATATCAATAAATTAGATTAAGGTTAGTGAAAATATTAGATAGGTACATTCTTATCACATTCTTAAGGACGTTTTTTAGCGTCTTTATTATATTCATGTTCATCTTTGTGTTACAAGGTGTATGGCTTTACATATCTGAGCTTGCAGGGAAAGATTTAGACATTACAGTAACGGCAAAGTTTATCATCTACTACATGCCAAAGCTTATTCCTTTGGTTGTGCCGCTTACAGTGCTTTTATCTTCGATAATGGTGTTCGGAAATTTTGCCGAGAACTATGAGTTCGCCGCCATGAAATCCACAGGTATTTCATTACAACGTGCCATGCGTAGTCTGAGTGTTTTTATTGTTGGACTAGGTATCGCTTGTTTTTTCTTTGCCAATAATGTTATTCCTTGGGGCGAATATAATTTTTACAATTTAAGACGTAATATCGCTAAAGTAAAGCCTGCGTTAGCTATTGCTGAAGGTCAGTTCAACGAAATTGGTAACATCAACATTAAAGTAAATAAAAAATCTGGTGACAGAGGCCAATATCTTGAAGGTGTAATCATACATGATAAGAATTCTACCAGAAGAGGTAATTATAAGGTAATTGTTGCTGAGAAGGGTGAATTAAAAAGTAGCGAGGATTCTAACATATTGCAGCTAAAACTGAGTAATGGAAATTATTACGAAGAAATTCTAAGTCAAGATGTAAGAAAGAATAAAAACAGACCTCATGCTAAAAGTTATTTTGACAACTATACCTTTAATGTTGATTTAGAAATTTTAAGTACAGAAGATCTTGAAGAGAAAAATTATAAAGATCGACATAGTATGCTGTCTGTAGATCGATTAGCATATACTATTGATAGTTTAAAAACTGAACGTACACAAGACTACACTTCGTTCGGCACAACCTTGTTTAATAGAAGTACATTTCCTTCATTAAATAAAAATATTGAACCTAAAAAAACGAAGGATTCTGTTTTTGACGGTGAAGTCTTGGAATTATTCAATTTGCGTCAAAAAATTCAAATATTAAGCTTGGCACTGAATTCAGTGAACAGTACAGATCAGATCATAAATTCAAATAAGAAGAACTTCGAAAAGAAAGCTATTAGATTAAATAAACATATCATAGCAATGCATGACAAATTTGTTTTAGCATTTGCTTGTATCATTTTATTTTTTGTTGGGGCACCACTTGGTGCCTTAATACGAAAAGGTGGGTTAGGTCTTCCAATTGTAATTGCGATAGTCTTATTTTTAACTTATCATTTTTTTGGAATTTTTTCAAAGAATAGTGCCGAAAAAGGCAGCTTCAGCCCAATAATTGGGTCTTGGTTATCTACTGCGGTAATGTTTCCTTTAAGTATTTATTTAACAACCAGAGCCACCAATGATAAAGGTGTTTTTAATTTTGATGCGATTACTGTGCCAATTAAGCGTTTATTTGCTTCAAAAAACAAATTACGTTTATCTGAGAGCGAAACTAAATCGTATAATTATTACAAACGCTATTCAATAGAAGAACTTGTTAATGTCGTAAAGCGTCAAGGTGAATTTGATTTAGATAAAAAGCCTAAAAAAGTTGCATTACACACTTTACTCAGTCAAAATATCACTTTAGAAACATTAAAGAACGAAGGATTAGAGGTGCCTGACAATCTTATAAAGGGAAAAAAACTTTTAAAGGACTATAAGGACTATTCTAAAACGAGCTTAGTGAGTTATTGTATTGCGGTTGTATTGCTTGTTTTACACTTTGTTTTTAAAAACAATAAACTTCCCGAATTAGCTGATGCCTCATTAAGCTTAAGTATAATAGCTTTTATATTTTTTACTATATATGTTATTGTAGATGCTTTCATTTATTCTAAGTTTTATATTACCATCGGACAGAAGAATAAAAGAATCAATCCTATTATTTTAATTCTTACACTTCCTTTATATCCTTTTAAATACATTGTATTTAGAAATAAGATACAAGACGACTTCTACCAAAGTTGCATTCAGAACATAAAATAAGCGTATCTTTGCGGAACTAAAATTTAGGACCATGACTACAAATTCTGTTTCTTCTGAAACAAAGCTTCATACTATTGAAGAAGCTATAGAAGATATTCGCCAAGGCAAAGTTATTATTGTTGTTGATGATGAAAACCGTGAAAATGAAGGTGATTTTTTGGCCGCAGCAGAGATGGTGACACCAGAAATGATAAACTTTATGGCTACTCATGGTCGAGGACTTATCTGTGCACCACTCACTGAGCATCGTTGTGAAGAACTAGAACTCAACATGATGGTAAGAAACAACACTGATCCTATGGAAACAGCATTTACTGTGTCAGTTGATTTGCGCGGAAATGGTGTCAGTACCGGTATTTCAGCTAGTGATAGAGCAAAAACTATAAAAGCACTAGTTGCGAAGGACACTAGACCTTTTGAGTTGGGTAGACCAGGTCATATATTTCCATTGATTGCAAAAGAAGGTGGCGTACTAAGACGTACTGGACATACAGAAGCGGCTATTGATTTTGCACGTTTGGCTGGTTTTGAACCTGCTGGTGTTATTGTAGAAATCATGAATGAAGATGGCACAATGGCTCGTCTTCCTCAACTTATGGAAGTTGCTAAGAAATTTGATCTAAAAATTGTTTCTATTGAAGACCTAGTGGCTTACCGTATGGAATACGACTCACTTATTGAAAAGAAAGAAGACTTTGATATAGAAACAAGATTCGGTAAATTTAGACTTAGGGCCTATTTACAAACCACAAATAATCAAGTACATATTGCATTAACTAAGGGTAATTGGAAATCTGACGAAACGGTACTTACTCGTGTTAATGCCACACTTGTTAATAACGACATACTTGGCACACTTACTAACAACGCCGACCAAAAATTAGATGATATGTTTAAGGTTATAAATGATGAAGGCAAAGGTGCCATCATCTTTATTAACCAACAAGCACAGTCTATGAATTTACTATCGCGTCTAGAGGTTTTAAAGGAAAACCAAAAAGATGGTGAGCTAATTAAAGCACCTAGAATCTCAATGGATTCTAAGGACTTCGGTATAGGTGCTCAAATTTTACACGACCTTAAAATTAGTAAGCTAAAGCTAATCTCCAACTCATTACAAACCAAACGTGTTGGTATGATAGGCTATGGTTTAGAAATTGTAGACTATATTAATTATTAGTCAGTAGACAATCATTAACAATAAAAAAAACACCAATATTCAAATTAGAATATTGGTGTTTTTAATTCTATGAATACTGAGATCTATTTAAAACCTATATACTCTAATTCTGAGTCCAAAATACTTTTTACGTAGGTTTTGTAGTCTATATAATCTTCTGGCATAACATCATCACTTGGTGTATTTGCTTCAATACTTACCATTAGTTTATTAGGCTTTGCTAAATCATAATTGATGGAATATGAATGATTCTTAAATTTAAAGTTCTTACTTTCTGGTACTTCTACAAAAGATTCGCCTTCTTTAAGTTCAATTGTATACTTCGTCTTATACGCATCTACATTCTCATATTGAATGTAATTAATAGGATACTGTCTTTCTTCTAACTGAATAATAGAATTTTCATATGGATGCGTTAAAATTGGTAATTGTAAAATTTTAATTGATCCAATACCATTCAATTTCTTATTAATTGTAAGATCAGACTTAAATGATACTTCTGAACTGTCATTTAATTTCTTAAAGTCCGAAATCTCATTTAATGTAAAATCGTCTATAAGTTTACCTTTATAATCATCAGTCATAGAAGTTTTTATAACTTCCTCATTTGGCTCACTAAACACCTCATTATAGTAAGACACATTATGACCCTTTACATGCGTTGTAATATCTAAGTTTAAATTATCTTTTGTAACATTGATAACAACATCATTATCTATTAATGATTTTTTTCTTGACACATTATCAAGGTGTTTTAACTGGTATTTAGTTGATATTTTTTCGGAATCAAAAGGAATTTCTAAAGCTGTAGCACCTCTTAAACTAGTTGGTAGAGTCTTATATGGTAGATACTTACTCGTAAGCTCCATGAATTGAGGCTTGCCATCTATCATTACTTTTACAATACAATGATTAAAGTCTGTACTAGGAAGAACTAGACTATTTCTTCCATAGTCTGAAGTTAAAATTAATACCAAATTAGACTCTAATTCTGCCATTTTAGCTAAGGTTACAAACAGTGTTGAAAAATCTTTACAGTCTCCAAGTCCTGTATTAATTGTTTTAGCTGGCTTTTGAGGAATAAAACCACTTTGTCTAAAACTCACATAGCTGTAATTAAATTCGGAGGTAACGTAGTTATATATAGTTTTCGCTTTCTCATCATCACTTAAACCTTTATAACCGTTTGGAAACAATTTATTGAACTCCTCCTCTACTTTAGTATTAATCTCAATTCTTGATCTCACTAAATCAGAGTACCAAATTGCTATATCATTCCACTCTTTTATAGTATTAAAGTGTAAGTATGCAACATGGTCTACTGAGTTAGGCATATAATCTTCAGCATACTCTAAAGTTTTTGCGTTTTCAATATTCCAAGTATAAAGCTCATATTCGCCTTTATCTTCAATTTTAGGCGCCACATCACCATTTACAAATTTGTAAAATAACTTATTCGCTTTTGGTACTAAAATATCAACGTTTGTAAGTACAGTTGGATGGAATGAACCAACTTGAATATTATCTGAAATATCTTTGTAAAATCTTCCGGTCGTTGATACAATTCCTTCGTAATCTATATAAACAACGTCACCAATGCTTATATCGTTAAACACCAAATTAGATCCACTTCTATCTGCAGGAACAATACTTCCGTCTGGTTTTACAAGTTCAGACTTTAAAAAATTATAAGATCCACTTAGCCCTAAATTATATTCCTTAAATGTTTCAATACCGTTATTAGAAGTTACTTCGTATATATATACATACCTGTACTTAAAGCCACCTTCTTCAAAAATCTCTATGTTACTATCATCTAAAAGAATATTAAATCCATAATTATTAGTGGTAATTTTATTTCTATTAGCTTCTATATAATCATAAGCTTCCTCTTCAACTAATTCATTTATAAGGTTTGCTTTTTTAGTGATATCATTAATCTTTTTTCTAAGTTTTGAATCACCACTATTATGATTTAAAGAAGATTGGTAAAATTTTAATGCTTCATCGGTTCTACCTAATTGCTTTAGGATATCACCTTTAAGTTCCATAGTTGTAAAACTATATGGATAGTTTTGCAACATTCTGTCTACATATGGTAGTGCCTTTGCATATTTCTGATACTCAACATATTTATCTACAATACGCTCTATGTAATAGTTATCATACTCAAGATCTTCATAATCCTTAACGATCATCTTTAAAACCTTGTTTTTCTGATTCTTATCCTCGTAATATCTAATTAATTTGTTTTCAGCATTGATACTAAAGTTATTATCAACAATTTCCTCTAATAAACGGATGGTTCTATCTTGATCTTGAAAAATTTGATCAAATAATGGCACATACTTCAATCTAATATTAAGACTACCATTTTTCTCAGATATTGCATTTAACTTCTCTAAGGTGTTCTTTATACCATTTATATCTTCTTTTCTTGCATAAGAGATAAAATCTGCCGCCACCTTAATTGTTTGCGAATCGAAGGCATTTTTTAATTTTACTATATATTCATCAAACTCGTCCATACTCATTCTAGAAAGTTCTGAATAATCGTCAAGTTTATTTAATATAGGTAAGTAGTACTCAGAATCGTCTCGCTCAATATTCTCTCTAAGTTCTTTAGAAGATGTGTAATCTTTCTCTAAATTGTAAGTGGTTATTAAAGCACCTCTTAGAAACGAACTTTTAGGATAGTCCTTATAAAAAGGCATAATTACATTTCGTGCCTCTTCATACTTTGAATTTCTGATATAACTGTGATATAAAGCGTAATGGTATAAAAAGTTCTTCGAATCTTCCTTAATTTTAGATTTAAAGAATGCTACAAAATCATTTTCTTTTTCAATAGGATCTAATGCCTCTAGCGAAGATTGGTTATAGCTAACAGGTTTTTCAGAAATTGTTAAATTACTTAGAGCTTTTTTATTTTCATCGGTTAATGACAATAAAAAATATGAGGTTGAATTACTCTCTGCAGTTTTAATTAGTAATCGGTTAGTCCCTTTTGGCAGGTTGACCAAAACTTCATAAGCATTGAGTTCTGTTGTAACATCGTCATCATTTACATACACTTCTACATCATTTAAAAACAACTTAAATGCTGAACCACATCCTACACGTACAATAACACGCTGATCTACTGGTGATGTCACAAACGTTTGAGCATAATTAACTCCAGAACCATATTCATTGTGATGTGAGTAAAATTGATAAGCTTCATTTTTATTTACACCTTCATACCAGCCTATAGAACCATTACTTCTTGCATCAAATAAAACTGTATCGTCTGCAACACTCTCTGGTTCGTAAATTTTGTCTAAACCACTTTCATTTAAGTTTTCGAAGCTGCCACAATATTGCCAATCTCTAATGGCATTAATTTTAGTATTTAGCTCGTAATAAGTATCCCAATCGTTATTGTTTCTCGCAGAAACAGCGTTAATGTATAATATTGCATCAATCAAGTCTGGATGTTTCACACCTTGCTTCGTGATAGCATCAATGGCATGACGAATATCATTATTAAAACCTTCATCTATATAATCTTGAAATAAAAAAGATTTATTCCAAAATGCATAGAGGTAATTCTCAAAATCTGGTTTTGATAAGAACTCTTTTAAGAATCTTTTATCAGGATTAATCTTTCCTTTTTCATTCTTAAGAATTTCATTGGCCAACAACCATTCAATATCGGCAGATTTTATTCCGTTTAAAGTCTTGGTGGCTTTTAATCTATTGTTTGATAAAAGTTGATCCCAAAATTTGGAATAATCCTTTTGGGCATGACATACTGTTAATGCCATGAAAGCTGTAATTATAAAAATTACCTTTTTCATAAATTAAGATGTTAATATTATATAATTGATTTAATTAATTCTGCCATTTTATTTGCTCGCTCTTTGACTTCATCTTCTGTCCAAGATAATTTAATGAGACAAGAAATATTTCTGGCAATATGATAGTCAGATTGTTCAAAAGATTTTGTTTTGAGATACTCAATCCCTTCCTTAACCTCTTTTGAAATAGGATATAATGATTTGAGATCTTTAAGATGATCCCATTTTCTTATGTAATGCCAATTATTATCGTAGTAATGAAAACAGGCATCAATACCATTAGTTTTAAATGCTTCAGAGACTTTACGTGCTTTTTCTAAATCTGGTAAAAAGAAATTTAGAAAAGCATAACTTTCTACTCCACCATCTGGCACAGTTCTAAAGGTCACATCTTGTATCTCTGATAAAGATTCTCTAATAATTGAATAATTCTTTTTCTGTATTTCTATAAATTCTGGCAATCGTTTCACCTGAGCCAAACCTACCGCTGCATTTAATTCAGAAATTCTAAAATTATAACCTAAATTAGGATGTGTTTCGGCACCTCTATCTTTACCAATATGGTCATGCCCATGATCTGAATAATGATCTGCGTTGGTATAGTAATTTTCATTGTTAGTCACTACAGCTCCTCCTTCTCCACAAGTGATAGTTTTAACAAAATCGAAAGAAAAACACCCAACATCGGCAATACTGCCAAGTGCTTTGCCTTTGTAAGAGCCACCAATAGCTTGGCAAGCGTCTTCAACAAATACCAAATTGTGTTTGTCGCAAATACTTCTTAAAGCATCCATATTCCCCATGCTTCCGCACATTTGGACAACCATAACAGCTTTAGTTTTAGAGGTGATTGCGTTTTTAACAGCCTCAGGATCTAAAGTCAATGTGTCGTCAATATCTACAAGTACTGGGATAGCACCTAACATCATTATTGCTTCAAAACTAGCAACAAACGTAAATGTCGGCATTATGACTTCATCTCCAGCTCCAATGCCAGCAGAGGCCAAAGCAACAGAAACTGCCGCTGTTCCACTCGATACAAGTTGTACATGTTTTGAATTAAATACTTTTGAAAGTTCAGACTCAAGCTCTTTGGCTTTCCAATGCCCTTTTCTCATGGCATCAAAGCCATAACGCATTAAAACACCATTATCTAAAACATCATTAACTTCTTTGCGTTCAAGATCACCGAATAATTCAAATCCAGGCATAAAATTGTAGTTGAAATTATGTAAACAAATATAAAATTTTCCGGAGAATAATTTACATCTATTTTATAAATCTACAATAGTTTCTGATAAAGGTTTTCGCACCTTTTTTAAAGAAGCAAACATATCGTCTTCTGCACGATAACCAACTGGTAAAAGCAATACAGATTTCAGACCTAATTCGTCTAATTTTAAAGCCTTATCTATTTCCTCAGGAATAAAACCTTCCATAGGACAACTATCAATGTCTTCAATAGCACAAACCGTCATTAAGTTCCCCAAGGCAATATATGCTTGCTTAGAAGCCCAATCTATTTTTTTCTGGGAAGGCATTTCAGTAATGGTTGATGTCAGCTGATCTTTAAACGGCTTCAATATGTCATCTGGCGTATTTCTGATGGAAGCCACAGTTTTAAAATGTTGATCTACATCTTTTTCGTTTATGGTATCTTGAATACATAGTACCAACAAATGAGAAGCATCTGCAACTTGTCTCTGCCCGTAGGATAACGACACCAATATTTCTCTTAAATTTTTGTCAGATACAACAACCATTTTTAGAGTTTGTAGACCGTAGGACAAGGCTGTAAGATTAAAAGCTTCCTTTAAAACTTGTAATTTCTCTTGAGGTAGTATTTTATCAGCGTTAAACTTTTTAGTCGCATAACGCCATTGTAATTTTTCTATAATCATCTTTGCTTTTTTGTGCAAAGGTAATGAATGAAATGCTTAATTAAAATCAATCTGATTAGTTGGTAATAAAAAAGGCTTTAACATTTTTGTTAAAGCATTTTGCGGAGAAAGAGGGAACGCAAACATAAAATAACAACAATACAGACAACCCCTATAATTACACGATATCTTTCTGTTTTACAATGTTTTAAACTATTTGTTGATAAGATGTTAATTTCATGTTATTGAATCAGATTGGACTAAATTGAGTTTTGCCGTACATTTACCGTACAAATAAATATTACGTTTATATGGCAACTGTAAATTATTTATACAGATCAAAAAAGGAGATTGCATCATTAACAATAAGACTGTTATACAGATATACTAACAGAGACTTTGTGCTAAGTGGTAAAACGAATATTGCGGTAAGTAAAGATTACTGGAATAAACAACATAAAAAACGACTACGAGATATCGAACTAAAAAACCAGCAAAACGAAATTAACGATGAACTTAATAAACTAGAATTATTTATCCTTAAAAATTTTGAGCTAGTAAAAAATAAAAGTAATTTAAATAAACAATGGTTAAACGATCAACTCCATCATTATTATAATCCTAATCAAACTACCGCATTAATACCTGATAATCTTGTGTCATTTATTGATTATTACATTGAACAACATAAAGACCGAGTAGCACCACAAACAGTTTCAAAGTATAGAACAATACAACGTAAACTACATAGGATGGAACTTCATCAAGGTTATACTATTTTCTTTAAAGATATAAATGATGATTTTAAAAATGACTTTGCAAGATTTTACACTGCAGAAAAGTATTCTAAAAATACAGCACAAAGAGAGTTAAACATAGTTAAAACCTTCTGCAAGTATGCAAAGCGTAAAGGGATACTTGTGCATACTGAAGCAGACTTCATCAAACTCCAAAAAAAAGAAGTTCCAAAAATATATCTAAGCTTCGATGAATTGGAAAAAATTGAAGCTACTCATTGTATCCACGATTACCTAGAAAATGCAAAAGATTGGCTAATTATTAGTTGTTTCACTGGACAAAGGATATCAGACTTTATGAGATTCAATAAATCTATGATAAGGGAAGAAAATGGCAAATTACTTATTGAATTTAAACAGCGTAAAACAAACAAATTAATGACCATTCCAATTTTACCAAAAGTGAAGGAAATATTAGATAAACGGAATGGAGATTTCCCTAGAAAGATATCACATCAAAGGTATAATGATTATATAAAGGAAGTTTGTAAACTTGCGGGAATACTTGAAATAACAGAAGGTAAAAAACAACTAAACATAAGTAAGGAAAAGGAAAAAATTATTATGCGCAATGTTTCTGGCTCTTATCCTAAATACGAACTTGTTACTAGTCATATTGGGAGAAGATCATTCGCAACAAATTACTACGGCACCATCCCTACTACATTCTTAATATATATCACTGGACATAGTTCAGAAAACACATTTTTAGGTTACATAGGAAAAAGTAACAAAGATTTAGCTATAGAAATTTTAAATTATTTTAAATGAAAGAACTAGACTTTACTGACATAATTATTAGAGGTTATATTAAAAACAAAAATTACTACGTTCCTTATATAAAAAGACAATTTAAAAATGCCCAGGAAGAACATTATGATGAAGTTGAATTTTTTGGTAAAGCATTGGGATTAGTTGATGATTTTATAAGTGAATTAGAACAAGAGCAAAAGAAATTAAATGGAAGGCTGGCAGGAAGAGTGTTCTACAACATGGATCCGAATAATCCACAAGGACTTACAGCTAATTATTTATATCTTAAGGATTTTGAAACGATATCATCACTTATATTCCAAGCTAAACAGGGGTTTTCGTCAAAAAAACTAAATAACAACACTAAATGCAGTAGTCAAGTTGATGGCGTTGGAGGATTAATTAAAGATAAAGAACAGTCGCCAAAACTATATAATGAGATCTTTGTAGAAAATTATTTTCATTTATTTGACCAACTACTTCAGGATCTAAAAGTTGTTGCCAATTCAAGAGCAGACGTAAAATTTTTGTTTGATAAATTCAAAATACATGGCTTAATCCATAAAAAGATTAGCTACAGTAGACTGTTGGAATGGATATTGGAAACCTACAAAATTGAAGTTGGTAGAACTTCAAGTATCGGAAAAAATAAACTTAGGCTAGAAATTTTTGAAACAGCATACGATGTATTCAGAAATCTTAAAAAAAATAATGATATCAGTTAGGTCAATGAATATCAATCTATGAAACCAATAGTATCATTTTATGATACCATTAATGTTATAAAATGATACAATCTTAAGTCTTAATTGCACTCATTAATTAAAAACAAAAAATATGAGTGAATTAAAGATTATCACAGCAACAGAAGAGGAAATTGACAAATTAATCTCTGAATCTATTAAGAGAGCATTTTCAAACTTCAAATTAAAAACTTCAACTGCCCTTACTGAAGATGAAATTCTGACCAGAGAGGAAACCAGTAAATTTTTAAAAATTGACCTTAGCACACTTTATCATTGGACAAATAAAGGTAAAGTGAAGGCTTATGCCGTTGGATCTAGAAGATACTACAAAAAATCTGAGCTATTAGAGAGTTTAAAACCTTTAAATCATAGTGAAGATGAATAAAAAATTATCTAAAATAACCGAGTCCTGTAATGAACTTTTTAAAAGTATAAACGAACTGGTAAAAACTACCAATAAAATCGAGGGCTTTTATCTATTCATAAAAAGCACCACGAATCCAGATCCCATAAAAGTAGAAGTTCTCAACTTAAAAAAAGCGATATAATTATGAAGTATTTAAGAGTAGCTACAGAATATTACAAAATTGTACGGAAACCAGTAGATGATGCACTAACCAAAGAGGCGTTAATCAAATGGAAGAAATCGGAGATCATAACCGACGAAGGCAAAGATTACTTAAATGCTATTAAAAAGTATGATGGGTTCACAAACCTTCCTTCCCATAACAACTATCAAGAATCTATTGGTGAGTTTTATAATAGGTATGCTAAAGTTTTTCATCAGTTTAAACCTGGTGAATACCCAGTGATTACATCGTTTTTAAGACATATTTTTGGTGATCAATATGATCTTGGATTAGATTATTTATCCATTCTTTGGAAATACCCAACACAAGTACTGCCTATATTATGTTTGGTTAGTAACGAAAGGAATACTGGTAAGTCAACTTTTCTAGAATTTCTACATCTCATCTTTCAAGACAACCTTACCATTAATACAAATGATGACTTTAGAGGTCGATTTAATTCTGACTGGGCGTACAAAACTTTAATTTGTATTGACGAAGTCTTACTTCAAAGAAAAGAGGATAGTGAAAGGTTAAAACATTTGTCTACTGCCAAAACATATAAGGCAGAAGCTAAAGGCGTCGATAAAGTGGAAGTACCTTTTTATGGCAAATTCATACTTTGCACAAATAATGAGAGCTCTTTTGTTTACATTGATGAAAAGGAGATAAGATATTGGGTGGTTAAAGTCCCTACGTTTAAAGAGGAAATACCAAATCTCATTGGTAAAATGAAGGAAGAACTGCCTCATTTTATGTTTTTCCTTAAAAACAGAAAAATCAAAACACAGAAAAAAACTCGTATGTGGTTTTGTCCAGAAGAGATTCATACCCAAGCACTAGAAAATTTACGTAAAGGAAATGAAAATGTCATCATAAGGGAGTTAATGCAGCTTCTTGAAGAAAACTTCGAGAAATATGATGTAGATGAGCTATACTATACAAACTCTGAATTGGTGAATATGCTAAAGGAAACAAACCTAAGAGTTACTTCAAGTAGAATAAGCTTTCTTTTGCAACATTACTTAAAGCTTAGTGCAGTTAACTCTTGCTATAAGAAATACTATTTATCTACCGATCCTTTGACGGGTAAACAGAATGTAGCTTTCGATAATTGCAAAGGCAGATATTACACATTTACAAAAGATATTATAAACTGATATAGTGTTGAATCGTTGAATTGTTGAACTTCAAATTACACATTCAACAATTCAACACTTAAAATAACATTCAATTATAAAACCATGTACCATTCAAATAACCATAACAATGACAAGTACGAATTTATTTTATTTTTACTGTTAGTAGTCATAGTTCTATTATACACCATTGCTATTAAATAAATAATCTATTTAGACCGATCTAGCATATCGCCAAATACACTTGCAGGATGGGATAATCCATGATAAAGTTCAGACTTTTTGGATTCTAGTTTTTCCTTAGCTTTAAATGTGGCACTGTTATAACCAAATTGACTAAGTTCTTCTTCAATACGTTTTAATTGCCCTTCAATATGAATAATATTAAACAATCTTTTGTGCTGTTCTGTACTTAAATTGGGTACACCATTGACTTCTAAAACGGTTCTGTAGTACTTACTAAATTCCATGGAGTAAAAATAGAAACCAATCGTCTTTGTTGTTGCTTTAATTTGTAGCAAAATCGATTTCAAAATTGCCTTGCCGTCTGTTATTAGCTGACATAAGCAACGAAAAGCGAATATTAGCAACGAGTTTTGCAACGGTTGTTGCAACGGTTGTTGCAACGGAAAATATATACAAACAACGGCTTTTGCAACGAAAAAAAATAGTAGCAACGACTTTTGCAACGGAAAATATATAGAAGCAACGGTTGTTGAAACGGAAATTGAGTTTTAGCAACGCCTTTTCAATAGATTTTTTGGTATTAGTTATAAAATATGTTCTATAAAAAGTCGCGAACAATCACAAAAAGTCGCTAAATCTCGCATAGCGACACAAAGCTATACAAAAGTCGCCGACGGTCGCAAAAGATCGCAAAGAGTCGCTAACGGTCCTAACTGATCGCAAAAAGTCGCAAAATCTCGCATAGCGACACAAAGCTATACAAAAGTCGCCGACGGTCGCAAAAGATCGTAAAGAGTCGCTAACGGTCACAAACAGGCGCAAATAGTCGCAAGAGATTGCAAAGCGTAGCAAAACATACTTTAGCTTAAATAATTATTACTTTTTTAAATAATTTTTAAAACTTGCTTTATCTACTATTTTAACCACAAAAGTCTTACGCACCACATTCAAACTAAATTAAAAGTTGCAACCTCAGACTTTTCTACAATTCCTTAAGAGAAAATTTAATAGAAATTATGGGAAACCATAAGGTAAAAACCTTTTCTATTTTATATTTTTAAGGCTCTAAATATTAATCTATACTTAATGTCAGAAGACCATAAAAAACAACTTGAACAACAACTCTGGAATATAGCCAACACCTTGAGAGGTAAAATGAATGCAGATGAATTTAGAGACTATATCTTAGGCTTTATTTTCTATAAGTACCTCGCAGAGAAAATGGAAATCTATGCCAATACCATTCTGCAACCCGATGGCATCCTATTTACAGATATAGATGAAAATACACAAGAAGGAAAAGAATACATAGAAGCCATAAGAGAAGAAGCATTAATGGAATTAGGCTACTTCTTAAAGCCATCTGAACTATTTACATCATTGGCTAAACGAGGTAATTTTAATGATGATGGCGAACCCTTAGTAAAGGAAGAAGAAACGGCATACAATACCAAAACCAACTTTATATTAGAAGACCTTCAAAAAATCCTAAACAACGTACAGAACAGTACAATGGGCACAGAGAGCGAAGAAGACTTTGATAACCTCTTTGAGGATATGGATTTGAACTCTACCAAATTAGGTAAATCACCAGAATCACGTAATGAAGTAATCGCAAAAGTACTTGCACACCTTAATAAAATCGACTTTCAGTTAGATCAAACCGAATTGGATGTATTAGGTGATGCCTACGAATATTTAATTGGAAAGTTTGCAAGTGGAGCAGGTAAAAAAGCAGGTGAGTTTTACACACCGCAAGAGGTAAGTATGGTATTGGCTAAGTTAGTAACTACAGGTAAAAATAAACTAAAATCGGTTTACGACCCAACCTGTGGTAGTGGCTCATTGTTATTACGTGTGGCAAAAGAAGTAGACGAAGTAAACAATTTTTACGGACAAGAATTAAACCGTACGACGTACAACTTAGCACGAATGAATATGATATTGCATGGTGTGCATTACCGTAAGTTTGATATTAAACAAGAAGATACCTTAGAGCATCCTCAACACCTAGAACACCGCTTTGAAGCTATTGTAGCCAATCCACCATTTTCTGCAAAGTGGAGTGCCAACCAACTTTTTATGAGTGATGATAGGTTTAGCCAATATGGCAAGTTGGCCCCAGGCAGTAAAGCCGATTTTGCCTTTGTACAGCATATGATACACCATTTAGCCGAAAATGGACAAATGGCTGTGGTTTTACCTCACGGTGCATTATTTAGAGGTTCTGCGGAAGGACATATTAGAGAGTACATCATAAAAGAAAAAAACTATCTCGATGCTGTAATTGGTTTGCCCGCCAATATATTTTATGGCACAAGCATCCCTACTTGTATTATGGTATTTAAAAAATGTAAGGAACACCCCAACGATATTTTATTTATTGATGCCAGCCAACATTACGAGAAAGTAAAAACACAAAATATCCTAACTCAGAAACACATTGATAAAATTGTAAGCACGTACCGAGAACGCAACACCTTAGACAAATATAGCTATGTAGCACCATTAAGCGAAGTTGCCGAAAACGATTACAACCTTAACATACCACGCTATGTAGATACCTTTGAAGAAGAAGCACCAATAGATATTGATGCCGTTGCCACAGAAATTGAAGATTTAAATGTTGCTCTCGAAGCCAATGAAACGCTAATAGCATCTTTCTGTAACGAACTAAACATTAAAACACCGTTTTAGGATGCAGAAAGAAAAACTATTAGTGCCTAAATTAAGATTTTCTGATTTTAATGAAGAGTTTGAATTGAAATTATTCGATGAAATATCCGATATAACAAGACTAGCTGGCTATGAATATTCAAAATATTGGGTTGAAGATGACAAAAAAGAAATCATCGCTTTAAGAGGTTATAATATAGGTAAAGGGAAATTGGAACTAAATAAACTTAGTTATATTTCAAATTCACTTTCCTTACAACTAAAGCGTTCTAGATTATCAATCGGAGACATTGTGTATCCTTGTGTAGGGAGTATCGGTAACGCTGTTGTTATAGAGGAAAACGACAAATATCATATCCAACAAAACATAGCTAAGATTACCTGTAGAGAAAATGTATATCCGTATTATTTAGTACAATTCCTTATTAGTGATTATGGATTGAAAGAAGTTTATCGTTTTAATGCTTCTGGTGCACAACCAAATGTTTTAGTTGGTAGTTTGAGAAAATATAGGATTATTCTTCCTTCATTAGAGGAGCAACAAAAAATAGCCAATTTCCTCTCAGCAATAGACACCCGAACACAAACCTTAGACAAAAAGAAAGCCCTTTTAGAGCAATACAAAAAAGGGGTAATGCAACAAATCTTTAAACAAGAAATAAGATTTAAAGATGAAGATGGGAATGCCTTTCCTGAGTGGGAAACGTTACCGCTAAAAAAGGTGTTTAGCAGAAGTAAGGACAAAAATAAAAATGACAAAATTAGTTTAGTTCTTACCAATTCTGCCACCCAAGGTATAGTAAGTCAAAATGCTTATTTTGATAAGGATATAGCAAATTCTTCAAATTTAAGTGGATATTACATAGTAAAAACGGATGATTTTATCTACAATCCTCGCATCTCGCAATCTGCACCTGTAGGACCATTAAATCGGAACAAACTATCAACTGGTGTAATGTCCCCTCTATATACAGTTTTGAACCATTTAAGAGGTAATATTGATTTTCTTGAAATATATTTTAAGTCTTCTCATTGGCACAGGTATATGAAGTCAATAGCCAATTATGGCGCGAGACACGATAGAATGAATGTTACAACGACAGATTTTGAGAATATGCCAATTCCATTTCCTTGTATAGAAGAACAACAAAAAATCGCCCAATTTTTAATGGCAATAGATACGCAAATAAACACGGTGGCTGAGACTCTCGAAGCCACCAAAACCTATAAAACAGGCTTGTTACAGCAAATGTTTGTTTAGTTATGAAACGTAATGAAGAAAACACAAAAATAATATATGAAATACCATTCATAAATCATGCTTACAACTTTTGGAGTGCTGCAAGTATCTTGATTAACGAGATGGTGAAAACTGGCAACAAAAATATGGTGATTTCAAAAGCTGATAATTTCAAAAGCGAAGAGGAAGAAGAAAAACATCTTCAAGAGATTTTTGAAAGAAACGCAGATAGTATAGGCATCCCCATCATGTTTAATTTTTATCACGGTGTAGAGTTGTATATGAAAGGGATATTTCAAATCGCTGAAATTACATTTAATAGCAATCATAACTTACAAGATTTATATAAATTAATGAAAGCCAATGAGAAACAATTTCAACCAAATTTATTGTTGTTATTGAAAAATCTTATTTGCAATTCAAATGGTTTTCATCCTTTCTTCAAAAAAAATAATATTACGGTAAATGACTTTTATATAGCTTTAAAATATCCAAGAAATAAAGATGGTTCAATGATATATGAGTATTCTAAAATAAGAGGTTCTGAACCTGAAATAATAGAGATTTATAAAAATATTGAATACAGTATTAAAGAATTAAAGAAACAAATCAAGGTTTGGTTACAATCAAGAAATAATTAGATACTCAAAAATCCGTAAAAAAGGCTCGTTACAGCAAATGTTTGTTTAAATTAATATTATAAAGATGGCGTTAGACTCATTCAAGATTCAAGAACAATTAAAAGAACTTTCGGAGAAAGAAGATTTATATAACAAGGCACTTCAAGAAATAGCAGATAAAAAGAAGATCCTAAAGGAGCTAGATGGTGTAATAAATACTATATGGGCATATAAATTTGAGTTTCATGATTTAGAAGAAAACCATAGAAAAAATGTTATTGAAAGCTACGTCAAAAAGCAAAGGCTATTAGAAGCAGAACTAGAAGCAATAGATCTAAAGAAAAAACTATGAAAACAAATATGATGTTTGAAAAAGAATTAGAGTCAATACAGAAGTTATCAAAACCTAAAAAAAACTTCTAACGTCAAATGTTTGTGTAGCTATGGAAAGAATAATTGTTTCAAATAAGGAAAGTTTTAGAACAATAATTGAAACTAATCCAATTTCGGAAAACAAAAATTATGGACGTCATATATTAGGTACTCTTTTGAACTATGATCAACCAAATAAAAATGGAGTTATCATTTATGATTTAGAGTTTGATTATAAAGGCTTCGTAGGTGACTTTTCTCAAATTATTGACCAAGATATTTTTCATTTTTTAAAATTATTTATTGAATCGAAAGAACCCAAGATTCCTTTAAACAGAATCTACTTTGAAAATTGCGTATTTAAAAGTGGATTGTCGTTTAAAAAAAGTATAGAGTTTTCATTTTTAAACTGCACTTTTGATAGTGAAATCACCTTTCAATATTTAAAAGTTAACGGGCTTTATGAATTTAAAAACGATACTGTTTTTAAAGAAAAAGTTGTTTTTAAATCAAACAATGCAAAACTATATTTTAAAGAATGTACTTTTGAAAAGGAGTTGAAGGCAAAAGATGTAACCTTCGACAACAAAATTCGTTTACATAATTGTTATTTCACAGAAAAAACAGACTTTCGAAACACCAAATTTAAAGAATTAGCAGATTTTTGGTGCTCAACGTTTAACAAAAGAACTATCTTCTTTAAAACTGACTTTTATGGCACAACTGTTTTTTCAGGTGTTACTTTTAATGAAAATGTTCTATTTACGTACTCATTAATTGATAAAAATTTAATTTTAAAGGGAACTAAACCATTAAAGGGGTTCGATTTGTCTTTAGCAATTATCGCAGGGGAACTATTACTATTTGACTTTAACTTATCTAACTTTAAGAGTGATACAAAAAGCTACGTAAGTCAGCAAGATTATGATAATGATGTTTCTACCATTGGTAAAATCCCAATTAAAAATAAAAGAGAAACTTATCGAATAATTAAGAATCAACTTATTTCACAAAAAAATACAATTGATGCAACTAAATTTTCTTATTTAGAGAGCAGTACATTAAGAAAAGAGGTTTTCTCAAAAATTTTCAGTTTTCCAAATAAAAAGAGCTTTAATAGAATTGGTGAGTGGTATCAAGAAACGAAAAACAAATCAAAATTTACAGGAGTATTAAAAAATGGTACAATACATATCTTAAAAGCTATATATAATTGGTTATCAGCAATCGCAAATTACATTTTATTATCACTTAATAGGTTATCAAATAGACATGGTACATCTTACGTTTTTGGTATAATTTTTACTTTAATAGTTGGGGCTTTGTTCTATTGTCTTTCAGTAACAAGCACTTCTAAATACGAAATAACTTATGCTTTTGATTGGGCAATCGTTAAAGAAAATATATCGGGCTATGTTCAGTTTTTAATTCCTACTCACAGGTTTACATATTTAAATGATATTATGAAAGGCCATACTTTAGAATCTGGCTTTTACATTTGGGATGTCTTAGGAAGAATATTTATTGGTTATGGTATTTATCAAACAATTCAAGCCTTTAGAAAATATAAATAAATGAGCACACCACCAGAACATAAAAAATAAAGTATGAGTAAAACATTCAATATATACTGTGACGAAAGTTGCCATATAGAACACGACCATAAAAAGTTTATGTTTTTAGGTTCGGTAAGTTCGGCATATAATCAAGTAAAGTTACATACTGAGCATATTAACGAGCTGAAAAAGAAGCATCATTTTTATGCAGAAATTAAATGGAGTAAAGTTTCAAAATCTAAACTACGTTTCTACTTAGATTTAGTCGATTATTTTTTTGCTACCGATTTACAATTTAGAACCGTGGGTGTAGAAAAGTCTAAAATAAACAACGAAGCCTTTAATCAAGATTACGACGATTTCTACTATAAAATGTATTACTATCTACTAAATCATAATTTAAACAGTTTATACGCCTATAATGTATATTTAGATATAAAGGATACCCTAAGTGCATATAAAGTCAATAAGTTAAAAGATATTTTAAATACCAAGTTTGGTGTATTTAGAAATGTGCAAAACATACGTTCACACGAAAGTGTAATAATGCAAATGGCAGATTTTTTAATGGGTGCAATATCCTATTTACACAATGACGAGCATCAGCAAAATAAAGCTAAAGTTCAAATCATTAAAAAAATTCAGCAACATTGTCAAGAAGATTTATCTAAAACCAATTATTCAAAAAAGATGAACCTTTTTTTCATAGAACTACGATAGTATGCCGTTAAATTTATTAAAAACATACAACGCTCTGTTAGATATTAATGGAATGTCACCACAGCAACGCAACACATCTTTAAAAGGTGTATTCGATAGAGATATTACCACTAATCAGAATTTTAAGTTTAGAGCAAAACAAATTACACCTACACCAAAAGATGGGCAAATACCTATGGAAACCTTGTTTGCTCATTTAACAACAGTCGTGGTAGATTATAAAACAAAAAAGAGAGAGTTTGATATATATCGTTCTCAAAGATTACATTGGGTAAAGTATCATATTACCGAAAAGAAAGTAGATAATATGCTATATTTTTCAGTGAAAGAACCAGAAGGTATAAGAACCTATATTTATGATAAAGATGAAAAGTATGTGATTGTTTTAGAGCCAAAGCATAACAATACCATATATTATTTACTTACAGCTTATCATTTACGTGGTAAAGATGCAAAGAGAAATAAGATATTAAAAAAGTATAAAAGAAGATTGGCAGAAACCATTTAAAAGCAAAAAACGCAGAGCTTCTGTGGCTTGCGTTTCTCGATTTCCTTTTCTCGAATGAGAAATGAACTCGATGCAAATATATGATATTTATATAAATACAAACAAATTTTATACCAGTTATTAGAAATTATCAACAATATTAATGAGTACACAACCAGAACAAGTATTAGAGAATCAGTTAGTAGAACAACTTTCAACTATTGGCTATACTAAAGTAAGTATTCTAGATGAAGCGGCTTTATTAGTTAATCTAAAGACACAGTTAGAAAAGCATAACAACATTACATTTACCGCTAAAGAATTTGAACGTGTACTTAATATTCTAAGCAAAGGTTCAGTTTTTGAAAAAGCAAAAACCTTACGTGAAAAACAACATATTGTTAGAGACAATGGCGATAACCTCTATTTCGAGTTTTTAAATACCGAGCATTGGTGTCAAAATCAATACCAAGTGACTCATCAAGTAACTATTGAAGGTTCATATAAAAACCGCTATGATGTTACCTTGTTAGTTAATGGTTTACCATTAGTACAAATAGAACTAAAGCGCAGAGGCTTAGAAATGAAAGAAGCCTTTAATCAAATAAACCGCTATCAAAGACATTCTTTTGGTGCTAAATCTGCCTTATTTCAATACGTGCAAATATTCGTCATTAGTAACGGTGTCAATACCAAATACTATGCTAATAACAGGCATCAATCCTATAAACAAACTTTTTACTGGACAAACAAAGAAAACAAACGCCAAACCAATATTCTTAATGGGTTCACATCAGAGTTTTTAGAGCCTTGCCATATCTCTAAAATGATATGTAAATACATCGTATTAAACGAAACGCATAAGATATTAATGGTACTGAGACCGTATCAGTTTTATGCGGTAGAATCCTTAATTGATAGAGTAAAGAACTCAACCAAAAACGGCTATATATGGCATACTACAGGCTCTGGTAAAACACTAACATCTTTTAAGGCAAGTCAAATCATAATGAAGATGCCACAGGTAAAAAAAGTGGTATTTGTAGTAGATAGAAAAGATTTAGATTACCAAACTACCAAAGAGTTCAATAGTTTCTCAAAAGGCAGTATAGATGGCACAGACAATACAAAAGCTTTAGTCAAGCAGTTTAGCGATGATACTAAGATTATTGTAACTACCATACAGAAGCTAAATACAGCCATTAGTAAAAAGAACTATTTAGCGAAGATGGAACAACTTAAAGATGAGCGTATCGTCTTTATTTTTGATGAGTGCCATCGCAGTCAGTTTGGTGAAACACATAACCGCATCAAAGCCTTTTTCAATAATCATCAACTATTTGGTTTTACAGGTACACCAATATTTGCAGATAATGCCGTTAAGAACGAATTAGGAAAACGCACCACAACAGAACTATTTGGAGAGTGCCTTCATAAATACGTCATTACAGATG
>NZ_JABSSU010000005.1 GCF_013213835.1 Winogradskyella sp. | reverse complement strand
GAAAATGTGTACTTCTCAGTATGTTAATAAACATGTAGCTAAAAAATTTAATACTGATTTAGCAACAGAACTGGGCTTACCACCAGGAAAAAAGAGAATCCTTACAATTTTTAAAATAGATAAAACTGGTAAGGTTACAAATATTACTGCTCGTGGACCACACCCAGATTTAGAAGCTGAAGCAGTTCGTGTTATAGGTTTATTACCAGACTTTATTCCGGGAAAACAAAAAGGTAAAGCAGTGATTGTACCTTTTTCAATGCCGATAGTTTTTACAGTTGCAGATAGAACTGAGAACCGAAAAAAGAAGAGACGTAGGAATTAGTAACACATTATTATAAATTCCTAAGTGATAACAGTGATTTACTTATTATTTTTGAAGAACAGTTGATGAGTAAAGAAAAAATCATATTAGGTATTGATCCTGGAACAACTATTATGGGTTTTGGTCTTATAAAAGTTGTTGGGAAGAAGATGCAGTTTATGCAACTAAACGAGCTACATTTAAAAAAGTATGATGATCATTATCTTAAGCTAAAACTCATATTTGAACGCACAGTTGAGTTAATTGACACCTATTATCCAGATGAAATAGCTATTGAAGCGCCTTTTTTTGGAAAGAACGTACAGAGTATGCTGAAATTAGGTCGTGCGCAAGGTGTTGCCATGGCAGCGGGTTTATCTCGCGAAGTACCAATAACAGAATATTCCCCAAAGAAAATAAAGATGGCGATTACTGGTAATGGAAACGCGAGTAAAGAACAAGTGGCTAAAATGCTACAAAGCTTGCTGTCACTTAATTCATTACCAAAAAATTTAGACTCAACTGATGGGCTTGCAGCAGCAGTTTGTCATTTCTATAATCAAGGTAGAGTGGATACTGGTAAAAGTTATTCAGGTTGGGCAGCTTTTGTAAAACAAAATCCTAATAAAGTAAACAGTAAACACTGACAGTATGCAGTTATTAAATATTATTATGAAGTCAATATTTACACTTCAGATTGAGACTGTAAACTAAGAACTAAAATGAGTGGTATCTACATACATATCCCATTTTGCAAGCAGGCATGTCATTATTGCGACTTTCATTTTTCGACCTCATTAAAAAAGAAAGATGACCTGGTTAAAGCACTTGCTAAAGAAATAGTGCTTCGTAAGGATGAGTTTAAAGATACAGTTGTAGAAACCATTTATTTTGGAGGTGGTACACCTTCAATATTGACGAATGATGAATTACAATTTTTGATTGATGAGGTACAAAGTAATTATGAGGTAGTTAAACATCCTGAAATTACTCTAGAGGCAAATCCAGATGATCTTTCAAAAGAACGGATTATCGAATTATCAAATTCATCTATTAATAGATTGAGTATTGGGATTCAGTCCTTTTTTGAAACTGATTTAAAACTTATGAATCGTGCTCATAGTGCAGAAGAGGCTAAAGAATGTTTGTCTTTTGCGACTCAGTATTTTAATAATATTTCGATTGATTTAATTTATGGAGTTCAAGGTGCGTCCCATGAACAGTGGATCAAAAATATAGACATTGCCTTGAGCTATAATATACCTCATATTTCTAGCTATGCTTTAACCGTTGAACCAAAAACGGCATTGGCATCATTTATTAGTAAAGGAATTATTGAGGATGTAGATGATGATCAAGCTCATGAGCAATTTCATATGTTAAAAGATAAATTAGAGGAACAAGGATTTGTACATTATGAACTGTCAAATTTTGGTAAAGAAGGTTATTTCAGTAAGAATAACACCGCATATTGGCAAGGTAAATCCTATTTAGGAATAGGACCTTCCGCACATTCCTTTAATGGAAACCAGCGCGGATGGAACGTAAGAAACAATTCAAAGTATATTAGGGCTATTGAACAAGGAGAATTACCTATGGAAATAGAAACCTTAACTAAAACCGACCAGTATAATGAATATATTATGACCGGTCTTAGAACCATTTGGGGCGTTTCATTACTTAAGGTGAACAGTGACTTTGGTGAATCCTATAAAAATTACTTAATACAACAGGCTGAGGTTTTTATTAATCAACATTTATTGTATATTGATGATGAGCATATTCGCGTTACAAAAAAAGGACAATTCTTAAGTGATGGAATAGCTAGTGAACTTTTTAAAATTAATTTGTCTTGATCGCATTAATCCAATACAATTCCAGAAAGTTAAAGATAGATTTATCTCAACCCTTAGACATTTCAATTCCAATAACTGATAGAGCATCAAATGTAAATGCATGGTACATTGGTCCACCAAAAATAGAACCAGAGGTTTTTGATGGTGACATTATTAGTGTTTCCAACGGTGCTTCGGTTAATTTTAATACCATAACCTTCAATCCGCATTCACACGGTACACATACAGAAACTGTTGGTCATATCGTAGAAAAGCAGCATCACATAAATAATAGTTTAGAAAAGTATTTCTTTTTAGCTGAAGTTATTACTGTAGTTCCAGAAAAAGTAGGTGAAGACTATGTTATTTCCGCAAAGCAACTCCAGTTTATGATAGGGAATAAAAAACGAGAAGCAATTATCGTCAGAACCTTACCTAATATAAGATCCGAAAAGACAACAAAACAATATTCAAATACCAATTGGCCATATTTTCAAAAAGATGCTGTAAAGTTATTGGTAAGAAAAGGCGTAAAGCATCTTCTCATTGATTTACCTAGTGTAGATAGAGAAGAAGACGGAGGTGAACTAGCAGGGCACAATACATTTTGGAATACTCATGGTAAACTAAGAACAAATGCAACTATAACTGAGTTTATTTATGTATCTAATAAAATAAAGGATGGAGCTTATATGCTAAATTTACAGATTGCGCCATTTGAGAATGACGCATCACCTAGTAAGCCAATTCTTTATAAAGTTATGGACTAATACTCTTGTGACAAGATAGCTTTTAGCTGTATCTTACTTATATATGGAAACATTTTTTATAATAATTATAAGTATTCTAGTCACCTTGGGTTTAGTTACACTTTATAAGCAGTGGAAAACTAAAAAAGATACTAAAGCACAATCTTTGGTGCTGCTAGATAAAATAAAACGAGTATGTAAGTTTATAACAGTTGAAGGTGACTTTGCAGAAATCTATCACTATGAAGACGTTAAAGAAAAGTTTCTAAAATTAATTTCTAGTAAGAAGAAAGCACTGGTAGTCATTAATGCAAAAGCTCATGTCGGTTTCGATTTAAGCAAAGTGCAAATGAAATCGTACCCTAACACTAAAACAGTTGTATTGACTCATTTTCCGCAACCTGAAGTATTATCTATAGAGAGTAATATTAATTATTATGACAAACAAGATGGTATGTTTAACAAATTTGAAGCTTCTGACTTAACAGAATTACATACCAAAGCAAAAGAACATATAAGAGATAAAATTCCCAAAAGTGGCTTGTATAATGTTGCCAAATTAGAAGCTTTGGAAGCTATTCAGTTAATAGAGAACTTGGTGCAGACGATTGGTTGGAGCTTAGATTATTCTGCTTTGAAAATAGAAGATAAATCTAATAAAAAGTTGTTGGTTTAGTAGTGAACGATAGAGCTTAACGTAATAACACTATTTTGAATATAGAAGAATTTAGAAATTATTGTATCAATAAAAAAGAAGTCACTGAGCACTTTCCCTTTGACGATGACACCTTAGTGTTTAAAGTCTGCAATAAAATGTTCGCCTTGGCTTCTTTGAAACGTTGGGAATCAGGTGATGCCTTTATCAATTTAAAATGCGATCCAGATTATGCTCAGGAGTTAAGAGCAGAATATGAAAGTATTAAGCCAGGATATCATATGCATAAGAGATTATGGAACAGTGTTTATGTGCATTCTGGTGAATTAGCAACGCAGCAAATTTTACACTTAATTGATCACTCCTATGATATGGTAATCAAGGGTTTATCAAAAAAATTGCGAGATGCTTTAAATTAAGAAAATTACCATTCGTCGATAGTAATTAACTGCTCATCGGACTTGTTGTAAGGTTAAACGAAATGCATTCAAAATACTTAAATGGAATCTTAACTTTGAGTTTGCCAGATATGGCTATACCGCTATTATAATTTTTTAAATCAAAGAAAATGAATTCCCTTAAAGTATTATTAATTGAAGATGACATGATTGAGGTTATGAAGCTCAATCGTGCAAAAAACTCCCTAAACTTAAACCACAACATTATTGAGGCAAATAATGGTGAAGAAGCTTTAAATATTTTAGAAGATAGAGATAATTTGCCCGATATTATATTGTTAGATTTAAATATGCCAAAAATCAGCGGCATAGAATTTCTTAAAATTTTAAAAGCTCATGACACTTTAAAGTATTTACCTACAATTGTGCTTACGACGTCAAGTAATGAGCGCGATTTACTAGAATGTTACAAAATAGGAATAGCTGGTTATGTTCTTAAACCTTTAAAATATGAGGATTATGTTTCCAAAATTGAAAAATTATTAGCATATTGGGGTGTAAATGAATTAATTAAAGCTTAATGAAAGGCATAATATTTACCGAATTTTTAGAACTTGTTGAAGAGAAATTTGGCCTTGAAATGGTCGACACTATAATTTCTGAGTCTAATTTAGAGTCCGATGGTGTATATACAGCAATAGGGACATACGAATTTTCTGAAATGCTGCAACTAATTACACATCTCAGTGAGAATACAGATATTGCCGTAGATGATTTATTATTGGTCTATGCAGAGCATTTATTTGCTGTGTTAGTAAACTCATATCCAACTTTGGTCGAACATTACAAAAGTCCGATGGATTTATTAGCTTCTATCGAAAATCACATACATGTAGAAGTAAAAAAGATTTATCCCGATGCAGAACTTCCATCATTTAAACTAGAAGAACGCACCGATGATAAGATGATTTTAGTTTACAATTCCGAGAGAGCACTGTATATGTTGGGTAAAGGTTTAATGTTAGAGACGTTTAAACTCTTTAATGTTCCGGTAAATATAGACTACGAAAAAATTAACGAAGAAGGTACGGAGGTTAGGTTTTTTATCAATAAAGGATAATGAGCCAGAAAGAAGTTGAAATTCTTAAAAGGACTCTCGAACGAGAGAGAGCCGCAAGAAAAGCTGCAGAGCAAATTCTTGAGGCTAAATCTGCTGAATTATATGAAGCTAATCAAAAATTAAAAGCTTCCAATTCCGAGCTCATATCTACCATTTCAAAAAGTAATTCTCAATTACAAGGTGTTTTTGAAACAATAGCAGATGCCTATCTTATTATGGATTTACGGGGCAATATTCTCCGAATGAATGATGCCGCAGTAAAATTATTAGGCTTTGAGTCTACCGAAGATGAATGCAACTTAATGACGATGGTTGTTCCTGAAGAAGAAGAGAAGGTTGCTGAGTCTTTCCAAGAATTACTAAAAAAAGGATTTATAGCCAATTTCACCCTACCTATTTTAACACACAGTAAAGAAATAAAGTTAGTCCATATAAATGCTTCTATTATTTATGAAAATGACCAACCCGTTGGTGCCCAGGGAATTGTTAGAGACATTACTTTAGAAGATAGATATCAAAAAGCCATTGAGGCGGAGCGTTTAAAATATCTCAATATTGTAAGCAATATGAATTTAGGTTTGATGGAAGTCAATAATGATGATGAGATACTTTTGGTAAACCAAAGTTTTGAGGAAATGTCAGGTTTCTCAGAGAACGAACTCATAGGACGCAAAGGTTCAACCTTACTAAAAGCAGATTTTGAGGATAATGTAATAGAAGTAGAAAATGAAAAACGCCTAAAAGGTGTATCTAACTCATACGAGTTTAAGGCTAGAACTAAAGATGGAGAAGAGAAGTATTGGTTGGTTAGTGGTGCGCCTAATTTTGATATTGATGGAAAAGTAATAGGTTCAATTGGAATACACCTAGATATAACCGAACTTAAAAATTTAGAGAAACAAAAAGAAGAGCTTCTTAAGAAATTAGAAAAAAGTAATGATGAGCTGCATGAATATGCGCATATTGTGTCTCATGATTTAAAGTCTCCTTTAAGAAGTATAGACGCTTTAGTAACATGGTTAAAAGAAGATAATGTTGGTGTATTAAATGAGACAAGTCTTCAAAATATAGATCACATACAAAGCACTCTTGAAAAAATGGAGCAGCTGATAACAGATATCTTACATTATTCAAGTGCAGGGTCAGACACCTCAGAAAACACACCCGTAAATATTTCGACTTTAGTAGATGATTTACTAGGTATGCTTTACATACCTGATAATATTGAAATAAACGTTTTAAATGATTTACCGGTTATATTAGGTGATAAAACCAAATTACAACAGGTATTTCAAAATCTGCTGAGTAATGCAATAAAGTTCAATGATAAGGCAAGCGGAATTATCGAAATTGATGTTGAAGAATTTTTAACTCATTATCAATTTTCAATTTCTGATAATGGAATGGGAATTGAGCCTAAATTTCATGAGAAAATATTTAAAGTTTTTCATTCGCTTAATAAGAGAAAGGATTCAACAGGAATTGGTTTATCTATTGTTAAAAAAATTGTTAATCTCCATGGCGGAGAGATTTGGTTAAAAAGTAAACCAAATGAAGGCACCAAATTTTATTTTACCATTAAAAAGTAACCTATGAAAACTACCCAATTAAAAAAAGAAAAAGGAGGAGATTGGATTTATCTTTCGAAAAAGTTAGATCTTAAAAATCCTTTAGTGTTAATTTTCGGAAATCGATTTTTACTCGAAGACGAAACAATTTATGAACAAGTTAGAGCATTGTTTCCTGATGGTCATTTAGTTTTTGGTTCTACAAGTGGAGATATTACCGTAGAACATGTGGAGGATGAATGTATAACTATAACTGCTATAGAGTTTGAAAAGAGTGAATTCCACGTTAAGACAAACAATGTTTTAAATTCAGATAATGACAGTTTTAAAACAGGTAAAGAGCTTATAGAGCAATTACCGCAAGAAGGTTTGAAGCATGTACTCATCGTATCTGAAGGTAGTTTTGTGAATGGTAGTGAATTAACGAAAGGGATGAATGCCGCAGTTGATAATAAGATATTAATTACCGGAGGATTGTGCGGTGATGCAGCACGTTTTGAAAAGACTGTAGCGTCTTATAATGAAAACCCTAAGCCTGGTGAGGTAGTTGCAATTGGTTTATATGGTGAAACTATAGAAGCGACTTTTGCAATTCATGGTGGATGGACACCTTTTGGTCCAGAGCGTATTGTTACTAAATCTGAGTCTAATATTTTGTACGAGTTAGATGGCCAACCAGCATTAGACTTATATAAAAAATATCTTGGTGATAAGGCTGATCAACTTCCTGCAGCAGCATTATTATATCCTCTTAATGTAAAGTCTGAAGATGAAGATCAATCTTTTGTAAGAACCATTTTAAATATTGACGAGGAAAAGAATGCAATGATTTTGGCTGGTGATATTCCTATGAATTCTCAGGTACAATTGATGATGACTAATGTAGACAATATTGCGAACGCTTCAGAGTTAGCGGCCACGCAAGCTATTGAAAAACGTAAGGCAAAACCAGAAGTTGCAATTTTGGTAAGTTGTATTGGTCGTAAACTTGTTTTAGACCAGCGTGTTGAAGAAGAAATAGAAGAAGTAGTATCTATTATTGGGGGAGATACAACAGTTTGTGGTTATTACTCTTATGGTGAAATAGCACCGTTTAATTTAGAGATTAACTGCCAATTGCATAATCAAACCATGACAATAACATTATTAAGTGAATAAATGAACTCGCTGCTAAAACGTCAAATACGTAAATATCTGCCAGATGGTCTCGCAACTGACGAGAACATACAACGCTTTTTGGAAGCGGTGGATAAGTCGTATACAAATTATGACGAACAGTTTACCATGCAGCAGCGGGCCATGAATATAAGCTCTGAGGAGTTATTTCAGGCAAATAAGCAGTTAAGAAAAGATACTTTAGAGCAACAGGAAGTTATAGAGAAACTAAAACATATTATTGAAACTTTAGAGGTTTATAATCTTTCAGAGAATAAAAATAATGACATTATAGATTTAGATGGTTCCAAACTTGTTGACTTCATTGATAATCAGGCGAAGGAAATAGTGGAAATGAATAAACAACAAGAGAAGTTGTTGGTCGAATTGGCTCATCAGAACCAAGAGTTAAGTGAATACGCTCATATGGTCTCGCACGATTTAAAAACCCCACTAAGAAGTATTGATGCTCTAACGGCTTGGTTAAGTGAAGACTATAAAGATAGTTTTGACGATAATGGGAAAGAGAGTATATCTATGATACGTAATAGTGTAAAAAAAATGGAAAACCTTATTACCGGTATATTAGAATATTCGACCATTACAAGAAGTCGTAAGGATTTTTATGATGTGCAACTTAATTTGGTGTTAATTGAGGTACATTCAGAGCTTTTTGTACCTGATCATATTAAAATAAATGTCATGGATATGCCAATCATTAAAGGTGATAAATACAGATTAAAGCAACTGTTTCATCATTTACTTTCAAATGCTATTAACGCAATAGATAAGTCAGAAGGCCATATTGAAGTTGGATATACTAACAAGGAAGAAGACTGGGAGTTTTATGTAAAGGATAATGGAAAAGGTATTGAGAAGCGATACTTTAATAAGATTTTTGATACTTTTCAGAAATTAGAAAACCATTTAGAATCTACAGGCATGGGACTTCCAATTGTAAAGAAAATACTAACCACTTATGGGGGTAAAATATGGGTAGATTCTCAGCCTGGTAATGGATCAACGTTTTACTTCACAATAAAAAAAGAACCAAATGGAAGAGCCTAATTTATCATATGTTTACAATATGTCTGGTGGCAACAAGGAATTTGAGCAAAAGCTCATCGGTATTATGAAAACTGAGTTTCCGGAAGAGAAAAAAGAGTATTTTGAAAATATCGCTGCAGGAAATTTTTCGGAAGTTGCAAAGAATGTTCATAAACTTAAACATAAAATCATTATTTTAGGCCTTGAAAAGAGTTATGCATTAGCTGCTAGGTATGAGGATAACCTTTTGAAAGACAGTGTAGAAGGGAAAGAGGATTTTGAAGCTGTATTGCAAAACATGACTAAATTTTTAGATTCTTTATAAACCAATTTTATGAATTGTATAATCATAGATGATGAAGCTACCGCAAGAGCAATAATTTCCCAGTTATGTGCTGAGGAACCCAATGCCACTGTGTTAGAAGAGTTTCCAAATGCAATTCAGGCTATTAAGTTTCTTAATCAAAATGAAGTGGATTTAATTTTTTTGGATATTCATATGCCAGATTTTACGGGTTTTGATTTTATCGAGACCATAAAAAATCCACCAAAAACCATACTAACAACATCAGATCCAAATTTTGCTATTCAAGCTTTTGAATACGATTGTATCGTAGATTATTTGGTAAAACCAATAACCGAAGAACGATTTAAGAAAGCTATTTCAAAAGCAGAGTCTTCCTCTTTACCACTTTCGAATCCTTATGTGTCTGAAGATGAAAAGACTTCTGAAAAAGTTGAGGGTAAATCTGGGAATGACCTATATGTAAATATAGACAGAAGATTAATTAAAATAGATATACCTAGCATTTACTTGGTTGAAGCAAAAGGTGATTATATTTTTATTAAAACAGAAAACAAAAACTACACTGTACATTCTACTTTGAAGAAGATGGAAGAAAAATTACCAGATAGTTTGTTCTTGAAGGTTCATCGTTCCTATATTATCAACACCAAAAAGATAATTGATATTGAAGACAATAGTGTGTTAATTAAAAAGGATGTGATACCAGTTAGTCGTTCTAATAGACCAGAACTTATGAAACGACTAAATTTACTTTAGTTTTTTTTAAGATTTAGGTTTGTTTTTCTTCAAAAGAAACTGGTGTTATAAACGCTTGTAATACATTGGTTTAATCGGCGAAATTTACCGTTAATCTAGGGTTGAAATAGGCCTTGATTTTTATATTTGTGAACACTATTTTCATTCATCGTTCAATAATTACTTTCTAACTTTTGAGTATGGTCAATCAATCGAAAAAAACCCAACTCAGGTATTTTTGTCAATAATTTTACAGCAAATAATTGTTTTAATAATAATTCAATTTTTATACCGCACTTATGTTTATTTACAGTACGCAGACAACTGAAGTTGTTAATGCTATAAAAAAGCATGTACGATCAAATACAGCTTTAATATCTATAGCAGAACATACAGATATTGATGTCGAAGGGTTAATACAAGAACTCAACAAAGAAGGTATAGCCTTCATGGGTGGAATTTTCCCCAAAGTTATCCATGGCAATAAAATATTTGAAAAAGGAATTGTTGCAAATACTTTACACAACATTGAGAAGCTTTTTGTAATAAGAGGTATTAGTTATAAAAACTATAGAATACCACCCATTGATTTTAAGGACAGAGACTACAGTTTATTCACGTATGTAGACGGTCTAACCTCCAATATTTCACACTTTCTAAATAGATTATATCTCAATTATGGTATGGAAACTACCTATTTTGGTGGTGGTGCTGGTAGTTTAAGTTTAGAGCAAAAACCTTGTGTATTTAATAATGAAGGTTTATTTGAAGATGCCGCTGTTGTAGGAGTTATGCGAATGACCTCAAGAATTGGTGTAAAACATGGTTGGAAGAAAGTAGATGGACCTTTTATTGTAACCAAAGCAGACGGTAATATAATTAAAGAAATAAATTGGAAAAATCCGTTTGAGGTATACAGGTCCGTAGTTGAAAAACACTCAAAACGAAAATTTAATGAGCATAACTTTTTTGATTTAGCTAAAGGCTATCCTTTTGGGTTAGTAAAAAAAGAAGGTGAATGTATTGTGCGAGACCCGTTGATGGTAAACGAAAGTGGTGAGCTTATTTGTGTTGGCGAAGTAGAAAATAATGCTGTTGTTGATATTTTAAACGGTAACAAAGAGTCACTGATCAATGCCGCAAAATCAGCAGCTGCAGAGTGTATTTATCAGTCAGAAAATCCGAGAAAAGCTATTATCATAGACTGTATATCTAGAATATTATTCTTAGAAAAGCACTTTGATGAAGAACTAAATGCAATTACCAAACTTATAAAAGATCAATATCCTGATGTTTCTATTGGTGGGGCACTAACCATTGGTGAAATTTCATCTTATGGTGAAGGATTTCTAGAATTATATAATAAAACTACAGTAGTAGGCATGTTTGAATTATGAAAATAGAAAATCACATATTAACAATATTACAACTTTACGAGTATGCCATGGCAATTGGAAAGTCTCTAGACTATAACGAGAGTTGTAACAATTTTATAAGACTTATACTTAAACGAAAAAATCTTAATGCTGCTTGGATACTTTCAAATGAAAACAATAAATATGTTTGTAAGTATTCCATTCCTTTCGGAAGAAAGTCAATTGTAAAAACACAGCCCGATTTAAACAATCTATTACATGGCATAGATTCATTTGAATTATTTAATAATAATGCACTTGCGTTAAGCACGGCCCCAATAAAATTAAAAGATGGTCACTTGGCGGTTTTTAATCTTAAAGAAGAGGGATACCTATTTTTATATTCCAAAAAAAATAATATTGACGCCCAAGACCTCTCTAAATTACAGCCTGTAATTTCTAAGTTTATGAATGCCCTAAAAGCATGCAGAGTTTTTTCAGATCAACAGCGTTTACTCAAGAATTTAGAAAAACAAAATCAAGAACTGAGTGATTATGCTCATATGGTTTCTCATGATTTAAAATCGCCTCTTCGCAGTATTGATGCTCTAACTTCATGGATAACTGAGGATTATTATGACCATTTTGATGTAGAAGGTAAAAATCAACTTAACGAAATTAGATTTAGTGTCAATAAGATGGATGCCATGATAAAGGGTATTTTGGATTATTCAACAATTGATAAAAATCAGTCAGAAACCTATGATGTTGATTTGTACACGCTTGTAAAAGAAACTGTCAGCTGTATGTCAGTACCAGAGAATATCTCAGTTATGATAGATGAACTCCCTAAAGTAAGAGGTGATAAATTTAGACTACAACAACTTTTTCAAAACTTGGTTGATAATGCAATTAAATATAATGATAAGGAACAAGGCTTAGTAAATATTAGTGTTGTAGATAATAACCAATTTTGGAAATTTTATGTTTCTGATAATGGTAAGGGTATAGATTCTAAATACTTTGACAAAATATTTCAAACGTTTGGTAAGTTAGAGAATAGAAAAGATTCAACAGGTATAGGGCTAGCAGTCGTGAAGAAGATAGTACATATGTACGAGGGAAGCATTTGGGTTGAATCTACCCTTGGATTAGGCACTACTTTTTTCTTTACGCTCAGAAAATAAGCCAGGCATGTGTTTTGTATTTATAATTACCCATATATAATTTACTCTTAAATCAGATAGCTAAGGGTTAATAAATTCCTTTAATAATTAGATTATTTATATTAAGTGGAACTAAATATGTTTTAATTTCATTATCCTTAAAACAATAATTATTCTAAGACTTCATTCATCGCTTTTTTTTACCGATAATCCATGTGTTTAATCGTTTAAAACGTACTGTTCATCAGGGGTTTGGAAGGTTTAGAGTTTTCGTTGAAAATATTTGATTCCATTCGTCGATTGATGAGAGCTTCCCAACGTTCAACAAAATAATATCAATCGAAAATCAAAAAAAATGGGTTTGTTAGGCTTTAACTTTGTCTCATGACAAAAATTAATAGATATTAAAATGGAAAAGCAAGAGCAATTTATTTTTACGAGCATACATATCTATGAAAACATTTGGTTAGAGGCAATTCAAGATGCAGATAATACATTTTTTCTGTATCACGAAAAGGACAATGAAACAATGTATACAGCATAAACGATATAATTTATAATATACTATAATCCCTTACTCAAGAAGTTTTCATATTCTGAAAACAAATAAAGTGTAATACCATAGTAACCCTGAAAGGGCATAATGATACTTATGCCCTTTCTCTTTTAATACTTTCTAAGATCAGGTTTTTTATAACTACCTTTATAATAGTTAATTACAATACAAAAAACGAGTGCTTTTCTTTAAGCACTATAACAATTAATACTGTTCATTCATCTACACTTATCGTTTATCCGTCGAAATTAATCGATGAAATGACCTTTTTAGAGTTAAGTTTGATAAAAACAAACCCCAAATCTTTTAAATTATGAAAGTAGCAATAGTAGGAAGTGGATATGTAGGCCTAGTTACAGGTGCATGTTTTTCTGAAGTAGGTATTGATGTTGTATGTGTAGACATCGATAAAAAGAAAATTGACAATTTAAAGAATGGAATTATTCCAATCTATGAACCAGGTCTAGAGGACATGATTAAACGAAATATGTCTAAAGAACGTCTAGACTTCTCTACTAGTCTAGCAGACACAATTACTGACGCAGATGCCGTATTTATTAGTGTTGGTACTCCACCAGATGAAGATGGTAGCGCTGACCTTAAACATGTACTCGCAGTAGCTAGGGAATGTGGTCGTCACATGAACGATTACAAATTAATTGTAACTAAGAGTACAGTTCCTGTCGGTACGTCTCAAAAAGTTAAAAGTGCTGTTCAAGAAGAGTTAGATAAGAGAATGGTGGATATTCCTTTTGATGTAGCTTCAAATCCAGAATTTTTGAAAGAAGGTGCAGCTATAGATGACTTTATGAAACCAGATAGAATTGTAGTTGGCACAGAAAGTGAAAGAGCAGAAAAGTTACTCAACAAATTATACAAGCCATTTACTCTAAATGGACATCCTGTTATCTCAATGGATATAGTTTCTGCAGAAATGACAAAATATGCGGCAAACTCTATGTTGGCAACAAAGATTAGTTTTATTAATGACATTGCAAACCTTTGTGAGGTTGTTGGTGCTGATATTAATAATGTAAGAAGAGGTATCGGTTCTGACTCTCGTATTGGTAAAAAATTCATTTATCCAGGCATAGGATATGGAGGTTCTTGTTTTCCAAAGGACGTGCAAGCTTTAATAAAAACAGCAGCTGAAAACGATTACCAATTACAAGTACTGAAGGCAGTAGAATCTGTAAATAAAACGCAAAAGTTAGTGTTATTCAATAAGATCAATTCTTTTTATAATGGTAATTTGAAAGGCAAAACAATTGCAATTTGGGGATTATCCTTTAAGCCTCAAACTGATGATATGAGAGAAGCTCCGTCTCTTTACATTATTAAAGAACTTTTAGATGCAGGGGCTAATGTCAAGGCTTATGATCCTGTAGCAGCAGAGGAAGCTAGACACCACTTTGGCGATTCTATAGAATATTGTAATGACCAGAATGAAGCCCTAATAGATGCTGATTGTCTAGCTGTATTGACTGAATGGTCCGAGTTCAGAATACCTAATTTTAAGGTAATGAAGCGATTATTAAAAGAACCTGTTGTATTTGACGGTAGAAATATTTACGACAAAGAAGAAATGCATGATTTAGATTTCAAGTATTCTTGTATAGGTATTGATACTAGTTTAAACAAAGGAACCCAAGTAAAGCAAACCCAAACGGTATAAGCTCTCAACAACTTAAAATTTACAGCCTCAAATCATGAAAAAAAGAATTTTAGTTACTGGTGGTGCCGGTTTCGTAGGCTCGCACCTTTGTGAGAGACTTTTGTCTGAAGGTAACGAAGTATATTGTTTGGATAATTATTTTACCGGACAAAAGCAAAATGTAGTTCATTTAACAAGCAATCCTTATTTTGAGATTATTCGTCACGACGTCATTAATCCATTTTTAATTGAAGTTGACGAAATATATAATTTAGCTTGCCCTGCATCTCCTGTGCATTATCAGTACAATCCAATCAAGACGATTAAGACCTCTGTAATGGGTGCAATTAACATGTTAGGATTAGCAAAGCGAGTTAATGCAAAAATTTTACAGGCATCAACAAGTGAAGTGTATGGTAACCCTATGGTACATCCACAACCAGAGTCATATTGGGGAAATGTAAACCCTATTGGAGAGAGATCTTGTTATGATGAAGGTAAAAGAGCAGCTGAAACTTTATTTAGAGATTATCACGCTCAAAACGATGTTAAAATTAAAATCGTAAGAATCTTTAATACTTATGGCCCAAGAATGCATCCTAATGATGGTAGAGTGGTATCTAATTTTATAGTTCAAGCACTGCAGAATCATGACATTACTGTGTACGGACAAGGTGATCAGACGAGAAGTTTTCAATATGTAGATGATCTTGTAGATGGCATGATAAAAACAATGAATACAGATGATTCATTTACAGGACCTGTAAATATTGGTAACCCAGGTGAGTTTACAATTTTAGAATTGGCAGAGAAAGTTATTGAGCTGACAGGTTCCAAGTCAAAGATTGTTTACCAGCCTTTACCTTCGGATGATCCTTTAATGAGAAAACCAGATATTTCTCTTGCTAAGAAAGCATTAGACTGGGAACCTACCATAAAGTTAGAAGATGGTTTAACAAAAACAATTGCCTTTTTTAAGGATGCAATTAAATAGTGATTAACTCAATAATTTAAATCATGAAGAAAAAAATATTAGTTGTAGACGATGAGATGACAATGACAACATTACTAGAGTTTTTCTTATCAAATAAATACGAAGTGAAGGCCGTTAACTCGGGTATTGAAGCTGAAGAGTGGTTAGATGGTAATTTGCCAGATCTAATAATTAGTGACATCCAAATGAATGAAATGGATGGCTTTACACTGCTTCAAAATATAAGACAAAGAGGTTATACCAAGCATACACCAATAATTATGTTATCGGGTAATGCTGAAAGTAAGGAGCGTATAAAGTCATACAAATTAGGTGCACAAGATTATTTAACGAAGCCATTCAATCCTGAAGAGCTCGATGAGGTTGTGAAAAAGAATCTATTCCCAATTCACTATACCAACGTTTGGTAGTTGATTGCTGTTAAAAACTAAAACCTGTTAACAATGAAACTATTATATATTGGAAAGCATATTGAAGATGTTGAGTGGAGTATTGAAGATACCGAAATCTCAGCAGTCTTCTGTAATAATGCTGTAGAAGCGAGAAATGCTTTAAAGAACAATAAAGACATAGACGCTATTATTTGTGAATACAGTTTACCCGGAAATAATGGAATCTTCTTTTATGACAATCTAAAAGCCGAAAAAGAAGCTACGCATATACCTTTTGTGTTATTAATGGAGGAACACAGTGATAAGATCTTTCAAGAGGCCTTTTCCAAAGGCATCAGTGATTACTTTGTGATTGGCGCAACAGATACTGAGCAGATTATTCTTAGAACTAAACGATTAAGCACACAACAACCTACATCTATAAAGACTGAACCTAAGAATAAAACATCAGGTACTTATAAATTTCCTTTGTCTAAAAGAATCTTTGATATTGTAGTAGCATCCTCAATTCTATTAGTGTTATCACCATTATTAATTATGGTTGTACTTGCCATAAGATTAGAATCTAAAGGTAAAGTGTACTACATCGCTAAACGTGTAGGTCGGAAGACATTCGATTTTTATAAACTTAGATCTATGCGAACAGGTTCTGATAAACTTTTAAAACAACTCGCAAAAGAGAAAAACCAATATAATAACTCTCAAGAAGAAACTAAAGTCGATAAAGAAGAAGAATGCCCTAGATGTGCAAAACTGCCATATGGGGAGTATTGTTCACCGGTGAAGTATACGGAGAAAGGAAAAATTTGTGATTATTGGTACAATGAACAAAAGCAAAAAGCTTTAGATAGTAACTCTAGTTTTATAAAAATTATCGATGATCCTCGTATTACAAGGGTTGGTAAAATTATCAGAAATACAAGTATAGATGAATTACCACAACTTATCAATGTCATTAAAGGCGATATGTCTTTAGTTGGTAATAGACCATTACCAGTTTATGAAGCTGAGTTGTTAACTCAAGATCAGAAGTCAAAAAGATTTTTAGCACCAGCCGGAATTACAGGTTTATGGCAGGTTGAATTAAGAGGAAAAGGAGGTGATATGTCTGAAGAAGAACGTATTGCTTTAGATAATAAATATGCAGAATACTTTATTGGAAATAATTATTCATTATGGTTCGATTTAAAGATTTTAATGAGAACCGTGCCAGCGTTATTCCAAAAAAGTACAGTATAAAAATTCAGGTTTAGTTTTTTTGAAAGGCTGCTAGTTCTAGTAATTTGAATTGGCGGCCTTTTGTATTTATAATCAAGGTGTTATAAACAGAAATGCTTTAACATTATATACTATCTGTTCGTCTACACTTAATGGTTATCCGTCGAAATATAAGCGAATTCACACTAATGAAATTGTAATTTAGTAATAAGATAAGTTATTCAATTAGCCCCAAATCATGAAAAACTCTCTAAGAACGGTAGCAACGCTACTTGTTGTTTTATTCACACACACTTTTGTTGCAAATGCACAAGACTCCATAGTGGATGTTAAAGAGCCAGAATCTTTCAAATTACTGATTCCTAAGCTTGAAGTTTTAATAGATTCAGCTTGGGCTAATAATGGTTTACTTGGTTACAGAGAAGATCAGATTGAAGTTAAAAAGTCAAATCTGAAAGCTAAGAAAAGAAACTGGACAAGAAACTTTGGTATTTATGCAGACTCGCGCTATGGTACCTTTGATAATGTTTCTACCAATGTTACAGGCGGCAATGCAATAAATCTGTCTACTACAGCTACTCAAATGAATTTTGGTGTTGGATTCTTCCTTAAGATTCCAGTGTTCGATATTTTACATCGTAAGGCCGATGTTAAGCAAGCTAAAGCTGAAATTTCACAAGCTGAGAATTACTTAAAATTTCAAAGAGACGAGATAAGAGAAACCGTCATCATTTACTATGAAGACTTACTTCTTAAACAAAACTTGTTAGAGCTCAAGGCAAAGAATTTGGGTAATGCCAAGGTAAGTATGGAAATGGCAGAAAAGGAATATAAAAACGGATTAATACCAGTATATGAATATGTGAGAATTTTTGATATCACGGCAAGGATAGAGTCAGAATATGAAACAGCAAAATCTGAGTTTATGCTATCAAAAAAATTACTAGAGAACTTAACTGGTTTGACCTTTAAATAAGCGATAGATAACGATGAAATTAATAGACTTTATAAGGGTTTTATTAAAGCATAAGATACTTCTTATGGTTGCGCCAATTGTTATGGCGTCATTGGCTATTGTATTAACCATGAATCCTAAGTATGACTATGCTACACAGGCAGTTTTATACACTGGTATAGCTTCTGGTACATCCATAGAAATGGAAAAACGATCAGACTATTTTGCGTCAAATACAGCTTTTGATAATCTTATAAATATTATAAAATCGCGTGAAACTCAAGAAGAAGTGGGAGTGCGATTATTGAGTCAACATCTAATGCTTGATCAGCCACATGAAAAATATATATCTCCGGAGAATTTTGCTGAATTGAAATTATTAGTTCCAGAAGACATTTATGATTATGTGGTAAAATCTTCTGTTGCTCCAAAAAAGGGAGACAATTTACAGGAAGATTATTTAGCGCAAATTGTACCTGAAGGTCATAGTAAAGATGACTATGAACAAACTGTAGCTAATTTAATGGAGCTGATGAAAAGTAGCAATGATAATTTTATTTATGAATTATTGAATTATGAAGATCCATTCTACTCTTTAGATGCACTGTCAAAAATAGCTGCAGTAAGAGTAGGATCTAGTGATTTATTAAAGCTAAGTTATGAAGCTGGTGACGCGGGTATTTGTCAACAAACATTAGCGATATTAGGTGAGGTATGTATTAGAAAATATAAGAGCATTAAAGAGAATGGTTCTGACGCAGTAGTAAAATATTTTACTGGTCAACTTAAAGAAGCTGAAGCTAAATTGAAAGTAGTCGAAGATAGGCTCTTAAAGTTTCAACAAGATAATAACATCATTAACCTTTATGAGCAAAGTAAGGCAGTAGCTAATGTTAAAGAGAATATGCAGATTGCATATAAACAAAAGCAAGCTGAGCTTGCAGGTTCCTTAGCGTCACGTAAGAAACTTGAGGAAAAGTTAGAGATACAAGAACAAATTCAAAAGAAAAATGATGAAGTTTTAGCTGACAAGGATCAGTTAGGTAAACTTAACTATAGAATTGTAATAGAAGAAGCCAAGTCAGATGGTTCCGATACCAGCTTAAAAAACATTGCAGCATTAAAAGAACAAACAGAAAAACTTAAAAAAGAAATTGAAGATAAAGTTGGTCAGTTGTATATAATGAATAACTCAACTGAAGGTGTACCAATGAATAAAATGATGCCTCAGTGGTTAGATAAGGTAGTGGAAAGCGAAGATTTAGATGCTGAGGTAGATTTAATGACTAGACAAAGTCAAGAATTTGAAAAAGAAGTTGAGAAATATGCTCCAGCAGGTGCAAATATCAAAAGAATTGAAAGACAAATTAGTGTTATTGAAGAAGAATACTTAGAAATACTAAGAGGATTAAATTTAGCTAAACTTAAGTTTCAAGACACACAATTATCGAGTAATCTTAAGATGGTAGATCCACCATATTTTCCTTTAAAACCTATTCCTTCTAAGCGAAAGATTATAATAGTTGTAGCAGGTTTGTTTAGCTTCATTATGTTGTTAGCTAGTATTTTACTCATGGATTTCTTTGACAACACTTTAAAGAATATAAAACATACAGAAGATGTTTTAGGGATACCAGCTATTGGTATTATGCCAAAAATATTTAAAAATAAAGGACGTATTAATTTACTTAGAATTCAAGAACGTCTAATGGAATTCTTGATGCAAAATTTAGGATTTGCAGTAAATGAAGGTAATAATACTAAAAAGCCTAAAGTTATAACGGTCATTAGTACTAAGACAAATGAAGGGAAGACTACTATATGTGGTAATATAGCTCAACAATTAAAGGCTGAAGGATATTCGGTTGCGGTTTTGAGTGACTCTTTTAAAAAGAAAGAATTAGGGAAGTCAACAAAATTCCATTGGTTGTATAGGTTCTTAGGATACCAAGATCCTAGAAACGATTATGAGCAACCATTTTTAAAACATCTTACTGATAAAGTTGAAGATTCTGAACTTTTTACTTACAAAGTAGATAATGCGTTTATTCATGTAAAAGACTATACAGAACTTAATGTTTTAGATGACAGAAAGGTTGATAAATCAGTTGATTTTATCATTATTGAGTTACCAAATATTTTAGATGTAACCTATCCTAATAAACTTATTGAGAATTCAGACTTAGTGCTTCTAGTTTGTCGTTCTAACAGACTATGGTCTACGGCTGATCAAAATGTTTTTGATAAGGTAAAAACACTTGCAGAGGATAAGATTCAATTCTTTATAAATGGTGTTGAGGTTAAAGAGGTAGAATCTCTTTTAGGTGAATTACCAAGACAACGTTCAAGTTCAAGAAGAAAAATTAAGAATATACTACAGTTCCAGTTCTATTCTAAAAATAACATTTAATCATGATACAGTTAATTAAAAAAATAATGAGAGAAGATAACTTCCTATCCTTAGGAGGTAATCTTACCATTGCTGTATTTGGGTTTGCTGGTTTTGCGCTTTTAGCACGTAGTTTAGATACAGATTCTTTTGCACAATGGGTATTATTTATTTCAGGTGGCTCATTTGTTGAAATGCTCAGATTCGGAATTACCAATAATGGTCTTGTGAGATTTTTATCTGGTGCTTCAGAAAACGAAAGCAAAGCACTGATTGGCTCTAACACTGTAATTAGTTTAATAGTTACAGCAATTATTGCATTTATTTTAGTTGCAGTTAGATTTCTATTTAGCGATACGATAGATAATTCAGGATACGTACTATTCTTTGCTTGGTATCCAATTATGGCTTTTGTAAATCTGCCATGGAATAACGCTTTGGTTGTTTTACAAGCTAAGATGAACTACAGCAAAATGTTGCTAATTAAAGCATTAAATAGTGGTGTGTTTTTCATCATTTTAGTAATAAATACAATAGCTCTTAATTTAACGATTGGTGAATTGGTGATGTTATTACTAATTGTTAATGGTTTAACATCACTAATGTGCGTTGTTTCAGGTTGGGATGGATTAAAGTTAATTTCTAAAGCTGAGAAACGTACCAATAAGAAGCTACTGAACTTTGGTAAATACAGTGTTTTCACATTAATTGGATCCAATTTATTGAAGAACGCTGATATTTTGATTATTAGTATCAGTCCATTAGGTAATGCAGCAGTCGCATTATATAGTATACCATTAAAATTACTAGAAATAATTCTTATTCCGTTAAGAAGCTTTTCGGCAACAGCATTTCCGAAAATGTCCAAGGCTAGTCTTATGAATAATAGTAAAGAATTACACTTATTATTCAATACATATTCTGGTGCTTTATCATACCTATTTGTTGCAATCTCATTAGCATTTTTTGTATTTGCTGAACCGTTTGTAATACTTATTTCTGGTGAGCAATATCTAGACGTAAATGCTATAGGTTATGACATAGTAAATATCGTGAAAATCTTAGCTGTTTACGGTTTATTGTTGCCATTAGATAGAATGACTGGTATTGGGTTGGATAGTATAAATAAACCTAATGTCAATGCACTTAAAGTTGCCGTAATGTTAACAACTAACATCGTTGGAGATTTAATAGCAGTATTTGTATTTAAATCATTAGAAATGGTGGCATTATTTACGTTAGTGTTTACAGCAATAGGAATCGTCTTAGGAATATTCTTCTTAAATAAAGAAATAAAAATTTCAGGTAAAGATTTAATAAAGCATGCTAATATGTTCTACCTAGAGCTGTGGCAAAAGGTTAGAAGTAAGAAAGGAAGCTTATTTACAAAGTAGCATAAATTAAAGTGAATTCAACAAACGAACATATCAACCCATTTGAAGTAAGCACAGGTTCAGCAAAACTTGGTCAATTAAAAGTTTTGGCACCAGTTCTTTTAGGATTGTTGATTATTACATTAATGATAGCAAAGAGTGGTTTGTTACCGGCTATTGGTTGTCTGGGACTTTTGTTTGTGTCTATTTTACTTTATAAATTATTCACAATTCCAAGACTAGGAATAATACTTCTTGTTATTCAAGGATTCCTTGTTATTGGATTATCTCGCTACGTGCCAGCACCACTTGGTCTAAGTATTGATGGTGTATTACTTATTTTATATCTCGCATTATTCTTTAAAGCTTTTGCGGAGAAAATAAAATGGAGTAAAGCAAAGTCGCATTTAACACTTTTAGTAGCGATGTGGTTCGGTTATATTATGTTGCAAATCGCCAATCCTGAAGCTCAAAGTGTAGCGGCATGGTTCTATGCAATGAGAGGATTAGGTTTGTACCAATTCTTGGTGATTCCTTTAGCATTTGTACTGTTTAACAAACCAAAAGACCTACAACTGTTTTTTATAGTATGGGGAGTTATGTCCTTATTAGGAACTATGAAAGGTCTTATGCAATTTACAATGGGTGTTGACCCATATGAGCAAGCCTGGTTAAATGCAGGGTCGTATAAAACACACATCTTATTTGGTAAGTTGAGAGTATTCTCTTTTTACTCTGATGCAGGTCAATTTGGTGCAGCACAAGGACATGCTGGTATCGTTTTCCTAATGCTAGCAGTATTTAGAAAAGCAGCCAGTATGAAGCTTAGAGCTTTTTATTTAACTGTTGGTGTATTAGGACTTTTCGGAATGCTTATTTCAGGAACCAGAGGTGCAATTTCTGTACCAGGAATGGCAGGTATCATGTACTTAATTTTAAGTAAAAATGTAAAGATGCTAACACTTGGTGCCATTTTTGGCTTGAGTGTATATGTCTTTTTTGCACATACAACATTAATGCATTCTAATCCGGAAATTAGAAGAATGCGTACAGCCTTTGATCCTAACGATGCATCATTACAAGTAAGATTGGCCAACCAACGTAAACTAAAATCGTATCTAGCTTCTAGACCAATTGGTGGTGGAGTTGGTGCTACAGGAAATTGGGGACAACGTTTTACACCACATACGTTTTTGGCAAACACTGCCACAGATAGTTGGTATGTGATGATATGGGCAGATACTGGTGTGGTAGGCTTGTGGTACTATTTATTTATGATGTTTTTTATACTCATCACAGGAGCCTACAATGTCATGTTCCGGATTAAGAATCAAGATCAAAAAATTATGGTCACCGCCATTACCTGCGGTTTTGCAGGTATTATGATGGCATCCTATGGTAATGGAGTCTTAGGACAAATGCCGACAGGAATAGTAATGTATTTATCTATGGTATTTATGTTTTCATCTAGACGATGGAAAGATGACTCAGCAATAGAAAATGAAAAAGAATTAACAGAACCTATCAAATCTATACAATAATTAAAACCTACAATTATGAATTTTAGAAATTTAAGTGATTTAAACCAAACCATCCTAAGAGGAATCCATATGATTCCTAGGGATTTTGACCTAATAGTAGGTGTGCCTCGAAGTGGAATGTTACCAGCTAATTTATTAGCACTGTATTTAAACTTACCATATACAGATTTACATTCTTTTATAAATGGTCATATTTATAAGGCTGGAGAGCGTGGACAATATTTTGACATTAAACAGTTTAAAAAAGTTTTAGTTGTTGATGACAGTGTGTCGTCAGGATCAGCAATGAAAAAATGTAAGGCAAGTTTAGCAGATTTAGAATCGCAGTTCGATTTAAAGTATGCCGCTATTTATGTATTACCAGGAAAACAAAATACTGTTGATTATTCGTTTGAAACTGTTGGTATTCCAAGATATTTCCAATGGAATATTTTTAATCATTCTACTTTAGATAAAGCCTGTTTTGATATTGATGGTGTATTATGTGTAGATCCAACTCCAGAGCAAAATGATGATGGGCCAAAGTATAAAGAGTTTTTACTTAATGCGACACCATTGTATATTCCAAAAGCAAAAATTGGTGCTTTAGTAACTTCTAGACTTGAAAAGTATAGAGAGGAAACAGAGATATGGTTAAAAAATCATGGTGTAAAATATGATAAATTAATTATGTTAGATCTACCTAATGCCAAAGCACGTCAAAAGGCGAATAATCATGGTGGTCATAAGGCAAATACCTACAAAGATTCTTATTACAATTTATTTTTTGAGAGTGAATTACACCAGGCGATTGAAATAAATAGAATTACTCAGAAGCCAGTATTCTGTACTCAAAATTTCCAAATGATTTTCAATTCACAATCATTAGCATATAACATCAAATCAGGAAAATACTTCCCGTTTTTAAGAAAAGCCGCGCTTAAAGTACGAGATACCATTCGTGGTTAATAAACTATTTAAAAACATTTAAAAGCAACATTATGGAAGCCCTAAACATTATCCTACTTATTATAGAATACGTCATATTTATATATTTCGGTTTTGCTAGCTTGTATGTATTTATATTTGCATTAGCAGGTCAATTCTACAAAGATCCATCATTTAAGAACTCAGGTGAGTTCAAAAAAATCGCAGTATTAATTCCAGGATATAAAGAAGATCAGGTAATCGTAAATGTTGCTAAATCTGCTTTACAACAAGATTACCCTTCAGACAGATATGATGTCGTAGTTATTGCGGATTCGTTTCAAGAATCAACTTTAGACCAATTAAAGGCTTTACCTATAAAGCTAATTGAGGTTAGTTTTGAAAAGAGTACCAAATCTAAAGCTTTAAATAAAGCAATGGCTCAATTAGGAGATGCTTACGATGTGGCTTTAATCTTAGATGCGGATAATATTATGGAGTCAGATTTTATCTCTAAAATGGATGAAGCATTTGCCAATGGTTGTACAGTAGTTCAAGGTCATCGCGTTGCTAAAAATGTAAATACATCGTTTGCAATTTTAGACGCAATAAGTGAAGAAGTAAATAATCACATATTTAGAAAAGGACATCGTAAATTAGGCTTATCAGCAAGTTTAATCGGATCTGCAATGGCATTTGATTATGCTTTTTTTAAAGATGTAATGGCAAACGTAAATGCTGTAGGAGGATTTGATAAAGAGCTAGAGTTTAAATTAATAAAAGATAAAATTATTCTTGAGTACATCAATGATGCTTACGTTTACGACGAAAAGATTCAACGTTCTAAAGATTTTCAAAATCAAAGAAGAAGATGGTTGTCTGCACAGTTTGTATACTTACGACGATACTTTTTACCTGGCCTAAAGGGTTTTTTACTACAGGGCAATGTAGACTTTATTGATAAGGTGTATCAAATGGTAACACCACCAAGAATACTGTTATTAGGTGTCGTTACTATCTTAACAGGTATCTACGCTTTATTGCAATTTGTATTTCCTGAGTTTGTCACAAATATAGAACCTACGTATTGGTATGTCGCATTTGGTTTAACTGTATTGGCATTTTTCCTTTCAATACCAAGAAAGTTTTATAATGCAGATACTTTAAAAGCTGCTATAACGTTACCAAAGGCTTTTTTCCTAATGTTCTTAATGCTCTTTAAATTAAAAGGTGCTAATAAGAAGTTTATTCATACGCAACACGGAACTTTAAACGATCAGAAATCATGAGAATAGGAATAGAAGGACAACGATTATTTAGGGTTAAAAAGCACGGTATGGATATGGTTGCTTTAGAGCTCATAAAGAACTTACAAAAAATTGATAAGGAGAACGAATATATTGTTTTTGTTAAGCCAGACGAAGATGCATCAGTATTAGAAGAAACAGACAATTTTAAAATCGTAGAACTTGAAGGTGGCATATATCCATTGTGGGAACAATTTGCTTTACCTAAGGCTGCAAAGGCGCACGGTTGCGACATTTTACATTGTACAAGTAATACAGCACCAATATTTAGTGATATTCCAATTATTACAACCTTACATGATATCATTTATTTGGAGAAATCTTATATGCAGATACTTAAAAGTAGTGCAACACCATATCAAAAATTTGGAAACGTTTATCGTAAGTTAATTGTACCAAGAGTTGTAAATAAGAGCAAGGAAGTCATTACAGTATCTAACTTTGAAAGAAAACGCATTTCTGAGTTCTTCGGCATGTCTGATAATAAATTATCTGCAGTTTATAATGGTGTAGGTAGCCATTTTAAACCAGTTACAGACCAAGCAGAACTTGATAGAGTAAAATCAAAATATAAGCTACCTGATTACTATTTCTTTTTCTTAGGAAATACAGATCCTAAAAAGAACACAAAAGGAACATTAAAAGCATATTCAGACTTTCTAAAAAATTCTGAAAAAGATTATAAACTAGTCATGTTAGATTATGATTTGGATGAATTAAAAAAGATGACCACTGAAATCGGTGATCCTGATTTAATAAACAATATCATCTTGACAGGATATGTAAAAAATACAGATTTACCGGCCATTTATACCATGTGCGAGGTGTTCTTATATCCTTCACTTAGAGAAAGTTTTGGAATTCCAATCTTAGAAGCCATGTCATGTGGTGTTCCAGTAATTACTTCAAATACATCTTCGATGCCTGAGATTTCAGGTAATGCAGGTTACTTGGTTGATCCATTTAATCCGGGTGAAATTACAGAAGGTATTGAGAAAATTTTATCTGACGGAAAGTTTAAAAATACTTTAATTGAGAAAGGTCTTGCAAGAAGTGAAAAATTCTCTTGGTATGCAATGGCGGAGCAAGTACTTGAGCTTTACAAGCAAATGGAATATCAACTTAAAGAGAAAGTCGTATGCTAAAGAATAAAAACATCATATGTATTTCTTATACCACTTGGGAAGGTGAGTACACTAAATCTACAGTACAGTTACTGTCGTTATTGGCATTTCATAATAATGTATTGTTCATTGAGTATCCAAGGACTGTTAAGGATCTGATTAATGGAATTAGAGGTAAAATCAATATTCCTGTTAAACGAATGCTTGGTTTAGAAAAAAGAGTACAAACTATTGAAGCAGATACTGGCGCAATGGTTAAGCATATGGTAATGCCGCCTGTTTTGCCTACAAATTCAATTAAAAATGAAGGTCTTTTAAATCTCTTTTATCGTTGGAATACAAAAATGTACAGAAGACAGATTAGAAAAATTCAGAAGAAGTTTAATCTAAAGGATTCTATCATTTTAACAGCCTTTAATCCTGTATACGGATTAGCAATGATTGGTGAATTAGATGAACATAAAAACATTTACTACTGCTACGATGGAATGGATTTAGATAGAAACAATGCTCGAACCATTGCGTTAGAAAAAGAATTCTGTAAAAAGGTAGATGGTATTATTACCACTTCAGAGTATTTAAACAACGAGAAAAAACAATATAATAGTAACTCAGTAGTGGTTAAAAATGGTGTGGATTACGACTTATTTGTGCCTTTTGCCAAGACAAAAGTGAATGATACAACTAAAAAGAAAGTTGGTTATACCGGATCAATCGATTACAGATTTGATGTTGACTTAGTAGAGTATGCAGTACAGGAATTACCTGATGTAACTTTTGAATTTACTGGTGGTATTATGAATCAACCAGTTGTGGATCGATTATCAAAATACGATAATGTTGTATTTAACCCAGCGGTGCATGCCTCTGAAGTACCTGATATAGTATCCAAATTTGATGTTGGAATTATACCTTATATAAAATCAGAAATAAATAAAAATATCTATCCACTTAAGATTAATGAATACTTAGCGATTGGAGTCCCAGTAATTATGACAGAGTTTGCTGTCCTTAAAGACTTTTATGGTATCGCTAATGTCATTGATACTCAGGAAGAATTTGTAAAACAGATTAAAGATCAGATTCAAAATGATTCTGAAGCATTGATAAAAAAAAGAATTGAATTTGCAAAGTCCAACTCTTGGGACAAACGAGCCGAATTATTTGGTTCTTATCTCAATCAATTTACCCAATAATATAGAAAAAAATAAAGCCCCAAAACCTACAACTTATGACAACTTTAGAATTAATCTTTTGGATCCTACTTTTCATAATATTTTACACCTATATAGGATATGGTATTGTGTTATTCGTAATGGTGAAAATTAAGCGTCTATTTAAGAAAAATTATGAAGACTTTAAAGATGATAAAGAACTCCCTGAAGTTACTTTATTAATTCCTGCATATAACGAAAAGGATTTTGTAAAACAAAAAATAGAAAACTCCTTGAGTTTGAATTACCCTAAAGATAAGTTAAAAATTGCATGGGTAACAGATGGTTCTAATGACGGCACTAATAAACTCATTGAGCAGTATGAAGGTGTTGGTGTTTATCATAAAGATGAACGAAAAGGAAAAATCAATGCCATGAATAGAGTTATGCCTTTTGTAGACACACCAATTGTTGTGTTTAGCGATGCTAATACAAACCTAGGAGAAGACTCTATAATGCATATTGTCAATTGTTTTAAAGATCCTAAGGTAGGTTGTGTTTCTGGTGAAAAACGAATTATTAGTAAAGAAGCAGATGCAGCTGCTGGTGCTGGTGAAGGGTTGTATTGGCGTTATGAATCTACGCTCAAAAAGTGGGATGCAGAATTATATTCTGCTGTGGGAGCTGCAGGTGAATTATTTGCCATTAGAACGGAACTATATAACGAAGTAGAACCAGATACTTTACTAGATGATTTCATTATCTCATTAAGAGTTGCTAAAAAAGGTTATACAATACAATATAATCCTGAAGCTTATGCTATAGAAACTGCTTCAGCTGATGTTGGTGAAGAATTAAAGCGTAAAATCAGAATATCTGCTGGAGGTATTCAATCTGTGATACGAATGAGATCGTTAATGAACATTTTTAAATACGGTGTATTGTCATTTCAGTACATTTCTCATCGTGTTCTAAGATGGACACTAACACCTTTGTGTTTAATTCTATTAATCCCAGTGTCAACCGCACTAGCCGTAAATGAAGGAATCTTTGATTTCGGATTCTATGCCACTTTATTCTGGTTACAAGTATTATTTTATATAGCTGCAGGTTTAGGTTGGATACTAGAAAATAAATCCCTTAAAGTCAAGGTGCTTTTTGTGCCATATTACTTTTTTATAATGAACTTATCTGTGGTTCTTGGTTTTTTCAGATTTATTAATAACAATCAATCTGTAAACTGGGAACGAGCAAAGAGAGCTGTATAACTAAAAATGCTAAAAAGATATGATGAAGACAGGATTAATTATAGTGTTTAACTCATTTGAGAATTTCAATCTCAAATCGCACTTCATTGACAGCATAAATAAAATCAAAGATGCTAAAGTCTGTTTGGTTTGTGCAAATCCGAATGAAGAAGCGTTTGAAGGTTTAGCCGAAATAGCAGATCAATGTGAGAATGCTAATGTGATAAATATTAAGAGGAATAAATCAAAAACCTCTTCGGTAAGAGCTGGTGCAAGGTTTCTTTCGAATAAATATAATTTAAAACACTTAGGTTTTATAGCAGAATTATCAGACTTAGAGATTTTAGAGGTTTTAAAAACTTATCTAAAAAGACAAGAAAAGATTGTGGCTTTAAATCAAGAAGAACAAAAAAATAAAGCAGTAAAACAGACGTTTTTTCAAAGTTTGTTTTCAGTACAAGAATACTTAAAAATCATAGCGTCAGGATCCATAATATAGTACCGCCAACCTGATGCATGTCCCTAATTTTAAGATGAAATTGAGATTTTACGATTCATCGATAGTAAAAAGTTATTTAACTATCGTGCGTGACGTAATATAGAAAAACGAATAAATAAGGTGTGAATGTAAGTTAATTTCACATTTTAAATGACCCAAATAAATAATTATACCAATGACAAAGCAAATATTAAAAGGACTATCGATTTTCTCTTTAGCACTTATTGTGTCTTGTGCTAAGCCAGATACTAGTGATTCGAATAACAACAATGATGATAATCCGGATGAGGTAAGTATTAATATACCTAATGGATTTGATTATAGCACCTATAAGACAGTTGAGGTGTCTATAAATGACAACTCAAATGCCATTTATGAGATTTTTATAACTTCTGAAGATGCTTACTTTGACGGTACCCAAACTTATTTAAATGAATCTGATGAAATTGTAACAGAGGATGTTTACAGGGATGATATAATTAACAAACAAGTGCTTAAAGGAGTAGCAAAGAATGGTGTTCTGGAACAAACTATTACTATTCCAAGTTATTGTACGCAGGTATATATTAGAAGAAACGAAAGCTTAAAGTTTTCTGGTGAGATGGTAAGCATAGTTAATAATGAGATTAATTATAATTTCATAGATTCATCTGGCAGAACTGCTGAGTTTGTTGGTAAAAGTGGTGTTGTTGATTATTTGTTCTGTGTTAATGGTGAAGGCGATTTATTTCAAGTAGATCCAACAGATGGTTCATATACATATTTGTCTGAAATGCCAATGGGTAGCTATACTGCAGCTATAGACCAAGTAAATTTGGTGATGTATTCTATTGGTAGATCTAGCCCATATCCGTTGATGAAGTACGATATTCAGACTGGCAACTGGACAACCATTGCTAATATGGGTTTCGGTGGACCAAGACTAGATTATAATATTAATGACAACTTATTATATTTTTCAAATAGAGATTATTTAAGAACAATTGACCCCCAAACAGGTCAAGTCTTAAATCAATGGGATGTCAATGGTCTTCATAATACAAATGGTGGTGATTTGAAATTTGATGAAAATGATGGAACACTTTATTTAGCATCCTTTTCAGGACTTTATAGATGTGAGTTTAATGGAACAAGTTATGATGCAATTAGGTTAAGTGCAGATAATTTACCATTTACACCAACCTCAATGACCATAGATTCTAATGGTGATTTATGGTTAGCGGATGCTATTAGTGATGCCAATTTAATAATAATGGATACTGTCACTGGTGGATGGGAATATATTTATGGTTCTAATGCTGGTAATGGTACAAACTTTGGAAGAAAAATAAACGATTTAACTACATTTAGAATATTCCCAGAAACACCAGATACGACAGATACCGATGGAGATGGAGTAGTAGATTCGCAAGATGCATTCCCAGAAGAAGCAGAAAAGGCCTTCGAGATATTTACACCAAGTAAATTTGGTACAGGAACCATAGCTTTTGAAGACTTGTGGCCGTCTTATGGCGATTATGATTTTAACGATGTTGCAGTCAACTATAAGGCAATTGCAATATTAAATTCTGATAATGAAGCCGTACAAATTGATTTTATTACAAAAGTAAAAGCAAATGGTGCGGGTTTTACAAATGGTTTCGGAATTGAACTCGAAGGAGTACCAAGTTCACTTGTAGAAAGTGTTACAGGTGCCGTTTATACACAAAATTATATTAATTTAAATGCTAATGGTACTGAAGCTAATCAACAGAATGCTGTCATTATTTTCACGGATGATCAAGATAATTTCTTAAATGAAACAACAATATCCGTAGTATTTACACAACCAATTACAACGGAACAATTAGGTGCAGCGCCATTTAATCCGTTTTTAATTAGAAATATGGAGAGAAGTAATGAAATACATCTACCATATGCAAATACTACAGATTTAGGTGGAAATATTCAAAATTTTAATGGCATTAATAGAGATCCTGACGGTAACTTTATTTCAGATACTGGTTTTCCTTGGGCAATTAGTGTTATTCACGATTTTAAAGTGCCTAAAGAGAATGTTAGAATTTATAATGCATATAATAGATTCAATGACTGGGCAACCTCAGGCGGTAACAACTTTGCCGATTGGTATAAAGATAATCCTGGTAACAGAAATTCAAACCTACTCAACGATTAAAATATAACCCCTAAAACCCTAGATTAGAGTTTAAGAATGCATTGTAATAGTGTAGGCTTAAACTCTTCTTTTTGCATTTCGTCGTAAGTTATTTGTATTTTATCGACATTTAATGTTCATGAATAGAATAATAATCACGGATGTAGGTTAAATGGTTAATTTTAAGTTGTTTACCGCCCTGAATTTAACCTAATACCTATGATCCGATTTAACTTAAAACCTCTCGTCTTATTACTTTTGGCATCTATAGTTTCATGTGCTAAACCAGATGTTAACGATTCAAGTAATTCTAATAGTGAACCAACCGAAGAAGTCATTAATATTCCTGAAGGATTCGATTACAGTACTTCACACGAAGTTACTGTAACAATATCAGATAATTCTAATGCTATATATGAGGTATTTGCTACCTCAGATATTGATTATTTTGTAGAAACGGTAACCTATGAAGATGAAGGAGGTAATACTGTTACAGAAGACATCTACAGAGATGACATAATCAACAAGCAAGTCATGACAGGTATTGCTGTAGATGGTACTTTAGTACAATCTATTACATTACCTAAATATTGCGATAAAGTTTATATCCGAAGAAAAGATAATCTTCAATATTCTGGGGAGATGGTTGATGTTATAAATAATCAGATTAATTATACATTTCAAGAATCAACAGGAAGAACCGCGGCTATAGCAGCTAAAAACGGTGTTATAGATTATTTTTACTGCGTCAATGGTTATGGTAATTTGTTTCAGGTAGATCCATTAGATGGATCTTATACTTTGCTTTCAGAAATGCCTATGGGTAGCTGGACAGCTGCGATAGATCAAGATAATAAAGCTCTGTATTCTATTGGTTATGCATATCCACATCCATTGATGAGATATGATATTGAAACGGATGAATGGACCATAGTTGATAACCTCTATGGTGGTGGCCCAAGACTAGAGTTCAATAGTAATGATGGTTTATTATACTTTTCTACACACAATGTAATATATACTATTGATCCAAATAATGGTGATGTGCTTCAAGGATTCTATATTGAAGGATTGCATTATACTGGTGGTGGTGATTTAGTTTTTGCTGATGATGGTACTTTATTTTTATGTACTCATGGTGGATTATACAGATTAACATTAGATGCTAATAATGTTTATCAAAGTGAAAGAATTAGTGCTGAAAGTTTACCTTTTAGTCCAACGTCATTAACTTTTGATTCTAATGGAGACCTATGGCTTGCGGGTAATGATCTTGATGGCAATTTAATTATAATGGATACTGTAACAGGCAGCTGGCAATATATCTATGGTGTTAATGCTGGTAATGGTACAAATTTTAATAGACCAATAAGCGATTTAACCACATTTAGGATATTCCCTGACACACCAGATACAACTGATACGGATGGTGATGGAGTAGTTGACTCTCAAGATGCTTTTCCAACTGAAGCTGAAAAAGCATTCGAAATATTTACGCCAAGTAAATTTGGGACAGGAACTATAGCTTTTGAAGACTTATGGCCTTCTTACGGCGATTATGATTTTAATGATGTTGCCATCAATTATAAAGCTATAGCTGTTTTAAATTCTAATAATGAAGCAGTACAGATAGATTTTATTACTAAGGTTAAGTCTAATGGAGCAGGTTTTACAAACGGATTTGGAATAGAGTTAGAAGGTGTTCCAAGCTCTTTAGTGGAAAGTGTTACAGGTGCGGTTTATACACAAAACTATATAGAGCTTAATGCTAACGGCACTGAAGCTAATCAACAGAATGCTGTTATCATCTTCACCGATGATCAAGATAACTTTTTAAATGAGACTACTATTTCTGTTGTATTTACCCAACCAATAAGCACTTCTCAACTTGGTACTGCACCATTTAATCCATTTTTAATTAGAAATATGGTAAGAAGTAATGAAATACATTTGCCATATGGAAATAGTACAGATTTAGGTGGTAATATTCAAGAATTTAATGGTGTTAATAGAGATCCAGATGGTGACTTTATTTCTGATACTGGCTTTCCTTGGGCTATTAGTGTAATACACGATTTTAAAGTGCCTAAAGAAAATGTTAGAATTTATAATGCTTATAACCGTTTTAACGATTGGGCGACTTCAGGAGGAAATAGTTTTGCTGACTGGTATAAAGATAATCCAGGAAACAGAAACTCAAACCTGTTAAAGAATTAGAGTAGAGGTATTTATTACTTCAAAAGAAAGAGTTTAAGTATTCAACATTTTTGAAACCTTAAACTCTTTTTTTCATTCGTCGAAGGATTATTGCATTTCGACTACACAAAAAAAACTTATAAAGAATTTTGGAATTAATTTTAGATAAATTGATTTATCTTACATTGCCTACCGCTTGCGTTTAGTTGATTATTCGAACCCTACAAGCTTGGCAGATTCCAAGAAGAATAGTAACTAAAGTTTAATTGAGACGAATAAATTATTCGTTTTGGATTTAGAATATTAAATAAATAAACTAAATAATAACCCCCAAATCTCAAAAGCAATGGCACTACAAATTAACTTAAGGAATGGTGTGTGTATGATTGAAGGATCAATCAACACAACGACTGCCAAAATGTTTAAAAGTCACGTTAAAGCATTAATGGATAAAATTGGAAATGTAACCATTAACATCGATAATGTTAAAGAAATAGATGTTACTGGTCTATCTGTTTTAAGAGAGTTTTATCTTAATCATAAAAACAGCAAAGGCGCATTTAGCATTACAGGAAATGGTTGTAAAGAAATCTATCACGATTTTAAGACATACGGTATTGCTTAATATCATGTTAACCCTTACCTCTTATTTCGCCTACAAATAAGAAGAATTCAAATCCACGATTAATAATTGTGGATTTTTTTTAGGTCTTAGGTTACGCATTGAAAAAATAGTTCTATTCTTGGGTTACATAATTTTCTCATCATGAATGTTCTCAACCATTTGAAAAAAAGAAGTAATACTACATGTGAACTTTGTTCCAATAATGATAGTTTATCCCATTATCTCATTCCACCATCATTAAACGAGAATGTTGATAATTCTGTTTTAATATGTAAAACATGTAAAGATCAAATCGAAGAAAAGCAAAAGATGAACCCTAATCATTGGCGATGTTTTAATGATAGTATGTGGAGTGAATATACTGCTGTTAAAATAATGTCATGGCGAATGTTACAGAGATTGAGGAATGAAGGTTGGTCACGAGATTTATTAGATATGATGTATTTAGAAGAAGAAGCTTTAATACTTTCGCGTGCTACCGGTGAAGACGAAGATGAGGAGCATAAAGTCATTCATAGGGACATAAATGGTGTCACATTAAATTCTGGTGATAATGTCGTTTTAGTCAAAGGCCTATAAGTAAAAGGCACTAGTATGGTTGTAAAGCAAGGAACCACAGTCAGAAATATTAGGTTAGATAGGGAAAACGCTGAGTATATAGAAGGCAAAGTAGGCGCACAACATATTGTGATAATTACCAAATATATAAAGAGAGTTTAACTATTTTTTTGTTACAAAAAGTAAAACTTAATGAAGTTATAAATACTAAAAATAAATATCTGCCAGTAACTAAATCATAAAGAGTTATTATAGTAAGTACAACCTTCGAACAACATTATATTGATACTTTATAAGGTATTAAAGATTTAGTTTTCATTGAATTAAAGCCTATTTTTTTACGAATAGAAAGCTTTACTATCGTCGAATGAGGTTTCTGAGTGCTTATCGATATAAAAATGTATTCTAACGACTAACTTTTTTAGTCCATCGATTTAATAATTTTTAAGTCTTGTTAAAATTTAAATTAGGGTAAATAATAGCGTATAAAGTCCCATGTTTACTGAAAAACTTAAGGCAATGGTTTATCACCAGCCAAGTAAAATTAGAGGGAATTCATTCGAAGATGAAGAGGCTGGTGATAACGTTGTCGTTTAAATAGAGTAGGCACCGATTTTTCCCTAAATAACTAAAGATTAATTAATAATCTTTATCCGTTTATCGATTAAATTTCACTTCTAAAACGCGTCAACTAGCAAAATTACCTTTTATCTAATATTGCAATTATCTGAAAATCAGACATTGTATATTTGAGTACCCTCGGTTAATAACCACAAATTTACTGATTGATAGCCTAATTAAATTAAATAATATTATTTGTTATGGAATTACAAATTACAAATCACAACAACCGCTTCGAGATTAAAGGTGCTTTAAATAAGAGGAATCTCAAAACTTTCAAGTCATTTTTCACGAATATTTTCGACCAACTCGATACAGTAATTGTTAATATTGAGCAAGTTGAAACTATAGATAGAGATGGGGTAATGGCTTTAGCTAGATTACATAATGAATCTATTACAAAGTCAAAACAACTGTCTATTACGGGATTGGGTTGTAAAGAGTTGTATGATCATTTCAAATCTGAAGAAGGTACTGCGGCAGCATAATAAAATATGGAACAGTTTAGTTTAAATTAAGTAATTCTAAGTGTTTCTGATAAGTATTAGCTCAATAGATTAAAACTTTAAGAAGCACTTTTTGTTTAACAAGACATATCCGCAACTATCTTCCATTCGTTATCTATCAATTTAAAGATAATCATAAATACACCTTCTGCATTACCAATTTCTCTCTTTAGGTGATATTCACCCATTACCCAATAACTGTCATTTTCAATTTTTGATATATCATTTATGACAAAATTAAGTGTACCACTTTCAGCTATTGAGGGATATCCTTTTTTGTAATTCGCTAACGTTTTATTCCAGCCAAGTGTTAAACCATTACTGCCATAAAACTTTAATTGATCACTTTTCCAATAACCCTCCATAAAGCCTTCTAGGTCTTGATTATTCCATGCCTTTTCTTGTTGTTCTAGAACTAGTCTAATACCTGCTTCAGCTGAAACGTTATCTGTGGATGAAGAAAGATTGTCAGAGTTAAAGTCGGTTCTTATACTTATACAACTCGTAATTAGAAATAGAAAAGCTATGATTCTTGTATGTCTCATGAGATTGAATATTTAATTCATTCTTAAAAATAAGAACAATTGTCTAAAGCACACCTTTCTGTTTGTTTAAAAACGCATCAGCTTGGTGTTGCATTAGTATTCTTGCTTTATCACGTTTATAATTGATAACCTGGTCTTCATCAGCAATCTCGGTATATATGCGATTATTAATATCGTTATCCGTTTTCACAAGAAGTTTTCGCTCTGCAACCTGTTGTTGTGTCCAGGCTTTTATTTTCGTTTCCTGATCTTCTAGTTTAAAGTCAAACTCACCTTTTGGCGATAATAACTTCGCGATTATTGGTGATGTTTCAATGGCTAGAAACAATAAGAATATAAAGAATGAAGGTAACGAAGGTAATTTGTTTAATGCGTTTACTCTAGCCATTAAACCATCAAAATTATCTATAATTGGTTGCGAATTGGCAACATTAGTTTTATAGTTGCCTTGTAATGTTAGAATTTCATTTTCTAAAGTCGAAATTTTAGCTTTATTATCTGTTTTAAGTTGTTGTAATTCAGCAAGAGCTGCGTCGTGCTTTTCTCTTTTTTCTTTATAAACAGGACCTTTACCTAATTTCATGGTGCCAGATGTACCTTCAGCTTCTGTAATGTAAGTATTGTATAAAGCATTGACTTCAGTTTCTTTTTTGTCAATTTGAGATTGTAAACTCAAAATCTGGCTTTCTAATTCCGCTATTTTCGGATTGAATTGTTCTGCAATCTGAGTTTGATTAGCCAATGTTAAATCATTCTTTTGCTCCAATAAAACTTGATTGATTTCTTTTTCAAAAATCTTTAATTCTAAAGGTTTTGAAATCACTACCGCAATAATTATAGCTAAGAAAATACGTGGTGTTGCTTGAAGTATTTCATCTAATATACTATCTCGTTTTCTTATAGTAGAAACAATGAAACGGTCTAAATTAAAAATAAGTAAGCCCCAAATAAGTCCAAAAAATATGGAAGTGTATAAATTATCAAAAACAGTATATAACGCGTAACTAGACGCAATAGTTGCCATTAAAGCTGTAAAAAAAACTGTAGCACCAATGCCAGCATATTTGTTTTGTTCTCCAATAGAACAATCATTTAAAATATCGGTATCAGCACCAGAGCACAGAATAAAGAATTGTTTTAACATAATGAACGTTTTTTGATTGATTGACTGCCGTAGCAGATTTGATATTGACTATTAGAACGCAAAAAGATGATATATGTTACAATATTGAGCTAAAAAAGCCTCATATGAGGCTTTTAGTGATTTTAAATTAAGTTTATTTTTATTCTGACCAGAAGTGAATAGTTCTTTTATTGTTCTTAACATTTTCTCGCATATTAATGTTTGGGTTTTCTTTAACGATTTTTAATATGTCTTTATAAGACACCTCTTTTTTATTGTAAAAGTATGTTATCTCACTCTTTTTAATTGATTTCAAGTATTCATACGCTGATCTTGGTGATTTAGGTGTTTTAACAGATTTAATCTCTTTTAAGTTTTTAGGAGGTTTAGTAGAGTTAGGTGCTTTTTCTGGAGCTGGTGGTGGTGGCGGAGGAGGTGGAAGGTTAGGGAATGGTTCAGCCGATTTTTTCTGCGCTTCCGACATAAGGTTATATATGCGTTTATATGTATTGATTTCCTTTTGTTTTAAAATAGGAAATGTTACGTCTTGATTTTTTTTCTGTGCAATTAAAGCGGCATTTATTGGTTTTGCCCAAGCATTATACTGTTCAATTTGCTTTCTCGTTACTGTTTCTTGATTATTAGTAGTAATATATGCTTCGGTACCATCTATTTCCATATTAGGAAAAGGATATTCCACAGACTGTTTTTTTTGTTTTGCAGACATCCTTTTGTAAATACCAGAGTATTTTATTAAGTCTTGTTCATTAATAGGTGGATACCATTTGGCATCAGCTGAAAGTTCTTTACTTTCGGCTTGAATTTTCTTTGCCCATATGTTGTAAGCCTGCATTTCTTTTTCACTTACATTTTGTTCATTGATTAAATAATCATCAACGATAATGTAGTTATTGGCATCATCACCACCTAATAAAATCTTTTCTAGAGTATTATCACCTAAAATAGTCATAATCTCATTGATAAAGCTCATTTGTATAGGTTGATATGCGTTAATTTTGAGTTCCGACTTTTTACCGTTGGTTGACTTAATGAAGTCTGATTTTAAAGTTTCTAATGAAGTTTCTTGTCCATTTAATAATAATTTATCGGGGTCATTTTTAATTTCTAATACCGGGATAGAGTTTGAAGTTTTGGTAATTGACGCGTCAACACCTAATACAGTTTTTTTGAAATATATGGTCTTTTTGTGCAGTTCGTTCAATGCATCTAAAAATTCTGCGGAACTGTTTTCATGTTGTAAGTTAGGCTCAGTACTTTCATAATCCCTCTGTGACCAATTTTCTGTGATCTTGTTAAAGTCACTTACATAAGTTTCAAGACTAGACTTTTTTCCATCAATATAAAGGATGTCATTTTTTACAATAATATCGATTGTATTAAATGTTTTTTTTGAGGTTCTAAATGTCTTCAGATTCGTCATGCCAAGTTGGTTAATGCCTTGAACTTTATTTCTCGGTAATGTAAAGGCTAAATCTATCCATGCCGTGCCTTTAAGACCTTCAAGAACAATTTCATTGTTTTCTGTACTGATTGTGAAGGCAAATCGATCAGAATCTATAGTACTTCCTTCTGAGAATCCAAAGTCGTTAATGATGTACGGCTTAGTACTAGGTTCAAGTGTTAAGTGACCCCATTGACAACCCTTTTCACATTTTAATTCTATTGTATTGCCATTTCTTTCAACTGAAACCAAAAATTGGTTGAGATTCTCAATTGATGACTTGGTGATATCATTTTTTTCATTAGGTAATTCTACATACTTTCTATCAGAGAAGCTGTAGAAAAGAATTGCAAGTATGGGTAGCAATAACAATGTACTAGTCCAAATTTTAGTTTTTGATGTTTGTGTTTTCATAACTGTAAATCGTTTTTTGATTGATGAATAATTGATGGCACTTGCCAATTGATGATTTTGTGTGCTTGATGAAAATTGTAATAATATATGTTGATAGTTTTTGGTGTCAACCCCATTATTTAATACCGCGTGATCAGCAAGGAATTCGTGATTTAATTTTACATGATGTTTTAGAATATAAACTAATGGATGAAACCAAAAGATGATTTGCAATACCTCTAATAACAGTATATCGATACTATGAAGCTGTTTTGCATGTGTCTTTTCGTGTAATAATACTTCTTTTGGAATAGCATTGTTATTAAACTTTTCCTTATTTAAAAAGATATATTTAAAAAACGAATGCGGAGTACGGTAAGAACTTAATAACACATAAATAAATGAGTTTTTTTCAAGCGTTTCATTTTTAATTATAGTTCTAAATAATCGTATAATATTGGTGATAAAGCGAATTGTAAAAAGCAATACACCAATACCGTAAACTGACCAAAGTAAAGTTGGTAGATAGTTTTCAGGTTCTTCAATAATTGTTGTTGGTGTTGTAAAATTTGTAAGTACAGGCGATGCATTTGTACTATTTACAGGAACTTCAATTACTGGCTCTATATAAAATGTAATAGATAGCAACGGAATTATAATGGAAGCCATGAATGCACCTAATAGATAAAACCGTTTAAATTGATGTATTTTTTGTTTTTCCAACAGAAGAATATAAACTAACCAAAATACCAATAGACAAGCCGAAAATTTTAATAAATACATTTCCATAATTACTTGTTTTTAATTTCTTGATCAATAATAGATTTTAACTCTTCTAATTCTTCTTTAGTTAAGTCTGTTTTCCTCGTGAAGAAAGATGCAAATTGGGAAGCACTATCATTAAAGAAGGTTTTTATAATGCCATTTACATGCTTAGAGAAGTAATCTTCCTTTTTAACTAACGGAAAGTACTCTCTAGATTTTCCGTAAGTTTTGTAATCCACAAAACCTTTACCTATCATTCTCTTCAAAAGTGTTGCTATGGTTGTTGTAGCAGGTTTAGGTTCTGGATAACTTTCTAAAAGGTCTTTCATAAAAGCCTTTTCTAGTTTCCATAGGTATTGCATTAATTGTTCTTCGGTTTTAGACAGTTGCATATTCTACAATTTTAGAATTAACTCTACAAATGTAGAATAATAATTTTAATTCTACAAGTGTAGAGTTGAATTTTATAGAAATAAAAAAATCCGTTCAGAAAAAACGGATTAGATTTTATTTTGATAACTCGGTAAAGTATTTGTAAAACCATGGTATGGTTTCTATACCTTTTAAGTAGTTCCAAATGCCGAAATGTTCATTTGGTGAATGTATAGCATCACTGTCTAGACCAAATCCCATGAGAATTGTTTTGCTCTCTAACTCTTTTTCAAATAATGAGACAATAGGAATACTTCCGCCACTGCGCTGAGGAATTGGTGTTTTACCAAAAGTCTGCTCATATGCTTTTGAAGCAGCTTTATAACCCAAATTATCTATTGGTGTAACATAACCTTGCCCACCATGATGAGGTGTAACCTTTACTCTTACACCTTTTGGTGCGATATTTTCAAAATGAGTTTTAAAGAGGTTAGTAATCTCTTCCCAATCTTGGTGTGGTACTAATCGCATAGAAATTTTAGCATAAGCTTTACTCGCAATTACTGTTTTAGCACCTTCACCTGTGTAGCCACCCCAAATGCCATTGACATCGAGTGTCGGACGAATAGAATTACGCTCGTTAGTTGTGTAACCTTCTTCACCATACACAGCATCAATATCTAATGCTTTTTTATAATCTTCTAATGAAAATGGTGCTTTTGCCATTTCTGCACGTTCAGCGTCAGATAGGTTTTCAACCTTATCATAAAAACCAGGAATTGTAATATGATTATTTTCGTCATGAAGTGAGGCGATCATTTTAGTCAGCACATTAATAGGATTAGCTACTGCACCACCATAAAGTCCAGAATGTAAATCTCTATTTGGGCCAGTAACTTCAACTTCCACATAACTCAACCCTCTAAGTCCTGTTGTAATTGAAGGTACATCTTTAGCAATCATTCCTGTATCAGAAATAAGTATGACATCATTTTTGAGCTTCTCTTTATTATTGGCTACAAATATTCCTAAATTTTCACTTCCAACTTCTTCTTCACCTTCAATCATGAATTTAACATTACACGGCAATTCATTATTTCGTGTCATAAATTCTAATGCCTTCACATGCATATACATTTGTCCTTTGTCATCACAAGCACCTCTAGCAAAAATAGCGCCTTCAGGATGTAACTCTGTATTTTGAATTACGGGTTCAAAAGGTGGTGAATTCCATAAATCTAATGGGTCTGGTGGTTGTACATCATAATGACCATAAACCAACACTGTAGGTAAGTATTTATCAATTATCTTTTCGCCATAAACTATAGGATAACCATCAGTTTCGCAGATTTCAACATGATCACAACCGGCATCAAGAAGACTTGATTTAATCGCTTCTGCGGTGTTCAGCACATCATTTTTATACGCAGAATCCGCACTTATGGAAGGTATTTTCAGTAATTCTATAAGCTCATCTATAAATCGTTGTTTATGATCTTGGATATAGGAATTTATTTTTTGCATGATTTAAAGTATTCTTTCTAACAAAAATAAGAAAAACTGAGCCGAATATTTCTTGTGATAATGGTGTTTGATTATTCAAACTATTGTTTATATTTGCATCCCAATAATTACATTGGGACATTTTGCGGGCGTGGTGGAATTGGTAGACACGCTAGACTTAGGATCTAGTGCCGCGAGGTGTGGGAGTTCGAGTCTCCCCGCCCGCACAAAATGATTGAAACGTTTCTCATAGAGGGAAACGTTTTTTGGTTTATAAGTATACAATACTACTTATCTATAAATAAAAAAGCTTCTCAAATCTGAGAAGCTTTTTTAATTGAAACTAATTATAATTAAAATAAAAGTCCGCTAAACTGAGCGCAGTCTTTTAATATTAATATTTTGATTTAGAGCTTGACTAACTTAGTTGTTTCAGTTTGTTTATTAGCATTTTCTACTTTGACAATGTACATACCAGTATTTAAATTTGATATATCAAAATTATCAGATTGCGTAAAATCACCTTTAAAAGATTTTACAAGTTTACCTGTAAGACTATATATTTCTATATTAGAAACATTGGCATTTACATTAAATGCTGTACTAGTTGGATTTGGAAACACTTTAAATCCTATTAAATCTTCATTTTGAATACTTAATGTCGAAGGTTGATTCCCTAAGATTCTAAATTGACCTGCAGGAATAGATATTGTAGCAGTGTTATTAGAAATTGTAGTATTACCAGTTGGATCCATAAGATCATACCAAGTAGATGTTACACCACTAGGGAAGTTGGTATTTACAGTTTGATTGACTACATCAAAATTTGCAAGAATAATAACATTTCTTAATTCTGACGATGGAATATTAGTGTCAAAAATATCTATTCTAGGAGTAAAGCTTCCAGAAGTTATAGAATAGTCACCTTCAAATACAGCTTCATCAATTTTTAGTTGATGTAATCTTGCCCAATCAGCATAGACTTCGCTTCTAACAGCATCATTTAACCAATCATTAACCCATTGTGGCTGTGGTTTGGTATCTAACTTACAATCACCATTACCATCACCATCACCAGGAAAGTTTGTTGTGCCATTAGAGCAGGTGAATATAGAATTTTCCATACCTAAATCTCCAAAGTGCCAAATCATTTTAGGTCCAGGAACCATTACAGAAACTGCTGCTAAAGCAGACATTCTAGAAAGTGCGACATTTAAATTTTGAACGTTATGACTTGAATTACTTGTGTTACCAAACGCTAAGTTCTTATACATTAAACGTTCTTCGTCATGACTTTCAGGGTACCCTAATAAGCGAGGTTCTGTAAATCCACGACTCAAATGTCCCATGCGGTCAAAGTTTTTATTACCGTTCTGACCCATTGTTAACTCGTTGTATTGATCTGTCATTTTACCCCACATCATTATACCGTGGCCGTCATTTAATCTATAATTAGCCCATTGCTGTTCTTCACCATCTTGCCCAAGGTGCTCAAAAATTGTATAATGCGTATTATCAAGAGACCAAGCATAATCAGCATATTCTCTTAAGACATCAATACGATCTTGGTGATAGCCATTAGTACAGCTTTCTTGAGTTGGTCCAGGAGGACAGTTTTGTGTAAAACCTTTGGTTAAATCCCAACGGAAACCATCTATTTTAAAGTCTTCTACCCAATGCTTAATCACACGCTTAACGTAATTACGTACTCTAGGAGCTTGATGATTATAATCATATCCTACATTATAACTATGTCTAGCTTCTGTATTAAAATATGGGTTTACTGAGGTTGGATCTCCAAAACCATTATTATCTGGATCACTCATCCACATTCTTACCATTGGTGAACGACCAAATGCATGATTTAATACTAAGTCTAGAATTACCGCTATACCATTCTGATGACAGGTGTCAATAAATTCTCTTAGTTTATCTTCAGTACCATAGTACTTGTCTAAAGCCATGTGATGACTCGTATTGTAGCCCCAACTTTCATTGCCTTCAAACTCCATTACTGGCATTAAATGAATAGCATTGATATTTAAGTTTTTGAAATAATCTATTTTATCAATGAGGTCTTGATAATTTCTATCAGCATCAAAATCTCTAACTAAAACTTCGTAAATAATTAGATCTTCTTTTTTAGGTTTGTTGAAGTTCTGAACTTGCCAATTGTATGGAGTTTGCCCAGTTTGTAATAAAGTTACTTCGAAACCTTTCGCTTCTTGAGGAAACGTAGGAAGGTTAGGATAACTAGAAGCTGGAATCCAAGGATCATCAAATTCAGAAAGTATCAATGTTGAATAAGGATCAGAAACATAAACAATTTCAGGTGAATTTGCGGCAGGTGTTTTATCACCAACCCAATACTCATATGTTTCTAATTGCCCAGGAGTCAAGCCAGTAAGTTCTAACCAAAAAACATTTCTAGAGAAGTCTTGCTTCATTGCATATGTGGTATCTGGTTGATAGTTGTTAAAGCTACCTGCTACGTAAACAAAATCTTTACCAGTTGCATATAAAACTAAAATAGCTGTATTGTCGTCGATATAATTAATACCTTCATCATAGTCTTGAGACATGAATCCAATGTTTTGCCCTGGGTCTACGATAACACTAAAAGAACGTGTAATTGTTGTGCCATTTAAAACTGCAGTAAGTTCATATGACGTATTCACGGTAATATTAGTATCTGTAAATGAATAAGAGTCAGTACCAGTTTGAGTATTAATTACTGAACCATTGGCACTTAATGAATAATTTGCATTACCTCCAATATTAGAAGCTGTAATTGCTAAATCATCACCAGAGTTGATGATAGAGGTAGTTTCCGTAGGCGACGACAGAGAAACTTGGAACGAACCAACATCAAAGAAAAAATCTTGACATCCACTAGCTTTGAGTTCTTGAGAACCATCTTCATTTCTAAAAACCATTCCCATTCGAATAACTCCTGCAGCTTGAGCAGGTGTTAATCCATAATAAGTTTCAGGAACCAATGTGATGCTCCAAATACCACCACCTTGATTGGTCATTTCACCAACACCATCATCTTGTCCCCAGTTACCAATAACATATGTCCAAGGGTTGGCTCCACCTACACCAGAGTGTAAATATACCTTTGATGGGTTGCTAAAGCCATTACAATCAGTATCAGAACTATTTGTGTTTAGAGTGATCGTAATAGATTCATCTACTTCAAAAGGATTTGGTGATATAGTAACCTGACCAAATGAAATTAAGGAAACAAGTAAACAAAAAGAAAGTAAAGTTTTTTTCATAGCTTTTGAATTTTAAAAAAGGCTGGACAAACCAATATCCAGCCTTTCACTAATTATAAATTCTTCTTATTGAATTTTATTTAATGAATAAGAGTTGTCAGCAAGATTCATAGTTATTCTATATAAACCTGCAGTTACCGCAATGTTGTCACCGCCATCATCTAATATGCCATCAGCACCTGTATCACCGAAGTTAGTTCCCCAATCTTCACTTGCTCTAAACTTAATTTCACCGTCAAGAAGTGTTACAACTTCAGCAACATAAACATCAGGGTTAACCTGTGTAAAGCTAAAATCTGGTGTAGCACCCCAATCATTGTATCCAGAACCAACTATTCCCCAAACGTCTCCACTTTCGATAGTATAGGCATTATTGTTTAAATCTAGAGTAATGTTATAGAAGCCTGCAGTAACAGCAATGTTATCTCCACCATCTTCTAGTGTTCCATCAGCACCTGTGTCACCAAAGTTTAATCCCCAATCGTTATTAAAACGGAATTTAATCTCTCCATCTATTAATTTTACACCAACTTTAAAAGTATCAGTAGTGTAATCGTAGTAGAATTTTGCATCTGGTGTAGCACCCCAATCATTAAATCCAGAACCAACTATTCCCCAAGTAAATGGCTCTATTAAGTAAGTACTATCATTAAAATTTAAAGTGATTTTGTAAGCACCGGCAGTAACAGCAATGTTATCACCACCATCAACTAAAGTTCCACCAGAACCACCAAAGTTAGTTCCCCAGTCGTTATTAGCTCTGAACTTAATTTCACCATCAATAAGATTAGCATAAGCTACAAAAACGTTATCCTCTGCAGTTGTGTAGAACACACCGTCAAGGCCAGCTCCTCCCCAGTCGTTATAACCAGAACCAACAATACCCCATTCAGAAGGCATGATAGTAGAACCACCTCCACCAGAAGTTTCAAGTAACTCAACGTTAAGTCCTTGTACTGATGAATAAGAAGGTAAACCGTTATCTCCAATTACAGCCATTAATCTAAAGTATAATACACCAGTATTACTTCCATCGCTATAATCTAAACCTGCTGCTGTAGCAAGGTTGATCATTTGACCAACTGTTACAGGAATTTCATTTGCTGCAGGGTTAGTTACGTTACTACCTAAGTCATAAAGGTTGTCACCAGCAACATAATCAGAAAAATCTTCTAAAGTTGCCCCTTGTAAATAATAAGTAACGTTTGTTGGCACATCAAAGTTAGCATCATCCCAAGTAAAACGCTCTGCAAGGTTACTTGATATAGATGGATTAAGTAAGTAATTTTCTAGAAATGAAGTATTAAACTCAATTTCTTCAGCTTCACTTGCGACGAATTCTAATTCGTCCTCTTCACACGCCGTGAAACCTATCACAGCAATAAAAGTTAATAATATAAATTTTAATCGTTTCATCATTGTTTATTTAATATAATTAGAATCCTGTATTTTGAGTTAAGTTAGGGTTTGCCTGTATTGCAGTTGCTGGAATAGGGAATACTCTATAGTGATCTGGTATTGATGCACCAGCAGCAGTACCACCTTTCCAAGGCCAGATGTAACTTCCACCTGTAAATTTACCATGACGGATTAAGTCTGTACGTCTATGACCTTCAAGATTTAATTCTCTTCCTCTTTCATCAATGATGAAGTCTAAAGTAAGGTCTGTCATTGATATAGCAGCGGCACTAGATCTTGTTCTCACTTGATTAACAAGGCTAAGTGCATCGGCCATTGATGTGTTAGCAGCTCCTCTAATTGCTAATTCAGCATACATTAAGTAAGCATCTGCTAGTCTATAGAACGGGAAGTCCGTTGCAGAAAACTCTACAGCATTACCAGAACCATCAGAGAAAGTATTTCTAAATTTAATCGATGGGAAACCATCAGTCCATTCTCTATAGTCATTCATTTCAAAGTTATGACCTTGAGTCCAGAACAAACTTGCTCTTACATCAGTTGAATTTTCTAAGGCAGCAGCACTATCACCAAATAGACCGTACCAACCTTTAGATGCTCTGTGACCTGTCCAACCACCTGTTGCGCCAAATTGCGCTATTGGCATTGTGTTAACACTTAAACTACCATTTACTATATATGTAGTGTTACCGTAGCTTTGACTAGTCACAGACTCAGCTAATAAAGGGAAAATAATCTCAGAAGACGTGTTGTTGTCAGCAGAGAAATTTTTAACAAAATTAGGCTCTAATGAATAACCACCTTCGTTAATTACTTTATTTACATAAGTCGCAGCATCATCCCATCTAGCAGAACCTGTGTAAATTTCTGCATTCATATATAATTTAGCTAAAAGCATATCAACTACATATCTGTTAGCTCTACCATAACTAGACGTTTCTCTAATTACTGGTTCAATAGCCAATAACTCTGACTCAACGTAATCAAAAAGTTCTTGTCTAGTCGCTTCAGGTAATGGTTCAGACTGACCTAGGTTTCCTTCAGTTGCTAAAACTCCTTTTCCAAATACGTCTATAATATTATAGTAAGCAAGTGCTCTTAAGAAACGTGTTTCTGCTACAATATTTTCTTCATCTGGGAAATCGTCAATTTGCAATACATTTAAGAAGTTATTACACTGTGGAATTGTGTAATAAGCTCTATCATAAAATAATCTAAAGAACTTATTGTTTCTATCCCACATAGATGTAGTGGTTAACTGATCTAAACCATCATCACCCCATCTATTCTTCATTCCATCTGCAGTAAAATCTTGCAAGTTAATGATCGCTCTTAAAAAAGCTCCTTCACCAGCATCAGGACTTACAATGTCCGAGCTACCTGGCCCACTTGGTCCAGATAAAGCATACGATGCATACAATCTAGATACTAATCCTTCCACAGCATTAGGATCCTCAGCTAATAATTCTTCTAATGTAAGTTCTACTATAGGTTCAGTGTTTAAATCATCTGTACAAGATGATGTAATCCCTAGAAAAACTACACTAATTAAAATTAAAATTCTTTTTTTCATAATTCTTTTTTTTAAAAATCAATATTTACACCAAAAGTATATACTGTTGGTCTAGGGTAAAAATTTCTATCAATACCACCAAAATTCTCTGGGTCTTCTCCAGTATAATCAGTTATAATAAACGGGTTTGTTACCGCAGCATATAACCTCATAGATCCGTCTTTTATTAAATCTGAGAATCTGTATCCAAGAGCAATGTTATCACATCTTAGGAAAGTAGCATCCTCTAGATAGTAATCTGAAAATTGAATGTTACCATTTACATTAGAGATAGCGTCGTTTGCAGAACCATCGTAGAAGTTTAAAACATTTGTTAAGTTGTTTTGACTTGAGAATGCTGCACTATCAGTCCAACCATACTCTAATTGAGAGAAGTTGTATACATTTCCACCAATCTGACCTCTAAAGCTTGAACTTAGATCCCAGTTCTTATAATTTACATTAAAGTTAAATCCATATGTCCAGTTAGGAGCTATTTGAGCATAATAACGATCTTCGTCTGTAATTTGATTGTCACCGTTTAAGTCTACAAAAGCATTCTGAATTGGGTCACCATTCTCATCATAAACTTGTTTAAATACGTATGCACTACCTGCTTGTTGTCCAACAGCATGACGCAGTAAATCTGCACCAGTACCTCTAAGTGTACCACCAGCGTTAATATCATTTAAACCGTTAAGGTTGGTCACCTCTGTATTGTTATATGATAAGTTACCACCTATGTTAATTCTTAAATTATCATTATTTACAGGTTGTAAGTTTAAGTTTAATTCAAAACCTTCACTCTCAGTTTCTCCAATATTATCGATAAAAGCATTTGTAAGTGCTTGTCCTGGAGGAACTGGTGCTTGTGCTAATAAATCTCTTGTATTTCTTTTATAAACATCAAAGGAACCGGATAATAGACCATTACTGAAGAATGCAAAATCTAGACCTACGTTGTAAGTTGTTGTTTTTTCCCATGTTAAATTTGGATTAAATGGTTCAGCAGAATATAGTGATGAGTTTGGTAAATATCTACTGTTTGCATCACCTGCTAAGAATAAAGGTATAGAGGGATAGAAACCTACTACACCTGTAATGTCTTGCTGACCTGTTTCACCCCAACTTAATCTTAATTTTAATGCACTCACAAAATCAGAATTTTCTAAGAAAGACTCTTCGTCTATTTGCCATGCTAAGGCAGCTGCTGGGAAATAACCCCAACGGTTATCCTCTGTAAATAGAGAAGAGGCATCAGCTCTAACTGAGGCTGTTAATAAGAATCTATCTAATACGCTAATATTTGCTCTTGCAAAGTACGATTGAAGATTTAATACATTATAATATCTGAAATTTGGGTTATCTGGATTAAAAATAGCTTCCCTACGACCAGTAGTTGGGTTGTATTGGAAACGGTCTTGATGTCCGTCATTCTTAAAGTTTTGGTATGAATGACCAACTTGTACGTCATAGCTATCAACAAACTTATCAGTTAATTCTTTTCTGTATTGTAAGAATGCATCAAACGTAGTATTGGTAATGTGTTGGAATTCTCTAAAGTTAATTCCTGGATTGAATATTCCATTACCACTGTTATTGTCTAATCGGTAAGTTTCGAAAGAATTGTTAGCAAAACGCTCTTCAATCCTAGATCCTGAAGCATCAATACCAAAATTCACTACAGCTCTAAGTTCCGATAAAATTTCGTAATCAAACTCAATGTTACCTAAAAATCTGTATACATTTTCAGGACGTTCTCTCTGCTCTAACCGTGCTAGAGGATTCGCTTGAAAAATACCAAAGTTTCCAGGAGGATTTAGTGTTAAGTAGTAACCATCAAAAATATTACTATCTGAATTGTCAAAAACTGGTTTAGTAGGGTCAAAAGTCAACGCTTCTCTAATTGCACCACCTGCATCAACAGCATTTTTAAATGCAAAAATACTCTTAGCATTAATATCTATCTTAAGTTTATCGTTAAGTAATTTAGGTGTTAACTTGGTTGACATAGTCAATCTTTCGTAATCATCATTTTTAACAACACCTTCAGCAAATGTGTAACCAACTGATCCTCTAAAAGGTATCTTATCAAATAAACTTGCTCTTGCGCTAAAGTTCATATTGAAAGTATTAGCAGTTCTTGTAATTGCATCTCTCCAATTTGTATTGTAAATATTTTGACCATTTAATGTCTGAATTACATTTTCAGAAGTAGCTACTGAACCTTGAGCAACCCCTAATTGCCCAACTCTGTCTGGATGATATTCTTGAATGAAACGTGTGAATTCTTCACCGTTCATTACGTCAATACCATCACCAAGAGTTGTGAAAGAGTAATCTGTAGAAAAGTTATATCTCGGCTTCCCAGAAGTACCTTTTTTGGTTGTAATGATAATTACACCATTTGATGCTCTAGAACCATAAATCGCAGTCGCAGATGCATCTTTTAGGATTGAGAAACTCTCGATATCATTTGGGTTAACAAGTGTTAGTGGATTGCTAACACCAGCTGGATTGTCATTACCAATTGGTACACCATCAATTACAATTAATGGATTGTTTTGAGCATTAAGTGATGAACCACCACGAATTCTAATGTTTGGTGTAGCATCCGGAGAACCACCAGCATTGGTTATTCTTACACCAGCAGCTTTACCATTAAGTAATTGGTCTGTACTTACAATTGCTCCTTGGTTAAAGTCTTTGGACGATACAACATCAACAGATCCTGTAGCATCCTTTTTTGTAGTGGCACCATAACCAATTAAGACAACTTCGTCTAATTGAGCGGCATCTTCCTCTAAGGATACATCTACAGTAGATTGTCCGTCAAAAACAATCTCTTGTGTTTTGTAACCTACGTAAGATACTACTATGGTCTCACCTTGATTAACTTCAATAGAGTACTTACCATCAAAATCGGTAGATGCTCCTCTAGTTGTTCCCTTAATCAGGATATTTACTCCTGGTAAAGGCATAGCATCGGCTTTATCTGTTACAGTACCTGTGACGGTTGATTGAGCCATCAGTGTTGTGGGTACTAATAATAAACAGAATAATAAAGCATTCAATAATGTTTTCATAGAATGAATTTAAGTTATTTGCTTAGTTAATTAGATTTATATTTTCACTTCTTCGGGTTAAATCTATGTAAAATTAATGTGTTTTGAATGTTACAGAACATGATATATATCACGAAAACGTTTTCGTGTTAAAAACTTTCCTCATATTAAGGAGTGGGATAGAAATTTACTTAAAAAATAAGTATTTGTCAATTATAGCATGTTAAAATTACGTGGTCAATAATTCAGTGAAAATTATTTTTTCGTTTATATTCGCTTTTTAGGTTCCTTATGTTAAGTAATAATGAAGAGAAAAATTACCCTTAAACAGATTGCGAAAGAATTAGATGTATCAATTTCTACAGTATCAAAAGCACTGAGAAATAGTGTTGAGATTAGTGAAGATACAAAGCAAAAAGTACAGGCTTTTGCAAAACTGTATAACTACAGGCCAAATAACATTGCATTAAGCCTAAAAAATAGAAAGACCAATACCATAGGTATTATTATTCCTGAAATTGTACATCACTTTTTCTCTAAGGTAATTAGAGGAGTTGAATTGGTGGCAAATAAGCGCGGTTATAATGTGATTATTGGTTTGTCAAATGAGTCCTTTTCAAAGGAAGTGATAAATATGGAAATGCTTGCGAATGGAAGTATAGATGGTTTTATACTATCTATTTCAAAAGAAACTCAGCAGATGCAAGATTATCACCATTTTAATGAAACGATGAGTCAAGGTATGCCGATAGTTATGTTTGATAGAGTTGTGTCAGATATTAAGTGTGACAAGGTAATTGTTGACGATTTTAATGGTGCAAAAAAAGCTGTTGAAAAACTCATTCAAAATAATTGTAAATCCATAGCTTTAATCACTACTAAAGACTATGTGAGTGTTGGTAAACTAAGAACTCAAGGTTATATTGAAGCACTTGAAGATCATAAAATAATGCCGCAATCTAGTTTAATGTTAAAAATAGATGATCAGTTAGATTCTGAGGAACACCTAGATGCTTTAGAAGCTGAAATTGAGCAATTGTTTAAATCAAATAAGGAAATTGATGGCGTATTTGCAGTAAATGAGCTTTACGCATTATCTGCTATGAAGGTAGCGAGAAAACTCGGTTTAGACATTCCTAATGATGTGCAGGTTATTGGTTTTACAGATGGTGTGTTGTCGAAGCATGCAACACCTAGTTTAACCACTGTAAGTCAACATGCACAGCATATGGGTGAACGTGCTGCAGACTTATTAATCGATAAGTTAGAGCGCGAATATGATGTCGAAGAAGAAGAGTTTCAAACTGTAATAATTGCTACAGATTTAGTCGAACGCGAATCAACCAATTAGACATTTAACATTGCCATTTTAAAATATTGTCTATCTTTGTAAAGATAAATCAAGACTTATATTTTCACTTCTCACAATAAGTTTTGATAAGTAATGCTTATCAGAATAGTATTAATTAAATCATACTATTTCATGAAAAAGCGTATTCTCGGTTTTTGGGAAATTTGGAACATGAGTTTCGGTTTCTTAGGAATTCAATTTGGTTTTGCTTTACAGGGTGGCTTTATGTCACGAATATTTCAGACCCTTGGGGCTAATGAGCATGACATACCAATATTGTGGATTGCAGCACCCCTAACAGGATTGTTAGTGCAGCCCATAATTGGTTACATGAGTGATCGAACATGGAGTCCCAAATGGGGAAGGAGAAGACCGTATTTTTTAGTCGGAGCAATTCTGAGCTCCATAGCGTTGTTTTTTGTTCCTTATTCGCCTGCTTTATGGGTTGCTGCTGGATTTTTATGGGTGCTAGATGCGTCTATAAATATTTCAATGGAGCCTTTTAGGGCTTTAGTTGCAGATAAGTTAGTAGAATCTCAAAGGACTTATGGTTTTGTGATGCAAACATTAATTATTGGTATAGGTACTTGGGTTGCAAGTAATTTACCTTGGATGGTTTCTCAATTTGGTGTAAGCGATTCTGCAGATGTTGGTGTAGTTCCAGATTCTGTTAAAGTAGCTTTTGCAATAGGCGCTTTTGTCTTTTTAATTAGTATTCTATACACTGTGTTTACAACTTCTGAATATCCTCCGGAAGATATGGAGGAATTTGAAAGAGAGAAAAAGCAGAAAAGTAGTTTTGTTTCTGATATTGTAAACAACATTGGAAATATGCCTAAGACAATGAAGAAGTTAGGCGTAATCCAGTTTTTTAGTTGGTTTGCTTTCTTTACAATGTGGAGTTTAGCTAATCCGGCCTTAACAGAACATGTCTTTGATACTCCCGCACCAATTGAAGCTAATTATAATATGTCTATACCGGCTGATAAAGAGGCGTTTGATGTTGCTAATACTTCATTTCAAAAATCTTCCAATCTAGTTGGTTCAGCAATGGGCGTTTATGGTTTGTCTTCAATGGCATTTGCTTTGTTGTTGGTGTTTTATACTTCAAAGAGAAATATAAACCGTAAGTATGTTCACATGATGTCATTGTTTATTGGTGGAACAGGCTTTTTATTAATGAATATAGTAAGTCCAGAGCAACTAAAATATTGCTTTATTTTAATTGGTATTGCTTGGGGAAGTATTCTTTCAATGCCTTATGCTATGCTATCTAGTTCTGTTGATCCTAAAAAAATGGGAATGTTTATGGGTATATTTAATATGTTCATAGTTATACCGCAAGTAATAGCTGCACTTGGCGGTATTAATGCAATTTCTAGTTTATTGGGCGATAAGGCTATCAATGCAATGACGGTTGCTGGAATTAGTCTTGTTTTAGCAGGATTGTCAAATTTACTTATAACAAATAAAGCAGCAATCTCATACCAAGGTGAAACTGTAATTGCAGATGAATAAAAAAGGATTCATATTCGATTTAGATGGTGTAATAGTTGATACAGCTAAATACCATTTCTTAGCATGGAAAAATCTTGCAAATAGTATTGGTATAGATTTTACACACGAGCAAAACGAACAACTCAAAGGTGTTAGTCGTATAAAGTCTTTAGAGAAAATTTTAGCATGGGGAAATAAAACAATTTCAGATACTGAATTTCAACAATTGATGCACGATAAGAATGAAGATTATCTTCAGTACATCAATAAAATGGATGCTTCGGAGATTTTACCAGACGTATCTCGTGTGCTTGATTTTTTAATTGAAGGCAATCAAGCTATCGCATTAGGTTCTGCAAGTAAAAATGCAAGACCAATTCTTGAGAAAGTCGATTTACTATCAAAGTTTGAAGAAATAGTAGATGGTAATGATGTTACTAAAGCAAAACCAGACCCAGAAGTATTCTTAATTGGCGCAAAACTTTTAAATATCAATCCAGAAGATTGTATTGTATTTGAAGATTCAGTTGCAGGTATTGAAGCCGCAAATGTTGCAAATATGATTTCAATCGGTATAGGTAGTAAAAATGTTCTAGGACACGCTAATCATGTGTTTAAGGACTTCACAGAAATCTCAAATGAATTTTTACAATCATTAATTGACAAATAAAACCTACAACTAAATCAAAGTATAAATGAACTTAGATTATATCAAACCCAATGAATGGTCTATTATTGAAGAAGGCTTCAATGCAGATCACGTAGAAGCGTCTGAAAGTATTTTTAGCATAGGAAATGGAGCAATGGGTCAACGTGCTAATTTTGAAGAGCACTATTCCGGTAAAACATTTCAAGGAAGCTATATTGCGGGTGTATACTATCCTGACAAAACCAGAGTTGGTTGGTGGAAAAATGGATACCCTGAATATTTTGCGAAGGTATTAAATGCACCAAGTTGGATAGGTATTGATGTTAATATTAATGGTGAGCAATTAGACCTACTATCTTGTGCGAAAGTTGAAAACTTCAAGAGAGAACTCAACATGAAAGAAGGTTGGTTATCTAGAAGTTTTAAAGCAACACTTCAAAATGGTAATGAAGTATTAATTGCAACTAAGCGTTTTCTGAGTTTAGATATTGATGAAGTAGGAGCTATTGAGTATTCAATTAAACCTTTAAACGAAAATGCACAACTTGTCATAACACCTTATATAGACGCTGGTATTACAAACGAAGATAGTAATTGGGATGACCAATTTTGGAATATCTCAAATCTAACTGTTGAAAATAATCAAGCATTTATTGAAGCACAAACGATGAAAACAGATTTTCATACCTGTACGTTTATGCAGTCAGAATGTCTTGTAGATGGTCAAAATGTTGGTCTACAGCCACAAACAGTTAAAACTGATAATAAAATCAGTTTTATCTATAAAATATCAATCAATAAAGAAGAAACTTTTACCATCAACAAATATGGTGGTTATACTGTAGATAGAAATCATGACAAAAACGGTTTAGTTGCAGCAGCAAAATCTGCATTAGATAACGCTGTTAGCACTGGTTTTTCAGCCTTATTGGATGCTCAAAAACAAGCTTGGGCTAAGATTTGGGAAATGGCAGATATCACGATAGATGGTGATATAAAGGCCCAGCAAGGTATTCGTTTTAATATTTTCCATTTAAATCAAACCTATCTTGGTACTGATGCTAAATTGAATATTGGACCTAAAGGATTCACTGGCGAAAAGTATGGTGGTAGTACCTATTGGGATACAGAAGCCTATTGTATTCCATTTTATATGGCTACAAAAGACCAAAGTGTTGCCAGAAACTTATTGACTTATAGATACAAGCATTTAGATAAAGCTATTGAAAATGCTGAAAAATTAGGATTTACTAAAGGTGCAGCTTTGTATCCAATGGTAACCATGAATGGTGAAGAATGCCATAATGAGTGGGAAATTACTTTTGAAGAAATCCATAGAAATGGAGCTATTGCTTTTGCCATTTTTAACTACCATCGTTATACAGGCGATTACAGCTATATTCCAGAAATGGGACTTGAAGTACTTATCGGTATTGCACGTTTCTGGCATCAAAGAGCAACGTTCTCAACAGATAAAGATAAGTATGTAATTCTTGGTGTTACAGGACCAAACGAGTACGAAAATAACATCAACAACAACTGGTATACCAACTATATTGCAAAGTGGTGTATAGATTATGCGGTTGAAAATATAGATAAAATTGAAGCTGAATTCGCTACGGATTATACACGTATAATGAATAAAGTAAGACTTTCTAAGTCTGAAGTTGCTGAATGGAAAAAGGTTGCAGACAACATGTTCTTCCCATATTCAGAAAAGCATAATGTATACTTACAGCAAGACGGTTTCTTAGATAAAGAATTAATTACGGTTGCAGATTTAGACCAAACGCAACGACCAATTAATCAACATTGGTCTTGGGATAGAATTTTGCGTTCACCATACATTAAGCAAGCAGACACACTTCAAGGTTTTTATTTCTTCGAAGACCATTTTACGACCAAAGAGTTAGAACGTCATTTTGACTTCTATGAGCCATTTACAGTTCACGAAAGTTCGTTATCACCATGTGTGCATAGTATTCAAGCTGCTAAATTAGATAGAATGGAGCAAGCCTATACTTTCTATTTAAGAACATCGCGTTTAGACTTAGATGATTACAACCACGAAGTTCATGAAGGATTACATATTACGTCGATGGCTGGTACCTGGATGAGTATCGTTGAAGGTTTTGGGGGCATGCGTGTTGTTAATGGAAAATTATCTTTTGAACCTAAAATTCCAGGGCAATGGGAAGGTTATTCTTTTAAAGTTAATTTCAGACACCAAATATTAAAAGTTAATATTGGTAAGGATAAGACTGATTTTGAATTAGAAGGTGATAAAGAACTTGATATATTAGTGAATTCGCTTCCAGTAACCATAAAGCCTAACAGCTTGGTTACTGTATAAATAAAATTATTAAAGGCCTGCTGCAAAATTGCAGCAGGCTTTTTTAAATCCTTACATATGAAAAAACTAACCCACCAATTCGTATTCCTTTTTGCGATTTGCTGTTTGTTTTCTTGTAAAACAGAGAAAACTACAGAACCAGAGCAAAAGGCAGAGCATTCAGAAGTGACAAATACATCTCTTAATAGAGTTGAGCCACCAAATTGGTGGATTGGTATGAGAGGTCCACAAGTTCAATTACTAGTGCATCATCCAAGTATAGGTAACTATACACCTTCAATAACTTACAAAGGAGTGTCACTAGATAAAGTGCATAAAGCAGAGAAAAGTGAAAACTATTTGTTTTTAGATATTACAGTTTTAGATGCAGCTACTGAAGGAAAGTTTGATATCACCTTTAAAAATGATAAAGGCGAAGAACTAACGCATACTTATGAGTTAAAATCTAGAGAGAAATCAGATGAAGAGTTTGTAGGTTTTAATAGTTCAGACGCTATTTATTTAATCACGCCAGACCGTTTTGCGAATGCAAATCCAGAAAATGATTCTGTTGAAGGTTTGAATGAACAAGGTATTAACAGAACAGATGGTTATGCAAGACATGGTGGAGATATTGAAGGAATTACAAATAATTTAGATTACATCAAAGATTTAGGATTTACAACAGTTTGGCCTTGTCCAATGTTAACTAACGATATGCCACAAGGTTCTTATCATGGTTATGCTCAAACTGATTACTATCAAGTTGATCCTCGTTTTGGAACCTTACAAGAATACAGAAAACTAGCAGATGAGCTTAGAGCTAGAGATATGAAATTAGTTATGGACCAAGTGGCGAATCACTGTGGTTTAGAGCATTGGTGGATGAAAGATTTACCATTTAGCGATTGGGTAAATTACCAAGAACATTATGAAGCTAATATAGATACTTGGAATAGTGACATTGTAAAAAGGTCATCTCATAGACGTACATCTAACCAAGATGCTTATGCTTCTACTATTGATAAAAAAGAAATGACAGATGGTTGGTTTGTTGCTGGAATGCCTGACCTTAATCAGCGCAACCCATTTATGGCTACATACATTATTCAAAATAGTATTTGGTGGATTGAAACTTTAGGACTTGGCGGCATTCGTCAAGATACATATCCGTATCCAGATAAAGATTTTATGAGTGATTGGGCTGGTACAATTATGGCTGAATATCCAAATTTCAATATTGTAGGAGAAGAATGGTCAACAAATCCCTTGCTAATAGCCTATTGGCAAGATGGTCATGAAAACCCTGATGGTTACGATTCTAATTTACGTTCTACTATGGATTTCGCTATGCAAGAACGTGTTGTTGCAGGTCTTAAAAATGAAGAAACTTGGGGAACAGGTCTTAAAGAATTATATGTAGCGTTAGCTAATGATTTTATTTACACTCGACCAGAAGATGTATTAGTGTTTCCAGATAATCATGACATGAGTCGCATTTTCACTCAAATGGATGGGGACATTACCAATACTAAAATGGCATTGAGTTATTATGCGGTGTTGCCAAGATCGTTCCAAATGTATTATGGAACCGAGATTTTAATGGACGACTTTGCCAAACCTGGTGACCATGGTTTAATACGTACTGATTTTCCTGGTGGTTGGCAAGGAGATACAACAAATGCATTTACTGGTGAAAACCTAGACGATAAAAAGAAAGACATGCAGTCCTTTGTCACTAAGTTAATGAACTATAGAAAGGGAAGTAAAGCCATTCATAATGGTAAGACTTTACATTATGCACCTAAAGACAATACATATTTATTAGCAAGATATAATGATGAAGAAACTGTAGTTCATATTTTGAATAAGAACGAAGCATCTTTTGATTTACAATTAGACCGTTTTGAAGAACTAAATTTAAAAGGCAAGACGTTAAAGAATATCATTTCAGGTGAAACATTTGTTTGGTCAGATGTTTTAAAGTTAGATAGTAAAGGCACTTATATATTCACCACAAAGATGTAATAATGAAAAAAATAATAGTTCTCATAACATGCTGCGTTGTAATCTATTCATGTAAAAATGAAGAAAAACAAAATCCAGTAGCTAAAGAAGAAGTGAAAAGTGATATGGCATATAATATTAAACACCTCAAGGAAGCTAAACTTTTTGCAGGTAAATTAATGCGAATTGATAGTTTTCCTTCAGATTATATTACACCAAGACCTGTAGATGTTTGGTTGCCAAAAGACTATTCAGAAGACAAAAAGTATGCTGTATTATACATGCACGATGGTCAAATGCTATTTGATAGTACTACCACATGGAATAAACAAGAATGGAAAGTAGATGAATGGGCAACCGAGCTAATGGATGCTGATGAAACTAAAGATTTTATCGTAGTCGCTATTCATAACATTCAACAAGAGCGTTGGCAAGATTTATTTCCACAAAAATCTTTTGATTATTTAGAGAAAGAGGTTCAAGATTCGTTGACAGATATTGCAGGACAGAAGAATATAAAATTAAATGGTGATAACTATTTAAAACACCTTGTTAAAGAGGTAAAACCAATGATAGATAGGCACTATGCTGTGCATACAGATAAGGCCAATACGTTTGTGATGGGTTCAAGTATGGGCGGATTAATGTCTATGTATGCCATCTCGGAATATCCAGATGTTTTCGCTGGTGCAGGTTGTCTTTCTACACATTGGGTTGGTGCAAGTCCAGTAGATAATAATCCGCATCCTAAGGCAATTTTCGATTATATGAAAGACCATTTCCCAAAAGCAGGAAGTCACAAAGTATATTTTGATTATGGTAATCTCACTTTAGATGCTCATTATCCACAATTTGCACCAAGTGTAGATGAGATTTTACAAGAAAAAGGTTATGGTTTAATGGATTCTAGAAATCTATTTTTTGAAGGTACAGACCATTCAGAAAACTCATGGAATGAACGTTTAGATGTCCCATTGATTTTTTTATTGGGTAATAAGAGATAAGAGTAGTAGTATAATAATCGATGCGAAGCATCGATACTATTTAAATGAAGAATGATAAAATCAAATCGTGAATAATTTAGGAAACCTTGGACTGAATTTAGATTTTATTTTATGGTTTTCAATATGCGAAAAGATATTGAAAAATTCCTCATTTTAATTTGACTTTTTTGGTTCGTTTTTGTGTCAAGACAAAAATGAATGAACATAAATTAAAAGATGAAAAAAATACCATTTATAATAACAGCATTATTGCTCAGCATTTTTGTTTCGGCGCAAAATCCAAACCGTATTTATGAATCTCATAGAGAAGAAAATGGGATGTTTACAGTAACTACGAATGATGGAGTTTATCAGTTTCAATTTTATGATTCTGAAATATTAGAAACTACATTTATTCCTAAAGGAGAAAGTTTGAGTTCAGAATCTCACGCTGTAATTATGAAGCCGAAAAAGGTTGAAACAACATACAGTTATGTAGGCAATGATATTACTTATGGTAGTGAAGGCATTTCGGTAACCATTACAACTAGTCCTTTTAAAATAAGCTATACTTATGATGGAGACGAGATAACTTCAGAAAAGAGAGGTTATTTTAAATCTGCGCATGTACTAATGGATTTGGTAAAGGGTAATATCGTAGCAGATGAAACTGAAAAAATAGAATTCAATCTTACTGAAGACGAAGTCCTTTTTGGTGCAGGTGCAAGAGCGCTAGATATGAATAGACGAGGACACAGATTGCCATTATTCAACAGAGCACATTATGGTTATCAAACAGATTCTAAACTAATGAATTACACAATGCCAATTGTGGTGTCATCAAATAAGTATATGATTCATTTTGATAATGCACCAATTGGGTATTTAGACTTTGATAGTAAAAAAGATAACACCTTAACTTACGAAACCATTTCTGGTCGTAAAACCTATCAAATTATTGTTGGTGAAACTTGGTATGATTTGGTTGAAAATTATACAGACTTAACAGGAAAACAACCAATGTTACCACGTTGGGCTTTAGGTAATTTTTCTAGCCGATTTGGGTATCACACACAAAAAGAAACTGTTGAAACCATTCAAAAATTTAAAGAAGATAGTATTGCTGTAGACGCCATTATTTTGGATTTGTATTGGTTTGGAAAAGAGATTCAAGGTACAATGGGAAACCTAGAGTTTTTAAAAGATTCGTTCCCAAACCCTAAGCAAATGATTAAGGATTTACGTAGTAATGATGTTGAAACCATTTTAATTACAGAACCTTTTATACTAACAACATCTAACCGTTGGAATGAAGCAGTTGCCGAAGATGTTTTAGCTAAAGATTCTATTGGTAAGCCTGCGACTTATGATTTCTATTTTGGGAATACAGGTATTGTAGATATCTATTCTGATAAAGGAAATTCGTGGTTTAAAAATATTTACAAAGGGTTATCTAATATTGGTGTTACAGGATTTTGGGGAGATTTAGGAGAGCCAGAAGTACATCCAGGTTGGGTACAACACGCAACAGGTTCTGCAGATGAAGTTCATAATACTTATGGTCACGATTGGGCAAAACTCGTTTATGAAGCTAGTATTGAAGCACAGCCTAACAAGCGTCCTTTTATTTTAATGCGAGCTGGTTACTCTGGTTCTCAACGCTATGGAATGATTCCTTGGACAGGTGATGTGAGTAGAAGTTGGGGAGGATTACAAGCACAACCAAAAATATCACTTCAAATGGGAATGCAAGGTGTTGCGTATATGCATTCAGATTTAGGTGGATTTGCTGGTGCTAATCTAGATGACGAGCTTTATGTACGTTGGTTACAGTATGGTGTGTTTCAACCTATTTACAGACCACACGCGCAAGAAGATGTAGCTAGCGAACCAGTATTTAGAAGTGATAAAGCAAAACGCTTAGCAAAATATGCTATTGAAATGCGCTACAGAATGCTGCCATACAATTACAATTTAATGGCACAAAACCATATGGAAGGTACACCATTGATGCGTCCATTGTTTTTTGAAGAATCTGACAACCCAGAGTTATTTGGTTATTCTGAAGCGTATTTATGGGGAAATGACATTTTAGTCTCACCTGTTTTAGAAGCTGGTAAGAAAACACAAGACGTGTATTTTCCAAAAGGGTCGTATTGGTTTAATATTGAAAACAACGAAGCTATTAAAGGCGGTCAAACAAAGACTGTTGAATTGTACGAAGCTTACATTCCAACATATATTAGAGCTGGAGCATTTATGCCGTTGGCGCAGTCTTCAATGCAATCCACTAAAGATTACGATCCTAATTACATGCAATTACAGTATTATAATCATGAAACTGTAATGGAGTCTGAACGCGAATTCTATTTTGATGATGGTGAAACATTGAATCCTATTGAAAAAGAACAATATCAAATTTTAGAATTTGAAGTTGAAAAAGGAAAACGGTGCATGGAAATTGAGTTTGAAGCAGAAACAGCTAAAAACTATAGAGCAGAAACAAAAACGATAGAGCTGACACTTCATAATATTCTAAAGGCACCAAAACGCATCAAGTTTGGCAAAGAGAAAATTGAAGGTAAGTATAACGAAAAGTACAAAACTTTAATGCTGAAGATAGTTTGGGATACTTCAGAAGAGAAAGAAATTAAAATAAAATTTAAAAAATAATCCAAAAATGAAATACTATAAATCAATTATAGCATCCTTTGTCATTTTTAGTTTTTTTGGATGTAAGAATGATTCAAAAGAAACAATTAAAGAACCTACAAAACCAAAAATTGAAATGAAGAAGAAAGAAGTTGTGTATCAAGTTTTTACAAGATTATTTGGAAACACAAATACAACGAATAAACCTTGGGGAACACTTGAAGAAAATGGAGTTGGGAAATTTAATGACTTTACAGATAAAGCATTAGCAGAAATTAAAGATTTAGGTGTAACGCATATTTGGTATACAGGAGTCCCGCATCACGATGTTATTACAGATTATACAAAATTCGGAATTGGTAATGATGATCCAGATATTGTAAAAGGTCGTGCAGGTTCGCCTTATGCCGTAAAGGATTATTACAATGTAAATCCAGATTTGGCGGAAAATGTTGATAACCGTTTACAAGAGTTTGAAGCTTTAATTGAGCGTACTCATAAGGTTGGTTTAAAAGTGCTAATAGATATTGTACCTAATCATGTTGCACGTAACTACAAGAGTTTAACAAATCCAGAAGGTACTACAGATTTTGGTGCTGAAGATGATAAAACGGTTCAGTACGATATCAATAATAATTTCTATTATAATCCTGGTGAAGCATTTAAAGTGCCAGTTTGGGAAAATGGATACCAACCATTAGGTGGTGAAGACCATCCAATGGCAGATAGTAAGTTTGAAGAAGTGCCTGCAAAATGGACAGGTAACGGTTCAAGAGCTTCACAACCAAGTATTGGAGATTGGTACGAAACTGTAAAAGTAAATTACGGTGTAAGTCCTGACGGAAGAAAAGACTTTAGTGAGTTGCCACAAGGATTTGAAAACGAAGATTATAAAAAGCACTACGAGTTTTGGCAAGATAAAGCAATTCCGAGTTCTTGGGTAAAGTTTAAAGACATTGCATTGTACTGGACTGAAAAAGGTGTTGACGGATTTAGATTTGATATGGCAGAAATGGTTCCTGTTGAGTTTTGGAGTTATATGAATTCTAATATTAAAATGGCTAATCCAGATGCATTCTTACTTGCTGAAGTGTATCAACCACATTTGTATAGAGACTATATCAAAAAAGGAAAAATGGATTATCTGTATGATAAAGTGCAACTGTATGATACCCTAAAACACGTCATACAAGGACATGGAAGTACCGATAATATTCCACCAATTTTAGATGAGTTAAGAGATATTGAGCATCATATGCTTCATTTCTTAGAAAATCACGATGAGCAGCGAATTGCTAGTTCAGATTTTGCAGGTAATGCTTTAAAAGGAAAACCAGCAATGGTTGTGTCTGCAACTTCTACAACAGCGCCAACTATGGTCTATTTTGGACAAGAATTTGGTGAGCCTGGAAATGAAGATTTAGGATTTGGTGACCCAACACGTACTTCAATTTTCGATTATGGCTCTGTGCCAAGTCTTGTGCGTTGGGTAAATAACAAAAACTTTGATGGAGGACAATCAACCAAAGAAGAATTAGAATTAAGAGATTTTTATAAACGACTATTGAATTTTACAATTAATAGCTCTGCCTTAATGGGAGACTATCAAGACATTCAATTGTATAATCACGGTAATACAGAGTGGTATAATGATAAAGTGCTGTCTTTTGTTCGTTGGAGTGAAGAGGAGCAATTGATTGTGGTTTCAAACTTTAATGCAGATAATACTTATGGTTTTGAGTTGCAATTACCAGAAGACTTAGTTTCTAAATTGGAACTTCAGGATAATGAATATAAAGTTATCGATCAGTTGTACAATGAATATAGATCCATATTAAAAGTAGAAAATGGTAGGGCAAAAGTTAGAATAGACGTTAAGCCGTTAGAATCATTTGTTTTAAAAATTGAAAAATAGTTGTCATTCCTGCGTCCGCGTTCGCTGAACCTTTAGCTGACGCGCAAGCTGGAATCTCATAAAAGAATTAATGAAAATTGGTGGCATTCGTGTCCAATAAGATATAAATATGAAAAAAATAACCCTTTTAATACTGGCAAGCCTCATGCTCGTAAATTGTAAAAATAATTCTAGCAAAGAAAAAGTTGAAGATATAAAACAGGTTGAAACACCGTTTGTTTGGGAAGGTGCAAATCTATATTTTTTATTGACTGATCGTTTCAACAATGGAGATGAAAGCAACGATGTTAATTTTGATAGAACAAAAGAAACCGGAAAGCTTAGAGGTTTTGAAGGTGGAGATTTAAAAGGAATTACCCAAAAAATCAAAGAAGGTTATTTTACAGATTTAGGGATTAATGCCATTTGGATGACACCAATTGTTGAACAAATTCACGGAGGAACGGACGAAGGAACAGGAGTCACCTATGGTTTTCACGGTTATTGGGCAAAAGACTGGACAAACATTGACCCAAATTATGGAACGAAAGCAGATTTACACGCGTTAGTTGAAGCAGCTCACAATAAAGGTATTCGTGTGTTGTTAGATGCAGTAATAAATCATACAGGTCCAGTAACTGAAAAAGACCCAGTTTGGCCAAACGAATGGGTTCGCACAGACAAGCAATGTACTTATGATAACTATGAGAATACTGTGAGTTGTACACTAGTTGCTAATCTTCCAGATATTAGAACCGAGAGTAATGATAACGTTGAGTTACCTCCACAATTGGTTGAAAAATGGAAAGCCGAAGGTCGATATGAACAAGAAGTAAAAGAACTAGATGCTTTTTTTGAAAGAACTGGTCATCCTCGTGCACCACGTTTTTATATTATGAAGTGGTTGACCGATTATATCACTGAATTCGGAATTGATGGTTATCGCTGTGATACAGTAAAACACACAGAACCTTTTGTGTGGGAAGAGTTTAAAACTGAATGTGATTATGCATTTTCTCAGTACAAGAATGATAATCCAGAAAAAGTGTTAGATGATAATGAGTTTTACCTAGTAGGTGAGGTCTATAACTACGGAATTTCAGCCGGTAAAGCTTTTGATTTTGGAGACAAGAAAGTCAACTATTTCGATAATATGTTTACAAGTCAAATCAACTTTGAATTCAAATGGAATGCGAAGCAAATGAAGACTGAAGATATGTTTGTGAGATATAACAATATGCTTCAAAGTGAATTAAAAGGTTTTGGTGTGTTGAATTACATGAGTTCTCATGATGATGGTAGTCCGTTTGATGCCAGCAGAGAAAAACCTTTTGAAACTGGTACAAAGTTATTGTTGTCGCCAGGAACATCACAAGTGTATTATGGAGATGAGTCAGCTCGCTCATTAGTAATTGAAGGAACTGAAGGTGATGCAACCTTACGTTCATTTATGAATTGGGATGAAATGGATGCTAAGAAAGATGTGTTAACGCATTGGCAAAAACTTGGACAATTTAGAGCAAATCATCCAGCAGTTGGTGCTGGTACGCATCAAATGATAACAGCAGAGCCATATGTGTTTTATAGAAGTTATGCAAAAGCAGATTACAAAGATTTTGTGGTTATTGGATTAGATTTAGCTAAAGGAGAAAAAGTGATTGATGTGTCAAAAGTTTTTGAGGATGGGGATGTTTTAAATGATGCATATTCAGTTACAGAAATCATTGTAAAAAATGGAAATGCCGTTGTGAATTCTGAGTTTGAAATTGTATTACTTGAAAAGCAATAATTATGAGAATTTGGGTAAGTATCGTTTTACTGAGTATCAGTTTTTTTTCTTGTCAGAATGAAAGTCAGTTAGTTTTAACTTCAAGTTCACCTAATACTAACGTTGAAGTTGATTTTAATGTAAATCAAGAAGGAAAACCGTTTTATCTAGTTAAGTTCAAAAATAAGGTTGTGGTTGATACGTCTTATTTAGGTTTTGAATTTAAAGACATTCCAAGCTTAGAAAAGAATTTTAAAGTAAAGAACACAACTACTCAAAGTTTTAACGAAACCTGGCAAATGCCTTGGGGAGAACAGTTAGATGTTGTCAATAATTACAATGAATTAAAGATTGAGCTTGAAGAAACTTCAGAATTAAATCGAAAACTAAATATCGTATTCAAAGTATATGATGATGGAATTGGTTTTAGATATGAATTTCCAGAGCAAAACAAGTTTGAAGGTGATGTTCTAATAAAAGAAGAGCACACCGAATTTAACCTCACAGAAGATTACAAAACCTTTTGGATTCCAGGTGACTGGGATATCTACGAACATTTATACAGTACAACTAAGCTTTCAGAAATTGATGCAAAATCATACATTCCAAAGACTAATTTAGCACAAAGTTATATTCCAGAAAATGCTGTAAATACACCAGTAACAATGGTTGGGAAAGACGGTCTGCATTTGAGTTTTCACGAAGCTTCATTACTCGATTATTCAGGAATGACTTTGAAGGTTGACACTGAAAACTTTAATTTGAAAAGTAATTTGGTAGGTTCAGAAAATAGAGATTACAAAGTAAAACAAAGTTTGCCTTTCAATACACCATGGCGAACCATTCAAATTACAGATAATGCACCAGATTTAATTGCATCTAACCTTATTGTGAATCTAAATGAACCAAACAAGTTAGGAGATGTGTCTTGGTTTACACCAATGAAATATACAGGTGTTTGGTGGGAAATGCATTTAGGAAAATCAACTTGGGATTACGGAATGGAAATGGTTGATGGAAAATGGACAGATACAGGTAAAGCTCACGGAAAACACGGAGCAACTACCGAAAATGTAAAACGATTCATTGATTTTTCTGCTAAAAACAATATTAAAGGTGTTTTGGTTGAAGGTTGGAATACTGGCTGGGAACGTTGGATTGGTTTTGAAGATAGAGAAGGTGTTTTCGATTTTGTCACGACCTATCCAGATTATGATTTAGATGAGGTTACAAGTTACGCTAAAGAAAAAGGTGTTGAAATTATTATGCATCATGAAACGTCTGCAGCAACTCAAACCTACGAGAAACAACAAGATACAGCCTATGCTTTAATGCAGAAATATGGAATGCACGCTGTAAAATCTGGTTACGTAGGTAAAATTATTCCAAAAGGTGAATATCATCACGGACAATATATGGTGAATCAGTACAACAATGCGGCCATAAAAGCTGCAAGTTATGAAGTTGCTGTTAATGCTCACGAACCTATAAAAGCTACAGGTTTACGCCGTACATATCCAAATATCATTTCGAGAGAAGGGTTACGAGGACAAGAATTTAATGCTTGGTCTGGAGATGGTGGAAATCCACCTGAACATTTGCCTATTGTTGCATTTACAAGAATGCTAGCAGGACCAATTGACTTTACACCAGGAATTTTCAACATTAAATTTGATGAGTATCGTAAAGACAATCAGGTAAATACAACACTTGCTCAGCAATTAGCATTATATGTGGTAATTTATAGTCCTGTACAAATGGCAGCCGATTTAGTAGAACACTATGAAGCTAATCCAAAACCTTTGCAGTTTATCCGAGATGTTGGTGTAGATTGGAAAGAATCTATAGTTTTAAATGGCGAAGTAGGTGATTACGTGACCATTGCAAGACAAGAACGCGAAACGGATAACTGGTTTGTCGGAAGTATTACTGATGAAAACGCACGAACTATAACATTAAATTTTGACTTTTTAGAAGAAGGGCAAACCTACGATGCTGTAATTTATAAAGATGGTGAAAAAGCCCATTGGGATAATAATCCTTTAGATATTAAAATTGAAGAATTACAAATAAATAAAAACTCAAATCTTACTATAAAACTTGCTGAAGGTGGAGGCTTTGCAATTAGCCTTATAAAAACTAAATAAATAACTAATAAATAAACTTCAGTCATGAAGCATATTTTAACCTTCGCATGTCTACTGTTTTTTTTAACAGTAAATGCACAAGTTGGTGTTAACACCACTGAGCCAAAAAGTACATTAGATATTAATGGAAATTTGTCACTTAAAGTTGTTAGTCTTAATGGTGGACCAAGTGGTACAGCAACCCCAATTGATGATGGTGTTTATATTAATTTAACTCCAACATCGGGTAATGGAGAATTTATTTTACCCGATGCAACGCAATTACCAGGAAGAATCTACATTTTAAGAAATGTGTCAGATACAGAAACGGCACAAATTTACAGTAATGGTGGAAGCATGTTTTCTGGTGACAGTCGTGTAGCAACTGGCGCACCTGTTAACATGACTGCAGATACAGCTGGAGATGGCAATGATCCTACAAAGACCTTAATTTTTATTAGTGATGGAGCTAATTGGACTTATGGTGCTTTAGGGCTTTAAAAGTTGTAACAAAACTCTTGTAAGATAGTCTTACATACTACGACTATTTAGATTATTCGTAACTTTACATTAAGTTAAGACGTTTTACGACATGGACATAAACAACCAAATTGAGTCTCCTTTTGTAATAAAGGTGAGTTTTAACAAGCTTCTAGAACAGTATGAAGAATTGTTAGACTCAGACAATAGCGCGGTTAAAGCAAATGCAGAACAGGTTCTTAAAATAGCGCGAGAAAATCCGATGCTGCGAGAAGGTTTTAGTGATCTTACTGTTTTTCAAGAGCAACAAGAAAATATCTCAGTAATATTAAGAGATACCTTTAATCCGTTGTTAACTAACAATGAGATAAAAGTTGCCGTTGTACCATTTTATGACTATGTTTTTAATTCATCAGAACGTTTTAAATCTATATTAAAAACGGCAGGTGAAGATTTTAAGCTAGAGGTTATGAATATGCCAGAAGAGCAAATTTATATCATGGCTTGTACAATCATTCTAAAAGCGTGCTGTGGTTATAATATAAACTTTAAGCGTCCATTTTTATATGAAATACCTGACGCTGAAGGTATAATAAGATATTACAAGATACTTTACAATGTAGATTTTATGGAAATTATCCCTAGGGAGAATGCACCAAAAATCACTAAAGAGGATTATGACGAGTTATTAGATAATTTTGATAATATCGATTTGTGGCGAGAAAAATTTCCACCGAATACCTATGATTTCAAAGGGTTTGTAATTTCGAATATTTTTGATGTTACTGACGACCAGTCGATATCAAATATTAAATCATCTTTAATCGGAGAAGATAAAAGAAATGATGAGAATTTTATTCATGGATTTTATGAGGTTTTCCGTTCGTTATTTGGATTAAAAAATATTGAAGTTGGCTTTTCGATTTATAATGAAGAAGAAAAGTCTTTTGAAAAGGTCTATGGTGTTGGAATAAATAGTTTTTTACTAAATAACAACGAGAAAGTAGCATGTAAGGATGCCTTATGTAGATGGTCTCACGGGAAATTATTAAATGATAAAAACTTCTTTTCAATATCCAATGTTGATAGCATGTATGAGAAGTCAAACGGGAAAGCACCTCATATTAAATCATTGTACGACCAAGGGTTTAAAAGTGCCATTTTTGCGCCAATAGCTAATGAAAACCAAATTATGGGTATTCTTGAGATTGTATCTAGAGAGCCTGAGGTTTTGAACAGTATCAATGCAAATAAGCTGATAGATGTTATGCCGTTTATTGTGTCTGCTGTTGAGCGATCAAAAAATGAAGAAGAAACGCTAATTGAGGCAATTATTCAAAAGGAATGTACATCAATACATCCAAGTGTACATTGGAGGTTTGAGAAAGAAGCAAGAGAATACATTAAAGATGAATGGAACGGAAACGAACCACAATTTAAGAAAATAGCTTTTGACAATGTATATCCACTTTATGGTCAGATTGATATTAAGGGTTCTTCTGAGGCAAGAAATTCAGCAACAAGGCAAGATTTAACTTTGCAATTAAATGCAGTAAAAAGTATCTTAGAAGAAGCTTCAAATTTAGAGAAGCTGCCTATCTATGATCAATATATTTATCAAGTTAATAACTATCTTAATGGATTAGAAAATGCATTTCAGGTAGATAGTGAACATCAAATTTCAGCATTTTTCAAAGAAGATATAGATTCAGTTTTAAGCCATCTTAAGACGTTAAGACCCATAGCTTCAAAGGTAGAAGAATATTACAATACTATCAATGATGATCTAAATGTGATTTACCATCATAGAAAGGATTATGATGAAACTATCGCCAATATAAATAGGGAAATGGCTTCACTTCTAGATCAAAAGCAGGTTGAAGCACAAGCTATGTATCCACATTATTTTGAGCGTTTTAAAACTGATGGTGTTGAGCATAATATGTACATTGGTGAATCTATTACAAAAGAAGAAAGCTTTAATCCTATTTACTTATATAATCTTAGGTTGTGGCAACTTCAAGTTATGGTAGAAATGGAAAATGCTTACTACCAAATGCAATCACAGTTTCCTGTGCATTTAGATGTAGCTTCAATGATTTTAGTCTTTAATCAACCATTGTCTATTAGCTTTAGAATGGATGAGAAACAGTTTGATGTTGATGGAACATATAATGCCAGATATGAAATCGTTAAGAAACGTGTAGACAAAGCATTTATAAAGGGCACAAACGAACGCGTTACCCAAAAAGGAAAAATAAGTATTGTGTATTCTCAAAAAGAAGACGAACAAGAGTATTTGAGATACGTTAGATTCCTACAAGACAAAAAGTATTTGGATAATGATATTGAAATTGTTGAACTTCAAGATTTGCAAGCTGTTACTGGTTTAAAAGCGATTCGTGTAAGTGTGTTATATCATAAGGATAAAGATGATAAGGCATTTTACACCTATGATGATTTAATGAAAGAGATAAAGTCTTAGTAAACTTATTGAATCATATCTACTGCTTCTTGAGCACCGTAAAAGTGAAATGCAATAGCAAAAGCAATAACACTTATTATAATTCCTATAGCAAATACGGTATATGTAAGTCTTAAAAGGCTATATTTTCGGTTGAGTACTAAACCTAAAAAATAGAGGTCTTTTGTTAAGGAACCATATAGATACTCTTTGTCTTGCATCATCTCTTGCATAGCCCATTCAAAGTCATCTAGTTTCATTTTATGAAAGTTTCCAAAGAATAGAAGATTTACCTTTTTATTAGCAACATCCTCTTTTGAGAACTTTCCGCTGGTTACATTTGGTCGTGTTGCTAAAACTGAAAGGATAATTGAAATGACAGTAAAGCCCGCAAAGATTACTGTTGGCCAAATTAAATAATCGTTAGATGGATTATCTAGTTTAGATACTAAATTAGAAAGTACTAATGAGATAATAATAGCATTAACAGATAATAAAATATTGGCCTTTGTATCAGCAATGTCACTTAAGGTAATATGGTTACGTAAGGCCACTCTAAACATGGTCTCAATACCTCTATCTGGTAAGTCTTGTTTTTGTTTTTTGAACTGTAATTCTGCTCTTTTTTGCTTTATTTTCTTAGAGTCGTCTTGAGTTTTTTGATGTGCTTGAATTAATTTAGCTAAGTTTTTCCCTTTACGTGATTCCCATTTTTTTAGAGCAGTATCCGTATAAAACTTATGTTCGGTTAAAAAATGTACATTTTGACCAATCCATTCGGCATTAGATACGTCTAAATCTTTTGTGAGCTCCCATTCTTTGCGTAACAATGCTGCATAGTCATCATAATTCTTACTTGCCACATGAGCACAATCTGCATCTCTAATAATCTTTTCTAATTCATTAGTTGGTATATGATGCATTTCTGTTGCTAAAATGATATTACTTATTGTAGTAATGTTGTCATGAGATATACCTTTAGATTTTAAATAGTCTGCAGCAATTATGGTGCTTTCTTTTTCATGTCCATCAATGGTTTTAGTATAACCAGTGTCATGAAACCAAGCTGCAATTTCTAGTTGAAGTGCCTCTTCTTTACCTACGGGACAAGATTCAATTATTTCTTTAACCTTGCCTACTACACCTTGTGTATGTGCGAGATTATGATAAACAAACTTTTTGTCTAGATGATTATTTAGATGAGAGATTACAAATTTTTCAACATCTGTTATTATATCTTCCATAAGTATAGTTTAGTGCTAATTTAATAATAATTACTGTCTCATTAAAAGGCAGTTTTGGTCTTAGTCGTAATAAATCTAAATTCCAAACCTTGAATATACAATTGACTTAAAACTCTCTCCAATGGGTATACGTTCGTTACATAAAACCACCTTATTTTTTTGGATAGATTCTATTTTTTCAACATTAATGATGTAAGAACGATGAATACGAAGAAACATTTCTTCGGGTAGTTTTTCTTGTATTTGTTTGAAATTCATCAGTGTTAAAATGGGACTAGAGTCTTCAATATGCAGTTTTAAGTAATCTTTTAACCCTTGAATATATTTAATGTCTTTGAGGTTGACTTTAAGATTTTCATATTCTGATTTGATGAAAATAAAGTCATCTGTGAGTGTTTTTTGAATAGAACCAGCAGATGCTACATTACTGCTTTGGGCTAAATCATTCAAAGATTTTAATTCTCTAACTCTGTTGATTGCTGTAATGAATCTTGGGAAAGGTATTGGCTTTACTAAGTAGTCTGTAGCGTTCATGTCAAAGCCTTCTAAGGCATATTGAGAATACGCAGTAGTAAAAATGAAGTAAGGTACTTGTCCTTCTAAGGATTTTATAAAATCAATACCTGAGATATTAGGCATTTCTATATCTGTAAACACAAGATCTACCGTGTTTTTAGATAGAAACTGAAGTGCTTCTATAGCGTTCGTAAAGGTTGCACTAACATTAAGGGATCCAATAGCATTACAATAAGATTCTATGACATCTATTGCTAATGGTTCATCATCTATAATTATGCAATTCATTACAAATTTAGTGTTAAGTGTGTTAGATAATAGTCCTTGCTTTCTGTTTGCTCTAAAGCATGTTTATTAGGATAAAGATAATTTAATTGATCAATTACGTTTTTAAGACCAACACCAGAGTTAGACATATCCTTCTTATAAACGCCAATTATATTTTTTATTTTAAAGTTTAACGTATTGTTAGTAATTGTTATTTGAATTTCAATGTGAGTATTTCCTTTATAGTCTGTTCCAAATTTAAAAGCATTTTCAATAAAAGTAATCAATATTAATGGATAGATGAGAAGGTTTTGAGTTTGGCCGTGAATGTTGAGTGTAACATCTTCGGTATTCTTTAATCTTAAACGCTGTAGAACAATATAATTTTTTATGTAGTTCATTTCTTTTTCTAATGGTACCTTTTCTTTGCCTACTTCATAAAGCATATAACGCATTAATTCTGATAAGGTGATCACGGCTTCAGGTGCATCGTCAGACTTTTTTCTTACCAATGAATAAATACTGTTTAAGGAGTTAAATAAGAAGTGAGGATTCATTTGAGCTCTTAAAAACTGAATTTCCATTTCCTTTTTTGTGCTCTCAAGCTCCTTAGATTCGCCTTCACGTTTATAAAAATCTATTACTAAAGCAAAAATGCCACCTAAAAGAAAGATCGAAACAGACAGTATTAGAGGAACTATATATTTCATTTCCTTGATAAATGGTATGTCTTGGTCTGTTTTTACTAATTCTTCATGCATTCTGTTGAATGCAGCACTAGGAAAAACTTTTATCATGATGTAGTTAAATAACCCCAAAAAAAGTATGGAGCTTACAACATATAAAATGACTCTTTTCTTTAGAAGAAAATTAGGGACTAGAATGAAGTAATTTGTGTAAAATAAGAGTGGTAATAATAAAATTACGATTATAAGGTCACTAGGAATTCTATTTAGTTCAATAAAAGCAGTGATGACAGGGATTATGCAAAAACATAGCCAAACCGATAGATGAATTACAGGTTCTTTTATGTTATAGGTCTTCTCCAAGATTTAATATCTAAAGTTCCTTAAAGGTAATACCATTAGTTTTTAAATCATCAACTGTAATTGTAGGATTCATTCTATTTGATAATTTCTCTAATACAATTTCACCAATGATTTCTACTTCTTTTTTTGTTTTAAATCTTTGTTGACCGCTAACCGCAGGAATATATTCTTGACGAATGAATAACTTATCATTTCTTTTTATTTCATAAATCCAATAATTTTCCTGCTTAGAAATATGCAATGTAATGTTATTATTACTTTGTTTAACACTCTCGTCTTGTTGCGAAATAAAATGTGTAATCGTGAACACAGAAATCACGATAATAAAAAATACAACGACGTATTTAAGTAAATTTTTCACTTGTATTATGCCAACTTTTAAAATAAAAAACAGGTGCAATATTATTAATAGTACACCTGTTTTTTTTTAATTTTCATATTTACTAGATGATCCTAGTTATCATCATCATTTTGTTCTTCAGTTGGGAAAAATTCCATGTTATCATCAAAATATAATGTTCCGTTTCTTCCCAATGCAACAAAAGCTTTTTCACCGTTACTAATGGCTATGGCATCTCTTCTTGCTAATCTTTCAAATTGAGTGCGTTCAGTCCAATTTTGAGTTGCTGGATTGTATTCCCACACAGTGCCAACTGTCGCGCCAGTCTCTCCTGTAGCAACATAACCTAATCCATTCAGCGTAAATGCAACTGCATTAGCTCTAATTATAAATGCATTAGTATCTTCATTAATATCTTCTAATTGAGACCAAGTCTCTGTGGTTGTGTCAAAAACCCAGAAATCCTCTTCGTAAATACCATTACTAACACCTGTAACTAAGTATACGTCAGAACCGATTGTAAAAGTGGCACCATCTCTTCTTTTGCCTCCACCAAAACCAAATACTTCTTCCCAAGTATCTGTATTTGGATCATACCTGTAGAAATCTTTTTTATCACCATTACCATCAAAGCCTGTACCTACATAACCTCTTGAATCACTATTAAATCCGACCGCACCATATCTAGCTGTACCACCAAAATCTGCGATTTGACTCCATGTGTTTGATGCAACATCATATCTAAAAAAATCAGATAATTCTTGATTTGATTCGCCATCATAACCAGTGCCAATATATCCTTGGTTACCGATTACAAATGAAACTGCAGAGCTTCTTTCAACTCCTGGGAAATCTGCTAATTGTTGCCACGAGTTAGATGCGATGTCATAAGTCCAAAAATCACCTAAGTAATCATCTCCATCATATCCAGTTCCCATGTAGCCTCTATTTCCTATTGTAAATGCCGTAGCGCTACTTCTAGGTTCTTCGTTAAACACAGAACGCTCAACCCAGTTACCCGTGAGATTGCTTCCGCTACCACCATTATCGTCATCACCGCAACTATAAAATGTAATTAATAGTAAGCTCATTAACACTACAATACTTGTCTTTCTAGTTTTCATTTGTCTTTTTATTTTTAAAACTATGTAATTCTCTTTTTATTTTAGGTTGATGCGAAAATCCTTATTCAATATCACTTTATTATGATGCTCTAAATAAAAAAGCTATAAATTTTCACACTCTGCAAAAATGACCTAATTTTGGCAAATATTAAAAATTAAAACAAAAATAAAAGTTTCAACCGAATAAATATGCAAATACGAACTTAGTTTATAGCTAAGACACTCTTAAACATATTATACTAATCCTGTTTTTTTGTAGATGAATGCATTCATAACATAGGCTAATAAGAATATTAAGATTAGTAGAGCGTTATAGTTAGTGTGTAGATATAAATAAGAGTCTCGTATAATTTTATTCATTTGGCATGATGTATTCGTTTCATTTGTCTTAAACTGTTTATTAATGATATATAGTAAATCAAGGTTTTTTATTCTTTTCCTCACAGTAGTATCTTTTTTTGTGTCTTGTACAGAAGATGAGACAACATCTTTGGTTGTAGGTCAAGATTTTACAGATACTAATATTAGAGTTTTAGAGATTGATACTTTTGATGTTAAACTTTCTACCATGAAGTTTGATAGAGTTCCTACTTCAAATAGTTCTAGGTTATTGTTCGGAAAGTATACAGATCCAGACTTTGGAGAAGTTAGAGCTGCCTCATATTTTAGATTATCAGGTGGTAATTATTTTATTGAAGAAGGTGCGGTTTTAGATCGTGTAGCATTAGTAATGAATTACGATGGTTACTTCTATAATGATACCACTCAAGTGCTAAATCTAAACCTTCACAGGTTAACCGATAAGATTGATGCTCAAGATGGTGATAATGATATCTATAATAATACTCAAATTCCGTACGAGGCTACTCCTATTGTATCTCAACAATTTGAGCCAAGAATAGGGAGAGATTCGTTATATATTGAACTTCCGGATGACTTCGGGGCTGATTTGTTTAGTAAAATACAAAATGGCCAAATACAGGATAATGAGTCTCTTTTTCAAGAGCTTAAAGGATTAACCATACAACCGGATGATACTGATAACGGCTCTGTAGTTGGGTTTTCACCAAACGAGACATTTATAAAGTTTTATTACAATACTCCTGAGGATGAAGGTGGAGAGTTCGAGGAAAATGAAGAAGTTTTTGAACTCACAATGGATATAGATCTTTTCGCATATTATAACAACATCACTAGTGATGTCACTGGTCTTCCATTAGAAGTAATAGATGATCAGGAAGTAAATCTATTGTCCACTGACAGTAATAATAATAGTTATATGCAGTCTGGTGTTGGTTATGCTACTCGAATCGAATTTCCCTCAATAAGAAATTTGTTTGAAATTAATGGTACAGGAACAGTGCTTAATGCTAACTTAAGAATTAAGCCAAATAGAGATTCTTATTCAGACATAAAACCGATTGATCAAATACTTGGTTTATATCTTGTCGATCAAAACAATGATGTTACAATACAAGTATTTAATAATATAGATTTTGTTTTTGCACGTTTAATTGAAGAAAATCCTGAATTTGGAGAAATCATTTACAATATTCCTGTTTTGGAGTTTGTGGAAACAAAACTCAATGAACAGCCAATAACAGAAACTGCACTAATTCTATTGCCTTTTGAAAATGAGTCTAGGGTAAATAGTGTACTATTCAATGATGCTTTTAATGAAGATTTTGAAGCAGAACTTACAATTACTTATGCTATTTATGAAGATTAATAGATCTACTAAATACCTTTCAATATTATGTTTTGCCTTAGTATTTACGATAGGTACTTATGCTCAAACTAATAATACAAGTTCTCCGTATTCATTATTCGGCTTGGGCGTTGAAACCAACAGTAATGTTGGTAGAAACAGTGCAATGGGAAGGACTGGAATAGCATTAGATGGTTTTGATCAACTAAACCTATATAATCCTGCATCGTTTGCATCAATACAAAGACAACGATTTGTTTTTGATTTTGGTGTTTTTACAGAGTTTCAGAATATATCGAGTAATGATGGTGATGAGACTAGAGCAAATTCTAATTTTTCAAATATTGCTATAGGGTTTAATGGAAATGGTAAATATGGAGTAGGGTTATCGTTAAAACCAGCGACAAGTGTAGGATATGAATTAATAGGTGTTCAAAGTAATATTGAAGGCAGTACAGGTCAGTTCAATACAAATATTTTAGGTTCTGGAGGTGTTAATGATGTAAGACTAGATTATGGGCGTAAAATATTTGATAATTTAAATGTTGGTGTAAAGCTTTCGTATTTGTTTGGTAATATAGAAGAGAGTGAAACGATCGTAGTGCAAAATAGTGTGCTAAGTATTATTGAAGACAATTACTATGAAGGTTTCCAAATTGGTTTTGGATTACAATATAAATTGGCGAAAAAATATAATTTCGGGTTCACTTTAGATTTACCTGCGGATTTAACTGCAACCAGAGATAGAGTAGTAGAGAGAATTGCGAATGATGGATCGTTTTCACTTTTAGAAGAAACAACAGATCAGTCTTTAGATAATTTTTCTTTACCACTACGAGTTGGTTTTGGTTTTAGTACTAAATATGAGAATGTATTGTTCTCAGCGGATTACACATCAAGTTTTTGGTCTGATACTGACCAATCAGAAGGTGTAAGTAATTATGTAGATCAAAATGTTTTTGCACTCGGCGCCGAGTACATCAAAAACCCTGTAAGTTTAAAATATTGGGAGCGTATAAACTTCAGAGCAGGTTTAAACTACAATAGTGGATTTTTAGAAGTCGACGACAAAAAGATTGATAGCTATAGTTTATCCTTAGGAATGGGATTACCAGTAGGTAGAAGATTGGGTTCATACCTTAACATTTCATATAATGTTGGTAAAAGAGGAACTACTGAAAGTTTCTTGGTTCAAGATAATTTTAGCACTATTAATCTTAACTTAACGCTTTCAGGTATCTGGTTCCAAAAAAGAAAATATAACTAATAGTCATACAACTTAAGTTATAGTTTTTTTCAATACACCAATTTCACAAACAACTTTCTATTTGATACGTTGAATACATTATTAGTTATCTTTATGAGATAATTAGGTTGTATGCATCTAAATATCAGTAATACATTTAATAAAGAACTGCCGAAAGATTCTAATACAGAGAATTCTCGGCGTAAGGTTTTTAATGCCACGCATTCTGTTGTAAGTCCTAAGAAGCCTTCAAATCCTTCAATAGTTCATGTTTCTGAAGAAATGATTTCTCAGATAGGATTGCAACTTTCTGATAGTAAATCACAATCTTTTTTAGATGTTTTTTCAGGTTCTAAAATTTATGAAAGCACTGAACCATACGCAATGGCTTATGCTGGGCATCAATTTGGTAATTGGGCAGGACAGTTAGGTGATGGTAGGGCTATTAATCTGTTCGAAGTTGAACATAAAAACAACCGTTGGGCACTTCAGTTAAAAGGAGCGGGTGAAACACCATATTCTAGACGAGGAGATGGCTTGGCCGTATTAAGGTCTTCAATAAGAGAATATTTATGTAGTGAAGCTATGCATCATTTAGGTGTGCCAACAACTAGAGCTTTAAGTTTAATGCTGTCTGGTGATGACGTATTAAGAGATGTTATGTATAACGGAAACCCTGCTTATGAGAAAGGTGCAATTGTTTGTAGAGTGTCGCCAACATTTATTCGTTTTGGTAATTTTGAATTGTTTGCATCAAGGCAAGATTATGTTAATCTAAAACATCTTGTTGATTACACGATAAAGTACTTTTACCCAGAATTAGGTAAACCATCAAAAGAAACTTATATCATCTTTTTTAAGGAAGTCGCTAATAAAACATTAGAGATGATTATTCACTGGCAGCGCGTAGGTTTTGTGCATGGTGTTATGAATACAGATAATATGTCCATTATTGGACTAACTATAGATTATGGGCCATATGGCTGGTTAGAAGGTTTTGATTATGGCTGGACACCAAATACAACTGATGCTCAAAACAAAAGATATCGTTATGGTAATCAACCCAATATTGGGTTGTGGAATTTATTGCAATTAGCTAATGCGTTATATCCATTGGTTGAAGAAACCAAACCTTTTGAAGACATTTTAAATCAATATCAAGAAGATTTTGAGAATAAGTCTTTGGATATGATGCGTTCTAAGTTAGGTTTAGATTTAAAATTAAATGAAGATAAATACTTGATATCAGACCTAGAAGAATGTTTATTACTGTCTGAAACTGATATGACTATTTTTTTTAGACTATTATCAGACTTTAAAAGAGGAAATTCAGAACATGGAGTTGAGGTTGTCAAAGAGTCATTTTACGTTCCAAATGATATTAAAGATACTGTTTTAGATCAATGGAAAGTTTGGTTTCAGTCTTACGACCAAAGATTAGAAAAAGAGCTTTTAAAAGATAACCAAAGAAAGACTAGAATGGACTTGGTTAATCCTAAGTATGTTTTAAGAAATTATATGGCACAACTAGCCATAGATGCAGCAGATAAGGAAGATTATAGTTTGGTGTCAGAATTGTTCGAGTTATTGAAAAAACCGTACAATGAACAACCAGAAAACTCAAAGTGGTTTGCTAAGCGACCAGATTGGGCAAGACATAAAGTAGGATGTTCTATGTTATCTTGTAGTTCTTAGAATTTAAACAAAAATAAATGAAAGCAATTTGGAATGATACGGTAATTGCCGAAAGTGATGAGACCGTAGTAATAGAAGGAAATCATTATTTTCCTCATGAGAATATTAAAAAAGAATTTTTTAAACCCAGTGAAACACATACCGTATGTCCTTGGAAAGGAACCGCTTTCTATTACACTGTTGAGGTTAATGGGAAATCGAATACTGATGCCGCATGGTACTATCCTGAAGTTTCAGAACTGGCAAAAGGCATAAAAAACTATGTAGCGTTTTGGCGCGGTGTTAAGGTTGAAAATTAGACCATAAATTAGCTATCAGATGAAATCTCAAAAGCTTAAAATAACCAATCGAAAAGGCTTTACCCTTAATGCTCAGCTAGAATTGCCAGCAAATCAAAAACCTAATTACTATGCCATTTTTGCTCACTGTTTTACGTGTAGCAGTAGTTTAAGCGCTGTAAGGAATGTTAGCAGGTCTCTCACTCAAGACGGCTTTGCTGTAGTTCGTTTCGATTTTACAGGATTGGGACGTAGCGAAGGCGAATTTGTAGACAGTCATTTTTCCGCGAATATAGATGATCTGTTAGATGTACATACGTATATGACAGAACACTTTGGTGCACCAAGTTTATTAGTAGGGCATTCCTTAGGAGGCGCCGCTGTTCTCGTCGCTGCCTCAAAATTAGATGCGGTTAAAGCAGTGGCAACGGTTGGATCACCGGCAACCGTAACACATGTAAAACATTTATTTTCTCATGGTATTGATGAGATAGAAGAAAAAGGAGAAGCCGAAGTAAACATTGGAGGACGACCATTCAAAATAAATAGAGATTTTGTGACTGAGTTTGATAAAACGGATTTACCATCAGTTGTTAAAGGATTGCGCAAACCATTACTTATAATGCATTCACCATTCGATAAGATTGTCGGTATTGAAAATGCAGAACAATTATATAAAACAGCTTTCCACCCTAAAAGTTTTGTAACTCTTGATAATGCCGACCATTTGTTGACCCAAGAAAAAGATAGTCAATACGTAGGTGAGATAATAGGCACATGGGCAAAACGTTATTTTCCTAAGATTGAAAATAAAATGTTGAGTACGGGCGGCGAACAGCTGGTGGGACATTTAAATATCGTTAATGATAATTTTACTACATCGATTCAGACTAAAAATCACACATTAATTGCAGACGAACCTGAAAGTATTGGTGGCAGTGATTTTGGGCCATCACCTTACGAGTACCTTAATGCTTCATTGGCGGCTTGTACGGTAATGACATTAAAAATGTATGCTGAACGCAAGAAATGGGATTTAAGAGAAGTCTTTGTTTATATATCACATTCACGTAAACATAGTGATGATTTAAATGTAGACGTTGAAAAACCAAAATACTTAGATCATATTAGTAAAAAACTAAAATTTGTTGGTAACTTAGATGCTAGTCAGAAAGAACGATTAAAGGAGATATCGTCACGCTGTCCGGTACATAGAACCTTGGAGAGCGAAGTTATTTTCGAAACACAAGTAATACAAGATTAATAGTGCAAATTGTTGTAGTTAACCCCATCACATTCGATAGGTTTCTAAAAATTAGACGTCGATCAGTAGAGATTTGTAAATCTTTGCAACCCGAGGACGTATCTGTTCAACCAGTAGATTTCGTATCGCCACCTAAATGGCATTTAGCACATACCACTTGGTTTTTTGAACAGTTTGTTTTAACGAAGAATAAACCAGGATATAAGGCGTTTAATAATGATTTTGCTTACTACTTTAACAGTTATTACAATAATGTAGGTGAACGCGTACTTAGGGCTAATCGAGGTCTTATGACTAGACCCACTTTTCAAGATATATTAGACTACAGAATTCATGTTAACCAAAATATGGCCGAGTTTCTCGAGAATGAAGTTCAAAAGCAAGTTTATGATATTATTGAAATAGGCCTTCAACACGAGCAGCAGCATCAGGAGTTATTGATCTACGATATAAAATATATTCTCGGGCATCAGCTTTCATTTCCAACCATTAATTTTCAGGTAACTCTAAATCCAGAATTAGATAATGAGATTTTCACTCATTATAATGAAGGGCTCTATAGAATTGGGTACGAAGGTGAAGACTTCTGTTGGGATAATGAGTTAGGAAATCATAACGTTTATATCCATGATTTCGAAATTTCAAATAGTTTAGTGACCAATAAGGCGTTTCTAGATTTTATAGAGGATAATGGCTACAATGATTTTAATTTGTGGCATGCAGATGGATGGGATTTCATCAAAAAAAATAACATCAATTGTCCATTATATTGGCATAAGGTTGATGGAACTTGGTATTACTATACTATAGGTGGGTATAAAGAGGTTCAATTAAATTTACCTGTGAGTCACGTAAGTTTCTATGAAGCCTCTGCGTTTGCAGAATGGAAAGGGATGCGTTTGCCAACAGAGTTTGAGTGGGAGGTAGCTTCGAGTAAATTGAATTATGGTCAACTTTGGGAATGGACAAATAGTGCGTATTTACCCTATCCAAAATATACTAAGGCTGAGGGTGCTATTGGTGAGTATAATGGGAAATTCATGGTAAATACTATGGTAATGCGCGGTAGTTCTATAGCAACACCAAATGGGCATTCAAGACCAACTTATCGCAACTTTTTTACGCCCGATATGAGATGGCAATTTTCAGGAATTAGATTAGTTAAAAAATAATGTTAGACACGTTTGCACAAGATGTGATTAAAGGCTTAACAGCCGAAAATAAATTCTTATCATCTAAATACTTTTATGATGACAATGGAAGTCGCATATTTCAGGAGATAATGAATATGCCAGATTATTATTTAACAGATGCAGAATTTGAAATATTATCATTACAGTCAGGTAAAATTATTGACGCTTTAAAGTTTTCAGGACCCTTTAATATTGTTGAGTTAGGTGCTGGAGATGGTTTTAAGACTTTTAAACTTTTAGAATATTTAGTAACTAAAGAAATTGATTTTTATTATGTTCCAATAGACATATCTCAAGAAGCAATAGATGTTTTAAACAAAAATCTTAAAAACAGGCTTCCTTCCTTAAAAATAAAACCTAAAGTTGGTGATTATTTTGAGATATTGAAGGATAATAGAAAAAGTAAATACCCAAGTTTACTTTTGTTTTTAGGTAGTAATATTGGTAATTACCCAGATCAAAAAAGCAATGAGTTGCTCAATCTTCTTAATAAAAATATGAAATCAGGTGATAAACTGTTAATTGGTTTTGACTTAAAAAAGAACCCAATAACCATTCATAACGCCTATTTTGATAAATATGGCATTACAAAACGTTTTAACCTTAATTTACTTTTAAGGATGAACAAAGAATTAGGGGCTGATTTTAAGATTGATGATTTTGACTTTTATTGCCACTACAACCCATTAACAGGAGATGTAAAAAGTTATATTATAAGTTTAAGAAAGCAAATAGTAAATATTGAAGCTCTGAAAATTAAGGTTGATTTTGAATATAATGAATTAATTTGGACTGAATTATCAAGAAAATTTGCTATCAAGGATATAAATGATATGGCGATACAATCTAATTTTAAATTAAATCATAATTTTTTGGACTGTAAGCACTATTTTACTGATAGCTTATGGGAAAAGTAATTATTACTTTTGTTTTTAAGATAAGTTGTAGAAAATCGAACCTATGGAAAATACACCAAAATTAATTACAGTTGCATTGCTACTTTTTCTTAGTTCTTGTGCGACACTTAAGAAGCAAATAGCAGATGGTTCAGAAAAACCATTTCCTAAAGATAAGGTGATTTCTCATAGTTTTTATCTACTCGGTGATGCTGGAAATTCTGATTTAAATAAACTTGATCCGGCTATTCGAGATTTTGGGAAGCAGTTAAAGGAAGCATCTAAAAATAGTACAGCAATATTTTTAGGTGATAATATTTATCCAGTTGGTTTGGTTGATAAAAAGGATGCTTCTAGAAACTTAGCTGAACATAGATTAAAAGTTCAAACAGACGTAGCTCAAGAATTTAAAGGGAATACGGTTTTTATTCCTGGTAATCATGACTGGTATAGCGGTATAGAAGGCCTTAAGAGCCAGGAAAAGTTTGTTGAAAAGCAATTAGGAAAAAATACTTTTTTACCGGAAAATGGCTGTCCGATTGATAAGGTCAAAATCTCTAATGAAATAGTTTTAATCATTGTAGATTCCCAATGGTATGTAACAAATTGGGATAAACACCCAACCATAAATGATGACTGCGACATCAAAACTAGAGTAGATTTTTTAAATGAACTGGCAAGCGAAATAAAGAAAGCAAGAGGTAAAACAACAATAATTGCAGTACACAACCCAATGTTTACTAATGGTTCACATGGTGGACAATACGATTTTAAAAGTCATTTAAAACCGTTACCAATTTTAGGAACACTTAAAAATCTGATTAGAAAGACTGGAGGTGTTTCTCACGCAGATTTACAGCATAAAATGTATAGTGAATTGCAAAAACGAGTGGTCAGTATGGCGCAGCAAAATGATAAGGTCATTTTTGTGTCAGGTCATGACCATAATCTTCAATATATTGAAGAAGCTGGTTTAGCACAAATAGTTAGCGGTTCAGGTTCTAAAGAAACGGCAACAAGATTAGTTGGTAATGGCAAGTTTTCTTATGCCAAAAATGGTTATGCACGCTTAGATGTCTTTAATGATGGTTCTTCTTTTGTCCGTTTTTATGAGGCTGGTTCTGATGAAGTTGTTTTTCAAACTGAAATATTTGAATCTAAAAAAGAAGAGAATGTTGATTTTCCAGATGACTTTCCATCTGAAAAGTTAGCATCAATTCATACAAAAGAAGAAGCTTATAAATCAGGATTCTATAAATTCCTTTGGGGTGAGAGATATAGAGAACAGTTTGCAACTGAAGTTCTAGCGCCGACCGTAAATTTAGATACACTTTTTGGTGGATTAATACCTGTTAGAAAAGGTGGCGGAAATCAATCTAAATCACTACGATTAGAAGATAAGTCTGGCAGACAATATGTAATGCGTGCGCTCAGAAAACAGGCCTCACAGTATTTACAAGCCATAATGTTTAAAGACCAATTTATTGGCAAAAAATTAGATGATGATTTTGTTACAGAATTAGTGTCTGATGTTTTTACAGGTGCACATCCTTATGCGCCTTTTGTAGTGGGTGATTTAGCTGATGCTATTGGTGTTTATCATACTAATCCTGTTTTATATTATGTGCCAAAACAAAATGCATTAGGTTCATATAACGCTGACTTTGGTGATGAGCTGTATATGATAGAAGAACATACATCTGAAGGACATTCTGATAAAGCCAGTTTTGGTTTTCAAGATAAGCTATTGAGTACTGATGATATGATGAAGAAGATTCATAAAGATGAGGATTTGGTGGTTGATGAAGCAGCTTATATTAAGGCGAGATTATTTGATATGTTAATAGGTGATTGGGATAGGCATCAAGACCAATGGAGATGGATTCAGTTTAAAGAAGATGGTAAGAAAGTGTACAGACCTATGCCAAGAGATAGAGATCAAGCATTTTCTAAAATGAGTGATGGTTTCCTTTTGTCGACAGCTGTAGCTTTAATGCCAACTGCTGGCTTGTTAAAAAAATACGATGCGACACTTAATAATGTTGAAGCCATTAATGTTGAGCCTTATCCTTTAGATATGGAAATTATTCAAGAATCTACTAAAGAAGTTTGGGATGCACAGGTAAAATATATTCAAGATTATGTAACGGATGAGGTCATTGAAAATGCGTTCTTAAATGTACCAAAAGAAATAAGAGATCAAGATTTACAGGAGATTAAAGCTATATTAAAGCAAAGACGTGCTAATCTTCAAGATATTTCAGATAGATATTATGAGGTGATTAATAAGTTCGCAGTTATAAAAGGCACTAATAAAGATGATTGGTTTGATGTGGAAAGAATGCCTGAAGGTAAGACAAAAGTTACGGCATATAGAATTAAGAAAGGTAAAAAGTCAGATGTATTTCATGAGAGAACATATTCAAGAACCGAAACTAAAGAAATCTGGATTTACGCATTAGATGATGACGATGTTTTTAATGTCTATGGTGAAGGAGATAATTATATTAAACTGCGATTGGTCGGTGGTCAGAACAACGATACTTATGATATTAAAAATGGTAAAAAAGTAATTTACTACGATTATAAGTCTAAGAAAAATACCATTCTAACTGATAATGGCAGACAAAAGTTGACCGATGACTATGAAACTATTGTTTATAATTATAAGAAATTAAAAAACAGTACCAATCAGTTAATGCCCACCATAGGTTTTAACCCAGACGATGGTTTTAGAATGGGCTTTACAAACACATTTACTAATTACAATTTTGAGCGTAATCCTTTTTCTTCTCAGCACACTATTTCTGCAGGTTATTATTTTGCAACTAGTGGTTATGATATAGGCTATAATGCTGAATTTGCTAATGTTATAGGTACTACAAACCTTAGGATAGATTTAGATTTTACAAGTCCTAATTTTGCTAGAAATTTCTTTGGTTTTGGTAATAGTACAGTAAATCCAGAGGCTGACGAAGATGACAACTTTGATGCTGATCTTAATTATAATAGGGTAAAGATTAGAACTGTTAGTGCAGCACCAACTTTAGTTTGGCGAGGACAAGCTGGATCTCAATTTGAATTTGGGATATCTTATGAGTCTAATGAGGTAGATAGAACAGCAGGTCGTTTTTTAGAGAGCATCACAACACCAGATAATCAAGTTTTTGATAAACAAGATTTTTACGGCGCACACGCAAAATATCATTATGAAGTAAAGGACAATGAAGCGTTCCCAACCTTAGGAATGGAATTTAGTTTATTGGCTGGTTATAAAAATAATGTGAGTAGAACAAATGGTTTTGGTTACCTAATCCCAGAGTTAGGATTTGATTATAAGTTGTTGCCAGAAGGTCAAATAGTTTTAGCAACAAAAATGAGAAGCCACTTAAATTTTGGGGATGGGTTTGAGTTTTACCAGGCTGCAGTATTAGGTGATCAAACAGGTCTAAGAGGTTTTAGAAGAGAACGTTTTGCAGGTAAAAATGCTTTTGCTCAAAGTACTGATCTTAGATTTAACCTTAGAAGAAGATCTTCTAATTTCTTGCCTTTTAATATTGGTTTTTATGGAGGTTTCGACTATGGTCGTGTTTGGGTAGATAATGATTTGGTGTTAGATTCAGAATTTAACAAGGACGATTGGAATACTTCAATTGGTGGTGGAGTATTTATAACAGCTTATAGTATGGTAAGCGCAAATATCTCAGCCTTTACAAGTGATGACGGACTACGATTGGCATTCCAATTAGGGTTTGGTTTTTAATAAATATGTTCATTGTATCATTGTAATATTAGAAAAGCTTTTACGTCTAATTAAAATATGATAATAAAATTCAAAGATGAAAAGTAGTTTTAATGATATTATAAATTCAGAACGCACTGTTTTAGTAGACTTTTTTGCAACTTGGTGTGGGCCATGTCAAGCATTAATGCCTATACTTAAAAGTGTAAAAGAAGACCTTGGTGATGCTGTAAAGGTTGTGAAAATAGATATTGATAAAAACAATGCACTCGCCCTAAAGTATCAGGTCAGAAGTGTACCGACCATGTTACTTTTTGTAGATGGTAAATTAGTATGGCGTCAGTCTGGAGTTCTACAAAAGCAAGACATATTAAAGGTGTTGCAGACGTATTCAAGCACTAGTGTTTAGTTGATTTTAAACTCATAAACATTTCCGCCAGAGGTGCCTAAATATTCATCAGCAATCAGAAGTGTGCTGTCATTTTTAAAAATAACACTTTCCTTTTGTGATCCATAGGTGAATTTATAACGTTCCATCTTAGACTTAAAAAAGTCATTAGCATTTAAGTTTGAAAAAACGAGGACTGAATTTCCTGTTAGTAGCACCATTTTACTACCTGTGTTGTTAATATCTGCTGAGGTTACCCAGCATTCGTCATCATTGCATGTCGTGTAGGTGTCTATAAGTTTAGCTTTATGTTTTCCAGCTGTTGTTGGCAATGTGTAAAGGTGTGTCTTCCCTTTTTGTTTTTTTACTCTGCTCTTTGTGAAAAGAAATAATTCATTGTTGAAATGAAAAAAAGCTTCACAATCGTAATGGCGTTTGTTTTTTTTTGGTGGAAATTTCTTTTGTTCAGGATAACTAAATTTAATGACTTCAGGTTCAATTGTCTTTTTCTTAGAACTTAATTGCTCCTTAGAAATTTTCAAAATTCTTAGTGCTTTACTGTCATTATCGTTATTACCAAAATCACCTATGTAGAGATTACCATTCAGATCCATGGTTAAATCTTCCCAATCTCTATTTTTAGCCTTTATTTTTTTTGTTTTTATAATATCTCCATTATTATCAACACCATATAATACAGGTTTATTCCCACTATCATTTACCATCCAAATGACATTGTTACTTTTGTCCATTGCAATACCAGAAACTTCACTTAATGTTAATGGCAAATCTGCAACAACCTTAAGTTTTCCTGTTTGTGTTTGACAACTGCAAACAAGAAGCAAAAGAATAATTAGTCTATTGTAGGATATCATTGTATTTTAGAGTTAAAATATAAAATATTGATTGCGCACAAAGATATCATAATTATTGGTGGTGGAGCTGCAGGATTTTTTGCTGCTGTGAATATTGCTGAGCGACATCCAGATTTATCAGTTGCTATTTTGGAACGCGGTACAGAAGGACTACAAAAAGTAAAAATCTCTGGTGGCGGACGATGTAATGTGACGCATGCAGAATTTGTACCTTCAGAATTAGTTCAAAACTATCCAAGAGGAGAAAAAGAACTATTAGGACCATTTCATAAGTTTATGACAGGTGATACTATTGAATGGTTTGAAAAAAGAGGCGTGGAATTAAAAATAGAAGAAGATGGGCGCATGTTTCCAATATCTAATTCTTCGCAAACGATTATTGATTGTTTTTTATATGAGGCAAAAAAGCACAATGTAGAAGTATTATATAATCATTCTGTGAAATCTATTATTGAGAATAATGGTTTCAAACTAAACACATCTCAAGATTCGTTTACCTGTGATAAATTGGTAGTTGCGACAGGTAGCAATTCTAAAATCTGGAATTTACTCGAAACATTAGGACATAAAATTATAAAGCCAGTACCGTCACTATTTACATTTGATATTAAAGATGAGCGCATAAAAGATATTCCTGGTGTTGTAGCTAAAGATGTTGAAGTTAAAGTTATTGGTACGGATTTAGTTTCTGAAGGTCCATTACTTGTTACTCATGTTGGTATGAGCGCGCCAGCCATATTAAAACTCTCAGCATTTGGTGCTTTAGAGCTTGCAAAACGCAATTATAATTTTGAAATTGAAGTCAATTTCATACGAAGTGAATTTTCAGATTGTCTTGATGACTTAAAAGATATTAAACAAAGTTTAGCTAAGAAGTTGGTATTTAATACGGCTCAATATGATTTGCCAAAACGTCTATGGAAAAAGTTAGTTTTAGCTTCTTCCATTTCTGATGATACACGTTGGGCAGATATGAATAAAAAGCAATTAGAAGCTTTAGCAACGCAATTAACTAAAGCAGTTTTTCAAGTCACTAGTAAAAGCACCTTTAAAGAAGAATTTGTAACTGCTGGTGGAATTGACCTTAAAGAAGTTAACTTCAAAACTTTTGAAAGTAAGTTAGTCCCAAACATGTTTTTTGCAGGCGAAATTCTAAATATAGATGCAGTAACTGGTGGTTTTAATTTTCAGAATGCTTGGACTGGTGCATATATTGTGTCTCAATCAATAGTAATGTAATGAAAACATACATCGCATTATTAAGAGGAATTAATGTTGGTGGACATAGAAAAGTACCAATGGCTGAGTTAAGAAAGTTATTGGCAGATACTGGTTTTGAGAATGTAAAAACTTATATTCAAAGTGGTAATATTGTTTTTCAAACTAAAAAAGAAAATACCAAAGAATTAGAAATAATAATTTACGAAGCCATTATTGGTAAATTTGGTTTCGAGGTGTCTGTTATTGTCAAAACATGTTCTCAACTTCAAAAAATATTTAACGATTGTCCTTTTTCTAAACAGAAAAAAATAGAAAGTTATTTTGCAATGTTTTCTCAAATACCAGAAACTAACCTTGTGAAAGAAGCTTCTGAAAAAACTTATGAGAACGAAGAATATGAGATTATAAATGACTGTTTGTATCTCTATTGTGCCAATGGTTATGGCAAAGCAAAATTCAGTCTTAATTATTTTGAAAAAAAGCTAAATGTATCTGCAACATCAAGAAATTATAAAACTATGCTAAAACTCTTGTCATTATCACAAGATATAAAATACTAGGTAAAGCGTTTTAGTATTTATTATGACTGCAGAGATATAATATGTAAGAAATTACTATTCATATTATTAAATTCAAAGATCAAAACTTTAATTAAAATTTTCTTGACATAAGCATCAATACGAATACAAAACATGTTTAAATTAATAGTATCGTCTTTTCTTGTTGAAAGATTAATTAAAGGGATTTTTATGGTCTTTGCTCCCAAGGTTTTACAAATTCGACGCCATTCATTTCTGGTATCATACAATCCGTTATAATTGGGAAAATATTCTACGTTATTCGGAAAATAGTTGTAGTAGTCTATTTGCAAGTTCTTATCTTTAAATTTTATATATAGAATCCCTTTACTTAGATACCCTATTCTAATATTCAATTTAAATGTAGTCAAGCTTTTAAGTCATAGTTAAGAAATGAAATCCAACTATTTAGTAATTACCATAATTCTCTGTTTCATAAAGTTTAGTTTTTCTCAAAACAAAGAATATTCGGAAGCTCTTGAGTTAATAAACAAATTCGAAGAAGAGTTACTATTTTCAAACGAAAATGCAATGGCGATTGCTAATAAAATAGATAGTATCATTTTAATAAATCAAACACCTCGGTTTAAAGCCTTATCGCATTATCTAAAGGCTATAGAATATCTTAAAATTGAAAAAGACTCAGATTCTGCTGAAATATATGCGAGAAAATCTTATAATGAACATGTTAAATTAAACGATTCCTTATTTCAGTTCAGAGATATAAATCTTCTTTACAAATGTTTTAGCCTTGAAAATAAGCGAGATAGTGCATTCTATTATGCTACAAAAGAATTAGAGTTCTCAAAGTTAGTGCACAACCCTTTAAATAAAGTTAAAGCCAATTTAGATATGGGAGATGTATATTATCTGACTAGGCAACATGATAAGGTCAAATCATATAGAAATACGGCACTAGCGATTGCAAAAGAATACAATTTAGAAAAGGCTTTGTCTGACATCCATCTGAAAATTGCACAATCGCATTTGAAATTGAGCAAAGAGCGTACTCAAAAAGTAATTGATTCTGCATTATATCATGGAAAAAAGGCGTTGTACAATGCAAAAAAAGCCAATTATGATTATGGTATATATAAGTCTTCGGTAATTCTTTCAGATTTTTTAAATATGAATAACCAAAAGAAGCTTGCGCTAGATTTGATTGAAACCGTAATTGATCTTCCAAAGAGTAAAACACCTTCAAACTATGAATATACTGCTTCGTTCTATCATGCTGTAATTTTAAAAGATAATAAAAAATATGACCAAGCTAAAGATATAACACGTCAACTACTAGCATCGACTAATCCAGAAAATTATAGTCGTATTAAAAGTTTGAACTTTTTTCTAAGTGTACTTTATGCTCATAACCAGCAACCAGATAGTACTGATTTTGCCATAAAACAGGCAATAAGAGCCAATAATGCTCAAAGTGAATTACGTTTAAATCAAAGTATTGCAAAAATACAAACGCAATATGAAACTAAGGAAAAAGAGCAAGAAATTAAAGTTCTAGAGCAAAAGGAGAAAATCAATGAACTAGAGATCAACGACCTACAAAGACAGCGGCTAATATTAGGGTATTCACTACTTATTCCTATCTTAATTATAATTACTGGCGGATGGTATATGAATAGACGCCGATTAAAATTACGACTAGAGGCCGAACAAAAAGAACTCGCGGTAAAAATGAGTGAGCTTAAAGCACTTCGTTCTCAGATGAATCCGCATTTTATTTTTAATGCTATGAATTCTGTACAATCATTAATTATAAAGGACAAAAAGGATGAGGCTTATAACTACCTTACCAAATTATCTCAACTTATTAGAAAAACACTAACTACTAGTGATAAATCCATGGTATATCTTGATGATGAGTTAGACCAATTGGTTAATTATCTTGAGTTGGAAAAATTGCGTTTCGGAAAGGAATTTTTGTACCATATAAATATTGATGAAACTTTAGAAACTATAAAAATTCCATCGATGATAATTCAACCTTTTGTAGAAAATGCTATCAAGCATGGTTTATTGCATAAAGAAGGTGACAAACGATTAACTATTGACTTTCAATTAAAATCTGGAATACTACAGTGCCTTGTTGTAGATAATGGTATTGGTAGAGCGGCTTCAAACGAAATAAACAGCTTAAAGCCAGATTATCAAAAATCATTTTCAACAAGTGCTATACAAAAACGCTTAAAGCTCTATCAGCAGTACTTTGACCAACCCATCGGATTTGATTTTGAAGATTTATCCGTAGATGGAAAAGCCTCAGGAACACGTGTAACCATTTCAATACCTTTCGTAACAAATGACAACTAACTTAAAAGCAGTAATTGTTGACGATGAGCAAAGTGCCAGAGATAATCTGCAATATCTAATAGGCAAATATTGTGATACCATTACTGTTGTTGGTGAAGCAAACAAAGTTACTGTTGCTGTTGATACTATTAAAGATACCAAACCCGATATTGTATTCTTGGACATAGAAATGCCACAAAAAAACGGTTTCGAGCTCTTTGATTATTTTGACACACCAAACTTCCATGTCATATTTGTTACGGCTTACAACCATTATGCGGTAAAGGCTTTTGAAGTTTCTGCGGTAGATTATTTGTTAAAACCTATTGATGTTGAACGATTAAAAGAAGCTGAACAAAAAGTTCTAAAACAAACACAACGCAATCAAAATTTTGAGGTCTTAAAAGGAAACATATCGTCTTCAGAACTAAAACATATCGCCATACCTTACAAAACAGATAGCGTTGTTGTAAAATTAAATGATATTATTTGCATTCAGGCCAATAGAGTGTATTCAGAACTTACCGTTTTTAATGCTGAAAAAGAAACAGAAAAAAGCTATACCTACGCTAAAAAACTCATTTATTTTGAAGAGCACTTACCACAACAGGTATTTGTTAGAGTACATCGCTCGTGGATTATCAATCTTAATTTTATAGCATCATATTCAAAGAAAGACCATGTAATCACACTTAATAATCAGCAACAGATTCCAGTAAGCAAATCCTACAAATCTGTATTTGAAAACGTTTTTCTGTAGGTCATTACATTCGGAAATAAAAGCATCTTGTTCGGAAAACTTTTTTAATTGAAAGTATCCCGAATATTTTATTTGTAGTCAATTCAATCTCTTGAAAGACTATGAAAATACCTATTTATATAATCTTGTTATTAAGCTTACTATTAATGCCTAAAGAATCGGTAATGATCTCGGTAAATTTAAAAAAAGGTGAAATATATCGCACTACAATCATCAAAAAAAATACAAATTCCTTAACCAGGGGAATTACTAATCATGAAATTTTAAGAGTAAAAGAAACCTCTAACAACTATTTTTTAGTAGAGCTAGAAATTGAGAGAGTCGTTGTTAATACCAACAATAATGGCCAGCAAGTTAACTACGATTCTTCAAAGGATGAGTCGCAGATGAGTCCTTCAGAAAAAGGATTACATTCAAGATTTAAGCCTTCACTAAATACTGTAATTAGTGAGAACATCAACAAAATTGGTGTGTCTTCAAATAGAAAAAAAGTGAGTGGACCATTGAATGCGCAAATGGCATCTCAAAAAACAAATTTTATCCAACTTCCAGAACAACCAATATCAGTAGATTATGAATGGACACAAGACGTGAAAAACGGAAAAATAGAACTAACATATACCTATTTGGTTACCGAGATCACACCTGAAAAAGTATATCTGGAGTGTTTAGGTATCCCTAAAGGTGCTTTAAAAGGGACTGTTGAAGGCACTATTGAGTTAGATAGGAAGACTGGAATTCCTGTAAAGAAAGAATTGAAACTCGATTTAAACTTAAGCGGACAAGTGATACAAACTGAAGTTATAACCACCATTGAAAAATACTAATACATTCAAAATTAAAAATAGAATAATATGAAAAAGATAATTCTGATGTGCGTAATGCTACTGTTAACTAAAGTACATTCACAAGATGCAAAAAGCCAATCTGAACACATCAATTCATTAAAAACAGGAAAGTATCTGGCTTTTGATGTGAAGAAAAACAAAAAAGGCAACTACAACTACATTGACTTAAAAGGTGAGCACGAACTATTATCGGTTAATCCTGAACCTAATTTTTCAGAGCATTACTATTTTGAAATGAAAATTTATGGAACAGATTACAACTTTATACCAGATAATATGGCGTTTCCTATTACGTATGCTAAACTCTATTACGAAGGCAACGATAAGCTCAAAAAACAAGTGGGCTATGTGCCAAGAGAAATCAGAAAAGGTTCTACAAACAGAATTTGTGTACTAGACGGAATCGTTTTTGATTTAAGCACAAGCTTCAACGAAGATGACACTAGTACATTTGTGCCTTATCGCCTTTATGTCCATGAGGATTTTGGTAAGGACTTTAAAGCATCCGACAAAAAAAAGAAGAAAAAACTATCGCTAAAAGAGCGCATGGAACAGAGCATGATGAAAAAGTTGGCAAAGTCCAACCCAGAGATGCAAGCGACTTACAACATCATACAAAAGCTAGATGCTATGGATGCCGTTAATTTGGTCCAAGATTATCTTAAGTTAGCCATTGCCAAACAAAAAGTTGAAGAATCAAAATGGACGCAAAACACCAATAATACAAAACGACTAGAATTGGTTGAAGAACGCAGAGAACTCATGCTTAAGGCCATGAAAAAGTATAATGAAGACTTAATGGACACACCAGAGTGGCGACGTATACAAGAAAACAACAGACGTGCTAATTCTGCATCGGCTAAAAACAATGTGACTATAAAAAATGAAACAGGCAGAGATATTTATTTATACGCGGAAGGCTCAATGAATGGCAGTAGACTTAGTGCAGGAAGTAAAGGAAGTTTTAGCTGTAGTACAAGCTACTATTATGCATTTAATGGAAATTCAGGAACACGTGGTGGTAATGCGGGTCCTTTAGCCTATAGTGCTAATTCATCTTGTGGTGGAACAGTTTCAGTAAGGTAAAACTGTATATATCAATTAATATTTAAAAACCTAAATTATGAATTTAAAAGAAAAAACTTCGTTAATCTATGCAATGAATAAACTATTTGCCATTTTGTTATTTGGTGGTGCTTTGTTCATCTTTTCAATTAGTACGCTTAACGCGAAGAGCGATAACAAAACTTTTAACTTTCCAGACACACTTTCGCATACTGATACGAAATTAATACAAACCAGTGATGGGAAATATCAAATGGATTTACAAGTAGTTAAAGATTCAGAGGGAAAGTTTTTCTGGTTCGTACTTGTATGGGATACACAGACTGGAAAATCTAAACTATATAGCAAAAATAAAGATAAAGGAACTATTCCAGCACACAGTGGGTGGCAGTTACCAGCATCACCACTTTAGACATTTTTGAAATTTCATCTAAAAACAAATAGCCCTTTTAAGTTTAAAACGCTTTAAGGGTTATTTGTTTTTAGGGCTTTTAACCTTTGTGTTTTATAAAATTCACCTATCTATAAGATAAATCAGCATATTCTATTCGGAAAACAAATCATTTTGTTGGGAAAAGAAATAGTGTTCTTAAAGGCATATGTCATTTTTTTTGCGCCAAAATCAAAAAATATACTTTATGAAAACAAATCTACTATTAATCGCTTTTTTAACAGGGTACACCATGTTTGCTCAAATACCCTCAAATCCTGTTAGAGAATACTTATTTTCCAACAGTTCTCTGGTAAATACAGCACCCACTGGTAGCAATGGGGATTTAATAAATACAGGTAGTGGTAGCTCGTTTGTTAATGATAGGTTGAACAATTCAAACAGTGCTTTAAGTGTGAACAACACGGAGTTTTTTGGAGGGTCTATTACGGCGAACAACACGAATCCAATAAATGAATTTGGGATAAGTTTCTGGTATAAATTTGACCAAAATTTAGCAGCTGGAACTACTGAAAATATACTAAGATTAACTGCTGGTGGAACTAACAACTTTATTATAAGAAGAACAGGCAATGACATCATTGAACACAGAATGACAGCAGGTAGCGAAACTTCTGTTGGCACCATTCAAGATCCTGCTATACAATCAAATTCAAACTTTATACATTTGTATTTCAACGTTAGATTAGAAACCAATCAAAGAGAAATCGACACCTACATAAACGGTACTTTCGTAAACACCACTGTGAACAGTAGTGTGTCAACAGATCTGTTCTCAAGTAACATATTTCTTAATTTAGGAGTCATAAGTAATGGTGTAGGGCTTGAAGCTATCTTGGATGATATTAGAATTTACGACCGTAGCTTAACCACTAGTGAAATTCAACAACTTGCCAGTGAAGGTCTTAATACTTGTACAACATTCGTTAACATACCAGATGCTAATTTTAAAGCAATTCTAGTTGCAGACCCTAACATAAATACTGATGGAGATACTGAAATTTGCACAACAGAAGCTCAGGCATATACAGGTCCTATAGGTGTAAGTTTTAGTAATATAGCAGATTTAACAGGTATTGAAGCGTTTACTAATATTACTGCCTTGGAATGTTTCGGAAATCAAATAACTACTTTAGATGTAAGTAACAATGCGCAACTAACACGATTGTATTGCTATGATAATTTGCTAACCACTTTAACTGTAGGACAAAACACAATAATTGATAGAATTGAATGTGGAAATAATCAACTAGCAAGTTTAGATGTTAGTCAATGTCCATCTTTACTTCTTTTTACCTGTTCTTATAACCAGCTAATAAGTTTAAATGTAGCTAATGGAAATAATGGAAATATAGGTACTTTAGAGGCTAATAATAACCCAAATTTAAATTGTATACAGCACGATATCGGGTTTACACCGCCAACATATGATGGCATTTCAGGTTGGGCAAAAGATGCTACTGCTAATTGGAGTGATAATTGTTCGACTAGTAGCTGTACAACATTTGTGAATATACCAGATGCCAATTTCAAAGCTGCACTATTAGACCATGGTGTTGGCATAACTGGTTCAGGAATAAGTATAATTGACACGGATGGTGATGGTGAAATTTGCACAACAGAGGCTCAGGCTTACATGGGTAGAATTCAAGCAAGTTCTCTAAACATATCTGATCTCACAGGGATTGAGGCTTTTACAAATATTGACGTGTTAAACTGCTCTAATAATAACCTTTCGGTACTAGATGTGTCTAATAACATTTCTTTAACGCTTTTAGCCTGTGGATCAAATTCACTTGCAAATCTAGATGTATCTAATAATGTTTTATTAACTACTGTAGAATGTTCTGGTAATATGTTAACAAGCTTAGATTTTACAAATAATAGCCAGTTAATCGAAATGACATGTTTAAATAACTCACTTACAGATTTAAATCTTGCCAACAATAATAATGGAATTTTGTCATACATGAATGCGCAAAATAATCCTAACCTTGTCTGTATTAATCACGATAGTGGTTTTACACCGCCACCTTATGTTGTGATTAATTTTTTTGCATCAGGTTGGGCAAAAGATGCTACTGCTAATTGGAGTGATAACTGTTCCGCAAGTAGTTGTACAACATTTGTAAACATACCAGATGCCAACTTTAAAGCGGCGTTGTTAGATCATGGTGTTGGCATAACTGGTGCGGGAATTAGTGTGATTGATACCGATGGAGATGGCGAGATTTGTACCACAGAAGCTCAGGCTTATACAGGTACTATTGATGTTGAAAATCAAGCTATAATTAACCTAACAGGAATTGAAGCATTTACTAATTTAAATATTTTAAATTGTGGAATGAACCAGATGACTACTTTAGATATAAGTCAAAATATAGCTTTAACATCTGTAAGTTGTTTTTCAAATTTATTAAACAATTTAGATGTTTCTAATAACACTCTTTTGTCAGTACTTACTTGTGGTGATAATCTTTTAAATAACTTAGATGTTTCCAACAATATTAATTTAACAAACCTTGTGTGTTCATTCAACAATCTGAGTGATCTAGATATTTCAAGTAATACAGCCTTAACTCGTTTAACCATTAATAACAATCAGCTAACAAGTCTTAATGTTGCCAATACAAACAATAATAATGTAACTTTTATGGATGCACGATTTAATCCTAATCTAAGTTGTATTCAGCATGATGCCGGATTTAATCCAAATTCAAATATTAATTGGAGAAAAGATAACTCGGCAACTTGGAGTGATAATTGTGTTTCGGCGTGTATAGTAAATATACCTGATACTATTTTTAAGCAAGCACTTGTAGGCGACGCTGCTATAAACATCAATGGCGATACAGAGATACAATGTAGCGAGGCCAGTAATTTTAATGGGACAATTTTTGTTCAAGGTACCATTATAAATTTACCTATTGGCACTTTCTTTTCTGGTGTCTCAGATTTTACTGGTTTGGAGGCGTTTACTAGCTTAACGGGTCTGGATTTAAATATTCATCCAGCAACAAGCATTGACTTATCAGCTAATACACAGCTAACATCACTAGATATAGACAATACGAATGTATCGTCATTAAATTTAAGTACAAATACTTTGTTACTGGATATTGAGATGAGATTTAATAACGATTTAACGGCTTTGGATTTGAGCAATCAAGCTGTATTAGCTTCTTTAAATCTTCAAGGTAATGCACTATCGTCTGTTGTGCTTCCATCTAGTAGTAGCCTAAATTTCATAAATTTAAGAGACAATGATTTAACTAGCTTGGATGTTACAAATTTAAGTAGTCTCGAAATTCTTTTCATTAATGATAACCCAACATTGACAAGTGTTGATTTTTCTCAAAATAGTCTATTGGAAACTTTAGTTTTCAGTAATACAGGATTGTCCGTCGTAAATTTATCCAACAATACTAATTTGACCGATGTAAATGGTAACGATTGTGTGGTGTTAACGCAAGTTAACCTTCAAAATGGAAATAATACAAATATATCCGCCGGAAATATTGATTTTTTAAATTGTCCTAATCTAATCTGTGTGCAAGTAGATAATGTTAACTATGCGCAGACCAATTGGACCGATGTAGATAATACATCAATATTCAGCACTAATTGCAGTTTGTCTTTAGATGATTTGGACTTAAATAAAAATGTATCTATCTATCCAAACCCTGTTAGTAACGTTATTTATATTAAGTCTAATCAAGAGGTTACAACTGTAAATGTGTATTCCCTATTAGGTGAAAATGTGCTGAGTACTTCAAAAAAATCTCTTGAAGTTAACCGTCTAGAATCTGGTGTTTATATTATTCAGATTAAGACAGAATCAGGTCAAATAGCAATTAAGCGTTTCATTAAAAAATAGTTTTTTGATTAATTAGAATAGGTCATTGACGTGCTATACAATGGCCTATTTTTTCTACAGTTTTGATAATAGTTAAAATGAAAAGAAATATAATTATTCATCTTTTTATTAACTTATAAAATGCCCATTTGGTTATTAAGTTCTAGATATTTCTTATTATAGATTCACTTATCTTTGCAATTCTATTTAAAAAAGATAGACATGACAGCACAAGATTTTATTCTTAAATCATACAATACTAACATAGAAAAAGGTAGCGTAAAATGGTCTTCACCGAGTAATATAGCTTTGGTGAAATATTGGGGAAAAAAGGAACATCAAATTCCAGAAAATCCTTCCATTAGTTTTACGCTTTCAAATTGTAAAACCATTACTGAGTTAACTTACACTAAAAAAGAAGGTGACGATTTTAGTTTTGATGTCTATTTTGAAGGTGAAAAGAATGAAGCTTTTAAGCCAAAAATTCAAACCTTTTTTGAACGTATTGAACAGTATATGCCTTTCTTAAGAGATTATCATTTTAAGATTGATACCGAAAACACATTTCCACATAGTTCTGGTATTGCATCTTCAGCATCAGGAATGAGCGCTTTAGCTCTTTGTCTTATGAGTGTTGAAGAGGAATTAGGTGGCGATTATTCAAATGACTATTTTAATAAAAAAGCTTCCTTTTTAGCACGTTTAGGTTCTGGTAGTGCCTGCAGAAGTATAGAAGGCGAACTTGTGGTTTGGGGTGCAAATGAAAGTACTGAAAGTTCAGACTTATTCGGAATTCCTTTTGATGGTCAGGTACATGAGAATTTCAAAAACTACCAAGACACTATTTTATTAGTAGATAAAGGCGAAAAGCAAGTGAGCAGCACAGTAGGTCATAAATTAATGTATGGTCATCCTTTTGCTCAACAACGTTTTTCTCAGGCGCATGATAATTTAGCAAAGTTGAAAACTGTTTTAACGTCTGGTGATTTAGAGACTTTTGTTAAAATTGTAGAAAGTGAAGCACTGACACTTCATGCTATGATGATGACAAGTATGCCGTATTTCATCTTGATGAAACCGAATACTTTAGACATCATAAATCGAATTTGGAAGTATCGTGAAGAACACAAATCTAATGTATGTTTTACATTAGATGCAGGCGCAAATGTACACCTATTATATCCAGAAAGTGAACAAACTGCTATTCACGAATTTATTGAAACTGATTTAGCTAAATATTGTCAAAATGAGCATTTTATTCATGATTTTGCAGGAAAAGGATCACAATTAATCAAAAATTAACGATAGCTTAAGTATTGATTGTAAATCATATAGTGTTAAAATCCTTATATTTGCTTTAAGAATTGCCCATCATAAATGAAAGGACCACTTTTTTATTCTAAAATTCTACTCTTTGGTGAGTACGGCATCATCAAAGATTCAAAGGGTTTATCTATTCCTTATAACTTCTATAATGGAGCACTTAAGGTAGATGAAAATCCTTCTGAAGAAGCCATAAAATCAAACGAAAGTTTAAAGCGTTTTGTTACTTATCTAAGAGAATTAGATAAAGCGTTAGTGTCTTTTGATATTGAAACCTTGCAAAACGATGTTGATGCTGGTATGTATTTCGATTCTTCAATTCCACAAGGTTACGGTGTTGGAAGTAGTGGAGCTCTTGTGGCGGCCATCTATGATAAATATGCCACTGATAAGATTACAGTTTTAGAAAATCTTACTAGAGAAAAGCTTTTGAAGTTAAAGGCTATTTTCTCAGAAATGGAATCGTTCTTTCATGGTAAATCTTCGGGGTTAGATCCATTAAATAGCTATTTAAGTCTGCCGATACTTATCAACTCAAAAGATAATATTGAAGCAACAGGCATTCCTTCTCAAAAAACAGAAGGAAAAGGTGCTGTGTTCCTAATTGATAGCGGTATTGTTGGCGAAACAGCACCAATGGTAAGCATATTTATGGAAAACATGAAAAATGAAGGTTTCCGTAGTATGTTAAAAGACCAGTTTATTAAGTATACAGATGCATGTGTTGATGATTTCTTAAAGGGAGATGTAAAATCACTCTTCAGAAACACAAAATCTTTATCTAAAGTCGTCTTGAATAATTTTAAACCAATGATCCCTCAGCAGTTTCATGATTTATGGAAAAAAGGACTCGAAACTAATGACTACTATTTAAAATTATGTGGGTCTGGAGGTGGAGGCTACATCCTAGGTTTTACAGAAAATATTGATAAGGCAAAAGAAGCTTTAAAAGGTCAGAAATTAGAAGTTGTATATAACTTTTAACTTTAAAAATATTAATTCTAAACCTCACTTGTTTTTGTAACTAGTGGGGTTTTTTAATTCATAATTATGCTTACAAGACGGCAGAAACACATTCTTTTAAAATTTTTCAGTTTGTTTTCTGTGGTACGTGGTTATAATATACTCGTCGTTGCTTTAGCCCAGTATCTAGCTTCTGTTTATATTTTTGCACCAGATAAACCAATTAAAACGGTACTTTTCGATCTGAACTTATTAATGTTGGTTTTGGCATCTTCGGCCACAATTGCTGGTGGTTACATCATTAATAACTTCTATGATTCGGAAAAGGATTTGATCAATAAACCAAGAAAGACCATGTTAGATAGATTGGTAAGTCAAAACACAAAATTGTCTTTCTATTTTACTTTAAATTTTCTTGCGGTCATTTTTGCCAGTTATGTCTCATTTAAGACGGTTATATTTTATTCACTGTATATTTTCGGTATTTGGTTTTATAGTCATCGTTTAAAAAAGCAACCTATAACAGGAAATCTGATTTCAGCAATATTAACAGTTATACCATTTTTCGCCATATTTATTTATTATAAAAATTTCGAACTTGTCATTTTTGGTCATGCTATATTTCTGTTTCTACTCATTTCTATGCGTGAACTCACAAAAGATCTCGAAAATATTAGAGGTGATTTAGCATTAGACTACAGGACCGTTCCTGTTGTTTATGGTGAAAATACCTCTAAATTAATGCTGAAAATTTTGGTATTATTAACTATAGCTACTGCTATTGTACTTATTCTTTTTTTCAAGATTGGTCATATGTATATATTTTTCTTTTTGAGTATCGTTTTATTACTCTTCTTCTTTTTTATACTGTCCAAATCAAATGAGAAAACGCACTATTTGATATTACATAACATCTTAAAATTTATAATTGTAACTGGTGTATTTTCAATATTACTCATAGATATATCAGTCGTACTAAATAGAATATAATGGATACATCTTTAAAAATTGCAATGGCGCAAATTGCACCTGTTTGGTTAAACAAAGTAGATACTCTAAAAAAAGTAGAGCAAAGCATAAAGGATGCTGTTGCTCAGAATTGTGAGTTGATAGTGTTTGGTGAAGCCTTATTACCTGGTTATCCGTTTTGGTTGGCTTTAACTGGTGGTGCAGAATGGAATACTGAGACCAATAAGAAGCTTCATGCGCATTATGTAAATAACGCTATTTGTATTGAAAAAGGTGAGTTAGATAGTGTTTGTCAGTTAGCTAAAGCACATAAAATTGCAATTTATTTAGGAATTATAGAACGACCAGAAGATAGAGGCGGACATAGTATATACGCCACTTTAGTTTACATCAATACGGATGGCGAAATTAAATCTGTGCATAGAAAGTTAAGACCAACTTATGATGAGCGTTTAACATGGGCACCTGGCGATGGTAATGGATTAAAAGTGCATCCGTTAAAAGCATTTACAGTTGGTGGACTAAATTGCTGGGAAAACTGGATGCCATTACCAAGAACCGCTTTATATGGTCAAGGTGAAAATCTTCATATAGCAGTTTGGCCTGGAAGTGATCATAATACAAAGGACATTACACGTTTTATAGCAAGAGAATCACGTTCGTTTGTAGTGTCTGTATCTGCTTTAATGAGAAAAGCAGACTTTCCTAAAGACACACCTTTTTATGATGAGCTCATAAAAAATGCACCTGAAACTTTAACCAATGGTGGCAGCTGTATTGCTGGACCAGATGGTGAATGGATTGTTGAACCTGTATTACACAAAGAAGGTTTAATCATCCAAACTATAGACTTTAATCGTGTGCTAGAAGAGCGTCAAAATTTTGATGCTGTTGGGCATTATTCAAGACCAGATGTTACCAAGTTAACCGTAAATACAGAAAGACAAACTACTGTAGAAATTAAGTAGTTAGTGTTAACTATTGTTATACATTTGCAAAAAATTACAACATGAGCAGAAATCAAGCTGGTAGAGGTAAAAAACAATTTTCAGGAAAAGGAAATGCGCCATATAAAAAGAAGTCACAACCTAAGAAGCAGGGTGCAAAATCCGACGATATTCGTTTAAACAAGTATATCTCAAATTCTGGTATTTGTTCTCGTAGAGAAGCAGATGAGAATATTGCTATTGGTTTAGTGACTGTAAATGGTAAGGTTGTAAATGAAATGGGCTATAAAGTGAAGCCGGGTGATGAGGTAAAGTTTGATGGCCAAAGAATTAGTCCGGAGCCAAAAGTTTATGTCTTATTAAATAAGCCAAAAGGTTTTGCAACAACCACAGCAGAAGGCAAAGGTAGAACGGTTATGGATTTGGTTGCTAATGCGACTTCTGCTAATATCAGACCGATTGGGCGTTTGGGTAGAAACTCTTTAGGCTTATTGTTATTTACCAATGACGAAAAAGTAGTACAGAAATTCACCAATTCTAAGAATGGTGTCGCAAGGTTGTTTCAGGTTGAATTAGATAGAAACCTAAAATTTGAAGATTTAAAGAAGATTCAAGAAGGGTTTAATGTAGACGGAAGAACAATTACTGTTGAAGAAGTAAGCTATGTTGAAGGAGAATCTAAAAACAAAATTGGAATAAAAATTAAGAACACAGGAAATTCTATTTTAAGAACCATTTTCGAAACACTTAAATACGACCTAGTGAAAATAGATTGTGTAGCCATTGGTCACTTAACCAAAAAAGATATTCCACGAGGTCATTGGAAGCATTTGACTACACAAGAAATCAATACCTTGAAGATGCTTTAAGTCTTTTTAACTTTAACGGTATAAGTAGCAATTAAATCATCACCTATGTAAATATGAACATCGTAGAAACCTGTTTTCACAAAACGTTGTTTAATGGTGAATTTGTTATTCACGCTCGTAACTGAAGTTGGTTTACGTTCCCAAGCATTGTTTCCACTATCAATCAATAGTTTTATAGCTTCTTTTCTGACAATGTTTTTCAGTTCAAATTCAAAAGAAATAGAATCACCTTTTTTTATATCATGGTGAATTACTTTAGAGGTGATAATGGTATTTAAATTCTTGTATGCATTACCATAAAGTACCGGTGATGCCAAAAAGGCTTCAAAAGTTGGTATATCCTTATCTAAAAGCCACCATTTTGAGTCAACAGGGAAATGATTAATTGCAAAAAGTTCTGGTCTTGCTAAAAAGAAACCATCATTGTATTTAAATTCAAACCTATTAGATTTTGGATTTGGAATGCCACTTGCCCAAGTAGGGTCGCACAAATACCATTTGTTATTCAGCTTTACTGCATTCCAAGAATGGTTCGGGATATCTAGTTTGTCAAGATCAGTTGTACTTACTCTTCCAAAGCCTTGTACAATTTCACATTCTATATCGGCCAGTCTAGAAAGTTCTCTTACCAAATACGCATAACCTGTACAAATGGTGCGTTTTTTCTTCAATAGTTTATGAAATAGTTGCCTTCTAAATTCATTATTCCATGCTTTAAATTTTACACTGTTATTTTTAAAGCGTTGACGTTTGTAATCGTTCTTTTTGTAAAGATTGTAATCGTTAGCAATATTCTCACATACCCATTTATAAATAGCTCTAAATTGTTCTGCTTCTGTTTTTAATGAGTAGGTGAGATTATATGAAAGTTGAGGTAAATTATGAAGTGTTTCACCTCTATACACCTTGGCAATACTATCAGCCTTTTTAAAGTTTATAGTATTAAAGTCGTTTGCTTGAGCATTAATCCTTAAAAGGAATACAAAAAGAAAAAAAGTAAGGATAAATTTGTAAAGCATTGACTTTTAATCTGAAAAAAGCATAATCAATATAATAGCTAATCGATTATGCTTTAAAAATGAAAAATTACTAGTGTTGTATATTAATTCTTTCGTTTTGATTTGTAAGGTGTGTTGTCATCTAAAGCACCAATCATTTCAATCATGTCTACGGTGAATTCTAGTTTTATATAACTAGTATCAGACATAATTGTTACTTTTTGAGTTTCATAACCTAAGTAGCTAAATACTAAAATATCACCTGCTTTTAGTTTTTTAGGAAATGTGAACGTGCCGTCTTCACCAGTCATTACACCAGTTTTGGTACCTTGAAGTGTGATGTTGGCTTCAGCAACAGGTTTACCTTCTGCAATAATGATACCTGTAATCGTTCGCTCATTTGTGCTCGTTTTTTGTGCACTAACTGTAGCTGTAGTCATGAATAATAACATCACCATACCAAATAATTTAATTGGCAGGATTGTGTCTATCCTTAAAAGTTTGAGTTTTAGTTTCATAATACCTGAATTTTGTTAGAGGTAAAATTAAATCAGTTCTATAAAGATATAAAATAGGCATTAGTTAACTGTAGCATTTGCAAAGTAAACCCATCTTTTGGATGAGTTATTAATACAAGTATCATAACACTAACTTTATATACAATTAATATTTCTAATAGATTCCTTCGTATCTTAGTAACAAATCAACCACAAAAAAATGAAAGATAATCTTAAAAGGGTCATTGTTGATTTTAAGAAATTAACACCAGATATTTTGGCATTATTGGTCGAAAAATATCCTTATGGATACGATGATGGTCATGTTATTTCATTTACGAATCATAAGAACGAAAAGATTGAAGCTGTGGAAGTGGTGACTAAAGATACCAAGTATTTGGTTAAGGTAAGTTCTACTCTAGCAGTAACAATGGCAAATTATGATGAAGATAATTATGAAGATTTTGATGGCAACGACCCAGAAGCGGTACAACCGCCAGAAAAGCTTGAAGATTAGAGTTTAATTGTTTTTTTTAAAATTACTTCCCATACAAATACAAAAAATACAATTAGATATTCTAAACCAATGACAAATAGGTTCTCAGTATTTGCGGCATTCGCATATGCCAAATAACTGAGTACAATTACTATTGACCATACCAAAGGAAATTTATACCTGCTAAAAACACACAAAATAACCAAAGTAGAAATGTACCAAGGATGCACTGTTGTGCTTAAAAATAAATAACATGTAAACGCTAAGAGCATAGATGTGGTAAGTTTAGGTATTGAATTATTTGTCTTGAAAAATGAAAAACTAATGATAATAAGTAGAGAAACTATTGGAAATATTCTTGTTATTGTTGCTATTTCATTATAGCCGCTAATTGAATAACCAATTGCTCTCGCGATGTAGTAAATACTGGCATTAAATTCAAAATCACCAAACCAAAGACCAACAGTTTTAGAGTAGTTGTTTATAAATTCCATAGAGAAGAATGGTAGAAATAAAACCAGAATGACTAAGCCAATTATAACATAAAAAGTAATGAGTTTTATGATTCCTGCAGTTGTAGAAACTTCCATACTACCTTCACGTTTGATTTTCATAAACCACCAAAAAAACAAAGGCAAAAACATGAGTGGAATAAGTTTTACTGAAATTGAAAAAGCAAATACCACTGCAGCCCATTTCCATTTATTATTGTGCAATAAATACAGTGCCCATACAAGAAAGAAAATCATAACACCTTCAAAATGAAGATTGCCTGTAAGCTCAATAATTATAAATGGATTAAGCATATACCAAAAGATTCTGTTTGAAGGTAGTTTTAAACGTTCTAATAGCTTTTTTCCAAAATATAACGTGCCAATGTCTGCAGAAATAATAATGAGTCGCATGCCTATTACAGAACTCAAAATTCCGTTACCAGGAAATAGGTTACCTAAAACAAAACACAATTGATTAATTGGTGGATAATTAGTAAAATGAGATGAACTTAAGGCGCCCATACCATCATACAATTCTTGAGCTTGTGAAATTGGTAAGTTACCATTTTGAATAAAAGAATCTGGTGTATATAAATATGGATTGAAACCTTCAAGAATCATTCGTCCATCCCAAATAAATCTAAAGAAATCTTGAGATAGATTAGGCATTACAAACAGAAATAACAACCTAAAAACAATGGATGATATGACTAAAACCCGAAAATAAAACCCAGATGTTTTTATAATCTGATAGGCACAAACAAAGAGCAAAACATATATAAGTAATAACTTTGTTAAGTCGGTTCGTTCAATACCATATGCAAACCATAAATACAGGAAACAACTTATAATAATGTAGGTTAAGGCTGTTTTCTTGTATTTAAAAATATTGGCTAGTCCTAGCATGAATCAAATATAGAATTAATTACTGCTCTTGTATAGTCGGAAAATAAAAAGATTTATAACTTTAATAAATCATAAAATTTAATAACATGGGTCATTCCATATATTTTAGCTTCTTTATTAAGGCAGGAAAGAAATCAGTTTTCGAAGCAATTTCTCAACCATCACAACTAGAGAAATGGTGGCCTTTAAAGTGTTCTGGTATTCCTGAAGTTGGTTCAACCTATAACTTTAATTTTACTGATGAGTATGATTGGTATGCTGAGGTTAAAAGTTGTAAAACTTCTGATCATATTCATTATAAAATGATAAAGTCAGATGGTGATTGGAATCCTACAACTTTTGGTTTTGATTTAGAAGATAAGAATGGTAATACATACATGAAGTTTTTTCACAAGGATTGGCCAGAATGCAATGAGCATTATAAATATTCATCCTTTTGTTGGGCAATGCTGTTAAAAGGATTACGAGATTATCTTGAAAATGGAATTGTAGTTCCGTTTGAAGAAAGGGAATAAGCGCTTATTATACTTTAGAAGCAATAGACTTAAAGAATACGTAACCAAAACCAATAAACAACATTAAATGGAAAGGAAATAGTCCGAAGTCGCCACCTTGGTCGCCAACAATAAAGGCGCTATACATTCCAAAACCAAAATAAGACATTAATAGACCTTCTAATACAACATTTTTAGAAAGGTTTTTTCTAAGATATTTGTTGTTTTTCCAGTTGTCTTTAAATCTGCGAATATTAAATTTTGGTGTTCTTACAAATTCACTCTTTTTACCAGCATGACCTTCTATTACTGCGATAGAATTGTGCAATGAGAATCCCATAGCAATAGAGAAGAATGTAAAGAACATGCCAACATATCCAAAGAACTTTTTAAATCCACTACCGTATGTATTACGATACATAAACCAATAGCATACAAAGAAGATTATAGTACTCATTACAAAGAAACTCATAACATAAAAGTAGTCTCTCAAGTGGGCATATTCATTCTTTATATAAAGCATAGGAATACTTAAAATAGCTACTACAAAAATGCTTAAAAACATTGAGCTATTTAATAAATGTAGCAATCCATGAACTTTAGTCTTTGCTGAAATATTCTTTGATTTAATCACACGCCAAAGCATTTTTCTAAAGTTCTCTGCGCCACCTTTGTTCCATCTAAATTGTTGCGAACGTGCTGCACTAATTACTATTGGTAATTCAGCTGGTGTCTCAACATCTTCAAGATATTTGAATTCCCAGTTTTTTAACTGGGCTCTATAACTTAAGTCTAAATCTTCTGTTAGTGTGTCGCCTTCCCAATTACCAGCATCAATAATGCAATCTTTTCGCCATATACCCGCTGTTCCATTAAAGTTGATAAAATGACCTTTGGAGTTACGTCCAACTTGTTCTAAAGTGAAATGTGCATCAAGAGCAAAGGCTTGTATTCTTGTTAAGAGTGAATAGTTTCTATTGATGTGGCCCCAACGTGTTTGTACGACACCAATTTTATCATTCTTAAAGTATGGTACGGTCCGCTTTAGCCAATTTGGTTGTGGTAAAAAGTCGGCATCAAAAATGGCAATAAAGTCACCTTTCGCTATTTCCAATCCTTCTTTTAAAGCACCAGCTTTAAATCCAACACGATTGGTTCTGGTAATATGTTTTATATCTAATCCTGTTTCTGCTAAGCGCTCTACATGTGCCTTAGTAGTTGTCACGGTTTCATCAGTTGAATCATCTAAAACCTGAATCTCTAATTTGTCTTTCGGATAATCTAGCAATGCAATATTGTCTAGTAAGCGCTCCATTACATACATTTCATTAAAAACAGGAAGCTGAATAGTTACATAAGGAACTTCATTAGGTTTAGAGAGATCAAAAGTTTCACATTGCTCTCTTTTCTTTTTTGACGAAAGATAATTGTATAACAAATTTAGCTGGGCCAAGGCGTACATAAAGATAAGTACAATGGCAATTGTGTAAATAATGATTATTAAATAATGTAAATAAATCACTTAATACTGTATTTGAAAATCCAAGATAAGATTTTTACGCCTGCAAATATAGCACCTTTTATGGTTCCTGAAACTTTTGAGACGCCTATTCTGTTTCGGTAATTAACAGGTATTTCTTTGTAGGTCATCTTTTTCTTTAAAACTTTAAGTTGCATCTCTACTGTCCAGCCATAGGTTTTGTCTTCCATATTAAGTGCCAACAACTTGTCATATTTAATAGCTCTAAATGGTCCTAAGTCTGTAAAAGTAGATTTAAAAAACAGCTTCATTAAGCTGGTTGCTAACCAATTACCAAATATCTGAGGAGTAGTCATAGAACCATCTTCGCGCAATTCTTTAGTTCTTGCTCCAACAACAAAATCAATATTTTCTTCTAATATTGGCTGGATGATTTTAGTCAATTCTTCAGGATAATCACTATAATCACCATCTAAAAAAACAATGATATCAGGTTTGTTTTTTTGTTGATAAATATAATCCATGCCTTTAAGGCAGGCATTACCATAACCTTTTTTTAATTCTCTCAGAACTGTTGCGCCCGCATTTTTAGCGTTCAATTCTGTGTTGTCAGTAGAATTGTTGCTTATTACAATAACTTCATCAACAGATTTGGGAATGTCATTTATGACCTTAGCAATGGAATCTTCCTCATTATAGGCAGGAATGACGACTTTAATTACCGGCATATTTTATTAGAATAGATGGGCAAAAATAACGTAATTTTTTATCCTTAATAACTTATGAAAAAGTGATAATTGATTATCGTAAATCACTTAAGCGGTTTTCTTTTTTGAATGATCTTAAATCTGTCCACTCTTTAATCTTCTTATCAAATTTATATTTTACTGCAGAAGATAATTTTCCATTGGTATACATAAGGCAATACCCATTTTTTTTGTTGTTATGTACTTGGCATTTGTGAGTGACTCTTCCTTTATTATCATAATAAACCCACCAATTTATTCTCTTACCTCTATTAAAATGACCTTCACTTTCTAATTGGCCACTTTCATTATAAAAAGCCCAAAACTTTGTTTTTTTATTAACCTTATAATGGCCTTTTGCTTTTAAGTTTCCATTTTTATGATAGTAGTACCAGAATTTACTCTTCTGACCATTTTCCATCCAACCTGCAGATTCTAATTGTCCATTGTCAAAATAATTTTTCTGATAATGTTTTTGGGCAATTCCTAATTGGCTAAAAAGAAAAAGTAAAAAGATAGTTCTCATTATTTATTATTTAGAAGTTTCATTAAGTCAACATCGTTACCTAACAATACCTCTGTCGGATTAATTCTTCCTTTCATACTATCATTCTCTAATTTTAACACTCCTCTTGGACAAACTGCTGAACAAATACCACATCCTACACAGCTTGAGCGTACAATATTTTCACCTTTTTGAGCATAATGTCTGACATCAATTCCCATTTCGCAACTATTAGAACAATTTCCACAAGAAATACATTGTCCGCCATTAGTTGTAATTCTGAATTTTGAAAACAAACGTTGCTGAAAACCTAATATAGCAGCCATTGGGCAACCAAAACGACACCATGCTCTACTTCCAAGAATAGGATAGAAACCTGTACCAATTACGCCAGAAAATATTGAGCCAATGTATATGCCATAGGTAGATCTCAATGAACTTGCTTTAACAAAAAATAATTGTTCTGTCGTGCCAGTGAAATGCATAATCAATAACAAGGCTATTGTAACGAAGAATCCCATTGCTCCGTATTTGGCATCTTTTCCAAGTTCTTGTCTCTTAAAATACATAACGCCTACAAAGATTATAGTTAGAAAAGCAATAACTAGTGAAATGAAAACACCCCTTGTTAGCCAAAAATCATTACTCTTATAGCCTAAATAAGTGTATACCATGGCTGTAGTCATCACTACGGAAAACACTAAAACGGTATGGATAAGCCAACGTTCAATTCGCCAAGCAGACCTTTTTTTAGAAGATAGATGTCTAAATGAATCACCTGCAGTTTCTGCCAATCCTCCGCAGCCACATACCCATGAACAGTACCATCTTTTACCGAATTTGTAGGTTAGGATTGGTGTAATAACGAATATGGAAAGAATACCGAAAACGATAAGGGCTAAACCTATATTTCCGTTGGAAAGAAATCCTTTTACAGACCATTCATCAAAAATGTAGTAATTAAGTGGCCAAACACTCTTAAGATCATAATATGGTAAGTCATTATTCATGACGTACATAAACTCTGGAATTAAAAAGGCAAAACCTAATTGAAAGAACATTACAGAAATTGTTCTTATTTGTTGGTAGCGATTATGTCTATATTTTAGAATAAACTTATAGCCAAAGGCCAATATTGCTATGGTGTATAAGGTCCCGTAAACAAACCACTGACTCGCATTCCTGCCACTAAGAAGTTGACTTAAAGGGTCAAATAAACTTATTAAGCCAGAATTGTCAGATAAGTCTTTTGCAGAGCCAAGCCCCAAGTATTTTGGATAAAAATAAAGGACAATGTAGAAGGTTGTCAACACCACACCAAGAGTCCATCCCCAAACCCCACGTGAAGATACAGACTTAAACCATTGACCATCATTTTTTATACCTTCAAGTTTGTTTAAATAGGCTTCTCTAGAATAGAAAATCGTTCCAACACTTATCAAACCTAATGACAACGATAAGAATATACCTTTATTTGGAAAATTTGTATTGAATAATGCTAATGCAAGGATAAATAAACCTATAATACCTAATGCCAATGCAATTTTCTGTTTGTTAGTAATATCTAAAGCATCAGGTTTTGCTAAAGACATACTATGATTTAATTTGTTACTCATGGTTATACAGTTTGTAATTGGTTAGTGTAAGCTCTTAAAATTTCAGATTCATATCTAGAATAAAATTCAGGGTCAAAATTGGCAATAGAAAGATGTTTCATAACATAATCTACATCGCGTTTTTCGGTCAACCATTTATCAAAAACTTCATGTCGCATCCGTATTCCAAAAGTGTTGATACCTAAAAAGGTATTTGTGTTTTTGTCAAAGGCAACAGTAATACACTTTGTGTCATCATCGTGTTTCCAATGAAAATGAACTTCATTATCTGGTCTGCCTTTGCTACCAAAGACCCAACCATAAGTTTGATATTCAATATCCATGAACTTAGCAGAGTTAAACCAATGACCAGGATTATATTTTAAGCGATTACCACAAATGGTTTGCGCTAGTGTTTCTCCCATCATTCTTCCTGTGTACCAAACCGCTTCAATGGGTCTTCGGTTTCCAATAGCTTCATGTTGTTCGGCACAATCACCAATAGCGTAAACATCAGGAATATTTGTTTCTAGAAAACGATTCACTTTTACACCACGACCAGTTTCGATATCAGAATCTTTCAGAAAATCGATATTTGGTGAAACACCAGCAGTAAGACCAACGACATTACAAGCGATTTCTTCACCAGTTTCTTCAATTATTACCGACTTTACCTTACCGTTTTCGTCAGATTTTATTTCTTTTAAATTAGTCGATAATCTAAGATCAATGTGATGATTCCTAATATGTCTATTAATCATTTCGCTTTCACCTTCAGGTAAAACACCATTCCAAAATGAAGATTCTCTAACCAAAAATGTCACAGGTATACTTCTGCTGTTCAACATTTCTGCGAGTTCAATACCTATCAATCCTCCGCCAACGATTACAGCACGTTCGCAAACTTTATTGTTAGGCGCGTGTTTTTCAAGATTTTCAAGATCTTGTTTGTGATACATACCCATCACGCCATCTAAATCTTGTCCTGGCCAACCAAATTTATTGGGTTTACTTCCAGTTGCAATAACAAGTTTGTCATACTGTAAGATGTCACCATCAGCAAATTGAAGTGTTTTAGATTTTGTTTCAACATGCTTCACATAGCCTTTTTTAAGATTGATACGATTCTTTTGCCAAAACCAATTCTCGTATGGTTGTGTGTGCTCAAATTTCATATGTCCCATGTAGACATACATTAATGCAGTTCGAGAAAAAAAGTATTCTGTTTCGGCAGAGATGATAGTTATTTTTTTGTCTGAAAGTTTTCTAATATGTCTGGCTAGAGTAACACCAGAAATACCATTACCAATAATAACAATATGTTCCATAAATCTTGATTGTTAGTGTGACGTCTGTCGTTCTTAAAGTTAAGAACTTAATTTTAAGTCCTAATTTAGATGTGTTTTAAATTAGCTATTAATTGTAAGGTTTTTAGTTTTAACATTGGATTAAGAGAATGGTGGTTTAGAAAAGACTTAATTGTAACGTCATTTTTATTTTATGAAGATTTTCAAATACATTCTATCATTTACACTTGTCATATTTTTAATTTCTTGTGCAGTAACACATGATGTTCAAAAAATTAATGGTGTGAGTTTTGTGGCTTCTAGAGTCGCAATAGATAGTACTCATGTAAAGCCTGTGGTTAAGCTTCATGCCAATTATGCTGCAATTATGCCCTTTGGTTTTACGTCTTCAATAGACAATCCTAATATCGGATACAGTAAAAGCTGGCAATGGTTTGGCGAAACTAAAGAAGGTGCAAAGCACTATATTAAAGTCCTCAATAAAAGCGGTATTAAAGTAATGCTGAAACCTCAAATTTGGGTGAACGATGGTGTCTTTACAGGAAAAATTAAAATGATCAATGAAGCGGATTGGAAAATTTTAGAAGAAACCTACTCCAACTTTATTTTAGATTTTGCAAAAGTTGCTGAGGAAGCAAATGCCGACATATTTTGCATTGGTACCGAACTTGAAAGTTTTGTGACTAATCGACCAGACTATTGGAAGCATCTCATTTCTGAGGTTAGAAAAATATACAAGGGTAAATTGACCTATGCTGCTAATTGGAATGAGTTTAGCAAAACACCTTTTTGGAATCTGTTAGATTACATAGGAATTGATGCCTATTTTCCTGTAAGTAATGAGAAAACACCAACTGTTGAAGAGTGTTTAAAAGGTTGGGAGAAGCATAAAACTACAATAAAAAGTTTCAATGAAACCTATGATAAACCTGTTTTATTCACTGAATTCGGATATAGGAGTGTGGATTATTCAGGCAAGGCACCTTGGACTGTAGATCGTACGGAGAACGATGTAAATATGGAGGCCCAAGTTAATACCACCAAAGCCTTATTTGAAACATTTTGGAATGAAGAATGGTTCGCTGGTGGATTTGTATGGAAATGGTTTCACTTTCATGACAAAGCAGGTGGAGAAAACAACAACCGATTTACCCCACAAAACAAGCCTGCCGAGACTGTAATATCTTCTTATTATCAATCTAATTGATATATACCATGTAAGTATTAAAGTGGTTTGCGACAAAGCTTAAAAGATTTAAAGTAAAGTTGATAAACCAAAATTATGATGAATAGAATCATTATAGTACTTACTGTTTTGCTTAGGTTTAGTATAATTTCTATTGAAGCAGAGACAGTAACTGAAGTTGAGATTGAAGGCAATAAAAGAACACGAACAAAATTTCTTAAGCGTCTAGCCTTTGTGAAAGAAGGCAGTACTATTGATACTATAAGAGTAGCTTCAGACGAAAGGAGATTTAGATTATTACCTTCAGTGGCAAGTGCATCATCCAATATAGAAAAGCTAGATGATGGTAATTATAAAGTGACTTATACAGTTGTAGAGAACTTTGCGATTATTCCTGGATTAAATGTATCACAAGATGTCAATGAGGATTTAGCTTATAGACTTTCAGTTTTTGACTTTAATATGTTTGGACAAAATCAGATTGTTGGTGGTTTTTATAGTAGAAATGTATTTGATTCTTATGGATTATTTTGGGAAGCACCGAATTTGATTACGCGTAAATGGGGATTAGGTTTTAATTATCAAAATAATGTATTTCAAGAGCCAATTTTTCTTGAAAATAACGACGACATCAACTTTAAATCTAGTAACAGTGCTTTTGAATTTAGAGTGTTTTATGAACACAATTTTAATAACCGTTTTGAGTTTGGACTTAACATAGCAAACTTAGATTATGTTTATTTAGATGGTAGTTTGCCGACTTCAATACCTGAGCAATTAGAGTTAAACCGTGTATCTGTAGTTGGAGATTACGAGTACAATAATATCACTAATGAGTTTCAGTATGTTGAAGGTTTTAGAAGTTTATTCACCTTCAATACAACAGTTGGTGCTAGCGGTGATACAGATTTTTTGAAAAACTTCTTTGTTGGTAGAAACGATTTTGAATACTTTAAAAGAATTGGATCTAACGGAAATTGGGCTAACAGATTACGATTAGGTTATGCAACAAATACCAATTCACCATTTGCAGCATTTGCATTAGATAATCAATTAAATATTAGAGGTGTTGGAAATGTGGTTGATAGAGGTACAGCATCTATTGTATTAAATACAGAATATAGACATACTTTGTTTGAGAAAGGTTGGTTTGCCTTGCAAGGAAACGCTTTCATAGATGCGGGAACTTGGCAAGAACCTGGTGGTGAATTATCAGATTTAATTGAAGGTAATAGTGCAAGTTTGTATTCTGGCTTGGGTCTAAGATTTATTCACAAGCGCATATTCAATGCTGTTTTTAGAATAGACTACGGCTTAGGCTTTGGTGAAAAAGCAAATAATGGTATTGTCTTTGGAATAGGACAATACTTTTAACCTTCTAATAACAGTTTATAAAAAGCATTTTATCCCTATTTCAGTATGTTTACTGCATTATATTTTTAAAGTATGCGAACGTTAGTAATTGGTGACATTCATGGTGGATTAAAAGCACTTATACAAGTTTTGGAGAGTGCTAAAGTAGTGGCAGAAGACAAGCTTGTCTTCTTAGGAGATTATGTAGATGGTTGGAGCGAATCTGCTCAGGTTATTCAATATTTAATAGAGCTGTCAAAAACTAATGATTGTGTTTTTATAAAAGGAAACCATGATGCTTGGGCAGAAACTTGGCTAGCCGAAGATCATATTAATGACATTTGGTATCAACATGGTGGAAAAGAAACTATTAAAAGTTATAGTGGTTTTACTGAAGAAGAGAAGAAGGCGCATCTCAACTTTTTTGAAGCCATGCCAATGTATCATATAGATACAGAAAACAGACTCTTTGTTCATGCAGGTTTTACCTCAATGCATGGTGTAGAAAAAGAGCATAACATTCAAAGCTTTTATTTTGATAGAACACTTTGGGAAATGGCATTGACTATGGATAAGCAAATGAAAAAGATGTCTAAATTTTACCCAAGTAGATTAAAGCATTACAGTGAAATTTTTATAGGCCATACACCAACAATTAACTACTTTGTAATGCATCCTATGAATGCTGCTAACGTTTGGAATATTGATACGGGTGCTGCCTTTACAGGAAGATTATCTGCTGTAGATGTTGTTACAAAGGACATCTTTCAAAGTGATATACTACCAGATTTATATCCTAATGAAAAGGGTAGGAATAAATAAGATTGATTTCTAAGTAAAACAGAATCACTTTTTAATCTCTATATTTTTTATCCATCAAAGGCGAGTTTAGCCAGTATTGGTTCTTCTCTGGGAAATCATTAATTGTAGACTCAATCATTGGTAGGTTTTTATCCATTACTACTAAACCGTCAGTTATATGTTTGTTCTCATTAACTTCCTGAACAAAGAACTCTCTAAATTGATTCCCTTTTAGAGTTCTTCTTTGATATATTTTTCTTCCAGATAAATCACGAATTCTTGTGATTTTATAGGATAAATCACGTTTATCATCTTCGTTAAAAACAATTGGGGATTTATCAAAATTTTCTACGCTAACCTTAACCTTTCTATCGCTGACTTTTTTAGTTTTTAAAGACTTTAATCTTTTTTTACCTATTTTAAAACTAAAGTTTCTTCTAGATATGGTACTAAAATCAAGATGCTCTTCTTTATTGTTAAATGTTACAATAAAAGCCTTTTGTTTTGGGTCATATTCAATGAGCTCTTCTCTAAGAACAAAATCTTCAGCAATCTCAAAAGAATTATTAAAAGTGATGTAATTTAGATACATTTTGTTGTTGTATTTGGCGTATTCGAGGCTAACATTAAATAAGGCTTCTTTTGATTGAGGTGGTTGAACTTGATAATTAAATCTATGAATAGAATAATCAACAAGTGATATGTATAATGAACCATTTACATATTCGTTATTTTCTAAACGGCCAGTTCGCAACCCATAAGCAATATTATCACGTGGTTTAATTTTTTTAATGTTTATAATAATTATGGGTTCATTGTTTAAAAAAATAATTTTACCCTTAGAGAATTTGTGAAGTGCTGGGAAATCTTTTTCCAGATTATAAACATAAGAAAATGTGTTTATGTTATAGTTTCTAATTGGGTTATGAATATTTAATAAAGTGTGCTCATTTCCACCGCGTGGTAAAATTTCAGAATATTTAATATACTTGGTTGTGCCGTCATAAGCACTAGAAAGTGTTGAATCTATAGAGAAATTCTTATTTTGATTGTAACTATAAACTGCAGTCTGGTTAGAATTATTGGTTAAGAAGTTTGTGTTAATGCCTTGGTCAAAGGTTTCAATTATACCTTCATTTAGGTTGTGAAATTTATTATGTACCAGTTGGTAATCTCTATAATAACCAATATAGGAATGAGGTTGATTGCTTAGATTATTTGTAATCTCGGCTATGGCTTTTATAACAATATCTTTTGCCGATAGTTTTCTACTTTTTTTAATTAGTTTTTTCGTGTCAACTTTTTTTGTGCTAGCACTAATAAATACCGGATCTAAAGCTTCAATTTGTGCGTTTATTTTAATAATATTTAATTCACCTAGTTTTAGTTCTTTAATATTGATTTCTCGAGTTTCAAACCCAATGGCAGTTACAATTATTATTTTATTTCTATATCCTATCGGAAGTCTAAACTCACCATTATAATCAGCAATCACGCCTTTATTTGAATCCTTAATTCTTATTGTGGCAAACGAAACAGGATAGGATGTTTCAATGTCAATTACCTTGGCTAATAGCTGCTCGGAAGTTTGCGAATAGGTAAGTTGAAATACAAAAGCTGTAAATAAAATAAAGAAACTTAGTGTTCTCATTAAGTCTAAACCTTAAAAATTAACATACAAAAGTATACGTATATCTTTATTGAAATTCGTTAATTTTATATTAAACTTAATTGAGCCACAATATCAAAATACTCACCATACAGATTTAAAAATAATACTAGGGAATATGTTTTTTGAAGTAAGAGTAAATGTCATCTGCAGAAGCGCCAAACCAACGCATAATGTAGATGCGAAGAAAATGATATTGCAATTTCCAAACACCAAGTTTTTTATAAAGGCGTGCTGAGGTCTTTATCTTTTTGTTGATGACTACAAACTGCTTCCGTTTGTAGAGTTCATTAATTAAAATATTATCTTCATAAATGATGTAATCTTCATCATAACCACCAATAGCTTCAAACAAATCTTTGGTTATAAACTGACTTTGGTCGCCACCACGACAAGGTCGCCACGAGAATTGCGTAAACCAACTTGCTAAACGCAACCACCAATGATTACTGTCAAACTGCATTCTAAAACAACCTGCAAGATTTTCTTTTGCTACTTCATTAAGAATAAGTTGGTCAAAGTCTTTTGGTGGAAAAGCATCTGCATGTAAAAAGTATAAGATGTTACCAGTTGCAACTTCAGCACCAGTATTCATTTGTTTAGCTCTACCTTTTTTTGAATGTAGTACCTTAATGTCAGTTCGAGTGGTCACGCTAAAGCGTGATTTTATCGAGAACTCACTCGAAGTCACAAAAGAAGATACAATTTCAATTGTTTTATCAGTGCTGCCGCCATCAACCACCATAATCTCGGCAATATTATCTGAAGATGAATTGTCAATGAGGTGTTTTAATAACTTGACAATAGTAGCTTCTTCATTGAGCACAGGAATGACAATAGAAATCTTATTCATTCAAATACCAATTATAATCTAAATAGCTCTTTTTAGCAGAAGCTGAAATCTCTACTTCGGAATACTGATTTAAAAAATCGATAAGTGAACCATCTTGTTTAAAATCTTTAGCAAACCACTTAAAAATCTTAGACAATTGAATCCTTTTTTCTGATATAATGTTTCTATCACCGTCAGAGAGGAATCCTTTTGTGGCTTCAGTAAGTTGAGTTTCTAGTTTTGAAGCAATGTACGCCTCATTAAGTAATTTTGGGCAAGAAAAAGAGGCGCAAACGATAGCAAAGTGAATACGAGGTTCATCCATTTTTCTCAGAATTTGATGTTCAATTTCATCTAAATTATACCATTTATTACCAAGTTTCCAATAACGTTGTTTCCAAGGGTCTTTGATGTCTTTAATGCTTTTTAATGGGTAATGGCGTAATATTAAATCTATAGTAAGCGCATTGTAAGTATTGATCCAATACACCAATTTCTCTTCTTTAGTCCAAGTATTATTAGGCAAATTGTTACTTAATTGAGTAATATAATCTTTAAGTGCTTTCCAATCACTTTTAATAGCTTCATAATCAACATTTCCGTTTATTGAAACATGTTTGCTCAAAAGAATGTTGAAGGTTGAATGGTCAAATAATTGAATCGGTTTTACAATTTCAATTGAAACAGAGATGCTGTCATCAGTGATATATCCATCAGTAAAAGACTCTAACTCTTTTTGATTTTGCATAACAGTTGTTTGTTGACTACTGTCGGTTAGTACCTTTTCTTCTGATACAGTCGGTTCAGAGATTGGGTTGGATTGTGGTAAGGAAGCATCTTCTAAAACCTTCTTTGAGCTTGAACAAGAAACTATCAAAAAAGTCAGAATTAGTATGGTACCTAAATGTTTCATTACGATTTGAGATGCAGTTGTATTCTTACTTTTTTAATGGATACAATTCTTGACTAATAAAATCTTGTGGAAAATCCTCGTCACCTTTAAATCCAAGTTCAATATCTCTACCATTACTTGGTACATAGTCGGTTTTAAAAATGTAGTCCCAAAGACTCAAAGAAATACCAAAATTAATCCCAAACCTTGCACTATCTGGTAATGCTTTTGCATGATGCCAAATGTGCATTTTAGGATTGTTAAAAATGTACTTTAGAATGCCGTAATCCCAACCTAAATTGGCATGGTTTAAATGACCGACCGTTAAAGCGAAAAAGTGCACTATTGCAACATCTTGAGCATCAAATCCACCAATAATTGCAATAGGAATATAGAGTAAGGATTTATAAACTATAGGTTCCATCCAATGGTAACGTAAATGTGCGGCAAATCCCATTTGTTTTACTGAATGATGTACTTTATGGAAGTTCCATAAAAAAGGGACACGATGCAATAAGCGATGTGTGTTCCATTGTACAAAATCTGATACTAGAAAGAATACAAGCAATCCTAAAACGGTTGGAAGTTGGTCTACATCAAACCATTGAAAACTTGAAATTGAAAGACCTAAGACACCTAGAATATCATTAAAAAACTGAGCTGCTGTGTTTGATAATGCAATTAATACAATCAAATTCAATAAGAAGAAATTGAAAAACATGTAGAATGTATCTAACCAAAAGTCTTTTCTGAAAATCGCTTGATTTTTACGCCATGGAAATGCCATTTCAAGCAACCAAACTATTATGGAAATTGCAATTAAACCGTAAAAATAATTATCCCAATGACTAACGTCAACAAGTTCATGCTTAAGGTAATTCCAATACCCTAAATATGATTTTTCTATGATATCTATATACTTGTCCATTTCTTATTGCTAATGGTCGTTATTAAAGCTTATTGCTTTCAATTTGTTAAGGTGATTATAGTCATTTTGCTTAACGATGTCTTTTCTGAAACACACATAATTAATACCCATTTTAAATATGAAGTACAGTTTACCTAAATTGTTTTTAGCTTCAGAAAGTTCATCTTGATTTAGATTTACAGCTTCAAAAATAATGACTTTAGGTTGATATAAATTGAGGTCTAACTGAGAAACAATTTCCCAATCGTAGCCTTCGGCATCAATAACAAATAGGTCTAATGCGTCTATTTTATGTTTTTTAAATAAGTCATTTAGTGATAAACAGTTTATATCTATACTATGTATATAATTTTCTGGAATTACATCTTTAGATAGTGCTTTTACATGTGCTAAAGAAAAAGAGCTAATTTGCCTATAGCTTATTGATAAATCGTCGATATCTAAAAAAGCTTTATCACTTATTTTATAAAAGGGTTGAGATTCACCAGTTTTATTAATTCCGGCATTTTCAAAACTGAATCTTGATGCATTACCATAATTCTGTTTTAATGCTTTGAAACTTTCCGGTACAGGTTCTACAAAAAGAACATTCCATTTATTATTTCTCCGAATTAGGTCAAATAAATGGTCTTCAGTAGCACCATCAAATGCCCCAATCTGAACCACATTAACTTCAGCATTGTGGATGTACTTTTTAATCCAATATGGAATAGATGTCTTATAACTCGGCAATTGCCTTTTAATAGCATCTGCAATAGGTCTTCCAAAAGGTAATTTTAGAATTATTGTTTTGAGTAGACCTTTAAGCATAATTATTTTTAGGGATTAACAGCATCCACCACCATCATAATGAAATGTAGATTCGCTAATATATATATCTTCTCTACCCAAACTTGCTAATGCACCTGCAGTTTTATCACAAATCGCTAAAGGTTGGTTTTTTAATAAAACATGTCCGGCTTTATCATCAAAGTAATCTTCATCACCAAAATAAATGGCAGCTTTACCAGTAAATATACATGGGCCATCTGCAGGCATTGGGTCTTTTATTGCGGCTACTTCAATAGATTCTATATAAATTAATTCATCCGTGTCATAGTTTTTAGGATCTAGAATTCGATATGGTTTACGTGCTCTAATTTCTATAGTGCCGAACCCTGCGTCGGTCAGCATTTTTACGTAATCTTTTATTGGTAAACTTCCACTAAGACATAATGCTCTGAGTCGTTCATCATTTCTTAAATTATCGTTCATGTCTTGCTCGCATGTTGGGTCGCTCATTACCAAACGACCATGAGGTTTAAGAACGCGATACATTTCGGTAATTGCCTTTTTTAAATCTTCTTCTTTAAAAATGTTGAACAAGCAATTTTGAGCTGCTACATCGATACTATTATCTTCAACAGGAAGGTTTAAAGCGTCCCCTTTTCTAAGGTCAACAAATTCACTTTTAAACCAGTCGTTTTGTGCTTCGGCTTCTGTAAAATTCTTGCGTGAAGCTTCTAACATTTCATCTACCACATCAACGCCAATAACGCCACCTTTTTGACGGTTGAAATACGAAAATTGCAGCAGTTCCATGCCGCCACCAACACCAACATAGAGCATTTTTGGATTATTGGTTAGATCTCTGGCATGTACTGTACTACCGCATCCGTAATTCATCTCTTGCATAATTCTTGGGATTTTTAATCCTGGTAATTCCCAAATTGGATTAGTAGTACAACATAGCCCAACATCTGGTGTTAAGGCTGCTTCTTTATATACGTCTTTTGTGGTTTCTAGGTAACTCATATTTTTTAGTTATCAGTATTCAGTATTCAGTATTCAGTGTTAGTTCAGTTCCTTAAAAACTGTGAGCTGTAACTGTTTGCCGAAAACTTGTTAATCTAAACTATTAATCAATTCTTTAAATAGGTTAATCATATTTGGTTCTGCTTTGGCAGCCATCGCAATAATTTCTGCAATGTCTACAGTTGCTAGATTATCTGGGTCGCATTCATCTGTTAAAACTGACACAGCAGCCACTTTTAAACCTAAATGATTGGCTACAATAATTTCTGGCACTGTGCTCATACCTACAGCATCAGAACCTAAGATTTTTAGCATGCGGTATTCTGCTTTAGTTTCAAGTTGAGGTCCGACAACACTTGCGTAAACACCTTTATGTAATTTTATGTTGTTTGCTTTCGCAATGGTTTCAAATTGAGTATTTATTTCTGCGCTATATGGCTCACTCATGTCTACAAAACGTTCACCTAAATGTTCTACACCTTTGAACGCTAAAGGCGAGCTTCCTTGCAAATTAATATGGTCTTCAATAAGCATTAATTCACCTTTTTTAAAGTCCAAATTAATGGCTCCAGCAGCATTTGAAACCAATAAGGTTTTTATGCCAAGTTTTTCCATAATACGCACAGGGAATGTAACGTCTTGAAGTGTGTATCCTTCATATACATGAAATCGTCCCTGCATTACGACAACTTTTTTACCACTAAGTATGCCATAAATTAGTTTTCCCTTATGAAATTCAACAGTCGCTGTCGGAAAGTTTGGGATGTGATTATAACTTGCCTCTGCAATAATTTCTATTTCATTGATAAGTTGTCCTAATCCTGTTCCTAGTATGATGCCAATTTCTGGATTATCAAATCCTTTGCTTTGTAAATATTCAGTACTTTCTACGATTTGTTTAATCATTCAGTTGTTGTATTTTTTCTTGTAATTTAATGTTGTTTTTATAAAAGTTTGAAGCTATTAAATCTTCATAAGTGTCAATATCATTTAAGACATCTAAAGTACCTACTTTTATATTAAGGTTATGTAACTCTTGTAACGTTACTTTAAGTAGTTCTGGTTGACTCCAAGGTTTGTTGGTAAATACTGTTGGTTCTAATTTTGACATACCAACCAAATAATAGCCGCCATCTTCAGCAGGTCCAAAAACCACTTGATTCTCATCTAAAGCATTGAACCCTTTTAATATATCTTCTTCATTAATATCTGGTAAATCAGAACCTATTAAAACTATCTTTTTGTAGCCAGCGCTAAAACCATCTTTAAAAGCATTGAGCATACGTTCACCTAAATCTGCGCCTTGTTGTATAGCTTTAAATTCGTTATTCCATTGGTCATCAACAATAGCATTAGAAAAATAAATGCGTTTGTCTGTATTTAGTTTCGCAGTAGCCTTTTGGGTGATTTTTACTAATTCGGTATAAACTTCAAAAGCACCATAATCGCCAATGGTTTTCGCGAGCCTCGTTTTTACAGTGCCGAGTTTTATATTTTTTACAAATACAATTACGAGTGTATCAGTCATATATTTTATTGCCTTTTAAGAGCCATTTGCTCCATTTTTTTGAATACGTATGGACGTTTTCAGTTGGTTCATTATCATGGTCATAGACTATATAATCATTGTTTTTCCATTCGAATATACCGCCATATAAATTGTAGACATTTGTGTAGCCTTCTTCTTTTAGTTTTTCTGCAATATCTTCTGAACGCACACCAATAGAACAATAGACAACAACCCTTGTAGTTTTATCTTTAATGTTTTTTAAAACGGTTTGAATATTAAATTCATCGTAGCCGACATTGATCGCGTTTTCAAGATGGCTTGTTCGGTATTCCTTAATTTCTCTTGCATCTAGAAGAACGGTTTCAGTTTTAGATGTTGCTAATTCATCAACCGTAATATATGGAATACTGCCGTTGTTGTATTCATCTAATACTTCTGAAAGTGATTCTTGAGCATTTAAAATTAAGGAAAGACAAAGACAGAAAAGCACCATAAGATTTTTTAGTGTCATCCTAATTGATAATTCAAAATTGTTAACTGTATACTGCATACTGAGACTGAGATCTGTTTAAGCTACTGTGCCTTGGCAACTGCTACCTGCGCCAGCTGTACAGCCATAACAATGTTGAGAAATTACAATATTTCTGCCTTCTAACAATTCTTCATTATATTCCGAAATATGCTTTACCTTACTATTTACTGGTAATGCCAGCATTTGATTAAAATCGCAATCGTATAAATAGCCATCCCAACTTACCGAAAGTGTATTGGTGCACATTACATTGGCAACTGCTGTGGGATTGTACGCTTCAACCAATTGATACATGTAGTCTTCGTAGTTTTCAGAGGCAATTAAATAATCCAAGAAGCGAGAAATAGGAAGGTTTGTGATAGCAAATAAATTATGAAATTGAATACCAAAATCTTCCATCAATGCCTTTTTAAAATCCTTTTCCATTGAAGATTGATCACTAGGTAAAAATGCACCTGAAGGATTGTAAACTAAATCTAGTCTTAAACTGCTATCAGGCATGCCATAACCAACCACATTGAGTTCTTGCAAGGCTTTTATAGATTTATCAAATACACTATCACCTCGTTGTTTGTCTGTTTTTCCACGTGTCCAATGCGGCATAGAACTTACGACATGTACATTGTGTTTTTTGAAAAACTCAGGCAAATCGTAATATTTTCTATTCGCTCTGATAATGGTTAAGTTAGAACGAACAATAAAATCTTTAATGCCAGCTTTAGAAGCTTCTTCAACAAACCATCTAAAATTTGGATTCATTTCTGGTGCACCACCGGTTAAATCTAAAGTATGTGCTCCTGTTTTTTTAATAACGTCTAAACATTGTTGCATAGTTTCCTTAGTCATTATTTCTTGTCGGTCTGGACCAGCATCCACATGGCAATGTTCACATACTTGGTTACACATGTAGCCGACATTGATTTGAAGAATTTCTAACTTTTTTGCTCTAAGAGGAAACTGATTGGTTTCAGCAATCTTATCTTTAAATGTTGGTAGTTCACCATTTTTAAAAATGCCATTAGATAAAATTTCTAATTGCCTATTGGTGTTTGCTAATTCGCTTGCACGTTTCTTAAGCGATTGTGTTTTTAATTTTGTCATTTGAGGCTAGATTATCCGTCGAGTTTGTTGACTTTATTCATCATTTGCACACCATGTACTAAGGTTGCACCACCTTTTATGGCTGCACCTACATGTATGGCTTCCATCATTTCTTCTTTGGTAACGCCTCGTTGTAAGGAATCTTTTGTATAGGCATCTATACAATACGGACATTGTTCTGTATGTGCTACTGCTAAAGCAATGAGCGATTTTTCGCGAGCTGTTAGCGCGCCTTCTTCAAATACTTTACCGTAATAATCAAAAAACTTGTTGCCAAGTTCTTCATCCCATTCTGTGATTTTTCCGAATTTTCTTAAATCTGCTGGGTCGTAATATGTTTTAGACATTTAGTAGTTGTTGTTAGATATAAAAACTGAATATACCACTTTTTGTCGAAGCTCATTCTTAAAGATTACAGAAAAGTTGAAATTAATTTTATTTGAATAATAGTGCTAAAAAAACCCGATTTATTTAAATCGGGTTTTCATCTAGAGTTAGTTAGAAATTAGGCAACGTGTTTAGAAAAATTATGTATCGCGCTGACCTGAGTTTTAAAGATTGGTTTTAAAAACCTTGATAATTGGTCATATTCAATTAAAAAAGCATCATGACCATGAATAGATTTAATTTCATGAATGCTAACATTGTCTTTAGCACCTTTTAGTTCAACATAAGTATTCCAGTTTTCTTCGGGTTTAAAGAATAAATCCGAGTTTATGGTTATGATATGAATTGAGCTTGAAATTTTTGAGGCTACTTCTAAAAAATCGCCTCTATTTTCTGTAATATCAATAGTTCTTAATATCTGATTCATCGTTTTATAAGCTGAAACACTAAATCTATTATTAAGTGTTTTACCATGATGGTTCAGCCATGATTCTATATTGAATAACTCAGCATTTCTTTTAGTTCTACCAAATTTATCGCTTAGAGATTCTGGTGTTCTGTACAACGTCATGGCGTGCATTCTTGCATCTGCTAATGGTCTACTAGAGTTATTTAAAATGGCATCTTGAATGTGGCAATTTGCAATCAACCAATCAGTAGATTTCCAATCTGTAGCAATAGGGATCAAATGCTCAATTAAGTTTGGTTGTAATGCCGCGAGTTCCCATGCAATGCCACCACCAACTGATCCTCCAATTACCGCAAATAGCTTATCTATATGTATTAGCTTAAGACCTTGGGCAAAAATATTGGCGATATCTCTTGCTGTAAAATCCTTATAATTTTCAATTAAGTTTTGGCTTACATTATCATAGCCATTTCCAGGAATATTAAATGCCAATATGGTGTAATCGTTTGTGTCAATACATTTTTTATCACCAATTAAATCATTCCACCATCCGTTTTCACCAGTTACGTTAGAATTACCAGTAAGTGCATGATTAACAAGTATAATAGGTGCTTCACCAAGTGCAACACCAAAGACTTGGTAAGACAATGAAATATCTATTGTCTTACCGTTTTGTGTCTTGTAATTTGGAATAATGATATATTTTAGATGACTCATTTTCTCAATTTTTAGATACATGGTACTCCTTTTCAACTGCTATTGAAATTGGTGTATTGTTTTGAAGATTATCCTTTACTGGGCAACGTTCTTCAACAATTTGTAACCACTTGGTCAAGGTTTCTATGCTAGCTTCAGTATCTGGGATTAAATGCAACTTTATGCTTTTAAAACCGGCACGTTCTTTATAAGAATGTCCGAGAAAACGTTCTGGATTTAATTCTCCATGAACTTCAATTTTTAGACTGTTTATTACAAAACCTAATTCTTTGGCTACAACATGACCAACCACATTAATGCAGCCCGCAAATCCAGCAAGAATATATTCAACTGGATTCGGGAAATCGTCAGTTCCTCCTAAGGTTTCAGGTTCGTCAATGATGACTTTAAATTGTCTTGTATGTCCTATAAATTTGGTTGCAGATGAGCTCTCACCTGTAACACTAAATGTTAGATTACTCATTTTTCTTTCTGTTTTTTTAATTGATTAGTAGAAGCAGATATCTTGTAGAAAAGACATCTGCATTCAAACTAAAACAACACTAATTAATGTTTAATTTTGAAGTGCTTTTTGTTGTTTCACAACCGCAAAAGCTTCCTTCAAATCAGCTTTTAAGTCTTCAATATTTTCTATTCCGACAGAAAGACGAATAAGGTCTTTAGTTACTCCAGTACTTTCTTGAGCTTCATCGCTTAATTGTTGATGCGTAGTACTCGCTGGATGAATAATTAGTGATTTAGTATCACCAATATTTGCAAGTAATGAGAACAGTTTTGTAGTGTCCGCAATAGTTTTTGCAGCTTCATAACCACCATCAACACCAAAAGTTACAATACCACTTTGTCCATTAGGAAGGTATTTTTCAGCGAGAGTTTTATACTTGCTTGACTCCAAGCCAGGATAATTTACCCAATTAACTTCTGGTTGTTCTTGCAGCCATTGAGCCAATTCTAATGCATTTTCACTATGCTTTTGAATACGTAATTCTAAAGTTTCTAATCCTTGAATAATTTGAAACGCATTAAAAGGACTTAATGCACCACCGTAATCTCTTAAACCTTCAATTCTAACCTTAGCAATAAATGCGGCAGCTTCTAGTGCTTCACTATAAACTAAACCGTGATATCCAGCAGATGGTTCTGTAAATTCTGGGAATTTACCATTAGTCCAATCAAAAGTCCCTGCGTCTATAATCACTCCACCTAAAGCAGTTCCGTTACCGTTAATGTATTTTGTTAGCGAGTGAATAACAATATTTGCACCATACTCAATTGGATTTAGTAAATAAGGTGTAGCAACAGTATTATCTACAATTAATGGGACTTTAAATGCCTTTGCTTCTTTTGAAATCGCTTCTATATCTAAGACATCTAGTTTCGGGTTTCCTAAAGATTCAATAAAGAAAGCTCTTGTATTTTCTTGTGCAGCTTTATTAAAGTTTTCTGGGTCTGATGGGTCAACAAAGGTTGTTGTAATGCCATGTCTTGGTAATGTTACACTCAATAAATTGTACGTTCCACCATACAAACTATTTGATGCGACAATGTGGTCTCCAGCTCTTAATAACGTTAAAAGAGAAGTCGCAATTGCAGAAGTACCAGAAGCGGTAACTACAGCGGCAATTCCACCTTCTAAAGCGGCTAAACGCTGTTCTAAAATATCGTTTGTAGGGTTGTTGATTCTGGTGTAAATGTTTCCGGCTTCAGAAAGATTAAACAATCCTGCAGCATGGTCTGCATTGTTAAATACATAAGCTGTAGATTGGTAAATTGGTACAGCTCTTGTTCCTGCGTTTTGTGTTACGTCGTGTCCTGCATGCAGCGCTTTTGTTGCGAATTTTTGTGTGCTCATTTTTCTAATTTTTTGAGTTAAAATAAATTAAACCAAAAGTCAAATAGGCTTCGTTGAAGCGTACTTAAAAGAAAAATGTTATAAAGAAAATGCTAATTACAGATGGGTAATTAGTCTTGAGTTATCTATCTAGAATTTGCGAGAAATGATTCACATCTTCAAGTAGAATTTAGCACCTTCTTAGTAAGTCTAAGGGTTGCTAAGGCTTCAGCGGGTCTATTCCCTCCACCTTTCTTGATAACATTTCAGTAAGTTTTTGAACTTTGTGAGCACAAATATTGCGATACAAAAAATTAAAATCCAAATTTTTTTTCAGATTTTATAGTTTTTTTGTGAAATTCTAAACGTAATTAAGCATAGTTAGATAAATATTTAGCCTTAATAATTTCACCTACTGTTTTGTTATAAACCTTGCTTTCTAACCACGAAATGATATCTAAATAAAGGAACGACCTTCTTTCATATGGATGGTCTTCATAGACTTTGAGACGTTCTACTAAATCCTTAAAAGCATTTTTTAAGTCGTGCGGATAGATGTCTTGTAAACCTCTAATAAATTTTATCATTTCTTTTTGTACTTCATGCAAGTCGTTCATCTTAATTAAGAACTTGTATGTACTACGTAATAAGGATTCTAAATGATAATCTAAGCTCGCTTCATAATGTGCTACTAGGTTTAAAACCCTTGAAAAACACAGTAAGTCTTCACGCATAGATAATGATTTGTTAGAAATGATTTTGTCTAAATATTTAATACAATTTTTATTGTTACCAGCACCAAACTCGAGACTCGCGAATTTGTAATAAAAAATCATTTTATGGTGCGGATCAATACGATCTTTGTATAATTCTAGCTCTTCTTCAATCTTTGGGATAAGATGAAGTCCGTCTTCAAAACTACCATCAATAAAATGCTGATTGATACTGTGAAAATTCGTGTATAGAAAAGCTAAAGTAGAAATGTTGGTATCTTTAATAAATTCAGGATTTTCAACTATTTCCTTTAGTTTGTTGAGTTTTTCTGTGAATTTTGGTTTATTTCTCAGAAAAAAGATAGACTCTAGAAGATAATTATTTCCCTTTAGATAAAAAACAGGATTAAGATTTATCATCTTAGGATTTTCCTGAAAAAGGTCAACCAATTTTGATGAATACTTGTAACAGTTTAAGAAATCTTGCATCAAGAAATTGTACCAAAGATGTGCTTTGTAAAGCCACAGTTTTTCTCTAAAACCAAGATTTTTAACAGTGATCTTTTTTAAACGGTCGTTAAAGTATTGCGTCACTTCCTCACTTTCTGCTTCATTTTTGACATAACCCGTTTTTAGCATTATGCTATACAACTGAAGTGATAAGTTAGATAGTTTTGATGCCGTAACATTTTGAGAACTGAATTCTTTGGCTTGCACTACAAGCTCATCTGCACGATTACTGATACTTCTAGTAATATATTGAGCTTCAATAATTTTTTCGAGTTCAACAATCTCGAAAGCCATATTTTTTTCTTCATTAGTAATGGCAAGTTCTTTGGCTTTATCAAGAATTTTTAGGCTTTGCTTGTAAAGGCCTTTATGGTATAAAATTGAAGCAAAGTCTAGTTGTTCTCGTATTTGTGAACGCACGTTTTGATGCGAAGGATTAAGTTTTAAGCTGATTAAAATTTGCTTATATAAATGCGCTTTTACGTTTGCTAATTGCTGCTTTTTTACGATACCACTTTTTATAATTGAAGCCTCATCATAGGTTTTTGCTTTGTCTAAAAGGTTGAATAAATTCAAAAACTTAGAGTCAGAATTTACACCTAATCTACCCACATATAGTTTAAACTGGCGTTTCTCTGACTTGGTTAAAGATTTTACCAAAGAAAATAGGTTGTCTTTTTGGTCTTTAGTTATCAATGAAAAAATTATTTAAAAAATTGATAATCAAATATATAACATGTGTTTTTTGGTTTGGGCATCGTAAAAACAAAGCTATGCATAATATATTGATAATTACAAGGTATAAATTCGTTAGACAATAGACAATACTAAAATTTAATTTGATTTATGTCAAACAGTAATATTCAAATCTTTGATACAACGCTTCGTGATGGAGAACAAGTGCCAGGTTGTAAATTGAATACGGAGCAAAAGGTTGTTATTGCAGAGCAATTAGATAAGCTAGGTGTGGACGTTATTGAGGCTGGTTTTCCGGTATCTAGTCCTGGAGATTTTAAGTCGGTTGAGGCTATTTCTAAAATAGTAAAGAATGCCACAGTTTGTGGATTGACCCGATCAGTTGAAAATGATATCAAAGTAGCTGCTGAGGCTTTAAAATACGCGAAGAAGCCACGAATTCATACAGGAATTGGAACGTCCGATTCTCATATTGTTCACAAGTTTAAATCTACAAGAGAAGATATTTTAGAGCGTACATACAAAGCGGTAGCTTATGCAAAATCTTTTGTAGAAGATGTGGAATTCTATGCTGAAGATGCAGGTAGAACAGATAACGAGTATTTAGCAAGAGTTTGCGAAATGGCTATAAAAGCAGGTGCTACTGTATTGAATATTCCAGATACAACAGGTTATTGTTTACCAAGTGAATATGGTGCTAAAATGAAGTACCTTATGGAAAATGTAAAAGGCATTGAGAAAGCCATTCTCTCTTGCCATTGTCATAACGATTTAGGTTTAGCAACAGCAAATTCTATTGAAGGTGTTATTAATGGTGCTAGACAAATTGAATGTACTATTAATGGTATTGGTGAGCGTGCAGGTAATACTGCTTTAGAAGAAGTGGTGATGGTGTTAAAGCAGCATCCGTATTTAAATTTAGATACCAATATCGATACAACCATGCTGTATGGTATGAGCCAATTGGTGAGTGATAGCATGGGTATTTACACGCAACCAAATAAGGCAATTGTTGGAGCTAATGCATTTGCACATAGCTCTGGTATACATCAAGATGGTGTGATTAAGAATAGAGAGACTTATGAAATTATAGATCCAAAGGATGTTGGTGTTACTGAATCTGCTATTGTGTTGACAGCAAGAAGTGGAAGAGCTGCTTTAGCCTACAGAGCGAAAAAAGTGGGTTATGAGTTAACTAAACTTCAATTAGATGAAGTATATGCTAACTTTTTAAGTTTTGCTGATAAGAAAAAAGAGATAAATGATGAGGATATTCATCAAATTGTAGAAACATGTAAAGTCTATGACGAAATTATAGCATAAATGAACAAGAAGACATTATTTGATAAAGTGTGGGATTCTCATGTCGTCAGTAGCATTGAGAATGGTCCACAAATTTTATACATAGATAAACACTTAATACACGAGGTAACTAGTCCGCAAGCTTTTAATGAATTAGAAGAGCGCGGCATTCCTATTTTTAGACCAGATCAGATTGTCGCTACTGCGGATCATAATACGCCAACATTAAATCAAGATCAACCAGTTAAAGATGCTTTATCTAGGCAACAGTTAGAGCAATTGTCTAAAAACTGTAAAAAGAATAACATTACATTATATGAGTTAGGACATAAATATAATGGTATTGTGCATGTAATGGCTCCAGAATTAGGTATTACACAACCAGGGATTACTATGGTATGTGGCGATAGTCACACATCAACTCATGGAGCATTTGGAGCCATTGCTTTTGGAATTGGTACAAGCCAAGTAGCACAGGTATTTGCCAGTCAAAGTCTGTTGCTAACAAAGCCAAAAAGCTTGCGTGTTAATGTTAATGGAAAACTTAAAAAAGGAGTACTACCTAAAGATGTCATTCTTTATATCATTTCAAAGTTAGGAACTAATTCTGGTACAGGATATTTCTGTGAATATGCAGGAAATGTGTTTGAAGAAATGAGTATGGAAGGCAGAATGACAGTTTGTAACATGAGTATTGAAATGGGTGCGCGTGGTGGAATGATTGCACCAGATGAAACTACTTTCGAATATATAAAAGGAAGAGAATTTGCACCTAAAGGTGATGAGTATGATAAGAAAGTAGCATACTGGAAAACTTTACCGTCCGATGAAGGTGCTAGTTTTGATAAGGAATATCATTTTGATGCTGAAGATATAGAGCCAATGGTGACCTATGGTACTAATCCAGGAATGGGAATTAAGATTTCTGAAAACATTCCGGTAGAAGATAACCCTTCGTTTGAGAAGTCATTAAAGTATATGAATTTTGAAGCTGGTGAGAGTTTGATTGATAAGCCAATTAACTTTGTGTTTATTGGAAGTTGTACCAATTCAAGAATCGAAGATTTTAGAGTAGCTGCAGAATTTATTAAAGGAAAGAAAAAAGCAGATAATGTTACAGCTTGGTTGGTTCCAGGTAGCAAACAGGTGGAAGCTCAGATAGTAGAAGAAGGTTTAAAAGATGTCTTTACGGAAGCTGGTTTCGAATTGCGTCAACCAGGTTGTTCGGCATGCTTGGCTATGAATGACGATAAAATACCTCAAGGTGAATATTGTGTGTCAACTTCAAATAGAAATTTTGAAGGACGACAAGGTCAAGGTTCAAGAACCATATTAGCAAGTCCATTAGTGGCTGCTGCAACTGCGGTAGAAGGAAAGATAGTTGACATTACAAAGCACTTAAACTAAATGGAAAAGTTTACAACATTAAGATCTAATGCCATTCCTTTAAATATAGAGAATGTTGATACAGATCAAATTATACCAGCACGTTTTTTAAAGGCTACAAACAAACAAGGATTTGGTGATAATGTGTTTAGAGATTGGAGATTTAACAAAGACGGTTCTGTTAATGATGGTTTCGTATTGAATGATCCAAAATACTCTGGAAGCATATTGGTGGCTGGTGATAACTTTGGTTGCGGTTCTAGTAGGGAACATGCAGCTTGGGCGATTGTTGGTTACGGATTTAAAGTCGTGGTTTCTAGTTTCTTTGCAGATATCTTTAAAGGAAACGCACTTAATAACGGATTGCTGCCTGTCCAGGTTTCGGAAGAATTTTTAAGTGACTTAATGGCGAAAATTGAGTCCAATCCACAGATAGAGATTGAAGTGAATCTCGAAAATCAAACCATATCAATTGTAGGCTCTGACGCTTCAGAAAATTTTGAAATTGATGCCTACAAAAAAACCTGTATGATAAATGGGTATGATGATATTGATTACCTGGTAAATAATAAGAATTTAATTGAAGCTTTTGAAGCTCAAAAAATATATTAATTAAGATATAATGAATTTAAATATAGCAGTTCTTTCTGGTGATGGTATTGGTCCAGAAGTAACAAGTCAAGCAGTAAAGGCGTTAAAAGCTATTGCTTCAGAATTTAATCATAATTTTAAATTTACTTATGCAGATGTTGGTGCAATTGCCATAGATAATCATGGTAATCCATTACCAGATGCAACATTAGATTTATGTAAATCTACAGATGCAATCTTATTTGGGTCAATTGGTCATCCAAAGTATGATAACGATCCAAGTGCAAAAGTAAGACCAGAGCAAGGACTTTTAAAGTTGAGAAAGGAACTTGGTTTATTTGCTAATATTAGACCAGTAAAAGCTTATGAGACGTTGCTTGAAAAATCACCTTTAAAAAGAAATATCATTCAAGGTACAGATATATCAATTTTTAGAGAATTGACTGGTGGTATTTATTTTGGTGAGAAATATTTGAGTGAGGATGGAGATACGGCTTCAGATTTGTGTTTATATACTCGCGAAGAAATTGAGCGTATTACACATTTAGCATTTAAAGCCGCACAATCAAGAAAAAATAAAGTAACTTTAGTAGATAAGGCTAACGTTCTTGAAAGTTCAAGATTATGGAGAAAAGTGGTGACGGACGTTGCTAAAGAATATGATGATGTTGAGTTAGATTTCCTATTTGTTGATAATGCTGCAATGCAAATGATATTAAATCCAAAACAGTTTGATGTTATCTTAACCGAAAATATGTTTGGCGATATTATAAGTGATGAGGCAAGTGTGATCGGTGGTTCAATAGGACTTTTAGCATCAGCGTCAGTTGGTGAAAAGCATGCAATGTTTGAGCCTATTCATGGGTCTTTTCCGCAAGCAACAGGAAAAGGAATTGCAAATCCTATCGCTTCAATTTTATCTGCAGCAATGTTATTAGAGCATTTTGGATTATATGCAGAAGCGGAGTTGATAAATAACGCAGTAGAAAAATCTTTAAAACTAGACATTTCAACGCCAGACGTTAATACTAATCACGATAATATCACAACGAGTAAGGTTGGTGAGTTTGTTGAAGATTTTATAAATAATCCTAATGATAGTAACTTAAACTTTACAAATATTCATTTAGGTCAATCTACAATAATTTAGTCTATGTCAGTAGAGCCAAAACTGAAGCGTTTTAATCAAAACGTTTTGTCAAAATATCAGATCTACAATAGTGTATTCATGACACTGCCATTTGAAACCTTGTCCAAAACCGTGGTTTTGCTGCCGTTGTTTTATGAGACTTGTAAAAAAGGTTTTGATAGGCATGAAGATCCCACAACAATCATAGATACGTTTTTTAAGAAATACCAAGGCAGACGTTCAGAAGAGAGTCAGATCAATTTATTGTTTCGTTTTATACAGTATATAGAGCGACAAGTTGTGTTATTTGATGCGGTTGAAGATGCTGCTTTTCCGGTTGTCAACAATATGGAAGGTGTTGGGACTTTACGCAGTTTAAAAGGTAATGCGAGGGTAGACAATAAACTTGAGTTGTTGAGAGAGTGTTTAGAGGCGTTCAAGGTGCGAATCGTGTTAACTGCACATCCTACTCAATTTTACCCAGGAGCTGTTTTAGGAATCATTACAGATTTAGCAGAAGCTATTAAAAATGATAATCTAACAGAGATTAAATCGTTATTAGGTCAATTAGGAAAAACACCTTTCTTTAAGGATAAGAAACCTACGCCATATGATGAAGCGGTTAATTTAGTTTGGTACCTTAAAAATGTATTCTACCATTCTTTTGGTGGCATCTATGATTATGTTCAAGAAAATATTTTTGATAGTAAAGAAATTGAGAATCCAATAGTAAATATTGGGTTTTGGCCTGGTGGTGATAGAGATGGTAATCCGTTTGTAACACCTCAAATTACATTAGATGTTGCTAGGAAGCTTAAGGAGTCAGTTATAAAAAGTTACATTAAAGATGTAAAATATTTAAGGCGTAGACTAACATTTAGAGGAATTAGAGAGCGTATTATTGACGTTAACCATAGATTACATAATACATTATTACATAAAGAGGAATCGTTAAGAATAACTCTAACTGAATTCAAGGAAGAGTTATTTTCAATTAGAGAAATTTTAATAAGAGAGCATCAGTCATTATTTGTTGATAAGGTAACAACCTTAATAAATAGGACAACACTTTTTGGTTATCATTTTGCTAGTCTAGATATTAGGCAAGATAGCCGAGTACACGATGCTATGTTTAGAGCATTAGTTGCTGAGCTTATTGAAAATGGGAGTGATTTGTTCCCAAAGGATTTCTTTGATTTACCATTAGAAACTCAATTAAATCATTTGTCTGAGGTCAAAGGTTTAATTCCGAATGATATTGAGTTTAAGAACGAGATGGCAGTTAATGTTGTGGAAACAATTAAAGCCATGAAAACCATTCAAGATAAAAATGGAGAAATAGCTTGTAACAGGTATATCATTAGTAATAATCAAACAACCTTAAATGTACTGCAATTGTTTGCGATGTTAAAGATTGTAGCGTTTGGTGATAGTTTAACAGCAGATGTTGTACCATTATTTGAGACTGTAACTGATCTGGAAGCCTCACCAAAAGTGATGGAGGATTTATATACAAATCCTAATTACCGCAAACATCTAGACGAAAGAGGAAATAAGCAAACTATTATGCTTGGGTTTAGTGATGGTACTAAAGATGGCGGTTATCTTATGGCCAATTGGGGAATCTTTAGAGCTAAAGAAGCACTTACAGAATTATCTCGAAAATATGGAATTGATGTGATATTTTTTGATGGTAGAGGTGGACCGCCAGCACGTGGTGGTGGAAAAACACATCAATTTTATGCCTCTTTAGGGCCAACAGTAGAGGACAAGGAAATTCAATTAACAATACAAGGACAAACGATTAGTTCTAATTTTGGCACCATTGAATCTTCGAGATACAATATGGAGCAGCTTATAAGTTCAGGGATTTCTAATCGACTTAATGATAAGAATCTTGAAATGGAACCCGCGGATAAAGAAGTGATGGATAGCTTAGCAAATATTAGTTATCAAGCTTATGTAGATTTTAAAAAGCATCCTAAGTTCTTATCTTACTTAGAGCATATGAGTACCTTAAAGTATTATGCTAAAACCAATATTGGAAGTAGGCCATCAAAACGTGGAAAGTCAGAAGGTTTAGTTTTTTCAGATTTAAGAGCTATACCATTTGTTGGTTCTTGGAGTCAATTAAAGCAAAATGTCCCTGGATTTTATGGTGTAGGTACAGCGTTAAAGCACTATGAAGATAAAGGTGAGTTTGAGAAAGTGCAACATTTGTATCAAACTTCGCGCTTCTTTAGGGCTTTGATTGCTAATAGTATGATGTCGCTTTCTAAATCATTCTTCAATCTTACTAGATACATGTCTGAAGATTCTGAATATGGTGAGTTTTGGAAAACGATATATGCTGAATACGAAACGACAAAGCGACTAATCTTAAAGCTTTCTGGTTTTAAGGAATTGATGGAAGATGAGCCAGTAGCAAAAGCATCTATTGCCGTAAGAGAGTCTATCGTATTGCCGTTATTAACGATTCAGCAGTATGCACTGAAGAAAATACAAGAGTTAGAAAAAGCTGAGGTAAAAGATCTCGATAAGATTAAGATTTTTGAAAAGATGGTTACGAGATCACTTTTTGGAAATATTAATGCAAGTCGTAACTCTGCTTAAAATATAGTTTTATGTTTAAGTGAAAAGGCTAGGTAGGATGTATTTCTATCTAGCCTTTTGTTTATTAAATAGTTTGAATTAAAAACCCTCCGATGTGGAGGGTTTTTTTAAAGAGCTACAGTCTTGTATGATCAATTTTAAAACTTATAGTTCTTTGTGAGATTTATGTTTTAATCTTGAGATGTTTAAAAAGATAAAGCCTTCTAAGAATATCAAAGAAAGGCTTTACACATCATAACAATTTAATATATAATCTTAATGCTCGTTTAATCTAAAATCAGGATAAGCATCCATACCATGTTCGTGTGCATCTAAACCTTCTAATTCTTCGCGTTCTGAAACTCTAATTCCCATAGTTTTCTTCAGTGTGAAAATAATTAAGAATGAAGAGATAAGACAAATCACAGCATAAGAACCAATGCCGATTAATTGACTTAAGAACTGGTCAAAACCTGCAAGATTTCCAAAAATACCTACAGCTAATGTTCCCCAGATTCCACAAATAAGGTGAACAGCGATGGCACCTACAGGATCATCTAGTTTCAACTTATCAATAAAGCTTACTGCAAAAACAATTAAGGCTCCTGCAACTGCACCAATGATAATAGCATCCATAGGGCTCATTTGATCAGCACCAGCTGTGATACCTACAAGTCCACCTAATATTCCATTTAAGAACATTGTTAGATCGAAATTCTTGTACATTAGTGTAGAAACTAAAGCAGAAACTACACCACCAGCGGCGGCCGCTAAACATGTGGTGACTAAAGTTAATGAAGTTAATTCTGGGTCTGCAGATAAAACAGATCCACCATTAAAACCAAACCATCCTAACCATAGGATTAACACGCCTGCAGTAGCTAATGGAATATTGTGTCCAGGAATAGCTTGAGGCTTTCCATCTTTAAATTTTCCAATTCGAGATCCTAATAAGAAAACAGCAACTATTGCTGCCCAACCTCCAACAGAATGTACTAAAGTGGATCCTGCAAAATCATAAAAAGGTGTTTCTAGAGTTTGTAAAAATCCGCCTCCCCATTTCCAAGAACCTGCTATCGGGTAAACCAATCCTACATATAATAGTGTAAAGATCATAAAAGGACCAAGTTTCATGCGTTCCGCAACTGCTCCGGATACAATAGTCGCTGCTGTAGCTGCGAACATACCTTGGAATAAGAAATCTGTCCAATAAGTATATCCTGCATTGTAACCTAAATCTAGTGTTCCAGCGTCGTTTAATGGAGCTTCTAAACCAAATCCGGCAAAACCTAAGAAACCGTTAAATTCACCAGGATACATTAAATTAAATCCAACTAAGCAATAAAGTAATAGTCCAACTGTAATAATGAATATATTTTTGAATAATATATTCAAGGTGTTCTTTTGTCTTGTTAGCCCAATTTCTAAGAAGGCAAAACCAAGGTGCATAAAGAATACTAAAGCTGTACAGATCATCATCCATACATTGTTAATAGTAACTTCCATAATTTCTTTGTGATTTTTATTTTAAAGTTTGTCCTCCTTTTTCTCCTGTTCTAATCCTGTAAACTTCTTCAATTTTAGAAACAAATATTTTTCCATCACCAACATCTCCAGTCGCTCCTGCTTTTATAATCGTGTTAACCGTGATGTCTTCAAAATCATCGTTAACAACTATTGAGAGGTAACGCCTTTGTATATCGCTGGTGCTATAAGAAACACCTCTGTAGACATGACCTTCTTTTTCGTTTCCTAAACCTGTAACGTCCCAATAAGAGAAGAAGTTTACCCCTACGTCGTGTAATGATTTTTTTACATCAGAAAACTTAGACTTTCTAATTATTGCTTCGATTTTTTTCATAATAATGGGTATTGTTTAATGAATATTAAAAATCCTAAGATTCTTACTTTGGATTATCTTAACAAACTAAGAATCTAGGATTAATTAAACAATAAATGTTTATAAGTTAACAAAGAAAGATAGCTTGTAGAAATCATCTGTAATAGCACCATCATCTTCATCAGCTATGTTTGCTCCGAAAGAAAGACGCATACCAGCATTACCTTTTGTGAATTGTACATAAGGTCCAACCCCTGTGTAAACATCATTACCGTCAAGATCGCCACCTCCATTTACACTTCCGCCAGCAAAACTTAGTGTTTCTACGTGACCGCCAAATGAGAAGTAAGATGTTGCCTTATAACCAAAATTAAGCCAATAGTGCAGGTAGTTTGTTGTAAACTGTTCAGCCTCAGTATTGTCACTTAAGGCAGCATAATAACCAAAGTAAAGTTGCCCTTCAAACTGGTCTGTGTCATAGTTAACAGTTAAGTTAGGTACAATACCATCACCAATGATGCCTTCTTGTGCAGTACCACTAGATAATAAACTACCAAAGGTAAATCCTAATTGTGGGTTAATGTCAAAATCACCAGCAGAGAAATTGTATCCTAAACCAAATTCTGTCCATTGTCCCCAAGCACTTCCTGTACCAGCACCCCATTGAATACCATAAGCCGTAAGAGATCCAGTGTCACTAACGTCATAACTGAAAGTCATCATTGGATTAAGACCAAAAAACATATCACTATTAAGGCTTAATCCAACACTTAATTTGTCATCTGTGCTTTCTTCTTGAGCAAAAACACTAAAAGCTACCATTACAAATAATAAAGTAAAAATTTTCTTCATGAGTTCTAAATTTTAAATTATAGTTAGTTCGGCAGCTAAACTATTTAAAATTGAAATAAACCCCTAAAAAAATAGGGTTATTAGATGTATTTTTATGAATATGATATTTTTATCCCTAAAAAATTAAGGGTCAAAATTTTTTTTGAGGAAATATTTAATAAATCATAATCCTAAAAATGCGAAATTGATAGAATTTTATAATAAATAATATATAATTGTCAGTTTAAGGTGTTTATCGCAAACGTTTTCGTAATTTTTGATAATTTTTATTGAATAATAATTCGTTGAGATTTTTGCATTTTAAATGCAAATAATTGCCTTTTTTTCATAAAAAATCCTTGAAATTATCAATTTGAGAAAAGTGTTTTCACTTTTTTTTAAATCAAATTATACCATATATATTGAATAAATAATCAGGTATAAAAACCCTCGAAAATTTTTGAATTATGCTGAAGAAACAAGGACTTTATTTGCCCGAATTTGAACATGATAATTGTGGTGCAGGATTTATTTGTAGTCTAACAGGAAAACGCTCAAATGATATTATTCACAAGGCGCTAGAAATTCTAGTGAAATTAGAGCATCGTGGTGCTGTAAGTGCAGATGGAGTTACAGGTGATGGAGCTGGAATATTAATTGATATTCCACATAAGTTTTTTGAAAAATTCTGTGATTTTAAATTGCCAAAACTTGGTGATTATGCGGTGAGTAATGTGTTTCTTCCAAAAAAAGAAAATCAACGTGCCTTTTGTGTTCAAGTTTTAGAGCAAGAAATCAAAAATCAAGGATTAAAACTTTTAGGTTGGAGAGATGTGCCAGTTAATAGCGATGTGCTTGGTGAAATTGCAAAAACAACAGAGCCATTCGTAAAGCAGATTTTTATAGGTAAATCTGATGCAAAGCAAACCGATTTCGACTTTAAGCTAAAATTATTTGCTGCTCGTAAAATTGCAGAGCATATTATATACGATTCAAAACTATCAGAATCTCAGTTTTTTTACATCCCAAGCCTTTCAACAAAAATTATAATTTTCAAGGGGTTATTAAAACCAGAACATATTAATGAGTATTATCTAGATTTATACAATTCAGATTTAGATACGCGTTTAGCTTTAGTACATCAGCGTTTTTCTACCAATACTTTCCCAACTTGGGACTTGGCACAACCATTTAGATACATTTGTCATAATGGTGAAATCAATACTTTAAGAGGTAATGTGTCTCGTATGTTTTCGCGCGAAGAAATTATGAGTAGTCCTTTGTTTGGTGATGATATCAAAAAGATTTTGCCAACGGTTTTAAGAGGAAAATCTGATTCTGCAACATTAGACATGGTTGTAGAATTATTATTGATGACTGGTCGTTCACTACCAGAAGCCATGATGATGTTAGTGCCAGAAGCATGGGAGAAAAACTCAAATATGTCTGATGCTAAAAAAGCATTTTACGAGTATAATTCTTGCTTAATGGAACCTTGGGATGGACCAGCATCTATTCCTTTTACAGATGGAGATTATATTGGAGCAGTATTGGATAGAAATGGGTTGCGTCCATCGCGATATACAGTTACTAAAAGTGGTAATGTAATTATGTCTTCAGAAACTGGTGTTGTAGATATTAAGCCAGAAAATGTGAGCTATCATGGGCGTTTAGAACCAGGGAAAATGTTCTTAGTTAACATGAATGAAGGTCGTATTGTTAACGATGAAGAAATTAAAGAAAAGATAGCGTCTAAGCATCCATATAGAAAATGGTTAGATGAAAACTTAGTACATCTTAAATCCATTTCCGCAAAAAAAGGTCCAATTAATTACGATGAGATTGCACTTAAAAAACGTAAAGTAGTTTTTGGTTATACTGAAGAAGACTTAAATACTATTATAAAACCTATGGCTCAAATTGGAAAAGAACCAATTGGCTCAATGGGAAGCGATACCCCAATTGCGGTATTGTCAGAAAGACCGCAATTGGTGTATAACTACTTCAAACAGTTGTTTGCTCAGGTAACAAATCCACCATTAGATGGTATTCGGGAAGAATTGATTACAGACATCAGTTTAACCCTTGGTAGAGATGTGAATCTGTTTGACATCAATGCAGAGCATTGTAAAAAGTTAAAGATTCAGAATCCTGTAATTTCAAAACACGATTTAGATAAGATTAGAAATTATGATAACAATCCTAATTTTAAAGTGGAATCTATATCAATGCTTTATGAAGTAAATAGAGGTTTAAACGAGCTAGAAGTTGCGTTAGATAATCTTATGTCAAAAGCGTCTAAAGCAATAGATAATGGTGCAAATATTATCATTCTTTCAGATAGATATGTAGATGAAAATCACGCGCCAATTCCTGCACTGTTAGCATGTTCTTATGTGAATCATGCCTTACATAAATTAAAGAAACGTTCTCAGGTTAGTATCATTATTGAATCGGCTGAACCAAGAGAAGTGCATCACTTTGCATTATTATTTGGTTTCGGGGCAAGTGCAGTTAATCCTTATATCGTTAACGAAATTGTTTACGACCAAGTTAAAGCAAACGATATTACTGATTTAGATTACTTAGCGGCGATTAAAAATTATAACAAAGCCATTGGAAAAGGTATTCTGAAGGTGATGAATAAAATCGGAATTTCAACGTTGAATTCGTATCGTGGTTCACAATTGTTTGAGTGTATCGGAATCAATGCAAAGACTGTTGAAAAGTATTTCCCTAACACACCAACACGTATTGAAGGTATTGGACTTAGAGAAATAGAACAAGAAATTGTAAAACGTCATAAGAAGGCGTTTCAAAAGAATGAAATCACAGCAGATATCGAAATTGGTGGTGATTATAGGTGGAGAAGAGGGCAAGAAAAGCACTTGTTTAATCCGTTGACCATTGCAAAACTTCAAGAATCTGTTAGAACTAATAAAGCGTCTACATATAAGGAATATTCTAAGTTGGTTAACGACCAATCTAAAAGTTTAATGACGATTAGAGGTTTGTTTGAGTTTGACCAATACGACCCAATTCCACTTGAAGAAGTAGAGCCTTGGACAGAAATTGTAAAGCGTTTTAAAACAGGTGCAATGTCTTACGGTTCTATTAGTAAAGAAGCGCATGAGAATTTAGCTGTCGCAATGAATAGAATTGGTGGAAAATCCAATTCTGGTGAAGGTGGAGAAGACCAAGAGCGTTTTTATAAGAGTTCTCAAGGTGATTGGAAAAACTCTGCGATAAAGCAAGTCGCTTCAGGTCGATTTGGAGTGACATCGAATTATTTAACCAATGCAAGTGAAATTCAAATTAAGATAGCACAAGGTGCAAAACCTGGTGAAGGTGGACAATTGCCAGGTGCAAAGGTAAATCCTGAAATTGCCAAGACTAGAAATTCAACGCCATATGTAGGTTTAATTTCGCCACCACCACATCACGATATTTATTCAATTGAAGATTTATCACAATTAATTTATGATGTGAAATCAGCGAATAGAGAAGCCAGAATTAATGTAAAATTGGTTTCCGAAGTTGGTGTTGGTACGGTTGCGGCTGGTGTTGCTAAGGCAAAAGCAGATGTGATTTTAGTGTCTGGTTTTGATGGAGGAACAGGTGCATCACCTTTAACATCTTTAAAACATGCAGGATTACCATGGGAACTAGGGATTGCTGAAGCACAACAGACTTTGGTAATGAACGACCTTAGAAACCGCATTGTTTTAGAGTGCGATGGTCAACTAAAAACAGGTAGAGATGTGGCTATTGCTTGTTTGCTCGGTGCAGAAGAGTTTGGTTTTGCAACAGCGCCATTGGTAGCTTCGGGTTGTATTATGATGCGTATTTGTCATCTGAATACGTGTCCGGTTGGTATCGCTACTCAAAACCCAGAATTACGTAAGAAGTTCAAAGGTAAGCCAGAGCATGTGGTGAATTATATGTATTTTGTGGCGCAAGAGTTAAGAGAAATCATGGCGAAACTTGGCTTCAGAACGGTTAATGAAATGGTTGGTCAGGTACATAAACTGAACCGTAGAAAAGCCATTGAACATTATAAGGCTTCAGGTATAGACTTAACGCCAATATTGCATAGTGTTGATGTTCCAGAAGGGACAAAGTTCTATAATACAGAGCAGCAAGACCATGGATTAGAAACACATTTAGATTTCAAAATTATTAAGCAAGCGCATCAAGCTTTGTTTAGAAGGCAAGAAACGCATTTAGAACTGCCAATTACTAACATTGACCGAGCTGTTGGTGCCATTGTGAGTAATGAAATTTCTAAGATTTATAGTGCAGATGGTTTGCCAGAAGATACCATTAATATTGATTTTTATGGTTCTGCAGGTCAGAGTTTTGGGGCATTTGCAACAAAAGGATTGTGTTTCACGGTTCATGGAAACACTAATGATTATTTAGGTAAAGGTTTATCTGGCGGAAAACTTATTATTAAAGTGCCTGAAGAAAGTACAATCGTTCCAGAAGAGAATATCATCACTGGTAACGTAACACTTTATGGTGCGACTTCTGGCGAGGTTTATATCAATGGAAAAGCTGGTGAGCGTTTCTGTGTAAGAAACTCAGGTGCCAAAGCCGTAGTTGAAGGTATTGGCGACCATGGTTGCGAGTATATGACTGGTGGAGTAGCTGTGATTCTTGGTGAAGTTGGAAGAAACTTTGGTGCCGGAATGAGTGGTGGAGTTGCGTATGTTTTAGATGAAAATAACACCTTCAAGCAGAATTGTAATGGTGAAGATTTAAATGTCGATTATATCATTCTGAATAGTGAAGACAATCTTGAATTGAAAGGATTAATTCAAAATCATTTTGAAGCAACTTCAAGTCCATTAGCAGAACGTATTTTGAATAATTGGGATGCATATTTACCGAAATTCAAAAAGGTGTTACCTGAAGAATACAGACAGGCATTGATAAGATTAGAAAAGGAAAAATTACAAATAGCGTAGGAAGCATGGGAAAGACAACAGGATTTTTAGAATATAAAAGAGAGGTTGAAGGTTATATAACACCAAAAAGCCGAATAAAGAATTATAAAGAATTTACCATTGCTTTAGATGAACCGAAGCTAAAAGAGCAAGGGGCAAGATGTATGGATTGTGGTATTCCGTTTTGTCATAGTGGTTGTCCGCTTGGTAATTTAATACCAGATTTTAATGATAATGTTTATAATGGCAAATGGAAAGAAGCGGCAGAAATTCTACATAAGACCAATAATTTCCCTGAGTTTACAGGTAGATTATGTCCTGCACCATGCGAAGAGGCTTGTGTGCTTGGTATCAATGAAGACCCAGTAACTATTGAGAATATTGAAAAGAATATTGTTGAAACTGCATTTAAAGAAGGATGGATTAAAGCCAATCCGCCAAAAATAAGAACAGATAAAACAGTGGCAATTATTGGTTCTGGGCCAGCAGGTTTAGCTGCAGCTCAGCAATTAAATAGAGCAGGACATAGGGTAACTGTTTTTGAGCGTGATGCTAAAGTTGGAGGTTTATTACGTTATGGTATTCCTGATTTTAAAATGGAAAAACATGTTATCGATAGACGTGTTGCTGTTTTAGAAGAAGAAGGCATTTCTTTTAAGACTAATACTTATGTTGGTATCGATATTCAAACAAAACAATTACAAGAAGATTATGATGCAGTATTACTTTGTGGTGGTGCAACGGTAAGACGAAAGATTCCGATTCCTGGTGCAGATTTAAAAGGTGTGCATCAGGCTATGGATTTCTTAAAAGCGAATAATGAATATGTTGATGGTTTAAAAGAGTTTGAAGAATTAATCTCAGCGAAAAACAAGAATGTTATTGTAATTGGTGGTGGTGACACAGGTTCGGATTGTATAGGAACTTCTAATCGTCATGGTGCAAAATCGGTTACTAACTTTGAAATTTTGAGCAAACCTTCAGAAGGAAGACCAGCGCATCAACCATGGCCATATTGGCCAATGAAGCTAAAGACAACCTCGTCACATCAAGAAGGTGTTGAGCGTTTCTTTAGTGTGTCGACAAAAGAGTTTTTGGGTGATAAAGATGGAAATTTAAAGGGTTTAAAAACCGTTGAGGTTGAGTGGATTTTTAAACCAGGCGAAAGGCCACAATTAAAAGAATTACCAAATACTGAAAAAGAATGGGAATGTGATTTAGTATTGTTAGCTCTTGGTTTTACAGGTTCTGAAAATACATTAGCAGAACAGTTTGGTTTAGAAATGGACTTTAGAACTAACATAAAAGCATCTACTTCAGACTATGCAACTAACGTCAATGGCATTTTTGCCGCAGGCGATATGCGTAGAGGACAATCCTTAATTGTTTGGGCAATTTCAGAAGGTAGACAAGCAGCGCATCATGTTGATGCCTATTTAATGGGTGAATCTAATTTACCTCTTAAAGATGACAGTGATTTACCACGAATTTAAAATATTTAAGAAGCTAATGTGACTTTTGTGCTATTAGTGTTATTAGTTTATGAAGAAAAGCATCCGAATTACCGGATGCTTTTTGATTTTTATAATAGGTAATCAGTACTAACAAAATTTGAAGCTCGAGAATCTAGAAGTTCTTTAAGTATGTTATTGTTATACTCATTATCTTTTGAAGCTACAAAGGTTCTAATTGAGAATGATCTTAACGCATCATGGACACTCAAGGTTGCCACAGCAGAATCTTTACGTCCTGTAAAAGGATATACATCAGGACCTCGCTGGCAAGAACTATTTAGGTTCACTCTACAAACTAAGTTCACTAAAGTGTCAATTAAAGGGGCAAGCGTATTAATATCTTTACCGAATAGGCTTACTTGTTGTCCGTAATTTGATGATGCCATATCATCAAGAGGTTCCTCGATATTTTTAAAGGGTATTATTGGTATTATAGGTCCAAATTGTTCTTCCTCGCAAACGCGCATCTCATTTTTGGCAGGATACATTACGGCTGGGAAAATATAGTTTTCTGTTCTAAGGCCACCTTTCTTGTTTATTATTTTAGCCCCTTGAGCAATGGAGTCGTCAATTAATTCTTGAATGTAATTTGGTTTGTCAGGTTCAGGAAGTGGTGTAAGTTGTACGCCATTATCCCATGGATTCCCAAATTTAAGTGCGTCAATAGCTTCACAGAATCGCTTATTAAAATCTTCAATAATGTTTTCATGAACATATAATACTTTTAATGCGGTACATCTCTGTCCATTAAAAGAGGTCGTTCCGTTCACACATTCTTTAATTGTAAGTTCTAAATCGGCATCTGGTAATACAATTGCTGGATTGTTAGCTTCCAATCCTAAAACCATTCTTAATCTATTGCTTTTTGGATGTATATCTTGCAGGGCATTTGCAGAATTGCTATGTCCAATTAATGCAAGTACATCTACACGACCGTCTTTCATAATTGGTGTAGCTACAGTGCGACCTCTACCAAAAAGTATATTTACTACGCCTTTTGGGAAACTATTCTGAAATGCTTCAATAAGAGGTGATAGTAAGAGTACACCATATTTAGCAGGTTTAAAAATAGCGGTATTCCCCATGATTAATGCAGGAATTAAGAGTGCAAAGGTTTCATTGAGTGGATAATTGTATGGTCCTAGGCAAAGTACAACACCTAAAGGTCCACGTCTTATATGGGCACGAACTCCACTATGCTTTTCAAATTTAGCACTATTACGATCCATTTCTTTATAATCTTCGATGGTATCATAGATGTATTCTACAGTTCGATCAAATTCTTTTTCAGAATCAGAAAGATTTTTTCCAATTTCCCACATCAATAGTTTGACTACTTCATCACGTTTGGTTTTCATCTGAGTCACAAACTTTTCCATGCACGATATTCTGTCAGCAACCTTCATAGTAGGCCAAAGTCCTTTCCCTTTACCAAAAGCATCAGAAGCTGCGTCTAAAGCTAAAAGCGCCTCTTTTTCTGTTAATACAGGGATACTTCCTAAAAGTGTTGGTTTGTACTCTTCTGTTGATGAAATTGTAGAATAGATGTCAGATGTATTTCCTGTCCATTCTATAAGTTCGCCGTTTAAAAGATAAGTCTTTTGATGTGTTAACTTATCAATTATATAGGCTTTTGGGATTTCGTTGAAAGTTGATGTCATAACAATTCATTTTGAAACCCACGAAGTTAAGATATTGTTGATTTGCAGTTGGTTAACCAAATGTTAACTTACACCAAAAACTGAAACAAATCTGGCTTATCATTCAAGTAATCACCAAAGAATTTATGAAGCTTCATTTTAGTAATTAAAGGTTCTAAGTCTTCAGGTGATTTGAGTTGAAGTCCAACAACAGCAACATCTTTTTCTCGGTTTACTTTTTTAGTGTATTCAAAGTGTGTGATATCATCTTCTGGGCCTAGAATAGTCGTTACAAACTCTCTTAATGCACCAGCGCGCTGAGGAAACTTAATAATGAAGTAATGCTTTAAGTTAGCATAAAGTAAAGCACGTTCTTTGATTTCGGCAGTCCTAGTAATATCGTTATTGCTACCGCTAATAACGCAAACCACATTTTTACCTTTAATCTCTTCTTTGTATTGGTCTAAAGCAGATAAGCTTAATGCACCGGCAGGTTCAACCACGATGGCGTCTTTGTTGTAAAGGTCTAATATGGTTTGACAAACTTTACCTTCATCAACAGTCACAATATAGGATAATGTATCTTTACAAATAGCAAAGTTTAAATCACCAACGCGTTTTACTGCTGCGCCATCTACAAAGTTTTCAATAGAATTTAGCATGGTAACTCTGTCATTTCTGATAGAAGTAGCCATGGAAGGTGCGCCTTTTGGTTCTACACCAATGATTTTTGTTTGCGGTGAAAGTAATTTAAACACACTAGATAAACCAGCAGATAATCCGCCACCACCAACAGGTACAAAAACATAATGTATTGGATGTGCTATGGTTTGGTCTATAATTTCTAAACCAACAGTGGCTTGTCCTTCAATTACTTTTTCGTCATTAAACGGATGAATAAAGGTTTTGTTAAGTCGCTCACATTCTTCCATTGCGGCGTGATAGGCGTCATCAAAAGTATCGCCCACTAAAACGACATTAATAAAATCTTCACCAAACATTTTTACCTGTTCAATCTTTTGTTTTGGTGTTGGTGAAGGCATAAAAATAGTGCCTTTTATCTTTAATAGTTTGCAAGAAATTGCTACGCCTTGCGCATGATTTCCTGCACTTGCACATACAATTTCGTTTTCAATTTGAGTAGCACTTAAAGAAGAGATTTTATTATATGCACCTCTTATTTTATAGGAACGTACTTCTTGTAAGTCTTCTCTTTTAAAAAATATATTAGCATCAAACTTTTTAGAATACTGAGCATTCTTCATTAAAGGTGTTACCGAGGCAATACCTTTTAGTTTTTCGGCAGCAGCTTCTACTGCTTTTAATGTTGGTTTGTATGTGGTTGTTGTTTCTTTCATAATGAATTCCCGCAAAAGCGGGAATTTATTAAATTATTCAAATTTTAATAAAAGAGATGCCTGCTTTCGCAGGAATCACAATCCTTCTATTAAGCTAAAGCTGTTTCTTTAACTTCTTCAGATTTTATAGTTTTCATCGCAGTCATGGCAGCTCTTAGGCGTTTACCAACTGCTTCAATAGGATGATTTCTAATCGCATCATTTACGGCTATCAATTCAATATTATCAACACCATGTATCGAAGCAAAAGGCTTGCCAATAATTGATGTATCTACAGTTTTCATAAAGTCTTCTAATAATGGCTTACATGCATGGTCAAATAAGTAACAACCATATTCCGCAGTGTCAGAAATAACTCGGTTCATTTCAAATAATTTTTTTCTTGCAATAGTGTTTGCAATCAATGGTAATTCGTGCAATGACTCATAATAAGCAGAATCTTCAATAATACCTGCGCTTACCATAGTTTCGAAAGCTAACTCAACACCAGATTTTACAAATGCTACTAACAATACACCGTGGTCAAAATATTCTTGTTCTGTAATATGGTCTGTTGTTAAGGCTGTTTTTTCAAAAGCTGTTTCTCCTGTAGCAGCACGCCATTTTAAAAGATTAACATCGTCATTTGCCCAATCTTCCATCATAGTTTTTGAGAAATAACCAGAGATGATATCGTCCATATGTTTTTGGAATAATGGACGCATAATACCCTTTAATTCTTCAGACAATTCAAACGCTTTAATTTTTGCAGGATTAGATAATCTATCCATCATATTAGTGATACCACCATGTTTTAAAGCTTCAGTAATCGTTTCCCAACCAAACTGAATTAATTTTGCAGCATAACCAGCTTCAATACCTTCGGCTACCATTTTGTCAAACGATAGAATCGCACCAGTTTGAAGCAAACCACAAAGAATAGTTTGTTCACCCATTAAATCACTTTTTACTTCAGCAATAAAAGATGATTCTAGTACGCCCGCTCTATGTCCACCAGTGGCAACGGCATAAGCTTTTGCTTGTGCCCAACCTTTGTTTTCTGGGTCGTTTTCTGGATGTACAGCAATTAAAGTTGGTACACCAAATCCACGTTTGTATTCCTCTCTAACTTCAGTTCCAGGACATTTTGGTGCCACCATAATTACTGTAATGTCTTCACGAATTTTTGTGCCTTCTTCTACAATATTAAAACCATGAGAATAACTTAATGTAGCGCCTTGTTTCATTAATGGCATAACAGAAGCTACAACGTTAGTGTGTTGCTTGTCTGGTGTAAGATTCAATACCAAATCAGCTGTTGGAATTAATTCTTCATAAGTACCAATATTAAAATCGTTTGATGTTGCATTTTTATATGAAGCACGTTGTTCGTCAATGGCAGCTTGTCTTAATGCGTAGGAAATATCTAAACCAGAATCTCTCATGTTTAAACCTTGGTTAAGCCCTTGAGCACCACAACCTACAATGACAATCTTTTTGCCTAAAAGCGAATCAACGCCATCTTCAAATTCTGAAGCATCCATAAAACGACACTTTCCTAACTGTCCTAATTGTTCTCTTAATGATAATGTGTTAAAATAATTTGACATTTTCTTCTTTCTTTTTTAGTGTTGAAATGCTTCTAGCATTGATGATATTTTCATTTCGTCTTTAGTCACCGCAATTCTTCCTGAACGCGTAAATTGCATGATGCCAAAGGCGCTTAATTCTCTATGTAATAATTCTATTTCTTCTTTTCGTCCTGATTTTTCCAAAACAAAAAACTCTCTGTTTACGGTAACGATTCTTGCACCACTTTCTTTGATGATATTTTGAATTTGACGTTCTTCAAATAATAAATCTGACTTTATTTTGAACATGCAAGATTCTTGATAAATCGTTTCTTCTTCGGTGTGATAGAATGCCTTAATCACTTCGATTTGCTTCTCTATCTGACCTATGAATTTTTTCATTTGAGATTCGGTAATATTTACAACAATTGTAAATCTTGAAACACCTTCAATCTCAGAAACAGAAGAATTTATACTTTCAATATTGATGTGTCTTCTTTGGAATATCGCTGATATTCTATTGAGTAAACCAATATTGTTTTCAGTATAAACGGATACTGTAAATTGTTTTATTTCTTCGCTCATTTTGATATTAAATATGCTTTTACATTTTGATTAAGCTTCGATGCTTCGACTACGCTCAGCACAGGCTTGCTTAGCTTGACATCTCAATGCGATATTTTTAATGTCCATTATGGACTTATTCTAGTCTTATGTCTGATACCGAAGCACCAGAAGGTACCATCGGGAATACATTATCTTCTTTTTCTACACAAACTTCTAAGAAGTAAGGTTCTTTACTTTCTATCATTTTCTTAACTGCATCGGCTAATTCTTCGCGTTTTGTAACCCGTTTTGCATTGATGTAATACCCTTTGGCAATAGTTACAAAATCTGGATTAGTCATTTCAGTTGAAGCGTAACGCTTATCAAAAAATAGTTGTTGCCATTGTCTTACCATGCCAAGAAAATCATTGTTAAGTACCACGACTTTTACAGCAACTCTTTGTTGAAAAATAGTGCCTAATTCTTGAATGGTCATTTGATAGCCGCCATCACCACTAATTGAAACCACTTCGCGTTCTGGTGCAGCCATTTTTGCGCCAATTGCGGCTGGTAAGCCAAAGCCCATAGTTCCTAATCCACCAGAAGTAATATTGCTCTTAGAAGTATTGAATTCCGCATAGCGACAAGCAATCATTTGATGTTGACCAACGTCTGTAACAATTGCAGCTTCACCTTTTGTGTAAGTATTTATTTCTTTTAAAACTTCACCCATAGTTAAACCGTCTTTTGTTGGGTGAAGGTCATCTTTTATGACTTTATCGTATTCAATTTTATATAAATCTTTAAATTTTTGATGCCAATCTTCATGTGTGTTTTCATTTAATAATGGCAATAATTGTGATAGACTTTCTTTGGCATCACCTAAAACCGCAACATCAGTCTTTACATTTTTATCAACTTCAGCTGGGTCTATTTCAAAATGAATCACTTTGGCTTGCTTGGCGTAAGTGTTTAGACTACCAGTTACTCGGTCATCAAAACGCATTCCGATAGCTATTAATACGTCGCATTCGTTGGTTAAAACATTTGGTGCGTAATTACCGTGCATACCTACCATACCAACGTTTAATGGGTGAGAAGTAGGTATTGCTGAAGCACCAAGAATTGTCCATGCAGCCGGTAAACCAGCTTTCTCAATTACAGCTTTAAATTCTTCTTCAGCTTCACCAAGAATCACACCTTGTCCCCAAACAACTAATGGTTTTTTAGCAGCATTAATTAGTTTTGCAGCTTCTTCAATTTTAGAAGCGTCTGTTTTTGGAACCGCTTTGTAACTGCGAACACCTTTACATTTTTTATAGGAAAAATCGAATTCTTCAAATTGAGCATCTTTAGTGATATCTACCAAAACTGGACCTGGACGACCACTTTTAGCAATATAAAATGCTTTAGCAATGACTTCTGGGATTTCAGAAGCTTTTGTAATTTGATGATTCCATTTAGTGATTGGCGTAGAAATACCAACGATATCTGTTTCTTGAAACGCATCGCTTCCCAGAAGTTGAGAAGGTACTTGACCTGTAATACAAACCATTGGTGTAGAATCTATCTGTGCGTCTGCAATACCTGTAATGAGGTTTGTTGCGCCTGGACCAGAAGTCGCCATAGCAACACCAACTCCGTTTGAGATTCTTGCATAGCCTTGAGCAGCATGCGTTGCACCTTGCTCGTGACGTGTTAAGACATGATGAATTTTATCTTGATATTTATATAGCTCATCATATACTGGCATAATTGCACCACCAGGATAACCGTAAAGTACTTTTACGCCTTCTTCAATGAGGCATCTTACAATGGCTTGGCTACCAGTAATGCGTTCTGTAGTTTTTGTCACCTTATTTGTAGATTCTATAGTTTGAGTTTCTTTCATATTTTATCTTTTAAAGACTCTTCGACTGCGCTCAGAGTGACATCTTTAGAATTCGTCCGTTACACAGCCTTTAGATGCTGATGATACAGATCTTGCGTATTTGTAAAGTACACCACGTTTTACTTTTAAATCTGGCGCTTGCCATTCTGCTTTTCTTTCTTTTAGTTCTTCATCAGACACTTCTAGAGAAATTGTGTTGGTTTCAGCATCAATAGTGATTGTATCGCCATCTTTAACTAATGCTATTGTTCCGCCTTCTTGTGCTTCTGGTGTAATGTGTCCTACAACAAAACCGTGTGTTCCGCCAGAGAAACGTCCATCTGTAATTAGCGCTACATCTTTTCCTAAGCCAGCACCCATTATTGCAGCTGTTGGTTTTAACATTTCTGGCATTCCTGGGCCACCTTTTGGGCCTTCGTATCTAATAACTACAACGTCACCTTTCTTTACTTTACCTTCTCTAATGCCGTCATTAGCATCGTATTCGCCTTCAAATACTTTTGCTTTTCCTGTAAACTTTAACCCTTCTTTACCAGTAATTTTTGCTACACTACCTTCAGTAGCAAGGTTGCCGTAAAGCATTCTAAGGTGTCCTGTGGTTTTTATAGGTTGTTCTAGTGGTTTAATAACGTCTTGCCCTTCAGTTAGGTCTTTTACATCAGCAAGGTTTTCTGCAAGTGTTTTACCAGTTACGGTTAAACAATCACCATACAATAGTCCTTTGTTTAAAAGGTATTTAAGCACCGCCGGAATTCCACCAACTTTGTGTACGTCTTCCATTAGATACTTACCGCTAGGTTTTAAGTCTGCTAAAAATGGTGTGTCATCACTTACTTTTTGAAAATCTTCTAAAGTGAAATCGATATTTGCTGCTCTCGCAATAGCTAAAAAGTGAAGAACAGCATTGGTTGAGCCACCTAAAATTGTAATTAGACGTATGGCGTTTTCTAAAGACTTCCTTGTTATGATATCTGAAGGTTTAATGTCTTTTTCTAGCAAAACACGCATGGCTTCACCCGCTTTTACAGCTTCGTCTTGCTTTGCTTGACTCATCGCAGGATTTGATGAGTTAAAAGGTAGTGCCATACCTAAAGCTTCTATTGATGATGCCATAGTGTTTGCAGTGTACATACCACCACAAGCGCCTGCACCAGGAATTGCTTTTTTAACGATGCATTCAAACTCTTCTTGTTCCATGGTTCCGGCAACTTTGCTTCCCCAAGCTTCAAAAGCAGAAACAACATCTAGTTTTTTACCATTATGGCAACCAGAATCTATTGTGCCGCCGTATACTAAAATGGATGGACGATTCAAACGAATCATAGCCATTAAGGCACCAGGCATATTTTTGTCGCAACCTACAACAGTAACTAGACCATCATAACTCATAGCTTGCACAACAGTTTCCATTGAGTCGGCAATAACATCTCTAGATGGTAGTGAGTACCGCATTCCAGGTGTTCCCATTGAAATTCCGTCACTAACACCAATAGTGTTGAAAATTAAGCCTATTACATCTTCATTTTTTGTGCCGTCTTTTACAAGTTTAGCTAAATCGTTGAGGTGCATGTTACAAGGGTTCCCTTCGTATCCGGTACTTGCGATTCCTACAATGGGTTTTTCAAAATCTTCACGTGTTAATCCAATACCGTGAAGCATTGCTTGTGCTGCAGGTTGTGTTGGGTCTTGTGTGACAGTTTTGCTATATTTATTTAGGTTTTTCATTATTTTCTAGTCAACTATTCAATCTTTTTCTTAAAAATGTGATAATGATTAAAAATCTAAGTTAGACGATTAGTTTTCTATTGGTAATTGTTGTGTAGATTACAGCTTAAAGTCATTGAATTTAAATCTGACTTAAATATCTAAAAAACAATACTTAAGACTATTTTCTGTATGATGTTCAAGCAGATTTTTTTTATTGAAAAATTGCAGTCATATAGCTTTTAAATGAAAGGTCTTTGTTAAAGAAATGTGATTTAATGACTTTTCTGCTTTAATGGCAATTCTTTGAACGTTTCGCAAATAGTGATGATATTGTTTGAAAGGTATTCTATCTCTTTACTTAGTGGACGATCTTCAGTTAATTGTGGAAAATAAGGGCTGAAATATTCTAGCCAGGCTTCATTTTGATTTGAAGCATTTCGTTGTAGTTGCTCTTTACGAAGTCTTAAGGCTTCAATATTTACCATGCATTCAATACTGATTAAAGATTTAAGGATAGAGAGCAATTTTTGGCCTCTATTGGTTGATGAAGTTCCCATGCTCACCATGTCTTGGTTTTGTCCATTGGTGCTCTGTGTCTCTAGGCTTAATGGTCGATATAAACTCTTTAATTCTGCGCAGAGTGCTGTAGCCGTAACTTGAGCGCCCATGAATCCACTGTTTTCACCAGTAGTACCAGATTTTAAAAATGGTGGTAAGCCTATATTTAATTTAGGATCGCACAAGGTGCTGATGCGTTTTTCGGCATAAATGCCTAGATAGGTGATTTGAAGATTTAATTGGTCTGAAGTAAATGATAAATGCTGTCCGTTAAAATTACCACCATGAAGTACTTCTTGATTTTCTGAATAGAAATTTGGATTGTCGCTTATACTATTAATTTCAATTGTAAGGCAATCTTCAATCTGCTTTAATTGATCCCTAACTGCTTCTAAAAGTTGAGGAATACAACGGATAGAATATTGGTCTTGTGGCCATTTGGTTTTGAATGCAGATTGTAGAGATTGATTATTCTGAAACCAACCTTTTTCACTTTTATTATACAACCATTCTGAAAGTTCTAAATGCCCTTTTTGTGGATGTAACTCTGCTAGTTTTGGATGCCAAGCTTCAGTGTAAGCACCTAGACATTCACCATAGCTAAAGGCAAGTTGCGTGCTTAATCGAAATAGAGTGACTGTTTCGTAAAAGTTTTTGGTCGCAATAGATGTCATGGCGGCTGTACCGTTTACAAAGGCTAAAGCATCTTTATCTGACCATTTAATTTTTTGTACAGTGTTTATTTTTTTAAAATCTGATGCTGAGTGTTTTTTACCGTTAAGGTAGAAATCACTTTCTCCTGCTAATCCTAAAGCTAAATGTGCTAATGGTGTAAGATCACCACTTGCCCCAACAGAACCTAATGAAGGAATTTTAGGTAATAAGTCTGCATTAAAGGAATTAAAAAGAATTTTGAAACTTTCAGGGTTTATTCCCGAATAACCTTGGGCAAGTTGTTTAAGGCGCAAGGCGAATATCATGCGTACAATTTCTAAATCTAGTTTTGGTCCTACACCAGTTGCAAGATGATAAATTAAGCGTTGTTGTCTTTCTGAGTTCTTGGAAGCGTCTTCTGAAGCTAACGGTCCAAAACCGCTACTTACACCATAAATCCATTTGTCTTGTTTTATGAGGTTCTTTAAGGTGTGGTGAGATTGGTTAATCTTTTCAAAATCTGAGTTTGAGATTGAAGGCATAATTTGCTTACGACCAATAGCAATAAAATTTTCGATAGACCAAGATTTAGAAAACGGAATGTCAGATGCTTTTTGTGACATTATATATTCAATTTATCAAATGGGTCGTAGCTAAATTCCCATTTACGTGGTTTAAGTTTTGATGGTAAGCTCTTTAAATGTTCAATAAGCTTGTCTTCAAAGGTATTTATTTTTTGTTCTGGTTGTAATTGAAAATAGCTAAATAATCTAATTCCCCAATGACTATGATACGGTTTCACCCAAACATTTTTAACTCCAGAGATTTTTTTGAGATTTGCTTCGACTTCAATAAGAGAAACATTTTCACCTCCTATTTGAATAAGCTTGTCTTTTCTTCCATTTAATTGGAATGTACTTGAGCTGAGCCATTCTATGTGGTCAGGAATTTCAAAGGTAAAGTTATCTCTAGTTAGTTTGTCACTTTCTGTTTGCCAATATGGTAATAATTTAAAATAATCATTATCCCAGTATTGATAGCCGATAGCTCCAGTTTCCGTACTACCATAAATATTTAAACCCTTAATATTGTCGAGCTTGAGTTCTTCAATTAATGATTTACCAATTGGTGCGGTTGAGCTCACCGCGTATTTATGTGAAAATGTTAAATTGATATGTTTCCAAGCGGTAGGATGACCAATAATAAGATCATCATCATTTGAGTATTCAGACGTTTTGTGCCAGTCCTTCATATTTAAAAATTTGGACCGTTCTAATTTAGTACCTAACATTAATCCCCAAATAAAACCGTAGATATGTCTCACAGGCACTAAACAGATAACGCCTTTTGCTTTGGTAATTTGAAGCCAAAAGTCACGCTCTTCAATGAGTTGCTGCTTATCGTGCCAAACCTGTGTTGGTTGTCCTGTTGAGCCGGAAGAAAAGAAACCAAATCTTTTTTCGGGGTTATTGGCAGAAATATAAATTTGATTTAACCAATCTTCGGCAGTATCATACTGTAGTAAATACTGTTCTTTAGATTCAGAGAGCATATCGAACCTAAAATGAAATTCTGAGGCTAAATCTAGAGCGTCTAAAGAGTCTATATTTAAGTGCTTTCTTAAATCTCCTTCAAAAGGAATGTTTCTGCAACTTGGAACGGTTTCCCAGAAAATTTCGTTAATGAGTACTTTTAATCTTTCTAAATCTAGAATTTCATTCATTTATTTTGGTAAACCAATTTCAAACTCAGCTCCCAATTCAGGATCATTTAATTTAATAAAGCCTTTATGGGCGTCTATGATCTGTTTTACAATAGCTAAGCCTAAGCCAGTGCCATCAACTTTGTTTTTAGTTACGAATGCTTCAAATAATTTAGCTTTTATTTCTTCAGGAATACCTGGGCCATTGTCTCGGATTTTAAGAATAAGGTTGGCATCATCTTCAGAAATATTTATCTCAACTCTTGGCGCTTCTGTTTTGTTATCTACTAATGCCTCAACAGAATTATTAACCAGGTTAATAATAACCCGATCCATTTTCTTAGGATCTAATTCTATTGTAGCATCTTGCATGCCTGTGATATTGATATCTACAGTTTCAAAACCGTCACGTCCTTTAAGACGACTTATAATTTCATCTAACCAATTTTTAAGGGTTATTTCCTTTTTATGGATTGATGCATTCTTAGTAAAATCTAAGACATCTGTAATTATATTTAGTGCATTGTCGGTAGATTTTAGGATCAATTGAGCCATTGTCTCATTTTGACTACTATCGCCAGGGTTCATTTGAATTAACTGCCCTATGTTAGTGAGGTGAGCTATGGGGTTTCTAATATCATGCATTACCATACTTATCGCTTGTCCAACTGCAGAAAGCTTCTCTCGTTTTAATAGTTCTTCGTTTAATTCAGAATTGTGGATAGCTCTCACTGCATTTTCAACAAATAGTCGTAATAAATAGATTTTTTCTTGGTTGAATAGTTCGGGCTTAGAAGGTACGGCCAGAATATAGTATTGCTCGAGAGGGCAAACTAATAGACCTTCAGTATATTGAATATCGTGTATTGCCTTTAAATCTATTTTTTCTGAAAGAACGTCTATCTTAATACGTTCTTTGCCAATGCCCATAACAGAAATCTCTTCGAAACCATCTGCTTCTAATTTACCTAAAACAGCATAGTCAGAACCTATATAATCTGCAATTTGATGTAAAATATTAGTTAGAAGCGTTTTTAGTTGTGTTGTACCAAGACCAATTTCACCAATAATTTCTAGCAATTTTTCTAAATTGGTTAATCTCGCCCAATCGTAAAGACTTTTTGTTGCTAATTGTAATATTTCTTCTGGAATAAAGGGTTTGCTTAAGTAACCCACATCTCCACCAGCTAATTTTATGATTTCATCAATACTACGGTCAGTAAATGCAGTGATAAAAGAAATTTGTGCTTTCGGGTCAATTTTACGTATTTCTACACAAGTAGTTAAGCCATCCCAGCCGGGCATTCGCATATCAATAAAAATAACATTAAACGGTTCGTTAGCCTCAAGACTTTCTTTAACGCGTTGCAAACCTTCCTCACCATTTTTAGCTTCGACAATGTCAAAATGTGGGTGTAAACTTCTAGGATTTCTTTCGATAACCTCTTGTGTGTCGCCAAAAAGATCAGCTGAAGCTTCGCCAAGATCTAAGGAAAAATTGTCTTCTTCTTCAGGGGTTAAGATTTCTCTTATACTATCTCTTACAATTTCTTCGTCGTCAATTATTAATAATCTACTTTTTATCTTCATTGTCATTGGTTTGTGTAAGGTATTTTAATTGTAAATTTTGCGCCTTGATTAGGGCCATTGCTAGTAATACTAATTTCACCTTGATGGGTTTCTATAATTTGTTTGCAATTGTAAAGTCCAAATCCAGTTCCAGTCTTTTTAAAAGTATTTCCTTTTTCTAATAATTTGTCAGATAAGCTGGGTTCAAAACCTATAGCGTTGTCTTCAATACTAAGTATGACCATATTAGAGGCTTTATCTATGCTTAAATCTATATGTAAAGTTTTCTCTCTTGTTTCTTTAACTTCATCAAAAGCTTCTGCACTATTTTTAAAAGCATTGATAAGAACTTGAATAAGCTTTGTTTTATCACCGCTAATTAATGGGTTGTTTAAAGGAATATCCTTTGTTATTAAGACATCTCTTTTTAGAAGTCCTCTTTCCTGTATGGCTAATGCGTCATCAATAATAGAACTTAGCTTAAACTTTGCTCTTTCGCCTTTAACTTTGCCCTTTACGTAGTTGCGTTGAATATTAAGGATGTCTTGAATATGGCTAGTTGTTTGATATAGTTTCTTTATTATTGTTGCTACATCAGTCTCACGATGTGCAAGACTCTGCTGAAGTACATTAATGAATTTTTTTAATGCAGTACCTTTGCCAGTCCCTAAGGCCTTGTCAAATGCAGCTTCTTGCTTGCTAAATAACGTTTCAAGTTTTTTGAGTTCGTCTTTTTCTTTGCCTTCAACTTTATTTTGTAGTCGCGCTACATCTGTTCCAAAAGATGTTACTGCGTTTCCGATATCGTGTAAAACACCCGTTGCCATCTCAAGCTTACCTGCTTCAAGCGCTTTAGATTCTGCAAGAGCGTTTAGTTCTTCTTCAATTTTAACTCGTGCGCTTATGTCGTTGAATGCGTATTGAAACGTATTTTCATCAATTTTAATTACCGAAAAAGCGAGATGTAAATCTGCCTCCCGATTAGAAAAAGCAATACCTACTCTTTCATTTTCGATGATATTCCCAAAATCTGCATCAAAAGATTTAATACGGTCTAACCAATCTGGATGCATTTCGTTTATAATAGCATAAATATCAGAGGTTGAACAACCCTTACTAAGACAAAACGGTATAAGGATCTGACTGGCGGCGGCGTTTTGCATAACAATTTGCCCATCACTATCTGCTTTAATAATTGCAAATGGACATTGGTTTAAAAACCCGATTAAAGAATGAATTTCTTTTTCTGCTTCACTACGCATGGGCTACAAATCAAGACTTTTGAACGAGGAGATATTGATGGTTCTCATTAGGGTTAGAAAGCAATCGCAATTTCACTTTGGTTGGTGCCATACGATAGGTGAAAATATAATCTATTTCTTCATCAATAATATCATCTAACAGGTATTTTTCTGCAACCATAAAGTTGTTTGTGCATGGTGCAATCTGTTTAAAAAAATCTTTTCCCAAAACTTCCTCACGCTGATTTCCCGAGAGATTTAATTCGTATTTGTTATAGGCTTTAATGTTAGCGTTACGATCCATTCTAATAACACCAAAATTTAAGTCATCCATTGCGTCTTGATTCATTGATTCACGAGTGCTAAAAGCTTCTTTACTAGAGAACGTCATAGTTAATTGATTTAGTTATTTAAAACTAAAATTACGAAAAATTGTTAAAAAAATTGATAATTAGTCGCTGTCGAGTTAGAATTTATCATAGGTTAATTTCCTAGTCCTGTTGAGGTTTTTTGCATGATGACCAAGGTAGTGTGTTTTCTGTATAGACTAAAACTTTATATGGAGTATAAATGTCTAAAACCAAAAAATCCGATTCAATTGAACCGGATTTTTTATGGTGGTGCCTCCAGGAATCGAACCAGGGACACAAGGATTTTCAGTCCTTTGCTCTACCAACTGAGCTAAGGCACCAGTTGCTTAAATAAGCGGATGCAAATATATATTCATTTTTATTATTCGCAAAAATAAAATTGTAAAATTTGATTTTATAAATTTGCAATTCATTAATTCCTTATGAATCTTATAGTTGATGTTGGAAATACTTTTGTGAAATTTGCCGTTTTTAGTCAAAATAGATTGAATTTTAAACAAAGTTTTGAGCTTTCTCACTTTAAAGAACAATACCAACACTTAAAAAAAAGATTTCCAAAATTAAAATCAGCAATCGTTTCTTCTGTAGGTAAATTGCCTGATGATCATCTCAGATTACTTCAAAAAGATATTGATGTTTTATTACTAAATCATCAAATAGAATTACCTTTTATTAACTCTTATAGTACACCTAAAACACTTGGGGTAGATAGAATAGCTTTGGTTAGCGCTTCAGTAAATCAATTTCCTAATCATGATGTATTGATCATAGACGCAGGGACGTGTATAACATATGATTTTATAACCAACAAAAATGAATATTTAGGTGGTGCAATTTCACCTGGAATTCGATTACGTTACAAATCACTAAATGATTTCACTGCAAATCTTCCTTTATTAGAAAAGTCAATACCAGAAAATATTACAGGTAATTCAACGGAATCATCGATTCACTCAGGTGTTGTTATGGGAGTAACCAAAGAATTAGATGGCGTAATAGATAATTATTTGTTAAAATACCCAGATTTAAAGATTATTTTAACTGGAGGTGACACTGAATTTTTGGGAAACCAATTAAAAAATAGCATATTTGCCAACGCAAATTTTCTTTTAGAGGGTTTAAATTTTATTCTTGAATTTAATTCTAGCAATAAATAAAAACACATCTTTAAAAGTTTGGCATATCTTTTGGTTGCACAATAGTGGTTATTCAAAAACATGAATAATTAACCGTAACATAATCTGAAGATATCTGTGTAGGTGACTACATGAAAATATTTTGAAACCTAGATTAGTTAAATAAAATAAAGTATAACTAACAATTATAATTAAAATGAAGACGAGAATTACAGTAATGCTATTAACACTTTTTATGAGCTTTAACTTTGGTTTTGCTCAGCAAGATGAGGAGTGTATGAATAATTTATCACTTTTTGATAGCTATGTAAAAAGTAAGAAGTACGATGATGCTTATGGGCCTTGGATGATTGTAAGAAATAAATGTCCAAAGTTTAACAGAGCCATTTATGTACACGGAGAAAAAATTTTAAAGGATAAGATTAAGAATTCTACTGGTGCAGATCAAATAGCTTTTATCAATGATTTAATGCTGCTTCATGATCAAAGTAGAGAGCATTTTGCTTCTAAATATGAGTTAGGTGAGGTGTTAGAGGATAAAGCAAATCTTGCATATAAGTATAAAAAAGAACTAGGTAAATCTAAGCAAGAATTATATAATATGTTTGATGCGGCTTTTACAAAGGATAAAGCAAACTTTACAAATTCTAAAGCATTATACACATATTTTTCTTTAGCGGTAGACTTATACGACGAAGGCAAGATGCCAGCACAAGATATGTTTGATAAATATGATGACGTTAATGAATTAATTGAGTCAATCATAGCGGGTCTTACCCTTAAATTAAACAAACTTGCTGCTAAGGAAGAGTCTGGTGCTACATTAACAAAAAGAGAAGGAAAGTTAAGAGCTAGTTATCAAAAGAAAATTTCAAATTTTGAAGAAAAGATCGTTCCAAGTATGGATAAAAAACTTGGTGACAGGGCAAATTGTGAGGTTTTAGTGCCGTTATACCAAAAGAGTTTTGAAGACAAGAAGAATGATGGTGTTTGGTTACAAAGAGCTATGAATAGAATGTATGCTAAAGGATGTAAAGAAGATCCGTTATTCTTAAAATTAGTTAAGCAAAAGTACAGCTTAGAGCCTACAGCAGATACGGCATACTATTTATATCTATTAACAGATGACAAGAAATATTTAGATGAGTCATTAGTTTTAGAAAGTGACCCATTAAAAAAGGCGAAACTTTATAAGAAGTTAGCACAAGATCTTAAAAAGAAAGGAAGTTTTGGTAGAGCTAGACAGTACTACATGGAAGCTTTAAAATTAAATCCATCAGATGGTTCACCATACTTAGCAATAGCGACAATGTATGCTAAGAGTGCAAATAACTGTGGTACTGATAACTTTAGTAAGAGAGCTGTATTTTGGTTAGCTGCTGATACTGCTGAAAAGGCAGGTAGAGTAGATGGTAGATTAAAGTCGGCGGCTGCGAAGTCTGCTAGAAGTTATAGAGCTAGTGCACCTACAAAATCAGATATATTCAATAACCCTGATAGAAAAAAGGTTGAGGTTGGATGTTGGATTCAAAGAACTATAACAGTTCCGAAACTTTAATGGTTATAAATAAAACACATATTATAAAGAACTTAGTCACAGTAATCGCTGTGACTTTGTTTTTTTCTTGTGAGAACAATTTTAGTGATGTACAGAAAATTGGTGTATTGCAGAATCAGCCTGTTGGTGAGGCAGAAAATATTGATTTAAAGTATACCGAACTCCAAGAGAATGATACTGTAACTCACTTATTGGCAAACCTATTAAGTCCAAAAATGTTAGATTATTCTAACAGAGATTTTTCTTTTTCTGAATTTCCAGAAGGTATTATGCTTAAGACATACGATAGAGAAGGAAAGTTGACAACAATAACTTCAGATTATGCTATTTTCTATGATGATACCAATATCATTGATTTAAGAGGTAATGTGGTTATTGCAACACACCAAAAAGACTCCTTGTTTACAGAGCAATTATATTATAACGAAAAATTAGAATGGGTTTTTACCAATAAGCCTTGGTTATATAAAGATGCTGCAGGTACCAAGCATGGTGTTGGTTTTGATGCTGACAAAGATTTTAAAAACTTTCAGATGTTAGAAATGGGAGGCGATTTTGAATTTGATAATTAATTACCTTTGTTTCTTATAACGATTAGATCATGAAAATTCTTCAATTATTTCAATATGCTTATTTAGCAATAGCCGTTTTATTTTTATACAAGGGTATTTCTGAATGGAATACAGAAAAAGGACCATACTTAAGCTTATTCTTTGCAGCATTAGCTGTGTTTATGTTTTTCTTCAGAAAGCGATACGCTAAGAAATTTCAGGATAGAAATAACCAATAATAAATGGCTTTAGATATAGTCATTATTGTTTCTACACTTTTATTATCTGCATTTTTCTCAGGCATGGAGATTGCTTATGTCTCTTCAAATAAAATTCATATTGAGTTAGAGAAAAAGCAAGATGATTTTTTAGGTAAAATCTTAAGTAAGCTTACCGCAAAACCATCAAAGTTTATTGCTACGATGCTAATTGGCAACAATATTGCGCTGGTGATTTACGGATTTAAAATGGGCGACCTTTTAGTGGATTGGTTTTTGTCGATGTTACCTTCAAATAGTACTTTTTTAACTTATTTATTGGTTGATTTACAGTTATTGACACAGACCGTAATTTCAACCTTGATCATTTTACTTACAGCAGAGTTTTTACCAAAAGTATTCTTTCAAATCTATGCGAATTCTCTATTGAAAATATTTGCTCTACCTGCCTACATTTTTTATATTTTTTTCTCACTTATTTCAGATTTTGTGCTTTGGATTTCTAACGCTGTTTTAAAAAATATATTTAAGGCTAATGGAGAAGATGTTGAGTTGGTGATGACTAAAGTAGAACTCGGTAATTACATTAGTGAGCAGATGGAATCTGTTGAAGACCACGATGAGGTAGATAGTGAAATTCAGATTTTTCAAAATGCTTTAGAATTTTCAGAAGTTAAAGCAAGAGAAGTCATGGTGCCAAGAACTGAGATAACTGCGGTCGATATCTCTGAAACTATTGAAAATCTAACACAATTATTTATCGAGACAGGACGCACAAAAATCATAGTCTATAAAAATACAATAGATGATATTTTAGGTTATGTGCATGCTTTTGAGCTTTTTAAGAAGCCTAAGTCTATTAAGTCAATTTTAATACCGATTGGTTTTGTACCTGAAACAATACTTATCAAAGATGTACTTAATATTTTGACGAAAAAACGAAAAAGCATGTCTGTAGTGATTGATGAGTATGGTGGAACGTCTGGTATTATGACAGTTGAAGATATTATTGAAGAATTATTTGGTGAGATTGAAGATGAACATGATAATGTAGATTTAACTGAGGAACAATTGAGTGAAAATACATTTAAATTTTCTGCAAGATTAGAAGTAGATTATATCAATGAAACCTATAAGCTTAATCTTCCTGAAAGTGAAAATTATGAGACTCTCGGTGGTTTAATTGTTAATGCAACAGAAGAGATTCCCGTAGAAAATGAAGATGTTTTAATTGATCATTTTAAGTTTACAATAGCGGAAGTTTCTTCAACTAAAATTGATGTTGTCTTGCTTAAAATACTAGAAGAGGACTAATCGCTTTAGAGCCTTATAAAAACTAGCTATCTCCTTTCATAATTTACTAGAAAATACTATTTTCGCGAACTTATTTATACGAAATATATAAACCATGGCAATTTTAAATAAAATTAGACAACGCTCGCTAATCTTAATATTAGTAATCGCTTTAGCATTATTCGCCTTTGTAATTCAAGGTGTTATTGATAATCCAAACGCATTCTCAAATACCCAAGGTGTAATTGCTACAGTAAATGGTACAGATATCGATAGAGTAGATTTTCAGCAAAAAGTGAAAAACTACCAAGATAGAGTAGGTGGTCGAGTAACATCGACGCAAGCTATGAATACAATATACAATCAAGAGCTGCGTAGAATTATCATGGATGAAGAGTATGAGACTCTAGGTTTATCTGTTGAAAAAGATGAGATGAGAGATTTACTAAAAAATAGTTTTCAGTCTTATCCAGAGTTTCAAGATGAAAATGGAACTTTCGATGTAAATCGTTTAAATGCATTTATTGCAAACCTTAAAGATTTAAAAGGCGAAGCTGCTCCTTTAGGTAATTTCATGGTGAATTACGAAAGTTGGTCAAATAATGAGCAAACCATAGCGGCTAACTCAATCCAACAGTCGTACTACAATATGATTAAAGCTGGAATTAGCACTACAATAGCAGAAGCTAAAGATGATTATTTTGGTGATAACAAAAACGTTGATATTCGTTTTGTACAGATACCATATACTTCAATTGCAGACAGTTTAATTACAATAACAAATGCAGATGTTAAGACTTACATGAATAATCATGAAGAGACTTACAAAGAAGATGCTAATCGAGACGTAGTTTACGTTGAGTTTAAAGAAGAGGCATCTAAAGAAGATGAAGATGCAATTAAAGCAAGCTTGTTAGCGCTAAAAAGTGATAGAGCGGAGTACAACTCTAGCAGCAAGAATACGGACACTATTCCTGGTTTTGATTCTGTAACGGATGTAGAAGAATTTATCAATTCTAATTCAGATACAAAGTACGATGCTACATTCTTAAGAGATGCTCAAATTCCTGCAGTAGCTAAAGATAGTTTATTAAACCTTGAAGTAGGTGAGTATTATGGTCCTTACAGAGATGGTGATTTATTTAAGTTAACTAAGCTTTTAGCAGTGAAGCAACTTGCAGATACAGTTAAAGTAAGACATATCTTAATTCCTTTTGCAGGTGGTCAAAGAGCAGATGCTTCTGTTACTGCAACACCAGATGAGGCAAAAAAGACAGCTGATAGTGTCTTAGCCCAAATTAATTCAGGGACAAAATTCTTAGATTTATTAGAGTTGTCTTCTGATAAAGTGAGTAACGAGGATGATGGTGAAATTGAGTTTGCATACAATGCTGGAATGGCACCAGAGTTTAAAGAGTTTTCTTTTAACAACAAAGTTGGCGATATTGAAGTTGTAGGTACATCTTTTGGATACCATATTATCGAAATATTAGAACAAAAGAGTTTTAATAAAGCAATTCAGTTAGGAACAATCTCTAGAAAAATTGAACCTTCTGATCAAACATTACAAGACGTTTTTAATAGAATGTCTAAGTTTGAAATTGCATTAAAGGATAAAGACTTTAATGAGTTAGCTGAAGAAAAAGGATTTACAGTTAAGCCAATCACTTTCAAAGAGCTTGATGAGAACATACCTGGTTTAGGTGCTCAGAGACAAATTGTACGTTGGTCTTTTGAAGAAGATACTGAAGTTGGTAATTACAAGAACTTCCCAGTTTCTGGGTTTGGTTTTGTTGTAGCTAAATTAGTTGAGAAGAATGATGAAGGATTAATGAGTGTTGAAGATGCATCTGTAACAGCATTATCAGAAATTAGAAAAGAGAAAAAGGCCGAAATGATTCGTGCTAAGATCACTGCAACATCAATTGATGATATTGCAAAAAATCAAGGTCAGAGTCCACGAACTGCAACATCATTAACATTAAAAAATACAACTTTATCAGGCGCAGGTGCTGAACCTAAAGTGATAGGTACTGCATTTGGATTAGAACAAGGAAAAGTATCTAATCCTATCGATGGTGAAAAAGGTGTGTATGTTATTGAGGTTACTAAAGTTACTGAAGCTACAGAAATTGACAACTATGCACCTATAATGAATAGATTAAATTCTACACGTAGAAATACGGTTCAAACGAAGGTATATAAAGCATTAGAGGAAGCTGCTGATATCGAAGATAACAGAGCTAAAACAGTTTACTAGTATTTTTTTCTAGTATTTTAATTAATAGCTGAAAAGACTTTACCATTGGTAAAGTCTTTTTTTATGTATTCAATTTAAATGTTCTAATTATAGAATCATTGATTCATAAGATACAATAGTGTTATAACCCTTTGATTTGAAATATGCTGTTGGGTCAGAATCGCTAGCAACGAGAACAAAATCACCGCCCCAAGCACCTAAACTTTTAATAGCACCATTAAAATCATTAAATAGTTTAGATTTTACAGGTTCAAGCTTAATGATATTAGAAATCAGTCGCTCATGTTGTCTCATAAGTGATTGAAATTCTTCGAGTGTTTCACAGGTTATGAAAGCATCTGTAATACCATTAACGTTATCAATAGTTTTAGAAAGATCTCCTTTGTAAGCTTTATACTGAGCAATTCCTTTTCTGCTGTTTTGTTTTTGATTTAGATAGACAAAGTACAATTGATTTTTAAACGAAGGATTAAAATCCACGGCATTTGCAATTGGATTGTTGCTTTCTATTTGATAAGTTATCGCAGATTTTGCCGATGCACAGGCAATATCATAACCACTACCACCAAAGGTAAGCTTAAGTAATTGGTAAGGGTTTACAACTGCCCATTCAGCAATATTATTAATTAATGTAGAAGACGTTCCAAGTCCCCAGGATGTATTAAAATCTGCATGTGTTTCAATAGCGTATCCTGTAGATGAATTTAAGAACTCTGGGTTTAAAGTTTTAGCAGATTTAAGAATTTGAATCAATCTTTGTTTTACGTCCTTTTCAATATCGATATTTAAAGTATTGGTAAGCTCCTCTACTGATATTACAGTTTCAAACCATGTATTACCCAATTCATTGATGCTTTGCCATGAAATAGTATTGTTGGTAGTCTCCTTAACAGTTAAGTTCTGTCCAAATGTAGTTGGTAATGCCAAAGCTTTGGCACCATCTAAAACGACATATTCAGCAGTCAATAGTAATTTACCGTTACTTCTATATGTTGTAGCCTTATGCAATTCTGTATCTGTTAGAGTAAGAAATCTTTAGTTTTTATTATGGATCGTCAATCGTCAATCGTCAATTATCAATTGTCATTCGTAAATCTCTCAAAGCTTCTTCAACAGCACTATGTGTCACAACATTTGTTTTAAAATGCTCTACTAATGTGGCCTTTTCAGCTTTAGTTGCTTGGTTTTGATTTAAAATATTCATTAAGTGCATTTTCATATGTCCTTGCTGAATACCGGTTGTTGTTAAAGATTTTACAGCACCAAAGTTTTGAGCTAATCCAGCAACTGCAACAATTTGCATTAAATCACGTGAGGTTGGTTTTTCGAGCAGTTCCATACAGAACTTCACTAAAGGATGTAAACTAGTTAAACCACCAACAGTTCCGAGAGCAAGCGGAATTTCAATCCAAAATTTAAAATTATCATTCTCAATAGAGCAATGCGTAAGACTAGAGTATTTGCCGTCTTTAGCAGCGTAAGCATGTACACCAGCTTCCACAGCTCTAAAATCGTTACCTGTCGCTAAAATAACAGCATCAATACCATTCATAGCGCCTTTATTATGAGTAACTGCTCTATATGGTTCTACCTTTGCAATATTAATAGCCTGACTAAACTTTTCAGCAAACAGTTTTGGATCTGAAATATCTTTACTTTTTAAATCTGCAATAGGACAAGATACTTCAGCTTTTACTAAGCAATTTGGGACATAATTAGAAAGAATACACATGATGATGTCTATGTTTCCTTCAAGTTTTGTTTCAGCTTCACCTTTAAAGGTTTTGGCAAATTGTTCTAGGCAAGAATTGATAAAGTTTGCACCCATTGCATCCAAAGTTTCGAAAGTGGCGTGCAGCTGATAATAGTCTTTTAAATCAGTAGACTTGTCTTTTAATTCAATGTTTATAATACCACCACCACGACGCTCCATATTTTTGGTGATGCCTTTGCAATCAGAAATAAGCTTTGTTTTTACAGTTTCAAAAAACTGGTATAAAGCTTCAAAATCACCATCGTAATTAAAATGAACTTGGCCTATTTTTTCAGTAGAAATCACTTCGGCTTTAAATCCTCCACGTTCTAGCCAAAACTTAGCGGCCTTACTCGCAGCGGCAACCACAGAACTTTCTTCAATTGCCATTGGTACTGTGTAAAGTTTGTTGTTTATTAAAAAGTTAGGTGCAATACCTAGCGGTAAATAATAATTAGTGATGGTGTTTTCTATGAATTCGTCATGAAGACTTTGCAGTTTTTCGTCTGAATTCCAGTATTGTGTAACAAGCGATCGGGCACTTTTTTTATCTTCAAAATAATTGTCTAAAAGCCATTCAATCTTTTCAGATTTTGAAAGCTTAGAAAAGCCAGAAATAGCATTTGGCATAGGTTGATAATTTTAATAAAAACAAAGATACTTAGGATTGGCATAAAATGTGTGAGTTATCTGATATTATTGCTGATTTACTGTTAATAAAAGCGGATTTCTGCATATTTTTTAGTAAACTTGGCATCACTTTACAGAAAACTGAACATATGAAATTGAAACACTTCGTTGCAATTATTGGTTTTTTAACCACCTCATTAATTTTTAGTCAAAATAAACAACTTACTTTAGAAGAAATATGGCGTGGAGCCTTTAGAACTGAAGGGATGCAGGCGCTTCATTCAATGAAGAACGGCAAGCAGTATTCGGTGTTAAATTTTGACAGAAATACAAGAACATCAACCATAGATATCTATGACTACAAGACCTTAGATAAGGTGAAGACTTTAGTGTCTTCAGCAGATATTTCAGAAATTCCAGGTTTTTTTGATTATACTTTTAGTTTGGATGAATCAAAGTTGGTATTAACGACGAATGAGGTTCCTGTATTTAGACGTTCTAGACTTGGGCAATATTATATTTATGATATCAATACTAAAGAGGTAACTAAAGTGTCTGATGAGATGGTGCAAGAACCAACGTTGTCACCAGATGGTACTAAAATAGCTTTCGGATTTGAAAATAACCTTTATGTAAAAGATTTGGTTTCTGGTGAAACAAAGCAAATTACTTTTGATGGTGAAAAGAATAAAATCATCAACGGAATTACAGATTGGGTTTATGAGGAAGAATTTAGTTTTGTAAGAGCGTTCGATTGGAATGCAGATAGCAATCAAATTGCATTTATTCGCTTTGATGAATCAGAGGTGCCAGAATTCTCTATGGATGTTTTTGGTTCTGACTTGTACCAAACACAACAGGTATTTAAATACCCTAAAGCCGGTGAAGCTAACTCTAAGGTTTCTTTGCATTTGTATGATTTATCTTCTGATAAGTTGTCAGAAATTAAAGTTGATAAGGCTTACAATGATTTCTACATTCCTAGAATTCAATGGACAAAGGAAGGCAATGTCTTAAGTGCTCAATTTATGAACCGTCATCAAAATGAATTAGATCTTTGGATGATTGATACTGAAAAGATGACTTCAAAAATAGTTCTTGCTGAAAAAGATGAGGCTTATATTGACGTCACCTTCAATTTGACATTTCTTAAGGATAATAGTTTTATTTGGACAAGCGAAAAAGATGGTTATAACCATATTTATCATTACGCAAAGGACGGCAAACTGATTAACCAAGTGACATCTGGTAATTGGGAAGTGACCGATTATTATGGTTTCAATGAAGATAATAATACTATTTATTACCAGTCTGTAGAAAACGGTTCAATCAACAGAGATGTATATTCTATCAAATTAAACGGTAAAAATAAAAAGCGATTGACTAAAACGGATGGTACTAACAATGCCTCTTTTAGTGCTGATTTCACTTATTTTATTAATACACACTCAAGTGCCACTTCACCACCAGAATATACTTTAAATAGCGCTAAAACGGGTGATTTAGTAAAAGGCATTAAGGATAATGATAAGTTAGCTCAAAAAGTTGGTGAATATGTAACTTCAGAGAAAGAGTTTAGTACTATAAATGTCAATGGGAATGATCTTAACATGTGGATGATTAAACCGGCTAATTTTGATGAAAATAAGCAGTATCCATTATTTATGTACCAATATTCTGGTCCAGGTTCTCAATCTGTAGCAAACAGATGGAATGGTATTAACGATTATTGGTATCAGATGTTGGCACAACAAGGTTATGTCGTGGTTTGTATTGATGGACGTGGAACAGGTTTTAAAGGTGCTGAGTTTAAGAAGGTCACTCAGAACGAACTCGGTAAGTACGAGGTTGAAGATCAAATTGCTGCTGCTCAAAAACTAGGTGAATTACCATATATAGATGAAACTCGCATGGGTATTTGGGGTTGGAGTTATGGTGGCTTTATGAGTAGTAATGCCTTGTTTAAAGGAAATGATGTATTTAAAATGGCAATTGCTGTAGCACCTGTAACAAGTTGGAGATTTTATGATACTATTTATACAGAGCGATACATGACTACTCCACAAGAAAATCCAAGTGGATATGATGATAATTCTCCAATAAATCATGTAGATAAATTAAAAGGTGATTTCCTCTTGATTCATGGTTCAGGTGATGATAACGTGCATCTGCAAAATACCATGCGTATGGTAGAAGCCCTTGTGCAAGCAGACAAGCAGTTTGAATGGATGATATATCCAGATAAAAATCACGGTATTTATGGTGGTAATACAAGATTGCATTTATATAAAAAGATGACCAATTTTATCAACAGAACATTAGGAGATAAGATTGAAAAAGAAGAAGAAAAAGAGACTTCTAAGATTAGAGGATAAACTAACTAACTAAAAAATATAGATTTTATGTCAACACTAACTAAACAACCACACCAAAAGGAGCTATTTGGTCATCCAGTAGGATTATATGTTTTGTTTTTCACTGAAATGTGGGAACGTTTTTCTTATTATGGAATGAGAGCCATACTTGTATTATATCTAGTAGCGCAAACAACTGGAGATAATGCTGGATTAGGGTGGACGAATGGAGAGGCTTTAGCACTTTACGGATGGTATACGATGTTAGTATATGTAGCTTCTATTCCAGGAGGTTGGATTGCAGATAAATTTTTAGGTCAAAAAAAATCTGTGCTGTATGGTGGAATACTCTTAGTTGCAGGCCACAGTATTTTGGCAATAGAACAATTATGGGCATTTTACACTGGTTTAGGATTAATCGTGGCTGGTGTTGGAATGTTGAAACCAAACATATCTACAATGGTAGGAGGTTTGTATAAGCAAGGAGATATTAGAAGGGACAAAGGTTTTACAATATTTTATATAGGAATTAATATCGGTGCATTTCTGTCTAGTTTAATTGTAGGGTATGTTGGTGAAGTTCATGGCTGGCATTACGGTTTTGGTTTAGCAGGTATTGGAATGGCAGCAGGTTTAATTCAGTATTTGGCAGGACTAAAATATCTCAAACAAGTTGGTAACTTTTTGGGTGCTTCAGAAAATAAACTTGAGCAAGAAGCGATGGATAAACCATTAACTAAAATTGAGAAAGATAGAATTGTAGTTTTACTTATTTCATTTTTACTCGTAATTGTGTTTTGGGGAGCTTTTGAACAAGCCGGTGGGTTAATGAATATTTATGCTTCTGAGAAGACCAATCGTATGTTAATGGGTTGGGAAGTGCCAGCATCTTGGTTTCAGTCTTTGAATGCAATGTTCATTATTTTCTTAGGCACAACTGTAGCAGGTTATTGGGCAACTAGAAAATTAAAGGCTAAAGTTTCTACTAGTCTTTTTAAGATGATAGTCGGTTTAATTATAATGGGTACAGGATTCTTTTTCATGACAGCTGCGGCAGCACAGTTTGAAAGTGCGGGTTCGTCTGCAATGTATTGGTTAGTTTTAGCTTATTTATTCCATACAGTTGGTGAGTTGTGTATTTCACCGGTTGCATTATCTTACATTACCAAATTGGCGCCACTTAAGTATGCGTCTCTTATGATGGGTGTTTATTTTGCAATGACTGGGTTTGGTAATAAGCTCGCTGGTTTACTTGGTGAGGCTTCAGAAAAGCTAGGAGAATTTACAATTTTCACAGGTATAGCTGTGTTCTGTGTTGTCTTTGGTTTCTTAGTAATGATTTTTAGAAAGAAGCTCGAAGCTTTAACTCATGGTGCAGAAGATAACGAGCATGAGATGTTAGAGTCAGAAAAGTATGAGCTAGCAGATCCAGACATCAATAGCTAATAAATATTTAAAAAATATACCCTTATGCAAACCTTATGTGTAAGGGTTTTTTATACTACTAACTAAATTAATTTTTTATGAGTAATACTACCGAAAACTTTTTCGAGACAAAAGTAATGGGGCATCCAGCCGGTCTGTTTGTTTTATTCTTTACAGAAATGTGGGAGCGTTTTTCATATTATGGAATGCGTGCCATACTTGTTATTTTTCTAATAGGCGGTTTAACTGGTGATAATCCTGGATGGGGATGGGAAAAACCTGCTGCTTTATCTCTTTTAGGAACATATGCTATGTTTGTTTATTTAACACCAATTGTTGGTGGTTGGTTGGCAGACAATAAAATTGGTTATAGGATGGCCGTGGTAATAGGTGCATTACTAATGACTTTAGGTCATGCTTCAATGGCAGTTGAAACTCCAACATTTCTTTATATAGGTATATTTCTATTAGTCTTAGGTAATGGTTTTTTTAAGCCAAACATGACATCGATAATATCAAAAATGTATGAAGGTCATGATGATAAGAAAGACGGTGCATATAATATTTTTTACATGGGAGTGAATGCTGGTGCTTTTCTAGGTATTATGCTTTGTGGTTGGCTTGGAGAAAATGTGGGTTGGAGCTATGGCTTTGGTTTAGCTGGTATTTTTATGTTTTTAGGAATGGTCCAATTTTACTATGCTCAGCCATTATTTGGTACCGTTGGGGATAAACCAAAGAATGAGAAAATTGATCTAATAGATAATCTTGTTGACAATGCGGGTAATGCAAAAGACAATATCTCTGAAAAATTAAATAAATTTTTGCCAGTTGATTATGCATTGATAGCAGTTTTTATAGTCTCTGCACTAATATTTATTATAAATGACCCATTGAGTAAAATTGGTAATATAAATGTTCTCAATTTTACTGTAGCTGGTATGACAGACTCATTATTTTTTGCTTTACTCGCAGCATTAGTTTTTATCGTTATACTTATTGTTCGTATACCTCGTTATGAAAAAGTTGTAAGGGATAGGATGATTGCATTTACTATCTTCTGCATATTCACAATTTTCTTTTGGGCTGCATTTGAACAAGCAGCAGGTTCTTTACCTATTTACACTAAGGACTTTACAGATAGAGTTTTGGAAGGTAATGCGGCATCTATTTTTAAAATAATTGACGCGATTGTAACGATAGTTCCTATTGGAATTATAACTTATGTGTTGATTAGTTTATTTGGAAAAACGTTCAAGCGTATTGGATTCTCGAACATTGTTCTTGCAATAAGTTTTGTTCTTATTTGGGCTCTTGTTATTTACAAACTTTATATAAATTTCAGTGTAGAAGCTAAAGAAGTGGAAATTACTTGGTTTGCCATTCTTAATTCGTTGTTTATAATAGTATTTGCGCCCTTATTTACAAAATGGTGGGATAGTAAATATAATCCACCAGCATCCGTAAAATATGGTTTGGGTTTAATAATAATGGCTATTGGATTTGGGTTGTTGGCTTTTGCAACTAGAAATGTGCCTTTAGGTGCTGAAACGGCTAAATTAAGTATGATTTGGTTGGTATTAGCTTATTTATTTCATACGCTGGGTGAGTTGTGTTTATCGCCTATGGGCTTATCTTATTTAAGTAAACTAGTTCCAGCCAGAATGGTAGCTTTTATGTTTGGTGTTTATTATTTGGCAATTGCCATAGGTAATAAAATGGCTCATTATGTTGGTGGTGATATAGAAAAGATTACCAAAGAAGATGGTCTTTCATATTTCTTTTTGATTTTTACAATTGTTCCGGTAGTCCTTGGGTTAATTTCATTCGCATTACACCCATTGTTAAAACGATTAATGCATGGTGTTAAATAGTGATAACCGTTAAAAAATGATGAAAATGCTCCTGTTTAGGAGCATTTTTTGTAAGTTCGGTATAACATTTGCAACAAATCTATTACTGAAACAAATTCAGCTTAAAATGAAAAAATTTAAAATACTATTAGCCTTTATAGCTTTCGGAACCTTATTCTCTTTTAATAATGTAGACGAAGCAGCAGATAAAAAAATTAATTGGGTATCTATTGATGAAGCCATTGAGCTTCAAAAGAAGGAACCTAAAAAAATTATTATGGATGTCTATACCACTTGGTGTGGGCCTTGTAAAATGTTAGACAAGAATACCTTCCAAAATGCAGATGTCGTTGAGTATGTTAACGAACACTTTTATGCTGTAAAATTCAATGCTGAAGGAAACGAAACAGTGAATTATAAAGATAAAACGTATAAGAATCCAAATTACGATCCTGCTAAAGCAAATAGAAGAAACAGTCCGCACGAGTTTTCTAGAGCTTTAGGTGTTAGAGCTTATCCTTCAATAGTGTTTTTTGATGAGGATGGAAAAGTAATAACGCAACCAATAACTGGTTATAAAAAGCCACAAGGCTTAGAGTTGTACTTAAAGTTGTTTAAAACTGATAAGTATAAAGAAATGACAACTCAGGAAAAATTTAACGAGTATTATCAAAATTTCGAGCCTACTTTTAAGGAATAGGTTTTAATCTAATATAAATGCTCCCTTTTCATTGGTGTAATGGAAAGGGATTTTTTTATTGTCACAAGTCAGTTTCCATCGTTTTACGTAGGATTTGTAATTGCTTGCATCTGCAATTATAAGTTTTGGTTCTTGTTTGTCAATTAACCGATTGAGATTGATTTTAGGTGATTCTCTTAGTAAGATATAATCGGGATTAAAAGAAATGTTCTTGTAAACACCTAAGCTGTCAATTACTAAAATAGTTTTGTCTTTGAATTTATAAATGGACTTTAATTCATCAAAAGAGATAGTATCAATCATTTCACCAACGCTATAGTTTTTAACGGTATTTTCAGTTTTTAGTTTTAAAGCATCGAGGTTATGATGTATTGTAAGTTGATTACTTTGTTTTTGCCCGATAATAGAATGACGACTTTTGTTAAATACAATAAAAGCTTCATGTTTTGAATTGTACTTATTAATGAATAATGTACTCTGAAAGCCAATAATTGCAATGAGGCACGCAATTATCCATTTGTAATTTTTGCCCCTGTTGAGTTGTACTATCGAAACAATAAACCAATAGCTACAAATAACTTGAAGAAACGTAAAAGGAATATCTCTAAACAGAAAGTCTTCAAACTGTGCAATCCAAGCAATAAAATTATTTAAACTTTCAATTATAAAAGTATAGATATGTACTAACCATGATGGTAATAGATGTAAAAGCGAAAGACATATAACTAAGAGTCCTAAACCTAAGATTATTCCTAGAAAAGGAATAATGACCAAATTTGACACGAAAAATAATCCAGGAAATTGATGAAAGTAAAATAAACTAATTGGTAAAACCCCAATTTGGGCAGCAACAGTAACAGTGAAAATTTGCCACAGTTTATCTGTCAATAAAAACCTGGGATTCCCTATTCTGTAAAGTATAGGTTGTATACTCACAATACCCAAAACAGCCAAATAACTTAGCTGAAAACCAACTTCGAATAGAAACATTGGTTTTCCCAATAGAATAAAGAAAGCTGAGATCGCAAGTGTATTGTAAATATTTGTTGGTCGTTTTAAATGCATGGCAAAGCTTATGATACTAAACATTGTTACTGCTCTAGTTACAGAAGGTGATAAGCCTGCTACAATAGCAAAAGCCCATAATAAAGTGATAATAATTAAAGGTCTTAGTATGCGTCCATGTTTTAAGTATAGTAATGGCGAAAAAAGATAATTTAGAATCAATAATATTATACCAACATGAAGGCCAGATACTGCAAGTATATGTATGGTTCCTGAATTGACATAATTGTTATATATGGATTTATCAATAGACTGTCTTTGTCCTAATAATAACGCATTAATAATGCTTAAAACATCATCTTTAAATCCAGCTTGTTTTAGGTTTTGATTAATGTTTTGTCTCAGTGCGTCAGCAAATCCGTAAATGGAAGTTTTTTCTTTTGATAGTAAAAAAGTTTCAGATTTTTTGAGGTATATCTGTTTGTAGATTTGTTTTAATTCTAAATATTCGCTGTAATTAAACTGATGGGGATTTAAAGGTTTTTGAATGCCTTTAAATTCGCTTTTTACCAATAGAACAGCATCTATGGGTAAGTTTGAAGCAATTGAATCTCTTTTGATATTAATCAGAATTCGACCATTGGCAGCCGAGTTATTTATGGATTGAATCCGACCAATATATTTGTCATTATAAAGATCCGGTTTTAGTCGCTCTTCAGTTGTAAATACAATGTCATTAAAGTTGCTTTCAACCTGAAAATTGGTGTAATGGATTGTGTCTAACCTTTCATTTTGAATATTGTAAGCATTAATTCCAAGGCTCGTCATACATGCATAACCTAAAATGGCAAAAAATGTTGAATCAATTATTTTGCCTCTTTGAAAGAACCAATAAACACTTGTTGAGATGATTAGTCCAATAGATAATAGCGTTGAGATGTGAAAATTAAAACGGAAATAACGGCCGAGTATAATGCCTATGACAAGGCAAAGCGTAAGCTTTATGATTGTAAAATTTAATAACTTCATGATAGTCAGTTACTAAATATAGCAAATTCAATTAAAATACAGAAAAAGATTACAAAACTCTACGTGCTTGTACGTAAGCAAAATACCAATAGCGTTCGGCAAGTGATGATATCATAACGCCTTTGCTACTTGAGGCATGAATAAATTCTACATGACCAGTTCTAACATGAGTCACAATACCAACATGGTTAATATTCCTACTATTTTTTTTAGTAGCAAAAAACACTAAATCTCCAACATTAACATCTTTAATATCTATCCAATGGCCTTCACTTTTAAGGTCTCTAGTAGTTCTAGGTAAGTTGATATTATGCTCCTTAAAAGTGGTATACACTAAGCCAGAGCAATCCATACCACGTTTTGTGGTACCACCAAATTTGTAGCGTGTTCCACTAAATTTTTTGGCAGTCTTAACAATGGCCTTTGCCTCTTCTGTTGGTTTTTTGGAAGTAGTAACATTAACTGTTTTAGTTTGTCGTTTAGAAGATGTATAGCGTTTCTTAGACTTACAACTACTTACTAATAATAAGAATAATAGAAGCGGTAGTATCTTTTTCATTTCAATAGAGATGGTTTTTAGTTTTTAGAATTTAAGATATTCTCATAAATTAATTTGGCTGCTTTATCACTAGCTCCTTTACCACCTAGTTTTTCCTCTAATTCATAATAATCCATGAATAGTTTTTCTCGGTTATCAGAATCAAGAATTTTGTTTAGCTCTTGCTTAAGTTTTGTTTTGTTAAGGTCGCCTTGAATCAATTCTGTAACTACTTCTCGGTCCATAATTAAATTTACCAATGAAATATATTTAAGTGTAATAATTCTTTTCGCAATATGATAACTAATGGCATTGGCTTTATAGCAGATTACTTGCGGGACTTTGTATAAGGCAGTTTCAAGAGTTGCTGTTCCAGAAGTCACCAATGCTGCATTAGAAATGCTTAATAAATCGTAGGTTTTATTAGATATAAAACTCACATTGTTTTGTTTTATAAAGCCTTTGTAGAACTCATAATCTTGACTAGGTGCACCGGCAATAACAAATTGATAATCTTTGTAATCATCTACTAAACTTAGCATTACGCCGAGCATTTTGGTGATTTCTTGTTTTCTACTACCTGGCAATAGTGCTATAATGGGTTTAGAACCTAAATGATGTGTGTCTCTAAATTGGTTTTCATCAATTTGTGGTCTATCTGCAATGGCATCAATAAGTGGATGCCCAACAAAATGAACATCATAATTATATGTTTTGTAGAATGCTTTCTCAAACGGAAGAATGCAATACATAGCATCAACATCGCGTTTTATTTTTTCAACTCTGCTTGCTCTAGACGCCCATACTTGAGGTGAAATATGGTAATGTGTTTTATAGTTGTTTTCTTTTGCCCATTTGGCAATTCTTAGGTTAAATCCAGAATTATCAATGAAGATAATCACATCAGGATTGTAACTTTCAATATCTTTTTTACAGAATTTTATATGACCAGATATTTTGCGAAGGTTCATAATAACTTCTGCAAACCCCATAAATTGACGTTCCTTATAATGAATTACCAATTCGCCACCAACAGCTTGCATCAAATCTCCTCCCCAAAATCTGATATTTGCGTTGGTATCTTGCTTCAAAATACCTTTCATTAAATTAGAACCATGTAAATCACCTGAAGCTTCTCCAGCAATAATATAGTACTTCATTTAATCGAAGTGTTTAAAGATTATAAAGTCGAAATTAGTCATTGAGATTCCAAGTGTTTAGTTGCTGAATAGTGTGATGTGCGGTTAAATCGAACTGCACAGGTACAACAGAAACATAGTTGTTCGCTAAAGCCCATTCATCGGTGTCTTCACCATTATCTTCGTTAACAAATTTACCTGCCAACCAATAATATTCTCTTCCCATCGGGTTGGTGCGCTTGTCAAATTCTTCAACCCAATTCGCCCTAGCTTGGCGGCAGATTTTAATGCCTTTAATTTCAGCTTTACTAACATTAGGAAGATTAACGTTTAACACAACACCATCTGGTAATCCGTGTTCTAAAACCTGTTCTGTAATGGTTTTTACATAAGATTTACAATGCTCAAAATTGGCATTCCAATTGTAGTCTAATAAGGAAAAGCCAATTGCAGGTATACCTTCAATACCAGCTTCAAGTGCCGCACTCATGGTTCCGGAATAAATCACATTAATTGAAGAGTTAGAGCCATGGTTTATGCCTGAAACACAGATGTCTGGCTTCTTTTTTAAAATTTCTCTAACTGCAAGTTTCACACAATCTGCAGGTGTACCAGAACAACTGTATTCAGTATCATCACCTTCAATTTTAACTTTGTCTAAATGTAATGTCGCATTAACAGTAATGGCATGACCCATACCGCTTTGTGGGCTATCAGGAGCGACTACAATAACATCTCCGATGGTCTTCATTACAGCTATTAAAGTTCTGATTCCAGGAGCTGTAATTCCGTCATCATTTGTAATTAAAATTAATGGTCGTTTTGACATGTAAATAGTATTGATTCTTAGGTAATGTAAAAGTACTAAAAACCAATGTAACAACTTGTAATTTCTGGTTTAACAAAAATTTAGTGTCGCTATTTTTTATTGGCATGGTTTTTTCTTCTATTTTAGTATAATCTACCATTTTGAAAAATATAAATAAGGACATGAAAGGGAATTATAAGTTTTTGTTGCTTGCACTTTTAATCGCATTTGCTTCGTGCAGTTTTACAAATAAGACGTTTGACAATCCAGATAAAGACAAATTACTCATACAGCTGATTACTTATCTTTTAGATCAAGGTCATTTTGATCCACAAGAATTAAACGATGAGTTTTCGGCTAGTGTTTTCGATGATTATTTAATTCAGTTAGATCCATTAAAGCGCTATTTCTATGCTTCTGATATCGAAGAGTTTCAAGCCTATAAAAATGAGATTGATGATCAGTTACAGTCTTATGACTTAACCTTTTTTAATTTAACACATCAGCGTTTACTTGAGCGCATTGAGGAGTCTAAGAAGTTGTATACTGAGATATTAGAGAAACCATTTGATTATTCAAAAGACGAAACGTTTGTCGCAGATTATGAAGCATTAGACTATGTGAAGAATAAGCGTGAAATGAAAGAACGTTGGAGGCAACAATTAAAATTTTCATCTATCGCGAATTATGATGCTGCTTTAGAAGAAAGGAATTCAGACTTGTCCTCAAATAATCTGCCTGAAAGTGTTTTCAATGAAGACACTGCGACTGAAAAATTGGAAAAGAAGTCAGAAAAAGAGATTGAATCTGAGGCGAGACTAGAAACTAAGCAGTCACTTGATGATTTATATGATTTTATTAAAGATAGAAGAAGAGAAGACTGGTTTGCGGTGTACATGAATGCTATAGTAAATGAATTCGATCCGCATACAGCATATTACGCACCAGAAGATAAAGACCGTTTTGATGTAGCAATTTCTGGGAATTTTGAAGGCATAGGCGCAAGACTTCAAAAGCGAAGAAATGCGATTGTGGTAACAGAATTGATTAGTGGTGGTCCTGCTTGGAGAGCAAATGAATTAGAAGTTGGTGATCATATTCTTAAAGTAAAACAAGAAGATGAAGAAGAGCCAGTAAATGTGGTTGGTATGCGTCTAGACGACGCCATAAAATTCATCAAGGGACCGAAAGGCACTGTGGTGACACTAACGCTCAAAAAAGTTGATGGAACTACACAAGATATAAATATTACAAGAGATGTTGTAGAGATAGAAGAAACTTATGCCAAGTCTTCAACAGTAGATAAAGATGGTAAAACCTTTGGTGTCATTAATCTACCGAAATTTTATATCAATTTCGAAGATTATAACAAGCGAAATGCAGCTTCAGATATCAAAAAAGAAGTCATTCGTTTAAAAGAACAAGGTATGGAAGGTTTGGTTTTAGATCTTAGGAATAATGGAGGAGGATCTTTACAAACTGTAGTAGATATTGTTGGGTTATTTATTGAAGATGGGCCAGTTGTGCAGGTGAAAACAACAGGTGAGCCAAAAGAAGTACTCAAAGATGAAGACAAGTCCATAATTTGGGATGGTCCATTAGTGATTTTAGTAAATGAATTGTCTGCATCTGCATCAGAAATCTTAGCAGCAGCAATGCAAGATTATAAAAGAGGAATTGTTATAGGAAGTAAGCAGACTTATGGTAAAGGGACGGTTCAAATTGTATTTGATTTAAATCGAATGGTGCGTAACAATTCTAATGGTGATATGGGAGCATTACGTTTTACAACTCAAAAGTTTTACAGAATTAATGGTGGTTCTACACAACTTGAAGGTGTAAAGAGCGACGTCGTAGTTCCAGATCGTTACAGTTATATTGATATAGGTGAGAAAGACCAAGAAAATCCGTTGCCTTGGGATAAAATTGATGCTGTTGATTATGAATATTGGGATAAGTATTTTGATTACGAGGCTACAATAGAAAAAAGTAAAGCCCGTATGGCTGCTAATGATCAATTGAAATTGATAGATGAAAATGCACAATGGGTAAAGCGAATGAGAGATAGAGAAGTGTTCTCATTAAATTATGACGATTATAAAAAAGAAATGGAAGTTAATGAAGAAGAAGCTAGACGTTTTGAAAAGCTTTCAGAATATAAAACAGACCTTACATTTAAATCCTTACCATACGAAGTGCAACTGATGGAAAAAGATTCTATCTTAAAAGAAAAGAGAAGAAGATGGCATGTTAATTTATCTAAGGATGTGTATATTGAAGAAGCCTTAAATGTACTTCAAGACTTAAAAATGACATACTCTATTAAAGGGAAAATGGCAGGAGTAAAGGAGTAATTTTTATAATTAAAATGTATATTGGTACGCTTAACAATACTCTAATAAGATACCTTTGAAAAATAATTCACTTACAGCTTTAGCGCTTCAAAAGTTTAAAAAAAACTTTTGGGGCGTTTTTAGTTTTGTAGCTATTGTTTGTATTGGTTTAGTTTCAATTTTTGCTTATGTGTTTGCGCCAGACGCTTCTAAAAACGCTAACCAGATGCATCTCTCCATTCATTCTAAGTCTCCTGGTTTTGAAGTAGGGATGCTAACGATTCCTTCAGGTATATCGTCTGATCAAAATGTGTTTTCTAAACTATTCTTTGGCAAGGATAATACAGATACAGAAATTCCTATTCAATCCTATAGAATCAAGGATAATGTATTGAGTTATGTTGAATATGCATCAGATGGATTAAAAGGTGTTGAAAAAGAATTGAGTATAGATGCTTTAGGTGGTGGCAAGTTTGAAGATTACATCGAAACGCGGACATTTACCTTTGGAACAGATAAATACGGAAGAGACTATTTAAGCCGTGTATTAATTGGTTCTCGTATATCTTTTTTTATTGGTTTTGTAGCTGTGCTTATTTCACTTTTGGTAGGATTATTAATGGGAAGTATAGCGGGTTATTATGGTAGAAAGATAGATGCCTTTATTATGTGGATTATTAATATTACATGGTCTATTCCAACACTTTTATTGGTTATTGCAATTACTTTGGCTTTAGGTAAAGGATTTTGGCAAGTCTTTATTGCTGTCGGTTTAACCATGTGGGTTGAAGTGGCAAGAGTTGTAAGAGGTCAAATTATAAGTGCAAAAGAAATGCAATATGTAACCGCTGCAAGAGCATTAGGTTATAATGATTATAGAATAATTACTAAGCATATCTTACCAAATATATTTGGTCCTCTAATCGTAATTTCAGCGGCGAACTTTGCTGCAGCAATTTTAATTGAGAGTGGTTTATGCTTCTTGGGTATTGGCGCACAACCTCCAATGGCAAGTTGGGGAGCTATGATAAAAGATCACTACAATTATATTATCCTAGGTAAGCCGTATTTAGCAATTATACCAGGATTATGTATCATGTTCTTGGTAATGGCATTTATGTTGATTGGTAATGCCTTAAGAGATGCGCTAGACGTTAAAACTTAATTATAAGTCTGAACTTAAATTTGCGATTTCCTCGTTAGTAGCTTCAATAAAATCGAGCACATCATCTTGACCTATTTTTTTGCTCGAAGAGGTAATGAAGTATGGTGGTAATTCTTCCCAAGTTTCAAGTAAAACATTGCAATAATCATCAACATGTTTTTCAATAGCCTTAGGTTTTAGTTTATCTGCTTTAGTAAAAATGATTCCAAACGGAATACCATTTTCACCTAAATACATCATAAAATCTAAATCAATAGGTTGAGGTTGGTGTCTAATATCAACGAGAACAAAAGCAGAAACCAATTGTTTACGTTGTTCAAAATAGTTAGTAATAAATTTTTGAAATGTCTTTTTAGACGTTTTAGAAACACGAGCATAACCGTAACCTGGTAAATCGACTAAAAACCAATTGTTATTGATGATAAAATGATTAATCAGTTGTGTTTTTCCTGGCTTTCCGGAAGTCTTCGCTAAACTCTTTCGGTTAGTCAACATATTAATAAGAGAAGACTTACCAACGTTACTGCGACCTATAAAAGCGTATTCTGGAATAGTATTCTTAGGGCATTTTGCCACATCAGAATTACTCATTACAAATTCAGCCGATTTTATTTTCATATCATTTCCCACGAAAGTGGGAATCTTTTTTAGTTAAACGTATAATAAAGTATTATTTGGTCTTATTGACTTCGTAAGAATCTTAAAATTGACGTTTCTCGAGCCAAGAATTCAAAATTGTATTAAATTCTTCAGGATGCTCCATCATTGCAGCATGGCCACATTTGTCTATCCAAAATAAGTCGGAATCTGGTAACAACTCATGGAATTCCTCAGCAACTTCTGGTGGTGTTACATTATCATTCTTGCCCCAAATGATACAAGTTGGTGTTTCCATTTTAGGTAAATCTTTAGCCATGTTATGACGAATCGCGCTTTTGGCAATAGCTAAAGTTTTAACTAGTTTATTTCTGTCGTTAACAGTCTCGTAAACTTCATCTACGATTTCTTTAGTAGCTACCTCAGGATCGTAAAATACATCTTGAGCTTTCTTCTTAATCACTTCGTAGTCACTTCTTTTAGTGTAACCACTTCCCATGGCACTCTCATAAAGTCCTGAGCTTCCCGTTATTATTAAGCCTTTTACCTTTTCTGGATAAAGTTTAGTGTGGTAAAGTCCAATATGGCCACCAAGTGAATTTCCTAATAGTAAAACTTCATCAAAATCTTTAAATTCAATAAAATCCTTAAGGTAGTTGGCAAAACTCTTCACATTGGTTTTTAGAAGAGACATAGTGTAAATAGGTAACTCAGGTATCACAACTTTATAGCCATTACTACCAAAAAAATTGGTGACTGCATCGAAGTTACTTAATCCACCCATTAAGCCATGCAACACTATGATTGGTGTGCCTTCTCCTACTTCAATATACCTATAATCCTTTTCTTCTTTTAAAAGGTGTGTCATCTATGGAATTAGTGCTTAATGTTAAAAACAAAAGTACATGATTTTTTTTATTTATAAATCTCAATACATATAAATGAAAAAAATATTTGAACTCACGAATTGATTCCTCGAGTAAAACTAGTTTTTATAACCTCTAAATTAAAATTTTGTTTGCTTCGAGCATATAAGGTTAAATCTTTTTTAAATCAAGTCGGATCATATAGTTTCATTTTTTTCTTTTTTCTTCAGAAGACATCACTCTGTTAATAATTACCACTACAATTAACACTTCGTAAAAGCAGTAAAATATAGTGGTTGAGATATGTTGGGTTCTTGTGACTTTAAAACTTATCAACAAAAGTGGGAGTTAGTGGTAAAATGTGGTAATTTTTTCAATATCTTTGGATTTAAATCGTTTAGCTACTAAAACCACTCCATTGAATTCATTTATAGGAACATATGAATGTAAAGCTGATTCTAAAGGAAGATTGATGATTCCTGCAGCGTTAAAAAAGCAGTTGTCAGCTGCTTTGCAGAATGGTTTTGTTTTAAAACGAGCAGTATTTCAGCCTTGTCTAGAGTTATATCCCATGGAAGAATGGAATGTTTTAATGACTAAGGTGAATAAGCTCAATCGCTTCAAGAAGAAAAACAACGATTTTATTAGACGTTTTACGGCTGGTGTGAAGGTGGTTGAAGTAGATAATGCGGGTAGATTGTTGATTCCAAAAGATTTAATGGGCTTTTCTGGTATAAGCAAAGAGGTTGTTTTGGCTTCCGCGGTCAATATTATTGAAATATGGGATAAAGACAGGTATGAGCAGGCAATTGATGATGCGGCTTTAGACTTTGCCGATTTGGCTGAAGAGGTAATGGGACAAGACGAAGATGATGGATTATCATAATGCAGTGCTGCTTAAGGAAACCGTAGATGGTTTAAATATAAAGCCAGATGGTGTTTATGTAGATGTAACATTCGGCGGTGGAGGTCATAGCAGAGAGATTTTGTCTAGACTTGGTGAGCAAGGTAAATTGTTTGCTTTTGATCAAGATAAAGATGCTTTAGCTAACAAAATAGATGATAGTCGTTTTGTGCTCATCAATGAGAATTTCAGATATATAAAAAGGTTCTTAAGATTCTATGGTGTTAAGGAAGTTGACGGCGTTTTAGCTGATTTTGGTGTGTCTTCTCATCAGTTTGATGTTGCTGAGCGCGGATTTTCAACACGTTTTGATGCGAGGTTAGATATGAGAATGAATCAAGATGATAAACTTTCTGCCTTTGAGGTAATTAATGAATATGAAGAGGAGCAGTTACGCTCGGTGCTATTGCAGTATGGAGAATTAAGGCAAGCGCCTGCCATGGCGAGAGTTATAGTTTCGGAACGTAAAATAGCGCCTATTGAGACGGGTCAACAATTGAAATTGGTTTTAAAGCGTTTTTTAAATCATAAGCGTGAAAATAAAGTTTTAGCTCAGATTTATCAGGCGATAAGAATTGAAGTGAATCAAGAAATTGAAGTATTAAAAGAGTTGTTACAGCAGATGCCAGAGGTTCTTAAAGTAGGTGGTAGACTCAGTTTTATTTCATATCACTCATTAGAAGATAGGTTAGTAAAACGATTTATAAGAAACGGATTGTTTGAAGGTGAACCAGAGCGCGATATGTTCGGAAATTTTGAGGTACCGTTAAGAAAAGTAGGAGGCTTGATTGTGCCAACCGAAGCTGAAATAAAAGATAATAATAGAGCGAGAAGCGCAAAGTTGAGAATTGCTGAAAAAATATGAAGAAAAGCATCTACAGCATATTAAGAGGGAAGTTTCTAATCAGTGATGATTCGTTTAAAAATTGGCGTATCATCATTTTTGTTTCGTTTCTGGCGATTATAATGATTGCAAGTTCTCATAAGGCTGATGAAAAAGTGCATGAAATCGCGCGTTTAACCAATGAAGTTAAAGAATTAAGATCTGCTTTTGTGGATGGTCGTTCAAAGTTGATGCGTCTGAAGATGGAATCCACAATAATAAATAAAGTGGCAGAAAAGGAAATATATATTTCTGAAGTGCCGCCAACGAAAATCAGAATTAAAACACAGGAAAAATAGAGCTTGGCAACAACCGAAACTAACATATTAAACAGATTGTACTTTGTGGCAGGTTGCATGTTTGTCTTTGTGCTTGCAGTGGTTTTTAAACTGTGTAGTATTCAGTTTGTGCAAGGTGATCAGTATCGCGAGTTAGCAGAGAAACGTACTGTTAGGGATTTTGATATTGAACCCAATCGTGGGAATGTATATTCTGCAGACGGAAGTTTATTAGCAACTTCAATTCCTAAATATGATATTAGGATTGATGCTATACAGGCAAAAAAAGCAACTTTTGAAAAACACCTTGATGCCTTGGCTGATTCATTGTCTCTGTATAAAGGCAAGCCTAAATCTTACTATAAAAATATATTAAGGAAAGCACGTAAAAACAGAAATAGATACTTCTTATTAGCCAGAAATATCAGCTATTCTGACTATTTAAGAATGCGCAGTTTTCCATTGTTAAATCTTGGTGCTATTAAAGGTGGTTTGATTGTGGAGCAAACCACAAGACGCGAACATCCAATGGGAGAAATAGCGGCTAGGTCTATTGGTTACGAGCGCATTGATGAAAATAATTATGCGACAAGAGTAGGTATTGATGGTGCGTTCGGTGAAAAATACTTGCAAGGCAAAAAAGGAAAGCGTCTAAAGCAGAAAATAGGTAATGGACAATGGAAGCCTATTGCAGATTTTGATCAGGTTGAACCACAAGATGGTTATGATGTGTACACTACAATAGATGTTAATGTTCAAGATATTGCACACCATTCCTTGTTAGGTCAGCTAGAGAAATATGAGGCTGAGCATGGTTGTGTAGTTGTTATGGATGTTAGAACTGGTGAAATTAGAGCAATTTCTAATCTTGCAAGAACTTCAAAAGAAACATATTACGAAAAGTTAAACTATGCTGTTGGTGAAAGTCATGAGCCTGGTTCTACGTTTAAAGTCATGGCCATAATGGCCGCATTAGAGGATAAGGTAATAGACACGTCTACAGTAGTTGATACTAAGAAAGGAACGAAATATTTTTATGGAAGAACTATTAGTGATTCCCATCGTGGTGGTTATGGTAAAATTTCTGCAGCTAGAGCTTTAGAAGTATCCTCAAATATTGGTTTAGCTACCATTGTTGATGATCATTATTCCAAGAAACCTGAAAAGTTTTTAGATCGCTTAAGTAAATGGAGATTAGACCAACCGCTAGGTGTTTCTATAATAGGTGAAGGAAAGCCAGATATTCCTAGGCCAGGTGCCGTAAACTGGAGTAGAAACGCACTACCATCAATGGCTTATGGCTATAACTTAACAATGACGCCTTTGCAAACCTTGGCTTTTTATAATGCAATTGCTAATGATGGTGAGTTGATAAAGCCTCGATTTATAAGGTCAGTGAAGTCCTTTGACAAGGATATTGAGGTGTTTGAGAAGGAAGTGTTAGTGGATAAGATTTGTTCGGATGAGACTTTAGGTGAAGTAAAGGATATGCTGAAGAATATTGTGATTCGTGGTACAGGTCAGCGTATGTATTCAGAAACATTTTCAATGGCTGGTAAAACCGGGACTGCCAGAACGGATTATGCTAACTATGAAGAATGGAAAGAAGATAAAAAATACATTTCATCATTTGCAGGTTACTTTCCGGCAGATAACCCTAAATATTCTTGTATTGTAGTAATTCATAAGCCAAGTACAAAAGTTGGGTATTATGGTGCTGATGTTTCTGGACCAGTTTTTAAAAGAATAGCACAAAAGATTTATACAGATACACCTGTAATTGATGAGGTTGAAGGTCTCGTTTTTGATAATAATAATGTCGATGCAGATTATGATGCTTATTTTGATTATGCAAATAAGTACAAAGAGTTAATGCCGAGTGTCGTTGGTATGCCAGCTATGGATGCTATTGCGCTGTTAGAAAATTTACAAGTAGATGTTAGGGTGAAACTTAAAGGTAGTGGAACCGTAAAATCTCAATCTATAAGTAAGCATCAAAAATTGAAAGCTAACCAAACAATTGTCTTAGAAGCCTCATGAAAGTATTAAAGGACATATTGTATAAGGTGACTATAAATGCTGTCGTTGGTAGTACGAGTATATTCATAAAGAAAATTGAGTTTGACTCTCGTAAGGTAACTCAAGAAGATGTATTTGTTGCTATAACTGGTGCTGTCTCAAATGGACATGATTTTATAGAGAAAGCTATAGAAAAAGGGGCAAACACCATTGTTTGTGAAACACTTCCTGAAAATTTACAAGAAGGAGTAACCTATGTAGAAGTAGCGAATTCTAATGAGGCGCTAGCTTTTATGGCTGCAAATTACTATGAGCATCCATCACAAAATTTGAGATTGGTAGGTGTTACGGGTACTAATGGTAAAACAACCGTAACAAGCTTGTTATATGAATTGTTTAAAAACGCAGGTTACAAAGTTGGCTTGTTGTCTACAGTGAAAATTATGGTTGGTGAAACTGAATATAAAGCGACGCACACTACACCAGATTCATTGAGTATAAACTACTACCTAAAATTAATGAATGATGAAGGAGTTGAGTTTTGTTTTATGGAAGCGAGCTCACATGGTATTCATCAAAGTAGAATAGAAGGCTTAAAGTTTGAAGGTGGAATTTTCACTAATCTATCGCACGATCATTTAGATTATCACAGTTCGTTTGCGGAATATCGAGATGTTAAAAAATCGTTTTTTGATGTATTACCAAAAGAGGCATTTGTATTATCAAATATTGATGACAAGAATGGTTTAGTAATGCTTCAGAATACCCAGGCAAGAAAGTACACCTATGCCTTGAAGAACTATGCAGACTATAGAGCACAGATTTTAGAAAATGAATTTAGTGGCTTGCTATTAAAGGTAAATGACAATGAATTATGGACAAGGTTAATTGGGAGTTTCAATGCTTATAATATTCTTGCTATTTATGGTGCTGCTGAGCTTTTAGGACTAGAAAAAGAAGAAATTTTAAGACTTATTAGTGAGCTTGAAAATGTTTCAGGTCGTTTCCAATATCTCATTTCAGAAAATAAAATAACTGCGATTGTAGATTATGCGCATACACCAGATGCGTTAAAGAATGTACTTCAAACTATAAATAATATCCGTACTAATAATGAGCAATTGATAACTGTCGTGGGTTGTGGTGGTGATAGAGATAAAACTAAGCGGCCAAAGATGGCGCATATTGCTTCAGCACTAAGTACGAAGGTGATTTTTACAAGTGACAATCCACGAAGTGAAAATCCTGAAACTATTATTCAGGAAATGGAAGAAGGTGTTGAGCCTCAAAATTTCAAAAAGACCTTGTCCATAACAGATAGAAAGCAGGCTATAAAAACAGCGTGTCAAATGGCAGAGTCTAAAGACATTATTCTTATTGCAGGTAAGGGACACGAAACATATCAAGAAATTAATGGTGAGCGTTTCGATTTTGATGACTATAAAACCGTAAATGAACTTTTAAAACAATTACAGAAGTAGATGTTATATTACTTATTTGAATATCTCGAACAACAATTTCAGTTTCCTGGGGCTTCGCTATTTGGGTTCTTAACCTTTAGAGCCGCTCTAGCAATAATTTTGTCTTTGTTGATATCAACGATTTATGGTAAACGTATCATTGAATTCTTAAGAAGAAAACAGGTTGGGGAAACTATTAGAGATCTTGGTTTAGAAGGACAAGCTCAAAAAGCTGGGACACCGACCATGGGAGGAATCATTATTATACTAGCAACATTGATCCCGGTGTTGTTGATTGCTAAGCTAGAAAACATCTATATTATTCTGTTGATTATTACAACACTCTGGATGGGAGTGATTGGGTTTTTAGACGATTATATTAAAAAGTTTAAAAACGATAAAGAAGGTCTAAAAGGAAGATTTAAGGTTTTGGGCCAAGTTGGTTTAGGACTTATTGTTGGGTTAACCTTGTATTTTCATGGAGATGTTACCATCAAAGAAGAATTGCCTTTACAAGTGCAACAAGAATTACTTGCAGAAAACTCTAATATTCCTGAAGCAAAATTATTTGATGAAGCAAAGAAGTCTACCAAGACCACCATTCCATTTGTAAAAAATAACGAGTTTGATTATTCAGATCTCATTACATGGATTAGTCCAGAATTAGAAAAATATGCTTGGATCATTTTTGTTTTGCTCACCATAGTCATTGTTACAGCGGTCTCTAATGGGGCCAATTTAACAGATGGAATCGATGGTTTAGCTGCAGGAACTTCAGCAGTTGTAGTACTTACCTTAGGTATTTTTGCCTGGGTTTCGGGTAATATCATCTTCTCAAAGTATCTCAACATCATGTACATACCACAAGTAGAAGAAATCACCATCTATATCGCAGCTTTTGTCGGTGCTCTTGTTGGGTTCCTGTGGTATAATGCATATCCGGCTTCGGTTTTTATGGGAGATACTGGAAGTTTAACTATTGGAGGAATCATTGCTGTAATTGGTATAGCTGTAAGAAAGGAATGGTTGATTCCATTATTATGTGGCATCTTTTTAGCTGAAAATTTATCTGTGATGATGCAGGTGAGTTATTTCAAATACACCAAGAAAAAGTATGGTGAAGGTCGGAGAATTTTTAAGATGTCTCCGTTGCATCATCATTATCAAAAATCAGGATATCATGAAAGTAAAATTGTAACACGATTTTGGATTGTTAGTATACTGCTAGCCATCCTTTCTATTGTGACATTGAAGATTAGATAATGAAAAGATTAGTCATATTGGGAGGAGGAGTAAGTGGAGTTGGTACCGCACTTTTAGCAAAGGAAAAAGGATATGATGTGTTTGTCTCCGATAAGGGAAAAATTAAAGAAAATTATAGAGACGTTCTTTTAAATAATGAGATTGAATTTGAAGATGAGCAGCATACAGAATTAAACATTCTGAATGCAGATCTCATCATGAAAAGTCCTGGGATTCCAGATAAAGTGGCTTTGATCCAAAAAATAAGAACTGCGGGAATTACAATAGTTTCTGAAATTGAGTTTGCTTCAAATTATACAGATGCCACTTTGGTGGCTATAACTGGTAGTAATGGTAAAACCACAACAGCAACGTTAACGCATCACTTGTTAAAGCAAGAATTAAATGTGGGTTTAGCTGGTAATATTGGTGACAGTTTTGCAAAACAAATTCTAGAAGAAAACCATGAAAATTATGTGCTTGAGGTAAGTAGTTTTCAATTGGATGACATCAGTAGCTTTCAGCCGAAAATTGCAGTACTAACCAATATTACACCAGATCATTTAGATCGATATGATTATAAGTTTGAGAATTACATCATTTCAAAATTTAGGATTGTTGAGAATCAATCTAACGAGGATTATTTCATATATGATGCAGATGATGAAGTGATTTCAAACTGGCTTCAAAACAATTCAATTCAATCCAAAAAATTACCTTTTTCAATAACTCAAGTTGTGGAAGAAGGCGCTTATTTAGATAACAATAACATAATAATAACGATAGATAATAATAAAATAATTATGCCAACAGCAAACTTAAGATTACAAGGCAAACATAACGTGAAAAATGCCATGGCTGCCTCTACAGTGGCACATTTGCTTAAAATAAGAAAGCAGACGATTAGAGAGAGTTTAGAAAATTTTCAAGGCGTAGAGCACCGCTTAGAACATGTATTGAAAATTAATAAAGTGCAATACATTAATGACTCTAAAGCAACCAATGTTAATGCAACTTATTTTGCATTAGAAAGCATGGATGCGCCAACAGTTTGGATTGTTGGAGGAGTAGATAAAGGTAATGACTATACTGAGCTATATCCTTTTATTAATGAAAAGGTTAAAGCCATTATATGCCTTGGTGTTGATAATGCCAAGTTGCTCGATGCCTTCGGAAATATGGTTGATATAATCGTAGAAACGCAATATATAGAGGAAGCTGTAAAGATTGCATATAAGGTGGCCGAAGCAGGTGATAACGTGTTATTGTCTCCGGCATGTGCAAGTTGCGACTTGTTTGAAAACTATGAAGATAGAGGTCGTCAATTTAAAAATGCTGTTCGAAATCTGTAATTAAATATGGAGGCTGAGGTTCTTGAAGCTTCATTGGAAAAGGATGACTTTGAGTAACTCAGTCATCAAATAAATAAAGAAATGAATAACATGTTTTCGCAAATAAAAGGTGATAGAGCCATTTGGGCTATAGCAACATTGTTGGCTATTTTTTCCTTTTTACCTGTGTATAGTGCTGCTAGTAATTTGGCCAATATTAGCGGAACAAGTAATACGTTTTCATTCTTTTTAAAGCATTTTATGCATTTGGCGTTGGGGTTTGGGATTATGTTTGGTATACATAAAATACCTTACAAATATTTCAGAGGTCTATCGATGATAATGGTTCCTATTGTTATTGTATTGTTGTTGGTTACAATGTTACAAGGAACCACGATTGAAGGAGCCAATGCTAGTCGCTGGATTAAAATTCCGGTGGTTAATATGTCATTTCAAACATCCACTTTAGCGGCTGTTGTACTCATGGTATATGTAGCAAGGTACTTGTCTAAAATTAGAGATAAAAATGTCAGTTTTAAGGAGACTATTATACCGTTATGGATGCCAGTGTTTTTTATTCTGATATTAATTCTACCTGCTAACTTTTCTACAACAGCAATTATTTTTTCTATGGTTGTGATGATCACGTTTATTGGTGGTTATCCGGTGAAGTATTTATTACTGGTTATCGGTGCTGGAGTTGCGGCTTTAGCTATGTTCATTTTGGTAGCAAAAGCGTTCCCAGAGCAAATGCCAAACCGTGTGGATACTTGGATGAGCAGAATAGAAAATTTCTCAAATGGTGAAGATACTGAGGCAGATTATCAAATTGAAAAAGCAAAAATTGCTATTGCAACAGGATTAAAACCGCTTGGGCCAGGTAAAAGTGTTCAGAAGAACTTTTTGCCACAATCATCTTCTGATTTCATTTTTGCTATCATTATTGAAGAGTATGGTTTATTTGGTGGTGTTTTTCTGTTGGTAATGTATTCTTGGTTGTTGTTTAGGATTGTTATTGTCTCTCAAAAGTCAGACACCATTTTTGGGAAATTATTAGTCTTAGCCGTTGGTTTGCCAATCGTTTTTCAAGCATTGATAAATATGGCAGTGGCGGTAGAATTGTTTCCAGTTACAGGACAAACCTTGCCTTTAATAAGTAGTGGTGGAACATCCATATGGATGACTTGTTTGGCAATCGGAATCATATTAAGTGTAAGTGTTAAGCGCCAAGAGATAAAAAGTAAAGAAGAATCAGAAGAAGAAAATCCTTTAGATATTTTAAGTGAAGCTATTTAACTGAATTAGAATGTCAAACTGAGCGCTGTCGAAGTTGAGAAAAGATGAGTCGTAAATCAAAATATAAATTCATATTGTCCGGAGGTGGAACAGGAGGTCATATTTATCCTGCGGTTGCTATTGCTGATGAGTTGAAATCTCGTTATCCAGATGCTGAATTTTTGTTTGTAGGAGCTTCAGATCGTATGGAAATGGATAAAGTGCCTCAAGCAGGTTATAAAATTAAAGGACTTTGGATTTCTGGAATTCAGCGTAGACTTACATTAAAGAATCTGATGTTTCCTTTTAAGTTAATATCAAGCTTGCTTAAATCTCGAAAAATAATAAACAACTTTAAACCAAATGTTGCTATCGGTACTGGCGGTTTTGCGAGTGGACCTTTGTTGAAAGTTGCTATTTCAAAGGGTATTCCTAGTTTAATTCAAGAACAAAATTCATATCCAGGAATTACGAATAAACTATTAAGTAAAAAAGTGAATACAGTTTGTGTGGCTTATGAAGGTTTGGAACGATTCTTCCCAAAAGAAAAACTGAAATTAACTGGCAATCCGATTAGGCAGGACTTATTAAAGGTGAAGGGGAAAGAAATTGAAGGTAAAGATGCATTTACTTTAATACACAGTAAGCATACGCTTCTAGTTTTAGGTGGAAGTTTAGGAGCAAGAAGAATAAATGAACTTATTGAGACTAATCTTCAGTTTTTTGAAGATAATAATGTGCAATTGGTATGGCAATGTGGCAAACTATATTATGACCAATACAAGCATCATAATGAATTAAACCACGTGCAAGTACATGCATTTTTGAATAATATGGATATGGCTTATGCGGCGGCAGATATTATCATCTCTAGAGCTGGCGCCATTTCGGTATCAGAGCTTTGTATTGTCGGTAAACCAACCATTTTTATTCCATCGCCAAATGTTGCAGAAGACCATCAAACAAAGAATGCTCAAGCTATTGCAGATAAAGAAGCCGCAATTTTAGTAAGAGAAAAAGATTTAGATACTGAATTTCAGAATATGTTTTCTGAATTGATTTCTAACGAAGAAAAACGAAAAACTTTAAGTAAAAATATTGAAGCATTGGCATTGATCAATGCAACTAATGATATCGTAGATGAAGTTGAAAAGCTTTTAACCAAATAATGAATTTTAAGTCTGTAAATAACGTTTATTTTATTGGCATTGGTGGCATAGGAATGAGTGCCTTAGCGCGTTATTTTGTGGCTTATGGTAAACAAGTTGGTGGTTATGACAAAACATCAACTGAAATAACAAAAGCTTTGGAAGACTTAGGTGTACAAGTTCATTTTGAAGATGATATTGCTTTAGTGGATTCAAAGTTTTTAAATCCAGAGCAGACATTGGTAGTGTACACACCAGCAATACCAAACAGTCATTCGGAGTTTCAGTATTTTAAAGCTAATGGCTTTAATGTAGTTAAGCGGTCTGTCGCGCTTGGAGAAATTACAAAGCAAACTCAATGTTTAGCAGTTGCAGGCACTCATGGTAAAACAACAACAACGAGTATTTTAGGGCATTTACTTAATGAATGCAATGCGCCGGTAACGGCATTTTTAGGTGGAATCAGTGAAAATTACAATTCTAACCTAATCCTTAATGGCACAGAAACCACAGTGGTTGAAGCTGATGAATTTGACCGTTCGTTTTTAACATTAGCACCAGATATAGCGTGTATTACGTCTATGGATGCTGACCATTTAGATATTTATGGTGATGCTTCAGAACTTCATAAATCCTTTAAGGAGTTTTCAGAGTGTATAAAACCAAATGGTAAGCTTTTTGTAAAAAACGGATTGTCGTTAGAAGGCATAACCTATGGGGTTGAGGATAATTCAGATTATGAAGCTCAGAATGTTCGCATAGAAAATGGTGCGTATATTTTCGATTTAAAGACACCTCAAAACATTTTTGAAGCGTTTACATTTCATTTACCTGGACGACATAATTTATCTAATGCAGTAATCGGGCTAGCAATGGCAATCGAATATGGTTGTGATATTCCTGATTTGAAAACTGGACTAGACGCTTACAGAGGAGTTAAAAGACGATTTACTTATCAAATCAAAACAAAGGATTTTGTCTATATAGATGATTACGCGCATCATCCAACAGAAATCAATGCAGTGCATGCTGCAGTACGTGAAATGTATCCAAACAAAAGTGTATTGGTGATATTTCAACCACATTTATTTAGTAGAACAAAAGATTTTGTAGATGAGTTTGCGGAAAGTCTTTCAAATTTTGATGAAGTATTGCTTTTAGATATCTATCCAGCACGGGAATTACCAATCGAAGGAGTGACGTCTAACTGGCTTTTAAATAAGGTTGAAAATCTAAATAAAAAGTTGATTTTAAAATCTGAAATCATCCAATCAATTAAAAAATCAGATGCAGATATAGTGCTCACTTTGGGTGCTGGAGATATAGGGGAAGAAGTGAAATACATTAAAGCTGCTTTTTCAAATGAAGGTTAATTATAACTACTTAAAAATCATTGTTTTAGTGCTGTTTGTAGGGTTTTTATATGCCTTTTCAAACCACCGGAATCGAACACGAAAAGTCAGTGAGCCAAACATCGAATTTCAGGGTGAGAACAAATTATTTATAACTGAAGCTACTGTTAGTAAATTGTTAATACAAAATCAACAGCCCGTTTCAGACCAGCCTAAAGATATTATAGATTTGAATGAATTAGAGATTGCCCTAAAATCTAATCCAATGATAAAGAAAGCAGAAGTGTTTATGTCAGTAAACGGTGAGCTTTCGGCAGAAATTGAACAAAAACGACCTATTGCGCGGGTGAATACCAATGCATCATATTACATTGATGATGAAGGTCAGTTTATGCCTCTGTCAACTAACTATGCTGCAAGAGTTCCATTAGTTACTGGTAATATTAAGAAAAATGACCTTGAGACAGTTTATCAATTCGCTAAAGCTGTTGATGAAGATGAATTCTTGAAAAAATACGTCATTGAAATCCACCAGAATAGTGATAAAACTATTGATTTCAAGATTAGAAAGAGTGATTTTACTGTGCATTTAGGAACATTAAAACAGCTCGAAAAAAAGATAAATAATTTCAAGGCTTTTTATCAAAAGGCTTTAAAAGATAAAATTTTAGATAAGTATAAACGTGTCAACCTAAAGTTTGACAAACAAGTAATTTGCACCAAAGCATAGACTATGGACAAACATAACATTTCGGTAGGTTTAGATATAGGAACCACAAAAATTGTGGCCATGATTGGTCGTAAGAATGAGTACGGTAAAGTAGAAATACTTGGTGTAGGGAAATCCAAAAGTTTGGGTGTACATCGCGGAGTAGTTAATAATATTACCCAAACCATTCAGTCAATTCAGCAAGCGGTGCAAGAAGCTGAAGCTGCTGCATCAGAAAAGATAGAAGAGGTTACAGTTGGTATTGCTGGTCAACATATTAGAAGCTTACAACACAGTGATTATATCACGAGATCAAACTCAGAAGTTGTCATTGAAGATTCTGATATAGACCGTTTAATCAATCAGGTCCATAAGTTAGTGATGCTTCCAGGTGAAGAAATTATCCATGTGCTACCACAAGAATTTAAAGTGGATGGTCAGGCTGAAATTAAAGAACCAATAGGAATGTATGGTGGACGACTTGAAGCTAATTTTCATGTTGTTGTAGGACAAGTGTCATCGATAAGAAATATTGGTAGATGTGTAAAAAGTTCTGGGTTACAATTAGAAGGCATTACGCTTGAGCCATTAGCATCTGCAAATGCGGTATTAAGTCAAGAAGAAAAAGAAGCTGGCGTAGCCTTAATTGATATTGGTGGTGGAACGACAGATTTAGCGGTTTTTAAGGATGGAATCATTAGACATACAGCGGTAATTCCTTTTGGTGGAAATGTCATTACAGAAGATATCAAAGAAGGTTGCTCTATTATTGAAAAGCAAGCGGAACTGTTGAAAATAAAGTTTGGTTCAGCTTGGCCAGGTGAAAATAAGGATAACGAAATCGTATCTATTCCTGGGTTAAGAGGTAGAGAGCCAAAAGAGATTACATTAAAAAACTTGTCAAAGATTATTCATGCAAGAGTTGTGGAAATTATTGAACAAGTGTATGTAGAGATAAAAAATTATGGTCACGAAGAGCAAAAGAAAAAGCTCATTGGTGGTATTGTCTTAACTGGTGGTGGAAGCCAGTTGAAACATTTAAAGCAATTGGTAGAATATATCACAGGAATGGATACCAGAATAGGCTATCCAAATGAGCATTTGGCTGGAGATAGTGATGAAGATATTGCCAGTCCCTTGTATGCAACAGCAGTAGGACTAGTGATGGACGGACTAAAACGACAAGAACGTAAGGTTGCAGAAGAGCAAGAGATCGAAAATGAATTAGAAACACCTGAGGTTACAGAAGCAGAGCCTGAAGTGGTGCCTGAACAACCGAAGGAAAGACGTTCGTTTTTAGATAAACTAACAGAACGCGTTAAAGATTTTTTGGATAACGCAGAATAAACTAATAAGAAACTAAACTAAAAAATATAAAAATCATATAATCTTAGAGAGTATGAGTAATAATAACGATTTCGAAAGCATTTCATTTGATTTACCTAAGCATCAATCTAATGTCATCAAGGTAATTGGTGTTGGTGGAGGTGGAAGCAACGCCATTAATCATATGTTTCAGCAAGGCATAAAAGGAGTTGATTTTGTGATCTGTAATACAGATGCGCAAGCACTTCATAACAGTGGTGTACCAAATAAAATTCAGTTAGGTGTTAATCTTACTGAAGGTTTAGGTGCTGGTGCTAACCCAGATGTTGGTGAGCAAGCTGCTGTTGAAAGTCTTGAAGATATCCGCAGAATGTTAGACACCAATACAAAGATGGTGTTTATCACTGCAGGAATGGGTGGCGGAACAGGTACTGGTGCTGCACCTGTAATCGCTAAAATGTCTAAGGAATTAGATATTCTTACTGTTGGTATTGTAACGATGCCTTTTCAGTTTGAAGGAAAGATGCGTAATGAGCAAGCACAAAAAGGTATCGAAAGATTACGTCAGCATGTAGATTCGTTAATTGTAATTAATAACAATAAGCTTCGAGAAGTATACGGTAACTTAGGATTTAAGGCCGGATTCTCTAAAGCTGATGAAGTATTATCAACAGCATCTAGAGGTATTGCTGAGGTTATTACACATCACTATACGCAAAACATCGATTTACGTGATGCTAAAACGGTATTAAGTAATAGTGGAACAGCAATTATGGGTTCTGCAACGGCTTCAGGACAGACAAGAGCTCAAGAGGCGATTATGAAGGCTTTGGATTCACCATTGCTAAATGATAATAAGATTACAGGAGCTAAGAATGTACTATTGTTAATAGTTTCAGGTTCTCAAGAAATCACTATTGATGAAATCGGTGAAATCAATGACCACATTCAAAATGAAGCAGGTCATGGAGCAAATATAATTATGGGTGTTGGTGAAGATGAATCACTTCAAGAATCTATTTCTGTGACCATTATAGCTACAGGATTTGATATTGATCAGCAAAATGAGATATCTAATACAGAAGCCAAGAAAGTCATTCATGCATTAGAAGAGGAAGAGATCATTGAAGAAATAAGTACTCAAGAAAGAGAGCCGGCTATTATTACGCCAGATATCGTTTTAGAAGAAAAGAAAGAAGCTCCTATTGTGAAGCACGTCTTAACAGACGATATTGAAGATGAGTTTGAGATAACTACTAGTAACCAAACAGATTTAATTGCCACAACAGAAGCGATTAGAAATATTAATGTGGTATACGAGGAAGTTTTAGATGCTAAAATTCCTACTGAAGATACGACTGAAGACTTTATCATTACGCCGATAGAAAATAAGGTTGAAGACATAGAACCAATTCAAGAAGAGCAGATTACACTTACATTTGATTTACCATTATCTAATGTAGAGCCTGAGAAAATTGAAGAACCAGAAACAGGTGAAGAAACGATTTTCTTTAGCTTAGATGACGATGTCAAAGATATCGAAGTTAATGAACCAATTGAGATTATTTCAGTAACAGAAGTAAACGAAGAAGGTGAGAAGCGTTATGTTTTAGATGATTTTGAAACCTACGGTTCATCAATCAATACCGAAGCTAAAACAAAAGAAACAGAAGTTAAGGAAGAGATAGTATTCGAAAAGAAAGTAATGCCTGTTGAGGAGACAAAACCGGTTGTAGAAGAAGAAATAGACCCTATTAATAGTCCAATTTCTGAGCTGATTAAAGCACGTGCAGACGAACGAAGAAAGCACATGAAAGACTTTAATTATAAATTTAATACAGCGAAGATTGACGATATAGAAAAAGAACCTGCATATAAAAGGCAAGGAGTAAATTTAGAGGATGCTCAGCATTCATCTTCGGAAACTAATGCATCAAGAATGTCTGTTGGTACAGATGATAATGATGATATTCAGTTGCGTAGTAATAATTCCTTCTTGCACGATAATGTAGATTAAAAAGTTAGCTTTAACTCAACATAGTCGAGCCCAGAAAGATAAATCCCTCAACTTTCTGGGTTTTTTTTATTAGCTTAAGAACAAGTGGTAACGTATAGTTTTTAGTATATTCGTATCCTTTAAATTTGTAGTGATAATGAGTTTACAATCTGAGATCATGGCAGCAATGAAGACTGCTATGAAAGAAAAAAATCAAACTGCATTGGCGGCGTTAAGAGCAGTTAAGGCTGAAATCTTGTTGGTAAAGACAGCATCGTCATCAGATGAAGAATTAACGGAAGAACAGGAAATTAAAATTCTATCTAAAATGGTGAAGCAGCGTAAAGACAGTGCTGCTATTTTTTTAGAACAGAAGAGAGAAGATTTGGCACAACCAGAGTTGGAGCAAGCTAAGGTTATTAGTCAGTTTTTACCAGAAGCGCTTAGTGAGGAAGAGATTGAAAAAGTTGTTGTAATGACCATTGATAAAGTTGGTGCTGAAGGCATGAAAGATATGGGTAAAGTTATGGGTATTGTCTCTAAAGAATTGGCAGGTCAGGCAGATGGTAAAACTATTTCTACTATTGTAAAGGCTAAATTAATGGCTTAATATAATTGGCCACGTAGCTCAGCTGAATAGAGCACTGGATTTCGGCTCCAGCGGTCGTAGGTTTGAATCCTACCGTGGTCACGAATAAATACTTCAAAAAGAAAAAATGCCAAGCTTGCTTGAGCATTTTTTTGTTTGAAGTATTTTCAAAGCGGATCATAAAGGATGCGTAGCAATCCTTGAGACGATTTGATGAATTACTAAAAGGGATTTAAAATTGTGTAGGCTTGCTTGAGCATTTTTTTGTTTGAAGTATTTTCAAAGCGGATCATAAAGGATGCGTAGCAATCCTTGAGACGATTTGATGAATTACTAAAAGGGATTTAAAATTGTGTAGGCTTGCTTGAGCATTTTTTTGTTTGAAGTATTTTCAAAGCGGATCATAAAGGATGCGTAGCAATCCTTGAGACGATTTGATGAATTACTAAAAGGGATTTAAAATTGTGTAGGCTTGCTTGAGCATTTTTTATTTGAAGTATTTTCAAAGCGGATCAAAAAGGATGCGCAGCAATCCTAGAGACGCTTTGATGAATTACTAAAAGGCGTTTAAGATTGTGTCAGCTTGAGCATTTTTTTGTTTGAAGTATTTTCAAGGCGGATTAATAAGGATGCACAGCAATCCTAGAGACGATTTAATGAACTGAAATAGTTATAAGCTTCTTGAAATTTTGATTCTGATAGAAAGATATCTATACTATTTTAAAATTCTAGATTGAATCAAATCGAGGTGAATTCTACCAGGAACATGTTTAGAATTCTCTAAAAGTATCAATTCTAGAGGTGAATTAAATAGAGTTTTAGCTTTTTTAACCATCTTTCTGCCTGGAAACATAATGTCATCCTCACATGCAAAAATGGTGATAGGTGATTTAATGTTTTGAGCACTTTTTTTCTTTAACACTGGTAATGGCGAAAAATCCATATTGCAATGTTGAAAGGTTGCTGACATAAAATGCAACGCAAAATCATCATATTCTGAGAACAAGGTATTGAGTATTTTTTTGATTTTTTCATGTTTCCCTGTTTTTATAAAGCTTTTCAAAGGAATAAAGATTTGAAATAAGTTTTTGAATGGATTTCCATTTACCAAATACACTGGTGCTATAAGAAACACTTCTTTAATGTAACTTTCATTATATTCTAAAGTCTTTAGACTAATTAAACCTCCAAATGAAAACCCAACTAGAGTCACTTCTTGTAACTTAAGGTATTTCACGAGTTCTATCACCCATTTACCATAATCTAAAGTCTTCATATCCAATTTCTGCTCGGCACTTTTATTTGGTTGTGCTAAAACATCAATAGCATAAACCCTATATTTTTGCGATAGTTTAGGAAAAGATTCCAAGATCTGTGGTGCGCAACCACCAGTACCATGAATTAAGAATAATGGAGGGTTTTTTGCGTCTCCAGTTACAATAATATTGGTGACACCAAAGGTTGTTTTTATTAGTTTTTCAGAATAATCAATGTTTAGTTCTTGTAGCTTTTTATGGTACAGTTCTAAAATTTTATGTTTTCCTTCTTGTGTTTTAAAAAACATATAAAGTTTATTTGATGGGTTTAATTAGTTCATATCACTGTAATTTAGATGCGACAGAACATAAAATGTTACATTTAACCGAAACATTGAGAATTATTTTAACAATTTCTCAATGTTATTATCAGTTAAGTCCTGCAGGTGTTTCGTAATTTTTTCAATTTCCCAATCCCACCACTTTAAGTCTAAGAGTTTTGAAATAGTACTACTGTCAAACCGTTTTTTAATGGCTTTCGCAGGATTTCCACCAACAATAGTATAAGGTTCAACATCTTTAATAACGGTAGAATTTGTGGCGATTATTGCACCATCTCCAATCGTTACTCCGGCCATAATTGTGGCATTGTAACCAATCCAAACATCATTACCAATAGTAATATCGCCTTTATGTGGATATGATTTCTCATCCATTGCATGTTCCCAACCATTTCCAAAAACTGCAAAAGGATACGTTGATAATGCATCTGTTAAATGATTAGCTCCATTCATAATAAATTTGACGTCTGAAGCAATCATACAGAATTTCCCAATGATCAATTTATCACCAACAAAGTCAAAATGGTATTTTACGTTGTTTTCAAAGTTTTCTACATTTTCAAAATCGTCATAGTAGGTGTAATCACCCACAATGATATTAGGATGCTTTACAATGTTTTTTAAGAAACAAAGTCTATCGTAGTTTTGAAGTGGGAATTTTTTATGTTTATCTGGTCCATTCATAAGATTGGTGTTTTTTAATCAGTACTTTTTATATTTTGCTTTGCGAAAACAAATTTTTTTGTTCTTTTAATTTGTTTTTTTGGTTCCATTCTAAATTGTATCTATTCGCAAGGAACATGGCAATGTAATCTATCCCAATTACAGTTGTGCGCTTATCTATATTTTCTGAATCAAGAACAGGCCAAGGCTTTTAGTTTCTTAGATAGTATTTCATTTTTAAAAGGTGTTTATTTCTATGACGACATTTCCTCTTTTACGTCCTGTTTCAACATACTCGTGAGCCTCAACCATTTGTTCTAAAGAATAAATTTTATCAATAACTGGTTTAATTTTTTCTTGTTCTGCTAAAGTTTTTAAATTAATAAAAGCTTCTTTTGGAGTTAAAGGAATTCCATCATCTATAGAAATATATTTTCCATTTAAAGTCAGCGCTTTTTTACTCTTCTCTTTTAATGTTGATGATTTTGAATTGCCTACAGCATCAATAACGTATTTATAAGTTTCTAATTGTTTTTCAGAATTTTCTAAGGTGTAGTCTATAATTACATCACTACCTAAAGATTTTACTAATTCGAAGTTTCTACTACTACAAACACTAGTAATGTGAGCACCCAAATTCTTTGCTAATTGTATGGCTATAGTACCTATGCTTCCTGAAGCTCCATAAATTAAAACTTTGTCACCTTTTGTTATACTTGTTTTTTTTATTAAATGACTCGCTAGTAATCCACCATAAGGAATTGCAGCAGTTTCTTCAAAACTGAGATTTTCGGGTTTGAGTGCCAAATTCCAAGCTTCAGGTAAACAAATATATTCTGCATATGAACCAAAACGATGTTTGGTAGAGGAGACAGAGCCATAGGCAAAAACTTCATCACCAATTTCAAATTTTGTAACATCTTTACCCTTATCTTCTATAATTCCAGATGTTACCATTCCAAGAATCGGATTCCTTGGACGTCCAAAACCAAACATAAGTTGAAGAATTAGTTTTGGAATTAAAGGTTCATCCAATTTGCGAATTAGAACATCACTAGCAGTAACTGATGTAGCGATTATCTTTATAAGTACTTCATTATCTTTTGGTTTAGGTTTTTTAACATTTTGCAGAACTAAGTTTTCTGCTTTACCATATTTTAGACAGACTATTGCTTTCATAATTCATTTGTTACTGATAAATTCTAGTTAATCATTGTTTTAAATATTATTTCTTAAAAATTGGAATAAGATTTTTATGTTGATTATTCATATAAATATTTTGCAGCAGCCTTTGCCATCTTTTTTTGATCATGTCCTACATTGGGCACTATTTTTAGTTCCCAATTAAATGTCATTTCTGATGTTTTAGTTAATTCTTTGCTAAAGGAGTAGAAGTTTTTACCTCTTTCAATGCGACTTGTTCCTTGTTTATCTGCAGTTTTAGATCGTAACATTCTACCTCTAGTTTCCAAAATGTTATCAAGTTCGCCAAGGAATAGCACAAGTTTTTTATTGAACGACCTCTTTAATTGCTTCTTCGGAATATTAAGATTTTCTATTCCAAATGGGTAGGACGTTTCAAAATCAGGAAGCGTATATGTCCCAGCATTTGATGCTAGTATTCTGTCAGCTTTAGAATTTGGTTGAAATAAAACAAATCTATGTAGTATTTGTCCTCCAGCAGAATGACCAAACATATCGTATTTTTTTTGATTTGAATTTGTTGAGTTTTTGACTATTTCAAAAATTCTATCAAAATCATTAAAAATCCAATTCGCGTTGTTTGTTTCAATAGTATATTCAATTACATCTTCATCAATGTGAACTTGATTTGTACCTTTTTTGAATGAAACTCCTTTTGATAAATCCAAGTCTTTAACAACTCCTCCAAGATGATAATCTCCATAATTATAATCTTTTTCTGGATAAGATGGTGATAAAATAAGAACACTATGTTTTTCGGATGTTTTTATCCAAGAATCTCGATAACTGTCTCCATTTCTGCCAGCACCAGGAACAACAATTAAAATCTTTGAACTTTGGGTGAAATTTATTGGTTTATGATAAAAAATGGTAATTGAATCATTTTGATGTTTGCCAATTCCGTTGATTTTAAAAAAACCTGAACCGCTATTTAGTTCAATTTTTTGAGTAAAAGATGTATGCGTTATAAAGAGTGCTATGATTAATAAAAAAAGCTTATAGTTCATAATTTTCGTTTTAATGTTGTTAACGGTCTTGTGTGCCGTTTTAATTTAATTTTATTCCATAATTAGGTCTTATTCCAAAAATTAGCAAATAACCAATCATCCAAAATTCACCAATGGTTGCAGGTAGCATTAGAAATTTATTCAAACTAAAATCAATTCCAGCGTAGCTTATAACTGTAGAAATTAGATAGCCTATACCACCTACAATAATAACTCTTCCTAACCAGACAGGTAGTCTTTTAGATTTGATGACTATATATCCCATAGGAAATAGCCATAACCCGAAAAATAGCCCACCAATACCCCACGCATTTGAAATTATATTTTGAAGAACCTGAATTAGTAAAACTTTGTCTTCCATAGCATTGATATCAGAATTTGCAATACCTATTGCTGAGGCGATTGCAATTGCACTTATCATAATGGCTAAAGCATTTACCATTCCCCATATTGCTAAAGTCCAAGCTTCCCATTCATAACTATCTTTAAATAGTTTGTAAAACCAAACAGCGGTAAGTGCTTGTGATATTACAATAGCAAACTCTAATAGCAACCTAATTCTTGCTGTGGCTTCTAATGCTACTAAACTTGCCAGTGTTTGTTCAGGATTACCAGACACAAATATTTGAGAATGAAAGACCATAAATCCTAGAATTCCTGTAATGGCCATCATTAAATACCATACGCCAGTTATTCTAGCGGTTTTAATTAAATTTTTCTGTTCTGTATTTACAATCATAGATATTTAATTTTATTGTTTTATATCAGTTCTGACTATTTACATTGTTAGCACTTGTTTTATTCCTTTTCATAAATTTAATTGCAAGTGTAATCAGCATTATTATCAAGACTATAAAAAAAACGCTTGTTGAAATACTTTTTATTAGAGAAAAGAAACTAGTCGTTTTTACAGCAACCTCTGTCAATTCAGGATAGTTTTTTAACATTGCTATAATTCCGATATTTTCCAAATAATCTGCAATACCGGCGATTATCGGTAATAGGCAGAGATACCTATATTGGGTATTTAATTTATTCATTTTTTTTAAGAAATATCCCAAAAGCAAACAGTAAGAAATTCCGAATAGCAGTGGGTAAACCATATCAACCGGTATTTGGTTGGTGAGATAGGTTGAACGTCCATTTGCACCAAGTTCAGTAAATAATTCATTGACATATTTTAAATTATATCCTGTAGGCATCATATCTAATAATTGCATATCATTAGAGTATGTCATGGTTTTAGGAATCGTAACAGTCAGCATAAATGCATAAATACAATTGGTCAAGATAAAAAGTCCTAAAACTTTTTTTCCTGAACTATTCTTTTCAATAAATTTTACCAATCGGTTCATTTTTTCTCAATTAAATGCTCAAAAGGATAAATAATCATAGATAATTTATCCTTTGATAAGCTAGTTTTATAATGGATAATTTGATTTCTATTTACATTAAAATCTATACCCTATGCGTAAGTGCATATTTAATTCTATTTCACTTTTGTTTTTATCATAACCAGCGCGTTCAGCAAAGGTGTGACTAAACCCAGCTCCTAGTCCGGCTTCATAATTAAAGTGTTTACCTAGATTTCTTCTAATTCCATACGTTGGGATAATAGAAAAATCACTTACAATAGGGGCATTATCTGTATTGAACAAGACAAACCAATCTGGATGATAGCTCATTTTTAGAGCAATAAAATTGCCACTATTACCATCAATTCGCTTTGAGTTGTTTGAACGTTTTTTTAGGTTGTGATAGAATCTAGGCTCAACGACGATAACTGGTGTTAATAGAAATGGTGCGTCATAATCATCATAAAAAGTAGTTTCCCAAATACCAAAATCAAAACCAAGCTCTGTTCGCAGTGCGATGGTATTTGAGAGTCTTACTTCATTGTATGCCCACATTCCTAAAACTCCGGTTTGAATTCCGAATGTAGATTTTTCAACACTCGCATTTTGAGATTTAACGATTAATGTTAGTCCACATAACATTAAAGTACATAAAATTTTTTTCATCGTAATATTTGTATGGTAGCGTTATCAATAATATTTCAAACATGATTTTAATACATATGAATTGAACTTGATATTGCTGTATTTATCTGATTTGCATGACATTTATAGCCAACTTAATCCTAATCCTACATTAAAGATTAGTGCATCTCTATGCACGTCACCGTCTAAAGATGAACGACCTAATACCAATTTTGACTGCACATTAAGGGCAAAGTTGTTCTTTTTGTAAATTTCATAACCTGTACTTGCCATTACTGCACATCCAAAATTCCAATCGTCATTGACATCATCTTTAATATCATACAATGCAGGTGCGTCTATTGCTAAGCCAATACCACCATGTATCCACCAACGGTCTTTTACCCAATACTGCACAGAAGGGATAAAACCACCAAAGTGTCTATCATTATCTTGAAATTCATAGATGTTTCCTGGTATGGATGCAGTAACGGCAAGTCTTTCATTTATCATATAACCAAATTTTAAATCTGGAAATACAAATGTGCCTTGAGATGTATCAAAAGTTTGAATACCTGCACTATCTTCTAGACTTATGAGCCCACCTCCAATGGTAAATTCAAAGATAAAACCACTACGCTCTGTTGATTTTGCTGTTTCTGAGTCTTGGGCGTTTGTTATACCAGATAGTAATGTAAATAGGACGCAAGCTGTTCTTAATAAAATTTGAGTTTTGATTGTTTTCATTTTAATTGATTTAATAATTGTTTGTTTTTTGATTGTTTTTGTTTGAATTGATTTGATAATTGTTCGTTTTTTGATTGATGATTATTTTTCAGTGAACCTATCTATTTCTTTGATGACAGCTTCACCTGTTTGTTTCAGTTCCTTATATTGTTTTACCATAGATTCAAATTGAAATGCCGCTAAATTGATGACATTTCTATAAGCTGGAAAAGACGTATAGGCTTTAAAGGCTTCTGAGAATTCTTCCTGCGGAATCTCTAAAGCATTCAATTCATCTTGTTGCATAAATGCTGAGGCCAAAACCAGTGTTCTGTCAAACTTTTTAGATAGATCTGCCTCTTGTGTCAAGATATACTCGTTATAACTTTTTTCATTTTCGGCGATAAGATCTATGATGATGTGATATTGAATCAATAAGGAGTCTAGTTTACTATTATTGATTTTACCAAACGAGCTTGAATTTTTTAAAGCTTCATAGCCGTCTCTTTTTGGTTTAAAATAAAAGTCTACAAAAGCCAATCCGCTCGTCATCATCACATACATGTTGTCTTCTTCGGTATGTGTAAGCATTGCTCTTCTTGCTTTTTTGCATAAGTCAGCAAACTGTTTTCTTGATGTTATCGCAAGTTCTAATTCTCTGAGGTCTTCTTGGGTATGCGATTTTATCTTAACGAGATAATCTTTAAGAATACGTTGTTCCTTTGTAGCTTCATTCCAATTGTTGATTTGCAAGGCAATCAGTATACCAATGACCACAAGTAGGATTTCTCCAATGGCGTATTTTAGGTATTGACTGGTTTTACCTTTTTCAAGAAGCTGAAATCTGATTTTTCTGAAAATTTTCATTGGTCTAAAGGTTTAGTTGTTAGAGACGTATTCTTTCGTTTTTGAAACTGTTTAAAAGTCCATCGTAAACCAAAGAACGGATGCAGTATTCTTATGCGTCTAATGATGAATTCATAGATGACATAACATCCTGTAAACGTGCCAATAATAATCAGTGGAAACGATAGATAAACTGGTAGCTGTAATGGTAAAATTAAAGCTGAAGCCGCGTAAAGCACTAGCATATGTATAATATATACAGGATATGCAGCTGTACTTAAATACGACAATAATGTACTTGGTTTGTTTAAGTATTTATGACAAAACCCAAAGACTGCAAAGATCCAACTGTTAGATTCTATCACCATTAAATAGCCTGGTGCTTCAGTAGCAAAAACTGTAAATCTTATAGTAAACAGGATGGCTGCAATACCAAGATAAAGCCATCTCCAGTTTAAAACGTTCTTCCAAAAGGATTGCCCAACATGCATAAAAAAGAACCCAAAGAAAAAACACAAAAGCCCTAAGAAGAAGCCATGCCAAGTTTCGGCATACATTGCAAATGGAGTTGGTTTTAATAGTAATGCTTCTACTATAAATGGGATATTGATAATGAATGGTGTCAATGGATAAGCCATTAGTTTTTGTGCGCCCTGTTTTAGTTTGCTATTGTCGTATTTCTGAAGTACTAGAAATACAGGTAATAACAGCACCACATATGTAAAGATATTTCCTAAAAACCAAAGGTGTCCCATATGTGGAAAATACTGCAATGTCATATTGTAATACTTTTGAAATACAAACATGTGTAAAGGTGTAATGGCCACCATTCCGAATAGAAATGGTATCAGAATGCGCTTAGTACGTTCACCGATGAGCTGCAGCCAATTTCTTTTGCGCATAGCAAAGAATAGACCCATGCCAGACACATAAAATAAGATTGGGATGCGCCATACGTTTAATAATGTCATTGGTTGCCAAAGTTCAGTAGATAGGTTTTCACTTCTAATAAAGGCCAAAAACATTGCCCAAGGCTGGAATACAATAGCAATATGATAGATTAGTAACAATCCTATCGCAATTACTCGTAGCCAGTCTATATCATATCGTCTTTCCATTGTATTCTAGTTTTAAGGGTGAATTATTATTGTAACATTAAAGCGATTACGGGTCTTGCTTTTTCAACCTCATTAAGATCTAGCTGAAATCCCATAGGCTGCAATTGTAAAATCATCATCTCATAAACAGGTTTCATTTGTGCAAAATCACCAAGTACAGATTCTCTGGCCGTAGCGCCAAAGTTGTTCTTAATAGACCTATCAGCATTGGCATCAATAAGTTGTTGTACGATTTCTGTTTTTCCAAAAAATGCAGCAGTATGTAATGCTGTAGATCCGTCATTATTCTGTATAGATAAATCTACATCGGCTTTGAGTAATGCCTTAACCATTTCTGGCTTGTCAAATGTAATTGCAGTCATCAATGGTGTTGAACCTCCCATGGCTTCCTTTTTATTAATATCTCTTCCCGCTTTTATGTGTTGATTAAAAGCATCATAATTATTGGTAAGAATAGCCTCATGAATCTCTTGTTGAGGAGCTTCTACTTTAGATGCGATGTCATCTTTAGTAGTTTTCTTTGTCTTTTCATTTGCGCAAGAACTTATAAATAATACAAATACTAAGCTTAGCAGTTTTACAGTTTTGATGGTGTTCATTTTAATTGTTTTCATTGTTTTAAATTTTTATGGTGACGTTGTGTCGTTTTGTTGATACAAATGTCTGATAAGTCTTGAAGCAAGGTGAAACACTTGTGAATCAATACATATGAAGTTTGAAGCCGCTATATAAATTATGTTGCAGGGATATAAATTATGACGCAAACCCTTGAAGCAGGTCATAAAATCAAAGCATTACACTAACATTTTCTAAAAAATATTTATCTTCATTTTTTTAACCTAATTCATGTCCGAACATTCCTTTTCTAATGACTTTTTAAGCCAAGCTAAAGCACGCGTTTTAGATGAAATCTCTAATGAACAGTTTGGGGTTTCAGAATTGGCAGAGGCCATGCGTATGAGTCGTTCGAGTTTGTTACGAAAAATTAAAAAACAAACCGGACTGTCTGCCAGCCAGTTTATTCGTAATCTGAGGTTAGATAAAGCCAAAGAACTTTTAGTGACTTCTGAACTTACAGTTTCTGAAATTTCGTATGAAGTAGGTTTTAGTAATTCATCCTATTTCATTAAGTGTTACAGAGAGTACTTTGGACATCCGCCAGGTGAAGCTAGAAAACAGATTGATGAGCGCTCAGAGGTTGATGTTATATCTAATGAATCTGATAATGAATTAGAGGACGCTCAAGCGTTACAGGAAACATCAGCCTCATTTTTAAGTACGCATAAAAACAAAATAATTGGGGTACTATCAGCATTGATTATAGCACTTATTAGTTTCTATGTTGGTAATACTACAGGTGATTCTCAGAAAGCAGCAGAATCACAAAAGTCTATAGCCGTTTTGCCCTTCAAAAATATGAGTGCTGATTCATCCAATCTCTACTTTGTAAACGGATTAATGGAATCGGCATTAGGTAAACTCCAAAAAATTGAAGACTTAAGGGTGATTAGCAGAACTTCGGTCGAAAAGTATAGAGCTTCAAGTTTATCGGTCGCTGACATTGCTAAAGACTTAAATGTCAAATATATCGTAGAAGGTAGTGGGCAAAAGCAGAATAATGAAGTGTTATTAAATATTCAGCTTATTGATGCCACAACAGATACGCAATTATGGACAGAGCAGTATAAATACAAGTTAGATAATGTGTTTGAACTTCAGAATACTGTCGCTAAAAAAATAGCTTTGGCCATTAAAGCTAATATTACGCCAAATGAATTTGCCATTTTAGACAAAACGCCTACTGAAAGCGTCGAAGCATACGATTTGTTTTTACAAGGATTAGAATTGGCGCAAAGCAGAACTACAGACCATTTAATACAAGCAGTAGAATTCTTTGATAAAGCCATTGAGTTGGATAAAGAGTTTGCGATTGCATATGCACAAAAAGCCATTTCATATTACTACTTAGATCAGTTTAAAATCCAAAAAAAGTATATAGATAAACTTAATGAAGCTGCAGATAAAGCCTTGTTATATGATTCAAAGTTAGACCTAAGCCTTATAGCAAAAGCACTATATTATATTTCCACGTTGGATTTCAATCTGGCCATTCCACACCTTGAGAAGGCGCTAGAATACAACCCCAATTCGTCATCTGTAGTTTTAATTTTATCAGACTTGTATGCGCGTGCGGTACCAAATACCGCCAAACATTTAAAGTATGCACTTAAAGCCAATCAGATTAATGTTGAGGCAAACGATTCTGTGAGTAAAAGCTACGCGTATCTCATCTTAAGTAATGCCTTAATCCAAGTTGGTTTTGTTGACGAAGCCTTAGAGCAAATCGATAAATCATTGGATTATAATCCTACTAATCCATATGCGCCTTACCTTAAAAATTATATAGAATATGCCAAATATGGCAATCTCGAAAAAACCACCGAATTAATGCTTAAGGAATGGAAAAGAGATACCACACGGATAGATGTCTTAAATGAGGTTGCAAAATTGTATTATTATCAAGAAGATTATAAAGAAGCATACCATTATTATGACATTTACAATGACATAAAGACGGCACGTGGCATTGATTTATATCCGCATGAATATTTAAAAATGGCCATAGTGTATAAAAAAATGGGTGAGGTTGAAACCGCTAACGTATTTTATCAGGAGTATGCTACCTATTGTGAAACGGATACATCCATATATCAATCTGCCAGTTTAGCTGTAAAGCACATTTATGATGGCGATTATGATCAAGCAATTGCGCAGTACAAGATATTCTCAAATCAAAGTAACTTTCAGTATTGGATGATTGTGTTCTTAGAAAAAGATCCATTAATCAAAGCATTACAATCACATCCAGAGTACAATAAAACCATTAAAAGTATTAATGAAAAGTTTTGGGAAGATCATGAAGATGTTAAGCGCATGCTCATTGAGAATAACCTGTTATAATTGGACTTAATTAGGGCTAAATAGTTGCGCCAAACTGAGTGGTGTTTCTTCTTTTTCTGACTATATTTACCCATATAACTGACTAGATATTTGCCCTATAACAACCTATGGACCCGACATCTCGAATCGTTTTATTGACCATCTTTTTTGTGAGTATGGCTTTGGTTGTTTTGAGTCGTTTTTATGTGTTTTTTGAGCAGCTCTATGCTTTAAAATATCGTAAACCGTTCTTCTTAAATGCTATTCCTTTTAAAAAGAAATTAAGCCCATTTCAATTGCGATTGCTTAATGAAGAGTTTGCGTTTTATCGAAACCTAGATAAAAGAGATCAAGATATATTTCAGCACCGATTGGCACACTTTATCGCAGAAAAGCAGTTTATTGGTAGACAAGGTCTTCAGCCTAATGAACGCATGAAAACACTAATTGGTGCTACGGCTGTAATGCTCACTTTTGGTTTCAGAAAGTATAGTATTGGGTTGATTGAGACCATAATTATTTATCCCAGGCAATACCATTCAAAAGTGAATGAGACCTATCATAAGGGAGAAGTTAACCCAAATCTAAAAGTGATTGTCTTTTCCTGGGAAGACTTTGAGCATGGTTATCATGTAGGAGATGATAATTTAAATGTGGGTATTCATGAGTTTGGTCATGCCATTCATCTCAATGCCTTTGGTAATAAGGATACAAGTAGTGTCATTTTTAAGCAAGGGTTTCAAGATTTGATAACCTATTTGAAGTTGAATGCGTCTATTCGGCAATCATTAATTCAATCTAAATACTTTAGGGCTTATGCCTATACCAATCATTATGAGTTCTTTGCAGTGCTCTTAGAGAGTTTAATAGAAACACCAAGGGCATTTAAGAAGCAGTTTCCAGAACTGTACCGTTTAATGCAAAAAACAATGAATTTTTATTTTGCTGGATACTAGAGACTTGTAAATAATATCTTATTTTTAAGAAACAATAAAACAACAGACTTAATGAAAAAAATACTAGTTACAGGAGGTGCCGGTTTCGTAGGCTCTCATTTATGTGAACGCCTGCTAAACGAAGGTAATGAAGTGATATGTTTAGACAATTACTTCACAGGTTCTAAACAGAACGTAGAACATTTAATGGATCATCATTATTTTGAATTAATCCGTCATGATATTATTAATCCGTTTATGATAGAGGTTGATGAGATTTATAATTTGGCCTGTCCTGCGTCACCTGTACACTATCAGTATAATCCGATAAAAACTATAAAGACCTCAGTAATGGGAGCTATAAATATGTTAGGGTTGGCTAAACGCGTAAAGGCGAAGGTATTGCAAGCCTCCACCAGTGAGGTTTATGGTGATCCTAATGTGCATCCACAAACAGAATCCTATTGGGGAAATGTCAATCCTATAGGTTTACGTTCTTGCTATGATGAAGGGAAACGTTGTGCTGAGACTTTATTTATGGATTACCACAAAGAAAATAATGTAGATATAAAGATTATTAGAATTTTTAATACCTATGGTCCAAGAATGCATCCTCAAGATGGCCGTGTTGTCTCTAACTTTATCATGCAAGCTTTACGTGGTGATGATATTACCGTATTTGGTGATGGGACACAGACCAGAAGTTTTCAGTATGTTGATGATTTGGTGGAAGGAACGATAAGAATGATGAATTCTAGAAATGGTTTTGTAGGGCCTGTAAATATTGGGAATCCGGTAGAGTTTACCATGCTAGAATTGGCGAAAGAAGTGATTGATTTGACAGGTTCTAAGTCTAAAATTATTCATATGCCATTACCACAAGATGATCCAATGCAGCGACAGCCGGACATCAGTTTAGCAAAAAAAGAATTAAATGGCTGGGAGCCGAAAATACATTTGCGAGAAGGCTTAGGCTATACGATAGACTATTTTGATAAGTTCATTTCAAAATAGGGATAGAAGAAACTACCAATAAAAAAAGGTCTCATGATAATGAGACCTTTTTTATTAATTAATATATATTTTTACTACAAGGCAAACACCATTTGTATATGGGTTTGGTAATGATTGTTATCTATACCACTTTCAGCGTGATTCATCGCAAATTTTGCAATGGTTTGTAATCTTACACCAATTGTTTCGCGTCGGTTTAACCAAACTTGAACACCACCACCTACATTTAGTGAGATATTTGTTTCGTCAATTGAAAAGATACCAATGCCGGCATTACCATAGAAATCAATCCAAGATGTTCTTGGTAAAATATGTTTTCCAAAATAATACTTTACATGGGTATCAAATGAGGAATACGTATAATCTTCGGGTAAAACAACACCGTCTATTTCATCGCCTTCGGCAAATTTGTTTAAGGTAAAACTTTGTTCTATCGCCAAGCCTGAAGTCCATGCCAGTTCAATTCCTGCTGAAATCGGTAAACCATTCGCCCAATCAAATGGACTTTCAACAGGTGATTTCGATCCGAGACTATTAATGCCATTTAAACCAACACTGGCAAACCATTCTTTGTCATTTCTTGAGGACTGTGCATTGATTGAGAAACCAAAGCAGATAAGTAGTAAGAGTAAAGAAATTTTTTTCATGCTAAATTCAATTTAAGTCAAAGGTAAAATTTATGTGTTATAAAACAAATAAAGGGATGAACTTATTGAGAATATTCCTAAGAATTTTTGATAAATGATAGTAAATGCGCTGATATACGCCTTCTGTCCTTCAAAATAGCCTTACGATATGAGCTATTTTTAACGAAAAGTATTGATCTATTGATGATTATGTGGATAAAACGCCACCATTTTAAGATTTTAAAATAAAGGTGGTTTAACGTTGGGTATTTTAATCGTTGCAGAGCAAATGTGATTCTTAAATTTTTTGTAGCGTATAAATGAAGGACTTCATCTTTAAAAAATATACCAATTAGATTAAAATAGGATTGTATAAAGGTGTCATTGTACTGTTCATGCTTAATTGGTTCAATTTGTAACAGCCTGATTGATTCATGGCTAGATCTAAAGTTTACGGTACTGAAATAATAGCCATCATCGTTTAGTTGATGATTTAGAACATTATGCATTATAAGATGCTGATGATTAGGGACAAAGATGTCATTAACCTTCTCTTTATTATTTATAAGGTTTGTATTTGTCAGTGTGACATTTTCATTAGAAACGAAAAGTTTACGATGAATTTCAACTGCACAAATAAAGTCTTTGGTTTTAAGACGAGGTAAGTGTTTGTGCTCAAAAAAGTCGTGACCTAAAGTCTGAGGAATTGGTGTATAGTTGTTTTTAATTAATAATTCATAAGCTGTGTCTAGTTGTTCCAAATCGACCAACACATCGATGTCGCCAATCATACGCTCGGCCATATCGTCATAGAGGTCCATCGCTAAAACGGCAGCACCTTTTAAAAAGACATGGTTGATATGATGTGTGTTAAATACCGTAGACAACCAATGGACTTGTTCTAAAATGACTTTATTTCTATTGCGATTAATGTTTGTAATTTCTTCAAGATAGGTGCTCAATTCTTCGGGAAGCACAGTCAACAAGCCTTTAGACTTCAACCGACAATATAGTGCTGGTAAGACCAGGTGCTTGCTGCCTTCCATAACAATAGCGTCCCAGTCGAAGTCGGGTGCGGTTAATGCTGCCTCTAATGCCTCGGTAGAACTCTCAAAGCTCAAAATATCGGCAATATGTTGATAGGTTGCTATACGTTTGGCCATAAATGGACTTCTATTGCGTTGACCTTTTACTCATTGGTATCACCAAAACTAGTAAAAAGAGATGATATCCGATCAACAACACTTTCGGTATTGCTATAAGTCAGTTCGTAAAGTTGTACTTGTTCCAACCAAACCATAAATTGTTTGGCATGCTTGGCATTATGTGATAACCAAGATTCTGGGATTAAGGTTTCTAAGACGGGTGCTATAGTAGTGCGTTTTAAAGCCGTCTCAGCCCCAGCCTTGTAATTCACCATGACGATAGCCTTACAAGAATAGCCTTTCAGTTCAAATGTGTTTTGAGGCACATAGGCAGTTTGACCTTTATTTTGATAGAACGACGTTTTTGGTAATGCATCAAAATCTTTAAGATAAGGCTTCAGCACTTCAAAAGCTCCATGTTTAATGGAAATGGCATTAGGATTACTATAGATTTTCCTGTCCTCAGACAACATCGGTGAAACATCGTCGGCCAAAAGTTGAAAGCCATGTTGTGCCAGTAATGCACATAAGGTACTTTTGCCTTTGCCTGAGTTGCCTATAAACAACACCGCATTGTTACCATCTGTTATTGTAGAACCATGAAAAGTACCTAACCATTCAGATTCTAGACGTTTATGGATGGCACATATGACATGCATAATGAACTTCCCTTGAATCTTATGATAGTCCCCTTGGCGTGCACTTATCACATGTTGTTCATTGATATATAGTGAAATATTACCGTTTTCAAGATGAATATCAAAAATAAGTTTTTGGCTGGCAGATCTATTTTTAGCGAGATACTGTTCTAAAGCTGTATGAAATAATGGTTTTAGTAACGCGTTACTATAATGCATTTCTATAAATGTATCACCAATTTGGTATAACTCTGAGCTATCGCGATTTTCGTGATTAAAAGGCAACACCACGGTTGAACCCTCACTTAAAATTGTATTACAGTCTTTAAGAAATGTCTCAAGATGTTGCGAAACCAATGTTGCGTCTGAAGCTTCATCTAAATCATTTAATACACAATTAAAATCGGCTAATGATGTCGCATTTATATAATGATTGAGAATATTATTAAAATCTCGGTCAACCAAAGCATACTTATTTGATTTTAAAAACCAAAGTAAGACTGTGTCATCAAAAGATGTTTGATATGTGGGTGCTAAAGTTTGAAGCACAGTGACGATTGGTTAATAGTATATTAACCTCCTGCAAAAGGATCGCCATCAGCTCCCGGAGGCGAACCTGCCTGAGCATTTAACGGATTCAAAATTAAAAAAGTACCAGCGGCAGTTAAGGCTGCATACTTCCCCATTTTTTTTATGGCCTCTTTTCTTGTAATAGAGTTTTTGTTATTGTCTTTGTTGTTCATGATTACTCTTGCGGTTATGTGTCAAAAATAGTAATTTATTTTTATTCACTAATGTTATGAAATAGTTAGATGATGCCAAGGTTCTGATTAAGTTAAGATGAAGCATAAGATAATTACTAGGTCAGCCATATGCTTCATCTTAATAAATTTCTATTTCAATATTATTTTTTTGTTTTTATTGGTGACGTCATTGGAGAGTTGTACAATGTAAATGCCATTGCTTAAGTGGTTTACGTCAATACTGTTTGATGTCTTAGAATTATCAAGAACTTGAGTCATAACAACTCTACCTTGTAAATCAATAATATTTGCAATGGAATTATGTTGTATCTGCCCATTAATAATAACTGTTTTATTAGTATAATCAGCAATGATGTTAACATCTTTTAGAGACGATTGAGTAGTTGATAATGTCGTATTTGTATACGTAATATAAAAACGCCCAGTACCTGATATGTTAGATGATGGCGTTAAGATGTAATCGGAAGTATTTAACTGGGTGATTGAATTCTCTACAGTATCTTCTAAATAAACATTAATAGACTCTGGTAGTTGCATTTCTTCAATTGTAAAGATCAATTGCTCACCAGCATTAGCATTTACACCAAGCGGTATGGTCACGTTTGAAATATCCGAATTGCCTAGAGATTGTAAACCAAATGGCAGACCCGTATTGTCTTGTACTAAATGCGAATACAAAGCAAAACTGGTTGGTGCATTACCTCCAAATACAACAGCATCATAGCCAGGGTCAAAACCTAAAGACGCATTTTGATTGAAATAAAATTCAGTAGAATAGGTGTTGTTTGAGGTAAAGGCACGCAATTTCAAGAAGGAAATCGGATCAGTGTTGTTTGGTACAAAGTCATCATCAGATCTTACAACTCTTAAGCTTGCTGCAAACTTAATGTCATAACCAGCCACATCACTTGGGTCAGCTCCTACAAAGAATCCTTGACCAGGTGCAATGTATTTTGTGCTGCCTGAAGACAAGTTATAAATATCATAACTTGAACCATTCCATGCATAAATTGCTTGAGCATTGTCGTCCAATAAATCAATATTATCAAGTGTTGGGTTTCCTCCAATTTCAGCTTCTTGATTTAAAAAATCGGCTACATTAATATAGGCCGTAAATGGATTCCCAATTAAATTCCATATTGTGAATTGAGCCCCAGAAGACACAATATCAACATCAACATCACCAGTTTCTACGGTGCCTGTAAACGCCAATGTGCTGCCAGCATCTGTAGCTGCGCGATAACCTGTACCAGCACTTAAAGTTGCAGATGTACTTGTGTCGTAAGTGGTAAATGCCCCCGATGTTTTATCAAACGGACCGAATAAAAATGTCGTGTTACCAGCATCAGCGTGAAGTGCAGTCTGATTGGCATTGGAATCTGCTGTTCTAAAATCTGTAAAAGTTTGTCCTGATACCGGTGCAGAAATTAAATCATTGTTAGGCGTGGTATTTACAAAGCGGTTGTAAGTGACAGTTCCTGTACCAGATACATTGTCCACAATTAAACTTGAAAAATTATCACTTACTGAATTTAAAATAAGTTCGCCACTGGCGCCTAATTCTAAATCGGTAGCTTCTAAGTTTTCATCTTCAGCAACAGTCACTTCATGATTTATAATAACACGACCTGTGCCATCTGGAATATCACCATTAGCCCATGTAGAACCACTATTAACATTGCCATTAGCTATAGTCGTAAAGGTAGGTCGCTGAATTAATAAATTGTTTATACCGAAGTTTTGACTGGCACCTTGATCTATGTTGAAAAAACGTATCCCATCAATATTTGATACGGTACCATTCGAGAATGTAAAGTTATTACCTGAAGAAGAGCCGAATGTATATGAATACTGATTATTACCTTCATAAGTAAAAGTAAAAGATAGACTAGTATTAGCACTGTAACCTTGACTGGTGTTAAAATCTGATCCACCGTCATTGATTACCCAAAATGAAGCGAACTGTACGTATTTTATTGTGAACACAGGTGTTGAACCATCTAATAAAACAATGCCCAATTCTCCGTTTATGGTTGTTGTATGTCCAATATTTAAAGAAATGACATCCCCAGGTTTAAGATTTTCACTGAACCCTCGTTCAGCAATTGACTCAGCTGAACCATTATCCCCTGAAAATAAACCAAATGCTGGATCTCCTATAGCTGTGCCACCAATATAACTACCAGCAAAACCGCCATTTGGATTGGCTGTCAGAGTCCATTGCTCAAATCCGGTTCCATTGTTATCACCGTTATTCCATGATCCACCGTAATTACTGGCATTATCTTCTGCAATTGTGGTGAAAGTTTGACCTAGGCAAGCAAAAGGAAATGCTGTTAACAGGGCAAAAAATAAGTAAAACTGTTTCATATATGAAGTTATTTAATTCATTTAGTCACACGAAAATACATTTTTATTTAAAAATTTCTCAACGATAAATTTACGAAAACGTTTTCGTGTTAAAAACTCAATTTATAAAATTCTTAGAATAAAAAAAAAGCAGCTTCTGTTGAACTGCTTTTTTTTATAGAGGCTTAAGGGCTTGTAATTAATTAATAATGACCTTTTGGGTTTTGTTTTGGTTACTATGGTTTAGTTGTACGACATATACTCCAGGGTTAATCGTGTCTACTGCAATAGATTGTTTTAATGTGCGACTATTGAGTACTGTAGATAGTACGATACGCCCTTGTATATCAAATAATGTGGCAGTAATTTCTGGTTGTAGATTACCAATAATATCTATGGTTTTTTCACGGTGGTTAGAGACAATTTGCAGATGCTCTAAACTGTCTTCGGTTAAGGATAAGGTGGTGTTTGTAAACCTTAAATAAAAACGTCCTGTACCAGCGAGGTTGCTTGATGGTGTGAAGACATAATGGCCATCATTTAATAAGGTACTAGTGCCTGAAACGGTATCATCTAAATATATTTCTACTGTACTTGGTATATTATTCATCTCATCAATACTAAAGGTTAATTGGGTGCCAGCACTTGCATTGACACCTACCGGTATGATAACATCATTGATGTCATTACTTCCTACGGCTTGCAATGCAATGTCTACACCTGTATTATCTTCAACCAAATGCGTATATATCGAAAAATTACTTGGCGCTGTGCCACCCCAAATCATGGCATCGTAGCCTGGGTCTAATCCTAATGAGCAATTATTATCAAAATAAATATCAGTTATAAAGTTAGCACTGGTATTGTTGATTTTCAACTTAACAAAGGTTAACGTGCTGCCATTTGTTGTGTTTTCTCCATGACGTCCAGCGATAAAATCGTCAGCAGCACTTGCCAGTCGCATTGCTGGAGTAAACTCAATATCATGCGCAACAACATCATCGCCGTCTGCAGCTACAAAAAAGCCTTGTCCAGGTGCAATATGTTTACCACCAGCATTGGCTAAGGTAATGACTTCCCAACCATCAGAAGTATTCCCGTCATATCCGTAAATACCGATGGCGTTGTTATCTAATAAACTTGCGTTGGTTACCCCTAGTGAAACTTCATGATTTAAAAATAGATTGGCATCGATAAAGGAAGGATAAGGATTACCTATTAAATTCCATTCTTCATATCCATTACCTGAATCCGTGATATTATAACTTACTGCACTTGTTACTGGTGTACCTTCAAAGGTAATAGTACCACCGTCTGTAGTTGCCGCTCGGTAGCCTCTACCTAAGATGATATTATCAGCGTTGTTAACGTCAAAATTCACATAAGCAGCAGGGTTGGCTGTTTTGTCAAATGGGGCAAAGGCTCTGAGTGATCCTGACGCTAATAGATTGGTATTATCTAAATGATTGGCTAAATCTGAAAAAGCTATTGTACCAACTGGGGAAGACACCAAATCATTATCATTAAGAACTGCATCATTCGTGTAGGCATTTATAGCGCGTTGATACGCAATTTCTCCGACAACAGTTGTAGCAATTAAGCTAGAATATTCATCGGAATCTGAGTCTAAAATAACACTATTGTTGGTCGTTAAGGTGCCGTTAATGGTTAAACTGGCTTGTTTTTCGATGGTTAATGAGCCACTTGATATTGTGATATTATCATTATGAACAACACCAGAACTCATGGTGACGTTATGATTAATTTGTACACCTTCTGTCGAAGTTGGAATGCTACCACCAGTCCAAGTTAGACTCGAGTTCCAGTCGCCAGATCCTGCTGTTCTAAAAGGAATATTAGTGTCAAACCTAAATATTTTACCATCCCAATAATCTGAAAAATACATCTCATCACCGTCTAAAGCAAAACCTGTTGGGTCTGTAAGGTTTGAGTATATCACAGTTACGGTAGGTGAAATATCATTAGTATTGAACTTTGAAATCTTATTTGTGCCAGAGTTCACATTAGCACCACCTTCACTAAAGTATAAATAATCTCCATTAAGATATGAGGCAAAAGGACCATTGAGACCAGTTACAACGTCTGATACTGTCGTTGGTAAATTAGCCTTTAGATCTGCAGTAGAAATCTTGTTTGAACCTTGTTGGGTAATGTAAAGGATGTCATTTTTAATGGCCAAACTTGTAGGTCCATCCAATCCTGTTTCAACTACGGTTACAGCACTTGGTTCTGGATCGGTTACATCTATTTTAAAGATGGTATTACAATCTATTTCGGCCACATAGAGGTCGTCACCCTTAACTTCAAGACCATAAGGGCATGAAGTATCAGAAAAAATGACGGTTGGGGTTATCGGAATGGGTAAGGTAAGATCTAGTTTATAAATATTCGTGTCATTATAGCCTGATACAAATAATTCATCACCTCTTATAGCTAAACCAGCGGCACCTCCAATATTAGTAGCAACATCTATCAGTGTAGGTGAAGGTGACGTCATGTCTATTTTTTGAACTTTGTTGTCGTAGGTATTGGCGATGTATAAATCATTACCATAGACAACTAATTCAATAGGTCCAAGATTAACATTTTCGATGACTTCAGTTTGAGAATACAAACAATTAAGCGACAGCGCAATTGCACAAAGAGAGAGGTAGAGATTTTTCATTATTAAGGGGCTATTTGAGAGTGTTAAACTTTAATTAACAGATCTATAAAAAGCTCTTAATAGGCGGCACTGTAGGATTTAGACGCTTGAATGTGTAATACTATTGAAGATTTGGGACTCAATAGTGTTTTTCAAACTATAATACCGACAATAGTAATAAAAACAACGACAAAAAGCAATATAATATCGATGAAATACATCGCTTATTGATTTATGTTAAGATTATCAACTAAATCGTAGACAAGTTTAGTATCCCAATGTAAAGGCTTGAAAATTAAACTGCATTTACATAAATGTGTCCGTTTTTTAGTTTTAACAAGTATAGACTCATCGTTTATTTTAAAATTACTTTTACGGTTTTATGGCCTGTAGCATTATGTACTTGTACCATATATACACCTGCATTTATATGATTTACATTAATGCGTTGTATAGTCGTGGTAGGATCCAATGCGTGTGTTGTAATCACTCTGCCGTTAAGATCTATAATGTGTACTTCACTAGATGTGGACAAGACTCCGCTAATCACAATGTTTTTGTTTCTATTATCAGATTGTATCTGGATGCTATCTAGGGTCTGATCTGGGGCAGAAAGTGTGGTGTTGGTGAAGTGAACATAGAATCTGCCAGTACCTTGTAAGTTAGTATTTGGTGTAAGGATATAATTACTGGTATTAAGTAAGGTAACAGTATTGGTCACTTGATCTTCTAAGTACACATTAATAGTCGAGGGTAATTGCATTGCTTCAATACTAAATGTTAATTGCTCGCCTGCATTGGCATTGACTCCTAAAGGGATAGTAACGTTGGAAAGATGAGTAGTGTTTATAGCCTGTATAGCAAATGGCATGTTGTTTTCACCAACAAGTTTAGAGTATAAGGCAAAATCACTAGGAGCATTACCTCCAAAAACTGCAGTATCATAACCAGGATCTAAATCCATGGTGGTGTTGTCGTCAAAGTAGAAGGATGTCGTATAGCTTTTTGCTGTTGTGGCTAACTTCAGTCGTGCAAATTGCACTGCATTAGTGTTTCCATTAGCAATAAAGTCGTCAGAAGTACCCGCTTGAATACTCGTTTTACGCATGACTGGCGCAAACTTCAAATCGTGATTGCCATTGGTGGCTACAAAAAAGCCTTGACCAGGTGCCAAGTTTACCGAAGCTGCTGTAAACAAATTAATAATGTCATAGCCACTACCATTCCAACCGTATACTGCTACCGCAAATGGATCTAAAAGATCTCTATTAGCAACTCCTGGACTCACTTCTTGATTTAAGAAATCAGCGACATTAATATAGGCGGTGTAAGGATTACCAACAAGGTTCCATACATCAAATTGTGGGCCTGAGGACACGATAGGTACATCCACCTCATCTGTTTTAACCGCTCCTGTAAAATTCAAAGTATTAGCGTCTGAAGTTGCAACTCTATAAGCTGTGCCATCAGTAATTACCGTGTTGTTATTAGAAACCGTATCATAGTTGGTAAATGTTCCGGTAGTTTTGTCAAAAGGTGCAAAGGCTCTTAGAGTATTTGAAGCCAATAAATTACTGTTATCATTGGCAAAGTCACCAAAAGTTTGACCAGATAGTGGGGATGAAATTAAATCATTATCATTCAAAACACCATCATTGGTATACGAATTCACATGACGTTTATAACGAACCGTACCCGATATATCACCATTTAAAATAAGGCTAGCATAGGCATTGCTTACAGATTGTAATTCTAAATCATCAGCAATTGTTAATAGTACCCCAGAATTTACTGTCATCCCAGCACCGGGATGTACGGTTATGTGTTGTGCTTGGGTAGATAACGAAAAGGTTACGTCACCATTAATGATTTCAATAGGATTAGCCAATGTGGCTATACCATTGGGGTCTTCTGGCGACCAACCATTATCATAGGTGTAAGTGATTGCAGGTAGAATAGTCACGGTGTAATCTTCTATTTCACCGTCAGTAGAGCCATCGCATGGCCCATTGTTAGGAATAAAAGTGTTGTAGTATTGGCAAAGTACTCGTAACCTTGTATCTCCTAGTTCCGCATCTATTGGTGCTGTAATGGCTAAAGCACTATTAGATGTTGGACCATCCGCAGTATTTTCTGCAAACCCTAAATCGTAGGTTTCACCAGCATCATCAAAAAATCACCATCCTGATTCCAATCAATCCAGGCGTAACTATAAATAGTGACATCACCATCCGTATTTAGTTGTACGGTTAAATCTTCAGAGTTACCTTGTGCTATACTTGTAGATTGTGCAGTGAAATCGTCATAACCTGAGCCTTGACCAGTGACATTATTAATACTGCCAAAGTTGACTAAGGTGATGGAAGTATCAAAAAACGCTGTATCCCCAGTTACTGTGCAATAATCACTGTCATAACTAAAAGGCACTCCAGCACTCCAATTGCTACCTTTTCTTGTAAAGATTTCAAAGTGATATGAACTTCCTAAGATAACATTACTAATATTACCACCTGTGGCGACTCCTTTAAACACTACAAACTCGTCTGTAGAGATTTCGGTGCCGCTACCAAAGTCAGTGTCTGCCATATACGTACTGCCATCTCCTACAGGTGTTGCGCTTACTGGATTATTTTCCCTAGCAATAATAAGTAGTTCATCATAGCATGCGCTCAATTGCCAGTCTAGTCTGATGCTGTTATTTTCAAAAACTGTAGTGATATTAGTAACATCTTCAGGTGTGGTACAAGTTGAAATATCTTCTACTGAAATATCATCTAAAAACCAATTGTCTCCATCATTCTGTTCCATAACAAAAGCGATGTATACAGTCCCTGTAAACGCGGACAAATCAATGACTTTTTCATTAAATGCATTGCCTAAGGTTGCTTCAGTATAGGTCTGAATGGTTGTAAAGCTTGAAATATCAGTTTGCGAGGTTTCAGAAATTCTGATTGAATAGGAGGTGTTATAATTGATTGTAAATTGATCTCTGGCAAAAAAGCGCAGTTGAGGTTGCGTATTACTGAGGTCTATAGCGGGTGTTACTAACCAGTCTTCTGCATTGCCGCCATTTACAGCTTCATATTCAACAAAGGCGGAAGTATTTCCAGAATTAGAAGTTAAAGTTGTGGACGTCCAATCAAACCCTGTACCTAAACCATTGGTACCTCTATAGCTTTGCCAACAGTCTGGAGGAAATGATCCTCCTTCAAATCCTTCATTAAAAGGTAATGAAAATGCAGTATTACAATCTGCCGTACCTGTGACTTCGATATTATTAAAACGATGACGTTCATTGTTAGCATTGTTCACTGAAGTAATTCTAAGTTCAAGAGTATTACCATTAAGGTTATCTTGACTAATCGTGACATTACCATAATCATTAGATAATGAGCCATTTGTGTCAGCAACGGTCCAAGGACCGTCATCCAAACGGTATTCGGTAGTCAGCGTATCATCATTATCTAGTTGATTGCGTCCTTGCGAAGCATCAATGGTGAATGTAATGTCAGAATATGAAGAAATATTAATTGTTGGTGATAGCCAAATTGAAGTTCCAACGTTTCGAGACTCAAATACTGTGCTACCATTATTAAGTGTTCTTACATTAAATACATAATTGTTACTGACGTTGGCATTGGCAATATCAATATTCCAAGTAACATCGGTTAAATCGACTAGAGGAATACTTCCTGAGGCGCCTTTACCTACTTGTCCGGAAAACGTTTCTAAGTAAATGGTGCTTTGTCCAAAACTCAACATAGGGATGATGAGTAAGAGTATAACAAGGATGCTATTCTTTTTCATTATAAGCGGGTTTATGTCTTAGTAATTAGGATTTCATCGTAAAAATAAGTCGTTTCGTCGACATTTACGTGAAATTTAACATACCTATCGATGAAATGCACTCTAATGATATCAGTTTTACAATATCCTCAAAAATTAGACACACTTTTTACGAATATGTCACAGCATATCAGTAGCCAGGTGTTACTTATTGAATGACAAGACGTCAATGTAATGTGGTATAAAGAAAAACGCATCCTGTAAAAGGACGCGTTTTTAAATTGTGGTAGATGTGAAATACCTTTATTTCAGTATAATCTTAGACGTTTTACTACCAGAAGCATTAGTGAGTTGTACAATGTACACACCGGTTCTTAAATGATTCACATTAATTGTGTTTGTTAGCTTTGAAGCGTCTAATGTTGCAGTTTCCACTACTCTTCCCTGAAGGTCAAACAATGTTGCTGAGGTATTTGCATCTAATTCCCCAGAAACAACAACCGTTCTGTTAGTATTATTGGCATAGATGTCTACGATGTCTAAAGTTTCCTCAAGCGTCGATAAAGTTGTATTGGTAAATGTGATGTAAAAACGACCAGTACCTGTCAGTTGACTCGAAGGTGTCATAATATAATCTGAAGTGTTAAGTAGCGTTATTGTATTTTCTACAGTATCTTCAAGGTATACATTAACCGTATCAGGAATTTGCATTTCATGTATTGTAAAAGTCAGTTGCTCACCAGCATTAGCATTAATACCAAGTGGAATGGTTACGTTTGATACATCATTACTACCAAGGGCTTGTAAAGCAAATGGTGACCCAGCATTGTCTTGTACCAAATGAGAGTATAAGGCAAACGTACTAGGTGCATTGCCACCAAACACCACTGCGTCATAGCCTGGGTCTAAACCTAATGAGGCGTTAGGGTTAAAATAAAATTCGGTATGGTATGCGTTGTTTACAGTATATGCTTTTAGCTCTAAATACGTTAATGAATTACTGTCATTAAAAGCAATAAAGTCGTCAGCGGTACCTGTTCTGCGCATATCTTTCGTGAACTCTATATTATGTGCTGCAACATCAGTACCGTCAGCAGCAACAAAGAATCCTTGTCCAGGTGCTAGTAACTCACCAGCATCATTAGCTAAAGTAATCACCGTCCATCCATCATTAGAGTTCCCATCATAACCATAAACGCCCGATAAACCTTCCAATAAATCAATATTTCGCTCACCTGATGTTGCTGTAGACACTTCATGTGTTAAAAAGGCCTCTAAGTCTATGTAAGAAGGATACGGATTCCCAATAAGGTTCCAATCGGCAAACTGTGGACCATTATCTTCTATGTTAATTCCAGAGGCACCAGTTAAGTCAGATGATACTGGAGTCCCTGTGAAGGTTAATATTTGGTCACTTGTAGGTATCGTGGCTACTCTATAACCAGTACCAGGGTTAAGTGGTGTCATATCTGTATTGTTGTAGTTGATATACGTACCTGTACCTTTATCAAAAGGTGCAAAGGCTCTTAAACTACCTGAAGCCAATAGAGATCCCGAATTAGCCGTAGCAAAGTCGCTGAATTGAGTTACAGCTAATGGTGGAGCGATAAGATCATTATCATCAAAAGTGCTATTATTGGTGTAAGAATTGGCATAACGTTTATAGTTCACCGTACCACTAATACTACCGTCTAGAATTAAGCTTGCAAAAGAACTCGAGGTAGATTCTAAAGTGAAGCCATCTGTGACATCATTAACTGTAACCGTAACGCCAGAGTCTATAGTCACTCCTGCGCCAGCGTTAACCGTAAATGAGCTACAAGTTATATCTGCATCTATAGATATATTTCCTGATGCAATGACTATAAAATCATTAACAGTTGAATTGCCTATTGGAGTAGAAGGTGACCAAGTACCATTATAGGTGTAAGTTGTTGGTGTTTTTGTTACAGTAAGGTCTACATCTTCAAAACCATCAGAACCTCCATTCATGTTGAAAGTGAAACCGACCTTTAACGAATTGACACCAGTAACATTAATAGTCGTTGGCGCAATTGCTAAAGAACCAGTATAGGGGGTTCCGTCACCAAATGCTGACCCTAAGTTAGTCTCAGCTCCTCCATCCAACTTATACCACCATTGAAACTGTTCACTATTAGTATTAAATCCACTATTAGTTGTATTTCCAAAAGTTTCTATATCTACAGAGGTTTCCCCAGAAACATCAATGGAGAATGTTTCAAATTTACCGGTTCCTCCCCAATCCGCACTCTCGATTAAACCATCAATTGTGTTTGATCTTAGGTAGTTACCGCTTCCATCTGTACTTGGTTGAGAATCATAATAAATTCTGTAGTTGTTACCACAAGATTCGCCATTACTACCTGAAGGATTACTTCCGCTATTATCATGATCTAAGTTTGTGCTACCACTAACGCCATTGAAAGGGAAAGTTGTTGTTGAACTTGCACAAGAAACAGCTGTAACCTCACCACTTAAATTGATATCTTGTTGAGTTGCACCGGTACTAGTAGCGCTTAAGGTACCATTATAAGTGTCAATATCTAGTGTAGAAGCTAATCGCACATAAATAGTAGTTGTGCTAACAGTACCATCAGTAGGTGTGAGCATTAAGCTGGAAGCAAAGCCAGAGCCAGATGTAGTAGAAATTTCAAAATTTGTTGGAGCTGTAATTGTAATGTCTGTAGTTAAACTACTTCCTTCTGCTGTGAATGTCAGTTCGTCTGAAGGACCACTTCCTTCTTCATATGTGAAGCCAGTTAGACTTGTTTCTGATAATGTGATAGTTGGTGGAACGATAGGATCCACCGCACAAATATTAAATGATCCTTCTTCGGCTCCATCATATGCCCAGAATAACACATAAACTGTAGATTCAGGTACTAAACCTGTAACAGAAATTAACGGCATAAATCCTGCACCATCGTCATCATCACACTCAATTAAAGTTAAAGCACCACAAGTACCAGAGTATAGTGCCATTGCACCGTCAGTAATGCCGTCAGCAGTCGTTTCAATATCTAAATTACCAGAAGTTGGCACTTCGATACTGAACCAAACATCTGCCCCAGAATAAATACTGCATCCAGGATCTGGAAGTGTTCCGCTATTCGTACCATTCGCATTCGAGTAAGAGGAAGATGAACATGAGTTGTTAACGGTAAGTGCAATAGCGTTTGAGCAGTTGTCATTTGTGGGCGGAGCAGCAGTAACCTCACCACTTAGTGATAGAGTTGGAGGTGTTGTATCTCCACCACCACTTGTTGTTATATCGCCAGAGTAATTACCAATTGCTTTACCATCTGCTAATCTCACCCATAATTCATCAGTTGTTCCATCAAAAGCCGATAGCGTAATGGAACTACCATAAGTTCCGTTTTCGGCATCTGATACTTCAAAGTCAGTAGGTGCAGTAATGATGACATCAGTATTGTCTAAATCAGTACCGGAAACATCAAAAGATTGGGCAGTTGAAGGACCATTACTTTCTACGTAATTAAATCCTGATAATGTGGTTTCTGATAAGATGATGGTTGGTGTTGGGCCTGAGGAATATGATGTAATTTGAAGGTCGTCAATAATTAAATGGCCTGAATTATCATCACTTAAAATCCTTACAGTTAGATTTGCACTAGCACTGTTTATATCAAATGAGTATTCAGAGTATGTTTGACCAGAATAAACTTGGGAATCTATAGTTGTATATGAGCCGCCATTAGTAGCAATCTGTAGATTGAAAGTTCCGCCACCACTGTTTAATTCGCGATACCAAAAAGTAATGGTTCCAGCTCCATTTAAGTTTGGTGTTGTAATGTGAGCTCCAGTTTTGTCGTCATTAATTCTAGCGGCGAATCCGGATCTTGAATTAGAGGAAGATTCTTGAATTACGTCTTTAATTGTCCAAGTACCACTTGCTAAAATTGCGTTACCCGTTGAATAACTGTTGCTTAGGCCAGAATCAAAATTTTCATTTATTTGACTAAAAGTTGAACCACTAACAAATAAAGCAAGCAGTAAAATGTAAAAATGTTTCATATTGTCTAATAAGTATAGTAAGTAGTTAAGACAATAGGGTAGTTTGGGACGCCAAATATAGAAATGTCAGTGAGGTATCACATTAATATTAGATTAACTTAGTGTTAATTAGGGTGTATGGTTGTTTTGTTCTGTGAAAGGTGTATGTTTCTAGGATACTTATTAAAAGCAAAAAGCACATCAAAAAAAGATGTGCTTTTTTATAGATGGAAGCGGTATAATATGGGATTCTTCCAGTCTAAATACTGTGACTGATTAGACAATCAATATCATAAAATGTGGGTGTCCCACCTAAGGCATATCGCTTTTTAGGCATACGTGAGTAATTATAAGGGTTAAATTGGTGTCAACAATTGTACAAATTTAAACTGCTTGTACTGACAGTAGTAGGTGTGTTAAAATTTGGGAAAGCTAGTGCAAATATATAAATTTTCTATTAGAAAATAACACTGTAGTTTTTACAGATAAGGTACAGAATAATCAAGACAAATGATGCGTTGTAGTCTATCCTTAATTTCAGTATGCTTTGCTGGTTTAATTGCGTGAATTAACATGTGATAAAAAACGAACAATTAAGCATTTAATCTTATAAAAATGTTAATTTTACGCAGTGTTTGAATTTACCCTCAACATTCAATTATGATTCAAAAAAATGCTAAGATATATGTCGCAGGACACAAAGGTATGGTCGGCTCTGCGGTTTGGAGAGCTCTTGAAAAACATGGCTATACCAATCTTATCGGTCAATCAAGTAAAACCTTAGATTTACGCAATCAAGATGCTGTTAATGCTTTTTATAAAGATGAACAGATAGCCGTGGTCATAGATGCGGCAGCTCGAGTAGGTGGTATATTGGCAAATAATAGCTACCCTTATCAGTTTCTGATGGAAAATATGCAGATTCAAAACAATCTGATCGATGGTGCGCTAAAACATGGTGTAGAGAAGTTTATCTTTTTAGGGAGTTCTTGTATTTATCCAAAATTAGCTGAGCAACCCTTAAAGGAAGCAGCATTGCTCACGGATAGTTTAGAACCGACAAATCAGTGGTATGCTCTAGCGAAAATATCTGGTGTTAAAGCATGTGAGGCCATACGCAAACAATTTGATAAGGATTATGTAAGTTTAATGCCAACCAATTTATATGGGTCTCATGATAATTTTGATTTAAAGACCTCGCATGTATTACCAGCAATGATTCGTAAGTTTCATGAGGCAAAATTGAATCATCATGCACCAGTAGAACTTTGGGGATCTGGAACTCCAATGCGCGAATTTTTGCATGTAGACGATATGGCACAAGCTGTAGTGTTTGCTTTAGAAGGACAATTACCAGAGCATTTATATAATGTGGGCACGGGCAAGGATGTCACTATAAAAGAATTGGCAGAGACCATTCAACGTATTGTAGGTCATGAAGGTGAGATACGTTGGGATAATAGCAAGCCAGACGGCACTCCACGCAAATTAATGAATGTGTCAAAACTCAAGGAGTTGGGATGGCAATACCAAACGGAATTAGAGGATGGTATAGCGCAAACCTACCAATGGTTTTTAGATCATGTTGATGATTTTAAAGAGGTGAAGATGTAAGTCGATTACCGATTACCGTTTATCGTCCGTCGTCTATCATAGAATATCGAAAAACGACTAACAAAAAACGGTCAACGAAAAACGAACCACAAACCACGATCAACGAACAACCACACAATGGAATCAAAGCTTAAAGTATGGCAAGTAGCACATGAGTTTACGCTAGAAGTTTATAAGGTTTCAAAGAAGTTTCCTGCTTCAGAAATGTACGGTTTAACGAGTCAGTTGAAGAGAAGCGCGAGTAGTGTGCCGACTAATATTATAGAGGGACAAGCGAGGCAATATAAAAAAGAGTTTATTCAGTTTTTGTACATTGCCAAAGGCTCCTTAGAAGAAGCAAATTATCAATTGTTCTTAGCAAAGGATTTAGGCTATATTTCAGTTGAAGAATATAAGAAATTAGAAGATATTTGTACAAGAATAAAAATGATGTTGTATAAATTAATAAAGTCGTTAAAGTAGTGCGAGGCATTAATCGTCCATTGTTCATCGTCCACCATCGAACCACGAACAATGAATAACGAATAACGAACAACAAAAAACGAATAACGAAAAACGGTCAACGAAAAACGGTCAACGAATAACGCATGAAAGTTGCATTAATAACAGGAATTACAGGACAAGACGGCTCATATTTAGCAGAATTGCTTTTAGAAAAGGGCTATATGGTACATGGTATCAAACGTAGAGCCTCGTCATTTAATACGGAGCGCATAGATCATTTATACCAAGATCCACATAACGATGATGTACGCTTAAAGTTGCATTATGGGGATTTAACAGATGGGATGAACCTCACACGTATCATACAAGAAGTACAACCTGATGAGATTTACAATTTAGGGGCCATGTCGCATGTAAAGGTGTCCTTTGATACTCCAGAATATGTAGCTAATGTGGATGCATTGGGGACATTACGTTTGTTAGAAGCTGTACGTTTGTTGGGATTAACCGAAAAAACCAAAATTTATCAGGCCTCAACCTCTGAGTTGTATGGTGGTATGCCAGAGAATAAGAATGAACAAGGGTTTTATGATGAAAACACCCCATTTTATCCAAGGTCACCTTATGGTGTGGCTAAGATTTATGGATTTTGGATCACAAAAAACTACCGAGAAGCTTATAATATGTATGCGTGTAACGGGATTTTATTTAATCACGAGTCGCCACGACGTGGTGAAACCTTTGTGACAAGAAAGATTACAAGAGCTGTGGCGAAAATTGCCTTAGGTTTACAAGATAAGTTTTACTTAGGGAATTTAGATGCCTTAAGGGATTGGGGACATGCTAAAGATTACGTACGCATGATGTGGATGATCTTACAAGCAAACGAACCAGAAGATTGGGTTATTGCTACAGGAGTTACCACAAAAGTGCGTGATTTTGTGAAAATGGCATTTAATCATATAGGTATCACCTTAGAGTTTAAAGGTTCAGGTGTTGATGAGAAGGCTTATGTGGTAGAATGTAAAGATGCTCGTTATCAGTTAACTGTTGGTAAAGAAGTCTTATCTGTAGACCCTAATTATTTCAGACCAACAGAGGTAGATGTATTAATTGGCGACCCTACAAAAGCCAAAGAAAAATTGGGCTGGGTACCAGAATACGATCTAGCAGGTTTGGTAGAAGATATGATGACTTCAGATATGTCTCTGATGCAAAGAGAGAAGTTTTTAAAGTCTGGCGGTTACGAACGCCTAGAGAGTTTTGAGTAAATGAGCGAGAGTATAGGGCATGTAAATTTTGGTTAAGTAAATAGAACTATTTAGTCATCAAAAGCATAACGCTTTTTAGGCATACGTGAGTGATTATAAGGGTTAAATTGGTGTCAACAATTGTACAACATTAGACTGCTTGTACGTACGTAGTAAGTATGTTAAAACTTGGGAAAGCTAGCGAAAATATAGTAAATTTTCTAATAGAAAATAATACTGTGGTTTTTGTAGGTAAGGCATAGAATAGTCAAGACCAATGATGCGTTGTAGTCCTTCCTTAATTTCAGTATTTTTGAAGACTTTGGTGTGTTAATTAACATGTGATAAAAAACGAACAATTAAGTGTTTAGTCTTATAATTGTGTTAATTTTGTGGACTAAAAAAGATCGTTGATTTCATGTTTTGTTGCTCTTGATGAGGAATTTAAATATGTTGAATATAAATATAGAGTGCAGGTATGAAGAAAAACTTGATTGTTTTTGGGACAAGACCAGAGGCCATAAAAATGGCTCCATTGGTAAAGACATTTGAGCACTATACTGATAGTTTTGAGACTAAAGTATGTGTAACTGGGCAGCATAGAGAAATGCTTGATCAGGTTTTAGATTTTTTTGAGATTGTTCCGGATTATGATTTAGATCTTATGAAACCTAATCAAAGTTTATTTGATTTAACTTCTCGGATTTTTTCAGAACTACAAAATATCTTAAATGATTTTAAACCAGATTTCACATTTGTCCATGGGGATACTACTACGGCAATGGTCGCTGCAATATCAGCATTTTATGCTGGTTCAAAGATTTGTCATATAGAGGCCGGGTTAAGAACCTTTAATTTAACGTCGCCTTTTCCTGAGGAAGCTAATAGGCAATTGGTTTCTAGAGTTACAAACTATCATTTTGCACCTACAGATAACTCAAAAGGAAATTTGTTAGCAGAAAATATTAAGAGTAATGCGGTTGTGGTAACTGGAAATACTGTAATTGATGCCTTGTTAATTGGATTGAAGAAAATAGAGCGAAATCCTTCTCAAGAAGTTTTAAAAATGAAGGAGCTATTTGTTGATAGAAAAGTGATTTTAGTCACTGGTCATAGAAGGGAAAATCATGGTAAAGGAATCTTAAATATATGTAAGGCTCTTAAAAATATAGCGATTAAGAATGAAGATGTAATAATTGTTTATCCTGTTCATTTAAACCCCAAGGTTCAGAAGCCGGTGAGGGATTTCTTGTCGGATATAAGTAATATACATTTAATCCCTCCATTAAACTATCCAGAATTCATATGGTTAATGAATAGATCTAAGTTGATAATAACAGATAGTGGAGGTGTCCAAGAGGAGGCGCCAAGTTTAGGTAAGCCAGTTTTAGTAATGAGGGAAACTACAGAACGCCCAGAGGCAGTTGATGCAGGTACAGTTGTTTTGGTAGGTGCTAATGCTGAATTAATAGAAAAAGAGGCGAATGATTTGCTGGAAAATGACGATAGATACGAGCGGATGTCTAAACTACATAATCCTTACGGTGATGGGAGATCATGCGAAAAAATTATTGACTTTATAAAAAAATTATAGGATTTGCAGATTGTTGAAAAATACAAAAAGCTAAATGATAATTCGTTTTTTAAATCAATGATAAAAGGATCTTTATGGTCTATATTAGGTGTTGTTTTGTCTAAAGGCTTTTTACTTATTACTTGGTTTGTATTAGCTAGAATACTTGGTAAAGAATTATATGGTGAATTTGGAATTATAAGATCGACAATACAAATGTTTGCTGCATTTGCGGGTTTTGGATTAGGGTTGACAGCTACTAAACATGTGGCAGAATATCTTCATCATGATAAAGAGAAAGTGTCTAATATTTTATCAATGGCATATGCATTTGCGACTTTGCTAGGATTGATTGTTTTTGTTTTAGTTAATATTTTTGCTGAAAACATAGCTAAAGATTCATTAGGTGCTCCTTATTTAGAAAACGAACTTAGAATTGCATCCGTAATGATTCTGATTAGTTCTTTAAATGGTGCTCAGACTGGAGTATTGCAAGGCTTTAAAGCTTTTGATGTAATTGCTAAAATCAACTTAGTTCATGGTTTGATATCTGGTCTAATGTTTATTTTTGGTGCTTATTTTTTTAGCTTTTATGGTGCAATATTGGCTTTAGTTTTAAGTTTAGTTCTTCTGTTTTTGCTTAATGCCGTTAGGTTAAGAAAACTCTATAGTGAAAATAGTATTAGATTAAGCTTTAATGGGGTAATCAAAGAAAAAAAACTGTTGCTTAATTATTCTTTACCAGCTGCTTTATGTGGTTTGGTTGTGAGTCCTGTAAAATGGATTGTTGAAGCAGATATGGTAAGGTTAGGCAGTGGTTTTGCTGAAATGGGGATTTTTCAAGCAACTTTGATTTTTCAAATATTAATAATGACATTGACAAAAACTATAAACGCACCTATTATAACAGCTATGGCATCTAATAGGTCGGTTGTAAGTAAAAAGAAGGATAAACTTAATATATCTGGAGTCTGGTTAATATCACTGTTTTTTGTTGTGCCAGTAATGCTTTTTCCTGAATATTTAGATTTTATTTTAGGTTCAGATTATAAGGGTGCGAAATTAAATAATACACTTACTATAGTAATGTTATATACTTCATTTTTTTTACTCACCGAAGGTTTAGCAAGAGTAACTATAGTAGAGAATTATTTATGGCTGTCTTTTTTTAATAATTTGTTTTGGGGTATAGTATTAATAATATCATTTAAATTTTTACCAAAAACCTCTGTAGGCTTATCTTTTGCCTATTTAGCTAGTTACATGATTACATTTGTTATTTTTACACCTTTTTATATAAAAAGCGGTGTAGTCCGAAAAAAAATAATATTAGAATGGCAATTAATCTTAATTATCATCGCTTTAATTTTTGGAGCTTATTTGGGATTTAATGAATGTTCCTTTTTCAAAAAATTAATATTTACATTGGCTTTGTTTATGGGGATAATCTACAAACTAAAAAATGATTATTTGACTCATTAGAATTATGATTTATTATAAACTTTCAAAGTTACTTTTTCATTTAAATAAACTTATAGCGCATACTAGAGGGAAACTATATTTACTGAGAGGAATAAAATCAAGAGGAAGGTTACTGGTTAAACGAAATGTGGTAATTGTAAATCCATATCGAGTTGAGTTTGATGACAGCGTAACCATAGAAATGGGTAGTTATATTAAATGCTCACCTAAAAAAGAGGACTTGACAGGAAAACCTTTTTTGAGAGTAGGTAAAAATACATGGATAGGTAATAATACATTTATTGAAGCTAATAAGTCGATTTCTATTGGCGACAATGTACTAATTGCACCTAATTGTTATATTACAGATTCTAGTCATGGATATAGTGATAAAACTCTCAATATAAAAGATCAGGAAGGACTTTATGATAATGTAATAATAGGGGATAATGTATGGGTAGGTACAAACTCAGTTATTTTAAAGGGGGTCACGATTGGCGATGGTGCTATAGTTGCTGCAAATAGTGTTGTAAACAAAGATGTGCCAAATAATGTGATATTTGGTGGAAGTCCAGCTATATTTATAAAGAAAAGATAGAGAATGAAATTGTTTCAAGTTGCTAAATACTATAAACCTCTTAATTCTGCACAAGCTTTTCAAGCGGTAAAACTTACAGATGCTTTAAAAAATGTAGGATTAGATGTAGTTTCTTTTGTTGGAGGAAGAGACGGGAAAAAAACTGAGATAGTAGGTAATGTCGTTTACATACCATATACGGAGACATTTGTGAATCAAAAGGTTTTTAGTAAAATGAATAGAGGAATTAAGGAGCTTAATCAACTTTATTCTGCAAATAGCTGGGTTGTTGATACTACAAATAAATTAGTAGAGCTTTATAAACCAGTTAAAACAGATGTCATATTAACACAGTCTACTCCTTTTGACACACACTTTGTAGGCGACAAAATAAAAAAAGATTATGGTTCAAAGTGGATTGCAGCATTTAGTGACCCTTTTCCTATTTCAATTGCTCCAGAACCTTATAAAGGAGCAAATCACATTCCATTTATTTCTAAAATTCAAAAAAATAAATTAAGAAATGTTTTGGAACGAGCAGATCATATTTTAGTCTCTAGTTTATATGCTTATAATCTTATGTGTGAATTTTGTAGTGTAAAAGTACAAGATAAATACTCTATAATACCACATATAGGATTAGATGTAAATAGATTAAACCATAGTGAAAATAAAAATGGATGGATTGTTCATACGGGAAATTTAACGAAGGAAAGGGTTGTCGACGAATTTTTTCAAGCTGTCAAAAAAGTCATAATTGATAATAAAGAATTTAAAGGTGTAAAGTTTATAGGTCGTGTTAGTAACTTATTGATTCAAAAAACCCAAGATTATCAGATTCAAGACTTTATTACTTTAAAAGGAGAAGTGCCTCAAGATGAGATTTATCGAGAAGTAGAGGCATGTAGTGGGTTATTAGCTATAGAAGCAAAAATGTCTACGAGCCCATTTTTGCCTAGTAAATTTGCAGATTATGCTACATTATCAAAACCAATAATTTGCTTAACCCCTCAAAAAAGTGAAATGAGAAATTACTTGAATAAATTTGGTGGTGGGATAGCTTGTGATTTTAATTCTGAAGAAATTGCTAGTGCGATTAATGATGTTGTTTCTGGGCGTTGTAAGAATTCTAAGGATCTAGAAAATTATTTCACTTCTCAAAACGTTGGCAGAATATATAATAACATAATAAGTAAGGTTAGTTGATAAGAAAAGTTATAGGATACTTATTGCTGTTTTTCCTTTTGTATTATGATTATATACATATAGGACCAATTAAGTTAAGTCACTTATGGAAAGTGTTACTGTTTTTTTACTTGTTGTATATAGTTTTTAAACATAAGCTACCAAGAAAAGTCTCTAAATTTCTTGTTATAGGCTTTATTACTTCATTATCAATTTTTTATAATGCAAATTTAGTATTAGGTATTTCAGGGGATATTACTTTTTTTTTAGACCTGATCTCTATCCCTTTGTTTGTTGCGTATTTTTATATATGTGTTCTTTATAAGAAATACGTAGAGGTAGAGAGTTTTATCCTGAATATTTCAATTTTTGTTATTTTATCTAATATTCCTTTTTTAATAGGTTGGTTAGAACCTAAAGGGGTTGTAGATGTAGGGTATGATTCTAAAGGTTTTGGAGTAAAAGTTTTTGGGGTTTTTAATAACGCATCAGGTGCCTCTAAGATTTTTGCTATTTCTTCGATAATTGTTTTTGCATATTTTAAAAGATTTTGGAATGGCGGAATTATTAAAAAAGTGTTTTGGGTAGTTCTTACAATTGTGGGATTTTTATCTGTAATATACAGTTTTGCAAGAACAGGTTGGGTTATTTATATATTAGGATTTTTAATTTTGTTTTTATATAAATCTTCAATTAAAACGAAATTTGTTGCTTTTCTTTTGTTTTTAGTAGTAGTTCCTATAATAGCATCAATCTTTTCTAACAATGTCGAATTATATAATAGGTTAATTGGTAAAAAAGAAAATAAAGCGTACGTAGTTGGTGATTATAACAGAATTTCATCTGGTAGAGGTGATTTGTATATGCATTCTATAGACATATTTAATGAAATGACTCTAATGGAAAAACTGATGGGGATAGGAACCTATGGAGCTTTAGAGAAAATGAGACTAAAGACTAGGACTAGAACATTTTCTCATAATAGAATATTAGAGTTGTTGTTAGTGGGAGGTGTTTTTACTCTTTTTTTGTATGTATTCTATTTAAAAAGTATAATAAAACTAACAATCAATAAATTTCACAATAAAGAAAACTTAATTAAAAGGCTTCCAATAACACTTTTAATATTATTCTTAATATCATTAATACCATCTCATGGATTTGGTTTTTATAGTAATGTGTTGTTTTCTGGAGTGATAGTTTTAAATCAAAAATATAAATATGAAGTATCCAGCTAGGTTATACATTTTTCTAAAAAATGTGTTTAATAGACTTTTACGATATTCTATGAAACATTTGTTTAAAACATGTGGGAGTAATGTTAAGTTTAGTGTATTTGATACATTTTCATTTAATTCTATTGAGCTAGGTAGTAATATCTATATAGGCAAAGGAGCTAAGTTTAGCGCAAGACATTCTGTAATTAGAATTAATGATAATGTAATGTTTGGTCCTAATGTTCTCATTAGAGGGGGTAATCATAATACTGAGGTGGTAGGTGAGTGGATGTTTTTTGTGAAAGATAAAAGAGATAGTGATGACGAAGATGTTACAATTGAGAGTGATGTGTGGGTTGGAGCTAATAGTACCATTCTGAAAGGAGTTACTATAAAAAAAGGATCAATAGTTGCAGCAGGTGCTGTGGTTACAAAATCTTTTCCTCCTTATTCTGTTATAGGTGGAGTGCCAGCAAAGTTATTAAAGAGAAGGTTCGATTTTGAAACTGTAAAAGAGCATGAGAAAAATCTATATCCTAATGAAGAAAAAACTACTTTAAAACTTTATGAATCATAATAATAAAATCAAAATTGTAATTTGTTGTAAAGACTTAGAGTCTAGAGGTGGTGTGGCAAATTTTTATAGAGTGCTTTCTTCAAATTGGAATTATCCTCAGATAAATCTTAAATTTCATGAAGTTGGTTCACCTCATAAAGTTTATAACGTAAGAAAAAAAAGATACTTTGGTTACATACTAGATAGTTTTAAACAAATAGTTAGATTTTATGGGTTTTTAAAAAAAGAAAAGCCAGATAAAGTTATTGTTAATCCATCTTTAATTCCAATTCCTATAATAAGAGATGGCATATATTTACTAATCGCAAAAAAGCTTAATATTAAGGTGATTACCTTTATTAGAGGTTGGCGAGAAAATTTCTTGAGTTCCAAGTGGATATACAGAATGTATTTTTTGAAAATTTTTAAGCATTCAGGAAATTTTATTGTCTTAGCAAATTCTTTTAAGGATGAGCTTCAAAAATATTTCCCAGAAAAGCCTATAGAAGTTATGTATACTACTTACGATGACAGAGAAATTTTACCTAGAAACACAAAAACAGAAAGTAAAATTAAAATGGTTTATATATCTAGGGTTAGCAAGGAGAAAGGTTTTTTTGTATTACTTAATGTTATGAAAGAATTGATTAATAAAGGGATTCACAACCTTGTACTTAATGTTTTTGGGCATTTTGTTGATCAAAATATGGAAAGAGAAGTGAGTGTGTTCTTGAATGAAAATCCAAACGTTAAACAAATTATCAATTTTCATGGTTTTGTTGACGGTACAAAAAAATACCAAGCTTTAGCTGATTCTCATTTATTTGTTTTGCCTTCGTATAAAGAAGGGTGTCCTAATTCTGTGATTGAGGCAACTGCAGCAGGTTGTTTTGTAATTGCAACTAATGTTGGTGCAATTCCAGAAATTGTAAAAGATGGGTTTAATTCTATAATTATTAAACCTAAAAACAATAGAGAATTAGAAAGTGCTATTACTAAGTTTTGTGAAAATAAAAACACTTATTTGCAAAATTGTAGTTCAAATAGAGAAAAAGCAAAACAAAAGTTTGACATATTAGCAATCAATAAAAAAATTGCTGAAATAACAACGAGAGACTTATGATTTATATAGTTTCACCAACAGAGTCTACTTTAACCAATAGAGGTAAGAGACATCCAGATTTAGCATTGTTACTCTGTGAACAAAATAAGGAGGTAACATATATAACTACTAATTTTGATCATGCTAATAAAACGTTTATATCAAATCAAGATATAGATAGAGTGAAACAAAGCTTACCGTACAATTTAATCTTTTTAAATAATGGTAAGTATGATGCTAACTTATCATTTAAAAGAGTTTTGTGGAATTATAAATTCTCAAGAAAAGTATATAACTTATTAAGTTCATATTCACTCGGGAAAAATGATACAATAATATTGCCTTCTAGACCATCAGAACTAATCTATTATATGTCTAAATTAAAGAAAAAATATAGTGTTGGTTTAGTATTAGATATTAGAGATATTTGGCCAGATAGTTTAACTTCTGGGGGAATTATAAAAAAGGCTTTTGATTATTATTGTGAATTTTTTCAAAAAAAATCGGTTGCTAAATACGACACCTATTTTCATGTAGCTCCTTCTTTTAAAAAATGGTTATTTAGATATAACAAAAATGTTCAATCTAATTTTATTCCTTTAGGTATAGATTCTAGATTCTATGACTTTAAAATAGATGATAAATTAAATAACAAGGGTTTAAATATTATTTATGGAGGTACATTAACACATCAATTTGATATTTCTAAGGTAATAGATGCAATTTCAGGGAGCAACATTAAATTTACTGTTTTTGGTGATAACGGTTCTGGTGAACGATATAAGGATGTTCTTAATCAATCTAAAGAAAATCCTAATATTTCTCTTTTGGGTATGATCAACCCAAAAGAAGTACCGTGTTTATATAAAAATGCTAAGATATCTGTAATAATAATGAAAGTTGGTGCGCTTCCCAATAAAGTGTTTGATGCTATTGGTTCTTTTACACCTATATTGTCTATTGGAGATAGCGATGTTTCTAATTTTGTAAAAACCTATGATATAGGTTGGGTTGTACAAAACGACAAAATAAAATTGAGAGATTTTTTTAACTCAATTTCAGATAATGAAATTGCAGATAAAATTGAGAATATAAAATTAATAAGAGATAAGTTTTTAAGAAAAAACTTACTAGAGAGATATGCCCAAAAAATTAAATAGATGCAACAACTTACACAAAAATTAGGCTCAGGTGATATGGTAATTCAAGAGGTGCCATACCCACAACTTGGAAAAGGAATGGTTATCGTTAAAAATCATTACTCTATAATTAGTGCAGGTACAGAAGGTTCTACTGTAGTAGCCGCCAGAAAAAGCTTAATAGGCAAAGCAAAAGAACGTCCACAACAGGTAAAGCAAGTCGTAGATACATTAAGAAAGCAAGGGCCTGTGCAAACCTACAGAGCAGTTATGAAAAAACTAGATGCCTATTCACCTTTAGGTTATAGCTGTGCTGGAGAAGTTATTGAAGTTGGAGAAGGAGTGACAGAATTTGAAGTTGGTGATAAGGTTGCTTGTGCTGGAGCTGGTTATGCCAATCATGCAGAGATTGTTTCTGTGCCTGTTAATTTGTGTGTAAAGTTAGATAACAATATAAATCTTAGAGATGCAGCATACAACACATTAGGAGCGATTTCAATGCAAGGAGTTCGCCAAGCCGATTTACGCTTAGGCGAATCCTGTGTCATTATTGGTCTCGGACTTCTAGGTCAGTTAGCAGCGCTTATTTTAAAAGCTTCTGGTGTTACTGTTATTGGTGTAGATGTTTCTCAAGAAGCTGTAAACCAGGCTGTAAAAAACAATGTTGTAGATTTAGGATTAACCCGAAATGCTGCAGGTGCCGAAGAGCAAATTCTAAACGCCACAAATGGTTATGGTGCAGATGCTGTTATTATTGCTGCAGCTACCTCTAGTTTAGACCCTATAAACTTTGCTGGTGCTATAGCGCGCAAAAAAGGTAAAGTTGTGGTTCTTGGTGCTGTACCAACAGGTTTCGATCGCGATCCATTTTGGTATCGTAAAGAGCTAGAACTTAAAATGGCATGCTCGTATGGCCCTGGACGATACGATTTAAATTATGAAGAAAAAGGCATCGATTACCCATTGCCTTATGTACGTTGGACTGAGAAGCGCAACATGGAAGCTTTTCAAAATTTAATTGCTACTAACCGGATCGATATTGGTTATTTAACCACTCACCAATTTGAATTTGATAACGCCAAAGCAGCTTTCGATTTAGTGGTGTCAAGAACAGAACCCTTTACAGGTATTGCCTTAAAATATAATACTCAACGAGCTATCTCTAAAGAAAAGATTAGCACATCAGATAATGATAAACTTGGTAAAGTAAATATTTCATTTATTGGCGCAGGTAGTTATGCACAAGGCAATTTATTGCCAAATATCCCTGAGTCTTCAGAGATTGGTCGCGTAGGTGTGTTAACCAATACAGGAACCACTTCTAAACGTGTTGCTGAAAAATTCAAGTTTCAGTTTTGTGCTACAAATGAAGAAGATGTATTAGACGATAAAACAAATACTGTATTTGTTGCCACGCGTCACGATTCGCATGGGCCTTTCGTACTTAAGAGCTTACAGGCTAATAAAAATGTATTTGTCGAAAAACCAATATGTTTATTAGAGTCAGAATTAGAGCAAATTATAGAAGCGCAATCAAAATCAAATAAAGCCGTAATGGTTGGGTTTAATAGACGCTTTTCGCCAATTACAGCAAAGCTCAAAAAAGCAGTTGGTAATCATCCAATGACGATGATTTATAGAATTAATGCTGGTGCAATTCCTAAAGAAACTTGGATTCAAGATCCAGAAATTGGCGGCGGAAGAATACTAGGTGAAGTTTGTCATTTTATAGATTACCTAACGTACCTTAACGGAAGTTTACCAATCAAAATTTCAGCAGCAGCCTTACCAGATGCTAACCAGTTAAACGATACTCTAAATATTTTGATTCAGTTTGAAAACGGATCTTCTGGAGTTGTTGGTTACTATGCTAATGGTTCCAAATCAATGACAAAAGAATATGTTGAAGTGTTTTCAGCAGGAATGTCTGCAACACTGAATGATTTTAAAGAACTAAAGATTTATGGAAAAGGAAAGCCTAAAAAAGATAAGCTTTTAAATCAAAATAAAGGGCAAAAGGAAATGGTTAATGCTTTTGTGAATGGATTATTATCTAATGGAGAAGCACCAATTCCTTTTGAAGAAATTGTAGCAGTAACTAAAGCATCATTCAAAGTTTTAGAATCAATTAGACGTGGAGGAGAACAAGTTGAAGTTTAAGGTTTCTGAGAGTTTCTTAAAACTCAAAAACTATTGTGAGTCTGAAGAATACAAAGGATGGGATCCTTATGATGGATTAAATTCTAAAGTCTTTCAAGCATTACCATTCAAACATTGGGATTTAGCAAGATTGGCTTGGATTCAAGGTTTTAAACGTAGTCCAATTAATTTCAGAAAACTTTTTTTAGTCCCAAAAGAATACAATGCTAAAGGTGTTGCGTTATTCCTTTTAGGCTATTGTAGATTATATCAATTAGCTGAAAAAGGATGTGATGATTATGGAACGAAAGAAGAGTTGCTTCAAAAGATAAAAGAAATCACAAAACTTTTATTGAGTTTAAGAAGTGAAGGTTACTCTGGTTCAGCTTGGGGTTATAATTTTGATTGGCAAGCAAGGCGATTATTTTTGTTTAAAAAACATACACCTACTGTCGTTGCTACTTGTTTTTGCGTTGAAGCTTTAATTGAAAGTTATAAAATCACAAAAGATGAGTCTGTTCTTGAAGAAACGCTTTCTGCAGCTGATTTTGTTCTAAAGGATTTGTCAAGAACACAACATGGAGAAGGCCATATTTTTTCATACAGTGTAAAAGATGGCAATAATACCGTCATTAATGCGTCGTTATTGGGAGCTAAGATTTTAAGCTATGCCTACAAATACAAGAAAATTCAAGAACACGCAGATATGGCCAGAAAAGCTGTGCTTGCAGCTTGTGATTTGCAAGAAAAAGATGGCTCTTGGATTTATGGGTTGTTGCCAGTACAATCTTGGAAAGATAGTTTTCATACAGGATTTAATTTAGATGCTATTGCAACTTATCAACAAAATACAGGAGATGCTAGTTTTCAAAAATACATTGATGAAGGATTACAATTTTATGTTGATGCATTTTTTGAAGACCATCGAGTTCCTAAATATTACCATGATAAAACGTATCCAATAGATATTCATTGTCCTGCGCAAGTCATTGTTACTTTTTCTAAGTTGAAATTGTTTCAAGAAAACAAAGAACTGTTATCAAATGTTTTAGATTGGACGATAGTACATATGCAAGACAAAAAAGGCTATTTTTACTATCAGTATAGAAAAGGTATGAGTTCAAAAATATCATATATGAGATGGAGTAATGCTTTTATGTTTAATGCAATGGCTCATTATTTGTTACATACTAAAGCTTAACAGATGGAATCTAAATCATTAAACGGCGTGATCACTTTTGCGCCAAGTTCTAGAAAAGACCTTATGCAATATGCGTTTGATAATCATAAGATTATGGTGGCAGTTAATGCTGAAAAGATTTTACACGCCACAGAAGAGAGTCGAGCGCTAATAAATAGAAATTTAGGTTATCCAGATGGTATTGGAGCAGTTTGGGCACTTAAAAAGAAGGGCGTTAAAGATGTTGTTAAAATTCCAGGTTGTGAATTGTGGTTAGATGTTGTCGCTAATTATTACAAGACAAAATCTTTTTATTTAATTGGAGGAAAGCAGGAAGTTATAGAAGAAACTGTAGAGCATTTAAAGACAGAGTTTAAAGGGATTAATATTTGTAACTACAGAAATGGTTACGTAAAAACTGAAGCTGAAGAAGATGCTTTAATTCAAGATATAAAAGAGCATCAACCAGATGTCATATTTGTGGCCATGGGTTCCCCAAAACAGGAACTGTTGATGGAAAAGATCCAGAAACATCACCAAGCGGTTTATCAAGGTTTAGGTGGGAGTTTTGATGTGTATACGGGGAATGTGAAGCGTGCACCGGTATGGTGGGTGAAACACAACTTAGAATGGGCATACCGCTTGTTAAAACAACCTTCTCGCATTAAACGTCAAATACATTTAGTTCGATTTTTCACTAACCTAATATTGAATCGTTATTAACCATACTTCCTTGCCTTGTGCTGAGTTTTACAAAATGAGGTAGGAGTCTCTTACCATGTAGTGGTAAATGTCTTTATTTATCTACTTTAGAGGGAAAAGTCATGAAAAATTTGCGCTTCTACTTTAAGAGATGTGCCTTAATTTATAAAATAACTCTGAATAACAAGCTACTATTACGGCGAGGTTTTCATGGAAACTGCGATAATCTCATTATCAAAAGTCGTTTAATAGATTTAACTTACTATAAATTTCAATGTGTTGTAGTCCATAATCGTCAGTTCGAGTAAAATTCTATAAGAATTTTGTATCGAGAACAAGGTTTTAAGTTAATGTTTTGATACAATTTTTCTATTTTACTGCAATTTAAATTTTTCGATAAAACTGTTTAAGTGATTTTAAGATGTGTTACATACACTTTTAATTCTAAGTCACCATGTTTTTAGTATTCCAAAGAAAAAATGCATCTTTGTGCACAAGTAAAATTTAATTCATGTATCATATCACCATTATAGCTGGAGCTCGACCAAACTTCATGAAAATTGCTCCTATTATTCATGAAATAGAACGTGTTAAAGATGAAGGTGCCTTAATAGATTATCGCTTGGTACATACAGGGCAACATTATGATAAGAATATGTCCGGAAGTTTTTTTGAACAATTAGATATTCCTGAACCACATGTGAATTTAGAATGTAGTGGAGGCACACAGGCTGAGCAAACAGCAAATATTATGATTGCTTTTGAAAATGAATTGATGAGCAATCCGGCCAATTTAGTCTTAGTAGTAGGGGATGTGACGTCGACTATGGCTTGTGCCTTAGTCGCTCAAAAACTACATACCAAAGTAGCGCATGTAGAAGCCGGAATTCGTTCAGATGATTGGACGATGCCAGAGGAAATTAATAGGTTGGTAACTGATAGTATTACCAATTATTTTTTTACAACGTCTGAATTAGCCAATGAAAATTTAAAAAATTCTGGGGTTAAAGAAGAACAGATTTTCTTCGTCGGAAATACTATGATTGATACTTTACTAAAACAAAGACAAAACTTTATAAAGCCTCAGATTTGGGATGATTTAAATCTTTCTGACAAAGCATATATAGTGATGACGCTTCATAGACCGGCCAATGTAGATGAAGAAGCGCAACTCAAACAAATGATTGATGAAATCATTGCAAATACTCAAGAATTACCATTAGTGTTCCCTGTGCATCCTAGAACAGCAAAAATTTTAAAAGGTTTGAATATTGCGCATGAAAGACTTCATATGGTTGAACCATTAAGTTATTTAGAATTTAACTATTTGGTGGAAAATGCCAAAGCCGTTATTACAGATTCGGGCGGTATAACTGAAGAAGCCTCTGTGATGCGTGTGCCTTGCATGACACTAAGAGATAATACAGAACGTCCTGAGACTATAACGCTTGGTACTAACGCGTTGGTTGGAACGAATCCAGATCATTTAAAACCTTATCTGGATAAACTTTTTGAAGGTTCATGGAAACAAGGGAATGATATTCCATTATGGGACGGAAACACTGCCCTACGCATTGTAGACGCACTCCTTAAAATTCAAAGTGATAAGTGATAACATTTTGTTATAATTTGTACTTTTGTGACATTCGTTTAAATGGCTCAAAGCCAGAAATATGATTAAAACCTTATTAGAAGACTTCTCACCGAACAACTACCCATTCATTTGGTTAGGCTCTGCTTTTCTATTGGCATTCATCATTGCATTGCGTTCATTTCCTGCGATAATTTATGTAGCACGCCAAAAGCATTTGATGGATGAACCGGATGAACGCAGTGAGCATACGGAAGTAGTGCCAACCCTTGGAGGTATTGGCATATTTCTCAGCCTAATTGTAGTTATGACTATTGTGGGTGCCTTTTTAAATACGAAGGTCTTATTGTTGGTCATGGGTGCCCTAACAGCCTTATTTTTCTTAGGCTTAAAAGATGACTTAACTGTGGTGTCACCATCAAAAAAAATGATGGGTCAAATCTTTGCAGCAGCCTTATTGATTATTTTCACCAATACAAGAATTATTGGGTTCTCTAATATCTTAGATGTCGATATGTTGCCGTATTGGTTGTCTATCATATTTACATTGTTTGTATATATTTTAATTATTAATGCCTTTAATCTCATTGATGGCATTGATGGCTTGGCAGGCTCCTTTGCCCTATGTGCGAGTGCAGTATTTGTCTATATTTTTGTACAAGCTGATGAACTGAGTTTGGCAACCATTGCGATTGCGCTTTGCGGTGCATTAATCGCTTTTTTACGGTTGAATTTTTCAAAAGAGAACAAGTTGTTTATGGGGGATACAGGCTCCATGATTTTGGGTTTTTTATTAGCGTTTTTTACTATAAGTTTTATCAACTTGGCGCAGACAGATCCGAGTTCATCCTATTATAAGGCTTCACCTGCTTTGGCCTTTGCACTGTTGTTTTACCCATTAATGGATACCTTACGTATTTTTACGATTCGTATATTTATTCACAAAACCAGTCCGTTTAAAGCCGATAAAAATCATGTGCATCATCGATTTATACAGCAAGGCTATTCTCATGTTGTTACAACGATTATAATTGTTATCATCAATTTTGTAATCATTTGTATAGCATTTAATCTGTTATCTTTGGAATTAAATTATCAGATATTGGCATTATGGTGCTACGGTTCTGTTCTATATATTGTACCGTTGGTTTTGAAAAAGTGGTTAATCTAGTTGCAAACTTTTGCCCTATCTGTCAATTCAATTATATTTGTTCAAATTCAAAATACCTCAATGAAATTAAAAATCAATGCTTTGAGCCTTTTGGTATTAGTCATGTCGTGTGCCTCAAAAAAGGACATTCATTATTTGCAAAATATTGACGCAGATGTCACTCAGAAGGTTAATTATCAATCGTCGACCATTCAACCTAACGATATTTTAAAAATTACTGTGGAATCTGTAGTCCCTGAGGCGGCTTCCCCTTATAATCGAGGGGTGAATCAAGGTATGGTGCCGCAAAACTTACAATTATTACAATTGGATGGGTATTTGGTATCTTTAAACAATACCATTGATTTTCCTGTGTTAGGCGAGATTTCTGTTGCTAATAAAACCACAATACAATTAGCCCAACACCTAAAGGATCGCTTAGAGGCAGAAGGGCATTTAACGGAAGCTAATATCAATGTCCGTCTCATTAATGCGAAGTTTACCATACTTGGCGAGGTGAACCAACCGGGGACCTATAATTTTACTGAGCAAAATATTACCCTGTTACAAGCCTTGGGTTATGCAGGTGATCTCACCATTAACGGCACACGCGAGGATATCTTATTATCTAGAGAGGTGGATGGTGTCCGTAAAGTGACGCATATCGATTTAACAAATGCTGATTTTATGAATTCTGAATACTACTTTATTAAACCTAATGATATGATTGTGGTGAATCAGAACGAACCAAGAGTCAAACAAGCGGGCTTTATCAGTAATGTAAGTACCGTACTTACTATCGCCTCGCTGGCCTTAAGTGTTACCATTTTATTGACAAGATAACATAGACTATATGGAACAACCCTTCAATATCAATTCCAATCCTTTTGAGAATGAATCGACTTTAGATATTAAAAGTGAAATTCAAAGGTATGTACGCTATTGGCCTTGGTTTGTATTAGCGCTCGTACTATTCTTAGGGTCTGCATATGTATATCTAAGGTATGCCCCTCGTATATATCAAACCAATGCAAAAATAAAAATTTTAGATGAGTCAGATGGGCTAGAATTACCGACGTCAGCCTTTATTTTTAAACGGTCTAATATCAATTTAGAAAATGAAATTGAGATTTTGACATCTTATTTGATTTTAGATCGTGTTGTAGAGCAACTTCAATTAAATACCACCTTTTTTGAAGTGGGAACCATACAGACCTCTCAAATTAACCAATTGCCATTTGCGTATCAGCAATTGATCCATCCTGATAGTATTTCAAATAAGCAATCTTATGAATTAAACACTACAACTAAAAGTTTAACTGTCACTAATCTAATGACTGAAGAGGTTTTTGAATTTCCAGATTTCTCAACATTTAACAGTGAACATGACTTACCTTTTAATGTTGATTTCAATCAAATGGAAACAGATAAACGTATAGAAGATACACATATTATTTCCTATACAGACCTTAAATCAAAAGTCCTCCAATTAAAGTCAATAATTAAGGTAGAACCCATTGGAGAACAAAGCGACTTACTGAGTTTATCCTTGAAAGGTGAAAGTAAAGCGTTGAGTGAATCCATTTTAAATAAGTTAATTGAAGTATTTAATGAGGATGGCATAAATGACCGTCAATTGGTATCACAACGGACTATAGATTTTATTGAAGAGCGTTTTACATATTTAGCTAAAGAATTGGATTCCATAGAGATTAGTGGTGAGGACTTTAAAGAGGCAAATAATATAGTAGATGTGTCTACAGATGTGCAAATGGGTCTGGAACAGCGCATGAAATCTGAAGAAGAGTTGTTCCGTCTAGAAAATCAATTGCTCTTGTCAAAATCTTTAGAAAATACAATACAATTAGATGGGGACTCAGATTTATTACCAGCGAATATTGGTCTTGAAAATGGCGATATAAACACCTATATATCGGAATATAATACCGCGGTGATGCAGCGTGATAAGTTAGCACAAAGTGGAGCCGCTAATAATCCTGCTGTTAGATACGCCAACAGTGAAATAGAACGTTTAAGGGTAAATATAAAAAGAAGCCTTAAAGCCTATACCGCGCAATTGCGCTTATCATTAAATCAGCTACAAACTAGAAATCAATTGATTTCTGGAAAGATGGCCCAAATTCCTAACAAAGAACGCTTGTTTAAAGCCATACAACGTCAACAAAAGATAAAAGAAAGTTTGTATCTATTACTCTTGCAAAAGCGCGAAGAAGCAGCAATAAACTTAGCCATTACAGAGCCATCTATTAAGGTGGTGGAAAATGCTTTGTCTGGGACCTTTCCGATTTCTCCAAAGTCAAACATTGTGTATGCAGGTGCCTTCTTAGCTGGGTTGTTATTGCCTTTCGGTATCTTGTATTTGTTTTTTATGCTAGACACCAAGTTGCATAGCAAGGAAGATATAAGTAACGATAATACCATTCCTGTAGTTGCAGAGATTCCTGAGATTAAAGGCAAGGAAAAAGCCAATATGATTTTTAAGAATCCTAATGATCGCACCATTGTGGCAGAGGCGTTTCGTATATTAAGTGCAAATGTGGATTACATCTTACCAAATGAGTCTAATAAAAAGCACAATATTATCTACTGTACCTCAACCATCAAAGGAGAGGGGAAAACGTATATCAGTTTGAATTTATCCTTGGCGTTATCGAGTATCAACAAAAAGGTGTTATTGATCGGAGCAGATCTTAGAAATCCACAGATTCATACCCATATTAATGGAGATAAAGGCCAACCAGGGCTGTCTAATTATTTACATGATACAGATTTTGATTGGAAAGACGCCTTAGTATCTGGTTTTGAAATGCATCCGAATCACCACATCATGCTCTCAGGGACCATTCCGCCAAACCCTGCACAGTTATTGACTAACGGTCGATTTAAAGATCTTGTGGAGGAAGCGCGCGATTTGTACGACTATGTCATCATAGATACAGCACCAACCATTTTAGTGACAGATACTTTATTGATATCTCAGTATGCTGATGCGACGATTTATGCGGTACGTGCCAACCACACTGAGAAGAAGTTGTTGGACTTCTCTAAGGACCTTAGTGAAACAGGTAAATTGAAGAATGTGGCTTATGTGGTGAATAGTGTTGGCGCAAGTAAGTCTTATGGGTATAGTTATAACTATGGTTATGGTTATGGCTATGGCAGTGATTAACTCCATTCCTACTTCCGCGTGTCGCTGAAGCTTTAGCGTAAGTACAGTCGAAGTATTGAAGCTTTCTGCTGTGATTCAGAGCGATAGCGAAGAATCTTAAATTTTTAAAATGACAAAGATTCATCGTTCACTACGTTCACTTCTGAATGACATTCTGGTGGCTGAGACTCTCGAAGTCACACTTCGTAATATCATTGATTTGTCATGCCGTACTTGATACGGCATCTCATATGTAAGTTGCTTTATGGAGGTTGCTACAGTGTTCTCGATACGATTTCACCCTGTGAAATCACTCGAAATGACGATTTCGGTGACTGAGGTGTCACACTTCACAATAACATTAAGAAGCATCGTTCATCAAGCTTACTTTTGAATCACAAATCGGTCACATGACAATTATCATACTTTTTCTCAGGCCTTTCCGCTACTTTTAATAACGAATATTAAATCCTAGCGTCATGAGATATATACCACCAATTTCAGAAATAATGACCCGAAACATCATCGCTTTAAATAGAGATGATGATTTAGAGACGGCCGAGATGCTTTTTAAGCGTAATAAAATAAGACATATTCCTGTGGTTGCAGGAGACGTTATTGTGGGTATGCTAAGCTATTCTGACTTAATGCGGATTAGTTTTGCCGATACGGTTTACGAAGATGAGGATAATGTGGATACGATGGTGTACAACATGTTTACCATTGATCAAGTCATGGTGAAAAATGTGGTCACTGTGCCATCTACTGCTACAATAAAAGAGGTAGCACAAATACTATACGAGAAAGAGTTCCATGCATTACCTGTTGTAGATAATGGTTGTCTTGTTGGTATTGTAACAACAACGGACTTAATCAACTATCTGTTGAAGCAATTATAATTACTGGTTGGCCAATGTTTTTAAGTGTGCAATGGTATCCGTTGGATCATCACTCTTAAAGACATGGCTTCCGGCTACAAAAGTATCTGCACCTGCCGCAACGAGTTTTTCAATATTTTTATCGGTAACACCACCATCAATTTCAATGCGCGTATCTAAGCCTTGAGCATCTATCATTTGACGCAGTTTTTTGATACGTTGGTACGTCACTTCCTCAAATTTTTGACCACCAAAACCAGGGTTAATGGACATTAACAAGATCATATAACACTCAGGTAAAATGTCTTCTAGAACATTAATAGGTGTGGTGATGTTTAATACAATACCCGCTTTACAACCGGCATCCTTTATTTGGCGCAATGTGCGGTGTAAGTGCACTGTAGATTCGTAATGCACGGTGATAATATCTGCACCAACCTTGGCAAATTCTTCAATATAACGCTCAGGTTGTTCTATCATTAAATGCACATCTAATGGTTTTGTGGCGTGTTTTTTAATGGCAGCAATCACTGGCATGCCATAGGAAATGTTTGGCACAAAATGCCCATCCATAATATCAATGTGAAACCAATCGGCATCACTATTATTAACCATTTCTGTATCGCGTTGTAAGTTGCCGAAATCTGCGGCAAGCATTGAAGGTGCAATTAATTTTGTGTTCATGTGATATTGATAGCTTTGTTCTGATGCAAAAGTAAGTAATAAAATAAACCCACGGTAATCAGCCGTGGGTTCTTTCATCAATCAAAAAACGAACAGTTATGTTTTGTAACTGTTGTTACCTTTATTTAGGTTGGTTGTTCAATATACAAAAACAAATGACTAACCTAAATATGTTTTTAATATTTTACTGCGAGAGGTATGTTTTAATCTACGAATGGCTTTTTCTTTAATTTGTCTTACACGCTCACGTGTTAAATCAAAGGTCTCACCAATCTCTTCTAAAGTCATTGGGTGTTGGTTCCCTAAACCAAAATATAAACGAATCACATCAGCTTCACGAGGCGTTAAAGTCTCTAACGCACGCTCAATTTCTGTACGTAACGATTCGTGTAATAAATCCTTATCAGGATTTGGAGATTCACCACTACGTAATACATCGTATAAGTTAGAATCTTCACCTTCCACTAATGGTGCATCCATGGAGACGTGACGACCAGAATTCTTCATAGATTCCTTAACGTCGTTAATGGTCATGTCTAATTCCTTAGCAATTTCTTCTGCTGAAGGCGGACGCTCATGACTTTGCTCTAAAAATGCAAAAGTCTTGTTGATTTTATTTATCGATCCAATCTTATTTAATGGCAAACGTACAATACGCGATTGTTCAGCCAATGCTTGTAAGATAGATTGTCTAATCCACCATACTGCATATGAGATAAATTTAAATCCACGAGTCTCGTCAAAACGTTGTGCAGCTTTAATCAAACCTAAGTTACCTTCATTAATTAAATCTGGTAAGGTTAATCCTTGGTTTTGATATTGCTTGGCAACCGATACAACGAAACGTAAGTTAGCTTTAGTCAATTTTTCTAAGGCGATTTGATCTCCTGCCTTAATGCGCTGTGCTAACTCAACTTCTTCATCTGCAGTAATTAAATCTACCTTACCAATTTCTTGTAAGTATTTGTCTAATGATGCAGTTTCTCTGTTGGTTACCTGCTTGGTGATTTTAAGTTGTCTCATGTAATTATTTTAAGATTTGTGCATTAAAATAGCAAAGTGCTCTTTTATAATACGTATGGAATAAGCAAAATGTTACAGAAAAGTTTAAAAAAAGTAAAATTAACTTTATGCAACTAAAAAAGTCTTGCGTATTGCAAGACTTTTTTAATTTATGATTAGCTTTTTATTGCTCTTCAAAAGTTTGTGTGTCACCAAAATATGCCACTCTTGAGTTCAGCACTTGAGGTGTACCAATAAAGTCATCATTTGAGATAAATGCGATCACACTCATTTTTGATGCATCCGCAACATTTGATGGTATAGTAGCAGTAAATGTTCTACTGTAAACATTGTTAGATACTTCACTTGATGATACGGCATCACCTGAAACGTTAGTTAAGCTTTCTCTTAATACATGATCGTGCTCAAAGTTTACGATAGTACTCACACCACCATAGTAACTCGTATAGTTTTCTTGGTCAGCGAATAAATCATCTTCTAAGATAAATACGGTAAGTTTTGTATTGTTGAAAGTAAATACCTCATTGAACTTTGCAAAAACTTCAATACTCATTTGGTTACCACTTAATGTAGGTGTTATTGCAAGACCCGCTTCAGCGTTAGCACATCTCGTAATACTTAGTACTTGCTCAATATTACTTGGCTCTGGGAAAGCCCAGTCAGCACCTCTATTGATTTTTGCAGTAGGATAACCTCCAATACCAAAAGAAGCCTCAAGTTGTGCTACTTCAGGACATCCAAAATCTTGATCGTTATGGATCGCAACCGTAAATGCTTGATCGGTTTCTGCTTCTACCAATTCAATAGCATAATTAACACGTGGGCAATAACCACACCATGTACCTGTATATTTTTCAATTAATGCATTCTTTGTAAATCTTGTAACATCATCAAGAACATTAGATGATATTGCGTTACTAGTAGCACTCTGGTAAGTCGCTGTTATAGAAAGGTCCCCTCCTGTTGTAGGGATGTAAGAATTACCACTAAGAACTTCACCGTTAACTGAAATAGTAGATTGCGCTGTTACATCTTGGTTAGTATTTGTTTTTACTGCAAAGGTCATGGTATCTCCAGGATACACACCACACTCACTTGTGCTCGTAATTGAAACTGTAATTGTAGTGTCGTTGTTTCCGTTGCCATTACCATTACCGTTCCCATTGCCGTTACCGTTACCGTCTCCACCACCATCGCTATCGCTGCTACAACTAAATATAGCTAAGGAAGTCATTAATAATAGTAGTCTGAATAAGTTAGATACTTTCATAAAAAAGGTTTTTGTTATAAAAAAAACGAATTTATGGTATTTTTTCATTAATTGGTATTATTATTGTTAAATTTTTTAAGAAAAATAAATAATTACCTATGAAAAGTATTTACATCCTAGTCTTAGCAATATTCACAACATTTAGCTATGGACAAGAAATTCCTAACCTTACCATTAAAGATATTGATGGTGAAACCACAACGACAGAAAAGTTATTAGAAGGTGATAATGTAAAAATCATTAGTTTTTGGGCGACATGGTGTGTGCCTTGCATCAATGAATTAGATGCCATTGAAGAAGTTTATGAAGATTGGCAAGATGAGACAGGTGTAGAGGTAATTGCTGTAGCAACAGACGATGCAAGAACCAAGAAAAGAGTACAGCCTTTAGTGAACGGAAAGGATTGGTCTTATAAGATTTTGATGGATGAAAATCAAGATTTTAAACGTGCACTTAATATTAATGTTTTACCGTATGTTGTAGTTATTAAAGATGGTGAAATTATTCACACAAGAACAGGCTACACTCCTGGCAGTGAAGAAGAATTGTATGAGATTGTCAAAGAGCATTCTAAATAATGTACTTCTTAATAAATAACTAATAATACTTACCAACCTTTTTTATGAAAAAAATAATTTCAGTAGTATGTCTTGTGTTTACAATTCATACTATGTCTGCACAGCTTGTTGAAAATTTAAGAATAGGATTAGAGAGTAATGCTGCTTGGTACAACGATGATAAAACAACAGGTGCCTTTTTTGATGATGAAAATAATGACGGTGATGAGCACCTAAGAACAAATTCTTATTTGAAGATTGATTATGATTTTTTAGAGAATTTTACAGCGACGGTACAAATAGAATCCTATCAACCTTTGGCTATTCTAAACTATTCACCACGATTTAAAGGAACAGACCTTGGTATCTATTCTTTAAATTATAATGGAAATAAACTTGAAGCTAATGTTGGTCACTACTATGAGCAATTTGGTAGTGGTTTGATACTGAGAAACTGGGAAGACCGTCAACTCGGTATCAATAATGCATTACTTGGTGGCCGTCTGAAGTATAAGCCTTTTGATTTCTTAAACATTACCGGTTTATATGGAAAGCAGCGTGTTGGCTTTTCAACATCAGCTGGTGAGATTTATGGATTTAATACTGAGTTTGACGTTTCTAATGCTTTGAAGTTTGAAAATACATCCATAAATCTAGGATTTAGTTATGTTGGGCGTAATGAAGAAACGGATATTGAAGATCCAAGTTTTGACGAGTTGACAAATGCATTTTCTGGCCGTATTGATGTTTCAGCCGGTAACTTCTATGCAGGGGCAGAATATGTGTCAAAATCAGACGATGTTTATGTGTTTAATGGCCAGATTTTAGAAAATTTTGTCAATCCAGGTAATGCGCTTTTAGTCAATGCTGGTTATTCTGCAAAGGGATTTGGTGTAGATGCTACCTTCAGAAGACTAGAGAATATGGGGTTCTTTTCAGAAAGAGCAACCACTGGTAATGTGTTTTTAGAAAACAATGTCAACTTTACGCCAGGTCTTACAAAGCAGCACGATTATTTATTAACTAATATCTTTGTATATCAAGCGCAGTCGCAGGTAGTTTTTGCTGATCCACAACTTATGGAGGCCGGTGAAATAGGTGGACAAGTAGATGTGTTTTACAAAATCAAAAAAGGCACTCCGCTAGGTGGTAAATACGGCACCAAATTAGCATTTAATGCGTCATATTGGGCCGGTCTCAAAGGGGATTATGATTTTGCCAACTTAGAGTACGATGTTGATTATTTGGGTTTTGGTGCTAAGTACTTCTCTGATATTAGTTTTGAAATGCGTAAAAAATGGTCGAAAAATTGGAATTCCATTATCTATTACGTGAATCAGTATTATAACCAAAGAACCATTGAAGATAATTTCTCAGGTGAACAGATAGAAACCAATATTGTCGCATTAGAAAGTCAGCATAAACTAGGTAGTAAAGGGAAATCTTTACGTTTGGTATTACAACGACTATGGTCTAACACTGATAGTCACGATTGGGTTGGTGGTGTAGTAGAGTATAATTTCAACACCAAGTTTTCTATTTATGCTAACGATATCTATAATAGTGGTACAGATAGTAGTACAGAAAAAATTCATTATTATAATTTCGGTGGTAGTTACACCAAAGGTGCTACGAGATTCTCTATAAATTATGGAAGACAACGTGCCGGATTGGTTTGTGTTGGTGGTGTATGTAGATTCGTACCTGAGGCTACAGGTTTATCAGCAAGTTTGTTGATGAGTTTCTAGTACAGAAATATAATGAAGACAATAAAATATTGCAATACTATTTAGGTTACTGATGATTTATTGGTAACCTAAATCATTCGAAATTTAATACTTGAGATGCTTTAATGAGTTGCTGAAGAGCTTCAATTTTAGAATGTAATTTGTTAAAAAAACTTCGCTTTTCTTTTTCACCTGCTGTATTTAGCAGTTTAGAACTTTGCAATTGTTTTGTTAAGAATACTTCTGCTTCTTGACATGTTTTTTTATCTGATGTTTGGTAGTATGATAAGATGGTGAATGGTACAAATAAGGACTGTTTTTGAGGTGTGGTGACGAGTACATTATTATTCATTAACAGTAGTTCGTTATAGTAGAATAAATATTTCTCGTTTTTTGGAACAACTTGAATTGAAATTGATGTGACTAAAGTCTGTAATTCATCGCATAGTTGTAATGCAGTTGTCGTATCCAGATGACCTGCTTCGTAATAAAAGTCAATCTGTTTTAGTGTACTATTAATGGTGGTGATATCCCAAATTTCTGACGTATTAAGATTTTTGTAAAGCCCACCTAATGCTTTTGCTGATTCTATAGTCTCAACTTTTAAAGAAAAGCTTTCAAAACCTTTATCGCTCATTGTTGGGTCTAAAAGTTTTAACCAAACAAACATTTTAAATCGACTTAAAGTATTGTTTTCTAAAGTGTAGAACAATGGTAAGTCTTTTGCAGAATATAGAATGTGGCTATCCTTTTGGTTTAATAGTGGTTTTAAAGATTCGAAAGAGGTGTCAAAATACTCTTTCAACTCACTTTCGCTATCTATAGTTTTGGTTTTTTCTACAGCTATAATGTTTTCTTGAGTGTTTTCAAACAAGCGATCTAGAGATAGATCATAATACTTCGCAAGTCGCACACTTTCTTCCAAAGATAGTTTGCTTTTACCCGAGGTACGTCGATGTGCAGCGTCATAACTTATGTCTAATGCAGTTACGATGGCATCATTAAGTGATGTATTAGGTGAGAGGTTTGTTTTTAATAGTTCTAATAATCGCTGTTCATACATCATTTGAAAAATTGTGAAAAACACAAAAAATAAAATTCAAATTTGCGTTTTAGTTCGATTTAATTGTGAATATAGCAATAATTTTGAAATGAATTTAAATCACACTGATATGAAACATGGAATCACACTTATCGTATTATTATTAAGTTTTTCCCTTTTTGGGCAGAATGACACCTTAGTAAAACAAAATGATTACAGACCGTATGATATGTTTGGTAATTATTGGAAAACTGTAACCTTTAAAATTGGTGGTGGTGTTTTAGTACCGCAGGGAGAATTAAGTAGCCATTTTGGAATATCTCCTTTGGTGGAATTGAGTCTAGATTTTCCAGTAACTGATTCTAAATCTTTAGAATTAGCGATGCAATTGGTTATCCCAGAACAAAAACAATCTTTTGAATATCAACGCATTTCTGATATTGTGGAAACCAAAGCAACTTTTTTATTCAACCCGATATTGAGGTTTAAGAAAAATATGAGTGCATCACAAACAAAAACCTTAGTTTTAGGTTTAGGTCTTGGTGCTTCAGTAATTACTACAGATGTTAGAAACACTGATTTTTTTGACAACTCAGAAGACAGAAATAAATACGAGGTCATCACTGCGTTTTTAGTGTCTCCGAGTCTAGATTACTCTAAAACATTTAAAAACAACAATGAATTTACCTTTAGTGTAGGTCTCAATTATTCACCATATAAGATTGAAGGTGCTTTACAAGAAGATATTGGTAGTATCGCAATTACGCCAAGATTACTTTACAGCTTTTAATAAAAAAACCTCACCATTTGGTGAGGTTTTTTTATGATTTCAAAAAGAATTAATCTTCTTTTCTATCTTGTCTAGGTTTACGATTATCGCGATTACGATTGTCTCTTCCACCTTTATTGTCTCTGTTGTTGTCACGTTTTGGACGCGGCTGCCAACCTTCAGGTTTTGGTAAAATAGCTTTGCGAGATACTTTTTCTTTTCTAGTTCTAGAATCAATTCCAAAGTATTTTACATCAAAAATGTCACCCATGTTTACAACATCAGACACATTTTCTGTACGTTCCCAAGCTAATTCACTTACGTGAAGTAAAACCTCATTTCCAGGTGCTTCAGTATATTCTACAACAGCCCCAAAATCTAACATTTTGATCACTTTTACTTCGTAAACGCTACCAACTTCAGGTTTAAACATCATAGCATCTATCTTAGCTTCAACAGCTGCAATACCTTCTGCACCAACACCTAAAATTTCAACAATACCTTCTTCAGTTACTGGGTCTTCTTCAATAACAATAGTAGTATTTGTTTCTTTCTGAAGTTCTTGAATCACTTTTCCACCAGGGCCAATTAATGCACCAATTAAATCGTTTGGTATGCGTCTAGTAATCATCTTAGGTGCGTGGTCTTTAACATCTGCATTAGGTGAAGCTATCGTATCAGTTAACTTCTCTAAGATATGTAAACGACCATCTCTAGCTTGCATTAAAGCTTTCACTAAAATCTCGTAAGACAAGCCTTTAATTTTAATGTCCATTTGCGTTGCCGTAATACCATCTGCAGTACCAGTAACTTTAAAGTCCATATCTCCTAAGTGGTCTTCATCACCTAAAATATCTGATAATACAGCGTATTTATCACCATCAGAAATTAATCCCATAGCAATACCAGAAACAGGCTTTTTTAATTGTACTCCAGCGTCCATCATAGCCATAGTACCAGAACACACTGTTGCCATAGAAGAAGAACCGTTAGATTCTAATACTTCGGATACAACTCTTACTGTGTAAGGACAATCATCCGGAACCATGCCTTTTAAAGCACGTTGTGCTAAGTTTCCGTGACCAACTTCACGTCGAGATGTGCCTCTAATTGGTCTTGCTTCACCAGTTGAGAATGGTGGGAAATTATAGTGTAAATAGAAACGTTCCTCTCCTTCGTAAGAAGGCATATCGATCATATTAGCATCTCTAGAAGTACCTAAAGTAACAGTTGCTAATGCTTGAGTTTCACCACGTGTAAATATCGCAGAACCGTGAGTTGATGGTAAGTAATCTACTTCACACCAGATTGGTCTAATGTCTGTAGTCTGACGACCATCTAAACGTAAACCTTCATTTAGGGTTAAGTTTCTAATTGCTTCTTTTTGAGCTTTTGCAACATACTTGTGAATTAGTTTCCCAAACTCATCTTGCTCTTCTTCAGAGAACGCATTGAAAACTTCTTCTTTAATTTCGCTAAAGGCAGCACCTCTTTCATGTTTTGCAGAACCTGCTTTTGCGATAGCATATGTTTTATCATATACCATATCGTGAATCTTTTTCGCTAAATCTTCATCTTCAACTTCTGGGTCATACTCACGAGTTTCTTTTTTGCCGAATGCTTCAGCTAATCTCAACTGTGCATCACACTGCACTTTAATAGCTTCGTGTGCAGCTTTAATCGCTTCAACCATCTCTTCTTCAGAAATCTCATCCATTTCACCTTCTACCATCATTACTGAGTCTGCAGAAGCACCAATCATCATGTCGATATCAGATTCTGCCAATTGGGCGAAAGATGGATTAATGATAAATTCACCATTAACACGAGCAACTCTTACTTCTGAAATTGCTGTTTCAAATGGAATATCTGATAACTGAATTGCAGCAGAAGCCGCTAAACCAGCCATAGCGTCTGGCATAACTTCTGGATCGTGAGACATTAACTGAATCATTACCTGAGTTTCTGCGTGATAATCTTTTGGGAATAATGGACGTAAACATCTGTCTACTAAACGCATTGTTAATACTTCACCATCACTAGGTCTTGCTTCTCTTTTAAAGAATCCACCAGGATAACGACCAGCAGCAGCAAATTTTTCTCTATAATCTACTGTTAATGGTAAAAAGTCAACATCTGCTTGGTGGTAATTAGATACTACTGTACATAATAACATACATTTACCTGATTGCACCACAACGCTACCATGCGCTTGTTTTGCTAATTTTCCGGTTTCGATAGAAATTTCTCTACCATCACCAAGGTCAATGACCTCTTTGTAAGTTTTTGGAATCATAAAATTTTTAATTCTTGTTTTTGTGGTCACTGAAGTTCATGAAGTGAATCCATAAAAACATCTTGTTAAACAATGGTCGTTGTGTTGTTGTGTGTAGTTGTTGTTGAGTGACCAGTGAAAAACCAATAGCTCTGATCTTGTTTCAGAACCTTTTCTGCTTAATTTTAATGTTCGAATTTTAGACGCTTTCGATTGCGTTGTATAAAAACAAAAAGAGGCTCGAAAGCCTCTTTTAATATTATTTTCTTAAACCTAATTCTTTAACAATAGCACGATATCTCATGATATCTTTCTTTGTTAAGTAATCGAGTAATGCACGACGCTTACCTACTAATTTTACCAACGAACGCTCAGTGTTAAAATCTTTACGATTTTGTTTTAAGTGTTCAGTTAGGTGGTTAATTCTGTAAGTGAATAATGCAATTTGTCCTTCTGCAGATCCAGTATCGTTTGCTCCTTTACCGTGTTTTGCGAAGATTTCTTCTTTTGTTTCTTTAGATAAATACATTCTAATATTATTGTAAATGATTGTTATGTATGTTTGAAAGTCTTTCTTTCAGGCGGCAAATATAGTAATTTTTAACGATTTACAATCTATTCAGAAGATTCTTTTCATTTTTCGATAAACGGTTTTAAACCTTTTGAAAAGGTGAAAGTCTTAGTAGCATAGTAACGCAAATAATAAAATCATGAACTTATTAAATTTCACTTTAAAGAAAGACCTATTAAGAGGATTATTTTTCCTTTTATTATTAGGGTTTATTAGTACATCATGTTCTGATGATGCCGCAAATGATGCTGATGACATACAACAAGATCTCACAGAAGTTGAGCGCGCCTCCCAAATAGATCAAATAGATGACACACTGGGTGACTTGGTCATCGAGGCCTACGAACAACAAGAAATTAGCGAATCGGGTAGGTCTAGTTATACAAGTGGTATACCTGGGTGTGTAACAATTACCATAGTAGCTCAGCAAAATTATAGAGAAGTGACCCTAGATTTTGGTACTGAAGGATGTATTGTTAATGGACATGTGTTAACTGGTCAAATCGTTTTTGATTATACCAGAGATCCTGAAGCACAGCAAATTATGATCAATTATAATTTGGTGGCATTTACTTTTGATGCAAAACAAGTTTTAGGTAGCAGAACGATCTTGAGAGAATTATCTAATGCTAATGGTAATCCACAATTTACACATACTTTAGATCTTACAGTAGTTTGGCCAAATGGAGTACAAGCCTCTAGAGAAGGCACACGTATAAGAGAATGGACTCAAGGTTTTGGAACAGGTGTTTACACAGATAACGTATTTGAGATTACTGGCGATTGGACAGCTCATTTTGTAAATGGTAACACACATACGTATGAGGTAATAACGGCCTTAAGACGCGAAGCAACTTGTAGTAATATTGTGAGTGGTTCTGTGGATGTACAACGTACTAATTTCGGTGGAATCTTCGATTTCGGTGATGGAAGTTGCGATAATCAAGCGACATTTACTTTTAATAACGGCACCGAAATTCCGATAACACTTAACTAGTTTTTACTAGTCTATTTTTAGATTGATTGATTAAAAAAAGCGAGCCATTTGGCTCGCTTTTTAATTTTATTAATTATTTAAGTTATCCTGCATCTACCGTGGCAGTAATGTCCAACACAATAATAACATCAAAGTCTACTGGTGCGTCACTAACTGTTCCGTTGAGCGTTACGGTAACTGTGTTTGTATTTTGAAGCGTATTGGCAATTGTGTTTAATAAGGTTGAATCTGCAATTACAAATTGTTGATCACTTGCGTCTGCTGCTTGTAAATCAATGTTAGAAACTGGAACAGTAATTCCTGCAGCACTCACCGAAGCTTCTGTAATCAATGCACCCTCTACACCTACATAATTTGATATCTCATAAGTTAATGTGTTTAATTGAATATCTTCTATGGCATCAAGATTATCTTGAATGACTTCATCAGCAGTAAGGTCTATTGTTGTTTGATCAGAGAACGTTAAATCTTCACCAGCAGGTACAGATACACTCACTGTGGTTTCGTAATCTGTAGTGACATCAAATTCTGTTAACTCATCCAATTCATCACAAGAAAAAGAAATGCTAAATATTAATAATAGAATGCTTGTTTTTTTAATAAATTTCATAGTGCAATTTGTTATGGTTTGTTTTTAGTACAGTTAGTTTGTAAAAGGTTAACAAGTAACATCAAAAAAACGACAAATAAAAATGGGGTCCATAAAAAAAAGAGGTTAAACACCTCTTTTTCTTATTGTTATAATTTGTGTCTAAGCTCTTATGGCTTGATTTTTAATTAAATCGATGTATAAATTGATTTTGTCCTTTAAATCCTTTCTATGACTTATGAAATCTAGGAAACCGTGCTCAAGTAAAAATTCTGATGTCTGGAAACCTTCAGGTAATTCTTTACCTGTGGTATCTCTAACAACACGCGGACCTGCAAACCCAATCAATGCCCCTGGCTCAGCGATATTAATATCGCCTAACATGGCAAAAGAAGCTGTGGTTCCTCCTGTAGTTGGATCTGTACATAATGATATATAAGGGATGCCAGCATCAGCTAATTGAGCCAATTTCGCAGAAGTTTTAGCCAACTGCATTAATGATAATGCGGCCTCCATCATACGTGCACCGCCAGATTTACTAATAATCATAAATGGAATGTTGTGCTTGAGAGCATAATCGGCAGCACGTGCTATTTTTTCGCCAACAACACTTCCCATAGAACCACCAATAAAACCAAAGTCCATGCAGGCTATAACCAAATCTTCCCCTTTAGATTTACCTACTGCTGTTTTTACCGCATCTTTAAGTTTTGTTTTTTCTTGAGCCGCTTTTAGTCGGTCAGGATATTTTTTAGTGTCTACAAATTTTAGTGGATCCTTTGAGGTCAAACCTGCATCTAATTCCTTGAATTTATTGTCATCAAATAAGATCTCAAAATACTCTTTGCTTCCAATTCTTACGTGATAACCATCCTCTGGACTTACATAAAAATTTTGTTCAAGTTCTTTGGTGTCAATTATTTTACCAGTTGGTGACTTATACCAAAGCCCTTTGGGAGTGTCTTTTTTTTCTTCAGTAGAGGTTTGAATTCCTTTATCTTTTCTTTTAAACCAAGCCGTCATATCAATTGCTTTTTGTGGTTTGTAATCGTAATACTTTAGATATTAGATTACAAGGTGTTTAGTTAGTTAGTGTTTGTAAAACTAAGGTAGGCAAAATTACTTATTTCTAATGAAACGCAAAAGCCTAGCTTTTTTCAGTGCGTAAATATATTAAAAAAGAAAACCCATCAAACCTAGTTTTATAGCTTTAATGGGTTTTGAATTGTCATATAAAAAAGACCTACAACGTATCTACATTATTTAAGTCTTCAAAAGCTTTTTTAAGTCTTTCTACAAAAGCTTGCTCGCCTTTTCTTAACCATACACGTGGGTCATAATATTTTTTGTTTGGTACATCGTCCCCTTCTGGGTTTCCGATTTGAGTTTGAAGATAGTCAGACTTTTCTTCTACATAGTCTCTCACGCCACTTAAGAATGCCCATTGCATGTCTGTATCTATATTCATTTTGATGACACCATAACCAATAGACTCTCTAATTTCTTCAACTGTAGAACCAGAACCACCATGGAATACAAAGTCGATGTGGTTTTCACCTACGTTATACTTTTCTGTAATGTAGGACTGAGAATTCTTTAAGATTTTTGGTGTTAATTTTACGTTTCCTGGTCGGTAAACCCCATGTACGTTACCAAAGGCAGCAGCAATTGTAAATTGATCACTTACTTTACTTAATTCTTCATAAGCGTAAGCCACTTCTTCTGGTTGTGTATATAATTTTGATGCATCCACATCACTGTTGTCAACACCATCTTCTTCACCACCAGTAATCCCTAATTCAATCTCTAAAGTCATACCCATTTTACTCATACGCTCAAGGTATTGCTTACAGATTTCGATGTTTTCTTCTAATGGTTCTTCAGATAAATCAATCATATGTGAACTGAACAAAGATTTACCAGTTTCAGCGAAATGCTTTTCACTAGCATCTAATAAACCGTCGATCCAAGGTAAAAGTTTCTTTGCGCAGTGATCTGTATGTAAAATTACAGGTACGCCATAAGCCTCAGCCATTTGATGTACGTGTTTTGCTCCTGCAATAGATCCGGCAATTGCACCCTTTTGGTCATCATTTCCTAAACCTTTACCAGCGTTAAATTGTGCACCACCATTTGAAAATTGAATGATAACGGGTGCGTTTAATGCTTTTGCAGTTTCTAAAACGCCATTAATGGTATTAGATCCTATGACATTAACTGCAGGCAATGCAAAGCCTTTTTCTTTTGCAAGTTTGAAAATTTCTTGAACTTCTTTACCTGTTGCAACGCCAGGTTTAATATTGTGACTCATAACAATGTGATTGAAATAATTTTAGATCTCAAAAATACATAATTTTAAATACTAAAAACTGACTTTAATCAGATAAATACGCTATAAAATACCGAAAACGATATAGTTTTAGAAGGGGTAGTTGATACCTATATTATAGACGGCATCTTTGAAATTATATTCTTTAAACCATCTGTTACCATTGAGAGCAGGATTGTATGTTTTGAATCCTGTGTCAAAACGTAGTACAAAGAAGTCAAAATCATATCGAAGTCCAAATCCAGAGCCAACGGCAATATTTCTAAGCGAATTAAAGCTAGTAAATGTGGCATTGTCGTCTTCGACATTATCTAGGACATTCCAAATATTTCCAGCATCAACAAACAAGGCACCCTTAACGTCTCCAAAAAGGTCAAACCGTTGCTCTGCACTTAAATGAATTTTAAAATTGGCTTCGTTGAATTCGTTTGTTGTTCTGGAGCTTCCTGGCCCTAAGTTGTATGCTGTCCATGCCCTGTTATCGTTGGGTCCACCAGCAAAGAAACTTTCAGCAAACGGAATACTTTCAGAATTCCCATAAGGAATAGCAATACCAGCATAACTTCTAAATGCAAAAATATTACTACCACCAAGATCAAAGTATTTTACATAGTCAAGTTCCGTTTTGAAGTACTGTGAAAACACCACACCAAATACCTCGTAGTTGCCATCTGGATTAGGTTGTGCACCAAATACTTCTGAAAGGTTAGACAATAGGTTACCTGCGAGTTCAACATGCCACTTAAATACCGAGAAGTCATTGTCAAATATATTGGTACGTTTATCTTTCTTATAATCAAAACTTGTAGAGAAGATAAGGTTGTTTTCTGTAAGTCGTTGTTTGCGCTCTTCAATATTATTAACGGCAATGAAGTCGTCATCAGAATTGGTTAAGCTGGTATTTCCTGATAATACATCAGAAATAAATTGGTCCGCTGGAGAAAATCTGTTTGGTAATGAATCATCTCGTAAACTGTCATCATTATCTATATAGTTGATATCTCTTGCAATACTATTTAGTCTTCCAAATGACGTTGAATATACACCAAAGTAGTTGCTGGTATTTAAATTTTTCACAAACTGTACATTAAATAATTCTAAAGTGTTTGATACAGATCGTGAAGGTTCCCAGTTATAACTTAAAAGACCAGAAAGGGTTTGTTTGTCAAGACCAATATTTTGTTGACCTGTTGTAGATACGTTTATGGCCGTACTGGGTGACATATATTTAGGAATAATGCTATCTGTTTTAAATGGGGTAAATAATCTCGGAATGTTTAATCTTAGATTACCACCATATTCATTAATATCAAAAAAACTTGTAACATCATCAGTTCTGTTTTTAGAAGCACCAATAGCCGCAACTCCACTTATTTCAATACTTTCTGCGCCTCTAAAGACATTTCTAATTTTTAGCCCAGGTGTCACTGAAAATCCTATAGTTTGAATATTACTTTGGCTTACATCAAAATCAAAACCTAATTGATACTTCTTCTTAGGTTCTAAATAGATGTTTGCCGTAAGGGTTGTGTCTTTACTATTTTCAACAAATTCTATGCTAGGATACCTAAACATCTGCAAATCGTTGAGGTAGCGAGATGTCCTACTTCTTGCTAAATCACTATAGATATCGCCTTTATTTAAGAAAACAGCATCGGTTAAAGCTCGTGGTCTAAAACGTAATTTGTTTTTACTATAAAGATTGTAGTCTTTATAAAAGACACTATCTCGTATGGGTTGATTTTGATTGGCGAAACTTTCGTCAGTGAAAATATTTACTTCCTTAATCTTATATGGCTTAAAAGGAGCAACGGTTGTAGAGTCATCGTTTCGTATTGAGCGATTTGCTATTTTCAGCTCTGTATTTACTTTATAATTAGTGTCTATCGTATCTGTATTGAAACGAATATAATCTTGTCCGAAATAATAGAAGCCAGAATTCCTTAAATATGCTGTTATTCGTTCTCGTTCCTTTTCATAGTTTTCCGCATCAAACTGTTCTCCTTTTTTAAGCCATGAAGACTTCATAAATTTAGGATATAATGAATCAATGAGTGGACTACTAATTATAGGTGTAATAGAGTCAAGCACATATGGTGTCTTTTTAATGATGTTATAAGTAATTTCAGCACGTTTTGAGCTATCTTTTTTAATATCATAGCTTACACTATTATTAAACCAACCTTTTCTGTAATAGTATTTTCTCAGGTTATTTACTGTTTTTTCAGTTTTAGTTTCGTTAAGTATTGTTGGTGCCTCACCAGTTCTTTTGAGCCAACTATTGAAGTTTTTTCTAGAGTTGATCTCTCTATCAAACTGTTTTTTAGAGAATAATTTAGACTTCCAATTTACTTTAGAAGAGTCGCTCAGAACTTTAGCTTGAATAATAGAATCTATATTTGGTCTAGCTAGATTATATATATGTAATCTTAAAGGCAAACCAAAAAACGTATTCATTCCAGAATTCGTTTTCTGAATGATAATATTATTAATTCGTTCGTCTTTAATTACTTTGCCATCTTCAATGATGGTGTTTTTGGTAATGAGATGTTCGTTCTTCTTTACACGCTTTACGACATTACAAGAACTAAATAGAATAAATAGAAGTAAGAAGCAGAAAGCGCTACAAGTTTTATTGTGCAATTTATGATGGATTAACATGCTTAACGCTAGCTTCAAAAGAGAGATGTTTTTTAGATATTGATTCTTGTAAACAAAAATTAGTCCAAAATTGGTTTACTTTGTATTAACACTAACAAATGTAAAGACATTTTAATGTTATCAAAGAACAGAATAAAGTTAATTAAAAGTTTATCTCAAAAAAAATACAGACAACAACATGGTTTGTTTACCGTTGAAGGCATAAAAGGTATTCAGGAATTTCTTAATTCTGAATTTGAATTAGAATCACTTTATACAACGGCGGATCAATTCAATGCGCCGCAAGCACTTACTTTTGAGATTTCTTCTAATGATTTAAAAAAGATCTCTTCTTTGAAAACCCCAAATACAGCGTTAGCTGTTTTTAAAACTTCTAAACCAAAGACAATACATATTGATGGGCTTGTAGTTGCATTAGATGATGTTAGAGATCCTGGCAATCTCGGCACAATAATACGATTGTGCGATTGGTATGGTATTAAAGATTTGGTTTGTAGTGAGAATACAGTGGATTGTTATAACTCAAAAGTGGTACAAGCTACAATGGGTTCTTTGTCTCGTGTAAATATTTCTTATCTTAATTTGAATCTTTTTTTAGAAGAGACTTCAGCCGAAATTTTTGGAACCTTTATGGATGGTCAAAATATTTACAGGACATCATTGCCAACTTCTGGAATCATAGTTATGGGTAATGAAGCTAATGGCATATCTGAGGCAATAACTAGTAAAATAAACACTAAGCTCACCATTCCTCAGTTTGGTGATCAACGCGATACTGAAAGTTTAAATGTTGCTAATGCAACAGCTATAGTTTTAAGCGAATTTATGCGACGAACTATTGAAATGTAAAGTTGATAAAAATTCCCCTTGTTTGCATCTGATTAACATTGCCTGTCCATGGACTATTAGGGTCAGCATCCCTTATGATTTCATCATTAAATGAGAAAATAGCTCGTATTGAAGGTGTAAACTTAAAGTAAAGTAGGTATAAATCAATACCAAAACCGAGTTCGTAAAACAACGTATTTTTTTGCATTCTAAATTCGCCTGAGCTATTATCATCAGGATTGTCTTGATTGCTCGATAAGTTTAGAGCAGTGGAAATACCACCAATAATAAAAGGCTTGAAATTATTGATACGTTTAGTAGAAATTTTCAATAACAATGGTAAATGGATGTAAGTCGATTTAACTTCTCTCAATAAATCGGCGTCATTAAATTCCATACCAGCAAAATAGCTTTCGTCATAACGTAAATTTCTGGTAGTGAAGAAAACACCTGGCTCTAACCTTAAATTCATATAATTATTAAGGCGTAAATCTCCTATGAGTCCTAGGTGAAATCCAAACGTTTTATCTACTAAGATATCTTCAAGATTCTCATTGTATTGAAACTTAAAATCGTATTGATTAAACCCAAGAAAATAGCCCCAAGACAATTGTTTTTGATCTAAATTGTCAATGTTGTTAGCGACCTTTTCTTTGGTGAAAAGTTGGGCAGAACTGTTTTGTGTTGCCAATAAAAACGTTAAGATGACAATAATTCGTTTCATATTATCCTTTAGATGCGGTATATATTGTTGCCACTCCCATGGTTTGCGGTTTATCTTCGACATTTATAAACCCTGTTTTTCTTAAAATATTGTTTAAAGCTTCACCATAAGGGAAACTAGAGGTTGATTCGCTCAAATATTTATATGCTACCCTATCTTTGGAAAAAACTTTACCTATAGTTGGTAATATCAATTTTGAATAGGCATTATAACCAAATTTATATATTGGATTTGTTGGTACAGAAGTTTCTAAAATAACAAAAATGCCATTTGGTTTAAGAACTCTTAAAATTTCAGCTAAGCCTTTTTCTAAGTTTTCGAAATTTCTAACTCCAAAAGCCACTGTAATGGCATCGAAGGTGTTGTCTTCAAAAGGTAAATCTTCCGAATCTCCTATCACCATTGAAATGATGCCGTCTAGATTTTTAGTTTTTATTTTTTGTCGTCCAACTTCTAGCATGCCATCGCTAATATCTAGACCAATAATTTCTTTAGCGTTAGTTGAAGTAAGATTTATGGCTAAATCACCTGTACCTGTTGCAATATCTAGAATGTTTTCTGGTTTTTTTTCTGAAACAAGCTTTACAACCTTCTGTCTCCATTTAACGTCAATACCAAAAGAGATCACTCTATTTAGTCCGTCATACTCATTTGAAATCGTATCAAACATTTCGGTGATTTGCTCTTTTTTTGAGGCATCACTGTCTTTGTATGGTTTAACTTTTTCGTCCATCAAAAATTTTTGACAAATATAGGTATTAGTTATAAGTCCTTAAAGTTGAAAGTATTTAAAGTTATGGTAGATTCAATATCATGTAATATTTATTTATGTTAAGCGATATGGTAGACTAAGTTTAGGAAGTGAAGCTAGGTCTTAACATATTATTCTTACTATATTTGTACGTTTATTTGAATGATCAATAATGAAAATAATTATCGCAGGCGCAGGAGAAGTAGGCTTTCATTTAGCAAAACTACTGTCTTACGAGTCGCAAGAGATAACACTTATAGATACGAGTAAAGACAGCTTAATTTATGCCGATGAGCATTTAGATATTAAGACAATAAAGGGTGATGCTACTTCCATTTCCATTTTAAGAGAAGCTCGCATTGAATTGGCGGCATTATTTATTGCTGTGACATCTTCAGAAACCACTAATATTACTGCGAGTGTACTTGCAAAGCAATTAGGTGCGCAGCGTACCATTGCTAGAATTTCAAACACTGAATTTTTAGAACAAAAAGAAGTTATAGGTTTTTCTCAATTTGGTATTGATGAATTGATTTCGCCAGAGGCTTTAGCCGCATCCGAAATAGAATTGCTTCTAAATCAATATGGATTTAATGACACCTATGAGTTCGAAGGAGGTGCTTTAAAAATGTTAGGATTACGCTTATCACGAACTGCAACTTTTGTTGGTAAAACAGTGAGAGAAGCTGCAGAATTATTTCCTGAAGTTCATTTTATTCCTATCGCTATTCAGCGTTATGGTACCCAATACACTATTATTCCAAGAGGTGATACTCAGTTTAAAGAAGGTGATAAGGTTGTTTTTGTAACTTCTAAAGGTGGTGATGAAGAACTGTTTGAACTTTCTGCCAGAGTAAAGGTTGACATGAAAAATGTGATGATTCTCGGTGGAAGTAAAATCGGTTTCAAAACGGCTAGAGATTTATGCCAGAATAAATTCAATGTAAAAATTGTAGAGCATAAAAAGACTGTAGCCATGGACTTGGCGGATAACTTGCCTAATGCTTTGGTGATTTATGGTGATGGAAGAAATGTTGAAATTCTTGAAGAAGAAAATATTTCAGACATGGATGCTTTTATCTCGGTGACAGGTAATTCTGAAACTAATATAATGTCTTGCCTTTTAGCAAAGTCCAAAGGTGTAAAAAAGACAATTGCCTTAGTAGAGAATATGGATTATTATCAGTTGTCTCATTCAATAGGTATTGATACGTTAATCAACAAAAAACTTTTGGCAGCCAATAATATTTTCAGATACATCAGAAAAGGTGAGGTAGTTGCGATGACGAAGTTAACCAATATGAATGCTGAGCTGTTGGAGTTTGTTGTAAAACCAAAATCTAAAATCACGAACAAGATTATTAAAGATTTAAATTTTCCAAGGTCAGCTATTCTAGGAGGTGTTATACGAGATGGAGTAGGTGTGGTCCCAAAAGGAAGTTTTAAAATTGAGGTTGGTGATCGCGTGGTGGTATGTTGTTTGCCTAGATCTATTTCTGAGGTAGAAGCCTTTTTTTCATAAGCTGAATTAATGAAACTTAATTACAAAATAATATTCCATTTTTTAGGCTTACTGTTGTTGTTTAATGGTGGCTTTATGCTAATTGCAACGTTGTTTAGTTTGATTTATAAAGATGGAGATACCCTCAATATTCTTCTGGCTGGTTTGTTAACTATTTTGTTAGGTGGATTTGCAATGATTGGTACTAAAAATCATCGCAAGGAAATGAATAAAAGAGAAGGATATATTGTGGTGACCCTTGGTTGGATTGTCATGTCTTTAACCGGAACGTTACCTTATCTTACGACCGGAGCTATTCCTTCATTTACAAGTGCCTTTTTTGAAACCATGTCTGGTTATACAACTACGGGTGCGAGTATTATAAACGACATAGAAGCTTTACCAGAAGGAGTGTTGTTTTGGAGAAGTACAACACATTGGATTGGTGGTATGGGAATTATTGTTCTGGCTATTGCTATTCTACCATTATTAGGTGTTGGTGGTATGCAGTTATTTGCTGCTGAAGCTCCTGGTCCTGGCGGCGATAAATTACATCCTAGAATTACAGATACAGCAAAACGATTATGGCTTATTTATTTCGGATATACTGTTGCTGAAACTTTACTTCTTCGGCTGGCAGGAATGTCGTTTTTTGATGCGATTAATCATGCATTGAGTACATTGTCTACAGGTGGTTTTTCAACTAAAAATGCGAGTGTTGCGTATTGGAATGATAACCCAGCTATTCAATATATCATTATATTTTTCATGTTTATGGCAGGTACTAATTTTGTCTTGAGTTATTATCTGTTTAAGGGTAACGTGGTGAAGATTATAAGAGACGATGAGTTTAAATTGTACTTTAAATTCATTGCAATTTTTACAATAATAGCAGCGCTTTTAATTTACTTTAGAGCTGACGTATCAACAACCACGGTTGATCACCCGATGGTTTTGGGTGAAGGCGAAAGTGCCATTAGACATGCTTTGTTTCAAGTGTTGGCGGTTGTAACTACTACAGGTTTTGTAACAGCTGATTATACGGCATGGACACCGTTTTTAACGGTATTCTTTTTTGGTTTAATGTTTTTAGGAGGATCTGCAGGTAGTACTTCTGGTGGTGTAAAGGTAGTACGCCATCTCATCTTAATAAAAAACGGTTTTTTAGAGTTTAAACGCTCTTTACATCCTAATGCCATTCTTCCAGTTAGATACAATGAGAAGTCAATCTCAGGAGATATTGTGTTTAAAATTCTTGGATTCTTTATACTCTATATGTTATCTTTTATTATCGGTGCCTTAGTATTTTCGATGTTTCAAATGGACTTTGAATCTGCGATTGGTTTGTCCGCATCAAGTTTAGGTAATGTTGGGCCAGCTTTAGGTGAGTTTGGACCAGTAAATAACTATGCGAAATTACCTCCTTTGGGACAATGGTGGGCATCATTTTTAATGTTTATTGGACGTCTAGAATTGTTCACAGTACTTATTCTTTTCACACCATTTTTCTGGCGAAATCGATAAATTTTTAATTTTTTTTAAATTTTAGCTAGCCTATATTTTTACTGATATTTTGGTTGTTTTGTATTGTAACTAATTGATAATCTAGCATCTGATGTTGTAACATTTTTTTGGGTTATACGTCATATCTATGTAACCAATCAAAATATATCAATCATGGAATTAGTATTAAATCAAGAATTAGAAACTTTACCAGAACCCGTTATTAACCGTCATTTTACAAATAATGGTTTATTAAATACCAATTACAAATCAATAGTAAAGGATAACTTTAAAACGTCAACTGAGCGTTCGGTATTTAGTATCAAACAACGTGTAAAGTCTTCGCAGTTTAGAATGGTAAACCATACCGCTGCCATTATTAAATTATCAGTCTTTTTTATTGCTGTAATAGCAATGTTCTAGAGTTAGACTTTTCAATTAAATATTAGAACTTTTAAACTGACATTAACCATGGTTAATGTCTTTTGTTTCACAGGCCATTTAAATATGGCACTGTAGGAGATTATTGTCTTATTCAAACTAAAATTTTAGAAATTATGGCTTCAAGTTCAATGATGACGATTATTAAGAATAATCAAAAGTTGCTTAATAAAAGAGATCGTTTAAAATTTACTTTAGGAGGTTATCATCCAAATAAGAAAACAGAATATAATCTTCCTAAGGCTACAGATGCCGAACTTCATTCTATAGCAACTCGATTAAAAAAAGAACGTAAAATACGAATGATGAAAGTTGGTGTTGTGACTGGCTTATTAACTTTGGGTTTAGTGATATTTATGTTTAAATTTTTAAATTAGAGGTATTATGCCACTTAGTGAATCTATGATAAGTACATTGAAGAGCAATAAAAATATTATGCTCGATAAGTCTAAACGTTTTAGAAAAACTTTAGGTGGCTATAATAAGTGTACAAGAGGTAATTTTAATTTTCCAAAAGCTTCACCAGAACTATTACTAGAAATTAAAAATAAAGTTCGAAGAGAAAATCGTAAGCTATGGATGAAAGTTGTAGTAACCTCTGTCATGGTTATTTCAATTTTAATTTGGTTATTTTTTTAAATAAAAAAGCTGCAATGCATGCGCATTATAGCTTTTAAATTTAGTATTTAAGTCGATATTTAGCTTAAAGCGACTTTTATACGACTAATCGCTTCTTTTATTTCTTCTTGCGAAGCAGCGTAAGAAATTCTAATACAATCAGGATTACCAAAAGCTTCACCAGTTACTGTAGCAACATTAGCTTCTTCCAAAAGGTATAAAGCCATGTCAGATGCATTATTAATGGTTTTGTCTTTAAGCGTTTTACCGAAATATTCCGATACATTTGGGAATACATAAAATGCTCCTTCTGGCTCATTAGCCTTGATGCCATCTATTTCACCTAACAGACCTAGTATTAGTTTTCTACGCTCTTTAAATTCATCTACCATATATTGAATAGATGATGCAGGTGCTTCTAGTGCGGCAATAACTGCACGTTGCGCAATACAATTTGCACCACTTGTAACTTGCCCCTGAATTTTATTACAGGCTCTCGCAATCCAATCTGGTGCACCTATATATCCAATTCTCCAACCAGTCATCGCAAACGCCTTAGAGACACCATTTACAGTGATTGTTCTGTCATACATGTCTTCAAACTCAGCAATGCTAAAGTGACCTCCAATGAAATTGATGTGTTCGTAGATTTCGTCGGAAACAATATATATGTTTGGGTGTTTCTTTAAAACATCAGCAATAGCTCTTAATTCTTCTTTACTATATACTGATCCACTTGGGTTACAAGGTGAACTGTACCAAAGCATTTTTGTTTTTGGTGTTATAGCGGCTTCAAGCTGTTCAGCAGTCATTTTAAAATCGTTAGAGATATCTGTCTTTACTTCAACAGGAACTCCTCCATTTAATTTTACAATATCACTGTAGCTTACCCAATAAGGACAAGGCAAAATAACTTCATCACCATCATTTAACATCACTGAAGCAATATTGTATAGCGCCTGTTTTGCACCAGTAGAGACCACAATTTGAGATGCTGTGTATTCTAAATTATTATCTCTCTTAAACTTAGTGATAATAGCATTTTTTAGGTCGCCATAACCATCAACGGGTGTGTAGCTGTTGTAGTTGTCGTTAATAGCTTTAATTGCAGCTTCCTTAACAAATTCTGGTGTGTCAAAATCTGGCTCACCTAAACTTAATCCAATAATGTCTTTTCCCTCTGCTCTTAATTCTCTGGCTTTGGCAGCCATAGCTAGGGTAGCTGATGTCGATAGATTATTAATTCTATCTGAAAGTTGATTCATGATGTTAGTAATAGTAAATTTAAACTTGTAGAGCTGGTTTAGTACCCATTTCTTTTAGAAATTTAAAATGAGCGACAATGGCTTTACGTGTAGTTTCGTATTCTTTGTAAGGTAAATTAAATTCCTTTGCAGTGTCTTTAACAATCTGTGCAATTTTACCATAATGAATATGACTAATATTAGGGAAAATATGATGCTCTACTTGATGATTTAAGCCCCCAGTATACCAGTTAACCAACCAATTTTTCGCACCAAAATTAACGGTAGTTTTTAATTGGTGAATAGCCCAAGTATTTTTCATAGTACCATCTTTTTCTGGCATTGGCATTTCTGCTTCATCCATGACATGTGCCAATTGAAATACAATACTCAATATAAGACCAGCTACATAATGCATTAAGAAGAAGCCGATTAATACTTTATACCAAGCAAGATCAGTAAGAAGTATAGGTAATACAATCCACATGGCCACATAAACCATTTTAGAAATTACCAATTTACTCCAGTTTACAAAAGGGTTAGGGAATTTTCCATAAGACAGCTTGCGCTTCATATATCTGCGCATTTGTTGCCAATCTGTTGTAATTGCCCAATTTATGGTAAGTAGACCGTATAAAAGAATAGAATAATAATGTTGAAACTTGTGATACTTCTTCCACTTTGCGTGTTTAGAAAAGCGAAGAATTCTTCCGGCGTCTAAGTCTTCGTCATGTCCATGAATGTTTGTGTACGTATGGTGTAGGACATTGTGTTGTACTTTCCAATTATATACATTTCCAGCTAAAATGTAAATACTACTTCCCATTAAACGGTTGATCCATTCTTTGTTTGAAAAAGCTCCATGATTACCGTCGTGCATCACATTCATTCCAACTCCTGCCATTCCAACACCCATAACAACGGTAAGCAGAATTTGAGCCCAAGTAGGAATATCTAAAGTGAGTAATAAAAAATAAGGCGTAAGAAAAAGTGCAAACATCACTACTGTTTTTAACCATAGTTGCCAGTTACCTGTGCGTTTGATGTTGTTCTCCTTAAAATAATTGTTTACGCGTTTATTAAGGGTTCTAAAGAACTTTGCTGAATCGGTTCTTGAAAAAGAAAGGGTTTGTTTGTTCATACTTCTTAGTTTAAGTATTCAACGTCTTAGGGTTAGGTTAGTTTTTAAGAAATCAAAGATACTAATAAATATATGAGCATCTCAGATTTAACATAATTTATACATGTTTAAAAAATGTATTTTTGCAGAAAATAGTGTAAATGGATTTGATCTTAAAATATTTTCCAGAATTAACTGATGTACAAATCAAACAATTTGAAGCATTAAAAAGGTTATATCAGGACTGGAATTCCAAAATTAATGTAATATCTAGAAAAGATATTGATGAGCTCTATTTGAGACATGTACTTCATTCATTAGGAATCGCTAAGGTTATTTCATTTAATGAAGGTTCATCAATCCTAGATGTTGGCACTGGCGGTGGCTTTCCAGGTGTGCCATTGGCTATTATGTTTCCTAATTGTCAATTTCATTTGGTTGATAGTATCAATAAAAAACTTAAAGTTATAAATGCTGTTTCTGAAGCAATTGGATTAACAAATATTAAGACTACACATAGTAGAGTAGAAGCAATTGATGACACTTATGATTTCATAGTGAGTAGAGCTGTAACCGCTATGCCAGAGTTTACAAAATTGGTGAAAGGCAAAATTGATAAAATTCAAAAAAACGATTTGAAAAATGGAATTCTTTACCTTAAAGGTGGTGATTTATCAAAAGAGTTAAAGCAGTATACTACTGTGAAAGCGTATTTACTTTCTGATTATTTTGAAGAAGATTTTTTTGAAACAAAGAAGGTGATTTACCTGCCATTAAAGCATAAATAAAAAAAGCGCTTCAACAGAAGCGCTTTTTTATTCTTGTAATACTTATCCTAAGAACGGATATCTATAATCTGTAGGAGTTACAAATGTTTCTTTAATCATTCTTGGCGACACCCAACGTAATAAGTTTTGTGCACTACCTGCTTTATCATTTGTGCCAGATGCTCTTGCCCCACCAAATGGTTGTTGTCCAACAACTGCGCCAGTTGGTTTGTCGTTAATATAGAAATTACCAGCTGAATTTTGTAGCGCTTTGGTAGCTTCGTCAATGGCATAGCGCTCTCTTGCGATTACAGCACCTGTTAATGCATATTCGCTTGTGTCATCTACAAGTTTAAGTGTTTCAGAATACGCATCGTCTTCATAAACATAAATGGTGATAACTGGTCCAAATAATTCAGTTTCCATTGTAGTGTACTTCGGATTTGTTGTTACAATTACAGTAGGTTCAATAAAGTAACCTTTAGACTTATCGTAACCTCCGCCAGCGATTATTTCAGCATCACCATCAGTCTTTGCCTGATCTATATATTTCGCCAATTTGTCAAAAGACCCTTCATGAATGACTGCTGTAATAAAGTTGTTCATGTCTTCTGGTGAACCCATTTTAAATGAAGCGATATCTTCTAAAACAAAATCCCTTACATCATTCCAAATACCTTTAGGAATATAGGCTCTAGAAGCAGCACTACATTTTTGTCCTTGGAATTCAAAAGCACCACGAGAAATAGCAGTTGCCACTTGTTTAGGATTCGCAGACTTGTGTGCGATGATAAAATCCTTACCACCTGTTTCACCTACAATTCTTGGGTAAGTCTTGTAAGTATGAATATTTTCTCCAATTTGTTTCCAAAGTTCTTTAAAAATGAATGTAGAACCAGTAAAGTGTAGACCAGAGAAATCTTGGTGAGCTAATACCGTATTTGTAATCATTACAGGATCACCAAAAACAACATTGATTACACCATCTGGTACACCTGCTTCCTTAAAGACGTCCATAATTATTTTTGCAGAAAATATCTGACTGTCACTTGGTTTCCAAACAACAACGTTGCCCATTAACGCCATACAAGCTGGTAAGTTTCCTGAGATTGCAGTAAAGTTAAATGGTGTTACCGCGTATGTGAAACCTTCAAGTGGTCTATATTCAATCCTATTCCAGGCATCACTCGTACTTTCTGGTTGTTCGGCATAGATATCTGTCATAAACTGCACATTAAAACGCAGGAAGTCAATAAATTCACATGCTGCATCAATTTCAGCTTGATGAATTGTTTTAGATTGTGCAATCATTGTAGCAGCATTAATTTTGGCTCTGTAAGGTCCAGCAATTAATTCGGCAGCCTTTAAAAAGATGCCAGCGCGGTGTTCCCATGGTAATTGAGACCATGTCTTACGAGCTTCTAACGCAGTGGCAATAGCTTCGTCAACATGTTTTTGCTCCGCTAAATGGTATTCTCCAACAATATGTTGATGATCATGTGGTGGTGACATTGTTCTAGTATTTCCAGTACTCACATCTTTACCGTTAATATAAAGTGGGACATCAATCTTACTGTTATACATTGCTTTGTATGCCTCTAACACTTCTTGGCGTTCTGGTGAACCTGGTGCATATGATTTCACTGGCTCATTAACAGCGATTGGTACATTGAAGAATCCTTTTCCCATCTCTTAATTTTTTAGTATTTCCACAAAAGTGGATTATTGTTTAATATTATTTATTTCGAAATTTTTCGAGTACAAATTTACAACAATTATAAGATATTAGAATGCTCTAAAATTGATAGTTCTCTGAAACTTTTTGTAAGTTGTTGGCTAAATATACACGTTGATTATATGGCTAATAATAATGCCTTCATTTTAACCTTGGCATATCCCGAAACTATTGTTTCTCATGCAGAAGAATGGTATTCTAGGTTCTTGAGATTTTTAAGTATTGGTAGTAGAAAACATGTACGCGCAGGTCATGCTGCTTTAGTTTTAATTCAAAAGGAAACAGGTGTTTTAGAATATCACGATTTTGGCCGTTACATCACTTCAGAACCGAATGGAAGAGTTAGGGGTAGAGAAACAGATTTTGAACTTAGTTTTCCCCTAATGGCTCAAATTGAAAATAATAAAATTGAGAATTTGCCTGAGATCTTAGAATTCTTGGCAACTCATCCTAAACTTACGCATGGTGATGGTAATTTGTACGCTTCGGTATGTGCTGAGGTTAATTATGAGCTTGCCAGAACTCATATTGACAAGATGCAGTCTTTAGGTTTTATTAGGTATGCTGCTTTTATTAAGGAAGCTTGTAATTGTGCGCGTTTTGTTACCGATACATTAATTTCATCTGTAACAAATGATAAAATTAGAAATCGACTTATTCGATCCAAGTGGTTTACACCAAGTACTATTGGAAATGTCATTATATCTGACACTGAGGATTACATCTATTTAGTGTCTGATAAAGGCGAAATTAAAGAATTTACATCAACTGTTAGTAAAGAAAATAGAAGGTTGTTTTTAGATAGACTTCAAGGTTATAATCCAAGTTTGACCGGAACACTAAAACCAAAACATAATGAGGTTAAGGAAGAACATGCGCAATGGTTAAGTGGTATTGCTGCTGGCGCTTGGTTTGAATTATATGATTTAGACAATGTTTTAGAATATAGGTTTAGAAGAGTTTCGCCATATGGTCATGTAGATTGTGATGGAGTCTATAATTTAAATGATAAGGGTTTTGATATAAAAGCAGACTATCAATTTGCCCATTATTCAAACTGTTTGTTTTTTCATATCAAACAGAATGATAATCTATTTAGGTTTGAGTATATTAGGGACTTTAACTAGGTTTCGATTAATTCAATGCGAACGGTGCGCTCAATTTAAATGAAGGAATGTAAACCTTAAAATTATTGGTTTTGGTGAAGTTTACCATATTATAATGGCCTTGCATTGCACCAAAAGGTGAAGTTAGTAAACAGCCTGAATTATAGGTGTGTGATTCACCAGGTTTTAGAACAGGTTTTTTGCCAATGACACCTTCTCCTTCAATAATTTCTTCATTATTTAAAGCGTCTAAAATGCGCCAGTGTCTAGAATTGAGCTGAACGGAATCTTTACTTTGGTTTTCAATAGTTACTTTATAACCAAAAGCAAAGTGCACCTTATAATTTTTATAAAAGGTACCTTCGAAATTAGTTTCGACAGAGATTTTGATGCCACTTGTAACTTGTTGAACCATGCAATTGCTTCTTGTAAAAGCTAAAATAACAAATTTTGAGTTGAATTTTAGTTCTTTAATCGTTATGTGGCTGTTTTTAGCATTTTTTTAGCAACAAAGTGCTCTAAAGTGTCAAAAAAAGCGATAATGTCTTCTTTTTCCAAAACGCTGTTAATGGTTACCAATCTTATAAATTCAATACCATTGTATTTGCCAAAACCTACCATTAGTTTTGAGTCTTCATATAAAGCAGTGCATAATTCCTTTGCAGAAATATTTCTATAGTTAAAGCAAACTGAAATAGAATTTTCGAAACTGTAGAGCGTGTAGTTTTCGTGGTCTCTTATATATTGTCGTGCAACTTCAGCTAGTAAAAATTGTTTATTTACCATTTCTTCAAGACCCTTTGTTCCAATAGACTTCCATAACGTCCAAAATTTTAATGCGTCATTACGTCTGCCACACTGTAAGGAGGTTTTACCTAAATTAAAGTCATCCGAATCTGTTTGATATAGATAGTCAGCTTCATTGGAAAAGGATTTGTGCAATTGTTCTTTGTGCTTGGTAAGCACAATAGAACAGCTTAATGGTGTGCCAAGCATTTTGTGTGCATTGACACTAAAAGAATCTGAATGCTCTATACCGTTTAGAAGATGTCTATACTTTTTACTAAACAATACACCACCGCAATAAGCACCATCAACATGAAGCCATAAATGATGAGTTTTACAAACCTTGCTTATTTCTAAAATGTTGTCGAAGGCACCTAATACCGTTGTGCCAGCTGTAGCATTTACAAAAAATGGAATATGACCAGCTTCTACATCTTTATTAATAAGATAACTTAAGTGAGATGTTAACATTTCACCCTTATCATTTGTGTCTACCTCCCTAACTTGAGATCTTCCAATGCCGGCAAATGAAGCGTTTTTTGCAATAGAGTAATGTGCTTCTTTAGATGTATAAAGGGTCATTTCACTAATTACACCGCTGTTACGAACACTTGGATGTTTAAAATCTCTTGCCATTATTAATGCCATAAAGTTGCTCATTGAGCCACCAGGTGCCATTGTCCCATCTCCTTGTTTGTTATAACCAATGAGATGGCAAATATTATTGAGTATTTGTTTTTCAATACCTACTTGCGGTCCAGCCACTTTATAGGTGTACATACTATTGTTTAATAGAACAGCTAACAAATCTCCTAATGTCGCCTTACTCATACGACCACCAAAAAGCTGATTAAAGAAAGATTTTGAAGCTGTTTTTGGTGTATACTTAATAATTTTTGTTAAAGTGTCAATTAGGTCTTTGTCAACGATACCTTCTTCATTTAAAGAAAGGTCTAATTCATTAAATAATTCTGCGGTAGGTATAGGCCTTGAAACAGGATGCTCTTTTTCTAGTTTTATCAGTTCTTCGCATAATTGATTGAAAAGATTGAGGTCTTTTAGCATAGTATTATGTGCTCTTATTTTAAATGGGTAGTTTTAGTTAAAGATATTTAAGGTTGTTAATTGGAAATGTCTGTCGAGGAAGCTTCCCCATAACTTATAATTCTATCGTATCGGGCGCCTAAATCTCTGTAGTAAACAAGGACTTTATAATTGTTTTCTGTTTGCCAATAGTCACCACTTATAGCACCTTCATTTACTGCTTCGGTATCCTTGTCAACGACCACATATTTATAATTGTAAAATCCTTGTTTAAGTCTTAGCATCACCTCATACTTTCCATTTTCAGAATTGTATTCCATTTTAGTTAATGGTTCAATGGCAAAGGCATTAAAATTACCATAAACATGAACGTCCTTACTCTTTAATTCTTCGTGAGACAGTGAGAAATGAACCATGGTATAATCTGCTTCTATATCTGTGTTTAAGCGTTCTGCAGCTGTCACTTGGAAATTCCCGTTAATGTCTGGGTTGTAGGTGTATGGCGTGTCTCGCCTAGGTACATTTGTGTAGAGATAACTATGGTAAATGTCTTGTAAATCTATAAATTGTACAGCCATATTTGAGGTGCGGACATCTTTATTTTCAAACCAAAAGAATTCATTACCTCCCCAAAAAGCAGATTCGGTATCATATCTGTAAATAAGATTATTGCCAATGGTGTATTGAGGCTCTAAGCCGGAAATTGATGTATTAAGATTGTTATTTTGAATAATTAAGGTTTTTATTGTTTCTAATGGGTTATTAAAGTTGATGCTGTTTGTTGAAACTTTTAAATCTATCGTTTGCTTTTCAGCAATTGCGGTTACATCTCTTGAGCGTTTTACTTGGACACCTGTGCTCACTAAATCTTCATATATCATGAATTTTCGGCTAAACATTAGTTCATCATAATCGTCATATATAGAAATCATATAGTTTCCACTTTTAAGTAAACCTCTTGTTTGAATATTAGGGATTTGCAGTTTGTAATGCGAATACACCTGATAGGTGTTGAATGAGTTGTAGTATTCTAAAATCCGCTGGTTATCGAGCCCTCGAAGATATTCAGCTTTTGCTAAAATAGACGGAGTCCAATCATAGTTGAAATGTTCAATCACATAGTAGAAGTCTTCTTCATCAGCATTAAGAGCGTCAAATTCTAATATTAGAGGTTCTCCTAATCTCAATATGGGTAGTTGACCTTGTGTGGTATTACTTTTGAATTTAATTGTTTTTATAAAATCTGGCGGTGCTACTTCTTCGGCTTGTGCAAGAATCGACGATGATGTAAAGAGTAGAAATAGAATACAATAGACAACCTTTTTCATTTGAGGAATTTATGTAGTGTGGTTAAAGATAAACAAAAACCGTACCTTATCTAAATTTCTTATTTAGAATTAGTATAAATAAAAAACCTTAGCATTTTTTCTGAAAGTATATTTATCATTAATTCATAAATTTGCACGGATTTTTAGATAACTAATCTTTTAAGATATATGTCAAAAGACATCAGAATTAGAAAAGGTCTAGATATAAAACTAGTCGGTGAAGCCGAGAAAGTGACAGAAAATGCTATTATTAGTAATTTCTATTTTATTAGACCAGAAGATTTCCACAGTATTATCCCGAAACTTGTTGCAAAAGAAGGTACACGTGTAAAAGCAGGTGAGACTTTGTTTTACAATAAAGATGCTGAAGCAATGAAATTTGTTTCTCCAGTGTCTGGTGAAATTTCTGAAATACAACGTGGACCAAGACGTCGCATCGACGCAATTAAAATTACTGCAGACAAAGAGCAAACGTATATAGATCATGGTAAATTTGATTTGTCTTCAGATGCAGCAAAAATTAAGGAGCATTTATTAGCATCAGGATGTTGGGCTTTTATAAAGCAACGACCTTATGATGTTATTGCAAATGTAGAGTCTACACCAAAAGCTATTTTTGTTTCTGGTTATGCAAGTGCACCGTTAGCTGCAGACTTAGATTACGTTCTGGCTGGTAAAGAGGCTGAATTGCAAGCTGCTGTAACTGCACTGTCTAAATTAACAGAAGGTGGAGTTCACATTTCAGTAGGTAGTAATAACTCGCCATTAGCAGGTTTAGATAATGCAACCACTTATAAAGTTTCAGGACCTCATCCTTCTGGGAATGTAGGTACTTTAATCAATAAAGTAGATCCTATTAATAAAGGTGAAGTTGCGTGGACAGTTAATGCACAAGATTTAGTCATTATTGGTGAACTCTTACTAACTGGTAAGTTTAATGCTGAGCGCGTTGTTGCTTTTGCTGGTTCTTCAGTTAAAAAACCAAGATATTTTAAAACTAAAATTGGTTCTGAAGTTGCAACAATGATTTATGACAATGGCGTAGAGAAAGATGGCAACGACAGAATTATTTCAGGTAATGTCTTAACAGGTAAGCAAGTGAAGCCAGATGGTAGTTTGGATTATTACAGCAATGTCATTACTGTGATACCTGAAGGTGATGATTACGAATTCTTTGGTTGGAATAAACCAATCTTCAATAAAGTATCAACATCTAGAGCGTTGACGTTTTCATGGTTAAATCCAAAAAAGAAATACGACTTAAACACAAATACAAACGGTGAGCACCGTGCATTTGTAGTGACAGGTAGTTATGAACAAGTATTTCCATTAGATATCTATCCATTACAAATCTTAAAGGCTTGTATGTATAAGGATTTAGATGAAATGGAAGCTTTAGGGATGTACGAAGTAGCACCGGAAGATTTTGCATTGACGGAGTTTGTATGTGTGTCTAAACAGCCGCATCAGAAAATAATAAGAGAAGGATTAGACTTAATGCTTAAAGAGATAGGATAATGGGTTTAAAACAGAATTTACACAATTTTAAAGAGAAAAATAAGGACAAAAAGTGGCTTCCTGGTTTTAATGCCCTTTTTACGTTCTTGTATTTACCAAATGAGACGACTCATGGTGGTACTCATGTTAAGGCAGCAGATGATCTTAAGCGTACTATGAATACAGTTATCATGGCGATGGTGCCATGTCTTATATTTGGTATGTTTAATGCAGGTTATCAGCATTATCTAGCACAAGGATTAATTGAGAGCGCTAACGGATTTTTAGGTGCATCATTTTGGACTTTAGACAACCTTACAATTGGTGCTTGGAAAATATTACCACTAGTAGCAGTGTCTTATGGTGTAGGATTAGCAGTAGAATTTGTATTTGCAATCATCAAAGGTCATGAGGTAGAAGAAGGTTATTTAGTAACAGGTATGTTAGTACCATTAATCGTTCCTGTTGATTTACCATTGTGGATGTTAGCAGTTGCTGTGATATTTGGTGTTGTTATCGGTAAAGAAGTTTTTGGTGGTACTGGAATGAACATTCTTAATCCAGCTTTAACTATTAGAGCATTTTTATTCTTCGCATATCCAACTTGGATGTCTGGTGATAAAGTATGGGTTCATGGTGCAGATCCTAGAGTTCAGGATTTAGCATCAGGACAACAACCGGATGCTATGTCTGGTGAGACATTACTTGGGTATTACGCGAAAGCAGGCCAAGAGTTAACAGTAGCAGGTACTGATACCGTAACAACTTATGGTGACAGAGCAGCAGAATTATATTCATACTCTGATATGTTCTGGGGTTTAATACCTGGATCAATAGGTGAGACGTCAAAGTTCTTAATCATACTTGGTGGATTGTTCTTAATCTTTGCAAAGATTGGAAGTTGGAGAATTATGTTAAGTACAGTGATAGGTGCATTATCAATGGGACTTATTTTTAATGGTGTTGTTGATGCAGGATGGGTTGGAGAATCGAGTAAGTTCTTTGGTCTAATGAGTGTACCATTTTGGCAACATTTAATAATCGGAAGTATTTTATTCGGTGCAGTATACATGGCGACAGATCCTGTAACAGCTGCGCAAACCAATAAAGGGAAATGGATTTACGGATTTTTAATAGGATTCATATCCATTATGATTCGTGTATTCAACCCGGCATATCCAGAAGGTGTGTTCTTAGCGATTTTACTGATGAACGTGTTTGCACCAACTATTGATCACTACGTGGTTCAAGGAAATGTAAAGAAGAGAATGAAACGTTTAAAAGCAAAAGTAGCATAGATTATGGCGATTAATACAGAAAAGAATTCGTATACAATATTATTTGCTGTTGCAATGGTTGTTGTTGTAGGTTCATTATTAGCCTTTACAGCTTCTTCTTTAAGAGCGAATATTGATGAAAATCAAAGAATTGAAAAGCAGCAAAATATCCTATATGCCATGGGTGTTAATGGTAATGAGGGTACAGGAGATATTACTTTTGTCTCTACTGCTGAAGTTGCTGATGCTTTTGCTACTAATGTTGAAGAGCAATTAGTATTAGAATTTAAAGATGGCAAAATAATCAATACACTATCAAGAGAAGACTTTTTAAAATCAAAAGCTGAAGGTGCTGGTAAAGAACCGTATTTAGTAGATATTAAGAAAGAACAAGCGAAAGCTAAAAGTGGTAAGTCTCGTTTTTTACCATTGTTTAAAGGCACTCAAAATGGTGAAACGGTTTACGTAGCACCAATTAGAGGAAAAGGACTTTGGGACGCGATTTGGGGTTATGTTGCTCTAGATAAAGATATGGTTGTTAAAGGTGCGTTTTTTGACCATGCTGGTGAAACACCAGGTTTAGGTGCAAATATTAAGCAACGTTATTTCATGGATGATTTTTATGGTGAACAATTAATAGATAAGTCGGGTACTTTTAAAGGTATCAAAGTTGCCAAAGGAAATAACGATCCAAAGAATGAAATAAAGGATGACTACGAGGTAGATGCCTTAGCTGGTGCCACAATTACTGGCGATGGTGTGTCTGCAATGATTAAAAACGATTTGAAATTATACTTACCATTTTTTCAAAGCTTATAAAACATTAAACTATGGGATTACTTTCAAAAAAAGATACAAAGTTAATAACAGATCCGTTAGCGGATAACAACCCTATTACAATTCAGGTATTAGGTATATGTTCCGCTTTAGCAATTACTGCAGAGCTTAAAGCATCAATTGTAATGGGTATAGCAGTACTGTTCGTATTAGGTGTTGGAAACGTGGTGATATCTCTAATGAGAAATATCATTCCTTCAAAGATTAGAATTATTGTGCAATTAATTGTTGTTGCATCATTGGTAATTATAGTTGATCAAGTACTTAAGGCGTTCGCATTTGAGTTGAGTAAGACATTATCGGTATTCATTGGTTTAATTATCACTAACTGTATTATTATGGGGCGTTTTGAGGCGTTCGCACTTGGTAATGGACCATGGAAATCATTTTTAGATGGTATCGGTAACGCATTAGGATACGCTGTAATTTTAATCATTGTAGGCTTCTTTAGAGAGCTACTAGGTTCTGGGACATTATTAGGAATTCCTGTATTAGGAGATCCTATTGAACAAACTGGAGTTTACAGTATAGGATATGAAAACAATGGTTTTATGTTAATGCCGCCAATGGCCTTAATCATTGTAGGATTAATTATCTGGGTACAACGTAGTAGAAATAAAGCATTAATAGAGGATTAATCAGTATACAGTTTACAGTTAACAGTGCACAACTTTTGTCAGCTGTTTACTGAGACTGAAAACTAAAAATATATGGAACATTTAGAATTATTTTTCAAATCGATATTTGTTGACAACATGGTATTTGCTGTGTTCTTAGGTATGTGTTCTTACCTAGCTGTTTCCAAAAAAGTGTCAACGGCTGTTGGTTTAGGTGCAGCTGTAATATTTGTATTAGCAATTACAGTGCCTTTAAACTGGTTATTAGATCAATATTTACTACAACCTGGTGCATTAGCATGGTTAGATGGAAGTTCTGGTGGAGAAGGTTTCTCTGGAATGGATTTAGGATTCCTATCTTTTATCATGTTCATTGCTACGATTGCAACAATGGTGCAATTGGTAGAGATTGTGGTTGAAAAGTTCTCACCATCTTTATATAACTCACTTGGTATCTTTTTACCACTTATTGCAGTAAACTGTGCGATTTTAGGAGGGTCTTTATTTATGCAATCTCGTGAAATTGAATCATTTGGTTTAGCACTTAATTATGGTATTTCTTCTGGTATCGGATGGTTCTTAGCAATTTTAGCAATTGCAGCTATTCGTGAAAAAATCAGATATAGTAATGTACCACCTGCTTTAAGAGGATTAGGTATTACGTTTATAATTACTGGCTTAATGGGTATTGGCTTTTTAAGTTTTGGTGGAATGTTAACTGGTGGCGGAGATGAAGAAGCTAAGCCAGAAGATAAAGCAGCACAAATTGAAGCTGTTGAGGATAATATGAACAAAGATGAAGCTACACTAGAACTAGCTGAAAATACAAACAAGCAATAGAACCTTATGATATTAGCAGTAGATTTAGGAATTATTTTAGCAACAGTTGGAGCATTCTTACTAGTAACCTTATTATTAGTAGCGCTGTTGTTATTTGTGAAACAAAAACTATCACCTTCTGGTCCTGTAAAGATTACCATTAATGGTGAAAAGGAAATAGAAGTAGCTTCAGGTGGTACTTTATTATCTACGTTAGGTAATAGTAAAGTATTCTTACCATCTGCTTGTGGTGGTGGTGGAACTTGTATTCAGTGTGAATGTCACGTACTTTCTGGTGGAGGTGAAGCATTACCAACTGAGACACCTCACTTCTCTAGAAAGGAATTACAACATGGAGCACGTTTGGCTTGTCAAGTAAAAGTGAAGCAGGATATGGAAATAACTATTCCTGAAGAAGTATTTGGTATTAAGAAATGGGAAGCGACGGTTGTGCGTAACTATAACGTGGCTACATTTATTAAGGAATTTGTAGTGGAAATTCCTGAAGATATGAATTATAAGGCTGGTGGGTATATTCAGATTGAAATTCCTCAGTGCGAAATCAAATATGAAGATATCGATATAACGGCACATCCAACAGACCATGCTGGAGAACCAGATAAATTTAAAAAAGACTGGGATAAGTTTGGTCTTTGGCCTTTGGTAATGAAAAACGATGAAACTGTCGAGCGTGCGTATTCTATGGCTTCCTACCCAGCAGAAGGAAGAGAAATTATGCTTAATGTACGTATTGCAACTCCACCTTGGGATAGATCTAAAAACCAATGGATGCAAGTAAATCCTGGTGTAGCGTCATCTTATATATTTGCTCAAAAGCCAGGAGATAAAGTTATTATTTCTGGACCATACGGTGAATTCTTTATCAACGAGTCAGAAAGCGAGATGTTATACGTTGGTGGTGGAGCAGGTATGGCACCAATGCGATCACATTTATACGAGTTGTTTAAAACTATAAAAACTGGACGTAAAGTAACGTATTGGTATGGTGGACGTTCAAGAGCTGAATTGTTTTACATCCATTATTTTAGAGATTTAGAAAGAGATTTTCCAAACTTTAAATTTTACATGGCATTATCTGAGCCATTAGAAACGGATAACTGGAAAGTTAAAAAAGATATAAACGACGAAGAAGGTGATGGTTTTGTAGGGTTTATTCATAATTGTGTAATCGACAATTATTTAAAGCATCATGAAGCACCAGAAGACATCGAATTATATTTCTGTGGTCCACCATTAATGAACCAAGCTGTTCAGAAAATGGGTGAGGATTTTGGTATCCCAGACGAACATATTAGATTCGATGATTTCGGTGGATAGTCACTAATTGTTATTCCCGCGTTTGCAGGAAACTAAAGAATAAATAAACCAGTACTTTTTGAGTGCTGGTTTTTCTTTTAAACCGTTTGGGAAATAGAATTGTTTACTGAAGCTGAAAATTGAAAGATTTGCGAACAGTCCATCACATTATCTATCTTATCTAATTCGCATAGTTTAACAACTACCTCAGAAAGTCCATTAAATAAAATGGCTTTATCTTTATAATAATCTGGTTTATGACAATAAGTAGGTCCCACTCTGTAACCGCAGCCTTCCAAAAATGAAGCTTCAATTTTAAGTAATTCTAGAGGTGTATAACCATTAAACTTCCGACCAAGATTTTGATGTACAAGTCCAACATAATTCAAAGTTATTGAACCATGTATATTGGTCATATGTCTCCAACTATCATTATTATCTAAAATATTTCCTACGGCGCATTGTTTGCAGTCTTCAGGATTTAATGTGTTGTTGTGAAATGCAGTATAGAGCTTATTAATTGCTGCATTAAAACGATTTGAAGTTGTCATAGTCTTTTCTTTTTCCACCTTGAAGATAAGAAAAAAATGACTATTTATATTCAATAATAAGGAACACAGCAGTAGTTTCACCTACATTTAACACTTCATGAGATGTGATTTCGTCATTGCTAAAGCTATAACCAGTTGGTACATCAACTTCTCTAGTACCTTCTTTGTCAGTAATTCTAAAAGTGCCACCAGCAAGTGTATAACCGACGTGTGGATTATGATAGTGCTCTTCATGACCAACTCCAGGTTCAAAGGTACATTTAAGCACACGTATGTTTTCATTTTCCTCCACAACTTCACAAACAGATTGTCCATGCCATCCAGCTTCTAATGGATCTGGTAACACTTGTTGCTCATTACAATTAGTGAAAAAAGCGAACAGAACAAATAAAAAGAAAGCTATATGACTTTTCATAGGTTTAGAAAATAAGTGGTATTACAAATTGAAACAAAAGAATTAATAAAACGATGGAAATTAGATTAAGTAAAACACCAACCTTGGCCATTTGATGCACTTTAATAAAACCACTAGCAAATACAATGGCATTTGGTGGTGTCGCCATAGGTAACATAAAAGCGCAACTACTTGCTAGAGTTACTGGGATTAACAAGTGAATCATAGGTATTTCTAAACCAATCGCTATACCTGCAATTACAGGTGCTAAAACAGCAGTCAATGCTACGTTGCTCATAAGTTCTGTCATAAACACCATTAAGATAATAAGTAATGCGGCCGTAACTAATATACTGATATTACTGTTAGAAATAGCATTGGCTACTAAATCAACAATACCTGTGGAGCTCATTCCTTTTGCTAATGCCAATCCACCTCCAAAAAGAATTAAAATGCCCCATGCTAAGTTTTTAGTATCGTTCCATTCTAAAATAAAGTCACCTTTATTAAGTCTATGAGGAATTGCGAAAAGTGCTATTGCACCAAATATACTTATCATAGTATCGCTCAACCCTAAATTAGGAATTAATGAGTTGATTAAACCTCTAAAAATCCAAAGAAGTACCATTATAGAAAACGTAATAAGGACTTGTTTTTCCTTAGCTGAAATTTTTCCTAGTTCTTTTATTTCCGTTTTAATTACAGATTTAGAAGCGGTAAATACAATACCACGATTTGGGAATAATCCTATTAGTACCACATAAATAATCAAGATTAAAACGGTTGAAAAAGGTAAGCCAAAAAGCATCCAGTTTAGGAATGAAATCTCAATGTGATATTCATTTTCAAGAAGTCCTATAAGCACAGAGTTTGGTGGTGTTCCTATTATGGTAGCTATGCCGCCTGCATTTGCAGAAAAAGCAATACCTAGCATCACACTCAAGGCAAAATTTTGATCTTGTTTCGTATATCCGTCAGCATCATTAATAAGTAAATGTATCACCGATAATGCTATAGGCAACATCACTACAGTACTTGCCGTATTACTTATCCACATACTCATAAACGCTGTTGCGATCATAAAGCCAAGAATAACCTTGTTGGGTGTTGTACCAGTAAATTTAATGATATTGAGAGCTATGCGTTTATGAAGATTCACTTTTTCTAAAGCTAAGGCTAACACAAATCCACCAAAAAACAGAAAGACTATTGGACTGCCGTAATTAGAACCAACATCACCTAGAGGCATCACTTTGAATAATGGAAAAAGCAATAAAGGTAACAATGCTGTTACAGAGATTGAAACAGCTTCTGTGATCCACCAAATGATCATCCATACTGCTGTAGCAATAACAGTATCAGCTTTTTCAGAAATGAACTCTACAGGTAATAATGAAAGCAGTGAAAATAGAATGGGGCCTAAAAATAGTCCTAAACGTTTAGATAATGGATGATGTTTCATGTCTAGTAAAAATAGAAATTTAATACGAATTCAACTCAGTTGACGTTATACCATTATGAAGAAAATACTGACTATCATTTCAATTGTAATAATCCTTTTAGTGATTTATCAATTCAAACCTGTTGAACAAACCGTTGATAAGGTGATTGCTTATACAAGCGAACCAAGTCTTATTAATAAGGACAGTTTAAGTATTAAATCTAGAGTAAATATTCCAGATGGTTATAAACGTGTTAGATATCCTAAAGGGAGTTTTGAAGAATATCTCAGAAATTACAAGTTGAAGCCTTACGGAACTAAAATCATAAACTATGATAATACCGAATATTTTTGGCAAGGTGGACATATAGGAATCTTAGAAGTTCCTGTACCTAAAAATGGATTGCAACAGTGTGCGGATGCACTAATTCGAATTCGAAGCGAATATTTATGGGACAAAAATAGGAAGAACGAGATTGGTTTTAATTTTACATCTGGCCATTATTGTTCTTGGAAAAAGTATGCAGAAGGTTACCGTCCAAAAATAAACGGAAGCAAAGTGAGTTTTCATAAAACTGCCGCGGCCAATTATTCTAAAGATAACTTTTATAAATACTTAAATCTCATCTACACGTATTCAGGTACTTTGTCACTATATAATGAGCTTAAATCAGTAAAGGCGAAAGACTTAAAAATTGGTGATATGCTCATAAAAGGTGGAACACCTGGACACATTGTAATGCTTTGTGATGAAGTTGTTAATGATAAGGGTGAAAAACTCTTTTTATTGTTTCAAGGAAATACACCTGCACAAAGTGTGCACTTGGTCAAAAACTTAGAAGATGATGCACACAACCCATGGTATAAATTAGAAGATGATATTGTATTAGGAGTCTCAAATTATACTTTTGGAAGTACAAAATATGTGCGGTTTAAATAATAGCTTCTTCGTATCTTTGCTCTATGAATAAACCATTGACACCTCAAGAGCTACACAATCTTGCAATGAATCATGTTGGGAAGGATTTAGAATCTCGTGGTTTTGAATTTGTGGCCATCAACAGTAAATTAAAACGTCATCCACAGTTTGTTTGTATTGATAAAAAAAATCAGTACTTTTTTGTGGTTGTTCGTGCTGTTTTACTGCCCGAAAATCCTAATAACTATGATGTAGTCTGGATGGAAACTTTCAAAAAGCATGCCTTTGAAAAAAATGCAAAAGTATTATATGCAGGTGTCGGACTAGGAAATCCTAATGGAGAAGATTTACCGATCTATCTCGATGAAGATTATCTTATTGAGTATAATGGTATTCAAGTCATAGAAATGAATTTGAATTAGAAGAAATGTTCGCTAAGGCTCTCGAAGTGAATGTTTATCAATGATTTTTTGTGTCTTCGAGAGCCTCAGATACCAAATGTTTTATGAAGAACGCTACAATCCTAGTTATTATAATAATGCTTTTTATGTCTTGTCAGGAAGATAAAAAGCAAGAAATGACGACTTTATCAGGACCGGTATTTGGTACTGGTTATAAGGCGATTTATAACTCAAATGAAGATTACACTGCACAATTTGATAGCCTTTTTACAGTGATTAATAATTCCATGTCTACGTATATACCAGATTCAGATATTTCTAGAGTCAATAAAAATAAAGATGTTGTAATTGATGAACATTTTGAAAAGGTGTTAGCTGCGTCTAAAACGATTTATAGACGTACTGAAGGTGCTTTTGACCCTACAATTGGCGCAGTTGTTAATGCTTGGGATTTTGGTCCGGAAGGTGATATAGAAAACCTAGATAGTTTAAAGATAAAAAGTCTGATGACTGCTGTTGGCTTAAATAAGCTAGGTATTGTTAATGGGAAGATCAAGAAGTCTGAAGCGACTAGAATAGATTTTAATGCCATTGCTAAAGGCTATGGCGTAGATGTTATTGCAGATTTTTTAGAAGCGAAACATATAGACCATTATTTGGTAGAGATAGGTGGCGAAATAAGAGCTAAAGGTCTTAATATTAAAAAAGAGAAACCTTGGACTGTTGGTGTGACAAGACCACGATTTGATGGTATAAATGATGCAACAGATTATGTAAAGGCTGTACCGTTATCAGATGAAGCTATGGCTACTTCTGGCACCTACAGGAAGTTTAAAATTGATGAAAATGGTAATCGCTATTCTCATATTATAGATACTAAAACTGGTTATCCTAGTAAAACCAATCTCTTAAGTATTTCTGTGATTGCACCAGATTGTATGACTGCAGATGCTTATGCTACTGCCTTTAAGACAATGGGCATTGAAAAGACAAAAACGTTTTTAGAATCACATCCTGAACTTAAAGTATTTTTAATCTTTGAAAATATAGATAAGGAACTCGAAACGTTGTCTTTAAATGGTTTTCCTGAGTAGCATAAGAGATTATAAGTTTGAAAAATTTCACCCAATAACATTTCAAAATTAATCTAAGCCTTTTTTTATTTTCCATTTTAGAAAAGAAACAAGGTTTTTCAGAAATTTTCTAATGATATAGAAGAATTCACGTTTATCTTTGGTATTTAACATCATGTAAGGATGCTTAGGCAAATATTCCAATTTTTTTTCTTTGTTTTATGCTATATCAGTTTCGGACAGCAACCTGCAACTATTCAATTAACTGAAAGAGATGGACTTCCTGATGTTGAATTTTATTCTCTTTTAGAAGACTATAAGCACTATATATGGTTGGCATCTAATAAGGGTTTACACCGGTATAATGGTCGGTCTTTTAAACATTTCAAACATGTAGATCAAAAAGGAAATGCAGTTTTTGGTATTAAACAAGACCATTTAAATAGGGTATGGTGTAATAATATTTCTGGTCAGTTTTTTTATGTAGAAGACAACAAACTCAACTTATTTATAGATTTAGGTAAAACATTGAATGGTGAACTTTCTGAGTTTATAGTGACAGAAAATGAACTTATTATATTCCCTGGGAAATCAAATATAAGAGTAGACTTGACGTCTAGACAGGTTATTAACAAACCGAGTGAAAATGTCTTTTTTGGAGCTATAGAGGATGCGAGAAACGGTTATCTTTTTACTAAAGGTAATTTTATAATTAAGGCAGATACTAATTTAATTACTATAGATAGTCTTAAGATAGATGTATTTGATAATTATTCATTAAGCTCTGGAATATCTCGGCGTGTTGGAATTTCTTCAAATGGTGAAATTAATTTATGCCATTTTGTTAAAAACGGGGAAAACATTTATTACAGTTTTGATATAGAGAAGCAGAAATATATTGAAGTTAATATCCCTAAAGTATTATTAAATAGAACAATTAATCATACTTTTTTTTATGGAAATAATCTTTGGGTATCCACTGATAATGGACTTTATATTTGCGAATTTTTAGATGAAAAGCTAATACTTAGGAACCGCTATTATTCTAAGATTTTTATAACAAAAATCCTTAAGGATCATCAGAATAATTATTGGTTGTCAACAAAAGGTGATGGTATTTTGGTTATTCCTAACGTAAATATATTCCAATATCAACACAAAGACCTTCTTAATATTAGCGAATTAGAAAAGATTCAAGGAGAGAAGTTTATATATGGTACGACCAAGGGTAGAGTTGGTGTTTTTAACCCTTCTAATTTTGCCTTGGAAAGTATTGATACATCATCAATATATAGAGTTTCTGAGTTAAAGAGCTTTAATCAAGGAAATGAGTCATTAGTGGTAAAAGAGGATAAGGTGTTAAGAGTAAATAATTCATCTTTTAGTTATAATATATTGAGCACACCAAAACTGGCTGGGGCAAAAAGTATTTCAAAAGTAAACGATACAGCATATGTCTTTTCTTCGTATAAGAACGCCGAATTATTAAATAAAGAGTTTAAGCGGAAGTATGTTCTTCATAATAAAAGATCGTATATTAATTATTATTCCAAGTCAGAGAATAGTATTTATCTCGGTGCTATCGATGGTCTTTTTGTATTTGATCATGAGTTAAAGAAAACAGAAATAAGGTTCGAAGATCAATCTATCATTCCTAAGCATATTGCAGAAACTACAAATGGTGTCATTTGGGTAGCATCATCTAATAACGGACTCTATGCAATTAAGAATGATACAGTTTATTGCAATTATAATACATCGAACGGATTATTGTCTGACCAGATCAATATGATTAAAAGTATTAATGATGATTTATGGATAGTAACTGATGAAGGTATTCAATGTCTAGAAACAGAATTTAATGTATTTAAAAACCTAACTAAACAAAACGGAGTGCCATCATATAGGGTAAGTGATATAGAGATAATTAATGATCAAATATATTTTGCCACTAATAATGGCTTATTTAGTGTTGATAGACATAAAGGGTTTAAGAATGAAAAAATCCCAGAAGTTTACGTTTCACAAGTTGATATTGGACTAAAAACAGTTGCTCTAACAGACTATTATCAGCTTAAACATCATGAGAATTCAATAAAGTTTTTGTTTAATGCCAATGGTTTTCAAAGTTTTATTAATAATAAGTATCAGTTTAGACTTTTAGGCTATGACAATACATGGCAGACCGATGAGTCCAAAGCGAATTCTGTAAATTATTATAATTTGCCTAGTGGCGATTATACCTTTCAGGTTAAGTCTGTATTAGCATCTAAAGACAATGGCGCTGCTATTGACTCAGTTCAATTTTCAATTGCAAGACCATTTTGGAAGACTTGGTGGTTTTATACAGGTCTCGTTTTAATTGTTCTTATCCTTATTTATATCATTTTTAGAGATACAATCAAAAAGTTAAAAATTAGACAAGCCAATGAACTTCAAAAAGAATTAACAAATAAAAAATTGATACTTTCTCAATTAGAGAATCTAAGATCTCAAATGAATCCTCATTTTATTTTTAATGCTTTGAATTCTATCCAAGAATACATCGTGATGAATGAAAAAGATTTAGCAAGTTCGTATTTAGTAAAATTCTCTAGATTGATTAGGATTTACTTGGACCATAGTCGAGAGGATGAGATTTTACTGTCTCAAGAGATAAAGGCGCTCGAAATTTATTTAGAATTAGAGAAAATTAGATTCGAAGAAGTATTGCAATATGAAATCAAAGTTTCGGACCAAATTATTGCTACAGATATTAAAATACCATCATTGTTTATTCAACCTTATGTTGAAAATGCAATTAAACATGGTTTACTTCATAAAGAGAATGACAGAAGATTAACTATTGAATTTGGTATTAATATGCATAATCAAGTGCTAACCTGTATTGTTACTGACAATGGTATTGGTGTTGAGGCATCTAAAGAAATCAACAGCAAGCGCTATCCTTCTCATAAATCTTTTGCAACCAGCGCTAATGAAAGGCGGGTTGTATTACTCAATACAGATAGAAAGCAAAAAATTTCGGTATCAGTAATTAGTTTAAAGACGGAAAGCTCTAATGGAACAAAAGTATTAATCAATATCCCCTTAAATAATGAAAGCATTAATAATAGATGATGAAAATAAAGCGAGAAGACTGCTCTCTAAACTGATCGATGGAACTTGTGGTGAGATTCATCATATTTTAGAGGCATCTAATTTAGAAGAAGGTATTGAAATTATAAAGAATGAGAAACCGAATATTGTTTATTTAGATATTGAAATGCCAAAGTATTCAGGCCTTCAGATATTAGACTTATTAGAAGATACTGTCATAGATTTTCAAATTATTTTTATAACGGCTTACAATCAATACGCTGTGGAAGCTTTTAAGTTATCTGCTATCGATTATTTGTTAAAACCAATTGATGTAAATGAGTTAAAAGTAGCAACAAAAAAAGCAGTAGAAGTATTAAATGAAAACTCTATAAATAAGCAGTTGCAAGATTTACGAAATGCTTTTAATCAACTAGCAGTTAATAAAATAGCATTAGATGTACCTAAGGGCATTATTTTTGTATCTCATGACGATATTATACTTTTTGAAGCTGATGGGATGTATACAAATGTTTATTTGAACAATGGCAATACAGAGCTTATTTGTAAGCCATTAAAACATTTTGTGGAGCAGCTAGAAAACTTATCAATTTTCTATAAGCCCCATCGTTCTTTTCTAATTAATTTAAAACAAATAAAAGAATTATCTAAAAGGGATGGACATTATCTTATAATGAGTAATAACAAGACTATTCCTATTGCTAAAGACAAAAGAGACGAGTTTATGACTGTGATTAATGAGGTATTTAATATTTAAGAAATTTAGAAAGAAATAGATTGTTTTCAGAAATAAAACAAAGTAAATGCCTCTATTAAGAGGCATTTTTGATTTTTAAATAAATCAATGTGTTAATGAAGAATTTTAAAATCTTATTAATTCTAATAAATCTTTCCCTTATTGCTCATACGCAAAATAAAATTAACAAGAAGTCTGAGTTATTAAACAGTTCACCTAAAATTTCCAATGACTTAACTCAATTGATCTATAATTATACAAAGTCATTTCCTCAAGACACACAGCTTTCAATAGCTTTAATAAAGAACAAAAATGTAGATTTTATTGGTGTTAAGCGAACAAAAGATACGATTATAAGAATTCAAAATTATAAAAGTGTTTTTGAAATAGGCTCTTTAACAAAAGTGTTCACAGCTACATTACTCTCAAATTTAGCAATTGATCAAACCATTGACTTAGATGATAATATTCAAGATTATATCAATTTTAAGATTAATGTAGAAGACAAAATTAGCTTTAAGTCGTTAGCAAATCATACTTCTGGTTTGCCAGTACTGCCTTCTAATTTTGATTTCACAGATTATAATAATCCTTACATACATTACAGTAAAGATTTGCTGTTTGCATTTTTAAAATCTAAAGTTGTATTAAATAAAGAGTCTATAAATAAACATGAGTATTCAAATCTTGGATCAGGTTTGTTGGGTTTTTTGATGGCAGATTTATCTAAAATGTCTTATGAAGATTTGGTTAAAAAGGAAATCTTCAATAAGTACAATATGGCAAATACAACAACTAAAAAAGCATTTCTCAAAAACAAAATTGTGAAGGGTTTAGATTCAAATGGCATAGTAACGAATAATTGGGATTTTGATGTTTTAGTAGGTTGTGGTGGTGTTTTATCTACAGCAGAAGACTTATCTAAGTTTGCTTTAGCTCAATTTGAATGTAAGAACGCCGAGTTATCATTAACTCATAAACCAACTTTTAGCATCAGTGAAACCATGAGTATTGGACTCGGTTGGTTTATTTTAAAAACAAAAGATCAAAGTGAATTAATATGGCACAATGGAGGAACTAATGGTTACAGATCGTCAATGGCCTTAGATGTAGAGAATCAGAATGGTGTAATAATACTTTCTAATGTTTCTGCCTACCATGAAAAAGAAGATGATATAGATTTATTATGTTTTAAATTGATGAATGAGCTAAGAAGTGAAAATTAATTTTTGTCCAATAAATTATATGATTCGTTCTACTTAGAAAAAAATAGATTGTTTTCAGAAACAAAACAAAGTATATGCCTCTAATAAGAGGGATTTTTGATTTTTAAATTAATTACAATGAAAATGATTAGACCATTATTAATCGCATTTATACTACTATCGTTTAATAGTAATGCACAAGATGTCAAAAACCAAAGTGAAATAATTAGAAACAATGTTTCTAAAGGAGACTATAAGATTGTAGCAGATTTGTACAATAGCCATCGTGGTGTTGCAAATATATCTGATATAAAGTTTGATAAGAACCAGCCTAACATGCATTTTGAGGTGACTATTAAAAAATATCCAAACCATGCAAGAGAATCAGACCGTAATGCTATTCATCAGTATTTTCCTGATCATATTGCGTTTCCGGTAACCTATATTTCTAGCGCTTATGAGGGCAATAAAAAACTTCAAGAGAAGGTTGGTTATGTGGTAAGAGAAGGCAGGAGTGTAGGCGACGATAGAATTGTATTTATAGATAATTATCTATTTATGCTTCAAAATTGGAAAAGCAAGGATGACTATGAGATTAGATGGATCTTAAAGGCGCCAAAGGCTGAAAATGGGGACAACACAGAAGAGAATGTAAAACCTAAAAAAAAGAAAAAAGGTTTCTTTAAATCCCTAAAAGATAAGGTCAAAAAAGCAAAATCTGGTGCTGGAAGTGTTTCAATTGAAAAAATGAAAGCTGAGGTATTACAACCTTATTTAGATAAGGCCACAAAAAAGCAACAAGACTTCTATCAAACCTGGATTAAGAAATCAGAAAATAAGAAAACAAAAAAATATCTCGATGATAAACGAGCCTTGATGACTAAAGCTATCAAACAATACAATGATGATATTTTTAATAGTCCAGAGTACCAACGCATGTTGGCTTATCAGAAATGGATAGATAATAACATTAATGTAACTGTATATAATAAATCTGACCGTACAGTTTGGGTAGGCTCTTCGTCAAGTGCTTTTATAACAAGCAAGATTGAGGTCGGAGGTAGCTCTACACAGACGTGCACTTCAGATTTGTACTATTACTACAGTGATACAAAAGGATCTAAAGGTTATAAGTTCTACACAGCAAATAGTGCATGCGGTTCTTCAGCAACAATAAATTAACTGTAGATAATAATTAAAATTTGAGTTTGAAAAGAAAAGATCACATAGAGATTATAGAAATGGCTTTTAGTTGGCTTGTTGTTATGGCGATGTTTATTTATGGTTTTGCGAAACTATTTCAGTTTCAAGGTGCTGCAGAAACAGAGAAAATGGTCAAAGACATGACTGGAATGGAGTTGATGTGGGCTTTTTATGGCTATTCTAAACCTTTTGCAATTACTTTGGGCATATTTGAAATAATTGGTGGACTCTTGATACTTTTTAAGCCTACACGTCTTATAGGTTGCTTTTTTACGACAGCTATTCTTATAAATGTAATCTTTCAAGATATATACTTTGGCGTTCATGCAGGTGTACTAAAAGCTGCCATATTATATCAAGTTTTAATAGTTCTTATATTATGGTTCAACAAAGACATATTAATAAAGAGTATTAAAATATTGGTATTATCAACAACCAATAAACAATCCAAAATAAAGAAACCAATAAAGATAGTTATAGCTTTTGGACTCTTTGTAGTATTCAGAGTTATTGAATATCTCATCACAATCAAATAAAGCTTAACATCTTAAAAAGATTTTAAAAGTAGAATATAAAACATTTAGAAATTAATTATCAAAAATGTCTCGATATCGAGACATTTTTATTTTAAACAAAACTTTAAATAATGACACCATCAAAAAACACCATTATATCAATAATAATAACACTCTTAATAAAAGTAACTGGTTATTCGCAAATCCAAGAATTATCTATAAATGAAAAGATAGCAGACTTTAATTATTTGTTTACAGAATTGGGAAATACCTATCCATACTTTGGGGTTAACAAAAGAAATCATGGAATAGATTGGTTGGCTAAACGAAGTGAATTTTTAGATAAGATTAAACAAACTAAAAACGATGAAGAATTTATAAGAGTTCTTGAAGATATTCTTAATCAGTTAAATAATGGTCATACGGATTTACTCCCAACAACATACTACAAGTATTTTTATGATGGCTATAAAAATATGTTGGTACATCGACCACAATTAAAAGCATATGTCACTGAATTAGAGAAGACAACTTTTGATCAAGTAGAGTATTGGACTCAATTATTAGAATCTGCCAAAAGCGAATCATCTAATGCAGAATCAAATGAATCACATTCTTTAGTATCCGACGAAAACTTGAGTTATTCATATAATGATTCATTGTCTATTGCCTTTATTAAGGTGAGATCATTTAGTTATGATTTAATAGAAAATGATATGGATAATTTGAAAAGCTGTTTTAGTAAAGCACACAATTACAAGAATTTAATCATAGATATACAAGGAAATACAGGAGGCGATACTCGCTATTGGTCAGATCATATGATTCCTTATTTAATCAAAGACACCATCAATTATTCTATCATTTATGGATTTAAAAATTCTAAAAGATTAAAATCGTTTAAACCCAGCTATTTTGAAAACACCATTTCAATAGATCAGTTTTCGCTTCCTAACTTACCGCAAGAATTAAAGCATGATAACTACTTTATGAAGAAAGATTTTGTAGAAATATCACCAGAAAAAACTGCAAAACAATATAATGGGAAAATCTATCTATTGGTCGATGAGGTTGTTTATTCAAGTTCGGAGTCCTTAGCTTATTTTTTTAAAGCTACAAAATTTGGTAAGGTTGTAGGAAAGATTACAGGTGGAGATGGAGTAGGCACAGACCCTTTATTGCTAACGCTTCCAAATAGTGGTATTGTGGTTCGTTACATCAGTGAAATGGGTTTAAACCCAGATGGCAGTTCAAATGAGGAAGTAAAAACGATACCCGATATTGTATTGAAATCTGAAACAGAAAAAGGACGGTACGAGGAATTAGTAAATTACATAAAGTCCTTACATTGACATAACCTCTAAAGATAATTACAAAGCTTTAAATGGATGAACTGAGATTTTTTCTGTTTAGAAAAAAATAGATTCTTTTCGGAAAGAAACCTTATAAAATGCCTCGTTTCAGAGGCATTTTTGTTTTCGAAATATAAATTTTAACAACAATGAAAACAAAATTACTTTTTAACTTTTTCTTACTTACAAACATGTTTTTAATTGCACAGAATGTCAACATTCCGGATGTAAATTTTAAATCCTATTTATTAGGAAACTCTTCAATTAATACAAATGGTGATACAGAAATACAAATAAGTGAGGCAACATCTTTTAGTGGAAGTTTTAATGCAATTGGTCTTGGTATAACTGATTTAACAGGTATAGAGGCATTTACGAGTTTAGGTGCTTTTTCTGCAGCAAGCAATGCGCTTACATCGGTAGATTTAAGTCAAAATACAAGCTTAGTTGAAGTTAGATTATCCGATAATCAACTCACCAGTATTGATGTTTCTAATTTACCTAATCTCATATTTCTTCAATTATCAAATAACCCTATTACGTCTTTAGATTTAACTAACAACCCTAATTTAGAAACTATTTTATTTAATAACGGACAACTTAGTAGTATTAGTCTTAATAATCCTTTATTAACACAATTAGAACTTGGAGGTAATCAATTAACATCGATAGATACTTCAAGCCTACCTCAGCTATTTGAGGTTTATTTACAAAATAATCAACTCACTAATATTGATTTATCGACTAATTCAAATTTGTTTACCATTAGGTTAGATTCGAACAATCTATCTAGTTGTAATGTGGCTAATGGTAATAATGCGAATATTTCATTAGCTAATTTCTTTTTTAATCCGAATTTAGCTTGCATTCAAGTTGATAATGGCTTTACACCTTTTGTCTCGAGCAGTGGAGTTTGGCTGGCTGATGCAACAGCAAGTTTTAATTCTAATTGTAATTTATCCATTGACCAGTTTAATAGAATTGAAGCTAAAATTTTCCCAAATCCAGTACATGATATTCTAAATATAGATTCAAATTATGCACCTAATAGCATTGAGATTTACTCTGTTTTAGGAAAAGAGATGATTTCAGTAAAGAACACTCAGACTGTTGATGTGGCTAAATTAAAATCGGGTGCATATTTTATTAAGGTAAGCTCTGATAATGGCAGTTTCACAAAACGTTTCATAAAACAGTAACGATTCAGAAAAAAATAAATCACTTTCAGAAAGAAACACATTTCAATGCCTCAATACAGAGGCATTTTTGTTTCAATTTTAAACTCAATTCATTATGAAAATAAATCTACTATACATTTTATGTTTATTCAGTTTCTGTGTTACTGCACAGGTGACAGTTTTTGACAATTTGTCTACGGCACCTAGATCACTTTACGAAAGTAATGGCTCACTTTATGTAAGAGAAAATGTCGAAATTAGAGTTTGGGACAATCTACCTCAAAACACCGACAACACAGTTGTTAGCAGTAGTCCTGGTTTTTCTGATGGTTTCGTAATTGAAAATAATGTTTTATACTATCCAGATGATAATTTAGATCTCGTTGTTAGATGGGATTTAAGCACCTCTACCCAGACGTTTTTAGGTAATAATTTCTTTGATGGTGTTAATCCAGATCACATTACTATTGTTAACGGAACAATTTATGTTACGGCAGATGTGCTTAATGGTGTTCCAGGTCTGCAAGTATTGTTGGTTTATGACAACGCATCAGATAGTTTTTTTATTGCAAATGGTTTAGGAAATGGTGACATAACTGGGATAAAGGCTGATGGCACTGATATCTATATTTTAAAAAGAACAGGCGAGTTATTGCGCGTTGATGTGTCAAATTTTAATTTTTCTGTCACTACAATAAATAATCTTGGTAACGAGGTGTTTGGTTTAGAAATTGAAAATGATTTGATATATTATACCGATAGCTTTTTTGGTGAGTTGAGATCTGTATCAAAATCTATTGTTAACGATACTCCACAAACTATCGCTACAGGCTTCAATTTAACAACCGATGTAGAGAAAGTGGGCGTTACATTTTATGTTTCAGACAGAAATAACAACACTATCTGGTCTTACACACCATCATGTACGGTAAATATCCCTGATGCAAACCTGAAAACAGCCTTGTTAAATCATGGTACAACTATCACAGGTACAAATATTGGTGTTATTGATACTAATGGAGATGGTGAAATACAATGTTCAGAGGCCAACGCTTACTCTGGTAAGTTAGATTTAAATCTTCAGTCAATTAACGATTTAACAGGTTTAGAAACCTTTACGAGTATAGTAGATTTAGATATATCAAACAATCTATTCACAAGCGTTGACATTTCGGCATTGGCTGGTTTAGTTGCGTTTAAAGCAGATTTTATGCTAGCATCTAGTATAGACTTTTCCGGTTTATCTAATCTCGAAACAGTAAACATTGCCTCTGGTTCTTTAAATTCAGTAACATTTGCTAATAATTCAAGTTTAAGAATTCTAAAGCTAGACAATAATCAATTATCAACTATTGATTTAACAGGTCTCTCTCAGTTAGAGGAATTAACTTTAAGAGTAAATCAACTCTCAAATTTAAATCTTACTCAAAATTCAAACTTAACAGAAGTTAACCTTCTGGGCAATAGCCTAACCACCATTGACATATCTCAAAACACTGCCTTAATTGAACTTAATGTTACAAGTAACAATATCGGTACTTTAGATGTCTCTCAAAATACAGTATTACAAAACATTTATGCTTCAAATAATAGTTTGAGTACTTTAGATATATCACAAAATACAGGATTATCTATACTTAATGTTAACAATAATAATCTTTCAACATTATCAGTATCACAAAACCTTAATCTCAAAGAACTATATATTGGAGGTAATAATTTTACAGGTATAAATCTTTCGCAGAATTCGCTATTAGAACAATTAGTTATTTATGGAAACACTAATTTTTCTGATCCAATAGATTTAAGCAATAATTCAAACCTAAAAATTCTCGACATTAATGATACACAACTCACAGCAATAGATTTGAGCAACAATGCAGCATTAGAAGAAGTAGATCTATTCTCAAATAGCGCATTATCTAGTGTAAATATGGCCAATGGAAACAATGCGGGTATTCTTTATGCTGATTTTACATCAAATCCCTCTTTGTCTTGCATACAAATAGACGCTAGTTTTACACCACCTACAGCGGATTGGTTTAAGGATGTAAGTGCAAATTATAGTGTTAATTGCAGTTTGTCTATAAGTGATATTAATATATCTGATGACATCAATATTTATCCAAATCCTGTACATACTTTTCTCAATATAGAATCTAATAATACATATGAAGCTATTGAAATCTATACCTTATTAGGGAAAAAAGTACTAACGGCTGAAGCAACTACCCATCTTAATGTTTCAAGCTTAAATTCTGGTATGTACCTTGTTAAAATTGTTGGTTCTAATAATGAGGTAATAATCAAAAGAATTATTAAAGATTAATTTTAACTCACGATTAAGCCATTGTCTTATTGGCCTGATTGTTTTGTGCCAATGAAGTACATTAAAAAATATAGACTAGAAGAGTCCATTGCTTCTTTTTATGCGATTCTTACTTTATTAATATTTAAAAAAACTCAACTATGAAAAACCTTATTATAAATTTAAGCTTATGTCTTTCCTCTCTTGCTTTTTATGCACAAAGTGCTACACCAAGCCAGGAAATTAATGGTATCTATTTTTTAATGGAAGCAGAGCGCGGTGTGCAGGCAAAAATATTTGAATACGGTCAGTATAATGACGCCAAATTATTGCTCATTGCATCTTGTAAACAATGTATGCCAGGGACATATACCTATCAAAAAGAGGCTAGTGAAGAATTAGATAGAGCAGTGTTTTACAATTCTACCGGATTATATGTGTTTCAATATGATGATGAGAGTTTTGTTATGATAATGCTTAATGTTACTGATGATGTCGAATGGACTGACTTTTATTTTTCAAACTTTTACAGTAAAAACAAAACTAAGGTAAAAGCAATGTCTCAGGATAAAATTAAAGCGTTTATTCTATCAATATCGGGTTAATTATTTCCTTACCAAAGGAATAATTTCACCTTTAGCCAATCTGTATTTATCAATATCTGTTTCAGAAAGCATGGCAGTGTAATCTATTTCTTCAACTTTAAACCCTATACTTCTTAGTTTTTCAAAATAATCCCGACCATATATTCTCACATGATCATACTGGCCAAAGATTTTAGCGCGCTCATTTTTATCTGTTATGGTATCATCCTCAAAGGTTGTTATTCTATTTAAATCTTGAGGAATTTGAAAAATCCCCCATCCATTCGGTTTCATAACGCGATATAATTCTTGCATGGCCTTTGTGTCATCAGAGATATGTTCAAGAACATGATTACAGAGAATAACGTCATAACTGTTATCCTCAAACGGTAAGTTGCAAATATCTGCTTTTACATCTGCTATAGGTGATTCTAAATCTGTGGTAGTAAGTGTTATGTTTTTTAAGCTTCTAAACCGTTTTAAAAAACATTGCTCTGGAGCAAAATGCAATACTTCTAATTGTTCTTCAAAGAAGTTGGTTTCATATTTTAGGTATAACCATAACAAACGGTGACGCTCAAGTGATAGGGTTGAAGGTGATAAAATATTAGGACGCTGTTTCACATAGCCATAAGGTAAAAATGTTCTAAACCCTTTTCCGTCTATGGGATCAATGTATTTTGATCCTTTTAAGAATAAAGCTAAGATTGGACGAACTACATAACTTAACCTAATCAATAAAGGTCTTGGAATAAGATTGAGGAAAAATTTGAAAAGTGCTTTCAATGAGTTGTTATTTGTATTCTTCTCGTGCCGGACAAAAAATATCAGTCAACTTACAAGCAGTCAGCGCTTTTCCACCATGAGGTATATTAGAAGGTATTTTAACAATCATACCTTTGGTATATACTTTATTATAGCCATTAACATTAAATTCAAATTCTCCTTCCAGAACTTGCATCAGCTGTTCGTGTATGTGGTGGTGAACTGGAATTTCAGATCCAGCATCAACTTCCCAATAAGCGAAGGTAAAACCTTCCATATGAACAAAGCGACCATGAAAACCTTTAATGATTTCCTTAGATTCAATATCATTAAATAGATTTAAATCCATTATAATACTAGTGCTTTTTGTCTGAACGAGTCTTCTTCATTACTCTCAATGCCAAGAGCTTCATGGACATATCCAAAGGTTGAAAGAATTTCTGGTTTACCATCAACTATAGCAATATCGTGTTCAAAATGAACACTAGGTTTACCATCTTGTGTCACTATGGTCCAGCCGTCTTTTAATTGTTTGACGCGATGTGTCCCCATATTTATCATTGGCTCAATGGCTACCACCATACCTTCAATAAACTTCTTTCCTCTGCCTCGTCTTCCATAGTTTGGCATCTCAGGATCTTCGTGCATTTTTCTGCCTAATCCATGCCCAACCAATTCTCTAACCACACCATAACCTTCTGCCTCACAATATTGTTGAATGGCATAACCAACATCACCAACTCTATTACCGATACGTAGTTGATTTATCCCTACATATAGTGATTCTTTAGTCACTCGAATGAGTTTTTTAGTAGCCTCATCCACATTTCCGATTTCAAAAGTATAAGCATGATCACCATAGAAATCATTCATTAATGCACCACAATCAATAGATACAATATCACCATCTTCTAAAGGTTTGTTAGTCGGCAAACCATGAACAACGGCCTCGTTTACACTGCACAATAACGTAGAAGGGCAATCGTATAATCCTTTAAAACCAGGTAATGCGCCATGATCTCTAATAAATTCTTCTGCAATGGTGTCTAAATGATTGGTTGTAACACCTTCTTTAACCTCTTTGGCCAGCATGCCTAAGGTTTTAGATACGATCAGCGCGCTTTGGCGCATTAATTCAATTTCTTCTTTCGTTTTGGCTATAATCATGTGATCATTATTGAAGCGCAAAGATAGCTAATTATTAGGATTAATTTTTTTCGGGTTTATGATAAATGACAGTTTTTTTTTGCTGTAAGTGAGGTAAGTTTGTATTATAAATTTTAGACAATGATGTATAAAATAGTAAGTGCAGAAGAAGCGGTAAAGGTTATAAAATCAAATGATCGCGTTTATATACAAGCTGCTGCTGCTGCACCTCAAAAATTAATAGAGGCAATGACAGCAAGGCATGAAGAATTAAGAAATGTTGAGATTTGTCATTTGCATGTTGAAGGTGATGCACCTTATGCGAATCCGGAACTCAAAGAGAGTTTTCATGTCAATTCGTTTTTTATTGGTAGAAATGTAAGGCACACTTTAAAAGCTGGAAATGGCTCGTACACTCCAGTTTTTTTAAGTGAGTTACCTACACTTTTTCAGAAGAATATCATAGAATTAGATATTGTTTTAATTCATGTTTCTGTGCCAGATAGACATGGATATTGTTCTCTAGGTGTTTCTGTTGAAGCTACTTTAGCGGCTATTGACAATGCTAAAACAGTCATCGCTCAGGTCAACAAAAACATGCCTCGTACTCATGGTGCTGGTATTATTCATATTACTGAAATAGATTATTTTGTTGAATGTGATGATGAGTTACCAAAGCTCCTTTCATCTGAACCATCAGAAATTGAAAGTAAAATAGGGGATTATGTGGCAAGTTTAATCGAGGATAGAAGTACCTTGCAAATGGGTATTGGTAATATTCCTAACGCAGTATTATCGCGGTTAACAAATCATAAAGATCTTGGTTTACATACCGAAATGTTTTCCGATGGCGTTATTGATTTAATATTAAGCGACGTGATTAATGGTAACTTTAAGACCATTAATAGAGGTAGAGCGTTAACAACCTTTTTAATTGGTTCTAAGAGACTGTATGACTATGTGGATGATAACCCATTTGTAGAGATGCGGGCATCTCATTATACTAATAACGTTGCATATATTAAACAAAATCCAAGAATGGTAGCAATCAACTCTGCCATTGAAGTAGATGTAACGGGTCAAGTTTGTGCCGATTCTATAGGTTCTAGTATGTACTCTGGAGTTGGTGGTCAGATGGATTTTATTCGTGGTGCTTCGTTAAGTGAAGACGGTAGAGCCATTATTGCATTACCTTCTGCCACTAGAAAAGGTGTTAGTAGAATAGTCCCAGCATTAAAACCTGGTGCAGGGGTTGTAACAACTAGAGCACACGTGCATTATGTAGTTACCGAATATGGAATAGCTAATTTGTTTGGGAAAACAATAAAGGATCGTGTTAAAGCATTAGTTGATATTGCTCATCCTGATCATAGGGAAGAAATAGATAGGTCCTATTTTAACTTACTCTAGACGTAATGGTGGTATTTAAAATTGCCACCATTTTTTTTTAGGTTTTTTAATATCCGGTATCTCGTTTGTAATCATTTGGTAGATTTCTCCCCATCCAAGAATACCACCTATATTACGATCATCAATAAAAATATCAGCATGTATTTTACGACTTCTACTGTAATCAAATTTTTCTTCAGGGAAACTGCAATTTACAGCGTAGAATTCTATACCATTATCCTTGCAAAAATCTACAGCTTCTTGAAGTTTTACGCCATTTCTATACGTCCATAAAATAAGTCTATGTCCATCATCTTGCAGACGTTTTAACGTTTCGAAGGCAAATATTCTCGTTTTGCCAATTTTTGGATAAGCATCTTCTACAATTGTACCGTCAAAATCAACGGCAATAACAAGTTTATCTAAAAAATTCATAGGTTTATTTTAGAAGGCAAACTTACAATAAAAAATAATGTAAACTGTTTATGGATTTCTATGTGCATGCTAACTTTTAAGTCGTTTATCAAGGAATGTCGATTACTTTTTCAATAGCATCATGCATGGATTGAATATCAAATGGCTTTGTGAAATATTTTAGAATAATACCTTCATCCACTGCTTTTTCAATCTCATCTGTAATATTATAACCAGATAACATAAAGAATTTTTTATCAGGGTACACTGTTTTGGCCTTTGTAATAAAATCATAACCGTTCATCACAGGCATTTTCATATCACAAATTATGACCATTATATCTGGATTTGACTCAAGCACCTCAAGTCCTATTTTTCCGTTTAATGCGGTTAGTACTGTATAATTGTTTTTAAAGTTATACTTGAAGAGCATTAGGTTGATTTTTTCATCATCAACATATAATATTTTTGGCTTATCACTCATAATTAATTTCCTAATGGTAATTTAATAGTTACTTTCGTCCCAATACCAATTTTAGATTCAAATATTAAGTCTCCTTTGTGGTCTTTTATGATTGAATAAGTAATTGATAAACCCAAGCCTGTTCCTTGTCCAGGATGTTTGGTGGTAAAAAAAGGATCTGTGACTTTTGGTAAATCACTCTCACTTATGCCGGTACCATTGTCAGTTACTTCTATAATTGCATAAGATTTTTCAAGACTTGTATTAATTGTAATACGTCCTTTATCATTAATGGATTGTAATGCGTTCAGAAGGACATTAAAAAAAGCTTGGTGCAATTTACTTTTATTACCATTAATTGATATTATGTCCTTTGAATATTCTCTTGTAATATCTATTTTGAATAAATGCTCATTGTGCATCACAGTTAAACAATTATCTATAATCGAATGAATATTGCAATCTTCATTAAAATCAGTAGACTCCTTACTAAATTCATTAAGGCCCTTAACAATTGAAGAAATTCTATCTATAGTTATTTGTATACTTGATAAAAGCAAGTCTGTTTTTTCTTTATCCTGACTGCCATACTTTTCGAGGTAACTTTGTAAGCCAAAATGTGCACCAGACAGGTAGTGTAGTGGGTTGTTGATTTCATGAGAAATACCAGCAGTAAGTATACCTAATGAGGCCATTTTCTCGGATTGAACCAGTCTGGTTTGGGCTTCTTTTAGAGATTCTAAAGTCGTTTCTAATTCTTCTTTTTGGTCTACAAGTTCTTGATTTAGATTTTCTAACTTTTTATTTGCTGATTCTAAATCTTTAGTTCTGTTCTTAACTAATTTTTCAAGGTTAAACTTATGCTCTTCCAGTTCCGACTCATAATTTTTAATTCTAGTTACGTCGAAAGTAGCGCCGGCAACTCCAATTTTGTCTTCAGCAAGATTGATTTTGAATTTTAGGTCTCTTAACCATAAGGTTTCACCATTGATTTTTGTTTTAAATTCTAACTCAATGTAGTCTTTTTTTCCTTTAAGGATTTGTTCATTAGCGGCGTGCAGTCTAGTGTAAACCTCATCTGCAAAGAGCTTCTGTCCATCTGGATTATCCGCATTATGTTGAGATCTTAATTCTAAGACTTTCTTGTTTTCATAGATATGATTAAGTTTACTATCCTTAATATAAGCATACATAGGTGTGTTATCCATGAAGCTATTGAATCTATCATTGCTCTCTTTAAGAAGTGTTTCAGCTCTTTTCCGTTTAACTTCTTCTTTTAAAATATTTTGAGCTTTTGTAAAAGATCTTAGATAAAATATAAGACCAATGAATAAAAGAGTAAAAATAACTAACAGTCTATTTCTATACTTTAAAAGTAACGCTGAGACATTGCTCTTTTGAAATGTAATTAAAACCGTCCATTTTGAGGATTGAATAGGCACAGGATCAAAAGCAACAAAAGTATCATCAACGTCTGTTTCTATATTATTATAATGATTGTCAACTGCTTGTTCTATTCCGCTATTATTGGCTTCAATAAAATTTAATAATTCAACAGCTTTGTCATCAAATTCTGACGTTACGAGGTAAGTTTTTCCTATATGTGATTTGTCTGTACAGTATATGACAGTATAATTATCAGTTATAAGTGAGGCATTAATTCTTTTGTTTTGCTTGATTTGACCTAGAAAAATTTCACCAATTTTATCAACAGGTATAAGAATGGCCATACTTCCGACAAATTCTTCTTGCTTGAATATAGGCACATGAATACCTATCGCATAATATCCTTGAACACTTTTAAAAATATTACTGATTACAGGTTTTTTGGTCGCATGAATTTTTTTAACATGTTCTTGTTGCGAGATATCACTACCTATTGCAGACTTAACATAAGGATAAGTATACAGAATTGTTCCGTTGGCGTCAACTCGTGTTATGGCATTAAGGTCGTTTTTATGAGTCTCATAAAACTGTTGCATTGATAATTTACCCTTGTCAGAGAAAGAAACTATATCCTCATCTTTAACTACAAAACTTAAATTAGATATATAATTGTCAATGAAAGAGGATACACCAAGTGAAGCCGTTTGAGCTAAAAGTAATTGTTCACTACTATAATCACTGAATGAGTTATTTTTAATATCTCGGTATAGCCAATTGAATGCTAAGAAAAAAACAAATAGCATAGCTGGCATAAGAAAATACCTTTTTGAAAGACTATTTTCAGACAAACGAATTAAAGAGGGAAATCCCACGTAGTATAATAGCTAATTATACTAAAGGTAATCAAATTAATTAATTATGACTTATGCTATAATTAATTAATTGTTAATTCATCTTTAAATAAGAGAACTGCGTGTCATGGCTTCTGGTTGTTCTACTCCTAATAAGTTTATTACTGTAGGCGCAATATCTCCCAATATACCATCATTAATTTCTTTTAAATCCTTATCAATCAAAATAATAGGCACAGGATTTGTAGTATGAGCAGTATGTGGTGTTCCATCTGGATTAACCATGGTTTCACAATTGCCATGATCAGCAATAAGAATGGTAGTATAATTATGTTCTAATGCAGTAGATACAACATCTTCAACACATTTGTCAACAGCTTCACATGCCTTTATAGCTGCTTCCATTACACCTGTATGTCCAACCATATCACCATTAGCAAAATTTAGACAAACAAAGTCAACGTCTTCTTTTTGTAATTCTGGGACCAATGCATCTCGCAATTCATAAGCACTCATTTCTGGTTTTAGGTCATATGTTGCGACTTTTGGTGAGTTTCTTAGGATCCGAGTCTCACCTTCAAAAGGTTCCTCTTGTCCACCAGAAAAGAAGAATGTAACATGCGGATATTTTTCAGTTTCTGCAATTCTGATTTGCTTTTTGTTATTCTTAGCTAATACTTCACCTAGCGTTTGAGTGAGGTTTTCTTTATTGAAAATAACATTTATGCCAGAAAAACTATCATCATAATTTGTCATGGTTACATAATGCAAATTAAGTTTATGCATATTTTGTTCATGAAAATCTTCTTGAGATAGGGCTTGTGTTAATTGACGACCTCTATCTGTTCTAAAGTTAAAGAAAATGATAACATCATCAGCTTCAATGTTTCCTATCGGATTATTGTCTTTGTCTACTACTACAAGAGGTTTAATAAACTCGTCAGTAATATTTTCTTCGTAGCTTTTTTCTATTGACTTAAGAATATTAGATGTGCTTGTACCTTTACCATTTACAACAGCGTCATATGCAAGTTTAACACGTTCCCATCTTTTGTCTCTATCCATAGCATAGTATCTCCCGGTAACAGATGCGAGTTTTCCAGTTGATTTTTCTAGGTGATCTTCTAAACTAGAAATGAAACCATATCCAGATTTTGGATCTACGTCTCTACCGTCTGTAAACGCATGAACAAACACATCCTCTAAGCCAAATGCTTTTGCAGCATCAATGAGTCCAAAAAGGTGATTAATGTGAGAATGTACACCACCATCACTAACTAATCCTAAAAGATGAACATTTTTTTTATTCTCCTTTGCATAAGTAAAGGCATTTATTAAGACTTGTTCCTCTTGAAGTGTCTTATTTTCTACAGCAAGGTTAATCTTAACTAAGTCTTGATATACTATTCTACCAGCACCAAGATTCATATGACCTACTTCACTATTTCCCATCTGGCCTTCAGGTAAACCAACATGAAGTCCATCAGTTCTTAAACTGGCATTTGGAAACTTTGTATATAATGAATCTATAAATGGTGTTTGCGCATTGTCAATAGCAGAAACTTTCGGGTCTGGAGATTTACCCCAACCGTCTAAAATCATTAAAATAACCTTCTTATTCATGGTCCTAAATTATTTGATATTCAAATATAGTATATACTAAATGATAACATAATTCTAAGATTGAAAAATTTAAAGAGTTATCATTTTCGTCAATTACTTTAAGTGCTGTATTCCTTGTACTATTAAAATTTAGAAAACCTTAACAGATTTGTTTTCAAAATGTTAAATAAGTGTTATTAGAATTTATATGGTGTAACAATTACTGTTTAATATCGTCTATTAAGCATAATCGAAAAACAATCAATTAATTTAAAATCTTTCATCATGAAAAAAACATCATTAATCGTCGCCTTAGCATTAGGGTTATCAATTCCCAACGTAAATGCTTCTAATGAAATTATGCCATCAAACACTTTTGAGGTATCGAATAAGGTTGTAAAAATTAGCCCATTATGCAAAGCAGTTGCAACTGGCGATATTGAACTGGTTAAAACTTACATTAGACAAGGAGTCGATATTAACAAAAAATCTAATGGCATGCTGCCAATTCATTATGCGGCGAAGTACAATCGCGTAGAATTAATTAAAGTTTTAATTACTGCAGGTTCGGAGATTCATACACCATGTGATTTAGGTTACACCGCATTAATTCATGCAGAAAAAACAAAGGCAACAGAAGCGGCACAGTTTTTGAAACGTTTTAAAAAGAAATAGTCTAGAATTTAGACAATTATTTGAGTTAGTTAGTTAAAAAGCGTCTTAATAATTAAGACGCTTTTTTGTATTTACGAATAGCTTCTCTAATTTTTTCAATACGATTTTCAGGATCGGGATGTGTGCTTTAAAACTCTGAAATTCGGTTTGGACCAGCAGCCTCTTTTAAAATTTTCATTACTCCTATCATTTCTTCAGGGTTGTAACCGGCTTCTATCAAAAAATGTACACCTAACTCATCACTCTCAAGTTCATCATCTCTACCGTTTTGTAATAATTGACCATGACCATATTGCTGGGCAACCTGTCCCATATCTATGGCTCCAGCTCCCATAACAATCGTCTTCCATTTTTGAGAATCTGTGATACGTTCATTAGAATGTTTACCGAGTACATGACCAATTTCGTGACCTAGGACTCCTGCTAATTGATCTTCGTTTTCAAGTTTAGAGAAGAGTGCATATGTAATAAATATTTGTCCGCCAGGTAACGCAAAAGCATTGATTGTTCTGTCATCTGCTAAAAGATGAAATTCGTATTTGTATGGAGTATTTTTCGCAATACTGCTTTGTACCAATTTGTTGCCAACATTATCAATTAAGGCTTGATAGTCATTACGTGGATGCAATCCGCCATGTTGTTGAGCCATTTGAGGTGCGCTTTGAAGACCAATAGCAATTTCCTGATCCGGCGATAATGAAATGGCTTGAACTCTTCCTGTATATGGGTTTTCTTCCCTTTGACTCCAATTACGGACTAAAGCAAATATCACTATTGCTGCGCCAATGAATAGTCGGGTTTTAAAATTTCCTCTCCTTCCTCTTCTCATATTGAATGTGTTAGTGTGTTTAAGTTACAAAAGTTTGACACAATAAATGAAGAAAAGTCATTTCTAATAAATAATTTGACTTGAGATTGTAAGTGGAAAAGATGCGCTAAAGAATGTAATTATTTACTTTTATGACATGAATTGCCAATTTCAAATATTATCTAATAATCAATTAGATTTGATTCTTCCTTTAGTCTATGAACTTAATGAAGGTAACATTAGTAAACCAATCTTAAGAAGTCGTTTTGCTGAAATGAAAAATCAGAATTACGAATGTGTTGTTATTAAAAAGGATGAAGCGATAGTAGGTGTTAGCGGCTTATGGTTTTGTACTAGACATTACTCAGGTAAATCTGTTGAATTAGATCATGTGTTTATAAAACCTGAGCATAGAGGTCAAGGATTAGGAAAAGCTTTTATGGAATGGATTTATAATTATTGTAAAAGCAAGGGATGCGAATCAATAGAATTAAATACTTATGTGCAAAACTATCCGTCACATAAGTTTTATTATAACGAAGGTTTTATTTTGAAGGGTTACCATTTTTTTAAAACACTGTGATTTTAGGTTAAAAAACTTAAATCAGCTTCTGTAGATATTTCGTATGGGTCTTTATTATGTTCAAATATTCTTGCCTTATAAATGCCTTTTAAGGATATGTTGTTGTTTTCAACAGAAATCCAACTACCTTCTCTCAATCCAATTACTGGTGGCGTATTATAAGCATGGAATTCTTTAATTCTAGTTTCTCGTGTTTCACCCATATGCGTACTGTCAGGGTTTGGATCTAAATAATGCGGGTTTATATTAAAAGGCACAAAGCCGATAGTCTTAAAACTCGGCGGATATACAATTGGCATATCATTAGTTGTATTCATTGTAAGTCCACAAATATTACTGCCAGCACTTGTTCCCAAATAAGGGGTTCCATTTTCTACAACCGATTTGATTGCTGTTAGGATATCGTTTTTGTACAATTGATTGACTAATACAAAGGTATTGCCACCTCCAACAAAAATTCCCTTGGCGTCATAGATTGCTTTTTTAGGGTCTTCAAATTCATGAATGCCTTTAAGTGATTTTCCTATTTTCTTAAAAGCTTCTGAGGCTTTTTCGGTATACTCATTGTGTGTAATTCCTCCGGGTCTAGCATATGGAATAAATAAAATCTCTTCACATGATTTAAAGTGTATAGATAATTCATCTAATAAATATTCTAAATAATCACTCCCGTGTATCGTAGAAGTACTTGCTATAATTAAAGATCTCAAAGCTATAATGTTTGTTTCAGTGATTAAAAATAGTAAAAGCCTATCAATTTGTTTTGTTGAACGAATTTAACAAACATTTATTAGGATAATTTTATGAGAATTGAAGATTATAGGCGAACTTTATAAAACTAAAAACTAAGTATGAAACATACATTACTCTTTTTTTATTGTCTTTTTACAGTAACCATTTTCGCGCAAGAAGTTGATCGTATTACTGTTAATGGTCGTATTTCTGTTTCAAACAATGAAAAAGAAGGTGTTGCTGTATATAACACTTCATCAAATAAAGGCACTGTTACTGATGAAAATGGTGAATTTAAAATAGAGGTTATTAAAAATGATATTATAGAATTTAGTTCATTGCAGTTTCAAGACTTTAAAGTAACTATTACAGAAGATGTATTAAAGTCTAAACAGCTTACAGTAATATTGGTTGAAGAAGTTAATAAATTAGATGAGGTTGTTCTTTTGCCTTTTGGGCTTACAGGAAATATCAATGCAGATCTACAAAATGTAAGAACTTATAATGTGAGTTTAGATGATGTTTATTATGGCTTAGATCATCTTGAAGATTTTGATTTTTCGGCAGATTTTAATACTCGTGTTAATGAGAATATTGCCTTTAATGACAATAATAGACGAGTAGATAATATGCTTAATGTAGTGAACTTAGCAGGTTTTATAGTGAATCAAGTAGTGGATATCGATCATAGTGATGATAGCGAGGCGACTGAAAAGATAAAGAAAACACCTTTTAAGGAAGCCTTAGATAAATATAGTTACAATTACATCCATGTCAATTTTGATATACCACTAAATGAAGTTGAAGCCTTTATAGAATATATAGAGAAAGAAGGAGTAGAAGAGGCCTTATTAGACAAGGATAAAGAAATGCAGCTGTTAGAGCGTATTACTCAACTCAGTAAAACTTACCTAAATAAAAAGAGTGAAGAAGATTAAAGGGCTTCTATTTGTTTCAATTTCGTTTTTTGTTTTATCTGCAGAAGCTCAAAGAAAAGAGCTTAAAGGAAAACTCATAGCAAAAGATGAAGTAGAGGGCATTCATATACTTAATGCCACCGCTTCAAAATATGCCATTTCGGATATTGATGGAAGTTTTACCATTATTGCAAAGTCTTATGATACACTTGTTGTTTCTGGTTTAAAGTATCAAAATAAAGAGGTTGTAATTACCAAGCAACAAGAAGACTTAGGAGTGCTATCAATCTATCTCGAAGAGCGCATTACAGCTTTAGATACTGTGATGGTAGGGCTATTTTTAACAGGGAGTTTAGAATCTGACTTACAAAATTCTGATGCAGAAACCGAAGTGAATTTTTATGATCTCGGCATACCAGGTAACACCAATTTACCGCTTACTCAAAATGAAAGAAAGCTACATGATGCAGATGCAGGTTCTTGGGGTTTTATAGGGTTTGGTGGTGGGGTTAATCTTCACAAGCTGTTAAATAGAATTAGTGGTAGAACAAAGAAACTTAGAGCAGTTGTTAACCTTGATAAAAAGGATGAGTGTATCACTAATCTAAGAGAGAATTATGAGTCAATTCTTTTTGAAAAAGATTCGTTGGCATTAAATCTTCGCAATGAATATTTTATGTTCTGCCAAGAGGATTCTAAATTTCTAGCACTTTGTACTACAAATAATCAAATAGAGTTGTTAGAATTTCTCCAGCAAAAGTTAGTAGCATATAGAGAAAATAGGAAGTCTGTTGAAAAAGATTAATTTTGGAATACTTTTTGGAACTAACCATTAAAAAACTAAAAATGAGATTCCGTTTATTTCTAGTATCATTAGTAATTTTTCCAATTCTTGTGGCCTCTGCAGGTTTACATGACTATTTTGTCAGTGTTACTGTAGTTGAATATTCTGAAAAGGAAAAATCGCTTCAAATTATTAGTCAAATATTTATCGATGATTTGGAAGAGTTAATAAGAACTCGATATGATGAAACTGTGACTTTAGAAGGTAACGATGAGCCTATGATGGTCGATGACTATGTTCAAAGGTATTTGTCTAAAAAGTTAATAGTCAATGTAAACGGAAACGAAAAACAGTTTAATTACATAGGGAAAGAGTATATTGATGATATCGCGTATTGTTATTTAGAAATTGCGGGTATTAGCGATATAAAATCATTAGACATCACTAATAAGATTCTGTTTGATGTAATTCCAGAGCAACAAAATATTGTTAGATTTAAGCTTAAAGGAAAAAATAAGAGCTTCATTTTATTACCTGGAAAAGATAACTGCGTGTTAAACTTTGATTAAAAACACTTTTTTAGAACAGTAATTTTTCTATTTTCGACATCATTTTTTTTAACACAAATTCAATTATGAAAATTTTAAAGAATTTTTTATTCGTATTGATGCTGGTTTCTTTGGGTGCTTACGCTCAAGAAGATACGAAGGAAGAACGTAAACCAGGTCATACCAATGAAAACAAATTCAAGCAGTTATACGACGAATTTGCGACGCCAAATATGTTTAGAACGGGTTCTGGGGCTCCAGGTCCGGCATATTATCAGCAACAAGCAGATTATAAAATGGATATCGTGCTTGATGATGAAAAGGCAAGGCTTTATGGTGATGAAACAATCACATATACCAATAATTCACCAGATGTTTTAACATATCTGTGGGTACAGCTAGATCAGAATGTACGTGCCAAAGATTCTAAGTCACCATTAATAAATGGCTCGGGTGTTGGACCTGCTGCATTTCCTTCAACAGTAACAAATACATATTTAAAACCACGTTTTGATGGTGGTTTTAATATAGAACATGTAAAGGATGGTAATGGTAAAGATTTAAAATTCATGGTAAATCGCACAATGATGCGAATAGAATTGCCTGAAGCTATGAAAACTGGTGATCAGTTTTCTTTTCAAATTAAATGGTGGTATAATATTAATGATCACGTTAATCAAGGTGGAAGATCGGGATATGAATATTTTCCTGAAGACGACAATAGAGCATATGTTATAGCGCAGTTCTACCCACGTATGGCTGTATATAACGATGTTGAAGGTTGGCAAAATTCTCAATTCTGGGGAAGAGACGAGTTTGCCCTTCCATTCGGAAATTTTGATGTTAATATTACAGTACCTGCAGATCACATCTTAGATGGTACTGGTGTTTTAACAAATAGAGAAGAAGTGTTCTCAAAGCAGATGATGAAGCGCTACAAAAAGGCCTTAAAGTCTTACGATGAGCCAGTAGTCATAGTAACACAAGAAGAAGCAGAAAAAGCTGAAAAATCAAGAAGTAAAAAGACAAAAACTTGGAGGTTATCTGCTAAAATGGTTAGAGACTTTGGTTTTACATCTTCAAGAAAATTTATCTGGGATATGATGGCTGTAAAGCTTGGAGAAAGAGATGTAATGGCGGTGTCTTTATATCCAAAAGAAGGAAATCCTTTATGGGAAGAATGGTCAACTAAGGCTGTTGCAAGTACATTAAAGTCTTATTCTCGTATGACATTTGATTACCCTTATCACAAAGCAATTTCCGTACATGCTAAAAGCCAAGGAATGGAATATCCTATGATTTGCTGGAATTATGGTAGACCTGATAAGGATGGGAACTATTCTGACAGAACAAAATACGGTATGATGAGTGTTATCATACACGAAGTTGGTCATAACTTCTTTCCAATGATCGTTAACAGTGATGAACGTCAGTGGACATGGATGGATGAAGGTTTAGATACATTTTTACAGTATATAGCGGAGCAAGATTTTGGTAAATGGTACCCAGATGCTTTATCTCCAAATGATGAGACGTATCCGTCTAGACGTGGGCCAGCAAGAAAAATTGTAAGATACATGGGAGGTGACCAAGATTATATTGCACCAATTATGAGTAAAGGATTAAATACCTATCAATTTGGCAATAATGCTTATGGTAAACCTGCAACAGGTTTAAATATCTTAAGAGAAACCATAATGGGACGAGAGTTGTTTGATTATGCATTTAAAGAATATGCGAATCGTTGGATGTTTAAACACCCAACACCTGAGGACTTTTTCCGTACAATGGAAGATGCTTCTGCTTTTGATTTAGATTGGTTTTGGAGAGGTTGGTTCTATACAACAGACTACACAGATATAGGTGTTAAAGAAGTAAAAAAGTTCGTTGTAACAGATGTTCCTAATGAAAATGGTAAGAAAATAGCAGAACGTTATAATTTAGATCCTGATGCGTTAGTATATTTTATTCCTGAAGGAGAAGAAGGTTATGATGAAGCAATGAAATCAAAAACTGCAATTGAAGAAGTGTCTACAGTAAAAGAATACCTGATGGATAACTTCACACCTGAAGAAAGAAAGAACTTAAAAGCATCACCTAAGTATTTTTATCAAGTGACTTACAATAAACCTGGTGGTTTAGTTATGCCTTTAATTGTAGAATATGAGTATGCCGATGGTACTAAGGAAAAAGTAACTTTTCCAGCTCAGATTTGGAGGCTGAATGACAAGGAAGTAACAAGAGCAATAGCTAGTGATAAAGAAATTATTTCAATCACTGTAGATCCAGATTTAGAAACTGCAGATGTTGATACGTCTAATAACGCTTGGCCTAAAGAAGTTAAGGAAAGCGATTTTGAAAAATTCAAGAATAAAAAAATTAAAGGATAAATCTATTATCCTTGGATTTAAAGCCGGCTGTTATGCCGGCTTTTTTATTATAATATTATAACTGATATTTCAACGAAAAATTAAAAACTAACTATATTTGCAGCATGATGCATCAACCAACATTGCTATTTATTGGAAGCACTGAGATTATCTTTATACTCTTCATTGTAGTATTGGTATTTGGAGCAGATAAATTACCTGAAATAGCGAGAGGATTAGGCAAAGGAATGCGTACACTTAAGGACGCTACAAATGATATTAAGCATGAAGTTACCAAAAGTGCTAAGGAGAATAATATCATAGACACCGATGCAGCAAAAGAGATTCAAGAAGAGATCAATAAAGTAAAGGATGATCTCGGTGATTTTACAGGCTCTATTAAGCGTAAGATGTAATAGCTGTACTTCCGCGTTTTTTTTATATTTTGAAGGGAATTTTAACCGCTTTAATTCCTTATGAATAAGTATGACGTTGTCGTTATCGGTGCTGGAATTTCAGGCATTGATGCGGCCTATCGTATTCAGACGAATTGTCCGTCACATTCCTTTACGATTTTAGAAGGAAGAGAAAATCTTGGAGGAACTTGGGATTTGTTTAAATATCCTGGAATACGCTCGGATTCTGATATGTATACGTTTGGTTTTCCTTTTAGTCCTTGGACAAATGATCAAGCGATTTCAGATGCAGGTTCTATTCTAGAATATCTCAATGATACGGTCGATAAATTCGACATCAGGAAACATATTCAATTTAACACTAAAGTTCTTGCTGCAGATTGGTCAAGTCAGGAAGCTTGTTGGACATTAAAAGTAGAACAAGGTGAGGTAAAAACTATTAAATGTAATTTCATATACATGGGTACTGGCTATTATGACTATGAAAAAGGATATCAACCAGTTTTTCCTAACCAAGATGATTTTGAGGGTCCAATAATTCATCCTCAAAAATGGGATACAACCTTAGACTATAGCAATAAAGAGATCATTATTATTGGTAGTGGTGCAACAGCAGTTACTCTTATGCCAGAATTGGCAAAAAAAGCAAAGAAAGTTACACTGCTCCAAAGGTCTCCAACTTATATTTTAGCATTCCCTAAAAATGATAAAATTGCAAACTTTTTTAAGAAGATAATGCCATCTAAAATGGCTCATAATGCAGCGAGATGGAAAAATATTATGACGAGTATTTGGTTATATAAAGCTTGCAGAAAATGGCCAAATACCATGCGTAAATTCTTCAAGAAAAATATAGCTAAAATCTTAGAGGATAAATATGAAGATAAACACTTTAATCCTAAAAATAATCCATGGGATCAGCGTTTATGTTTGGTGCCTGATGCCGACATGTTTAAGACCATTAAAAGTGGTAAAGGTGTCATGGTAACCGATACAATAAAATCCTTCACAAAATCTGGAATTCTATTAGATTCTGGTAAAGAATTAAATGCAGATATCATTGTAACTGCTACAGGTTTAAATATTAAAGTTTTTGGAGGTATTAAAGGTACGGTTGATGGGAAACTTATTGATACTTCTCAAATACATACCTATAGAGGTTGTATGGCTAGTGAAGTGCCTAATTTGGTGTTTGCTGTTGGTTATACAAACGCCTCATGGACCTTAAAGGTAGATTTAGTAGCTCAGTTTACAACAAGGTTACTAAATCATATGAAAAAAAATAATTACAAAGCGTGTACACCAAGATTTGATACTGATATTTTTAAGACAGAACGCTTATTAGATTTTGATGCCGGATATATTTTAAGAGCAAAAGATCAACTGCCTAAGCAAGGAAATAAATTACCTTGGAAGATTTATCAGCATTATATCAAAGATGTGTTTATGATTAAATATGGAAAAGTCAAAGATAAATACCTCGAGTATCGTTAAATTTTACGACTTATAGTTAGACCATCTCTTATTGGCAATACAACAGTTTCGACACGTGGATCTTCCTTTAATAGCCTATTGTACTCTAAGATAGCCTTTGTTGAATTATCCTTGTTTTGTAAAGGTTCAACGACTTTACCATGCCATAAGACGTTGTCAGATAATATAATACCACCAGGATTAAGTCTATCAACAATAAGTTGAAAGTAGTTGCAGTAGTTTGGTTTATCTGCATCTATAAACACCAAGTCGTATGTTTTATTGATGGTTGGAATAATATCAATAGCATTCCCAATATGTTGAGTGATATTATCACCAAACCCAGACTTGTCAAAATACAAGCGTTGAAAGTCTTCTAATTCTTCATTAATGTCTATGGTGTGTATTTCGCCATTGGTTTGCAAACCCTCTGCAAGGCAAAGGGTTGCATAACCTGTAAATGTTCCTAATTCTAATATGGTTTTTGGTCTTACCAATTTTGAAATCATACTTAGAACTCTACCTTGATACGGTCCACTAAGCATAATGGGTTGCAAAACCTTTTGATAGGTTTCTCTAGTTAATTGTTGTAACAATTCTGGTTCTTGCTCTGAATGTGCAACAACATAACTATCTAATTTTTCAGGAAGAAAAAACATATTAGAATTTACTGTGCTTTGGGTTTTTATTCACCAGCCGGTTCTTCGGCAGGTGCTTCTGCTTCAGGGATAGGTTCTGGTTCTGGACTTTTTCCGGTAAAAAACAAAATTGCTCCTACAACAATAAGTCCTAATTTGATCGCCCAAGCAACGCCTTCACCCCATTCATAGATCCAAATCAAAATGGTTGGGACTCTGTCTATAAAGTTTAACACAATAGCAAAAAGACCGAAAAAGATCATGTAACCTTCTAATTTCTTCATAATTTTTATAGTTGATGATTTAGTTTCTAAATATAGAAATAAATTTTTAGTGAGAAAATCTATGAAAGAATTCTACTTACTAGTTTGTCTTTGGCTTCTTGATTATCACCACATAACCATTGTATCACATTATCTTCCCACATTTCGTCCTTTTCTTGTTCTGTGATTATCTTTCGATCTATAGCAAGATCTAGTATTTTACCTGGGTAAGAGCTTTGTTTTTCACTTTCCATTTCACCTAGAGGATACGGATCATCTAAGCCCATTAAAACTTGTTTAGATCCTTGATTTTTTATGAGTAATTCTAAACCACCAGTGTCATGTACTAAGGTGTCAAAAAAGATATTTTTATGTCCAACAGCTTTTCTTGGATGTTCCATGTCTTCAAACAAGTCAGGTCGTCCGTCAAAGCCTTGGATACGTCTGCCTAGATTTATTTGAGCTAATTGGCCGCCATGCGCAAAGCATACACGCATATTTTTATATTTTTCGTAATAGCCATTGAGGGTTAAGAAGTGATATGCATCAGCACATTGAGCGAGCATCCATATTAAATGGAAACGCCAAGAGGTGTTTTCTAACTTAATAAATTTTTCACCGTCATAAGGATGAACTTCTACAGCAAGATTATACTTGTCAGCAAGTTCAAAGATTGGTTCATTTTCTTCATCAAAAATACAGCGCCAGGTACCTATTGTATCCATGTAATGTGTTGGTAAGCAGAGCAGCTGTAATCCAAGTTCCTCAACACAACGTTCTATTTCCCAGCATGCACCTCTAACAAAACCAGGATGTACTACAAATCCACAGGTGAATTTACTAGGGTTTTCGTTTTGTATCCGCGCATTGAAATCGTTTTGGAAGCGTAAAGCTTGTTTCATTTCTTCCAAACGCAATCCGTTACCATATAACTGAGATAAATTTAAAACAACTGCATGGTCAATGTTAAAATGTTCCATCCAAGCTAATTTTTCATTTAAGAAAAAACTTGAGTCTGTTACAGGTCTACTCCAATCTTTTTGAAGCATAAATTTTCTGTCTTTGTCTACCCAGAAAATTCCTTTATCCCTCATAAAATCCGGTATTTCTTCAGGATAGGGAAGAAGGTGAGAGTGACCGTTTATTCTTAGTTTGCGTTGTTTTTCCATGTACGTTCTTCCTGCTTTGGTAGGAAACTGTTTTACAGTAACTCTTATGAGTCTAGTTGATTACGCATTTAGTAATTGCTCTGATTAATTTGGTGTTTTGCTCTTCGCGATACGTTTTTCATATCTGTCAAAAATAGCTGGCATATCGGTTTCAATATTCTCTAAGGTAAATTCCTCTTCATATAATAGACTAGCATCTTCGTCAGAATACCATTGTAATTTGTCTTTTACACCTTCATCTCTCGGGTACTCTATCACTAATCCAACTGTGTTTGCTCCTCTTTGTGGTGAATGTGGAATTTTTGGAGGCAACAAAAAGATTTCACCTTCTTTAATATGAATGTCTTTTGGTAGACCATCTTCAATAATTTTTAATACAATATCACCTTCAACTTGATAGAAAAATTCAGGTGTTTCATTATAGTGATAGTCTTTACGATCATTTGGTCCTCCAACAACCATCACTATAAAATCACCATCTTTCCAGACGACTTTATTTCCAACTGGCGGTTTCAGAAGATGTCTGTTTTCTTCAATCCAAGCTTTGAAATTAATTGGCGGATATACTTTGCTCATAATTATTAGTTTTATGTCATTGCGAAGCAAATTTATTTGCTGTGGCAATCTTTTAAAAAGAAGAGATTACCGCGTCACTTCGTTTCTCGTAATGACTTCTATTATTCTCTTTATAAATTTACAAACTTTTTGTTCTTCCTCCATCAACTGGAAGATTAATTCCGTTTATATAACTTGCGCAATCACTTGCTAGAAATGTAATGGCGTAAGCGAGTTCTTCTGGTTGAGCAAAACGTTTTGCAGGTACAGCATTTCTCATTGCATCTGCAGATTCTTCTTCAGTTTTACCAGTTTTTGCAGATTTGTTTTTAATGATTTCAGTAAGACGTTCAGTACCTGTAGCACCAGGAAGTACGTTATTGACTGTAATACCAAATTGCCCAAGTTCATTAGCTAAAGTTTTACTCCAATTTGCCACAGCACCTCTAATTGTATTACTAACACCTAAACCATCTAAAGGTTGTTTTACAGACGTTGAAATTACATTAATGATACGACCATAACCTTCAGATTTCATAAATGGAACAGTTGCCTGTGCTAGAACATGATTACATTTTAAATGCTGTGTAAAAGCATTTTCGAATTCTTCAACCTTAGCGGAAAACACTGGTCCACCTGCTGGTCCACCTGTATTGTTAACTAATACATGAAATCCGTGATTTTTTTCTATGTAGCTTTCTACTTTTTCTTTTAATTCCGAAGGATTTGAAAAATCAGCAACGATGTAATCGTGATTTCTGTGTTGAGGTAACTCTGAAAGAACTGCTTTGAGTTTCTCTTCATTTCTTGCAACTAAAGTTACTATTGCGCCTTCGGCTGCGAGTGAGAGCGCTGTAGCTTTTCCTATGCCTGCTGAGCTTCCACAAACTATTGCGTATTTGTTATTTAAGTCTAGATTCATATATATTATCATCCTGAACTTGTTTCAGGATCTTTTTAGTTATTAATACTTATTTGAGATGTTAAAATAAATTCAGCATGTCAGTTAACTGTCAATACTTTATGCAAACATTCTTAGGTTCGGTGAAAAAACGTAATGCTTCAAAACCACCTTCGCGTCCAACACCAGAAGCTTTTACACCTCCAAAAGGTGTTCTTAAATCGCGCATCATCCAAGTATTAACCCAAACAATTCCTGCTTGTAATTGGTTGCTCATTCTCATGGTGCGATTTAAATTGTTTGTCCATAATGTTGCTGATAATCCATATTTTACTTTGTTGGCCATTTTAAGAACGTCTTCTTCACTTTCAAAAGGCATAATGGTTACAACAGGTCCAAATATTTCTTCTTGATTTACGCGGCATTCATCCGTTGGAACTTCAATAACTGTTGGTTCTAAATAGTACCCATTTTCATAACCATGAACTGTAACTTCATTTCCACCACAAAGTATAGTTCCGTTTTCTCCTTGAGCGATATTAATGTATGCTTTTACCTTTTCTAAATGCGGTTTTGAGACCAAAGCACCAATATTTGTGTCTGCGTTAGAAGGATGACCAACATTAAGCGCTTTAATTTTATTGACAAAGTCAGTTTTGAATTTATCATAAATTGATTTCTCTACAAAAATTCGACTTCCACACAAACAAATTTGACCTTGATTAGCAAATGATGAGCGTACTGTTGTGTTAAGCATATCGTCATAATCGCAATCGGCAAAAATGATATTAGGATTTTTTCCGCCAAGTTCTAAAGACAATTTTTTAAACATTGGTGCAGCAACTTTTGCAATATGAGCACCTGTTGCTGTGCCTCCTGTAAAAGAAATAGCTTTGATATCTGGATGTTCAACAATAGCTTGACCAGTTGATGTTCCAAGGCCATGAACAATATTTAAAACACCTTTTGGCAAACCAGCTTCGTTACAAATTTCGCCTAGCAAGAATGCAGTCATAGGTGTCACTTCGCTTGGTTTTGCGACAACACAGTTTCCGGCTGCTAAAGCAGGTGCGATTTTCCAAGTGAATAGATATAAAGGTAAATTCCATGGGCTGATGCAACCTACAACTCCAATAGGCTGACGTAAAGTGTAGTTTATTGCACTTTGACCAACACTCTCGTGGCTTTCACTAGCAAATTGGGTAATGGCATTTCCGAAGAATCTAAAATTACTCGCAGCTCTTGGTATATCAATACTTTTTGCTAATGATACGGGTTTGCCATTGTCTTTGCTTTCTGCTTCTGCAAAACGCTGAAGATTCTCTTCTAATAATTCTGATATTTTAATGAGGATACGACTGCGCTCTTCTAATGTAGTTTTTGACCAGAGCTTAAAAGCTGATTTGGCACCTTGATATGCTTGTTCTACGTCTTCTATATGAGAATTAGGAATTTGCCCATAAACTTCACCATTTGATGGATTGTAATTGTCAATCCAATTGTCTTTTATTGGGTCTTGAAATGTTCCGTTTATGTAGTTTTGAATGTTTAGCATATTGGCTATTGGCTATTGGCTATTGGCTATTGGCTTATAAGCCATTACTTTAATCTCTACAACCAAGTCTGGGTGCGGTAACTGATGTACAGCAACTGTAGTTCTGGTTGGTCCGGTTTCTTTATCAAAGAATTCAGCATATGCTTTATTGTAACCAGCAAAGTCATTCATATTTACTAAAAACGACGTTACATCTACTACATCTTTAAGTGAAGCGCCAACCGTTTGAAGGTTTTTGTCAATATTTTTTAAGACTTCTCTGGTTTGGGTTTCAATATTTAGATGTTTGGTGCCCATTTCATCAATGATGTCTACTCCTGTAATACTATTGTCTGGTCTACGAGAACTTGTACCGGAAACAAATATGAAATCTCCAACTTGTTTTACATGCGGATATGCTCCTCTTGGTGTTACCGAAGTTCCTGCGGAAATCTTATCTTTTGTGTTACTCATAATAATTTATTGTTTTGTATACCTTCATTTGCCTTGATGCAAACGAACCAAAAATCACAGTCAAAATTAGGAAATTGCTAATGCAACATTCTCTTTCGGAATTTCGTGCTTGAAGCTACGCTTCGCATCTACATTCCTTCGTTCATTATTTCTGAATTTTGATGATTCCGACTTTGTCGGAACTATATTTTTAATTTGTAGTATTAACTACTATAATCCGGCAACTCTATCGTCTTGAAGAATTGCTTCTGTTTCTGTTTTTACTTTATCAAAAATGTCTTTTATATCATCTTCTACTGAAATGATACCATCATGCAACATATTCAAGATAGCTTTGTCTTGTGCTCTTCCACGTGTCATAGCTTCATGGTAACCAATATGTTCATTGAACGTTACCATTGAGTATTTTGAGAAATAGTCTTCAGGGAATTGTGATTCTAAAGCCATTTCTATTTTTCGTTTTTGTTGAAAAATTGGGTTTGCAACATGGTCTCGCATTTCATAATAGTTCTCTTCGGCAAGTATACCTATCGCATCTGCATCTGTCTTTCTTTCTTTTTGATAGGTTTTAAAAATGGTTTCCCAATCTCCTTCATGTTTTTGAATAATACTATCTAAAACAGCAACGTCTTCAAAAGAAGCATTCATACCTTGTCCATAGAATGGTACAACTGCATGAGCAGCATCACCTAAAATCAATGTCTGACCTTTATAATACCATGGAGAACACTTAATTGTACCTAAAGGACCTGTTGGATTGTTGGCAAATTCCTCAGCAATATTTGGAATTAATGCCAGCGCATCAGCAAATTGTTCTTGGAAAAATGCTTTAATTTTTTCTTCAGAATCTAAGTCTTTAAAATTGTATTTACCTTCTTCTAGCCCTAAAAATAAAGTGACTGTAAAACTACCATCGAGATTTGGTAATGCAATAAGCATGTATTCTCCTCTCGGCCAAATGTGTAAATAATCTTGGCTAATCTGATGTTCACCATTTGATGTGGCTGGAATTTCTAATTCTTTATATCCATGGCTCAAGAAGTTCTGAGAATAACTAAATAAAAACTTACGTTCTAAATAATAGCTTTTGCGTAACTCTGAGCCAGCACCATCTGCACCAAAAATTACATCTGCAGTTACATCAAAGCTTTCATCTGTAGTTGTTCTTTTAAATGTGATTGTATTTGTATCTAAATCAACACTTGTGCATCTTGTATTAAAATGAATTGTGAGATTATCAAACTTATCAGCTTCAGTAAGTAACATACCGTTGAGGTCTCCACGTGAAATAGAGTTAATATATTCACCGTTACGGCCAGAATAATTAGAAGTAAATGTATTGCCTTCAATATCGTGCATTAGTCGACCAACCATAGGAATACATATTTCTCTTGCCTTTTCTTCAACTCCTGCAAGTCTAAGCGCTCTAAATCCTCTATCGGATAATGCTAGATTGATTGACCTACCAGCAGAGATATCTGTAGTTCTTAAATCTGGTCTGCCTTCATAAACATTAACATTAAAGCCACGTTGCGCCAGTCTCAGTGCTAGAAGGCTTCCGCAGAGTCCTGCACCAATAATAATTATGTTGTCTTTTTTGTTCATTTGTTTATCATTCCTGCGAAGGCAGGAATCTTTTTTAAATTCTGAGATTCCTGTTTTCACAGGAATGACAGCTTAGTTTAATATAGTTTTCAATCGCTCTACAAACCCAAATACATCTTTATAAGAATTATACAATGGTACAGGCGCACATCTTATAACGTCTGGTTCTCTCCAATCTGTAATAATTCCTGCTTCTGTAAGTTTGTGATGCAAACTTTTATCAGCGTTTTTAACTTGTATAGATAATTGACAACCTCTTTCGTCTGGATTTGAAGGTGTAATTATTCTTATTGAATCATCACCTAATTGATTCAAAAGAAATTCAAAATAACCAGTTAATTGCTTCGATTTTTTACATAGTTCTTCAAAATTAGCTGCCTTAAAAACATCTAACGATGCTTTTATTGCTGCCATAGATAAAATAGGTGGATTACTTAATTGCCAACCTTCGGCGCCAGGAAGTTGGTCAAATTCGTCACGCATTTTAAAACGTGTTTCTTTGTTATGAGACCACCAACCAGTAAATCTATTTAAAGTTTTATCGTGAGCATGTCTTTGATGTACAAAGGCTCCTGATAAACTTCCAGGACCTGAGTTTAAATATTTATAGGTACACCAAACAGCAAAATCAGCACCTGAGTTATGCAAATCTAATTTCACATTACCGGCACCATGAGCACAATCAAAACCAACTTTGCAGCCGTAAGAATGACCAAGTTCTGTAATACGTTTTAAGTCAAAAAATTGCCCAGTGTAATAGTTAACACCACCAATCATAATCAGTGCTATTTCATCGCCTTGGGTTTTAAGAATTTCCTCTAAGTCTTCATAACGCAATAACTCTTCATTTTCTCGCGGTTTCCATAGAATTAAGCCTTCTTTATCATCAAAACCATGATGTCTTAATTGAGATTCAACCGCATACTTATCGCTCGGAAAAGCATCACTTTCAATTACTATTTTATAGCGTTTTTCTGTTGGCTTGTAGAACGATACCATCATAAAATGTAGGTTAGCAGTAAGCGAATTCATTACAACCACTTCTAGTGGTTTTGCACCTACAATATCTGCCATTGTCTCAGTAAGATATTCATGGTAATGTAACCATGGATTTTTACCTTCTGTATGACCTTCGACACCTAAATTTGCCCAATCATTTAATTCCTGATTAATATAATCTTTGGTAGACTTAGGTTGTAATCCTAGAGAATTCCCTGTCATGTAAATAAGCTCATTTCCATTTTTGTCTATAGGCATATGGAATTGCTCTCTAAAAGATTTTAGTTTGTCTATTTCGTCTTGCTGTTTAGCAAAATCGAAACCTGTTTTATAGTTGGACAAGTTTGATGATTTTCGATTTGTAACAAAAATAAGGATTTAATGGATAGAATTAAAGCTTCTTTTTAGAGGTAATAGTGCGTTGAAATTTTGGATATGTACATGAAAAAAGCGCCTTGAGGACAAAGCGCTTTAGGATATATATAGACGCCATAAGGCGGAAAATGTAAGCTATACGTTTTTGGTCGAGACCGCATCGTGAAACTTACATTATTGATCACAAAAGTAATGCCAAAAATTTATTCACGCTTACTTTAAGGTGACTTCTACATCAGAGAAAAATAAATTCCAATTACCGTTATCTTTTTTATGGTCTAAAGCAATTTTAATTCCGTTAAAATCTTGATAATTCTCAAAGGTGTTACTTAACGAAGGTTCAGCAGAATTTCCTTGTCTAAATGACCATTCCTTAATCATATAATTCTGATCATAGTAAATATCGTAGGCATCACCAGGCGTATATCCGCCTTTATTTGAATATGTAATCGTAATCATGTCTAATGTTTCTTTGTGAATAGGTGATTCTGCCTTTTTAGGTTCGGTTATTGTAGCAGATGAATCCCAAACCAACTGAAACGGAATGAGTAGCCAAAATTTGTCGTTAACAAAACCTCTATCAGCACCCATTGCTGTATTATCTATCTTTCTTCTGTTATATGTAATGGTATCATTTGAAATCATTGTAACATCATTTGTTTTTGGATGCCATGTCCAGTGTCTGCCTTTTCCTTTTTGATTATTAACTTCAACATTGAAAGTGAAATCTATGCGTTTAACATTTTTCCAGTTTTCAAAACCATGAGCATTTGCGATTTTTTCAGCTACTGTTAAAGGTGCTATAGTTTCTTCTTTTGTGCTTTTCTTTTCTGCTGTATTACAACTTGTTAATATTAGAAATAATGAAAGACTAAAAATGAATGTTTTCATGTAAGAAAGATGTTTTAAATTACATGCAAAATTAAATAGTCATGACAACTAATTCCAAATACTTTAACGTTAACAAGGACACCTGGAATAAGAAAGTAGCTATACATGCTAAAAGCGAAATGTATGATATTGAAGGTTTTAAGTCTGGTAAATCGTCATTAATGCCTTATGAAATAAAAGCACTTGGAGATGTTAAAGGAAAGTCTTTATTGCATTTGCAATGTCACTTTGGGCAAGACACTTTAAGTTGGAGTAGAGCAGGAGCAAGATGTGTTGGTATAGATATAAGCGATGAAGCCATTAAACTTGCCTCTCAACTTAATAATGAGCTTAATCTAGATGCTCAGTTCGTGTGCTGTAATGTTCTAGATACGTCAGAATTTGTGAAAGAAACTTTTGATATCGTTTATACAAGTTATGGTGTTATAGGTTGGTTGCCAGATTTAAAACCATGGGCAAAAATGATTGCCGAAAGACTTAAAGTTGGTGGAACATTTTATATCGTAGAGTTTCATCCTATTCTTTGGATGTTTGATTATTTAGAAGGGAAACCAGTGATGAAATATGGTTATATGCAAGATGAGGTTATTTATGAGGAATATGAAGGTACTTATGCTGACCAAAGTTCTAAGATTGTAAGCAAAGAATATGGTTGGAATCACGGTTTAAGTGAAGTTGTAAATGCACTTATTGAAGCTGGATTAGAAATTGATTATCTCAATGAATATGATGAAAGTCCGTATGATGTATTTCCTGATTTAATAAAACAAGACAATGGCATGTACGCCATGAAAAATCAACTGTTCCCGATGTTGTTTGAGATAATGGCGACGAAAATATAGTGCTCGATACAATTCAAACTTCCTAAAAGGTAGTTTGAATCACTCGATCTGACGTTTAATGTTTTTCTTTGGCTTCCTCTTTTAGCAAATGAGGAAATTTTGCTTTAAATCTATTTAATCTTGGGATAGAAACAGCTCTAACATAGCTATGATTTGGATTACGCTTTTCAAAATCTTGATGGTATGCTGGTACTGGATAAAATTTTTGAAACGGGTATATTTCTGCTGCAATAGTAGCGTCTAATTCTTTAGCTAAAGCCGTTTTCTTCTCTTCTATGATTTTCTTTTGTTCATCATTTTGGTAAAAAATAATTGAACGATATTGAGAGCCTTTATCTGGTCCTTGTCCATTAACTTGCGTCGGATTCTGTGATCCAAAATAAACATCAACCAATGTCGCAAAACTTACAACTTCTGGGTCGTATATAACTTCAACGGTTTCTGAGTGACCTGTTCTTCCTGAGTGGCTTTTCTCATAAGTAATGTCATCTGTATGTCCGCCAGAAAATCCGCTAATCACTTCATCAACACCATTTACGCTTTCGTAAATGGCTTCTACGCACCAAAAGCATCCGCTCGCAAAATAAGCTTTTGCTTTTCCGTTTTCTAATGGTACTTCAACAGGTTCTGCATTGATGACTTTTTGCTGTTCTGGATTGTTTTGTGCTTGATTATGACAGCTAAATAATAGACTTAAGGTAAAAACGTAAAGTAACTTTTTCATGTTTGGTGTATTTTTCTTTTTTCAATAGACGTGTAAAAATACAATTCCTTAACACTGTAATGTTTTAAAGTTTTATTAAAAAGATTAAGACCATAATAGATTATGGTGACATCGAGAACCTAAGTCATAAAAAATAAAAAAGCCTTCACAATTTGTGAAGGCTCATAATATGATAAAGTTGAAAATTTTATTTGCTTAGTTTAGCAAATAACTTTTGCATTTTTACTTTTTCTTCTTCAGCTAATACCGCATCAACTAAGATACGGCCACTATGCTCATCTGTAATTACTTTTTTACGAGATGCAATTTCCACTTGTACCTGTGGTGGAATTGTAAAGAAAGAACCTCCAGAAGCACCACGCTCAATAGCAACAACGGCTAAACCATTTTTAACATTGTTTCTAATTCTGTGATACGCTTTTACTAAACGGTCATCAATTTTCTTTTCGTAGTCTTTAGACTTTCCTAAAAGTGCTTCTTCTTCTTTTTCAGTTTCTTTAAGGATTTCATCTAGCTCACCTTTTTTGTGCTTTAAGTGCGCTTGTCTGTCCTTTAATTTATCTTTAGTAGAAGATATAACTTCTTTCTTTTGCTCTATTTGAGCTTTAAATTCTTTAATGTGCTTTTCAGCAAGTTGAATTTCTAATTCTTGAAACTCTATCTCTTTAGTTAAAGAGTTGTATTCTCTGTTATTTCTAACATTATTTTGCTGTTCCGTGTATTTTTTGATAAGAGATTTTGACTCTTCGATTAGGTTCTTTTTTGCTTTAATCTCTTCATCAATAACAGCTAAACTGTCATCTAATTTTTCTAATCTTTTGTTTAATCCTTCAACCTCATCTTCTAAATCTCTTACTTCTAAAGGAAGCTCACCTCTTATATTTCTGATTTCGTCTACTCTTGAATCTATTAACTGTAAATCGTATAGCGCTCTTAATCTATCTTCTACAGAAGCTTCAGCTTTTTTTGCCATAGTTATAAATACTTTACCGGATTTGTATTTGTCTTTGATAAAATCACTCTACTTGCCTGTAGAGCAGGTGCAAAACTAGTAATTTTTTTTGAGAGATAGTCTACTAAAAACGATTTTGTGAACTGTTCGCTTTCATAGTGACCAATATCTGCTAATAGAATAGAATTTTCGGCAGAGAAAAAGTCATGATATTTTAAGTCTGCAGTGACTAAAATATCAGCACCTTTTGCTTTTGCCGCACTAATGGCAAAACTACCAGAACCGCCTAAAACAGCAATCTTTTTTACAGGTTTATCTAAGAATTGGCTATGGCGTACCACAGAAGCATTCATTTTGTCTTTAATGTAAACTAAGCAATCCTTTTCATCCATTGGTGTTTCTAGTTCGCCTATCATTCCCATACCAATTTGTTGATTGGTATTGTCTAAAGTAGTAACCTCATAGGCAACTTCTTCATACGGATGTGTGTTGAATAATGCTTTTAAAACTTGAGATTCTAAGTGTTTTTTAAAGGTTACTGAAATTAGGGTTTCGTCTTCTGTATGTAATTTTCCTTTTTCGCCAATAGTTGGGTTTGAAGCTTCATTACCCATGTAAGTGCCTTTTCCTTCAATATTAAAACTACAAGAATCGTAATTACCTAAACTACCAGCGCCAGCATTGAATAGCGCAGTTCTCAATGCTTCAGCCTTTACTTTTGGAACATTGGTTTGAAGTTTTTTTATGGTGCCAGATTGTGGAATTAAGATTTGCTTATTTGTAAGTCCAAGTTGATTACAAATAATAGAGTTAACACCTTCAATCGCATTATCTAAAGCTGTATGAATTGAGAAAATAGCAATATTGTTTTGAATTGCTTTTATCACCACACGTTCTACATAACTTTTACCAGTAATTTTTTTTAAACCTTTAAAGATGATAGGGTGAAAACTAACAATAAGATTGCAATCGTTTTCAATAGCTTCATCAACAACAGCTTCAAGCGTATCTAGTGTTACAAGTATACCTGAAACTTCTTGCGATTTATTACCGACTAAAAGTCCAACATTATCAAAATCTTCTGCGTACGATAATGGTGCGAGATCATGAAGTTGGTTTATTACATCTTGAACTGTCATAAGTATATATTTGTTTCAAAAATAACATATTTTAGTGCTCATGAAGTTTCTACGAATCATATTATTTCCTGTAGTGCCCATTTATTTTTTGGTGACATGGTTACGAAATTGGTTATACGACAAAAACATAAAAAAGCATAAGTCTTATGACTTACCAGTTATTTGTGTGGGTAATCTAAGTACAGGCGGAACAGGGAAAACACCAATGATTGAGTATTTAATTCGTTTGTTAAAGGATGATAAATCTGTTGCAACCCTAAGTAGAGGTTACAAGCGCATAACTGAAGGATTTGTGCTTGCTGATGATGATGCTACTGCAGATACTATTGGCGATGAACCGTTTCAGTTTTTTAGAAAGTTTAAGGATATAAAGGTTGCAGTTGATAGTAATAGACAAAACGGAATAGAAGAATTATTGAAACTAGTAGACGAACCTGAGGTTATTTTATTGGATGATGCCTATCAGCATAGAAAAGTAAAAGCTGGCTTTAATATTATGTTGACGTCTTATCATAACCTTTTTTATAAGGATATTGTCTTACCAACTGGAAATTTGAGAGAACCAAGGTCTGGTTCTAAGCGAGCTAACATAATTGTCGTTACCAAGTGTCCTAAACGTATTTCTGAAGAAGAAAAGAAAACTATAGAATCGAGTATTAAAGTTAAAGCTCATCAAGCTGTTTACTTTAGTCATATAGATTATTCTGATGTGGTTGTTTCTAAAACTAACGAAATGTCTGTGTCTTCTTTACCTAAGTTTACTTTAGTAACTGGAATTGCCTATGCAAAGCCACTAGTGAATTTTTTAAATGAAAAAGGGTTAGAGTTTGAACATCTCGAGTATCCAGACCACTATAGCTTTAGACAAAATGACATCGAAAAGCTCTCTAAGTTAGAATTAATAATCACTACTGAAAAAGATTATGTAAGGTTGTGTGATTACGAATTACTGCAGGATAAATTGTATTATTTACCTATTACAGTGAAAATCTCTGATTCTGATAGTTTTGAAAACGCTGTAAAATCATTTGTAAGTTAGAAGAAACTAGAGACAATCTCTTTACCTGATAGTACATCATAAAGCTTTTTCTCAAAGTCTTCTTGTTTGAAAGGTTTAGAGATAATATCGTTAAATCCGGCTTCACCAAACTCATGCATTTTATCTTCTAGTGTAACCGCGGTTAATGCAAAAATTGTTGTGTCTTTATCAAAAGATCGTATGATTTTTGTTGCTTCAAGACCACTAATTCCTGGCATGTGAATATCCATTAAAACAATGTTGTAAGTGTTTGATCTTACCTTTTCAACAGCAGCTTCACCATTATCAACCAAGTCACATTTTAGTCCCATTTTTGTTAGGATTTTACGTGTAATCATTTGATTGATTTTGTTGTCTTCAACAATTAAAATTTTAACATCTTCTAAATCAAGTTCTTCAACTTTGTTTGCTTTTTCTCTTTCTTCAGATTTTGTTTTTTCTACATCCTTAACTTCTTCTAATGGAATTTCAAAGAAGAATGTTGTACCTTTTCCAAGTTCACTCTTAAGATATATTTTACCTTTTAGTATTTTGATAAGTCCTTTAACAATTGAAAGTCCTAGTCCTGTACCACCATATTTTCTATTTATCTGAACAGAACCTTGTGCGAAACTATCAAACAATTGGTCTTGTTTTTCTTTAGTGATTCCAATACCATTATCTTCAATTTCAAAACGTAATCTATAATTTTTGTTTTTTGCTTCAATCTTGTGAACTCTTACCCAGATATCTCCGTCTTTGGTAAACTTAATGGCATTACCTAAGAGATTAATTAGGATTTGAGATAATTTTAATTGATCTCCATTGAACGTTTCAGGAAGGTCTTTTTCGTAGTAATAATGAAGCTTAGTACCGTTGTCTTTGGCAGAATTTGCTAAAGCAGAAATAACATTATCAATTTTGTTTTTAAGATTAAATACTTCTGGGTCTAACTCAACTTTGTTAGCTTCAATTTTATTGATTTGTAGAATATCATTAATAAAAGTCAACAGATAATCACCCGAAAATTTTAGTGACTTTAAATGTGCTAGCTGATGAGGTTTTGGATCTTCTTCTAAAAGCATATTGGTCAATCCGGTTACCGCATATAAAGGTGTACGTAACTCATGAGTGACGGTTGATAAAAAGTTAGCCTTTGTTTTAGAGGCCAATTCTGCTTTTTCTTTTGCTACAATTAATTCGTCATTTTTTTTATGTAGCATATTATTCGTCTTTAACCTTATATTGTTGTTTTTATATAAGGAAAGCGTTAAAAGTGAAAGTATTGTTATCAGTGCGATACTGAGCGTGGTGGTAATTCTAGTAAAATTACTTTCCTTACTAACTTCGTCAAACTGTTCTTGCAGTTGTTTGTTTTTTTCGTCTTTATATTTACTTACATGTATTGAAGCAACACCAGAAGCTAAATTTTGACGTTTTACATTAAGAATAGAGTCAGATAATTTTATGTGACTATTGGTGTTAATTAGAGCGTTTTTGTAGTCACCAATTTTTTCATAAACCTCACTAAGTGTTAAGAAGGCTTCATTAATATTTTCAATAATATTACCTTGTTTAGCTATAGATAATCCTTCATTGATTTGGCTTAAAGCGAGTTCACTATTACCTAAGGCATTAGAAACTTTACCCATTTCTATTAAAGCGCTACTTAGTCTTTTATTTTGCTCGTATTTTTTTGCAATGATTATGGTGCTTTCTAAAATAGTTTTGGCAGTTTCAAAGTTTTTGACTGCTATGTAAGTTTTAGCTTGGTTAAGCGTAACTTCAGAAACATACTCTTCAAGTTCTTCTTGCTCAAATAGGTTTTTAGCAGATTTATAATAGCCCAATGCATCCTCATACTCTTGATTTGTGTGATGAATAACACCTTTAATATTATATGTAATTGCTAAGTTTGGGTAATCGTTAATTCCACGTTGAATGGAAGCAGCTGTATTGAGTGAAACATTGGCTCTATTTGTTTCGCCGACTAGGTATTGGACTCTTGCAATTTTAGTGTGTATAATTCCTTGATTAATTTTATCATCAAGTAATTCTGCTATTGACAAGGCTTCTTCGAGATCGTCTTTTGCATTAAGATAATCACCTCTATCATTTTCAAGTTTTGCCCTTTGTATTAGATTTTGTAGGGTCAATTCTAATTTATCCGAGTCATTAGCACCTTCTTGTTGGGCGAAGTTCGGACTACAAAGACAAATTAAAAATACTACTATATAATATTTGATATGGGACATTGTTATAGTCTTATATAGAAACAAATATAATTATTTATCCGATAAAAGTATATTTTTTGCCGATAAATTGCAAATTAAGTCTAGGATTCTAGAGCTGTAGCCTGTTTCATTGTCATACCAACCGACAATTTTAACCATATCACCAATTACGGAAGTCATCTGTGAGTCGAATATACACGAATGTTTATTACCAACAATATCTATGGATACTATCGGATCTGCTGTGTATTCTAAGATGCCCTTTAATTGATCTTCCGAGGCATTTTTAAATATTGCATTCACTTCTTTTATTGAAGTATGCTTATTGACATTTATAGTCATGTCTGTTAACGAACCGTTTGCGACAGGAACACGTATCCCACATCCACCTATAACATCAGATAGGTCTGGAAATATTTTTGTTAATGCTTTGGCGGCACCAGTAGTTGTAGGTACTATTGACTGACCAGCAGCTCTAGAGCGTCGTAAATCTCTATGTGGTTGATCATGTAAACTTTGGTCTGTTGTATAAGAGTGTACCGTTGTAATATATGCCTGTTTAATCCCAAAATGCTCCTTTATTAAGGCAATCATTGGTGCAGCATTATTTGTCGTACATGACGCATTAGAAATAATACACTCGTCACCATCTAAATGATGATCGTTAATACCTAAGACTATAGTTTTAATATCGTCTTCTAAAGGTGGAACGGATAATATTACTTGTTTAGCCCCATTTGTTATGTGGTGTTTTAATTCAGTTTTCGTTTTAAACTTTCCTGTTGATTCAATAACAAAATCTGGCTGAACTTTTAACCAATCAAGACTTTTGGGATGAGCTTCATTGTAAAGCGGAATTTTAATACCACTAACTATGATATTGGTATCATCACATGAGATTTCTTCCTTAAGTAGTCCATGAATACTGTCGTATTTTAATAAATGGCTAAGTGTTTTTGAGTCCGCTAAATCATTTATGGCAACAATCTCTATGTTCGGATTTTCTAGTGCAAGTCTGAAAACACGACGTCCAATTCTACCAAAACCATTGATAGCGACTCTTATCATTAATTAATGTGTTTTTGTGCCTTGTAAGAAGAACGAACTAAAGCACTACTCTCTACGTGTCTGAAACCTAAATCTAATCCGATTTCTTCATACTCTTTGAATTCATCCGGATTGATAAAACGTTGCACAGGTAAGTGTTTTTTGCTAGGTTGAAGATATTGTCCAATGGTTACAACATCAACATCATTTTCACGTAAGTCATGTAATGTTTGAATCACTTCTTCTCGTGTTTCCCCTAAACCTAACATGATGCCAGATTTAGTTCTTCGTTGACCTTGTTGCTTTAAGTATTTTAAAACACCCATACTACGATCATATTTAGCTTGAATACGAACCTCACGAGTTAGTCGTCTAACGGTTTCAATGTTGTGAGATACAACCTCTGGCGCAACTTCTATGATACGGTCAATATGTCTTTCGATACCTTGAAAGTCTGGAATCAATGTTTCTAAAGTTGTTTCAGGATTCATTCTGCGGACAGCTTTAACTGTTTCAGCCCACATGATGCTTCCCATATCCTTTAAGTCATCTCTATCTACACTGGTAAGTACTGCATGCTTTATTTTCATAATTTTAATAGAGCGTGCTACTTTTTCAGGTTCATCCCAATCCACAGTTTCTGGTCTTCCGGTTTTTACACCACAGAATCCACAAGAACGCGTACACACATTGCCTAGAATCATGAATGTAGCGGTTCCTTCACCCCAACATTCTCCCATATTAGGGCAACTTCCTGATGTGCAAATAGTGTTTAGTTTGTATTTGTCTACGAGACTTCTTAATTCAGTATATTTTTTACCTGTTGGTAGCTTAACTCTAAGCCATTTTGGTTTACGTTCAGGTAAAATATTAGAAGCAACTTTTGTTTCCATGCATTTTTCAATTTCAAGAAACAAAGATACGAAGTAAATTATAATTTAATCCTAAAGAATGCTAAGATACCAAATGCTAAATCCAAGTAAGAAAATTATCCCTAACCATGATAAAATATGAAGTGCAAGATTTGGTTGCCATGTTTTTGGTGTATGCTTACTAGATATCAATTTATAATTGATGATGGCGTAAAAAGGTGCTGTAACAAAAGATAAGATAGTCGCAACTTTAATCAATAATCCCATTTCTGAAGCCAACGTAAAAAATATAAAAAGTGTACCTATTATTAAAGCGATAATCCAGTGTGTGTAACCGTTTTTTCTGTTTTTATTTGTTAAGATGTCTAAACTTTTAGCCATTACTCTTGGGGAGGCATCTAATGTAGTAATTGTAGTACTAAACATTGTTGTAAAGGCTGCAATACCGATGATGATATAGGCCCAATTGCCAAGACTTTTTGTATAAAGGTCTATGAGTTGATTAGAAAACTCACCGGCTTTACCGCTAAATGATTCACCTGAATTAAACATTACAAAATAACCCAAACATAAAAATGCAATACCTAAAACTATTGCACCGATGTAACCTACATTAAAATCTAGTAAGGCCGTTTTTGGTGAAAATCCATTAGCACTTTTCTTTTTTTCTATGGCCCAGATTGAATGCCAAACAGAGATATCTAGAGGCGCTGGCATCCAACCCATAAAGGCGATTAGGAATGCAATTTGTTCTGTGTTTTCTGGCAATACTTGTTTGAAAGATAGCGTTTGATCAAATCCCTTAAGCGCAAATACAACCGCAAATAATGTGCTCACTGTTAAGGTAATAATTATGATTTTAATAAGTCTATCTAAAGTTTTATACTTTCCTAAGAATAGTATAACAAGGCAGATTATTAAAATAATTATTGACCAAATTTGAACGCTACTAACACTACTAAAACCAAAATTGAGAAAAGAGATATCACCAATTAACGAATGAGCTAAACCTGCTGTAACTATGGTTACTGCGGTTTGAATTGTAAACATGGTTGCAATGTTCAGCACAAAATAGGCCAATACAACACCTTTGCCAAGCTTATAATAGCCATCAAGCAAACTCTCACCTGTTGCCGTTGCATATCTAGGTCCAAACTGAAAAAATGGATATTTAAAAAGATTAACTAATAAAAGCGCCCATAGTAGCCCAAGTCCAAAATCAGCACCTGCTCTAGTAGATTGTACTAAGTGAGATACACCTATAGCAGCACCAGCAAATAATAATCCTGGACCTAATTTTTTGAAAATATCTTTCATTAAGACTTGGTAATAATCTCAGCTAAGAGTTTTTTGGCTCTTAAGAGTTTTATTTTCACATTATTCATTGATTCATTAAGTTCTTCTGAGATTTCTTTATAACTCAATTCTTGAAAGTATCTCAAATTTATAATCTCTTGGTAATGTGGTTTCAATTTCTTGATATCTCGAAGTAACTTGGCTAAGTTTTGTTCTGTGATAATGCGGTCTTCTGGTGTAGGAGAGTCATCAATAATTTCTAAATAATGATCATCATTATCTTTAGAGGTATTTTGAATGACTTTTTTTTGGCGCCTTATAAGATCAATATGAATATTCTTAGAAATAGTAAACAGCCAAGTTTTGAAATTATAGGCCTCATCATAAGTTCCTATTTTGTCAAAAGCTTTAGAAAATGTTTGTATGGTGATATCCTCAGCATCGTTTTCGTTTTTTGTGCGCTTTAATTGAAACGCATAGACATCATTCCAAAAGGTATCCAAAAGAAAATTGAACGCTATTTGATCTTTTTCTTTTGCTTTAATAATGGCTTCGTTTACTTCCAATGCTTTGGTGTAGAAATTTTATTAGCAATAAATATAATTAATTGAAAGGTAATTAAAAATAATTCTAATAGTGGTGAAAGGTAGATGAGGTTTCCTTCATTTAGTTTTTTTGCCGTTAACCCAAACGATAACAATTGTACTATAAACCTTATAACAATTAATGCTAAAACCCATTGCCATTGAACCTGAAAGATGAGTAATACAATAGCAAAAATCCAAAATAATAATTGCGAACTGTAAAATGTCCCTAAAACAAATTTATGCAAAGGTTTGTAGAATTTTGATGTACTTATATGTCGTCTTTTTTGAGTAAACCAGTCTTTAAAAGATGTTTTTGGATTTGAAATGGTAAAACTCTCATTAGTATAGCAAATAGCTGTGTTTTTTGAATCGGCTACTTCGTTTACAAATAAATCATCATCACCCGACCTTACAAACATATGATTGTTGAAACCAGAATTATTAAAAAAGAGCTCTTTTCTATACGCCATATTTCTTCCAACAGCCATGTAAGGCATGCCAATATTAGAATATGAGAAATACTGAAGTGCTGTAAGTACGGTTTCAAAACGTAAAAGACTGTTAAGTAATGAAAACTTCTTTTTAGCATAGGCACCATAACCTAAAACAATATGTTTTTCTTTTGAAAATTTACTGCTCATATGTTTTAGCCATTGGTCTGAATTAGGATGGCAATCCGCATCGGTAAATACTAAAGTTTCAAAAGAAGAAGCTTTAATACCTAATGTTAGAGCATATTTTTTATTTCCCCAAAATACTTCCGTATCCTTAACATCTACAATTTTAATATTGTTGTGTTTGGCCTTAAATTGTTCCATGACTTCTAGTGTATTGTCATAGGAACAGTCATTAACCAAAACAATTTCAAAATTGTCATAGTTTTGATTAATTATTAGTGGAAGATTTTGTTTTAAATTTTCTGCTTCATTTTTAGCACAAATAATAACTGATATTGGGATAGGCCTATCTAAACCAAGTTTGTCTTTTTTTGTTGAAAAAGCAAATAGGAATGTTGTGTAGAATACAACCTGTATACCAACTATTACTGTAAAAGCAATAAACAGTATTGTTAAAAAAGTCATTAAGGATTATGCGTGATGAGTTTCGTTACAGTCTTTAAATTGATCTGGTGTTTTACCACAAAATCCGCAGGCTTCACCTTCTCTATTAAGCATTGGGTTTTGACTTGCACAAGTTCCTGCAAATTCACCATCTTTTTTTGCCCACAACTTTATTGCTATACCAGCAATTGCTAATAATAATAAACCTAAGGTAAGAAGTAACAATTTCATTTTGAATACTTATTTGAGGCAAAGATAATGCTTTTATAAGTTTATTGATATAAAAATTAGGTATTAAACATTAATAATTGACCACGGTTCCTTTATTCATCTTTTAACGAAATCTCAGCGACTTCAGTGCTATTGTCTGGGTCACCTTCGGTTCCGATCTTAATACTTAGAGCTAATGCATCTTCAAGATATGGAATTTGTTTTAAGGTGCGTTGTGATTCGTCTAGTATGCCAAGATGCACCATTCTGTCTTGTAATTCTGCCCAAATTTCATATTGTTGATCTGCTGGTAATTCAGGCAATTTAATAACATCGATCATGGATGTTTTTTCAACAGGATTAATGTAAGCAACAGTTTTTAAGTCTTTAGCTCTGTCATTACCGTTTATAAGATATTTTCTGGCATCAGGATGATTGAGCTTGCTCAATTCAGCAGCCAATTGATCTAGTTTTGCATTATTGTTTTCAATATCACTTCTTAAATCAAAAATCTCATCAACAACGACGTTATTTTCATCATTAAGTTTCAGATTTTTTTGATATAAGAATAAGGTTGATGCTGCAAATAAAACTGCCGCTGCACTTGCAGCAATACTATACCAAGGTGTTTTTCTATGCTGAACAAGTTGAATGACTTTAGCGTCATTAGAATTGTCTAATTCTTCAAGGATGTTATTTAAAACATGCTTAGGTACGTCTACTGCACCAGCTTTAGCAATAATTTCTAAATTATTCTGAAGCTTTTCATAAGCTTCGGCTGCTTCAGGATAAGATTTTATATAATGTTCAACTTCTTGAGTCTCCTGTAAAGTTGTCTCACCTACTAAGTATTTGTTTAGAAGGTTAGAATTTAAAAAACTGTGTAATTTTGTTTCCATAGTTTAAGGTTTTATGGATTATAAACCTTTTTAAGTTCTCTTAATCCTATTTTTAATCTAGATTTTATCGTACCTAATGGGATATTAAGCTCATCGCTTGCCTCCTGTTGCGTCATACCTTCAAAGAATAAGGCATTTAAAACAATTTGATACTTTTCTTCCAGTTTTTCAACATGTTCTCTAATGTCTAAAACATCTTGGTTGAGATTACTTGTTGGTAGGATATATACGTTAGAAGTGTCAATTTGGACTTCTTTCTGATAACGATTATTAAAACTACGCAGTTTATCAATCGCTGTATTTCTAGCAATTCTGAATAACCAAGTAAATAACTTCGCCTTTTTAGCGTCATATTTAGAAGCGTTTTTCCAAACCTTAACAAAAGTTTCTTGGAGTGCGTCTTGAGCGATTTCTTCGTTAATAGTAATTTTTAAAATAACACCATAAAGACTATTAGAATAATTTTCGCATAACAAATTAATTGCACGCTGATCACCTGTTTTTAAATACTTAATTATTTGCTGCTCAATTGGTGTAATGCTCAAAACCTGATTCTCTTATTTTGAATGATTTAATTGGGATGTCGTAAATATAACCAAATACAATATATTAACTAATTGCTATTCATCTGTTTAGTTGCTGACTAAAGAATTACAATTTTTTTAAATAACGTTAACTTCAGTTTCAATGGTAATATTAAAAAGACGTTTTACTGTTTTTTGAATGAGTAAGGCCAATTTGTAAATATCACTTCCTTTGGCGTCTCTATAATTAACTAGTACTAGGGCTTGTTTATTGTGTACACCATAATCCCCAAATCTTTTACCTTTAAATCCAGCTTTTTCTATAAGCCAACCCGCAGGAACTTTAATTTCGGTTTCCGATATTTTATAAGATGGTATTTCTGGAAAATTAGTCTTAAGACTATTAAAATGCTCTATTGAGATTACAGGATTTTTAAAGAAACTACCACTATTGCCTATATCTTTTGGGTCTGGCAGTTTACTCTGTCTTATAGCAATTACAGCTTTTGAAATATCTTGAATTGTAGGTTCAGAAATATTCATGTCGTCTAACTGTTGCGTTATAGCACCATAATTCATATGCAACTTGTGAATACCTTTTGAGAGCTTAAAACTAACACTTGTTATAATGTATTGACCTTTTAGATGTTGCTTAAAGACGGATTCTCTATAGCCGAATTGACAATCTTCCTTAGAGAACGTTTTTAAGTCTTGATTAGCGATACTCATAGCTTCACAAGAATGAAAAACATCCTTTAACTCAACACCATAGGCACCAATGTTTTGAATAGGCGCTGTACCAACATTACCTGGAATTAATGATAAGTTTTCCACGCCACCAAAATCATTATGTAAACACCATATCACAAATTCATGCCAGTTTTCGCCAGCCATTACTTTGACAATAACTGAATCTTTATTGTCCTCAATAACCTCGAAACCCTTAAGATTAATGTGAAGTACTAAGGCCTCTATATCTTGAGTAAGAAGCATGTTGCTTCCACCACCAAGAATGAAAAAATCCTTTGTGTTGTTTTGCAGTACATCTCTTAATTTCTGAACCGAAGTGACACTACAATAGGCTTTAGCTTTAGTATCAATACCAAATGTGTTATATGGTTTTAGGGATATGTTCTGTTCGATTTTCATTAGTCTTTATAGACCTTGAGTGCTTCAGCTAATACCTTTACAGCGGTTCTTAAACTTTCTTCTTTAAGTACGTAAGCAATTCTAATTTGGTTCTTTCCAACACCTTCTGTAGAATAAAAACCTGCAGCTGGTGCCACCATTACAGTGTTATTTTCAAAATCAAATTCTTCTAACAACCAGCGTGCAAAATCATCAGAATTCTTTACTGGTAACTCGGCAATACAATAAAAAGCTCCATTTGGTTTCGCCACTTTTACACCAGGAATTTTTTGTAATTCTTCGATGAGTAGATTTCTTCGAGACACATATTCGTCTATCACTTCATCAAAATATGTTTGAGGTGTATCTAATGCTGCTTCACTAGCAATTTGTGCTAAGGTTGGTGGACTTAATCTTGCTTGAGCAAACTTTAAAGCTGTGCTTATAACTTCCCTATTTTTTGAAACAAGATATCCAATTCTTGCACCACACATACTATAGCGTTTAGATACAGAATCTATTACGATGGCGTGTTCTGACAAACTTGGTTCTTCTAAGATTGAGAAATGAGAAATACCATCATAAACGAACTCTCTGTACACTTCATCAGCAATTAAAAAGAGATCGTGCTTTTTTACAATTTCAGCAAGTTTTTGAATTTCTTCTTTTGAGTATAAGTAACCTGTCGGATTTCCAGGATTACAAATTAAGATCGCTTTTGTTTTAGATGTTATTAACTTTTCGAATTCTTCAATTGCAGGTAGTGCGAAGTTATCTTCTATTTTAGAAATTACTGGCACAACTTTTACACCTGAAGATGTCGAAAACCCGTTGTAATTTGCATAAAATGGCTCAGGAATAATGATTTCATCATCTTTATCCATAATACTTCCAAACGCAAAAAGTAAGGCTTCACTACCACCAGTCGTGACGATAATATCATCATGATTTACGCTGATGTCATTACGACCGTAATACTCAGCAATCTTGGTTCTGTAGCTCTCAGAACCTTCAGATCTCGAATATGCCAAGGTTTCAAGTGTTATGCCTTTGATAGCATCTAGTGCTACTTGAGGTGTTTTAATATCTGGTTGACCAATATTGAGGTAATATACATTTTTACCTTTTTTTTCTGCATTTTCAGCAAACGGAACCAATTTTCTAATTGGTGATTCAGGCATCTGAATGCCCTTAGTTGAAATCTTTGGCATGTTACATCTTTAAAACACAAAGTTCTAAAAATTCTTAAAGTTTATGTAAAAAAATGTGCTTAAAATGTCAGCTTGAATAAAGATTTGTAAATTGATTATAAATCAATCAATCTTGAAACTTAAATCAATCCATATTTTCCTGATATTACTTTGTTTTCATTGCGGCATTTTAGGCGCTCAAGGCAATTTTTTCCTCAAAGGGAATTCTTCAGATAAAATAAAGTTTGAGTTGGTGAGTAATTTAATCATTATACCAATAGAGGTTAATGATGTGCCTTTGTCCTTTGTGCTTGATACAGGTGTTAGTAAGCCTATTTTGTTTAATCTTACCGAAGACGACTCACTAAATCTTCAAAGTATTCAAAAATTTAGCCTTCATGGTTTAGGTGCCGATGGTGAAATTGAAGCCATCAGATCAAAATACAATCGCATAAAATTTGGTAATGCTTTAGGGACTAATCAAGATTTGTTTGTTGTTTTCGACCAATCAATAGATTTTACTCCTCGACTTGGCATTTGGATTCATGGTATTATAGGTTATGATTTATTTAAAGATTTTATTGTTGAAATCAATTACAGCGGTAAGTATATCAGACTTCATAAACACGAATCATTTAAAAATAAAGCATCCAAAAAATGGAGAAGGATTCCTTTGGATGTGTATCGGAATAAACCTTATGTCAATTCATTTGCAACAATAGGTGAGGATGAAAAACCGATTAAACTTTTAATAGATACAGGTAGTAGTGATGCGCTATGGTTGTTCGAAAATAAAAATAAAGGACTTTATCCTAACCTAAATAAAAATTTTGTTGATTATTTAGGTAAAGGGCTTAGTGGATCTGTCTATGGAAAAAGGTCAAAGATTAATACTTTTAAATTGAGTGATTTTGAGCTTAATAATGTGAACGTCGCATTTCCAGATTCTGTCTCAATTGATAAAAATCGCATATATAAGGATCGTAACGGGAGTTTAGGTGGTGAGATTTTAAAACGTTTTAATTTGTTTTTTGACTATAAGAATGAAATGCTCTATCTAAAAAAGAATAGTAACTATAAGTTATCCTTTACCTACAATAATAGTGGCATAGTTTTAGAGCGTAATGGGTCTCAGTTCATTAGAGAAAAAGTAAAAGTTCCGTCTAAAGATAACTTTTCACAGAGCGATATGAATGCTGTAAGAATTAATATGTCCATAGATTACCGTGTGGTTCTAAAACCTATTTATGAAGTTGTAGAGCTAAGAGAAACATCTAATGCATATGCATCTGGTTTGAGAATTGGTGACATCATTATTGCTGTAAACGGACATGAAGTTTATGAATATAAATTACCTGAAGTAAACAGCTTTTTTCATGGTAATCCTGGTAAAGTGGTTCGACTTAAGATTGAACGCTATGGTAAAACAATGACCATTAAATTTAAGTTAGACGACGTATTTAAAATAACTAAGCCTTCAAAAAATTGAAGGCTTAGTCTTATTATGTGGTGATTGAATTTATTGTTCAATCATACTTTTTTCTTTCTTTTCAAGTACGCTTGTTCTGTTTGGGTCTACAACCAAACCTTTAATCTTTAAAGCCACTGTTGGTGTTTCAGCATTAGAAAACACTGTAATTGTTTTTCTAATAGGGTTAACTCTATTTGTGTCATACTTTACTTCAATCTCACCAGTTTCACCAGGCATAATTGGGCCTTTTGGTTTTTTAGGAACTGTACAACCACAACTAGACTTTACTCTAGTTATCTCTAAAGGCGCATCACCTGTATTTGTAAATTCAAAAACCCTTACACCATCAGCACCTTTTTCTATTGTGCCGTAGTCAATTACGGTAGTTTTAAATTCTATTTTGGCTATTTTCTTGTCTTCTTGAGCGAAAGAACCAAGACTTATTAAACCTACAAATAATAATGCTATTAAATTTTTCATCATTTTAATTTTAAATTGATAAAATCAAAGCTAGTTACTTTTTGGCATATTGCAAAATATATTAGACGTATTACACCAATATTAACATCGTTTCAGTTAATTGTTTTTTAAGATTATAAACACTTTAATTTCTCAAAAAAAGAAATATAAGTACTTTTGCACATCAATTGACAAAAACTGTTCCAAAGTATGCAAGTTCCATCAAAATATGATGCTAGTAAGGTAGAAGGTAAGTGGTATGACTACTGGATGAAACACAATTATTTTCATTCAGAACCAGACGAAAGAGAACCATACACTATTGTAATTCCACCACCTAATGTGACAGGAATATTACATATGGGACATATGTTAAATAATACCATTCAAGATGTGTTAATTCGTCGTGCGCGTTTGCAAGGTAAAAATGCGTGTTGGGTTCCTGGTACAGACCACGCATCTATTGCTACAGAAGCTAAGGTTGTTGCTAGGCTTAAGGAACAAGGCATTGATAAAAACGATTTAACACGCGATGAATTTTTAAAGCACGCTTGGGATTGGACGCACGAATATGGTGGAGTTATTCTTGAGCAATTGAAAAAACTAGGTTGTTCTTGCGATTGGGATAGAACCAAATTTACAATGGATGACGATATGTCTGAAGCTGTAATTAAAGTGTTTGTTGATTTGTATAACAAAGGCTTAATTTATCGTGGTTACCGAATGGTAAATTGGGACCCAGAAGCAAAAACTACACTATCTGATGAAGAAGTAGAATACATTGATAAGCAAGGGAAATTATACCACATCAATTATCAGATTGAAGGTTCTGATGAGGTGCTAACTATTGCTACAACGCGTCCTGAAACTATTTTAGGAGACTCTGCTATCTGTATCAATCCTAATGATGAGCGTCATTTTAACCTAAAAGGAAAGAAGGCGATTGTACCTATTTGTAATCGTGTGATTCCGATTATTGAAGACGAGTATGTAGATGTTGAATTTGGTACTGGATGTTTAAAAGTAACACCAGCGCACGATGAAAATGATAAAGTTCTTGGTGACAAGCATAATCTTGAAGTAATTGATATATTCAACGAAGATGCAACTTTAAATAGCTATGGATTACATTACGAAGGTAAAGATCGTTTTGATGTTAGAAAATCCATCGTAGAAGAATTGGAAGAGCTTGGTTTAATTTCAAAAATTGAAGACCACAACAATCGTGTTGGAATTTCAGAACGTACCAAGGCGATTATCGAACCTAGATTATCAGACCAATGGTTTTTAAAGATGGAAGAATTGGTAAAACCTGCTATTGAAGCGGTTTTAGGTGAAGATAGAGAGGTGAAGTTATTCCCAAGAAAGTTTGAAAATACGTATCGCCACTGGATGGAAAACATTCGCGATTGGAACATTTCTCGTCAGTTACTTTGGGGACAACAAATACCTGCCTATTACTATGGAGACGGAAAAGAAGATTTTGTTGTTGCTGAAAACATCGAAGATGCACTTAAGCTAGCTCAAGAAAAAACTTCAAACTTGGAACTTCAAGTTTCAGACTTAAAGCAAGAAACTGACGCTCTAGATACTTGGTTCTCGTCATGGTTATGGCCAATGAGTGTTTTTGACGGCATTAGAAACCCAGAAAACAAAGACATCAAATACTATTACCCTACTAACGATTTGGTAACAGGTCCAGACATTCTGTTCTTTTGGGTAGCACGTATGATTATTGCTGGTTACGAGTATAAAGATGAACGACCATTTCAGAATGTATATCTTACAGGATTGGTGCGCGATAAGCAACGTCGTAAGATGAGTAAATCTTTAGGGAACTCGCCAGATGCATTAAAGCTGATAGAAGATTATGGTGCTGGTGGAGTTCGTGTAGGTTTATTATTAAGTTCGGCTGCAGGAAACGATTTGTTGTTTGATGAAGCACTTTGTCAACAAGGCAAAGGACTTGGAAACAAAATATGGAGTGCGTTTTATTTAACGACACTTTGGGAAGTGTCTAAAGACATTGAGCAACCACAATCTAGTAAGATTGCATTAGAGTGGTTTGAAGCGAAGTTCCAAAAAGTATTAGCAGAGATTGAAGACCATTTTAGTAAGTATCGTTTAAGCGATGCTATTATGGCAATTTATAAACTGATTTATCATGATTTTTGTGGATGGTTGTTAGAGATTGTAAAACCAGCTTATGGTCAACCAATTGATGCGACAACATATAATCAAGTCATCACTTTGTTAGAAGACAACTTGAAAATCTTACATCCATTTATGCCATTTATTACTGAAGAAATCTGGCAATTAATTGCTGAAAGAACATCAGAAGAAGCATTAATTATTTCAAAATGGCCAGAAACAAAATCGGTTAATGAAGGATTAATTACTGAATTTGATTTTGCTTCAGATGTAGTTTCTGGAATTAGAACCATTAGAAAAGAAAAGAATATTGCTTTTAAAGAAGCCATAGAGTTTTCTGTAATTAATAATGAAAATGTAGCCAATACTTTTGATGAGGTAATTGTGAAGTTAGGTAATCTTGAAGGTGTAAATTATGTGTCTGAGGCTATTGAAGGTGCATTAACGTACAGAGTAAAATCTAACGAGTATTTTATTCCAATGTCTGGCGCAATTGATGTAGAAGCAGAAATCAAGAAATTAACTGAAGAATTAAACTATACTGAAGGATTCTTAAAATCAGTTCAAAAGAAGTTGTCTAATGAACGTTTTGTAAACAATGCACCAGAGCAAGTAGTTGCTGGTGAAAAGAAAAAGGAAGCTGACGCACTTGCTAAGATTGAAACATTAAAAACGAGTTTGGCGAGTTTACAGTAAGAATCATTGCGAACGCGGTGAAGCAATCTTATCCTTGGTTCTGAGATTACTTCGTCATTTCATTTCCTCGTAATGATAAAACATTTAAAAACTGCTTAAAACAGCAGTCTTTTTTTAAGGTGCTTTATTGTTCTAACAGTATAGGATAATTATGATCTTAAACTTCAATAGAAAAGGAACATATAAGTTGTTACCCAACCTTTCTATTCAATTTATAGCTTGTTCAATTTTAGATCATTGATTTATTACAGTAAGTTGCCTTTTCAAAATCCCTGATATTTATTGAAATAACTGGGATATTGGGGAACATTAATTTCAATTCCATAATAACTCTTTCCGAGAGGTTCTTTTTTTGAGATACAGTTCGTCCTTCCATAATATTCGCAAAAATGTGAATAAAATCACTTTCACTATTTCCAACATTATAATATTTATAAGGGTTGATTCTAACTTTGATATCTCCTTTGTCAAAAAGGTCGGTTGATTCTGCCGTGTCATATACTTTTTGAATAACTTCTTTTGGAGATTTTATATTTATGATATTTTCAGAACATTCAATTACAAAATGTGGCATAAATTATTTTGATTTAAGTGTGAGTTTTAACATTGGTATGGACTGACCTATTATTTTAAAAATTTAATTTTAGGAATATATATTACATCCTTTTCATTACTAATTCGGAATGTATTTAGCAATATTGATATCAAATTGATGAAATACAAAAAACCAATAACCATAAAAAATGTACTTAAAGTTATTTTGTCTGAGAGTCCAATTTTTGATATAATAAACAATATTACAGGAATAAAAAATAGTACTATTGTCCAAGTAATTTCGAAATTGATTAGATCTTTACCCAATTTATTACTGTCTTTAATCTTGCCTTTTTTCGAAGTCCAAAGTATAAATGGAATTAAAATCCCTAGTAAAGGGAAAAACAGAAAAGTTAGTGCAGATAGATTGAGATACGTTAAATATTTTCTATCTTCTTTTACTGACCAATCTATCAAATCATCTGGGGTAACGTTCAAGGCATTTGCTAATCGCTTCAATGATTCACCTGTAGGGTTTGAGGTCCCTTTTTCAATACGCTGTATTGTTCGTAAACTTAAACCAGATTCTTCTGCTAGAAATTCTTGTGACATTCCTTTCTGATTTCTTAATTCTTTTACTCTTAAAGCCAAATAGCTATTGTCCATTTTCTGCGGGTTTGTTTTTAGTTAAAGTTTTTCTGTGCCTCATTATGGCTATGGTTAATATTCCTAATAAAAACCCAGGAATCAATTGAACTAACGAACCATATATAACATGATTTAATAGCGCTTGTCCAAAATTATCAAAATATAATCCATAATGTGTCCCTATTTCCCATTTTGTATCTACCCACCAAAGTATGGCAACAGGAATCCTTGAAATAGGTGAGTAAAAAAGTAGACTTAATAAAAGAATTTTAAATGCTTGTTTATGCAAAGCCATTTTTATGCCTAGATATATCGCAAATCCTAAAGTAAGCCAAAGTAGTCCAATAATAAAAATAGCATTTTCAGGCAATCCCAATAGTTCTAAGCAATATCTAACAGGTGTCAGAATTAGCGCAATTATTATGGGGGCTTTAGCATAATGAGTGGCTTGTTTTATTATAGTTTTTTTGCTGTTTTTCATACTAATTCTTTTTAGCTATAATTTTACGACCAGATTGATTCATCGTTAAGCTAATAACCTTATTCATTTCATTTATATTAAACGTAATTTCTGCATTCACGATTTTTATAAAAAAAAGGTTTTGAGTTTCAGCAAATAGTTCAACCCTTTTGGTTTGACCCGGAGCTAATAAGTATAACTGATTCGCATTATCTAAACCGATTGTGAGATTTACGTTTGGTTTAACCTCATAAGTTCCTGTATATCTGTTTAATATTTCTACGGGAACAGCAATTGCCTTTTTTTCTTTTACACTGGTTTTAGTGACTGCTGTTACTTTATTTGAGTCAGGTTTAGGAACAAATAATTCTGCAACTTGTTTAACAATATTATTTACATTTTTACAATTACAATTGGTTAATGCAGTTATATACATATTTTCTTGAGGTAAAAACAAAGCGATACTTGTAAAGCCTTTTGTACTTCCTGTGTGTGCAATTACAGGAGAATTACCCAATTTTGACAACCTAAAGCCATATCCATATGGTATTCTTTTACCACTGTTTAATAGGGTTGGTGTCATAGCTTGCTTGATACTAGCTTCTTTTAAAAGCGTATTTGAAAGTAATGCGTTTTGCCATTTTAAAAGATCCTCTGTAGTAGATAATATCGCTCCTGCTGAATATGCTAATGATAAGTTCATATAATCTGCATTTATAAATTCATTTCGTTCAATTATATAGCCTTTAGTGCGGTTTGGAATACTATGTCTGTTATCACCTAAATATGATGATGTCATTCCTATTTTATCGAAAATATTTTCTTGAATAAACTCACCATATGATTGCATAGAAACCTTTTCAATAATTTGTCCTAGTAAAATATAACCTGCATTACTGTATTTAAATTTTTCACCTGGTATAAATTCCAATGGTTCGTCTTTGAAGTAGGTGATGAGTTCTTTAGGTGACCTATATATTCTTGAGGTATTATGGTTTTCACTTAAAAGCGTTTTGTTTTTAATACCCGAAGTATGATTTAATAAATGATGAATAGTAATATCATTGCCTACCTCAGTATATTCTGGAATGTATTTTTCAATTTTATCTTCAATATTAAGCTTGTCTTGCTCTGCAAGCATTAAAATTGAAACTGCAGTAAATTGTTTTGTGATTGAACCAATCTGAAATACGCTATTAAATTCTATAGGTATACTTAATTCTAAATTTGATTTTCCTATAGCTTTTTGATAAATAGCTTTACCGTTTTTAGCTACTAAGATTGTAATACCAGGTTCATTAGCACTATATTGTAAAGAAACTATGGAGTCTATTTTTGTCTCATAACTCTGACTAAAGCTGAAAAATGTAATAAATAGAAAGGCGAATCTGATAAAGAAAATGTTCATATGTTTGTATTTGATATTGATTGGACAAAACTAAATACAAACCTCACTGACACTTGCGCCAAGCTTATGACATCTTTATGACATATGTGTTAATTCGAGCTAATAAGTTTAATTGTAAATAAAATTCTTATATAATATCAAAGAATTTATAAGTCCGAGTCCATTGCGTGGATTCACCAGCTTTAAGGTGAATTTTGAAAAACATCTCAGGGCAAATCACGTGTTTCCAACCCCAAAGATTCACTTTATTGACTTTAAAATCACCCGTTGAAGTTATACCTATTTTGTTTTTGGCATTCAATAATTCCCATTTGTTTTCAATATTACTTTTTCCAGAAAGATTACTGAAGAAGAAATCGTCATTTGGTGTGTCGTTGAAACCTATTGAATTAGTGTTGATATCAACCTTATTTTCGAGGTTTACAGTTTTATGAAAGCGATGCGGATTGATTTCAAAAGGAAAGTTTAAGGTGTAATCAGTTCCAATTAGGTCATTGTTAATCGCTAAAAAGTTATGGTTGTATTCGTTTGTGATGATGTCTTTCTGTCCTGTGTTTTCAAGATGATAATGAATTGAAAAGCTGTTGCTGTCTAGAGTAATTTCTTTTTTTAAAACATAGGCATAACCATTTACAAGTTCAGATGTACAAATAATAATAGCTTTATTGTTTTTAATGTCGAATGTGAATTGGGCAGGTTTTATTTTATAATCTTCAAGAAAATGATAACTGTGTTTTTCTTTTTTAAGTAAACCGATTCCTATTTTATGAAACCAATCACCAATTCTTGTCTCTTTAAACCCAATAGGTGTTGTAGTGCTAAACTCGTTGTAAAAACCTTTTCCTATTGTTTTTTGATTTTTTGAAAAGGTATTTTCAATAGTTGAAACAGGAACACCTTTATAATGAACCTCGGTAATTTTACCAGTCCAATCAAAACGCGAAAAGTTATAACCTTCTAGAGGTTCATCAATATTTAGTTTTAAAAAATCGTTTTGTAACGTGTGAGGCATCTAAATTCATTCTTTATGAGAGTTTGCTAATATACATTCTCCGATGTTTAATGTAGATACATTCAGTAGTTTAATTCGCCAATTAATCTCTTAGAAAACCAAAGATGCAATCCTAAAAATTCGTTATCATGAAATTATAAAATGTTAAAAACTCTTAAAATTATTATTAAGCTAAAGTGGTATTAATATTAATTCTTGTTGATTTTATTGGTTTTACCGGCTTTTATATAATTTATATTTATGTAATACATAATAAACATATATAAAAGTATATGATTAATTATTTCCATATTTGCAGCGTAAACAAACTAATAACAAACAACATGATTAAAGTTTCATTAGCAAAAGGAGATGGCATAGGTCCTGAAATTATGGACGCAACTCTTAATATCTTAAGTGCTGCAGGAGCCGATTTAACTTTTGAGGAGATCGAAGTAGGTGAAAAAGTGTACTTATCTGGTAATTCAACAGGAATTTCTGGCGAAGCTTGGGAAACAATAAGAAGAAATAAAGTTCTTTTAAAAGCTCCAATTACGACACCACAAGGTGGCGGTTATAAAAGTTTGAATGTAACCATGCGTAAAACTTTAGGTTTATATTCAAATGTAAGACCTTGTAGAAGCTTACATCCATTTGTAACAACGAAACATCCAGACATGGATGTGGTAATCATTAGAGAAAATGAAGAAGACTTATATGCTGGTATTGAGCATCAACAAACCGATGAGGTTGTTCAGTGTTTAAAACTAATAAGTCGTCCGGGTTGTGAAAAAATTGTGACTTATGCCTTTGAATACGCACGTAAATATGGACGCAAAAAGGTGACTTGCTTTACTAAAGATAATATCATGAAGCAAACTGATGGTTTGTTTCATAAAGTCTTTGATGAAGTCGCAGAGCGTTATCCAGAAATTGAGAATGAGCATTGGATCGTAGATATTGGTTCTGCTTTATTAGCTGATTCGCCAGAGGATTTTGATGTTATTGTAATGCCAAACCTTTATGGAGATGTGGTTTCTGATATTGCAGCTCAAATCACAGGATCAGTAGGACTTGCAGGATCTGCCAATATTGGTCAAGAATGTGCAATGTTTGAAGCAATTCACGGTTCGGCACCAGATATTGCAGGAAAAAATATTGCAAACCCTTCTGGTTTAATCAATGGTGCTGTTATGATGTTGAATCATATTGGCCAAAGCGAAGTCGCAGAAAAAATTCAGAATGCATGGTTAAGAACCATCGAAGATGGAGTGCATACCAATGATATTTATGATCCTGTTATGAGTACTAAACGTGTTGGAACAAAAGAGTTTGCAGAAGCAGTAATTGCAAATCTTGGCAATAAACCAAAACAATTGCCAGAGGTGAGCTTTGACGATAGAACTCCGTTAGTGTTACCTAGATATCAAAGAAGACCATCTAGAGATAAAAAAGTGGTTGGAGTTGATTTATTTGTGGATTGGCATGGCTATGATGCTAATGAGTTAGCAACAAAACTTCAAAAACTTGATAATGATGAGTTAGAGTTGTCTATGATAACAAACCGTGGGATAAAAGTATGGCCTAATGGTTTTGAAGAAACGTTTTGTACGGATCACTGGCGATGTAGATATTCAGCAAAAGATGGGAAAGAATTGTCAAAAAGAAAAATTATAGAAGTCTTACAAGCAGCTTTGGATCATGGTATAGATGCCATAAAGACTGAAAACTTATATACGTTCGATGGTGTAAGAGGTTATTCTCTAGGCCAAGGACAATAGATTATTTCAAAACTTACATTCCAAGTGAATGTTAAATTTATGTGAGAGTTAGTTAATAGTTAGATTGTTAGTTAGACTTGGAATGTAAGTTAAAATAAAATGACACCATGACACTCGTAAATTCAGATTTGGTAAATTTTTTCATAGGTTGTTATATACTAATTGTTATCATTCTGTGTGTTGTTGTGCTTAGATCACAGATGAATTTTAGAGGAAAATTAACATGGTTAGTATTGTTACTGTGTTTACCTGTGCTTGGTGTCTTTTTTTATCTGATTTCAATAACGTTTAAGATTAATGTTATTGAAACTGAATAAATTACCACTCATTTATTTTGTTACTATCTAATTTTACAAAAATGAATAGTAAGATAGTAAAACCCCATAATCCGGAACCTCCGTAACTAAAGAATGGTAATGGAATTCCAACGGTAGGAATTAAGCCCATAACCATTCCGATATTAATAGTAAAATGTATGAATAGGATAGAGGCTACACCATAACCGTAGACTCTACTAAATTGTGACTTTTGTGCTTCGGCTAAATACAAAATTCTAACTATAAGAAGCACGAACAATATCACCACAAAACTGCTACCAAGAAAACCCCATTCTTCCCCAACGGTGCTGAAAATATAATCTGTTTCTTGTTCAGGAACAAATTTTCCCGTAGTTCTGGTACCTTGAAGAAAACCTTTACCAGATAAACCTCCAGATCCGATAGCCTCTTCTGATTGTATAAGGTTATAGGCCTCCCTTTTTCGCATTTGCTCTAGTTTCACTGGGTCTTTTTCGAGCCTAAGAAAAATAGAAATTCTATTTTGTTGATGTGGTTTTAATCCATGCTGATAGAACAATTTAACACCATAAGAAAAACCAATTGCCAATAAAAAAACAGCAATATATTGAAGTAGTGAACCTCTTTTTCGTTTCCGAAAGAAATAACGAATACCTAAAACAATTAGACAAATTACACCACTAATAACAATACCGAATTTAAGCGCTAAAACAGCAAGAACAATTACTGAAAGTGCTACGATGAGATATATTTGTTGCAATCCTTCTCTGTAAAATACAAAGAAAAAAGAGGCGTACACTATGGTACTTCCGGCATCATTTTGAAGTAAGATTAACAGTGCTGGTATAAAAATGATAGCTGCTACCCTAATTTGATCTTTTAGAGTTTTCATATTAGTTTGAAGGTCGCTAATATATTTAGCGACAGCCAAAGATGTGGCAAACTTCGCAAATTCACTAGGTTGAATGGTCATACTGCCGATGCCATACCAAGAACGTGCGCCATTAACATCTTTTCCAAATATGAATAAACCTACAAGAGATAGCAAGGCGACGAGATAAATGATGCTGGCAAACCTTTCATAAAATTTAGCTTCGAGCGAGAGGATTAAAATGATTAGCACTAACGAAAGACCTATAAACACAGATTGCTTGCCATAAAGTGTTGACATATTGAAATAGCTCGTAATTTCACCTTCATGAGAAGCCGATAATATGTTTAGATAACCAAAGCCAACTAACAACAGAAATATTATAATAATAAGCCAGTCGAATTTAAATCGTCTTTGGTTTTCTCTCAGCATAATTAGGACTTAATGATATCTAGTTTTAGTGCGTTCAATGTTTTCAATTCTTCTTCATCAATAGCTTCAAGAGTGGTTTGTCTATTTATACCAAATGCTTCTCCTGAATATGGTTTAGCGTACTCGTGTTCTAAAGAATAACGCAATACAAAATCTTCTAGATCTGTTCTGGAAATTTCACCCCGTAAATAAAACTCTATCATAAGACTTGCCATTCTTCCAGCAAATCTACTTCCGAAGTACCCATTTTCAACAAACACTGCAATAGCTATTTTAGGATTATCTTTTGGGGCAAAGGCTACAAAAATTGAATGATCTGTAAGTTGTGTTTTCTTTTCATCGATAATGGCAAAATTTTCTGCTGTACCAGTTTTTCCACATATTTCAATGCCTTCTACTTTCAAATTTTTTGCTGTTCCTTTATTATAAACGTCAAACATGCCTTCAATAACAGGCTCAAAATGTTGTTTGTCTATAGTAGTGTAATTGGGTGTTGTAAAACGAGTAGGAATAGTTTCCTCTTCAATCTCCTTAATGATATGAGGTGTATAATAATACCCACGATTACCAATAGCGGCAGCCATATTAGCTAATTGTATTGGTGTCGCTAATACTTCTCCTTGACCAATAGCATTTGATAGGGTAAAAGTAGTATACCATCTGTTTTTTCCGTAACCACGATCGTAGGTAGTTGAGGTAGGTACTTTACCTGGTTGACCTACGGATAAATCATTATTCAGGTAATTACCTAAACCAAAACTCTTAATATGTTTACTCCAAACATCCATTCCTTTAGCTGGTGAATCATACTTATCCATTATTCTTCTGTAAACATTAGCAAAGTAAGAATTACAAGATTCATAGATTCCAATATTCATGTTTGCCGGGCTGTGATGGGCATGACATCCCATTTTTCGATTACCATATCTATAACCCATTGCGCATGCAAATCTGTCATTTGTAGTCACTACACCTTCTTGCAATGCAATAAGGGCATTAAGTGTTTTAAAAGGTGATCCTGGTGGATACATGGCTTGCAGTCCACGATCAAATAGTGGTTGAGCTAAACTATCTCTATAAAGTTTTGTGAAGTTTTTAGATCGGTCTCTACCCACTAATAAGTTTGGATTATAAGATGGACCAGATATCATAGCAAGTATTTCACCAGAACTTGGCTCAATAGCAACAATACCTCCACGTTTATTCGTCATGAGTAATTCACCATAAGCTTGCAACTTAGCGTCTATGGTTATTTTAATGTCTTTACCAGGTTTTGGCAGCGTATCAAACTTCCCGTCTTTGTAAGACCCAATATTTTTATTAAATCTGTCCTTTTGAATAAACTTAATGCCTTTTGTACCGCGAAGTGTTTGTTCATATGTTTTTTCTACGCCTTGCATACCTATCAGATCTCCCAACTTGTAATAAGGTTGCTTTTTGATTATTTTTCGATTGACCTCACCAATATTGCCCAGTACGTTCGCACCAATGGACGTTTGATATGAACGTAACGATCTTCTTTGAATATAAAAGCCTTGATACTTTCGCATCTTTTCTTGAAGTACTGCGTAATCAGCTTTAGACAGTTGCTGCACGAATGGTGATGCTAATCTGTAGGAATAGCTCTTTGCTCTTTTGAGCTTTTTATCATATTCTTCTTTCGAAATTTTGAGAAACTTACAGAACTCTTCAATTTTAGTAGAATCCATATCTTCAATTTCTCTTGGAATGACCATTACGTCATAAGACGGTTGGTTTGCAACTAAGAGTTTACCATTTCTGTCATAGACATATCCGCGTTTCGGATAGTTGAATTCTTTTTTAATAGCTGTGTCTTCAAATATATCTTGACTTCTACCCTCATAAATTTGCAGGTAAAATAAGCGCGAGATGAATGCCAACCCAACCAAAATAACAGCAGAAAGAAGCAATAATTTCCTCATCGTTGATTTCGACTAAATAATACTATAATTAAAATACTAAGTACAATAGTAAAGATACAGGAGAATAACGTCTTTTTTAGGATTAATAGTATCTCAGAAATACTGAAAACTTCCAGAGAAAATAACACAAGATGATGTATCAACGCTCCTAAAGTGATATAGGTAATTAAACTACCAATTTCTGTTAGATTAAACTTAATACTTTGGTGTTCATAAAGCATTCCGAAAGATGTTTTGAGTAATACAGGTCTTGAGTAGGCTAAACTTACTGCTGCTGCTGCGTGCACTCCACCAGAATCTGAAAAAATATCAATCAACATTCCAAGTATAAAGCTTATGGTTAGAAGGGTTAATCGATTATCTCTGATGGGAAATAGTAGGATAAAAATAATATATGGATATGGGTTAATATATCCCAAGAAGTTGATACTATTACAAATGACCACTTGAAGCAACAATAATGAAATAAATCTAAGGCTATGTATTAGAAAAGGGTTATTCATCGCTATTTTCTAGTTCTAAGATTTCTTTTCTGTCTTTGTTTTCAATGACATAGACAGTTCCTACGTTTGTCATGTCATTAAAAAGCCTTATTTCAATATTGTAGGTGTCACCCGTAATATCTACCTGAAAACTTTCAATTGTACCAATACCTATACCTTTTGGAAAAATTGCAGATTCACCACCTGTTTCTATTGTGTCTCCAATTTTGACGTCTGCAAATTTTGAAACATCTGTAAGTTGTGAGAATTCTGGAGATTTACCATTCCATTCAAGAGAGCCAATATGATTCGAGTTTTTTAGCTTAGCATTAATTCTACTTTTTTTATTCAGTATTGAAATTACCCTCGAATAATTGTTAGAAGTGTTATCAATAATTCCGACGATACCTTTAGGTGTAATAACCCCAAAATCCTCGTAAATGCTGTCTTTTTCTCCTTTATTTATGGTAAGATAGTTATTAGGTGAAGCATAACTATTTTTGAATACCTCTGCAGTTCTGACTACATAATTTAGATTATTATTTTCCTTATTTTGTAAAAATGAGCTGTCTGCATTTATTTGAAGATTGAGTAAGAGCTGTCTCAAACGCTTATTTTCTTCTGCTAATTTTGAATTTTCTATTTCAAGTCCGAAGTACTTGTCTACGGAATTTACCATACCATAAACGCCGCCAGTAATCCCATTGGCTGAACTTATAAATTTACTTCGGTGGTAAGAATGCGATTGGATTGTGAAGGCTAAAGAGATACCAAAAAGAAATAAAAACAACAGAAATGTTTTGTTCTTTATAACAAAATTGAATATTTGTTGCATTATTTACCTCCTTATTTAATCAATACGCTTTTGTATTTTGGTAAGTTTTTAAGTACGATACCTGTACCTCTAACCACAGCTCTTAATGGATCTTCAGCAATGTAAACTGGTAAATCTGTTTTTTGAGATAAACGTTTGTCTAATCCTCTTAGCATTGATCCTCCACCAGCGAGATAAATACCAGTGTTATATATGTCTGCGGCCAATTCTGGAGGTGTCTGAGATAACGTTTCCATTACAGAATCCTCAATACGTAAAATAGATTTATCTAAAGCTTTTGCAATTTCTCTATATGATATTTGAACTTGTTTAGGCTTACCAGTTAATAAGTCTCTACCTTGAACACTCATATCTTCAGGTGGTAATTCTAAATCTTCGGTAGCTGCACCTATTTGAATTTTAATTTTTTCAGCGGTTCTATCACCAACATATAAGTTGTGTTGTGTGCGCATGTAGTAAATAATGTCATTTGTAAATACATCACCTGCTACTTTTACAGATTTATCACAAACGATACCACCAAGTGCAATGACCGCAATTTCGGTGGTTCCACCACCAATATCAACAATCATGTTTCCTTTTGGCTGCATGATATCAACACCAATACCAATTGCAGCGGCCATTGGCTCGTGAATAAGATATACTTCTTTACCATTAACACGCTCACAAGATTCCTTAACTGCTCTCATCTCTACTTCGGTAATGCCAGATGGAATACAAACTACCATTCTTAAAGCGGGATTGAAGAATTTCTTTTTGAGAGCTGGAATATTTTTTATGAAGAGATTAATCATTTGCTCAGAAGCATCAAAATCTGCTATTACACCATCTTTCAATGGTCTAATAGTTTTGATGTTTTCGTGAGTTTTTCCTTGCATCATATTGGCTTCTTTACCAACTGCAATTATTTTTCCGCTAATTCGGTCTCTTGCTACAATAGAAGGACTGTCAACTACAACTTTGTCATTATGAATAATTAAAGTGTTTGCTGTTCCTAAATCTATTGCTATTTCTTCTGTCAAGAAATCAAAAAATCCCATGCGCTATTACTGTATTATAAAAGGGTTACTCTTGTGGTTTGATGTGTTAGTCGTAAATGTAATGAAATATACGTTATTAATACATTCGTAGACGTTTTCTTCAAGGTTTTTTTTTTAAGTTTTTTCAAACTAAAAAAATGCTGACAAGTAGAACCCAGATTTACAAGATTTTTAGTGTTTAAAATGACGCGTGCCAGTGAAGACCATAGCCACGTTATTATCGTTACAATAGTTGATGCTTAACTCGTCTTTTATTGATCCACCAGGTTGAATTACAGCAGTTATACCAGCATTATCCGCAATTTCTACACAATCCGGAAATGGAAAGAAAGCATCACTCGCCATTACTGCACCATTTAAATCAAAATCAAAGGACTTTGCTTTATGGATGGCTTGGTTAAGCGCATCAACACGACTAGTTTGCCCTGTACCACTTGCACAAAGTTGTTTGTTTTTAGCTAAAACAATAGTATTAGATTTTGTATGCTTACAAATTTTTGAAGCGAAGATTAAATCTTCTAATTCTTCTTGTTTAGGTGTTGTGTTAGTAACAGTTTTTAAGTCTTCAAGACTATCTGTTTTAGAGTCACGTTCTTGTACTAAAGCACCGTTAAGACATGTTCTTACTGATGTTTTTGGTAATTCAACATCATTAAGAATTAAAAGAATTCTGTTTTTCTTTCCTTTTAAGATTTCTAAAGCGTCATCACTAAAAGAAGGAGCGATAACCACTTCGCAGAATAACTTATGTATTTCTTCAGCAGTAGCTTTGTCAATTTCAGTGTTTGAAATTAAAATACCACCAAACGCAGAAACAGGATCACCAGCCAAAGCATCTACATAAGCTTGATGAATGGTAGAACGTTGCGCAAAACCGCAAGCGTTGTTATGTTTTAAGATTGCGAAAGTTGGGTCTTCGCCTTTAAATTCTAAAATTAAATTCACAGCAGCATCAACATCGAGCAAGTTGTTGTAGCTTAGTTCTTTTCCATGAAGTTTAGTAAACATGGCATCAAAATTACCGAAGAAAAATCCTTTTTGATGTGGGTTTTCACCATAACGTAACACTTTACCTTTAGTCTCACTGATTTTAAGAACTGCTTCTTCATGGTCTTTGTTAAAATAATTGAAGATAGCAGTATCGTAGTGTGACGACACATTAAAAGCTTTAGCAGCAAAACGTTTTCTGTCCTCTTCAGAAGTTTCACCATTTTTAGCTTCTAATAATTCTAAAAATTCAGCATAATCATCAACTGAAGACACGCAGGTAACATCTGCATAATTTTTAGCAGCAGCTCTAATTAAGGAAATACCACCTATATCAATTTTTTCAATGATATCTTGGTTACTAGCACCAGAAGCAACCGTTTTTTCAAACGGATATAAGTCAACAATCACCAAATCTATCTGTGGAATTTCAAATTCTGCTAGTTCGGCAACATCACTTTCATTATTTTGACGATTAAGGATACCACCAAATACTTTTGGGTGTAATGTTTTTACTCTGCCGCCAAGAATTGATGGGTAAGAGGTAACCTCTTCAACAGGTATGACATTAATACCTAAATCTTTGATGAATTTTTCGGTACCGCCAGTAGAATAAATAGTTACGTTAAGGTCATTTAGTTTTTTTACGATAGGTTCTAATCCATCTTTACTAAATACAGAAATTAAAGCAGATGAAATGGTTTTATTGCTCATAATGTTGTGTTGTGATTTTAATGCTGCAAAAATAGAATTTTCAGTTACATTTTTGAGCGGTTAATTCTAGTTTCTTTAAGTTTTTTGTAACAATAAATTGTTGAAAACGTCCTATCTTTAAAATGTTTTAAAACAGCCAATTCATGCTAGTCTATTTAAGGGTCTTTAAAGAGAGCTTTTCTTTTGCGATAAATGCTCTCCGCAATAATAAACTACGTACATTTTTATCCCTATTAGGGGTTACCGTAGGTATCTTCTCAATTATCGCAGTTTTAGCTGCGGTAGACTCTTTAGATAGAAATATTAAAGATAGCTTATCCGGATTGGATAAGAATACAATGTACCTAACAAAGTATTCTTTTGGTCCAACGGATGTGCCAAGATGGAAGCGCGACAATTTTCCACAGGTAGAGCATGATGATTACGAGTTTATAAATAGAAGCGTTCCAGATGTAGAGGCTTCTGCATATGTTATTTTCGGCGGAAGCGAAACCATACGTTACCAAGCAGAAACTATTAATAACGTAAATATTACACCTGTTTCTCATGGTATTTACGTGATTGATGACCTTAAAATTGCAGATGGAAGATTTTATTCTGAATTAGAATCTGATACTGGTGCGCCTGTAATTGTATTAGGTTCCGAGCTAGCAGAAAACCTTTTGGGTGATATTAATCCCATAGGTAAAGTCGTTAGAGTTTATGGAAGAAAGCTAACCGTTATCGGTGTGCTCAAAGAATATGGTGATGCACTTGGTGATTCACCAGATGGTAAAGGGTTTGTGCCTGCTAATTTTGTTAGACGCTTTAGAAATGGCGGTGTTAATGGCTTACCAGGTGCTGTTGTAATAAAACCAAAGTCTGGTGTAGATATTGGTGCTTTTGAGAATGTCTTAAAACAGAAATATAGAAATTATCGTGGGCTTAAAGCTGATGAAGATGATAACTTTTTTATTAATAAGCTCTCAGGTTTAGTGTCGTTTGTTGATGCCATAATTTCGATGTTAAATGGTGTTGGTTGGGTAATCAGTGGCTTTTCACTTTTAGTTGGAGGCTTTGGTATTGCTAATATTATGTTTGTTAGTGTGAAAGAACGTACTAACCTTATTGGTATTCAGAAATCTTTAGGAGCAAAAAACAAATTTATACTGTTTCAATTTTTATTTGAAGCCATCATTTTAGCTATTGTAGGTGGATTAGTTGGTTTGGCTCTAGTTTGGATTACAGCCATGATTATGAATGGTGTGGTAGGTGACGATTTTGAGTTTGTGCTTTCCTTCGGAAATATGTTCCTAGGTTTTGCTCTATCTACATTTATTGGTTTAATCTCAGGAGTGATTCCAGCAATATCAGCTTCACGACTAGATCCGGTTGAAGCGATTAGAACAGGTATGTAATTCTTTAAATTTTTCGAAAATCAAATTCTAAATCCCAAATTGTATTTATTGGAATCTAGTCCTTGAAATTTGGTGTTTTAAGATTTAGGATAAAATCGTCGCGACTTCTTTACAGACAAATTCTAGAAAACGTTCATCAGCTTCTGTGAATGGATCTGGTGTGTTAGAGTCTATGTCTATCTGACCAATATTTTCACCATTTACAAAAATCGGAATTACAATTTCAGACTTAACCGTAATGCTACAAGCTATATAGTTGTCTTGTGCTGAAACGTCTGGTACCACAAAGTTTTGGTTACTCACAGCAACTTGTCCACAAATCCCTTTTCCGAAAGGTATAATGGTATGATCTGTAGGTTCACCAACGTAAGGTCCAAGTTTTAGTTCTAGTTTATCACCATTTTTAAAATAGAAACCAACCCAATTGTAATGTGCCACATTAGCTTCAAGAAGTTCACAAATATGTAATAAACGTTCATCAACGTTTAGATTATTGTTTTTTACTATTGTTTTTACTGTGGACTTAAGTTCTGTGAATGACATATGTAATAAACTTTTTGGCAAAAATATTTAAAACCTTAAATTTTAGAATAGGGTTTTCATAAATTTAACAGCTAAGTTAGTACTTGTGAAATCTCTATTTAAAAAATATAAGCTTGTAGTACGATTTATAGTAACATTCTTGTTAGTCTATGGTGTATTAACAATTGGTTATACTTTATATCTCAAGTATTCTAATGGTTCTGAATATTATCCCGATTATATAACCAACCTAGTCGCGAGACAATCTCACACCTTACTTGAAGGAATAGGATATTCTTCAAATATTTTAAATCACCCGAACGAGCCTTCAATAAAGGTAATTATACATAATGAATACGTTGGGCGTGTTATTGAGGGTTGTAATGGGCTGAGCGTTATTATTTTGTTCTTAGCTTTTGTTATTGCATTTGCAGGTAAACTTAAACCAACATTTTTGTATTGTTTAACAGGTAGCATTATTATTTATGTGTTTAATCTTATCAGAATTGTTATTCTGGCTATCGGGTTATTTCATTATCCAAATCAGAAAGAGGTCTTTCATACGGTAATTTTCCCAGCGATTATATACGGAATCGTTTTTATACTTTGGATGATTTGGGTAAATCGTTATTCTAAAATCAATTACTCTAATGGATAAAATAATGAGGTATATTTTAATAGGAGTATTGGTGATATTATTAATGCTTATTAGAGGATTTGAGAATGTCTTATTCTATGACCCATATCTCACATTTTTTGAAAATGATTATTTATATATAGATAGTCCAAGACGTGAGTTAGCAAAGTTGGTTTTAAATACGACCTTACGTTTTTTTTTAAATACAATAATATCATTAGGAATTATATATGTTGCGTTTAGAGATAGAAACATTGTCAAGTTTTCTGCAATTATCTACTCTGTTGCATTCGTGTTATTGCTCATCCCTTTTTTATACTTTGTAATTAACCCAAGGCAAGAGGATTATTACTTGTTTTTTAATGTAAGACGATTTTTAATCCAACCAATTTTAGTCATTTTGTTATTACCTGCTTTTTACTATTACAAACTCAATCGTTAAGGATTTTGTAATTATATTTTTTGATTTTAAATTATTCTTAATTTTGCAGTGTGAATCATTCTATTTCATATAAAGTATTAGCTACTGCATTGTCACTTTTGGTGTTGATGTCGACCTTATCGCTAACAGTCGAAAAACATTTCTGTGGTGATCGATTGGTAGATGTGGCTATTTTTTCTGAGGCAAAAACATGCTGTGCTCACAAAACACAACAAGAGGATAAAGAAAAGAAACCGTGTTGTAATGACGAAATAGAGGTTGTTAAAGGCAATGATAAACTCACTACGAATTCCTTTGATGATTTTGATGAAATTCAGAAACAAGTTCTTGTAGCATTTACAGTTTCTTATGTTAATCTATTTGAAAGTCTTCCGAAGGAGATTATTCTTCACAGAGATTATTCTCCACCATTACTGGTTTACGATATTCATATACTCGACGAAACTTACCTTATTTGATTTCTAGGATAACCTTTAGAAAAAGATGCGATAGCGTCTAATTTGTTATACCTATAATCAAAAACATGAAATCATATTTTATAATCATATTTATAATCTTGTCTTATCAGTTAACAGGACAAGAACAATTACAAGGCATTGTTTTAGAGTCTAGCACTGCTAAAGCATTGCCATTGCAAGGCGCTAACATACATTGGTTAGGTTCTTCTATTGGGACGATCTCAGCCGAAGATGGTACATTTTCTTTGCCTTATAAATTTTCGTTCAACAAACTTGTTATTAGTTATGTTGGATTTAAAACAGATACATTAACTGTAAATGAAGACAGATACATTAAGCATGTATTGCAAGCTTCTGATGAGTTAGATGAGGTCACTGTGATTTCCAGAAAACAGTCAACTTCAAAATCATTTTTAAAAGCAGCCAATATTATTACTGTAAGTAGCGATGAATTGCTAAAAGCAGCATGTTGTAACCTGTCTGAAAGCTTTGAAACTAATCCATCAATAGATGTTAATTTTGCAGATGCTGTTTCTGGGACAAAGCAGATAAAAATGCTAGGTTTAAAGTCGCCTTATATCTTAATCTCGACCGAAAATATACCTGCAATCCGTGGCGCTTCTCAAGCTTATGGATTAAGTTTTATACCCGGCACTTGGGTAGAAAGTATTCAAATCACCAAAGGTGCAGGTAGTGTTGTTAATGGTTTTGAGAGTATTGCTGGGCAGATTAATACAGAACTTGTAAAGCCAACAACCGATGATAAGTTCTTTTTAAACCTTTATGGTGCTACTAGCGAAAGGATCGAACTTAATACACATTTCAATACAAAAGTAACGGATAAATGGAGTACTGGCATCTATATTCATGGCAATACGCATCAACAAAACCACGATGTTAATGATGACGGATTTTTAGATATGCCATTGTTTAATCAAATAAATGTGATGAACCGTTGGCAATATACAAACCCAGAGAAAGGGTTAGTGAGTTTTATAAATCTGAGATATCTTAATGACGAGAAACAAGCTGGTCAGATAGATTTCAATCCAGATAGAGATAAAGGCACGACTAACTTTTGGGGTAGCGAAATTGATACTGAACGTATAGATGTTACAGCTAAATTAGGTTATGTAAATCCTGAAATACCATATCAAAGCTTAGGTGTGCAAACAGCATTTAGTCACCACAAACAAGATTCATATTTTGGGTTGAATGTCTATGATATTCAGCATAATAGTTTCTACTCAAATTTGGTGTATAATAGCATTATATCAGATTCGCGGCATAAAATAAAAACAGGTTTAAGTTTTACTTACGACCATTATGATGAATTGGTAAATACTGAAACTTACGAACGTACCGAAAACTCTATAGGTGGTTTTTTTGAATATAATTTTGATAATCTAGATAAGCTGAATATGACTGCTGGTGTGCGTATGGATCAACATAACAGATTTGGTTTTTTCATTACTCCAAGATTTCATCTGCGTTATACACCATGGGAAAAATCTGCACTTAGAGCTTCTTTTGGAAGAGGTATAAGAAGTGCTAATATTTTTGCTGAAAACCAGAATATGTTTGCAAGTTCTAGACAGATTAATATTCTAAATTCTGATGGAAAGATTTATGGTTTAGACCCAGAAATTGCATGGAATTACGGTGTGAGTTATTTGCAAGGATTCAATCTCTTTGGTAGGAAAGCAGATGTAACTTTAGATTTTTATAGAACCGATTTTCAAAATCAGGTAGTTGTCGATTGGGAAAATCCGTTTGAAGTTAATTTTTATAATCTTGAAGGTGAAAGTTACGCCAATAGCTTTCAGTTTGAATTTAATTATAATGTTTTTGAACATTTTGATTTAAGAACGGCTTACAAGTATTATGATATCAAAACAGATTATACGTCTGGTAAGCTTGAAAAACCATTAATACCAAAGCATCGTTTGTTTGCAAATGTTGCTTATGAAACTCATTTAAGCGATGATGGTAAGCAATGGAAATTTGACGCTACCTACAATTGGTTAGATTCTCAGCGTTTTCCGAATACATCGTTAAGTACGCTAGAATTTCAATTAGACGAGTATTCACCTACGGTTGGGACGCTAAATCTTCAAGTTACAAAAGTGTTTTCACCACAATTTGAAGTATATTTAGGTGGTGAGAATGTCACTAATGTAAGGCAATCAAATCCAATTATTAGTCCAGATAATCCCTTTGGTGCAAATTTTGATAGTAACTTTGTTTACGGACCAATTTTTGGAAGTCTCTTTTACGGTGGTATTAGATATAAAATAAAGTAAAAACAATTCCTGCCTTTGAAGGAATGACAAAAAAAATAAAACTTATCACGCTGAATTCATTTCAGCAACTTAAAAAATAAAATTAATGTCACACTGAGCTCGTCGAAGTGTTTTTAAAAAAGATTAATACAATGAAAAAACTAACCTTAATAATCACATTATTAATTACAACAATAACATTCGCACAAAATAAAAATGAAAAAGCCACTATTGAAGTTGATGGTGTTTGCGGCATGTGCAAAGAACGTATAGAAAAGGCTGCAATTCGCACAAAAGGCGTAAAGTCTGCAGTATGGAGTATTGAAACTCACGAGTTAAAATTAATATACGATGAGCGCAAAACAGATTTAATGACAATATCCAAAAGTATTGCTAATGCTGGTCATGACACTAAAGACATAAAGGCGCCACAAGAAGCTTATGACGCTATACATCATTGTTGTAAGTATCGTGACGAAGAAGTTGTTGATGATCAAGATTAAATAACTTAATAATTGAAAATTACTCTGAAATACTTTAATTTATTTTTATTCTAAGTATTTATAATTTCTTAAAGTTGGTTACATTTTGTTGAAAGTTTCTTAAAACTGACATTAATCTATGGTAATGTCTGTAGTATTCTTTTGTAATACTAAAAACTAAGAAACTTTAAAATCATGAAAAAATTTCATTCTTTGGCATTAGCGTGCCTAACATTATTTAGTCTTATGTCTTGTAATGACGATGATAATAATAATGGTAACAATGGTTCTGCTGTTCAAGTAGAATTTAAAAATCACTCTATAACACCAAACTTTTTAAGCCTTAAAAGCGGTTTTTCTAATGTGGAAATATATAGTGTGCTGTCATCAGAAGATACGTATTTACAAAATTTTGTCTATGGGTCAATGGCTGATGGTGCAGGTCTCTTAAAAAATATGGATGGTACTTATACTCTAATAAACAACATAGAGGCTGATAGATCTATTGCTAGAATTACGTTTGATAGATCATTTAAGCCAGTTTTAGGCGAGTATATTTTAAATGCAGATGCAACAACTGAAACTGCTCAGTGTTCTGGTTCTTTAATAACTCCAGAAGAGCACGGATTTGGACCTTGGTACCTTTCAGGTGGTGAATGGGCTGGTAGTAGCCCAGGTGTATTTATTACTGATCCATATAAAGATGCTAATCAAGCTGGTTTTGCAACACTTATTCCGGCAATGGGTCAGTGGACAACTGAAAATGCAGTGGCCTTAGGTAAGGAAGCTTATCCTAACAAAACTGTAGTTTTAATTGGTGATGATGATTCTGCAAATCAAGCTCCAATGGAAGGTCAATTAGCAATGTATGTTGGTGACTTTGGAGATTTGACAAGTGGTAAATTATATGGCTTAAAAGTAAACGGTATTGATAATCAGACATCTTTTGAGGCAGATATGACTGTTGGTACAAACTATCAAGTAGAATTTGTGGAATATGAAGGTGATAAAACTAAGGATGCCTTACAAGCAGAATCTATTGAGAAAGGAATCATGGGATTCCAAAGAGTTGAAGATATCGATTGGAGAAGAGGAAACCCAAGAGAAGTTTATTTTGTAGCTACAGGTAGAGGTTCTGCGGAAGGTATAGGAACAAAGTATGGTAGAGTTTACAAATTAGTTTTGGATGCAAATAATCCATTGGCTGGTACACTTTCTATTGCTGTTGACGGTGATGATCCTAACTCACCAATGTTAAGCCCAGATAATATAACAGTGACAGAGAACTATGCTTATATTCAAGAAGATCCAAACTTTGGTGCTGATGAAAAAGGACATTACGCGCAATTATATCAGTATAATTTAAATACTGGTGAGATGAAAACAGTATTAGAGTGTAATCAAGATTTAGCAGCTGCTACTAACGACTTACAAGGTTTTCCTTATAGTAATGGTGATACTTGGGAGCTTACAGGGATGATTGATATTTCTGATATTATCGGAGAAGACAATACTTTTATTTTAATTACTCAAAATCATGGTTGGGGTGAAGACGATACGCATCCAGGATTCTTAGATCCAAATGCAGGTACACCAGATCAAACAGATGACGAAGGATCTCACATGTATATCGTTAGAGGATTAGACAGATAACAACAGCGTTTGCAATATTTTAAATGTTCACTAGGTCTAGTTTATACAAGCTAGACCTAGTCCTTTTCTAAATTTTAATACCATGAACCGTTATTATATCTACATTGTTTTAGTTTTTTTAATGACTTGTGTCAGTTGTAAAACAGATAAAACTGAAGATAATAAAGATGCTCAACCATTTTCTAAGCTTGAAGCTTTGTATTTGAGCCATTTAGAAGGTTGCTATAAATCATTAGATAGTTTGGCAGTATTAACTGATAAGCAAGCTATAATTGCGCAATACAAAAAAGCAAGATTTCATTTTAAGCATATAGAACCAGCATTAGCCTATATTGATGTTAATAATTATAAAGTTATAAGTGGTCCTAATCTACCTATGATTGAAGAGGAAGACTATACAAACATACGTATTACTGAGCCTAAGAATTTTCAAGTTATTGAAGAACATTTGTTTGTAGATGATATAGATATCGATGTAATTAAAAAGAATGCAAAGTTTTTAAGTAATCGTTTTCAATTCATCAAGCAGAATACGTCATTTATATTTCTAAAAAAGGGAAGTTTTTTAAAAATTCTAAGAAATCAAATCGTAAGGACTGGCACAACAGGTATAGGTGGTTTTGATTCTCCAGCGCAATTTTCTATTGAAGAAAGTGAAACTGTTTATAAAGCTTTAAAACAATATTTAGACTATTTTAAAGGTCATTTTAAAGATGAAGGACTTTTCAATTCTTGGCATTTGGAGTTTGATAAATCTATTGAAGATTTAAAGGGACATACTTTTGAAGCATTTGATCGTTACGCTTTTATAAAAAATCACACCCATGCACAAATGGAATTATGGGTAAAAACCGTTGAAGATTGGAATGCTAATATTTCGGATTATTTACCCTTAAATAATGATGCTGTCAACCTATTTAGTGCAAATACTTTTAACCGATTAAGTTTTATAGAACGAAAAATTAAGGATTCAGATAAAGTTGAAGCTATAACAAGTTTGGGTAAGCGTTTGTTTAATGATAATCAACTTGGGCAAAAAGGGAGTCTAAGTTGTGCAAGTTGCCATAAATCAGAGCTATATTTTACTGATGGGTTGCCAAAATCTTTAGACAATGAAGGCAATGAACTTTTAAGAAATTCACCAACATTGTTTTATGCATCTTTACAAAGAGGCTTTTTTCATGATAGTAGAATTGGTGGATTGGAAGGACAAATAAATGAAGTTATTAACAACCCAAAAGAGTTTGGGATTGATATTAATTTATTTTTAGAACGCGTAAAAGATCATCCAGAATATATTCAACTTTTTCAGGAGGCCTTTAAGGATAGTGTCTCTAAGCGTCATATAAAAATAGCCTTAGCTTACTATGTCGGAAGTTTAAATCCATTTAACTCAAAATTTGATAGAAATATTCGCGGGCAAGAACATACATTAACAGAAGGTGAAAAAAATGGATTTAATATTTTTATGGGTAAGGCTGCCTGTGCCACTTGCCATTTTGCACCAGTATTCAACGGTACTGTACCACCTAACTATAAAGATACCGAATTGGAAGTTTTAGGAGTGCCTAAATCAGTAGAATGGTATGATGCAAAAGTTGATAGCGATTTAGGACGATATTACTATTTCAATACAGAAGAAAGAAAGCATGCCTTTAAAACACCTACCATTAGAAATATTGAAAAAACAGCGCCGTACATGCATAATGGAGTTTACAAAACTTTAGAAGAAGTTGTGAGATTTTATAATGTTGGTGGTGGACATGGTATTGGCATTAGACTAGAGAATCAGACATTACCTACTGATTCATTGCATCTAACTGATAAAGAACAAAAGGATTTGATCAGTTTTATGAAGACTCTTACAGATGACACTAAGAACTATTAATTAAAAAGCTCGAATACTTGTCCTGACTTTTTTGTTATTGATATTTTTTAACCTCTTTATTGAAAAATTCTTATATTCGGAAAATTAAATAGGTTATGAGTATTGAGTTGAAAAAAATAAAAAGAAGATTGGAACTGATTGATGAGGTCGTAACTAGTGAGATATACAACTTAGGTGGAGAGTTTTTTAATAAGATTGTAATAAAACTTAATGAGGTATTAGATGCCGATTTCACCTTTATTGGTCAGCTTTCGGATAATCAATTAGATGTAGAAACAATTAGTCTGGTTGACAAAAATGGATATTTAGATAACTTTATATATACTCTAAAAGGAACCCCTTGTGAGGTTGTACTCGGAAATAAGCCCTGTTCATATTCTAAAGGTGTGAGTGTTTTATTTCCAGACGATAAGATACTAGTTGATATGGGTATTGAAGCTTATGTTGGTGTGACTTTATATGACTCCAAAAAAAATCCAACAGGCATACTTGTATCTATGTTTAAAGATGAAATTGATGAGACGGAACTTAAGGAATCTATATTAATGATTTTTGCGTCCAGAGCGGGTGCTGAACTAGAGCATATTAAATTAAACAAGGCTATAGAAAAAAGTAAGGAGGAATTAGAAGATAAGGTTAGAGAAAGAACGAAAGAACTTGTTAAAAAAAATGTTGATTTAATGGTTTCAAATAAGAGACTTGAAGAAGCGTTACAATCCCTTCAAAATACGCAAACACAACTCATACAGGCTGAAAAAATGGCTACTTTAGGGATCTTGACTTCTGGTGTTGCTCATGAAATTAATAATCCACTTAACTATATTTCTGGTGCTTATACGAGTTTGGTAGATTTTTTTGAAGATGATTCTAATGAAGCAATCAAACAAGTAGATGATCTAGTCCATCCAATCAAAATTGGGGTTGAAAGAATTTCGAAAATTGTTAAAGGCCTGAATCAATTTAGTAGAAATAATGAAAATTATGATGAGACTTGTGATATACATGAAATAATCAATAATTGCCTGACCATTTTAAATAATGTCACAAAATTTAAAGTAGATATTAAAACTACTTTTACAGATCAATCGGTAATAATAAAAGGAAATTCAGGAAAGTTACATCAGGTCTTTTTAAATATTCTTGATAACGCTATTGATGCCATACCAGGTCACGGTGAGTTGATCATAATAACTGATAGTAATAAAAACGGTATTTCGGTGAGTATCAAGGATAATGGTGAAGGCATTGAAAAGGAAGTTCTAAATAAATTATTTGAACCATTTTTCACAACTAAACCACCTGGGAAAGGTACAGGTCTTGGTTTATCAATTTCAATGGCGATTATTAAAGAGCATAAGGGTAAGTTAGAAATTGATTCTGAAATAGGAAAGGGTACTAAGGTTTTAATAACTCTTCCTTCATAAAAAAAGCTAGAAGCGTAAGTTAATCTTAACGTTTTTTTACTGTGTTTTGATGCAGTTGTCAATGAAAAGCCCAATAAAGATAATAACTTCCATTAAATAAAAGAAATACGTCAAATTATGGATATAAAAAAACCCTTGATAATTTCAAGGGTTTTTTATACACACTAAACTGAGTTAATGTTTTATTTATTTTAATTTGCTACTACATCATGCCTGGCATTCCGCCGCCGCCCATTGGAGGCATTGCAGGAGCGTCTTCTTTTATATCTACTAAAGCACACTCTGTAGTTAAAATCATACCAGCAACAGAAGCCGCATTTTCTAATGCAATACGTGTCACTTTCTTAGGGTCAATAATACCAACTTTAAGCATGTCAACATAAGCTTCAGATTTAGCATCGTAACCAAAATCTTTTTTGCCTTCTAATACTTTATTGATAACAACAGAACCTTCACCTCCGGCATTTTCAACAATCGTTCTTAATGGCGCTTCAATGGCTTTATTAACGATTTGTACACCAGTAGTTTCGTCTAAATTTTCAGTTTCTAGTTTTTCAAGTGTTTTCTTTGCTCTAACTAAGGCAACTCCACCACCGGCAACAATACCTTCCTCTACTGCAGCACGTGTTGCATGTAAAGCATCATCAACGCGATCTTTCTTTTCTTTCATTTCAACTTCAGAAGCTGCACCAACATATAATACAGCAACACCACCAGCAAGCTTAGCTAAACGCTCTTGAAGTTTTTCTTTATCGTAATCTGAAGTCGTTGTTTCGATCTGAGCTTTTATTTGATTTACTCTAGCTTTGATATCTGAAGCTTTACCAGAACCATTAACAATAGTAGTATTGTCTTTGTCGATAGTTACAGTTTCGGCAGTACCTAACATAGATAAATCAGCATTTTCTAGAGTGAATCCTCTTTCTTCAGAAATTACAGTTCCGCCAGTTAAAATAGCAATGTCTTCTAGCATTGCTTTACGTCTGTCACCAAAACCAGGTGCTTTAACAGCAGCAATTTTAAGTCCACCACGTAATTTATTGACTACTAAAGTAGCTAGTGCTTGACCTTCAACGTCTTCAGCAATAATTAAAAGTGGACGTCCAGATTGAGCAACTGGCTCCAAGATTGGAAGTATCTCTTGTAAGTTAGAAATCTTCTTGTCGAATAACAAGATGTAAGGATTCTCTAAATCAGCAATCATTTTATCAGAGTCAGTTACGAAGTAAGGAGATAAATAACCTCTGTCAAATTGCATACCTTCCACAACGTCTACATAGGTATCAGTACCTTTTGCTTCTTCAACAGTGATAACACCTTCTTTACCAACTTTTCCAAAAGCTTCGGCTATTAATTCTCCGATAGTGTTGTCGTTATTCGCAGAAATAGAAGCTACTTGTTGAATTTTGTCAGAAGAGTTGCCTACTTTTTTAGCTTGTTTTTCTAAGTCAGCAGTAATTGCCTCAACCGCTTTATCGATACCGCGTTTTAAATCCATAGGATTTGCACCAGCAGCAACATTCTTTAAGCCTTCTTTTACAATTGCTTGTGCTAAAACAGTTGCTGTGGTTGTACCATCACCAGCAAGGTCGTTTGTCTTAGAAGCTACTTCTTTTACCATTTGAGCTCCCATGTTTTCTAACTCATCTTCTAACTCAATTTCTTTTGCAACAGAAACACCGTCTTTTGTTACAGCTGGTCCACCGAAAGATTTTCCAATAATTACATTACGACCTTTTGGTCCTAGAGTTACTTTTACTGCGTTTGCTAAAGCATCAACACCACGTTTTAATCCGTCGCGTGCTTCAATATCAAATTTTATATCTTTTGCCATTTTATTTAGATTTTAGCTGTTAGCCTATTAGCTTTCAGCAATTAGTTTTTTAGAATTTATTTTATACGATTGCTAAAATGTCACTTTCGCGCATCATTAAGTAATCTTTACCTTCTAATTTTAATTCTGTACCACCGTATTTTCCATATAATACAGTATCACCAACTTTTACAGTTAAAGGTTCGTCTTTTTTTCCGTTGCCAACAGCAACTACAGTTCCTTTTTGTGGTTTTTCTTTGGCATTATCAGGAATAATAATACCTGCAGCCGTTGTAGTTTCTGCTGCCGAAGGTTCTACAAGAACTCTATCTGCTAAAGGTTTAATGTTTAAAGCCATCTTTATATGTTTATTAGTTTTTAATATTAATTAACGCTTTAGCGTTATTCGAAAATTATGCCAAGAGCTAAGGACTGACAAACTTGCAGAAATCTGAATGATGTGAACAAAAAAAGGTCAACTTGATAAAGTTGACCTTTAATATTAATTTAAAAACCGTTGTTTTATTCTCCTTCAGTATTTTCTGTTGGTGTTTCGTCAGTTGCAACTGGTGCTGGCATTTCAGTATTCTCGTTAGTGTCTAATGCTTTAGATTCTAAATCATTTCCTGAATCAATTGTTAGATTTGATAACAAAATAAGCGCAATAAGAGCAGTTGCTAAAAACCATGTGCTTTTATCTAAGAAGTCACCTGTTTTCTTAACACCACCTAATTGCTGAGTTCCACCTCCGCCAAATGAAGATGATAAACCTCCACCTTTTGGGTTTTGAACCATTATTACTACCACCAGTAAAAAGGCGACTACTACGATTAGGACTAAAAATATTGTAAACATTTTATATTGTATTATTTTCTTTTAAATCTTGTACCAATTTTATTTGGTCTGCAAAGAAACTATTTTTTTCTGGATATTTCAAACTTAAAATTTTGTAAGATTGAATTGCTTTATCATAGTTTTTTTGTTCTAAATAAATACGTGCTAAAGTTTCGGTCATTAAGCTCTCAGACACGTCATCATCGTTGTTAACGAGTTTTAATTTTGGTGCATCTTTTTTTACTGGCTTAATCTTTGGATTTTCATCAATAAACTTATCAATTATTGCAAGTTTGCTTTCTAGTGGACTTGCAGTTTTTTCTTCAGAGGTATCTTCTTCTTCCTCTAAAAGAACATCTCTTTTAATTGGTTGGAAACTTGTAATTTTTAACCATTCCGAAAATGAGTGACTTTCGGTTTTATCAAACTCTAGAGGTTTGCCAATATTTAGCTTTTCCTCAGGAGTAATATTTTCTACGTCAATATCAATAATAGTTTCCTCAGCGATTGTTGTGTTGCTTGATTCGTCTGCTTTAACTTCGAAAAGGTTAGGGTCTAAAACACCTTCTGTTTCCTTAATGTGCTGTTTTAAAGCATCATCAATCATAACACTTTTATCAACCGAAATGTCATCTATATTGTGTACTTCAATATTTTTAATATTCTCAAAATTCTGCTTTATTTGAAGAGAAATTTCATTCTGATTAAAATCAGTTGTGGTGATGTAATCAAACAATACACTGCGATCAGTAGTGTGCGCGGCAGTAGTTTTTAAGGCGTTGTTATACTTATAACTTTCTTTTAATTTTAAACCTTTTAATAATAGTGCTCTTGCTGGTTGAAAATAAGGATATTCTTTTACAAGGTATGCAAGTTTATCAGTCTGTGAAACGGATACTGCTTCTGGATGTTGTAAAAGATATGTGAATTCTTGTCGTTCCATTTTTACCAATTGGCCAATGAGGTATTGAATATGTCTTGGGTTAAACGCTCAAAAATAATTTCAAATGCCTCATCCTTAATGCTACCAGCTAATTGTGCGTTTGCATCAAAATCATAGAAAAATGAAAAGCGTTGTTCAAAATCTTTCTCATCATCTAGTGTATTAATGTATCTCACGTTGACCCCAATAGTTAAACGGTTTTGAGCAGCTGTATTTTGAGCTGTAGCTGTCATAGGTGCAATTCTGTAATCTGTAATTTCACCTTCAAATATTAAATCACCTCCAGTATTAACAAGGTTTAGATTTGTTTGATTCTGAATTAAATCTTGCAAAGCGTTTGTAAAATCAATATCTAATCCTGGTTCTACTAAATCAGCGTTATTTGGAAAGAAGTTGACTTGAAATGTTTTTGCATTACCAGTATCAGCACCCGTAAAGGAATAAATACCGCAATTTGTAATTGTGACTGTTAATACGGTAATTAATAAAAATCTAATATATTTCATTTTTAGTGGTTTGTTTTATGAAATCAATTTTTTAGTAAAACTCAAAAACATCAGAGTTCGTCTAAATGGTTTCATAAACTTTTCCTAAAGGTCATATTGTTTAATCTTTCTGTATAACGTGCGTTCACTAATACCTAATTCTGCAGCCGCTAGTTTACGCTTTCCATTGTGTCTTTCTAAAGACTTCTTTATAAGTTCTAGTTCTTTATCTTGTAAAGATAAGGTTTCTTCCTCTTGAATCTCTTCAGCGAAATGATATTTGTCTTCAGCTTCGAGTGTTATTTCCGAAACTTCTGAATGCTCAGGAATAGCAAGTAGTTCTACATTTTCTGCATTATCTGTTCCCTCAAAGTCGTTTTCTTTATCTCCGTATATTTTTTGAATAAGGTGTTCATGATCTTTTTGTACCTCAGAAACGTTTCCTTTTTTCATGAGTTCCATAGTAAGTTTCTTAAGATCATTAAGATCACTTTTCATATCAAATAAAACCTTGTAAAGTATTTCTCGTTCACTACTAAAATCACTTTCGGATTTAGAATTGTTGACAACAACTGGTAAATTACTTCCAGTATTAGGTAGGTAATGCTGTAATGACAACGCATTTATGGTACGATTGTGTTCTAAAACAGATACTTGCTCGGCCACATTTCTGAGTTGACGTATATTACCATTCCATCGGTATTTTAAAAGTAATGCCACTGCATCATCAGTTAATTTTACGGTAGGCATTTTGTATTTTATAGCAAAATCGCTTGCGAACTTTCTAAATAATAAATGAATATCATTTTTACGTTCTCTAAGCGCAGGAAGATTAATTTCTACAGTACTCAAACGATAATAAAGGTCTTCTCTAAACTTCTCTTTTTTAATAGCCTCAAACATATTAACGTTTGTAGCAGCAACAATTCTAACATTTGTCTTTTGTACCTTACTGGAACCTACTTTAATGAATTCGCCATTTTCTAATACACGCAGTAAGCGTACTTGCGTTGTAAGCGGTAATTCACCTACTTCATCTAAAAAGATAGTGCCACCATCTGCAACTTCAAAATATCCAGATCGTGTTGACGTAGCCCCTGTAAAGGCACCTTTTTCATGTCCAAATAACTCACTGTCAATAGTACCCTCAGGTATTGCGCCACAGTTTACGGCAATATATTTACCGTGTTTTCTATGCGAAAGTTGGTGTATAATTTTTGGAATACTCTCTTTACCAACACCACTTTCTCCAGTCACCAAAACAGAAATATCTGTTGGCGCTACTTGCGTCGCTTTTTCTATGGCTCGGTTAAGTCTTGGATCATTACCAATAATGCCGAACCGTTGTTTTATGGCTTGTACTGACTCCATTAATTAGTTAACATAGTTAAAGACTTCTTCTTGAGTAATTGTAACATCACTGTCACCAAAATTTCCATTTCTCGATAAAATTCGATTTGAATTATCGTAAGTAACATTAAAATTAAACGTTTCATTATCTGTTGTAATACCGATCCAGTTATTAGCACCACCAAATTGTGCTATGTCATTACCTGCTTGATCATCGTATTCATCGCCTAACGAACTCAGATAGTCACGCGCCTGAAATGGTTCGACTAAGGGATTTTCGAAAGAATCATAATTATAGGTTGACATGGTATTAATATCACCCGTCATTATTGAAGATATTACATTACCGTTGTTATCGTATTCTAAGACCTCGAGTTGAATAGAATTACCGTTTATGAACGACTCTTTTTTGATAAGTCTATCACTATTATTATAGGTGTATTCAGTAATAATTTCAGATCCAACTTCAGTTTTAGTAACAACATTTCCGCTGTAGGAGAAATTATACTCATAATCTTCGTCATTAGACTCTATGTCATTGTAAGTAATTTGAGTGATTTGACCAGATCCATTGTAAGTAATAGTTGTTACATCACTTAACTGCCCTAAGTAAAAGGTGTTTGTCTCAGTGATTTTGTTGTTACTATTACGTGTAATCTCTGTGTTTGTAACAATGTCTTGACCAAATACTGGTGAGTTTGTTATAATACCTCCAATAAGGTTGTCTGAATTAAAAGTATAGTCAATATTAACAATAAATTCTCCAAAAAATGGCACATTGGTATTTGTGTCAAATGAATAAGATGCTAAAGTCAGAATATCATTATTGTTGTTTCCGCCTCCATTATTACCGCCTCCATCATTGTTTCCACCGCCATTGTTACTTCCGTCATCTCCTGTGAGAATTGGATCTAATGGTTCGTTTTCACAGGATGTTGTCACTAGACCAAACGTTAGCAGTAATACTATAAGTTTTTTCATAGATTGTAGATTAGTTGTTTTCAGAATATCCAATCGCTTCACCTATAAGAGTAGCGCTTGTACAATCTGTAATTTTTACGTTTACGAAGTCACCAGGTTTATAATTTTCTTTTGGAAAAACAGCCACCATATTTTGACTGTTTCTTCCGGCCCAGTGTTGGTCTGATTTTTTAGAAGATTTTTCAATTAAGATTTCTTCGACTTTGCCAACATGTTGTTGTGTTCTGTATAAACTGTGTCTTCTTTGTAATGCTTGTATTTCGTTGAGGCGACGTTGTTTAACATCTGCAGGTATATCATCTTCCATTTTACGTCCAGCAAGAGTTCCTGGTCTCTCTGAATAGGCAAACATGAAACCATAGTCATATTTTACATAATCCATTAAGGTTAAAGTGTCTTGATGATCTTGTTCAGTTTCTGTTGGGAAACCAGCAATCATATCTTGGCTTATAGCTACATCTGGAATAATTCTACGAATGTTGTCAATTAATTCAAAATACTCTTCTCTAGTATGTAAACGATTCATTTCTTTAAGAATACGATTACTTCCGCTTTGCACAGGTAGGTGAATGTAATTGCAAATATTTTGATGACTCGCCATTGTTTCGATAACATCAAGTGTCATGTCTTGTGGATTTGATGTGGAAAAACGGAAGCGCATTTTAGGCTGGGCCTTAGCGCACATGTCTAATAGTTTTGCGAAATTAACAGCGGTTGCTTTCTGCAATTCAGAAGCTTTTTCAAAGTCCTTTTTTAAGCCACCACCATACCATAAATAACTATCTACATTCTGTCCTAATAACGTGACTTCTCTGTAGCCTTTATTCCAAAGATCGTTAACTTCTTCAATAATACTTTGAGGTTCTCTACTGCGCTCTCTACCGCGCGTAAATGGGACAACACAAAATGTACACATATTGTCACACCCACGTGTGATTGAAACAAATGCCGTAACACCATTAGAGTTTAGGCGTACAGGGGAAATATCGCCATAAGTTTCTTCCTTAGATAGAATAACATTAATAGCCTCTCGGCCTTCATTAACTTCTTCTAAAAGGTTTGGAATGTCTTTATAGGCATCTGGACCCACAACAAGGTCTACGATTTTTTCTTCTTCTAAAAATTGCTTTTTTAAACGCTCAGCCATACAACCAAGAACCCCAACTTTCATTGTTGGATTTTTCTCCTTTATGCGGTCATAATATTTTAAACGTTTTCTCACTGTCTGCTCTGCCTTATCTCTAATTGAGCAGGTGTTCACTAAAACCAAATCTGCATCTTCAAGATTTTGTGTGGTATTATAGCCTTGTTCTGATAATATTGAGGCTACAATTTCACTATCACTAAAGTTCATTTGGCAACCATAACTTTCAATAAAAAGTTTCTTTTGGTTGCCTTCTTTCTGTTCAAGAAGTAATGATTCGCCTTGTTTGTTTTCGTCTATTATTTTCTCCATCTTCTGTAATCTCAGTTTTTACTGAAAATCAATGTTTTCTCATGTTCAATAAGCATGCAAAGATAAAATTATTTTAGAGATTATGACAAAGTGGCAGTATTAATAATTATTTGATTTTTTGTTTAAAATAGACGTCCTTTGAACGTACTAACTCAAAACAAACCATGAATATTACAGACATTCAACAACGTATAAAATATGCTAAGCAAATAGACTTTGGAACTATATTTAATCAATCAATAGAGCTGTTTAAAAAAGTTTGGGTTCAAGGTCTAGTTACAGTTTTACTAAATTTGGTATTGGCCATTCCTCTAATAATGGTTGTTTATATTCCATTAATATTTCTGGGCTTTTTTGATATGTATACAACGGACTATAATTATTATGATTCAGGTTATCAACAAGATTTTAGTCCATTATTAGTGTTGGTATCTTTCCTGTTATATTTATTTGCTATCGCGGCTTTAAGTATTGTGGCTTTTGGTCTTCAGGCTGGATTTTACAGAATATGTAAATTAAGAGATTTAGAGTTATTAGGTAAAGATGATTATTTCTTCTTTTTCAAAAAGCAATATTTAGGAAAAACGGTAAAGCTTGGATTAGTTTGTGTTGGTATTGCTATGTTAGCTACAATGTTATGTTTTTTACCAGTGTTTTATGTAATGATTCCATTGACCTATGTGTATCTTTTTTACGCCTTTAATCCTGACAAGCCTATTTCAGAAATCATTAATCTTAGCTTTAGTCTAGGAAATAAAAAGTGGTTTATTACTTTCGGATTAATATTAGTATCAGGTTTTCTTTCAGGAATAGTTGGCTTAATGATGTGTGGTATAGGAATCTATGTGACACAGTCCTTTGGTAGGTTGCCTTCATATTTTATTTATAAAGATGTGGTTGGCTTTGATGAGGAAGATGATATCGTAAAAATTGGTGAAGAAGTTAGATTTTAGTTTATAAAATATCTAAGTTGTTTATTTTTAAAATAAAAAATTATGAAGTCAAAGTCTTTAAAGAGTTTTACCCTAATTGTTGCGTCAGTCCTTTATTTTCAGTGTTTACCAGATGATACGACTGACACACCACAGCAAGCTGATTGTGGTTTATTAACTTCAATTGATGCTTTTACTTATGAAAATGCGGCCACAAATCCTTATACAATAATAAGTGCTGATTTGACAGAAGACTGCTTAGCAGTTGTAATAACAGCAGTTGGTTGTGATGGTCTATCGTGGGATATTCAATTGGTCGATTCTGCGGAGGTGGACGAATCTAATCCGCCTCAGAGAGATATAAAGATTTTCCTTGTAAATATTGAAGCTTGTTTAACTCAAGTTACAAGGACCGCTTTTTTTGATGTTTCTACCCTTCAAATTGAGAACGAAGATGAAATTATATTAAATCTTGATGGTTTTAATCAAGCAATAAATTATACTTATTAAATCAAATAAATAACATGTTGAAAGACCTTATAATTAGTAAGGTTTTTTTATAGAATTCACTTGTGAAAAGTACGTTAAAATGTATTGTAATTGCGACCAAATTAGGTTTGTATCTTAAATTTCATATACATTTGTATCCTCAAAAAAATTAATAATGTCGAAGAATCTTGTTATTGTAGAGTCACCAGCAAAGGCTAAAACTATTGAGAAATTTTTAGGAAAAGATTATAAAGTTGAATCTAGTTTCGGGCATATTGCAGACTTACCTTCTAAAGAGTTAGGTGTAGATGTTGAAGGTGATTTTAAACCTAAGTATAGGGTTTCAAAAGATAAGAAAGATGTTGTTAAAAAACTTAAGGATTTAGCCAAGAAAGCGGAGCTTGTATGGTTGGCGAGTGATGAGGATCGTGAAGGAGAAGCTATTGCATGGCACTTGGCTGAGACTTTAGGGTTAGACAAAGAAAAAACAAGACGAATTGTATTTTCTGAGATAACAAAAAAGGCAATTAATAAAGCCATTGAGAATCCAAGAAGTATAGATTATAATCTTGTTGATGCACAACAGGCTAGACGTGTTTTAGATAGAATAGTTGGATATGAACTTTCACCAGTACTTTGGCGAAAGGTAAAAGGTGGATTGTCTGCTGGTAGAGTACAATCAGTTTCAGTTAGATTAATTGTGGAGCGCGAAAGACAAATACAAGATTTTAAACCTGTTGCATCTTACAGAGTAGATGCTGAATTTACCACCAAAGATGGATCTGTATTTAAAGCAAAACTTCCTAAGAATTTTGAATCGAAGGAAGATGCACAGGAGTTTTTAAATAAAAATCTAAATGCAACATATAATGTTGCAGATTTAGAGAAGAAGCCAGTAAAGAAATCACCAGCTCCACCATTTACAACATCAACGTTACAACAAGAGGCTTCAAGAAAATTAGGCTTTTCAGTTGCAAGAACAATGAGCAACGCCCAACGTTTGTATGAAGCAGGATTGATTACATACATGAGAACAGATAGTGTTAATCTATCTGATGAAGCAAAGCAAGGTGCTGAAGATGCCATTATCACGTCGTATGGTTCAGAATATAGTCAACCAAGAAATTATAAGGGAAAATCTACAGGAGCTCAAGAAGCTCATGAAGCAATAAGACCAACAAATTTTGCTAATCCATCGGTAAATGTTGAAAGGGATCAGGCTAGACTTTACGATTTAATTTGGAAGCGTGCTATTGCATCCCAAATGAGTGAGGCAAAATTAGAACGTACCAATGTTAAAGTAAAAGTAAACTCCTCAGAGGCAGTTAAAGAACAATTTGTTGCTAATGGAGAAATTATTACATTCGATGGATTTTTAAAGGTCTATCTAGAAGGTACAGATGATGAGGAAGCGGAACAATCAGGTTTGTTGCCAGATTTGAAAGTGTCCGATGCATTATCAAATAATTACATTACAGCGACACAACGTTTTACAAGACCTCCAGCAAGATTTACAGAGGCTTCGTTAGTCAAAAAACTTGAGGAGCTAGGTATCGGTAGACCATCAACATATGCTCCTACAATTTCTACAATTCAGAATAGAAACTATGTGGAAAAGGGAACAGTTGATGGCACGGAAAGAAGCTATGCGCAGTTAGTATTAGAAGGTAATACCATTTCAGAGAAAGATTTAACTGAACGCGTAGGTTCAGACAAAGGAAAATTAGTACCAACAGATATTGGAATGATTGTAACTGACTTCTTAGTCAATCATTTCGAGACCATTTTAGATTACAATTTCACAGCGAGAGTAGAAGAGAGTTTTGATGATATTGCTGAAGGTAAAGAAGACTGGAGAGCAATGATGAAAGATTTTTATAAAGGTTTTCATCCACAGGTAGAAGACGTACAAGAAAATGCAGAGCGAGAATCTGGAGAACGTATTTTGGGTAAAGATCCAAAAACTGGTAGACAGGTGAGTGTGCGTTTAGGTAAGTTTGGGCCTATGGTTCAAATTGGTACGGTAGACGAAGAGGAAAAACCAATGTTTGCTAGTTTATCACCAGATCAACAGCTTAGTTCAATAACCTTTGAAGAGGCGATGGACTTGTTTAAGTTACCTAAGGCTTTAGGGCATTACAAGGATGATGAAGTTGAGGTCAACAACGGTAGATTTGGACCTTATGTACGATATGGTAAGAAGTTTGTCTCACTTCCTAAAGGTGTAGATCCTCTAAGTGTGGAGCTAGATGAGGCCATCATTTACATCAAGGAAAAAGAGAAAGCTGATGCACCAATTTATATGTATCAAGGATTAGAGGTTACAAAAGGTAAAGGTAGATTTGGACCTTTTATAAAATGGAACAACTTGTTTATTAATGTAAATAAGAAGTATGATTGGGACAATTTATCTGAAGAAGACATTGTTACCTTAATAGAAGATAAAATTCAAAAGGAAAAAGATAAGCTTATTCACGTGTGGGAAGCAGAAGGAGTTAGGGTTGAAAAAGCACGTTGGGGAAGACATAATGTAATTAAAGGAAAACAGAAAGTCGAATTGGCAAAAACTGTAGATGTTTCAGATATGACGCTAGAAGAGGCAATTGCTATATTAGAAAAGAATGCTCCAAAAAAGAAAACCAGAAAGAAGACCACTACAAAAAAGAAATAATATATGAATTTTGGTTTCCTAACGCCTGTTTCGGATGCTGTCCTAGCTCATAAAGAATTACTTTCTCAACAGGCTATTGGAAGAAAAATAAAAGTCCACTCTAACCAACATGGTATTCCTGAGTTAGACGATGTTAAAATTGCTATCATTGGGGTTTTAGAAAATAGAAATGATATCAATTATATTGGGGCAGAACTCAATTTCGATAATGTAAGAACGGCACTGTATAATTTATTTCCTGGAAATTGGAACACAACCATAGCCGATCTTGGTGATATAAAGCCTGGTGAAACAGTAGAAGATACATACTTTGCTATACGGACTGCAATCAACGTTTTAGTTGAGAAAAACATTATACCTATCATACTTGGTGGTAGTCAGGATTTAACATACTCTAATTATAGAGCATATGATAACCTTATGCCAATGGTGAATATAGTTAGTTTAGACACTAACTTTGACCTTGGTGATGCAAATCTTCCTATTAAGAATAATAGTTATGTTGGTAAGATAATAGTAGAAGAACCTTATAATTTGTTTAATTATTCCACTATTGGTTATCAAACTTATTTCAATTCGCAAGAGGAGATTGATCTTATGGAGAAACTATATTTCGAAGCTTATAGATTAGGTGAAGTTTCGAGTAATATTAATATGGTAGAGCCATTGATGCGAGATGCTCATATTGTGTCAGTAGATATGAGATCGGTAAGATCTTCTGAAGTAAGTGATAACCAGAAATTTTCACCCAATGGTTTTTCAGGAAAAGAAATATGTGCAATTACGCGCTATGCCGGTATAAGCAATAAGGTGTCGTCTTTTGGTATTTACGAATATCATAAATCAAAAAATGATCAGGCCACTTCAATGCTCATGGCGCAAATGATTTGGTATTTTGTGGAAGGCGTTAATTGTAGGGTTAAGGATGATAGTTTTGCCAATGAAAATAACTACCAAAAATTCAATGTATTAATAGAAGAAGATGAGCTTATTTTCTACAAAAGTTTAAAAACAGGACGATGGTGGATAGAAATTCCTTTTTTACCAGATGTTAATAATAAATTAAAAAAGCACACGTTATTACCATGCATGCATGCAGATTATGTTGATGCTACAAAAGGCAATATACCTGAAAGGTGGTATAAGGCCTTTAGGAAGAACAGCTTTTAAAATGAACACTTTGTCGGACAATGACTGTTAAAAACATCGACGAAATGCATTTTTAACAGATTAAATGCAAAAAAAATCGAAAAAAAGTTGTTTGTTAGAAAAAATATAAATATGTTTACGACCTTAAATTTTACGACGATTAATTTAACCTAGAGTTACTATGAATATTAAGAAATTTATTTTACTATCAACAGTATTAGTTATGGTGGCCAGTTGTAGTTCTGGAGACCGCGGACAATTGGTAGGTGTTAGTGGTAAAAAATGGCACCCAGAGAAGCCTTATGGGATGACTTTAGTTCCTGGTGGAGCTTTCATTATGGGTAAATCAGATGATGATATAGCTGGTGTGCAAGATGCTCCAACAAAAACGGCGACAGTTCGTGCATTCTACATGGATGAAACTGAAATCACAAATAGTGAGTATCGTCAATTCGTATACTGGGTAAGAGACTCTATACTTCGATATAAATTAGCTGAAATGGCAGATTTAGAAGGTGTGACTCCTGGAAATGGTGACATTGGTGAATTTGCATATTTAGATGCGAACCCAGAAGAATTAAATGCCTACGAAAGTTACATGTTAAATACATATGGTAACGAACAAAGAAAAATTAATCGTGACGTAGAATTAATTTTTGATACTGATGAATATCCAGATGAGTTATACGCTGAAGTTATGGACGGCATGTATCTACCTTTAGAGGAGTCGTATAATGGTCAGAGAACTTGGGATGTGAAGCAATTCAAGTTTCAGTATACACACATGGACATCGCAAAGGCTGCTAGAGACAGAAGTTTAAAGCGTTCTCAAGTTATAGAACAAGAAGAAGTTGAGGTTTATCCTGATACCACAGCTTGGATTAGAGATTTTGCATATTCATACAATGAGCCAATGCATAATGATTATTTCTGGCATGATGCTTACGGTGATTATCCGGTTGTAGGAGTGTCATGGAAACAAGCTAGAGCTTTTTGTCAGTGGAGAACAATACATCATAATTCATATCAAAAAAGTAAAGGAAAGCAACCAGTAAATGCATATAGATTACCGTCAGAAGCAGAATGGGAATATGCTGCTCGTGGCGGTCTTCAAGGAGCTTCTTATCCTTGGGGTGGGCCATATACTAAAAATGACAGAGGTTGTTTTATGGCAAACTTTAAGCCACTTCGTGGTGATTATGCCGCTGACCAAGCTTTATATACAGTAGAGGCGAATGCTTATGATCCAAATGACTTTAACCTATATAACATGGCAGGTAATGTGTCTGAATGGGTTAACGGATCTTATGATGCAGCATCTTACGAATTTGCATCAACAATTAACCCTAATGTAAACGATCCTGACAATGCTCGTAAAGTAGTAAGAGGTGGATCTTGGAAAGATGTTGCGTATTTCTTACAAGTGAGTTCAAGAGATTATGAATATGCTGACTCTGCAAGAAGTTACATTGGTTTCAGAACTGTACAAGATTACATGGGGACTGAAGTGACTCAAAACGCTGCAACAAATTAAAATCTAATAACAAAAAACAAATCAATAAACAAACAACCTACTTAAGTTATAATCCATTTTAACTTAAACTAAAAACTAAACAAAATTATGGCACAAAAAGGAAAAATCACTATCACTAATATGGTCTATGGACTTGGAGCAGCAATTGTAATTGTTGGAGCATTATTCAAAATCCAGCACTGGCCTTATGGTTCTGAAATCCTAACTTTAGGTATGATAGTGGAGGCATTAGTATTTACATATTCTGCATTCGAAAGACAACAAGCAGATTTAGATTGGTCTTTAGTTTATCCAGAATTAGCTGGTGGGCAATCTTTAGGTAAGAAGAAAAAAGAAGAGCCAAAAGATGCTGAAGGGTTATTATCTAAAAAATTAGACAATTTATTAAAAGAAGCAAAAATTGACGGAGAATTAATGGCAAGTTTAGGAGATAGCATTAAGAATTTTGAAGGTGCTGCTAAAAACATTAGTCCAACGGTAGATTCAATGTCTGCTCAAAAGAAATACAGCGAAGAGTTATCTTTAGCTGCTGCTCAAATGGAATCATTAAATAGCCTTTACAAGGTTCAGATGGAAAGTGCAAATCGTCAAGCTGCTATCAACGAAGAGGCTGTAGAAAATGCAACTAAATTAAAAGAGCAAATGCAATCATTAGCATCTAACTTATCATCATTAAATGGTGTATATGGTGGAATGCTTTCTGCAATGAATAAAAGCTAATTAGTTTTATTATAGATTATATTATTAACAATTAAAAACTAATTAAACATGGCAGGAGGAAATGTATCTGCAAGACAGAAAATGATTAACTTGATGTATCTCGTTTTCATTGCGATGATGGCGATGAATATGTCAAAAGAAGTATTATCCGCATTCGGATTAATGGAGGAGAAGTTTGGCACTTCTAACGCATCTACTACAGATAGAAATGAAAAATTACTAGCTGAATTAGTAACTAAAGGTGCTGAAAATCCGGCTGAATTTAAAGTACCAGCTGCAAGAGCTCAGCAGGTGAAGATTGCAACAGATAAGTTTTATGATTACTTAGAAACTTTAAAGGCTGATGTAATTAGAGAAGGTAAGTACAAAATTGACCCTAAAACAGGAAAGCTTCCGTTTGAATCGATGGATAAGACGGATATTTTGGATGAAGCCTGGTTTACTGGTGACCGTTTGACAAAGAAAGGTCAAGAGGTTATGAGTAAAATTGATGAGTATAAAAAGGCTATAAATGACATCTTATCAACTGATGAGAGTTACCGTGGGCAATCAGAGAGTTTTAATGCACTTTTTAACACTGAAAAGGTTTCAAATAAAGATGGTAAAAAGATTGATTGGTTAAATTATCATTTTCAAGGTTTCCCTGCGATAGCGTCTTACACTAAGTTAACAGCAATGCAGAACGATGTTAAGGTAACTGAATCTGATATGTTAAGTTTATTTTTAGGTAATATCGTTTCTGAGGCTACTACACTTAATAATTATCAAGCAATCGTTTTAGCGGATAAGTCTGCATTTTTTGCTGGTGAGAAATTCCAAGGGAGAGTGGTGATCGGAAAGTATGCAAATGTGCCACCAACAAAGTTAGTTGTTCAAGGACAAGAAGTTGATTTATCTAAGGCAATTGATTCTTCGGGAGCGGCGTCACTTGATTTCAATGTGGGTAATGTGGGTGAGCATGAAATAAGCGGTGAATTTACATTTATTGAAAACGGTAAAGAATTACCTATACCTATAGTTGCTAATTATGTTGTGGTACCTAGACCAAAGCAAGCGACTATATCTGCTGATAAAATGAATGTTGTATATCGTGGTGTAGCTAATCCGATGACAATTTCATTTGCTGGAGTGCCTGATAATAAAGTACAAGCATCAGGTAATGGACTTGCACCTCAAGGTGGTGGTAAATACATAATGAATCCTGGTAAAGGTAAAGAAGTAACTATTAATGTTACTGGTACATTAGATGATGGACAAAAAGTCACTGATCAGAAAACATTTAGAATTAAAGATATTCCTGCGCCGACAGGAGAGATATCTGGTAACTTAGGGAATAAAATTATCAAACTACCAAAGCGTAATATTGAAATTGGTACAGTAGGTGCTAAATTACAAGACTTTGTTTTTGATTTACCTATAGTTGTAACATCATTTAAAATTAAAGTGCCTGGTCAACCAACGGTTAATGTAACTGGTACAAAAATGAATGCTCAAGCTAAGTCTGCTATCAAGAAAGCAAGAAGAGGCGAAAATGTTACAATCTTCGATATAAAGGCTAAGATTCAAGGCAATTCAAAATATAATTTGAAGAATGTTCCACCAGTTATTATTGAAGTAACAAGTAATTAATCAATTCATACCCCGAATTACAAAAAGAAAATAAGATGAATTTAAAAAATGTTTTATATACAGGTTTAGTGTTAATTGCTGCGAATAGTATGTTTGCTCAGTCTAACATTCTAAATGCTAAAATACCAGAAGAAATTGGTATGAAAACGGAAGCAGAATTGCTTTTAGATAACGATAAGCCTCTAGAATACGGTTATGTTGGTGATAGAGACATCTTATTTTCTAAAATGACATGGGAAAAAGTAATCTTGGATGAACGTGCTAATTTTCCTCTATATTTTCCTGTTGAAAATAACTTAGGTGATGATAGAAAATCATTGTATCAGGTTTTAATGGAGAACATGGAAAGCGGAATGATTCCAACAGTTTATGCTGATTCGTATTTTACTGAAGAGCGTACACTAGAGGATCTTAAAGCATCTTTGTCTATGACTAGAATCACTGATGCTGGTAAGGACTACATGAATGAGAATTTTGTAGGTGAAGAAGAATTACCAGAAGAGTATGTTATCAAAAGGGATATCGAACCAGCTGATATTAATTCTTATTTAATCAAGGGACTTTGGTATTTTGACAAGCGTCAAGGTGAATTAAAGTATCGTATACTAGGTATAGCACCAGCTGCACCAGATGTGAACTTCATTGATGATGAAAATTCTGAATACAATGAACCAATACCAATGTTTTGGATTTTTTATCCTGAAGTAAGAGATATATTACACGAGGCTAAGGCTTTCAATAACAGAAATAGTTCTTCGCCAATTTCATTTGATCATTTATTAAATAGCCGTCGTTTTCACGGATTAATTTATAAAGAAGAGAATGTATATGGTGATAGAGAGATCAAAGAGTACGTAGCAGACAATGCCTTAATGCAACTCTTAGAATCTGATCGTGTAAAAGATAAGATTAGAAACTTCGAACAAGATATGTGGAGTTACTAACAATCTAACGTATAATAATGAAAACGCTCACTTTTTGTGGGCGTTTTTTTTATTACCCATTCTAAAGGAAGAATCTTTTTTTAAATTCGTTTCATGAAAAAAGTGGACTATATAATTGTTGGTTGTGGATTAGCTAGTATTGCCTTTTGCGAGCAACTGCGACAACATAAAAAGTCATTCATTGTATTTGATGATAGGTCTCAACAATCGTCTTTGGTTGCTGGAGGCATGTATAATCCTGTAATACTTAAGCGGTTTTCAGAAGTATGGAAAGCTAAAGAACAATTAGATATTGCTATTCCTCTTTATCAATCTATTGAGCAAGAACTTAATATAAAAGTGGATTATAAGTTTCAATTATTACGAAGATTCACTTCTGTAGAAGAACAAAACTTGTGGTTTAGCGCTTCAGATAAACCAAATCTAGAACCCTTTCTTTCTACCAAGCTCATTAAGAATGATAATACCTTTATTGACGCACCGTTAGGTTTTGGTGAAGTGTTGCATGCAGGTCGTTTGGATACTAAAACACTTATTTCAGAATATAAAAAATTTCTTAAGACTACTGAATCTTTGAGAGAAGAACACTTTGTATATGATGATTTAGTAACTCAAAATGATAGTGTAACCTATAAAGATATTGATTCGAGTTATATTGTATTTGCTGAAGGTTTTGGTGTCAAGCAGAATCCTTTCTTTAGAGATATTCCATTAAATGGTACAAAAGGTGAGGTGCTTACCATTAAAGCGCCAGCTTTAAAAGTAGATTATGCTGTAAAATCGTCTGTATTTATAATACCAATAGGTAATGACTTGTATAAAGTAGGTGCTACTTATAATTGGGAGGACAAAACCAATACACCTACCAATTCTGGTAGAGAAGAACTACTTAATAAACTGAACACATTTCTAAAATGTAATTATGAGGTTGTAGACCATGTAGCTGGAATAAGACCTACAGTTAAGGATAGAAGACCATTAGTTGGTGCTCATTCAAAATTTAAAAATCTGTTTGTATTAAACGGATTAGGCACTCGTGGTGTTATGATTGCACCATATGTTGCTGAAAGGTTATTTCAGTTTATTGAAGAAAACATAGCTCTTGACAAAGAAATTGATGTCAATCGATTCAATTATTAAAATAAGGTTGTTTTATTTTGCTTTAGACTTTTGAGCTAAGGATTTATCATATTTCATAAATAGATTAATCCAGATATTTCTTGATAATCGCATCATTACAGGAAAAAGGACAATTAATGTAATTATAATAGCAATAAATGAGCTCATTGGTGATAGCTCGAATATGTCATAGCAAATAACAAAAGTAGTTACCGCAAAAGCAACACCAAGCCCATAACTTACATACATTGATCCATAAAAGAATGACGGTTCCATCCTGTATTTAGTGCCACAATGTGAGCAGTTATCATTAATTTTTATAGTACTTGAAAGTTTATAAGGATTCTTCTCAACATACATGGATTCCTGATGGCATTTTGGGCATGCACCAAAAAGAATACTATAAAGTTTCATTCCTTTTCTAATCATAGTTAAAAACCTTTACTTTTGCGTTTTTTAGAGGTTTACAAAGTTAATTCTTTCTGACTCTATAAATGTAACCAAAGTAACATTTGCAACAAATTATTTAACAGTACTGATGCTTAATATTCATAATTTATCGATTTCATTTCAGGGAGAATATCTTTTTGAAGACATAACTTTCAAATTAGGTGTTGGTGATCGCATTGGACTTATCGGTAAAAATGGTGCAGGTAAATCAACTATGCTAAGAATTCTTTCTAAAGAACAAGAAGCAGATACAGGGCAAATGGCGGCAGATAAAAATCTGAAAATAGGATTTTTAAAACAAGATATTGACTTTGATTTTGGTAAAACAGTGCTAGAAGAATCTTACGAAGCTTTCAAAGACATAAAGGACTGTGAAGCAAAGCTAGAACAAATAAATGCGCAATTAGCTGAGCGCACAGATTATGAGAGTGATTCCTATAATCAGTTAATGATAGATTTAAATGAGATTCAGCATCAATATGAAATATTAGGCGGTTACAATTACCAAGGAGATACTGAAAAGATATTACAAGGTTTAGGTTTTAAACGAGAAGATTTTAATAAACTGACAGATACTTTTTCTGGTGGTTGGCGCATGCGTATAGAGCTTGCTAAACTTCTACTTCAAAATAATGATTTATTACTTCTAGATGAACCTACAAACCATTTAGATATAGAGTCTATTATATGGTTAGAGAACTTTTTAAAAAACTATAATGGAGCTGTAGTTATTGTATCTCATGATAAAATGTTTTTAGATAATGTAACCAATCGTACTATTGAGATTTCACTTGGTCGTATATACGATTATAACAAACCATATTCTAAGTTTTTAGAACTAAGAAAGGAAATCAAAACACAGCAATTAGCAGCACAAAAAAATCAAGAAAAGCAGATTCAACAAACTGAAAAGTTAATTGAAAAGTTTAGAGCAAAAGCTTCTAAGGCAACTATGGCACAATCACTTATTAAGAAGTTAGACCGCATGGATCGCATTGAAGTAGATGAAGATGATAATAGTGTGATGACGTTAAATTTTCCGGTTTCAATTGTTCCTGGTAAAGTAGTTGTGGAGTTAGACAATGTATCAAAAAATTATGGTAATTTAAAAGTGCTCAATGCTGTTGATCTCACTATTCCTAGAGATACTAAAACAGCTTTTGTTGGTCAAAATGGACAAGGAAAATCTACTTTAGCAAAAATTATGGTTGGTGAATTAGAGCATGAAGGCCAATTAAAGATAGGTCATAATGTTCAGATTGGTTATTTCGCTCAAAATCAAGCTGAGTATTTAGATGGTAATAAAACCGTTTTAGATACAATGATAGATGCAGCTAATGAAACCAATAGAAGCAAAGTAAGAGATATTTTAGGGTCATTTTTATTTAGAGGCGAAGAAGTAGAAAAATACGTAAAAGTGCTCTCTGGTGGTGAACGTAATAGATTGGCGCTAGCAAAACTCTTATTACAACCGCTTAATGTCTTAATTATGGATGAACCTACAAACCATTTAGATATTAAGTCTAAAAATGTCCTTAAAGAAGCATTGAAAAAATTTGAAGGTACCTTGGTTTTAGTATCTCATGATAGAGACTTTCTTCAAGGTTTAACAGATGTTGTTTATGAGTTTAAGGATCAAAAAATAAAGGAGTATTTCGGTGATATTGACTTTTATTTAGAACAGCGAAATATCGAAAACCTTAGAGAAGCAGAAAAGCGGACTGTTGTCGAGGTAACGCCAAAAGAGAATAATAAAAAAAGCTATGAAGAACAAAAGAAGCTTAAATCATTAAATAATAAGTTGAGTAATATTGAATCTAAGATTAATCAGTTAGAAAAAGACATAAAAAATGATGATATTGCCTTAGAAACTAATTATGATGAAACGGTATCAGATCCGAAGTTCTTCGATATTTATCAGGCAAAAAAGAACCAATTAGAACAACTCATGTTAGATTGGGAGGACATTCAAGATACCATTGATAAGTTAAGCTAATGGAAGAACATTTTTTTCAATGCCCATATTGTTGGGAAGAGATTTCGATGCTAGTAGATATGTCTCAATCATCTCAAAGTTATATAGAAGATTGCGAGGTATGCTGTAATCCTATTCAAATTAATATTTGTGTTGCAGATCAACTAATTTCAACTTTTGAGGCTATAAGTATAGAGCAATAGTGTATATAGAGCATTACAATAGGATGAAATTCATAACGTATTATGCATTTCATCGAAAAAAATTGGTATTTTGACCGATATGTGGTAAATTCGTAAAGAAGTACCATACAACCCAAATCTATTGTAATGAAAACTCTAAAATTAACCTTATTATGTTGCTTGCTTTCTGCCTTTACCTTTGCAGACGTATCCAAAACCGAAAAAGACGCACTGATTGCCCTGTACAATACAGCTAATGGTAAAGAGTGGAATAACACGTGGGATTTAGATAAATCTGTTTCAGAATGGTATGGTATTACTTTAGAAAATGATAAAGTAATAGCCATAAACTTAAGTTTTAATAATCTTAAAGGATCACTTCCAAGTGAAATTTCTCAATTAACAGCTTTAAAAGAATTAAATCTGTCATTTAATAAATTAAATGGACAACTGCCAAAGTCTATTACTTCATTAGAAAATCTTGAAGTTTTAAAATTATTCTCCAATGGTTTTAGTGGTGCAATACCTAAAGACATTGGTAATCTTAAAAATTTAAAACATCTTGAATTATACAATAATGATTTCTTTGGTGAAGTGCCAGAATCTATTGGTAACTTAACGAAGTTAGAAAGTCTAATATTAAGTAGTAACCAATTGATGGGAAGATTGCCTTCAACGATTTCTAATCTTAAGTCTTTAAAAGTGTTAAGTTTATTTGATAATAGTTTCTTAGGTACAATACCACGTGCAATAGGTGAACTTACAGAATTAGAGGAGTTGGTGTTATCTAATAATGCTTTCTATGGAAGTATTCCTGGTGAGTTAGCAGAATTATCTAACTTAAAAACATTATTACTTGGTAACAATAGTTTTAAGGGTAATTACGCTTATTTAAAAGAGCAGTTTCCAAATCTTGTTGATTTTGATTTAGATAAAGATAACATGGAAGGTGAATTGGCAACTCTAGATGAAGAGGAAGATGACGATGATGATGAAAGTGACGATTAATTTTTTAAATAAAACAATACAAATTGTAAAGGCGTTCTTTTTAGAGCGCTTTTTTTTTGTAATAATTCTTGCGAATATCAAAAAGCGTTGTATATTTGCCATCCAATATCGCGGGATAGAGCAGTAGGTAGCTCGTCGGGCTCATAACCCGAAGGTCACTGGTTCGAGTCCAGTTCCCGCTACAAGGCGTAAGTCGCACCAAAATCAACGGTTTAGTTCACTCTAAACCGTTTTTTTATGCAATCTATTAACAAATTAGTTACCTTCGGTTTTGAAAATGAACACGAATTGGAACACGATTTGGAACACAAGCCCCTTTATTCTGAGCCTAAAATATTTGATGGTGATGGTGATTTAACCAAGCGTTGGTATGTCTATTTTTCCTATCGCAATCCGAAGACGGGAAGAATGAAACGCATTAAGAATATCTATGGAAAAACCAACCGTTTTAAAACCAAATCTGAACGCTATGCTATTCTTAATATTTATAAACGACGTCTTTTAAAATTACTAGAAGAAGGCTATAATCCTTTTGAGGATAACACTGAGCTATATAGGCGCAAACAAACATCACAAAAGGTTGCAAAGGAGCAACCAACACCTCAACCAACTGAGCAACCAGTACCCCAACCAGCCCAAGAAGCTAAGAATACTGATACTCATGCTTATGATGATAATGCGACAAAAGCCGTGGTATTTTATGCAACCGCGTTTGATAAAGCCTTACTTTTAAAAACCAATGTCGCTAAAACCGTTACAATAAAAGATTACCAAAGTAAACTCAATAAGTTTAAAAAGTGGTTGCAAGAACATCACCAAGATATACAGGACATTAATGACATTTCAAAAAAGATTGTCTTAGAGTTTTTAAACCATATTCAGATAACAAGTTCGTCAAGAACCAGAAATAATTATAGAACAGCACTTCGAGCTATCTTTCAAGTCTTAGAGGATAATGAAATCATTTCAACCAATATTGTGAGTTCAATTAAACCCCTTAGATCTACACCAAAACGACATAAGACCTATTCGAGCTCTGAAGAAGAAGCCATCTTTGAGTATTTACAGAAACAAGATCATCTACTGTTGTTATATATTCAATTTATCTCTTACAATATGCTTAGACCAATTGAAGTATGTCGTTTGAGAATAAAAGATATTAATCTAACCGAGAAAAAATTAAGTTTCCAATCAAAGACTAAGAACTTAAAGACTAAAATAATACCTGATATACTTATTAAGGAACTGCCACCTTTAAGTACAAAGAACCCGGATGACTTTCTTTTTACTAGAGATGGCATAGGCGGTAAATGGGATACAACAGATATCAACCGAAGAGATTATTTTTCTAAACGATTTAAAAAGGTCATTAAAGACCATTTTGGTTTTGATCAAAACTATTCACTATACAGCTTTAGACATACTTTTATCACCAAACTCTATCGTAAATTAAGAGCGGTGCATTCTGTTAATGAAGCTAAGAGTAGATTAATGGAAATTACAGGTCATACTAATATGTCCACACTTGAAAAGTATCTTAGAGATATTGATGCCGAGCTACCAGAGGATTATTCAAATTTATTAACGACGGATTAGCAATGCAGAATGTCTTAGAAGGTCTATTACAAAAAATCAATCGAAAAGTTATTTTCTATTTACCAAGAGGTATTATGGAAGAAGTATCTGGGCAGGATCTCAGTGCTTTCGATAAAGTCGGCATGACAAGCCATCTTATCCTAGTTAAAGAGAACGGCGAAGTAGATCTTATTACAAGAGCTGTAGAAGGATTTAAATTACTTCATAAAGAGAAGGCATTAAAGACGAATGTATTTGAATTGATGCGTATTCAAGATACAGTCCAACAAAAAGCTATGAGCTACCTATTAGAGAGTTATTTTGCAGAATTGGACACCTATATAAGAATTACCGAAATGGTAAAGGATAAGGCTAAGGAAGAAACATTAAATTATACACCAGCCATTCAAAGCACCTTAGATTTACAACATCATGTACTCGAAGCACATCGAAATGAACTCTACCACCATTTTGGAAATTGGCAACAGCGTGTTGAACTGCAACGTGTTTTCTCAGAGCGCAACTTAAAACTAAAAGTCAATACCCTTAAAAAAGATCAAAATGGTATCTCAAAGGTTGAGAAACCGAAACCAAAGAAAAAAGTGTTGCTAACAAATGAGGAGGCAGATTTACACCTATTACAAATGGTTTTTAACATTAATCAAATGGACTTAAAAGGTAAAAGCAACGAAAAATAATGTAATTTAGCGTCAAACAAACGTTTATTTGACGCTAAAATGGAAGATAACAAATTATATACTTGTGCTTACTGCTATAAAGAGTTTGAACCTAAAAGAAGACGTGTTCAAAAATATTGCAGTAATACTTGCCGTTCTAAAGCACATCATGCACGCAAAAGTCTCGGTACAGAACTAAGTACTCAAACAGATAAACTAGCCACGAGTAATGCAACGAATGTAAAAGATAAAATGACGTTGGCTGGGATAGGAAATGCGACCGCTGGAAGTTTGATAGCTGACACATTAAAGTCATATTTCACTAAAAATGAAAATAAACCAGCGACAGTTAAGGATTTAAATATGTTGATTGAAACACTACAATTACGATATCACAGAATTAAAAACGGTACGCCAGATGTTATGGGTAAATACCCATATTTTGATATGTTGACCAAAGAAATTGTATTTATGTAGAGTGAAAAAATTACTATGAGTAATAAAAACAAACTAAAATTAGCGTTGAAAAAAAATTACTTATAGTTTTGAAAATCTTTCATTAAAAATCAGAAAAATCGCTTCGCGAAGACACTCTAAAACTAGCTGGTTTTTGTGTTTAATTGTGGTTATACATTGTGCCTGTTGCACAACTACTTGTTAAAGATACGGAAAATACGTATCTTATGTTATGCAAGGAAAGAAGACTTATCAAGAGAAGCTATTCAGCAATTTCCAATTAAGTAACCGCGTACCAGAGACTAATTTTTATCGAAGGTTAAAGGACGTACTACACTTAGATTTTTTATATAAAGAGACAAAGTTGTATTATGGTGACAGCGGTCAGAAGAGTATAGATCCATTAGTTTTTTTTAAACTATGTTTAGTAGGTTATTTAGAAAACATCATCAGTGATCGTAAGCTGATAGCGCATTGTAGTATGCGATTAGATATCCTATATTTTTTAGATTACGATATTGATGAAGAACTACCATGGCATAGCACCATAAGTAGAACCAGACAGTTATTTCCAGAAGAAGTCTTTGAAAAGGTATTCACTTATGTATTTGAGATGTGTGTCAATCAAGGCAT
>NZ_JABSSU010000004.1 GCF_013213835.1 Winogradskyella sp. | reverse complement strand
ACCACACCATCCATAGGATCAGGATTAAAACTGAATATACCTCCAGGCGTAACTACCATGTCTACAAAACCACCTTCACATGTAGGAACTATACTGAAGGTTGAGTCGTCAGGCGGAAGAGTTGTGAATGAAAAAGTTTCTGAAGTCGGACAAACTCCAGCGGTTGTATACTCAACAGTATAAACGGTATTAGGTACAGCATTTGAAACTTCACCTGTTACAGGATCAATTACGGTACCGTCCATTGGATCTGGATTTAAAACAAAAGTTCCACCGTTTAAACCTGTAATTTGAGCTTCAGCTGCATTACACTCAATATTATCCATTGTAAAAGAAGCATCATCAAGTGGTAATACGACTAAATTAAATTCAGGAACAGCGGATGCGCTAAAACAATTGGCATCTGTTACACTCTCAATTCTTACAAATATTTCTTGTGGATTTACGGTATTAGAAAATAATAACGGTAAAGCACCTACACCAGACTGTGCATCTGTTGCACTTAAGTGATAAGTAACATTGTAATTAACATCTGATTGTGGCCCTAATACACCTAAACTTTGTAAACTTAAATCGAATTCCTCAATCCCATCTTCTGAAAGGTCGTCACACAATTCTAAATCTGGAACTGTATTTATCGTTGGCTGAGTAGATGCCGACAAGAAGAATGAATTTGTAATAAAACAAGTTTGTGAATTATCTGCCAAACGCACCCATATTTCTTGTGGATTAACCGTGTTCGTGTAGGTTGTTGGTAAGGCACCTATATTGTCTATAGCATCTTGTTCCGATAAATGGTAGCTAATTACAAAATCCAATGGATCTTGTACACCTAATACGTCATCATCGTTTAAACTTAAATCAAAATCTGCTATACCCGTAGCACTACAGCCAATTAAATCAGGCACAGGATTCAATTGAGGACTTGGTCTAAACTCAACCAAAATGGAATCAGAAGTTTGACATACACCAGTAAAAACAACATCTACGGAATAAGTACCACCTTGAGTAATGGTAATTGTAGAACTTGTTTCACCAGGTATTTCAGTACCTTCAAAGTACCAAACGTGATTGGCAGTTGTAACACCTGTATCAAGTGTAATTGATTCACCACCACATTCTGCAGTACCAGCTGCAATAGTAATATCATCACCTAAATCACCACCTAAATCAAAACTTCCTGCCTCTAAAAAAACCGCAGCATCGAATGCTGTGTCTTGATCATCAGCAATTACTAATTTTATAGTGTAACTATCATTTGGTACCACTGCAGAAGTTGCAGCCATTCTTGTTGTGTATCCTCTAAAATCAATGGGTGCATTAGCTGGTGGTTGTCCGGTAGCACCATAAAACACGTCAAAAAACTCGGGATTTACGGAATTACAACCACCATTATGTGCTTGGTCTCGTACATTTAAAACGGAAACCACATCTGTGGTACCAGGTACTATGGCTATATTCTCTGTTACACCTGTATTATTATTAGTTAATAAAAAAGCAAATGCATCGGTAAAACTACATTGAAAAGTCCCGTATTCTTCAGAAGCAAATATGTAATTAAAACTTATGTTATCCGCCAATGGCACAAAATCGAACTGGATAAAAGAGGCGTTGTTAGTTATTCCTGGAGTTAATCCAATTGCATTTTCTAAATCTGTATCACCAGGCCAAGCGCCATTGCCATCACTGAGAGTACCTTGTTCAGGACCTTCTGCATTTTCGGCATCTCCAGTAGTTAAAAGAATACCTTCTGTAAAGTTGAAATTTATACCATCACTAACAAAATAACCAATACCATTTGTAGAGCCAAAATCAGAACCTGTAGAACTAATTACGTTTGAAACAGAGGCGCATGGACTATTAACTAAAACATCTTCTATTAACTGAACGTCAGTATAAGTTGATTGATCAACTTCAATGAATGGACCTAAAACTATTACAGTTATGTTTGCTAAACCTGTACAGCCCTGAGGATTAGTATCTTCTACAATCAACGTAACGTTATAAGTTCCTGCGGTTGCATATGAATGAGAAACATTCTCACCAGTTGCAGTATTAAAATCTCCAAAATTCCATTCATAGCTAGCTCCTGTTCCATCCTGAGAAAAAGTCGCACTACCAGAAAAATCTATATTTTCACCTGGTGTCACAACGACAACACCAGATCCGTTCGGTTCCGGAACTGTACCGTCAATTGAGGCAACAATATCTTGACAAGGTGATGCACATAGAATGTTGGCTATCCAACCAGGGCCACTACCAGATCCATCTGATGTAAATTCTAAGGTTAAACATCCCGACACATTAGTATCCGATGCTGATATTGTACCGATTGGTACTGGACCAGAAAAGGTACCGAGAACAGGTGCGGTTGTGTCATCACCATCATAAATAACCAAGAAATCTACATTCAATTGAGTTACAAATTGAGTAAATTCTAAAATTATAAAATCATCAACGTTTTGCGGACAAATAGTTGTCGTGAAATTCTCATTATCACCATAATTCCCAAATTCACCACCTGAATCTAAAAGTCTATCTGGCGCACATCTATTGAAGACGCCATTTTCCATTACAACATCTTGTGAATATCCAATGAAAGACAGCACTAATGCTATTGCGTAGAATATCTTTTTCATAAGTCGATTGGACGTTAGATATTATAAATAACATCTAAGAAGGTCCTTATTTTTCTGTTAGTTAGTTTTTAAAACAACTTAGAGCGCAATTTGAACTATGTCATTTTTAAACAAGTACGAAATTTAAACAAATTATATCAATCTATTCAAGAATTTAGCTAGAAAACATAATATAAAGGCTTAACGTATAATTTTGATATTTCATATTTTTGCAAAAAAGAATTGAAATGACAAAAATATCTATCATACCCACTTCTAACGAAACTATCATTAAGTTTGAAGCAGACCGCTTTTTAACTAATCATAATAGTTATGAATTTAATAATATTGATGATGCCAAAAACTCACCTTTGGCTCAACAATTATTCTATCTACCATTTGTAAAAAAAGTCTATATAGCATCTAATTTCATTGCAGTTGAACGCTATAATATTGTTGAATGGAAGGACGTACAAGATGAAGTTGCAGAACAAATTGAAAATTACTTGTCTGGCAATGGTATAGTAGTTACTGAGGATGCTTCTAAACCAAAAGCTGCTGTAACTGTTTATGCGGAGAGTACACCAAACCCAAGTGTTTTAAAATTTGTTTGTAATAAGGTGTTAGTCCCAAATTTGTATGAGTTTACATCTATAGAAGAAGCTAAGCCTTCTCCTTTGGCAACTGAACTATTTCAGTTTCCTTTTGTGAAAAACGTTTATATGGAGAAGAACTTTATCTCCATTACTAAGTTTGATATTATCGAATGGGAAGAGATCACACTACAACTTCGCGAATTTATTAAATCTTATGTAGAGCAAGGAAAAACTATATTAAATGATGATGCACCGAAAAAACTAAATAAGACTGAAGAAGCTATTGAACGTAAGTTTGAGGCTTTGGATGATACTTCAAAAAACATTGTAAATATTCTTGAAGAATACGTAAAACCAGCTGTAGCAAGTGATGGTGGAAATATAGAATTCAGATCTTATGACGACAAAACTAAAAAAGTAGAAGTTTTATTACAGGGTGCGTGCAGTGGTTGCCCGTCTTCTACTTTCACCTTGAAAAATGGGATAGAAAATATGCTCAGAGAAATGCTTAATGATACCTCAATAACTGTTAATGCTATAAATGGATAATAGTGGAATGTGACCAATGAATTTTTTCTGTTTCTAAATCATACTAACACATAAAACTATAAATAAAAGAATATGGAAGATTACATAGAAAAATTTAAAGAACTGTTAATAGATTACACCCCAAAAGTTCTAACTGCTTTAGCCATTTTAATCATAGGTCTAATATTAATCAAGTTTGTGATTAATATGTCCAAAAGCGTTATGAAAAAACGTGGTGTTGACGAAACATTACAAAAATTTTTGGAAAACCTCTTGAGCTGGACATTAAAGATTTTACTATTTGTCACAGTAATTTCTAAACTAGGAGTAGCAACAACCTCCTTCGCAGCAATCATTGGTGCCGCAGGTTTAGCCATTGGTTTAGCCCTGCAAGGATCCTTATCTAACTTCGCTGGAGGTGCACTTATAATGATTTTTAAGCCATTTAAAGTTGGTGATTTAATAGAGGCACAAGGTGAATTGGGTGTGGTTAAGGAGATTCAAATTTTCATAACACAGCTTAATACTCCGGAGAATAAGTTGGTTATAATCCCTAATGGTGCTTTATCTAATGGAAATATTGTCAATTATACAGCAGAAGGTCAGTTGAGAGTTGATCTTACCTTTGGAGTAAGTTACGATGCTGACATTAAACAAACTAAAGATGTATTAATGGGTGTTTTAACTTCACATCCAAAAGTACTTAAGGATCCAGTGCCAACTGTAAATGTTTCTGAACTCGCTGATAGTTCTGTTAATTTTGCTGTTAGACCTTGGGCCAATGTAGCAGATTATTGGGATGTTTATTTTGATGTTCACGAAAATGTGAAAATCGCTTTAGATGCTGCTGGTATTGAAATCCCTTATCCTCATTCAGTAGAAATACAAAAACAAGGTTAAGACTTCTTTTTGATGATCACAAAATCCTTTAAGTAATAAGGTTCAAAATAGGCGACATCTTCGATGTCGCTTTTTTTATACTTTATATCCGAAAGCAAAGCCATTTCATTAGCAGATGGTAATTTACCTTCAATGTAATAAGCATTAGGATGATTTATAAGATTTTTAGTCTTTTCAACCCCATTACCAATAAAATAAACTTTACCATTTTCTAACAGTTTGTTATAACTATTTTCAGTCAGTACCTCAGCTTTTATTTCACGATATAATTGATGTTTGTGATTATAAATTGCAGAGTACACCTCCATGCGTCTTGCGTCTAGCATTGGCACAATATGGCCATCATCAATCTTTACTTGATGCGCTAAACTCTCTAATGTATCTACAGAAATCAGCGGTTTATTTAAAGCATAACTTAGTCCTTTTGCAGAAGACACACCAATACGTAAACCTGTGTAAGACCCAGGACCTTTACTTACCGCAATAGCATCAACATCTTTTCGGTTTAATTTAGCATCATTAAAAACGTCATTAATATATACGTGAAGTGTTTCTGCATGCGAGTAACCAGCACTATTATCCTCTTTTAAAACTAAAATCTCCCCATCTTTAGACAGAGAGACTGAACAATTCGTTGTTGCTGTTTCTATATTTAATATATATGCCAACGTAAATGTTTAAAATACACAAAGGTCTAATACAAATGTTCCATTAATCTGACTTCCGTCTTGTCCATTTGCTGTAATAGTTCCTGTTAAAGTTTCTGCATTTGCATCATACGCAGTAATGGTTACTGTACCACAAGTTGCAAATTCTGCCGTAGTAGTTACTGAATTTGCCTCTATTCTATTAAAGTTAATAGCTGATCCGCCCGTATCGGTATAGTTATATGATGATAAACTTAAATCATCTATTAGAAATTTAATTGAATCTTGGTCACCTAGACCATTTCCAAATTCTGGAAATACACAATCGTTATTAGTCCTATTTTCGACGTAAATTGTACAAGAATATCCATTATTTCCACCAGGTGCAAGAATAAATGTACCACCAGGTGAGACAAAGTTGTCGCCTCTAAAATTTCCTTGCGCAGTTTGATTTAATGGATCTGCACAATTGCTTTCACCACCTCCACCATCATCCGAACTACTACATGAAATAAATAAGGCTACAACAAAAACTAGTGAGAATAACTTCTTTAACATATTTAAATTTTTAATTGATATTAATGGATGGCGGATCTACAAAATTTATTCTTCGCCAATATCTTCCGACTTATTAGATTTTTTCTTGTTCTTAATTTCAATCATATCGCCAGGCTTTAAGGTTTTTGAAACCATATTATAAGGACCTGTAATGATTTTGTCTTCTTTATTTAAACCAGAAACAACTTCTATATTAGTATCATCTTGTATACCTGTTTCAACCACCTTTAATTTTGCCTTACCATCAACATTTACAAAAACGCATTCAAACTTTTCTTCCTCTTTAGACTCATCATCTTCCTCAATATCCGAATCATCCTTTTTACCGTAAGATTTCTTTACAGAACTAGTATCTGTTTTTATTACAATAGCACTAATTGGTACAGCAATAGCGTCTTTCCTGGTTTTCGTGATAATATCAACGGTTGCTGTCATACCAGGTCTAAAGGGTGAATAACCTTCAGGCTTACCTTCAGTTAAATCCTTATAAGATTCCTCAAGGATTCTTACTTTCACTTTAAAGTTAGTGACTTGATCTGCTGCTAAAGTTCCTGCCGCAGAGTTTGCAATTTCCGTCACAACACCTTTAAATTCCTTTTTTAAGTAAGCGTCTACTTCAACAATTGTTGAATCACCAATACTCACTTTTACAATATCATTTTCATTAACATCAACCTCAACTTCCATATTGTTTAAGTTAGCAACTCTTAATATCTCAGTACCTGCCATTTGCTGGGTACCTACTACACGTTCGCCCAACTCTACATCTAATTTAGAAATAGTACCATCCATCGGAGCATAAATTGTAGTACGTGTTAAGTTATCTTGGGCCTCATTAACACTAGCCGCTGCACTTTGCACATTATAATAAGCAGAACTTTTAGCTGCAGCTGCCGTCTCATAAGCTGCTATTGCTCTATCCCAATCTGCCTTAGAAATAACACCTTTATTAAAAAGTGCTTCATTTCTATCATAATCAGCTTTTGCTTGTTTTAGAGTAGCTTCTGCTTGCTCTAAATTTGCTCTAAAATTTTGATAAGATGCTTGAGTTCTATTAACCGCAGATTGTATTAAATCTGGATTAACTCTTACCAATAAGTCTCCCTTCTTAACTTCTTGACCTTCCTTAAATGGTAACTCTAAAATTTCACCTGATACCTCTGAAGAAATCTTTACTTCTACTTCTGGTTGAATTTTACCAGTAGCAGAAACAGTTTCTACAATATCCATTAACTTCACTTCCTTAACGGTAACTTCTTTAAAGTTTCCTTTTTTTCCAAAAAGACCCATTTTAGCACCAGCTATAATGGCGATAAGTAAAATGGCGATAACTCCTATAGCTATCTTTGCAGTTTTGCTCATTGTATATTAATTTAAAACTGATATTGGTAAACCAAAATAAAATTCTAAAATCTTAACTCTAAAGATATAATCATATTTTGTTCTTACTACATCAGATTGCGCGTTTTCGTATGCTGTTCTTGATTGATTAAAGTCGAATGAATTAGAAAGACCAACGTCATAACGTTCTTTAGCATACTCAAATGCTAAACGTCTAGCTTCTTCAGTCTGTACCGCGGCCTCATATGATTTTTTTGAATTCTTAGCATCATTATAAGCCTGGTATACTGTAGATTCTAAATCTAATTCTGCTTGTTCTAATTGATACTTTAATCTTTCAACTTGAACTTTTTGTCTCTTAACATTATTTCTAACATTAAATCCATTAAAAACTGGAACATTTAGTTGAAGACCAACTGATGTACCATCAAAGAGATATAATTGATCTACAAAAGAAATATCTTCACCTGTAAACGGATTTATTTGAGAACTTGCCCATCTTGTGTTGTAACCAACAAATCCTCTAAGTGTAGGATAAAAGTCTGCTCTTGCCAATTGTAAGTCCTTTTCAGCTAAATTATAATTGGCCTCTGCAATTTTAACATCATTTACTTCTTCTTTAGCTTTTTGTGCTATTTCACCTGGTTTTTTGTCTAAAATATCTGTAGCGACCAAACCGTAATCTTCATCTACAATGTCAAAATTCTCATAATCTTTTAATTGTAACGTTTGTGCTAAACCAAACTTAGAAATAAACAGTGCATTCTCAGCTGCGATAATTTGTTGTGCTTGTGTTGCATCGGTTGCTTGTAATTCTAACAAATCACCTTGTGGTAAAACACCAGCATCAACCAAATCTTGAGTGTTTTTAATGTTTTCTTTAGTGACTGAATTTTGTGCTTGCAGCACCTTTAGTTGTTCTCTATTTGCTAATATCTGTAAAAATGAATTTGCTACTATCAGTGAAATATCATCCTTCATCTTGTCTAAACGATACTCTGAAGCTATCTTATTTAATTTTGCTCTCTGTAGGGCTTTCCAGTTAGCAAATCCGGAAGAAATATTTATACCTGAACTAACTCCACCCGATGCAGATCTAAATGTTGCATTCTCAAACTGGTTTGTTGCAGGGTTAATATTGGCACCTGTATTAATATTATATGATGCATTCGAGTTTAAGTTTGGCAAAAAATTGCCTATTGCGCCTAATTTATCTATTTCTGCTAAATCTACATCTAACTCTGACTGCTGAATAGAAATATTATTTTCTAAGGCATAATTCACACACTCTAAAAGCGTCCACTTCTTATCTTGAGCTTGTGCAAAAATTCCGAAAAGGAATGCTATAATGACGATTGATTTTTTCATGATGTAATATATGTCTTGATATATTGTAATGTGTTACACTAAATTTTAAAATTATTGTCCTCCGTATTGAGGTGGACCCTGAAGTTGATTCCAAACTTTAATTTCATCTGTTTCAGAAAGACCCTTTATAACTTCTACATATATTCCATTGCTTAGTCCTAACTCAACATCTCTTCTTTCAAACTTTTGATCTCCTATAGCAACCTCAACGTATGGCTCTTTAGTTTCTTGATCATATTGGACTAAAGCCTCCTTAATCGCCAGTACATCTTCAACCTTATCTAAAATAATAGAAGCGTTTGCACTTAATCCTGCTCTTATGAATGTAGAGTCAATGGCTTTCAAAGATCCTTTTATTTCGAACTGAATAGCACCATTTTCCTCAACACCTTTAGGTGCAATATAATCTAATACAGCATCAAATTTTTGGTTTTCAATAGCACCAACTGTAATCTCTAATGGTAAATCTTCTTTAATTTTTCCTACTTCACTTTCGTCAACTTTACCTTCAAAAATCATTTTCTTAACATCTGCTAGAGACGCTATGGAAGTACCCTCATTAAAATTGTTAGCTTCTATGACTTGATTTCCAGCTTTTACTGGAACATCTAAAACCATACCTGCAACGGTTGCTCTAACTTGTGTCTGCGCAATTTTACCAAGCCCAGAAGTTGTACCCGTTTTTATGATGTCATAGTTTTGACGTGATTGTTGAACATTTATTCTTGCTTGTTCTACTTGTTGTTTTGCTTGTAAATATGTGTTATTTACTTGATCAAAATCATTAGCTGCAACTACACCTTTTTCGAAAAGCTCTTTCTGTCTATCATAAATTGCCTTTTGAGTTTTATAATTTATCTCGGCTGTCTGAAGCGCGGTTTGGTTTGAGGCAATATTATTCTTTGCGCTAGTTAAGTTTGAAACATTGGGAATCACTCTAATTTTTGCAATTAAATCTCCCTGATTTACAAATTCTCCAGCTTCAACAAAAACTTCATCAACCACGCCCGAAATATTTGGCTTGATTAATACTTCCTCCTCTGGCACAATGCTTCCGGTAGCTACAGTTTTGACAACAATAGTTTCTTTAGAAGCTTTTTCTGTAGTATACCTTACAGGATCTTCTTGGTTTTTAGACCATAAGTAATATAAGGCTGCACCAAATACAATCACTATTAAAGCTAAAACGATAATGGTTGTAGTTCTTTTCATTTTTATGTATTCTTATCTTTTATTATTCTATTCTTAAAGCGTCAACTGGTTTCATTTTAGTCGCACTATTTGCGGGTATTAATCCTGCTAATAAACCAGAAACCACTAATATTATTAGAGCCGTAAATACGACCTGCATGCCAACACTTGGGTTGGCAAAATTCTCTACTGGACCAACATTATCTAACACCGTATTCATCACCCAAATCACCAAAGCTGCAAACGATATACCTACCATACCTGAAAGAATAGTTAGAATTAAACTTTCTTGTAATATTTGACTTTTAATTGACCAAGGTGTGGCTCCCAAAGCTCTTCGCACCCCAATTTCCTTAGTACGTTCTTTGACCACGATTAACATGATATTGCTAATACCAATAATTCCAGACATTAAAATAAGTGCACCCACAAAGTAACCTACAACTGAAAGAATATTGAACAGCCCATTGATTCTACCAAACTGCTCTGACAAATCAAAATGACCAATAGCTCTTACGTCTTCAGGATGTATTTTGTGTCTAGTCCTCATTAATGTAAATATGCGTTCTTTGACAGCTGTTATACTTATTTGATCGTTAGCAGTAATTGCCATCCAACCAACTATATCACCAAAATTAAATGCCTGATTAAATGTTGTAAACGGAATAAATACCGTATTTGCCTCTTCTTCTGAGTTGCCCTGGCTATTGCTTATCTTGAAAGTACCAACTACCATAAAATTAACTCCGTTAATCTTTATGTAACTTCCTATTATATCTTCACCTTTATCGTAGAGTCCATTAACAACATCTGGTCCTATAACACATACTTTTCTTTTGGCATTTATATCTGTATAATTTATAAAACGCCCTTGAAGAATATCCATAGGTTTTTGCTTAATAAACTCAGGATAATCACCATAAATCTGGAATGCGCCGGTTTTTGTCCCACGAATTACGTTATTAGCACCTTGATAGCCTCCTAATTGATTTCTTGGAGACACATATTTTAATTCTGGTACTTCAGCTTTTAGAGCATCAACATCATCTATTTTATAATTGAAATATCTATTTTTAGGTAATCCTTTGTATGGTTTTGATGTGCCTTGTGTCCACATAAACATAGAATTGGTTGCAAAATCTCCAAAATCTGCAGTCACCCCATTTCTTAAACCATTAGTTAAAGCTAACAAAAGTACTAATATTGCTATACCCCAAAACACACCAAATGCAGTAAGTAAAGTTCTTATCTTATTTGCATTTAATGCCTCAATTATTTCTGACCAGCGATCTTTATTAAACATACTATTCGTCTCTTAATGCTACTATAGGTTTAATTTTTGCGGCTCTATAGGCAGGAATAAACCCCGCTAGTGCACCTGCAAACACTAATATAAATACAGTTGTTAAAGCAGTTCTAAAATCAACTTGGGGGAATTTAATAAAAGGACTATCTACTTGTGGACCTAATAACTCAAGAAGACCTAACCCAAAGATTAACCCAAACAAGCCTGAGAACATTGTTACAAAAATTGCTTCTTGTAAAATCATTGCTATAATTGATAACGGCTGAGCACCTATAGCTTTTCTTATACCAATTTCTTTTGTTCGCTCTTTCACTATAATAATCATAATATTACCAACGCCAACTACACCTGCAATTATGGTTCCGATACCAATAAACCAAAATACAGCGGCTATTGTGTCAATTAACGAATAAATCTTTCGAGCTTCTTCTAAAGTATTCCAAACCCTGATAGCTGCATCGTCATCTGGCGATATAAGATGTTTTTGTTTTAAATCTGTCTCTATCGCTTTAGCTAAATTCTCAGAAATGGCAACGGTTTCGTCAAAATTATCAGTCATTTTAACGGTAAACTCAATATGCCTTACATCATCTCCACCATTAAATGCTTTTTGAACAGTCGTAATTGGTAACATAATGTTACTTTCCTCGCGCTCACCTCCAGGATCTGTATAAACACCAACCACCTTAAAATTAAGCCCCCAAACAGATATGTACTTATCTATTGGGTCTTCATCTTTAAATAAATCTGATTTTACCTTTTTACCTATTACAACAACTTTTTTTGCCTCATCAAGGTCAGCTTGATTTATAAATCGACCAGTAAGCACATCACAATTTTCAATAAACTGACCATCTGGCATCATACCTCTTAACGTATAATTTCCTGACTCATTTTTATAAGTAGTTTGTCCTCCCCAAATATTATAATTAGAAGATCTGTACTCTAAATAATCATCATAGGTATTGGTTAGCATATCGAAGTCTTCGTTTTTTAACTGAATTCTTCGTCCAGGATTGAGTCCCTTATAACCTTTTGTGGTAATTCTAGTTCTTACCCCAATTTCATTAGTAGCATCTTGCTGAAACTCTGAAGTAACACCGTTTTTTAATCCAGAACTCACTCCAAGTAAAATCACCAAAATAAAAATACCCGAAGCCACCGAAAGTCCAGTTAAAAAAGTACGCAACTTATTTTTGCGAAGTGTTTCGAATATTTCTTGCCAACGTTCTACGTTAAACATACTGTTTTGCTCTAACTTGTTCTACTGGGCTATCGTCTATAATAATACCATCCTTTAGATTAACTATACGCTTTGTCATTTGAGCGATATCATGTTCGTGAGTTACAACTAGAATAGTTTTGCCGTCATCGTTGATACCTTGGATTAATTCCATTACCTCATAAGATGTTTTTGTATCTAAGGCACCTGTAGGTTCATCTGCTAATAAGACTTTAGGATCACTCGCTAGGGCTCTAGCGATGGCTACACGTTGTTTTTGTCCACCTGACAATTCACTTGGTAAATGATGTGACCAGTCTGCCAGACCAACTTTTTCGAGATAGTGTAGTGCCTTTTCATTGCGTTCCTTGCGTTTAATACCTTTATAATACAATGGCATGGAGACGTTATCTAAAGCACTTTTGTAATTTATTAAATTGAAAGATTGAAATATGAAGCCTAAAAATTCGTTTCTGTATTTGGCAGCAATCTTCTCATTAAGATTTTTTATAGGAACACCATCGAGAATATATTCACCTTCATCAGCTTCATCTAGCATACCGAGTATATTAAGCAATGTAGACTTACCTGATCCTGAAGAACCCATAATAGAAACCAGTTCTCCTTCTTTTACTTCGAAATTAATTCCTTTTAATACGTGAAGCGTATTGCTCCCCATATGATAAGACTTGTGCAAATCCTTTATCTGGATCATAAGTTGATTGGTTATTAAGTGCAATTTTAAGAAATATAACAAGGTTGATGTGCCAACAAATTGTTAAGACTTCTTTTACAAACTCTTATAACTAAGACTACTGAAACACAATTATGTTACAGTTATTCTTCAATAGTTTCTGAATTTGGGGATTTTTTATAGGTTTTGTAGACTATATAACCTATTGTACCAACCAAAATATATGGAATTGCCATTAAGAACATGATACCATCATTAATACCTTCTGCGGCAGATTGTTCCTCCCCACTTTCTAAAACTGCTCTGCACATAGCGCATTGTGCATTCACTTCAACACAAAACACAAATAAAAAAAGTAAAAGGAAGAATTTACGCTTCATAATTACATGTAATATGGTGAAATCATAAAGTACACAATTACACCTGTTACAGCAACATAAAGCCATATTGGGAATGTGATCTTGGCTATTTTCTTATGCCTTTCTATATTATTTGTTATAGCTCTCACATAAGTCACTAAAACAAAAGGGATTACAACAATAGACAATAAAATATGCGTAATTAATATGAAATAATAGATGTATCTCGTTGATCCTATTGCCTCTTTTTCTGAAACATCAAGATTGCCGTCATGATTTATATCACCAAACATTGTAGAATCACTTGTCATATGATATGCCACATACAACACTAGAAAAACAACAGAACACCAAATGGCCGTTCGCATTAAATTTTCATGCAAAACGATGTTCTTATTTTTAATGGCTATTAGTGCTACAATTAACAATATTGCTGTAAAACCATTTATTGCCGCATATACGGGAGGTAACATTGTTAAAGGCTGAACATCAAAGCCCAATTCTCTCAAATTAATGCCGAACAAGGCTGCAACTGCCAATGGAATAACTATTGACAATACAACAATCCATTTATTATATTTTTTCTCTTTATCTAAGTCTACTTTATTCATATTAGGATAATAAACAACACCTTTTAAGGCGCTTTTTTTTGATTACTCTTTTAATAATTTAGCGATGTCTTCTTTTAATATGGTTATTTCTTGCGGAATACCTTCATCATCCATAGCTTCTGATTCTGATATTAGTCCATTATAAAAAATCAATGGATTACCGAAGTTATCTCTACGAGATCTAATAAAACCTTCCTTATCTATTAATGCAAAATTACCTGAATGCTCAAAACCACCTTCTACTGTTTCATCTCGTGCTGTAAACAAGTTAAATCCGTCATTAGCCAGCGAGTAAATAGTTTCCTCTTCACCTGTCATTAGATGCCAATTTGGATTGGTAATTTTGTAATTCTCAGCATATGCTTTTAATACTTCTGGCGTATCCACATCAGGGTTTATGGTAAATGATGCTACTCCAAACTCTTCAAAATCTTTAAAGTGATTTTGCACCTCTACTAAATTCCTATTCATTATAGGACATATAGTAGGACATGTTGTGAAAAAGAACTCTACAACATAGACTTTACCTAAAAAATCTTTATTGGTTATTGTTTTACCATCTTGATTTGTAAAACTGAATGCAGGTACTTTCTTAGGTTCATTATTAATTTCTAAATAAGCTAAGTCACTTTTCTTTTTTGGTGTTGTTGAAGACACCTCATTACTTCTACTTTCATCTCTAGTGACATCGCCGTCACTTATACGATTAATAATTTTGGGTATAACAAGTATACCAAAGACCAAAATTATAAATGCAATACTTACATATGAATAATTATTCTTTTTACTCATTCTTTAAATCTTTTGATCGTCTATTATTAGAATCTACAAATTTGCCTTTTCGCTTTTGTCTATATTCTGTAAATAAAATTCTTACATCATCAATCATTTTGTTCTTTACTTCAGACACTTCAATACAATCATAAGAACTTAAACTATATACAGGTATGTTTTTTTCGATCTCTTTCTCTTCTCTATCATCTGTTCTTCCTCTTTGATTTCTTTCTTTGTCAATCACAAAAACGTGATCTGTAGACAAATTTTCGTCAAGATTCTCTTCAAACAATAAACTTTTAAAAACAGCTTTAATCTCATCTTCTGACAGATATAGATAGTGCCAAAACTTTAACTCTTCGTAACGTTCTACTTCAGCTTTTAACTCCTTATAATAATCCTCAAAACCCTTTGGTGCGACTACTACAACCTGAAACTTTTTGAAACCTTTAAACTTATCGTAAACAAGTTCTTTTAAATTGGAGGCAGCAATTGAATTATCTAAAGGCTTTTTACCAAAAAACGCTAAAACTGTGATATGATCTTGTAATTTTACATCTTCCTGACTGTAAAAATCAGTAACGTTGTTATTTACAATTTCTAATGGTGTATAGTTATGAGTAGATGGATAGAGCATGAGCAAAAAAGCTACAGGCAAAAAGAACAAAATACTTAATACAGCATACCGTTTTGTCTTTTTCATATTCATCTTTAAGAGTGTCTAAATTTGTTTTGCAAAAATAAAAAAGGTGGTTTAGACAAAACACCTTTTTAATATCTTATTTAGCACTTCATACATTGCTAAATTCTATAGTTCTTTGACTTTAAAATCCTTAGAAATCTCTTTTTATTAATGCGTCTTCACCGTTATAAACTCCAAACACATAACCACCTTCTTGTAAAAGGATAAAGATTAAATAACAAATTAAGAAAACACCTGTCCATACTACAGCTCTTCTTAATCCCTTTGTTTCATCACGCATATGCATAAAATCCCAAGTAATATAGTATGCTTTCACAATTGTAAGCAAGATAAAAATTAAGTTTAAAGGTTTCATGTAAATAAATGCAGAGAAAATGATATTTCCTAAAGTTGCAAAAAAGCCACCTTCAAACGGAGTCATCCAAGTATGCATTAATACATCTGGTTTGTAAATACCTAAAACAACTTCAATAGCAGTTACAAAAGTTAAGAATGCTAAAACTCCCCAGATTTTTTGTGTGTTGGACTTGAATTTCCAAAGTCCTCTAAATATCTCTAATTTATGCTCGTGTGCCATAATTTATTTTATAAATGCTTTTTAAACTAAGTAGAAGAATGTAAATACGAATACCCAAACTAAATCGACAAAGTGCCAGTACAATCCAACCTTTTCTACCATTTCATAGCTTCCTCTTCTTTCGTATGTTCCAAGAACTACATTAAAGAAAATTATGATGTTAATTACCACTCCTGAAAATACGTGAAATCCGTGGAAACCTGTTATAAAGAAAAAGAAGTCTGCAAACAGTGATGTACCATATTCATTGACTACTAGGTTAGCACCTTTAACAACCAACTTACCATCTTCTTTTATCCTTTTTAACGATTCTTCTCTAGATAGGATTGTTTTCTCACCTTCTTCATTTATGATTTGTGTGCGAACTAATACATCTTCATTGGCCTTTAACCCTTCATATATTTCATTCACACTGAATGGTGGTAATGGAGATTCATCAACATACCAAAGACCGTTTTTACGTTCGTGTTGAGTTCTTTCAGATGCTGTAGCAATCGCTAAATCTTCTATTGAAACTCTTTTGAATTTTTCTTTACCATCTACAGTCTCATATTTACCAAACTGTAAGATATTACCACCTTTAGTTTGAACAGCACCGTAATCACCTTGAATAAATGTTGCCCATTCCCAAGCCTGAGATCCAACGAATATTAAACCACCAATGATGGTTAAGAACATGTAAAGCGTCACTTTGGCCTTATTCATGTGATGACCTGCATCTACAGCTAGTACCATAGTTACAGAAGACATAATAAGAATAAAGGTCATAAATGCCACATAGATCATTGGTAATTCTTGTCCATGTAAAAACGGAACGTGAGTGAACACCTCATCTGCAATAGGCCATTCCTTTATAAATTTAAATCTTGAGAAACCATAGGCCGCCAAGAAACCAGAAAATGTTAATGCATCAGACAAAATGAAGAACCACATCATCATCTTACCATAACTTGCTTTTAAAGGCTTATTACCTCCATCCCAAGTATTTCCTTCTGTGCCAGTACCAACTACTGTAGAATCCATAAAATTGATTTAATTTTTTTTTAAGATTGGACAAAAATAATCAAATTATATCTCTAAAAAAATATAAAAACAAAAAGAGCACAAGCCAAAGCAGGTCTACGAAATGCCAGAAATTAGCAGCAAGTTCTAAACCCAACATATTATTGGGATTGTACTTTTGTTTAAAATGATTATAAATAACAACAATTATTGATAACAACCCAGCAATAACGTGTCCTATGTGGACAATTGCTATCAAATAAATGTAAGACATCGTAATGTTACTTGTTGGACCTGTAAAATTGTAACCATTACTTATAATTTGATTAAATCCTTCAAATTGACTGTAAACAAATCCAATACCCAACACCAAAGTAACCAATAGCCATATAGTAGTCATCTTTATATCGTTATTTTTTAGAGCTTTTTTAGCTAAAATGAACGTTAGACTACTTAATAAAATGACACCTACACTTACTAAAAAAGCATCAGGTAATTCATAATTTAATAACCAATCTTTATCTTTTCGTTGTTTTGAACTTACAATAAATGCACTGATTAATGCCGAAAATGACATTATTAGTGAACCTATCCCAAACCAAAGCATCATTTTCTTTGATCTCGCATTCTTCTCCTTCTCTGTACCTTGTGTTAAATCCATTTCTATCTCAAAAATTTATCTGCTACATAAATAATCTGAAGCATCGTTATATAAAAAACGCTAGATAACATTAACTGCTTCGCTGCCTTAACTGTTCGTTTCTGAAAAAGTTTTAATGCATAAACTAGCATAAGTACACCCAAACCGAATACTAAAATCGCACCAACAATTGTTAATTTCAGTTCGCCTGTAAAACCAAATACCGGAATAATAGACGCCAATATTGTCCATACACTGTATAAGATTATTTGAACCGCTGTACCTTTATCTGGTTTTCCTGTAGGCAACATAAAAAATCCCCCTTTTTTATAATCTTCATACAAAAACCAGCCTATTGCCCAAAAATGAGGAAATTGCCAGAAAAACTGTATCGCAAATAATGTTCCGGGCTCAATTCCGAATTCGCCTCTAGCAGCAACCCAACCCAACATAAAAGGAATGGCTCCTGGCAAGGCACCAACAAAAACAGCTAATGGAGTCTTTGTTTTTAAAGGAGTATAAACACTAGTGTATAAAAAAATTGAAATTGCACCCCACATTGCGGTTTTAGGGTTTATTATATAAAGTGTGACTAATCCTAATACTGTAAATAAACTAGCAATAATAAAAGCTGTGGTTACTGACATTCTCCCAGCCGGAATTGGTCTGTTTTTGGTACGATCCATCAAAGCATCCAAATCTCGCTCAATAATTTGATTAAAGGCATTTGAAGCACCAACCATAAAATAGCCGCCTAATGCTAAAAGTAAAACGACATTAAAGTTTATTTCAACTGCACCTAATAAGTAACCTGCAATAGCAGAGAACACTACACTTATGGACAATCCCATTTTAGTGATTTCCTTAAAATCGGTGAGTACAGAAGGTGCTGAAATTGTAGATTTTATATTACTCAAATCTTAACGATTATTTCTTTTCTTAGCGAGTGCAAAGATAGTTTGAAAAATACTTCTAACCAATGCCAGATTTGAGATTTATTCTATTTAAAATAACTCTATTACCAATACTAAAAATCGTTATACCAATTAAATAGATCTGTTCTTACACCTATGCTAAACCATAAAGTGTTTGAACTCGTTGTTGAAGCTGTTATGGCTTGCGGATTAAAGTCTCTGTAGATGATATTGGTAAACAGTTTTAAATTTGTTTGAGGATTAATGAGATATCCTGCTTGTAGCTCTGTAATAAAACTACTGGTTTTATTTCCTTGAGCAATTTCGATCCCAGTATCGGAAACTCGTATATCCTCGTCACCATAAATATTTCCACCATAATTAAAACTGTCCTCTGGTGTATTAAAATCAAAGCCTCTTTCTCCAAAAATAACTTTGGCATCTGCAAACCATCTCTTATAGTTATACCGTCCTATAAGAACTAATTCTCTAAAATTAGAACCCCAAAGATGCGCCATTGGTTGATTAAAATGCGCATAGTTAAGTATTATAGAATTATGCGCATATGTGTATGGTCTCACTTGATTATACTCTGCTTGTAATAATAAATTATCAACTTTAAATGCATTATAATATTTGACACCTAATTGAAAACCTAATTTATTTTTCCAGCTTTTTTCCCCACCACTGATGTCACTTAATGAGAATTCATCAACCACAAACTGTCCATATATATTGACCTTATTATTCCATTTATATTTTGCACTTAATCCTAATATTGCATTTCCGGCATCTTGACCTGTCTGAAACTCAATAGCTCTAAAGAAGATAATCGGATTAAGATAATTGACATCAAAACCTCTATTATTAGTGTCAGCCCACATAACAGACTCGAACAATCCGATATTAAGACGCTTAGAAACATTCCAGCTTAAGTAATGATTAGCTATATATTTTGTAAAAAATGCACCATCAACCGTAACTGCATCTCTTACATCTTTTAACCACATCCATGTGCTCGTATATTTTATCTTCCAAAAACTAGAATTTAATTTTAGAAACGGATAAGGGCTAGCAACATCACTTTGAAATAATGATCTGTACCCATCACCTATAAAATTCTTGCCATGACCAAATTGAATATTTAAAAAATCTGCTGGTGTATAAGACAAGTAAGCTTCTGCAACAGGATAATCATATGAGTTTTCTTTAAACCTTTTGGCTATTCCTCGACCCGGAATGACAGCAGGATCTGGCCCAAAAGCCTTTAAACTCTCTGCATAATTATTAAAGTATTCTGCAAACCGACCTTGACTTTCATAAACTGAAGTGGACAAATTAAAGCGTTTACCTAATCCTGCTTGAATAAAAATTCCTCTAGTATTATTCCAAGTACTATAATCCGCTTCAGAATCAGAACCTACTTGTAGGTCTAATATAGGATCTACAGTAAACCAATAATCCTTGCCTTGTACTTCAACCAAATGCTCATTATATAACTTTCTTCCAATCCAGGAATCGGTCTGCTTCACGAGTGTTTCTTTTTCAGTCTTTATATCATAATACTTAGCTACATCTGAATAAATAAATGGTTTCGCTGCTGTATGACTATTGGTGCCAATTGCATTCATTTCATCATCAAACCGTGCATAATAAGAATGAGTGAATGGAATATTTAAAACACTACTATATTCTAAATCTACGTAAGGTGTAATTTGAGCATTTACGCTATCAAATTCATTAGATAATGTTGCATTTAAATCATTATTTGCATCAACTGTTTCATTTAAACTCCCATTCTCTTGTTTTAGTGGTGCTTTTAGTGGAATGGATATACTAACAGAATATTGAGAAAAGATTGGTTCACCGTTATATGTCGCTGGTTTTATTTGAGGCAGCATTTGAAACACACGTTCGCTCTCTCTCTTTAACTCCTCATAAATTGCATCGATATATATAATCTTGAATTGTCCCTCTACATTTACTTCAAACAAAACTTGGATATCACCTTGATAATTCTCTTTGTTTACTACTTCAGGAATTTGGAAATTCTCAAAAATGAATGTGTTAAGTGTAAAATTAAAACATGTCTTTAAATCTTGAACATCTTCTTGATTGCAAGCTTCAAAAACAGGTGGTTTTTCATATGCGGAAATATTCTGTGTCCAACCGTAGGACGAAAGAACTAATAAAGAAAATAGCCAGAAATGTTTCATTAAATATTACTATTTATTTAAGCGAAAGATACTTATTTTTTATTTCTAACTGATAGTATTCTATTTCAATAAAAAAGCCGTTATCAACAATAATAACGGCTTAATTTATATCAACTAAACTTATCTAGTTTATCACCTGGAAAGTGATTGGTAAGGTATACAGCACACCTACAGGCACATCTCTTTGAGAACCAGGTATCATTTGAGGTATTTTATTTATAACTCTACGTGCTTCACTTTCTAATTTAGGATGAGGTGCACGCACTTTTACATCTATTACTTTACCATTTTTATCAATAGTAAATTGGGTTTGAATCGTTTGTTTGCCGGATAAACCGTATTCTGACCCTAAATCTGTATTAAATTTCTTGAGCACTAACTTTTGTACCTTCTTTGACATACATTTTTTTCTCTTATCGTTAGTTTTATACTTTTCACAACCAGGATAAATTGGTACAGATTGAATATCTATAAAAGGCACCACAACATTTTCATCTTCAGGATCTTCTTCCTCACTTAAAGTACCAATCTCAACAGGCTCAAAATCATCTGTTGGATCTGTAATCATTAATTTTTCTTCATACTTTGGTGTGTCATCTGGCACTTCTTTTATTTTATCTTTTACTTCTGTTGCTCTATCTACCTTTGGCTTAGTTTCCTTCACCTTTACTTGCTCTACCTTAAATTCTGGTGCAACATCAATTAACGCAACCTCTTCCGTCGCTGCCGTATCAGGAATAAACTTTTTATCCTGAAATTCCATTTCAAAAAGTGCATAGGTACCTAACAAACAAAGTATCAATCCTATTTGAAAATATAGGGTTGAGTTTTTTTGTAGATTTGCATCATGCTTGTTGGACTTTTTTTCTTCAAGTGTGTTCTGACCAACACTCTTGAAATTCTTTTTAGAACTTTTCATAATTATTATTTAAAATGTTAATATTATGATAAAGTCACAATAAGCATACCAAAAGAAAATCCCGTCCAAAATAATTGAACGGGATTTTTATATTTAATGTTATCTTAACTTAAAGCTAATCTTGTACTTGGAATGTAATTGGAATAGAGAATGGCATTACCACAGCTTTACCCCTTTGTTTTCCAGGTTGCATTTTAGGCAACTTACCGATTACTTTTTTAGCCTCCTTTTCTAATGCTGGATGTGGACCACGTGCCACGATGTTAGTTACGTTTCCGCTTCTGTCAACTTTAAATTGGACAAATATTCTTTTCTTTCCAGGTGTTAGTCCTAAATCTTGGGCCAAATCTGTATTAAATTTTCTTGAAATGAATTTATTTACCAATTTGTTCATACAGTCCTTTTTAGCCGCATTACCCTTTTTCTTTTCACAACCAGGAAAAATAGCCACGTTCTCAATTACGTGAAAAGGTACTTCAAGGATTTCTTCTACTTCTTCTTCTACGATATCTTCAACCTCAGCTACTTCAGTCTCCATATCAACTTCTGTATCTTGGATTACAGTTTCTTCAACTTCAACCTCATCTTCAACTACCTCAATGACTTCAGGAGCTGCAGGTGGTGGAGGTGGTGGAGGTGGTGGTGTCGCAATTTGCTCAGTAATAGGCACATCTTCCTCTAAATCATCATCTAAATTAAGTGTATCAACTGCGATATCACTTTTTTCATATGTCTTATAGTTTATTGCCATATATGCTACACCTAACATTAAGGCAAGACCAACCGCGAAAAACAGTGAACTGTTGCGGCTTACGTCTGATTTTGGATTCTTTTTAGGTTCCATAATTTTTTCTTTTGTAAGAGTTGCTAATTTAATTAAATATTAACACAAAAAGCAACACTTAGAATTAATTTAACTTTAATATATTTAATCTAGAAGCAAGTAACGTGCCAAAAACAACACCAAAGCAATTTGCTAAAAGATCTATAAAATCATAAGTTCTATTTGGATTTAGTTTATTTTGAATCAACTCAAGAGTAACTCCAAACAAAAGCAACCAAAACAATATTCCCCAAATCTTTAATTTCTTAGGATAAGTTTTAAAATATAAAACCCACATAATACTAAGAACAGAATATGCTAGGAAATGATAAATCTTGTCATCAAATGATGATCCAAGACTTGGTACACCACTTAAATCTATCAACGTTACAGTAACTAAAATTATAGTGTATGTAACTGCTAATAGTAAAAGTAGATTTCTAACCAGCAATAAGTGCTTTGTAATCTTCAGCTGAAAGTAAGTTCTCAATTTCTGAAGCATCAGAGTATTTAACTTTTATCATCCAACCATCACCATACGGATCTGAATTTACTTTCTCCGGTTCATCTTCCAAACCTTCATTAAATTCAACGATCTCACCTGTTAAAGGCAAAAACAAATCCGAAACGGTTTTCACAGCTTCAACGGTTCCAAACACTTCTTCCGCGTCTAAAGTTTCATCTAAAGTATCTACTTCAACATAAACAATATCGCCTAATTCACTTTGAGCAAAATCAGTAATTCCTACGGTAGCTATTTCACCTTCAATCTTTATCCACTCGTGATCTTTGGTGTACTTTAATTCTGATGGTAAATTCATCTTTTTCTGTTGTTGTATATTAAAAAAACAAAAGTAATTTTTTAATTGCTCGTTTTCAAAAAAATATTGGTCTATTAATTTCCGAAATTATATCTCAATGTAAGACCAGACCTTAATGATGTTTGTGGAAAAGATGTAGAAATGGCGAAATCAGAAAACGTGTAGTCAAAATAAAATATTGCCGTTAGATTTTTACTAAATGCGTAATCTGCTGAAAACTTTGCATTCCATATGGTTTGACCAGCAGTTATCTGATTGTTCTCTAAGTCTAAATATCTTACTATAGTTTTATTATCTCTTACTGATACATCAGCACGCATATTTAAATCGCTCTTCACAACTTGTTTTGGCCCTGCTAAGGCAGATCTAATTCTTAAGTCCTTTATTCTATAACCTAAACCAAGTGTATATTCTCTTCCTTGGATCTCGGTTAATAGATTGTTATCTAGACTTAAGGACAACATACGGTCAGTTTTTATCTCTGTTAATACTTTAATTGAGTTTTTCATTTCAAACTCTAAACGTATTAACGGGCTAAACTGTTCTTCTAAATTAATATTACTAAATAGCGTTCTGTTCTTTAAATTCCCATTCGCATCTTGATTAATTGAATTGATTTCACCCAAGCCAGAATCTGGATTTAGCACTAGATTTTCTACATCATTATCATAATCTAAATTATTTCTGAACTGATTAATAGTATATCTAGATCTATATCCGTGTTGAATAGAAAAACGTCTAAAGTTTTTCTTAAACCACTTTAACTTCATTAATCCTGTGTACTTCAACGTCCAGTTTGGAATAGGTACGTCTCTAAACGCACTTGTGGTTATATTGTTTGGATCTACACCTTGATATGCGGATAAGAAAGCTGGAATCAACACACGTTGACTATTTTTACCAAAACCAATTGGGAAACCTTCTGCATCTGTTCCAAAAGGTGTATTACCATAAAAATCTCGTGCTAATCTATTTGCAATTATTAATCTATTTGCTCTAAAATCATCGAAAGTCTCTGATCTAACCTCATCACTTGGACTAAAAGCTGTCTTAATAAGAGATGTTGTTATCATTAAGTTACCAAATGAATTCGTAATTAAAGCCTCATATTCATCACTAAGACCATCTGGATCGTTAGGGTCATCTATACCCCTAAAGTTTTCTGAAATGTTTTCAGCAAAAGTTTTGTTTCCGACTAACGTAATTTTAAAGTCACGCATTGGCTCAAGATCTGCTGAGTAATCTAATGAACGATTTAATACTTCTGTATACTGCTGATTAAATTCAGGGAAAACAGTTAACCATCCGTTTCTAGCCACAAGTTGTCTAATATCTCTTTGACTACCAAAAGTATATCCTAAGGTAGGTCTCAAAGTTCCAATAAAACCAGGTGTTGGTAGATAACCTGGTAAAAATGTACCGTTATTTTCTGTATAACCTAATTGTACACGTTTTACCATAGTAACAATATCAATCAGCGTATTGTATGCCTTCTTTCCAGCACTTAACTTATTGGAAGAATTAGCTTGTTTATTATTATTGTTACCATTATCCTTTGAGTTGTTTCTATTTCTTCCTCCAGGATTTCTTTGTCTACCACGACCTCTTGGTTTACCCTTTCTAACCAACCCTAAAGACTTATACAAAGTCTCCATATTTAACGTTGAATTGATATTATGGGTATTAGAATTCTGAATAGAATGTCCTAAATTAAAGGTATTAAACTGCCCCGGATTATCAGGGTCTTCTAATTGTAAACCTTCATTTAAATCAGAACCTTTTTGCCACTGAAAAGTCCCTGTATAAGCATAAGTAGTTCTTAGAAAACTCAGTGCTGGTATTTTATATAAAGGTAATTCGTAGTTAACTTGGAGCTGTTGTGTCTGAAAGTTTGGATCGCCAAAATCAAAGAAACCATCCCAAACTCCTAACTCAGGATCTTGTCTACCATTAAGCCTATCATCAATAAAATAGTTTCGTACAATATTAGAATTTGCAGCGGTTAAGTTAGCACTTAATGCATCCGTTAAATTGAAGTTTATTGCATATTGGAAATCGAATGTATAATTTCTTCTGAACAATTCTTCAACACCAATATTGTCACCACCCAACTCAACTTCTCTAAACTTTTGCTTACTGAATTGTCTATTAATATCGGTATTTATAGATATATTGGTTGGTAGCGGATTTATATTGAAATCTTTTAAAATCTTCCAATACTTTCCTTTAAACAACGAATCATTTTTCTTGAAAGGTTCAATTCGTAATGGATTGAAATTATAGTTATAATTGACACCTGCTCTTATGTTTTGATCTAAAGCTTGCTCTATCTCAAAATCTCTATGCTCTACCTGATTATAAGAATAATTAAACGTAAGGTTTTCAACATCATAAAATCTATTTTTTGAGTCACCTGTCTTTTGCTTTCTAACCCCAATAAAGTTGATACTTTTCCGCTTCGTATAATCCTCAGACTGCTGTCTGATGCGTTCCTCCTCCTCATCAGAATCAGCTGCATCTAAACGAGACTCTAAGGTTAGGTCATTATAGAATCTATCGAATTTTGGTGTTACCAATTCTTCACTCTGTGCATAATTAAAAGGTATTTGAAGTCCCCATTTTTTCGGGAACAACTGTCCGATTTGCACATTAGTTACTAAATCATACTGCTGTACATCATCTAAACTTCTTTCATTAGGACCTTGTTCTATCCCACCAAATCCGATGGTACTCCTCCTTCCAGTTACACTAATATCCGCAAAATCCGCAATATTAGAATCCATACTTACCACAGCAGCCCAACCACCATCATTTTCAAGATCTGACATTCGTAATTCATTAAACCAAGCCTCACCACAAATATTCTGCATTGACCCTTCAGAATTAGCATTCTTTAGACCAACCATCAATACTCGAATATTCCCAAAATTCGGATTTCCCTTTATCGCAATACGTTGTTGTTTCACACCACCTGTTCCAACCGGATCGTAAGGAACGTTGCCATTGGCTAGAGGTGTCTCAATAAGGTTTCCGTCAATAACATTATAAAATGTTGGATCTAAATTAGTAAGTGTACCATCATCAATACCGAAAGCTTTAATCTGTTGCAAAAATGCTAAAGGTATGTTGATCTCATTTTCAGCTGGCCAAACACGTTCTTGTTGGGTACCACTTAAAACATCCTCAGTAGGTAATAGTGGAACTTCTATTTGATAAAAATTCTCAGTAAAATCGTTTCCTAATCTTATAAACGCAACCATCTCACCTGGATTCAATACTTCCCCATCTTGAGCCTCAGCATGAATAAACATGCGTAAGTTCTTATACTGACGCATATCTACATTGATATTCTTAAAAACCCCACGTGAATCTTCAGGTTCTAACTCGCATGCTTGTAACACCAATGACTGCTCGTTTTGGCGTATGATATTGTTGTTATTATTCAATTCTTCACGTCTTACACCCGGTGGAATAACGTAATCCCCATCGTTTTCTTGAACACCAACAATAGCAACATTAAACTCTGCATTTGCACTGTTATTTGATGTATCATTATCCAAATCTTGTGTAAAACGTCTCCAGTCACTTCTAACAAGATCTAATGTTGCAAAACGTAATACTGTATTTTCTGTAAACTCTCTTAAATATAAACGTGCGAAACGTACCGATCTAATATCTGAGATACCACCTATTGCATTTGTAGGTTCACTAATTGGTAATCTAAATTGATACCAAGTCACATCTCTTTGGTCTCCATTTGGCAATGTTACATTCCTAACCTTGATATCATTAATTTGAGGGTTATTTAAGTTCAGACTATTCGGTGTCATATCAACCTCATACTCAAAATAACTATCAATAGTGTTCATTGTATTATCTCTATTGATATCTTCAACATCAGGTTGTGTTGTTGAACCTCTATTGGTATCTGTAAAGACATCTGGTGTGTTTCCTTCTTGACCGTTATACTGCTTGTAACGATCAAAAATATTACCATCTGTGTTTAAATAGAATGTATAATTATCTTTTGAAGGATCATCTCCAAATTGCCCACCGAAAGCAGCAATTTCTTCAGCATCATCATAACCATCATAACCAACATCTTGATTTGTTCTCTGCTGGCCTGTAGTAGCAAATGTGTATATCAAAGATTGATTTTGTGGAACAACACCACCAAAATCTGTTGGGTTTAATAAAGACACATTACCATCTTCTGGTAATCCGTTTTCATATTGCTTTTTTCCATCCTTTAAAACGTCCTCTGATATATTACCTAGGTTAACATAAAGTTTTCCTCCTTGACTTGTCGGATTATCCATAAATGGATCTTGAACCCAAAATTCAATATACTCAACATTAGCCTGCTCAAAATCTGTAGATGTAATTTGTCTTGTTATTCCGGCCCAACTATTATTAGGATTTAATGTATCATCTGCAGCCAAAGGGTTAAAATTATAAGGTCCACGCTCAGAAGGATAGTATGCTAAATCTAATGTATTAATTACGGCTGTTTGACCTTGAACGATATCTACCTGTGGAAATACTTCATCAATAAAAACACGTCTGGTATAGAGATCTGATATATCATCATCAGAAATACCATCTGGTCTCTGATTACTATAGAAAATAGGATCTACTGTATACCAGTTTAACATAGCTCTACCAAAACCATTCTCAACTCCATTATTGTCATTACCAGGAATATTGGAAGGTAACTCTTTTGGTCGACTTGATAAAAACCAAGAAAAAGGACTTAATAAATCAATCGCACCTTGAGTTCCTTCAAAATCATCAATATACGCTGTTGCTTCTCCTTCAAAGTCAGTACCCTTTGGTGCTCCAGGTAGTAAATATGCGAATTCACCTCTAACCGAAAGATTGGATGGCACATCTGTATCTACATTTGGTAGTTTATTAACTAGACGCGTTAAAAATGGTACTTCTGTTGAGTAGTTACCATTTACACCAAAGATGGTATTATTGATTGGCTCTGCATTAAAATTAGCTTTTTGTGTTATCGGTCGTTCATTAAGATTTAACAATGTCGCACCCAACACAAAATTCTCATTGAACTGATGTTCAACATTCACACCTGTAAATCGTCTTGTTTGCTGACCGAATACAGCATTATTTTCTACTGAGACATTGATAGGTGTATTTGAGGCCTTTAAGGCTTCATCTAAAATCTCTACACGACCTAGCTGATAATTCACCGTGTAATCTATTCCTTCAACAAGCAAACGACCACCAGCGGTTACTCTCACAGAACCTCTAGGTACATTAAACGCACCTATTGGTATTCCTCCTCCGCCACCGCTACTTTTAAATCGACCTTTTATTTGAAACTTGTTCTTTTCGGCCTCGTCTAAAGCTTGAGTTTTAGTTGATTTATAAAGTAAATCGTAAACATACTTTTCTTGGTTCTCGTTTGTGTATGTATCTAACTCATAGTCTGCATCGTTATTAGCCGGGTTATTATCATCATCTAAAACATCAAAGAGATAACGCCCAAACGGTTCAGTCTTAGTAAAGATAATTTTTCCATTTTGAGTTAACACCGTAAGTCCTGGCACATAATCAAAGAAACCATCTCCTCCTTCTTGAGGATCATTATTGACATTCAATCGATCTAAATGAAATAATCGTATTAACGGAGTTTCGTTGATTTCAGAATCGTCTCCTGTAAATGGTGTATTATTATCAAAAGTTGGAAAGGTTGTTCCTTCAACTGGTCTTATATAATTGACTGGAGATGCTTCGGTATAAAATATATTTAGTCTAAAATCTTCTTGACTCAATTGAAATGCACCTGTGTCATAGATGTTTTTCATCATCAAATCCCAAATCGGTTGATCAACTACTGTCACAGCACTTTTCAACATCTTAAGGATTAAACTCTGATTATTTACAACAGGATTACCTGAAACACCATCATCAACTTGTGTTGCATCTACACCATCATTTGCAAACTCACCAACTTGATAGACTTCCCCATTTATGGTATACTGAAAAGCTACAGCTAAGACTTCATCATTGAGCAAGCGCTGATTTAATGAAATATAACCAAGTTCAGAATTTAATACATAATCCTGACCCTCTTGAAGTTTACGCGCTGCTTCTAATTTTCCGTAATCAAAACCTTCATTGACATTTACTGTAACACCAGCTTCGACATTTGTAATATCTCTAACTGCTTCGGTTAATAATGAACCTGGCTCACCAATATTTGTAGGGTCTAAATCATTATTTTCATTATCTGGTAAAGCCCCAAAATTATTAATAAACCCTGGAGGCAATGGATCGAGACCAATGTCTTCTGGTTCAGATTCTCCTAAATCCTGAAATGCAATAACGTTTCTTACATTATCAATTTGATTATTTCTATTTGTTACCCAAACTTCTACTCTAGTTATCTGCAATCCACCATTATCAATGAATGGATATTGTAACAACGCATCATCATAATTATCCCTAAAATACTGTGCTAAAAAGTAGTGTCTGTTCTCATCGTAATCTCTTGCGAAAAATTCAAATTCTTCAACAGTTCCGCCACCTTGAGCAACTACCGATCTAGACTGCGATTGTTGTTCTGAAAAGACTGCCGTTACAGTTGTCTTTCCAAATTGTAGTTCTGTTTTGACACCGAATAAACTTTGAGCTCCTGTGATTAAGGAACTATTTAATGGCATATTTACGTTACCAACTTCTATCTTTCGAATAATATCATCTTCAGTTGGTGTGTATTCTAACTTTACCAATTGTTGAAAATCGAAGGTAGCTTCAGTGTCGTAATTAGCTGTTACCTGAAGTCTTGTTCCTACTTTACCTAATAGGCTCACACCTATTCTTTGATCAAAATCAAATGTGAAATTTGTACGATTTCTAGGAGAAAAAGCAGGATTATCTTGTCTTGAAAATAAAACACCTAAATCTACTTCCGCGTAACCACTTGGTATAACATTTATTGTATTTCCACCAAAAATGGTTTCAAACAATCCAGAATTGACATAAAACTCTGGTAATAAATTTTTCTGATCCTCTTCAGTTCCATCTTTTTTACCATCCGCGGCATCAGATATTCTTTTATAATACTCTTTAAGCTTTTCTTCTAATACTAACTTCTCAAACTCCTTCGGAGTTAGAATTAATGGGTAATTGATATTGAAGTTCCCAATCTTTTCTGTGTAGATATAACGATCTAGTATTGGATCATAAGTGTATTTTGAAACAATACTATTCGGGTTTGGCATTTTAATATTACCAAAAGCAAAGGTTGTTTTTGTGCTATCTTGTTCGGTTTCTTGACCTAAAGCTATTTGACCCAATAGCATACACACTATTAGAATGCATAAAAAACCTATTGATTTTAATTGATTATAGTTGGTCTTATTCAATTGTATTACAAGTTTTTTAGAGCTTCTTTAATAATTTGCTCCACATCAGCTTCAGGTTGAGCTTTTAATATTCTATCTACCACTTTCTCAGACTGCTTCTTATTAAATCCTAAAACTTCTAATGCTGATAACGCTTCATCTTTATTAGTATTGTTCGGAATTAAAGAAAGTTCATCAATTCCATAAACTTTTAATACTTTATCTTTTAAATCAATAATTACACGTTGCGCTGTTTTTGCACCAATACCTTTTACACTTTGTATTAAAGCTACATCACCACTTGCAATACCTTCTTTAACTTGTTCTGGGGTTAAGGAAGACAACATAGTTCTGGCAGTATTGGCTCCTATGCCACTCACAGAGATTAACAACTTAAATATTTCACGTTCTGCCTTTGTACTAAAACCGTAAAGACTATGCGCATCCTCACGAACTTGAAGATATGTATACAATCTTAAATTTTCCTGATCTGGAATTTGAGAATATGTGTGAAGTGATATATTGATAAAATATCCAACACCATTGCAATCAATTACAACGTCTGTAGGATTTTTTTCAACAAGTTTCCCCTCTAAGTGAGTAATCATTAATTCGAAATAGTTAGATGCCCAAAAGTAATAAAATTATTGACATGACGAACGCATTAAACCCTTTGATACTTACTTATTTTGCTGGCGTTTTTCACGTTCTTGTGCATCAACTACAGCGACAGTAGCCATATTAACAATCTCATCTACACTAGCATCTAATTGTAGAATATGTACAGGCTTGGCCATCCCTATCATTATTGGTCCGATTGATTCAGCTTTATTTAGTTCTTTTAATAACTTATAGGTGATATTTGCTGAATCTAAATTTGGAAATACAAGCGTATTTACTTTTCTCCCAGCTAGTTTAGAAAACGGAAAAATATCTTGTAACATTTTTGAGTTTAATGCAAAGTCTATTTGTAACTCTCCATCAACAATCATTTCAGGATAAGTTCCATGAAGATACGCCACAGCTTCTCTTACTTTTCTAGCATTAGGATTATCTGATGAACCAAAATTAGAATATGATGTCATTGCTATTACTGGTTCTATTCCTAGCATTTTGATAACCTTAGAAGTCATGTAAGCAATTTTTGCCAAGTCGTCTGCTGTTGGGTCAATATTTATTGCTGTATCACTCAAAAACATAGGACCTCTTCTTGTCATCATGATATTGGTTGTAGCAATTCTGCTCACACCCTTTGCCATACCAATTAGGTCTAACATCGGTTTCACTACTTTAGGATAGTTAGCAGAATATCCCGTAATCAGAGCATCCGCATCACCTTCATTTACCATCATTGCGGCAAAATAATTTCGCTCACGCATTATTTTACGTGCATCATACTGTGTGACACCCTTTCTATTCTTTCGTTTCCAAAATGCATCTGCATATCTGTTTTTTCTATCTATTTCTTCGTCAGATTTTGGATCTATAATTTCTATTTCACCATCAAAATCTATGTCTTGCATTAAGGATTTAATAGTATCAATTCTACCAAGTAAAATAGGTCTTGCGATACCTTCTTCATAAACAATCTGTGCCGCTTTTAAAACATCTAATTGATCTGCCTCAGCAAATACTACTCTTTTAGGATTAGCTTTTGCCTTACTAGCAAGCATCCTAATAAGCTTGTTATCTGACCCAAGACGTTCTAGTAGTGTGTTTTTATATCTTTCCCAATCCTCTATTGGTTGTTTAGCAACACCACTTTTCATAGCTGCTTTTGCCACTGCAGGCGGAACTTCTGCAATTAATCTTGGATCGAATGGCTTTGGAATGATATAATCTCTACCAAACGCCAAGCGGGTTGCTGAATATGCAATATTTACTTGCTCCGGAACAGGTTCTTTTGCTAGTTTCGCGAGTGCTTTTACTGCAGCCATTTTCATGGCTTCATTTATCTTTGTGGCTCTCACATCTAAAGCCCCTCTGAATATAAACGGGAATCCTAATACATTATTAACTTGGTTAGGATGATCACTTCGGCCTGTTGCCATTATAATATCATCTCGAGTATCCACTGCTAATTGGTAAGCTATTTCAGGATTTGGATTTGCCATAGCAAAAACAATTGGATCAGACGCCATTGACCTAAGCATCTTTGTAGTCACAATATCTGCCATTGATAAACCTATAAATACATCTGCATCCTGCATAGCTTCGTCTAAGGTGTCTATCTTTCTATCCGTAGCAAATTCTGCTTTTTGTGATGTCAGATTATCTCTGTCTGATCTGATAACGCCTTTACTATCTAACATTACAATATTCTCTCGCTTAGCACCAAAAGATTGATATAAGCGTGTACAAGATATTGCAGCTGCACCTGCACCACTTACTACGATTTTTACATCTTCAATTTTTTTATTGGCAAGTTCTAACGCATTCAATAAGGCAGCAGCTGAAATAATTGCCGTACCATGTTGATCATCATGCATTACAGGAATATCGAGTTCTTCTTTGAGACGACGTTCAATTTCAAAAGCTTCAGGTGCTTTTATATCTTCAAGATTAATTCCGCCGAAAGTAGGGGCAATATTTTTTACTGTTTCTATAAACTCATCGACATTTTCAGTATCTACCTCAATGTCAAACACATCTATATCTGCAAATATTTTAAAAAGTAACCCTTTACCTTCCATTACTGGTTTAGACGCTTCAGGGCCAATATTACCAAGACCTAAAACCGCAGTACCATTAGAAATAACGGCTACAAGATTTCCTTTTGCGGTATACTTGTACACATTTTCTACCTCTTTTTCAATTTCTAAACAAGGTTCAGCAACACCAGGGGAATATGCCAAAGAAAGATCTCTTTGAGAAGTATATTTTTTTGTAGGTACAACTTTTATCTTTCCTGGTTTGGGTTTTGCATGGTAAACCAAAGCTTCTATTCGCTTACTATCTTTGCTCATTCTCTCATTTTATTAAACGGTAAATATACACAATGATTAAACTTTACTAAAGTGAAGACTTTTTAAATACTTTTAATCCCTTAAAAATTGAATATTTCGAATTAAACCAGCGTATTTAGTCCTTTTAACAGCAGATTTTTTAAACACCTTTCTAAATGTATCTTCAGTGACGTCTTCCCAATCTTTTTTTGTCATGGATAACAACTCAGGATGTGGATTAAATAAAGGTTCCTTATGCGGTTTACTAAATCGGTTCCATGGGCAAACATCTTGACATACATCACAACCAAACATCCAATCATCAAATTTGCCTTTAAACTCAGTAGGCAGATTATCTTTTAATTCAATGGTAAAATAAGAAATACACTTACTGCCATCAACAACATAAGGATCTACAATTGCTTCCGTAGGACATGCATCTATACAAGCTGTACAAGTTCCGCAATGATCTGTAACAGCATGATCGTATTCTAACTCTAAATCGATAATTAACTCTGCTATGAAATAAAATGAACCTACTTTTTGGGTTAGCAAATTACTATGTTTACCTATCCAACCTAGACCAGATTTTGCAGCCCAAGCCTTATCTAAAACTGGTGCCGAATCAACAAAGGCCCTACCATGAACATCTCCTATTTCTTCTTTAATAAAGTGAAGTAGTTGTTTTAGCTTGTCTTTAATCACAAAATGGTAGTCTGTACCATAAGCGTATTTAGACAATTTATAGCTATTAGCTGTTTGCTCTTGGCTAGGATAATAATTGAGTAACAACGACACTACACTTTTGGAGTCTTCAACTAGTTTCGTGGGATCGAGACGTTTGTCGAAATGATTCTCCATGTAACGCATTTTACCATGCATGTTTTGGTTTAACCACTTTTCTAATCTTGGTGCTTCCTCTTCAAGAAATTCGGCTTTACTAATACCGCATGATAAGAATCCAAGTCTTTTGGCTTCAGATTTAATTAAATGCGTATATTTTGAGGAATTCGTCATTAAGCTCTTGCTTCAAAACTCAAAAAAGCATTTTTTGGTTTTAGTGTAATTAATGGAGATATCTCTATATCATCAAACTCGGATCTAATCTTGTATTTAAAAACCAATTCACTAACAGCAATGATCATTTCAAACATAGCGAAATTATTACCAATACACTTTCTAGGTCCTGCACCAAACGGAAAGTATTGTGAAGAGAACTTTCTCTCACCTTCAGAAAAACGCCCTGGCATAAATGCTTCAGGTTTTTCCCAAAGATCTGGATGACGATGAATCTCGAAAAGGGAGAATAACAAATTAGATTCTGGTTTAAATGTCATCCCATTAAAACTATCTTCAGTAATATTTACGCGATCTATAAAATAGACCGGTGGATATAATCGCATAGATTCCTCTATAACTTGTTGACAAACTTTAGATCTCATCACCAAGTTCATAACCTCTTCTGACTCCTTTTTAATACTTGAACGTTCTTGATATATCCTTTCTTGCCAATCTTGGTGTTTTGCTAACAATTGAAATGTAAATGTCAGTGCATTTGCAGTGGTTTCATGACCTGCCAAGAATAAAATAAGTATCTCATCAATTAACTGATCCTCATCCATTGCACTTCCGTCTTCATATCTAGCATCTAATAGCATATCTAATAAGTCATTAAATCGTTTACCTGAAGATTTACGTTCATCAACAATACGCTTTAAAATTTGCTTGGCTTCTTCAGAAAAATTTAGGTGCTTTTTAATTTTTCCACTGGCCGAAAACCACCAACCTAAATAGGGTTGTCTTAACTCTTTTATGAGCATCTTCTGATTTTCTTCGGTGATAAATTGTAACCGTTTAATATCTTCATTAGTTGCTGCATTACTAAACAAGGAATTCACTACTGTTTTAAAGGCTAAATCATTAAAAATCGGAAATACATCTATTGTTTTTCCTAAAGGTAGCTTTTCATATTCTTCTGTTATTGCTTCCTTAATCTTATCTAACAATAAGTGTAGTTGTTTTTTGTGAAATGCAGGTTGAATTAATTTACGTTGCGTTCTCCAATGATCACCTTCAATCGTTAATAAGCCTTTACCAACGTATTTTGAAATATCTTCTGTTTGTATTTTTGATTTCTTATAATTTCTTTGATTCTTCTTTAACACATACTCAAGAAAAGCAACATTACGACAAAAGAATACCTTGGTTTTAAATCCTATGCTCAAACAAAATAAGTCACCATTTTCAGAGAATTTCTTATGATGAAAAGGCAAAGGATTTTTAAGAATATCAAAAGCATGTCTCAAAAACTGAGACATAGGTACAATTGGTATGTTAGACACGTCTTTCATTTGAAAATATTTTAGAAACAAATAACTTCAAAACGACAGTTAGCTAGAACAAACCACCTTGTGTTGGTCCTTTTATTTTACCTAAATGTTTATAAGCTAATTCTGTAACTTCCCTTCCTCGAGGTGTTCTCATGATAAATCCTTGTTGAATTAAAAATGGTTCATAAACCTCTTCAATAGTTTCTGGACTCTCACTTACTGCAGTTGCTAAAGTTGTAATACCAACTGGACCACCTTTAAACTTATCTATAATTGTAGACAGTATTTTATTATCCATCTCATCTAAGCCATGGGCATCTACATTTAATGCTTCTAACGCAAATTTTGAAATCTTAATATCAATACTTCCATTACCTTTAATCTGAGCAAAATCTCTAACACGTCTAAGAAGTGCATTAGCGATACGTGGTGTTCCTCGACTACGACCTGCTATTTCTATAGCAGCTTCCATAGAAATTGGTACATCTAAAATTGAAGCACTACGCTGTACTATGTTAGTTAATAATTCAGTATTATAATATTGAAGTCTACTTTGAATACCAAAACGTGCACGCATTGGTGATGTTAATAATCCAGAGCGTGTTGTAGCACCTACTAAAGTAAAAGGATTTAGATTGATTTGAACTGTACGAGCATTTGGTCCAGTTTCTATCATAATATCAATCTTGTAGTCTTCCATTGCTGAATACAAGTATTCTTCTACAATTGGACTTAAACGGTGAATTTCATCTATAAACAAAACATCACGTTCATCAAGATTAGTTAATAATCCTGCTAGATCGCCTGGCTTATCCAATACTGGTCCAGAAGTTACTTTAATTCCAACATTTAATTCACTTGCAAGAATATGTGCTAAAGTAGTTTTTCCAAGACCAGGTGGACCATGGAACAAAGTATGATCTAACGCTTCATCACGTAAGTTAGCGGCTTTCACAAAAACTTGAAGATTTTCCAACACCTGATCTTGACCAGTAAAATCATCAAAGGATAGGGGTCGTAATTGTTTCTCTACATCAAACTCATCAGATGAGAAATTATTAGTTGTTGGATCTAAGTTTTCGTTCATAATTCAAATATAACGAAAAAGCCTTTCAATAATTTGAAAGGCTTTATATTATAATAACTCAATATCAGTTAATTTTTCTCTAGTGTTGAAGTTCTTCTTCACCTTCTTTTAAAGGTACCGTTTGAGGAACAAAATCTTCATCATGACCTGGCTTACTATAGTCATAAGGCCATCTATATACATGAGGAATTTCCCCAGGCCAATTTCCATGCATATGTTCCACCGGTGTAGTCCATTCTAATGTTGTAGATCGCCATGGATTCTTCTCAGCTTTCTTACCATAGAAAATACTACTAATAAAATTATATAAGAATACCAACTGCACTGAACCTGCAATAAGAGCAAACACTGTTATCACTACTTGAGTATCAGTTGTATCATCGAATAAGGGGAAATTTGAGTTGGTATAATAACGACGTGGTAAACCTGCCATACCAATAAAATGCATTGGGAAAAATACACCATACGCACCAACTGCTGTTATCCAAAAATGAATGTAACCCAAATTTTTATTCATCATTCTTCCGAACATTTTCGGGAACCAGTGATAGACACCAGCAAACACACCATATAACGCCGATATACCCATTACTAAGTGGAAATGTGCTACCACGAAGTACGTATCGTGTACATTAATATCTAATGCACTATCCCCTAAAATAATACCTGTCAAACCACCTGTAATGAATGTTGAAACTAAACCTATTGAGAATAGCATCGCTGGATTCATCTGAAGGTTTCCTTTCCACAATGTTGTAATATAATTAAACGCCTTTACAGCAGATGGAATGGCAATTAATAAGGTAGTAAAAGTAAAAACAGAACCTAAGAACGGATTCATTCCTGAGATAAACATGTGGTGACCCCATACAATCGTTGATAAGAATGCGATAGCTATGATAGACATAATCATTGCTCTGTAACCAAAAATTGGTTTTCTTGAGTTGGTTGCTATCACTTCTGAAGTAATACCTAAAGCAGGTAATAATACAATATACACTTCAGGATGACCTAAAAACCAGAATAAGTGCTCAAACAAAACTGGTGAACCACCTTGATAATGTAATACCTCACCTTGAATGAAAATATCAGATAAAAAGAATGATGTACCAAAGCTTCTATCCATAATTAACAATAAGGCTGCTGAAAGTAATACTGGGAAAGAAATCACACCAATAATAGCTGTAACAAAGAATGCCCAAATTGTTAATGGCATTCTTGTCATTGACATACCTTTAGTTCTTAAATTTAATACTGTTACAATGTAATTTAACGATCCTAGTAAGGACGACGCAATAAAGATTGCCATTGATACTAACCACATTGTCATACCTGCACCAGAACCTGGCTGAGCCATTGGTAATGCAGAAAGCGGTGGATAAATTGTCCAACCGGCAGCTGCTGGCCCAGTCTCTACAAAGAAAGACAATACCATTATTACACAAGACACGAAGAATAACCAATATGATACCATATTAAGGAATCCAGAGGCCATATCTCTTGCACCAATCTGCAATGGAATTAATAAGTTACTAAATGTTCCACTTAATCCGGCTGTAAGCACAAAGAATACCATAATGGTACCATGTATCGTTACTAATGCCAGATATATATCTGCGTCCATGACACCTTCTGGTGCCCATTTACCTAATAATGCTTTGAATACTGCATTTTGCTCTTCAGGCCAAGCAATCTGCATACGTATTAATAGTGACATTAAAATCCCTATTATACCCATAACAATTACACCAGTAATTAAATACTGTTTTGCAATCATTTTATGATCTTGACTAAATATATACTTAGTCACAAAAGTCTCCTTGTGATGATGCACGTCGTGATCGTGTGTATCTACTGTTGCTGACATATTCTCTTATCTATTTCTTAAAATGATTCTTAAATAATTAATTTAACGAGTTTGCAAATGTCTTTTGCTCACTCATCCATGCATTAAATTCTTCCTCCGTCTCCACTACAATCTTCATTTGCATATTATAATGAGACTTACCACAAATCTTATTACATAATAGTAAGTAATCGAACTCATATGGATCTAGACCTTCTTCGTCTTCCGCCATCAATGCCTTACTTTTCTCAACTCTAATATTATTAATATTTTTGACTTTATCCTGCATATCAGGATTTTGTCTCATTTCAGCTGTTGTTACAGTTGGTGTAAAAGCGAACTGCGTAACCATACCTGGAACACAATTCATCTGTGCTCTAAAATGAGGCATGTAAGCTGAATGAAGTACGTCTTGAGATCTCATCTTAAACAATACAGGACGACCCTTTGGTAAATGTAATTCGGTAACTACTACATCGTCTTGTGCATTTGGATCATCCTCATCTACACCAAGTATATTAGCCTTATCTAAATCAATCAGCCTAACATTAGCCTTACCAAGTACGTTGTCTGAACCAGCATATCTTGCTTTCCAGTTAAATTGTTGAGCATATAATTCAACTACTAAAGGATCTTCTTCCTTGTCCACATTCATGATATCATTCCAAGTAAATAATCCATAAATAATTAAACCAGCTAGAACTACTACCGGAATACCTGTCCAAATTGCTTCTAATGTATTATTATCAGCATAAAACAGAGCTTTCTTGCCTTTTTCTCCTTTATACTTATAGGCAAAATAATGTAGAAGAAATTGCGTGAAGGTTTGAACTATAAAAATAATTACTAATGAGATAATCATTAAATTATCAATATCAGGTCCGTGCTCAGATGCCGAATTTGATAATAATGGCAAATCACCCAAATACCAAATACATACTATTGTAATGATATATATGAAGGCTAAAAAAGCCAACATTAAATAACCATTAATTTTATTGTCTTTATCAGTGGCTACTGCTGAGTTAGACTCACCTACTTGAGCTAAATCAAATATCTTTATTAATTGCCAAATGGCAACGGCTACAAAAGTTACTAATAAAATTGTTAATAAAGCAGTCATTATCGTTTCTGTTCTTTTTTAAATTAATAATGGAAATGTTCACTTTCCTTCATAAATGGGTTTCCTTTAGCTAACAATGGAGCCTTACTTAGAGCTGTAAACACAACTAGCAAGAATAAACCACCAAATAATAAGATGGAACCTATTTCTGGTAATCCAATATACCATCTTTCAATTACAGTAGCTGGCATTATCCAATTGAAAACATCTAAGTAGTGACCACATAAAATTACTATACCTGCCATTACAACAAACCAGTTGATTCTCTTATAATCACTATTCATTAATAGTAACAGTGGGAAAATAAAATTCATTGCTAACATTCCGAAGAAAGGTAATTTATAGTGCTCAATACGTGTAACGAAATATGTTACTTCTTCCGGAATATTAGAATACCAAATTAACATGAATTGTGAGAACCATAAATATGTCCAAAAAACACTAATACCAAACATAAATTTAGCTAAATCATGAATATGGCTATCGTTAACAAATTCTAATAAACCTTTAGATTTCAAATAAATTGTGATCATTGCAATTACAGTGATACCACTTACAAACATACTTGCAAACACATACCATCCAAATAAAGTACTAAACCAGTGTGGGTCAACACTCATAATCCAATCCCAAGACATCATAGATTCTGTATAGATATAGAATACTAAGAATGCTGCTGAGATTCTAAAGTTCTTTTTGAAGTTTCTGTTATCATCTGCACTATCTTGAGCGATTGAGAATTTTCTTGAGAAGAATCTATATAAAGACCAACCAGCAAGGAAAATAATTCCTCTTACAAAGAAACCTGTTTTATTTAACCAACCAGACTTACCTGCAACTAGTTTATCATAGTTCTCATGACCCTCTACAGTTACACCTTCTTTTAGCCAAATAAATATATGACTATCTGCTACAAAGGCAATTGCTAACACTATTAAACCACCAGGTAAGACATAAGATGTAATACCTTCCATAACTCTAAACAATACTGGTGACCAACCTGCTTGCGCAGCATATTGTATTGCGTAAAACGCTAATACACCTAAAGCAATCATAAAGAAGAAAAATGCCCCTACGTACAACGCAGAGTATGGTCTGTTATGAATTTGATGTAAAGCGTGCTCCTCATGGTGAGTTAATTTACCATGAGCTGCGTCTTCACCGTGATGATCGGCGTGTGCATCATCATGCCCATGATGACCGTGAGCATCTGCTGCGTGAGCGTCACCATGACCATGACCGTCATGATGTTCTGCAGCTAAAACTTCAGAAATATTATCTTCAGTTACACTGTAAGCACTATTGAATCCAGCAACTACGCCCAATAGTCCAAGAACTATCATAACGATTGCAACTATTCTTAATTTACTTGAAATTTTATATTCCATCTATATAATCTTTATCTAAACCTTACTTAGTTAAGTCTGCTTTTAATTTTTCAACATAAGCAACAACCTGCCAACGTTCGTTCTCATTTAATTGATTAGCATAAGAACCCATCGAATTCTTACCGTAATAAATTGTATGATAAATACTTCCTGTTGTAATATCCTTAGCCGCGTAGCTTCCTGGTATAATTAACTCTTTCTTTGCCAGGGTTCCCATTCCAGCACCTTTTTTACCATGACATATTGCACAATAAATTTCGTACATTTCTTTACCATTTTCTAAATCTACTTGGGTAGAATCTAAAGGACTTTTTAACTCTGCTTTAGCCAAATCATAACCTTCTGTTGTATTCTCATAATCGAAAGGTAAAAAATCGCCTCTTGGAATTGTACCTTCTGCCGGAAGTTGTGCTTCAACTCCATTTGAGAAGGCATCAGATTCTTGGTAAGCCTCATAGCCAACAGGTTGATACATGTTAGGCATGTATTGATAGTTTGGTCTTGAATTCTTTTGACAGGACACAAAACCTACTAAAAGTACTAGTACTGATATATATTTTAAAGCTGTCTTCATATTAATGTGCTTCTTCGTCTTTATCAACTATATTTATTTCAACAGCGCCTGTTTCTTGTAACAATGATGTTAATTCACTTTCATTATTATGTAGAGCTATTTCCATTAAAAAATGGTCATCTGTTGTTCTAGGATCAGGGTTTTCAGCTTTTTTGAATGGCCACATTCTACTTCTTAAATAAAAAGTAATTACCATTAAGTGAGCCGCAAAAAACACGGTGAGCTCAAACATAATTGGCACAAACGCAGGCATGTTCTCTAGGTAGCTAAAACTTGGTTTACCACCAATGTCTTGAGGCCAATCTTCAATCATAATGAAATTCATCATTACAATAGCAACCGTTAATCCAACACATCCATATAAAAATGATGCAATTGCAATACGCGTTGGGGCCAAGCCCATAGCTTTGTCTAATCCATGAACTGGAAAAGGTGTATATATTTCTTCGATGTGATGCTTTTCTGCTTTTACTTTCTTAACAGCAGACATTAATACATCATCGTCTGTATAAATAGCATGAATTACCTTTGAAGCTTCCATATACTATATTAGTTGTTTAATAAATTCTTAGCTTGTCCTGACCAATCATCACGTTCTGCTCTTCCTGGGAAAGAACCCGTAATGGCATCTAACAAGTCGTATTCTTTTTTCGTCATCTTACTTACCTGTAAATAAGTAAATATACCAATGCTATTAAGTACTTCTTCCATTTTAGGACCAATACCGTTGATAACCTTTAAGTCATCTGCAGTTTGTGTCTCAGCGTCAAACTTACCAATACCTTCAAATAATGAATTGAGTTTTTCAGTATTGTCTGATGAAGCACTTTCAGTCTTTGTTTCCGCAATTGCTAAAGGATTCGACGTTCTTTCATCTGCACCTGTTCCGACTAAGCTATCTCCTCTTTCTCTGATATTCTTGTAACGCTCACCAGAAGACTTTAAAATCGTCTTAACCTCCGCTTGAGCGATTACTGGGAACGTACGAGAGTACAATAAGAATAACACAAAGAAGAAGCCAATTGTACCGATAAAGATTCCTATATCAACGAATGTTGGTGAGAACATTGTCCAAGAAGACGGTAAGTAATCTCTGTGTAAAGAAGTTACGATAATTACGAAACGCTCAAACCACATACCTATGTTTACTACGATAGAAATAAAGAAAGAGAACATTATACTTGTTCTTAGTTTCTTAAACCACATAAACTGTGGAGAGAATACGTTACAAGTCATCATTGCCCAGTATGCCCACCAGTAAGGGCCAGTTGCTCTGTTTAAGAATGCATACTGTTCATACTCTACACCAGAGTACCAAGCGATGAATAACTCAGTAATATAAGCTACACCTACGATAGAACCTGTAATCATAATTACAATGTTCATTAATTCGATGTGCTGTACTGTAATATAGTCTTCTAGGTTACACACTTTTCTCATAATAATAAGAAGCGTGTTTACCATTGCGAATCCTGAGAAAATAGCACCTGCAACGAAGTACGGTGGAAAAATAGTTGTATGCCAACCTGGAATTACAGACGTCGCGAAGTCAAACGATACAATGGTATGTACAGAAAGTACAAGTGGTGTTGCTAAACCAGCTAATACTAAAGACACTTCTTCAAATCGTTGCCAATCTTTTGCTCTACCAGACCACCCGAAACTTAATAACGCATAGATTTTCTTTTGGAAAGGTTTTACAGCTCTATCTCTAATCATTGCGAAATCTGGTAATAAACCTGTCCACCAGAATACTAATGACACAGATAAATATGTAGAAATCGCGAATACGTCCCACAGTAATGGTGAGTTAAAGTTTACCCATAACGAACCAAATTGGTTTGGAATTGGTAATACCCAATATGCTAACCATGGACGACCCATGTGAATGATTGGGAATAAACCTGCCTGAACTACCGAGAAAATGGTCATTGCTTCCGCAGAACGGTTAATTGCCATTCTCCATTTTTGACGGAATAATAATAGTACTGCTGAAATTAGTGTACCTGCGTGACCAATACCAACCCACCAAACGAAGTTAGTAATATCCCAAGCCCAGTTTACAGTCTTATTAAGACCCCAAACTCCAATACCTGTTGATACAGTATAAATAATACAACCTATTCCCCAAAGGAATGCTACCAAAGAGATGCTAAAAACAATCCACCACGCTTTGTTAGCTTTGCCTTCAACTGGTTTTACTACGTCTAAAGTAACATCGTGATACGATTTTTCTCCAGTAACTAAAGGTCTTCTAATAGGTGCTTCGTAATGAGACGCCATAATTATATAATTGATTCTTTAATTTTTAATTTATGCTTCTGATGTATTACGTACTTTCGTTTGATAAACCACATTTGGTTTTACACCAACGTGCTCTAATAAGTGGTACGCTCTATCATCGTTTACTAATTCTGTAATCTTATCCTCTTCATTATTAACATCTCCAAACGTCATTGCTCCACTAGAACAAGCAGCAGAACAAGCCGTCTTAAATTCATCCTTATTCACAGGTCTACCATCGCGCTTAGCATCAAGGATTGTTTTTTGCGTCATTTGAATACACATAGAACATTTCTCCATTACACCACGAGATCTTACAGTAACGTCTGGGTTTAATACCATACGACCTAAGTCATCATTCATGTAGTAATCAAACTCATCGTTTTGGCTATATAAGAACCAGTTAAAACGACGCACTTTATAAGGACAGTTATTTGCACAGTAACGTGTACCTACACAACGGTTATATGCCATGTGGTTTTGACCTTGACGACCATGTGATGTCGCCGCTACAGGACAAACTGTTTCACAAGGTGCATGGTTACAGTGCTGACACATTACTGGTTGGAATGCTACTTGCGGATTATCCGCTGGACTTTCCATTTCACCGAACTCACTTAATGAGCTTCCTAAACCAGAAATATTATCTTTTTTATCATTATCTCCTTCGAATGAATCTTGAGAAGAATAATATCTATCGATACGTAACCAGTGCATGTCGCGGCTACGTCTCATTTCAGTTTTACCAACTACTGGCACGTTATTTTCTGCATGACAAGCAATAACACAAGCACCACATCCTGTACAAGCATTTAAGTCAATCGATAAATTGAAGTGGTGCCCTACAGAACGATCAAAAGAATCCCAAAGATCAACATCCGGAGATGTCACAGGAGTCTCAACGTGATCTAATGAAACTACCGGAGTTTCATTCCAAATATGCTTATCTTTTGTATTGAAAACCTCTAATGAAGTTTCTTTAATGATGTCTCCACGACCCATTAACGTATTGTGTAACTGAACACAAGCAAACTCATGTGTACCTGAAGTTTTCTCAATAGAAACTTCTTGAACAGCGCTAAAGTTTTGGTATAATGGATAAGCGTTAACACCCGTTTTCATTTCCTCTTTAAGACCATCTGCGGTTCTACCATAACCAAATGATAAACCAACAGATCCTTTTGCCTGACCTGGTTGAATTAAAACCGGAACGTTCTCTACAGTCACGCCATTAACAGTAACATTAGCATAGCTACCATTCAGTCCACCATTTGCAACATTCTCATTAATTAATCCTTTTGCTTCGGCATCAGCTCTAGAAACAGTTACATAGTTATCCCATGACGTTCTAGTAATTGGATCTGGGAATTCTTGTAACCATGGGTTGTTAGCTTGTTGACCATCACCCATTCCTGTTTTAGTATATAATGTCAACTCCATAGCACCAACTTTAGTCGATGATGCTAATGCAGTAGCTGCATTACTTCTTGGTGCTTCTGTAGTTTCTTCTTCAGTTTCCGCAGTTACATTCTCTGCCATAATTCCTTCTGAAGGTATTCCTACATAAACACCATCTTGGATCGCTTTATTAAATGACTCACCATTTAATATATCAGCTTCCCACGTTTCTTTAATATAATCTCTATATAAAGTATCATTTCCATTCCACGCTAAAAGCACATCTTGGAATTGTTTTGTATCAAATAATGGACGAATTGTTGGCTGCATCATTGAATAGTGACTAGCTTTAAATTCGAAATCACCCCAAGATTCTAAACTATGAGGTAATGCAGCAATATATTCTGCATTAACAGAAGTTTCGTCTTGCTTCATTGAGAAAGCAATAGATAATTCTGTTTTCTTTAATCCTTCAGAAAAATCAGCTGAATTAGGTAAAGTATACATTGGGTTAACACCATTCATAATAAGTGCACCAACCTTACCAGCTTTCATATCAGCAATTAACTGCATTACAGCTTTATCGTTACCTTGTCTTGTCTTAACTGTAGTCTTAGCGTCGAACGCTTTAGAGTTTAAATATTCATTAATCTCTAAAGCAACTGTCTGAGCATTCACATCCTGAATACCAGTCATTACTACACCATTACTACCTGCTTTCTTTAATTGTTTAGCTGCAGATTTAACAGCCGCATCTAATCCTTCAGAAAGTTTTGCGCCACCTACTGAATTACCAGTAACGTAGCTATATAATTTAGCTAAAGCTAAACGTTGTTCACTTGGTTTTAACGGCACACGTTTATCCGCGTTTGCACCAGAAAGTGACATATTAGATTCAAATTGAATATGCCTAGACATTTTTCCTTGCTCAGGAACACGGTTCTTTGCATAGCCAGCATCGAATCCTCCACCTTGCCAGTCTCCAATAAAATCAGCACCAACAGAAACTATAGTCATTGCTTTTGACAAATCGTAATTTGCCATGCCGCGTGTACCATATTTAGCTTCGTAAGCGTCTAATGTTGCTGATTCTGAAATCGCATCATAAGTAACATGCTTAACATTAACATACTTCTCAGAAAACTCACCAACTAATTTCGCAGTTGATGGACTAGGAATTGTAGACGTTAAGAATACGATTTGTTTGTCACCAAGACCACTTAACTTAGAAGTGGTTTCAGACATAAAAGTATCCCAAGAGATATCTTTACCACCTTTCATTGGTGCCTTTACCCTAAGATTATCATATAATCCTAAGATAGAAGCATGAACTCTAGCATTAGCTGTTCCGTTAGTTACAGCATCTGTATTGTTCTCAATTTTTATAGGACGACCTTCTCTTGTTTTAACTAAAATACTAGCAAAATCAAAACCATCAGCAACAGTAGTCGCATAGTAATTAGCAACACCTGGAATAATTTCCGTTGGTTGGTTTACATAAGGAATTGATTTAATCACAGGACCTTCACAAGCAGCTAATGAGGCAGCAGCCGTACTAAACCCTACGTACTTTAAGAAATCACGACGCGATGTAGAAGACGACTCTAAAGTCTCTTTATCACCCAAAAACTCATCTGTTGGAATTTCTTCTACAAACTCATTTTGTCTTAGCGTCTCAACAATAGAGCTGTTTTCGTTTAGCTCTTCAACACTTTTCCAGTATTTCTTGTTTGATGACATATTCTTTGTTTAATTTATTGTGATGTTAGCTCAGATAATCTTAACCAACAATAACATTCTTTTAATAATGACACTTACCACATTCTAATCCACCCATCTGTGCAGCAGTCAATTTCTCTACACCATACTTCTTAGAAAGTTCTTCATGAATTTTAGCATAATATTCATTATCCTTCACATTCACCTCTGTTTCTCTATGACAGTTAATACACCATCCCATTGTTAATGGCGCATGCTGATACAATACTTCCATTTCCTCTACAGGACCGTGACATGTTTGACATTCTACACCTGCAACAGAAACGTGCTGTGAGTGATTGAAATATGCGAAATCTGGTAAGTTATGAATACGTATCCACTTTACAGGCTTCGTTTCACCTGTGTAAGCTCTACCATCCCAACCTACAGCATCATATAATTTTTGAATCTCAGCATTGTAATCAACACCATACTCTTTTCCTTCAGCTAAAGTTGTCTCAGAAACTTCACCAATTGACTTGTGACAATTCATACACACATTTAAAGATGGAATCCCAGAATGCTTACTCACTCTTGCCGAAGAGTGACAATATTTACAGTCAATTTCATTTACACCAGCATGTATTCTATGTGAATAATGAATTGGTTGAACTGGTTCATAACCTTGATCTATACCAACCTGCATAAAATAACCATACGCGAAATACCCACTTGCAAGTAAAAAGAAAATTGCTGTGACTAACATTAAGAATTGGTTCTCTACAAATGCTTTCCAAATTGGTTTGCGCTTTACTTCAGAAACATCTAAGCCTTTAGCTTCTGCAAAACGATTTAAAGTGCGCTTCACTAAAATTAAAGCCATTGCCAATAAACCAAATAAAACTGCTAATGCACCTAAGATTAATTCCTGACCAATACCTTGTTCAGCTGGCTGAGCAACAACCCCAGCCACAGGTTCTGGAGCAGGAGGTTTTGGCTGTGCAGTATAAGCTAAGATGTCCGAAATATCTTGATCACTCAATTGAGGAAAAGCAGTCATCGCTGTTTTGTTCCATGCATTATAAACCTTGTTTGCGTAAGCATCACCAGATTTAATTAAAGCAGAACTGTTACGAATCCATGCATTAAGCCACTCTCTATCCAATCCTTCTTCATTAGCCAATCTCATCTCAACATTACGAAGCATTGGACCAGTCATGTCCTTATCTAACTTATGACATGCAGCACAATTGGCATTAAACAGATTTTTTCCGTTTACTGGATCGCCGTCTTGAGCATTTAGTGAAATTGAAAACGTAAGAAATAGCATAAAACCGAAACTCAACAATTTGGAGCTTATAGTACGGTTGATAACGTGTTTCATATTATAAAGATAATTATCGTCTAAACTTTGGTATGATTTTTTCATGAAATATGACTAAAATCATGTTTATAAAAACTCTCGCAAAAGTAAGATATAAAGTCGATTTTCGAAATGCTAATGAAGTGTTAATAATCAATTTATAATTATTCTAAATAAGATTTTATTTTGAATATCGTTTTATAATATACCTTTGTAAAAAAATCTAATAGAATGGCACTAAATATCAAACATTTAAGCTTTATTTTTCTCTTATCAATCTGTTTCTTTTCGTTAAATGCTCAAGAGGGAAATGTTAAAATTGATCAGGATAAAGAGATAGACAAATTGATCGAGTACAAGAAAGATTTGAAGACCAATAAGTTATACAAAATTCAAGTTTACCAGAGTATTGATCCTGACAAGGCCCAACGTGAAAAAATGAATTTCTTAAACACTTATCAAGATTGGCCAGTGGAAATTGTTTGGAACACACCAAACTACAAAGTGTGGGTTGGTAATTTTGCAACGAGGCTTGAAGCTGACAGAGCTCTAGCGAAAATCAAAAAAGATTATATGAACGCCATTATTTTTCAGCCCAAAGTAGAAAAAAGTAAATAAAACCGTTCCGAATAGACATAAAAAAACCGACAATAATTTGTCGGTTTTTTTATGTTCGATAGTTCTGTTATTTCAGAGTCTTCTTCACTTCTACTTCTTGGAATGCTTCAATTATATCGCCTTCTTTAATATCGTTATAACCTTTAACTTGCATACCACAATCGTAGCCTTTAGAAACTTCTTTCACATCGTCTTTAAAACGTTTTAAAGATGCTAATTCACCTGTAAACACAACGACACCATCTCTAATTAAACGTATACCAGAGTTTCTGAATATTTTACCATTTGTAACCATACAACCTGCAATGGTTCCAATCTTAGAAATCTTAAATGTTTCTCTAATCTCAGCTGTACCTGTAACTTCTTCTTTAACTTCTGGTGACAACATACCTTCCATTGCATCTTTAAGATCATTGATAGCATCATAGATGATAGAATAGGTTCTGATATCTATTTCTTCTTTGTCTGCTATTGTTCTTGCATTTCCTACAGGACGCACATTAAATCCTACAATAATCGCATCTGATGCAGAAGCTAATAACACATCACTTTCTGTAATGGCACCAACTCCTTTATGGATAATATTTACTTGAATTTCTTCAGTAGATAGCTTTTGGAATGAATCTGTTAATGCTTCAACAGAACCATCCACGTCACCTTTAAGAATGATATTAAGCTCTTGGAAATCACCTAAAGCAATACGTCTTCCGATTTCATCAAGCGTAATATGACGTTGTGTTCTCACAGATTGCTCACGTTGTAATTGTGTACGTTTCGCAGCAATTTGTTTTGCTTCACGTTCGTCCTCAAATACATTGAACTTATCACCTGCTTGTGGTGCACCATCTAATCCTAATATAGACACTGGTGTTGATGGGCCAGCCTCTTTGATGTTATTACCACGCTCATCGTGCATCGCTTTAACCTTACCACTGTTTTTACCTGCCAGTACGTAATCTCCAACTTTTAATGTACCTGCTTGTACTAAAATAGTAGATACATAACCTCTACCTTTATCTAAGTAAGCTTCTACTACAGTACCAACTGCTGGTTTTGTAGGATTAGCTTTAAGTTCTAATAATTCAGCTTCTAGAAGTACCTTTTCTAGTAATTCTTTAACACCTGTACCAAATTTAGCTGAAATATCGTGAGATTGAATTTTTCCACCCCAATCTTCAACCAATAAGTTCATAGCTGCTAAACCTTCTTTCACCTTATCTGGATTAGCGTCTGGCTTATCAATTTTGTTAATTGCAAATACAATTGGTACACCAGCTGCTTGAGCATGTGAAATTGCTTCTTTTGTTTGTGGCATAATGGCATCATCTGCAGCAACCACAATAATTGCAATATCCGTAACCTGAGCACCACGAGCACGCATCGCTGTAAAGGCCTCGTGACCTGGCGTATCTAGGAATGCTATTTTTTGACCATCTGATAACTCAACTCCATAAGCCCCAATATGCTGTGTAATTCCACCTGATTCACCAGCAATTACATTCTCTTCACGGATGTAATCTAATAATGATGTTTTACCGTGATCAACGTGACCCATTACCGTAACAATCGGCGCACGTGGTTTTAAATCTTCTGGTTTATCTTCAACCTCTTCAATTGATTCTTCAATATCAGCGGTTACAAATTCCACTTGATAACCAAACTCATCAGCAACAATAGAAAGCGTTTCTGCATCTAATCTCTGGTTCATCGTTACCATCATACCAAGAGACATACATGCTGAAATTACTTGAGTTACTCCAACATCCATCATTGTAGCAACTTCACTAACAGTTACAAACTCAGTAACCTTTAGGATTTTACTTTCTGCTGCTTCCGCTTGTAGCTCTTTTTCAGACTGCTCTCTATGTCGATCTCTTTTTTCACGACGGTTTTTAGCTCCTCTACCTTTATTTGATTTACCTTGAAGTTTTTCAAGTGTTTCTCTTACTTGCTTTTGTACTTCTTCTTCACTTGGCTCTTCCTTAACGACTTTTGGTCTATTATTATTACCACGTCCTTTTTGATTACCTCTTCTATTATCAAAGTTTGGTCTTCCACCACCATCATTACCACCTTTACTAATACGACGTCTTTTTCTTTTGTTGCCGTCGTTAGTAGCATTTGCTGCTGGTTTTTTCTCCTCTTTCTTCTTTTTAGGCTTATTGAACTGAGAGAGATCTATCTTTTTACCTGTTGTTACAGGTCCAGTAAGTTTTTGATATTTTGTCTTAAGCGTTCCTGTTTCAGGTTCTTCAGCAGGTTTCTCAGTAGTTTTTTCAGCAGGCTTTTCTGCTTTAACCTCAGGTTGTTTTACCTCTTTTACCTCTTGAACTGTCTCAACAGATTTTGGCTCAACCACTTTTGGTTTTTCTACTTTAGCAACAACCTCTTTTTTAGGTTGCGGCTCTACTTTCTTTTCCTCTTTAACTTCAGGTTTTGAGGCAGCTTTAGGCTTATCTAGATCTATTTTACCTATTTGCTTTGGTCCGCTTAAAGCAGCTTTAGCTTTAACTACAGTCTCCTTTGCGGCTTCAATTTTTTCCTTTTCTTCAATCTCGCGTTCGCGTTGTTCGCGAAGCTGCTCTTTCTCTTTTAGCTTTGCTTCACTTACCTCTTGTGCTTTTTCGCGTTTAGAAGCATCTGTCTGAAATTCATCAGATAATGTATCATAAACTTCTTGCGAAATTTTTGTATTAGGACTTTTCTCTATCTCGATGCCTTTGGATTCTAAGAAATCCACAGCACGATCTAGTGAGATATTGAGTTCCCTTAATACTTTATTAATTCTTATTTGAGCCATAAAATTGCCTGTAATATAACTTAATTATATGTTATTCTTCAAATTCTTCTTTTAGAATTCTAATAACTTCTAAAATTGTTTCTTCTTCTAAATCTGTACGCTTCACTAAATCGCTAACGTCTTGCTCTAGAATGCTTTTTGCTGTATCTAAACCAGCTTTATTAAATTCATCTATAATCCACTCATCAATTTCATCAGAGAATTCTTTTAACTCAACATCTTCTTCCGCACCTTCTCTAAATACATCGATCTCAAAACCAGTTAATTGCCCAGCTAGTCTAATATTGTGTCCACCTCTACCTATCGCTTTAGACACTTCTTCTGGCTTTAACAATACTTCAGCTCTCATGTTTTCTTCATCTAATTTTAATGAAGTTACTCTTGCTGGACTTAACGCTCTCGTGACAAACAACTGAACGTTATTTGTATAATTGATTACATCTATATTTTCATTACCTAATTCACGTACAATGCCATGAATTCTTGATCCTTTCATACCTACACAAGCACCTACAGGATCTATTCTATCATCATAAGAATCTACTGCTACTTTTGCTTTTTCACCTGGAATTCTTACTACTTTCTTCACTGTAATTAAGCCATCAAAAACCTCTGGAATTTCTTGCTCAAACAACTTTTCTAAGAAAATTGGTGAAGTTCTAGACATTATTATTGCTGGCTTGCTTCCTTTAAGCTCAACACTTTCAATAATACCTCTTACGTTTTCACCTTTTCTAAAGAAATCTGAAGGAATCTGCTTGTCTTTAGGAAGGATAATTTCATTTCCTTCATCATCTAATAAAATGATTGCTCTATGACGAATGTGATGAACCTCAGCCGTGTAAATCTCTCCTTCTAATTCTTTAAACTGCTTGTATATATTAGTATTGTCGTGTTCGTGGATTTTAGAAATTAAGTTTTGTCTTAAAGCTAAGATAGAACGTCTTCCTAAGTCTATTAACTTTACTTCTTCTGCTACATCTTCACCAACTTCAAAATCTGGCTCAATTTTTTGAGCTTCAGATAATGCTATTTCCTGATTTTCGTCTTCTACTTCACCATCAGCTACGACTATACGGTTTCTCCAAATCTCTAAATCTCCTTTATCAGGATTTATAATAATATCAAAGTTGTCGTCATCACCATACTTTTTCTTCAATGCATTACGCAATACATCCTCTAGAATCGCCATCAGCGTAACTCTGTCTATTAACTTGTCGTCTTTAAACTCTGAAAATGATTCTATTAATGCTACATTTTCCATAATTGATATGAATTAAAATTTTATCTTAACTTTTGCTTCTTTAATATCGCCATAGGCTATGCTTGCCTCTTTCGTCACGGTCACTTTACCTTTTCCAATAGGTTTAGGTTCTCTAGTCTTCCACTTTAACAGTACAGATTCTTCATCTGCACTAGCAAGTTCACCTTCTATTTTATCACCTTCAATGGTTTTTACCTGAAGATTTCTTCCTATGTGTCTTTTATATTGTCTAGGCATAAGTAGCGGAGAAGTTGCCCCAGAGGACAACACTTGCAATGAAAAGTCTTGTTCTTCTCTATCCATATTATGCTCAATAGCTCTACTCACAAACATACAATCTTCAACCAAAACACCATTATCACCATCTAAAACTATTTTAATAGCATTTTCCGGAGAAATGGTAAAATCAATTAAAAACAGATCTGGCCTCTCATCTAAGGCATTTTGCAATAAATCTTCTACTATCTTTTTGAACATTTCTAATATAAAAAGAGAGGACTTTTCGTCCTCTCGCGTATTCATTCCTTAAATAACGATGCAAATATACATTATTTTTCTCGATTTATCCAAGTTGTGAAGTTCTATATTTTTATTAAATTTATATAACTAACTAAAACAACAATCCATGAAAAGAATCCTTGTTCCTACTGATTTCTCCGAGCAAGCTGAAAATGCCCTTAAGGTAGCAGCGATGCTGGCTAAAAAGCATGATGCTGAGATCTATTTATTACACATGATGGAAATACCAATGCAGCACATTGACCCTGGTGCCGTTAAAAGCGATATTCCAGAAACCTTATTTTTTATGAAATTGGCTCACAAGAAGTTTGAAGACCTCATGGAAAGTGATTACCTGCAGGATATAACCGTTCACGAAACAGTAAAAGCAGATATTACATTTAATGAGATTAAAGAATCTGTAAAAGAATATGAAATAGACATGATTATTATGGGTTCTCATGGTGCTTCAGGTCTAATGGAAATGTTTATAGGATCTAATGCCGAAAAAGTTGTAAGAACTTCTGATGTACCAGTTTTAGTTATAAAAAACGAGCATTCAAGCTTTGATATCAAGAATTTTGTATTTGCTTCAGACTTTAAAAACGACAACAAAGAAACCTACAAGCAAGCTGTTGAATTTGCAAAACTTTTCGATGCTAAAATACATTTACTAATGGTCAATACAGCTAATCACTTTATTACTACTTACGATGCTCGCACTAGAATTAACGATTTTATTTCTAGTGAAGTCTTTGATAATTTCACAACTAACGTGTTCAATGATGTGAGCGTAGAAAGTGGTATTCTAAACTTCTCTGCTGAGATAGATGCAGATCTAATTGGTATTAGCACACATGGTAGACAAGGTATTGCTCACTTCTTTAATCATAGTATCAGTGAAGATTTGGTGAATCATGCAAAACGACCTGTGATTACTTTTAAGATTTAGAATAAATAACCATCCAGAAATTTAAAAAACCTAATCAGTTGGATTAGGTTTTTTTGTTGACCTACTCTGCCTTCACAATGTTTTAGCAGACAAGTAGGGTTTGCTTCGACAAGCTCAGTATCAACTTCTCGCCCAAAATGTATTAGAAATAAAAAAGTCCCAACTCCATTCAGAATTAAGACTTTATCAATTTGTTGGCCTACTAGGGCTCGAACCTAGACTCTTCTGGACCAAAACCAGACGTGTTGCCAGTTACACCATAGGCCAATCTCACGATTGAGCGTGCAAATTTAATACAAACTTTGTCATAGACAAAAAAAATCCTAAAAAATAATTGAATTTACTTAACGTTAACTTAAAAGGATAGGCTTTTAGGTAATAATTGCTAAATTCGCCAGCACTTAAAGAACGGTTTTTTATGACAAATTTTAACTTTAAAAAGTGGAATAATATATTAGCTTGGTTTGTTTTTACTATAGCTTTTATAGTCTACGGCTTAACCATTGAACCTACCGTAAGTTTCTGGGATGCAGGTGAATATATTTTAACTTCATCTAAGCTTCAAGTTGGTCATCCACCTGGAGCACCACTTTTTCAAATGATGGGAGCTTTTTTCTCGATGTTTGCATTAGAACCTTCTCAAATAGGAATGTTACTTAATATGATGAGTGGTGTCGCAAGTGCCTTCACGATTCTATTTATGTATTGGACTATTAGCTTACTTCTTGTAAAACTTGTAAAATTCAATAATGAATCTAACCCAAATAAAGGCATAGCGATATTAGGTAGCGCATTAGTTGGTAGTTTGGCTTTTACATTTACAGACTCTTTTTGGTTTAATGCAGTTGAGACAGAAGTTTATGCTATGGCGACATTAATCATGTCTGTTATGTTTTATTTGGCCTTACGATGGGAGCAAGACATGCACAAACCAAGAGGCAATCGCTGGCTGATTTTGATTGCTTTTATTATTGGTTTGTCTTTTGGTGTTCACTTTATGGGCCTATTGACCATTCCTGCTATAGGATTGATTTATTACTTTAAAAACTACAAAACAATAACGGTAAAGAATTTTATCATTGCCAATGTAGTTTCTGCGGCAATACTACTTTTCATTTTTAAATTGCTTTTACCATCAACATTAAAACTTTTTGGTTATCTCGAAGTATTCTTTGTTAATTCTATTGGATTACCATTTAATTCAGGGACAATAATTACAGTATTATTAGTTGTAGGGTTATTTTATTTTGGGCTTAGTTTTACTCGAAAAAAAGGCTTAATTCATGTCAATACACTAGTACTATGTTTAATGTTTATTTTTATTGGATTTTCATCTTGGATGATGCTACCAATACGCGCAAATGCAAATGTGATTATAAATGAAAATAACCCTTCTGACGCTCGTGAATTATTGGCTTATTATAATTTAGAACAATACCCAGAAACACATTTATTTTATGGTCCTCAATTTACTGAAGTATATTCTGGTGCTGATGAAGATGAACCCTTTGTTGACGACAAAAAGAACTACGAGCGTAATGATAAAACTGGCAAATACGAGATTATAAATGAATGGAAGGATAGTAAACAAAATTATAATCATAATCATGCAGCCATACTACCAAGAATGTGGAGCAGCGAGCATGCCGATAACTACATGATGTTTACTGGCTTGATTGACTTTGAAGTTGACCCTAAAGTTCAAACTCGAGCTTTTAATGAAGCTTATAATGTCTATTTTGATGTTGCTTTAAAGGAAGGTAACTCTGAAAGTATCGCAGATGAGATTGCTAGTGAATATGCTAGTGCTTACGCCTTACAGGAAAAGAAAAGGGTAGATAAAATAGTCAATGATTTTCGAAAACGTGTGCTTGAAGGTGACGTAGATTATGAAGGCTATGCAAATTTCCTTAAGAGTTATGGACAGCAATTTTTGATTATTGAAAAACCTTCATTTTTAGACAATATTGCCTACATGTTTCAGTACCAATTTGGATATATGTACTGGCGTTATTTCATGTGGAATTTCACCGGAAGACAAAATGATGTTCAAGGAAAATATGACGACTTTAATGGTAATTGGATTTCAGGAATAAAGTTCATTGATGAACTACACTTAGGACTGTCTCAAGACAATTTACCAACCGATGTCCTTCAAAATAAAGCTAGAAACACGTATTACTTTTTACCCTTAATATTAGGTTTAATAGGCTTATCGTTCTTATTATTTAAAGACACCAAGCGTTTTTGGGTACTATTGGTATTCTTTTTACTAACTGGTTTGGCAATTCAATTTTACACTAATGTACGACCTTTTGAACCGAGAGAGCGTGACTATTCTGTTGTTGGCTCATTCTATGTCTTTGCAATATGGATTGGTTTTGGTGTTTATGCCATATACGACTTTATAAAGTCTAACTTAAAATCTAAATTATTAGCACCTGTTGTGACGTTAGTTTGTCTAGTGCTTGTTCCTGGTATATTAGCTGCAAATAATTGGGATGATCATGACCGATCTGGCAAGTATACAGCAAATGCAATGGCTCGCAAATATCTAGAGTCTTGCGCTCCTAATGCCATATTATTTACCATAGGCGATAATGATTCCTTCCCATTGTGGTATCTACAAGAAATTGAAGGTGTTCGTACCGACGTTAGAGTTGTGAATACCAGCTTATTTCAAACGGACTGGTACATTGATCAAATGAAGCGTAAAGCTTACGAAAGTGATCCAATTCCATCTCAACTCACACATAATCAATACAGAGGTGGCACCAGAGATGTGATCATTTACAGGGAGATTAACAGAAGGATTGCTAATGACACTTTAGATATTAAAGAATTTATGGATTTTGTGTCTGGTGATGACCCTAAAGCAAAATTTAAACATATTGTTAGAGCCAAAGGAGAGGATCCGAGTGCCTATCCAAAGCATATTCAGAATAGTAATTATTTTCCAACACGTCATATAAGTGTACCAGTCAACAAAGAGGTTGTCTTAAATAATGGTATTGTACAACAAAAAGATGCGGATAAAATTGAAGATAAACTATATGCAACTATTGAAGGCTCTTATTTATATAAGAATAGACTATTAATGTTAGATATTATCGCTAACAATAATTGGGAAAGACCTATATATTTTACGGGAGGTGCATTTGGTGACGACGATTATGTTTGGTTAAAAGACTACTTACAGCTAGATGGTATGTGTTACAAACTTGTACCAATTAAAACGCCAGTGGACAGAGCTAATCCTTATGATATGGGCCGTGTAGATCCTGATCTCATGTACAATATGGTTAAAAAATGGGATTGGGGCGGAAGCGGAGAAGATATCTATCACGATATTGAAACACGCCGTAATAGCATTACATATCGCGGTAACTTAGCCAGACTAATGGAAGCTTTAATTAATGAAGATAAACTAGATAAGGCTGAAGAAATAGCTGATATAGCTATGGAGAAAATGCCAGTTGACACCTTTGGTTTTTATGCATTGCTAGAACCTTATATCAGTGCCTATTATGAAGTTGGCAGTACGGATAAAGGTCGTGCTTTATTTAAAGATGTTTCTGAGAAATATCAAGAAAAGCTGATGTATTATGGTGGATTAGATGAAGAAGATAAAATCTATTTATTAGATGAAATTTACCTAGATATTCAACGATACAGAGCCTTGGTAGATATTGTAGTATTAAAAGACACTGAAGAATTTGCGCTTGAAGAGACTAAAAAATTCAATAGTTATTTAAGTATTCTAGATGAGTTAATGGGTACACCTGAAGAAGAGGAAGAACCTATTGACGATATAGATATTGAAAGTTTTTTGAACGATAGTATTCAAGACGAATTGGCACCTTTAGAAGAATAATTTATAATGAATTATATTCCAGTCAAAACACCAGAATTTGTAAAGTCAATTTTTCCGAGTTTTGTCTGGAATATTAATACATCCCAAAAAGAACTATACCTTACCTTTGACGATGGCCCAACTCCAAAAGTAACAGATTGGGTACTTCATCAATTGCATCTGTATAATGCTAAAGCCACGTTTTTCTGCATTGGCAACAATATTGATTTATATCCTGAAATATTTCAACGTGTTATTAGCAATGGGCATTCAATTGGTAACCACACCTATAATCATTTAAAAGGCTGGAAAACTTCTTCTCAAGAATACACTAATAACACCAAAAAAACTGAAGCATTATTAATACGTCATTTCGAAAGTTCAGAATCCTTTAGTAATAATCTTTCCGCACAACTTAAATTATTTAGGCCACCTTATGGAAAAATTAAACCAAGTCAAAGTAAGGTGATTTTAAAACTTGGATATAATATTATTCTTTGGGATATTTTATCATTTGATTGGGATCCAAGCACAAGTCCGGAAAAATGTGTAACAAACATCATTTCAAAAACTAACCCTGGCAGTATTATCGTTTTTCACGACAGTGTTAAGGCCTTTAAAAACCTTGAATATGCTTTACCAAAAGTCTTAGAATATTATAGTAAGAAAGGATTTGAGTTTAAAGCAATTACTAAACAAAGTCTTGAATAATTCCAATCAAAGTATTAGCGTCTTGCTCACCACTGTGACGCCATTTCATCTCGCCATCCTTGTAGATTATAAGTGTTGGTAGACCTTTAACCCTTAATGCCTCTGCAAGCTCTTTGTTTTTATCTACATCAATCTTAATCACTTTAGCTTTGTCACCAAGTGCAGCAGCAACATCTCTTAGTACCGGATGCATAGCAACAGACTCATCACTCCATTCTGTGTAGAAGTCTAACAGAACCGGGATTTCAACATCTATTAATTCCCCAAATTTTGACATATTTTATCGTTTTTTTGGCAAATGGGTAATACAAACCTACATAAATTTTTGACTCTTAATTTATATAAGACTTATATTGCATAATATAAAAATAAACAATTGTTTATAATTAAACTGATTTTGAACCTTTTTTAAGTTCTATCACTGTAATTTCTGGCCAAATGCCAACTCTTCCAGGAAACGCCAAGTAACCAAATCCTCTATTTACATTGATATATTGCCCTAACTCCTGATAAATCCCTGCCCAATACTTATATCGCCACTTTACAGGACTCCATTTAAACCAACCAGGTATTTCAATACCAAATTGCATGCCATGTGTGTGACCACTTAAAGTTAAATGATAATGCTTTTCATCACTAATAACTTCTTCTTCCCAATGGCTAGGATCATGACTTAATAAAATTTTGAAATCGTTATGATCTACCAAACTAGAGGCTTTTTTTAAGTCTCCAGCTTTTTTAAAACCTCCTTTACCCCAATTTTCTACACCAACCAAAGCAATACGGTCATCTCCTCTTTGAATAAACCTATTTTCATTTAAAAGTAAATCAAAACCAATTTCCTTCTGTATTGCCTTCAAATCTTCAAGATTCTGATTTTTATCTTCTTTAGAATTCCAACGCACATAATCACCATAATCATGATTACCTAAAACTGAATATAAACCATCTTTAGCATTTAACTTCTTAAAAATATTTATATATGGCTTCATTTCACTAGCCTTGTTATTCACCATATCGCCAGTGAATACAATCATATCGCTTTCTTGCTCATTTATAAGGTCAATGGCATATTCAACTTTGTTAGGATTATCAAAACTGCCAGAGTGCACATCACTAATTTGCGTTAGCTTAAAACCATCAAAAGCCTTTGGAAGATCTTCAAAATGTAATGTATATTTTAAAACCTTAAAATTATATTTGCCTTTTATCACCCCATAAAGAATAGAAGAAAAAGGAATTGCCGCAAGTCCTAAAGCAATTTTTGAAACAAACTTTCTACGGCCTTCAAAACTAATCTTTACATCGTTAGATTGCGTCGTCAGTTTTTCAACAACGTACATAATCGCTCTAAACACATCTTCACCAAATAGCACAATCCCTACAATAATCTTCGGAACAAAGAACAAAATAAACAACACCATAGCCAGAGAAAAACTGAATGGAATTCCGTTTGACCTATCTATAGTCACTGCTTGGTAAATACAATTTCCTATTATACCAATTGAAATAAGCCAATACAACACGTTCCACCAAGTGCTTTTAGTGATCGTTTTAAAAGATTGGAAGGTATAATAATCTAAAATTGCGATTATTAGTATGAATAATATTAATCTAAACATAGAGGTAATTTGTGTAGCAAAGATACTAATATGCCCTGTCGCATATCTTATCAATTTGTTAAAGCTAGTTAAATAAAAAGTGTTGAATAAATGCAAAAATCCCGAATGCTCTCATGTTCATTCGGGATTTTTCTTAATCAAATCAATTATAAAACTTTAATCAAATATTTTTGTCCAATCCCTATTAGCCGGACGATCTAGATACCAATCAGGGTTGAGCGTTCCTCCACTAGTTGCCCAAGAAGCAAAGTTTAAATATGCATGATTTATTGCAGATGATTCAATCGGATAATCAAATGGCGTAGCTATATTAATTGCCCATGGCAATCCGTTTTCAGTCTTATAATAGTACCCAATTGATGGATCTGTTGCATCAGCTGATGTACCGAACCAAGTCAGATCTGCAAGATCTGTTGGACTCTCGCCTGGTAAATGCACTTCTTTAGTTCTATCGCCATTTATAAATATGAAAGGATCATAAGGAGGCAAACCTGAGACATTTTGAGAAATTGGGTTTGTTAGCTCAATAACTGTACTTATTGTAACAGGTGACGTATATGGATTTTCAGGAATTGTATTTATAAATGCCCCTCCTTCGCTTTGAATAACATTATAAACATTATCAAATATAATTATTGAAGCATTTGTTTGATTGGACTCCGTACCATTACCAATATTAAAAATGATATTATCTTGTAAATCTTGACCCGTTACGCTCGCAATATCGCCTGAGGTTAGACCATCTAGTTCAATTCCAAAACCATTTTGAAAACCAGCACCTACCGCTTTTACAGTCCAATCAGCCTCAATACGAACTAGCTGATTATCACCATTTAAAACATGTGCTATATTGTAATCTAATACTAAATCATTAAAGTCATAATCACCTTTGTTTGGCCATAGATCTTCATAAGCTAAAGAACCTGTAAATGTATTTCTCACGGCAACTGTTGGATCTTCAGGAAACTCATCAATATCATCCGAGATACCATCATCATCAGTATCTGTTTCTGGTGTGACAGCAGGTATATTTTCTATTGCCACTGCTTCCCAAGGATTAGCGGTAACATAGAAGACTAAATCATTAAAATCTTCATCACTAGAGCCATTAGAACGCGGTAGATCTTCGAAAGCATTAAGTAGAAGTTCACGTCCAATATCCATTAACTGCACAGTGTGCTGTCGCATTGCAGGATTACTTTCATTGGTATTAAATTCTGGTTTTGAATAATATTTAGTAGCATTTACATTTACACCAGAACCATTCCAAGCATTTTGAAAAAGCACCCATGAAATAGTTTGACCTGCATCAAATCTACCCAAACGTATTTTATCACCGGCATATAATTCACCGCCTGAATATGCCAAAGAGGCATTTGGCAATACTACATGAATAGAGTCAATTTCGCTGGTATTAGCAGGTGGATTGTCCGTGTCGTAGACATAATAACCTAATGCATTTCTGTATCCTGCTCCCTCCGTTACAAAAGTCACCCAAACATCACTTTGATCTTCGATGATAACATCCAATTCATTTCCTGTAGTCAGATATTCAGGATTGTAATCTGGTACAGGTCTACCTTCTGGTAAAGATGCATTTACATCGTCTAGAAAGGCTTGATTTAAATCATCACCTTCAGATTCTAAATAATGTGGTAAACCTTTATTCGTTCCTGCATTATATGTGCCCATGTAGTAATAATTATTAGATATGTAAATAGGGTCTGAGTTACTATTATTAGACCTATCTTCTCTCGGTTCCGGCTGACCGCCAAAAGAAAGATTTACATATGGTGACACATCCACGGTTTGTTGATTTGCAAAACCTATACTGTGTACCTGAACAAATACCTCCTCTAAATATGCTGGTACTTGAATTTTACTTTGCATTATCCCCATCGCATTAGTAAATGCAGAAGACAAAAATTCACCCCCGAAATCTGGGTGTTCAGTAAAAAAACTCACTTTAATTCCGGACAAAGGCTCATCAGTAATACTCATCACCTCGATCTCGATATTCATCTCGGTAACTGTAGTAAAATCAAAGTCTGAGGGAATACTTAAATTTGTAATATCATTGGTTGATGGGTCAACTTGATCCTCCTGAGCATCTTCAATATCCATGTTACATGAGTAAAAAAGAATAAGAAGGATTACGGTTAAATAAAATCCTTTTTTCATGTTTGTAGTTTTTGGTTCATTCAAAAATCTTAATCTTATTGGACTTTTTTAATTGAAAATCGCTCAGTCGGAGTTTTCGGTCGTTAAATTGTTCATTCATTAAGTTAAAAGGAATAAGGCAAAATCTCAGTATTACCACCTTAAAACACTGAAAATGTGGGATACATATGATTTAAAACTGTCTAAATCTAATTTCCAAATTAGAATTTAATGAAAATTATTGCCTAGTATTTTCAGTATATTAGAGGGAAATTACTTTCTGTTATAATGCGATTTAAATCATTAATTCTTTCTTCTTTTTTTATAATAATCATAAGTTGTACAAATTCATCAAACACTAACAGCGCTAAAAAAGATCAACCACTAATAAAATATGTAAATACTTTTATTGGAACAGGTGGACATGGCCATACTTTCCCTGGAGCAACAATGCCATTTGGTATGGTACAATTAAGCCCTGACACACGCTTAGATGGCTGGGATGGTTGTTCTGGCTATCATTACTCAGACAATTATATTTATGGCTTTTCGCATACACATTTGAGTGGTACCGGAATTAGTGATTATGGTGATATTTTACTTATGCCAACAAATGCTATAAATTTCAATAATGGAGCTGATGGTAAGCCCGGCTATCGCGCTCATTTTAGTCATGATAATGAAATTGCTGAACCAGGATTTTATAAGGTACATCTAGATTCTACTAATATCAATGTAGAACTTACAGTGACTTTACGCAGTGGTATTCATAAATATCAATATCCTTCCCCTAAAGATCAGTATCTAATATTGGATTTAGAGCATCGTGATAAACTAATAGACTATGAGATTAATTGGACTGAAAAAGACAGATTTGAAGGTTACAGAAATAGCGAAGCTTGGGCCAAAGATCAGCGTTTATTTTACTCCATCGTGTTTTCTAAAAGAATAAAGAAAGTCTTTTATGAAATAGACGGCAATACAACTTCAATAAATACCGACTCAAAAAGTAAAAAAGCTGCCATCCTATTTGATAATCCTGAAAATGAACCAATTTTTATTAAAGTTGGAATTTCTGCAGTAGATATAGAAGGTGCTCGCAAAAATCTAGAAGCCGAAATTGGAAAAAAAGATTTTGAGACGGTTAAAAAGGAAGCTCAACAATACTGGGAAACTCAACTCGAAAAAATTGTGATTGAAAGTAATGATTTAGACAAAAAAACCAACTTCTACACATCTATGTATCATACCATGATTGCACCAAACCGCTATCAGGATGTTGATGGTCGTTATCGTGGTATGGATTTAAAGATACATCACGCAAATTTCGATTATTACTCAGTGTTTTCGCTTTGGGATACATATAGAGCTGCACATCCATTATATACTATAATTGAAGAAGAACGCTCCAATCATTTCATAAATACATTTTTAGCAAAATATGATGAAGGAGGCATAATGCCAATGTGGGATTTAGCAGGTAATTATACCGATTGTATGATTGGTTATCATGCAGTACCTGTCATAGCAGATGCCTATTTAAAAGGCATAAGAGATTATGATACGGAAAAAGCCTTCGAAGCCATGAAACACTCATCTACTAGAGATAAATTTGGACTTGAAGCCTATAAAAAATATGGTTTCATACCTGTTGATGAAGAAAGTGAATCGGTCTCAAAAACTTTAGAATATGCTTATGACGATTGGACGATTGCAATGATGGCAAAGGATATGAACAAAACCGAAGATTATACCACTTACATTCAACGTGCTCAGTATTATAAAAATGTTTTTGATCGAGACAGTAAATTCATGCGAGGTCGTTTCAGGAATACCTGGTTTTCGCCTTTTAATCCATATGAAGTGAATTTTAATTATACAGAAGCCAATGCATGGCAATATAGTTTTTATGTCCCTCAAGATATTTCAGGATTTATCGAATTGTTAGGCGGAAAAGATGAATTAGAGCACCAATTAGATAAATTATTCTCTGCAAATTCTGAAACTTCTGGTAGGCATCAAGCAGATATAACAGGTTTAATCGGTCAATATGCACACGGTAATGAACCTAGTCATCATATGGCCTACCTCTATAATTTTGTAAACAAACCACATAAAACTCAAGAAAAAGTATATCAAATTTTAACTGAACTGTATAAAAATGATCCAGATGGCATTTCAGGCAATGAAGATTGCGGACAAATCAGTGCGTGGTATGTCTTTTCGTCTATGGGATTTTATCCTGTAACACCAGGAAGCAATCAGTATATTATTGGCACCCCACTTTTTAATAAAACCACCATAAATCTCGAAAACGGAAAAAAATTCAATATCGTAGCACATAATTTAAGTGAAAGTAACATATATATTGAATCCGCAAAACTTAATGGTAAAAATTATGATGTTACTTATCTTTCGCATGAAGACATTGTCTCTGGTGGTACGCTAGAGTTTCACATGACTAATAAACCATATGGTTGGGGCACCAAGGAAGGACAAGAACCTAAAACAGAAATTACAGAACATATCATCTTAGCTTCTCCATATATCGAAAAAGGAGATATTACATTTAGAGATTCCACTTCTGTAAAGCTTAATACTTCAGAATCTAGAGCTCAAATATATTATGCTATTAATGATTCTGATTTTAAATTATACCAAAACCCATTCACAATCAACCAAAACTCGACTGTAAGTTTATACGCAAAAAAAGGTAAACTTAAAAGCCCTGTTTTATCTACTCCTTTTTATAAAATAGACCCTAATTTGAGTATAACTCTCGAAAGTGAATATGCCAATCAATATTCTGCCGGCGGTAATGATGCTTTAATTGATGGTATTAGAAGCACAAAAAACTATCGCACTGGCAGTTGGCAAGGTTACTTGAACACAGATCTAATCGCAACAGTAGACTTAGGTAAAGAAAGGCCAGTTGAAGAAATTTCAATAAACTTTTTAAGAGATCAAGGTGCTTGGATTTTTTATCCTAAAGAAGTGAAATGCTTGGTTTCTTCCGATAATAAAACATTCCTAGAATTACCATCTCAAGTTATTAATGCCTCAGAGGAAAATAGTAATATTAAAATTAAGTCAACAACATTCAAAATTCCCAAAGAAAAGTATCGATACGTGAAAATTGTAGCAAAAAAACTAGGTAATTTACCAATCTGGCATATTGGTCATCCGATGGATGGGAAAAGCTGGATTTTTGCTGATGAAATTTCAATTAAGTAAATTGACTTTATGAATAAAATATTTTTATCATTTTGTTTTGGCCTATGCATCACCTCTTGTAAACCTAAATTTAATTTAGCAAAGGAATTACCCAGAATTACCAAACTTGTAAAACATCAATTTACTAATAAAGAGTACTTAGAAAACTATCCGAATTACACGTTAGATTCAATACCCAAAGAAAAACTATATAAACATTTAGATAGCATTGAAAATTATATTGCTTCTAATTTATATAAACCTTCAGATATCATATCACAAAAGGTAATTATTCAAAAAATAAGTAACACCAAAAGAATTGACAGCGTCTACTTTAAAATTATAAACTACTCAAAAACTCAAACAATTAAAAAGAATAAATCTAATTATAATTTATATGAATTTACCAACTCACTAGATAGTGAGTTCATCGAATATAAGGATGAAAACTCAGATACGATTACTGTTACACAAAATTCTAATGTCTTATCATTTTGGGAAACAACTGATAAAAAATGGAAACATATCTTTTACAACGACATGTTCAATGAAGGTCTTTTCGGGCTAAACTCAGCTCAAAGAATAATTGAATTATATTTCAAAGACATTTTTATAGAACCAATTAACAAATGGGATAAGGAATCTATACAAATATTCTATGACGCATACAATGAAGACAAAAGCAACTATAAAAAAGATGGAATTGACATGGACAAATTCATAAAATGTCGAATAAAATATACTCAAAAAGCCGAAGAAAAATTTAGCTTTGAAATACCTGATAAATTTTATGAAAGCTCGACTTTCTTTGACCAATCAATAAAATGTAGAATCTATTCAAAAAAAACTAACTAAACACAAATATGAGCAACCAAAACAACAAATCTGCCTTGGCAACCCTAGTGACAGTATTCTTTTTCTGGGGATTTATTGCAGCATCAAATGGTGTATTTATCCCATTTTGTAAAACTTATTTTAATATAGACCAATTTCAATCGCAATTGGTGGACTTTGCATTTTATGGTGCCTATTATATTGGTGCTTTAATGCTCTTTATAATGTCTGGCACAATTAAAAAAGACATTATGAATAATTGGGGTTATAAAAATGGTATTATCTATGGATTATTACTTTCTGCGATTGGTGCGTTTGTCATGTATCCTTCAACCTCAGGAGCAGAACAAGGTCAAACCAATATTTTTTATCTCGTACTTATTGCTTATTTCATTGTTGCATTAGGGTTTTCATTACAACAAACAGCAGCAAATCCTTTTGTTATTGCTTTGGGTGATCCAAAAACAGGTTCACACAGATTAAATCTAGCAGGTGGTATTAATTCCTTCGGAACAACTATAGGGCCTATTGTAGTAAGTCTTGTAATTTTTGGTTCTGCCACTTGGAGCACGGATGAACTAGCCAATATGATTAAGAATAATGAAATAACTTTAGGGACAGTACAAACCCTATATTTAGGCGTTGGCGTATTGTTCTTGCTAGCCGCTGCATTATTCTATTTTTCGAAGAAATTACCATCCTTAAAATCTGATACCATCTTTGAACCTGCTAATAAAGCTAGAAACTTATTGATTGTACTTACTCTAATCATATTAGGTTGTTTCGGTTATATTTTTAGTACCTATACTGGAAATACAGAAGCCTCAGAAGCTGTCGAAAACACAAGACTTATCCTCTTGTTTATTGCACTTTTTGCTGTTATTGTATCTGTATTTATTGCTAATACAAGTGCAAGTAAGAAACCAGAAGGTTGGGGCGCAATGAAATACCCACAATTAGTTTTAGGCATGCTCGCCATTTTTATGTACGTAGGTGGAGAAGTCACTATCGGAAGTAACCTTGGCGAATTATTAAAACAACCTGTGGCCGACACTAACCTAAATGCACTTGGACTTCCTGTATTAAACGATTCTCAATTAGGACTGTACATTTCATTGTATTGGGGAGGACTTATGATTGGCCGTTGGGTTGGAGCAATCACTGTTTTTAACCCAAGTACTGGTCTCAAAAAAGTACTACTTATTATTGTTCCATATGTTGCCTTTGCCGTAATCCTTTGTGTTAACTGGATTGCTGGAAATGAATTCTCAACAAATGAAATACTATTTTTCGCTATCTGCATTGCTGTGCAAGTTATAGGATTCTTTTTAGCCAAAGACAAACCAGTAAAAACACTCAAAATATTTAGTCTATTAGGAGTAATAGGAATGTTAATTGGCTTATTTGGATCTGGTAATGTGGCTTTATTCGCATTCTTATCTGGTGGTTTATTCTGTTCAATAATGTGGCCATGCATCTTCACATTAAGCATTGCAGGATTAGGTAAATATACATCTCAAGGATCTGCTTTTTTAATTATGATGATATTAGGAGGTGCTATTATTCCGCCTGTACAAGGAAAACTTGCTGACGTATTTAGCATTCAATCTTCTTATTGGATTGCAGTAGCTTGTTTTGCTTACTTATTATTTTATGCTTTTAGAGCTAAAACAGTCTTAGATAAACAAGGTGTTGAGTATTAATAATGACTCAATTTAGATCATATGGACAGAAGAAAATTCATTAAACAAACTGCATTAACAGGAGCAGGACTAACTTTACCTAACACTTTGGTGAGTTGTAATGATAATAACAACGATGCCTCAGAAGTAGAAACAAATACCATTGTCAATACTAAAAACGTACCATTAGTTATTGCCACGTGGCATGTTAAGGAAGCCACGGCAAAAGCCATGCAAGTATTACAAGCTGGCGGTAATGCTTTGGATGCCGTTGAACAAGGCTGTAGAGTTGAAGAAGCGAATGAGAAAGGACAATCAGTAGGTAAAGGCGGCTTACCAGACAGAGATGGCAATGTGACTTTAGACGCCTGTATTATGGATAAGTATGGTAATTGTGGCTCAGTAGTATATCTTCAAAACATTACGCATGCTGTATCTGTTGCGAGGAAAGTAATGGAAGATACTCCACATGTAATGCTTGCTGGTGAAGGTGCCAAACAATTTGCTATTTCAAAAGGATTTAAACCAGAAAATCTATTGACCGAAGCTTCAAAAGTAGCTTGGGAAAAATGGAAAGTTGAAGCCGAGTATAAACCAATTATAAATATAGAAAATCATGATACTATTGGTATGCTAGCCATAGATAAAAATGGTGATATTTCGGGTGCATGTACCACAAGTGGTTTAGCCTATAAAATGGGTGGGCGTGTTGGTGATAGTCCAATTATTGGTTCTGGACTGTTTGTAGATAACGAAATTGGTGCTTGCGTCGCTACCGGATTAGGTGAAGAAGTAGTAAAAACCGTAGGAAGCTTTTTAGTGGTCGAACTCATGCGTCAAGGAAAAACGCCTCAGCAAGCTTGTGAAGAAGCTATAAAACGTATAGTAGATAAACCTAATAGTAACTATAAAAACTTTCAAGTGGGTTATATTGCCGTAAATAAAAAAGGTAAAACAGGAAGCTACTCAATACACCAATGGTTCAGTATGACTAAATTTCAAAATGGTGTAAACAAACAAATTCAGTCAGATTACTACAATAAGGTCTAAAACCACTTTACTGTTAACTTTGCCAATTTCTCTTTAAAATTAGTGTAAGGAGGAAATAACAATTCATTAATACCCATAGTATTCTGCTTTATTGTAGCGCGCATATTACTAAATGCTTTAAAACCGTAATATCCATGACTTTTTCCTATACCACTATTATTTATACCGCCAAATGGTAAATGATGATTGGAGTATTGTACCACATTATTATTAATACATGTACTTCCGGCACGTGTATTATTTACGACCTTTTCAATGTTAGTGCTACTTTTGCTATATATATATAAAGCTAAAGGTCGTTCTTTAGAGTTAATGTAATCTAATGCTTCCACTAAAGTTTTATAGGTAACAATAGGTAGTATGGGTCCAAATATCTCATCGTGCAATAACGTAGCTTCTTGATTGAGATTAGAAACCAATGTCGGTTCTACGAAGTTTATATTCTCATCAGTATCACCACCAAATACAAAATTTGCATTGTAATGCTTCGCATTTTCTAAATGTGCTTGTAATCTTTTAAAATGCCTATTGTTAACTATTCTGCTATATGAGTTAGAGTCTTTTTGGTTTTCTGTAAAGAACGTTTTAACCCATTTTGAGCAAAGTCCTTTAAATTCATCTTCAACTTGTTGGTCTATTAATATGTAGTCTGGTGCAACACATATCTGGCCTGCATTCACAAATTTCCCCCACATAATGCGCTTTGCAGCTTTATTTAGATTTGCTGTTTTATCAATGATAGTTGGAGATTTTCCACCTAACTCTAGCGTTACGGACGCGAGGTGTTTTGCAGCGGCTGCCATAATAATTTTACCAACGTTTGGCGAACCAGTAAAAAAGATATGATTAAATGGTAATTGTAATAACTGAGTTGATGTTTCAACTTCGCCTTCTACCAATGCAACCTCATCCTCTGTGAAAATATCTTTTACAATCTTTGCCATTAATGCTGATGAATTAGATGTCATTTCAGAAGGCTTAATAATAGCTGTATTACCAGCTGCTATGGCAGAAACCAATGGCCCAAATGTAAGATTGAAAGGAAAATTCCAGGGCGAAATAATTAAACACACACCTTTGGGTTCATATTTATAATAGGAACTAGACCCTATTAAAGCCATTGGAGTTGTTACTTTTTGGTTGCGCATCCACTTATGCAAATTTGCCTTAGCAAATTTAATTTCACCTAAAATTTGATATATCTCCGTAAGTTCAGCTTCTACAGTTGGTTTACCTAAATCTTTATGTAATGCCTTAGCAATGTCACCTCTATAGGTAACTTCTAATGCTTTTTTTAATTTATTAAGCTTTTCTACTCTTTCAGATCGAGTAGTGTTCCCTATGTTGTACTGGTTATTCTTTTGCTTGATAAAAAGTTGGTAATATGGGTTATTTCCAAAATCTGCCATGGAATAAAATGTAATTTTTATGGTTAAACGGTTTTAAGGTGTGCATTTCATCGACATTTTCTACATAGACCTACATTTTACCTATATTTCTTAATTTTTTACCGATATTTTTCCCGTATTTACTGGGCTCAGAGCTCATTTTGTGTATTTCGTCGATGTTTTCTGTAACGGCATTCATATTATCTAATTTCCAGCTGTTTTCGTCCAAATTATTCAATATCAAGAAGGTTTCGGTTGTTACTTTGAAGTGTAATTAAGACACAAATGCCCCTTAAAATTATGAAAAAAGCTGTAGTTATCATATTATTTTTAACAATGTCATTAGCAGGTTTCGCACAACAAAATAACGAAGTTGCTTTAAATAATGATACTGAGCTAGTTGAAACTATTAAAGAAGAAACAGTTGCAACAGCTAAAGTTTCTGTTTCAGCAAAAATGAAGGCTAAAGTTTTAAAAATTAACCGTAAAAAAAGTAACGAAATCATAAGTATCAAAGCTTATAGAAAAAGTTTACAAATAAAAGTAAAGACTGTAAAGCTTTGCTAAATACATGCTATTAACCAATAAAGGAGCCGGAACAATTGTTTCGGCTTTTTTTTGCAAGTAGGATTCTAATATTCAAAGTATTATCATGAAAACTATAAATTGGTATTTTAGCAACGGTAATTATCATTAAGAATATGTCTAAAATTCGTGTTATCATAGTTGAAGATGATCCAATTATTTGCGAGGATATAAAGCAAATGCTTACTAATGCTAATTATGACACTGTCGCTATCTCATATAATAAGGTAGATGCCATCAATAAAATTGACGCATTACAACCTGATTTAGTTCTACTTGATATTAATTTAGAAGGTGAGTTTGAAGGATTTGATGTTGCTAATCATATTAATATTAAACACAGAATACCATTTATCTATGTTACCTCCTATTCAGGTAAAAAAATAATTGATGCTGCCAAAACAACCACTCCTATGGGTTATATTGTAAAACCATTTAGGGATAAAGAACTATTTTCTACTTTAGAAATTGCACTGTATAATTATGCTCGATTCATGATGCCTGTAGTACTCAAAAAGGATGAAATAAATAAACGAATTAAAACTCCATTAACACAAAAAGAATTTGAAACCTTAGAAGGCTTATATCAAGGAAAAACCAATCAACAGTTAGCTGATGTTCAATTTGTAAGTATTAATACCATTAAAACACATATAAAGAATATCTACGAGAAAATGAATACCAATACTAGACTTGAAACTATAACTTTGTTGAAAGAACTCCTTAAGTAGATTGCTTTTGAAAATCTATCTTAAATATAACACCTTTATTGCTCTTTATACTCACCTTACCGTTTAGCTTACTACTGAACAGCTCAACGAGCTTTAGACCAAACGATTCCTCACTTTGCCTGTTAGCCATATCGTATCCAACGCCGTTATCCTTTATTTCAATTTGGTATAAGCCATTTATTTCTTCACAAACTAAATTAATTTTAGGCGAAACTATTGCTTGGTCAGGAAAGGCATGTTTAACAGAGTTACCTATTATCTCGTTTACTATTAATCCCACAGAAATAGCACTTTCAAAATTCATGAACACATTCTTTGCCTCAATATTTACAATAATATTTGCAGTTGTCTTTTCAAATGCACTAAAAATATTATCCACCAAACCTTCAAAATAAGTTTGTATGTTTACTGTACTCAAACTATCACCGTTATATATATTCTTATGAAGAATAGCTAATGAATAAATACGATTTTGATTGTTCTTAAGAACTTCACGGGCACTATCATCTCTCACATAATTAGATTGTAAATTGAGTAGACTAGAAATCATTTGAAGATTATTCTTTACCCTATGATGTGTTTCGTGCAATAACAATTCTTTATCTTTTAAAGCATTTGAAATAATTTTATTCTTGTTATTTATTTTTGAATTAAACCAAAGTAAAAGTACTCCTCCAACAAGTAGGATAACAATAACAAATATGGCAATACCTCTAACTATCCTCGATTTTGATGCTTCCGACTCTAAAATCTTCTTCTCTTTGCTGAGTAATAAGATTTCGGAATCTTTTTTCTGTTTTTCGTATTTAGCATCTTTATCAGCTATAGTTTGTAAAGATGTTTTGGAATAAATAGAATCACTAATTACTTTTAACAGCTTATGATGTTTAATTGAAGTTTTATAAGCACCTATATTTTCGTATGCCTTAGAGAGAAGCCTGTGGGCGCGTTCTTGTTGATGTAAAGACTGATGTTCTTCATATTCAAATACTTTATTTAGATACTTAAGTGCTTCTTTTGGTCTATTTAATAAAATTAAAATTTCCGCAATACTTATTGCTGACTCACAAATATCATAAGTGCTTGCCAAGTTTTTTCTAATTTCATATGATTTTAGGTATGCTTTATAAGCTTCTTCATACCGTCCTTCATGCTGTCTTAAATATCCAAAATAATCATGATGATATCCCATTTCGGTGAGCGTAGGAAAAGCTGCATTAAGACCTCTTTCTTTAAGCAAGTGAAATTCAGCTTCTGTAAATCGGCTCATTTCAGTGTAAAGCAATCCTAAGTTGGCATGAATATGTGCCATACCCATACTGTCATTAAGTTTTTTAAATGCACTCAAAGCCTTTAGGTATTCTTTTTCAGCCTTTAAAGGTTGCTCCAAATCAGAATAAAAACTAGCTAACGAATTACCAATACCAGCTTTTTGAGCGTTATTTCCTAATTTATTATAGATAAATGAAGCTTCAAGTAAATAATCTTGAGACAGCGTCATATTACCAATAGCCATGTAAATATTCCCTAGTAGGTGTCCACTTAATGCAATATCTAATGAATCTTTGCGGCCTTTTGAAAACAAATAAATTTTGCTATAATATTTTAAAGCAGTTTTGAAATCTCCTAGCATATTATGACTAGAGCCCAAAATGTAATATGCCTTTCTTAACCCAACACTATCGTCTTTCTTGACATAGTTTTCAATTAAATCAAGACCAATTTCTTTAGCATACTCAGGGTCTCTTTCTTCAAAATACCGACCTAATAAAAATTTTTGCTTTTTAATAAATTTTACATCACTAGTTGAATCAATGATATTTTGTAGACTATCAGCATATCTATTCGCTCCAGGTTCTTGCCCAAATGAAAATAGACAAAAACATATTAAAAAATTATATAGAAAAAATCGATTAAAAACCATTATAAGCTCGCTGACTTTAACAAATATAAAAAACCATAATTTTTAAAAATCACCCATAAGTATGAAAACAAAAACTACATAATAGCTGATATTTGTTTTAGCTATTAATCAAACATAAAAAGAGTATACATCTTTAGTTAAAGAATATGCTCTTTTTTATTCTCTTTAACTAGTGTGTAAATCCGAGTGATTTTGTGGAACAAATTGTATTCAATGTCATTTTTAAGGGTTACAAATAAGGGTGATACAACATATTGTTGCGATTCGCAGTCATAAAAATCACTCGGATTTACACATTTTTATCAAAATTAGCTTTACCTCCATTTAACTTTTGTAGCTTTGAGTTTCTTTCAAACTCATACTAATGTCAGATCAAAAAAGACTCTTTTTAGTTGATGCTTATGCATTAATATTTCGTGGCTACTATGCCTTTATAAAAAACCCAAGAATCAATAGTAAAGGTGAAGATACTTCAGCTATAATGGGTTTTATGAATTCTCTTTTAGATGTCATAAAACGTGAGCGACCAGATCATTTAGCGGTCTGTTTTGATAAAGGTGGAAGCGTTGATAGAGTTGAAATGTTTGAAGCTTACAAAGCCAATAGAGATGAAACACCAGAAGGTATTAAAACTGCTATACCTTACATCTATGAAATTTTAAAAGCCATGCATATTCCGATTATGGTCAAAGAAGGTTTTGAAGCAGATGATGTTATCGGAACACTTTCTAGACAAGCAGAAAAAGAAGGCTACAAAGTATTTATGGTAACCCCAGATAAGGACTTTGCACAATTAGTGACCGATAATATTTTTATGTACAGACCAGTATTTGGCGGTGGATATGAAACTTGGGGAATTCCAGAAGTTCAAAAGAAGTTTGAAGTACAAACACCAGAACAAGTTATTGACTTTTTAGGTATGATGGGTGACGCCAGTGATAACATACCTGGATTGCCAGGTGTTGGTGACAAAACAGCAAAAAAATTCATCAACCAATTTGGTAGTATGGAAGGCTTACTTGCCAATACAGACCAGCTAAAAGGCAAAATGAAAGAAAAGGTTGAAGCCAATGCTGAGCTTGGTATGCTTTCTAAGAAACTAGCTACTATAATGCTTGATGTTCCTGTAACCTTCGACGCCAAAGATTTTACACTAGACCAGCCTGATATTGAAAAGGTAAAAGAGATTTTCACTAATCTTGAGTTTAGACGATTAACTGATAATTTCATTAAAACATTTGCTGTCGAGACACCTCAAGCAAAAACTACGGAAAAACCTAGTACGAATACTTCTGTGAAAGCTGCAGAAAAATCTACCTCAGCTGGTGCCGGACAATTTTCTTTGTTTGGAAATGACGATGCAAATGCTGCTGAAGTAACTTCAGAATACACCAGAAAAACGGCGGAAACCACATCACATTTTTACCAAAGTGTCGCTTCAGGTATGGCAACCAAACTTTTTGTAAAAAACTTGCTGAATCAAACGCCTGTTTGTTTTGATACCGAAACTACAGGACTCAATCCGCTTACAGCAGAATTGGTTGGTATTGCCTTTTCTTGGGAAACAGGAAAGGGATTTTACATTCCATTTCCTGAGGACAAAACCGAAGCTCAAGAGTTAATTGAAATCCTTCGACCGTTTTTTGAAAATGAAAACATCGAGAAAATTGGTCAGAATCTTAAATATGATATTAAGGTGTTAGCCAAATACAATATTGAAGTCAAAGGTAAACTGTTTGACACTATGTTAGCGCATTATCTTATCAATCCAGATATGCGACACAATATGGATGTATTATCTGAAACGTACCTCAACTACACACCTATTTCTATTGAAACCTTAATTGGTAAAAAAGGTAAAAATCAACTCTCGATGCGAGATGTCCCTCTGGAAAAACAAACCGACTATGCTGTTGAAGATGCAGACATCACTCTACAGCTTAAAGAGCATTTTGAAAAGGAACTTGGCGAAGCCAACACCCAAAAATTATTTGATGATATTGAAGTGCCTTTGCTTCGTGTTTTAGCTGATATGGAATTAGAAGGTATCAACTTAGATAAGGCATTTTTAAATTCACTTTCAGAAGAATTAACTAATGATATTACTTCGCTTGAAAAGAAGATTTATGAAGCTGCTGGTGAAGAATTCAACATTGCATCACCAAAGCAATTAGGTGTAATTTTGTTTGAAAAACTAAAATTAGTTGACAAGCCTAAAAAGACTAAAACAGGTCAATATTCTACTTCCGAGGATATATTAAGCTATTTAGCCAAAGACCACGATATCATTCAAAACGTGCTAGATTTTAGAGGACTTTCTAAACTTAAAAGCACTTATGTTGATGCTTTACCAACGCAAGTATTAGAACAAACAGGTCGCGTTCATACAGATTATATGCAAACTGTTGCAGCCACAGGACGATTGAGTAGCAACAATCCTAACCTTCAGAACATTCCTATTCGTACAGAACGTGGTCGTCAAGTTAGAAAAGCTTTTGTTCCTAGAGATGAAGAACATACACTTTTAGCTGCTGATTACAGTCAGATAGAACTTAGAATCATTGCCGCGTTAAGTAAAGAAGAAACAATGATTGAAGCCTTTAAACAAGGAGAAGACATTCATGCTTCCACGGCCTCAAGAGTGTTTAATGTTCCTATTTCTGAAGTCACTCGCGAACAACGTAGCAATGCCAAAACGGTTAATTTTGGAATCATCTATGGGGTTTCTGCTTTTGGTTTGAGTAATCAGACCAACCTTACCAGAAGTGAGTCTAAAGAGCTAATTGACACCTATTACGCAACATATCCTAAACTGCGAAACTACATTCAAGACCAAGTCGATTTTGCAAGAGATAATGGTTATGTGCAAACCGTTTTAGGACGTCGTCGTTATTTAAAAGACATCAACTCACGTAATGCTGTGGTTAGAGGTGCTGCAGAACGAAATGCCGTAAATGCACCAATACAAGGCAGTGCTGCAGATATTATTAAAATTGCAATGATTAATATTCATCAAAAACTAAATGAAGGTGACTTTAAAACAAAAATGCTTCTACAAGTGCACGATGAATTAGTTTTTGACGTTTATAAACCTGAATTAGAAGCCATCAAAACATTAATCAAACACGAGATGGAAAACGCTTATAAACTAGACGTCCCATTAGATGTTGATTTAGATATTGGTGATAATTGGTTGGAAGCACATTAAGAATTAACGCCTCTTTTTCTTCTTACTTTTATACTTCACCTTTTCTTTTCGTTGGTTAAAAGGTACCGCATCATTATAGGTATGTTTGGGTTTTCCAGGCTTATTTTTACGCCACTTTTCATCCTTTTTAGGAAGCAACACATTTAATAAATCTTGACGTCCAAGCTTATTCAACGTATTACGTATCCAAGCTTTATTTTCATCCTTATACCAGAAGAAAAAACGATGTTGTTCATCTTTTTCTTTTCGTGTTTTAGGTGTTTTTACCTTTTTTAAAGTATATGGGTGATAACCACTATAATAGATTACAGTAGCCACTGTCATTGGTGTTGGTGTGAACCCTTGAACTTGCTCTAGCTGAAAGCCCATATCTTTAGTTTCAGCAGCAAGATTAGCCATATCTTCAGCTTCACAAGCTGGATGATTTGAAATAAAATATGGTATAAGCTGAAGTTTCAACTTATTCTTCACGTTAATTCTATCGAAACGTTCTTTAAACTTATGAAAATAACTGAATGATGGCTTACGCATCAGTTTTAAAACTGGATCGCTTGTATGTTCTGGCGCTACTTTTAAACGTCCAGAAACATGTTTGGTCATTACTTCTTCAGTATAATCATCGAGTTCTTTAGGATCAGCATTTTTATTGAACTCAGGCACCAACATATCGTGACGAATACCACTTCCTATAAATGATTTTTTCACTTTAGGATGACTATCTACAGCTTGGTATAAATCGGTTAAAGGTTTATGAGATGTATCTAGATTACTACAAATTACAGGCGAAATACAACTTGGTGCAACACACTTATCGCATATTTCTTGAACCTTTCCTTTCATTTTGTACATATTAGCACTTGGCCCACCAATATCTGAAAGATACCCTTTAAAATCTGGCATATTCGCGACCGTATCAACTTCTCTTAAAACCGACTCTTGACTTCTAGATGCAATAAATTTTCCTTGATGTGCAGAAATAGTACAAAAACTACAACCACCAAAACAACCACGATGAATATTGATTGAAAACTTAATCATTTCATACGCAGGAATTGGTCCTCGTTTGTTATACTTTGGATGAGGCATTCGAGTGTAAGGCAACTCAAAAGAGGCATCAATTTCCTTTTCTGTCATAGTTGGAAAAGGCGGATTAATCATCAAGGTCTTATTGTTAACCTTTTGAAAAATACGTCTTGCATACAACTTATTACTTTCCTGCTCTATTACTTTAAAATTAGACGCATATGCTTTCTTATCTTTCAAACATACCTCATGTGAAGAGATTTCAACATCTTCCCAGTTTTTATTCTTTGGGATAGATGCTTCGGCATTTAATAACACAGCTGTTTGTTTTACAGTTGTAATACTTGAAAACGGTACACCTTTTTGAAGCAAACGCACCACTTCTCGTAATGGTTGTTCTCCCATTCCGTAAACCAGCATATCTGCTTTAGAGCTTTCAAGAATGGTTGGCATTAATTGGTCACTCCAATAATCGTAGTGCGTTACACGACGTAAAGACGCTTCAATTCCACCTATTAAAACTGGAACATCTGGCCATTTTTCTTTTAGAATTTTGGTGTAAACAGTTGTTGCATAATCTGGTCTAAAACCAATGTCTCCATTAGGCGTGTATGCATCTTTATCACGACGTTTCTTGTTAGCATTATAATTGCTAATCATTGGGTCCATACAACCACCTGTAACACCAAAAAACAGTTTTGGCGCACCAAGTTTTACAAAATCTTGAAGATTATCATTAACGTTTGGCTGAGGCACAATCGCTACTCGTAAACCGTAACTTTCCAAAATTCGACCAATCACAGCAGGACCAAATGACGGATGGTCTACATAAGCATCTCCACTAAATAATATAACATCTAACTCATCCCAACCACGTATCTTAACTTCCTTGTTTGTAGTGGGCAACCAATCTGAAAGTCTTAATTCTTCTCGCATAACTGTGCAAAGGTAATTAGAAAAGTAATTTAAATGGCGTAAAATGTGTTAAACCACACAGTACCAATTCAGTATGAAAAATAGTATACTAGGCTAAATCTAAAGCCTTCAAGTTTTCTATTCGGTTTCTAGCTAAGAAATCATCTATGGTTTCAAAATGCTCAATAACACGCTTGTCTTTAAATTCGAATACCTTTTTAGACAAACCTTGAAGAAAATCACGGTCGTGAGATACCAGTATCAATGTTCCGTCAAACGCTTTTAACGCTTCTTTTAACACATCTTTAGATTTTAAATCGAGATGATTGGTTGGCTCATCCAGAATCAACAAATTTACAGGCTCTAACAATAATTTCACCATAGCCAATCTGGTTTTTTCACCACCAGAAAGCACACCTACTTTTTTATCAATATCATCGCCTTTAAACATAAAACGACCTAGAATATTTTTTATTTGTGTACGCACATCTCCTTTTGCAACCTCATCTACTGTCTGAAAAATCGTTAGTTCTTCGTCCAAAAGTGCAGCCTGATTTTGAGCAAAATAACCGACTTGCACATTATGTCCTAAAGCGCAGGTGCCTTCAACATCAATTTCGCCTAAAATGGCCTTTATCATCGTAGATTTTCCTTCACCATTTCTTCCAACAAAGCATACTTTTTCGCCTCTAGAAATAGACATATTTGTATTTTTAAACACCACGTGCTCGTCGTATGATTTGGAAACCTCTTTTACAGTTACAGGATAATCGCCTGAACGTTGAGTTTTTGGGAAACGTAATTTTAATGCAGAAGTATCAATTTCATCTATTTCAATAATTTCTAATTTCTCTAGCATACGTTCTCGTGATGCTACTTGATTGGTTTTAGAATAGGTGCCTTTAAAACGTTCAATAAACGCCATATTATCTGCAATAAACTTTTGCTGTTCTTGGTAGGCTTTTATTTGATGCGTGCGTCGTTCTTCACGCAATTGTAAATAATGCGAATAATTAGCTTTGTAATCATAAATACGACCCATTGTAACTTCGATAGTTCTGTTGGTAATATTATCTACAAACGCTCTGTCGTGTGAGATAACAATAACGGCTTTGGCTTTGTTGACTAAAAAGTCTTCTAACCAAATTACAGATTCTATGTCTATATGGTTTGTTGGCTCATCTAACAGAATTAAATCTGGTTTTTGAAGTAAAATTTTAGCCAATTCTATTCGCATTCGCCATCCACCAGAAAACTCGCTTGTTGGTCTGTTAAAATCGTCTTGTTTAAAACCTAAACCTTTAAGTGCTTTTTCAACTTCGGCAGTATAATTAACTTCTTCTAAGGCATAGTATTTTTCGCCTAAATCTGAAACACGCTCAATGATTTTCATATACTCATCCGATTCGTAATCGGTTCGAGTTTCGAGTTGTTTATTTAAAGCTTCCATCTCGTCACGCATTTTAAACACGTGACTAAAGGCTTTTGATGCTTCTTCTAAAACAGTAGTATTGTCTTCTGTCAACAAATGCTGAGGCAAGTAAGCAATTACAGCATCTTTTGCTGAACGAACATTTCCTTTAGTTGGATTTTGAACACCTGCAATTATCTTCATCATTGTAGATTTTCCTGCACCATTCTTACCCATTAAGGCAATTTTATCATTCTCGTTTATGGTGAAAGACACGTCACTAAACAAGGTTTGCCCACTAAACTCTACACATAAATTATCTACAGAAATCATAGCTTCATATTTAAAGCCGCAAAACTACTAAAAGCCGAAATATAAATCTTTGATTTTTTTGAAGTGTATTAATTAGATCTTTTAAAAAGGAAAACTGTAAGAACTATTAGTACTAAAATTGAAAGTAACCAAATCCAAGTATTACTACTATCGACTACTGGTGAATCATCACCATACAATACAAAACCTGCCCAATAATAAGGTTGAGAGAGTTTTGTACCGTTATGATTTTCAATGTAGTTTAACTTGGCTTTTCTTAAGGCATCAGCTTTAGTCTGTCCTTTTTTTAAGTTTTCATAGAAACCTACCATGATTTCTTTTGTTGCCATATCTGGCACTTCCCAAAGACTGGCTACCGTTGCTGGAACACCAGCAAAAGTAAATGCCCTCTGAAAAGACTCCATACCTCTACCGTCATTATCATTACCAAAACCGGTATTACAAGCACTTAAAACCGCTAAATTGGCACTCAATTTCATACCATATATCTCTTCTAAACTTAAGTTTTTATCCGAATCTGAATCATCGTCAAAAAGTAATCTGTTAAGACCTGAATTAATCGTATTAATTTCAGCATGCATCGCTAGATGCAATAAACTAGCATTAGGTGCTGTCTCTTTAAAAAGCGTTTTTGAAAGGTTGTCTTTGTATATTTCTGATGTAAAATAATTACTTATTAAACGCGCTTCATTTTGAGCTCCTTCTAAAAAAACAGGTGCACTGCGAGTGACAAATTTCTCATTAGATTCAGGATAATTTGGTGTGTAAATAGCCAATAACTCTTTCTGGTTATTTGTTTTAGTCTTAGGAAACACAAATCCTAAATTTGATGTGTAATGGATATCATAATCTTCAATTAAATATCGCCCATCTATTTTAATCAATTCCCAAGGTAATTGTGTTAAGACACCATCCGGATTAATAATAAGAGAAGTGCAATCGTCATCAATTTTAGGAATTATCACTTTACCTAATTGCGTTGACAACTCATCTCGCTCTTCTTGCTTATTATTAATAGTTGCTAATCGTAAACTTTCAACTAAATTATCATAATTCCAATCTGATAAGACTATATCTATTTTATCTTTAGTAATTTTAATTATTGCGAGTTCTTCTTCTAGTAGAATATATTTTAAAACACATTGTTTATCAGTTAATTCTTGCTGCAACTCATTAACCTCAAAATTTATCTCACTTAGTAAATTAGCGTTAGGATATGCATTATTTAATTTATATTCCGATAGCTCTAAAAGCGTCTGTAAAGAATCCTGAACTTTTATATTATTATCATTTTGTGCCTCGGCAATTGCGGTTAATAGGATTCGTTTTTCTGAAAGTAACGTCTCTAAACCTTCTAAGTTACCTGTTTTTCTATTTTGATAGAATTCTGTCCACACCAAGGTGTTTTTTATAGTTTCATAACGGTTTAATAGGTTTGGATAAAGAATATCTTCATTATAACCCCAACCCTTGGTTTTAATTAATCCGTTAAAAATTCGTCTTAAATATAAATCCTGTCGTTTGTTATATTTTCGCTTATCGTAGGACGCTTCAAACTGCAATAATCCAATTTTATATATCTGGGCAACCATTTTCTTAACAGACTCATCTTGCGGAAAGTTCTTGGTTAAATCCTCTGCAATGGTGTGTAAAACTTCGTTGTGCTTAAAAACATTACTAGGTTTGAAATTGCTGAAATCTGAATTTAAAGAATCTTTACCTTGATGTATATTTTGAATGGCAATTTGAAAATTATGTAGCGCGCTATCCTTGGCCTTCTGACGTGCTCTTATACGACCTTTTTGTGCGAAAAAAGTAGGCGTGTTGACACTAGTAAAAGGAGTTGTTTGTATAACCTCATCTATAGCTAATAGTGCATCTTGAAAACGATTTAACATCATCAAGAATTTACTACGATTATACTTAAAAACATACAAAAAATTAACACCACCATACTCTTCTTGCTCTACTAAACCTATAGCGCGATTCACCAAACTTAAGGCCTCATTAAATTCTGTAATAGAGGTAGATTCTTCAGAATTTCTTGTAGCAATCCAATCTGCTACTTCATTAAGAGATACTGTAACATACATTCCTTCACCACCAATTAAAAAATCTTCCTTCTTAGATAGTTCTTCTATTTTTTTTAACGATTTTAAAATAGCAATACTATCCTTACGCGATTGTCCTAATTCTGTTAATTGATAAATTTTATTGTAGGGCAGCAAAAATTCATAACTGGCTATTCTACCAATAGTTGAGTAATTTCTTTGTTTATCTACAATGGCTTTATGTCTAGCATATAGTCGTTCACCTTGGCGCAATAGACGTTTTGCTTCCTCTATATTTCCGTTGTAAACAGAAGTTCTAGACATATCTATATAAATATTAATCATATAGTTATAGTCTGGCTTTTTCACTGACTCAAAAAGCTCAAGAGCTTTAAGATTCGACTGAAACGAACGATACTGAAGATTAGTATTAAACTCATATAAGGCTTTATCATTATACATTCTCGCCTTCTGTGAGATTCCATCATCTGAATTAGGACAATACGTTATTCCAGCTTCTGAAGCTTTTATGGCTGCTAAATAATTCGCTTCACCAGACTGTTGAGAATACGCTCTTGATAGGTAGACATGCAAAAATGCAACTTCAATGCTATCCATAGGTTTTTTGAGCACTTCTTCAGAAATTGCCTTGTTACAAAAGGAGACTGCTTCTTCTAGTTGATTTTTACCAATAAGTGAAGCCGCATAATCACTTGGATATTGATATTCTTGAGCGTTTATAAAAGAGAAGAATTGAAAAATAACAACTAAAGAGAGTAAGGCTTTTACACACTGATGCATAGATAGTTAGTTTTAAATCATCAAGATAATTAATTTATAAGAACTTAGAAGGTATTTATAAATGAAAAAGACGCTACCTAGAAATAAGTAGCGTCATGATTATTTTTATGAATAATTAATTGGTCTTTTCTATTTTGTAACCAATAAAAATATAGGTACCTGGATATTTGCCGCCTTTAAAAGTAAAGAACCTTTCTTTGTTTAAATCCAATTTAATAAATGGTATTTTAAGTCTTTGGAAATTAAACTTTAACTCACCAGCTACTAACTTTTGAGTAATATTGCTCTGAATATCAAAAACATAATTTTTGTTACTATTGATAGGCTTTATTTTGAATTCTCTTATCTTATCAACCTCCATTTCACCGTAATATTTATAGGACTGTACATCGCCGTTGGTAGTCTCAGCATTCACAGATCTCATTTTCTTCCAATACTTAGAATCAAAATGCCATGGCCGATTCTTACTAACATCCCAAATCCTATTGGTCTTTCCACCTATCGGTGACTCTTTTATAGTTGTGCTTCCATCTTTCGCCTCTAAATGAATACCAATAGTACCATAAACATCAATTCCCTTACTAATCATTGCCTGCTCTGGTGAATAGGTTAAAATTCTTGTTAAGGTAAATCTGTAAGTGCCACTATAATTACTTGTAGTGTTATTTTGAGAAGTACCATCTTTATCATAATAATAAATAGACTTATCCGTACCTATTGCCCAAATTTTGCCATTGTAGACCGCCACGTCTTTAAAGTCTTTTCTAGTATTTTTTAGTAAGACCCACTTATTAGTGCTACTCTTCCATTCATAAATACCTTTATTTCTTCCAACCGCATAGACTTTACCGGTCTTATCATCCATTGTAATTTTAAGTGGTTTTCCATTTAAGTTGTTCCATCTTGCATTCTTAAATTCCTTAAACGCATTATCCTTAAAGCGTGCATACAGCACCTTAGAATCTCTACCAATCACCTGATTAAAGCTAGCTGAATTTTTATTTGCTGCCGTTTGGTCTTTCCACCTACCTTGAAATAGCTTTTTCAATTTACCCGAAGCATCTAAAGCTCTTATATTTCCATTTTTATCAATATCAATCTCTTTGGTTTTAATACCGGGTATTTTATTCCATCTGCCATTAACATCTATATAAACTTCGTCTAATGTTGAGGTAATATAAACACTACCATTTGAGTGTACTGTAACTGATTTCGCATTTTTCGACTGTTTGCCATGCGGTGTAAATTTCTTTGTTCTGGAATTATACTTTTTAATATTGCCCGAAGCATTCACCACATAAACAGCACCATCTTTAGGACTCATGGTAATGTCTGTTGCCTTACCACCAACTTTGACAAAGGTTTGGGCATTAATTGTAATTGCTACTAATAATAAAGTAGCTGTTAGTATGAGTTTAGTTTTCATTGTGTTTTGTTTTAGTATTTTGTTCTTCCTGGTCGCTTTCTGAGAATAAAGTTGATTGTTAAAGACTCTATTTCACCTTCTAAACCAATAGGTTTTATTGCTAATTCTATTTGGTATTTACCTTCTGGCATTGTGCCAATCATTTGCTCAGATGGGTCCTCATCTTCAATAGGGTTACTTGCTAGTAATCCTACAAAATCAAAAGCTTCTGCAGGAATACCCATATCTCCTGGAAAATAAGGTATTGGTTGCTTTCGAATAACATTTTTAACAAGCTCACCGTCCTTTTTTATAGTAGTTATAAACTCGAAGAATACAATCTTTTCGTTATAAACGTTTGTTGGTAAATCCTCACCATCAAAACTAAATTGCAGTTGATATTTACCTGTTTTAAAGTCCTTAAATAACTGTACCGCTGAGTTTGTTTTGAGTTTGAGTGTTGTTTCAGATTTTTCGTTTAAAGTTAGTTTGCCGCTAACGCTTTGCGCATTGAGAGTTACAAATGCAAATAGCAATATTAATAATGTTAAAGAATTGAATTTCATGTTTAAAAGAATTTTGAGTTTTTAATAATGTTAATGGCTGTAGTTTTATAATCGTGCTGTTTGGCATTGGGGTCATTAATACCATTTATGGCTGGCACTTCTAAGAGAATAGTGTATCCATCCATCTTTACCTCAAGCTTACGCTTTTTACCTATCCATATTGCTGCTTTACCTAAATTACTTACAGATTCTGCAGATTTTAATGATGTTAGCTTAAACTGCCATTGTTCTTGCCAATCAGAGTCGCCTTGAAAATCTTCTACAACAGATAGAAATCCTTTAGAATAACTAGATGCCATTGAAGAATCGAAAAGAATCATAAAATCGCAATATTTACCGCCAAAACGTCTAACTTGATCTACTTTTGCTTCGGTTACATTTGCACCCTTATATTGCCGTTTCACCTCATCCATACTAATTAGATCTCCCAGATTGTCAGGTAAGTCTTTAAAACTATATTTATTTCCAGAAAAAGATTTGTTCTCAGCTAGTTCAGAACCAAGTTCTTCGCCAACAATTGTGTTTTTATCCCCAAAACAAGAGGTTAATAAAATGCTCACAAACACAAGTGTATATTTTAAATGTTTCATTTTTAGTTGGTTTAATTGATGTAACCTGCAGCTTTAGCGATTAATAGTGCTGCTTTTTTATAATCTCGGTTTTTAGCAACTTCTTCTTTATTCAACTTGTTTGTCGACGGATAAACGGTAAGTGTATAACCTTCAAACTTTATTTTGAGTTCGGACTTATTTCCGTTCCATACAGCTGCCATACCTAAATTTTCTATCCACTCTGCCGATTCAGACATTGATTTTTGAAGCGCCCAAGCTTCTTCCCAATTTTCTCCAGCTCCTGTGGCTTCGGCAATCTCTCCCATCATCTCATCTTTACCGATTTCTCTGAATACAGAAATTGAACCACGCAACCATTCATAATCATTTTCACTGGTCTCAATATAGATGCTACATTGTGGCTCCATATCCTTACGAAAACGATCAGAATTTTTATTATCCATGATGTGAATCTTATCTTCTGACACCTCATAAAAATTGGCTAGAGCCGATATTGACAATTGCTCGCATGCACTTCTATTTTTATCATAGCTGATGAGATTTCCTTTAAAGTTTTTATTAACAAAACTTGTATCTCCCATCTCTGCAATATCCATTGCTTTTCTGTCCCCTAAACAAGAGACCAATACCATGGCTAATGCACCTAGCATTACTATTTTTTTTAGTTTCATAATTTTTTAGTGTTATTTGATTAATAGTCTTTTATTCATTACCACATTTTGACCATGTATTTGCAGCAGATAAATACCCTTACTTAAGGATTGTACATTTAGTACATAATCGTTTTGATTAATTGCAGAAACTTGAAGTACTTCTTTACCCGCAACATCAAAAATTGAAATAGTATCAATGCCAGAATGTGTCTTAATAGTTACTTGAGAAGACGCAGGATTAGGAAACAGTTGCACCTCTTGTACTAAGTTTTCCTCGACAGATAGTGTAGAACTATCTGCAACTTGAATGTCAAAATCTCCAACCAGTGTATCTTGAGAGCGTCCACCAACCGAAGCTTCAACCCACACTTGTGCATAATAAGTCTGACCAGGGTTCAGGTTATTAACAACGATACCAGCACTGTCGCAAGCAATTGGTGTACCGTTAGCGCAGTCATCATAGATTGCAACTTTAATAGAACTTAAGACACTATTTGCCACAACTGTAATGCTTCCTGACGATGGTGCTTCAAACTCGTACCATACATCTATTAAAATGATGCCATTCTGTTGGCAACTTGGACTTAATCCACTTGAAGTTGCACTCTGCGTTGTCCCAGTAACAACAATACCTAAGTCTAATGGCGTTGCTTCATTACAGCCATCGTTACTTGGTGCACAATCTAAACCAAAGAAAGACTGTGAATCTATCAATGTCCAATTAACTGTACTATAACTAATATCATCTACTTGAATACAAGTTAAATTGGAATTATTTTCTGCTTCAAAATTGGTAACATTAGTATTATTCCCATTTTGAACATTCAGATTTACCAAATTGTTGTCTTGGCAAAATAAGGTTTGCAGTGAAGTATTGTTTGATAAGTCTAACTCTACGATAGTGTTACCTGACACCCCTAAATTGGCAAGGTTAGATAACATATCTACGTCTATCTCTGAAAGCAAATTATTATTCAGAAACACTTGCTGCAATTGCAAATTATTTGAGAAGTCAATTGTAGAAATACTGTTATCATTTAAACTTAGACTAATCAGATTTGGATGAGATGATAAGTCTATTTCCGTAAGATTATTTAAGGCCAAAAGAATTGTTGTTAACCCTGTGTTTTGACTTAAGTCAACCGAAGAAAGATTATTGTTAAATGCAGTTAGTACTTCTAAGTCTGTAAAAAATTCAATACCTGTAAGATCAGAAATATTATAACTATTAACATCTAAATCCGTTACACCTAAGGCATCTGTCGCCAACAATTCTCCATTTATTGTGCCATCTGAGTCAATCCCTAAATCTATCAGAGCTTGTTCAAAATTTGGGTCTAAAATTGCTACTGTTGAGGCGTTACAATCTAAACTAAAAAATACTTGAGAATCTACATTTACCCAATCATTCTCGCTGTCTGTTGGGTCACTAACTGCTACACAGGTTAAATTTGGATTATTCAGTAATGTGATATAAAAATTCCAGGCTGAAGATTTTACATTCTTTACTGTTAGGCTGCTTAAATCATTGAATTCTAAATTTATTTTTAACAGCTCAGGTCTGTCTTCTAAAACTAAACTGGTAAGCTGATTATTTCTAAAATTTATATCCTCAATGATATCACAATTATCAAGGTTAACTGAAGTTAATTGATTATTAAAAGCATCTATTTTCTCTATTAAAGTGTTACTGCTAAAATCTATAACCGTAAAATTGTTATGCTGCATCTTAATATCGTCCAATAAGACCGAACTAGACAAATCAATTGTTGAAAGATTATTAAATTGACACTCTAATCGTTGTAAAGAAGAATTAGTTGGCAGCACTAAAGAAGTGATTTGATTAGATTGACAATACAGACGTTCTAATGAACTGTGATTACTTAAATCTAATGTTGTAAGATTGTTATTGTATATGGTAAGTCTTTCTAAGGCTAAATTGTTTGAAAAATTGGCGGTTGTTAAATTATTGTTCTCAACAAAAAGCCTTTCAAGATTTATAAAGTTCCCGATCCCAGATAAGTCTGAAATATTCTTGCCAGAAATATTTAAGTTGGTAACATTTGCTGCTACACTAGAACTCATGACACCATCTATTTCGTCTGACGGTGAAGTATTATCTAAATTTAAATCTATTAAAGCCTGCTCAAAGTTTGGATCTGGTATACTAAAAGTTTGTGAAAAACCAATAGTTAAGTTTAAAACCAGAATTGCGAATAAAATATTTTTGTTCATTGTATTTTTTTTAGTTAGTTCTTATGTCTAAAACATCTTTTTGTATTCCTTCGGATTGATTGTTTTATTAATATGATCATTAATAGCAATGGTCTCACTTCTCATATTACCTTCGTTTGATGTTATTGTATATTCCATAATATGACCATTCAATACCTCTGTGTTTTGAATAAACCAATTAGGTAACGTAACTTCGGGTGCCACCCATAACTCAATACTTACATTATTATCTGACATAACGTATTCATGACATTCTGCACCAAGTATTGATTTTGTATTGCCTGTTTTTTTAAGATTTGTATAATCGTAATTGGCCATTTCCTCAGCAGGATTCTGCATTTGTTGTCCTCCCATCATACCTTGAGACATTCTCATTTTCATGCCTTCAGCTTCAACAAAAATGTGTACATCTTCGCCATCCATAACTATTAAAGATTCACCATTCATTTCTTCTTCACTAAACTCTGACATGTCTGCCATCATGCCTATATATTTGGCTTCAGGGTTTAGCAAATAGGATATTTGGTATGTCTCATTTTCATCTAAATTGGTTAGTTTTACATCAGTCTTAAAAGTGAAATTATAAATGCCAGGTATTGCCGCATTATTATCTAATGATGGTAGATTTATAACCTGCGTTTCTTCATTTGTTTCTTTTCGCATTCTATTATCAAAAAACTGAACAGGTCCAACATCAATAGCACCTGATATGCTGCTCGACATAAATGAAGATGTATATTCTTGCTCAGTATTGTTCTGATTTTTTATTCTTGTTTCTAATTGCATAGCACCAGTAAATGAGAACTGTACATTTCCTTTACTTACAACATCTATTATTACTTCACCAGATTCTATATCATAAGTTTGGTAATCTCTTGTTACAGCAGAAGAGAATCCATTCTCATCCTCTAATTCTGGTTCCCAAAAAGGATCGTATGACAGTTTAAGTGTTGCTTCTTCTGGAATTTTAAATGTGATTTGTTCTAGTATTGGCTGATCATCCTTAAATAACAATGCATTTCCATTAGGAATATCTAATACATAGCCGTCATGGATGTCAGCAGCATGAGTGACCCATGAACCAAAAATTTTCACACCCGAATTTGTTCTTTCCAACTTTGCCTTGCCAAACTCATCTATCGGATAATTTCCGTATTTGTGGGTGTGCTTTAATACAGCAGAACCCGAAGTGCCCTTTGAAGTTATTTGTTCGCTGTTAGATTTTTTCTCACGTCTTTTCTCTTTCTTAGTTTTTTTCTTTTCTAATGAAAAACTATCTATTTCTTTTTCTACAGCTTCTTCTACTGAACGTTCTAGTTTTTGTTTTGCTTTATCCTTTAATCGCTTAAATAATTGTGCTTGAGCAGAATTCGCACTAAATAAAGCGATCATAAATAGGACGAGTGCTTTCTGAATTTTCATAATTGAGATTTAATAGATTAACACTCTTTGGTATCAGCGCAGAAGAAAAGGTTAACAGCATGCCAAAAAAAATTATATTTGTTATGAACTACTGTTAACCTTTCAAGACTTCAGAAAACTAAATGGTGAAAGAAATTCATGAAGATGATTTGCAACAAAGACTTAGAGCAGACGACAAGTCTGCACTTGAGCTTGTTTATAAATCATACAAGAGTGAGTTCTTAAACTATAGTAAACGGTTTCAGATAAACACAAATGAAACTTTAGATATTTATCAGGACGCAGTAATAGCAATGTATCAGAACTTTACTGTGAAAAAATTAGAATTAAAGGATAGTAGTGTTAAAACCTATCTTTTTGGTATTGGAAAACATAAAATTTATAACGTATTAAAAAAGAGTAATAAACACCTCAAAATTGTAAATGAGGTGGAAGATTTTGAAGAAATTAAAGTGGACGCTGATGATTTAAATTATTATCAGAAACAACTGTCCGAATTATTAAAAAATATCTCGGACAGTTGTAAAGAGCTTCTCAGATTATACTATTATAGAAATCTTACAGTAAGTGAAATTGTAGAACATACCAATTATAAAGATGCTAATACTGTAAAAAGTCATAAATCGAGATGCATGAAGCGCCTAAAATCTATGGTTAGAAGTTAATAGCAATGAAGAAGGAAGACTTAATACAAAAATATTTTAAAGAAGTTTTAACACCTCAGGAAGAGAAGGAGTTTTCAAGCTTGCTAGAGAATGATAGTGACTTTAAGTTAGAATTTGAAGAATATTCTAATTTACAGAAAGCCTTTAAAATAAATGAGGCTGATGAACTTAAAGACTTTCTTAAAAATATTGAGGCAAGTGAAGCTGATATTGCTTTACCATGGTATAAGAAACAGTATATATATTATGTAGCGGCCGCAGTTCTTGTTATTGGTTTGTGTATTCCAATGCTCATGAAACCATCATCTTCCGATCTCTACAATAGCTATTTTGAAATTTATCCCAACGTAGAACAACCAGTTGTAAGAGGAGATAATGACAACGCGTCTAATAACGTCTTTCAGGCTTATGAAAGTAACAATTTTGAAAAGTCTTCTGAAGGATTTAAAGCGCTTTTAGAAAAAGAAACTAATCCTAATTTCAGATTCTATTATGCCATGTCTTTACTTAATAGCCAAAAATATGACGAGGCATTAAGTGAACTAAATGTATTAGAATCATTAGAGTTTGATTATATAGCGGAAACCTTATGGTATTCTGCACTTATTTCTATAAAAAAGGAGCAGTTTGAATCCGCTAAATCTTATCTTCAAATTTTAGATAATTCAAATTCTTCATTTAAATCTAAAGAAAGAAAAGTACTTTTGAAAAAATTATAGAAGTACGACAATGTCTATCATTTCAACAGACATATCAAAAGCGGTTAAACTTTTAAGTAATGAAGACTTAGTTGCAATTCCAACAGAAACTGTTTATGGTTTAGCAGGAAATATTTATTCAGAAAAAGCCATAAAAGCTATTTTTGAAACCAAACAACGCCCATTATTTAATCCTTTAATTGTTCATATTCCTTCTGTTGAATACCTAGAAACTATAGTTGAAGACATTCCGAAAAAAGCACAATTATTAGCCGATGCATTTTGGCCTGGACCAATTACTTTAGTTTTAAAAAAGAAAGCTACCATACCAGATTTAATAACTGCTGGAAAAGATACTGTTGCTATGAGAATGCCTAATCATCCTGTTACATTAAAATTATTGAGCGAATTAGACTTTCCGTTGGCTGCACCAAGTGCTAATCCTTTTAATCGTATTAGTCCAACAACTGCGCAACATGTTGAAAATTATTTTAAAGATGCTATTAAAATGGTACTTGAAGGTGGTTCTTGTGAACGAGGCATAGAATCAACCATTATTGGTTTCGAAAATGGCGAACCAATTATTTATCGTTTGGGTTCAACATCTATTGAAGCGATTGAAGAAGTAGTTGGCAAAATTGAAATTAAAAATAAAAAAGAAGTCGCGCCAGATGCACCAGGAATGTTAGAGCGTCATTATGCACCAACAACAAAAACCATTTTAACTGGTAACCTTATTGATTCAATTGAAGCACATAAAAATTTAAGAATTGGTCTGTTAACATATAATGATTTTCTAGATGATGATGTTATTGACTTCAAAATTGTTTTGTCAGAACACAATAACCTAGAAGAAGCAGCTTCAAAATTATATGACGCTTTACATCAACTAGACAAACAAGAGTTAGATATCATCATTGCCGAAAAACTACCAGATTATGGTTTAGGAAAATCAATTAATGATAGATTGCTGCGTGCTTCAAAATCTTAATTGTATATTTATAAGGTCTAACTATTTCAATTTTCTATGCCGACTGTTACATCAGAGCATAATGAACGCATCTCCAAAATGAAATTCTCTTCAGTGTACCCTCATTATGTTACCAAAATCGAAAAAAAGGGAAGAACATTAGAAGAACTTTATGAAGTAATCCATTGGCTTACTGGATTTGATAATGTGGCGATTCAAAAACATATTGATGACCAAATCACATTTCAAGAATTTTTTGAAAAGGCAAACCTCAATCCAAATGCACACTTAATTAAAGGTATTATTTGTGGATATAGAATTGAAGACATTGATTATCAACTTACACGTGAAGTAAGATATTTAGATAAACTTGTAGATGAATTAGCTAAAGGCAGAAAAATGGAAAAAATACTTAGATCAAGTTAATTTTGCCATCTAATTCTCTATTTCGAACAGCTACCAAAAAAACCACACACAAAGCTTGTCAATTCAATAAGTTATCGTAAATTTGCAACCTCTTTTTTGGAAGAGGAATGTTTAATCAATTGTACCAAAGTGGTACAAAATAAATCAAATTAGTGTGGATACATTAAGCTACAAAACAGTTTCTGCTAACAAATCTACTGTAAATAAAGAGTGGGTTTTAGTTGATGCTGAAGGACAAACTTTAGGTCGCTTTGCTTCACAAGTAGCAATACTTTTAAGAGGTAAGCACAAACCTAACTTTACGCCACACGTTGATTGCGGTGATAACGTAATTGTTGTAAACGCAGAAAAAATCAACTTAACTGGTAACAAGTGGACGGAAAAAAGTTATATCCGTCACACAGGTTATCCAGGTGGACAAAGAAGTCTGACTGCTACTGAGATGTTTGAAAAAGACCCAACAAGATTAGTAGAAAAGTCAGTAAAAGGAATGTTGCCTAAAAACAAATTAGGAGCACAATTATTCCGTAACCTAACTGTTGTTGCTGGTACTGAGCACGGTCATGAAGCTCAAAAACCAAAAACAATTAACTTAAACGAATTTAACTAATGGAAGTAATTCACAAAATTGGCCGTAGAAAGACGGCTGTTGCTCGTGTGTATGTTGCTCAAGGAAATGGTAACATTACAGTGAACAAAAAAGACATGGCGGACTACTTCACTACTGCTCCATTGCAGTACAAAGTGAAGCAACCATTAACCATGACTAACAATGATGGCAACTTTGATATTACTGTAAACGTATATGGAGGTGGTATCACCGGCCAGGCGGAAGCTATACGTTTAGCATTATCTCGTGCAATGTGCGAAGTAGATGCTGAAAACAGAGCAATATTAAAGCCAGAAGGTCTATTAACAAGAGATCCAAGAATGGTAGAGCGTAAGAAATTCGGTCAGAAGAAAGCGCGTAAGAAATTCCAGTTCTCTAAACGTTAATATCCAACAACATTTAATTCAGAATCTGTTCAATCAGATTCTGGATTTCTTTATTTTATTGAAACCGCTGAAAAGTTCAGCAAATTTAAACCAGTTATTGTTGTCCATCACACTTAGTGTGTGAGGATTTAGTTTAGCATCTAAATGAGCTAACAGCCTACGGCAAAAGAGCCAAAAGCTAAAAAAGCGCATTGCTAATTCAACAGAACGTAAACTATTACAAAAATGGAAAAAGTAGAAGTGAAAGAACTACTAGACGCAGGTGTACACTTCGGCCACCTAACACGTAAATGGGATCCAAACATGGCTCCTTACATCTATATGGAGCGTAATGGTATCCATATTATCAACCTTTACAAAACAGCTGCTAAAATTGAAGAGACTTGTGCTGCATTAAGTAAAATTGCTGCATCAGGTAAGAAAATCTTATTCGTAGCTACTAAAAAACAAGCTAAAGACATCGTTGCTGAAAAAGCAGGTGCTGTTAACCAACCATATATTACTGAGCGTTGGCCAGGTGGAATGTTAACTAACTTCGTTACTATTAGAAAAGCTGTAAAGAAAATGGCTTCTATTGATAGAATGAAGAAAGATGGAACATTCAACTCTTTATCTAAAAAAGAACGTTTACAAGTAGATCGTCAACGTGCTAAATTAGAAAAGAACTTAGGTTCTATTTCTGATATGACACGTTTACCAGGTGCTTTATTCGTGGTTGATATTAAGCGTGAGCATATCGCAATTAAAGAAGCTCAGAAATTAAACATTCCAATCTTTGCAATGGTAGATACTAACTCTGACCCACGTCAGGTAGATTATGTTATCCCAGCAAATGATGATGCTTCTAAATCTATAAACAAAGTTTTATCTATCGTTTCTTCTGCAATAGAAGATGGATTAAACGAAAGAAAAGCAGACCGCGCAGCAGGTAAAGAAGCTAAAGCTGAAGCAAAGCCAGCTAAAAAAGCTGAACCAGTTGTTGCAGTTCAAGAAGAAGAATAAAATAACATTTAGAAAATATTCAAAAGTCGTTTAGTTCTTTTCTTTGTAGAAAATTAATTATTCGACTTTTTTAAATTTAAAAACATGGAAAATACAGTAAAAATTACAGCAGCAGAAGTAAACAAGCTGAGAAAAGCTACAGGTGCTGGAATGATGGATTGTAAAAAAGCTTTAGTTGAAGCTGGTGGTGATTTTGATAAAGCCATCGAAGTTTTACGTAAAAAAGGTCAAAAAGTAGCAGAAAAGAGAGCTGACAGGGATTCTTCTGAAGGTGCTGCTGTTGCTAAATTAAACGCTGACAACACTGCTGGTGTTGCTATCGTTTTAGGTTGCGAAACTGACTTCGTCGGTAAAAATGCTGATTTCGTAAAATTAGCTAATGAGTTAGCTGATGCTGCTATCAACTTTGGCACTAAAGAAGAATTTTTAGCTTCAGATTTTGGTGGAATGACAGTTTCTGAAAAATTAATTGAGCAAACTGGTGTTATCGGTGAAAAATTAGACATCACTGCATTTGAAAAATTGGAAGCTCCCTTCGTTGGTGCTTATGTACACATCAATAAAATTGCTGCTTTAGTCGGTTTGTCTGCAAAAGTAGATAACGCTGAAGTATTAGTTAAAGATGTTGCTATGCAAGTAGCTTCAATGGGTGCTACTTCATTAACATATAAAGATTTCGATCCTGCGTATGTTGCGTCAGAAACTGAAGCTCGTATCGCTGTAATTGAAAAAGATAATATCGAATTAGGTCGTTTAGGTAAAACATTAAAGAATGTACCTAAGTATGTATCTATGCAACAATTAACTCCAGAAGTTTTAGCAGAAGCAGAAGAAGCTGCTAAAGCTGAATTAAAAGCTGAAGGTAAGCCAGAACAAATTTGGGACAGAATTTTACCAGGGAAAATGGATCGTTTCATCTCTGATAACACAACTTTAGATCAAGAACAATGTTTATTAGATCAGAAGTTTATCAAAGACGAAAAGAAAACTGTTGGTGAGTATGTTAAGACTTATGGTGAAGTTGAAGTAACAGCTTTTAAAAGAGCGACTGTAGGATAAACCTATAATTTTATATTAAGTAAAAGCCTCTCTGATTGAGAGGCTTTTTTTGTGCTTTTAGTTAACGGAACTTTCACTTTTACAGATGCTAATAATTGTTTAGTTTTGCTACAGCTTTTAAACTCCACAATGAAATACAAAAGAATACTTTTAAAATTATCTGGTGAAGCCCTAATGGGAAGTCGCCAGTACGGAATAGATCCTGATCGCTTAGCTGAATATGCTCAAGATATTAAAGAAATTACTGACCTTGGTGTTGAAGTTGCCATTGTAATTGGTGGAGGAAACATATTTAGAGGTGTGGCTGGTGCAATGAATGGTATGGATCGTGTACAAGGTGACCATATGGGCATGCTAGCAACCGTAATTAACGGCTTGGCACTACAAAATGCTTTGGAAAATACTGGGATTAAAACGCGCTTACAAACGGCCATTAAGATGAATGAGGTTGCTGAGCCCTTCATTAGAAGAAAAGCAATTAGTCATTTAAATAAAGGACGTGTTGTTATATTTGGTGCTGGTACAGGTAATCCTTATTTCACAACAGATTCAGCTGCTGTATTAAGAGCCATAGAAGTTGAAGCTGATGTTATTTTAAAAGGTACTCGTGTAGATGGTATTTACACGGCAGATCCTGAAAAAGACAGCACAGCCGTTAAGTTTGATCAAATTTCCTTTGATGACGTTTTAAGAAAAGGCTTAAAAGTAATGGACACAACAGCTTTTACTCTAAGTCAAGAAAACGAATTACCTATCATTGTATTTGATATGAATAAAAAAGGAAACTTACTTAAAGTGGTTTCTGGAGAAAATATAGGTACTGAAGTAAACATATAAATATTTGGCTCAACTTTTGTTGACCTCAAATAAAATTATAAGACAATGGACGAAGACATTCAATTTATTATTGATACAGCAAAAGAGGCCATGGATGCCGCTGTAAAACATTTAGAGAAGCAACTTGTTAACATTAGAGCTGGTAAAGCTAGTCCAGCAATGCTCGGAAGCGTAATGGTAGATTATTATGGTTCGCAAACTCCATTGAATCAGGTTGCAAATGTCAACACACCAGATGGTCGTACAATATCAGTTCAACCATGGGAGAAAAGTATGCTTCAAGAAATTGAGCGTGGTATAATGATTGCAAACCTTGGTTTTAACCCAATGAATAATGGAGAAACTATTATTATCAATGTCCCACCATTAACTGAAGAAAGACGTAAAGATTTAGCAAAACAAGCTAAATCAGAGTCTGAGGATGCTAAGGTTGGTGTTAGAAATGCTCGTAAAGAGGCAATGAATGAGATTAAGAAAACCGATGTTTCTGAAGATTTCAAAAGTAACGCAGAAATTGATATACAAGAACTTACTGATTCTTACGTTAAAACCATAGATGGTATTCTCGACGTTAAGGAAAAAGAGATTATGACAGTATAGTCATTTATCTAATCAGAATAGATAACATCCCAAAATTGGGATGTTTTTTTTAATCAAAACTTAAAACTCTAATGCTAAAAAAACTATTTGTTGTTATTTTACTCTGCTTATCAACAAATGGTACTGCTCAAGAGCTGACTGAAAAGCAAAAAGATTCTGCAAGAACCGCTCAAGATTCTATACGAAAGACTGAATTCATTAAAAGTATAGGAAACGGCTACCTTCCATTTAAATATTTCGATTTTGATTTACGATACCTTATCAAATTCAATCAATACGAAGGATTTAGAACAGGATTAGGTGGAATCACAAACGAGAATTTTTCTAAAAAATACAGGATTAACGCTTACACGGCATACGGTTTCGTAGATAAAAGAGTAAAGTTTGGAGTTGGTACTGGTTTTAGAATAAACGAAAAAACCAATACTTGGGTAAATCTATCTTATACCGACGATTTACAAGAGTCAGGAAGCTCAAACTTTTTAACTGATAAACGTTTTTTTACGTTTTTTGAACCAAGACTACTTAATATTGATTTATTTCATAGACATATAACAAAGGCCTTATCAATAGAACATAAGTTGACCAATAGACTACTTTCAGAAACAGAGTTTGCTTCAAGCGCAATTACACCGCTTTATAACTACAACTATATCTTTGATGGTAAATCTTTTGACAATTTCAATATTGGCACAGCAAAATTAAGTCTGCAATGGAGTCCTTTTAGTAAATTTGAATTGAAAGATAGTCGTATTGTAGAGACCAAAAATGGTTATCCAAAATTTACTTTACAAGCCACTCAAGGTTTCAGGTCTGTCTTAGGGAGTGACTTTAAATTTTCAAAGTTAGACTTTCGAACGGTTCATCAATTTAATCATAAGAATTCATCAAAAACAAACATTACACTTGTCGCCGGCATTGCAGATGGTGAAGTCCCATTGACGCATTTATATCATGCATACCCGAATAACATCAATAAACAAACCATTTTACAACGGTTCTCAGTTGCTGGTTTAAACAGCTTTGAAACCATGTACTTCAATGAATTTTTCAGTGATAAATTCTCAACATTACAACTTAAACACTTTTTCAAACCATTTAACATTACCGAAAGATTTAAACCTCAATTAGTTTTAATTTCTAGATATGCCTTGGGTGATATGAAAAGTATTAATAGACATCAAGGCATAAACTTCAATACTTTAAATCATTTGTATTCAGAATCTGGGATAGAAATCAACAAATTAATTTTTGGCTTTGGACTAAGTTTTGCTTATAGATATGGGGCTTATCATTTACCAAATCTTGAGGATAATATGGCGTTTAAATTCACTTTTAATCTTTCCATATAACGTCATATTATAATAGTGTTAATTCCTTAGCTAATCCTTAGGTTTTTTCTACCTTTGCCGCTCATTTCTGAGTAGGTATGTTTAAATTATTAACTAAAGGATTTTGGGAAGCTGTGGCACGATTTATTCTGCGCACAAAAATTCCTATTTTAATTGCTATTATCGCGGCAACTATTTTCCTTAGTATGCAATGGAAACATATGCGTTTTACCTATACAGAAGCGAATATGTTACCAGACAATCACGAGGTAAATCTTACTTACAATGATTTCTTAGAAGTTTTTGGTGAAGAAGGAAATCTCATCGTTATAGGTGTTAAAGATTCGACGCTGTTTACTGTTAATCAACTTAATGCCTGGAACGAACTCGCTGAATCCTTTAAATTTGATGATGAAGTTGAAACAGTCATCTCAATTAAAGACCTCCAAAAACTTACAAAAAACAATCAAAAACAACAATTTGATTTAGAACCGTTTATAAAGGACTCTGTTTCAAGTATTGAAGAGATTGAGAAGTTGCAAGATGAATTATTCAAAAAATACCCTTTTTACGATAATTTCTTATTCAATGCTGAAACCAAAACGATAAGAACAGCAATATATCTGAAGAAAGATATAGTTAATACCTCGGCAAGAAAAGACTTTATCATTGATGAATTGCAATTTAGAGTTGAAGTATTTGAAAAGAATACTGGTCTCGATGTTCGGGTGTCTGGTATGCCGTATATAAGAACACTAAACTCACAGAATATTGTTGACGAAATTCCAATTTTTATTGGTGCTGCATTACTTGTGACATCGCTAATATTTTTCCTTTTCTTTAGGTCGTTTAGAGCTACTTTTATATCATTAATTGTTGTGTGTATTGGTGTAATGTGGACTTTTGGTATACTTGGTTTACTTGGATACGAAATCACAGTTTTAACAGCCTTAATTCCACCTCTAATTATTGTTATTGGAATACCAAATTGTATCTTCTTAATCAACAAATACCAACATGAAGTAAAGTCTCATGGTAATAAAGTAAAATCGCTTCAGCGCGTTATTACAAAGGTTGGTAATGCTACATTAATGACCAACGTTACTACTGCTTCTGGTTTTGCGACATTTATCCTAACCGAAAGTAAATTACTTAAAGAGTTTGGTATTGTTGCATCGTTAAGTATACTAGCCATATTTATTCTTTGCTTACTAATAATTCCTATTATTTACACGTTCTTACCGTTTCCAAAGGATAGGCATTTAGAGCACCTTAATAAACGTTGGATAGGTGGTTTTGTAGATTGGATGGAACATATGGTAAAACATAGAAAGATTACCATTTACGCTTCTGGTCTTTTACTGATAATAGTGAGTATGATTGGTATTAACCAGATAAAAATATCTGGAAGTCTTATTGAAGATATGCCACAAGACAAACCATTCTTTAAAGATATTCGTTTTTTTGAAGAAGAGTTTAATGGTATTATGCCATTAGAAATAATGGTTAACACCAAACGTAAAAAAGGTGTTATGAAATTGGGAACCCTTAAACGTATCAATGAGCTTGAAGAATTGATAGATGAAATCCCAGAATTATCAAGACCAATTTCTGTAGTTAGTCTAGTGAAATACAGCAAACAAGCATACTACAACGGCAACCCAAAGTATTACCAGCTACCTACAAGCCAAGAAAAGAGTTTTATTTTTTCGTATACAAAAAACTCTTCTTCAGATGTTGACTTACTTAAAAGTTTTGTTGATAGTACCGGACAATATGCACGCATCACAACTTTTATGAAGGATATTGGCACGGACAAAATGGAACGTATCCAAGAAAATCTTCAACAGAAGATAGACAAGCTCTTCCCTGATGAAAAATATGAAGTTACCATGACTGGGAAAGCATTGGTTTTTCAAAAAGGAACGAATTACTTGGTAAAAAACTTGGTTATTTCTTTAACCCTAGCCATATTCTTAATCTCGTTGTTTATGGCGTATTTGTTTCGTTCCTTTAGAATGATAATAGTATCCTTAATCCCTAACCTACTACCTCTTTTAGTTACTGCGGGATTAATGGGCTATGTTGGTGTACCAATAAAACCATCAACAATATTAGTCTTTAGTATCGCCTTTGGTATTTCTGTAGATGATACTATTCACTTCTTAGCAAAATACAGGCAAGAGCTTCAGGCAAACCACTGGAAAATTCGCAAATCCGTATACGCTGCATTAAGAGAAACAGGTGTTAGTATGTTCTATACTTCAATTGTACTTTTCTTTGGTTTCTCGGTATTTACCATTTCAAGTTTTGGTGGTACTGTCGCTTTAGGTGCTTTAGTTTCCATAACACTCCTATTTGCAATGTTGTCTAACTTACTGTTACTTCCATCATTATTGCTTTCATTAGAAAGAAATATCGCAAATAAAGAAGTACTTAGAGAACCAAGTATCAATATTATACCTGAAGAAGAGGAAGATGATAATGGTAATGACAAATAAGACATTGTATTAAGTTACTATTTTTTTGTTCTACCTCTTGCTAACTCTACACAAATATTATCTTTGCACTTTAAATTTTTTGAACTATGACAAATCGAACAGTCGCACAATTATTATCGGATGATATCACCTTACAAGAGGTTGAGATTAAAGGTTGGGTAAGAACATTTAGAGCTAATCGTTTTATTGCTCTTAATGATGGTTCTACGATTAATAATATTCAGTGTGTTGTAGATTTTGAAAATACAGATGAAGCTATACTAAAGCGCATTACAACTGGTGCTGCTGTATGTATTAAAGGTGAATTGGTAGAAAGTCAAGGAAAAGGTCAAAAGGTTGAAATTCAAGTAAACTCAATTGAGATTCTTGGAGATTCAGACCCTGAAGAATATCCTATTCAACCAAAAAAACACACGTTTGAATTTCTTAGAGAGAATGCACATTTAAGAACTCGTACAAGTACATTTAGCGCTGTTATGCGTTTACGTTCTTCGTTATCGTTTGCTATTCATAAATATTTTACAGAAAACGGTTTCTACAACATGCACACGCCAATTATTACTGGTAGTGATGCTGAAGGTGCTGGTGAAACATTTAGAGTAACCACTTTAGATGCTAAAAAGCCTAGTTTAACAGAAGAAGCTGAGGTTGATTACAAAGAAGATTTCTTCGGAAAAGAAACAAATCTTACCGTTTCTGGACAGCTAGAAGCTGAAACTTACGCCATGTCTCTTGGTAAAGTATATACTTTCGGACCAACGTTTAGAGCAGAAAACTCAAATACCACAAGACACTTAGCTGAGTTTTGGATGATAGAGCCAGAGGTTGCTTTTATGGATTTAGATGGCAACATGGATTTGGCAGAAGATTTTATGAAATCGGTTCTTAACTATGTTTTAGAGCATAATAGAGAAGATTTAGAATTTTTAGATAAGCGTTTAGCAGACGAAGAAAAGAAATTGCCGCAAGCACAACGTAGTCCAATGAACTTAATTGATAAAATTAAGTTTGTAGTGGATAACAATTTTATGCGTGTAAGCTATACTGAAGCAATTGATATCCTTAGAAATTCTAAACCAAACAAAAAGAAGAAATTCAACTATATCATTGAAGAATGGGGCGCAGATTTACAAAGCGAGCATGAGCGCTATTTAGTTGAAAAACACTTTAAGTGTCCTGTAATCTTGTTTGATTATCCTGCTAATATCAAGGCGTTTTATATGCGTTTGAATGAAGACGGAAAAACAGTAAGAGCAATGGATATCTTATTCCCAGGCATTGGTGAAATGGTTGGAGGTTCTCAGCGTGAAGAGCGTTTGGAAGTGCTTAAAGAGAAAATGAAAGCTTTAGATATTCCTGAAGAAGAACTATGGTGGTATTTAGATTTGCGTAAATTCGGAACAGCAGTTCACTCAGGATTTGGACTAGGTTTTGAACGCTTAGTCATGTTTGCTACCGGAATGAGTAATATTAGAGATGTTATTCCTTATCCAAGAACACCACAAAACGCAGAGTTTTAAGATAAAAACAAAACCTGCAAGGCTAAATTCCTTGTAGGTTTTTTTGTAAATTTAAACCTCAAAATTAAAGAATGGCATTAAAACAATACCTACAATTTAAACTCTCACAAAAATTATCACCTCAACAGATTCAGTTGATGAAGTTAATTCAATTGCCAACCCAAGCTTTTGAACAACGCCTAAAACAAGAATTAGAAGAAAATCCAGCTTTAGATACTGGTAAAGACTCTGGTGACAATGAAAATCTAGATGAGTTTGATAATAGTGCCGATGATTTTAATGATAATGAAACAATAGACGCAGACGATATAAATGTTGATGAATATCTAAGTGATGATGAAATACCAGAATATCGTACACAGGCCAACAATTATAGTTCTGACGATGAGGAAAAGAGCATTCCTTATGCCTCAGGAACTTCATTTACGCAACACCTCGTTAACCAATTAAATACTTTCAGACTTACTGAACAAGAAGAAGAAATTGCGAATTTCTTGGTTGGTAGTGTTGATGAAAGTGGTTATATAAGACGCTCTCTTTCGGATATAACAGATGATTTAGCATTCACTCAAAATGTTTACACAGATGAGGAAGAAGTTGAGAAAGTACTAAAGATAGTTCAGCAATTAGACCCTGCAGGTGTAGCAGCACGAGATTTACAAGAATGTCTAAGTATACAACTACATAGAAAAGAACAAAACCCAGATGTTGAGCTTGCTTGTGCAATCATTGACAAAGCATTTGAACAGTTTACCAAGAAACACTATAAAAAGTTAATGCAGAAATTCAGCATTGATGAAGAGCAACTCAAAGATGCTATTGAAGAAATTGAACGACTCAACCCAAAACCTGGTGGTTCTTATGCTGGTAATAACAGAATTATTGAGCATGTTGTTCCTGATTTTGCAATAAAAATTGTTGAAGGTGAATTAGAATTGACGCTTAATGGTCGTAATGCACCAGAACTGCATGTATCTAGAGAATACAACAACATGCTAAAAGGCTACAAAGACAGTAAAGAAAAGTCTAAAGCTCAAAAAGATGCTGTATTATTCATAAAACAAAAGTTAGATGCTGCCAAATGGTTTATTGAAGCAGTAAGACAACGTCAACAAACGTTGTTCGTTACTATGAGTGCCATTATGGAATATCAAAAAGAGTACTTCTTAACTGGTGATGAACGCAAGCTAAGACCAATGATTCTTAAGGATATTGCAGATGAAATAGATATGGATGTTTCAACAATATCTCGTGTTGCCAACAGTAAGTATGTAGATACACCATACGGTACAAAATTGATTAAAGAATTCTTCTCTGAGTCTATGACTAACGACCAAGGTGAGGAAGTTTCTACGCGAGAAATTAAAAAAATTCTTGAAACAGTAATTGAAGAGGAAAATAAAAAGAAACCCTTAACAGACGAAGCGCTTTCTAAAATTTTGAAGGAAAAAGGATATCCAATTGCTAGGAGAACTGTGGCTAAATATAGAGAGCAATTAGATATTCCTGTTGCGAGATTAAGAAAGAAAATATAACACCGCTTGGATGAAGGATTTTATACTTAAAAGTATCTCGTTTGTTTTTCATCCACTGATTATGCCATTACTTGGCGTAATGTTTTATTTTCATAAAACACCTCGATATATCCCTGAACCTGTTCAAAATGCCAAGATCTTCTCTGTGGTTATTCTCACCATAATACTACCCATTTTACTCTTTTTTTTATTACGAACTATTAATAAAGTAGACACTATTTACCTTAAAACAACTAAGGAACGTGTTATTCCACTTTTTATCAATTGTATTATAATTACATTGATTCTATTAAGAGTAATGACTCCTAATGAGATTGTTGAGCTATACTTTTTCTTTTTAGGGATTTTATGTTCAACCTTAGCCTGTTTTATATTAGCACTTTTTAAGATAAAAGCCAGTATACATATGATTGCTGCATCCGGTTTTTTTATGTTTGCTGTAGCTATCGGGATCAACTATCAAATAAATATTAACGGGACAATTGCGTTAATGATGATTATTCTTGGTGCTATTGCAACTTCTCGCTTACATCTGAAAGCGCATACAAATCAAGAGTTATTAATTGGCTTGTTTACAGGGTTATTTCCTCAGTTGGCCTTTTTGAACTATTGGCTATAGGATATAGAACATTAAACCTAATTTAAAAGATCTCATATCAATAGCGTCACCATTAAACCTCGCTGAGTTATTGAAAATTGGATTAAGTCCATAATACGCATGAAAATTCCATGTATCATATCCAATACTCATAGTCAGCCCATATTGTAAGTTATCAAAATCATCTAAATTAGACAGTTTTAAGTCACCATTCTCACTTTTATACTTGGTTGAGTTATAGAGTAAGTAACCTAGTTTAAATCCAGCATAAATGCGCCAGAATGCATAATCTTTTGATGTAGAAGTTCTCCAACGTAATTCTAAAGGAAACTCAACTAAATAGGTTGTAAACTTATTCTTGGTAACATTTAAATTTGTGTCATCAATATCTGAATATACTATTGCACGTTCTTCATTTCTTAAAATTGACATATCCTGATTGTAAGAATTAGAAGACAAACCAAGACCTAGACCAATTGCAAAATTACGTCTTTGATTAATTGGCATATCTCTTATAAAGCCTAAATGAAACCCAGTTGAAAAACCACTTTGTGTAATATCCTGTGGTCTACTTGTCAGTAAATTATATGTAATAGAGAAATAGAACTGATCCTCTCGATACTTGTTATCTAAAATAGTATCGTCAAGACTATTTGATTCTTGAGAAAATGAAGGTGTAAATAAGAAACACACGACTATGATAATGAAATACTTCATGAATTAAAACTACGAAAAGTTTCATACCTAAATAAAAAAACGCCTTGATTTCTCAAGACGTTTTTCTATAAAACTAAGATAATTGTATTATTCTGCTCGAGCGTTTGCAATATACATTACTTTCAATGTATTGGCTTTTCTTAACTCTTGCTTAATATCAGATACTAAACCTGCGTGAGTATCTTTATCAATCTTAAGGCCTACAACAAACTTTGGCTGTAGTTCTTCTATTAATTCAGCCTGCGCTGCTAAAACACTTGGTTTAACCTCTTCAACACTGATGAATGCATCATTAAATTGAATTCTTGGCTCCTCACCAAACTGTTTATATTGCGCACTCGGCTTACCTGCATAAATAAATGCTGTTCTATCTTTTTTAAGCTTTTCAACCTGATCTGCACTTGGCAGTATGTTATCAATCATCAGCGTACTATCACGCATAACGGTCGCTACCATGAAAAAGAAAAGCAACATAAATACAATATCAGGTAAGGATGCCGTTGAAATCGCAGGCAAGTCTCCTTGTTTTCCTTTTTTAAATTTTGACATAATTGTTACTTTTAATTTTTATCTGGTTCTGCTTCAGACAATTTCATAGGGTACATTTTCTTAATCTGATCTATTCGACCGTTTAGAACTGTATCCTTACTAAATTGATTCTTTTCCTTCTCTTCAAGCATTGCTTTATACACATTATCCGCGTCTGGATAATATCTTTTAAACAAGCGATTAGCTTCTCTCTCTCTAAGGTGGTTATATGCCGCAACAAGCTCATTTTGTACATCCATATATTGCTCATAGGATGTTTCTCTGTCGTGCTTCATTGAAATAATTGCCTTATCTGGGTGATCTGAAGAGGATGGATCTCTCTTCCCTTTACAATAATCACAACTTTGACCTTCTGCATTTGTACCACCACCATTATCTAAAAACTCAATTGCTGCTTGTCTTAAATTCTTCAATTCCATTTGATCTTCTTCTACAAGCAATTGATTGTTTCTATTTATAAGAACAGTAAATAAGTTCTTTTGCTTAATAATAGGTGGTTCTACCTCAGAGTCGTCAATTGGTGGCAAACTTCTTAATAATCCTTTATCCTTCTCAATTGTAGTTGTTACCAAGAAAAATATAAGTAATAAGAAGGCAATGTCAGCCATTGAACCTGCGTTAACCTCTGGTGCTGCTCTTTTTGCCATACTCTACTATTTACTAATTACTTTTTTAACTCCAGAGAAAATCATTGCTAATGCAGCAACTATTATCAATATATAAAAAGCTGTAAGCCCTGCACCAACCATCTGAGACTGTGAATCGGTAGCAAAACCGTCTTCTAGTTTATATTTCATTGTATCACCTCCTGCCATAACGTAAGAGATAATTAATACAGCAGCAAATGCCCCTACACCTATCAACGTATTTTTAAGCCCAGCAGTATTTGTAAATAGGTTTTTAACTACAAACACAACAACAAATGCTAAAACAAGTCCTAAAATGATATACGCGATGTAAGCCATAGGATCAACTAAGCCTGCTTTTTCGCCAGTTTCTATAGCTTCATCACCAGCAGCAATGATTCTCACAAGAGAAACCACACCAGCTAAACTGAGCACTATAGCAACAATTTTTAATATTTTGTGTAACATATCTTTATTGGTCTTTTATTTTTTGTGTCTTACTAATAAATCCATCAATGTGATAGATGCATCTTCCATATCATTTACGATACTATCAATCTTAGCGATAATATAGTTGTAAAAAATTTGAAGTACGATAGCCACAATAAGACCAAATACTGTTGTTAAAAGTGCCACTTTAATACCACCAGCTACTAAAGATGGTTGCATGTCACCAGCTGCTTCAATTTTATCAAAAGCTTTAATCATACCGATTACTGTACCCATGAAACCAAGCATTGGTGCTAATGCGATAAATAAAGAAATCCAAGATACATTCTTTTCTAACTGACCCATTTGTACACCACCATAAGCTACAACAGCTTTTTCAGCAGCGTCAATATCTTCGTCAGCTCTATCTAAACCTTGGTAAAAGATTGATGCAACAGGCCCTTTTGTATTTCTACATACTTCCTTAGCTGCTTCAATTCCACCTGAGTTTAATGCATCTTCTACGTTTTGTGTTAATTTCTTTGTATTTGTAGTAGAAAGATTTAAAAAGATAATTCTCTCAATAGCAATTGCTAAACCAAGAATTAAACATAAAAGTACAATCCCCATGAATCCAGGACCACCTTCAATAAAACGCTTTTTTAATACTTGATGAAAACCTAACTCTTCTGCCGGAGCATCATCTTGAGCTAAAGTTGTAGTAATGGTTGCCGTTGCAGTTGTTAGTGTTGTTGCATTGGCATTAACAGTTCCAATAGCCATTAAACAAGTAATAGCAAGGATAGAAAATAATCTTTTCATTGTTCTTAATCTTAATTTTATTAGTTAAAGTGTTAAAGATAAAAAATTTTATGTAACTAGTCCCTAAAAACTATGCAGAGAGGAAGGGATTCGAACCCTCGATACCCTTTTGGAGTATACACACTTTCCAGGCGTGCGCCTTCGACCACTCGGCCACCTCTCTGTAAATCTTAGTACTAAAATTACAGACTGGCAAATAACGAAAAAAAGTTCAAACACTAAAATTTGAGCCGTTAATTTTAGGTCATTTCACCACGTAGTGGTTTTTCAAAATAATACTGGAATTCCTTAGCCTCTATTTTATAGCCTAATAAATACATTAATTTAGAAACCGCGGCTTCAGTTGTGATGTCTTTTCCTGATATGACTCCTATTTTTTTTAGGTGCGCACTCGTCTCATACTGCCCCATACTTACACTTCCTCCTGCGCATTGTGTTACATTAACTATATGAATACCGCTTTCAATGGCCTCATTCAATTCATTGATAAACCAATCTTGAGTAGTTGCATTACCAGAACCATAGGTTTCAATAATTAATCCTTTTAATCCTTCTGTTTTTAAAATTGCTTTTACAATAGGTTGTGAAATACCAGGAAATAATTTCAAAATACCAATGTTTGTATCCATAGCCGTTCTAACAATAAGGTCTTCAGTAAAATTTTCTTTTCTCAAAAACTCTTGATTCACCTTAAGATGGACACCGGATTCTGCTAATGTAGGGTAGTTTGGTGATTCAAAAGCTTCAAAATGCTCTGCATTAATTTTTGTTGTCCTATTGGCGCGATACAATTTATATTCAAAATACAAACATACCTCGCGGATAACAGTTGCTCCCTGCTTCTTTAAAGAGGCTATTTCTATAGAAGTAATTAAGTTCTCTTTGGCATCTGTTCTTAAATCACCAATAGGCAATTGGGAACCTGTAAATATGACTGGCTTATCTAAGTTCTCTAACATAAAACTTAATGCCGAAGCAGTATAGCTCATTGTATCACTGCCGTGAAGCACAACAAACCCGTCTGTTTGAGCATAATTAGATTCTATAACCTTAGCGATGTCTTTCCAATATATTGGATTCATATTGGATGAATCTATTGGTGTTTCAAAAGCTATGGTACTTATATCACAATCTAAAAGTCGTATTTCTGGAATTTTATCTAAAAGACTGTCAAAATCAAACGCTTTTAACGCACCTGTATGTGGATCTTTTATCATCCCAATTGTACCACCAGTATAAATAAGTAATATTTTAGGTTTTTTCATAGAACTAAATTCCAAATACTTCTTTTGAGTTTTGAGTCGTAATTTTAGCTACCTCATCGGCAGTAATTCCATAAAGTTCGGATATTTTTTCTAAAACCTTCTCAATATACATACTTTCATTCCGTTTACCTCTATAAGGTTTAGGAGCTAAGTACGGCGAATCTGTTTCTAACACGATGTGTTTAAGATCTATCTGGTTAATAAATTGATCTATTCTACCATTCTTAAAGGTTACAACACCACCAATACCTAATTTCATATTAAAGGAAATAGCTTTATGTGCTTGTTCTAAATTTCCTGTAAAGCAGTGAAAAATACCAAATAAATCGTCTGACTTTTCTTGTTCTAAGACTTGAAAGATTTCATCAAAGGCTTCTCTACAATGTATAACGATTGGAAGCTTGTATTTTTTTGCTAGATTTATCTGATGCTTAAAAGCTTCAATTTGAATCTCTAAAGTCGTTTTATCCCAATACAAATCAATACCTATTTCACCGACAGCACAAAAGTTACGCTTGGCAAGCATTTCCTCCACATGAGCCAATTCTTCTTTATAATTAGCCTTAACATGTGTAGGATGTAAACCCATCATTAAAAACACATGATCTGGAAAGTCCTTTTCTAATTGTAGCATTGCCTCCGTATATACAGAATCAATAGCTGGTATGAAGAATCTTTCAACTTTAGCATCAATAGCTCTTTGTATCATTTCTGACCTGTCTTCATCGAATGCTTCACTATATAAATGTGTATGTGTATCTGTAATTATCATGCAGCAAAAATAATCGATTAGAGTATTATATTTGTACAAATCTTAAAAATGGAAACATTAAAGGACTTCCTGCTCAACAAAGGATATTCTCGGGTTAAGTTAAAATTGACTAAAACCAATCACTTTGAAATAAAGGCTTCAATAAATGGTGTTAAAGGACGTTTTATTTTAGACACTGGTGCTTCTAGTAGTTGCGTTGGGTTTGAAGCGGTAGAACGATTCAACTTAAAAGTAAAAGATTCTGAGATAAAAGCCGTTGGTGCTGGTGCCTCTAATATGACGACTAAAATATCAAACTCTAATAATTTAAAAATAGGTCACTGGAAAAGAAAGCGTGTGGCTTTAATTTTATTTAATCTATCTCATGTAAATAATGGTTTGGTTAGTCATAATGCAGATCCTGTAGATGGTATTATTGGTGCTGACGTATTAAAAAAATCAAAAGCAATTATAGATTACGAAAAAAAGTACCTTTATTTAAAATTTACCGAAACAAGAAAATAAAGATCAAACTTAAGTGAAACCCTCAATAATTATAGCAGACGATCACCCGCTAATTCTCAAAGGTCTTGAGGATTTTTTAGAGGAAAACGAATATAATGTTATTGCTAGTGCAAAAAATGGTAAGGAAGCTTTTGCGCTTATTAAAGCTCATCAACCAGATCTCGCTATTCTCGATATTCAAATGCCTTTTCTAACTGGATTAGAAGTTGCTAAAAAATGTAAGACAGAAACATTACAAACTAAAGTTATTCTAATTACTCTCGAAAAAGATGAAAAAACATACAATGACGCTATAAATCTTGGTGTAAACGGCTACATACTAAAGGAATTTGCTCTGGAAGAAATTGAAAACTGTATTGACGCAGTCATTAATAATAGTAACTATTTTAGTTCAGACTTAATAGCTCACTTAGAAACAAATAAAGAACCTACTAATCTTAGCAAACTTACCAATCATGAAAGAGAAATTTTAAAGCTTATTGCTCAAAACATGATTGCATCTGAAATTGCCGAAGAATTTGGCATATCTAGAAGAACTATAGAAAAACACAAAAGCAATATTATTAGGAAACTTGGCATAGATGGTAAACAAAATAGATTGCTTATTTGGGCAAAAGAAAATGCTGAATTCTTATAGTTGAAAAAAAATTGAAAAATACGTAACGTTACGTATAGTTTTATGCAGAATTCTTTCAGACCTTTACATCATAGGTTTAATGGTTACTATTATTAAACTTTGTTGTTAAGTAAGGGTTAACAACACGCTATTAATTAGTTCTTAGGGGATTACTTAAGCCTTGACTTTGGTCAAGGCTTTTTGTTTTAAAAATTAATTAAAAAATACGTAACGTTACGTATAGTGTTGTATTACAATTATTTGCAACTTTACAATGCTATTAATTAATGCCTCGAATTTAAGTTCTCAAAAAGCTCTGAATGTTCATGGTTATAATAGTTCAGAGCTTTTTATATAAATTAATAATAAAATTGCATTATGAATGATAATACCACAACCACAAAAGACAAGTTATTAATTGCATTACTTGCCATTTGTTCTTTAATTGTAATCAGCGTTAACGTCGCAGTTAATTTTTTATAATTACGTTTTAGTTAGTAAGACAAAACAATTATTAAAAAAAAGCGCAACTATTAAATAGTTGCGCTTTCTTATATCTTGAGTATTTAGACTTTTTACATCTCAAGGGCTCTCTTAGGATCATTGTCCATCAGCAACTCAGCTGGATTTTCTAAAGCTTCCTTAACCGCTACCAAGAAACCAACTGATTCTTTACCATCAATAATTCTGTGGTCGTAAGATAAGGCCACATACATAATTGGTCTTATTTCAACATTACCATTTACCGCAACAGGACGCTCTACAATGTTGTGCATACCTAAAATACCACTTTGAGGTGGATTAATAATCGGCGTAGATAACATACTACCAAATACACCACCATTAGAAATAGTAAATGTTCCACCTGTCATTTCATCCACAGTAATTTGCCCATCTCTAGCTCTTAATGCTAAACGCTTAACCTCTGCTTCAACACCTCTAAAGGTTAAATTCTCTGCATTTCTAATTACGGGTACCATTAATCCTTTAGGTCCAGAAACTGCGATACTAATATCACAGAAGTCATAAGACACCATTTCCTTACCATCTATCATAGAATTTACAGCAGGATACAGTTTTAATGCTCTTACCACAGCTAAAGTAAAGAAACTCATGAAGCCTAAACTTACACCATGTTTAGCTTTAAACGCTTCCTTATATTCTTTACGCAAATTGAAAATAGGAGACATATCTACTTCGTTGAAAGTCGTTAACATTGCCGTAGTATTTTTAGCTTCAACTAAACGCTCTGCAACTTTTCTTCTAAGCATTGATAATTTAGAACGAGATTCACCTCGACTACCACCTGTTGGAGTACCCATTGATGGTACAGCCTTTACCGCATCATCTTTGGTAATTCTACCATCTCTACCTGTACCAGAAACAGCGCTTGCAGATATCCCTTTTTCATCTAAGATCTTTTTGGCTGCCGGACTTGGTGTACCAGTTGCATATGTTTTAGCTTCTGAAGCTACAGGCTTGGATTCTTCTTTTTTAGGTGCTTCTTCTTTCTTTTCAACTTTGGCTGCTGGCTCACTACCTTCAGGCTTTGCTGCTGCTGTGTCAATTAGACAAACTATTGCACCAACCTCAACAGCATCACCTTCTTCAGCTTTTAAGGTGATTGTACCGCTTGCTTCTGCAGGTAATTCTAATGTTGCTTTATCACTATCAACCTCTGCAATGGCTTGGTCTTTTTCTACATAATCTCCATCTTGCACTAACCATTCTGCTATTTCTACTTCAGTAATTGATTCGCCTGGTGAAGGCACTTTCATTTCTAAAATCATGCTTTATATGTATTTAAGCTCTAATCTGAGTTTATTATTTTTTTCTATTTTGATTATCCTTGGTTTTATCAAAAACGTAATCTATTACTTCTTGATGTCTTATTTTAGATCTTACTGCGCTACCAGCTGCTGGCGCACCATATGGTCTTCTGCTTGCTGCTCTCCAAGTTCTTGCTGCTTCTAGATGCATTAACATATGTCCATAAGCGCCCATATTTCTTGGTTCTTCTTGTGCCCAAACTATATCGTCTGCATTTTTATATTTCTCTAAAACAGCTTTAATATCTTCTGTTGGTAGAGGGAACAACTGCTCTATTCTAACCAAAGCAATATCATCACGTTCTAATTTTTCTTTCTCATCTAATAAATCGTAATAGAACTTACCAGTTACAAATACCAACGATTTTACTTTATCTGCATTAGCCTCTGCATCGTCTATTAACATTTGGAAACTACCATTAGCAAATTCATCTGCAGTAGACACTACTTTAGGGTGACGTAATAAACTCTTTGGTGTAAATACAACTAAAGGTTTTCTATACTTCGCTATCATTTGTTTACGCAACAAATGGAACATATTTGCAGGTGTTGTACAATCTGCTATAAACATATTATCCTTTGCGCATAATTGTAAATAACGTTCCATTCGACCAGAAGAATGCTCTGCACCTTGACCTTCGTAACCATGAGGCAATAACATTACTAAGCCATTAGAGGTTTTCCATTTGTCTTCACCTGAAGAAATATACTGGTCTATCATTATCTGAGCACCATTACTAAAATCACCAAACTGAGCTTCCCAAATGGTTAAAGTATTAGGACTCGCCATGGCATAACCATAGTCAAATCCTACAACTCCATATTCAGATAATAATGAATTGTAAATATTAAATTGACCCTGATCTTCTGAAACATTATTTAATAAGATGATTTCCTCTTCGCTATCTTCAACCTTTACAACAGCATGTCTATGAGAGAAGGTTCCACGCTCAACATCTTGTCCTGATATTCTAACATTGAAGCCTTCATTAAGCAAAGAACCATAAGCTAAGTGCTCGGCCATTGCCCAATCTAATCGATCCTCATCAAACATTTTTTGACGAGACTCTATTAGTCTTTGAATCTTACGAATAAACTTCTTATCTGATGGAAGATTAGAGATTACTTTAGTAATATCTTCAAGTACTTGTTTAGATACTGTTGTATCCACAGGTTGCATCATGGCAACTTCGGTTACTCTTTCTAAACCTTTCCATTCTTCCTGCATAAAAGCAGTAATCTCAGTCTTATCTTCTTTACGAGAATCTTCTAGTTTTTCCTCTAGCGATTCTTTATACTTTGCTTCGATGTGCTTTACATAACCCTCATCAATGATGCCTTCTGCAATTAACTGCTCAGCATAAATATCTCTAGGGTTTTTATGTTTAGCAATTGCCTTATATAGCAATGGTTGTGTAAACTTAGGCTCATCACCTTCATTATGACCGTATTTTCTATATCCTAGTAAATCAATGAATACATCTCTTTTAAATTTCATTCTAAAGTGTAAGGCAAAAAGTGCAGCGTGAACTACTGATTCTGCGTCATCTGCATTAACATGAAGTACAGGTGACAAGGTCACTTTACCAACATCTGTACAGTATGTGCTCGAACGACCATCTAAATAGTTTGTAGTAAACCCAATCTGATTATTTACAACAATATGTATAGTTCCGTTTGTTTTATAACCATCGAGCTGTGACATTTGTACAACTTCATAAACCAGTCCTTGACCAGCTACTGCAGCATCTCCATGTACAACAATTGGTAATACCTCAGAAGCATCTTTTATCTCATCTCTATCTTGCTTTGCTCTTGCAATACCTTGCACTACTGCACCAACAGTTTCTAAATGCGATGGGTTTGGTGCAATGTTAAGATTGATTTTTTTATTGTTATAAGTTTCACGATTACTTGTCCAACCCAAATGGTATTTTACATCCCCATCAAATACTTTTTCCTCATAATCCTTACCATCAAACTCGCTAAAAATATCTTTAGCAGACTTACCGAAAATATTTGTTAATGTACTTAAACGACCACGATGTGCCATACCCATAACAAACTCTTTTACTCCTTCATCAGCAGCTTTCTCAATAATCGCATCTACTGCAGGAATCAAAGATTCGTTACCTTCTAATGAGAAACGTTTTTGACCTACATATTTTGTATGCAAAAATGATTCAAACGCAACGGCTTGATTCAGTTTTTTAAGGATATACTTCTTCTCGTCATTGGTAAAGTTACCATGATTGTCATTGACGTTAAGCTTATTTTGAATCCATTGAATTTCATTCGGATTTCTGATGTACATATATTCTACACCAATAGAATCACAATAAATTCGCTCTAAATGGTCAATGATAGTTTGAAGCGTAACTGCTTTTAATCCTAATATTTCACCAGCCGAAAAAACAGTATTTAAATCGCTTTTAGACAGTCCAAAGTTTTCAATCTCTAAAGTTGGTGCATACTTTCGTCTAGCCCTAACAGGATTGGTTTTAGTAAATAAATGTCCTCTACTCCTGTAGCCATCTATGAGTTTTACGACCTGAAATTCTTTTTGAATTTGTTCTGGTATTTGCGTAGAAACACCTTCTACTATTTCACCATCCATTCCATAATTTTCAGAGCCAAAATCGTAACCTTGAAAAAAGGCTCTCCAACTTGGTTCTACAGAATCAGGATTTTTAAGGTATTGGTCGTATAAATCAGCAAAGTATGCTGTATGGGCTGCGTTGAGAAAGGAATATTTATCCATTACTAAATTCGAGACGTTGTCGTTTCAACAAAATTTAAGCAAAAATACAACTTTTGATAAAATTAGATGCGGTTTTGTTATATTTATGATAATTAGATTTGAAGATTCTTAAATATGATTTTTATGAAGCGGTTTATTGCTAAAAAAGCACTTATAATTAGCCTTGCTTTTTTCACTTTTTCTATCTTTTCTTATGCTCAAGCCAATGACGAGTCTCAGAACTTTTGGGATAGAGTTCAGTATGGTGGTGGTGTTGGTCTAAACTTTGGAAATGGCTTTTTTAGTGGTATGTTAGCACCTAATGCACTGTACAGATTTAATCCTTATGTTGCCGCAGGTACTGGACTTAATTTTCAATACAGTTCATTTAAAAATGACTTTAACTCCGCTGTTCTCGGTGGAAGTGTCATAGGATTATTTAACCCTTCGCAAGAAATTCAATTCTCTACCGAATTTGAACAACTCTATGTTAGCAGAAATATTGAAGACGCATTTAACGGAGACATTAAAGATAAATATTGGTATCCTGCACTTTTTCTAGGAATTGGTTTTAATAATGGAAATGTAACCTTTGGCATAAGATACGATGTACTTTATGACACAAATAAAAGTATACAACCAGAGGCATGGATGCCCTTTGTTAGATTTTGGTTCTAGAAGAGTCCCCTAACTCTTTCCAAAGGAAAAGGAACTCATCGCAGAGTAAAACTATTTTGACAGAAGTATCTGTGCTGCTTATTTATGAATGTTTTTGTACCACACTTTTTGCCATTCGCGTTGAAGAATCAAAAAAGTAACTTCTTCGGATAATCTCAATGTGTCTTCAGTAACTAAACTTCTGATTTTGTGTTCTGATACATCTATTTGGTATAATAAATTGAGATAGTCTGTAAAACGATGTTGAATGAGATGTTGTATTGTTTCTTGAAGTACTAATTTTAAACTTGTAGGAAGCGTTTCTCTATTAAACTCAAGATCTATATTGGCCAACAATAGGTCTTTATTCAATTGAATAATCAACTTTTCATAAAGCTCCAAAGCATTAGCTTCAGAAATTAAATCTTCAAAATTAGCAGGCAATGCCATTATACACGTCTATTCATCAACTGTTCACCAAAAACTTTTAAAACGTGTTTCTTTTCTTCAGAAATATTTAAGTCGTTCAGCACATCAAACGCCTTTGCAGTATAAGCTCTTACAGCTTGTTGTGTCGCTTCAGCAGAACCTGAATCTTCAAACAACCTCTTCGCCATTTTTACCTTTTCATCATTAGGAATGTTTTCATTTTGCATTTCAGATATGAACTCGTCTTTTTGCTTTTCGGTACCTAATTCTAAAGTCTTAAGATACAAATACGTCTTTTTATTCTCTATGATATCACCACCAACCTGTTTACCGAATGTTTCAGGATTGCCGAAAGCATCTAAGTAATCATCTTGAAGTTGAAAAGCTACACCCAAAAATCGGCCAAAGTCATAAATTAACTCTTGGTCTTTTATTGACGCACTAGCTACAATTGCGCCCATTTTCATGGCGGCACCTACCAAAACAGCCGTTTTATACTCAATCATTTTGAGATACTCAGGTATTGTAACATCATTACGAGTCTCAAAATCTATATCGTACTGCTGTCCTTCACAAACCTCTAATGCAGTCTTGCTAAACAGTTTTGCCAATGCCTGAAAAACATCTGACTTATAATTTTCAAAAAGCTGATAGGCTAAAATTAGCATTGCATCACCCGACAATATTCCTGTATTGACATCCCATTTCTCATGCACTGTTTCTTTTCCTCTTCTTAACGGTGCATCATCCATGATATCGTCATGTACCAAGGAAAAGTTATGAAAAACCTCTACCGATAATGCAGCATCCATCGCTTCGTTAATATGAGCGCCAAAAATGTCCGCAGTCATTACGGTTAATACTGGACGTAAGCGTTTTCCACCTAATTTTAATATGTAATTAACTGGCTCATAAAGGTTTTTAGGTTCTCTTTCGGTCGTAAAATCTTCTAAATAAGAGATAAAAGATTTCTGATAAGCTTCAATGTTTTGCATAAGGCAAAAATAAAGCAATAAGCCTATTTAAAGCCAATGTTACTCATGTTAAATAATTATTAAACTTTGGAAACTTTTTTTGTTTTTAAAGTTTCCATATGTACATTTGTGCCCAGATCATGAGAGAAAATATTATTCAAAAATCAGCAGAACTATTTCTTACACTGGGTTTTAAGAGTGTGACTATGGATGATATAGCCAACGAACTTGGTATTTCTAAAAAGACCATTTATGTCCATTTTAGCAATAAGACCAAACTTGTTGAAGCAGTAACATTCAATTTATTTGATACTATTTGTGATGGTATAGACGGTATTTGTACTAACGCACCAAATCCTATTGAAGAGCTATATTCTATTAAAATGTATGTGATGCAGCATTTAAAAAATGAGAAAACATCACCACAATACCAACTGAAGAAATATTATCCAAAAATTCATGCACAATTAAAATTTAAGCAGTTTGAAAAAATGCACAGTTCTGTGCAAGAAAGTTTACAGCATGGTGTTGATACCGGTGTGTTTAGAGATAATATTGATATTGACTTTATTTCTAGAATGTACTTTACCGGCATGACAGGAATTAAAGATAATATGTTTTTTCCTGCTGAGAAATATCAAATGGAGTATCTCATGGAAAGCTATCTAGAATATCACCTAAGAGCCATAGTAACAGAAAAAGGCTTTGACATACTGAATCAATTTATTGTAAAACATCAATCATAATATATTACATGAAACACATCTTAATAGTCATATCAATTTTGAGCTTTAGTTTGGGAAATTCGCAAGACATTCCGAACGCCTTTAGCTTGCAAGAAGCTATAGATTACGCACTACAAAATAACCGACAGGCCAAAAACGCTCTGAGGGATATTGAGGCCGCAAAAAAACAAAAATGGGAAACCACAACCATTGGTTTACCACAATTGAATGCCACAGTTAACTATCAAAACTTTCTTAAACAACAGGTATCTCTAGTTCCTGCAGAATTTTTTGGTGGTGAGCCAGGTGAATTTGCTGAAGTTATTTTTGGCACACAACAAAACGTTAATGCCACAGCAACTTTAAGCCAGCTTTTATTTGATGGATCATACCTAGTAGGTTTACAATCTGCCAAAGTTTTTCTAGAAATTTCTAAAAATGCAAAGGAAAAGACAGATTTAGAGGTGAGAAAAGGGATTATTAACGCATATGGTAATGTTCTTTTAGCCAAAGAAAGTGTACTAATTTACGAGAAGAATATTACAGTACTTCAAAAAAACTTAGATGAAGTCACTAAAATCTATGAAAACGGATTAGAAGAAGAAGAAAGTGTAGAGCAATTACAAATAACACTTTCGAACTTACAAAGTAGTCTCAACAACGCAAAACGTTTAAGAGACATTGCATATCAAATGCTTAATGTCGCTCTTGGAATTGATTATAATTCAGCAATCACACTAACAGACGACTTAGAAAGCTTAGCGGAAAATAATATTTCTCTTGAGGCATTAACGCAGGCAAATGACGTCACCTCAACAATAGATTACAAAATCGCTGAAAATGATAAAGTTTCTAAAGAATTATTGCTTAAACTAGAAAAAAGCAAAGCATTACCGCAATTGAGTGCTTTTCTTAATGGAGGTTATTTAGGTTTTAGTAATGAGTTTACATTTTTAGACCGAGAGCAAGATTGGGCCGGTTTTTCCTCGTTTGGATTTAATTTAAATTTACCAATATTCAGTTCAGGCGGAAGAAGTGCTGCGACGCAACGTGCAAAAATCAACTTAGAAAAATCTATTGATCAACTGACCGAAACAGAACAGCGTTTATTACTAGAAATAGAAACCGCAAAAAGCAATTATAAATTTGCGACTGAAGATTACTACAACAAAAAACAAAACTTGTCTCTTGCTGAGCGCATAGAGCAAAAAAATCAAACAAAATTCTTTGAAGGTATTGCTTCGAGTTTTGAATTGAGACAAGCACAAACGCAACTATACAGTGCGCAACAAGAGTTATTACAAACCATGCTAAACGTTATTAACAGTAAAGCAGAACTAGAGACAATCACTAATACAACAAGCAATTTTTAAACACCTGAAAATGAAAAAATATATAATCATCACCTTTACAGCGGCCATTTTAATGTCATGTGGTGGAAGCGATAAAAATCAATCAGTAGAAGAACTAGTTGCTTCTGGAAGCCTAGAACAATTACGAGCTAAAAAAACTGAACTAGACACTGAACATAAGGCATTAATTGCTCAAATTGAAAGTTTAGATGAAAAGATCAAAGAACTTAGTCCAGCATTAAAAATGCCTTTAGTCACTGTTTTTACTACTGAACAGAAGAAATTTGAGCATTTTGTTGACTTACAAGGTAATGTCAGCACAAAAAAGAATATTGTTATTTATCCGGAGTATGCTGGTGTTTTGACAAATGTATATGTAAAGAAAGGTCAAAACGTAAAATCAGGACAAGCATTAGCTAAGATAGATGATGGTGGATTAAGTCAGCAATTGGCACAGATGCAAATTCAGGCTGAATTGGCAAAAACAACTTTTGAACGTCAAGAGCGACTTTGGAATCAAAAAATTGGTAGTGAAATTCAATATCTTCAAGCTAAATCTAGTTATGAAGCTCAGGAACAAGCCATCAGCCAAATGCAAAAACAAATTGGTAAGACCATTGTACGAGCACCATTTTCAGGAACAATTGACGATGTAATTACAGATCAAGGTACTGTTGTTGGACCAGGACAATCGCAATTATTTAGACTTGTTAATCTAGATGATATGTATATTGAAACTGATGTACCAGAGAGTTATATCACTAATGTAACAAAGGGAAAGGACGTTGAAATCTTCTTCCCAGTTTTAGGAAAATCAATGACTGCTAAAGTAAGACAAGCTGGTAACTTTATTAATCCTGCTAACAGAACCTTTAAAGTAGAGGTTGCTGTGCCAAATAAAGAAAGAACAATAAAGCCAAATCTTACGGCCAAGTTAAAAATTAACGATTATACTAGTGAGAATGCCATATTAATTCCTCAAAGTATTATCTCCGAAAATTCTGAAGGACAACAATATGTTTACACGGTTACAACTAAAAATGATAGTGTTGCGGTTGCAAAACAAACTATTATTGAAACTGGTAAGACTAGTGGTGATTATATAGAAATTCTTTCAGGACTAGAAAATGGTTCAAAGATTATTGAAGAAGGCGCTAGAAGCGTAAAAGACGGACAAGAAGTAAAAGTTCTAGAGACAAAATAAAATTAACCAAAATAAGACGATCACAATGTCTGAAAAATTTAAAAAAGTATATAAAGAATTCGGCTTATCATCTTGGGCAATAGATAATAAAACCACGATGTATGTCTTAATTGCTGTTATTTTAATCTTGGGAACTTCAGCATATAATAGTATGCCGAGAGAAAATTTCCCTGAAATTAAGGAAACAAAAATATATATCAGTACTGTTTATCCCGGTAACACGGCTGAAGATATAGAAAAGCTCATAACAGACCCTATTGAGGATAAAATTAAATCTGTAAGTAATGTTGTTGAGATCGCTTCAACATCTTTAGAAAATTACTCAAGTATTGCTGTAGAGTTTGATGAAGGTATTACTGTAGAAGCCGCAAAACAAAAGATTAAGGATGAAGTAGATGTAGAAACTTCGAGTGAAGATTGGCCAACTTTTAACGGCGCTAAGGTGCAACCAAATATTTTTGATTTAAGTATTTCTGAAGAAACACCTATTTTAAATATTAATATTTCTGGTGATTATCCTGTTGATAAGCTAAAGTCATATGGAGAATATCTAGAAGATAAAATAGAAAGTCTTCTAGAAATTAAAGCAGTTGACATTAGAGGTGCTCAGGACAAGGAAGTTGAAGTAGCTGTTGATATCTATAAAATGATGGCAGCCCAAGTAAGTTTTGACGATATAATCAATACCATTAGTAGAGAAAACATGACCATGTCTGCTGGTAATCTAATTAACAGTGGTCAACGCAGAACAATTAGAGTAATTGGTGAAATTGATAATCCTGAACAACTTGAATCTTTTGTTGTAAAGTCTGAAAGAGGCAATGCTATTTATCTAAAAGATATAGCATCTATAACTTTCAAGGATGAAGATAAAACAACTTATGCAAGAGAATTTGGCGCACCTGTAGTAATGCTCGATGTTAAAAAGCGTAATGGGCAAAACATGGTTGCAGCTGCTGATCAAATTAAAGTCATTGTTGAAGATGCCATTAGAGATGAATTTCCTCAAGACTTACAAGTTACCATATCTAATGATCAATCTTCAAAGACTATTGGTCAGGTAGACGATTTGGTAAACAACATCATCTTCGGAATTATATTAGTAGTTACAGTATTAATGTTCTTCTTAGGTTTTAAAAATGCCCTGTTTGTAGGTTTTGCAATTCCTATGTCTATGTTTATGTCATTGATGATTCTTAACCTATTAGGATATACTATGAATACAATGATACTATTTGGTCTCATTATGGGACTCGGTATGCTTGTAGACAACGGTATTGTTGTAGTAGAAAATGTATATCGATTGATGGATAAGGAAGGCATGAGTCGCATGGAAGCTGCCAAGAAAGGTATCGGTGAAATTGCTTTCCCTATTATTATTTCTACAGCCACAACTGTAGCAGCTTTTATACCATTGGGATTATGGCCAGGCGTAATGGGGCAATTTATGAAGTACTTCCCGATAACTTTATCAGTTGTACTAGGTTCATCATTATTTGTTGCTATCTTCTTTAATTCGGTATTAGTGTCTCGATACATGTCAACAGAAGACAAAGAAATGACTTTGAAGCAAATCATTTCAATAACAGTTATTGTATCTATAATCGGTGGACTTATTCTACTTGTAGGTGGTGCTTACAGAGGTCTAGGAACATTAATGATATTATCTATCATTCTATTATGGATTTACCGATTATTCCTAAGAAGTTGGGCTAATGGATTTCAAAACAAAATATTACCAAGGTGGGAACGTTTTTACGAAAAAACATTAAGAGCTGCTTTAAGAGGATGGAGACCAATTGTCATTTCCGTAGTAACATTTGTATTACTCTTCGTTGCCTTCGGTGGCTTTGGTGCTTCAGTTGGAAGTCAAAGAACAAAGGTAGAATTCTTCCCAGACAATACTCCAAATCAAATTGTAGTTTACATTGAATATCCTGAAGGTACCGATATCAAAAAAACCAATGCAATAACAAAAGAGATTGAAGAGCGCGTTTACACGATTATTAATGAAGATTCTTATAAGCATGGCAATTACAATTTCTTAACAGAAAGTGCGGTATCCCAAGTTGGTGAAGGTGCTGGTAACCCAATGACTGACGGTGGTTCACAGGCAGAAATGCCACATCGCGGCAAGATCACAGCTACCATGCGAGAATTTAAGTTTAGAGAAGGAGTAGATAGTAAGGAGCTCTATAAAAAAGTACAAGAAGGACTTAAGGATATTTATCCTGGTGTTACCATTTCTGTAGAAAAAGATCCAGTTGGTCCACCTGCTGGTCACCCAATTAACCTAGAATTATCGGGTGATGACTATGCAGAGCTTATTGCGACCGCTGAAAAAATGCGAGATTTTATCAACACAAAAAATATTGCAGGAATTGACGAATTAAAAATTGATGTTAACAGATCAAAACCTTCAATGCAAGTTCTTGTTGATAGAGAAAAAGCTGGTGAGTTAGGAGTTACGGCTGGTCAGGTAGGACAACAATTAAGAAATGCTGTATTTGGTGCAAAAGCAGGTATCTATAAAGAAGGTGGTGATGATTATGATATTTATGTAAGATTCAATGAAGAAAACAGATATGATAAAAATGCCATTTTTAATCAGAAAATAACCTTTAGAGATATGGCTTCTGGTCAGGTAAAGGAAATTCCTGTATCTGCAGTGGCATCACAAACTAATACCTCTGGGTTTAGCGCTATAAAGCACAGAAATACCAAACGTATTGTTACACTTTACTCTGCATTAGCACCTGGTTATACAGATGCTGGCGCTATTGTATCTCAAGTACAAGATGTAATGAAAGATTTTGAAGAGCAACCAACTAGCGTTTCAGTAGATTACACTGGTCAAATTGAGGAACAAAATAAACAGATGAATTTCTTGTCTTTGGCATTCCTTGCTGGCTTAGGTTTAATCTTCTTTTTACTTATTTTCCAATTCAACTCGGTGTCAAAACCAGCAATCATTATGCTTGCGATATTCTTAAGTCTTATTGGGGTATTTGGTGGATTAATTATTACGGGTTCAGCATTCGTAATTATGATGACTATGATGGGAATCATTTCACTTGCTGGTATTGTTGTAAATAATGGTGTAGTGTTATTAGACTACACGCAACTACTTATTGATAGGAAAAAGGTTGAGCAAAATCTAGATGATACTGCTTACCTTCTAAAGGAAGACTTACTAGAAGCCATTATTAAAGGTGGAAAAGCTCGTCTAAGACCTGTATTATTAACAGCAATTACAACCATTTTAGGATTAATTCCTTTGGCCACTGGTTTAAATATTAACTTCTTTACACTATTTAGTGAGTTTGACCCTAATATATATGTAGGTGGAGATAATGTTATCTTCTGGGGACCTTTAGCATGGACAGTAATTTATGGACTTTTCATTGCGACATTCTTAACACTTATAGTTGTACCAATTTTATTTTATCTTACAACAAGATTAAAAATGCGTTTGTACAGTCAAAGAGTAGCTTTAGTTGCTGAAGATGTAGAGGAAAATATTGCCATTGACGAAAACGTAAGATTAGCATTAGATAAATAGTAAACTTTATATACTTATATAGAGTGATTAATAGCGATGAGCCTCAACAATTGTTGAGGCTTTTTATTTTTTTATCCTTTAAGTTGATTAAATTTGCAGCTCTAAAATTTTATTATGTATAGAAGTCATAATTGTGGTGAATTAAGAGCATCACATACCAACACAGAAGTAACACTTGCAGGTTGGGTGCAAGGAGTAAGAGATAAAGGGTTTATGATATACTTAGATCTTAGAGATCGCTATGGTATTACACAACTTTATTTTGATGAAGAGCAGACTTCTAAGGACATGATGGAACAAGCTCAAAAGTTAGGACGTGAGTTTGTGATTCAGGTTACAGGTAAAGTACAAGAACGTGCTTCTAAAAATCCAAATATTCCAACAGGTGATATTGAAATTTTAGTATCAGAATTAACCGTTTTAAACGAAGCGCTATTACCACCATTTACAATTGAAGATGATACAGATGGAGGAGAAGAATTACGTATGAAATATCGTTACTTAGATATTAGACGTAATCCTGTAAAAGACAGTTTAATTTTTAGGCATAAAGTTACTCAAGAGGTTAGAAACTACTTATCTAAAGATGGTTTTGTTGAAGTTGAAACACCTTATTTGATTAAGTCAACACCAGAAGGTGCGCGTGACTTTGTAGTACCTTCTCGTATGAACGAAGGTCAATTTTACGCATTACCACAATCGCCTCAAACCTTCAAACAATTGTTAATGGTTGGTGGCATGGATAAATACTTCCAAATTGTGAAGTGTTTTAGAGACGAAGATTTACGTGCAGACAGACAGCCAGAGTTTACGCAAATAGACTGCGAAATGGCGTTTATTGAGCAAGAAGACATTTTAAATGCTTTTGAAGGGTTAACACGTCACTTATTAAAAGAAATTAATGGTGTTGAGGTTGAAAAATTCCCAAGAATGCTTTATGACGAAGCCATGCGTTTATATGGAAACGACAAACCGGACATCAGATTTGGGATGGAATTTGGTGAACTTAACGAAGTTGCACAGCATAAAGATTTTAAGGTATTTAATTCAGCAGAATTAGTGGTTGGTATTGCTGTTCCTGGCGGAAATAGTTACACAAGAAAAGAGATTGATAAATTAATTGATTGGGTTAAGCGTCCTCAAATTGGTGCTTTAGGAATGGTGTATTGTAGATGCAATGAAGATGGAAGTTTTAAATCTTCAGTAGATAAATTCTACGACCAAGACGATTTAGCAAAATGGGCTGAAGTCACAGGAGCAAAAGCAGGAGATTTAATCTGTGTACTTTCAGGAGATACCAATAAAGTTAGAGCACAATTAAGTGCTTTACGTATGGAATTAGCAGAACGTTTAGGTTTACGTAAGCCAGACGAATTTGCTCCACTTTGGGTTTTAGATTTTCCGTTGTTAGAATGGGATGAAGATACAGAGCGCTATCACGCAATGCATCATCCATTTACCTCACCAAAACCAGGTCAAATAGAATTATTAAAAACAGATCCAGGTGCTGTAAAGGCAAACGCATACGATCTAGTACTTAACGGTAATGAAATTGGTGGTGGTTCTATAAGAATACATGATAAAGCAACCCAAGCATTAATGTTTGATTACTTAGGATTTACTGAAGAAGAAGCAAAAGCGCAGTTCGGATTCTTAATGGATGCGTTTCAATATGGTGCACCACCACATGGAGGTTTAGCATTTGGTCTAGATAGATTAGTGGCGATTTTAGGCGGACAAGAAACCATTAGAGATTTTATAGCATTCCCGAAAAACAATTCTGGTAGAGATGTCATGATAGATGCTCCAGCACCAATTGATGAAGAACAACTCACAGAGCTTAATTTAAAATTGAATATTCAATCATAACTATTAAATCCTGCGCATTGCAGGATTTTTTGTTAGTTTTAAACGATGCCAACTAAAGCAAACTTTTTTAGACGAATTCTGATTTGGAGGTACAAACATATCTCTGAAAAGAACTTTCTATTTTTATTGAGTTTGATTGTTGGGTTGCTCGCCGGCTTAATTTCTGTTTTTGTAAAGAACATCACTTTTGCTATAGAAGCCGTTTTTGAAAAAGGTATCATTTTATCAGAAAATAGCATCTACTTTATTCTTCCGATTATTGGTCTTTTCTTAGTGTATCTATTTGTAAAGTATATCTCCAAAAAATATGGTGATCATGCTATACCAACCATATTATATTCTTTATCTAAAAAAGATGGTATTCTAAATAAAAAATCCATTTACTTTCCACTTATCACCGCACCATTAACTGTTGGTTTTGGTGGTTCCGTAGGACTTTTAGGACCTGCAATATTATCAGCTTCGGCAGCCAGCTCTAATCTTGGAAGATTACTTCATATAGACAGAAAAACAAGAAGTCTCTTAATTGCGTATGCGGCTTCTGGTGCAATTGCATCCATTTTTAAATCACCAATTGCGGCAATCATCTTTGCAGTAGAAGTATTTAGTTTAGACCTTACTTTTGCATCATTACTGCCATTACTTATCGCCTCAGTATCATCAGTAATTACATCATATTTTTTCTTAGGTGATAGTGTACTTTTTGATTTTCATGTCACAGATAAGTTTGCTATTAAAGACACCTTATTTTATATCACCTTAGGTATAGGAACAGGTTTCGCTTCCATCTATTTTACCAAGATCTACTTCGCTATTACATCCTTTTTCAATAGATTTAAGTCTGCTCGTAAAAAACTAATCGTTGGAGGAATTGCCATTGGTGTTATGCTCTTTTTTATTCCACCGCTTTATGGTGAAGGTTTTGGGTTTATAAATAACCTCATGCTTGGTAATGATATTGACGCACTAGGCAACACACCATTAAACGAATATCTAGATAATATATGGATTGTCATAGCGCTTCTTTTTGGCATTACCATTTTTAAAGCCATTGCCATGACCACAACTTTTGCTGCTGGCGGAACCGGTGGAATCATTATTCCGTCGTTAGTTATGGGAAGTGCACTTGGCAATGTTGTTGCTAAAGTTATTAATAATTGTGGCTTAGGCTTTAATGTGTCTGAGGCCAACTTTACACTTGTTGGTATGGCAGGTCTTATCGCTGGTGTACTTCACGCTCCGTTAACTGCTATATTCTTGATTGCAGAAATTACAGGTGGCTACCAACTATTTGTACCATTGATGATTACGGCATCTATGTCTTTTATTATTAACAAAAACGGATTAGATCACACCATCTACACTAAAGAACTTCTAGAAAAAGGTACCATACTCACACAAAATAAAGATAAAAATGTCTTGACTTTAATGAAGTTAGATTCAGTAATTGAACAGAACTTTGTGCAACTACATCCCGAAATGTCACTTGGTGACATGCTAAAAAATGGTGTTGCAAAATCTAATAGAAACCTATTTCCGGTTACTGATATAGACAACAACTTTATGGGCATTATACTTTTAGACAATATCCGTTCAGTGATGTTTGACCAAAGCTTGTATAACTCTACTACTGTTGAAACGTTTATGCAAAAACCACCCGAAGTTATTTATTATGAAGAAGATTCAATGGAAAAGGTAATGGCAAAATTTCAGCAGTCTGGCGCTTGGAACCTTCCAGTAATCAGAAACAAGAAATATTATGGATTCGTCTCAAAATCTAAACTCTTAACAGCTTATCGTAGAGAATTGATTAATTTTACGTCATAAATACATTTTGTGTTAGGCGCTCGATTTGACATAAAAAACTATGAAAACTATTCAAACCATAACATTTATTGCCTTTATAGCGTCCTTAGCAAGTATCGCTTCTGGATTTATTTTAGAGGTTGAATACTCAAAAAAACTAGTTGGATTTGGTGTTCTTGGCCTATTCTTGGTAGTTTTTCCTTTGTTTTCTTACTATCGCTGGAAAGATAAGGATGTCAATGATTATATGCTCACAAAGGAAAACCTAGACAAAATGCGCCAAAACCAAAAGGAAAAGAAATACTAATAATCCCTTAATTTTCAACTTCTTTAAATTAAACGATTTATTAACACTTGGCGTTAGTTAATACACTACCTTTGCACTTTAATTTTTATTTATTTATAATGACTGGAACAGTTAAATTTTTTAATGATTCAAAAGGATTTGGATTCATTACAAACGAAGAAACAGGAAAGGACATCTTCGTACACGTATCTAACCTTAATGGTTTAGAACTTCGTGAAGGAGATAATGTAGAGTACACAGAAGCAGAAGGAAGAAAAGGGATGGTTGCAACAAACATAAGCATCCTTTAAGATATACATTATGTTACAGTTTCAACGCTCAACCAATGGTTGGGCGTTTTTTATTTAAAAACAATTGAAATTCACTTTTCTCAATCTTAACAATAATATATGGCTGTGATATTACAGTTGTAGCCATACCTTGAGGTGAATTAAAGCTCACATTTACGATTGTATGCTCTGTGTTTTCAGAAATTTCCAGCGCAATGCTATGTCCACCTGTATTTTTTACTTCGTCAAAGACTGCAAGGACATTATACTTTTCGAAATCAATTTCTTTTTGAGAAAAACCATCAGAGACCTTATTTACTCTATCTAATTTTTGAATCAATGTTTTCCAATGATTAGCATTAGAAATAATAAGATTTTGCTTCGTTATTCCTTCAGCACCTGCACCATATAAATTTCCTTTATCTATAAGCATCTCATCAATTATACTTTTCATTTGATTTGAATTGGATGTTGATTTACAATTAAGCACAAATAATAGAACAGATAAGGTAAATATTTTATTCATTTTAAAAGGTTTAATTGAGATTTCGCTTTTCAATAAAAAAACGTTTCATAAGTTGAGATGACTCATCAGCTAAAATTCCACCGATAACTTTTGTTTTAGGGTGAAGCGCTGTACCCATATTAATAAACCCACGCTTTTCATCTGAAGCACCATAAACAAGTTTATCCATTTGTGTCCAATACAATGCACCTGCACACATTTGACAAGGTTCTAAAGTAACATACATGGTACACTTGTTAAGATACTTTCCACCCAAAAAATTTGCTGCAGCTGTGATGGCTTGCATTTCTGCATGCGCAGTAACATCATTAAGTAACTCAGTTAGATTGTGAGCTCTTGCAATAATTCTATCTTCAACAACAATTACAGCACCAACGGGAATTTCGCCTTTTTCATACGCAATTTCTGCTTCTTCAAGTGCTTTGCGCATAAAGTAAGTATCGTCATATGAATTTATCATTTTGTAGGATTTTACTTGTATTTTTATTTACCAATTTAGTAACTTCGCGCATATATTGAATTTCAACCATGACTAAAAACATACTCTTTGTATTACTTTTGCTAAGCAATTTTTGCTTTACTCAAACTTCATTTAAAAAAGGATACTTCATTACATCCAATAATATTAAAACTGAGTGTTTCATCAAAGACTTAAATTGGTTGAAAAACCCATCAGACTTTAAATATAAAAAAATTGAGAATTCTGAAACATACGTCCATTCATTAAATGAAATCTTAGAATTTGGTGTTTACAATGAATTTAAATTTATTAGAGCCAAAGTCAAAGTTGATAAATCTAATTTTAACACCTCTAAACTTTCAACGAACAAAGAACCTGAATATATTGATACTACTGTTTTTTTAAAAGTACTTATTGAAGGAAAGGCAAAACTTTTTAGTTTCACTGACAGCAATAGTACAAAGTTTTTCTATTCTATCGATGATATCGAAATTAAACCACTTATTTATAAAAAGTATATCAACAAAGAAAACAAAATACTTGAAAATAAGAGATTTAGACTAGAATTGAAAAACAATTTAACACATAAGGAATTTGTTACCCAAAATTTTCAAGATTTAGAATATAGGAAAAAAGAGTTGATTGAATTGTTCAGCAAATACAACGAATTATTCAATTCAGACTATAAAATATTCACAACAAAAAATGAAATTATTAAAATTAATATTAGACCTGGAATAAATTATTCGACCTTAAAAATTCAGCCTAATGGCCAAGGTAATTCGAGTATTAATTTTGACAGTAAATTTTCCCTTAGAATTGGTCTTGAAGCAGAATTCATATTGCCATTTAACAATAATAAGTGGGCCATAATAGTAGAACCAACTTTAGTATCGTTTAAAGGTGAAAACATAGAATCTTCTAGTCAGTTAAATATAAATTACAGATCACTTGAAATTCCTGTTGGGCTTAGATATAATTTTTTCTTAAATTCAAAAGATAAATTATTTCTTAATACAGGATTTGTTTTTGATCTGATTAATAACTCAACTATTCAAATTGATAATTTTGCCGAAGGTGATATTACTTCAGCTCAAAATTTCATGTTTGGATTAGGTTTTAATAATGGTAAAAAAACCAGTTTTGAACTAAGGTATTATACAGGAAAAAACATCACTAAAACTGGTGCTACGGCTCAAAGTGACTTATCATCTTTATCACTAATACTCGGGTATAGAATTTTTTAATAAAAGGCCAATAAAATCTAGTATTTTTGCATTGTGCAAAAAGTACTCCTGAAAGACATAAATATTCCTACAGACTTACGTCGATTAAAAACTGATGAGCTACCACAACTTGCAAAAGAACTGCGTGAATTTATCATCAATATAGTTGCGACTAAAGAAGGTCATTTAGGTGCAAGCCTTGGCGTTATAGAATTGACTATTGCCTTGCATTATGTGTTTAATACACCAGAAGATTTATTAATTTGGGATGTAGGCCACCAAGCTTATGGTCACAAAATACTGACAGGAAGAAAAGATAATTTTCATACCAATAGACAACTTAATGGTATTAGTGGATTCCCTAAGAGAGATGAAAGCATTTATGATACGTTTGGTGTAGGTCATTCTTCAACCTCAATATCTGCTGCTTTAGGAATGGCTATTGCTTCTCAACTTAGTGGTGAAGACAAACATCATATTGCTGTTATTGGCGACGCATCTATTGCTAGCGGTATGGCTTTTGAAGGTTTAAACCACGCTGGCGTTACTGATGCTAACCTCTTAGTTATTCTAAATGATAACGCCATTGGCATTGACCCAAGCGTTGGTGCTTTAAAGCAATACCTTACTAATGTAAAAAAGGGTACTCAAAAACAAGATAATATTTTTGAAGCCTTAAATTTCAATTATTCAGGCCCAATTGATGGACACGATTTTGAGGCATTAATCTCAGAATTAGAGCGTCTCAAAACAATAAAAGGTCCGAAGTTTTTACATGTCATTACAACTAAAGGGAAAGGCTTAAAGCAAGCTGAAGAAAACCAAGTTAAGTACCATGCACCTGGAAAATTTGATGCTAGTACAGGTGAATTAATTCCTAAAACTTCAAATATTGAACCACCAAAATATCAGGATGTATTTGGTGAAACCATTGTAGAACTCGCTAGAGAAAACAAAAAACTTATTGGTATTACTCCTGCAATGCCAACTGGTAGTTCATTAAAATATATGATGGAAGAAATTCCAGAACGCGCCTTTGATGTTGGTATAGCAGAACAACATGCCGTGACTTTGGCCGCTGGTATGGCAACACAAGGCTATATACCTTTTTGTAATATTTATTCAACGTTTTTACAACGTGCTTATGATCAAGTTATTCATGATGTCGCTTTACAAAACTTACCGGTTATATTTTGTTTAGATAGAGCTGGTTTAGTTGGTGAAGATGGTGCAACCCATCATGGTGTTTTCGACTTGGCTTATCTTAATTGTATTCCAAATTTGGTCATTTTTGCACCAAGAGATGCCATTGAGCTGAGACATATGATGTATACAGTACAGTTAGGTATCGATTTCCCCATTGCGATTCGTTATCCAAGAGGTAAAGGTCATCTCATTAATTGGAAAGTGTCATACGAAAACATTGCCATTGGAAAAGGTGAAATCTTAAAAAGTGGTGAAGATATTGCAATTCTATCTATTGGCACGACGGCTAATGCTGTGAGCGAAGCCATTAGCGATCATAATGTTTCACATTATGATATGAGATTTCTCAAGCCTCTAGATACTGATCTACTTCACGAGGCTTTCAGCAAGCATAAAGCAATAATAACCATAGAAGACGGAACCATTAATGGTGGTTTAGGTAGCTCGGTATTAGCCTTTGCGAATAAAAACAATTATACACAAAAGATTGAAATCTTAGGTATAGACGATGCATTCATTGAGCATGGACAAGTGTCCGAATTAAGGAAAAATCAAAAAATAGACGCTCAGTCAATTCAACAAAAAATCAAAGAATTACTCGTCTTCCACAACATCTAGCGTGGCTAGATCAGTTGACTTTTCATTATTATCTAACTGAATATTATCTGAGATTATTGGCTTTTGTTGAGAGCTAGTTAAATCATCAATAACTAAAAGGCCTGTGAGGATAACCATAAAGGCTACAAGTCCTCCGAGAGAGTTGCGTTTCATAAATAGATTTTAGGGGCTATTGGTAAAATTATAACCTATTCGGATAAAACGCAAATTTTTTCGACGAAATGCATTATTAAATATGTCCTTTTAACGTTAGATGCATCTTCATGGCATTAGTATCTGACAACTTAGAGATGAATAGACAAATATTTAAAAGACTCTTGTATATAGATTCTTTTGATAATTCTACGGTTTTTGGAAGTTGGCTAAGAAGTAGTTTATCATAGCTCGTTAAATCATCTTCAAAATGACGCTTTGCCACTTCACAATAAGAAGTCAATAATTGATTTAAAATTTCGTAACCCGCTATCTCTTTGCTGATAACCTCATCTGAACGATACACATTTTTTATACTGAGATTTATTATATCAGCGATTTGAGCTTTGTACTGACTTACATCTAATAAGGCTGTTTTAAATTCACCTGATAGTATAGCTTCTTCATGCGCCATAAAAAGGGTTGCTGCTTCATCAATTAAGGTGCCTATAGCTAAAGCCCTTAAATAACTCACTCGATCTTGCTTGGTTTGTAAAGTGTTATAATTTTTAGTTATAATCTTATCTCTTACCAAATTAATTAGATATTCCAACGCATATTCTTCATCTATAAGTCCAAGATTAATACCATCTTCAAAATCTATAATTGTGTAACAGATATCATCTGCAGCTTCAACCAAATAAGTTAATGGATGCCTTTGAAAACTTAAATGATCTTTATGTCTTCTTTCCAAACCAAGTTCATTAGCAATATCAACAAATATTTCCTTTTCACTTTGAAAAAAGCCATACTTCTTATCTGCAATATGCGTAGTAGGTTTTTTGGGAAGAGACTCTTTTGGATACTTCATGAAGGCACCAAGTGTGGCATAACTTAACCGTAATCCACCAGAACGTCCTTCTCTACTTTCTGTGAGGATTTTAAAACCATTAGCATTACCTTCAAAATCACATAAATCTTGATATTCTTTATCTGTAAGTTGACTTTTAAATTGTTGTCCTTTTCCGTTTTTAAAATAGGCACCTATAGCTTTTTCACCTGAATGCCCAAAAGGTGGATTCCCAATATCATGAGCTAGAGCAGCGGCTGCAACAATGGTACCGAAGTCGTTCATTTTGTAACCATGCATATTTGCTAAGTGTGGATGCTTCTCTAAAACTAACTTACCTACTTGTCGCCCTAAAGATCTTCCGACAACACTTACTTCTAAACTATGCGTAAGTCTTGTATGCACAAAATCTGTTTTAGACAAAGGCACCACCTGAGTTTTATCTTGTAAGCTTCTAAATTCTGATGAAAAAATGATACGGTCATAATCTGAATCAAAGCCTAAACGGGTTTCATCTTGCTCTTTTCTTAGTCTTTTATTGGTATCGCCGAAGCGCTTTAAGGATAATAATTGTTCCCAGGTCATAGTAATACTTTATGCAATGCAAGATAGATAATTTGGCAATTAATTGATTAGAAAAATCTTAGTAAGAAATCCCATTTCCTAATGTTAATTAATTGTTTCGTTAATCTTATTTCAATTAACACTCAGCTAACGCTACACTAACTTTTTGATTACAAATCTTTAATTATTGATTAACCTCATCAACCGAGAATCGCAGTTTCTTTGCAGCACAATAAAAACTAAAAATTGTATTATTAAAATTAAACTAAAAATGAAAAAATTACTTTTAATCGCATTGGTAGCTTCTTCCCTAGTATTTACTGGATGTTTTAAAGATGATGACGCTCCATTAATTGTAGAGACTTCTTCAACAACTACAATTATTAATGAAAATCCTGGTGGTGGAGATGACTGTCCTACTGTAGCTGTAACTGGTGAAGTTGCTGACGGTACTGTATGGACAAATGATAACATCTATCAATTAAACCAAAAAGTTGTTGTTCCTGCAGGTGCAACATTAACAATTAATCCTGGTACTATCATCAAAGGTGCTGCTGGTACAGGTTCTTTAGCTTCTGCTCTTATTGTAGCTAGAGGTGGTACATTAAACGCTAATGGTACTGCTGATGAGCCAATTATTTTTACATCTACTCAAGATAATATTTCTTGTGGCCAAAGTGCTGGTACAAACTTAGACCAAGATGATAGAGGCCTTTGGGGTGGATTAATCGTATTAGGAAATGCTCCTTGTTCTTTTTCAGGTGATATCGTAGAGGCTCAAATTGAAGGAATTCCTGCGGATGATACTTTTGGACTTTATGGTGGTACAAACGCTATGGATAGTTCAGGTAGTATGAGATATATCTCTATCCGTCATGGTGGTGCTTTAATTGGTGAAGGTAACGAAATCAATGGTCTTACTTTAGGTGGTGTTGGTGAAGGTACAATCATTGACAATATCGAGGTAGTTGCAAACGTTGATGACGGTATTGAATTCTTTGGTGGTACTTGTAATGCTTCTAACTTATTAGTATGGGCTCAAGGTGACGACGCTATAGACATTGACCAAGCATACTCAGGGATTATCGATAATGCTGTTGTAGTGTTAGGTGATATTTCTGACCACGCATTCGAAATTGATGGTCCTGAAGGTACAGGTGCTGGTGAATTTACTTTACGTAATGCAACTATCATAGGAAACACTGTTACTGCAAATGGTGAGTACGCTGACTACAGAAGTAATGCACAAGGTTTTACTGAAAACGTATATGCTTTTGGTTTTAAAGATTCTTCAGATGTTGAGTTAGACAACGATGGTGTTGCTACAAACTACAATAATGGTTTATTAACTTTTGGTGCTTGGGAAATCGCTTTACCTGCTGGTGTTACTGACGTTACAAGTATCTTTGTTAACAAAGCTGAAAATGTAATGGTAACAGGTTTCGGTTCTACTGCGACTGCTGTAACAGAAGGTGCTCAAACTGTTGGAGCAACTACTTCTGAACTAAGCTGGACATACTCTAATGTTGAGGGTGGCTTAGGATTCTAAGAATAAATACTACTTACAAAATAATTAAACCCACCTACTTACTAGGTAAGTGGTGGGTTACATAAAACTTTATATGAAAAATATACAAAAAGTATTAACTTTTGTTTTCTTTCTATCAGTATTGTTTTCCTTTTCTCAAGGTAAAGTAGCAGGTACAGTAATAGACGGCGAATTTAATGAGCCTCTTGCATTTGCTAATGTCCTTGTAAAAGGTACTACAACAGGTGTAACATCTGATTTTGATGGAAAGTACGAACTTGAGTTAGAAGAAGGTACTTATACAATCGTATTTTCTTTTGTAGGCTATACTACACAAGAAATTTCTGATGTTGTTATAAAGGATGGAGAAGTATTTACTTTAGATGTTGTAATGGCATCTAACTCTTTAGATGAAGTTGTAATTACTACTACTACTCGTAAAAACACAGAAAGTGCTGTATTAAACTTACAGAAAAAATCAACTGTTGTATTAGACGGATTGTCTTCACAGGCCATAAAAAGTACTGGTGCAAGTAATGTTGCGACTGCTGTAAAGTCTGTGCCTGGTGTTTCTATTCAAGGTGGTAAGTATGTGTATGTACGTGGTTTAGGTGATCGTTATACTAAGTCTATTTTAAATGGGATTGATATTCCAGGTTTAGATCCCGATCGTAATACAATTCAGATGGATTTATTTCCAACGAATATTTTAGAGAACGTAATTGTATTAAAATCAGCATCGGCTGAATATCCTGCAGATTTTACTGGTGGTATTGTTGATATTGTGACTAAAGATTTCCCTTCAAAGGGAGAATATTCTATTTCATTAGGTACTGGTTACAATCCTGATATGCACTTCAATGACAACTATTTAACATCTGAAGGAAGTGATACTGATATCTTCGGTTATGATGATGGTACTCGTAATGTACCTGTGAACAGATACCAATTTGAAGAGGGCATAATTGGAAATGGTGTAAATACAACTACCTTAACAACACTTACTGATAGATTCTCAAAAGAGCTCGCTGCGAAACAAGAACGCAGTGGAATGAATTTTGACTTTGGTTTTACTTTAGGTAACCAGTATGATGTTGGTGATGATAAATTAGGGTATCAGGCATCTTTCTCTTATAAAAATAATACAACTTTTTATGAGAATAGATTGGATGGGGCATTTATTAAGAATCCTCAAGATACTTCGCAAAATGATATGATTGCTACTTTAGACTCAAGAGGTTCTGAAGGTATTAATAATGTGATTCTAAACGGTATGTTAGGTTTGGCTTATAAAACTGACACCTCTAAGTTTAGAGTTAACTTATTACACATTCAAAATGGAGAATCTACAGCAGGTTTCTTTAACCAAACGATTTCGCAAGATGGTACTGGTGGTGGTTTAGAGCCATTAACGAAGAATTCTATCACCTATACTGAGCGTTCTATTACGAACTTATTAATTTCTGGTAAACACAGATTAAATAGTATTAATGAGGATAAGCCTTTCAATTTTGAATGGAAATTATCTCCTACCTTTTCTAAGGTAATGGATAAAGGTCATAGAATTACACCTTTTCAGCAAGCTGATGATGGTACTTCATTCTTGAGTCCATCTGCGTCAACTTTACCTATACAATTATGGAGACACTTAATTGAAGAGTCTTGGGCCGGGAAAGCTGACTTTGACAAAGGAGTAGATATTTTTGGTCGTTCGGCTAAAATTAAATTTGGTGGTGCTTACACTTATAAATTCAGAGACTTCAGTATTGATGATTTTACATTCAATATTAGAGGTGATCAGTCTTTCATCGCTGATGGTAATGCCAATAATTTATTAAATACCGATAATATCTGGACACCTGAAACAGATGCGGGAACATTTGTTGTATTTACGGATAACTTTAACCCGCAAGATGCATATGAAGGTGAACAACATATTGCTGCAACTTACTTTTCAACTGAATTTAATATTTTAGAGAAATTAAAAACTGTTGTAGGTATTAGAACTGAGAAATTCAGCTCTTTCTACACGGGTCAAGATGCAGAAAACGTTTTTGATAGAGAGTTAATCTTAGATGAGTTTGATTTCTTCCCATCTGCGAATTTGATTTACGCAGTTAACGATAAGTCGAACATTAGAGCATCCTATTCTCGCACAACAGCAAGGCCTTCATTTAAAGAAGCTTCTGTTGCACAGATTTTTGATCCAATTACAAGTAGACTATTCATTGGTAACTTAGATTTAGTTCCTACATATGTAAACAACTTTGATGTTAGATATGAATTTTTCGGGGAAGAAGGTGGACAGATGTTTGCAATAAGTGGTTTTTACAAAGACTTTACAGATCCTATTGAACAAACCTTCTTTTTATCTGCACCTACACAGTTAACCGTAGGTAATCTTGGTAACGCTGTAGTTTATGGTGCTGAGTTTGAAGCAAGACAACGATTAGGATTTATCTCTGAAGGATTAAATAATCTTAAACTTACAGCTAACTTCTCTGTGATTAAATCTGAATTAACAATGTCTGACGATGAATTTGCAGGTAGAGTTGCTTCTGCTAGAGATGGCGAAACCATTGATAGAAAAAGAGATTTACAAGGACAAGCTCCTTACCTAATTAATCTTGGATTAAACTATGATAATACAGATATAGGATTAAGAACAGGCTTATTCTTTAATGTACAAGGTGAAACTTTAGAAGTTGTAGGTATTCGTGAGGTACCAGATGTATATACGCAACCGTTTAATAGTTTAAACTTTACACTTAATAAATCTTTCGGAGAAGATAAGCGCTCTTCAATTGACATTAAAGTGAGTAACATTCTAGCTGCTGAGCGTTTAAGTGAATTTACTTCATTTGGAACTAGCAACCAGATTTTCTCATTAAGACAACCTTTTAGAGAGTTCTCTTTAGGATACACGTTTAAATTTTAATAATACCCACTATTATAAATAGTAAAAGGCTTTCTGAAATCAGAAAGCCTTTTTTATTTTTTATCTGTAGAATGTCTTTAGTTAGAAATAGCTAACTTCGTTTTTCCTTCCCAAAGATTAACACTCACAATTCTAGAATCGATATAATCAACTTCTTTTAAAGACTCACCTTGCCAAAAGAACCATTTACCTACCTTAACACCATTGTCATAATTTCCTAAGGCTGTCTTGTTTCCATTAAGGTCGTAACTTTTCCATTCACCGTGCACCTTACCATCTGCATTAAAAGTTCCTGTTTGACTAATTTCACCATTATCATGATAATACGTCGCATAAGTTAATTTACCTTTCTTCTCTAATTTAGGTTGTTGTTTATCTTGTGCATAAGTAAAACTTACACCTAATACCATTAAAAATACTAATACCTTTTTCATTTTATTCCTACTTTAATTAATAATTACATTACAAACATAACATTTTTTTTACTTTACCGCAACTTTTACGTAACATTTATTTAACATTTAGCTTGTTTTTACTTGATTTTCAGTATGTTAAATAATTTTATTTAATTAACATTAAAGCTCTTATACCTAAATAGTAACAAAAGTGCACTTTTGACTTTTACTCAATTTTCTATTTACATTTAGAACATAACATTTTAGTAACATTACGTTCAAATTAAAAGATGAAATTTGTGACCAATTTTATAATGCTTTAAATGGAGAACATTTATATCTATATGCTAGCTGCATTGGCATTTCTTGCAATAGCAGATTTAGTAGTTGGAGTAAGTAATGATGCCGTAAATTTCTTGAATTCGGCTATAGGCTCAAAGGCTGTTTCTTTTAAAACCATTATGATTGTTGCTAGTATTGGTGTAGCTGTAGGTGCACTAACATCTAGCGGAATGATGGAAGTTGCTCGTAAAGGTATTTTTAATCCTGGAGAGTTTATGTTTGACGAAATTATGGTCATTTTTATGGCTGTAATGCTCACAGATATACTACTCCTAGATTTTTTTAATACACTAGGTCTACCAACTTCCACAACAGTTTCTATCGTTTTTGAATTACTTGGTGCATCAGTCGCTGTATCACTTATTAAGATATATGCGGACGACTCTCAGTCTATTATAGACTTAGGCAACTATATCAATAACGAAAAAGCTATTGAGATTATACTAGGCATATTACTTTCAGTTGTTGTAGCCTTTACTATTGGTGCTATCATACAGTATATATCTCGTTTACTACTATCTTTTAAGTTTGAGGAAAAACCAGTTTGGTACAGTGCTATATTTAGCGGTTTCGCAGTAACATCAATTATGTATTTTATTATTGTAAAGGGTTTAAAGAATGCAACTTTTGTTCCTGATTACATTTTAGATTTTTTAAATAATCATCCCGTATATTTTATTGAAGGTAGTTTTGTTGTATTCACGCTTATCTCTTATTTAGCTGTTAAACTTTTCAATGCCAAAATATACACGATCATTATTATCATCGGAACATTTGCTTTAGCTGTTGCCTTTGCCGGTAATGATCTAGTAAACTTTATAGGTGTTCCTATTGCTGCATACAACTCTTATGAGGCTTGGTCAATTAGTGGAGTACAACCATCAAATTACGTCATGACAGCTCTAGGTGAACCAGTACAAACAGAACCGCTATTACTTTTGATTGCAGGTCTTATCATGGTGCTTACGCTTTGGTTTTCTAGTAAGGCAAAAGCCGTAGTTAAAACCTCTGTAGACTTATCGCGTCAAGATGAAGTTAAAGAGCGTTTTGAACCTAATTATTTGTCTAGAAATATTGTTAGGTTAACTATTGGACTCAACGAAAGCATGACTCGTATATTACCAGAGTCTTTTATTGCCTGGTCAAACTTTAGATTTGTACAACCTACTTCCGTAGTGAAATCAAAAGATAAACCAGCGTTTGATTTGATCAGAGCATCGGTAAATCTTATGGTCGCAAGTGTACTTATTTCTATAGCGACCTCTATGAAGCTACCATTATCTACTACCTATGTTACTTTTATGGTTGCAATGGGTACATCTTTAGCGGATAGAGCTTGGGGAAGTGAAAGTGCTGTTTACAGAGTTGCTGGTGTACTCAATGTTATTGGTGGATGGTTTTTTACGGCATTCAGTGCATTTGTTGCTGCAGCAATCATGGCTTATATTCTGTTTTATGGCAAAGGATATGCCTTAGTTGGACTTTTTATTGTAGCAATACTCCTTATAGCAAGAAACTATCTTTCGCACAGAAAGAGTTCTAAAATTATGAAAGAAGAAGATCGATTAGAACGCGCCGAGAGTAGCTCTACTCAAGGTGTAATCTATGAAAGTGCTCTTAATATTGCTACTGTTGTAAAACGCGGAAATAAAATTTATTCTTCAGCAATAAACGGCTTGGCCGTTCAAGATTTAAAATTGCTTAAAAAAAATAGAACTCAAGTTGATAAGTTATCTGACGAAATTGATGGCCTTAAGGACAACCTCTTTTATTTTATCAGAAATCTGGATGGAGCAAGTGAGTCTGCAAGTACTTTCTACATTAATATATTAAGTCATTTACAAGACATGACCCAATCTTTAGAATATATCTCTAAGGTCAGTCATAAACACGTTAATAACAATCATAAGAAGTTAAAATTTAGTCAGATTAAAGAGCTTAAAGATTTAGATAATCATCTTGAAGCACTTTTTATGAGTACTCAAGAAGCTTTTGAATCTCATTCTTTTGAAAAAATAGGAGCAGTCATTGAAAATAAACCTCAAACTTTTGAATTGGTGAAAGCTAAAATTCAGAAGCAGGTTGAGCGTACCAGAAACGAAGAGTCTAGTCCTAAAAATACTACCTTATATTTCAGTTTATTACTAGAGACTAAAGATTTATTGACTGCAATGATGAATTTGCTTGAAGAATACTACCATTCTCATGACAGTTCAGTTGAACCTGCTCAGCCAAATGGCGACAAGTAAGATATTTTAATATTATCTCATAAAAAAGCCTTAGTATTATGTCTAAGGCTTTTTTTATTGTATCAGAATTCAGTCTATTCTGGTAATTTCCCAATTTGATCTAATTCAAATTCTGTTTCAATCTTTTCTTCAAATTTCTTGACTTCAACAACATAAGTTTTGGATATAGAATCGTGCCATCCTTTTCCATCTGTACCTAGAAAAGAAAATTGTTCAAAAGGTATGAACCTGCATAAGGATCTCACTAAAATAGTTTCAAAACTAGGTTCTAAACCGTCATGTGTAACAACTTTCGTCTTGGTAATCCACTTACCTATAGATCGACCTTTTAAAAAGAATTCAAAAGATAAATAATACACAAGCCAAATTAAATAGCCAAAAAGATATTCTACAATAACATTACTTTCTAAAAAGTCCAAAAAAGCAAAACTTCCAACTAATCCAGAAATGATACCGATTACAATTCCGATAACCGTAGAAAATGCGATTATAGCAATATAGTCAATAATAAAATTTGCAAATCGTAACCCTTTTGTTGCTAAAACATCTTGAGACACATGCTTATTTCTATTCATAAATTATAACATTTAAAACTCAAATATAAACTTCCTTCATAAATACCAACACCTTATGACGATCTTTTTAAATCATAAAAAAAGCATCTCAATGATGAGATGCTTTGATAACACTTAAACTGAAGTTCTTTCCTCTGCTGGAATTATTAAGAACCACACATTAAACAATCATCACCTTCTGATGCTTTTGCTTGTGCAATTAAAGCCTTCATTTCTTCTGGTGACATAGGTTCTACTTCCGTAGTTTCTTGAGTAAACTTGGCTGCTGTCTTTGCTGCCTTTGCTTGTTGATCAGCAATTGTGGTATCTTGAGTTACTTGAACAGCTTCTGCAACAGGCTCTTCTTTCTTCTTGTTAGTTAATGTAAACTTAATAGCATCAACGGCACTCTTAGTACGTAAGTAATACATTCCTGTTTTTAAGCCACTCTTCCAAGCATAAAAATGCATAGATGTTAATTTAGCCATTGTAGCACCTTCCATGAATAAATTAAGCGATTGCGACTGATCTATAAAATAGCCTCTTTGACGAGACATGTCTATAATATCTTTCATACTTAACTCCCACACTGTTTTGTAGAGCTCTTTTATGTCTTGTGGAATAACATCTATATTCTGAATAGAACCATTAGCTCTCATAATATCTTGCTTCACCGATTCATTCCAAAGACCAAGCTCTACCAAATCTTCAAGTAAGTGCTTATTAACTACAATAAACTCACCTGAAAGTACACGTCTTGTATAAATATTGGATGTGTAAGGCTCAAAACACTCATTATTCCCTAAAATTTGAGATGTCGATGCTGTTGGCATTGGCGCCACTAACAATGAGTTACGTACACCATGTTTTTCAACTTGCTTTCGAAGTTTTGCCCAATCCCATCGTCCACTTAAATCCTCATCATTAATATTCCAAAGATTATGTTGAAATTCTCCTTGGCTCATTGGTGAACCTTCATAGCTCTGGTATGGTCCGTCAACCTTTGCTTCTTCCATTGAAGCTGTTACTGCAGCAAAATAAAGGGTTTCAAAAATTTCTTGGTTTAACGCCTTTGCTTCATCACTTGTAAATGGCATACGTAATTTAATAAACGTATCTGCCAAACCTTGCACACCTAAACCAATTGGTCTGTGGCGCATATTAGAATTTTCGGCTTCAATTACTGGATAATAATTTCTGTCTATTACTCTATTTAAATTCTTTGTAACACGTTTTGTGATGCGGAATAATTCTTTATGGTCAAATTCCCCATTTTTTACAAACATTGGTAAAGCTATCGATGCTAAATTACAAACAGCTACTTCATCTGGTGATGTATACTCTAAGATTTCGGTACATAAATTAGAGGACTTAATCGTACCTAAATTCTTCTGATTAGACTTACGGTTAGCTGCATCTTTATATAACATGTAAGGCGTACCTGTTTCTATCTGAGATTCTAAAATTTTCTCCCATAGCTCTCTTGCCTTAATCGTCTTGCGCCCTTTGCCCTCCGCCTCATACTTTGTATATAAAGCCTCAAATTCTTCACTATGTGTATCAGCCAATCCAGGACATTCGTTAGGACACATTAAAGTCCACTCACCATCTTCTTGTACACGTTTCATGAACAAGTCTGAAATCCACATCGCATAGAATAAATCTCTTGCACGCATCTCTTCTTTTCCGTGGTTTTTCTTTAAATCCAAGAAATCAAAAATATCAGCATGCCAAGTTTCAAGATAAATGGCAAAACTTCCTTTACGCTTTCCACCTCCTTGATCTACATAACGCGCTGTATCATTAAATACTCTAAGCATAGGAACTATACCATTAGATGTACCATTAGTACCAGCAATATAGCTACCAGTTGCTCTAATGTTATGAATAGATAAACCTATACCACCAGCAGATTGCGAAATTTTTGCTGTCTGCTTTAAAGTATCATAAATACCATCTATACTATCGTCTTTCATTGTTAACAAAAAACATGAAGACATTTGTGGTTTTGGTGTACCAGAATTAAAAAGTGTTGGTGTAGCGTGTGTAAAATATTTTTTAGACATCAACTCGTACGTCTCAATAGCCGCATCTAAATCATTTAAATGAATACCAACTGACACACGCATTAACATATGTTGTGGACGCTCAGCAATCTTGCCATTTAACTTTAAAAGATAAGAACGCTCAAGCGTTTTAAAACCAAAATAATCATAACCAAAATCGCGATTATAAATAATCGTCGAATCTAAACGCTCTTTATTTTCTTGAATAACATTATAAACCTCATCAGATAATAACGGTGCTTTTTTTCCGGTTCTAGGATTGACATATGTATATAAATCTTCCATTACTTCACTGAAAGATTTTTTGGTGTTTTTATGTAGGTTAGATACAGAGATTCGAGCGGCAAGTTTGGCATAATCAGGATGTGTTGTGGTCATCGTAGCCGCAATCTCAGCAGCTAAATTATCTAGTTCGCTGGTTGTTACGCCATCATAAAGTCCTTCAATAACTCGCATGGCAACTTTTACTGGATCTACAAGTTCGTTTAATCCATAGCACAGCTTCCTTACACGAGCTGTAATCTTATCGAACATCATAGGCTCCTTATGCCCGTCTCTTTTTACTACATACATATGTCAATTAGTTTTTAGTATTCTGAATACACCAATTCAGAAAAAGTTAGTTAATGGCAAGTACTGAAAATACAACACTTACTTATCTTGATTAATTAATTTTAATGGACTATTTCTGCTATAAGCGGAAACAGAATATGTCTTTAATGCTATGCTTAGTAGAACTTACTAAGCATTAATTTGAATGCTCAAATATTCTAATGACTAGAAATCTGCGTCAAAAGAAAATTTATCTTTTTCCTCCTCTTTATTAAGGACACCTGCCTTTTGGTATTCTGATACACGTTTTTCAAAGAAGTTAGTTTTTCCTTGAAGTGATATCATATCCATGAAATCGAATGGATTCGATACTCCATACTCTTTTTCACAACCAAGCTCACCAAGAAGTCTGTCTGTTACAAACTCTAAATATTGAGTCATTAGCTTAGAATTCATACCTATAAGGCTCACAGGTAATGATTCTGTCACAAATTCTCTTTCAATATTAAGTGCATCTACAATAATCTCACGAATGCGCTCTTTAGGAACTTTATTAATTAAATGATGATTATGTAAATGCACAGCAAAATCACAATGCACTCCTTCATCTCTAGAAATAAGCTCATTTGAAAACGTTAATCCTGGCATTAATCCTCTTTTCTTTAACCAAAAGATAGAACAAAAAGCACCAGAGAAAAAGATACCTTCAACCGCTGCAAAGGCAATTAGACGTTCAGCAAAACTTGGGGACTCAATCCACTTGAGTGCCCAATCTGCTTTTCTCTTAATTGCTGGAAAGTTTTCAATTGCCTTAAACAACTTATCCTTTTCAACTTCATCCTTAACATAAGTGTCAATAAGTAATGAGTAGGTTTCACTATGGATATTCTCCATCATAATCTGGAATCCGTAGAAAAACTTAGCCTCGCTATATTGTACTTCATTTACAAAATTCTCAGCTAAATTTTCATTTACGATTCCATCACTTGCGGCAAAAAAGGCTAAAATATGTTTTATAAAGTAACGCTCGTCATCAGTTAACTTTTGTGTCCAATCCGTTAAGTCTTGATGCAAATCAATCTCTTCTGCAGTCCAAAAACTAGCTTCAGATTTCTTATACCATTCCCATATATCATGATGCTGAATTGGAAATATTACAAATCGATCTTTATTTTCTGCTAAAATTGGTTCAACTGCTTGAGACATCTTCTTTCTTTTTTATAGTTACTTAAAAACACATTTTTAATATGTTCCGGGACTGACAAAGATTTAAAAATGTCTCAAAAAATGAAAGATTATTTTACAAACATTGTCAACAAGTTTTTAACAAATACGGATAAAACGAAACAATCATAATTCTTAGAGACAACCCACGCTAAAGTCTGCTTATCAACGCCTTACAAAGTTATTTTAGAAAGAATTCTGTGTAGGTTTTGTCATATTAAATGACCGCTCAATAGCCGTTTTTATTAATAAACTAAACAACGTCTGTAATGACAGTAATACATAAAAAAAGAGCGCCTCTTCAGACACTCTTTTATTCTAATAACTAACAAAAGCGACGAAAAACCATTATTAGGAAACCGTTTTTCTATATTTTAATCATACTCTAAAACTAGATCTAACCGTAATCTTAGCTTTATAAAATTTGTATGTACTAACCTAATGAGTAAACCCTTATTTTCACCCTAGAATTCTTAGGTTCGCTTTTATTAGTTTAAAGATGCTTAATATCTCTTCTTCTTAACGCTTTTGATGTATAAATGGCAGTAAAAAATGTATAATTGGAATTAGGGCTATACATTACTGATTTTAAACAAGTTACAGTTTATAATTATATCTTTAATTTTACTTTTTATCAAACTTAATCTCTATATTTACCTTAAATACAACTGAATCTAGCATGTTAAAAGCCGTAATTTTAGACGATGAACCTAAATCAATACAAAGCCTTGTATGGGAATTAAGTAATTTTAGCAATGAAATTGAAGTATCTGAAAGTTTTACCGAACCCAGTAAAGCTTTAAAGTATCTTAAAAATAACACACCTGATTGCTTATTCCTTGATGTTCAGATGCCTACAATCGGAGGTTTCCAGTTTTTAGAACAATTGGACTACACAGATTTCGCAATTGTAATCACCACTGCATACGATGAGTATGCCATAAAAGCCTTAAAACACGAAGCTATAGACTACTTGTTAAAACCTATAGATTCTGATGATTTAAAACACACCATAGAAAAAGTAAAAAAGCACAATGAACGATTTATTAATGCAGACAAGTTTGAACGCATACTTGCAGACTTTAATACCAAATTTGACAAAAAACGAATCACTGTAAATACTGATGGCAAATTACTATTTCTTGATGTTGATGATATTATATATGTAGAATCTGACGGTAATTATAGTACATTACACCTTCAAGATCAGAGGAAAATTGTATTAACTAAAAAATTGAAAGAGGTTAATACTATTTTACCTGACCATTACTTCTTTAGGATTCATAATTCTTTCATTATAAACCTCAATAAGATTAAAGAATTTATTAAAAATGAAGGTTATGTAGTTATGGATAGCAATCATAAAATTCCTGTGGCTCGTCAAAGAAAATCTGACTTTCTCGAAAAACTCTAACAGTAAAATATGTTTAAACAAAAAATAATGTGTAGGTCATTCTTAATCCTTGTATTGGTTTTTTTATTCACCAATAATATCTTAAGCGCCCAGAAAAAAAGGATTGATTTTGACACAGCTTTAAACATGATTATTGAGGATAAACGCGATAATTATATTGGTATCGATTCTCTACTTAAATATTTTAAACGCGATAGTCTAAAATTTAAGCATGCTGCTGAATTATCTAAAGAAAACGATTATCCTTTATTAACAAGTTATGCTTTAAATACCTTAGGTGTTATCAATCGTAATATTTCTAATTATGACCAAGCGATTAAACTACATAAGGAAGCTATTACATATGCTGAAGAAGCTGAAAATGCAGAACAAAAAGTTATTTGCTTGAATATGTTAGGTGTAGCCTACCGACGTATGAACATCATAAAACCTGCATTAGACTGCCATAGTCAAGCATTATCAATCGCCTATAGACTTAAGGAAACCTTACCTAAAGACTCAAAATCTAATATTTCTGTTTCCATTGCTGTTTCACAAAATAGTATAGGTAATATCTACATGGCTTTAAAACAATATGATGTTGCATTAGAACATTTTAAAAAGTCACTAGAAATAGAAAAGAGTATTGAGAATATTTTGGGCTTAGCTATAAATTACAACAATATTGGTTATGCTTATGAGGGTAAAGGTGAATATGAAGCGGCACTAGAAAACTATGATAAATCTCTTGAGTATAACAACACTATGGATTCTGATATTGGACGAATGATATGTTATAATAGTATAGGGTCAGTATATTTAAAACAAAAGCGATATGAATTGGCTGAGCCAATTGTTAAAGATGCTTTGACTAAAGCAATTAAACTAAATGATAAGTTTCATCTTGCAACTTCTTATGTAAATCTCGGTAAATTAGAAATGGGTTTAAACCGAAATAAGAGTGCAGAATTAAATTTAAAAAAAGCACTTGAGATATCTTCTGATTATAAGCTCAAAGGCTCTATCGCTTCTTCAAACAAACTCCTTTCTCAGATTTATCAAGAAAAAGGGAATTTTGAAGCAGCCTTAGATCACTACAAAGCATGTGTAGATATTGAAAATACCATCTTAACAGAGAATAATCTTCAATATGTCAATGACATTGTAGTTGAATTCGAAAATCAATATAAATCAGAACAAATAAAAGCAGAAAAAGAGCTCAATGAAGCCTTACTAAATAGACTTGCACTAAACAAAAAACTCTTTTGGTTTTCCTTGTTAATACTTCTTGTCGTTGGTGTGAGCTTATTAATATTTAATAGAAACAGAACTCTAAATCAAGAAAAGAAAATTTTAACTTTAGAACAAGCGATGTTAAGAAGTCAAATGAATCCGCATTTTATTTTTAACTCGCTAAACTCAATTAAGTTATATATTATAAATAATGAAAAGGAACATGCGGTTTATTATCTCAATAAGTTCTCTAAATTAATCAGGAAAATCTTAATTGCTTCGAAAGAAAAAGAAACAACATTAGAAGATGAACTAGAAACGATGAAACTTTACATGAATATTGAAAATATTCGTTTTGACAATGAAATTGATTTTAATATACGTGTAGAGAAAGGCATTAATATTGGCACTACAAAAGTGCCATCTTTAATACTTCAGCCATTCTTAGAAAATGCCTTATGGCATGGTTTATCCTCTAAACCAAATGATAAAAAAATCAACCTCAACGTATCAAAAAACTCAGAAGACTACATCAATGTAGAAATTATTGATAATGGCATTGGCAGAATTGCATCTAAAATAATTAATAGAAATAAAAAACTAAATCGAAAATCTGTAGGTATTGATATTACAAAGGCTAGGTTAGCAAATTTCTCTAAAGCATTTGCTAATTCGTATATCTTAAAAATTGACGATCTGTATGAAAGTAATTCACCAACGGGAACAAAAGTGACCTTAAGTATTCCTATTTAGACTATTTATTGAAGTTTTGTTCTGCAACCTTTTCTAGCTCTGCATACCAGTCTTTGCCAAACTTACGGATAAGCGCTTCCTTTACAAATTTGTAAATTGGAACTTGAAGTTCTTTCCCCAAAGCGCAGGCATCATCACAGATTTCCCATCGATCATAACTGACACCTGAAAATTCTGAATAATCTTTTACTCTTATTGGGTATAGATGACATGAAACAGGCTTTTTCCAATCAATTTCACCCTGATTATAAGCTTCTTCAATAGCACAAAGTGCAGTATTTTTTTCATCAAAAATCACATATGCACATTCAGCACCGTTAACCAATGGTGTCTCTAAATCACCAAATACTGTTTTTACAGAAGTGCCTTGCGCTTCAATCACTTCAATGCCTTCTTTTCTTAAGAATGGTTTTACTTTAGGATAAATATCATCCAAAATTTTAACCTCTTCTTCATCTAAAGGCGCACCTGCATCACCATCAACACAGCAAGCACCTTTGCACGCAGATAAATTACATACAAAGTCCTTTTCAATAATATCCTCTGAAACTATCGTCTTTCCTAACTGAAACATGAGACAAAAATAAATAAAGTTTACTGTAAATTAATATTGAATATTCGCAATTATATCAGACCTTTGCGGCGAATTTTTAAATGGATTTCAAAATGCAATTTAATATTAAAGAAATCATAACAGCTTTTATGGTACTATTTGCCGTAATTGACATTATTGGTAATATTCCTATCATAATTGATTTACGTAAAAAGGTAGGACATATTCAAAGTGAGAAAGCATCTATTATTGCTGGGGTTATTATGATTGTTTTCTTATTTGTTGGTAAAAGTTTGCTGAATCTAATCGGAATTGATGTCAATTCATTTGCGGTTGCAGGTGCTTTTATTTTATTTTTTATAGCATTAGAAATGATTTTAGGAATTACGCTATACAAACAAGAAGAAAGTAACGCTATAACAGCTTCTGTATTTCCTTTAGCATTTCCCTTAATTGCCGGTCCAGGTAGTTTGACTACTTTACTATCATTACGTGCAGAATTTGAGCATACGGAAAACATAATTGTAGCAGTAATTCTAAATGTTGTTTTTATTTACATTGTCTTAAAAACATCCTCAAAGATTGAACGCATTATCGGCCCGAACGGAATTAACATTATAAGAAAAGTTTTTGGTGTAATTTTGCTAGCAATCGCTGTAAAGTTATTCGCGAGTAATATTAAAGCACTCTTTTTAAACTGATGTTATGAAAATATTTATTTGGATACTAAGTATAATAGCCGCTGCACTCATTATTTTTAACGCCACAAAGTTAAATATGGAAGCACTTTTTGAGGGTGAAAGTTTGACTGCTGTAATTACAATTGTTGCAGGATTGTGCGCTATTTTATTGTTGCAAATTTTAAGACTTTCTAAAAAGATTGAAACACTGAGTAAGAAACGCCAATAGGCAACTCTATTGTTTAAAGGTTGGCTGCTCAGTGCTTAAAAAGATAATCTCTTGCACCATAATATCGTCCTTATTTAGGATCTCAAAAAACGCATTGTCATCAAATAATTGCCTTGCCAAGGTTGCTTTTATAAGTTGCTTTATCTCATTATGGTATGCAACGAAAGATATATTTGTTCTTTCTCGTTGATTCACAAAAGACTGAAATCTTACAAAGATATCATCACTAACTTCAAAGTTGTTTATAAAATCATACTTACTAACATGCTTATAAATTTCTCTGTTTTTATCGAGTTCTTCAAAAACAAAATACCCAAAGTGACCTCTTCTTCGTAAATAATTGAGTATCTCATTATCAAATGATCTATCTAATGGCACAAATATATCCGGAATAATACCACCACCACCATAAACTATTTTTCCTTTAGGTGTCACAAACTTTAAAGAATCGTCGACCTCAATATTTTCTTCATCTGACAATTCTCCTGTTCTGCGACGTTTATAATAGTCATTAAAATAAGAACTGTTGTCACCATTGGTATACGGTCTTTGAATAGATCTTCCGGTTGGTGTGTAATATCTAGACACAGTTAATCTTACAGCACTACCATCACCTAATGCCATTTCTCTTTGTACTAGTCCTTTTCCATAAGAACGACGCCCAACAATAACTCCTTTATCATTATCTTGTAAAGCTCCGGCAATAACTTCGCTCGCCGATGCAGAATTCTCATTGAGTAGAATATAAACCTCGCCGTCTTCAAAATCACCTCTTCGTGTTGCATAAGTACGTTCTTCTTGTCCTTTCTTATCTCTTGTAAAAAGTATTAGCTTATCTTTTTCCAAAAACTCATCTACAATTTGCTCTGCAATACCTAAAAATCCACCAGGATTATCTCTTAAGTCTAGAGCCAACTTTTTAGCTCCCTGAGCTTTTAAATCATCTAAAGCATTTTTAAATTCTATATAACTAGACTCAGCAAAACGATTCATTTTTATGAAACCCAATTCATCAGTTAACATATATGAAGACTCCACACTTTTAATGGGAATACTTTTGCGCTTTATATCAAACTCTAACAATTCATCTTCTCCTTTTCTAAATACTGTAAGCTTAACCCATGTGTTTTTATCACCTTTAAGTTTAGTAGAAATATAATCAGTAGAAATGTTTGGTCCATAAATGGTATCTCCATCCGCTAATAATATGCGATCACCACTCATTATGCCCGCTTTTTCACTTGGTCCTCCTTCGGTTGGCTTAACCACAACCAAAGTGTCTTTGTACGTGTAAAAATTAACACCTATACCCACGAAATCCCCTTTCATGTTTTCAGTGACACGTTCTAAGTCTTCTTTTGGAATATAGGTAGAATGCGGATCTAGATTATTAAGAATTCCATTTACTGTAACATCAACTATGCTGTCTGTATTGACATCTTCAACATATTCATAGTCGATATAATCAATGAGTCTATTGAGTTTGTCTTTTTTACTATTTGTAGTGAAGAGGTTATCTGAAGTATCTCTAAAACTTAATTTTCCACCAATCATAACACCGGCAGCAATCGCTGTACCTATAATGAGTGGTAAATATTTATTTTTTGTTTTAGCCATATTTAGGCATCGAGATCTTCTATTTGTTCTATTTCTACACCTGCCTTTTCTAAAAATCGTAAACCAGAATCATCTTTATACGCTGTAACATAAACAACTCTTACAATACCAGATTGATGAATCAATTTACTACATTCTGTACAAGGTGACAAAGTGACATATAAGGTTGCTCCTTTACAAGATTGTGTAGAAGATGCTACCTTTAAAATGGCGTTTGCCTCGGCATGCAACACATACCATTTGGTATAACCTTCATCATCTTCACAGCAATTTTCAAAACCTGTTGGCGTACCATTATAACCATCTGAAATAATCATGCGATCTTTCACAATTATTGCTCCTACTTGCTTACGTTTGCAATGCGATAGTTTTCCCCATTCTTGGGCAATTCTTAAGTAAGCTTTATCGTACCGTAACTGTTTTTCTTTAGACATTTATAATTGTTAGACTATGAGTATTTAACGAAGATAATCTGATTGAATTGCATTGGCATTGCAGCCTTAGTTAAAATTTTACCAAACTTTTTGCTATTGCTTTAACAAGTCACTTTCTAGTATCATTGGAATAACTAGACCAACAACTATTGAAGATAACACCATCACCCAATCTCGACGCGAAAATCTGAACACTGTCTGCATTAAGAAACCTAAAAACAACACCACAAATACAATAATAACTTGCGCTATTTCAATACCTAGGGCAAACTCTATGAGAAGTTCTAATTTGTTTTCGGCAAGTCCTGCAAACATTTTAAATTCTCTTGCAAAACCAAATCCATGAACAAGCCCAAAAAACAAGGTCGTTGCAAATAGAATTCCTAATCCATTTCGCTCTTTTTTTCCAGCTGTAAATATGTTGTAAACAGCAGCAATTAGTATAGTAACTGGTATTAAAAACTCTACTAATTTTCCGTTAATTGTCACAACACCATAAGCGGCTAAAACTAATGAAAGTGTGTGACCTAACGTAAACATTGAAACCAATATTAAAACACGTTTCCAATCTTTAAAAATATAAGGCACAGCCAAAACCATTAAAAACAAAACATGATCATAGCCATTAGGATCTAGAACATGATTGATACCATACTTAACATTAAACCAGAAATTTTCTAACATACTTTTTCTTATTTGGAACGAGTCAAAGTTACGATTAAAAATTCATAAAAAACTCAGGATAAAATCATAATAATTTGTCATTTCTTAAATCAAAAAACCTGCAAACACATAAAATGCTTGCAGGTTAGTATTAATTAAATAGCTTTATGAAACTATCTTTCTCTAGATTCTCTAACGAAAAATCAAAGTCCGCTTCATCTTTATAATCAGTAATCTCAGCGCCAAGACTTCTTACTAAATCATCAAAAGCTAAAGCATTATTCCATTGTTGGTACAAGGCTCTAGTTGCGATTGTTGAGACTTCTGAGTTACTAGAAACTCTAGAATGTCCTGCTCCAAAATTTAGTAAAACAAAACATTGCTCGTTATTTTTAGGAATTAACATCCCTAAAATGGTCTGCTTCTGCACAGACTCACATTTAATATCTGCGAATACTTTGTTTGGATTCATCATATAATCTTTTGAAACAGAGCTTCCTTTACCAATTACAATTTTATAACCGCAATCACTCGTACCAGAATACACATTGTTCTGAACTAAGGTAGGTACATTTAAACCTTTGTTAGCATACAGATATTCTACAGCTCCGTTTGGTGCAGACGTGATATCACCAGAGTACATCAAGCTTCCTTTTTGCTGATTATAAGTGGCATTCCAACCAATTTTTCCAGCAATATTTAAACCAGATAAATCCAAATCTCTAGCTCCCCAAGCATCTTCCCAATACACTCCAACAGCTAACTTTTTACCATAAAAACGTGTACCTGTTGGAATATTACCAACATACATTTTTTCTGACGTTGGTAAAGCATAAGTTATATCCTCAGGAAAAAACAATCGTTTACCAGACAAATCAAAACGCTGTTTCAAATAACTTAATAAGAAATTATAGTTTTTCTTATACAAAGGATTCTCTATTACTGTTTTCTTAGACTTAACCGCTTTGTTTCTCTTTAAAAGATTAGCCAAAATATTTGATCTACCAACAGACGAAACACCTTCTGATGTAGCCCAAGATTTTCCATTTCTAATGCGATATAAAAAAGCGTCTTGTCCCTGAGCTCTTGTATAACATGCAGATAAAGCCTTAAATAAAGCAAATGGTGTTGCGTTATCTAACCAATGTACATCTTTATCCGTTAATAATGTATTTGTTACATCGTTTAAGGGATTTGATACTAGAGGCTTATGATAGGTTTTAGACAACTTACTAATCTTATTAATGGTTTTAGGCGCTCTATTTTTAAAAGCTAAAAACAAAGGCTTGTAACGATTAAAGATTTCAGCTAATTTTTCTAACCCAAAACTATTAAAAGCTTGTGCTGGGTTATAATTACTGTTTTTAATCAACTCAATCAGTGCATCATTTTTAATTAACAAAGTTGAACCTGTTGCTCTATAGATGACATATCTAAAAAATTCAACGGGATTATCAGGATAAACATTATAAAACTCAGCTAATTTTACGGTAGCTTCTTTGTTTTTAATCTTTTCTTTTCCTGAAAATGTATAACCCAATTCATCCAATAATACCGTTAATAAAGTATCTATAGTATCTTCTTTTAAAGCTATACCAGATTGTAATAATGCCATGCATTTCTGTGTCATTACCTCTTTTGAATAAGCATTAATCACTTTGTAATTAAGCTTCAAATCTGGAATATTTAGAGTTTCATCAGGAATGTAGATGTCTTCTTGAAAATTACTTCCATAAGTAGATACGTAATGCTCAATTTGATCTACATACAATTGGTACCTAGAACTGTTTTTGATTTTACTCCATGACTTATGGAACGTCTTATTAAGATCGTTTCCATTTAGTTTTTCTGCTTTTAAAAAAGCAATAATTTTATCTTTTGCCCAAAGTGCATTTGGTGCAATAATATAGCCTTCATCTGAGATGTATGGTTTATTATTTGATGGTTTTGCCGTAACAGCGTTAAACAATTTTAATGTATTCATAATATTAAAATTTAAACAAGTGAGGTGTATAGTTTTAATAATCAATTAATGAAATAGGAACACCTTTTACCTATTATTTTATAAAAACGAAGAGTAATATCAGATTCAAAGTCTGCGCCTAACGGCACTAATAGGAACTCTTTTTGTCTTTTTAGACGAGACGTAATTACAAACCAAAAGACCCTTTCGGGCGCCGGACTTGAACCAGCTTTATAGGAACGTCTGTTGTCTAATACTGACGGAAAGTACGTTCTGTAAATGAATGTTTTATAGGAACTTTCTGTGTCAGTAATATTTTGGGATTCAGGTAGGATTTGCACCCACGACCTCCAGAGCCAATTTTATAGGAACCTTAAGTGCTGTTATATGGCGAAAGGTAAAAATCCTGGTGCTCTAACTTACTGAGCTACTGAATCCGTATTTAGTGGTCCAGGCGGGATTCGAACCCGCGACCTCCCGGTTATGAGCCGAATAGAGGAACTTTTTTATGCCAATTAGCGAAAAGTAAATAGGCGCTCTATCCTCTGAGCTACTGGACCATTTTATGTTAAAGAACGTTTTTATATTAAGCTCTGCCAGCTTCTATGTCTGGCAGAGCGCTACCTTAAAAGTCTGATTCCAAAGACTTTTTTAATTACTATGCAAATGTTTTATAGTATTACGCAATGTATTTGCGTAGTGATTATTTCTTTTACTCACTTTTAGTTTCTGCTAGGTTCTAGCCTAACTAGAACCCAGCATAAACCATTATTAAAGCATAGGACTCTATTCTTAAGTGAAGAATGTTCACACCATTTTATCTGCACAAGATGAACTTGCGAATGCATGTGGTTTTGCTTTAAACACAAATCCCATTCCTAGGATATATCCCATAGCATCTTTTAAAGCCACATTAGATTGAAATTTAGGATCAGTATTAATATCAGCATGCACCTCTAACTCTACATCAAAAGTTTCTAACATATTGCATAATGCATATGCTACCTCAACAGACATTGTCACTTCTTTAAGCATTCGTTCCTTAATCCCGATCTTAGTATTACCTTTAAGGTTTCTAATGAACATAAAACCACCTTTTCCTTCACGCAATACAACTACCACTGTTGCGTATGCAATGTGATCTTGATAGGCTTGAGAATCTGAACCAACACAAATTTTTAAGCGATGTCCAGCCTTTTGTTCTCTTACTATGGCATCCTTTACAAGTTTGATGATAGAACCTTCAAACACTTTACCACTCATGTTTCTCCATTTTTGCTGTGTTAGCTTCATGATTACTTCATTTTTTAGTTAAACAATTAATTAGTGGAACAGACTCGAATCGAACGAGTACCTTTGGCGCTTCAAACCAACGTGCAGACCTTCTACACCACTATTCCTTTGGGTATCTATCAAGATTCGAACTTGATCCTGAAGAGTCACAATCTTCCATGCGAGCCATTACACTATAGACACCATATTTGGTTCTGACAAAAGGACTTGAATACTTCGACTGCACTCAGTACAGGCTCTTTATCCGCAAACGTATCAGATTTGCACTTTACCAATTAAGCTTTGTCAGAGTCTGATAACCCAATAGGACTTGAACCTATACCTCAGGAGTCAAATTCCTGTATGCTCACCATTTACATCATGGGTTAATATTGCAGGTTTAATAGGACTCGAACCTATACCACAAGGGTCGAAACCTTGCATGCTATCCATTACACTATAAACCTAATTGTACAGAGAGTGGGATTCGAACCCACAGAAACCTGATTCTAAGTCAGGCATGTTTTCCCGTTACATCATCTCTGTTTATTGTACCCGTAGTAGGATTCGAACCTACAAGCGCATATCTGCACCTCAGATTTTAAGTCTGATCTGTTTACCAATTTCATCATACGGGTATGAGTTGAGATATTAGGACTCGAACCTAAACAAACCGCCTTATGAGAGCGGTGCTCTACCTGTTAAGCTATATCTCATTATGTTGAGGCAATAGGGATCGAACCTATGACTCTCACGATGTAAGCGTGATGCTCTTCCACTGAGCTATGCCTCAATTTGCACTCTATAAGGGAATCGAACCCTTGTCGTCCGGTAGAAAGCCGTCTGCACTAACCACTATGCTAATAGAGCTTATTGCGGTTCATACGAGAATCGAACTCGTTTCTCCCGAGAGACAGTCGGGAAGGATAGCCATTACCCCAATGAACCAAATTGTACATCTACCAGGATTCGAACCTAGACTGAAAGATTAGAAATCTTTAGTGCTATCCATTACACCATAAATGCTTATTGTGGAAGTAGTAGGACTCGAACCTACAAGCCCTTTCGGGACCAGATTTACAGTCTAGCGAGCCAACCAATTGCTCAATACTTCCAAATTTTGAGACAAGGATGAGATTTGAACTCATAAAAAACAGGTTTGCAATCTGCCGCCTTTAACCATTCAGTCACCTTGTCTTGCTAGAGATAGCGATAGGATTCGAACCTACAACCAAGGACTTAACAGATCCACGCTCTTCCATTGAGCTACACTATCATTTGTGGAGCATGCAGAGACTTGCACTCTGTTCTGTGGTATGCAAAACCACTGTTTTAGCTTGTTAAACTACATCCCCATAATTATTGCGGAGAGTAAGAGAATCGAACTCTTACTGCCATTAAGCAGACTTACTTAGCAGGTAAGCACAACAAACCAATATTTGTCTACTCTCCAATTATTAATTTAGTCTGGGAAGCAGGACTCGAACCTACAACCTCTGACTTCCAAAGCCAGTAAACTAGCCAATTGTTATATTCCCAGATTTTCACTAACAGGATTAGTTCGCTTCATTCTTATTGTCATAAATAAGAGCTCATGAATGCATGGCATTTCGAACCTGCAACCTCTGACTTCCAAAGCCAGTAAACTATCCATCGTTATCCTCTTAGTTTTGTTGACCCGGTGGGAATCGAACCCACGACCTCGACCTTAAAAGGGCCTTGCTCTAACCTACTGAGCCACGAGTCAATTTTTATCATTTTAATACACATCATAAAAAAAGCGCCTCGTTTTACGGAAGGCGCTCTCTTTATATTTATATGAATGCATAAACTTATGTACCCATAACCTTCCTAGTGTATTTTATAAATCTCTCATCATTACTTATCGCGACCATATATTTCGGTAAACGCGAATAGAGATTAAATTGAATTGTATGTTGTAAAAATTTTGTCATTTGTTTTTTTGTTACTGAAATAAATTCAGCATTAAAATTTCTTCGGTGCAAATATGAAACACATTTTTTAATTACACAAGAAAAATTTTATTTTATTTTACTGATTTTCAAGTAGTTATGTTGTTTTTAAGCAATAGCATTCCTGTCCGTATTTCTACAGATTTACCACATGTTTACAATAGTCTGTCTCCCAATTGCTTCACTGTTTTTTAGTCCTTTATGTTATGGTTTTATCTTTTCAAATTATTTTCAAAAAAATTATGCTTTACATCCAAATTATTTCAGATGACTCTTTACTTTCAATTGTTAATTCACTTAAAAGCGCTTCAAAATTTGGTTTTATTCAAAAAAAAACGCCCAACTTTTAGGTTGGACGCTTCATATTATAGTTTTAATAGTAATTAAATCATATTCAACTTCTAAAAATAGATACAAAACGTCCTCTAATGGTACTCAGTAAAATGACTGCCCATCTATAATCGCCACATTCATTAAAGCGCGACATCGGTTGTTTATGTATCTGTTTTGTATTCATTTTGTATTAAATGTGTTGCAAATATCTGATTTTAATTTTGTTATACAAATATTAAATATTCATACGCATTGATTTTACGTAGTAAAACTATTTTAAACTGATTTTTAAATTCATCTCATTTTTCATAAGTAATAACACTTCAGCGTTACCCATTGCATCATCTATAGGATTATGTGTATGTGCTGTTTTTCTTAAATGTTTCCATTTTGCAAAAGTGTCTTTTTGCATTCCGCAAAAAAGGTCTGATAATCGTCTTGAAGAATGTCCGAATGGGTTTTCACCAATAAAATGATGAAAGTACCAAAATATAAACATCCAATCGAAACCATTATTATCACTTATAAAAATTGGTCTTCCTTTTGAATTTTGATGTATCCAATTCTTAAAGTCTAACATCACCTCTTTGGGATCAGAAAAATGTATTGTGTCTTCTCTAGAATGCCCTGATACCAGTAAAGCTTCTGGATTCCAATTATCTGAAATTGGCTTAAGCTTTCCGTAAAAGGTTCTATCTAATTTCTCATCTACGACAAAAGCTCCGAATGAAACCATTGAAAAATCTCCTGGAATTGGCCCATCGGATTCTATATCTACCATTATATAACTCATTTTATAATTTTTTAGATTCCTGTTTCCACAGGAATAACGATTATTTACTTTTCTTTTTGTTTTTCGCTTTGTCCTTTTTAGAAGACTTCTTCTTTTTCTTAGGTTTATCTAAATCAATCTTCTTTTTTATTCGTTTTTCTTCATCAATCATAAAGTCATAATAATGATCATTATAAATTGATTTTTTAGCTGTTTTTAGATGTTTTAGGCTCTTTTTGTAATCGCCTCGTTTTTCATTTATGTACGAGGATAGCCAATTAAGTTTTGCAGTATCAACACCTTTAATTGTAAACGCAAAATCAATTAATTTCTCAGCGCGCTCATTTTCGTCTGCCCATATAAGATATTTAATGTATAAAGTATAAACCTCTACATAGTCTTGATCTAACGCAATTACTTTATCAAAACACTCAAATGCTTTATCGTAATCATATATATATTCAGCACAAATTTTGCCAAGCAAGTATAACGAAGGACAATGATTTTCGTCATATGAGAGTGCATAGTTTAATGATTCACACGCTTCATTCCAATCGCTAAACCATCCAAAAATTGCTCCTTTAGCTTTTAAATAGTAGCTGTCTGCTATTGTTAATCCCATTGTTGTTTGTTTAATTCGTTTTTTAATTGTTGTCGTTTAGACTTATAACTCTTATTCAATTTCTGAACTTTAAAATCAGAACCTTTAAACACTTTTATTGGATTGCCTCTCTGTAAATTGAGATGGTTTTCCCATTGGTTTTGAACTGCTGTTTTTAATTGTTCAGTATTGAATTCTAATACTTTTTCTTGCAATCGTTGTATTGCTATTTTCTTGTTTTGGTGTTGAGACCTGCTATCCATTACCAACACTTGCAATCCTGTTTTTATATGTGTAGCTCGTATTGCCGAACTCACTTTGTTGACGTGTTGTCCGCCGGGACCAGAACTTCTGGTTGCCTGAAACTTTATCTCTTTTTCGTTTAGAGATAATTCTTCTGAAGCGTTAATCTCAAACACACCAATAAACCAGTTTTTACGCTTATGAAAGGTTCTGAAAGTAGATTTTCCTATCCACTGAATTGTTCCTAACCAACTGTTTAAAAAAGTATCTAATTCGTTTCCTTGTAATCGAATGGTTGCGGATTGTAACGTTCCGTTTTCTAACCCTTTTTCCCTTTGAAGAATTTGATATGAAATTTTTCTTTCTTTCAACTCTTCAATAATAAATTTTAAAACTTGCGCAACAACCCAACAACACTCTATTGGACCTCTTCCTGAGGTGATTTGTATTGTTCTGAAGCCCATCCTAGCCTTCCCAAAGGGAAGGAATTCGGATTGAGCTTGGTTTATATTTTTTGTTTTCATTTTAATTTAACTTATGAATAGTCTTGCGTTAAGGATTACTCGTATCTCTTTATTTCATTAATAAGGAACTCGTGAATGCTTCGCATTTGAGGCGACATCCTTTTTGTGAGATTCCTGCCTACGCAGGAATGACAATAAAAAGATATAGCGTAAAGCCTGACCTTTTAAGGTAACGCCCAAATGCTATTTATGAGATACTGAACCAAGTTAAGCATGACAAAACGTATATTACTACTTATCCATTCTCACAATTTTTGGCGTAAATGTGCCTAAGACTTCTACCAATTCTTGCTGATTATTCATTACTTTTTTAATGTTTTTGTATGCCATTGGTGCTTCGTCAACTCCACCTCCAATGAGTGTGACATCGTGCATTTTTAATTGATGTTTTATATCGCTTTTGGTGAACTTTTCTTTACACTTTCTTCGCGAATGCACACGACCTGCTCCGTGTGAAGCTGAGTTAAGACTTTCTGCGTTTCCTAAACCTTGAATGATAAATCCTGGCGCTGTCATAGAACCTGGAATAATCCCTAACTCACCTTTATTTGCTGGTGTTGCTCCTTTACGATGCACAATACATTCGTTTCCGTTTACAGTTTCTTTCCAAGCAAAATTGTGATGATTTTCAATCTTTACAATCGCTTTAGAACCCAGTAGTTTTCCTATTCGGTAATGAATATCGTCGTGACAAGCCTTTGCGTAATCACCAGCAAGGTTCATAGCCAACCAATATTCTTGTCCGTCGTGCGTATTTAAATCTAACCACGCCAAATGCTGAACATTTTTTGGTAATGGACATTGTTTGCTTGCTAAATACGTGTAATGCTTCGCTATATTTGCTCCCAAACCTCTTGAACCACTGTGCGACAACACACCTATGTAATCGCCTGCTTTGAGTTGCCACTGATTATTTTCATCTGTTATAGATACTACACCAAATTCCACAAAATGATTTCCGCTTCCTGATGTGCCTAATTGCTTAAAGGCTTTTACTTTTAATCGCTTTAACAACGGAATATCCTTAAATTCTGAACGCTCAAAAATCTCATGGTCGTGTTTTTTGTCGTGCGTCTCATACATTCCGAATTTGGTATGCTCCCTTAAGATATTCTCTAACTGATGTTGCTTTCCTTTTAAATAAGACGCTTTAATTGGGTAAATGGTTAAACACATTCTGCACCCAATATCAACTCCAACTCCATAAGGTATTACTGCATTGTCAGTTGCTAAAACTCCACCTATTGGCAATCCGTAACCTGAATGCGCATCTGGCATTAAGGCTCCTTGTACTGCAATTGGCAGTTTTAAAGCATCGTACAATTGGTACTTGGCTTGCTCGTCAATCTCGTTTTCTCCATAAATGGTAAAAGGTGCTCTGGTGTTTTTTAACTTATGAAACTTTACTTCCACAGGTTTGGTTAAACCTTCGGCAACTTTTCCCCATATGGCATTTCCTTTGAACTTTTCTGGATGTTGCAACACTTCTTTTGCTTCTTCTAGAATACGTTCTTTCTTTTCTCTTTTTCTGTATCTATTAATTTGCCCTAAAGCTATATTGATACTATTGTTTTTTGGGAAGCCGAGTTTTATCAGGTCTTTCCCTTTTAATTTATTTCCCATGATTTTGAGACATTAATTGTTAGACTTTACACTGAAAATTGTGTAATGCTATATTTTGAATTGTGTCTCAGAAATTGAAAGCCAATCGAGAAGATTAAAGCATAAAAACTCCGAAACTCTAGTTGCGCTTCGGATTCTTCATATCTTGAATAGATTGTTTTTGCTTTCTATTGATTAACAAAGTTCCGAAGTAAGTGTACAAAGAGTCCTAGCTCTTTTGGTACACTTGTTTGTATTTGATACTTGAACATTTTACTTCGTTTTAATAGTTTGTGAAAAGACCTTTCGACTGCGCTCAAGGTGACAATTCAATTCTTGTTTATTGCATTGCAAATATAAAATGGAAATTTTAAAACTTCCAAATAAAATTTTAATTTATTTATTTGATTATCAGATTATTACACCTATTTTTAGACAGTAGAATTCTTGTCCGCAGTGTGCAGAATGTATAAGATGCTGATAGGTTGATATTTAGGTTTTGTGCTACATATCATTCAATCCGAAAAATTTATAACAAAAAAAGCGCCCAATTTCTTGGACGCTTTCTTGAATGTATCTCTTTTCAAAGTTTTTCACCTATTTCATACCATTTGAAAACAGCTTTTCAGCGTCCGTTTTATGTTTAGTTAATAAATAAATCATAGGTTAAAACTTTTGTTTTGTTTCTTATTGCTTTGTGCAAATATGTGAATTTTATTTGAAATTGAAGAACTAACATTCAAAATTCAGTCTTACATCATTCCAAACTTCTCTTATATATAATGTAATTGAAAAGACATTTTCAATATCTTTTTCTTCTAGAAAGCTCCAATACTCAATAATTGAAAAGTGTAAAAAGCATTCTTTTTTCAGAATGGTTTTGCAAATTTCCCAAAGCTCTAACATTTCAGCATCAGCTTTATTAATTCCATCGTCAAATGAAGAGACTATCAAGCCCATTAAAGTAAATTTGTCATCATCGTCTTTCAACTCTGTTTGATAAACTTTTAGAAACTCTGATATTCTCTTTGAATCAGACACTATTAATTCCCAATCTTGTATAGATTCATCCCAATACAACCCTAAACGTCCTGATAATTTCTTTTCTGATTTTCCTTTAGGGTATCTTGTATACTGTTCTAGGTTCTTCATTTTTAACTATTGTAAAAGTTGCTTCTAATCTTAAGTAAAACACTATTAACTTTTCTTAAATCAGGCTTTTCCGGCAAATTAGAAGCAGCATATAACGCTTCTAACTCTAATTTTCGCTGTTCTGCCCAACTCACCAATTCGTCATATTCAAACTTACCATGCTTTACATCTAATAAGAACTCCCTATCCGAACGCCTTACATTAATTGTACTTTCGGAAGCTATCTCCTTTGCCATGTGCAATAACCTAAACGTATGCATCATGTTTTTGGAATCGTAATTTTTACCATGAGACACGGTTGTTTTATAACGTTCTTCATTACGTTTGCTTACCCAATCCCAATATTCTTTATACTTTTTACAGTATGTTGAATAACCATCCTTGTTAAAAAATAGCATTCCTATAGCTTCTTCTCCCTTCGGTATAGAACTTAAAGCTACACCATTGGCTCTATCATTCTTTATAATGCCTTTGTAAGGAATCTCTAACCTATGATATAGATTATTACAATCTTTAAGATTTGAAATATTAGCTATCCCGCAATTTTCTTGTTTTATCTTTTTAATATCCAAGAAAGTCCGCAAAGGCATTGTTTTTCCGCTTTCATACACCAAACAAAAATCTAAAACTGACTTGCGTTCCTTTTCAACTGGGTTTACAATTTTCTTTTCTAAACCTCTTGCTTTTTTGATTTGAGCATAAGCGTAATTAGCGAATGACTTTTCACATTGTTTAGACAAAAAATCATCTAATTTTATGTCATCAAATATCGGGTGCTTGTAAAGTATACACTCATCAGGTACATTCAATAATTCTAAGATATTGGGATTATTTTTTGAACAAAGCTCTATAAACTTTCGTAGTTCGTAATAAACAATATCATTAGACTCATTATTAATTTGACCAATATAATCCAACCCATAAAACTGTGCTTTAGGAAGAATGAACACACCTCTTATATCTGTATCTGATGTAGGTGTGTCCAGTCCATAAGCTCTACTTCCACTTATACATTCAAAAATAATATGCCCTGATGCTTTTAATGCTTCTAGTGTCATTATTTTAATGTTTTTAAAAACAGCTCATTAAAATTAGCTGGATTAGGTTTTCTATTAGCTAATTTATCTTTAAAGCTGTTATTTTCATTAACTATATGTTTTACTAAATGTATTAAATCTGCTTCTACAGGCTCATTGCTTTTTTCAACACGTTCACTTTTTAGGGTGATAAGTGTATCTAATTTTGAATGATAGCTATCATCAATTAACGAATACATTTCCCTGAATAATACAGGTGGAATAGTTTCATTTTTATATATCCAATTAGCACAAAGCGCAGTTCGGATAGCATAAAAGAAACTCTTCAATGTCATTTTTTCTGAGCCTAATGTTTCCTCAAAATTTTTATTCATACTATGAAAATGATAAAATCCAGAAACAGGGTTAAAGTTTGCATTTGCAACTTTTTTATCTCATTTAAGAAATCACTATCTGCCCGATATACTATTGGCGAAAATAACCATCCTGTGAAAGATGCGTTTGACTTTGCCAAAAGTCGCAACGCTTTACGTATATCCCAACCTGAACCATCCAAATCATCTTCAGTTATGAATTGTATAGTATCGGTTTGCTCCCAAAGATTTAAATACCAATCCTTAGAATGCTTGTAAACAAATCGTATATCATAATCTGAATCTGGGGAAGCAAAGCCCCAAGCTCTACTCCCTGATTCTACAGCGAATAAGATTTCTATACTCTTATCTTGCTCTATTTGTTTTAACTTATTTAGTATTTCTTTTCTCATTATTTCTATTTCTTCTTTTTTTCCAAGGTGCATTTTTCTTCCAATCACCTGCCATGATGCATCCATAAGGCATCACCTCATCTATTACTTTTCCTAAACCAAATTCTTCCATTTGATTCCTTACAGTTTCTGCATTTTTATAAGCACTTGGTAATTCTGTAATATCAATCTCTTCAGAGAAAAACCTAACGTCTAAACCTTGAGTTTCTTCATTAAATATCTCTTGAAACTTTCCAGTTTTACTTTTTCTATGTTGCGTTCTACTCACATTTCTACCCGCTCCATGTGGTGCAAAACCTAAATTAGAGTTTGTTGTTTCGCCTTCAACAATTAAAACTGGTTCAGACATATTTAAAGGAATCAATCTTGGTCCTGTAATATCTGGCATAAACTTAGCGTCTAATGGTGTAGCACCTTTAGCATGGTAAAACAAATCGCCATCTTTAAAGACGAAGTTATGCTCATTCCAAAATCTGTTTTCTTTATCAATTCCTAACTTTTCTAAAGTCGCATCATGCAATACTTCATGGTTTTTCTTTGTCCACTTTCTTATGATCTGCAATGCTTCCCAGTATTGTTGTCCTTCTTCTGTTTCAAAAGGAATCCAAGCATTTTGTTTTAAGGTGTCTGGTGATAACTCTCTTCTAAACTTTTCGGCAACTTTCATTCCTTTTGAGTATAAATTCGCTCCAAAACCTCTACTTCCATGATGTGTTACCATCATAGTATTACCTGTTTTCTTTGATGTTCCAATAAACAAAAAGTGGTTTCCGTCACCTTGAGTTCCTAAATGTGATCTGGCAGCAGAAATACATTTTTGATCATTTAAAAACACATTGTTTTCTATCTCTGCTAACAAATCCATCGGAAATCTAAACTGTGTATTTCTATCTCTTCCACTTGGACCAAAATGAGTTATAGAATGTGCTGCATCTAAAACGGCTTTTGGATCTGTTTTCCCAAAATCCGTTAGCATTACCGAACAACAAATATCTGCACTATGCATACCTGGATGAATAGCATTTTTTGCAACTGCAACTCCACCTACAGGAATTGTACCTGTTGGACCAGTAGGACAAGCGTCTGGCATAATAGCACCATTAACCAAAGTTGGTGTTTTCATTAAAGCATTCATTGTATCTACAACCGAATTCACATTAACTTCTTCTAACTCATTTTCTGCTTTAATATTAATTGAAAATGGAACAGACTTTTGATGTAATTCTATTGGATCTGGTTGTTTAAATTGCTCTAGATACTTGGATAAATCTTCGCCTTCTAATCCATTTGCATTAATAAAATCTAATGCATCTTTCATCCATTTGCCTTGTCTATATCCTAAAGCGATTAAATCGTGACCTGTAATGTGTTTTCTGTTTTCCATTTTTAAATTCTTTTAAAGCTCCGTTAGCTTCCTTGTCTAACGGAGCGTTACTTTTTTCAGTCCTTAAAAAGACTTATTTATAATTCCGATACAAATATTTGAGATATATGCGCAATTATTTTGCGTAGATAAATTTATTATATATTTTCCATTAAAATTTCATCTATGGCACTTAATAAAAATGCATTAATCCGATATAAAACCATTGATAAATGTTTACAAAACAATTACAGACAATGGACTTTAAATGATCTTATTGATGCGTGCTCTGACGCTTTATACGAGTATGAAGGTAGAACTGTAAACGTGAGCAAACGTACCGTGCAATTAGATATACAAATGATGCGTAGTGACAAGTTGGGTTATAATGCACCAATTGTTGTTTATAACAAGAAATATTATAAATACGAAGACCAAGATTACTCCATAACTGATATTCCTTTGAATGAGAATGACATGAATGTGCTTTCGGAAACCGTAGAAATGCTTAAACAGTTTAAAGACTTTTCACTCTTTTCTGAATTAGGTGGTATTATTCAGCGTCTTGAAGATAAAGTCTATACCGAAAAAACAGATCAATCTGCAATTATTCATTTAGATAAAAATGAAAAACTAAAAGGCCTAGATCACTTAGACACCTTATACCAAGCTATCCTGAAGAAAATTGTTCTTAAAATTACTTATCAATCCTTTAAAGCTCGTAAACCTTCAGAAGTTATCTTTCATCCGTTTATTTTAAAAGAGTTCAATAACAGATGGTTCTTAGTTGGTAAAACTGGTGTTGAAGCCAAATCATCAATTATTACTTATGCCTTAGATAGAATTATAAATATTGACTACGATACTTCTATTGCATACACACAACAACCTTTTAATGGTGATAAATATTATAAGGATGTTATTGGCGTAACTGTTTCTAATACTAGAGCAGAACGTATAGAGTTTTGGATTGATAAAAAGAATTCACCATACGTTATTACAAAACCATTTCATCCTTCACAACGAACAATTAGAGAAACAGAAGATGGTGTTATTTTTAATATTTTAGTTCAAATCAATTTTGAATTAGAACGATTGATATTAGGTTTTGGGGATTCTATTAAAGTTATTAAACCTAAACGTCTTAGAGATAGAATGAAGCAGAAGCTTGAAAAAGCAGCAGGATTTTACAAAGAAGAAGCTCAAAAAACGATTTAACCGTACATAAACCGTACAAATAATAAAAGTAAAAATCCGCAAACAATTAATAATCAATTGTATTACGGATTTTATTTGTACTCAAGGTGGGACTCGAACCCACACGCTCGAAAGCATTGGATTTTGAATCCAACGTGTCTACCAATTCCACCACTTGAGCATTATTGGACAGCAAAAGTAAGAAATAATTTAAGCCAAACAATTAAAATAAGCGACATTATGCCACTTTATAAGTTAATAATTTCCCTAAATTTGCAACAACTCATTTAGGACTCAACAACTCTAAAAACTTATCTCAAAATGTCTAAAAATATTACTGAAGCTAAGATTTTTACTTGCTCTCAAAGTAGAGATTTGGCAGAAAAAATTGCAAAAGCATACGGCGTAGAATTAGGAAATGTAATCACTTCAACTTATAGTGATGGTGAATTTCAGCCTTCTTATGAAGAATCTATTAGAGGTACTCGAATTTTCATAATTGGTTCTACAAATCCAGGTCCTAAAAATCTGATGGAAATGCTTCTGATGATTGACGCAGCCAAACGTGCTTCAGCTAGACATATCACTGCTGTAATGCCATATTTTGGATGGGCAAGACAAGACAGAAAAGACAAACCTAGAGTACCTATTGCTGCTAAATTAGTTGCTAAAATGTTAGAAGCTGCCGGTGCAACCCGTATTATTACTATGGATTTGCATGCAGATCAAATCCAAGGATTCTTTGAGAAACCTGTTGACCACTTGTTCGCATCAACTATATTTTTACCATACTTACAAAGCCTTAATTTAGATAACCTTACCATTGCTTCACCAGATATGGGTGGATCAAAACGTGCATACGCTTACTCTAAAGCTTTAAAAAGTGACGTAGTAATTTGTTATAAGCAACGTGCAAAAGCTAACGTTATTTCCCATATGGAACTTATTGGTGATGTAACAGGTAAAAATGTGGTACTTGTAGATGACATGGTTGATACTGCCGGTACATTAACAAAAGCTGCAGATTTAATGATGGAACGTGGTGCAAAAAGTGTTAGAGCTATTTGTACACATCCTATTTTGTCAGGAAGTGCCTACGAGAAACTTGAAAATTCTAAACTTGAAGAATTAATCGTTACGGATACAATTCCGGCTAAACAGAACCATGAAAAATTAAGAGTTTTATCTTGTGCTGATTTATTTGCTAAAGTGATGTATAATGTACATCACAACGAATCTATTAGTAATAAATTTGTAATGTAATCACTCTATTTAAGGCAAATTTATAAGTAGGTTGAATTAAGATTAAGCTTTGTTCGATAGAGGTTTTTAGCGGTAGTATGAAAAAATCGCTTCTAAACAACCGTATTTCTATATATTATTTATACATTTGCAGCCCTCAAAATGAGGGAATTAATTATTAAATAAATATTTGAAATGAAATCAATTACAATCAACGGATCTCAAAGAGAAAGCGTAGGTAAGTCTTCTACTAAAGCCCTACGTAATGCTGGTCAGGTTCCTTGCGTAGTATACGGAGGAGACAAGCCAATGCATTTCTCAGCACCTGAATTGGCATTTTCTAAACTTGTATACACTCCAAACGCGCATACAGTTGTGATTGCCTTAGATAACGGTGAAAAAATCGATGCTATTATGCAAGACATTCAATTTCACCCTGTAACTGACAGAATTCTACATGTAGATTTCTATCAGACATTTGAAGACAAAGAAATCACCATGGAAATTCCAGTTCAAATTGTTGGTACTTCTAAAGGTGTTTTAAATGGTGGTGTACTTAAAAGACCATACAGAAAATTAAAAGTTAAAGCTGTACCTTCAAAACTTCCAGATTTTATTGAAGCAGATATCACTCCATTAGGAATTGGAAATAAGCTTTACATTACTGCTTTAGAAAATGAAGATTACAAATTTTTACATCCAGACAACACAGTTGTTTGTCAAGTAAAACGTAGTAGAAACTCTGTTGTAGCTGATGAAGAGGAAGAAGAAGAAACTGAAGAGACAGCTGAAGCATAAAATAAATTTTAGTTTTTGAAATATTAAAAAAGCATTCTTTAACAGAATGCTTTTTTATTTTTACACCAAAATCTAATTATGTTGAGGTTTTTATTAAAATGGCTTGGTTTTAGCGTTAACTCAAAAGAAACGGAAGAAGATCTTATGAAAAAATTCTTGATTGTTGGCTTAGGTAACATAGGTTTAGAGTATAAAAATACACGCCACAATATTGGGTTTAAAGTGTTAGATCATTTGGTTGAGAGTGAAGATTTAAAATTTGAAACTCAAAAATTAGGTGATATTGCGACCTACAAATTTAAAGGCAGGACTTTTATATTATTAAAACCAAGCACCTATATGAATTTAAGCGGTAAAGCTCTAAAATATTGGATGACCAAAGAAAAAGTACCACTCGAAAATATTTTGGTAATTACAGACGACCTTAATATTCCTTTTGGAACCATTAGAGTTAAGACAAAAGGAAGTGATGGTGGTCATAATGGCCTTAAAGACATTCAAGACAAGTTAAATACAACAAAATACAATCGTTTTAGATTTGGTATAAGTAATAGCTTTAGCAAAGGGAAACAAGTTAACTATGTCTTAGGTGAATGGAGCGAAGAAGAAAATGCAGCGCTTTCTGAACGATTAGACAAATCTATCGAGGTAATTAAATCCTTCGGTACAGCAGGTGTTAGCAATACAATGAACACCTTTAATGGAAAATAAAAAAGTCGATTTTTAATTAAACCGACTTTTTTATATGATTTAATCTGTGATTCCTATTCTACAATGAATCTTTTTGTAACTGTATTTTTTCCATTATTCACCTTTACCAAATACACACCAGATTGTACTTGACCTAAGTTGATGTTTTGGTTAAAATCACCAGAAATATTGTAGGTTTTATTAAATATTAATCTTCCTCTGACGTCAAAAACACCTATTTCAGTAGCCTCAATAGCATTACTAAATTGAACATTAAATGATCCATTATTAGGATTAGGGTAAATAGCAAGTGTATTCATTTCTACATCATCCACAAGTAATGTTTCAGTAGTAGTACATACTTCAACATACCAATCATTTAAAGTTCCGGGGTCTGCATTCCAAAAATCAGTTAAAGTCAATGTCCAATCTCCTTGACTATTCAAACCACTAAAAACATTTAGTGGTGATGAAGGAGAAAATGTTCCTGTTGTAGGTGAAGCACAAGCTATAGCGCCTGCCCCGTCTTCAAATATAACGTCAAAATCGTCTTGACTACCACATTCTCTATCCCAAACAGTTGTTTCTGTAGACCCATTTGGATGTTGTAATTCTACTACCAAATCGTTGATGTAAGAGTGTGTAACATCTACATTAATCTTTACATCTCCAATAACATTAGAATCTGGAATATTTAATGTTGTAACAAGTGGTGTTCCAGCAGTATTTGAACCAGCACCATCTGGAATAGCTAAACTTAAATTACCAGAATCATATTGTGTACATGTAGATGCAACAACATAATCAATGGAAAAACTAGCAGAATTAACAGCGTAAAAAATATTATCCACAGCTTCAATCATAATTCTACAGTATGGTGCAGGAATACTAGGTACTACGATATCCTCAGTTCCATCATTAGGTGTATTTGTAGCAAGAACAGTATTAAAAGTTTGACCACCATCTGTAGATAGCAAGATATTAACATTAGAAGTATTAATACCATTTGCCGTGGTGCCAGCGACATCCCATGTGATCGTCTCAGTACTTCCACTACTTAAAGTTTCGTTTTCTGTAGTTTGAGATGTTATTTGAAAAGGACCTGCGGTACCGCTTACCGTAACTGTCATAGTGTCAAAATCGGACTGTGGGAATTGACCAACACCATCAGATTCTGAACGATCTCTAACTGTTAAAGCAAAGTTTAAATCTCTTCCAATTGTAGATACGGTTTCCCAAGTAGAGTTATCTGCAGATACATTTGGTGTGGTTTCGGTTAATTGTCCATTTAAAACTCGACTAAATATTGGCATGTATCTATCTGGTGAAGTACTCGGCGGTCTACTTCTCCATATTCCACCAGTCGCTTTTGTCGGTCCAAAATTATTTCTTGTGGTTCTTCCGTTATCAATTTGTTCCCAAGTATAGGTTAGTGTATCGCCTGAATCCGCATCTGTTGCAGAACCCTTTAATATAAAGGCAGTTCCGTTTGGTATCGTATAATTTGGTCCAGCGTTAGCTACAGGTGGATTATTGGTAATTGGTGTTCCTACAAAACAATTATTAGGAAAAGCTGCCACATTATTCAACACTTGTAGAATACTATAGTAATGAAAATACGGATCACTGTGCTCTTGCACATTACTAGATGTAATACCAGCATATCCCATTATAGTAGTACCACTGCCCGGTTCAGCATTAACACCTGTTCCTTCAGTATTATGCGAAAAAGTATGATTAGCACCCATTTGATGACCAATTTCATGCGGTACATAATCAATATCAAAAAAATCATTCATATATGGACCACCATCATTATCTAAAAATGAATGGGAAGAAAAACCGCTTCCTTTTTGATTGTTTTGACAAACACAACCTATACAACCCGCATTACCATTATTCGTACCATAGTTAAACAAATGTCCTATATCATAATTTGCCTCACCGATTTGTGCTGTTAAGGTAGACTGTAATTGTGAATTAAAACTCCCTGTGTAAGGATCTGTATTAGGATCTGGGTAAATAATACTTGTACCACTAATAAGGTTAAAGTTTATAGCCATATCTACTTCAAACACTTCATTAGATCTATTTAAAGTAGCAACCATTTGAGCGAAAGCATCGGCCACGGCATCACCATTTGCCGCATTACCATCATCCCAAAAGTTTGTATACTCACCAGTAGTCGAGATTGCTATTCTGAATGTCCTTAAAGTTTGATCATTGGCGTCTTTAGGTAAAAAATTGATTCCGAGATCATCTAATTCAAGGTCTAATAATTCATCGGTAGTTAAACATTCGAACTCTTTAACAGAGCTCATTCTAGCATTTCTTGTATATGTGATATATTGATTTGTACTGCGACTTAAAGGAACAGTGAACACATTAGATTTATCAGTATAAGAAGACATAGTTTGCAAACCTTGAGGTGTAATACTAAACCTTACTCGTGTTCCCTTACCGTCAGTACTAAATCCTAAATATGTTTTAATATTTGGAAATTGAGCTGCTAACTCATCTGATAATGTTTTTACCTCAACTACTCTAAAATTTTGGTAGCTTTTTTCAGCATAAGGTGTTGGGAAACTAATTATGGTGTTAGACTTACCTCTAGCTACATTCCTCATTGGAGCATTTGCTAATTGTTGTTTGAGGGCATCGATATTTAATTCGTGAAGTTGGTAATGTGAAACATCGAAACCAACAAGTTTGGTATTGGTTTTAGCATTAACACTTGACTGTTTCCAATAACCTTTTTGTGCATTTAAGGTTATTGAAAAGCACAACAATGACATAACTAATAAGGGTAGTTTTCTTTTCATAGTACTTTGGTTTTGCTGTAAATTTAATAAAAATTACCTTTTATCCGAATTTTTTGTCATATTAACGATAATATTCCGCTTGAAAATGTTGGCTTATCAATCCTCTTTTTTATTTTTACAAAAAGATTGCATAGCTGAAATTGAGTACCCAAAAATCCAGAAATACTAAAGAATTTTTAAGATCTGTTATCACAATTGGTACGTTTGATGGTGTACATATTGGGCATCAAAAAATATTAAAAAGAGTCATTGAACTCGCCAAAAAAGAACATAAAACTCCAGCTGTATTAACATTATTTCCACACCCAAGAATGGTACTGAGAAAAGATGATGATATAAAACTACTAAATACTATTAACGAACGTATTGCCATTTTAAAATCAAATGGTATAGAAAATGTCATAGTTAAAGAGTTTAATATGGAATTTGCGAATCTAAGTGCTGAGGAATACATCAAAAATGTTCTTGTCGATGAACTCAAAACTCATCAAATTGTTATTGGTTATGACCATCACTTTGGGAAAGATAGAAGTGCGAACATTGATGATTTAAAAAAGTTTGCAGAAAAGTATCACTTTAAAGTTGAAGAAATCTCCGCCCAAGATATTGAAGATGTAACTGTGAGCTCAACAAAAATACGCAATGCTTTGTATGATGGAGATGTAGCCACAGCTAACCGTTATCTAGGTTACTACTATTTTTTAACAGGTACTGTAAATAAAGGAAAAGGCTTAGGAAGAACTATAAACTTTCCTACTGCTAACATTCTTGTTGAAGAAACTTATAAACTCATACCTCATAATGGCGTATATGTTGTAAAATCTAGAATTGACGACAAGATCGTTTATGGAATGATGAACATTGGCACCAACCCTACAGTTAACGGTAAAAATCAATCCATTGAAGTACACTTTTTTGATGTCTCAGAAAATCTTTATGGTAAAAGCCTAAAAATTGAGTTTTTACAAAGACTTAGGGACGAACAAAAGTTTAAAGATGTTGAAGCTCTTAAAAATCAATTAGTTAAGGACAAAACACATTCGTTACGTATCATAAAAGAATTAAATGAATAAGTTTCTATTTAAGCATATTGACAACTCTGGACTTGTTGTATTTAGAGTATTCTTTGGGTTGTTATGTTTTTTAGAGTCCGTAGGTGCCGTATTTACTGGTTGGGTGAGAAAAACACTTGTGGAACCAGAGTTCACTTTTTCATTTATTGGTTTTGAATGGTTACAACCACTACCAGGCAATTGGATGTATGTTTATTATATAGTCATGGGTGTTTTTGGGCTACTCATTATGGTTGGCTATAAATACCGATTCAGCATGTTTATGTTCGCCACTATGTGGACAGCAACTTACCTCATGCAAAAATCATCATATAACAATCATTACTATCTCTTGTTCTTTTTAAGCTATTTAATGGTTTTCTTACCTGCTAATACTTATGCCTCTTTAGACGCGAGAATTAAACCATCAATAAAGAAAATTTCAATGCCAAATTGGTGTCGTTGGTTCTTTATCATTCAGCTTTTTATTTTATATACCTATGCATCAATTGCAAAACTATATCCAGATTGGTTAGACACATCAGTTGTAGCATTATTAATGAAAAGTAAAGCTAATTATCCTTTAATTGGTGAATTTCTACAACAAAAGACAGTGCATTATTTCATCGCTTATGGAGGTATTTTATTTGATGGGTTAATCATACCAGCACTACTATTTAAACCAACACGGAAATTTGCTTTTTTTGCTTCAATATTCTTCCATTTATTTAATTCCATAGTATTTCAAATAGGCATTTTTCCTTATCTCTCTTTGGCGTTTAGCTTATTCTTTTTTGATCCAAGAACTATAAAAAATATTTTTCTCAAATCTAAAAGCTACTACAGCGCCTCAGAAGTAAAGATCCCAAAACACAATAAACTATTTGCTTTTGTATTTGTAACATATTTCGTCATACATATTGGACTTCCTTTAAGGCATCATTATTTTGAAGACGATGTATTGTGGACTGAAGAAGGTCACAGACTAGCGTGGCGAATGATGCTAAGGGCTAAAGATGGTAGGGCACGATTTAGAGTTGTTGATACCGAAACAAACAATGCCATACCAATTAATTTAAACGACTATCTATCAAAAAAACAACAGCGCAATGTTGGTACTAAACCAGATATCATATGGCAATTTGCGCAACGATTAAAGCAAGATTTTAAGAAAAAAGGGAAATCAGTAAAGGTCTATGCAAGCATTTATGTTAGTGTGAATGGCAAACCGCGTAAACGACTAATAGATCCTAATGTAGATCTTGCTAATGAAGAATGGCACCACTTTAAACACCATTCTTGGATAATGCCGTCAAAATAGGTTCTGTTTTGTTTTTATCTGCCTAAAAACTTATTACTTTTGTCCCTCATTTTTCTTAGGCCAATTGGCGTTAACTTCAAAATTTGAAACATGTTACAAGTAGCTTACATTAGAGATAACAAAGAAGATATTGTAAAAAGGCTAGCAAAACGAAATATCGATGCTACTCAAATGATTAATGAAGTCATCTCCTTGGATGAAGCGCGAAGAAGTCTTCAGACAAAACTAGATAGCACTAAAGCAGAATCTAATAGCTTATCTAAAGAAATCGGAAACTTATTTAAATCTGGTGAAGCACAAAAGGCCAATTTGTTAAAGGAAAAGACAACTCAATTAAAAGAAACTACCAAAACTTTAGAGCAAGAGCTCAATTATAAGGCAGATGAGCTTAAAGCGCTGTTGTATAAAATTCCTAATGTACCAAATACTATAGTACCAGCGGGTAATACTGATGAAGACAATGAAGAAGTATTTAGAGAAGGTGATATTCCTGTACTGTACGATGGTGCATTACCACATTGGGAACTCGCTAAAAAATATGATATCATAGATTTTGAGTTAGGAAATAAAATAACTGGTGCTGGTTTTCCCGTATATAAAGGGAAAGGTGCTAAGTTACAACGCGCACTTATCACTTATTTCTTAGATAAAAATACTGAAGCAGGTTATACTGAGTTTCAATTACCACATTTAGTAAACGAAGCTTCTGGTTTTGGAACTGGTCAATTACCAGATAAAGAAGGACAAATGTATCATGTAACTGCTGATAATTTGTATTTAATACCAACGGCAGAAGTACCTGGTACCAATATATTTAGAGATACACTTTTAGCTGAAAGTGATTTACCAATTGGCATAACAGGCTATACACCTTGTTTTAGAAGAGAAGCTGGTAGCTATGGTGCTCATGTTAGAGGTCTTAATAGATTACATCAGTTCGATAAAGTAGAAATTCTTCGTGTAGAACATCCTAATAACTCTTATAATGCTCTAGATGGTATGGTTGAGCATGTAAAGGATATTCTTAAAGAATTAAAATTACCATACAGAATTTTACGTCTTTGTGGTGGTGACTTAGGATTTACCTCTGCATTAACATATGATTTTGAAGTATTCTCAACCGCACAAGACCGTTGGTTAGAAATTTCTTCTGTGTCTAATTTTGAAACTTTCCAGGCAAACCGATTAAAGCTTCGTTTTAAAAACAGTGAAGGTAAAAATGAATTGTGCCATACTTTAAATGGAAGTTCCTTAGCATTACCAAGAGTATTAGCAGGTATTCTTGAAAATTATCAAACTGAAGATGGTATTAAGATTCCTGAAGTTCTAATTCCTTACACAGGTTTTGATATGATTTCTTAATATTGTAAGTATTTTCTTTTTTTAGTTAATATTTATTTCCATTCATCCATTTATTTTGCATTTCTTCGTTTTTAAAGTTAAGTTTATGAAGTGCTTAAATCGCACCCCAAAACTAACCAAATTAAACAACCTGCTTTATGAAAAACTTAAAACGTATTGTTTTAATAGTAACCCTATCTGTTATGGTAGTTAAGGTTCTATTTTAACATTAAAATAGAGAAACAAAAAAATGCTACCGAGTAAAAATAATTGAATCATTATGATAAATATTGGTTAATAGCACATTTATTTTGCTGGTAAAAGAAAGTCTAAACGGTTGCGTTTAGACTTTTTTTTATCATAACATTTACAATATCTCCTTTGAGCATTTGTTATATTTACACCGATAGTAATATGAAAAAGTTTGTTTTAACCATATCAATCCTAATCTCGTTTAGTTTTGGCTTCTCCCAAAATAGTATGGTTCTAGCAGATAGCTATTACAAGAAAGGAGATTTTCAAAAAGCCCTTGTCATTTATCAAAACCTCGTTAAAGAAAAACCTTATAATAGTAAATATGTAGATAAACTTGTTGATACGCATCAACAACTTGAGCAGTTTGACGAAGCTGAACAAATACTTTTAAACAGACTTGAGAAAAGAAGAGCACCTAATTTTGTTGTAGAGTTAGGTTATAATTATCAATTAAAAGATAGTATAGAAAAAGCTCAAGAACTCTATCGTGAAGCGATAATGTACATAGATGAAAAGCCAAACTACATTTATACTATTGCAAAAAGATTTGAGGATCATTCACTTTTAGATGAAGCAATTGAGGTTTACAGTAGAGCGAAGGATCTCGCACCAGAACAAAATTATAGTATTCAACTGGCTAAAATCTATGGAGATAAAGGTGATATTGAAGCCATGTTCAAAAATTATATTGATTACATAGAATTTAGACCTCAATATCTCAACAACATTAAGAGAGCAATTAGTGAGTTTATTGATGAGGATAAAACCAATGAAGCCAATACGTTTTTAAGACGACAGCTTTTAAAAAAAATTCAACAAAAGCCAATGGTCTATTGGTATGAAATGTTAAGTTGGCTATATATACAAGAAGGCGCATACAACAAAGCATTTATTCAAGAGAAAGCACTCTATAAACGTAACCCTGAAAGTCTTGAGCGGATCATAGAATTAGCTGTCACAGCTAACGATGATAATGATAAGGACACAGCCAAAACAATTTTCAAATATGTTATAGAAACTACCCAAGATGCCTATACAGCGTTACTCGCTCATCAATATATTCTTGAAATTGAAACAAAAAATACTAATACCGAAGAGCTCGAAATAATTGATCAAAAATATAATCAACTCTTTAAGGACTATGGTAAATCTGACCTTACCTTACCATTACAATTAGCTTATGGAGAATTTCTAGCATTCCACAAAAAAGACACTAAAAATGCAACATCCTTTCTGCGTAAAAGCCTAAAGTTAAGCATATCAGAATTTCAAGAAGCTAAAGTAAAGTTGTTGTTGGCTGATATTTTAGTCCTAGAAGAACGCTTTAACGAAGCGTTAATCTTCTATTCTCAAATTCAATTAAGCCTGAAAAATAGCACCATTTCGCAAGAAGCAAGATATAAAGTTGCTAAAACAAGTTATTATAAAGGTGATTTTGAATGGGCTGAATCGCAATTAAAAATACTCAAGTCCTCTACATCCCAATTGATCGCTAATGACGCTTTAGATTTAAAATTACTCATTTCAGACAACAAGTACGAAGACAGTACGCAAACCGCACTAAAACATTTTGCCAAAGCAGATTTATTTGCGTTTCAAAATAAAACTGATGATGCTATACGTTTATTAGATAAGATTCTCGAAGAACATAAAGGAGAAAGTATAATTGACCAAACGCTATATCACCAAGCAAAACTATTTGAAAAAAAACAACAATACAGTAAAGCCGAAGCTAATTACCTTCAAATCATAAAAGATTATAGTGAAGATATTCTTGCTGATGATGCACATTACTATTTGGCAGAGTTATACAATAGCTATTTGTTAAAGCCTGAAGAAGCTAAAGCGTTATTTGAAAAAATCATTTTTGAATACGAAGACAGTATCTACTTTATTGACGCACGTAAAAAGTATAGAATGTTGCGTGGTGATGCTATTAATTAATTGGTGGTCTATTTCTTATTCCTATTTTTGCAGGAAATAGAGAATATTTTATTCCGAACAAAAGTCTTATGAAGATTATCTATAATGTCACTATTAATATTGATGATAGTGTCCACGATGAATGGTTAATATGGATTAAAGAACATATACCACAAGTCTTAGCCACAGGCAAATTCATTGAAGCTAAACTCACTAAAGTATTAGTGGAAGAAGAAATGGGTGGCACGACATACTCCATCCAATATAAAGCACATAATAGACAAGCACTAGATGCATACTACAAAGAAGATGCACCAAAATTAAGACAAGACGGTATAAAACGTTTTGCTGATAAAATGCTAGCTTTCAGAACAGAACTCGAAGTTATTGATGAGTACTCAGTTAATTTTAAATAAGCTGTATGCCAATAAATCAAATCTTATACAACAATAAACAGAAACTTATTTTGGTAAGTATAGTGGCAATTGTGGTTGGTGCTTTAATCAGTTATTTCAATTATGGTACTGAACCTTGGGAAACCATCGGTGGTCTTATTTGCGGTTTATTCTTCGGAATGCTGATTATTTTCATTTCATTAAAACAACCTAACTAATCACTCTCAATAGTGTCAAATCAAAACCAAGTTAGAGCCAAAAAACATTTAGGACAACATTTTCTTAACGATGAAAATATTGCTAAGAAAATAGCTGATACTTTATCGCTAGAAGGTTATAAGGATGTTTTAGAAATTGGTCCAGGAATGGGTGTACTTACAAAGTATTTACTTAAAAAAGACACTACCACTCATGTTATTGAAATAGATACAGAATCTGTTGACTATCTTAAAAACAATTACCTCAACCTGGCAAGTCGTATCTATGAAAAAGACTTTTTAAAGTACGACCTAACTGAAGTGTTTGGTGATAAGCCTTTTGCTATAATTGGGAATTATCCATACAATATTTCTTCTCAAATTGTATTTAAAACTTTAGAATTGCGTCAACAAATTCCTGAATTTTCAGGGATGTTTCAAAAAGAAGTAGCGCAGCGTATATGTTCTAAAGAAGGTAGTAAAGTCTATGGTATATTATCGGTTTTAACACAAGCTTTTTATGATGCGGAATATCTATTTACAGTGCCACCAAGTGTTTTCAATCCACCACCAAAAGTAGATTCGGGTGTACTTTTACTAAAACGAAAAACGAACTTCTCACTCCCATGTGATGAGAAGTTATTCTTTAAAGTGGTAAAAACCGCGTTTCAACAACGAAGAAAAACATTACGTAATAGTTTAAAAACATTCAATCTTTCAGATAATTTAAAAGCAAACACTATCTTTGGGCAGCGACCAGAACAATTGAATGTTTCGCAATTTATTGAGCTGACATCGCTGATAGAGAATGATGAATAGGATTAGTTTTCTTAGATTTCGACTACGCTCAATCTGACGGAAAATTAAGAAACTATAAAAAAATCGGTGGAAGAACTTCAAGATAACATACAATTTCAACTCACGAATGAGCTCATAGAAAAGGTAGAAATCCTTGTCGAAGACCAGAAAGACAAAGAGTTAAAAGCCTTACTAAATGAGTTTCACTATGCTGATATTGCGGAAATTATTGATGAAATAGACCTTGATGATTCCGTTTATGTTATTAAACTATTAGATTCTGAAACCACTTCAGATATCCTCATGGAACTCGATGAAGATATCAGAGAAAAAATTCTAAAAAATCTTTCGGTTAAGGAAATTGCAGAAGAAGTTGAAGAGTTAGATACTGATGATGCGGCAGATATGATTGGCGAATTACCTGAAGAACGCCAAGAAGCTGTAATTTCTCAAATTGAAGATGAAGAACACAAAGCTGAAATACAAGAACTCTTAAACTATGATGAAGACACTGCCGGTGGACTCATGGCCAAAGAGCTTGTTAAAGTATACGAAACATGGACAGTTGCGGGTTGTTTGCGTCGTATTCGCGGACAAGCAAAAGAAGTGAAACGTGTACACTCTATCTATGTTGTAGATAAAGAAGAAAAACTAATTGGTCGTTTATCTCTTAAAGACCTCATAGTTGCCAAAAGCGACCAAAAAATTGCAGAAATCGCAAAAGACAATGTTGATTTTGTAAATGTGGCTGACGACCCAGAAGATGTCGCTAAGGTAATGGCTAAATACGATTTGGAGGCTATTCCTGTTGTTGATGATTCCCAGACGTTATTAGGAAGGATTACCATTGATGATATTGTTGATGTCTTAAAAGAAGAAGCTGATAAAGATTATCAATTAGCCGCAGGTATTACACAAGATGTAGATTCTGACGATAGTATTTTAGAGCTAACACGCGCGCGCTTACCTTGGTTATTCCTTGGTCTTGTTGGAGGTATTGGTGCATTTTTAATCATGGAAGGTTTTCAAGAGGCTTTTAATAAGTATGCATTACTCTTCTTTTTCACACCATTAATTGCCGCAATGGCCGGAAATGTTGGTGTACAATCAAGTGCAATTATTGTACAAGGTTTAGCTAATGATGATGTCAAAGGAAGTATTAATAGCAGGTTAATAAAAGAAATGCTTCTTGCCGCCTTAAATGGTACTATTCTAGCGCTATTCTTGTTTGTATTTGTTTGGATAACAAAAAGTGATGTAAATACAGCGTTAGCAATATCAGTATCCTTAATAGCAGTAATCATTGTAGCTGGTTTAATTGGCACCTTTGTTCCATTATTTTTAGACAAAAGAGGCATAGATCCTGCAATAGCCACAGGACCTTTTATCACTACAAGCAACGACATCTTTGGTATCCTAATTTACTTTTGGATTGCAAAGTTGATACTTGGTATTTAATACCATTTGCTTTCGTAACTTTATAGCATGAAAGCAATTAATATTCAAGATAAACTTACTAAATTCGATAAAAATTGGTATCCACATCAAATAGCTGTGGTTGATGACATGCAGGTGCTTCTAGCAAAATTGAAAGGTGAATTTGTCTGGCACAGTCATAAGGATGAAGACGAATTATTTCAAGTCATTAAAGGCACGCTATATATGCAATTTAGAGACAGAACTGAAGTTATAAATGAAGGCGAATGTATTGTTGTACCTAAAGGAGTTGAACATAATCCATGTACAAAAAATGATGAAGAAGTTCATGTCCTTTTATTTGAAAAGCAAAAGATAGCACATACTGGAAATGTAATCCACGAAAAAACACAAACTGAATATCCTAAGATATAAAATTAACAATCTGTCACATCGAGCTTAGTCGAGATGTGTTGAAAAAATTCCCACTTTCGTGGGAAGTTACCATGAAAATACTACACCTAGACACCAATCATCCATTACTTATAAATCAACTCAACGATTTAGGCTTTACCAATCACGAAGATTATACCTCTTCAAAAGAAACTATTGAAGCTAAAATTTCGGAATATGATGGTTTTATTATTAGGAGTCGATTTAGGATTGACAAGGACTTTTTAGATAAAGCAACTAATCTAAAATTCATTGGTCGCGTCGGTGCAGGACTAGAAAATATAGATTGTGATTATGCCGAACAGAAAGACATATACCTTATATCAGCACCTGAAGGCAATAGAAACGCCGTTGGTGAGCATAGTTTAGCCATGTTATTGTCGTTATTTAATAAGCTTAACAAAGCAGATAAAGAAGTGAGACAAGGCAAATGGTTACGAGAAGATAATCGCGGTTTAGAGTTAGATGGTAAAACTGTTGGACTTATTGGTTATGGAAATATGGGTAAAGCCTTTGCAAAAAAGCTTCGTGGTTTTGATGTTGAAGTATTTTGTTATGATATTAAGCCTCATGTTGGAGATGAAAACTGCAAGCAAGTTTCGCTTGAAGAATTGCAAGAAAAAGCAGGTGTATTGAGCCTTCACACACCACAAACTGAACTCACTATTAATATGGTAAATACTGAGTTTATAAATGGTTTTAAAAAACCTTTTTGGCTCATTAATACTGCAAGAGGAAAGAGTGTGGTAACTGAAGATTTAGTATCTGCACTAAAATCTCGTAAAATTCTTGGTGCAGGCTTAGATGTTTTAGAATATGAAAAGTCTTCTTTTGAAAATTTGTTCTCTGCGGATATGCCTGAAGCATTTCAATTTCTTATCAAATCGGAGAATGTCATACTATCACCACATGTTGCTGGGTGGACTACAGAAAGTAAAGAAAAACTAGCTCAGACCATTGTAGATAAAATTAAATCAAAATTTTGCTAAATTAGATGACAACTAATTTCATCTAAATCATGCAATATAAAGCTGAATCTCCGGAAGATTACATATCACAACTTCCGGAAGACAGAAAAGCACCAATATCTAAACTTCATCAACTTATTAAGGACAATATGCCAGAAGGTTTAGAATCTGGCATAAGTTATGGCATGCTGGGTTATTATGTGCCAAAATCTATCTATCCAGATGGATATCACTGCAAACCATTTCCACCTTTACCGTTTATAAATTTAGCCTCGCAAAAGAATTTCATAGCATTATACCATTCAGGTGTCTATGCAAAGCAAGAGCTTTACGATTGGTTTGTCTCAGAATACCCAAAACATTGTAAGTATAAATTAGATATGGGTAAAAGCTGTATCCGTTTTAAGAAAATGGATGATATACCGTACGATTTAATTAAAGAATTAATGCGTAAAATGTCTGTTGAAGAATGGATAGAAATATATGAATCAGCCATAAAGAAGAAATAAACATGAAAAAAAGAGTAACAGGCATTGGTGGACTTTTCTTTAAGAGCAAAGACCCAAAAGCATCAAGAGATTGGTATAAAAAACATCTAGGTTTTAACACAGACGACTATGGCTCTACGTTCTGGTGGAAAGATAATGAGGGAAAAGATTGTTCCACGCAATGGAGTGTATTCTCTGAAGACACCAAGTATTATGAACCTTCAAAAAAAGACTTCATGTTTAACTATCGTGTTGAAAACTTAGAAGCACTTCTAAAGGTTTTAGAAGACGAAGGTGTAACAATTGTAGGTGATATGGAGACATATAGTTACGGAAAGTTTGCTTGGATACTTGATAATGAAGACAATAAGATTGAATTATGGAAACCCATTGATGCGGCATTTAAGGAATAACATTACTTTTTTTATAACTTTAAAACACTATTAATTAATAAATACTAAAAACTATGTCAGAAGAAAATAAAGATTTAGGTGAAGAACTAAATGATATGATTGGCGATGCCAAAGAATCTGCAAAACGTGCAGGCGAAAAAATAAGTCAAAAAACAAGTGAATTTGCGGAAGACGCTAAAGAAAAAGCTAGTGAATTTGCAAGTGAAGCTAAAGAGACTGCAAAAGAATTTTCAGATGGTGCTAGAGAAGCTTATCAAAACGCAACCGGTGACAATAAGAAAATTTTAGCTGGTATTCTAGGAATTATCTTCGGAGGATTGGGAGTTCATAAATTTGTTTTAGGTTACAGCAAAGAAGGTGGAATTATGCTTGGCTTAACACTTATTGGAATTGTTCTTTCTTGTATAGGTATTGGTGTATTTGTTGTATGGATTATGGGAATAATTGGTTTTATTGAAGGAATTATCTATTTAACTAAATCAGATGAGGATTTTTACAACACATATCAAGCAGGAAAGAAACCTTGGTTTTAAATTAAAGAATAAAAAAACCAGAAGACATTGCTTCTGGTTTTTTTTAATTCTCATCCAAATTATAATCTAACGGTAAAGTATCACCAATTCTTTGACTTCCCATGGCCCCACTAAAATACACACCTTTTATTGCTGAATAATTGCCATAGACATCTAACAAAATACTATTAACATAAATTTCAATCGCTGACTGGTCTCTTTTGTTATGTAAAATTGAAACCTTTTTACTTAAGCTTACTTCTTTAAAAGCTGGATTCTCAGCTACTTTTATCTTAAAGAAATCCCATTCATTAACTCTAAAACTCTTGTAATAAATTTGGTATCCTTCGTCCTTTAAGTTTTCATTATATAAAGCTCTCATAAAGTGTTGTACAGAACCTTTATAAACCTTCTCTCGAGCGCGTTTTGCTTTTTTCTTATTAGAATTTTCTATATCCTTATAAAAAGACGTCCCCGCATAGGCAACTCTCTCAATAACAAATTCTTTATCATCAATATTAACATAACGAAAGGTAGCTTCAAAATCTATAAGGTCAAAAGACAACTCATATTTTAAAGCTCTATTCTTTATTAAAATGGGCCTATCAGAACTTGCAGTTAAGATTTGACTGCGTTTGTCATATCTAAGAATAATGTCATTCTCATTTAAAATTTTACAAGACCTTCCATATTTTGATTTACCTAAAAACTCTCTCTTAAAAAGGGAAAGTTTTTGTTTCCTCGTAAGACCATCATCAAAATCAATAAAAACTTCATCCAAACCAACTGCAGATGGTTTCATTTTAATAATAACATCTTTTTTAACTCTATAATCAGTTATTAGTACTTTTTCAAAACCCAGATACGAAAAGACCAAATTAGACTGAATGGCATCTGTGTAGGTTATAGAAAATCTACCTTCGGCATCTGTTGTTGTACCTATTGTTGTATTATCAAAATAAACGGCTACAGTTTCGAGAGGTTTGTTAGAAGAAGCATCAAGCACAGTACCTGTTATTGTCTGAGAAAAAGACAACATTGGAAAAAGTAGAATTAGAAATATTCTACTTATCATTATTCTCGGTGAATTTACGTTCTAGTTCAGCTTGAAATTCTTCCATTACAGGTCTTACTGTACTTTCTGGTAAGTCAGCAATCTTTATGTACATAAGACCATCAACAGCATTGTTAAATAGCGGATCTACATTAAAAGCCACAATTTTTGCATTTTGTTTGATGTACTTTTTAAGTAACACCGGTAATCTTAAGGAACCAGGTTCTACCTCATCGATAAGTTTGTCTAGTTTGTTAAGATCAGCTTCTGCCTCGTCGAATACAAATTCTTTATCGGCATCTTTCAACTTTACTTTAAATTCCTTCTTAGGATGCACATATTGGGCTAAATACGGATCATAATAATGAGATTTCATAAACTCAATCATCAAACTTTTGGAGAAGTTTGAGAACTGATTACTTATGCTTACACCTCCAATTAAGTATTTATGTTCGGGATGACGCAGTGTTGTGTGTACTATTCCTTTCCAGAGTAAAAATAACGGCATTGGTTTTTGCTGATAAGACTTTACTATAAAAGCTCTACCCATTTCAATAGATTCGCTCATCATCTTATATAGTTCTGGTTCAAAACGAAACAAATCTTGCATATAGAAGCCGTCAATACCATAGCGCTCAAAAATTTGTGAACCTAATCCCATCCTATAAGCTCCTGCCACAACCTTAGCCTGATTATCCCACAAAAACATGTGGTGATAATACGTATCAAAAGTATCTAAATCAATAGCTTCATTTGTGCCTTCTCCAACTTCTCTAAAAGTAATTTCTCGCAGTCGTCCTAATTCTCTCAGAACATTTGGCATCTCTCTAGCTTCAGCCAAAAAGACCTCGTAATTTTTACTTTCTAGAAGTCTGCACTCATTTGCTCTTAGTTTTTCTACCTCAGCAACCATAACATCTGTATCAACCGGTGTTACAATACTTTTAGGTGCCTTTGGTACTTTTACACTAGATTTTAAGTTATCTAATATCTTTGATTTTGTTTCAAAGGAATTGGAAAGCATATAGGTTTTTCGTCTTAAGAAATCTGAAAAATCTGCTAACTCTCCATGTTCTTTTTGATCTTTTACAGAAATAGGCTTACCAATTCTTACCTTAATTACACGACGTTTTTGTGTTAATAATTCTGAAGGTAATTTAGCTGTTCTTAGTGTATCACTAATCTTAGAAAGTCTGTAAAATAAGCGACTATTTTTTGCATGAAAATAAATTGGAACAACAGGAACTTCTGCCTTTTGAATAAGTTTCATAGCAGCTTCTTCCCATGGTTTGTCAACAACGAGTTTGCCATCTCTGTAAGTAGAAACTTCACCAGCCGGAAACACACCTAACGGATGACCTTCTCTTAAATGTAATATGGCATTTTTAAAACCAGTGATACTGCTTTTAACATCCTTTCTGTCTTCAAAAGGATTTACAGGCATTATATATGGCTTTAGTGGCTCAATACGATGCAATAAAAAGTTAGCGATGATTTTAAAATCTTCACGTTGTTCTAGCATTAACTTTAAGAGTACAATGCCTCCAAGCGGATGATTAGAAATAGTTATATAAGCGCCATCTTTTGGTAAACGCTTAAGATCCTCTTCTGGTATTTCAAACTTTATTTGAAAATCATCTAAGAGCGCATTCAAAAAATCTAAGTTAGAAAGATGCTTATTTCGTGTATAGATTTTGTTAATCGAAGAAATCTTTAAAACCTTCATGAGGATCCAACCAAAAAAAGTACCCAAAAAGCCATACTTGTCTGCATTAATAGCCTTGGCAACCTCCTTTGCGGTAACTAAACCAGAATTAGTTGATTTCCCCATATAACAAATCTAAAAAAAATTACTTAGTAACAATCTGTACTGTTTCTTGTGTTAATTGCTTCAATAATACGGTTTTTTCTTTTTCTAATTCTTTAATCGCGCTATCATTGTAGTGTCTTATAGTGTAGAGACTCACATTATCGTGCAATGTTACATTAAACTTAGCCTTTAGATGCTGAATTAACTTATCCCTATTGTCATAAAGGTTATCTATACAAACCGAGAAACTAATTGCTGAATTTTGAATAAGGTCTACCTTCATCTTATAGAGATGTAGCAGGCTAAATATCTCACTAATATTTTCTTCAACGATATATGAAAAATCTAATGAGGACAATGAAATAAGAATTAGATTTTTCTTTACAATAAAGCACGGAATCTCAGGCTCTAACGTTTTACCTTTGCTTACACAAGTTCCACTAGCTTTAGGATTTAAAAAGGACTTTACATGTAGTGGTATTTCTTTTTGCTGAAGTGGCTGCAGTGTTTTAGGGTGAATAACGGAGGCGCCATAAAACGCCAGCTCTATAGCTTCTCTATATGAAATTTGATTGAGTAGTTGGGCATTTTCAAAATATCTTGGGTCTGCATTTAATACACCTGGTACATCCTTCCAAATAGTAACATCAAGAGCATTTAGGCAATAGGCAAAAATTGCAGCTGTATAGTCACTACCTTCTCTTCCTAAGGTCGTTGTAAAATTATTAGCATCACTTCCTAGGAAACCTTGGGTAATATTAAGTTGTGTTGTATCAAAATTAGATGATATAATATCTTGTGTTTGTTCCCAATTTATATTTGCTCTTCTGTAATAATTATCTGTTTTTATAAATTCCCTCACATCTAACCATTGATTATTTAGTCCTATTTGATTTAAATAGTGACTTACGATAGTTGTGGAAACTAACTCTCCAAAACCAATAGTTTGGTCATAGACATAATTGTAATCTGGCGACTTATTAGTCTTAAAAAAAGTCTTTAATTCATCAAACAGCGCTTTAACAGATTTAAAAACCTCGTGCTGTTCATTATCAAATAAATCTAATAATATTTCATTATGAAACTTAATAACTTCATGGATGGAACTCTGCAACTCTTCTTTGTTTTCAAAATAGTTCTTTATCACAAGCTCCATGGCATTAGTTGTCTTTCCCATTGCGGAAATAACAACTAAAGTATTGGCGTATCCTGTTGTTTTTAAAACTTCAGCCACGTTTTTTACACCTTCTGCATCTTTAACTGATGCTCCACCAAATTTGTAAACTCTCATTACTTCTATCTTGTCTAAAAAACTTAAGACGTTATATTTTTTACATAGTTATTAATCCCCTTTTCATCTAACTGTACCACATCCCAATCTCTCATTACGTTTGCACCTTTACTTTCGTAAAAGTCTATAGCTGATGTGTTCCAATCTAGAACTTCCCAACACACACGTCTTACCTTTTTTTGGTATGCATATTTTACAACCTCATCCAATAACAAAGAACCTAATCCTTTTCCTCTGTGTTTATGACTTACTATTAAGTCTTCGAGATGAATTGCTTCACCTTTCCAAGTAGAGTATCTTGAATAAACTAAAGCTATACCTTCGACCACACCATCAATTTCTAAAACAAAACATGTGAATTTTGGTTTGTCTCCAAAACCATCATTTTGCAAATCAGAAACCGTTACTTCTACAGCATCAGGTTCTTTCTCAAAAACAGCGAGTTCTTTTATAAGTTCAAGAACTCTTGGCATATCATTTTTAGTGGCTAATCTTGGCTGATTCATCATCAAATAAATAAGGATATCAAATATACTTTAAAAGTAGGATTACTTAACAATTAATTTCACTTACGAAAACGTTGTAGTTTGTTAAAAAATGCGATATTTGTGTAATAATCAATATCTCACTCCATGTCTCAAACCAATCAAACTCTAGGAGAGTTTATCATTGAAAATCAAACGTCTTTTAAATATTCTTCTGGTGAATTATCTAGACTTATCAATTCCATTAGACTTGCAGCAAAAGTGGTAAACCACGAAGTTAATAAAGCTGGACTAGTTGATATTATTGGTAATGCCGGCGATACCAATATACAAGGTGAAGATCAACAGAAGTTAGACGTATATGCCAACGATAAATTTATTCAGACTATGACCAATAGAAATATTGTTTGTGGTATTGCGAGTGAAGAAGAAGATGACTTTATTACCATTAATAGCCAAGATGAAAACCATCAGAATAAATATGTAGTTTTAATCGATCCATTAGATGGCTCGTCAAATATTGACGTAAATGTATCTGTTGGGACAATTTTTTCAGTTTACAGAAGAGTAACACCTGTTGGAACGCCGGTTCAAATTGAAGACTTTCTTCAAAAAGGTGTGAATCAGGTTGCTGCTGGATATATTATTTATGGTACCTCTACAATGCTTGTGTATACTACCGGTGATGGCGTTAATGGTTTTACATTAAACCCAGCTATTGGTTCTTATTATTTATCACACCCTAATATGCAATTTCCAGAAGACGGTCGTATATACTCTGTGAATGAAGGTAACTATACGCATTTTCCAAGAGGTATAAAAGACTACATTAAATATTGTCAAAAAGAAGAAGGAGATAGACCATACACTTCACGCTACATTGGTTCGCTGGTTTCGGACTTTCATAGAAATATGATTAAAGGTGGCATATACATGTATCCAAAAAGTTCAAAATCTAGTAATGGTAAACTTCGTCTGCTTTATGAATGTAATCCTATGGCCTTTTTAGCAGAGCAAGCAAATGGGAAAGCAAGTGATGGCTATATGAGAATTATGGAAATTGAACCAACTGAACTTCACCAACGTGTACCTTTTATATGCGGAAGTAAAAATATGGTAGATAAAGCAGAAGAATTTATGAAGAATGCTGAATCCTAATAAAATCAAAAGCGACTAAATTAAAACCTAGTCGCTTTTTTTATGTTTTTAAATCAGATAATACTACTGATTCATTTTCTTCATTCTATCTGTAAACTCATCTAAGTCTACTTCATAATGTACAAGTGTTAATGCTTTATCTGCGATGTACTTTACATTATCTTGATTAAAACCTAAACCAACACAAAGTTTTTCTAATAAACCTAATTGGTTTGGTCCTTCTATATGATCAGCCCATACCATTCTAGCTAAATCATATAAACGTTCTAAACGCATATCATAAGATACTGGCGGATTAATAGGATGTGAATTATAATCCTTAAGTATAGCTTTATAATCTGACTCCGTGATGTCTAATCTTGTAGCTAATCGATCTAAAAAGGCTTTTTCGGCATCATTAATAATACCATCGCTCATAGCAACTCTTACAATTGCCGCAAAATGATCTTCATTTCGCTTCTTAAATCCACTTTCGAATAAATCTGAAATTGACATATATTGTTTTGATTTTTAGTATGGCAAATATAACTTAAAGGTTTAGCTTATTAAAAGGAAATATGGGCTTTTTTAACATATTGGTTCTAAAGACTTACAATCTTACAAGCTTCAAATTCTGTATCGGTAAAACTTTCGGCAGTCCATGTACTTAAAGCCTTTAAAATTGGCAATAGAGCTTCACCTTTTTTAGATAATGAATACTCAACCCTTGGTGGTGTTTCAGCAAAACGCTCTCTTATAATTAAACCATCTTCTGCCAATTCCTTTAACTGGTCTGTGAGTACTTTTTTTGAAATATTAGGTATAAATAACAGCAGTTTTCCAAAACGTAAACTTCCGTTGGCTAGTAAGTAAATAATGATTGGTTTCCATTTTCCACCTATAACGTTCATTGCAAATACTAAAGAACAATGATTCGGATTATCAATTACTTTTCTTGCCATAGTTACCTTTTTGTTACCACAAATTTAGGTAAAATTTTATTAATTGTTTATAAAAGAAACTATTAATAGTATATTTGCTAAACTTTTAAAATAAAGAATTGAAAATATTATAGATTATGAAAAAAGTATTCATTATAAACGGTCACCAATATTATCCTTTTGCAGAAGGAAGATTAAACAAAACTTTGGTAGATAAAGCTTCCAATTTACTTGAAGATGCTAACTTCGAAATTAAAACAACTGCAACGCAAGAAGACTATAATGTAGAGGAAGAATTAGAGAAATTCCTTTGGGCAGATGTTGTGTTATTTCAAACACCACTAAACTGGATGGGCGTGACTTGGAGTTTCAAAAAATACATTGACGAAGTACTAACTGCAGGTATGATGGGAACCTTATCTCAAGGTGATGGTCGTAGTAAAGAAGAACCAAAGAAAAACTATGGTTTAGCAGGTTTACTAAAGGGGAAATATATGATTTCTGTAACTGCAAATGCACCAAAAGAAGCATTCAATAATCCTGAGGAAAAGTTCTTTGATGGCAAAAGTGAAGACGATTTATTATTACCAATGCACCTTAACTTTAAGTGGTTTGGTTTAGAACCATTAACAACATTTTTTGCTTACGATGTGATGAAGAATCCAGATATAGAAAACGATTTTATTCGTTTTGATAAGCACATTAAAGAAGAATTAATCGCAAAAGCATAACACAATGACATTACAAGATAGTTTAGATAAATTAAAAGCAAAGATTGAAGGCAGTATGCCTGCTGAAAATGTTGCAATTATGCACCAAACAACCAGAGATTTAGAAAATTCTGGTATTGGTGAAGGCATTTTAAAAGTTGGTGATAAAGCACCAATATTTTCATTACCAAATCAAGAAGGTAACCTTGTGTCTAGTTCAGAATTATTAAGCAATGGTCCATTAGTGGTTACGTTTTACAGAGGTGTTTGGTGTCCTTATTGTAATCTAGATTTAGGAAATCTAAAGCGTTATAACTCTCAATTAGAAGAGCAAAATGCAACAATGTTGAGTATTTCACCTCAGCTACCAGAATTCAACCAAAAAATTGTTGAACAACAACGCTTAAACTTCGATTTGTTAAGCGATTCTAAAAACACTATTGCTGATGCGTTTGGCCTACGATGGACAATGGTTGACCCATTAAAATCATTATATAATGATACATTCAGAATAAATTTACCAACTTACAATGGTGACGAATCCTGGACACTTCCTGTTCCTGCACGTTTTATTATTGGTACAGATGGTATTATTACATACGCTGAATATTCTGTAGATTACACAAAACGTCCTAATCCAGATGTTTTAGTTGATGCTTTAAAAGCTATTTAATTTGTATATTTCAAGAACATCTGAGATATCAACATATGACTACTGAGTATTTAAAATCTACACATTATTTTGATTACGAAAGTCCTGAAATCCAAACTTTGGTTCAGGACTTTCATAGTCTTTCAGAACAAGAAAAAATAAAACAATTATATCTTAAAGTTAGAGATGGTTGGCGATACAATCCGTATAATATCGGATTAACCAACGACCATTTTAAAGCAAGTGCTATTTACAACAAACCAACCGCGCATTGCATTGACAAATCTGTATTATATGTTGCAGGACTGAGAGCTTTAGGAATTCCATCAAGAATACGTTTAGCAAAAGTCTCTAACCATATTGCTGTAGAACGCTTAGTTGAAAAATTAGGCACTAGCGACATTGCACCTCACGGCATGGCTGAAGTGTTTTTTGATAACAAATGGGTTAAATGTTCACCTGCCTTTAATACAGAACTTTGCGATAAATTCAATGTAGATGTTTTAGAGTTTGATGGTACTGAAGATTCTATTTTTCAAGAATTTAATAAGGATGACGCTCAATTTATGAGCTACAAGGAAGATTATGGAAGTTTTGATAATGTACCCATTACATTTATAAAAGAAACTTTCAAAAACAACTACCCTAAATTATACCATCAATTTAAGGACAGTAAAGAAATTAATATTTAAAGATCCCAGAAAGTTCCTAAAGAATACGGTATCAATAGGTACTTAGCGTTATATTTGCACCACTAATTTCTATTATACGTGAGCAAAACACATATTTCGCAAACGTATGCACAGACTTTACAACTTCAAAGTCTGCAAAATACTATTGCTCAAACTCAAGTAAAAACACATCTAAAAGGACTTATTGGTTCCTCGTTATCATTTGCAATTTCTAGTGCTTTTAAATCCGCAGAAAAGCCATTCTTATTAGTCTTTAATGATAAAGAAGAAGCGGCTTATCATCTGAATGATTTAGAACAATTACTTGATGCTAAAAACGTCCTTTTCTATCCAGGAAGTTATAGAAGACCATACCAGATAGAAGAAACAGATAATGCAAATGTGCTATTACGTGCAGAGGTTTTAAACCGCATTAATTCGCGCAAAAAACCTGCTGTTATTGTTACTTATCCAGATGCATTATTCGAAAAAGTTGTAACCAGAAGAGAACTAGAAAAGAATACTTTAAAAATTGGCGTCAACGATGAGCTATCAATAGATTTTGTAAACGAAGTTCTTTTTGAATACAACTTTAAGCGCGTAGATTTTGTAACAGAACCTGGTGAGTTTTCGGTGCGTGGTGGCATTGTTGATGTGTTTTCATTTGCGTATGATGAACCTTATCGTATAGAGTTTTTCGGTGATGAAGTAGATAGTATTAGAACTTTTGATGTAGAAACACAACTCTCAACTGAACAGATTAAAAAGATTAGCATCATCCCAAATGTTGCTAATAAATTTTTAGAAGAAAGCAGACAAAGTTTCTTTAAATATGTCGCTCAAAAAACAGTAGTTTTTGTCAAAAATGCTGAACTATTATTTTCGAGAGTAGACAAACTTTTTGAGAAAGCCTCAGAAACCTTTGAAACACTTTCTAACGAACTCAAACATTCTGAACCACAAGAGCTTTTTTGCGATTCAGAATTACTAAAAAGACAGTTGTTAGATTTTAACTTGGTTGAATTTGGATCAACAGCACTTTTTAGTTCAAATAAAAAAGTCATTGAATTCAACACCAAACCACAACCTTCATTCAATAAGCAGTTTGAACTTTTAATTGATAACCTTAATAGTAATCATAACAAAGGTTACACCAACTACATCGCTTGTTCTAGCGAACAACAAACAAAACGTTTGAATGATATTTTTGAAGACGTTAAACAAGATATCCACTACAAAACAATTGTATTACCATTATATCAAGGTTTTATAGATGATGACAATAAAATAGTATGTTATACCGATCATCAAATTTTTGAACGTTATCACAAATTCAACCTTAAAAATGGCTACGCTAAAAAACAAGCCATAACACTCAAAGAGTTAACCAATCTAGAGATTGGTGATTACGTGACTCACATAGACCATGGTATTGGTAAGTTTGGAGGATTACAAAAAATTGATGTTGAAGGAAAAAAACAAGAGGCTATTAAACTTGTTTATGGTGAACGCGACATTTTGTACCTCAGCATTCATTCTTTACATAAAATTACCAAGTTTAACGGTAAAGATGGTAAACCACCAAAAGTCTATAAACTTGGTAGCAAAGCCTGGAAAACGCTTAAACAAAAAACCAAGAATAGAGTTAAAGAAATTGCATTTAACCTTATTCAGTTATATGCTAAGCGAAAACTAAAAAAAGGCTTTCAATATGCACCAGACAGCTACTTACAACATGAGCTAGAGGCATCATTTATTTACGAAGACACACCAGACCAAATGTCTTCTACTGCAGATATAAAAGCCGATATGGAAAGCGAACAACCTATGGATCGCTTGGTTTGTGGTGATGTTGGTTTTGGTAAAACTGAAGTTGCCATTAGAGCAGCTTTTAAAGCAGTAGATAATGGTAAACAAGTTGCAGTTTTGGTACCTACAACTATTCTGGCTTTTCAACATTTTAAAACATTTTCTGAACGTTTAAAAAACTTACCTGTTACTGTAGATTATGTGAACCGATTTAGAACGGCAAAACAAAAACGCGAAACCTTAGAACAACTAGAAAATGGTCGAGTTGATATTATTATTGGCACGCATCAATTAGTCAACAAAAATGTAAAGTTTAAAGACTTAGGATTGCTCATTGTTGATGAAGAGCAAAAATTTGGAGTTGCTGTTAAAGACAAGCTAAAAACCATTAAAGAAAATGTTGATGTTTTAACGTTGACGGCTACACCAATTCCGAGAACGCTTCAGTTTAGTTTAATGGCAGCAAGAGATTTATCTGTTATAAATACGCCACCACCAAATCGCTATCCTATAGAAAGTAGAGTCATTCGCTTTAGTGAAGAAACCATTAGAGATGCTGTGTTGTACGAAATTCAGCGTGGCGGACAAGTGTTTTTTATTCATAATCGTATAGAAAACATTAAGGAAGTTGCTGGTATGATTCAGCGGTTGGTGCCAGATGCTAAAATTGCAATTGGTCATGGACAAATGGATGGTAAAAAGCTAGAACAGTTAATGCTCGGTTTTATGAATGGTGAGTTTGATGTACTAGTCAGTACAACCATTGTAGAAAGTGGTCTCGATGTTCCTAATGCGAATACTATTTTCATAAACAATGCTAATAATTTTGGATTAAGCGACTTGCATCAAATGCGTGGTCGTGTAGGTAGAAGTAACAAAAAAGCCTTTTGTTTCTTTATCACACCAGAATATTCTGCAATGACTACCGATGCCAGAAAACGTATTACTGCTTTAGAGCAATTTACAGAACTTGGTAGTGGATTTAATATCGCTATGAAAGATTTAGAAATTCGTGGTGCGGGTGATTTACTTGGTGGCGAACAAAGTGGATTTATTAATGATATAGGCTTTGATACGTATCAAAAAATACTAAATGAAGCCATTGAAGAACTCAAAGAAAATGAATTCAAAGACCTTTACCAAGACGATACCGAAGATAAAGTGTATGTAAAAGACATCACGATTGATACTGATTTTGAATTGTTATTTCCGGATGATTATGTAAATAATATCACAGAACGATTGAATCTTTACACCAAACTCAACGCGCTTAAAAACGAAGAAGAACTAATTCAGTTCGAAAAAGACATTATAGATCGTTTTGGTGAAATGCCTCAACAAGTTATCGATTTATTTAATAGTGTTCGTATCAAATGGATTGCAACGGCAATTGGTATTGAAAAAATCATCATGAAGCAAAACAAGCTTATTGGCTACTTTATAAACGATCAGCAAAGTGCTTTTTATCAAAGTGCTAGTTTTACTAAAGTGTTGCAATTTGTGCAAACCAATCCGAAGGCATGCAAAATGAAAGAAAAGCAAACCAGAAACGGATTACGTTTGTTACTCACTTTTGAAAATATTAAATCTGTAGATATTGCTTTAAAAGCATTGTCGAGAATATAGTATCACGTCAGTTTGAGTGTTTTTACCATAGCAAAAATGTATCGAAAACAAGTGATGCTATTTTCAAACTCTTATTCTCGATACAAATTTTACTCATTAACAATCGTAAAATTCACTCGAATTGACGACTTTTAAATAATGAAACAAAACTCACATCTAAATCACGTCTTCTGGCTTATTATCGCCTGTGTTTTTGTGAGTAGTTCTGGTGCTTTAGGTAAATTTATTGATATGCCCACACCAGTTATTATTTGGTTTAGAGCTGGTTTAGCTGCATTATTTTTATTTATCTTTTGCATCATTAAAAAGATTAGCTTAAAAATTGAAAAAGGTAGGGATCGATCTACTTTTTTATTGGCTGGTTTCTTCATGGGAGCGCACTGGATCACCTATTTCTATGCTTTAAAATTATCTAATGTTGCTATAGGAATGTTATCTCTATTTACATTTCCTGTTATTGTCGCACTATTAGAACCTTTATTCTCTAAAGTTAAATTTGACCCAATGCATGTGCTATTAGGGATCCTCGTTTTAGTTGGCATTTATATACTTTCACCAGAACTAAATATAGAAAACAACACGCTTCAAGGCATACTTTTCGGAATACTTTCTGCGGTTTGTTATGCACTTCGTATTCTAATTCTAAAAGGACATGTTGCAAGGTATAACCCTACAATGCTTATGTTTTATCAAGCTGCAATTATTACAATACTTCTAGTGCCTGTGTTATTCTTTATGGATTCGACGAATATCACAACGCAATATCCATATCTTATTTTATTAGCGTTGTTAACCACAGCTATTGGACATACACTATTCGTAAACAGCCTCAAATATTTTAAGGCAAGTACAGCAAGTATAATCGGTAGTAGTCAACCTATATTCGGAATTATTATTGCCTTCTTTTTCTTGAATGAAATACCAACATTAAATACATTTGTTGGAGGCTCACTAATTTTAATTACTGTAATCATTGAAAGCTTAAGATCTAAAACTTAAATAATGGCGTAATTATTGAGTATACTATCTAAAAAAACATCAAAAAATGCATAAACTACTATTTCTTATTCTGCTTTTACCAAGTCTTTTAATTTCACAAAGTGTAAAAGGTACATTTTCACCAGCTGAGGATTTTACACATGCATTTTTATATCAGGCGACACCAGATGGTGCAACTTACATCAATCATGGTAAACTAGATGAAAACGGTAGTTTTGAAATCGCTTTAGACTCTACGGCAGCACCTGGTATTTATAAAATTGTGTATGCAGTACCAGCAGAACAAAATAATTTTGACTTTATATACGATGGCAAAGAAAATGTGGCGTTCAATTTCAATCTAGAGACTGGAGTTGAATTTACAGCTTCTGAAGAAAATAAACTTTGGACCTCTTATTTAAATAGTATGGCCATGGTAAACCAAACCATAAGTAATTATTATGCTTCCAACAAAGACGATAAAGAAGGTTTCAATTCAATTTTTAAAGTTGCTAAAGACACACAAGCAGCTTATGAAGAATCTGCTAGTGGTAAAATTGTATCTGCGTTTATAAGTGCCAACAAACCATATTTACCTAACGAATATGAAGATGTAAGTACCTATTCACAACATCTGAAAGACAACTTTTTTAGTCAAATAGATTTTAGTAATTACATGCTTCAATGTTCAACATTTTTGGTAGATCGTGTGGTCGGATATGTATTTAATATAGTTGAAAATCCAAATGATAGCACCTATAAAAACCTTGTCAATGATGTGGCTAATACTATAAGTGACGATAATGCTGCAATTAAAACCAGCATATTAGAAATTTTATGGCAACGTTTTGTATCCTTGGACAATCACGAACTAGCAAATTACATTACAGATAACTATCTTCTAGAACTAGCAAACAAAGTAGGAAATATTGCAATGGCAGAAATGCTAGTGTCATATAAAAATACTTCCATTGGTGCTTTAGCGCCAAATTTTGAAATAGCTTCTACAGAAGCGACAACAAGCCTTCATAATCTCAATGGTTCTCAACACTATTTATTAGTGTTTTGGAGTAGTGGTTGCGGACATTGTTTAAATGAACTTCCAAAATTAAAAGAGATTGTAGCAGATAAGCCAGATCTTAAAGTAGTTGCCTTTGGATTGGAAGATGACCCAATGAATTGGTCTCAAGAAATTAAAAAATACCCTGAGTTTATACACACGATTGGCTTAGGTAAGTGGGAAAACAAAACTGTTAAAACCTATGGTATTGCAGCTACACCTTCATACTTTTTACTTGATAGCTCTAAATTAATTGTAGCCAAGCCATATGAATTTAAAGATTTAGAGGTCATCTTAAGTAATTTATAGATATGCCTTCTTTGAAGGAGTTAAAAGAGAACTATAGAGGATTCTCTGATTCAAAAATTGAAAATATAGCCAGAAAAGAGTCTAAAGGACTCATGAAAGAAGTACTTCCCATTCTTAAGGAAGAAATTATAAGAAGAAAACTCGATCAAAATTTAATTTCTCGGATAGATACAGAAGCGAACCCTTTTGAAGGTGTTGAACGTAAACAGCTAATTCAAACAATAAAATCTCAGAGATGTCCCAAATGTAATTCGGAGCTAGAACTTTTTGGATTTGAAACAAATACAATTAAGAGTTTTTTGTTTTTTACTTGTATTGAAAAAAGAGAATATATCCTGTGTATGTCTTGTGGTGTATCAAAAAAACTTACTGCCATAGTCACAACTCTATTATTAGGTTGGTGGTCTCCAAAAGGATCCCTTAGTACTCCATTTATTCTAATTACTGACATCATTAACTTTATGTACTTGAATAAAATAAGCAAGCGTATAATTAATGATTTTATTGATGAAACCAATGGAACAATAAGACGATACGGGTCAAATGATGATGTTATCAAGAGACTTATTCAATGGAAGAATAAATCTAGCAAATAATACAAAAAACGCCCAGCAAAAAAAGTGTTTGCTGAGCGCTTTGAAACTAAATAACCAACCAAAATTTAGCTCTATGAATGTCTTTTACTTTCTCTAGGGTTATCTACCTTAGGTGTACGTTGTTTACGCTTCTTTGGTTCACCTTCTATATTAGACTTTCCTTCTACATTAGAACCTCTATAAAACGCCGTGTATCCTCTACCTTCAAACTCGTAGACTGTTCCGGAATTTGCATGAAACAACTCTATAGTTCCATCATTAATAACTGTCATTTCAAAGAATTCATTGCCTAAGAAATCATAATCTAATGTTAAGTTTTTAGTGTATAAACTACCGTTTATATTTCCAACTCCATAAATCCCTGTGTAATCCCAAAATATGTTATTGGTATTATTAATATTAACGTCTTGAGAACTTCTAAATGTCGAATCATTTCCACCAGCTAAAAACTGTAAATAGTTCTCATTATCAAACTCATTTAATGCTCCAAAATTACTAGTATATACTTTTTCCCAAGCCTCGTATTCTTGTAAGAAATAGTGAATATTTTCTGAAAAGACCAGATCATAGTCGAAAGTCGATCTTTGGTAACCATCTAAAAAGTATGATGTATCATTAAATGGGTTGTATAACTCTATAGTATTATTATCTATTTGATATACATCAAAGCTGTTATAGCCATCAATGACATGATTAATATCTAATATCATATCATACGCATTATAGGTTCCTATTTCTACACCAAAACCATTTCCTTGACTTCCAAAACCTACCAAGTTATTGTTAGCATAGACTACACCTCGATCAAAAGTTAAGGTAAATGCAATCTGTAAAAATGGTGTTTCGCCGTATCCTTGTGTTCGGTTTACATCAACATACCATAAGTCGTAAGAGTGCAATAACTGATCTAATGAAATCGATGGACCATTATCTACAATTACCTGCTCTGTGTAGCACGATGTCAGCATCGTAGCACTCAACATAAATCCTAAGAGTAATTTTATCGTTTTCATAATTAATGGTTTTAAGGTTTCTATTGAAGTAAATTCAAAACCTATGCCAAAATGAAAATTGACTCATAGACTAACACTTTTCACAACCTAATAATTCTTTAAATTTTGTTTACTTTTGGGTAACTAAATTCACACTATAATATATGAGTGACACTAAAAAATATGCTGTATTTGGTTCTGGTAGTTGGGCAACGGCAATTGTAAAAATGCTTTGCGAAAACTTAAATGAAGTTGGCTGGTATATGCGTAGCGAAACCATTAAAGAGCACATTAAAAATGAACAGCATAATCCTAGTTATCTCAGTTCTGTAGAGTTTCATACTGAGCAGTTAAAACTCAGTAATGACATGAATGAAATAGCATCATGGGCAGATGTTCTCATTTTTGTAATTCCTTCGGCTTTTATGCATTCTGAATTACTGAAACTTTCAGTAAATATTAGTGAAAAAACTGTGGTCTCTGCGGTAAAAGGTATCATTCCAGAATCTGGTTTATTAGTTGGTGAACATTTTCATGACATCTATTATATTCCGTTTGAAAATATTGCTGTTATTGCTGGCCCTTGCCATGCTGAAGAAGTAGCGCTAGAACGTTTATCATACTTAACGATTTCGTGTGCTGATGCTAAAAAAGCACAAGAGATTGCCGATAAATTTTCGAGCTCTTACATAAAGACTAAAATTAGTGATGATATTATTGGTGTAGAGTATGCTGTAATGCTTAAAAATATTTATGCTATTGCAGCTGGTATTGCACATGGATTGGGTTATGGTGACAATTTTCAGAGTGTATTAATGAGTAACGCCATTAGAGAAATGAAACGTTTCATTAAGAAAATGCACAAAATGAAACGTAACATCAACAACTCAGCATATCTAGGTGATTTGCTCGTTACTGGATATTCTATTTTCTCTCGTAACCGTATGTTTGGCAACATGATAGGAAAAGGTTATACGGTAAAATCAGCACAGATGGAAATGAACATGATTGCAGAAGGTTATTATGCTACTAAGAGTGCTCACTTACTCAATAAGAAAAATCTAAAGAAAACAAGATTGCCAATTATAGATGCGGTTTATGCGGTGTTATACGAAAACAAAAACCCTAAAAAAGTCTTTAAAAAACTGACTGAACAGTTGGATTAAGAATTGGCTTGAAAGTCACCAATACTGAATATAAAAATCTATTTTTTGCTAGCGTCGATGATAGGGCTGAAAACTTCTGGATCGATTTTGCAGTCTCGTCTGCAATAGGTGTTGGTTTTGCTTGGATAACGTACACTGGAATAACAACTACTGTTTTAATTTATTATTTCTGCAGATTCTTGTATTACTTTTTATCTGAAATAAACTCAGGACGTACTTTAGGAAAGTGTCAGACACAAAACCTCGTAGTGGATAAAAGCGGAAATGAACCTTCAATAATGCAACTTGCTATTAGGTCTTTATCTAGATTCATAAGTTTACCCTCAGGAGTTAGCGATGACGAAAGGGCTATCCATGACGTACTTTCTAAAACCTTTGTAATAAAGGACAACTCTTAAAAGAAAATTGAAATAAAACAACCACTATATCTAATATTTAGACAAGTAATTTTTGTTTATTTTATATATTATTTTCTAGATCAGCCTACATATAAAACTATAGATTATATCGCTATTGTAGCCTTCTCACTAGGAATAATTGGTGGTTTTATAGCCCTTTTTCGAAAGTAAAAATCTACTCTTCTTCATCAAAAGCCATAATCTCATCAATTTACTTTTGAGTTTTTGCTAATCGCTTATTAAGGAAGTAATTCCATCCTAGAATTGATATTAAGGATATAAGATTTAAAGGTATGTAGATATACAACACCCATTTTACCCAATCATAATCCCATAGAAAGTATATGATTGTAACGGCAATTAGTGTTCTTACTAAATAAACGAGTAATTTTTTATTTCTATGCTTTTTTGAAAGAATAGGATCTTTAGATAACTGTTGTAGTTCTTTTTTTAAAGCATCCATAGCACTATTATTTGATTAAAACACCTTTCACTTCCATTAAAGGAATATTCTGTAGCGCTTTCTGATTAATGGTATTCTTTCTAAAAAGATAGGTTTTATCAAACATTTGATTACCATCAAAAAAAGTGACCTTAAAGGTATTATTAAGTTCTAGCACCTTCTCTTGTAAAAACTCAATTTTCGCGTAACTTTTAGCTGGTAGGTTAGCAATTGAATGTCTCATAGGAGGTGTCATCTTCGACTCTGAGTACCCTTGTGATACAATTAAAACAGTATCTAAATCCCTATCAGAATCATTTATGATATATGCAAACCAGTCCGAATCTTCTGATGTTTTTTGCTACTTTCGTACAACGGCAATATGAACACCTTTAACTTCGGGGATGGTGATGTCTTTTTTCACGACTTTAAAGTGCTGACTTAAACTGCTCTAAGAAACGGACATCATTTTCGCTTAATAAACGAATATCACTAATTTGGTTAAGTAGCATCGCAATACGATCTATTCCCATTCCGAATGCGAAACCAGAATACACTTTAGAGTCAATGCCGCAGTTTTCTAATACGTTAGGGTCTACCATACCACAACCCATTATCTCTAACCAACCTGTACCTTTAGTGATTTTATAATCTGTTTCGGTTTCAAGTCCCCAATACACATCAACCTCTGCACTAGGTTCTGTGAACGGAAAGTAAGATGGACGTAATCTAATCTTAGATTTGCCAAACATTTCTGTTGTGAAATATTGAAGTGTTTGTTTTAAATCAGCAAAACTCACATCCTTATCAATATACAAGCCTTCTACCTGATGAAAGAAACAATGTGAACGCGCAGAGATAGCTTCATTTCTATAAACTCTACCTGGCGAAATAGTTCTTATTGGTGGCTTATTATTTTCCATGTAACGTACCTGTACAGAACTGGTATGTGTACGTAATAATATATCTGGATCTGTCTGAATAAAAAAGGTATCCTGCATATCTCTAGCAGGATGATATTCTGGTAAGTTTAAGGCTGTAAAGTTATGCCAATCATCTTCAATCTCCGGACCTTCACTTACGTTAAAACCAATCCTTGAAAAAATATCGATGATTTCATTCTTTACAATAGAAATTGGATGGCGCGCACCAAGAGATACTGGCTCTCCAGGACGAGATAAATCACCATAAATACCTTTATCTTCTTCTAAACTTTCAAGAGCTTCTTTTAGCGTGTTTACTTTCTCTTCAGCAGTTTTTTTAAGCTGGTTTATAGTTTGCCCAAACTCTTTCTTTTGTTCGTTAGCAACATTTTTAAATTCAGCAAAATATTGCTTCAATAATCCTTTAGAACCAAGGTATTTAATTCTAAACGCCTCAACTTCTTCTTTTGACTGTGCCGTAAATTCCTCTGCTTCAGCTATAAGCTCTTTTAACTTGTCTATCATCTTATGCTATACCTGTTAATTATCAGGTAATTGAGTTTTTATTTTGAACCGCAAATTTATAAAAACTTAATCTATATACTCAGTTTCTACAAAATAGTTTACGATTGCTTCTTTCATTAATACACTTTGCTCTCCTGCCTTAAGAAAAGGCAATTGTGCTTTTACTTTATAATGTGGCCAACCATCTTCGTCTACAAAATCAAATTCATAAAATCCATAGGGTTCTAAAACTATACAAATGGCAATATGCATTAAATCTAATTTTTGATCTTTTTTAAACTCACGATGCAATTGACCAAGTTCTTGAACACCTATTAAATAGATAATTGAATCTAAATCTAAGGTGTCTCCATCCGCAAACTGATTAGAGAGTTTCTCCACTACCAATTCCCATCGTTCTTTAAGTTTTTCGTCTCTCGCCATGATTCTAAACTCTATTTTCTGCCTTCATTTTTTAGAAGTTTCAAATTTAATAAACTAATACGGCTTCATCCACGTTATTATATTAAATTCAAAAATATCTTTAAATAGAGCGATGTGCTTTATAAGATTTGGATATTTTTCAACTTAAAAAATGATGTATTTTTGTCTAAACAACTAAGTCAATGAGTTTTATAGATATTATTTTAGGAGCCGCCCTATTATTTGGATTAGTTAGAGGTATCATGAAAGGACTATTTGTTGAAGTCGCCTCACTTTTAGCGCTTGTGTTGGGTGTTTATGGTGCAATTCACTTTAGTTTCTACGCAGCAGATTTAATTCAAACTAAAGTAGATTGGAATCTTAAAACTATAAATATAGTGGCATTTGCAATCACCTTTATTGTAATTGTTTTCGCGATTAGCTTAGCAGGCAAAGCATTAACCAAACTTGCTGACTTTGCTGCATTAGGTATGTTAAACAAACTACTTGGAGGTGCATTTGGTGCATTAAAGATTGGACTAATTTTAAGTGTTCTTCTTATTGTTTTTAACAAACTTAACAATGCTTTACCATTTTTAGAAGATGAAGATATTGAACAGAGTGTGCTTTACAGTCCTGTTAAATCTATTGCACCAATATTATTTCCAACACTTATTAAAAGTGATGAGCTAGAAGACTCAACTGAAACCACCACGGACGAAACCGCATAAAAAAGCCACTCGTTAAGAAAGAGTGGCCCAATTAAGTCATTATCTATTGATTAAGTTTTGGGTTTTCCTTAAAGAACCTTACAAAACTCTGAGGGTTTTCAACGGTTCCACGTTCTGAATATAGCTTTATTGTAATATTTCGTTCTCTAGCTTTAATAGCAAAATCTTCAAGAATTTCGATAATATCATTATCTAAATACGTTGTTTTCCTTACATCTAATTCAAAATAGGTGTTCTCAGGTAAATTATCTAATTCCTTCAAAATGGCACCTTTGTTAAAAAAGGTTACTTCTTCTGCTAAGGTCATTTTTATCTTGCCATCATCAACATCTTCACCTTCTTTATGTAAGAAGTGTGAATTCTGAAAACTTCTATATAATACCACAAAAATACCAACCGCAAGACCTAAACCGATACCTTTAAGTAAATCCATGAACACAATACCGACAACAGTAATTATAAAAGGTACAAATTGTGTCCAACCACCTTTATACATGGCTTTAAAAGTCGAAGGTTTTGCGAGTTTATAACCCACAATAAAAAGTATGGCTGCCAAAACGGATAATGGAATATAGTTAAGCACATGAGGAATAGTTACTACCGAAATCAATAATAAAAAACCATGAATAATAGCACTAGCTTTAGATTGACCACCAGATTGAATATTTGCGGAACTGCGCACTATCACTTGTGTAATAGGTAATCCACCTATTAACCCAGAAACAATATTCCCAGCACCTTGAGCCAATAACTCTCTATTTGTTGGTGTTACTCTTTTGTGAGGATCTAATTTATCTGTCGCTTCCACACAAAGCAGTGTTTCCAGAGAAGCCACTAATGCAATTGTAAAAGCTGTTAAAATCACATCTGGTCTCGCTATAACTGCGAAGTATGGAAAACTAAACTGACTTGCAAACGATTCAATACCATCAGGAACAGGAACATTTACTAAATGTGTTGTTTCAATCGCTAATAATTCGTTGCCGCTGGTTAATAAATAAAATATAATACCAACCACAACTGCAACTAAAGGACCTTGAACGAGTTCAAAAAACTTTCCTTTTTTCATTAAGACATTACTCCAAAGAATTAAAATGATTAAACTCACTACACCTATTATAGTAGAGCCAATAGTGATATCATCTATAGCTGAAAAAATAGCCGAAAATGTATTTTCACCAGAAGCCTCAACAAAGCTATCAGCACCTTCGGGCTCTTTATCATAGCCAAAAAAGTGTGGTATTTGCTTAAGAATTATAATAACGCCAATACCTGTAAGCATTCCTTTTATTACAGAAGAAGGAAAATAGTACCCAATAATACCTAGCTTTAATATTCCAAAAACTATTTGTAAAATACCTGCTAATACAACGGTAACTAAAAATACTTTGAAACCCATTATTGGATCACCAAACTCTTTAGTGAAATTTTGAATAGCCAATAATACAATGGCAGCTAATCCTGCGGCAGGTCCACTGACACCAATCTGAGAGCCACTTAAAAACCCTACAATAATACCTCCTACAATGCCTGCGATTAAACCTGAGAACAACGGAGCACCACTAGCCAATGCTATTCCTAAACATAATGGCAGGGCAACGAAAAAAACGACAATACTTGCCGGAAAATCACTTTTTAGTGTTTTAAACATAATGATAAATTGATTGTAGTTTTAGAGATAAACTCTAAAACATGATTTAGTTAGTTACAGATTCTTAAAATCTATTGATGATTGATTTTAAACCGATAAGAACTCTGGAGGTGGCAGCACTAAATTGAGATGTGGTTGTAAGTAGTTCTTTTGCGAATAAGCGTCTCTTGTACCATCAAATTTTGTTGTGAATGTATCTAGAGTTATGATTGAGGTCATTTCAAAAAGAAGTTCAAAATCCTCCAATTCTTCTTCCTCATTACAACCATATAATATTGTAGTATCCACAGAGTCTTCTATGGACAGAATAATTGTTGGAGCACTTACAATTGCCATGAACAGAATCATTAAGCAGAGTGCTAAGTTTTGCTTTAAAATCATAGGTTGTGCCTAACAAATATAGCATTAACTATGAATTATCAAAGATATTATGTCTTAAAAAGAGCGTAGTAATTGTATATCAGCGCTAAGAATCCATCCGGTTGAGTCGTCAGACAATTTGATCTTACTCCAATCTTCATAGGTTTCTAGTACCTGAACTTTAGTGCCTTCATGAAGTCTGAAAACTTCCTCAGAACTTTTATTAGCCTCAGCCTTTACTCTACTTTCTTGGGCAAATACAATTGCAGGATTATCTTTTTTATGTAATCGCTCTTTCTGAAAAGCCATAAATACAGAAAAACAAGCTACAATGAGACTTATAGCACTTACAATAAATGCAATCCGCTTTCTTGTAGTTGCATAAGCAAAATGGTACATTAAAAAGAGTAGCACAAATAGAATGACACCTGATATGGCAATTTTAGCCCATGAATCCGCAGAAAATGTGTTTACAATATTGTTTACGATTCTTGCAAAACCTACCTTAGGTACTTTATCAATCGCATCAATGCGCATTTTCTCAGCATACCTTAAGTTATTTTTAATCTCACTGTCATCTGGATTTAACAATAAAGCTTTTTCAAAATAATAAATACTTTGAGCTGTATTATTAAGTTTATAATTGGCATTACCCAAATTATGGTACAGTTCTGCTGAATGTATACCAGAGTTTAAAATTGATTCATACTTCTCAATAGATTCAGCATATTTTTTATCGTTATATAGTTTGTTTGCTTCATCAAATAATGCATCATTCTGAGAAAAGCTCAACACACTAAAACAAACCGTAAATAAAAGTAGTATCGCTCTCATGTTATCTCATTTGTTTATCTATTGACGAAATGGTTTTGGCTGCTTTCTCATAATCATTCTCCATTGTTACCTGTGTAATTGGAGTATATCTTGCTAATTCACAACTTTCTAATATTGAAATAAAATCCGATACAATTGCACTTTCAACCTTTAGATCAATAAGTAAACCTTGAATCTTTTCTTTATTAAAATCACTAGTTTCAATATGTAATTTTGCTTTTAAATAATTGTGTAAAGCACGCTCCAGTGACTCATAAAACGTTTCTTTCTGGCCTAAGTTTTTCTTTGCTTCACTTAAGTATTTTTTAGCCAACTTATCTGCTTTTCTTCTTTTCATGCCCTTAACATCAGCATTGCGCGCATCTTGTTTCTTTCTAAGAATAATTGCTATCGGAATACATAAGAATGGAATAAGAAGTAATGCCCAAAATAAATTTGATTTAAAAAACTTTTCCTCCGAAATCGTTACCCAATTTGATGTTGTTTTTATAAACGCAAAAGATCCACTTGTTGTCACTGTCTGTTTTGGACTGTCTACAGTGTCATTGGTTGTGCTATTTGAACCTGCTGTTGGACCTTTTAAAACATCTATAATAATCTCATCTGAAGTAATACGTTTATAAGTTTCAGTAGCTAAATCAAAATATGAGAATGAGATTGGTGGCAATGGGTATTTTCCACGATATTGCGGTACTATAGTATACGTATCAGATACTCGACCTTGCATGCCACTCAAAGTTGTACGAATATTTTCTTTATGTTCTGGTTCGTAAACTTCTAGTGAACTTGGAGTAGTCAATTCTGGTAATTCGAATAAATTCATATTTCCTTTACCTGAAACCTCAACCGTAGCTTGTAAAGATTCTGTTGCATCCAGTTGCGTCTTAGATGTTGTAACGCTAAATGAAAAATTACCTACAGCTCCCTTATAGTCAGCCGGCTTTCCTTGCTCTGGTAGAGGCTTAACGTTTAAAGTACGGCTTCCTGCTGTAACTGTTTTTGGGACTTTGGTCATTAATTGTCTGCCAAAAATATCCGTACGACCTGACGGCACTTCAACATTTACATCTAAGACTAAAGGTTCAATTTTTAGCTTACCAGATTTTTGCGGGTAAAGCACTGTTTTTCTTAAAACAACATATCTATAATCTTCACCTTTATACTTTGTCTTCTGAACATTAAGACCTTTAATTTCAATATTCTGACTCCAAAAATCATTATATCTGGGTGTTTGTTTTTCGCGCCAATTACCATCTATACCAACTTCTCTAGAAACATATAACTTATACACAACAGTTACAGGTTCATTTAAATAAGGATTTGTTTTTGAAACCTCAGCAATAAGATGAATATTATCATCAGCAATATCTGCTGCACCTGGTGGTGCATTTGGCCTATCTACAGCGTTAGTAACTGTTACAGTAATTGGGAAAGTCTTATAAATTTCTCCTTCAATTTCAATTTTAGCCTGCTTTATAGTTAGCTTACCTTTCTTATTAGGTGCTAAAAAGTAACTATAAGTCTTTTGATACGTTTTCTTACCATTAACGTAAGAGTTCATTAGAGAAGTGTTAGGTCCACCAACAACAGTAAAACCATCAAAGCTTGGTGGCACAAAATTATCACCGTCTTTATTCATCTCAAAGTCGATGCGTAATCTTTCGTTTACTCCAAGTTTCTTCTTACTTACTTTCGCTTCAAACTTCACATCTTGAGAAGTTGCAATACTAGTTATAAGTATTAAAAATAGTAGTGATATTGATTTAGTTAAGTTCATTTATAATCTAAAAGTGCGCTTTATAATTGATGAGGTTATAACAGTGACTATATTGAGAGATTACCAGTCTTTACCTGTTTTTACTTTAGCCCCTTTTTGTTTTTCTGCATTAATCTTTTGTTGCACTTTTTGTTCTTGATTTTGCATAGCCTCTAGGATATTCTTCATCTGTTGTGGTGACATTTGTCCTGGTTGAGGCTTAGGCTTTTGATTTGGATTCTTTTTGTCTTTATCTCCTTTACCATCATCTTTTTTATCTTCTTGAGGCTTACCTTTGTCGTCTTCTTCCTTATCGCCTTCTTTCTTGTCTTTGTCTCCTTCGTCCTTCTTATCCTTTTCTTCGTCTTTTTTCTCGTCTTCTTTCTTCTGTTCTTCTTCTTTATCCTTTTCTTCCTCTTTGTTATCGTCTTTTTTATCATCTTCACCACCACCATCTTGCTTCTGCTGTTCTGCACATTCTTTAGCTAAAGCGAAGTTGTATCGTGTTTCTTCGTCAGTAGGGTCATTTCTAAGAGCATTTTTAAAGGCCTCAACCGCTTCTTTACACAATTCTTTCTCCATTAAAATGTTACCAATATTGTGATAAATTCTATGCTTTTCGTCTTTAGATTTAGCATTCTGAGCAGCTTCTTCGCTTCTAAACAAGGCTTCTTCTAAACTACCACTCTTAATATAGGAATGCGCTAAATTATATGATCCGACAGCTTTAGTAGGAGCTTTAGAAATTGCTTTTCTATAAGCCATTTCAGCTTCTATATGATTTTCTTCTCCAATTAGTTCATTACCACTATATACCAAATCAGTAGCAGCTTTTTCATCTTTTAATTTCTCCTTTTGGCTTTCCTGTGCAATTGCCGAGAAACTTATAAAAAATCCAAAAAGTAATATATATAGTTTCATAGTCAACTTACTTTAAATTAAAAGTAACAAACCCAATGTTTTAAATGCGTTAAAGAACTTTTAATATTTAAAAATCCTCGTTAAAAAGGTTTAATTTTTTTAACCACGCTGTTTTTCTCTCTAAAAAGAATATATCTATAAACAATAACAAAATACCTAATCCCAAGAACCATTGAAACTGGTCTTTATAATCAGCAATTTGTTTAGATTCAAATTCTTTTTTATCCATTTTTTCTAACAAATCCTTAATAGTATCAACAACCTCTGAGGTATTACTACCATTAATATACGCGCCATTAGTTTCCTCTGCTATTTCCTTGAGTGTCGTCTCATCTAACCTTGTGATAACAGTCTCACCGTTTCTATCTTTCTTGTAATTAAGAACTACTCCGTTTCGTTTTATGGGTATTGGTCCACCTTTAACATTACCAACACCTATTGTGAAAATTCTTATACCTTCTTCATTAGCTTCCTCAGCAATATCTATAGCATCACCTTCATGATCTTCCCCATCTGATATGATGATAAGAATTCTATTTTTTTGTTCTTCATCATCATAATATGTTTTAGCAAGTTGAATCGCTTCATGTATTGCTGTTCCTTGAGAAGACAACATATCTGTATTCATGTTTTGAAGAAACATTTTAGCAGAAGCATAATCTGTTGTTATCGGTAATTGTGGGAAAGCTTTACCTGCATAAGCAATGATCCCAACTCGGTCACTAGCGAGATTGTTAATAATTTGGGTCACCAATTGTTTTGATTTGTCGAGCCTGTTAGGCGCAATATCTTCAGCTAGCATACTTTTAGAAACGTCAACTGCAAAAACAATATCAACACCTTGACTTCTCACAGTTTCTAACTTAGTTCCTATTTTTGGATTGACTAATGCTAAAGACAAGCACAAAAATGCACCACAAAGAACCAACACTTTTAATACACTCTTAAAAAGTGACTGATTAGGACTTAAGCGCGACAGCAAATGCGTATCAGCAAACTTCTTCTGTGCAGAACGTCTCCATATCTGTAAAAACACAAACAGCATTATAATTACTGGTATCACCAATAACGTCCAAAACCATATTTTCTCATCGAGTCTAAACAAAACTTCTAAATATTGTATTTCTAAGCAAGAGTTCTATCAATAATAATAATCCGGCGAAAAGGATAAATGGTCTATACTTCTCGTCATAATTATAATACTTCTTCTCTTCAATTTCTGTCTTTTCTAGCTTATTGATTTCCTTATAAATCTCAGCTAACTTTTTATTGTTTGTCGCTCTAAAGTATTTACCACCGGTTGCATCAGCAATTTCTTCAAGCAACTTCTCATCAATTTCTACTTGTTGACGACCATATCTAAAGCTACCATTAGCATTGAAACCAATTGGTGACAAGGCCATACCATTTGTTCCTAAACCAATAGTATATACTTTAATGCCATATTCTACAGCTAATTCACTGGCAATTTTAGGATCTATAAACCCTGAATTATTCACACCATCAGTTAAGAGAATAATTACTTTACTTTTTGCCCTGCTATCTTTTAGACGGTTAACTGAAGTCGCTAATCCCATACCAATGGCAGTGCCTCCTTCAATGATGGTGTTGTATTTAATATCTCTAAGAGATCGTTGTACGATAGACTTATCTGTAGTTATTGGTGTTTTGGTATATGCTTCACCAGCATACTCAACCAAACCAATACGATCATTAGGTCTTCCATTTATAAAATCTGCGGCAACATTCTTTAAAGCTTCTAGGCGATTCGGTCTTAAGTCTTTTGCCAACATACTCGCTGATACATCAATTGCCATTACAATATCAATACCTCTAGTAGTTTTTGTTTTTGTAGAAACATCTACAGTTCTTGGTCTTGCTAAGGCTGTAATCAAAAGTGCTAATGCAATAAGTCGTAACGCGAATAACACATGTCTAAATTTTGACCAAAATGACGATGCAGCTTTAAAACCTTTAATACTAGAAATTTTCAACTCAGCAGTTTGTCTACTATGTTTTAAGGCATACCAAATTATAGCTATTGGCAAAAGCAATAGAAACCAAAACAATTCCTTATTTAAAAACTCTAAATTCTCAAACATTATTTTTGTTCTTCTTCTTTTTCTTGGCCTTGAGTATATATCTTAATAGAATTATAAATCTTTTCTTCTATTTCAACTGAATAAGAATCATCAGTCTCAAATAACACATAAAACACGAAGATTTTCTTCTCACTTTTAAAGCTCACTATTTTATAACTTGTACCAATTTTGTTCTCACTTCCTTGAATAGGAATATTCATAGTTCCTTTGACCTGAAAACCTTTAAAGCCATTATCTGTCTCAAATTCACCATCTATAACAACTATATTTTCAGCTTTTAGTTCCTTTTCAAAAGCATTAATCTGAGCTAAACCTAAAGTCTTTTCATCTAATAGCTGTATGGATTCATCAGAGTTATCTGCTATAATTAAGCATATTGATAAATGACTCTCTTCATTGACATACAAAAACTTATCGTAGTCGCTATCATTAAACCCTTTTTCTTCTTTTGTTAATCGTCTTAAAACATCTGGAGTACTAATCTCAAAAGGTGGAATACCGTATTTACTGGTCACCCATTCACCTTCTAACAACACTTTACTTTCATGTCGTAATAAAGTATCATTCACGTACCCAAATCCAAACTTAAGTCCAAATCCAACATACGTGGCAATAAGCAGAAATAACGAAATAGCACCAGTCAAGATTACCTTATTTCGCTTTTTCTTGCGCTCTTGTTCTTCTTTATATTTCTGGTCTAAAAGTTTTTCTTCCTCCGACGGTTCTGGCAAAGAAGATTTTACATTATCAAGTTCTTTTTCAATGGTGGCTCTATCCATTTCAATAAGCCCAGTTTCAGGTAATGATTTAGCAAACTTCACCAAATCTGCACGTTTTAGTATGGACTCAAGATTCTTTATGGTATCTTTAGTTAAAGGCACTTGATTGCCTTCCTTTAGTAATTGAAGTCTTTCGATTAATTCATCTGTTGTACTTTCTAACGAACGTTCATAGACCTTTTCATCTAGATAACTTCTTATGATCTGGGTTAATTCTGAATAGTATTCCTTAACCTCTGAACGAATTAAGTACTGACTTTCGTCTAATTTTTGAAGTCCAATTTTGGCACGCTCATAAGGTGGCAACAAAGCAATTTCCTCTTCTTCAGTCAGTGGTTTTTTCCTCCAAATGAACCAATATAGCAGAAACCCTATAACACCTATAATTGCGAGGATAAGTAATAGCCATTTCCACCAATTACTACTACTTTTATCTACTTCTATAATTGGCTTAATGTCATAAAGCTTTTGCTTTGTGGTATCAACCTTAATTGTATTTACTTCTACACGAAGTGAATCCGTATAAAACGGCTTGTCACCAACAATTATTTTTTGTCGCGGAATGGTGTAAGCACCCGAATCAAACTGTGTGAGTTTGTATATTCTAGATAACACAAACTTTGATTCCTTTTTTGTGGTATCAATTTTTAAAGCTTCAACAGCTTCTAATGGCATAAATGTTTGACCTTCCGGAAAGACCACTAAATTAGTAGTGTCTGTTTCTACATTTATTTTATAATTGATTTGTTCGCCGATTCTTATTTTGGTCGTATCAACTTCGGAAGTAACTTGGCTAAATGAGATTAAAGAAAAGAAACAAGAAACAATAGCTAAGACCATTGTTGTTCTTCTTTTAACAAATTTGTTATTGCACTTTTTACTTTTCACTTCTAACTTCTAACTTAACCTATGCTCTTCTTTTAAAATACCCTAGCAACTTCTTCACATAACTTTCATCTACTCTACAGTCAATAGAACCAGCACCAGATTTAGTAAAACTGTCTTTAAAGTAGTTAACACGCTCATTATAGTATTTACCGTAATTTAATCTTACTTTCTTTGATGCAGTATTAACCAACATCAGCTCACCAGTTTCTTCATCTTGCATTTGCACCATTCCAATATTCGGAATCGTTTCTTCATGCTTATCATAAACTCTAATCCCAGTAATATCATGTCTACCTGCCGCTATTTTAAGATTCTGCTTGTAGTCTTCAGCTATAAAATCTGACAGAACAAAAACGATTGCTTTTTTCTTCATTACGTTAGACAAGAACTTTAAGGCTTCAGCAACGTCGGTTTTAGTACTCTTTGGTTGGAATTCTATAAGCTCTCTGATGATTCTTAAAACATGAGAACGTCCTTTTTTTGGAGGAATGTAAAGCTCTATATCATCTGAAAATAAAATGAGTCCTATTTTATCATTATTTTGAGTTGCAGAAAAAGCCAAAGTAGCTGCAATTTCAGTAACGATTTCATCTTTAAATTGATTTTTTGTTCCGAAGAATTTACTACCTGAAACATCTGCCATAAGCATCATGGTTAGTTCGCGCTCTTCTTCAAAAACTTTTACATATGGCTCATTATAACGTGCGGTAACATTCCAATCTATGTTTCTAACATCATCTCCAAATTGATATTGACGCACTTCAGAAAAAGTCATACCTCTTCCTTTAAAGGTAGAATGGTATTCGCCCCCAAATATATGATCAGACAAACGACGTGTCTTAATCTCTATTTTTCGTACTTTTTTTAGAAGTTCTTTAGTGTCCATTGTTTCAGTTTGCAGTGTTCAGTATGCAGTGAGCAGTCCTAAAAGCATTCAGCATAAGCTTTCAGTAAAATGAGTACTGATTACTAATGACTGAATACTGCTTACTAATTAAGGTACTTCGATTTCGTTTACAATCTTATTGATGATATCTTCTGAAGTGACGTTTTCAGCTTCAGCTTCATAGGTAATACCTATTCTATGACGTAATACATCGTGCACTACAGCGCGCACATCTTCTGGTATTACATAACCTCTTCTTTTTATAAATGCATAACATTTAGCTGCGGTTGCCAAATTGATACTTCCACGTGGTGAAGCTCCAAATGAAATTAGAGGTTTTAAATCTGGTAATTTATATTTTTCAGGATAACGTGTAGCGAAAATAATATCGAGAATGTACTTTTCGATTTTCTCATCCATATACACTTCTCTAACGGCTTCTTGCGCGCTAATTATTTGCGATACAGAAACCACAGGATTTACTTTATCGTAAGTTCCTCTTAAATTCGCTCTAACTATAAGTTGCTCTTCATCTAACTTAGGGTAATCAATTACCGTCTTCAACATAAAACGGTCAACCTGAGCTTCAGGTAGAGGATATGTTCCTTCTTGCTCAACAGGGTTTTGAGTTGCCATTACCAAGAAAGGCTTATCTAATTTAAAAGTTTCATCACCAATGGTTACTTGCTTTTCTTGCATCGCTTCTAACAGTGCAGACTGTACTTTTGCAGGTGCTCTGTTAATCTCATCTGCTAAAACAAAGTTGGCAAATATTGGACCTTTTTTTATAGAAAAATCATTCTCTTTTATATTGTAGATTAATGTCCCTATCACATCTGCAGGAAGCAAATCTGGTGTAAACTGAATTCTACTAAAGCTAGCGTCTATAGCTTTTGATAAAGTATTAATTGCTAAAGTTTTTGCAAGTCCAGGAACACCTTCTAATAAAATATGTCCTTGACCTAATAAACCTATTAAAAGGCGCTCAACCATATGCTTCTGACCTACAATAACTTTATTCATTTCTAAAGTAAGTAGATCTACAAATGCACTTTCTTTTTCTATCTTCTCATTAATCGATTTTATATCAATTGTATTCGTCTCTTCCATGTCTAATTAAGGGATTTAAAGCGAACGCATTATACGTGTTTTTTACGAAGATGCAAAGTGTTAATTTTATTTCTTAGTTGCTGTTAACAATTGGTTAAAAAATAAGAGCAACACGTCAGTGCTGCTCTATATCTCAATTTAATTATGGATCAATAAAATTAATATTCAAATTGTCTTATTGCTGTATATATTTTAGGTGTTAACACCATCATATTTTCTTCGTCATCGTAACTTACAGATTCATCAATATCTATATCTATTACAACATCATATCTTCCATTAGAGCTGAGTCTTGTTTTAATCAAGTTTGATGGAGTAGCATTATTTACATCTAAAGCGTGCAAAACATTACCAATATTCATAAAATTATTTTCACCTAAAACAAGCCTAATTTCGTGAACATAGTCAGTATTTAAATCAAAATTATCCACCAAAAGTAATTGGGTCTCTTGTGATATTGTAGATGTATCACACACACCTAAGTTAATAGCATTTAAACTCAACCATTCACCTGATTCTTGCTCTGATGCGCTTACTCTAATCTGTACATCAACCACATCAAGAAAGACCTTATCTAATTCACCTAGGGTACTTTTTAATTTCACGGTGATACTGGTCGTATCAGTATTAAGATTAGAATCATCTGTAGAACAACTTGTAAATGACAAACACATTACACAAAGTATAAAAAGTGCTTTAATGAGTTGTTGATAATTCATGTGTAGTAGGTTTGGGTGATTAATTCTGAAACAAGGATACTTTAATCTTTTGGTTTTAAGTATTTTTACATACCAATGGCTAATAAATCCTATAAACAGAAAAAAAAGTGAAATATTCTCGATTAATTGCAGGTACAATGACATGGGGAAGTTGGGGCAAACAACTCTCTAAATCAGAAATGAGTGACCTTATGCATCATTGCATTTCTAATGGAATCACAACATTTGATCATGCCGATATTTATGGTGCGTACACGACAGAAGCTGACTTTGGTGAAGCCTTCAAAGACTCAGGAATCAAAAGAGAAGATATACAATTAATATCCAAGTGCGGCATTCAGTATTTATGTGAAAATCGAAGTAATAAAGTAAAGCATTACGACTACAGTAAAGATTATATTATTTGGTCTGTGGACGAATCTTTGAAAAATCTGAATACCGAATACTTAGATTTATTATTACTTCATAGACCAAGTCCATTGATGATTGCAGAAGAAATTGCAGATGCTGTAAATACTCTAAAAAAGGATGGAAAAATTAAAGAGTTTGGCGTGTCAAACTTTACACCATCACAAATCGAAATGGTAGGTCTAAGAATTGATATTGATGTTAACCAAATTGAATTCTCGTTAACACAACATACAGCAATGCACGATGGCACATTAGATTATATGAAAACCTGTGGTATAAAACCTATGTCATGGTCTCCTTTGGGTTCTGTATTTAGAGAAGATACCGAACAAACAAGACGAGTACACAAACAACTTGGCGAATTATTGGATAAATATAACGCCACTGAAGACCAGTTACTCTTGGCGTGGATTTTAAAACATCCTGCAGGTATACATCCTGTTGTTGGCACTACAAATAAGGAACGTCTTACAAATGCTATTGCAGCATCAAAAATTGAACTAGAGCTTGAAGATTGGTTTTTAATTCTAGTAGCCGCTCAAGGACATAAAGTACCTTAAACATTAAACTAAAAAGCAATGAATAAAACAGCATTAATCACAGGAGCTACAAGTGGCATTGGTAGAGCTACAGCACACGAATTTGCGAAACACGGCATTAATTTGGTATTATGTGGAAGAAGACAGCATCGCTTAGATTCGGTTGCAAAAACCTTATCTAAACAAACCGATGTGCATACTTTGAATTTTGATGTTCGAGATAGAGCGAAAACCTTTGAAGCAATCGCATCCTTACCTGAAGAATTTCAAAACATTGACATTTTAATTAATAATGCTGGTAATGCACATGGTTTAGACCCAATAGAAACAGGTAGTCTGGATGATTGGGATGCTATGATGGATATAAACGTTAAAGGCTTACTCTATGTGAGTAAGGCCATTATTCCAGGAATGACTGAACGCAAATCAGGACACATCATTAACATTGGATCTTCCGCTGGTAAAGAAGTATACCCAAAAGGAAATGTCTATTGTGGTAGTAAACATGCGGTTTTAGCGATTACAGAAGGTATGCGCATAGACCTTAATCCTTACGGTATAAAAGTTAGCGCTATTAATCCTGGATTAGTAGAAACTGAGTTTTCTGAAGTGCGTTTTAAAGGTGAAAGTCAAGCTGATAATGTCTATAAAGGTTACAAAGCCTTGCAAGCTGAAGATGTTGCAGAGGTCATTTATTTCGCGGTGTCAAGACCTGCACATGTTAATATTGCAGATGTTTTAATGTTCTGCACTGCGCAGGCAAATTCAACTATAGTTAAGAAAGAATAAATAGATTCCTGCCTTGCGCCTCCGCTAAAGCTTCAGCGAACGCGGACGCAGGAATGACAAACAATGATTAATAAACGCCTACTCATAAAAAACCTACTCGCTCATAACGATGAGAACAGTTTTTATGACAAAAAGCGAAAAATCGACATCAGCTACAAAGAAGGAAAAGCAAAATTCCTGAAACATATTTGTGCGCTATCAAATAGTAACCCACAAAACAATTCTTACCTAGTTATTGGTGTCGAAGATGAGGATAACAAAATCATAGGAACAGACTTTTTTGATGATAGTAAAATTCAAAATCTCATCAACGCTTACCTTACCAATCCGCCAATAGTTCAATATGAAAATATACCTTTTCCGCATCTGCCAGATGATAAAGTAGTTGGGTTAGTAACCATTAGACCTAATGGGCAAATCATTACATCGCTCAGAAAAAATATTTGGAAGTATTATGGAGGTTCAGTTTTTATGCGAGAAGGCAGTGTTAGTATGCCAAAAGTCTTTGATATTGAGATAAAAGATGTGAATTCTAAAATTGTTTTGGCTATTGAAAAACATGCACAAAACAACATACAGTTAACTTTAGATGGCGTCTTTGATTTTATGAACAAGCGCAAAGACTTTCAACCTAAATATAAGGTATTTAAGGAGTACCTTGTGCTTTGTTGGTCTGGTGATAAAAAAGTAGTTAAAGACGAAATATTTTATTCGCGGGTTGATATCGAAATGATCAATGAGCAAGTACGTCTCTTTTATTCTACCCTTGATGAAGTTGCCATTTTTTTTAATGAGGATTCTTTTAAAATTGTTGAATATGTAAGACTTGGACTTCAGCAATCCTTTAAGTACTATAAGCTTGAAGAAAAAACCATTCACTTTGAGAATAACGCCAACTATTCTATTGAAACCAATCTGTTGTTTGAACCGCCTCAATTTGACAAGAAAGTGTTGCACCATATCTATAACTCCAACAATGCTATTTTAGAAAAACTTGAAAAGGGATTAACCCTAATTAATAGAGAATTAATTGACCTAGAAAATTTGGCTGCAAGTTATCTTATTTGTTATCTCAATGGCTTTGAGGAAGCCTTACCAAAACTTATATATGCAAAACCTCATATTAAAAAGCAAGGCACCGCATTGTACAGTTCATATAAAGAAACTATTAGGATTCTTAGAAAAGTGAAATACAGTTAATACTTAGAAGTTTTAATATTGCTTCTATATTAAATAAAGTCTAAACTGTTGTGCTTTGACATAATTATGCCTTCTGATGACACATTCATCCAATTATTGAGAATGGTTTTATAGACTGCTCTAAAATCAACTTCATACTTAATATCTCCATTGTCGTCTAAATCACTTAAACTCGCAAGTTTATTATAAAATCCTGCTTTTTTTAATTTTTTACCTATTACAAAAATGTTATTGGCTGCCCCATGATCAGTGCCATTAGCAGCATTCTGTTTTACACGTCGGCCAAATTCTGAAAACGTTAAAATCAATGTGTCTTTAAACGTATTATTGCGTTTCAAATCTTTTACGAATGCAGATATACTATCCGAGTATTGGGTCAATAATCGTTTTTGGGTATTTAACTGATTAGCGTGCGTGTCAAATCCACTCAAGGCAGTATAAAAGACTTTAGTTTCTAAGCCCGAATTTATAAATTGAGCTACATTCTTAAGTTGCTTTGCGAAAGCATTTTGAGGATACTCTTGTTGAGATAAACTAACTTTAGTATTCTCATAAATATATTTGGCCGAAGACCTCGCATCAATCATAGTTCTGTATAAATAACCTAAATTATGCTCGCTTAGATGTTTATCGTCAAAATGATCACTCAAACCCTTAAAAAAGGGATTTTTTGACGTTTTATAAAGAACGTTATGGTTATTTGTGGCAATACCGTTAAAGTGTTCTCCCTTCATGGCCAAACTTAACTGATTATCTATCTCAATAGCATTGTAGGGTTGATTGCCATGTTCGTCTAGATAACGTCCCAACCAACCACTTTGTAAATACTCATTGGCATGACTTGCTGTTTGCCAAATATCCATAGACCTAAAGTGTGAACGGACAGGATTAGGGTAGCCTACATTATTAATGATGGACATTTCACCATTATCAAACAACGCTCTTAAAGGAGCCATACTTGGATGAAATCCTAAGTCATCATTTAATTTTATGATGTTTTGGGTAATCGCCAAACGCGGCCTTGCATTGTAATAAATTTCATTATTATGGGGAATTATAGTATTAAGTCCATCATTACCACCAGACAGTTGAATGATGACCAGACGTTTATATCCGAGTGTATTTAATGGCTGAGTTTCTAATGCCTTCACAAAATTTGGCACCAAGAGTAAGCTGCTTGCTAATGCTGAGTTTTTTAAAAATTTTCGTCTTTCCATATTTAACACATTTGATATTCTGGCAAAGACATTAACTGCACACAATAATCGCGTTTAGAAGCTTTCTTTAAAGTGTCTAAGAATGCTTTTGTCCCTTTACTAAACTTCCCTTGAATTATTATATCTGCTAAATCAATTGTTTTTACTGACTGAAAATTTTTCAAGAACATATCCCAATCAGGTAAGATCTTAAAAGGTAATTTTCCATTATTTTTCTTAAAAAATCTGGACTTAAACCTTTCATTAAATGCTCCATATTCATCAACAGGTATCACTGCGTTATTCAATAACATTGATGGTAATCTTAATCGTATCATGATTGTGCTGGCGTCTATCCATGCCTTATCGCCTTTCCAACCCGCAACATTTGGCGGTTTTAATAGCATTTGCCCTAGCAACTTTTGAATACCTGCAACATCTTTTTTTCTTTCAAACTTAAAAGGAACGGTTTTAGTCATACCTACTAAGAGCTCTATTGGGGATTTAATTTTTGCTCCAATATTTTCTTTGAAATAAAACCAGTCTGATGTAAAGACAAAACGCATCAACTCTTCAATATTATAATCTTTATAAAATACCTCGGTCATAGCCTCAATATGGGTTATGTTTGGTTTAGGATTTACAAAATACCGGTATATTTTATCCGAAATAAATCGTGCACATTGTTTGTTCTCTAAGATGATGTCAATGATATCTTCACCATTAAATCTTCCCGTTCTGTTTAAAAATGTTTTAAATCCATAATCGTGCTGCAGTTTCATAAACACAAAACTGCCTTCAAAATTATGATTGTAACCTGTAAAAGCCCTTGCACTTTCCTTAATATCTAATTCTGTGTAAAAACCTTCACCTAGAGTAAAAAGCTCCATTAATTCGCGCGCAAAGTTTTCATTAGGCTTGCGTTTTCTATTCTGTTTACCGTTCAAATACTTCAACATTGCAGCCTCTTTAGAAATAGCTTTAATAAATGTTCTAAAGTCCCCGAGCGCATGAGAGCGTAACGTATTATTATATTGAAGTATGTGTTTAGGATTTTTATCTTGACAAACAAAATGATTGGCCCAAAACAACGTCATTCGTTCTCTTAAAGTATCTTTAGAGTACGTCATTCTTTCCATCCAAGCTATATTAATATCTAGAGCTTTTTTTCTATTTTTTTCTCGAAGTTTTTTAGCTAAAGAAGGATTTGTTTTTATATCTGATAAGTTAATACCATCTAGGTAAGATACATCTACATTTAGGGCTAAAGCTGACGCAGAATCATCAAAAAGAGCATCTATAACCTGCTTTTTATTAAATGATTTATTACTAAGTACTTCTTCTTGTATGCCGAAACCAGCACGCCAATGTAAATGTTTAATCTCTTCTAATGTCATGAATTTTAGACTAGATAAAAATGTAATGGTTTAATCGAATAGCTATTAAAAACTAAATCAAAAAAGCTATTTAGAGAAACTTAGTGGTTGTTTATAGATATAAAAAAACCGTTTCTAAATTAGAAACGGTTTTTAAGGTTACATATTTCTTATGATCTTACAAATCAAACTTAATACCTTGTGCTAAAGGCAAGTCTGTAGTGTAGTTAATGGTATTTGTCTGACGTCGCATGTAGATTTTCCAGGCATCAGAACCAGATTCGCGACCTCCACCAGTTTCTTTTTCACCACCAAAAGCACCACCAATCTCAGCACCAGAAGTTCCGATATTGACATTTGCAATTCCACAGTCACTACCAGCATGAGACAAGAAACGTTCAGCTTCACGCAAGTTATTTGTCATAATTGCTGAAGATAAACCTTGAGCAACGTTGTTCTGCATATCTATGGCATTTTCAACATCTCCTGAATACTTCAATAAGTATAATACAGGTGCAAATGTTTCATGCTGTACAATTTCAAAAGAGTTATCAGCTTCAGCAATAGCAGGTTTTACATAGCAACCACTTTCGTAGCCTTCACCTTCTAAAACACCACCTTCAACAACGATATTTCCACCTTCTTCAACTACCTTCTCTAAAGCATGTTGATACATTTTCACAGCATCAGTATCAATTAATGGTCCAACGTGGTTATTTTCATCTAATGGATTTCCAATACGCAATTGCTTGTAGGCGTCAACTACTGCATTTTTCACCTTATCATATATACTCTCGTGAATAATCAATCGACGTGTAGACGTACAACGTTGTCCGGCTGTACCTACGGCACCAAATACTGCGCCAATCACAGTCATTTTCACATCTGCATCTGGTGTTACAATAATGGCATTATTTCCGCCTAATTCTAATAAAGATTTTCCTAAACGTGCTGCTACTTCTTGAGCAACTATTTTACCCATTCTGGTAGAACCTGTAGCAGATACTAATGGCACACGCTTATCTTTTGTCATATACTCACCTACCGTGTAATCACCATTTATTAAACAAGAGATACCTTCTGGTAAATTGTTTTCTGCGAAAACTTCGGCAGCAATATTCTGGCAAGCAACACCACAAATTGGTGCTTTTTCTGATGGTTTCCAGATACAAGTATCACCACAAATCCAAGCTAAAGCAGTATTCCAAGACCACACAGCAACAGGAAAATTAAACGCTGAAATAATACCAACAACACCTAATGGATGGTATTGTTCGTACATTCTGTGCCCTGGCCGCTCAGAATGCATTGTTAGACCATGAAGCTGACGCGATAAACCAACAGCAAAATCACATATGTCAATCATTTCTTGAACCTCACCTAATCCTTCTTGGTAAGATTTCCCCATTTCGTAAGACACCAACTTACCTAAAGCTTCCTTCTTTTCTCTAAGCTTTTCACCAAACTGACGTACGATTTCACCGCGTTGCGGAGCAGGCATAACACGCCAAGTTTTAAAAGCCGATGTTGCAGCTAACATGGCCTTTTCGTAATCCTCCTTTGTAGATACTTTTACTTTAGCAATTAATTGTCCATCTACTGGCGAATATGATTCTATAATTTCACCATTAGAAAAATTGTCAGAACCAGTTGATGTTCCTTCATTTATATCTTTAACACCTAATTGGCTTAAAGCATCTTTTATTCCGAAATCGGTAGCAATAGCTTCCATACGTATGAGTTTTTTACGAATTATTAAATATTTCCGCGAAGTTACTAATAAATTGGTAGTTTTCTTAGAAACATTATCACTAATACTGTAACTTTAAAGCACTTTAAAACTAAACCAATATGAAGAAGTTTATTATTGCTCTTTTCGCAGTTTTATTACTTTATAGTTGTAAAAATAGCAATACCACTGTTGACCCATCTAAAACTGAAAAATCTACTCAAAATAGTAGTCAAAAACCAGATTTTGCGATAATCATTCATGGAGGAGCAGGAACCATTTTGAGAAAAAATATGACTCCTGAAAAAGAAGCAGCCTACAAAGCAAAGCTCGAAGAGGCTATAAGAGTTGGCTATAACATCTTAAAAAATGGTGGTACAAGTCTTGACGCTGTAACAAAAACCATTAATGTATTAGAAGACTCTCCATTATTTAATGCAGGTAAAGGCGCTGTGTTTACTAATGCCGAAACTAACGAATTAGACGCATCAATCATGGACGGCAAAACGTTGAATGCCGGTGCGTCCGCAAGTACAAAAACCGTTAGAAACCCTATTGACTTGGCAAGAGCTGTCATGGAAAAATCTAAACACGTGATGTTATCTGGTGAAGGTGCTGAAATCTTTGCTAAAGAGCAAGGTTTAGCAATAGTTGATCCATCATATTTTTATACTGAAAAACGCTTTGAGTCTTTACAACGTGTAAAAGCACGTGAAGAAGCTAAAGCTGGTAAAATAGATACAGAATCTGCATTTTTAGACTTTTATGATGCTGATATTAAAAACTCTAAATTCGGTACTGTTGGCTGCGCTGCTCTTGATAAAGACGGAAATCTCGCAGCTGGCACCTCAACTGGTGGAATGACCAATAAACGTTGGGGACGCATTGGTGATGCCCCTATTATTGGTAGCGGTACCTATGCTAACAATGCGACATGTGCAGTTTCTAGCACTGGTTGGGGAGAATATTTTATTAGAGCTCAAGTTGCACATGACATTTCTGCTTTAATGGACTACAAAGGTTTAAGTCTTAAAGAGGCTTCTAAAACAGTACTTGATAAAGTTGCTGATTTAGGTGGAGATGGCGGAATTGTTGCCGTTGATAAAGATGGTAATATGGTTGCCGAATTCAATACGGCAGGCATGTACCGCGCACAAATGAATGACAATGGTGAATTGATCATTGGAATTTATAAAGAATAATCACCATATTGTATTACTTAGATTGCTTTCTATAACCTTATAAATACTCATATGTCATTTTGCACAATACCACTAAAATCAACAATTAAAATTTTAATCCTCTGTTTTATCAGTAATTCTTTATACAGTCAGATGAACTCTAATGACCTTATTGACAAAAAAGTAGACTCTCTTTTAAATCTTATGACACTCGAAGAAAAAGTTGGTCAAATGAATTTATATAACGGGTTTTGGGATGTCACTGGTCCTGTACCTCAAGAAGGTTCTGCCGAACAAAAATACGAGCATCTTAAGAAAGGATGGGTTGGTGCGATGTTGAGTGTCAGAGGTGTTGAGCAAGTTAGGGAAGTTCAAAAAGTTGCTGTAGAAGAAAGTCGATTAGGGATTCCTTTAATTTTTGGATTTGATGTTATTCATGGTTATAAAACACTTAGTCCAATTCCATTAGCTGAGTCTTGTAGCTGGGATTTAGAAGCCATAGAAAAATCGGCTCGTGTTGCCGCAATTGAAGCGTCATCTGTAGGACTTAATTGGACCTTTGCACCTATGGTAGATATCTCTAGAGATGCACGCTGGGGTCGTGTTATGGAAGGTGCTGGTGAAGACCCATTTTTAGGAAGTCAAATAGCAAAGGCTCGTGTCAAAGGATTTCAAGGTGATGACTTATCCGCCAATAATACGTTGGCTGCTACCGCTAAACACTTTGCTGCATACGGATTTATTGAAGCAGGTAGAGAATACAATTCTGTAGACATTGGCACTTCAACTTTATATAATACAGTACTACCTCCATTTAAGGCTGCTGTTGACGCGAATGTCAGAAGTGTAATGAATTCGTTTAATGAAATTAACGGCATTCCAGTAACTGCCAGTAAATTTTTACAAAGAGACATCTTAAAAGGAAAATGGAATTTTAACGGTTTTGTAGTTTCGGATTGGGCATCTATTTGGGAATTAATCAACTGGGGACACGCAAAGGATAAACGTGAAGCAGCAAAACTAGCTTCAACTGCAGGTTCTGATATGGATATGGAAGGCTATGTATATATTGAAGAATTGGTAAAGTTGGTTAATGATGGTACTGTAAAAGAGTCTATAGTTGATGATGCTGTTAAGCGTATTCTTAGATTAAAATATGAGCTTGGCTTATTTGATAACCCTTATAAATACTGCAATGAATCACGTGAAAAAAGTACGCTGTACCATAAGGATCATCAGGAAGCGGCACTAGATATTGCAAAAAAATCTATTGTTTTACTTAAGAATGAAAACAATCTTTTACCTCTTAAAAAAGAAGGTCAAAAAATTGCGCTTATTGGTGCTTTGGCATCAGAGAAAAATAGCCCTTTAGGCAGTTGGAGAATTGCTTCAGACGATAATACTGCCATTTCTGTATTAGAAGGCATGCAACAATATAAAGACAATAGTTTAGTGTATGAAAAAGGTGTTGACCTTACTATTGGAAAAACCCATTTTGTAGAAGAAGTTGTTATTAACGAAACGGATAAATCAAACTTTCCGAAAGCTATTGAAGCTGCAAAAGATGCAGATGTAGTAGTAATGGTTTTAGGTGAACACGGATTTCAAAGTGGTGAAGCACGAAGTAGAACACAAATTGATTTACCTGGATTACAACAAGAATTGCTAGAAGAAGTTTATAAGGCTAATAAAAATATTGTATTAGTACTTAATAATGGACGACCATTAGCCATTGAATGGGCAGATAAACATATTCCTACAATCGTAGAAGCATGGCAATTAGGTTCACAAACAGGAAATGCAGTTGCTCAAGTCTTATATGGAGATTACAACCCAAGCGGAAAACTTACCATGACGTTTCCTAGAAATGTTGGTCAAGTTCCTATTTACTATAACTATAAAAGCACAGGAAGACCAATCAACAGAGAAGGTAATGTATTTTGGTCGCATTATATAGATTCCGAAAGAACGCCTTTGTATGCTTTTGGTCATGGATTAAGTTATACTTCTTTTGAATACGGTAACTTTAAAATTAACGGTAAAACCTTCAATATTAATGATACGGTTGAAGTGTCTGTTGATGTGACTAATTCTGGAAATTATAACGGAAAAGAAGTTGTGCAACTTTACATTAGAGATTTGTTCGGAAGCATTACAAGACCTGTACGTGAGTTAAAAGGTTTTGAGTTGGTTGAACTTAAAAAAGGGGAAACCAAGACTATTCAATTCAAGCTCGATAAAAGTCTTTTAGGATTCTATAATAACGAAGGTGAATTTATCGTTGAAGCTGGAGATTTTAAAGTATTTGTTGGCGGAAGCTCGATGACTACGCTTGAAAAATCTTTTGAGTTAATTGAATAAAACGTATGCTTTTAACGTACAAGACAGAACTTATTAATAAAGGTTTTGCTATTACAAAACCCATTTTTTCAGATGAGGAATTAAAACATCTATCTAGTAACATAGATAATTCTAATACATTGTATGCAAAACGACAACTTATAAAAACCAACCTAGAGGTTTTAAAGTTGATTTTTAATAATTCTTCATTTAAAAAGTTGTACAAATCTGTTTGCGACAATAGTTATTTCTTATCAAAGTCAATTTATTTCAACAAGCCTAAAAAATCCAATTGGTTCGTTAATTATCATCAAGACATGAGTATTAGTGTTAAAGAAAAACTTGAATTAGAAGGTTATTCAAAATGGACATTAAAAGATGGGCAATTAGGTGTAATTCCACCTGTAGATATCGTATCAAACACTATTACATTTAGGATTCACTTAGATGACACAAACGCAACAAATGGAGCTTTAAGGGTTATTCCAAAATCTCATAAACTAGGAATTATTAGAGTAGATGAAAATTTCAACAAAAGTCAATTTGAAACAGAAGAATTATGCAATGTTGAAAAAGGTGGAGTGATGCTTATGAGCCCATTATTATTGCATGCTTCAGATAAATCAACTTCAGATTATGACCGACGCGTAATCCAATTAGAATTTTGCAATCAAGATATTCCAATGGGTTGGTTAGAAAAGAAAGAACTTTCTAATTTAATTGCTTAAAAATAACTTTAAGAACATTTTAACAAGACCTTAAAGTCTAAACCTAAAAAATACGGCGTACTTAATTAACAAGAAAGCACCTACCATTCTTTTTAATCGAAGTTTATCTAAATCCATCAACCTATGCAAATCAACAAGTATTTTGCTTACGTATTCATCTTAGCGTTAGCGTTCTCATGCAAAAAAGCACCTGTAGAAACAGATAATATTTTTAAGTATAGGAATTATATAAGCTATACAACTCAAGGTCGTATTTCTGTTTCTGAATCTATTAGAATAAACCTAGCCGAAGAAGTTGAAGGTTGGGAAGCTGAACAAACCATCGAAGAAAAAATTGTTAAAACGCATCCTTATATTCAAGGCACATTAAAGGCTTTAAACAAACATTCCTTACTGTTTACACCTGATGAAAATCTAGAACCTAACACAGAATACACGGTAACGGTAAATCTTGGTGAGATTTACAAGAATGTTCCAAAAGAGTTTGAATACTATACCTTTCAATTTAAAACCATAAAACCGAGCTTTAATATTGCTACGCACGACCTTCAATCTTATAATAAAGAATGGCAGTATGTGCTTGGTGGCTTACATTCTGCAGATATCATCACCTTAGAAGATGCAAAACAATTAATCTCTGCTTCTCAGAGTAAAAAAAACTTAAATATTGTTTGGTTAGAAAATGATGCACCTTCAAAATATTTTGAATTCAAAATAGACAGTATTAAGCGCGAAATTGAAGACAGTAAAGTCAATGTAAAATGGAATGGCAAAGCCATTAAAGCAGATAATAAAGGTGACAACGACATTTTGATTCCTGGTAAAAACAACTTTACTATTGTTGAAACTAGCGTTGTTCAAAACCCAGAACAATACTTATCTATCAACTTTTCTGATCCAATAAAAAAACAACAAAATTTTGAAGGTTTAGTGACTATTCAGAATGTAAAAGACCCAAAATATGTGGTTAACGGCAATGTGCTTAAAGTCTATCCGAACACGAAATTGGTTGGAGAAATTAAAGTTGATGTCTTCACAGGAATTAAGAATACCGATGGATTCAAACTAAAAAATCCATTGACTAGAACCATTATTTTTGAAGAATTAAAACCTCAAGTAAGATTAATAAGTAATGGCTCAATTTTACCAAATTCTGAAGACTTAACTTTCAATTTTGAAGCTGTAAATCTGAGTAAAGTTGATGTAAGAGTCATTAAGATTTTTGAAGATAACGTGTTACAATTTCTTCAAGAGAACAACATGAACAGCAACTACGAAAATGGCATTAAACAAGTAGGAAGACGTATTGCTAAAGAAACCATTACCTTAATTGAAAGTCCAACTCAAAACACAGGAAAATGGAAAGCCTACAGCATTGATTTATCAAAATATCTCAATGCTGACCTAGGAGCAATTTATCGCATTGAGTTGAGCTACAAAGGCGACTATTCGTTATACGATTGTTCTTCAAACTCTAGCACAACAGATGTTGATGAAGACGACTATTATGATGATTACTACTATGACGATTATTATGAGGAAGACTTCACTTATACCGAAGATATTTCGGAAGAGGAGCAAGAACTTAGAGAAGAGCAATATTGGGATAATGTAAGCTACAGATACAGAAACACCAATTACAGATATAGAGACAGAAATAATCCTTGTACAGAGTCTTATTACAATTATGGCAATAGAACTGTGGCAGCAAACCTCATCGGTTCTAACTTGGGAGTGATTGCTAAGCAAGGCAATGACAACAGCTATTTCTTTGCTGTCACCAATATTTTAAGCACGCAACCAGAAAGTGGAGCTAAAGTATCATTGTATAATTATCAGCAACAAGAATTGGCTTCTAAGACAACAAATAATGAAGGAATTGTTGAAGTAGATATTAAAAAAAGAGCAGCATTCGCTGTAATATCTAAAGGGAAAAGTACAAGCTATGTTAAACTGTTTGATGGCAACGCGTTATCACTTAGTAAGTTTGATGTTTCGGGTAATAGACTACAACGTGGCTTAAAAGGCTACATCTATGGAGAACGCGGTGTTTGGAGACCTGGAGACAGTCTATTTTTAACCTTTATGCTAAATGACAAAGCGAATAAATTACCTAAACGTCATCCTGTAAAACTAGAAATCACAGACCCAGTTGGTAAGCTTGTGTACAGAAAAGTGTCAATAGACAATATCAATAATTTTTATGACTTTAAGGTACCAACGTCGCCTGATTATAAAACTGGAAATTACAATGCAACGGTTTCTGTTGGTGGTGCAAAATTTGCTAAAAGCCTAAAGATTGAAACCGTAAAACCAAACCGTCTTAAAATTAAAATAGACTTTAAAGACGAAGTACTCTCTAACGATAAAACATTAGAAGGTAATTTAGATGTGGCTTGGCTTCATGGTGCACCAGCTAAAAATTTAAGTGCTGAAGTAAAAGCAAAGTTTACTACAAAATATACAAGCTTTAATGGTTACAAAAACTATGTGTTTAGCGACCCAACTAAAACATTTAATTCTGAAGAAATCAATGTTTATGAAGGTGATTTAGACGAAAATGGAAAAGCACAAATTAACGCTGAGCTTAATATTGGAAAGAACGCACCAGGAATGCTAAATGCCCAATTCTTAGTAAGAGCTTTCGAAAATGGTGGAGATTTCTCACTAGATGCATTTACAATGCCTTATGCACCATACGAAAGTTTTGTGGGCTTAAAGTCGCCAAAAGGGAATAACTATGGTTCGTTCTTTACAGATGAAAATCATACGTTTGATATCGCCACCGTAACTGCTGAAGGCAAGCCAATTCAACGTAAAAATCTAGAAGTAAAAATCTATAAAATTGAATGGCGTTGGTGGTGGAATTCATCTTACGAAAATTTATCGAGTTACGTGTCTAGCAACTATCACAGACCTATTCAGCAATATCTTATTGATACAGATGCCAAAGGAAAAGCAACACTCAACATCAATATTCCTGAGAAAGATAGAGGTCGGTATCTTATTAGAGTTGTTGACCCAATTAGTGGTCACGCCACAGGTCGCATAGCATATTTTTATAAAAATTGGTGGTCTAATTCACCAGGAATGGATAAAGAAGCTGCAAAAATGCTCATCTTTTCAACGGACAAAGAAAAATATAATGTTGGTGAAACTGCGAAATTAACCTTTCCATCTGGTAGCGAAGGACGTGCACTTGTAAGTATAGAAAATGGTACTGAGGTTTTACAACACCAATGGGTAAAAACAAAACCAGGAGAAACCACTGTTGACATTGCGGTAACAAAAGATATGGCACCAAATGTGTTTGTTAATATATCATTGCTACAACCACATGCGATTACTTCAAACGATTTACCTGTGCGTTTGTATGGAGTAATTCCAATGATGGTTGAAAACCCTGCAACAAAATTAGAACCTCAAATTACAATGCCAGATGCTATTAGACCAGAACAATCTTATGAAATAAAAGTGTCTGAAAAGAACAACAAACCAATGACCTATACTATTGCTGTTGTTGAAGAAGGTCTGTTAGATTTAACCAGATTTAAAACGCCAAATGCTTGGAATACATTCAACGCAAGAGAAGCTTTAGGAGTGAAAACTTGGGACATTTTTGATCATGTTGTTGGTGCATATTCTGGCAGTATAGACCAAGTATTTGCCATTGGTGGTGATGGTAGTGCCGCTAAAGGAAAGAATAAAAAAGCGAATCGCTTTAAACCAGTTGTTACCTATTTAGGACCTTTTGTTTTAAAACCTGGTATCACAAAAACACATCAACTTAAAATGCCAAATTATGTTGGTGCGGTTCGCACAATGGTTGTTGCTGGTAACAATAATGAGGAAGCTTATGGTAGCGCAGAAAAATCTGTAAAAGTCAAAAAACCTTTAATGGTGTTAGCAAGCTTACCTCGAAAACTTAGTCCTGGCGAAAAAGTAACCTTACCAGTAACCGTTTTTGCGATGGAAAAAAAGGTGAAAAACGTCAACTTATCTTTAAAGCTAAGCGACGGTATTACAATAAAAGGAAACAACACACAATCACTTCAGTTTAATAAGCCAGACGAAAAAATGGCATATTTTGAACTCGATGTTACTAAAGCTAAAGGCATCAATACCATCGAAGTCATTGCAACTGGAAACGGAGAAAAATCAACGTATAAAGTAGAAATTGATGTAGTGAATCCAAACCCAATGACTTCAAAAGTGATTGATAAGGAAATTGAAGCTTCTGCAAATGCTACAATAGATTTTGCAACCTTTGGTGTGCGTGGTACAAATAGCGCAATGGTTGAATTTTCAACACTTCCACCAATGGATTTTTCGAGACGTATGGCATATCTTATTCAGTATCCACATGGTTGTGTAGAACAAACAACATCTAGTGTATTTCCACAATTATATTTAGCTGATATTTTCGATTTAACCGACCAAAAGAAAGCTCAAGTACAGCGAAATATTGAAAATGGGATTAAACGTTTAGGTCGTTTCCAAAGACCAAATGGTGGCTTGAGTTATTGGATTGGAGAAAACACAGCGAATGATTGGGGCACAAGTTATGCTGGTCATTTTATGATTGAAGCTGAGAAAAAAGGATTTGTATTGCCATTAGCGTTTAAGAGCAATTGGATAAATTATCAAAAGCAAGCTGCTAGAGATTGGAGACCAAGCTACAGATATTACAATAGTGATGTTGCCCAAGCATATCGATTATATACTCTGGCTTTGGCTGGAAGTCCAGATTTGGCTAGCATGAACAGATTGCGGGAATTTGAAGAATTATCAAACAACGCTAAATGGCGATTAGCGGCAGCATATGCGCTTGCAGGACAGAAAGAAGCTAGCGATGCCATATCAAAAACTGCTAATGTGGATTTTCAATCTGAAGAAGGTGATAGTTACACTTATGGTTCTATACACCGAAATAGAGCTATGGCATTAGAAACCATGTTACTCACTAATCATTCTAAGAAAATAGAATTGGCAAAACGTATTGCTAAGTCGTTATCTAGTGATAGTTGGATGAGTACTCAAACCACAGCATACAGTTTATTAGCAATGGGCAAACTCATCACTCAAAATGGTGGTAAAGACTTAAAAATTAGTTACACCATAAATGGTAAAACAGAAACCATTGACACTAAAAACGGAATGGCCCAACGTCGCATTCCAATAAAAAATGGTGAAAATAAGATTTCAATTACCAATAAAAGACAGAATAGAGTATACGTTAGAATCTTAAACTCTGGAAAACTAAAACTTGGTGAAGAATTAGCTGAACAACGTGGCTTTTCAATCTCAACAGTATACAAGGATTTACAAGGTAATATCATTGATATTGAAAAATTACAACAAGGTCAAGATTTTGTAGCCACAGTGAGTATTTCAAACCTAACAAGCCAGCGCGTTAAAGATGTTGCATTGACTCAAGTCTTTCCTTCTGGTTGGGAAGTTGTAAACACACGATTTACAGATTTTGGAGATACCACTGTAAGTCAGGCTAGACATACAGACATTAGAGATGATAGAGTTAATTTCTATTTTGATATGGATAGAAAAGGTAACTATGGCACAAAAACATTTACCGTAATGTTGAATGCTTCCTATTTAGGCACCTACTATTTACCAGGCGCACAAGCAGAAGCTATGTATGACAACGACAATTACCTAGTAAGGAATAAAGGTAAATGGGTAACCGTTGAGAAATAAGATAAAACGTCAGTTCGAGTGTTTTACTTGTAAATCGTATCGAGAACTAGTTAACAAACAGTGTCTATTTCTCGATACAAATTGAAAGCTCTAACAAGCTTAAAATTCATTCGAAATGACGAAACAAACTAAACTACTTGTCGGTCGACAGGCAAGAAAAACATCCTAGAAGAACAAACCGCTAATTTGTTTAATCTAAAACTTAGGAATTATGAACTTTTCGAAGAAAAATCACGAGCACGTAAACAATAAAAGTACAGTGAGTAACTTTTCAAAAATGATTTTAGCAATTGCGTTAGTGTTTAACATTTCAATACTAACTGCACAAGAAAATGCATATGTAGCTGCAGAAAGCGGTTTATCACTTAGAGAGCAACCAGACATTGGTGCAAAAATGCTGAGTAAGTTAGCTTATGGCGAAGCCATTGGTGTGCTTGAAGAAACTGATAAGAAACTAGTCATCTTAGATGCTGGTAAAAAGATAAGCGGTAAATGGGTTAAAGTAGAAACCAGAACTCATATTGGTTATGTGTTTGATGGCTATTTATCACCAGATAAAATTGCCAGAACCATTAGAGTGAAATTCGATAATTTAAATGTGGAATTAAAAAACATTGCAACTAGTGATTACAAAAGAAATCACGACCTTAAAGAAGATGACGTCGCTTATGTAAATGTTGACAAATCAGATTCACCGGAAGGAAAAGAAATTGTTTTAGTTGATAACGATTATAAACATGTGAGTCTATTTCAACGTTACGAAAATAGTTTCTCGTTTATGAGCGGAGATTCAAAATGTAACAACAATGAATGGACGCAATTTGATACTGAATGGAAACCTTTAAAGCAGATTAAATCTAATACATTTCAGACATTGACTTATACCGATGAAGATTGGAAAACCTTTATCGACATGGCAGCTACAAATCTGAAAGAAGATGTTGTAGACAAGTGTGGAGAAGACTGGTTAGAGTATATAAAGTCTATCGAAAACTTAAAAGATTTTCCTGTGAGTGTCACTAAAAACCGTGTTTTTATTAAATTTATTTTAACTGATTTTGAAGATAACATCACTGAAAAAATCATTGAATTTGAAATCCAAAAAGGGTCATGAGCCATAATTATGTCACCTTGAGCGCAGTCGAAAGGTATTTATACCAAGAATTAATAAGTTTTCGACTACGCTCAACCTGACATGAAAAGAAATAATATGAAAACAAAACTTCCATATTACGCTGTAATATTCACATCAACACAAACTGAAAATATTGAAGGCTATTCTGAAATGGCCGAGAAAATGGAAAACCTAGCTAAAGAACAGAAAGGCTATATTGGTATTGAAAGTGCTAGAAATACTGTTGGTATTACAGTGAGTTATTGGAAAAGTTTAGAAGCCATTAAAGCTTGGAAAGCAAACACACAACATTTATTCGCGCAACAAAAAGGTCGTGAGCAATGGTACAACTGGTATAATGTTCGTATTTGTAAAGTAGAACGTGAGTATGAATTTGAAAAAGCGAACTAATTTTTTCATTTAATAAGTTTCAGTATCTCATTGCAACAAAAGATTGCTTTGCGAAGCTCGCAATGACATGATCATCTGTCAATACGAGGAATGAGGTACGAATGACGAAGTAATCTCTCTACAATTACAACTTTAAACAATTTGAAATTAGTAAACTACATAAAACGCAACAAGAAAAAATCGATAGTGATTTTGTGCCTTTTGGTTGCCTACTATTTCTGTTTACCAAAACAACTATTCAAAGACCCAACAGCAACAGTTATTACTAGTGCTGACGAAGAACTATTAGGCGCATTAATTGCTGATGATGGGCAATGGCGATTTCCTGTTACAGATAGTGTTCCTAATAAATTTAAAACCTGTATTCTTCAATTTGAAGACGAGTATTTCTACAAGCATCCAGGATTTAATCCTATTTCAATTTTTAAGGCTTTAAAACAGAATATAAGTTCGGGCTCTGTAAAACGTGGTGGAAGCACCATTACACAACAAGTTATTCGTTTATCTCGAAAAGGAAAACCGAGAACCTATGTTGAGAAACTAAAAGAAATGATTCTCGCCACACGATTAGAATTCAGATTGTCAAAAGATAAAATTCTAAACCTCTATGCGAGTCATGCGCCTTTTGGCGGCAACGTTGTTGGTATTGATGCGGCGTCTTGGCGCTATTTTAATAGAAGTGCTCACAATTTATCATGGGCAGAAAGTGCAACACTTGCTGTTTTGCCAAATGCACCAAGTTTAATTTACCCTGGGAAAAATCAAAAACGTCTACTTGATAAACGCAACCGATTACTCAAAAAACTATTAGAAAATGGTACTATAGACCAATTAACCTATGAACTTTCTATTGCTGAAGATTTACCTCAAAAACCATATCCATTACCTCAAATTACACCTCATCTGCTTCAAAAAATTGCAAAAAGTGAAAAAGGAAAATACGTAAAAACGACTTTGAATATCAATCTTCAAGAACAGTCAAATGCTATAGTAAAGCAGCACTATAATCTACTAAAACAGAATGAAATCTATAATATTTCGGTATTAGTTTTAGATGTGAATACACGAGAAGTATTGACTTATATCGGCAACTCACCAACAGATAAAACCCATCAAAAAAGTGTAGATATTATTGACAAACCAAGAAGCACAGGTAGTATTTTGAAGCCTTTTTTATATGCAGCAATGCTTGATGCTGGCGACCTCTTACCTCATACTTTAGTGGCCGACGTACCTACACAATTTGGTAGCTACCAACCAGAAAATTATGATAAAACTTATGATGGTGCCGTACCTGCTAATGAAGCACTTTCGCGTTCTTTAAACGTGCCTTCAGTAAGAATGCTTCAAGAGTTTGGGCTAGATAGATTTTACCATTATTTAAAACAGCTAGAGCTTAAAGATTTAAAATACAATGCTAATCATTATGGGCTTTCACTGGTTTTAGGTGGTGCAGAAAGCAACCTTTGGGATTTGTGCAAAAGTTACGCAGCAATGGCTTCGACTTTAAATCATTTTAATGATAATTCGAGTCAATATTTTTCCAACGAATTTATTCAACCAACATATCATTTTAATAATACCTTAGACTTCGGAAAACTTTCTGATGAGAAAACTATTTTTGATGCTGCTTCTATCTATCTCACTTTTGAAAGTATGAAACAGGTCAACAGACCTGAAAGTGATGAAAGTTGGGAAATCTATGATTCATCGCAAGACATCGCTTGGAAAACCGGAACAAGTTTTGGTTTTAGAGACGCTTGGGCTATCGGTACAACCAAAGATTATGTGGTAGGTGTCTGGGTTGGCAATGCCGATGGTGAAGGTAGACCTGGTTTGGTAGGTGTACAAACTGCTGCACCTATTTTGTTCGATATATTTGATATATTACCTAGAAGTGATTGGTTTGCAAAACCGTATGACGAAATGCTAGAAGTCAATATTTGCAAAACAAGTGGCTATAGAGCATCTTCAATTTGTGATGATACCGAAATGAGATACATTCAAGCCAGTGGACAAAAAACTGAGCCGTGTCCATATCATAAATTAGTGCATTTAGATACTTCTGAAAGTTATCAAGTGAATTCCTCTTGTGAGCCTATTTCGAACATAAAAAATAAAGCGTGGTTTATGTTGCCGCCATTGCTAGCGCATTATTACAAGAATAAAAATCCGTTTTATAAAGAACTGCCACCTTTTAGAAGTGATTGCGCAGAAGTATCAGACACTCATATGGAATTTATCTATCCTAATGAGCAGAGCACTATTTTTCTACCCAAAGATTTTAATGGTAACACCAACGAAATGATTTTAAAAGTTGCGCACTCTAAACCCGAATTGAAACTCTATTGGTACCTCAATGAAAAATTTGTTGGTACAACAAAAGATATTCATGATATGGCAATTCTACCCGAAGAAGGCGAGCATACCATAACAGTTGTAGATGAATTAGGAAATGAGCTAAAACATAAAATTACAATTTCAGAGTAATCATATTCATGGACAAATACCTATTTTTGTGTTCAAATTAAATGAAACACAATGAGTACAATTCAATTTATACATTCTGGCTGGGCATATGTAGTGCTACTTGCACTTGTTTTAGCAACGTTTAAAGCACTTTTTAAATTTTTTGGAAATAAAGAGTTTGCGCCGAGCGATTTCAGAATTTCTTTATTCACTTTAATTGCTATGCATACGCAGTTTTTAATTGGTATTGTTTTATGGTTCTCAAAAGGTTATTTTGATGAAATGAGTGTCGGTGAGGTTATGAAAAATGATGCCGTAAGAAAACTAGCTGTTGAGCATCCTATTACTATGTTAATTGCTGCTATTCTTGTTACGATTGGTTACTCTAAACACAAAAAGAAATTGGTGTCTAAGCCAAAGTTTAAGATACTGAGTATTTTCTATACCATTGCATTAATATTGGTTTTATATATGATACCTTGGAAACAATGGTTCTAAAAAAGCAAAAGGCTCAAAATTAAATTTTGAGCCTTTTTTATGTTTTAATCTGTAATCCTGAATTTAATTCAGAATCTCAAACTATCGACGCTTGGGGTAACCTTAGCGTCCACTCAGTGTGACAGTTTAGCTTGAAAACAAATTAATTATCTTTCACTTCTTTAATTAAGTAAACATACACAGGAAAGTGGTCACTAAAACCACCGGTAAAAGTGCCATTGCTAAAACTTCTGTGCGGATAACCTTTATAACGACCTCTTTTATTAAACATATATGCCGGATTGTAGATACCTGCTTTCCAGAATCTAAATGATGAATAATCATCATCAAGTAAAGGCTTAGTCATCATTATTTGATCAAACAAACTCAACGCGTCTCTGTATGCAGTTGTTCCCCAACCTTTATCTGTAAACATTCTTTCATAAGGATTATAAATTCCTTTAAAGGGTACTTTCTTCTTATCCTTCTTTGCCTTCAACACTTTCTTTACGCTTTCATTAGTTGGGTCATCATTTAAATCTCCCATTGTAAAGATTTTTGCATAAGGATCTATAGATTGCAGTGAGTCTATAATGCGTTTATTTAATTTTGCAGCAGCGACACGCTTTGGTCTACTTCTCGCTTCTCCTCCTCTACGAGATGGCCAGTGATTTACAATTAAATGCACCAAATCTCCATCTAACTCTCCGCTAACTAATAATTGATCTCTAGTCTTAATTTTACGTCTAGAAACATCATCATAAATATTTAAAGTATGAGAACTTGTTTCAATAGGTTTAAATAATGCCTTTTGATATAAAAGGGCTACATCAATACCTCTACCATCAGGACTTTCAAAATGAATAATGCCATAATCTTTCGCTAATAACAAAGGATCATTAACAAGATCTTCTAAAACACTTCGATTTTCAATCTCACAAACACCAATAACAGCAGGTGAATTATTAGCTTTATCCGCACCAATATTGGCAATAACTCTTGCCATATTTTTTACTTTCTTTTTATAGACCTCGGCACGATTACTCTTCATTTCCATAATCGGACTTGCCTCATCATTTTTTAAGGGATCATTAATGGTATCAAATAAATTTTCTAAGTTATAAAACGCTACAGTGTGAATTTTAAATCGCTTATCTTGTTGAGCTGATAGATTTAAAGAAAACACTAAAACAATAAGAGAAATAAGGGTTTTTGATATTTTCATTTCAGTAATATTATCTAATTGTTATATCCTAGGCAAAATGCTTGCCAAAAGTATGTAATAATTATAAATAACGTACATTTGCACGCCTTAAATAACTTTAATTTAATCTACTAACAATAACAATCAATAATTAGGCATGAAAAAATGTTTTTTACTCATTCTGTTCGGAATGGCCTTTTCCTTAGCAAGTTTTGCACAACAAACCGTTGTTAAAGGAAGTGTTTTGGACGGAACAACAGGAGAACCAATTCCTGATGTAACAGTTACTATTGAGTCAACTGAGCAAACACAAAAAACGGATGCTAAAGGAGAATTTAGTTTTACACAAAATGTTCCTCTAGGTGACCAAGTGTTAAAGGTTGAAAAAGTAGGCTATGTTACTAAACGTTATCCTATTATCGTAAATGAAGGTCAAACTGTAGATATTACAGGTATGACTTTAGATTTTGATACTAGCGATAAGAAAGATTTATTCATCATTTCTATTTCGGATGATAACTTAAATGGTGAAGATGATGGCTTAACAGATAATGTTTCTGGTCTTTTACAGGCTTCTAGAGATGTTTTCTTAAGTGCTGCAGCTTTTGATTTTAGTGCAGCCTTTTTCAGACCTCGAGGTTTAGACAATGCTAATGGTAAAGTACTTATCAATGGTATTGAAATGAACAAACAGTTTAATGGAAGACCGCAATGGGGAAATTGGGGTGGACTTAATGATGTACAGCGTAACCAAGAGTTTACAATGGGAACTGCTGCTAACGATTACAATTTTGGTGATTTAGCAGGTACTAACAACATTATGATGCGTGCTTCAAAATACAGACGTGGAGGTCGTATTTCTTATGCTTCTGCTAATAGAAGTTACCAAGGTCGTATTATGGCAAGTTACAGTTCTGGTTTATTAGAAGGTGGCTGGTCTTACTCTATTTTAGGGTCTAGACGTTTTGGTGAAGAAGGTTTTATTGATGGTACATTATATGATGCCAATTCATTTTTCGTTGCTGTTGAAAAACAAATAAACGAAAAGCACAGCCTTAATTTTACTGGAATATATGCACAAAACAGACGTGGTCGTTCAACAGCTATTACACAGGAAATTTTTAATCTAAAAGGTAGAGAATACAACCCATTCTGGGGAATGCAGAATGGTAAACAACGTAACTCTAGAATTAGAGAGATTGAAGAACCAATCTTAATGTTAAATCACTACTGGGACATTTCACCTAAGGTGAGACTAAACAACAACATTTCTTACCAATTTGGTGAGGTTGGAAACACAAGAATTGACTTTTTTGGATCTCGTGCCGATGGAGATGGAAATCTTTTTGGTGGCGCAAGAAATCCAACACCAGAGTATTGGCAAAGATTACCAAGTTTCTTCTTAGCTAGTCCTAATCCTAGTACTGATGATTTTGCTAATGCCTATTTAGCACAACAACAATTTCAGCAAGATGGCCAGTTAGATTGGAATCAGTTCTATGAAGCAAATGCGCTTAATGGATACAACATTTTTGCGTTACAATCTAATGTTAACCGAGATCAGCAATGGACATTTAATTCTATTATAGATGCGGAAGTTTCTGATAATATCAGAATTAATGGTAACATTAACTATAGATCCTTAAACAGTGAAAACTTCGCAAGAATGGAAGACCTTTTTGGAGGTCCAGGATATTTAGATGTGAACTTACCTTTCCAAGATGGTGAAGGTTTTGGACAAAGTATCGACATTTTCGCTCAAAGTAATATTAGAACGCCAAACAGAATTGTTCAAGAAGGTGATAAGTATAATTATCATTATGATATCAATGCTGAAGTACTTTCTTCATTTGTACAAGCACAATTTAAATACAATAAAGTTGATTTTTACTTAGCAGGAACTGTATCTAACACAAGCTATCAACGTGAAGGATTCTATGAGAATGGCTATTTCCCTGATAATAGTCCTATTATCAATTCATTTGGAAAAAGTGAAAAGGTAGATTTTACTAATTATGGTGTAAAAGCAGGTGCAACGTTTAAAGTCACAGGAAAGCATTTAATTGATGTTAACGGTAGTTATTTCACAAAAGCACCTGGTATTAGACAAACATTTGCTAATGCGAGACAAAACAACTTATTGGTTACAGATTTAGAAAGTGAAACGATTTCTTCAGTAGACGCAAGTTATATCTTTAGATCTCCGGTATTAAAAGCGCGATTAACAGGATATTACACTAACTTCACAAATGGTACAGAAGTGAATTTCTTCTTTACGGAATCAGGAGGTAATTTAGTACAAGAGATGATCCAAAATATGGATAGACGTAACTTCGGTGGTGAATTAGGTATTGAAGCACAGGTAACACCAACAATTAAGTTAAAGGGTGCTGCAGCGATGGGTCAATTTACTTTTACAAATAACCCAGACTTATATTTATCCTCTGACAGATATGCAGAGCTTACTTTTGAAGATGGTAAGACTAACTTAAAAGATTATCGTGTAGCTAGTGGTCCAGAACGTGTTTTCCAAGTTGGATTTGAATACCGTGACCCAGACTTCTGGAACATTGGAGTAACCACTAACTTTTTCTCTCACACTTATGTAGATCCTAGTGCACTAAAGCGTTCAGGCGCATTCACTCAAGATCCTGATGCTTTTGATTTAGACGACCAAATTAATAGTTCATCTAATGGCATAGTAAATATCAGCGGAAATGGTTTTGAAAACTATGATGAAGACGTTGCTAGAGAAATATTAAAGCAAGAACGATTTGAAGATTATATGTTAGTGAACATCATTGGAGGAAAATCTTGGAAAGTCGGAGATTATTTTCTTGGCTTTTTCGCAACTATAAATAACGTCTTTAGCGAAGACTATAGAACTGGTGGTTTTGAACAAGCAAGACGTTTAGATTACGGAAGTCAAGTTGAGGAAAGAACTAACGCCGGTGGACCTATTTTTGGTAACCGTTATTTCTTTGGTAATGGTACTACATACTACCTAAACCTGTATGTAAGATTTTAAAAAAAGCTATGTCAGAACAATATAATATACAAAAAATGAAAACTTTAAAAATTAACAAATTAATACTATTACTCATCGGTTTAGTGGTATTTAACAGCTGTGTGGAAGATGATGATTTCAACATTCCTAACACAAATATTCAAGAGCCAGTTTTAGACGGACCGGTAATTGAAATTAGCGATGTTCTTGGAAGATTAATACAAGAGCAGGTGAGTGAAGATGATAATGACTTTCCAAATCCTAACAACGGATTAAATTATGAATCTGAGGTTACATATCAGTATTCTGAAGATGTGATTGAATATATGGAAGGTTACGTAGTATCTACAGATGAAGCTGGTAACTTCTTTGAAGAATTAATATTACAAGATAAGCCTGAAAATCCGACTATTGGTATTAAAGTACCTATTGATGTAAATCCACTTTTCACGAGATATGACATTGGTCGTAAAGTATATATTAAAGTAACTGGTTTACATGTTGGTATTTCTAATGGTGTTTTAGCTATTGGTGCTAAGGATGGTAATTTTATTAGTAGAATTCCATTCCCATTAGAGTTTGACGTAATCAAGCGTTCGGCAGAAAAGGCAGACTTAGTGCCTTTGACATTAGGTTTAGATGAGTTTGATGACTCTAAAACGAACTTATTCATTAATATTCCTGATGTACAATTCAACAGAACTCAAGCGTTAATAGACGAATTAAGCTTTGCTTCTGAAGGTTTTGATGAATTTGATGGTGAGCGTACTTTAGAAAGCTGTACCTCTTCTGCTTCTAGCGTATTTAGCACAAGTACTTTTGCTGATTTTAGTGGTTTAAACTTACCAACAGGTAGAGGTAATATGGACGCTATTTTAAGTAAAAACTTCTTTGGTGATGAGTTTAATGTAGTTATTAATACTCCTGAAAGTATAGACTTTGGTGGTATTGAAACGCGATGTGATCCTGACTTCTTAGATTGTACAGGTCCTTCTGGTGGAGGTGCTGCAATTTTCGAAGAAGATTTTGAAGCTTTCGGAACTTACGCTGCAGAAGGTTGGGACAACATCAATGTAAGCGGTACTGACACAGATTGGTTTATCAATAGTTTTAGTGGTAATACTTATTCTCGTATCTCTGCTTTCAACTCTGATAACAGTGAAGCAGATGTATGGTTAGTAACACCGGTTATTAATATGGATACAACAACAGGAGAAGAATTATCTTTTGACATCCAAGCAAACTTTGATAATGGTACAAACTTATCAGTTTGGGTTTCTACTGACTATGCAGGTGACCCTACAACTGCGACTTGGACAATAATAGATGCTGCTATACCTGTTGGTCCTTCAAGCACATTTGGTAGTTTTGAAACTGTAGGTCCAATCAACATTTCATGTGTTGATGGTGATGCTGTATTTGGTTTCTTCTACGAAGGTTCAGACCCAAGTGCCACAACTAGATATCACTTAGATAATGTTGTAGTTACTGGTAACTAATCACAATTTAATATTAAAAAAAGCCACATCTTTGTATAAAGTATGTGGCTTTTTATTTTCAATAATCTTTCATCTTCATAAAAAATTCTCGTAGAATTTTATTCGAAGTGACATATATAATTGTACTTTTTACCAGATTATGCTAGATCAATTTTATATTTCAATATTTAACCAGTACAAAAAGAAGTTTGGCAAGAAGAGTTTATCTATAGCCCTTTTTTACATTAATTTTCTAGAATTAACCATACTTCTTGTTTTTGGACTATTTTTCATGGCTTTTGCAACTCAGATGAAATTAACTGTAATGTCATTGCATAAGTTTTGGATACTATTCTCAATAGTTTCACTATTTATTATTTTTAAAAACTGGATGCGATTTAATGGTAAACGCCGAAACGTTCTTAATGCAAAATTAAAAGCAAAGAAAACGTCAATACTATTAATATGGCTTTTACCTATTGGATGTCTTATCTTGGCTTTTGTGCTATTTCAGGCTTTATAACAATACTTAAACTGATAAGATTCGTTAAACAAAAAACGCTACCCAATCGGATAGCGTCTTAAAAATATTTTTTAGAGTCTGTATTTAAGACTTCATCTCTTTTTTAGCGCAGGCTTTTTTGCACGCCGCACTACAGTCTTTTTTACTCATATCTTTGTCACCTTTTTCTGCACAAGCTTTCTTACACTCAGCACTACAAGGCTTCTTTTCTTTATCGGTACCAAAGTCTTCAACCAACTTCATGTCTTTAACTTTGTACACATCTGCAACATTAGTAACTGTCTCTTCCAAAGACTCAGGTGACACCTTAGCTTCATCATACTCTACCATAGCTAATCTCTTGTCAAAATCTACTTTTGCAGACTTCACACCTTCCATTTTAGCCATTTTCTTTTCGATGGTCTTAGCACAACCCATTTCGCAAGTCATACCTTCGATACCAAATTCTACTTTTGCATATGTGGCATTTGGGTCTAATAAAGATGTTACATCTTCCTTATTTACCTCAATATCTACAGTTTTAACTTCTGGTTGTGCTTCATTTTTACAAGATGTAAAAACCAAACCTACTATCGCGATTGCGATGATTCCTTTTAATAATTTCATCAGTATATATTTATTGATTTAAAACGTATTTAGAATTATAAAATTTCGCTAAATCTACTAAATATTGCCCTTTCTTGCGAGAGAATTAACGACTTTTGTGATTGTTTTACAGGAATATTGCATGAAAGAGCCCAACCTAAAGTGGATTTACCTCATTATTCTTTCAATTATATGGGGAAGTTCATTTATTCTAATTAAGAAGTCACTCCTAGGACTTACACCTTACCAGTTAGGTGCACTTAGAACAATCATATCTGGTGTTATATTACTCACGCTTGGGTTTAACAAACTTAAAGTCATTGCGAAGCATAAATGGAAATGGTTATTCCTATCGGGGCTTTGCGGATCATTTATTCCCGCATTTTTCTTTGCCATCGCCGAAACAGAAATTGACAGTGCTGTAGTGTCTGTTTTAAACTCTCTGGTACCATTAAACACAATCTTATTAGGTTTTGCGGTTTTTAGAATTTCATCAACACTTCGCCAAATTACAGGTGTTGCCATCGGTTTTATTGGTACAGCAATTTTAATTCTTAAAGGTGCCGATTTAAACCCTAATCAAAATTACTTATATGCAGGTTTTGTTATTGCTTCTACATTAATGTATGCCGCTAATGTTAATATTATAAAACGATATCTGCAAGATGTAAAACCACTCGCCATAGCTGCAGGTAATTACTTTTTTATTGTTATACCTGCTTTTATCATTTTACTGTTTACAGACTTTTTTACACCAGAACGATTGCATCACCCAGATTTGATAAGTTCAATTATTTATGTTGTTATTCTCTCGGTCTTTGGAACCGCTTTAGCAAAGTTATTTTTTTACAAGCTTGTACAAATATCAACCCCTGTTTTTGCATCTTCTGTAACTTATATTATGCCAATTGTGGCTTTAGCTTGGGGCATTTTAGATGGTGAAGCTTTTAGTCTTATGCAAGGTCTTGCCTCTTTACTAATACTTGTAGGTGTGTATTTGTCTCATAAACGTAAAACATAAAAAAAGCCGAAGCGTAAATGCTTCGGCTTTCTAAATAATATCACTATCTCTTAGTTGAAATCTTCGGCAGAAACGCCTTCGTTGATTTTAACTTCATTCGCTTCAAAAGTAAATGACTGTGGTCCTGTAGTTACCTTCATAGTATGAGGAATCATAACACCATCTACTGCTTTATAATTTGAATAATCAGTAACAGTTGTAACCGATTGTCCTTGTGCCTCACTTGTAGATTCAGTTCTCATTAAGTACCCAGTAGCTACATCATAATATCTATAGGTTGCTTCTTCACCTTTCATTACTTTAACTTTATAAGCATCTTTTCCTTCAACAGATACCATACTCTCTAAGGTAATATCAGCAACATCTACTGATAACTCTGGGAATAATCCTTTTTTAGCTTTGCTAGACTCAACATCTTTTGCCTCCATAGGAATTTTTTGTCCCTGCTGCATCATGTAACCATTTTGCCCATCAAAATTTTGCTTCATTAATGTTCCCATACCTTCAGCAATAATCTCCATAGAAGATTTATTTGGTGCCATTTGCTTTTGGATTGCCTTTGGCTTAAATGGTGCGCCTGGTATAGTTACTTCAGAAATAATTAAAGTAGTATTTACGGCTTTAAGCGTGTCTTCACCACCAACTGCACTTACATATTTTTTCATCACATCAGCAGCCGTTAATCCCTCTGGTAAAGGCTTAGTAAATACTGGCTTCTCGGTTTTATTAGCATACTTGTCGTAATATAAAATTGGAAGACCTGTTTTTTCTAAGTTATCAAGGACTTCACTTCCTTTACCTACAATTACAATTCTTGGGTTGTCACTGTAATATTTATTTGCTACTCTAGTAACATCTTCTAAACTTACGTCATTTATTTTTTGTAAGTAAGTCGTGTAAAAATCTTGTGGTAAATTATTCAATTTAATGTTCAAAGCATAGTTAGCAACTGTTTGTGGACGCTCTAGACCCATTATAAAGTTACCCACGTACTGAGCTTTAGCATCAGCAAGTAATTGACCGTCTACAGGTTCTGTTTTGATACGCTTTATTTCTTTTAAGAATTCAACAACTGCACTATCAGTAACTTCATTTCTAACTTTAGCTGTAGCATTAAAGCGACCTAAGCCATATCTATTAGCACGTAAACTTGAATATGCACCATATGTATACCCTTTGTCTTCACGAAGATTTTTAAACAGATAACTAGAACCTCCACCACCAAGGATATTATTAGTAATTAAAGCAGCGTGATAATCTTCATCGCTCATTTTTAAATCTACATTATTAGTCACGAAAATGCTTGACTGCGTAGAACTTGGATTGTCCACAAAATTAACTTGAGCATACTGTGCATTTGGCGCAGCTGGTTGTAAGGGAATATCAATCTCTACAGAGTTATCCCATTCACCAAAGTATTTTTTAATTTGTTTTTTAACATCCTTGAATTTCACGTCACCAATTACTACTAAATAAGCACTATTAGGATTGAAGTATTTTTCGTAGAAACCTAAAACATCTTTAAATGTCACATTGTTAATTGTTTCTTCGGTGATGTATTCGCCATAGGCATGATTTTTACCATAAGCAAGAACATCTCTTACTCTACTACTGATAGCATCAACATTCTTTTCGTCTGATTTAATATTTTCAATCAGTTTATCTCTCTCTTTAATAAACTCTTCTTCTGTTAATAATGGATTAATTGCAGCATCAGCCATTAATTCCATTATTCGCTCTGAGTACTTTGATAATGTACTTGCGAAACCACCAGAAAACCCGAAACTTAAGTTAGCACCCAAGAAATCAACTTCTTCATTAAATTGATCTTTTGGTATAGTTGTAGTACCATTACCCAACATGGCTCCTAAAATACTCTCAATACCAGCTTTATCACCAGTAGCTATAGGATTATTATCTATTCGTAAAGAATAAGATACTCTTGGTAACTTATGATTTTCTACAACTAATACTTGCAATCCGTTCTTTAGAGTAAACTCAGTAGGAACATCTAATTTTATTTCTGGTTCTGGCCCAGCCTTCGGCATTTGAGATCTATCTAATTGCGCATGCAATCCAAAGGACAAAAACGTCAATAAGACAATTGAGAACGTCTTAATATTCATATTATATTTTGTTTTCATTATTCTTCGTCTTTTTTAGGTAAGTATTTAATTTCTACTCTTTGGTTAGGACTAAGATATTTCGCTGCAACATCTCTTATTTCTTCACGAGTAATGGATCTGTAGATGTCTAATTGTGTATTAATGAGATTTACATCTCCATATAATAAGTAATAGGTTGCTAAAGATCCTGCAATACCTTCAACACTTGCATTAGAACTTACAAATCTATTTTCAAATTGATTTAAAAGCTTTTGGTAATCTCTTTCAGAAATCAACTCTGTCTGCATTACTTTAATCTCCTCATCCATTTCAGATAAAATTAAATCTAGTTCTACATCGCCTTGTGGAATGGCAAAAAGTGCAAAAATATTATGATCTACTTGACCTAAATTTACCGCTTGTACCGCTAACGCTTGTTTTTGCTCATCTACAATTTTCTTGTAAAGTACCGAACTTTTCCCACCACTTAAATATGAAGAAATCATATCTAAGACATATGCATCTCTAGATGCTTGAGATGGTAATCTGTAAGCAGCAATGATTGCTGGTAACTGAATATTAGCGTCAAAGGTCTCTACTTTCTTAGTTTCAGTTATTGGTGTTTCTGATGGGAAGTTTCTAACAACTTCTCCTCTATCCTTCACCTCACTAAAGTACTTTCTAACTAACGCTTCTGTTTCCTTATAATCGATATCTCCTGCTACAATTAACACAGCATTACTTGGTGTGTAAAATTTATCGAAATACGCGTAGAATTCTTCTAAAGTTGACGCATTAATATCTTTTACGAAACCTAAAACTGAATTTTGATAAGGATGATTATCAAATAAGTTTGCGTTAATTTCCTCTAAAATTTTACCATAAGGCGCATCAGTAGATTGGCGCTTTTCTTCCTTTACTACTTCTTTTTGCGTATCAACCCCTATTTGATCGATTACCGGATGCAACATGCGCTCAGACTCTAACCACAATCCTAACTCTAACTTGTTAGATGGGAATATCTCGTAGTAGTATGTTCTATCAATAGACGTATTAGCGTTAAATGTACCCCCATTAGCAGGAATAATTTTCATAAACTCACCACGCTCTATATTTTCTGAACCTTCAAATAGAAGATGTTCAAAAAAGTGTGCAAAACCTGATCTTAAACCTGTTTCAGGTTTACCACCAAGATCTTTTCCTCCTACGTCATACATTACAGATGTAACCACAACTGGAGCTGAATTGTCTTGATGCATAATTACATGAAGACCATTATCTAAATCGAACTCCGTAAACTCTACTTGTTGCGCATTGGCATTGAAACCAATAAAAGCAGACAGAGCTAATGTAAATAAGCTTTTTCTCATTAGTATTAATCTTTAAATTTAAAAATAGTTTTAGTGTTTGTAGTACTTAAGCGTTTTTTGTTACACTAAGCCCCACAAAAATAGAAAAGTAGGCTTCATTTTAACATAATTAAATGTGAAAACTTTAATAATTTAAATTCTTTAATGAAGACTACTTTTCTGAGTGGGGACAAAAAGAATGCCAAAACGCCCCAAAAGCCCTAAAACATTTGTAGATTAAGAATTTAGGAGTATATTTGCATCCGCTTTCTGAGAAAAGAAAGTATGTAATTAAACACAAATTAATAAAAACGTTACGCTATGTACGCAATTGTAGAGATAGCAGGGCATCAATTTAAAGTTGAAAAAGACCAAAAAGTTTTTGTTAACCGTTTATCTACAGAAGAAGGTAAAAAAGTGTCTTTTGACAATGTTCTTCTAATAGGAAATGGTAGCGATGTTACTTTAGGCGCCCCAGCTATAGACGGAGCACAAGTAAGTGCAAAAGTCTTAAAGCACCTTAAAGGTGATAAGGTAGTAGTTTTCAAAAAGAAAAGACGTAAAGGTTACCGTGTAAAAAATGGTCACAGACAAGCCTTAACAGAAATCGTAATTGAAGGTATCACTGCTTCTGGAGCTAAAAAAGCTGCTCCTAAAAAAGAAACAAAGTCAACTCCTGAAGTTGCTGAGGACACTCAAGACTTAAGTAAGATGACTGTAGCACAATTAAAAGAGATGGCTAAAGCTAAAGGAATTGAAGGTATTTCTTCTATGAAGAAAGCTGACTTAATTGCTGCTTTAAGCTAAGAATATTAACAATATAAAACCTTAAGACAATGGCTCATAAAAAAGGAGTTGGTAGTTCTAAAAATGGTAGAGAATCAGAATCGAAACGCTTAGGTGTTAAAATTTTTGGTGGACAAGCTGCTATCGCTGGGAATATCATCGTAAGACAAAGAGGTAATACACATCACCCAGGTGAAAATGTATACCAAGGAAAAGACCACACTTTACATGCTAAAGTTGATGGTATCGTACAGTTTACTAAGAAAAAAGACAATAAGTCTTATGTTTCTATAGCTCCGTTTGAAGCTTAAGAAATCCATTCTTAAACATATCATGAAACCCTTTCTGTAACAGAAAGGGTTTTTTTATTACATTTAAATATGTAAATCTTTCATTATGAAATATATACTTTTACTTCTCACTGTCTTTTTGACTTTTAATTGCGTGGCTCAGTCAAAGGCTGAAGGTTGCAAAACAGAACTCATAAAAGAACACATAACAACCGAAAAAATTACAAGTGTTTGTGAATTTTTAAAAGATAAAGCGATTACAAGTTATAAGGTTAAAGTGCCAGGTAAACGTACACTCTCCTTGACTGGCGATTTAATTAGTAAAAAAGCACAACTGTATATTTCTAATGCTGAGATTGGTGATTACATTATAATTTTTGATATTAAAACTACGCAAAGTGAAGACTTAGCACCAATTGTTATTACTTTGATAGAATAACATTTTAAACTATTTCCATCTTCTTTAATAAAAAGCTAGCGTTCATGTTTTGACAAATACCTTTTTTAAGCTTGTAGTCAAAGTAGAGTTCGTCATTAACAATTTCGGCATCAAAATAATAGTTCTTTACTTCTTCTAACTTTTCTGTAATTTCACAGAGACTTAAATCATGTGTAGCAATTATTCCTGAAGCGTGACCACTTACTAATTTTTCGACAAACTTTCGAGACCCTATGGCTTTATCTGTACTGTTTGTACCTTTTAATATTTCATCTAAAATGATAAAATAAGGTTCTTTAGCAATAGCATCTACAATAAACTTAAGTCTTGTTAATTCGGAAAAGAAGTAACTACTATCATCAGTTAAAGAGTCGCTAGTACGCATACTTGTAATCAGTTTTACAGGTGAATACTTACTAGAAGAAGCACATACTGGTAGGCCTACATTGGCCATAATTATATGTAGTGATATGGTTCTGAGGAATGTACTTTTACCTGCCATATTTGCTCCAGTAACAATAAAAAATTGTTGGTTCTCAATAAGCACATCACTGGTAATACGCTTATTTTCATTCAACATCGGATGGCCTAAATCTTTTGCATTTATAGTAGCCTGCATTTCTACAATCTCAGGATAACTAAACTTTTGATGATTGAACGCGTAAGTACCCAAACTATTAAACGCATCAAAAAATGTGACCACATCAAACCAGTCTTCAACCTTATCTGCATGAGCTTCTATCCAGTTTTCAATTCTATAACTGTTTCGTATATCGGTTAGTAGATAACCGTTTCCAAATATTGCACCTATAAGATTATTTCTGTTATCTAAAGCGTCTAAATACTTTGAAAATTGCTTAAATATTACGGAGGCTTTTTGAGTTTTAGATTCAATTTGTTGTTGTTTTTCTTTTAGTAACTCTGAAATAAATTGTTGCTGCTCTATTTGTTCTAGCAAGGTTGCATATTGCTTAAACGTATCTTTTACTTTGTCACAATTAGCTGATAAGACATTAATTTTTTTGAGATAAACACCTGTAATACCAAGACCAATGAACAACCAATATCCAAAAAAAGAAATAGGAATGAACTCAAGAATCGTTAAGACGAGCAAAAGCACTGATACAAGAGCAAACCCAATAGACAAACTTAATGCATAACTCGGTGTGAATCGTTTATGAGATTTTAACCAGTTTATAATCTGACTGGCTGGTGTTTCAGTTTCAATCAATTTACCTTTAGCGCCATAAAGTTGTAACCAGTCTTTCTTTTCAGACAATTCTTTGATAGCATCTTGCTTATCTAAAATACGCGCTGTGTCATTAGCTTTCAATAGACCTGCTAACTTCTGAGCACCTTCAGATAACGACGTTCTGTTTGCGTATTGGTAGAAAGATCCTTCACCAAAAAGGTCTACATCATAGCTGTAAAAATGCTTTGGATCATGAAATTGATTTCCATTTGGTCTAAAAGCATACTTACCATCACCAATGAGAAGCTCTTCCTCATTAATTTGTAATAACGCTTTATTTAACTCTAGCTCGGATTTCTTATCTGTAAATTTGGAAATAGATATGGCAAACAATAACATCCCTAAAAATGATATGACTACTGCTAACCATAATGTATTAAATGTAAAGTAAATACCAGTTGCTGCTGCAACAAAAACTAACAGCCTTAGCGTACTGAGAATGACAAGCTGCTTCTTTAAAACACCGATGTGTTTCTTATACGATTTAACCTTTGCTTCGTATATTGAATTAGGATGATTCATGACTAAAATTAAGAAGTAAAGTAACAAAAAATCCCAAGATTAGTCTTCTGATTTTATTTAATAATTGTGCGTCTACTTTACATTATCACGATTATTTATATTCTTAAACTTAACTGTAAATTTAGAACCCTTATCATAGGTATAATCTACTGAACCTCCGAGTTGATCTGCTAGACTACTTACTAGAACCATTCCTAAACTTTCAGATTCACCCAAGTTAAAACCTTCTGGTAAACCATTACCATTATCTTTAACTATTAACTCATAAAATTCAGTACTCTCTAACTTACTTACACTAATTTCAAGAATTTTATTGTCACCATGTAATGCATATTTATAAGCATTTGTTAAAAGCTCATTTACAATTAACCCTATAGGTACAGATGTGTCTAAATCAAATCTATATTTAGGAATGTCTATAATTACTTCAGGATGATGTGTCTCTGCGAACAATGAAGAAATATCATTCACTAAGTCATTTATGAAAGTATCTATTTCAAATAAGAAATGGTCATTCCCATATAAACGCCTGTGGGTTAATGCCATAGTATGTATTCTGTTCTTACTATCTTCTAGTAAATTACGTGCCTTTTCATTGTTAATTGACATAGCTTGAATATCTAAAATACCAGAAATCATGTTGAAGTTATTCTTAATTCTATGATGGATTTCTTTCAATAACCAATCTTTTTCTTTATCCTTTTTAGCTATTTCTTGATTTCTCTTCTTGAGTTCTCTTTTTTGAGAAACATTTCTAAAATAAAGAATTATTAAAAGGATATTAGATATTAAAGCCCCAATCACCGAAATGGTATATATCTTAGTTTTATCCTTTTCAAACTCTAATTGTTTTTCCTTTTCTTTTAGTTCTTGCTCTGACTTAAAGTTATAAATAGAATTGGACAGATCTTGTGAATAGACTTTCTCTCGTATCTTTATAGCCTCATTGAGCTTAGTAATAGCTTTTTTATACTCACCTCTACTCTCAAATAATTTTGAATTATAAAGTACTAGCCTATAATAGAGATTATTGTTTAATAATCCTGTTGATTCGGTTTCTGTTTTTTTTATAAATTCATCAACACTATCAACATCAAATTTTTCGAATATTTCACTAACTAAAGGACTATCCGGATTTTCTAACCTCAAAAGAAAGGAATAATTGGCATAGCTATTTACTTTCATTAATGGATCCTTATGCATTTCATCTAACAATACCATGACTTCTTTTTCCATACCGCCTTTATAAATATAAGCACTTATAAGTGATGCTAAAGTAGAGGAATAAAGTACGGTTTCTTCACTTAACGTCTTTTGTATTTCTAAACTTTCCTCTGCTGCTTTAATGTAACCTATTAAGTCATTATCACCAATAAGAAAATCACATAATGAATTAAGATATATCGATTTAATTGCCTTAAAATCATTACGCTCAATAATTTTTAAGTTATTAAGAACATCATCTTTACCAGTTTTATCTTGTTCTATGAGTTTCATTACAACGCCATGGAGATCTGCATAAAGTTGTGCTTTTACTCTATTTGGGTCAGTCTTAGAAAACTTATTTATATAGTCTTGTAGTTTGTCATTTTCGGCTGTAGACTTGTCTAATTGGGCAATATCCCTTAACCTATGAATGTAAATCCATTTGGTTATGACATAGTCTATATCTATTCGATTACCAGATGGTTCTTTAAGGTTTTCTATATAGTCAAAAAACCATTTATCTCTTGAGTTAAATTGTGCCTTAAAAATACTACTTGCCAATCGTCTGTAGTCCTTGAAAGTCGCTTGGTTTTTTGCTATAGCCTCTAATGATCTTGTATATGACGCTATATCCTCCTTAAGATCGGGTATTAAAAATAATGCAGAATCATAATTACGCTGTAAAATATAATCTTCTATACTTATAACGTCTTTATAATTATTGTCTTGTTGCCCATTCAATGCAACACAGACGAATGCCAGCAAAATTGCTAAAATTCTGGGTTTCATAAGGGATAATAAGGGATACAAGGCAAGTTAACATAAAATCATCCCAAATACCTTATCATTTATCAATAAAACTAAATGTCTTGTCTTCTATTGATGTCTTTAAATCTTATTGTAAAGAGACTACCATTTGAATAGGTGTAATTGAAGGTTCCCTGCAATTGTTCTGATAAACTTTTTACAAGCATCATCCCAAGACTATCGGAATTTTCGATATTATAATTTTCCGGTAGTCCTTTACCATTATCGGATAATTTCAATTCATATAAATCTTCCTCTAAATGATTAACACTAATTCTTAATTTTTGATTGTCACCTTTTAATCCATATTTAAAACTATTTGTAACTAACTCATTTACTATTAAACCTAATGGTACGGCTGTATCAAATTCAAATTTATAATTTGGAACATCCACAAAAATATCTGGCTTATGTGCCTTAGAATATATCGCAGTAAGGTCTTTTATTAGACTATTTATAAATGTATCAAATTCAAAAAGTAAATCATCATTATTATATAAACGTTGATGTGTTAGGGCCATCGCACGAATTCGATTCTTACTTTCTTCTAATGATGCCAATGCTTTCTCATCTTCTATTGATAAGGATTGTAAATCCAACAAACCAGAAATCATATGAAAGTTATTCTTTATTCTATGATGTATTTCTTTTAAAAGCCAATCCTTTTCTTGTTCTTTTTTTTCTATAGACACTTTTTGCTTAACCAATAAACTTCTTTGTTTTTTAACTCTTAAAACTAATACCACCAATAAAATAGCTATTAATATTGCGCCTATCGCAATAAATAAATACAGTGTTTTACGGTCTTTCTCAAATTTTATTTGTTTGTCATTAGAAACTTTTAAGTTTTGAAGTTCTAGATTCTTTATTTCCTTATAGAATGTTTTATTGCCATTATCCATCTTCAAACTATCAGAATAGGCATAATACAAATTTAAATACTCTTTAACTTTTATGTTATTTCCTTTCCTTAGATAAACATCAACTAATGCCTTAGTTATTATATGCTTTTTTTTTTTTTCAGAAAGTTTAAAGGCTTGTTCATAATATTTAATTGATTTATCTAAACTATCCTTAATGGCATATATATTCCCATAAGTTAAATTTATATCTGCTTCTATAAAAGGGGATTCTTTAATCTTTGCTTTTAAAAATTCTGCTTCCTTATTTTGAATCAGTGCCTTATCATATTCTCCTTTCATGAAATAAATATCAGCCAAGGTGTTCTTTGTATAGGCTAAATCAAAGCTATTTTTATTTTGTTGGTAAGTTATCGCCTCTAACGCATAGTCAAGTGCCTTATCATAACTCTTATTTTGTAAATATAAATCCGCCAATGACACAAAACCACGATAATAAAAGTCCTTGTCTTCAAGCATTTTTGCTTGTTCTACGGCTTGTAAAAAATACAATTCGGCCTCTTCATAATCTTCTAGTTCAAGAAAAATTATAGCTATATTATTAAGAGTTGTTGCTTTAAGTAATGTATCTTCATGCTGTTCAACTGTAGCGACTATTTTTTTAAATGCTCTAATGGCCTTCAGAAAATCTGAATTATAGTAATGCACCATGCCCTTAACATTGTAAGCAGCAGCAACCTTTTTATAATGAGCATTTTGTAAAATGACCTCATCTGCAAGGAGAAGAGCCTCATCATATTTCTTTTGAAAAACTTTAGCAACAGCAATTTTGGAAATTGCAGACGCATATCCATAATCATAGTTTGAATCAACAGAAAGGTCCTTCATTATTTCACCAATAATTATGGTACTATCTACATTACGATACAAATAATACTCCGCTAGTTTATCATAATGGTCTATCTGTTCCTTGATAGTTGATGCATTATTAATTAGAATATCGAGACTGTCCTTATTTTTAATCTGAGCAAAAAGAGCATTGAAATTAAGAGCTAATAAAAAGTAAAATAAGGTTTTGCTATTCATCTATTCCATTATTTATTGACACATTTATATAAATAAAGTCTCTCAAAAATAAAAAAAGCTCGTAAATAACTTAATATCAATACTCTAAAATTAGACTAAGAATCCACTTGTTTAGATTCCCCTTGTTTTTTGCAAAATATCAGCGTCAACTTTTGAGCAAACTAACCACTAATTAAGTTTATATCGAGTTGAATTTTTATGTAAAATATAAATTAGTATATAACGATTTTAACTTTCACTCATAGGCATAAAAAAGCCTGAATAATATTTTATCCAGGCCCTTTTTCCTTCTTTTATATATTTATATTTTAAACTAGAGTCGCCTTTATATGCTCTCTATTCATTCTAGCAATATTTTCTAAAGAAATACCTTTTGGACATTCTACCTCACAAGCACCAGTATTTGTACAGTTCCCAAAACCTTCTTCGTCCATTTGCTTCACCATATTTAGTACACGGTCAGTTGCCTCTACCTGTCCTTGTGGTAGCAATGCAAACTGCGATACTTTTGCAGACACAAACAACATAGCAGAAGAGTTTTTACAGGTTGCTACACATGCACCACATCCTATACAGGTAGCTGCATCAAATGCCTTATCCGCATTTTCCTTTTCAATTGGAATAGCATTTGCATCTTGTGTATTACCAGAGGTATTTACAGAAATAAATCCACCAGCTTGCTGAATTCTATCAAAAGCTGTTCTATCAACAATTAAATCTTTAATCACAGGAAATGCCTTTGCTCTCCAAGGTTCTATATATATGGTATCACCATCTTTGAAACTTCTCATGTGTAATTGACAAGCTGTAATTTTGGTTTGAGGTCCATGAGCTCTACCGTTAATATACAATGAACATGTTCCGCATATACCTTCTCTACAATCATGATCAAAAGCTACAGGTTGCTCACCTTTTTCAATTAACTCTTGATTCAACACATCTAACATCTCAAGAAAAGACATGTCAGGTGAAATATTGCTTATAGGATAATCAACAATTTGACCCTTATCATTAGCATCTTTTTGACGCCATATTTTTAACGTTAAATTCATCATAGCTTTTTTTATTTGTAACTTCTCTCTTTCACTTCAATATTGTTGTACTCTAATGGTTCTTTATGATGAACGGCCTCACTTGGCTGTCCTTTATACTCCCATGCTGATACATATTGGTATTCTTTAACACGTAAGGCTTCTCCGCCTTCGGTTTGATACTCTTCTCTAAAGTGACCACCAGCAGATTCATTACGCTCTAAGGCGTCTTTAGCAAATAACTCACCTAATTCTAGGAAGTCTGCTACGCGACCTGCTTTAGCCAATTCTTCATTGTATTCATTTTCTGTTCCTGGAACAAAAACATCTTTATAGAACTCTTCTCTTAAAGCTGCTATTTCATCTATTGCTTCTTTAAGCTCCTTTTCATTCCTCGCCATACCACATTTATTCCACATGATTTTACCTAAACGCTTATGGAAGTGATCTACCGATTTTGTCCCTTGATTATTTATTAGCTTATTAATGTTATCTCTTACATTTTTCTCAGCCTCTTCAAACTCAGCTGTCTCAGTAGAAATTGGTCCTGTTCTAATGTCATGAGACAAGTAATCACCAATTGTATATGGTAACACAAAATAACCATCTGCTAGTCCTTGCATCAATGCAGAAGCACCAAGACGATTAGCACCATGATCTGAGAAATTTGCTTCACCAATAGCATATAAACCAGGAACAGTAGTCATCAGATTATAGTCTACCCATAATCCACCCATAGTGTAATGTACTGCAGGGTAAATCATCATTGGTGTTTCATAAGGGTTTTGATCTACGATTTTTTCGTACATCTGGAATAAGTTTCCGTACTTATTCTCTACAACCTTCTTACCTAGATCTGTAACTACTTTCTTGTCATCTACATCAAGACCTTTAATGTAGGCTTGCTCCTTACCATATCTTTCAATCGCTGAAGCAAAATCTAAATATACTGCCTCTCCTGTTTGATTAACACCATATCCTGCATCGCAGCGCTCTTTAGCCGCTCTAGATGCAACATCACGTGGTACTAAGTTACCAAAGGCAGGATAACGACGTTCTAAATAATAGTCTCTATCTTCTTCTGCCAAATCTGTAGGCTTTAAACTTCCGTTTCTAATGGCTTCAACATCTTTTTTGTGCTTAGGTACCCAAATACGACCATCATTTCTTAAAGATTCAGACATCAATGTTAATTTTGACTGATGATCTCCAGAAACCGGTATACATGTTGGGTGAATTTGAGTGTAACAAGGATTTGCAAAGAAGGCACCACGTTTGTGAGCTTTCCATGCTGCTGTTACATTACTTCCCATGGCATAAGTTGAAAGATAAAATGCATTTCCGTATCCACCTGTTCCTAAAACAACAGCGTGAGCAGAATGTCTTTCTATTTCACCTGTCACTAAGTTTCGAGCTATAATTCCTCTGGCTTTACCATCTACAATTACAACATCTAACATTTCATGACGTGTATACATTTTTATTTTTCCACGACCAATTTGTCTATTCATCGCTGCGTAAGCACCAAGTAACAATTGCTGACCTGTTTGACCTTTTGCGTAGAACGTTCTTGACACTAAAACACCGCCAAAAGAACGGTTGTCTAATAATCCACCGTATTCTCTAGCGAAAGGAACACCTTGCGCCACGCACTGGTCTATAATATTTGTAGAAACTTCAGCAAGACGATAAACGTTTGCTTCTCTAGAACGGTAATCACCACCTTTTACAGTATCATAAAACAATCTGTATGTAGAATCACCATCTCCTTGGTAATTTTTTGCTGCATTAATTCCTCCTTGTGCAGCAATAGAGTGCGCACGTCTTGGAGAATCTTGAAAACAAAATGCTTTTACATTGTATCCTAACTCGGCAAGTGTTGCTGCTGCAGAACCACCTGCTAAACCTGTACCAACAATAATCACGTCTATAAGTCGCTTGTTGGCTGGATTAACTAGGTTAATATCGTTTTTATGCTTTGTCCATTTATCCGCTAAAGGGCCTTCTGGTATTTTAGAATCTAATATTGACATAGTAATTTTTTTTTAATGTGTAAAGTGATGATAAACTGCAATAAAAATGAAAAGCGCAGGTATACCAATAGAATATACTTTACTAAATCCTTTAAGACCTTTTACATACTTATTGTTCGCTCCAATTGATTGGAAAGATGAATTAAAACCATGAAGTAAATGTAAGGCTAACAACACAAAACAAACTGAATAAAAGACCACACGCCATGGGTCTACAAATTTTGCTCTTAATTCTTCGTAATATCTAAATCCGGATTCAGCAATATTAGGATCTTTAAGACCACTCATATCGCCTTCAATATACTTTACAGTCATCTCATGAACCCAAAAATCGTACATGTGTAAAAATAAAAATGCCAAGACTACAATACCTGTTAACAGCATATTTCTTGACATCCATGTAGAATTATCTTTGGCAGAGTTACTAGCATATTTTACACCACGTGATGCTTTGTTTTTTGCTTCTAAAACAAATCCCATAACAAAATGGAAAATGACACCTACAATTAAAATAGGTTGCATTAAACCTTGAACAAGTGGATTTGTCCCCATAAAATGGGATAAATCATTAAAAAGTTCTTCACTGAATACAGATGTGAAATTAATGGAAACGTGCATTACAAGAAAAACCATTAGAAAGAGTGCCGAAAGTGCCATGGCAAACTTTCTACCAATTGAAGAATTTAAAATTCCGCTCATTATTGATAAATAGTTATGTTAGTCGAGCAAAAATACAGTAGAATGCGCGGTTTAACAACTGACTAATGTCATAAATGTTTATTTAGAATGGTTATAATTAAACTACCTAATCTTGAAAATTCTAAAGGTTTATTTGAGGATAAGCACCTCCACACGTCTGTTTCTTGCTCTTCCTTCAGTGGTTAAATTATCATCTATAGGATTTGACTCGCCAAGACCCTCAATATCAATTCGATCTTTTGAAATTCCGCTATCAGCTAGATAATTTCTAACTGCACTAGCTCGCATGTACGACAATCTTCTGTTAGCCTCATAACTCCCTGCACTATCCGTGTGTCCCACAATCTTAAACCTTGTTTCAGCTGGTTCTTTGGCCAAAATCTTTACAAGTTCTTGTAAGTGTATATATGTGTCTTGTTTAAAGTTATAATTACCCGATTCAAATTTAATTTTGCTTGCTATTAACTCTACATCTTTACGCTGAGTATCCGTATCAGTACCATCTCTATCTGTCTCAGTCTTTTCAGTTTCTGAATTAACTGCTGTAGCTATTGGACAACCATTATTTGACGGATCTCCTTTTATTTGAGGGCAATGATCAGCACTATCTATAACACCATCACTATCTGAATCTATCAAGGGGCAACCAAAATTAGAAGGTAAACCAGAAGTTCTCGGACAATAATCCTTATCGTCTGGCACACCATCCGAATCTGAATCTTTAATTATTGTTGCGATTCCCTCACTTTTGTTACTTTCCTTTTTAGTTTTTTTCAACCCTAAATCAATCAGAACACCAAAGGAGTATAAAAAGTGTGAAGATTCATATTGACTCTGAATGTCTCCTAATATATTCTTGACGGTAGCATTAAAATCAAGACCAAATCGGTCTGACAACCAAACAGAAACACCTGCGCCATAGTTTAAGGTAAAAGTACCTTCGCTTATCTCAAAATAACCTGCACCAGCATTACCATAAAAATCAAGATAAGACAATCCTTCACCAAAATTCAAGAGTTCATTAAAATACACTTTACCATTAACATCAAAAGCAAAATATTGCTGACGCTCTTCAACTGTAATTCCATCAATGACACCTTCAAACGGTTCCCAATTATTTACACTACTTGTCGCATTTACACCAAAAATTCTATTTATTCTCTTTTCAATTCCAAAAGTGAGTGGCAATGACCCAAAAGCATTTTCGTTAACAAAAGGAATACCGTTAATTGCTTCTCTTGCGCCACGACTATCTACAACATTAACACCAGCCTTAAAAATCCATTCATCGTAGGTTTTACTTTTTTCTTGAGTTAATCCTAGTTGAGAGCTTACTAGAAAAACAAGAATAATTACTTTTTTCATACGTGATTGTATTACATTTCTGTTGCTAATTACAATATATTAATTATTCCACAAACATTTGAGTTTCAAAACTTTCTATTTTCACTGAATAATTACCTTTTGGTAAATAATATTTACCATTACTTGCCTTTTTAATCACCAAATCGTCGTTTTCTTTCATTAATGCCTTTCTGCCTTTTTCGGTAATTGTTAGGTCATAATCTACATAGTTAAACCCTTTGTCAGTTATCACTTTTATACGGTTTAGTTCGGCACCAGATTGAGATACAATCGTAATGGTCTTTTCACCAGATGCATTACTGTAGAATTGAATAGTTTTCTGAGGTTCATAGGCATCTAACCACTTGCTCCAAGAACTTCCCCATCGGCTAGAATACTTAATAGGCTTTATATCAAAGATTGTAATAGGTTGCGATTTTAATTCGTCACTGTCGTATTGTAATGGCGTAACATTCGTTTTATAAATACTTCTACCATGTGTACCCAGCAATACATCATTAGCTTCTGTTTGCAGCACAATATCATGAACTGCAACATTTGGCAATCCGTTAGAAAACGCTTCCCAACTTGCTCCCATATCAAAAGACACATATGCTCCATTATCTGTACCTACATACAATACCTTTTCATTGGTTGCATCTTCTTTAATGACATTAACAGGTGATGCCGGTATGCCTTGTCCAATACTCTTCCATGTAGTTCCATAATCTTCACTCATGTAGACATAGACACTAAAATCATCCCATCTGTAGCCGTTTAAAGTGACATAAACACGTTCTTTTTTATGCTGTGAAGCCACAACTCTACTTACCCATAAGTCTTTTGGTAATCCTGAAAGGTTATTCCAATTGCTTCCTCCATTTTGCGTTACTTGTACTAAGCCATCATCACTACCTGTATAGATTAACCCAAATTGAAAGGGACTTTCACTAATGGAAGTTAGTGTACCATAGGCGACATTTCCTTTTTTACCACCATTAGTCAAATCATCACTAATGGCTTCCCAATCATCACCTTGATTCATGGAACGCATAAGTTTATTACCTCCTAAATACAAAATATCTTGATTGTGGGAAGACAGTAAAATTGGGGTTTGCCAATTGAATCTGTAAGGTGTTTCACCTAGCGTATGTTTTGGCTGAATGTATTTCTGGTCTTGAGTTTCGAGGTTGAGTCTGTAATACGTTCCGAATTGAAAACCAGTATACACAATATTAGAATTTCTATTATCAATTTGAATTTGCATTCCATCGCCACCCATTATCATTTCCCATGGGTATTGACCGCGTTGATGCCAACCTTTGTCTTCACGAGCGTTGTGCGCTCCTTTCCAAACTCCGTTATCCTGAAGTCCACCATACACATTATATGGTTGTTCATAATCTACATTTATAGCATAAAATTGACCAACTGAAGGTGAATTGTTCTTTATCCAATGTTCACCATCATCATAAGTAATATTGACTCCACCATCATTTCCATTTACCAAATGATTAGGATCTTTAGGATTTATCCATAACGCATGATGATCGGCATGTACATTTTCTGCACTGATTGAAGTAAAGCTCTTTCCTCCATCTTTAGATTTTAATATCGGAACACCATAAATATAAATGTCATTATCATCAACTGGTGACACATGAATATGTCCAAAGTAATAACCGTAACTAAAATACACACCATCCAAATACTCATCGTGAGTTTTCTTCCATGTTTTCCCTCCATTGGTACTTTTATAGACCTCAGCACCAATTACTGGCGTATCAAATAGCATAGAATTTGCATCTTCTAGGTATTTCGCTAAATCAATTGACTTTGCCTTATCGTTGCTAATCATCTCTTTTACATGAGATGCCGTATATGTTCTAGGAAACCCATTTGATCTTAAAAATCTGTTGAGGCTTTTATCTGTCAATGCCAAGAATTCAGTTTTTGACATACTCTTAAAATCCTCTTTTGACAAACCATCATTTCCATCAGATGTTTTGTTCTTTTCTTGAGGACGCCTAAACTGATTGTCGTGTATCGCATACACTACATTATCATTAAACACTGTGATGCCAATTCTACCAACTCCTTCGCCGGTTGGAAAACCGCTTTTTTCAGTAGATACTTTTTCCCATGTCTCGCCGGCATCTGTACTTTTATAAATGGCAGAATTGCTACCGTTTCCAGTAAAATTCCATGCTTTTCTGTCTTTAGTCCAAGAGGTGGCATACATTACATTATAATTACTTGGACTGCACTGCAAATCAATGATACCACTCATATCATCTACAAATAAGGTTTGCTTCCATGTTTTGCCTCCATCAGTTGTTTTATACACTCCACGCTCATTATTAGGCGAATACAAATGACCTGTAACGCCTACAGTCACCACATCTGGATTATCTGGGTGAATTAAAATCGGTGCAAAGTGATGGGCGTCCAAAAGCCCAACATTTTCCCAATTTTTACCATTATCGGTCGATTTTAGGATGCCTATACCTGCATAAGAAGATCTTGAGGCATTATTCTCACCAGTACCAACATAAATCGTTCTTGTTGGCCAATGCACAGCAATGTCTCCTACATTTTGGGTGTCTGAACTGTCTAAAATTGGTGTAAATGTTGTCCCATTGTTGGTTGTGTGCCAAACACCTCCAGAAGCGTATCCTACATAAAACTCTGATGGCATTTCTGGATTAACATCTAAATCAACTACACGACCACTCATAATGGTTGGACCAATATTTTCGAATGGTACATTTTTCACCAAGGAGGTTTGCATCATTTCGCGCTTTTCTTTCAAAGCATTTTTTATAGTTTCAGATGGCGTTGCGGGTTGTTGTGCAAAAGAAATTAGTGTACTTAAGCCAAGTACAACCGATAGAAATTTCATATAAGACATGTTGGTTAGTTTTAAGTCATGGTAAATTAACCATTATCAAAAACGCATCAAAATCTCATGGCAAAGTTTAACAGATTTTACCATTCAATGTTTTGACTGACGATTGGATTGTTTATTTTTGAAAAAAGATGCTTTATAGTCAAGTTTAGGCTTTTAAAGTCTGTGAATGTGAACCTCTAAAATTTCGTCAATTCGAGTGAAATTTTGACTTTTCAAAAATTTTTATCGAGAATAGAAATTTTGAGACTATACCTATTCTCGATACAATTTCCTTGAATTTCACGGAAATCGCAATTCAAGAAAACCACTCGAACTGACGTTAAAGTATTATCTAAATAATAAATACATTTTCTAAAATGAAATGCTAAAAACTTTAAGTGTCTTGGATTCGAATAACTTAAATGAAGCATAACATTTGACCAAATTAAAACAATAAATAACTACCAAATGAAATACGACTTAATAGACCATAATCTCTTTATAAAAAACCGTAAAAACTTTGCGGCAGCCATGCAAGCAAACAGCTTAGCGGTGTTTAATTCAAACGATATTTATCCGGTAAGTGCAGATAGTACCTTACCTTTTGAACAGCATAGAGATATTTTCTATTTAAGTGGTGTAGACCAAGAAGAAAGTGTCTTAGTATTATTTCCAGACTGTCCGAAAACACATTTAAGAGAAGTTCTTTTTTTAAGAGAAACCAATGAACATATTGCCATTTGGGAAGGCGAAAAACTCACCAAAGACAAAGCTTTTGAAACTAGCGGCATCAAAACCGTGTATTGGTTGCAAGACTTAGAAAAAGTCATGGCAGAAATGATGGCTTTAGCCGATACGGTTTACATCAATACCAATGAACATTACAGAGCCAATGTTGAAACTGAAACGCGCGAAGCACGTTTTACCAAATGGTTATTACAAAAGTACCCTGCACATTCTGTAGCAAAAAGTAATCCTATTTTACAACGCTTACGTTCTGTAAAAGACCAAATAGAACTTGACCTCATACAAAAGGCCTGCGATATTACCGAAAAAGGCTTTAAACGTGTCCTAGGATTTGTAAAACCTGGTGTTTGGGAATACAATATTGAAGCAGAATACATGCACGAGTTTTTAAATAACCGTTCTAAAGGCTTTGCTTACACACCAATTGTAGCTTCTGGTAATAATGCTAATGTCTTACACTATATAGAAAACAATCAGCAATGTAAAGCTGGTGATTTAATTTTAATGGACGTTGGTGCAGAATATGCCAACTATTCTAGTGATATGACGCGTACCATTCCGGTTTCTGGGAAATTTACCGATAGACAAAAAGCAGTGTATAATGCCGTATTACGCGTTAAAAATGAAGTCACAAAACTATTAGTACCAGGCACACTTTGGGCAGAATATCATGTTGAAGTTGGTAAACTTATGACATCTGAATTACTCGGTTTAGGACTTATTGACAAAGCCGATGTACAAAACGAAAACCCAGATTGGCCAGCTTACAAAAAGTACTTTATGCATGGTACGTCTCATCATATGGGATTAGACACACACGATTATGGATTACTACACGAACCTATGCAAGCTAATATGGTCTTTACCATAGAACCTGGTATTTATATCCCGGATGAAGGTTTTGGTATTAGACTAGAAGACGATGTGGTTGTACAAGCTTCTGGTGAACCTTTTAACCTGATGCGCAATATTCCTATTGAAGTTGAAGAGATTGAAGAGTTGATGAATTCTTAAATTCTAAACAAACTCAACTTCTCCCTCAAAAACATAATGCTGCAATTTTTGTAAACTGTCTAGTTTATCGCTAGTATTTACAAGAAGTGAAATATTATTATTGCTACCACCATAAGCAATCATACGTACATTAACATCTTTTAATACCTGGAATAATTGTGGAGTATCTTGGTGATGCATAATTTGGTTACCAACCAAGCAAATAATACTCATGTCGTTATCAATCTCAACGGTTGCAAATTGCCACAGCTCGTTGGTAATGGCTTCAAGATTTGTAGTGTCGTCTATGGTTAAAGACACAGCAATTTCGGAAGTTGTAATCATATCAATTGGCGTTTCGTAGCGTTCAAAAACTTCAAATACTTTTTTAAGAAAACCATGTGCCAATAACATTCTTACTGACTTAATTTTAATTGCTGTAATACCATCTTTAGCCGCAATCGCTTTAATACCATCTCCATGAATTTGATTAGTAATTAAAGTCCCATGAGCATCGGGCTGCATGGTATTATTTAATCGTAATGGAATGTCTAATTGCCTAACAGGCATTACCGTTTGCGGATGTAAAATCTTAGCACCAAAATAAGCCAACTCAGCAGCTTCATCATACGATAAATACGATAGTGCTGTGGTTTCATTTACAAAACGTGGATCGTTATTATGAAATCCGTCGATGTCTGTCCAGATTTGGACTTCTTCAGCTTCTATTGCCGCACCAATAATGGTTGCGGTATAGTCAGATCCACCACGTTGTAAATTTGTTATATTTCCAATAGAATCCAAACAAATAAAACCTTGTGTAATATATATGTCAGCTTCTGGTAACGTATTAATGAGACTTTCTAGATTTTGTTTAATGTAGAAGTTATCGGGTTCTTTAGTGACATCGATGCGCATAAATTCTAATGCTGGTAATAATTCTGCATTAATACCTTCTTGTTGCAAAAACCGACTAAACATATAGGTGGATAAGAGCTCACCACAAGCTACAATATTGTTATGCGTTTGTTGTGAATACGGTTGCCGTATGTGCTCCACTAAACCATTAAATACATTTTGAACATAATCAACAACCTCAGCTCGCAAATGTTCATCTCGTAGCAAATCATTTACGCGTTCAACATAGGTGTTTCTTAGCGTTTTTATGTGATGCACTGCATCGCTTGTACGACCTGTTTTTAAGGTTTCAGAAATATCAATTAAGGCATTCGTCGTACCAGACATGGCAGATAACACCACTATTTTTCTATCTCCATCTGAAATAATCTCCTTTACATGGTTCATGTTTACCACAGAACCTACTGATGTACCACCAAACTTTAAAACATTCATATATCATCTATTTTGAAAGCAAAATTATTTTACATGGATTCTAATCAATAAAAAATCAAAGAATTAGTTTATTTTTGCACATATTGTTAATTATATAACATAAGCTATGAAGACTATTGCCTCTTGTGTTGAAGAAATACTGATAAAACAACCCTTTTTAGAAGAAGCGCTTTTTAGAAACATCATTAACTTTTCGGCATTATCCGAAGAGCTTCAAAAGCCAATTAGTGATATGTTGCGTAAACCTGTGAAGACCGGAGCTATTATGATGGCATTACGTCGCTATAATCCACCAACACACTTACGTCAATCGCATCAATTAAAATCGGTATTAAAATCGCTTGGTGATATCACAGTACGTTCTAATTTAGTGGATTACACCTTTCAGAACTCCAACACCCTGATTGAAAGTCATGCTAAAGTTTTAGAGAACTTTAATCCAAGAGCTTTTTATGGGTTTTCTAGAGGTATTTATGAAAGTAATATTGTGGTTTCAACTTCTGAACAACAAAAAGTTTTAGACTGTTTTAAAGACGAAAACATGATTGGTTCTCAAGATAATTTATCTGCTATAAGTATTCGTCTGCCAGAAAATAACTCTAAGATTTCTGGCTTGTATTATCAGATTTTTAAGCGTTTTGCTTGGGAAGGCATATCACTATACGAAGTGATTTCAACAACTAATGAGTTTACGGTTTTGGTTGAAAATCATTTGGTAGATCAGGCATTTTCCGCTATTAAAAGTTTGAATAACGGATAAAATCGTCTGTTCGCGTAATTTTTGGCGACAAAAATTGTATCGAGAACCATTTAACTTCTCGATACTAATTTAAAAGACGTCATCTTTTAAATTCACTCGAAGTGACGGACAAAGTGTCAAACTTTAAAAACAAACAAACGCTCTACACTTTCTTTAGGTGCTAAATTTTCAGCATGCCAAGAGAAGGTTGTTTTTGCACCTTTTTCCCAAATACATTCAAAGTCGTCTGGTGCATTGTATTCACTTATAAAAACTCGGTGTCCTGCTTTGCTTTGTTGTCTACACCATTCCCAAAACTGGTCATGATCAAATGCGTCACGATATTTTGTTGTTGATGCATAAGGAGGATCGCAATACACAATACTATTTTCAGGAATTTCTAATTCGTTGTAAGATTTACAAGACAATAAAACACCATCTAGTTTAGGAACTTGTTTGGTAATATTGCGGTAGTGTTCTCCCCAATAATCACGCTTGCCTTCTTTATCTCTTCTGTACCCTGCAAACCATTTACCACCAAACGAATTAAAGCCTACATAACCTACCAAATACTTTGGATATTTGTCTTGATTGTATTTGATATCCTTGTATGCTTCTTCAGAAACTGATTGTGGAGGATCCCATTTATCATAAATCAAAGCCTGCCACATCGCCATCAATTCTTCATGCTGATCATTTGCTATACGGATACCATCAACCTTATCAATCATATTCATGCCGCCAGCAAAAGGTTCAATATAAGTTTGATTAGCTGTTCTGTCCTTCAGAATAATTGGTAGTAAATCTTTGGCAAAACGTGCCTTGCTTCCCATGTATTTCATCAGGCCACATTTTGTTTAGATTGAAAAATAATAGCGATGACAAAAGTAATAATAGCTGGTAAAACCCAACCTAAACTATGCGATGCTAGAGGAATGCTTTCAGTAAGAAATTCTATATGCGCTGCATAACCCAAAACACTTAAAAAATCGGGAATACTGAAAATTGCTGTTACGACAACAACAGACCTAAAAATCAATGGTGTATTATATTGTTTTGGTAGCACATTTAAAATAATAAGTACGATGGTTATTGGATAAATAAACATTAAAGCTGGTACCGCAAGTTCAATAATAAATTCAACATTAAAACTACCAACAATAACACCTATTATGCATCCTATTATTGCTGTTATTATATAGGCCAATTGTGATTCTTTAAACAAGCCTTTAAAGTAATCAGCAGTGCCAGTAACAATACCTACAGCTGTCGTAAAACATGCCAAGGCTACTAAAACACTTAAAAAGGTTGATCCGATATGGCCTAAAGTCTTTTCACTTAAGCCTGAAAGTAAAACGGTTCTATCAATATCTGCTTCAAATTGATGACTAAATACAGCACCCAATAGAATTAATCCGGCATAAATTATGATCAATCCAACACCAGCGATAATTCCAGATTTTATAATGAGACTTTTCTTAGCTTCAAAAGTGTGATAACCTCTTATTTTTAATGATACAATTAACACAGCACCAACAACAACTCCGCCAATAGCATCAAATGTTTGGTAGCCTTCTAAAATACCTTCGACTAAAGGTGCTTTAAATGTACCGTTTTGAAGTGCTGCAGTCTCAGAAGCTAAACCTAATACTATAATAAGCAACAGAATACAAACAATAAATGGTGTCAAAAATTTTCCTAGAATACTAAGTACTCGAGATCGGTTTAAAACAAAAAGTAACACTAAGCCAAAATAAACAGTGCTAGTTAAAAGTGTAGAGCTCTCAAAAAATGGTGCAATAGCCATTTCGTGGGTTACTGATGCAGTTCGAGGTGCAGGAAGTGCAATGGCAATGATATAGATTAACAAACAATAAAGCACGCTAAATTTTGGTGATACTTTTTTTCCAAAATCATATAATGTTCCCTGTAACCTTGCATGCGCATATATCGCCATTATAGGTATAACAACTGCTGTAATCGCAAAGCCTAGTACTACAATAAACCAATCATCTTGAGCTTTTAGTCCTAGTAAAGGCGGCAAGATTAAATTTCCTGCTCCAAAGAACATTGAGAATAGCGCAAGGCCACTCATCCAAATTTCCTTGGTCTTTATCAATTTGAAGTTCTTTTAAGTTCTAAATCATGAAAGTCGAAACTGAAATCTGTGATTGGAGCAATGTATTTCATTGTAGCAGATTGCGCGATACCTTTTTCATTAAATGTAAATTGCACAAAGACATCGGCATCATAACTACGATCATTCCATTTAGCAACATAAGTTGTCGCATTGTAAGGTAATAACTCCCCAAATAATCTTGATGATCTTTCACACTTAATTTTATAACCTGACCCATCATGAGAAATAACAATATCGCCAAACCAGTCATCTATGTATGTTCCTTTGATCTGCTCAGGTTTTGGCAAGTTTGCATTCGTTTTCATTTTCTCAACTTGAGCAAATACCTCAGCTTTAATACTATCGTTGTACTTTAAGTAATCTGCATTACCTTTTCCAAGTCGCGATAACCAATGTCTATCTTCATAACCTAAATAGCTATCTTTAATGGTGTTTGTGATAGTGGTAAAGGCAGAACCATTCATCTGATTGGTCAGTACCACAATGGCTAAGTCTAAATCTGGAATCATGGTAAACTGCGTTACTGTACCAATTAATCCACCTGTATGATAGACTTGTTTATATCCACCTTTAACATCTGTAACAAACCAACCCAATCCGTAACCTCTAAAGTTGGAATTGTAAGAATCATTGGGTCTAACACTCAATGGCGTTTGCAGTTGCCATAATTCGTGAAATAATTTAGCATCAAGTAAACGTTCACCACTTTCTGTTACCGCATCATTCATTAAAAATTTTGCCCAGGTTAACATGTCTGGCACATTACTGACTATACCACCAGCCGCATTAGCCGTTTCACTCCAATCATGAGGTATTTGAATCACTTTTCCATCTGCTCTAGTATGTGCTTCAATAATGTTACTTTTATCAGTGACTCTATTGTATGAAGCTTTGCTATTTTTCATGCCGACAGGCTTCATGATCTTTGTTTCAATAAATTCCTCCCAAGACAATCCACTCACACGCTTAAGAACTTCGCCAGCAATAATGAACATGTTATTATTGTAAGCAAACTTACTCCTAAAAGATGTTTCAGGTTCTAGATACCTAACGTTATTAATAATATCTTCAACTGTGAAATCATTGCCTTCAGGAAAAAACATTAAATCACCAGCACCTAAACCCATGCCGCTTCGGTGTGTTACTAAATCTCTAACTGTAAAATGTGCTGTAACCCAAGGATCATGTAATTGAAACTCTGGGATGTGTTTTCTTACTGGGTCATCCCAATTTAATTTACCTTCATCTACCATCATGGCAAGTGCAAAACAAGTAAATCCTTTACTGTTTGAAGCGACACCAACTAGTGTTTCTTCATTCATAGTTTTTTGAGTCGATAACGAACGTACTCCATGACCTTTGGCGTACACTAATTCGCCATCTTTTAAAACCCCAACAGATATACCAGGAACATCAAAGGTTGTTAGTGTCTCTTCAACAAGTTTGTCTATGTCTTTTGACTTGATTTGTGCTGGTAATAATAAGGAGCTTGAAAAAACTATTAAAGCAATAATTCGTTTTAGATACATAAGGTTTAATTTTTACTTGAATGCTTCCAAATATACTAAAATGTTGATGATGTAAAGCGGCACTATTGCTGTCATAATCTATCTTTGCACTATGCTATTAGAATATAAAAACAGTAAAATATCATATACAACTGCAGGTGAAGGTTCTGCGATAGTCTTACTTCACGGCTTTTTAGAAACATTAGAAATGTGGGATGAACTTACTACTGAATTGTCCGAAACGCATCAGATCATTGCAATTGACTTACTTGGTCATGGAAAAACAGACAGTATCGGATACATTCATACTATGGAAGCCATGGCTGACGCTGTTTTATTTGTTTTGAAATATCTCAACATAAAAAAAGCCAAATTTATAGGACATTCAATGGGAGGTTATGTAGCACTGGCTTTGGCAGACTCTCAACCAGAACTTTTTGAAGGTTTGTGTTTAATGAATTCTACCTTTGAAGCTGATAGTGAAGAGCGAAAATCTCTGAGAAAGCGCGCTATTATTATGGCTCAGAATCAATATGACAATTTGGTAAGAATGTCTTTTGCCAATCTGTTCGCTCCTCGGAGTAAGAAAAGGTTTCCTATTAAATATAATAAAGCACTCGAGATAGCTAGAAAAACTCCGGTACAAGGTTATATCGCGGCTCAAGAAGGAATGATGAAACGTGACAACAGACTTGAAATATTTAATAATATCTCTGGAAAAAAATTAATGATTTTAGGGAAAAAAGATACTTTGATTGATATCAAAAAAACAACCTCTCAGATTCTAAATACTTCTATAGTAATTGAAACTTTATCTGAAGGTCATATGAGTCATGTTGAAAATTATAACGAATTATCTTACATATTATTGCGTTTTAGCGAAAAATAAAGCTATTTAGCGTTTTTACTTCTCAATTTTATTAGCTTTATATCAGCATCAACAAGATTCCCCCAAATCTACCATAAACTTAACCTACAAATGGGCGCATCAAAATTATATTGTGATTTCTTTGGCCACAACTACGAAGTGACCAGAAAAGTTACGAACCACGTTAAAGAGTACACGTGTACTTGTTGTGGAAAACAAGTCACCACTAATAGCAACGGACAACTCGTTGATCTAACGCCAAAATATCGTGATATCAATTCTGCTCTAGAGCGATTATATGCTCATAAAATAATGCGTTTAAAGCAGAAATCTGTCACTTCATCGATTTGTTAGTTATTAACAGGTTATGAACAGAAGGTTTTCTTATATTTCAATCCCTTATAATTAATCCCTAAGAAAACTAACTGGCAAAATGAAAAACGTTGTTTGCTCGCTTATCGGACACGATTTCAAAGTATCAAAGGAAATCACCTATCATATTAAAGAATATAAATGTAAGCGCTGCGGCGAAGAAATGACCATTGATGCTAATGGCGAATTTGTGCCTTTAACTGCAAAACTAAAAGAAATAAATAGAGTTCTAAATAACGTTCATGAAAAACGTTTAGAACGCGGCCGTAGGCTATTTATGGTAAATCCTTAAGCGCATTCCAGCCCTTTGCAATAATTGGAATTTTTTCTTCTGCTCTAGTCACTAAATGCATTCCTCTTTCTGATTCTGTTACATAACCTATGACGGTTAAATTAGGGTTGCCTTTAATTTTATCATAATCTTCTTGAGAGATGGTCATTAACAATTCATAGTCTTCTCCACCGTTTAGAGCTACAGTTGTACTATCAATATTAAACTCTTCGCATGTTGAAATCACTTGTGGATCGAGTGGAATTTTGTTTTCATAAATATCAACACCAACATTACTTTGTTTGCATAAATGCATAACTTCAGAAGATAAACCGTCACTAATATCAATCATACTCGTAGGTTTCACCTCTAACTTTTTCAGTAATTCTACAATATCTTTTCGTGCTTCTGGTTTTAACTGACGCTCAACTATATAAGTATACATTGACAAATCAGGCTGGTTATTTGGGTTAACTTTAAAAACCTCTTTTTCACGTTCTAAAATTTGTAAACCCATGTAGGCGCCGCCAATATCTCCTGAAACAACTACCAAATCATTAGGCTTCGCTCCTGATCGTAATACTTCATCATCTTCATCTACTTCACCGAGCGCTGTTATAGATATAATAAGTCCTGAGGTTGAAGATGTCGTATCACCACCAATAACGTCAACATTATATAAATCTGCTGCAGTTGAAATGCCTGCATATAATTCTTCTAAAGCTTCAAGAGGAAAGCGATTAGAAACTGCAATAGATACCGTAATTTGTGTGGCCATCGCATTCATGGCGTACACATCAGATAGATTCACCATAACAGCTTTGTACCCTAAATGCTTAAGAGGCACATAGCTCAAATCAAAATGCACTCCTTCAACAAGTAAATCTGTTGATAGCACTACCTGCTTTTTAGCATAATTTAATACAGCAGCATCATCGCCAATTCCCTTTACTGTTGACTTATGGCTAATTTTAAAATGATTGGTTAAATGCTCAATTAATTTAAATTCACCTAACTCGCTTAAAGGTGTTCGCTTTGGGTTCTTATCTTCTATCATGATGCAAAAGTATTATCCTTTTTTTGAAAATCCATCAGAATGACGCTGTTAATTACGGCCAAACAAGAAAGCTAAGTGCAAAATTTAAAGTAAATTGCTAAAAAAAAGTTATGAAACTAAAGCATCAATCTCCTTCAAGTTTTATGATTCTCTTCATTATAATGATGATCGTCACAAGCGGTTGCTCAAATGATGATGCAACCAACAATGGCAATCCTTCAAATGAGGCTCAATTTCCTTGTGTTGGTGGTTTTGCAAATGGCCATCCTTGCAATGGATTTGACTTAATGAGTTATATTCCTATTTCAGATCTTGGCGGCTCTGGTGCCGTAGGTAATGATTCTTGGGGTTGGACGGACCCTTTAGACGGTAAGGAATATGCACTTGTTGGCACAAGTACCGGAACAGCTTTTGTAGACATGTCAAACGCATCTTTACCAATACTTCTCGGCACACTACCAACAGCAACAATTAATAGTATTTGGAGAGATGTTAAAACATACAATAACCACGCTTTTGTAGTGAGCGAAGCAGATGGGCATGGTATGCAAGTTTTTGATTTAACAAGATTAAGAAATGTTACTAATCCACCTGTAATCTTTGATGCCGATGCACTATATACCGGTTTTGGTCGCGCACATAATATCGTTATAAATGAAGATAGCGGATTTGCATATGCTGTAGGCTCTACGACGTTTAATGGCGGACCACATTTTGTTAATATACAAAACCCAACTTCACCTGTTGCAGCAGGTGGCTATGGAAACGATTCATATTCTCATGATGCGCAAGTTGTTACATATAATGGACCAGATACAGAACATGTTGGTAAGGAAATATTAATAGGAAGTAATGAAAATGAAGTCGTCATTGTAGATGTGTCAAATAAAAATAACCCTATACAAATTTCAACAATTAACTATAGTAACATTGGCTATACACATCAGGGTTGGTTCACCGATGATTTTAGATACTTTTTGGTTGGCGATGAACTCGATGAAATAAACTTTGGTGTCAATTCAAGAACCTTAATTTTTGATTTATCTGACTTAGACAATCCAACAATACACATGGAATATCTTGGACCAACCGCAGCAATTGATCATAATGTGTATACAGTTAATGACATCTTATACATTGCTAATTATACTGCAGGTTTGAGAGCTGTAGACATTTCTAACATTAACAACCAGTCTATGACCGAAGTTGGTTATTTTGACACTTATACCCCAAATAACAACACAGCTTTTAATGGCGCTTGGAATGTATATCCTTATTTTTCAAGTGGTAATATTGTAATTAGCGATATTGATGGCGGCTTGTTTATTGTTAGAAGAAATAACCTCTAAAAATCGTAAATTTGTTCAACTTGTGAACCACCAACAACTTATTATGATACGTAAAATGCCCTTTTTCTTACTATGTTTTATTTCATTTACTTTCAACATTCATAGTCAAACTGATTGTGTTAATGGCTTTGCAGGAATTTACCCATGTAACAATATTGATCTTCTATCTCATATTCCGGTGTCTACTTTAGCAAACAACTTAGGAAATCCTGAAAGTAGTGACTCTTGGGGTTGGACAGATCCTTTAACTGGAAACGAATACGCAATTGTCGCCATGACCAACAGCACCGCTTTTGTGGATATTACAGACCCAATAAACCCTACTTTTCTTGGTCGCATAGATACAGAAACAAGCACAAGTTTTTGGAGAGACGTTAAGGTATATAACAACCATGCTTTTATTGTTGCCGATAATTTAGGGTCTCATGGTATGCAGGTATTTGATTTAACCCGTTTAAGGAATGTCTCTAATCCACCTGTAACATTCAATGAAGACACCTTATACTCTAGCGTTGGTAGTTGTCATAATATTGTTATTAATGAAAGTGAAGGATATGCCTACTTGGTAGGTTGTAATACATTTAGTGGCGGAGTGCATTTTGTTGATATTTCTAATCCTACAAACCCTACTGATGCAGGTGGTTATTCAGCTGAAGGTTATACGCATGATGCTCAAGTAATCACATATAACGGACCTGATACAGAGCATGTGGGAAAAGAAATTCTTATTGGGTGTAACGAAAACAAAGTTGTCATTTTAGATGTCACAGACAAGAACAACGTGGTTAAAATTAGTGATATCATCTACCCGCAAATTGGCTATACCCATCAGGGTTGGTTTACTGATGATCAACGTTACTTTATTTTTGGTGACGAAACAGATGAGATAAATTTTGGAATAAACACAAGAACATTAGTCTTTGATTTTGCAGATTTAGATAATCCTGTAGAATCGTCAACTTACTTTGGCCCTTCAGTTGCCATAGATCATAACGGCTATGTACTTGGTAATGAATTTTACTTGGCTAGTTATCGTGCTGGATTCCGATTACTAGATATCTCTAATATTCAAACACCATCTAATTCAATTTCAGAGATAGGCTTTTTTGATACATATCCAGATAATGATAATACTGCTTTTAATGGTGCTTGGAGTATTTATCCATATTTTGCGAGTGGCAATATTGTAGTAAGTGATATTGACAGAGGACTCTTTGTATTAAAAAAGAACCAGACACTTTCAACAGGTGACGTACTAACCGATTCTAATATTTCAATGTCACCTAACCCAGCACACAGCTTTACAACGCTAGAGAGTCCAGAGAATATTTCAATAAAAGCAGTAAGTGTTTATAATAATCTAGGACAAATGGTGTTTTCAGAATCGAACATAGAGACGAACAGTTACAGGTTATCAACTGCAATGCTTAATTCTGGATTATATATCATCAAAATAAATGATTCCTTGAGCAAAAAGTTAATTATTCACTGATTTACAAAACCAAAATTCATCACTGATTACTTCACATGAAAAAAATTGCATTACATATACTGCTTGCTTTTCAACTAGCTGTTTTAATTAGCTGTTCTAGTGATGATACTAATTCAAACACAATTGTAATAACAGGTGAAGTTAGTAGTGTAAACACATTTGGTGGCAGCAATAATGATAGTGGGCAATCAGTGGTAGCAACAAACGATGGTGGCTATGCCATATTGGGTTATACTCAAAGTAATGATGGCGATATTTTAGATAAGCAAGATGAGAGTTTTGACTTTTGGGTGCTTAAATTCGATGTTAACGACAGCATTCAATGGCAAAAAACCTTTGGTGGTTCAGGAGATGATAGAGGGCGATCAATTATTCAAACAGATGATGGTGGCTATGCAGTAATAGGATACACCACAAGTTCTGATGGAGATATAACAAGTAATTCAGGGCTACGAGATTATTGGTTATTAAAACTAAATGCTAATGGCAACATATCATGGCAAAAGTCCTACGGTTTTATGGGAAATGACAGCGGAATTTCGGTAATTCAAACCATGGATCAAGGCTATGTCATATCCGGTATTTTAGATGTAACAGCATCTGGCGGTGCCGGTAATACATCGAGAACTTACAATAATTCAAACATTAGAAGTAAGCACGCTGGTGGAGATTATTGGATTATTAAACTTGATAATTCTGGTAACCTAGATTGGAGTCAATACTTTGGTGGGAATTTTACTGACACACCAAATGGAGTCGTTGAAACTGAAAACGGAGACTTTATCATCGCAGGTAGTTCAGACAGTACGGACACTAATATCTCTAATAATCTTGGTACTTACGACTTCTGGGTGATAAAAATCTCATCTAATGGTGATTTAATGTGGGAGAAATCTTATGGCGGTGACCAAATAGATGAAGCAAGAGGAATAGTAAAAACTAGCAATAATAATTATATAATTGTTGGGGATACTAGAAGCGATAATACCAACGTTGGTGCGAATAACGGTGCCGCAGATTTATGGTTGATAAAGATTAATACCCTGGGTGATTTGATTTGGGAAAAATCCATTGGCGGATCCAGTTTTGATGTTGCTAGAGCAATTACACGATCACAAAACGATGGTTTTATTTTGGCAGGAAGCTCTAGAAGTAATGATATAGATGTAAGCGAAAACAAAGGTCAAAACGACGCTTGGGTTCTAAAGGTTGATGATAATGGAAACCTAGCGTGGGAAACCACCATAGGTGGCTCTAACATCGATTTTGCGTATAGTGTCGCAGAATTAAACAACCAAACCATTGTCGCTGTTGGTGATACTGTAAGCAATGATGGTGATATCTTAAGTAACAAGGGTTTTACTGACTTATTAATGATCAAAATTGAATAATACTTATGAAAAGATTAATCTTATTAGCAATATCTTTTATCCTATTTACATGCGAAAGTGAGAATACCAATGGCGGTACCTTACGAAATATAACCGTGGACTTTGAGTTTATCCATACTTGGGATGGAACCGTTATTGATAACACCAATCTTACAACAACAACAGTAACAAATGAAAATGGGGAAACCATGTCAATGTCTAGATTAAGATATTTATTGTCTAGATTTCAGTTGTTGAATAGTAATGGAGACATTTACGGTTTTAACGGTTATAAGTTTACTGACCTATCAGATATCACTTCCTATAATTTTTCTACCAACAACTTTATCATACCGTCAGGAACGTATACTTTAAAATTTATTTGGGGTTTCAATGAAGCAGATAATATAACCGGTGCTTATCCAGATCTTAATAGCGCTTCTTGGAACTGGCCAGATATGTTGGGTGGTGGTTATCATTTTTTACAGTTAGATGGTATGTACAATATTGATACAACACCAAGTCCCTATAATTTTCATAACGGTACAGCTCGCGTTAGCACCAATCCCAATGTTTTTGAGCAAAATTTTGTTGAAATTGAATTTACAGAAGATATGGTGTTGTCTGGCAATGCAACCATTAAGATTGAAATGAATATTGCTGAATTATTCAAAAACCCTAACGCTTGGGACTTAAATATCTATGACACTCCTTTGATGCCAAATTATGATGCTCAAAAAATGATGCAACAAAATGTTGAAAGTGTATTTAGCATAGATGAAATCTTTCAATAGAATATGAATAAAGGAATTTTATTGGCTGCCGTTCTACTATTTTTGAGTTGTTCAAGTGATGACCAAAATGGTTATGAACCAACTCCAATGCCGTTAGAGATTCCTCAAATATTTTCAGAAAATATTATCGCGCCCATAATTCCTAATGATAATCCTCAAACTGTTGAAGGTGTTGGACTAGGGAAAAAACTTTTCTTCGACACCATTTTATCAGCCGACGGCTCACAATCTTGTGCAAGTTGCCATTCTCCCCAAAGTGCGTTTACAGATAATTTTGCGACAAGTGCAGGAGTTAATGGCATTGCCGGTACAAGAAACTCGATGCCATTATTCAATTTAGCTTGGAACTATAATGAACGTTTTACCTGGGACGGTAAAGAATTGAGTTTAGAAAGACAAGCTGAAGAACCAGTTCAGAACCCTTTAGAAATGCATAGTAATTGGAATGATGTCATTGAACGATTGCAGACACATCAAGAATATCCTCAATTATTTGATCTTGCATTTAACACCTCTACAATTACTAAAGAATTAACGACCAAGGCAATTGCTCAGTTTGAACGAACTCTAATATCTGCGAACTCTAAATTTGACAGATACTCACTTGGGATAGAAACCTTAACAGCGCAAGAGTTAAATGGTTTAGACATCTTTCTTAGAGAAGATAAAGGAGATTGCTTTCATTGTCATGGCAACCCAAATAATCCGTTATGGACCAATAACGACTTCCATAATAATGGTTTAGATGCCACCTTCACCGATTTAGGTTTAGGCGCAGTAACTGGTGATCCTAACGATAATGGAAAGTTTAGAACTCCTTCCTTAAGAAACCTAGTTTACACGGCACCGTACATGCACGATGGTCGTTTTACAACTCTAGACCAAGTTATAAATCATTATAGCGAAGGACTTCAGAATTCGCCAACCATTGACCCACTAATGAAACAAATTAATCAAGGTGGTGTTCAATTGACAGATCAAGAAAAAGCAGATTTAAAAGCTTTTCTACTCACCTTATCAGATCCGTCATTCGTCGAAAGTAATAACTAAAAAATTGACATATGTCAATAAAGTTGCTCTTTTTTGTGCATTTCATCGAAAGATAATGCACTTTGACCTATAAATTTAGATGATTTTGTACATTCGTTTTGCCTCTAAATTTATTAACATGGATAGCAATACCCTTTATGCGTTATCGAACTCCTTCTATGGACGTCTTTACATCAAATCTTTATCTGAAAAGAAAAAATCCTCTCAATCTAAAAAAAGTAGCAAAGACTTAAGTGCTGCTAAAAACATGGAAAAAGGACAATCTTAGATTTAATTACCTACATAATTAATATTGCCTTAATTACAGTGTTGAGCTGTGAACTTTTGGTCATACTCTTTAGATGATTGTTGTTTCTCAATAAATCATTAGTGAACAACATTTTATAACTCAAATTGTTTTCATTTACATCACCCACACAACTTTGGAATCTCAAAATTGATGTATGTTTATTTAACATATGTTGAGTGTGCGTTTCATCGAATAATTTAGGTTATAATCTTAAGTTTCTATTTCAATTTTGTAAATTAACAATGCCCTAAATTTTACTTACTATGATTTACAATGCAAAAATAACTTTGCCCTGCACCATTTTTGGTCATAACATTGAAAAGTCCATATCGCATATGAACAACGATTCTGAATTGAAAATTAACCCTCGAAATATTGCTTACAGCAATAAGGTAGGGAAAGAACACGTAGACACTAGTGTTTTTAGTGACGACATTCAATTCTTAATCCAAAAGCTTTATCATTTAAAGCTTAAATCTTATAAATTACAAAGACTTCACAGGCAATAAATAAATTCTATTTAGACATATGCTAATATAATGTTAGCAAACGTGGTTAGAATTCAGTTAAGTCGTATATTTGCAGTTCTATTTAGAAATAATCTAATTAAATATGATTAAGGTTTCTGAACAAGCAAAAACGAAGGTCATTGAACTTATGAATGACGACGGCTATAATCCTAGCACTGACTATGTTAGAGTTGGTGTTAAGAGTGGTGGTTGCTCTGGGCTTTCATACGATCTGAAGTTTGATAAAGAACAATTAGAAAACGATAAAGTATTTGAAGATAATGGTGTAAAAATCATTGTTGACAAAAAGAGTTTTCTATATCTCATTGGTACTACATTAGAATATTCTGGTGGTCTTAACGGCACTGGTTTTGTTTTTAATAACCCAAATGCCAATCGTACTTGCGGTTGCGGAGAATCATTTTCACTTTAAGAGAAAGCCATGAGTAAATATACTGAAGACGACTTAAGAGAAGAGTTAAAAACCAAAGAATACGAATACGGTTTTTATACAGATATAGAATCTGAAACCTTCCCTAATGGCCTAAACGAAGATATCGTTAGAGCGATTTCAAAAAAGAAGGACGAGCCAGAATGGATGACAGAATGGAGATTGCAAGCTTTTAAAGTTTGGAAAGAAATGACAGAGCCAGAATGGGCAAATGTACATTACGAAAAACCAGATTTTCAAGCTATTTCATATTATTCTGCACCAAACAGTAAACCAAAATATGATAGCTTAGACGAAGTTGATCCTGAGCTTTTGGCCACTTTTGAAAAACTAGGAATTTCCCTAGATGAACAGAAAAAGTTAGCTGGTGTAGCCATGGACGTTGTTGTAGATTCAGTTTCTGTGGCGACAACATTTAAAAAGACCTTAGCTGAAAAAGGTATTATCTTTATGAGTATTTCTGAAGCGATTCAAGAGCATCCAGAATTGGTTAAGAAATATATTGGCACTGTAGTTCCGCAAAAAGATAATTTTTATGCAGCTCTTAATTCCGCAGTATTTAGTGATGGAAGTTTCTGCTACATTCCAAAAGGTGTTAAGTGCCCAATGGAATTATCTACATATTTCAGAATTAACCAAGCAGGTACAGGACAGTTCGAAAGAACACTTGTTATTGCGGATGAAGGCAGTTATGTAAGTTACCTAGAAGGTTGTACTGCACCAAGTCGAGATGAAAATCAACTGCATGCGGCGGTCGTAGAATTAATTGCACTTGATAATGCTGAAATTAAATATTCTACGGTTCAAAACTGGTACCCAGGAAATGCTGAAGGTCAAGGTGGAGTTTACAACTTTGTAACTAAACGTGGCCTTTGTGAGAAGAATGCAAAAATATCATGGACACAAGTAGAGACAGGTTCTGCAGTAACTTGGAAATACCCTTCTTGTGTACTAAAAGGTGACAACTCTGTTGGCGAATTCTATTCTATTGCTGTAACAAATAACTTTCAGCAGGCAGATACTGGTACAAAAATGATTCACTTAGGTAAAAACACTAAGTCTACTATTATCTCTAAAGGTATTTCTGCTGGTAAGTCACAAAATTCATATCGAGGCTTGGTACAAATCAGTCCTCGTGCAGAAAATGCGCGTAACTTTTCGCAATGTGATAGTTTATTGATGGGTAATGAATGTGGAGCTCACACTTTTCCATATATTGAAGCTAACAACAAATCAGCACAGATAGAACACGAGGCTACAACAAGTAAAATTGGTGAAGACCAAATTTTCTACTGTAATCAAAGAGGAATAGATACGGAAAAAGCCATTGCATTAATTGTAAATGGTTTTAGTAAAGAAGTCCTTAATAAATTACCTATGGAATTTGCCGTTGAAGCTCAAAAACTATTAGAAATAAGCCTTGAAGGTTCTGTTGGATAACAACGTGTAATAAACCAATGAAGAAAATCATAATCATTTTAATTACACTTCTAACATTCTCAGCTTGCAAAAACGACGCAAAAGCCAACGAAGTTAATTTAGAAGAAAACAGAGCAAAATCATACGATGCCAATGATGGTTATATAACTATGAGAGGCGAATTTATTTACTATGGTGATGCTGCAGTATTTAAGGTTGGAAACGAAATGTATGGGGTTGTTATAGACGACAACATGCACACACTTAATGAACAAGTAAAGCCTTTTAAAAAGGAAGATACCGATATGGTTCCAGTAACTGTAAGGGTGAAAAGATTTAAAAAACCAGAAGGTGAAGAAGGTTGGCCAAATCGAGTTATAATAAAAGACATTTTAAAGGTTGAAGAACCTACAACAGAGACAAAAGACGTTATAAAATTAGCAAACTAAAGACTGATGTTAAAGATAAATAACTTACACGCTAGTGTAGAAGACAAAGCAATTCTTAAAGGTATTAACCTTGATGTAAAACCAGGAGAAGTACATGCTATCATGGGACCAAATGGTTCTGGTAAAAGTACTTTAGCTTCGGTAGTAGCTGGTAAAGAGGAATATGAAGTAGAAGAAGGAGAAATCCTTTTAGATGGTGAAAATATCGATGAGCTTGGTCCAGAAGAGCGTGCTCACAAAGGTGTGTTTTTGTCATTTCAATATCCAGTAGAAATTCCTGGGGTTACTGTTACTAACTTCATGAAAACTGCCATTAATGAAACACGTAAAGCAAAAGGTTTAGAAGATATGCCTGCTAACGAAATGCTTAAAATGATTCGTGAAAAATCTGAAATGTTAGAAATAGACCGTAAGTTTTTATCGCGTTCGCTTAACGAAGGTTTTTCTGGTGGTGAGAAGAAGCGTAACGAAATCTTTCAAATGGCAATGCTAGAGCCTAAGTTAGCCATCCTTGACGAAACAGATTCTGGGCTGGATATCGATGCACTTAGAATAGTGGCGAATGGTGTAAATAAGTTAAAGTCTAAAGACAATGCTGTAATTGTAATTACACACTACCAAAGACTTTTAGATTATATCGTGCCAGATTACGTACACGTTTTATATAACGGAAGAATTGTAAAATCTGGAACTAAAGAATTAGCGCACGAGTTAGAAGCTAAAGGTTACGATTGGATTAAAGAAGAAGTTGGTGCGTAGCAAATTGTCATTCCTGCGAAGGCAGGAATCTCAATAAGAAAGAAATAATATTAAACAGATTCCTGCCTTCGCAGGAATGACACAGATTATGAGTTTAAAAGAAAAATTAGTGTCTTCATTCATGGCATTTGAGAATACAGTGGATATTGATTCTCCAATCCATGATATAAGAACAGAAGCAATTAAGGCTTTTGAAACTGAAGGTTTCCCAACTAAGAGACAAGAAGCTTGGAAATACACGTCTTTAAATTCTGTTTTAAAGCATGATTATAGTGTATTTCCAAAGCATGAAGAAGCCTTAGAATTTAAAGATGTTAAAAAGTACTTTATCCACGATATAGATTCTTACAAGATTATTTTTATTGATGGTAAGTACTCGTCTCATTTATCTCAAACCACACACGATGGCATAGATGTTTGCTTAATGTCTGCAGCATTAACCAAACCGAAGTACAGAATCATCGTTGAAAATTATTTCAATAAGATTGCTACCAAAGACGGCATATCTTCTTTAAATACGGCATTCTCTGCTGAAGGTGCTTACATCCATATACCAAAAAATAAATTGGTTGAGAAGCCAATTCAGATTATACATTTTTCAACTGGTAATGAGGCTGCGCTAATGCTTCAACCAAGAAACTTAATTGTAGTAGATGAGAACTCTCATGTTCAAATTATTGAGCGTCATCAGAGTTTAACAGACAATCCTGTGTTGACAAACAGTGTTACAGAGATTTTTGCCAATAAGCGTGCAATTGTAGACTACTACAAAATTCAAAATGATAGAGAAACTGCTTCTTTAATAGATAATACATTTATTAATCAAAAGCGTGAAAGTATTGCGAAGGTGCATACGTTTTCTTTCGGTGGAAAATTAACGAGAAACAATCTTAACTTCTACCAAAACGGTGAACGCATAGATTCTACAATGAAAGGTATTACCATTATTGGTAATAAGCAACATGTAGACCACAACACTTTAGTACATCATATAGAACCAAACTGCGAAAGTCACCAAGATTACAAAGGTATCTTTGATGACAAAGCAACTGGTGTATTTAATGGGAAAGTAATTGTTGAAAAAGAAGCTCAAAAAACAAATGCATTTCAGGCGAATAACAACATTTTAGTTAGCGATAAAGCCAGTATAAACACTAAACCCCAGTTAGAGATTTTTGCAGATGATGTAAAATGTTCTCATGGTTGTACCATTGGCCAGTTAGATGAAAGTGCTATGTTCTATTTGCGTTCTCGTGGTATTCCAGAAAAAGAAGCGAGAGCATTATTAATGTTTGCATTTAGTAACAACGTTTTAGATTCTGTGAAAATTCCTGAAATAAAGAACAGAATTACAGCTATTATTGCTAGAAAATTAGGTGTAAATATTGGTTTTGATTTATAATCATATACTTTAGAGCAATAAAATTTACTTTATGAAAAATATTTTAGTGCTTTTCCTCCTAGTATTGGTATCCACATCTTTAAAAGCCCAGGAATATTCTTTTGGTTTAATGCTTGGAACGAACATCTACAGTATGAACCTAACATCAGGTGATGGTACAAATTTAGGAGTAGATAAAGGAATTACACCATTTAATTTAGGCCTCTTCGGAACAAAAAAAATAGGTGAAAAATCTGGTATGCGTTTAAATATTTTTTACGGCCAGTCTGTTGAACGTGGCTTCTTTTCTGATAACATATCTACAGGAAAGATTAATATTCAGAAACTAAATCTTCAAGTATTTTATAAATACTATCCTAGCAAAGTTTATGGAGAAGGTAAATATTTACTTGCTGGGCCAAGAATGACTTTAATAAATTCAGCAGAGCGCAGGGATGATGGTTTCGACTTTACTGATTTATATAATGATTCTAATTTTGGGCTAAATGCTGGTTTAGGTTTTCACCTAACTAGTCAACTCAATATTGAATTTTTGATAGATTACGGATTACCAAACATAGTTAATATTGGAGATAACAAAGTGAGTTCAATAGGAGCGTTTCTGAATGTTTTATTTAATATTGAATCGTTAATTAGTAAATAGTGTTTAGTGTAAAAGACATCAGAAAGGATTTCCCAGTACTTAACCGCAAGGTTAATGGAAAACCATTGATTTATTTTGACAATGCTGCGACTTCACAGACACCTCAACAGGTTATTGATGTCATTGTAGATTACTATTCTAATTATAATGCCAACATTCATAGAGGTGTTCATAGTCTTAGTCAAGAAGCTACAGATGCATATGAGCAGGCGCGTGTTAAAATCCAAAAACATTTTAATGCTGCTAAACCTTACGAAATCATTTTAACTTCAGGCACAACTCATAGCATTAATTTAGTAGCCAGTGGATTCTCAGCATTACTAAAAAAAGATGATGAAGTTATTGTCTCTGCTTTAGAACATCATAGCAATATTGTGCCATGGCAAATGCTTTGCGAGCGCACTGGTGCAGTACTGAAAGTCATACCAATGAATGATGATGGTGAACTCATAATGTCCGAGTATGAAAAGCTGTTATCTGTAAATACAAAACTTGTTTTTGTCAACCATATCTCTAACGCACTTGGAACCATTAATCCTATAGAGGATATCACTGAAAAAGCACATATGGTAGGTGCTGCAGTCTTAATTGATGGCGCACAGGCTTGCCCGCATATTAAACCAGATGTTCAAGCTTTAAATGTTGATTTTTATGTTTGCTCGGCTCATAAAATTTGTGGTCCAACTGGTGTAGGGATGCTATACGGCAAAGAAGAATGGCTTAACAAATTACCACCATATCAAGGTGGTGGTGAAATGATTGCTGAAGTATCTTTTGAAAAAACAACGTATGCAGATTTACCGCATAAATTTGAAGCAGGTACACCAAACATTTGTGGTGGCATTGCCTTTGGAGCTGCAATAGACTATATGAATTCTATAGGTTTAGAAACCATAGCAGCTTATGAAAAAGAATTGTTAGTTTATGCAACTAACAAATTATTAGAAATTGATGGTTTAAAAATTTATGGTAACTCGGAAAATAAAACCTCAGTCATTTCTTTTAATGTTGGTAATATTCATCCTTACGATTTAGGTACGTTATTAGATAAAATGGCTATCGCTGTGCGCACAGGTCATCATTGTGCACAACCCATTATGGATTATTATAAAATTCCTGGTACGGTGCGTGCTTCGTTTATGTTCTACAACACCAAAGAAGAAATTGACACGTTTATAACTTCGCTAAAAAAGGCAGTAATGATGCTGTCTTAAGATTTGGCTCTGTTTTTGTATATTACCTTGTAAAGAACCAATTAATATGAAATTATTAATCACTTTACTCATGTTTTTATCTGTGAATACTTGCAATGAAAACAAGGAAAATCAGATTTCATTAAACAAATCTGTGAAAGAACAAAACAAATACACAATTACGCAGTTAGGCGATACGACAGATTTACCAAAAAATTTGTGGTTGGTTCTTAATGATAAATCAATTGCAATAAATTTAGGTTGCAATACATTACAATATGGTTATTCTCTTAAAGGAACCCAAATCAATATAAATCCAGGAATAAGTACTGAAATGATGTGTAATGAAGATGTTATGAAAATTGAAGACTTGGCGTCTAGTCTGATGGAAAAAGGAAATAACATTGAAATAACTAACAACGAAGTTGTATTAAAAGAAAATGAAAACATCATTTTGATTGCTAAGAAATCAGAAGGCATAGAGTCAAATGCTATTGTTGGAACTTACACTATTACAGAATTAAAGCGTAGACAATTAGAAAAATCAACTTTAACAATCATATTTGAGGAAGGTTCAAACCGCGTCAATGGCTTTGCCGGTTGTAATAGTTATTTTGGAAGTTACATGTTAAATGGAAATCAGATAAAATTTGGTGCCATCGGATCCTCAAAAAAATACTGCGGTAGTGAAATTGGGTTAACGGAAAATAATATGCTCACTGCCTTAAGTGAAAGCAATAGGATAGAAATTACAGATGAAGGTCTTACATTTTTTACAGACGATATCATTGCATTAAAAGCCAAAAGACAAGGAGATATCAATAAGATAGCAGCTATTGATGAAAATTCTGCAATTACATATGAGGCTTTCTCAAGAGGAACATTTATTAATATTCATATCACAACGTCAACATTGACAATATCTGAAGATAGAAGTTTAAGTGAAAAAAATAACTTCAGTCTAAAAACTACCGATTGGGATGCCTTAAACAATTTGTTAAAAGACATCGACCTTACCAAATTAGAATCTTTAAAAGCACCAACAGATAAAAGACTATATGACGGTGCGGCCCATGCTGCTCTAACGGTTAAATCCAATGAGCATACCTACACTACATCTTCTTTTGATCATGGTCATCCACCAAAAGAAATAGAAAATCTAGTTAATAAAGTGTTATCCATTAGGGAATTGTATGACAAACAATAACGATTTTGTAATTTTGCAACAAAATGAAAGACTATGAGTATTGAAGAAATTCAAAATGAGATAATAGACGAATTTTCTATGTTTGATGATTGGGAGGATCGTTATCAATATATGATAGATTTAGGTAAGACACTTCCATTAATTGAAGAAAAATATAAGACCGAAGATCATATTATTAAAGGTTGCCAGAGTAAAGTTTGGGTGCATGCGAATATGGATGCAGATAAGGTAAATTTTACTGCGGATAGTGATGCCATCATTACCAAAGGTATAATTGCCATATTAATTAGAGTATTCTCTAATCAACACCCAAAAGACATTATTGATGCAGACACCAACTTTATTGATGAAATTGGTCTAAAAGAACACTTATCACCGACACGAGCAAATGGATTGGTGAGCATGATAAAACAATTAAAAATGTATGCTATTGCATACCAAACACAATTGAATTAAGATGAGTGAAACAACAATAGATACAAATGTACTAGGCGATAAAATAGTTAGAGTTCTTAAAACCATATACGATCCGGAAATCCCTGTAGATATTTACGAGCTAGGATTAATATATGATGTGTTTGTAAACGAAGATTATGAAGTTAAAATCTTGATGACCTTAACATCGCCAAATTGTCCTGTAGCTGAGACTTTACCTCTAGAGGTTGAAGAAAAAGTGAAATCGATTAATGAAGTAAAGGACGCAGAAGTTGAGATTACCTTCGATCCACCTTGGTCTCAAGATTTAATGAGTGAAGAAGCAAAGTTAGAATTAGGAATGCTGTAATATGGCAGACGAAATTGTAAATAGGGTCGCTAATAGTAAACTCAAAGTTATCGACCTCGAAGATTATTATCCAACTGGTAGACGCGTACTTTTTGATATTAAAGATTGGTTACTTGAAGGTCTCGTTCTTAGAGAAAAAGACTTTAGACAACATGTTGCAGAGCACGATTGGTCGCAATATCAAGATTGCTACGTTGCATTGTATTGTTCTACAGATGCTATAGTTCCGGATTGGGCTTACATGTTAATTACTATACAGCTTCAAGATTATGCGAAATTATCTGTAATTGGTACACTTGAGAATTTGGAATCTATAATTTATACGGATATTATTTCAAATTTAGAAGTTTCAGGATTCAAGGATTTACCAGTTATTGTAAAAGGTTGCTCTAACAAACCTGTACCATCAAATGCGTTAATATTATTATCGCAAAAGCTAAAACCAGTTGCAAAGTCAATTATGTTTGGAGAAGCTTGTTCTTCAGTACCACTTTACAAAAGAAAAAAAATGTGACTTTTGCTTTAAGTTTTGGTCTAAGTAGAAGAATAGCATAAAACAATAATAAATCAATTAACATCTCGAAAATAAATTAACCATGAATAAAAATTTACTTTTATCTATTTGCTTAATACTTGTTGTAACTTTTGGTTTTGCACAAACTAAAGAAGAACTAGAAGCACAAAAAGCAGAAAAACAAGCACAAGCAGACAAGTTTAAAGCTGAAGCCGATGCATTACAAGCACAAATAGACGCCTTACCTGGTTGGAAAGTTGGTGCTTTTGGTACTATTGGTGGTAGCTTATCTAATTTTAATAATTGGTATGCTCAGGGAGCACCAAATAATCAATCTGGTACAATTGGTATAACTACAAATGCATTCGCAAATCTCATAAAAGAGAAATTTTTCTGGAGAAATAGTTTGAATACAAACTTTAATTGGACAAAATTAGACAACAAAGATATCGACACTGATAGTGATAAGTTTGAACCAACCACAGATGTATTTAATATCAACTCATTATATGGTCGCAAGTTAAGCGAGAAATGGGCTGTTTCAGGAATGTTAGAATATAGAACAACAGTGTTAAACAACTTTAATGATCCTGGTTATTTAGATCTTGGTATTGGTTTTACATGGACACCAATAACAGACATGGTTGTTGTAATTCATCCTGCTAACTACAATTTTGTATTCTCTAGCGGAGATACCGTATTCGATTCTTCTATGGGTGCAAAGATCGTTGCAGATTACACACGACAAATCGGTAAAGTAAACTTTAAAACGAATTTCTCAACCTTCCAAAGCTATGAGGATTCTAACCTGTCTAACTGGACATGGATTAACTCTTTTGCTTATACCTTATGGAAAGGTATTGGTGTAGGTTTTGATTTTGGATTGAGAAGTAATAGACAAGAAGCTGCAAACTTCCAGGGCACAAGCTTAGAAGATGCAGATAACAAAATTCAAAGCTATTATACGGTAGGTTTATCCTATAACTTTAGCAACTAAGCTCAGTAATACTTAGAATAAAAAAGGTTGAGCAAAGCTCAACCTTTTTTATTCTATCTCTTCTACATCTGGATACAAGAAGTGGTTATACGGAAACCTCGTTACATGTATCTCTCTTACTTCTTTATAAACACGCTTTCTAAACTCTTCAAGGTTTTCTTTATTCAATGCTGAAATAAACAAGGCATTATCACCAATTTTAGACATCCAAGTATTTTTCCATTCGTCAATAGTATAATTGGCTTTTGTCCTTTCAGCTATTAAATCTTCTTCATCAAAAGGTTCCGCTTCATAAGCATCAATCTTATTAAACACCATAATTGTAGGTTTGCCTTTGCTGTCTATTTCATCCAAAATTTTATTCACGGACTCTATATGTTCTTCAAAATTAGAATGAGAAATATCAACAACATGTAATAACAAATCTGCTTCTCTCACTTCATCTAGTGTACTTTTAAAAGATTCAACCAATTGAGTTGGCAGTTTCCTAATAAACCCAACCGTATCACTTACCAAAAATGGTAAATTACCAATCACCACTTTTCGTACAGTGGTATCTAAGGTTGCAAAGAGCTTATTTTCAGCAAATACTTTACTCTTACTAATGACATTCATCAGTGTTGACTTACCAACATTAGTATAACCAACCAAAGCCACTCTTACCATTTTTCCACGATTACCACGTTGCACAGCCATCTGCTTATCAATGGTTTTTATCTTAGATTTTAATAGAGATATCTTATCTCTAACAATACGTCTATCAGTCTCAATCTCAGTTTCCCCAGGTCCACGCATTCCAATCCCACCTTTTTGTCGTTCAAGGTGCGTCCACATTCCTTTAAGTCGTGGTAATAAATATTCACATTGAGCAAGTTCTACCTGAGTTCTGGCATAACTTGTCTGAGCACGCTGTGCAAAAATATCTAGAATAAGATTAGTCCTATCAAGAATTTTACAGTTTAAAATTTTACTAATATTTCGTTCTTGCGCAGGAGATAGCTCATCATCAAAGATCACTGTACCTACCTCATGATCCTTAACAAAGTGCATAACCTCTTCCATTTTCCCTGTACCAATAAAGGTTTTTGGATTAGGCATAGCCATTTTTTGAGTATACCGCTTTACAACTTCCCCACCAGCTGTATAGGTTAAAAACTCCAACTCATCAAGATATTCTTTCGACTGTTCTTCATCTTGGTCTTGTGTAACAATCCCTATAAGAACAACCTTTTCTAACTCAATATTCTTTTTTTCAATCATGGCACAAAGTTAATCAAAACCTTATTCTCAATACGTTTTAAAAGCTCTATATTTAACGTCATGAATAGAATATATACTATAGCGTTTTACAACATTGAGAATCTTTTCGATCTAGAAAATGACCCACGAACAAATGATGATGATTTCTTACCAACATCACATAAAAGATGGACACCCAAACGCTATGAAAATAAACTGAGAAAAATTGGTTCAGTTATTTCTAAAATCGGTGAAGATGACCACGACGAAGCACCAGTGATTGTTGGTCTAGCTGAAGTTGAAAATAAAACAGTTCTTAATGACTTAGTGAAGAGTGAACATTTAATAGATGAAGACTATAGTTATGTGCACTACGATTCAGCAGACGAAAGAGGTATTGATGTTGCACTATTGTATAAATCTGATGTTTTTGAAGTTACAAGTTCTGAAACATTTTCGGTGTACTTACAGGATGATGATGGTCAACGCGATTACACAAGAGATATTCTTTTGGTGGAAGGCAGATTGAATGATGAGAATATAGCTATTTTAGTTAATCATTGGTCTTCGAGAAGAGATGGTGAAAAAGTAACAGAGCCAAAAAGAATTGCTGCAGCCAAAAAAGTAAATTCAATTATTCGAAACCTCAAAACTAAATCAGAAAATATGAAAATTCTTGTGATGGGAGATTTTAACGACAACCCTGATAACCATAGTGTTGAACTGATGGAGGACGAATCTGGTTTATTTAATCCGTTTAAAACGGTATGGTCTAAGGACAAAGGAAGTTTAAATCATGACTTTGAATGGAATCTATTTGACCAAATACTATTCACTACCAACATTTTTGACAGAAACAACTCATTTCTTACATATCATGATGCAGATGTATTTGATGATAGATCTCTCACACAATTTAGAGGCAAATTTAAAGGCCAGCCCTTTAGAACTTATGTAGGCAAAAAATATAAAGGTGGTTATAGTGACCATTTCCCAGTTTTTATAGAATTAAAAAGCAATTAATTTGGTTAAAAACCATTTGTCGATTAATATTACCTTTAGTCTATTATAACATTGTGGACGAAGTGTTCACGCCCATTTTTTTTATCTTTCAATTCGCATTAAACACAGCTAACTAACTAACATTAATGCACACTATATTTTATTATACTTAGAAAGACAAAAGGCCCTTATAATCAATGCATTGTAAGGGGTTTTCGGCTTCTATCAACCTTAAAAAAAATGAAAAAGACTACTTTACTCTTAATCATGCTAGCATCTTGCTTTTCGGCATTTACTAGTTATGCCTTTAGTCCAATTAAAGAGCATAATCACAATCTAACGGATTCTACAGAGACCGTCATTTTAAATGACAACGTCTATGAAAACAATGTGACTAATAACGCTGTCTCAACCAATATTGACAGTTCAATGCTTTTAGCTCCTGGTGAGACTTGTGCTGAAGCCATTCCTATGACTATACAAGATTGTAGCACAGGTACACCTATGACATTCGATTTCTCAAGTGGATACGACCTCGGATTTTTGAGCTGTGATCCCTTTGCGAATTTTGGATATTGGACAAGCTTTGTTGCGCCTGCAAACGGATCTGTAGCTTTTAACTTTAGTGGTGGTGCAAATAATATTGGTATTGAACTTTTTGATGCCTGTGGTGGTACATCACTTGGGTGCTTTAATAACGATTTTGATGACGGTGATGCTTCAGATGCAATAGGTGGCCTTACGCCTGGTAACACTTATTATGTGGCAATTTGGCGTGACTTACCATCTGGGTCTGCAGACATTTGTATCGAAGAAGGTCCTAACTGTCCTCCTCCAACCGATTTAACTGCCTTCGTAGTAAACGCTAATACAATTGAGCTTGGCTGGACCGGTGGAACGTCATGGATTGTTGAGTATGGTCCTGTCGGTTTTGTTCAAGGTTCTGCGGATGGGACAATTGTACCAACAACAAGTAATCCTCTTCAAATAACAGATTTATCTTTAGATGTTGAATACGAATATTATGTACAGTCAGATTGTGGTGGTGAAATTAGTGATTGGGCTGGACCTGTTCAATTCCTTATTGAGTATTGTGACTCTATCCCTTCAAGTAATGATGGGCAAGGTGTATCAAACGTAACCGTTGGAATTACAGATTTCCCAAGTTTAGGTGATGTAACATACGAAGATCAGACTTCACCAGTTGTTAACGCATTTCAGGGAGTTGAAACAGAAGTGATAATTGATTTTGCTCATGGCTTTACTTATTTCTCAAACATTTGGATAGATTTTGATGATAATTTAGTTTTTGAACCTAGCGAACTTGTTTTTCAAGGTGAGTCGTCAGGTGGTAACCCACATTCATTAGACGCTTCATTCATTATGCCCTTAACTGCGCCTGTAGGTGAGCATAGAATGCGTATTGGAACTGCCGATTTCGGCCAAGGAACACCAGATCCATGTTATTCTGGTACTTGGGGAGTAACTTTAGACTTTACAATTAATATACAACAATTGACTTGTACACTTCCTGAAGCTACTTTTGTAACTACACCTGATTGTGCTAATGATCAATTCTTTATAGATGTTGATGTTACAAGTTTAGGTGATGCTACATCTCTAGAAATATCTAATAACTTTGATGCTTCTACAGTTCAAGCAACTGCCAATGGTTTGTATCAGGCTGGTCCTTTCCCATTTGGCAATACCGTAAGAGTATTTGTGACTAATGAACAAGATAATAATTGTGTTATTGCAAGTGACAACTTTACCGTTTTAGCTTGTCCACCTGCCAATGATAATTGTGCAGATGCAATCGTTGCGGGAGTGAATACAGAATCTGAATGTACGGTTGTTACACCGGGTACATTACTAGCTGCAACTTCATCTGGTATAGCTAATGGTACTTGTGCTGGTAATACAGACAACGATGTTTGGTATCAATTTGTTGCTAATGACACCAACCAAATCATTTCATTAATTAATATTGCAGGGAGTACGAATAACTTAGACCATGCACTTTATTCAGGTACGTGTGATAATTTTACAGAAATCTATTGTTCAACTGATAATCCTACTCTAGCTACAGGCTTAACTGTTGGAAACACTTACTACGTTAGAGTCTTCTCATTTGGCGCTGACCAAGAAGATACTACATTTAATTTATGTATTAGACCTGGTGGTGATAACGTGGTAGTAGACCAAACTACTTATACTGTTGAACAGTTAGTAACTGACATCCTAATTGGCGGTGAGTGCGCTGAAATATCTAATATTACCTTCTCAACAGGTACAGATTTTGGTCAAGATAATGGTATTGGTTATTTTACTCTTGATGGCGATATGGAAGGTTTTCCTTTTACCGAAGGTGTATTATTAACTTCAGGTGATGCCAGTGCTGCTGCAGGTCCAAACCTTGGTAACTTAAGTGATGGAACTTCAGCATGGCCTGGAGATCCTTTTTTAAATACTATCGTTCCATCTGGTAATACCAATAACGCCACTGTATTAGAGTTTGACTTCGTGCCACTTGCTCAAGAAATTAGTTTTGATTTCTTAATGGCATCAGAAGAATATAATGGTGATTCAGGAGGAACTTTTGAATGTACATTCTCTGATGCATTTGCCTTTTTACTTACAGACCCTTTGGGTAACACTACAAATCTTGCGGTGATTCCTGGTACAAATACACCGATTTTAGTAACTAACATTCATGAGGCAAATCCTGGTTGTCCTGCGATAAATGAACAATACTTCGGAGGATATACAGGTGATAATCTTCCACCAATGCAGTTTGACGGTAGAACAGTAGTATTTACTGCGCAAGCTCCCGTTACTGTTGGGCAGACCTATCATATTAAACTTGTTATTGCTGATGCCAACGACTCGGCATTTGACTCTGGTGTTTTCTTAAAAGCTGGGAGTTTCGACCTTGGTGAATTAAACTTGGGTGAAGATATTACCATTGCTTCTGGTGGAGCAGCTTGTTTTGGTGAACCTATTACCTTAGATTCAGGTGCCCCTAACTTAGAGCATATTTGGCTTAGAAATGGTTTACCTATTGATGGTGAAACAACTTCAACTATTGAAGTTACAGAACCAGATTTATATACAGCTTTAGTATACTTCTCTAACCAATGTTTCTTACAAGATGACATTCTTGTGGAGTTTTTACCATTACCAGAAGCAAATACACCTTCTGATCAGTTGGTATGTTCTGTAGAAAGTAGTGCGGATTTTGATTTATCCCTTAATGATATATTTATTTTAGGTTCACAAGATCCATCCGAATTTACACTGACATACCATAATAGTTTGGAAGATGCTGAATCTGGTTCAAACAGTATCAGTACATCATATACAGGTACTGATGGTGAAACAGTATTTATTAGAGTTGAGAACAATGACACAGGTTGTGTTAGTACTACATCTTTCAACCTATCTATTAGTGTACCAGATCATACTGCTGAAAGTGTAGACATAGCTGAATGTGATGATAATGATGGTAACTTTGATGATTTAGCTGATTTTGACTTACTTGCTCATAATCCTAATGTACTTGGTACACAAGACCCAGCAAATTACATTGTAACTTATCACAGTTCTCAAGCAGACGCTGAAAATAATGACAATGCACTGCCACATGTATATTCATCAGGTAACGCCGTAATATATGTTAGAGTTGAGGATGCCTTTAATCCAACTTGTTTTGTGGTAAACTCATTCAACTTAATCATTAATGATGCGCCAGTAGCTCTATTTGATCCTTCCTTTGATTACGAAGTTTGTCCAAACGCTACAACACCAATTTCAATAGGCCTTATTCCATCAAACTTTACTGAAGCAGAAGTATCAGTAGCTTGGTTATTAGATGATGTTTATATTGATGGTGCAAGTGGCCTTATCCTCGATTCAGTGCTTGTTGAAGGTGATTATTCAGCAGAAATCACATTTAATGCATCTGGTTGTTCTACAATTGTCACTGCTTTTGTTGAAGAACTTGAATCTTGTATTTTTCCTGAAGGTATTTCACCTGGTGTATCACCAGGGTTTAATGATAGTTTTGATTTAAGTAGCTTCAACGTTACTAGATTAGAAATCTACAACAGAAATGGTACCCTTGTATATTCTAAGAACAACTACTCTAACGAATGGGTTGGTCAAACTAATGATGGTGAAGAACTTCCTGTAGGTACATATTTCTATACTGTAGTCTACGATGGTGGTGCGAAGCAACGAAGTGCTTGGGTATATATTAATAGATAACAACTAACTGAATCAACTTAAAAATAATGAAAAAACTCTCGATTATAGCCATCTTGCTTTTAGCATTTCAAATGCAAGCACAGCAAGATCCTCAGTACACGCAATACATGTACAATATGAATGTCGTGAATCCTGCTTATGCAGGCTCTAGAGAAAATCTCTCTTTTGGTTTACTCTACAGAGACCAATGGGTAGGTATTGAAGGTGCACCAGAAACAGCTACTGCTTTCGTGCATTCTCCTGTAGGTAATAACCTTGGTCTTGGTCTTTCCCTAATTTCTGATAGAATCGGACCTGTACAAGAAACCAACGTGTATGCAGATGTCTCTTATACCCTTAAACTTGGTGGTGAGCACCGCTTAGCGTTTGGTGTTAAAGCTGGGGCAACTTTCCATGACATTGGTCTGGCTGGTGTGGATGTTATTGATGCTGACGACCCGTTCTTTAATCAAAATATTAATGAAACTACACCTAACATCGGTGCTGGGTTATTCTACTATACCAATAAGTATTATTTATCCGTATCTGTTCCTAATATGTTAGCCTCTGTACATTTAGATGCTAATGGTCTTAATATCGGGTCTGAAACACAGCACTATTTCGTAACTGGCGGGTATGTCTTTGACCTATCACCTAATACTGAATTAAAACCATCGTTTATGATGAAGTCTGCTTTTGATGCACCTACATCTTTTGACGTTAACCTTAATGCGCGTTTCTTTAAGAAATTCGAAATTGGTGCCTCTTACAGATTAGACGATTCTATCTCTGGACTGGTAAACTTTGCTATCTCACCATCAGTGAGAGTTGGATATGCTTATGACCATGTATCTTCTGATATTAATGCATATGCTCCTGCGTCGCATGAGGTGATGTTATTATTTGATCTTAACTTCCCGAAACGCGTCTCTCGTTCACCTAGATATTTCTAATCCGTTAAGCTAAACTATATTATGAAAAACTTTAAAACTTTATTATTTGTAGCGTTGATCAGTAGTTTCTGCTTAAATGCGCAAAATAACGATACTAAAAAAGCTGATAAACAATTTGCTAGATTCGAATTTGTTAAGGCAGCTGAAAGCTATAACAAGCTTATTGAAAAAGGTAAAGGTAGTCCTTATGTATACGGACAACTTGCTGAGAGTTACTATAACATCTTCAATACCGTTGAAGCTGAAAAATGGTATGCCAAGGCTTTAGAATCTTCAGAAGATCCTGAAATGATCTATAAGTATTCGCAAATGCTTAAAGCTAATGGTAAATACGATGAGTCTAATGCGCAAATGGAAAAGTTCGCTTCTATGCGCCCTTCTGATAATAGAGCTACAGCTTATAGAAAGAACCCTAACTACTTACCTAAAATCTTAGATCAAGGTAAAAAGTTTAATGTACAAAGTGCTGGGTTTAATACAGCACAGTCTGAGTTTGGGGGTACTATCAATGATGGTAAACTCTATATCGCATCTGGTAGAAATGACAATCGTAAAAACTATGGTTGGAATCAAGAGCCTTTCTTAGATATCTACACTCTAACTAAAAACACTGATGGTGCTTACGATGGTGCAACACTTATGAATGACCAAATCAATACCAAGTTCCACGAAGGTTTAGTATCATTCTCTCCTGATGGTAAAACCATGTACTTCTCTAGAGAAAGTTATTTTGAAAAAGTATTTGAAAAAGATTCTACTAGCAATACAAGATTTAGTCAACTTTACTTATTTAAAGCAACTAAATTAGGGGATGATTGGGATACTGTAGAGGCACTTTCTATTAATAGTGAAAACTACTCTGTGAAAAATCCTTCGGTAAGTGCTGATGGTAAAACATTATACTTCTCTTCTGATATGCCTGGTGGTTATGGCCTCTATGATGTTTATAAAGCTCCTATCAATGATGATGGTACTATTGGTACTCCTGAAAACTTAGGACAAAAAGTAAATACTGAAGCTCAAGAAATGTTCCCTTATATTAGTAGTAACAATACACTTTACTTCTCTTCTAACGGCCATTTAGGCCTTGGTGGTATGGATGTGTTCTACACTAAGGTGATTGATGGTAAATTAGCACCGGTAAGAAACGTAGGGATTCCTATTAATAGTAATGCTGATGATTTTGCATTTACTATTGATGAAGAAGCTGAAGAAGGATTTGTCTCTTCTAACAGAGATGGTGGACAAGGCAGTGATGATGTCTACTTATTTAAAAAATTACAACCACTTTGTGATGTATTAGTTGTTGCTACTATCTTAGATGATAAAACGCGTGAGCCTATTGCTGGTGCTACTGTTTCTATTTATGATGCTGAAGGTAATAAGCTGACTTCTAAGCCAAGCAACGAGCAAGGAATCGCTGAGTTTATTATTGAATGTGATAAGCAAGCAGAACTTGAAGCAATTGCTGAAGATTACGAAAGTAAAAAAGTAACGGTTTCTGCAACTTCTGAAGAAGAAGTACCTGTGCAAATTTCTTTAAGTCCTATAGAAGAAATCATCACTCCTGAACAAATAGTGCTTAACCCTATTTTCTTTGAGTTTGATAAGTCTAATATCACTGCACAAGCTGCTTTTGAGTTAGATAAACTTGTTGAAATCATGAACAAGTACCCTGATTTAGTTATTAATGCAACTTCGCATACTGATAGTAGAGGTTCTGACGCTTACAACCAACGATTATCGCAACGTAGAGCGAAAAGTACACAACAGTATGTCATCTCTAAAGGTATTGATGAGTCGCGTATCTCAGCTGAAGGTAAAGGTGAATCCGAACTTAAAGTGGATTGTGGTGCTAATTGTACTGACGAACAACACCAAGAAAATAGACGTTCAGAATTCCTTATCGTTAGTGGTGGACCACAACAACAATAAAAAACACAACCTTTTACATAAACTTAAAAAAAACGCTCTGATTTTATCAGAGCGTTTTTGGTTTATGAAACTATTAAAAAATCAAGTCATAAATTACCATGCATTTCATCGGTAATTAAATCACTTCGTCTATAATAACAGTGTTAACGGACTGTTAATTGGCATTTTTTTTATATTCCATTTTTTAACCCTAAAATGGCTTCAACGCACTTTTAAATTGAGTTGAAAATACATTTTTGATTTTTGACTAAACTTTCTAATTAAACCAATTAATAATGAAGAAGATTACTTTATTTGTGTTCATGTTAAGTATTTGCTTCAATGCATCTGCTTTATATGTCTTAAATCCGAATTTAGATTCTAGACATATATCTTCCGAACCTATAGATACCGTCATTTTAAATGACAACGTCTATGAAAACAATGTGACTAATAACGCTGTCTCAACCAATATTGACAGTTCAATGCTTTTAGCTCCTGGTGAGACTTGTGCTGAAGCCATTCCTATGACTATACAAGATTGTAGCACAGGTACACCTATGACATTCGATTTCTCAAGTGGATACGACCTCGGATTTTTGAGCTGTGATCCCTTTGCGAATTTTGGATATTGGACAAGCTTTGTTGCGCCTGCAAACGGATCTGTAGCTTTTAACTTTAGTGGTGGTGCAAATAATATTGGTATTGAACTTTTTGATGCCTGTGGTGGTACATCACTTGGGTGCTTTAATAACGATTTTGATGACGGTGATGCTTCAGATGCAATAGGTGGCCTTACGCCTGGTAACACTTATTATGTGGCAATTTGGCGTGACTTACCATCTGGGTCTGCAGACATTTGTATCGAAGAAGGTCCTAACTGTCCTCCTCCAACCGATTTAACTGCCTTCGTAGTAAACGCTAATACAATTGAGCTTGGCTGGACCGGTGGAACGTCATGGATTGTTGAGTATGGTCCTGTCGGTTTTGTTCAAGGTTCTGCGGATGGGACAATTGTACCAACAACAAGTAATCCTCTTCAAATAACAGATTTATCTTTAGATGTTGAATACGAATATTATGTACAGTCAGATTGTGGTGGTGAAATTAGTGATTGGGCTGGACCTGTTCAATTCCTTATTGAGTATTGTGACTCTATCCCTTCAAGTAATGATGGGCAAGGTGTATCAAACGTAACCGTTGGAATTACAGATTTCCCAAGTTTAGGTGATGTAACATACGAAGATCAGACTTCACCAGTTGTTAACGCATTTCAGGGAGTTGAAACAGAAGTGATAATTGATTTTGCTCATGGCTTTACTTATTTCTCAAACATTTGGATAGATTTTGATGATAATTTAGTTTTTGAACCTAGCGAACTTGTTTTTCAAGGTGAGTCGTCAGGTGGTAACCCACATTCATTAGACGCTTCATTCATTATGCCCTTAACTGCGCCTGTAGGTGAGCATAGAATGCGTATTGGAACTGCCGATTTCGGCCAAGGAACACCAGATCCATGTTATTCTGGTACTTGGGGAGTAACTTTAGACTTTACAATTAATATACAACAATTGACTTGTACACTTCCTGAAGCTACTTTTGTAACTACACCTGATTGTGCTAATGATCAATTCTTTATAGATGTTGATGTTACAAGTTTAGGTGATGCTACATCTCTAGAAATATCTAATAACTTTGATGCTTCTACAGTTCAAGCAACTGCCAATGGTTTGTATCAGGCTGGTCCTTTCCCATTTGGCAATACCGTAAGAGTATTTGTGACTAATGAACAAGATAATAATTGTGTTATTGCAAGTGACAACTTTACCGTTTTAGCTTGTCCACCTGCCAATGATAATTGTGCAGATGCAATCGTTGCGGGAGTGAATACAGAATCTGAATGTACGGTTGTTACACCGGGTACATTACTAGCTGCAACTTCATCTGGTATAGCTAATGGTACTTGTGCTGGTAATACAGACAACGATGTTTGGTATCAATTTGTTGCTAATGACACCAACCAAATCATTTCATTAATTAATATTGCAGGGAGTACGAATAACTTAGACCATGCACTTTATTCAGGTACGTGTGATAATTTTACAGAAATCTATTGTTCAACTGATAATCCTACTCTAGCTACAGGCTTAACTGTTGGAAACACTTACTACGTTAGAGTCTTCTCATTTGGCGCTGACCAAGAAGATACTACATTTAATTTATGTATTAGACCTGGTGGTGATAACGTGGTAGTAGACCAAACTACTTATACTGTTGAACAGTTAGTAACTGACATCCTAATTGGCGGTGAGTGCGCTGAAATATCTAATATTACCTTCTCAACAGGTACAGATTTTGGTCAAGATAATGGTATTGGTTATTTTACTCTTGATGGCGATATGGAAGGTTTTCCTTTTACCGAAGGTGTATTATTAACTTCAGGTGATGCCAGTGCTGCTGCAGGTCCAAACCTTGGTAACTTAAGTGATGGAACTTCAGCATGGCCTGGAGATCCTTTTTTAAATACTATCGTTCCATCTGGTAATACCAATAACGCCACTGTATTAGAGTTTGACTTCGTGCCACTTGCTCAAGAAATTAGTTTTGATTTCTTAATGGCATCAGAAGAATATAATGGTGATTCAGGAGGAACTTTTGAATGTACATTCTCTGATGCATTTGCCTTTTTACTTACAGACCCTTTGGGTAACACTACAAATCTTGCGGTGATTCCTGGTACAAATACACCGATTTTAGTAACTAACATTCATGAGGCAAATCCTGGTTGTCCTGCGATAAATGAACAATACTTCGGAGGATATACAGGTGATAATCTTCCACCAATGCAGTTTGACGGTAGAACAGTAGTATTTACTGCGCAAGCTCCCGTTACTGTTGGGCAGACCTATCATATTAAACTTGTTATTGCTGATGCCAACGACTCGGCATTTGACTCTGGTGTTTTCTTAAAAGCTGGGAGTTTCGACCTTGGTGAATTAAACTTGGGTGAAGATATTACCATTGCTTCTGGTGGAGCAGCTTGTTTTGGTGAACCTATTACCTTAGATTCAGGTGCCCCTAACTTAGAGCATATTTGGCTTAGAAATGGTTTACCTATTGATGGTGAAACAACTTCAACTATTGAAGTTACAGAACCAGATTTATATACAGCTTTAGTATACTTCTCTAACCAATGTTTCTTACAAGATGACATTCTTGTGGAGTTTTTACCATTACCAGAAGCAAATACACCTTCTGATCAGTTGGTATGTTCTGTAGAAAGTAGTGCGGATTTTGATTTATCCCTTAATGATATATTTATTTTAGGTTCACAAGATCCATCCGAATTTACACTGACATACCATAATAGTTTGGAAGATGCTGAATCTGGTTCAAACAGTATCAGTACATCATATACAGGTACTGATGGTGAAACAGTATTTATTAGAGTTGAGAACAATGACACAGGTTGTGTTAGTACTACATCTTTCAACCTATCTATTAGTGTACCAGATCATACTGCTGAAAGTGTAGACATAGCTGAATGTGATGATAATGATGGTAACTTTGATGATTTAGCTGATTTTGACTTACTTGCTCATAATCCTAATGTACTTGGTACACAAGACCCAGCAAATTACATTGTAACTTATCACAGTTCTCAAGCAGACGCTGAAAATAATGACAATGCACTGCCACATGTATATTCATCAGGTAACGCCGTAATATATGTTAGAGTTGAGGATGCCTTTAATCCAACTTGTTTTGTGGTAAACTCATTCAACTTAATCATTAATGATGCGCCAGTAGCTCTATTTGATCCTTCCTTTGATTACGAAGTTTGTCCAAACGCTACAACACCAATTTCAATAGGCCTTATTCCATCAAACTTTACTGAAGCAGAAGTATCAGTAGCTTGGTTATTAGATGATGTTTATATTGATGGTGCAAGTGGCCTTATCCTCGATTCAGTGCTTGTTGAAGGTGATTATTCAGCAGAAATCACATTTAATGCATCTGGTTGTTCTACAATTGTCACTGCTTTTGTTGAAGAACTTGAATCTTGTATTTTTCCTGAAGGTATTTCACCTGGTGTATCACCAGGGTTTAATGATAGTTTTGATTTAAGTAGCTTCAACGTTACTAGATTAGAAATCTACAACAGAAATGGTACCCTTGTATATTCTAAGAACAACTACTCTAACGAATGGGTTGGTCAAACTAATGATGGTGAAGAACTTCCTGTAGGTACATATTTCTATACTGTAGTCTACGATGGTGGTGCGAAGCAACGAAGTGCTTGGGTATATATTAATAGATAACAACTAACTGAATCAACTTAAAAATAATGAAAAAACTCTCGATTATAGCCATCTTGCTTTTAGCATTTCAAATGCAAGCACAGCAAGATCCTCAGTACACGCAATACATGTACAATATGAATGTCGTGAATCCTGCTTATGCAGGCTCTAGAGAAAATCTCTCTTTTGGTTTACTCTACAGAGACCAATGGGTAGGTATTGAAGGTGCACCAGAAACAGCTACTGCTTTCGTGCATTCTCCTGTAGGTAATAACCTTGGTCTTGGTCTTTCCCTAATTTCTGATAGAATCGGACCTGTACAAGAAACCAACGTGTATGCAGATGTCTCTTATACCCTTAAACTTGGTGGTGAGCACCGCTTAGCGTTTGGTGTTAAAGCTGGGGCAACTTTCCATGACATTGGTCTGGCTGGTGTGGATGTTATTGATGCTGACGACCCGTTCTTTAATCAAAATATTAATGAAACTACACCTAACATCGGTGCTGGGTTATTCTACTATACCAATAAGTATTATTTATCCGTATCTGTTCCTAATATGTTAGCCTCTGTACATTTAGATGCTAATGGTCTTAATATCGGGTCTGAAACACAGCACTATTTCGTAACTGGCGGGTATGTCTTTGACCTATCACCTAATACTGAATTAAAACCATCGTTTATGATGAAGTCTGCTTTTGATGCACCTACATCTTTTGACGTTAACCTTAATGCGCGTTTCTTTAAGAAATTCGAAATTGGTGCCTCTTACAGATTAGACGATTCTATCTCTGGACTGGTAAACTTTGCTATCTCACCATCAGTGAGAGTTGGATATGCTTATGACCATGTATCTTCTGATATTAATGCATATGCTCCTGCGTCGCATGAGGTGATGTTATTATTTGATCTTAACTTCCCGAAACGCGTCTCTCGTTCACCTAGATATTTCTAATCCGTTAAGCTAAACTATATTATGAAAAACTTTAAAACTTTATTATTTGTAGCGTTGATCAGTAGTTTCTGCTTAAATGCGCAAAATAACGATACTAAAAAAGCTGATAAACAATTTGCTAGATTCGAATTTGTTAAGGCAGCTGAAAGCTATAACAAGCTTATTGAAAAAGGTAAAGGTAGTCCTTATGTATACGGACAACTTGCTGAGAGTTACTATAACATCTTCAATACCGTTGAAGCTGAAAAATGGTATGCCAAGGCTTTAGAATCTTCAGAAGATCCTGAAATGATCTATAAGTATTCGCAAATGCTTAAAGCTAATGGTAAATACGATGAGTCTAATGCGCAAATGGAAAAGTTCGCTTCTATGCGCCCTTCTGATAATAGAGCTACAGCTTATAGAAAGAACCCTAACTACTTACCTAAAATCTTAGATCAAGGTAAAAAGTTTAATGTACAAAGTGCTGGGTTTAATACAGCACAGTCTGAGTTTGGGGGTACTATCAATGATGGTAAACTCTATATCGCATCTGGTAGAAATGACAATCGTAAAAACTATGGTTGGAATCAAGAGCCTTTCTTAGATATCTACACTCTAACTAAAAACACTGATGGTGCTTACGATGGTGCAACACTTATGAATGACCAAATCAATACCAAGTTCCACGAAGGTTTAGTATCATTCTCTCCTGATGGTAAAACCATGTACTTCTCTAGAGAAAGTTATTTTGAAAAAGTATTTGAAAAAGATTCTACTAGCAATACAAGATTTAGTCAACTTTACTTATTTAAAGCAACTAAATTAGGGGATGATTGGGATACTGTAGAGGCACTTTCTATTAATAGTGAAAACTACTCTGTGAAAAATCCTTCGGTAAGTGCTGATGGTAAAACATTATACTTCTCTTCTGATATGCCTGGTGGTTATGGCCTCTATGATGTTTATAAAGCTCCTATCAATGATGATGGTACTATTGGTACTCCTGAAAACTTAGGACAAAAAGTAAATACTGAAGCTCAAGAAATGTTCCCTTATATTAGTAGTAACAATACACTTTACTTCTCTTCTAACGGCCATTTAGGCCTTGGTGGTATGGATGTGTTCTACACTAAGGTGATTGATGGTAAATTAGCACCGGTAAGAAACGTAGGGATTCCTATTAATAGTAATGCTGATGATTTTGCATTTACTATTGATGAAGAAGCTGAAGAAGGATTTGTCTCTTCTAACAGAGATGGTGGACAAGGCAGTGATGATGTCTACTTATTTAAAAAATTACAACCACTTTGTGATGTATTAGTTGTTGCTACTATCTTAGATGATAAAACGCGTGAGCCTATTGCTGGTGCTACTGTTTCTATTTATGATGCTGAAGGTAATAAGCTGACTTCTAAGCCAAGCAACGAGCAAGGAATCGCTGAGTTTATTATTGAATGTGATAAGCAAGCAGAACTTGAAGCAATTGCTGAAGATTACGAAAGTAAAAAAGTAACGGTTTCTGCAACTTCTGAAGAAGAAGTACCTGTGCAAATTTCTTTAAGTCCTATAGAAGAAATCATCACTCCTGAACAAATAGTGCTTAACCCTATTTTCTTTGAGTTTGATAAGTCTAATATCACTGCACAAGCTGCTTTTGAGTTAGATAAACTTGTTGAAATCATGAACAAGTACCCTGATTTAGTTATTAATGCAACTTCGCATACTGATAGTAGAGGTTCTGACGCTTACAACCAACGATTATCGCAACGTAGAGCGAAAAGTACACAACAGTATGTCATCTCTAAAGGTATTGATGAGTCGCGTATCTCAGCTGAAGGTAAAGGTGAATCCGAACTTAAAGTGGATTGTGGTGCTAATTGTACTGACGAACAACACCAAGAAAATAGACGTTCAGAATTCCTTATCGTTAGTGGTGGACCACAACAACAATAAAAAACTACACTTTTTATATAAACCAAAAACGCTCTGATTTTATCAGAGCGTTTTTAGTTTATTATCTTAATGAGAAACCTTTAGCTGCCCACCATGGATGGATTTCAATCTCTAATCGACCTGCTTTAACCATTGGGTCTGCATTTGCTAAGCTATCTGCCATAGCTTGGGTCGGCACATTATAAATGGTAATACCTCTTATATCTCCATCATCACCAAATGGTCCTGAAATATCAGCATAACCGAGTTCATACATCTTACCCAAGTGCGCTAAATGTTCAGATTGTAATTTGTTAGCTTCTTCCTCATTTTGATTTCTAATAGTACCTTTTTTCAAAAAAGCAATATAATATTGCTGCATAAGAATAGTGTCCTTGGTTTTTTCGTCTACATAATCAAAAATTTGAAACCCTTTGTTTGTTAATTCCTCCTTTAAAGATTTCACAGACTTCTTAGGTTGCTTTTCTTTTACATTTTCAGACACTTGCTCATTAATTGATGTTTCAGTATTATCTTTACATGAATGTGTAAGAATCAAAACACTTAATATTACTACTATTTTTTTCATGCTATTTCCAGTTTTTATAAGGGTTCTTACTTATTTGTGAGTTATAATATTTTATATCACCTGTCACTTCTTTTCCTAACCAAGTTGGTGAATTAAAAGTTTCATTTTCATTGCTAAGTTCAATTTCGGCAATAACCAAACCTTCATTATCTCCATAAAACTCATCTATTTCAATAACATGTTCTCCAGAAATTACTTCGTAACGTATTTTATCAATGATTCCTTTTTCACATAAATTCAATAATGATTCAGCTTCAGGTTTTGAAATTTCCTTTTCCCATTCAAAACGAGACAAACCATCTTCAGAAGATTCTCCTTTTACAGTAATATATCCTTTTTTAGCCTTTAATCTTACACGTACAGTTCTTTCTTTATCACTATTTAAAAATCCTTGTTTAATAGGGTAACTTGTAGACGCTTCATTCTTAAATGCATCTGAATCTACCAAAAATTTACGTTCTATTTCTATGTTCATAATGTGGCAAGTTCTTCAATTTTATCAGAAGGAATAATTCCAGATTCATATTCATGATTAGCTAAATATATTAATGCTTTAGCAATGGTATCTGGATGAATGGATTTATATTTTTTTAATCTTCCGAAAAGTAACGGATTTATAACTTTCATTAACAATTTTGCGGCAAATTCACCTGCTCGTTTTTCATTACGATGACCAGAAATTAAAGATGGTTGTAGAACGTTAGTAGATGTAATACCTAAAGACAATACTTTCGCTTCCATTTCACCTTTAGTCTTAGAATAAAACACTTTACTATTTTCATCTGCTCCTAAAGAAGATATTACCAAAAACTTAGAAATATTATTTAACACACAAAGCTCAGCAGCCGCGACCGGTATTCCATAGTCTATTTGCTTATAAAGTGTTTTATCTGGGGTTTTTGCTTTAGTTGTCCCAATACAACAAATAACAATATCTGCCTTAAAGTGTTCTTCTTGAGATTTTAAATCTAAAAGGTCTATGACGTACTCTTTTATCTTTGGATGATTAACACCTAAAGCGCTTCGATTAAAAAGAATAACCTCATCATAACTATCATCTTTTAATACATATTGCAAAACATAGCTTCCTGTTAGTCCAGAAGCACCCAATAAGATTACCGATTTACCCATTTTGTATAAGTCTTTGATAAAGATATTATAAATTTGAAATATGGATATGCCAATGCCAATACGAAAGATTATTCATGTTGATATGGATGCATTTTATGCATCTGTAGAACAAATGGATAATCCTGAATTGAAGGGTAAACCCATTGCTGTTGGTGGTGGAAGCGCAAGAGGTGTGATAAGTGCTGCGAGCTATGAAGCACGTAAATTTGGGGTCAAAAGTGCGATGTCTGGTCGATTAGCCGAAAAGCTTTGTCCTGAATTAATTTTTGTAAAACATCGATTTGATCGTTATAAGGACATCTCTAAAAAAATTAGAAATATCTTTTTAGATTACACTGATCTTGTAGAACCGCTTTCTTTAGATGAAGCATATCTAGATGTCACAGAGAATAAAATAGGACTACCAAGCGCAACTTTAATCGCTCAAAAAATAAGACAACGTATTTATGACGAAGTTGGTTTAACTGCTTCAGCAGGGATTTCAATCAATAAATTTATTGCTAAAGTTGCGAGCGACTATAACAAACCGAATGGGCAAAAAACAGTGAACCCTGAAGATGTATTACAATTTTTAGAAGATCTAGATATTCGGAAATTTTATGGTGTCGGTAAGGTTACTGCCGAAAAAATGTACCAAAAAGGCATCTTTACTGGTAAAGATTTAAAATCTAAAAGTTTAGAATACTTAGGTGAAAATTTCGGAAAATCTGGTCACTATTACTATTATGTTGTTCGTGGAATCCATACTAGCGAAGTAAAACCAAATCGTATTAGAAAATCTCTAGCAGCCGAACGTACGTTTAGCAAAAACTTGTCTTCTGAAATCTTTATGCTCGAAAAACTAGAACACATTGCAGATGAAGTTTCAAGACGTTTACACAAAAGTAATGTTGCTGGAAAAACAGTTACTCTTAAAATAAAATATAGTGACTTTACACTGCAAACCAGAAGCAAAACTTTGCCGTATTTTATAAGTGATAAAAACATTATTTTAGATACTGCTAAAGACTTATTATATCAAGAAAAACTCAATAATTCTGTTCGTCTTTTAGGAATTTCGTTATCTAATTTAAATACTGAAAGAAAAGAAAAACCCACTGAAAAAGACGCAGTAAGTGTACAATTGAAGTTTGAGTTTTAAACGTAGTACTTTGTTTCTAGGATATCATTAACAATATAATTACCTAAAAATTGGTAAGTTTATAAGCATTTCAATCTTGATCAATCAAAAAAATGAAAAATAGTAGAAGAGAATTTTTAGGCCTTAGCATGATGTTAGGCTTATCATCTGTAGTACAAGCTAGTCCACTTTCAACGCTAATCAATATTCAACCAAGCGATAAAAAATTAAAAATCTTAATTCTTGGCGGTACTAGTTTTTTAGGACCGCATCAAATCGCTTACGCTTTAGAAAGAGGTCATGAAGTAACTACATTTACAAGAGGCAAAACCAAGCCAAAAATTCATCCTGAACTTTTCTCTAAAGTAGAGCAATTAGTAGGTGATAGAGAAGACAACTTAGAAGCACTTAAAAACCGAAAATGGGATGTTGTTATTGATAATTCTGGTCGAAAAACAAAATGGACAGAAGATACCGCCAAATTATTAGTAGATAATGTAGGTTATTACATGTATACGTCTTCTGTGAGTGTGTATTATCCATTCTTTGGAAATGATTTTTCAGAAACCAGAAAAGTGATTACAGAAATGCCAAGCGATGCTAAACCCGAAGAAAAAGGCACCTATGAATATGGCATTATGAAGGCGACTTCAGAATTAGCAACTATAAACACCTTTGGAGAAGATAGGTCTATCATTGTAAGACCGCACCTAATTGTTGGGCCTGGCGACCCAACAGACCGTTTTCCGTATTGGTTGGCACGTGTAGAAAAAGGTGGCGATTTTATTATTCCAGGTAGTAAAGATGAAGTTGTACAATACATTGATGTGAGAGATTTAGGTGAATGGATGATTAGATTGGCCGAAAACAAAGCTTCTGGAACATACAATGGTGCTGGACCAGAATTTGAAATGACGACTAATGCTTTTGTGCATGGTATACATGCGAATTATAATGTACCTATTAACTACATACAAATAGATGACAATGACTTCTTACAAGAAAATGGTCTTTTTGGAATACAACCATGGGTAATTCAGTTACCTGAATATGCTGGCATGTCTAAAACTAACAATAGTAAGGCCATTGCTTCTGGTTTAACGTTTAGGTCATTATCAGATACTGTGGTAGCTACAAAAAATTGGTGGTATTCTGATGCGGTTTCACAAGAAAGGCGAGACAATATTCTTGGTGGTGAAAATTCTTTGATGCAACGTGAGAAAGGCATTTTAGAAAAATGGAAAGCGAGAAAAGGAAATTAAAATCTAAATAAAACTCAAAAAACCCTACTCAGAGCAGGGTTTTTTGTTTTAAATATGTCCTAATAAGATCATTAGAAACTACATGTTTCAATCTCTGTAATACGTAATGTATTTACCATACCTTTAGCCTGTATTGGCATTGCCGCTAAACTAATAAGCATATCACCTACTTCTAAATACCCTTTTTTACACGCCATAGCATTTACATCTTCAATGGTCTCGTCGGTACTTACAAATCTGTCATAATAAAACGCTTCAACTCCCCAAAGTAAGCTTAACTGTGTTAAGATACGTTTGTTAGATGTAAAGACTAAAATATGTGCTTTTGGTCTCCAAGCAGAAATCTGAAATGCTGTATAACCACTATTTGTTAAAGTAGAAATGGCTTTTGCATTGATTTCATTTGCCATGTTAGCAGCATGGAAACATATTGATTTTGTAATGTATCGCTTTGTACGGATATGTGGTGGAGATTGCGGTACCTTAATAAGCTGAGAATCTTCAACACTTCTAATGATATCAGACATTTTCTGGATAACTTGCACCGGATACTGTCCAACAGACGTTTCACCAGAAAGCATAACCGCATCAGCACCATCCATTACAGAATTGGCTACATCATTAACCTCAGCACGTGTTGGTGTAAGGCTTGTAATCATGGTTTCCATCATCTGTGTTGCTATAATTACAGGAATTCTAGCACGCTTTGCCCTTAGTACTAATTGCTTTTGAATTAATGGTACTTCTTGAGCTGGAACCTCTACACCTAAATCACCACGAGCAACCATTAAACCATCACAATACGCTACAATTTTGTCGATATTCTCAACGGCTTCTGGCTTCTCAATTTTGGCTACAATAGGAATCTTGTGTTCACTATGTTCTTTTATTAATTCCTCCAACTGCATTAAATCCTCTGCATGACGCACAAACGACAAAGCAATCCAATCAACTTGCTGGCCAATAGCGAAAATCGCATCTTCAATATCTTTTTCCGTAAGAGCTGGCTGAGAGATGTTTGTATTTGGAAGATTTACACCTTTCTTAGACTTTAATGGTCCACCTTGTATAACTCTTGCCTTAACTTCTTTCTTTCCGTCTGTAGAAACTACCTCAAAGATTAATTTACCATCATCTAATAAGATCTTTTCTCCTGGTTTAGCATCTTGCGGGAAGTTATCGTATGTCATGTAGACACGCTCTTTTGTACCTTCAAAACGTTCTCCTGTTGCAAAAATAATTTCATCACCTTCGTTAACAACAATGTCACCTTTCATAACACCTACTCTTAACTTCGGCCCTTGAAGGTCGGCAAGTATCGCGGCATTATAACCATATTCATCGTTGAGCTCTCTAATAAATTTAATTCGCTCCTTTACATCTTCATAATCTGCATGAGAGAAATTAATTCTAAATACATTAGCCCCTTCATCAAGCATTGCTTTTAAAACCTCTTTACTACTTGTTGCAGGTCCTAAGGTTGCTACAATTTTTGTCTTCTTATTCTTTCGCATTAATTAAAAAATTAAATGGTCTTTCGATTTTATTTTTAACGGATCAACAGCGTAACTGGTAATGATCTGAGGAATGTTTTGTAATCGGTCTAAAATGAGTTTTTCGTTTACATTTTCAATCTCATAAGAAATCTTCACAAAGTAATCTACCTTACTATATTCTGGTATTAGATTGTATGTCTTTAAAACTTTTCTCTGACTATTACTAAATAAACCAGCACTGTATTCACTTTGCTCTTCTCTCTTACAAATATTAGAGATCAAGTTCCAAGTGACATAGTGGGGTTTGTCATTCCATTCAAAAAAACTGTATGACGACTTAGAATCATTAAAATCTAAATCCTCTTTATTTCTTTTTAAATTTAGCTCTAAACTGCCATTAAGCAAATAAGCCAAACGATAATCTTCAAGGTTACAATGAATTGCAATGAGTTTATATGAAACGTCATCAAAATCATCTACAAGAAGTTTATGTAAAGCCATAGCGCCAAAAACTTTGCGCCAAATATAGTGTTTTAAAAGGTTCGTAATATCAACTTTAGGTTAATCTTAGCCGATTTAAACTACGAAAACGTTATAGTAATGTCAATTTGTTGACGCTTTTTAAATGAATTTTGTGATTTGCTTTTGAAACGCAAAAAATGCTCTTTTAGAGGCTTTTTCCTCAGCTTTTTTCTTAGAAGTTGCTCTTGCTTTGGCTACAACCTTGTCGTTGACACTTAATCTTACTGAGAAATGCTTCAATTTATCTTTACCAGTGTCTTCATACACATCGTAGTTAAACGTATTTTTCTCTTTTTGGCACCATTCTATCAACAAACTCTTGTAACTTATAACCTTACCTTCTAAAGTCTCAATATCTACATGTGGGTTTATCACTCTTTTAAAAATGAATTTTTCACACATCTTATAGCCTCTATCGAGATAAATTGCACCAACTAATGCTTCAAAAAGATTACCATGAATGTTATTACCAAAATTAGAAACAGGTATTCTACTTTTCACTAACTTAATGAGGTCTAGCTCTTTACCAAGTTCGTTAAGATGTTCTCTACTCACCACTTTAGATCTCATCTTCGTTAGATAACCTTCATCACCATGTGGTACTTGCTCAAAGAGATATGCTGCAATTACAGAACTTAACATGGCATCACCTACAAATTCTAAACGTTCATAGTTTATGGGATTGCCTTTTTTGTCCTTGATATTCATTGAGCGATGCGTAAACGCCTTTTCATAAAACGATTCGGACAAAGGCTTAAAACCTAAAATCTTCTTAAGCTCTAAAAAAAAATTCCCGTCTTTAAAGGAACGGGAATTCTTCAATATGTTACGAATGCTAGCCATTCGGGATTTAGTCTAATTTTTTAAATAATACACAAGCGTTATGACCGCCAAATCCAAATGTATTACTCATTGCTACTTTAATATCACGTTTCTGTGCTTTATTGAGCGTTAAATTTAATTCTGGATCTATGTTTTCATCAACTGTTTCGTGATTGATTGTTGGCGGTATGATACCATGCTCTAATGCCATTATAGAAGCAATTGCTTCAACAGCACCAGCTGCACCCAACAAGTGACCAGTCATAGATTTAGTAGAATTAATATTTATGTTCTTAGCATGGCTGCCAAATACCTCTGATATAGCTTTTAATTCTGCAACATCTCCTAATGGTGTGGATGTTCCGTGTGTATTAATATGATCTACATCTTCAGGATTTAAACCGGCATTTTCTAAACAATTTTTCATTACCGCAATTACACCTATACCATCTGGATGTGGCGCTGTCATGTGATAAGCATCAGAAGATAAACCACCACCTACAACCTCGGCGTAGATTTTAGCTCCTCTTGCTTTAGCATGCTCATACTCTTCTAAAACAATGGCACCAGCACCTTCACCTAACACAAAACCGTCGCGGTTTGCGTCAAATGGTCGTGAAGCCGTTTCTGGACTATCATTTCGAGTACTCATTGCGTGCATAGCATTAAATCCACCCATACCAGCTATAGTAACTGCTGCTTCACTTCCACCAGTAATTACAACATCACAATGTCCTAAACGTATGTTGTTTAAGGCATCGATCATTGAATTTGCAGAAGATGCACATGCAGAAACTGTAGTATAGTTAGGTCCCATAAATCCATACTTAATAGATATGTTACCTGGTGCTATATCAGCAATCATCTTCGGAATGAATCGTGGACTAAATCTTGGTGTACCATCACCAGCAGCGTAGTTTAACACTTCTTGTTGAAATGTTTCTAAACCGCCAATTCCAGCTCCCCAAATTACTCCAACTCTATATTTGTTTATCGTCTCAAGATCTAGTTTTGAATCCGCTATGGCTTCATCAGAAGCTACCATAGCGTATTGTGAAAACTTATCCATCTGACGTGCTAACTTTCTATCAATAAAGTCAGTGACGTTGAAATTTTTTACTTCACAAGCGAATTGTGTTTTGAACTTTTCAGCATCAAAATGTGTGATTGGGGCAGCACCACTTTTACCATTAATTAGGCCTTCCCAATATTCATCCTTGGTATTTCCTATTGGCGTAAGTGCACCTAAACCAGTTACTACTACTCGCTTTAATTCCATAAAAATATATTCTTATTTTGCTTCTTCTATGTAAGAGATAGCTTGACCAACTGTTGCAATGTTCTCAGCTTGATCGTCTGGGATTTGAATATCAAATTCTTTTTCAAATTCCATAATTAATTCTACAGTGTCTAATGAATCTGCACCTAAGTCGTTTGTGAAGCTTGCTTCAGTTACAACTTCGTTTTCATCTACACCTAATTTGTCTACGATAATCGCTTTTACTCTTGATGCAATGTCTGACATAATCTTTTAATTTTAAGTTTTAATTAGACGGCAAAAATAAAAAACTTTATTTTAAAAAACATTTTTACCAATAAAATGTGCATTTTGACTTGTAAATTTCTGTTTCAGTTTTATTTTTTAAGTCCAATTGTAAATTATTATTCTTTCTTTTGTTGCAAATAATAGTGCATTTATAATAAGTATATGAAACGTGTTGTAATTTTTGCCTCCGGGAGTGGATCTAATGCTGAAAATTTAATAAAGTTTTTTCACAACAATGATAATGTCTCTGTTATTCAGGTATTGACTAACAATCCTCATGCCAAAGTTCTTGATAGGTGTAAAAGACTTAAAGTAAGTGCTTTATCATTTAATAGAATCGCATTTTCTAAATCAAATGATGTTCTTAATATATTAAAGACCACTAATCCAGACCTTATTGTATTGGCTGGTTTTCTATGGAAATTTCCTGAATTTATTTTAAATGAATTCCCTAGTAAAGTTATAAATGTGCATCCTGCACTACTGCCAAAATTTGGTGGAAAAGGTATGTATGGTATGCATGTTCATGAAGCTGTAGTTGCCAATAATGAAACAGAAACTGGGATTACAATTCATTATGTCAATGAAAATTATGATGAAGGTGCAATAATTTTTCAGGCAAAATGTGAGGTTTCAAGCCATGATACGGCTGAAGATGTGGCTGCTAAAATTCATGAATTAGAAATGGAACATTTTCCGAAGGTTGTTCAAAAATTGTTAGAGAATCAATAAATAGTTCATCAATTAAGAGATCCTGAAACAAGTTCAGGATGACAAAAAATGAGCAAAAAGAAAACAAAATACTATACGGTTTGGAAAGGTCATAACACAGGTGTTTTTGAATCTTGGGATGACTGCAAAGCTCAAATCAAGGACTATAAAGGGGCGCAATACAAATCATTTTCAACATTTGATGCCGCAAAAAAAGCATATAAAGAAGGTCCGAAGGATTATATAGGAAAATCTAAAACTTTTAAAAGTGAACTTTCTGAAGAGCAATTAAAAAAGATAGGCCAACCAAATTACAACTCAATTGCTGTAGATGCGGCTTCTTCTGGAAATCCTGGTAAAATGGAATATCGTGGCGTGGATACCAAAACCAAAAAACAATTATTTATCCAAGGTCCTTTTGAAGAAGGTACCAATAATATAGGTGAATTTCTAGCTATTGTACATGGATTGGCTTTCTTAAAGCAACATAATAGTGATAGAATTATTTACACAGACTCTAAAACGGCAATGAGTTGGGTTAGAAAAAAAGCATGCAATTCTAAGTTAGAACGTAACGACAAGAATAAACCTGTATTTGATTTAGTAGATCGCGCCGTGCAGTGGTTAAAAACAAATCAGTACACTACAACTATTGTGAAATGGGAGACTCGAGCATGGGGAGAAATACCTGCAGATTTTGGTAGAAAGTAGAGCATCTTATTAACCTAGATTAACTATTCAAATCAAAAAAATCATGTACTTTTGCGACTTAATTCAAATTGAATTCAATGGGTAAATTGGTAATCGTTGGTACTGTGGCTTTTGACGCTATTGAAACACCATTCGGTAAAACTGACAAAATTCTTGGTGGAGCAGGCACGTTTATTGGTCTTGCTGCTTCCAATTTTAATATTGACTCTGCAGTAGTTTCTGTTGTTGGAGGCGATTTTCCACAGGACTACTTAAACTTAATGTCTAACAAGAATATTGATGTCTCTGGTGTAGAAATAATTGAAGATGGTAAAACCTTCTTTTGGAGCGGACGCTATCATAATGATATGAATTCTAGAGATACGCTTGTGACTGAGCTTAATGTTCTAGAAAACTTTGAACCAAAAGTACCTGAAAATTATAGAGATGCTGAAGTTGTGATGTTAGGTAACTTGCATCCATCAACTCAAATGAGTGTCTTAAACCAAATGACAGAAAAACCAAAACTTGTTATTTTAGATACTATGAACTTTTGGATGGACTGTGCTTTAGATGAATTACACAACACCATTAAACACGTTGATGTTATTACCATAAATGACGAGGAGGCAAGACAACTAACTGGAGAATATTCATTGGTTGTTGCAGCTAGAAAAATTCACGATATGGGTCCTGAATATGTGGTAATTAAGAAAGGAGAGCATGGAGCACTACTTTTTCATGATGACAATGCTTTTTATGCTCCTGCATTACCATTAGAAGAAGTTTTTGATCCAACAGGTGCTGGAGATACATTTGCTGGTGGTTTTGCGGGCTACTTGGCAAAAACTAAAGATTACTCTTTTGATAATATGAAAAAAGCAGTCATCTACGGGTCTACTCTAGCCTCATTCTGTGTGGAGAAATTTGGCACACAACGTATTGAAAATTTATCAACTACTGAAATATATAAACGCTTAGACCAATTTAAGAGTCTAACGCAATTTGAAATAGAATTAAATTAATCAAACGCGCCCAGAGATGGAGCGCGTTTTTTTATTGCTAATATGAGTGACGCGATTAAACATGAGTGTGGTATAGCACTTATAAGACTTTTAAAACCTTTAGAGTACTACAAAGAAAAGTATGGTACTGCATTCTATGGTGTAAATAAAATGTATTTAATGATGGAGAAACAGCACAATCGAGGACAAGATGGTGCTGGTTTTGCAAGCATTAAACTAGATACTAATCCTGGTGAACGCTATATAAGCAGAGTGCGCTCTATTGCCCAGCAACCTATTCAAGATATATTTTCTCAAATTAATGAGCGTATTAATTCTGAAATGACAAATCATCCGGAATATAAAGACGATGTGGCACTACAGAAAAAGCACATACCTTATATAGGTGAATTACTTCTTGGACATGTGCGTTATGGTACCTTTGGTAAAAACAGTGTAGAGAGTGTACATCCTTTTTTAAGACAAAACAATTGGATGCACAGAAATCTTATTGTTGCCGGTAACTTTAACATGACCAATGTTAATGAGCTTTTTAATAATCTTGTTGAAATAGGTCAGCACCCAAAAGAAAAGGCTGATACGATTACTGTAATGGAAAAAATTGGTCATTTCTTAGATGATGCAGTTTCAAAAATCTATAAGGACCTTAAAAAAGAAGGTTACAGTAAAAGTGAATGTTCACCTTTAATAGCCGAACGATTAAAAGTTGGTAAAATTTTAAAGCGCGCTGCTAAGAATTGGGATGGTGGTTATGCCATGGCTGGTTTATTAGGTCATGGAGATTCTTTTGTGCTTAGAGATCCTGCAGGTATTAGACCAGCATACTATTATAAAGATGACGAAATTGTTGTTGTAGCTTCTGAGCGTCCAGTTATACAAACGGTGTTTAACGTTCCTTTTGAAGAGGTGATTGAGTTAGATCCTGGACATGCCATCATTACAAAAAAGAATGGAACAACTCAGATCAAACAAATTCTTGAACCTTTAGAACGTAAAGCTTGTTCTTTTGAGCGTATCTACTTTTCTAGAGGTAGTGATGCAGAAATTTATGAAGAACGCAAAGAACTTGGTAGGCTTTTAATGCCTAAAGTTTTAAAGGCAATTGATAGTGATACGCAAAACACTGTGTTTTCTTTTATTCCAAACACTGCAGAAACATCATTCTTTGGAATGATTGATACTGTTGAAGAACATCTTAACCATAAAAAAACAAAGGCAATCCTTCAAGGTCAGAGAGAGTTATCTGCAGAAAAAGTTGAAGAAATCCTCTCAGAAAGACCTAGAATTGAAAAAATAGCAATAAAGGATGTAAAACTAAGAACGTTTATAACCGAAGATAGTAGTAGAGATGATTTGGTAGCTCACGTTTATGATGTAACCTATGGTGTTATTAGACCAAATGATAATTTGGTTATCATCGACGACAGTATAGTTAGAGGAACAACTTTGAAGAAAAGTATCATAAAAATGATGGATCGTCTAAATCCTAAGAAAATAGTGGTTGTCTCTTCAGCACCACAAATTAGATATCCTGACTGTTATGGTATTGATATGGCCAATTTAGAAACTTTAGTGGCTTTTAGAGCAGCTTTAGAGTTATTAAAAGACCATGATAAGTATCACATAGTTGAAGATGTTTATAAAAAATGCTTAACTCAGGTAAATTATAAAGACAAAAATGTCGTTAACTATGTAAAAGAAATCTATGATCCTTTCACGGACGAACAGATTTCAGATAAAATTTCTGAATTGTTAAGTGATGACAATGTAAAAGCTGAAGTGAAAATTATATTTCAACCAGTTGAAAACCTTCACAAAGCTTGTCCGAAAAATTTAGGAGATTGGTATTTTACTGGTAATTATCCAACAAATGGTGGTAATCGTGTCGTTAACAGAGCCTTCATCAATTTTTATGAAGGTAATAAAGAACGTGCGTACTAACTATCAATGTTTAACGTTTTGTCCGAAAAAGTAAACTTTTTACCGTTTATTTATGCATTTCATCTAGTAATTGATGCATTACGACAAATAAGACATAACTTGCATATACCATAACATAAGTAGGTTAAGTTCATGGTAGATTTGGGGCAAAAAAAGGTGAACACTGTTCACCTTTTTTTATTTTACAACATTCTTTTACCTCAACCTTCCGACAATCCCTTTCTGATATTTAATTTTTCAAATAGAAATTTATTACGTCGTTGAAATATGTTCGTTCCCACTCTTAGACTGATATATAGGTCGTTTATCCAAAAAATTAAATTGTTAAATTAATGTCATCATATATTTGAATCACCATAACATAAGTAGGTTAAGTTTATGGTAGATTTGGGGCAAAAAAGGTGAACTCTCTGTTCACCTTTTTTCATTTACAATAGTTACTTCGTCATTACCTGTTGACTATTTACAATTAAAAAAGCCAAGTTATTTCTAACTTGACTTTTACTATATGAATATTTAATATTCTATTACTTAGCTTCTGCGTAACGACGCTCTACTTCATTCCAATTGATAACTTTAAAGAACGCTTCAATATAGTCTGGTCTTCTGTTTTGGTAGTTTAAATAATATGCATGCTCCCAAACATCTAAACCTAAAATTGGTGTACCGCCACAAGATACGCCTGGCATTAATGGATTATCTTGGTTTGGAGTAGAACAAACCTCAACCTTTCCTCCTTTATGAACACACAACCATGCCCAACCAGATCCGAATTGTGTTGCAGCAGCTTTAGAAAACGCTTCTATAAAAGCATCTTTAGAACCAAATTCTGCTTCTATTGCGTCTTTTAATTCACCAGATAAATAACCTCTATCTTCCGGATTCATAACATCCCAAAACAAAGAGTGATTATAAAAACCACCACCATTATTTCTAACACCTTTGTTATCCATATCAAGAGAAGAAAGGATATCTTCAATAGATTTTCCTTCTAAATCTGTACCTTCAATTGCTGCGTTTAATTTTGTTGTATATCCATTATGGTGCTTAGAGTGATGTATCTCCATAGTGCGTGCATCAATATGCGGCTCTAATGCATCGTAAGCATATTTTAACTTTGGTAATTCAAATGCCATAGTATTCTGTTTAAGTGTTAATAATTTAATTTTAACAAATTTAAGATATAGATATTAACAAGTTCTAAATAAAATATTAAGATTACCTATTTTGGTATAAAAATTTTCTCTTGCAAGAATCAGACTTTAAAATATATAACGCATCGGCTGGAAGTGGTAAGACCTATACACTTGCTAAATCTTACCTAAAAAAAATCATTCAATCTCAAAATAATGACCATTTTAAGTCAATATTAGCAATCACTTTTACCAATAAAGCGGTTGGCGAAATGAAAGAACGCATCATTGAAATGCTTAAGCTTTTTTCCAACGAAAAAAGCAAGTCTCAGCCGCACCCAATGTTTATAGACATTTGCAAAGAGCTCGCAATATCACCCGAAATATTAATTTCAAAATCAAAACATCTACTAAAACATATTATCCATAATTATGGTGCTTTTGATGTTATTACTATAGATGGGTTTACCCATAGGATTATAAGAACATTTGCTTATGATCTAAAGTTACCAATGAATTTTGAAGTAGAATTAGATCAAGACCGGCTATTAAAGGAATCTGTTGACAGTCTTATTTCGAAGGCTGGTTTAGATAATACACTAACTAAAGTATTATTAGAATTTGCTATTGAAAAAGCCGACGATGACAAAAGTTGGGATATCAGTTATGATTTTAACAAGATTACAAAACTTCTGGTTAACGAAAACGACCTTTTCGCCATTGAAAGTCTAAAAGATAAAGACCTAGAAGATTTCCAAAAATTAAAACGACAACTACATGCGGATATCAATACCATTGAAAATAAAATTATTGAGCTTGCTAATGATGTCTTGACATTAATAGATGAATGCGGGTTACAATATGATGATTTCTCTAGAGGTTCTTTGCCAAACTATTTTGAAAGTCTAAAAAACAAAAAATATAACCCTAATTATGGTGCATCCTGGCAAAACATTTTAATTAATGGTGGAACATTATATCCTAAACGTGTAAGCGACCAGATTGCAAGTACAATAAATGAAATTCAGCCTAAACTGAAGGACTCTTTTGAACTCAGTAAAAGACTTGTCTATGATTTAAAACTCAAAAAAGGACTTTATAAAAATATTACACCTCAATCGGTTTTAAATGCCATTAAGAAAGAACTCGAGACTATCAAGTCGGAAAACAACGTTCTACCTATTTCAGAATTCAATAAAATTATTAGTAATGAAATAAAAGACCAGCCAACACCTTTTATTTATGAACGTTTAGGCGAAAAATATAGACATTATTATATTGATGAATTTCAAGACACCTCAACTTTACAATGGCATAACCTAATACCTCTTATAGATAATGCATTATCATCAACAAACGGGTCTGCTATGCTCGTTGGGGACGCCAAACAAGCCATTTATAGATGGCGTGGTGGAGATGCCGAACAATTTGTTAACCTTTACAATAAGACAACACAACCATTTCCGGTAGTTCAAAATATACTTAACCTATCCAACAATTTTAGAAGTGCTAAAGCAATAGTAGACTTTAACAATGGATTTTTTAAATTCTTAAGTCAGAATTATTTTCACAATGAAGATTACGCAAAGCTATATGAACAATCGGTACAAGAAACACAAACTGATGTAAAGGGCTATGTTGAACTGAGGTTTTTAAATTTTGAAAACGATAATGATAAAGTGGATATTTACTGTGCTGAGGTTTTAAAAACCATTAATAAATGTCTTGATTCTGGTCATAAACTAGAAGATATCTGTGTTATTGTTAGAAATGGAAAAGAAGGTGTTGCCATAGCTGAGTATTTGTATGACCATAATATTAAAATTACATCTTCTGAAACACTTTTACTTAAAAATTCACCCGAAGTAAGATTTGTACATGACTTTATTACAGTACTTGGACAACCCAATAATCAAAACCTAATAATTAAGCTTCTGTCATTTATTGCAGATCAACAAAATGTTTTAGATAAACATCTATTTTTCTCAACTTATTTTAAAGATAATATAGAGGATATTTTTAAAGGTTTAGAAGACATAAATATAAGCATTAGTCTATCAAAACTGCTTCATTTACCTATTTATGAACTCGTAGAAGAAGTGATTAGAACTTTTCAGTTAAACAAAACTTCAAATGCATTTTTACAATTTTATTTAGATGTTGTGTTAGAATTTACGCAACGAGAAGGTTCTAATATTATGGCATTTCTTGAATATTTTGATAAAAAGAAAGACAGCCTGAGTGTTGTTTCACCAGAACATCTAAATGCCGTTAAAATAATGACAATTCATAAGTCTAAAGGGTTAGAATTTCCGGTTGTTATTTTTCCGTTTGCCGATTTAAACATATATAAGGAACAAGAACCAAAAACATGGTTTCCTGTTGATAAGACTATTCATAATGGTTTCAGTAATCTTCTATTAAATTTTAATGAGGATGTAGAACATTTTGGAGAGGTTGGCGCTGAAATCTATAAAAGTAGAACATCACAACTTGAATTAGATGGTATTAATCTACTGTACGTTGTATTAACTAGAGCTGTAAACAATCTTTTTGTTATTTCTAAAGTTGACATTAACTCAAAAGGAGAAATTAACAACAAAACATATTCTGGTATGTTAATATCATATCTTAAAGAATTTGGCTTATGGGTAGATAATCAGAACACCTATACCTTTGGTGAATTAGAGTTAAAACAACAAGAAAGGACTGAAGATAAAGCAGAAACAACACCATTAATTTCAACACCAAAAGAATCTCATAACCTTAGTATCGTAACAAAATCTGGTTTACTTTGGAATACCAAACAAAAAAGAGCAATGGAGCGCGGTAATCTTGTGCACTTGGCACTTTCTAAAATTAAAACCACTATGGATGTTGATTTTGCCTTTGAAGAACTCATTTCTCAAGGTGATATTAGCACTCCTCAAATAAGCGATATAAGACCTCTTGTTGAAAACGTTATCAATCACCCTAGACTCAATTCGTTTTTTTCTGGAGTATCAGAAGTATTCAACGAGCGTGATATTATTACAAAAGATAGCGTTATAATTCGACCTGACAGATTAAATATTAAGGACAATGAGGTTTCAATTATTGATTACAAAACAGGAAACCATCAAACAAGTCACAATAATCAAATAAATGATTATGCGTTTATAATTAATTCGATGGGTTACAAAATAGATAAGAAATTACTTGTCTACATTAATGAAAATGTTGAAATCGTTGAAGTATAATACGGACTAATGTTATCTTTGTTGTTTCATTAACTAAATAACTATGTACGGAAATATAAAAACACATTTACAGCAAGAAATTGAATCTATCAAAGATGCTGGGCTTTTTAAAGAAGAGCGCATTATTACCTCACCACAAGGTGCAGAAATTACACTTAGTACGGGACAAACAGTACTAAATTTTTGCGCAAATAACTACCTTGGATTATCTTCTCATCCCGAAGTAATACAAGCAGCAAAAGACACCATGGACTCACATGGTTACGGTATGTCTTCGGTAAGATTTATTTGTGGTACTCAAGATATTCACAAGGAGCTAGAACAAAAAATCGCTGATTTCTATGGCACAGAAGACACAATTCTTTACGCAGCAGCATTTGATGCTAATGGCGGTGTTTTCGAACCTCTTTTAACAAAAGAAGATGCCATTATTTCTGATTCTTTAAATCATGCATCCATAATTGATGGAGTTCGATTATGTAAAGCAGCGAGATATCGTTATCAAAATAACGACATGGCAGATTTAGAAAAACAGCTTATTGCTGCCAATGAGAATGGTGCTCGATTTAAAATAATTGTTACGGATGGTGTTTTCTCAATGGATGGCTTAGTTGCACCACTTGACCAAATTTGTAATTTAGCAGATAAGTACGATGCTTTAGTAATGATTGATGAATGTCACGCTACCGGCTTTATTGGAAGAACTGGTATTGGAACCTTAGAAGAAAAAGGTGTTTTAGGTAGAATAGACATTATTACAGGTACTTTAGGTAAAGCGATGGGTGGAGCTATGGGTGGTTACACTACTGCCAAAAAAGAAATCATTGAAATTCTTCGTCAAAGATCACGACCTTACCTTTTTTCTAATTCTTTAGCACCTGCAATTGTAGGTGCGTCTATTAAGGTATTTGACATGTTGAAGAACGACACCTCATTGCGTGATAAACTCGAATGGAATACGAAGTACTTTAAAGATGGGGTGAAAAAAGCGGGGTTTGACGTTATTGATGGAGATGCTGCGATAGTACCAATAATGTTATATGACGCTAAATTGTCACAAACCATGGCAAATATGTTATTAGAAGAAGGCGTTTATGTTATTGGTTTCTTTTATCCAGTAGTGCCGAAAGATAAAGCAAGAATTAGAGTACAACTTTCGGCTGCACATACAAAAGAACAACTTGATAAGACCATAAATGCATTTATAAAAGTTGGACAAAGATTAGAGATTATTTAAAATGTCGACAATCTCACTATTATAGGGCGTTATAACAATATTTTTATATATTTGTCTTTGTTAATAAAATTTAACAACTTACTTTTGTGACACAATTAACACTTAAAATTAAATTAATTAGAATATGAAAAATCTTAGCAGATTATTTTTAGCAGTAGCGCTTTTCATGAGCTTCAGTGCTGCTTTTGCTCAAGACAAAAACAACCCATGGGCTATTACCATAGGAACAAACGCAGTTGATCCATATCCTGTTGGTGAAGATGCACCGCAAGGAGCATTTTTGGATGAATACTTTAATTTAACAGACCACTGGAATATCATGCCAGCAATATCTACTGTTTCTGTTGGGAAATATTTAGATGATGGATTCACTTTTACTGCGACTGGATCTTTAAATAGATTAACAAAATTTGGAACTAACTTAAATCCTGATGGATCGGAAGCTGGTACGAATAAAGTTGATGACCTTATGTACTACGCTTTAGATGGTAGAATTTCATATAGTTTTATGGATTTAATCAAATCTAAAAAAGTAGATCCTTCTTTAGGTGTTGGTGGTGGTTACACTTGGGTTGATAGTGTAGGTGCTGGTACATTAAACGGTTCTCTTGGCGTGACATATTGGTTCAGTGAAAAATTAGGTATTAACGTACAATCTACATATAAGCATGCTTTTGAAGATTATTTACCAAAGCATTTCCAACATTCTGCTGGATTAGTATTTAAATTCGGTGGAACTGATACTGATGGTGATGGCATATACGATCACGAAGATGCTTGTCCAGAAGAAGCTGGTTTAGAAATCTTTAATGGTTGCCCAGATTCTGATAACGACGGAATCCAAGATTCTAAAGATGATTGTCCAAATGATGCTGGTTTAGCTGAATTCAACGGTTGTCCAGATGCTGATGGTGACGGTGTTATGGATAAGGATGATAAATGTCCTTCTGTAGCTGGTTTAAAATCTTTAATGGGATGTCCAGATGCTGATGGTGACGGTGTTGCTGACAATGCTGACAACTGTCCAAACGAAGCTGGTCCTGCTGCAAACAATGGTTGTCCTTGGCCAGATACTGACGGTGACGGTGTATTAGACAAAGATGATAAATGTCCAAACGAAGCTGGTGTAGTAGCTAACAATGGTTGTCCTGAAGTTAAGCCTACTGAAGAAGTGATGAAAACTTTAAATGAATATGCTAAAACTATTTTATTTGATAGTGGTAGAGCTTCTTTCAAGAAAGAAACTGATCAAGTTTTAGAAGCAATGGTAGCAATCTTTAAAGAGTATCCACAAGCTGATTTCTCTATAGAAGGTCATACTGATAGTGTTGGTGCTAAATCTTCTAACCAAAAGTTATCTGAAAAGAGAGCAAATGCTGTTAGAGATTACTTAATTGCAAATGGTATTTCTGCAGAGAGATTATCTGCAACTGGTTTTGGTGAAGAAAACCCAATCGCAACTAACAAAACTTCTAAAGGAAGAAAAGAAAATAGACGTGTAGAGGTTAAGCTTAAAAACTAATTTCAAAACACGCTTAAATTATTAGTTAAAACGCTCCGTTTATCGGGGCGTTTTTTATTTTTATAAAATGGAAAGTTTTATAAAAAGTGTGTTGTTAGATCTAAAAAAGAAAGAGATAGATCTAGACAATTTGGTGTTTATACTTCCTAGTAAACGTGCTGGGACTTTTTTAAAACATCATATTTCAGAAATCACAGATTACACAATGTTTCTGCCTCAAATTCTTAGTATAGAAGAATTTGTAGAGAACTTATCTGGCCTCAAAACGATTCCTAATCCAGAACTTCTATTTAAGCTCTTTAAGACTTATAAAGCGTTAACACCTTCTGACAGACAAGAGTCTTTTGATCAATTCTCTAAATGGGCTCAAATTCTTTTACAAGATTTAAATGAGATTGATCGATATCTTATTGACCAAGGAAAAATTTTTGATTACCTAAACGCAATTAAAACTCTTGATCATTGGTCTTTAGAAGACAACCAAACTGATTTAATTAAAAATCATCTTAATTTCTGGAATCAATTAAAGGCTTATTACATAAAATATACTGATGACCTTTTAAGCCATAAACAAGGTTATCAAGGGCTTATTTATAGGGAAGCTACAGAAAACCTTGAACCGTATATTGAAACTTCAACCAAAACTCATGTTTTTCTAGGTTTTAATGCACTTAATACTTCCGAATCATTAATTATTCAAGGATTATTAGAAAATGATTTAGCGCTGATTTATTGGGATATAGACAAAATATTTATTGAAGACCCTATTCATGACGCCGGCTTATTTACACGCTCACATAAAACAAAATGGAATTACTTTAAAAAAAACCCTTTCAATTGGATAACTTCAAATTATTCAGAAAACAAGCATATTGAGGTTATTGGGATTCCTAAACTAGTCGGTCAAGCCAAATATATTGGTCATTTACTCCGCCAGCTTAAAAAACAAAACCCTCACTTAAGCAACACTGCAGTTGTTCTTGGTGAAGAAAATCTACTAATTCCTGTTTTAAACTCAATTCCTGAAGAAATTGAGCGTCTTAATGTCACTATGGGATTACCTTTAAAACTCATTCCATTAGCGTCGTTATTTCAACAACTCTTCAGTATCCACAAAACTAAATCTGATGTGATTTACCATGTCGATATCGTCAATATCTTATCGCATCCTGCGCTTTATGTCTTATTCGAACTAGATGACGGAAACGAAGCAACGCATATAATAAATCACATTCAGAATAATAACTTAATCTATTTATCAAGTAAAGAATTAGAAGGCTTAGCGGATCAAAATAAAAATGTAATCAACTTATTATTTCAATCTTGGGAGAACAAACCGACTAAGGCCATAGCTAGTTGTTTAGAGATCATTTTATTGGTTAAAGAACAATTGAATGCGGACAAAACAAAACATCAGTTAGAATTAGAATATCTCTATCGCTTTTATAAATTATTCAATAACCTCTCAGATCTTAATAGCACTTACGACTATTTAGTTTCTATTAACGCACTAAATACGGTATTTAATGAACTTTTAAGTAGTGAAACACTAGACTTTAAAGGTGAGCCTTTAGAAGGATTACAAATTATGGGAATGTTAGAGTCTCGTGTTTTAGATTTTGAAACTGTAATCATAAGTTCTGTTAATGAAGGCATTTTACCATCGGGAAAAACCAACAATTCTTTTATCCCTTTTGATGTTAAGATTGAAAATAATCTTCCAACATTTAAAGAAAAAGACGCTGTCTACACTTATCATTTCTACAGATTGTTGCAACGTGCAAAAAACGTGTACATCCTTTATAATACAGAAGTTGATGCCCTAAAAGGTGGTGAAAAAAGTAGATTTATCACCCAACTTGAGATTGAAGGAATTCATGACATAAAGCATACCATTGTTGCACCAGACATTCCAAATTATGATGCATCTTTAGAACACATCTCTAAAACACCATTAGTAATTGAACAATTAAAAAAGGTTGCAACTAAAGGTTTTTCACCTTCTTCACTAACTAATTATATAAGAAATCCATTAGACTTTTATTTTGAAAAAATACTTGGCGTAAAACAATTTGAAGATGTCGAAGAACACATTGCAGCAAATACATTAGGTTCTGTTATTCATAATACTCTCGAAGATTTTTATAAACCTTTTGAAGGTCATTATATTAAAATTGAAGACCTAAAAAACTTCAAAACCAAAGTAAAATCAACGGTTACAAAACACTTTAAAGATTTGTATAAAGAAGGAGATTTTACAAAAGGAAAAAACCTTATCATTTTTGAAATTGCGCAACGTTATATCGTAAACTTCATTAATACCGAAATTGAATCTCTTAGAGCAGGAAAGGAATTAAAGATTATAGCCATTGAGGCTGATGAAAATATTGAAATTGATATAGAAGGATTAGATTTCCCCGTGAAACTAAAAGGTAAAGTAGATAGAATAGACCAATTAAATGGCATCATACGAGTTATAGATTATAAATCTGGTAAAGTAGAACAAAGTAAAGTTGAGATTGTAAATTGGGAAGATCTTACGACTGATTATGATAAATATAGCAAATCGTTTCAAATACTATGCTACGCTTATATGATGCATAAACTGAAAAAGATTGAGCTTCCAATAGAAGCCGGAATCATTTCATTTAAAAATTTAAATAATGGCTTTTTAAAGTTTGGTAAAAAAGATTCCCCTAAATCTCGCAAGAAGAATCATAACATTACTGAAGAAACTCTAGACAACTTTGAAATAGAATTAAAAAAACTCATCCTAGAAATCTGTAATCCAAACATAGATTTTATAGAAAAAGAACTCAAGTGATGCAGATTGAAAAGAACTTTATATTACACAGAGCCGATAAAAAACCCATTCTTATAGATACATTTTATAATGAAAATGTAAAGAATCAACCATTAGTTATTTTTTGTCAAGGCTATAAAGGTTTCAAAGATTGGGGCGCATGGAATCACATGGCAGAAACCATTGCCAAAGAAGGTTTTTGCCTAATAAAGTTTAATTTCTCCCATAATGGCGGTACTATGGAAAACCCTATTGATTTTCCAGATTTGGAAGCTTTTGGCAATAACAATTACACCAAAGAATTAGACGATTTAAATGATGTTATAGACTGGTCTGTAGAAACACTTAAAAATAATGCTTGTGTTAACACAAGCAACATCACCTTAATCGGTCACAGTCGTGGTGGTGGAATCACAATTCTTAAAGCTTCTGAAGACCCAAGAATTACAAAACTTATTACTCTTGCAAGCGTATGTGACTTTGGTAAACGTACCGCAACAATTGGCGATCTAGAAGAATGGAAAAAACAAGGTGTAAAATATGTGCTTAATGGTAGAACCAAACAACAAATGCCGCATTTTTATCAGTTTTACGAAGATTTTAAAGCCAATGAAGAACGATTGCACATTGAAACTGCAGAAAAACGTTTGACGATTCCGCATTTAATTATTCATGGAGATACTGACACATCAGTAAAGATTGATGAAGCTTATGCATTACACCTATGGAACCCCAAAACGAAACTAGAAATTATTGAAAACGCAGACCATGTGTTTAACGTAAAGCACCCTTGGGAAAAGGACGAGCTTTCTGAAGAACTTTTGAGTGTAACTCGTCTGATTATTGAATTTATAAAAAAGTAAAGCCTCATATTGCTATGAAGCTTTACTATGTGGAGCATATCGGAGTCGAACCGATGACCTCTACGCTGCCAGCGTAGCGCTCTAGCCAGCTGAGCTAATGCCCCATTATTTTAATCCACTTAAAACCAAAACAGGAATCTTTGAACTGTGGAAGTCCTTCTTTAAAATTACATCATCCTCCCATAGTTTCTTAAAAAATCCTCTATGACGTCTTACTACACACAACAAATCTGGGTTGTGGTTTTTGTAATGTTCCAGCACACCTTGAAATGTCGTTGGACTTTCAGAATATGTTGTATTTGTAATCATGGCTTTTAGATTATCATTTAGCTCAAAATCACCTTCGTTATGATGAGGCGTTTTCACCAAAAGCATATTAACCACAGCTTTAAATTGGTTTTTAATTGCCGTTAAAGGATTCAAAACACCTTGCTTTCTTATAATCGCAGACTTTAGCGCAACCAATATTTTCACGATAGGTTTATAAACATAACCTTCAGGAACAATCAATGCTGGTATTTGGGTACGCTTTACAATTTTGCCAGAAGTTTTACCCAAATACACTTCTTCTTTTATAGAATTTGTTCTTGGTTCTAGGATAATTAAATCAACATCTAAAGCCTTGCTTATTTTTTCAATAGTATCAACAAGTTTTCCTTTAAAAGTTTTAGCAATCACCTCAACACCTTTAGTGTTTATAGAAGTCACATGAGATTCTAAAAATTCCTTAGATTCTCTTTCAATAATATCATCAACCTTAATCATAGTACCTGCTTTGGTATAAACATTATATATTTGAACTACATATAATCTAGCACCAAAAGCCTTGGCAAAATCCACTGCATACTGTAAATGAGATTGCGCATTTTTAGAAGAGCCAACCGGAACTAATATTGTTTTCATGGTAAAATGATTTTAACACAAAAGTAAACATTATTAATGATAAGAAAAGGAAGCCCGAAAGATATAGAACCTATAATGCAAATGTGCAGAGCATGTGCTAAACACATGATTTCTAAAGGTATTTACCAGTGGAATGAGCATTACCCAAACGCCTCTGCTTTTGAAAATGACATACAACGCAAAGAGCTTTATATCTTAGAAATTGATGAGAAAGTAAAAGGCACTATTGTCGTTTCTACATTTATGGATGAAGAATACATTCCTATAAAGTGGCTTACCGAAAACAAAAACAATATTTACATTCATCGTTTGGCTATTCATCCTGAATTGCAAGGCAAAGGTTATGCCCAAAAACTTATGAATTTTGCTGAACAATATGCTATAGACAACAACTATAGTTCTATTAGATTAGACACCTTTTCACAGAACAAAAGAAACCAAAAGTTTTACGAACTTCGCGGTTATAAACGATTAGGCGATATTTACTTTCCAAAGCAAAGTGAGTTGCCTTTTCACTGTTACGAATTGGTACTTTGAGCACACCTATTAACTTAAAACACATTAATAAACTCGCCATACCTGCATTAATTTCAGGTATTTCTGAGCCAATCTTATCGTTGACAGATGCAGCGATTATAGGTAATATGGATATAAATCCTACTGAGTCATTAGCGGCAGTTGGTATTGTAACCACATTTTTATCAATGCTTATTTGGGTTTTGGGGCAAACACGTAGCGCCATTTCTTCAATTGTGTCTCAATATTTAGGCGCTGATAAACTTAGTGAAGTTAAAAATCTGCCAGCACAAGCCATATTTATCATCACCTCATTAAGTCTCTTAATAATCTTGGTTACTTATCCTTTTGCTGCTGAGATTTTTAAGCTTTATAATGCGTCAAACCTTATTTTAGATTATAGTGTAGACTATTATCAAATACGTGTATTTGGTTTTCCTTTTACCTTATTTACAATTGCTGTTTTTGGGACATTTAGAGGTTTGCAAGACACGTATCATCCAATGATAATTGCAATTACTGGTGCAGTTGCAAACATTATTTTAGATGTCGTTTTTGTCTATGGAATTGAAGGCTACATTCCGGCAATGCACATTAAAGGTGCAGCTTACTCTAGCGTATTAGCGCAAATAATCATGGCATTATTATCTACCTATTTTATTCTGAAAAAAACTGATATTCCATTATTGGTAAAGTTCCCATTTAATAAAGAAATTAATCGTTTCATCATTATGATTGCCAATCTCTTTATTAGAACTATTGCACTAAATGTAGCGCTCTATTTCGGGACCAGTTTTGCCACAAAATATGGCACCACTTACATTGCAGCTTATACCATAGCTATTAACCTTTGGTTTTTAGGCGCTTTCTTAATTGATGGTTATGCCAGCGCAGGTAATATTTTATCAGGAAAACTCTTTGGTGCAAAAGACTATAAAACACTCATTAATCTTAGCGATAAACTCATAAAATATGGTGTTGTTGTGGGAATAATTATCGGAGCTATTGGAGCACTTTTCTATTATCCTATTGGAAACATTTTTACAGACGACGAGACTGTTTTAAATGAATTTTATAAGGTCTTTTGGATCATACTTGCTATGCAACCACTTTGTGCTTTAGCCTTTATTTTTGATGGTGTTTTTAAAGGTTTAGGTAAAATGCAATATCTAAGAAATGTATTGTTATTTTCAACCTTGTTGGTGTTTATTCCTGTAATATTTACCACAGACCAATTAGAACTTAAACTTTATGGTATTTTTACTGCATTTACACTGTGGATTATCGCCAGAGGACTGCCATTAATCATAAAATTCCGAAAAACATTCAAACCACTAGCACAAAAGACTTAAATTTGGCGAAAGTTTCTGAAAATGATGTATTTTCTAATCACACTATTACAAGACTCAAACATTGAGGAAAAGCTAAAAGACGCACCTGACAGTAGTTATGGTATCGGTGTTTTTATTGGTTCAATGTTACCGTTTGTGGTATTGGTAATTATAGCTTATCTCATTTACAGATATAATAAGAAAAGATTAAACGACGAGTAAGATGGATATTCTTAACTTTTTAGGAGGAAATGGTTTATTTCTAATACTAGGTGTAGTATTAGTAGTAGTTTATTTTTATAACAGAAATAAAAGAAGGTAATGAGCAAAGTAAGAATTACAAAGCAATTTTCTTTTGAAGCTGGTCATGCGCTTCATAATTATGACGGAAAATGTAAAAATCTTCATGGGCATAGTTACCATTTAGATGTTACGGTTATAGGCGAACCTATTTCGGACACAACGAATGTAAAATGTGGCATGGTTATAGATTTTGGAGATTTAAAAAAAATAGTGAACGATGAAATCGTAGATGTATTTGATCATTCTATGGTTTTTAATCAAAATACACCTCATAAAGAACTTGCTCAAAATCTCATTGATTTAGGCCATCATATCTTATTAGTAGATTACCAACCTACTACCGAAAATATGATTATAGATTTTGCAGATAAAATAAAATCGCGTTTACCAGAACATTTAACTTTACATTCCTTGAGGCTCAGAGAAACGGCTAGCAGTTTTGCTGAATGGTTTGCCTCTGACAATGAATAAGAATATACACCATATAGATTTACCACAAGGAAAGAAGATTTATTTTTCTTCAGACAATCATTTAGGTGCACCTACTCATGAGGCATCATTACCACGCGAAAAGAAGTTTGTAGCTTGGTTAGATGAAGTAAAACAAGATGCAGCAGCTATTTTTCTGTTAGGTGATTTATTCGATTTTTGGTTTGAATATAAAACTGTTGTTCCCAAAGGCTTTATTAGAACTCTAGGAAAACTCGCTGAAATAAGCGATTCTGGTATTCCGATATACTTTTTTGTTGGTAATCATGATTTATGGATGAGTGGTTATTTTGAAAAAGAACTAAATATTCCAGTCTTCCACAAACCACAAGAATTCTCAATTAATAATAAATTATTCTTTATTGGTCATGGTGATGGTCTTGGCCCTGGTGACAAAGGCTTTAAGCGAATGAAAAAGGTGTTTACAAACCCAGTTTTTCAATGGCTATTTAGATGGTTGCATCCAGACATTGGGGTAAGAATTGCACAATATATGTCCGTTAAAAACAAACTCATTTCTGGTGATGATGATGCCAAATTCTTAGGAGAAGAGAATGAATGGTTAGCGCAATATTCAAAAAGAAAATTGTCAGAAAAACATAGAGATTATTTCATTTTTGGTCATAGACACTTACCACTTGAAATACCTCTAAAAGAAGATTCTAAATATATGAACCTTGGTGATTGGGTACAATATTATACTTATGGTGTTTTTAATGGAGAAAAACTAGAGCTTAAAAAATACTAAGACGTGACATCGTCATAATGTTCCTGGACATCATCTCTGAGGTCTAATTCTCTGAGTGGTTTATTTGTAAGACTCATTGTAATTACTGTAAGCAATGTTACAGTTCCGCCAAGTATTACGGCTAAAGGTGCGCCAAAAATCTTGGCTGCAATACCACTTTCTACAGCACCCAATTCATTAGAAGAACCTACAAACATAGAGTTAACAGCACCAACACGACCTCTCATATCATCTGGTGTTTTAAGTTGTAATATCGTCTGACGTACGACCATAGAAATACCATCAAAAACTCCAGCTATAAATATTGCTGTTACACTAAGCCAAAACAGTTTTGATGCCCCAAAAACAATCATACTTAGTCCAAAACCAAAAACCGCTATTAATAACTTTTTCCCAGTATTTTTAGTAATAGGAATATAAGTAGTCGCTAACATAGTTAAAATACTTCCCAATGAGAGTGACGCATTTAATATACTTAACCCTTTTGGTCCATTCTCAAAAATATCTTTAGCAAATATAGTGAAAATGGCTACTGCTCCACCAAATAAAACAGCTATCATATCTAAAGTAAGTGCTCCTAAGATTACCTTATCATTAAACACAAACTTAATTCCAGACTTTAAACTTTCCTTTACAGATTCATTGGCCGCTTCATTCATAATTGGTTTTTGCTTTATTTGCAGAACTAATATTAAGGAAATCATTACCAATATAAATACAATACCTAAAGTATTGTGTACTCCAATCCAAGCAATTAAAAAACCACTTGTTAGCGAACCTAATACGGCAGCTCCTTTCCAAGTACTACTGCTCCAAGTTGCTGCATTTGGATAAACTGATTTTGGGACAAGCAATGCAATAAGTGAGAATATAGTAGGCCCAAAAAATGCTCTAAGTATACCACCAAAAAAGACTAAACCATATATCCCAAATAGAATGTTTTTAGTCTCCCAATTAGACTCAACGGTTTCAGAAGTCAACCAATAAAGCCCAAAACTAATTAATGAAAATAACGCTATACATAACGTAAAAAGATTACGCTTTTCCTTTTTATCTACAATATGACCAGCAAATGGCGCTAAAAAAAAGGCTGGTAAAAACTCGCAAGCGCCAATAATTGCTAAACTTAATTTATCGTTTGTGATATCATAAACTTGCCATTCGATTACTAAAAACTGCATAGACCAACCAATAACCAAGGCAAATCTTACTATTAGAAAAATATTAAACTCTCTTATTCTAAGTGCTGCGTATGGATCTAGTTTTTGCATTTTATTCTTTAATGTCTTTGAGTTTTAACTGCAAGCTTGTATGACCATTCCAATGGTTTTCGTCAACTGTAAAAGCAATATCAAATGGTTTTCTATTTTTAATAATATCGATTTTATCACCTAAACCAAAACCAATACAAACAATGTTATCCTTTGGGTTTTGCCTTGCTGTAAAACGGATATGCTTATCATCTTCACCAACACATTTTCCCCAACCTGTGTCTTTTACGTCTTGCGTCATAAAAACCGGAGTCATATTTCCTGGACCAAAAGGCGCAAACTGACGTATAATACGCATTAATTTATTATCAACTTGACTAAGGTTTATCTTTAAATCTACCTTCAGCTCTGGTGTTAATAATTTTGGGTCTATAGTTTCCTTTACAACTTCTTCAAACTTTGCCTTAAATGCTTCGTAATTCTCTGGCAATAAGGTTAAACCTGCGGCATATTTATGACCTCCAAATTGTTCTATATATTCCGAACATGCTTCTAATGCATTATATACATCAAACCCTTTGACGGATCTTGCAGAAGCCGCCAGTTTATCTCCACTTTTTGTGAATACTAATGTTGGTCTATAATAAGTTTCGGTTAATCTAGAAGCTACAATTCCTATAACTCCTTTATGCCAATGCTCATCATAAACTACGGTTGTAAATCGATCTTGTTCTTTAGCTTCTTCAATCTTTAATAAAGCTTCTTCGGTAATTCGTTGATCTGTTTCTCTTCGGTCTGTATTAAAGACATCTATATCTACAGCATATTGTGCCGCGAGATTAAAATCAGTTTCAGTTAATAAGGTTACAGCATGATTACCATGTTTCATTCTTCCTGCTGCATTAATGCGTGGTGCAATTATAAATACAACGTCTGTAATGGTGAGTTTATCTTTTTTGACTTCAGCAATTATAGCTTTCATGCCTGGTCTTGGATTGGTATTTATGACCTGTAATCCAAAATATGCTAGAGCTCTATTTTCATCAACAATTGGGACAATATCAGCACCAATAGCTGTCGCTACCAAATCGAGATATTCTACTAAATCTTCAACCTTTTGACCTTGGTTTGAAGCTAATGCAGTAATGAGTTTAAAGCCAACACCACAACCACAAAGTTCTTTAAATGGATATTCACAATCTGCTCTTTTAGGATCTAAAACCGCTACAGCATCTGGAATATTGTCTCCTGGTCTGTGATGATCGCAAATAATAAAATCAATCCCTTTTTCTTTAGCGTAAGCTACTTTTTCGATAGCTTTGATGCCACAATCTAAAGCTATAATGAGCGTGAAACCATTGTCATGAGCAAAGTCAATACCTTGATAAGACACACCATAACCTTCTTCGTAACGATCTGGAATATAGGTCGCCACAGTATCTGTTCTTGTTTTTAAATACGACGACATTAACGCTACTGATGTTGTACCATCAACGTCATAATCTCCATAAACCAAAATATTCTCGTATTCTTCAATAGCCTTTTCTATTCTTGCCACAGCTATATCCATGTCTTTCATTAAGAATGGATTGTGTAAATCATCAAAACTTGGTCTAAAGAAGGTCTTTGCCGCATCATAAGTCTCAATGCCACGTTGCAATAATAAAGTCGCTACTACATCATCAACTTTAAGTACATCTTTAAGTTCAGTTATTTTTGTTGCTTCAGGTTTTGGCTTAAGTGTCCAACGCATTTTTTAGTTATGAGTAATTAGGCATTAGCAATTAGTTCTCTTCTAAATTGATTTTATTCAAACTCCATAAAAGGTAACTTAAACGTTTCGTGTTGTACCAATATGGTAATGAATACTCGTTTTTACTTCAGCAAACTGTCTAAACATTTCCATAACACCGCAGTACTTTTCTACAGATAATTGCACCGCGCGATCGCATTTTTTCTTATTTAAATCAGAACCATAAAAATGATATTCAACATCAACAGAATGGTAATATTTAGGATGCTCATCAGTAAGGTCGCCTGTAACTTCAATCTTAAAATCGTCAATCTCTTCGTTCATTTTATTTAAAATCGAGATCACATCTAAAGCAGAACAGCCAGCTAAAGAGGATAGCATCATTGCTTTGGGTGATAAGCCATGTCGTTCTTCTTGTCCATCAATAGTTGTGTCCATTTTTACAAACTTTCCGCTAGGATTATCCGATTCAAAAGTTAATCCACCTTGCCAATGTGTTGTTACTTTATCTGCCATTTTGTTTCAGTTTAAATGTTAGAACCTTTATCTTGTACATTCAAAAATACCACTAAAAAAATAACTATGGCATTAGTAACACCTTTATCTCCAGAACACGATTTAGAAACTAAAGAACTTGCAGAATTCTTTAATGAAACGCTTGGTTTTTGCCCTAATTCGGTATTAACTATGCAACGCAGACCCGCAATTAGTAAAGCGTTTATTAACCTCAACAAAGCCGTTATGGCAAACGAAGGTCGAGTAACTTCTGCACTAAAACGTATGATTGCTTGGGTTAGTAGCAACGCCACAGGTTGCCGTTATTGTCAAGCGCATGCCATTAGAGCTGCAGAACGCTATGGTGCAGAACAAGAACAGTTAGATAATATTTGGGAATATAGAACGCATCCAGCATTTTCAGAGGCGGAACGTGCTGCATTAGATTTTAGTTTGGCTGCGAGCCAAGTGCCTAATGCTGTTGATGCCGAAATAAAACAACGCTTATACGAGCATTGGAATGAAGGTGAAATTGTAGAAATGCTTGGCGTAATTTCTTTGTTTGGATACCTCAACCGTTGGAATGATTCTATGGGAACTGATATTGAAACTGGTGCTGTGGAAAGTGCTGACCAATATCTAGGTAAACACGGTTGGAAAAAAGGAAAGCACGACGGTACAAAATATTAAATTGTCTTTCATGTCTTTCGACTTCGCTCAAGATAAACTACAGCAGGAATCTTGACTTTTAGATTTATAAGACTAAACCTTGCCAAAAAATGGTGAGGTTTTTTTAATTCGTAATTAATTCCTTTACCATTTCCTGTAAATCTGACACAATCAACTCTTCAAACCACGGATTTTTAGCTCGCCAAAAACGATTAGTTGGTGATGGATGCGGTATAGGGAAATACTTTGGTAAATAGGTCTTATAATCACCAACACGTTCTGTTAATGTTTTTTTATCTTTTAAATAGTAGTTCTGCGCGTAAGCACCTATTAGAATCACTAATTCTACATTAGGCATTCGATCAAATAAGGGTTTGTGCCATTGCGGAGCGCATTCTGGTCTTGGTGGTAAATCTCCTGTTTTTGCCTTTCCTGGGTAACAGAAACCCATTGGGATAATTGCGAAGTTTTTAGTGTTATAAAATTGTTCATCTGTAACACCTAACCATTGTCTCAATTTTTTACCACTTTGATCATTCCATGGTATACCAGATTGGTGAACTCTTGTTCCTGGTGCTTGTCCGATAATTACAATTTTAGATGAAACATCTGCAGTAACTACAGGTCTTGGTCTTAGCGGTAAATGTGCTTTGCATATAATGCACTTTTCGATGTCATTTAAAAGATTCTTCACTTTGTTTTGAATGACAACTTATTTTTTCCCAGCAACCACAATAACAATTTCACCTTTAGGTGGTTTAGAAGAGTAATATTCTAAAACCTCTTTCGCGGTTCCTCTTATGGTTTCTTCATAGAGTTTTGTCAACTCTCTAGACACAGAAACTAATCTATCTTCACCAAAATATTCGTAGAAATGTCCTAAAGTCTTCACCAATTTGTGCGGGCTTTCGTAAAACACCATGGTTCTGCTTTCTTCTGCTAAAAGTTTTAGTCGAGTTTGGCGTCCTTTTTTTACTGGTAAAAAACCTTCAAATACAAATTTGTCATTTGGTAAACCACTGTTAACTAATGCTGGTACAAAAGCTGTAGCGCCAGGTAAACACTCAATCTCAATATTATGTTCAACACATGCACGTACCAATAAAAAACCAGGATCTGAAATGGCTGGTGTGCCAGCATCACTTATTAATGCAATAGACATTCCCGACTGTAATTTATTAATAAGTCCGTTGACCATTTTATGCTCATTATGCATGTGATGGCTTTGCATTTGAGTGGTGATTTCAAAATGCTTAAGAAGCTTTCCTGAAGTTCTAGTGTCTTCAGCTAAAATCAAGTCAACTTTATTTAAAACTTCAATTGCTCTAAACGTAATGTCTTTTAAATTTCCTATTGGCGTTGGTACCAGAAATAACTTCATAATGAGGTTTATATGTAATCAAATTTACAATCTTTTCAGTTTCTCGACGCAACCATTAGGAAAATTCTGTATCTAAATAATAGATTTCATTACTAGGAAATTCATATATTTAAATGTTATAGTATTGAATTTGTTCACTTTAACAATACTCACTCTATTTTATGCTGGGAAAACTTTACCGTTTATTTGTTTTATTTGCCGTTTGCACACAATTGCAAAGTCAAACTACAGATTTATCCATTGCAATTGAAGCCCAAAATTTAAGCGGCACTTCTATTTCTCAAATAGAAATATTTCAAGATTTTCAATATCTCATAACAGTCTCTAATTCTGGAAACTCTGTTAATGATACTTCAATTTCCATTGACTTTGATAATGACTTAACCGTCAACTCCTTTGCGTCTCAAAACAACACAAACGGAGCTTCCGAAATTTCAAATATTGATATTACCGATAATGTATTAACTGCTACAATTGCTAATATGCCCAATAACTCTAGTGTTGAGTTATTGGTTATAGTTACGGCGCCTTCAAATTTAGGAGGTATCGCTGCTAACGGAACAGTAAACCCACCTAATGGCACAACGGACACAAATACCAGTAATAACCAATCCATAATTTCTATTGATGTATTAGATGTACTGATAGATTTTACAGTGACACATCAACAAATACAACCTTCACCTGGTACTGCAATTGGTGCTTGGGGAGACCAAGTGAACTATCACTTTACAATTACTAATAACAGTGTAATTGATTATCCTTTAGCGTCATTTGAGACACGATTAGTATTAGACTCCCCAATTGAAAATGGACTGCCTTTTGCTGAAGCTGTTACGTTGACTTGTATTGAAAGTACCAATGGTACAAGTTGTCCAGATCTGACTGATGCTAATAGTAATACTTTTTTAATTGATACCGAACTCGTACCACAAGCACCTATACTTTTCTCTTTTGACAACGCATTCGTAATCACTTCTGGTGGTAGCATTACTTTTGAAATGGTCTATGTCTATAATAATTCATCATGCTCTTTAAATCAGTTGCCTATTAGTGTTAATAGTTTTATTCAAATTAATTTAGACCATTCAAATGCGTCATCTAATACTTCAAATTTTGTAACAACTAATCTAATTACCGCTGACCTTTGTCCACAAACGGACGTCTGCATTGAAACGATTCAAACAAATCCTGATCTTTCAGTGATACTAGATTATGGTGATCAAATTACTTTTATCACCACGGCTTGTAATAATGGTCCATTGGATGCTGAAGTTCAATTTTTCATGCAAAACCTAAATGCTAACGCCCAATGGCAAATTAATTCCGTGAATTGTGTTGGTACTACAGGCGCTGCAGATTGTACTGATTTTTTCATTACCGAAAATGGTCAATTATGGTTTACTAATGATTTTATTTTCGAAGTTAATTCTACAATTACAATAGAAACTATAGTTGAGTACATTGAGCCACCTTGTGATGTATTTCCAAATCAAATAGAGACGAGTATTAAAAGTGAAATTAATCTAATATCTCCTCAATTTGTAGATACAAACCCTGATAACAATTTAGATGTTGAACAAATTATTCTACCTCCACAAGAACCTTGCGACGTTGACGATATATATGACTTAATAGTTACAAAAACGCAAACAAATCCTCAACTTCCTAATGGAAGTTCGACTCAAAACACAGCAGAATGGGGAGAAATTACTTATGAAATTACAGTAACAAATAATGGGCCAACTGACGAACCTATAAGGATACAAGATCATATGCCTGTTCCAACACCAAATGCTGTGCCTATGAATGCATCTCTTACTTCCGTTCAGTGCATTTCTACAACAGGAACTGCTTCTTGCTTTAACATTAATAATGCAAATATTGGTGTTGTGTATGACGGTCTTACTGAAGATGGAACTTTTGATACATTTTGGGAAATCTTACCAGAAGATAATTGGATATTACCTACTAATAGCTCCGTAACATTTGAAGTTACAGTAGATTGGCAACCAGAATGTTCTCAAAATAATATTAGAGGAATAAATGTTGTTAGGGTAAATTATGTAAATACTCTTAATGAGTCCAATATCAACAATAATAATGATGAGGTTATAACTTATTTTGCTCCATGCATTGATTTAGTGGTGCAAACATATCCAGAATTTACGCAAGTTGATACTGGGCAGACATTTAATTGGATTGTGGACATTAGCAATAGTATAACTAGCTCTACAGCAACAAATACCATTTTTGAAAATTTACTAAATGATGCATTTACTATCAGTGGCAGCATAACATGTGACGTCATTGCTGGTAACGCAACTTGCTCAACATCTTTTAACACGACAGGGAATTTCATTACCGGAATTATTCCTTCGATGGATGCTGGTTCTACTGTGAGAATTACAATTCCTGTTATAGCACCAAATTATGGTGGAGCATTTAACAACATTGCTGAAGCTGCTCCAAGTGCAGCAGATAATGAGGAATTAACACCTGATACCAATATTTCAATTAATAGTGTTCAGGTAATTTCACCAACACTTGAAAAAGAATTTATTCCAAATACTATTATTGAAGGCGCAGAAAGTGAACTCATTTTTACAATCTTTAATATCGCTTCTAATCTTACTCAAAATGATATCTCTTTTACAGACACTTTGCCTTCTGGAGTCATCTTATCTGGTGTTCCTACATGGATTAGTGCTAATGGATGTACTGCAAATTTTATTGGAGGCATTGGTGATGATTTCGTTGGTGTTACAGACCTCACTTTCCCTGATGGTGTGGCGAGTTGTACATTTTCTGTTATGGTAACCGCAGAGAATGCAGGTGCTTATCTAAATAATTTTTCAAATTTCAGTGACACAAATAATTTAGATGCATCTCAAACAAGTGCAACATTGACAGTAATTGTTGACCCATCTAATGTTGATATTGAAATTTTAAAAACAGTAGAACCTACCGAAGTAGACTTTGGTGACGAAGTTACTTTTACGATTACCGCTACTAATCTTGGCACAACTACAGGTACAGAAATTGAAATTATAGACCAATTACCTGCTGGCTATGAGTTTATATCAGCGACTATGAGTGTTGGTACTTTTGATGACACCACACTTTCTTGGCTCATTACCAATTTAAATGCTAGCCAATCTGGTACTTTAACAATAGTAGCAAGAGTTATTTCTTCTGACGACTTACTAAATGTTGCACTTCTTAATGGAATAAACGAAGTAGATCGAGACCTATCTAACAATGAAGATACTGCAGAAGTTGAAGTCTCTAATTGTTTGTTTATTCCTGAAGGCATTTCGCCTAATAACGATACTAAAAACGACTTTTTAATAATTCCTTGTATTGAAGATTACCAAGAAAATAATCTGAAAATTTTTAATCGTTACGGGACTTTAGTGTATCAAACCAATAATTATAAAAATGAATGGGATGGAAGAGCTAATAAGGGATTTCCAAGCACATCAAATCGATTGCCTGTAGGCACTTATTTTTACATCCTAGAAGTTGATGGTTTTGACAAACCCTTTCAAGGATATATTTACCTAAACTATTAATCTCTGAGGTATTTACCAAAAAAATAAGAGGGAAAGACAGCAACTAAAGCTAGTAAAGAACCACCTAAAATACCATCTCCAGCATAATGATGAGCTGCTGTAGCAAGTACCAAATTGAAGAAAAAACCAGCATAAACCCATTCTGTGAGCCACTTGCTCGGTCTAAAAAGGACAATTAAAACGCCTAATACTTTTAAAATTGCCAACGGAATGACGATATAGGTTGGGAAATTAAAACCTTCAAAAAAGCCTTTTACCATTTCTGTTTTTGAGAAATACATGGTTGCCGAAAACAGCATAATTCCGCAAAGAATTCCAGTAAAAACCCAATATATAATACGTTTTACTAGCATGAAACTTAGTTAAACTTACCTTCTACAATCTCTAAGAAACGCTCTTCATATTCTTCTTTCCCTTGCCAATTATTATAATCTGGTTTTACCATTTCTAATATTAAAGATTTAGCATCAGACATTGTATCTAAAGTATTTATTTGAGAAATCACCCGATCATAATCTTCGCTTTTACCTTCAAATAAATGCTTTATAAATGCCAACTTATCATTAAGTCCAATTTTTAAACTATTGCCTTTAAACTTATCATTCAATGATTTTTTAGCATTTTCGGCTTCTCTCTTCTGAGCATCTTCAATAGGTTCAAATTCAGGAATGTTAGCAAAGTCAGAAGTGATGTTTTCAAATTCAATAGTTTTTGGCGCTTCATCTTCGACTACTGTTTGTAGTAGTGTATCTACTGATAAATCTTCATCCTCGGGCATATGGGCAACCATATCTTTAATGGTATTCATTACAGGCTCATAGATGCCATCATCTTCAACCTCATCAAGATTGATATAAGTTTTATTCTCTATCTCTATATTATCACTCACTTTATTATTAAACGCTACGTCTAACATGTCAAAGAAAGAAGAGTCGTTACCAATAGTTGGCATTTGGTCCTCAAAATTTTCTTGTGCAAACTTTAAAACCGTAAGCTTTTCATAAAGCTTAGAAACCTCTTCATGCATTCGATCTACATCTTCTTTACCTTTAAGCTTTAGAATCCTGTGAGCAATGCTTATTAATTCTGATTCTAACTTCTTTTTCATGTGTTTTACTTTTGATTTTTACTATTTTTGATTGACCTTTATAAAAACGAATAATTACTACGTTTTAGTGCTAAAATTACGAAATGTTTCTTGAAAATACGGTAAATCATAAAGAACAATTTGGGTGGATTGAAGTGATTTGTGGATCGATGTTCTCTGGTAAAACCGAAGAGTTGATTCGCCGATTAAAGCGCGCCAAATTTGCTAGACAACGCGTTGAAATTTTTAAACCTGCAGTAGATGTGCGGTATGATGATGAGATGGTGGTGTCTCATGATGATAACGAAATACGTTCTACACCTGTGCCAGCTGCCGCTAATATTCCAATTTTAGCAGATGGCTGCGATGTTGTAGGTATTGATGAAGCACAGTTTTTTGATGATGAAATCATACGTGTATGTAATGATTTAGCAAATAGTGGTATTAGAGTTATTGTAGCTGGCCTAGATATGGACTATAAAGGAAACCCATTCGGGCCAATGCCATATCTTATGGCAACTGCTGAATACGTTACTAAGGTACATGCTATTTGCACTAAAACAGGAAACTTAGCAAACTATAGTTACAGAAAAGCCAAAAGTGATGCTCTTGTCTTATTGGGTGAAGTTGATGAGTATGAGCCTTTAAGTAGAGCTGCTTTTTATAAAAGTATGCTTAGGGATAAAGTGAGACAAATGAAAGTTAAAGACGCTGAAGAAATCAACTCTAAAGACAAAAAACCAGATGCCTAAAACAAAAGAAACTGTTTTAGAAATAGATTTAGGTGCTTTAACTCACAATTACAATTACCTAAAATCTAAACTGCAATCAAACACTAAATTTTTAGCCGTTGTTAAGGCATTTGCTTATGGCAGTGATGCCATAGAGATAGCTAAGCATTTACAAACACTTAATGTAGATTACTTAGCAGTAGCATATACAAAAGAAGGTGTAGCTCTAAGAGATGCTGGAATAACGACGCCTATCTTAGTTTTACATCCGCAACCAATTAATTTTGAGACCATAATAGGACGTTGTCTTGAACCGAGTATATACAGTTCTAAAATTTTAAATGAGTTTATTGAAGTTGCTGAGGCAAAAAATCAAAGTAATTATCCTGTTCATGTTAAATTTAATACTGGTTTAAATCGTCTTGGATTTTGGGAAACTGATGTCAATCATGTGGTTTCAAAACTGAATAAAACGAATTCAATTATAGTAAAATCTATTTTCTCACATCTTGCGGCTAGTGAAGATACCAATGAAATAGAATTTACAAGACAACAGATAAATCGTTTTCAGACAATTACTGACCAATTTAAATCTCTTATTCATTATCAACCTTGGTTACATTTGTGCAACACTTCCGGGGTCATTAATTACTCAAATGCTCATTATGATATGGTACGTTGTGGTATTGGTCTTTATGGTTTTGGTAATTCTGCAACAGAAGATAAGAACCTTAAACCCATTGCCAGTCTAAAATCTGTAATCTCGCAAATGCATCAAATTGAACCTAAAGAAACTGTTGGCTATAACCGAGCATACAAAGCTAAAGGTTATGAGAAAACAGCAACCATACCTCTAGGGCATGCAGATGGCATAAACCGAATCTATGGTAATGAAAAAGGGTTTGTTTTTGTAAATGGAAAAAAAGCACCTATCATAGGTAATGTATGTATGGATATGATTATGGTTAATGTCACCAATATAGATTGCGAAGAAGGTGATGAAGTCATTATTTTTGATGGTAAACACAAAGCTTCAGAGGTTGCTGAAGCTACAGGAACTATTTCTTATGAAACTATTACATCAATATCTCAACGCGTAAATCGTAAATTCATCAATTAAGCTATGTTAAAATTTTAACAAAATTCAATTTTATTTATTTTAGCAACTTACAATTAAACACTAACTAATTATGTTAAAAGAATTTAAGGATTTTGCAATGAAGGGTAACCTTGTAGACATTGCAGTTGGTTTTGTAATGGGTGCTGCTTTTAAACAAGTTGTTACTTCATTCACAGGTGGAATAGTTTCGCCTTTAATTGGATTAATTTTTAATGCCGACTTTAAAGATGTGAAATGGATTATTAAAGAAGGAGTTGCCAATGCTGAAGGAAAAATAGAAGGTGAAGTCGCTTTATTAACGGGTGAATTTGTCACTAATGTTATTGACTTCATAATTGTGGCATTTGTAATGTTCCTTGTGGTAAAAGGTGTGAATAAGATGAAAAAGAAGGAAGAGCCAGCTCCAGAACCACCAGCAGGTCCAACCGAAATTGAATTATTACAAGAAATCAGAGACTCATTAAAAAAATAGACGTTTAGCTACCGCTACGCTACATATTTTTAACCAAACCCAAGCTTTTGCTTGGGTTTTTCTTTTTACACCTGTTAACTATTGCAAAAAATAATGCACTAATTAGAAAACACTGGGTTTTTGAATTATTATCTAAATATAAATCATTATGAAACTTCGCTATTTTACAGCATTTACATTATTCTTAATTTCACTTAGTGGGTGCAACTTCAATGAAAAAATTAATAAAAGCATCAAAGAAGACATAGAACGCGATACCGGAACGAAAATAGAAACAGATGAAACCACAACTTCTAAATCTAAAGCATCCCTTAACATGACAATAGATGGAAAAGACTACAATGCGTCCTGCAATGAACATTACTTAAATATTGCTAAAGAAACCTATAGTAATGATATAAGTTATTCCTTTAGAGTTAATTTTGATAAAAACGATTATCGCTTAAATGCATTCCAACTCTCTTTTAGAGCAAAAGAAAAAATTGCACTTCCTTATGAAGTAGAACTCAATTTTAAAAAGTCTGCAACAAACAACAAGCTTAAAACTCATCTAACAGTATTTTATCTTGATGATAATGGTAATATGATTCAAACATCACAAGACGTCGGTAAAATAATCATAACAGAAATGAGTGAAGAAAAAATTACCATGAATGTAGACACCAAGTTACTTTTACTTAAAACCATTAACCAAAAAGGCGATACGCAAACTGTAAGGCTAAAAGGTCAAGTATATTCTTCATACCCAATCATAACATTGATGAATGGAGCTACCAAAGAAGAAGTTTTTTAAATGTAAATTAACACATCATACTGAATGCGTTAAATTTTTACCATTTATTTCTCAACTAAATCTCTAATATGCTAATTTTGGAGTCCAAATTTATTTAGATTATGAAAGTAGCAGTAGTTGGTGCAACGGGTATGGTAGGAAATGTAATGCTTAAGGTATTAGAAGAGCGTAAATTTCCTGTAGATGAATTATTATTGGTAGCATCAGAGCGTTCTGTAGGTAAGAAAATGATATTCAAAGGAAAGGAATTAGAAGTCATTAGTATTCCTAGTGCTATTGAAGCAAAACCAGATATTGCACTATTTTCTGCTGGTGGAGGAACATCTTTAGAATGGGCACCTAAATTTGCTGAAGTTGGCACTACTGTAATTGATAATTCATCGGCTTGGAGAATGGACGTATCCAAAAAACTTGTTGTTCCAGAAATAAATGCCTCTCAACTAACTAAAGAGGATAAAATCATTGCTAATCCAAACTGTTCTACCATACAAATGGTTATGGCTTTGGCGCCATTACATAAAAAATATAGTATTAAGCGTATTGTAGTTTCAACTTATCAATCGGTTTCTGGAACTGGTGTAAAAGCTGTACGACAGATGGAAAACGAGATTGCCGGCGTTAAAGGAGAAATGGCGTACCACTATCCTATTCATAAAAATGCAATTCCGCATTGTGATATTTTTGAAGACAATGGATACACGAAAGAAGAAATGAAGTTGGTAAGAGAGACTCAAAAAATTCTTGACGACAAGACAATTGCTGTAACTGCTACAGCCGTTAGAATACCAACTGCTGGCGGGCATAGCGAAGCTGTTAATATTGAGTTTAATAACGACTTTGATCTTTCAGAAGTTCGCAAAATACTAAGTGATACTGACGGTGTCACTGTACAAGACAATTTAGACGTTAATGTTTATCCAATGCCAATGTATGCCAATGGTAAAGATGATGTTTTTGTGGGCCGAATTCGTAGAGATGGCTCTCAACCAAATACTCTAAATCTTTGGGTAGTTAGTGATAACCTGAGAAAAGGTGCTGCGACTAATACCATTCAAATTGCAGAGTATTTAATTCAAAATGAACTCGCTTGACCCTTTGGTTATAAGTACCTAAGAATCTAATAGAGTTAATTAATGTTAGTTTTTTTTATTATCATCGTAAGATGATACCTAAAATTATACATTATTGTTGGTTAAGTGAAGAAGAATATCCAACCTTAATAAAAAAATGTATTGCATCTTGGAAAAAACATCTTCCTGATTATGAATTTATACTTTGGGACAAAGCAAAGTTTGACATAAATTCTACTATCTGGACTAAACAAGCATATGATCATAAAAAATATGCCTTTGCCTCGGACTATATCCGACTATACGCGCTCTATAATTATGGTGGTATTTACCTGGATACTGATGTTGAAGTTTTAAAAACATTTGACGAGCTATTGTCCCTTCCTTATTTTATAGGTAATCAACAAGATAATAATATCGAGGCCGCAGTAATTGGCGCAAAAAAAGAATCAAATTGGGTTTTAGACTGCTTAAAGTATTACGAAAACAAATCGTTTGTTTCTCAAAATGGAAAACTCAATCTTAAGGTTCTTCCGGAAATAATGACAAATCGAATAGGTAAAACCTATGACTTTGAAATATTAAATAATGTAAATTATAATGAAATGACCTCTCTTTTTCAAAGAGATAAATCATTTTTCCTCTTTCCGCCTAAAATTTTCAGTCCTAAAAATAATGAAACAGGTAAAATGGTTGACAATACGCATTCATCTTTTACCATTCATCACTTCAATCATTCTTGGTATCCATTTAAATCAAAATTAAGATTAAGACTTGCTGAAATACTTGGTCTTAAATTGACTGATTTCATAATAAACTTGTTACTTCTGAGAAAAATCAGAAAATGGATAGACTAGATAGTTAATAGAATCCCATTGATATTATTTGGTAACATAACATTCTTTAACAGATTCTGAAAAGACAATTTCATATATTTGGAGGAAACATCTAATCAAAAAAACAATGAGAAAACTACTTCTTTGTGCTGTAACACTAAGTATTTTTGTTTCTTGTAAAAATGAAACTGAAAAAGTGAAACCAATTACAGTAAACTATCCCGAAACTAAAAAAGTTGATACTAGCAACACATACTTTGGAGAAACCGTTGCGGATCCTTATCGTTGGCTAGAAGATGACCGTAGCGAAGAGACCGAAGCTTGGGTAAAATCTCAAAACGAAGTTACCTTTGGCTATTTAGATAACATTCCTTATCGCGAAGAGTTAAAAGAACGCTTAACCAAGCTTTGGAATTATGAGAAAATAGGGGCGCCTTTCAAAGAAGGAAATTACACTTATTTTTATAAAAATGATGGATTACAAAATCAGTATGTCATCTACAGATATAAAACTGGTGACGATCCAAAAAGCGCAGAGGTCTTTTTAGATCCTAACACTTTTAAAGAAGACGGAACTATTTCTTTAGGAGGTATGAGCTTCTCAAAAGATGGTAAAACACTTGCCTATGCCATCTCTGAAGGTGGAAGCGACTGGAGGAAGATTCTTGTGATGAATGCCGAAACTAAAGAAATTGTGGAAGACACCTTGGTTGATATTAAATTCAGCGGTATGTCTTGGTATAAAAATGAAGGCTTTTATTATTCAAGTTATGACAAACCAGAAGGTAGCGAGCTTTCTGCAAAGACAGATCAACATAAAGTCTATTATCATAAACTTGGTACTAATCAATCTGAAGATGCCTTAATTTATGGAGGTACTGCTGAGGAAAAGCACCGTTATATTTACGGTTCTGTAACTGAAGATGATCGTTATCTCATTATATCTCCAAGAGTTTCAACTTCAGGCAATAAACTATATATAAAAGACTTAACAGTTCCTAATGCACCATTAGTTGAAATTTTAGGTCATACTGATTCTGACACATACGTTATTGAAAATGTTGGTTCAAAGCTTTATTTAGTGACTAACTTAGATGCGCCTAACAAAAAAATTGTTACTGTAGATTCTTCCAATCCAACACCCGAAAATTGGGAGAATTTTATCCCAGAAAGCAAGAATGTATTGAGTCCTTCAACAGGTGGTGGTTATTTCTTTGCAGAGTATATGGTTGATGCAGTCTCTAAAGTGTATCAATTTGATTATGAGGGAAAAAAAATTAGAGAAGTCCAACTGCCAGGTGTTGGAAGTGCTGGAGGTTTTGGTGCTAAAAAGGAAGATGCTGATCTTTATTATTCATTTACCAATTACGTAACGCCTGGAAGTATTTATAAGTATAATATTGAAAAAGGAACTTCAGAATTATATCGCAAACCAAGCATAGATTTTGACCCAGAATTATACGAAAGCAAACAAATATTCTATGCCTCAAAAGACGGTACAAAAGTACCTATGATTATCACCTATAAAAAAGGTTTAGACTTAAATGGCAAAAACCCAACTATATTATATGGGTATGGTGGATTTAATATTTCATTGACGCCGAGTTTTAGCATTGCAAACGCTGTTTGGATGGAGCAAGGAGGCATCTATGCTGTAGCCAATTTGCGTGGTGGTGGAGAATATGGTAAAGCTTGGCATAAAGCAGGTACTCAGCTACAAAAACAAAATGTATTTGATGATTTTATCGCTGCCGCAGAATATTTAATCGAAAATAAATATACCTCATCAGATTATCTAGCAATTAGAGGTGGCTCTAATGGTGGTTTATTGGTTGGAGCCACAATGACACAACGTCCAGAATTGGTTAAAGTAGCCATTCCTGCCGTAGGTGTATTAGACATGTTGCGCTATCACACTTTTACTGCTGGTGCTGGTTGGGCTTATGATTACGGCACAGCAGAAGACAGCAGAGAAATGTTTGAATATCTAAAAGGTTATTCACCTGTGCATAATGTAAAAGAAGGAGTATCTTATCCTGCAACGATGGTAACTACTGGTGATCACGACGACAGAGTTGTACCAGCACATAGTTTTAAGTTTGCCGCCGAATTACAAAGTAAACAATCTGGTAATAATCCTACTTTAATTAGAATTGAAACTGATGCAGGTCATGGTGCCGGAACACCTGTTAGTAAAACGATAGATCAGTATGCGGACATTTATGGCTTTACCCTTTACAATATGGGCTTTGATGTGCTACCGAGTAAAACAAAGGAGAAAATAAAAGGATAAGTAGGGTTTTTAACGCTTTACTTGTTCTATTATTGACCGCTTTTAATTAAATGAGAATAGCTCGTATTTTTTTTTCATTACTTGTATTAACATTTGCAACTGCAACTTGCAGCAGTAATGATGATAATGCAACGATTGAAGGTATTGAGACATTACCAGATGAAGTGGTAATGTCTCAAAACTCTTCAATTGAAATTTCAATTTTTGCAAACGACAATAATATTCCAGTTAATGGGAGCTTAAGCACAAGTTCCCCAGATTTAGGAACCATCCAAATTGAAAATAATAACACTCCAGAAAACCCGAGTGATGATACTATTATTTATACGGTTAATCCAAATAATATAGGTGAAGATTCTTTTCAATATACAATTTGTGATGACCAAAATAATTGTAAAACAGAAAGTGTATCAGTCATTATTAATTCCTTATCAATTGTTAGTGTTTTTGAAAATGATACACCTCACGCAAAGCTATCAGAGTATAATTTCTTTGAAGGCGATTTAAAAGACTTAATTCCAACTTTCGGTGTGGTACCTTATGAACTCATTTCACCTTTATTTTCAGATTACGCTAAGAAAAAACGATTTATTTGGATGCCAAGTGGTGTTGCTGCAAATTACGTCAATGACTACTCACCAATAGACTTTCCAGAAGGAACAATTCTAATTAAGAACTTCTACTACAATACTGTTCAACCCGGAAATACCACAAAGATCATTGAAACTCGCTTAATGTATAAAAAAGTGAATGGATGGGATTTTGCAAATTACGTTTGGGATGATCAACAAAATGAAGCATATTTTACTAACCAAGCTAGTACGTTAAATATTAGTTGGTTAGAAGGTGAAGATTTAAAAACGACCAATTATAGAGTTCCTTCGAGAGCAGAATGTTTCACCTGTCATAATCAGGTAGACAACCCAACTCCTATTGGAACGAAGCCTCAAAATCTAAACAAAGATTATAATTACGATACAGGCTTAACCAATCAATTGATAAAACTAAAAGAGCTTGGATATCTGAACTCAAACTTTCCAGATAATATTAATTCAAGTATTGCTTGGGATGATAGTTCACAACCTTTAGAAGATCGTGTACGTTCATATTTAGATATTAACTGTGCTCACTGTCATTCAGATGATGGTCATTGTAATTATAGACCAATGAGGTTTGAATATCAACTCACTAATAATCTTGGAAATATTGGTGTTTGTGTTGAGCCTGAAACTCAATTCATTCCGAATTCTTATATTGTAACACCAAATAATACAAGTTTATCCGTCCTTTTCTATAGAATAAGCACCGCAGACGAATCTTTTAGAATGCCTTTACTTGGCAGAACTATTAATCATGAAGAAGGAATTGCACTCGTCGAGGATTGGATAAATTCACTACAAAACTGCGACTAACATAACACTAAGCATATGAGAAAAACTACCTTTCTAATAGCCTCGCTTCTTGCGGTATTTATTAGTAATGCACAACTAGATTTCGACCCTATAATTGGCCCTGTTAATGTCGCAGCAGGCTCACCTGTAACCTTAAACATTAACGATATTGCTAACTCAGCTGGTGCTACTGCATCTTCTACAGGTACTTATAATGCTTTTTCGGTATCTGTAACTTGGGAGAATGGATCAGGTGTGCCATGGTCAAATGAAGCAGATTTAACAATTACAACTACTGCAGGTTCTGTTACAATTGATCCGCCAACTACTGGAGGTGCAGGTTCAACGGCTTCAACAACTTTAACTTTTGATGGCGATCTAGCCGGTTTATATGATCCTATTAGTGATGGGTATCTCGATATTGTACTTAATCAGAGCTACAATGGCTCCAATGCCAATTGGTCAAATATTGTTGTTACACTTTTTGAAACTCCAACTTGTCCTAACCCGATAAATTTAGATGTGTTAAATGCAACTGAAACCTCTGTTGATTTAAGTTGGACAGAAACAGGAACCGCAATGCTTTGGAATGTTGAATACGGAACTGCAGGTTTCACGCCAGGGACAGGAACATTAATTACGGACATTGCATCAACCATATATACCTTGGCAGGACTGCAACAAGGAGTTATATATGAATTCTATGTGCAATCAAACTGTGGCGGTGGTGATACCTCAGATTACATTGGTCCATTTGGATTTGGGACTCTAGTTCCAGGTGGAACATGTGCAACTGCCTCTAACATGACAGTGGTTTCAGATTGTTCAACGACTACTCCTACAACATTTAATTTTGCTGTTTCAGCAGATATAGATGCAAATAACGAGAATCCGACCTGTGACGCTTTAGGTAATTACGGTTATTTTATAACTTTTACAGCACCAACGATAGGCTCTGTTTATTTCAATTTTACCGGCGGTGCAGATAATATTGGACTAGAAGTATTAGATGCATGCGGTGGAAATTCATTGGCTTGTTTCAATAACACGTTTGATAGTGGTGATAGTTCAGACTTAATTGGTGGTCTTACACCGGGTGCAACATATTATGCAGTATTATGGCGAGACCAACAAAGTGGTTCTGCAGAAATTTGTATCGAAGAAGGTGACAGTTGCCCAGGACCGAGTAACTTAGATGCTACAGGTATTGGGTTTGACTCGGCAACACTTAGCTGGACTGAAAGTGGAATTGCTACTTCTTGGAATCTAGAATGGGGTGCGTCAGGCTTTAGTTTAGGCTCAGGTACGGCAGTAAATAACTTAACAAATCCTAGTTATAGCCTCTCAGGATTAAGCTCAAGCACTAGTTATGACTTTTATGTACAGTCTAATTGCACTGGAGAAACATCGAGTTATTCTGGACCTTTTACTTTTACTACTCCAGCACCTTCACGTATTAATTTTACGCAGCAATCTATAACTTTAAACACAAGTGGCAGCTATGCTACTGCTATAGTAGATATGGATGGTGATTTTCTAGATGATATCGTTGGTGTACAGGCAAATAGTATAAACATAAAACAGCAGAATATAGATGGGAGTTTTACTGATGTGAATATATCAACACCAAATGCTGACTATACGCCAAGTTGGAGTATTGCAGCAGCAGATTATGATGCAAATGGTAAAACAGATTTGCTTTATGGTGCTGGAAGCGGTGTTACTTTCATGAGAGCAAGTGCAGACGGATTAAGCTTTACAGAGCAATCTACTACAGAGTATGTATTCTCTCAACGTTCTAATTTCATAGATATTAATAATGATGGTAATTTAGATGCCTTTGTGTGTCATGACGTACAACCAAACGTGTATTTTATTAATGATGGTACTGGTGTTTTTGACTTTTATCAATCAGATGTGACACCTGGCGCACCTTATTCTCTAGGCAATTTTTCCTCAGGTGGTGATTATGGATCTATATGGATAGATTATAATAACGATAGAAACATGGATCTTTTTGTGTCTAAATGTGGTGGTTCAGAAGCAAGACGAACAAACATCATGCTTACAAATAATGGTGATGACACGTACTCCGAAAATGCTGCAGCCATTGGATTAGCTGATCCTATGCAAACGTGGTCTTCTGCTTGGGGTGATTTTGACAATGATGGTGACATGGATGTTTTTGTTGGCGCAAGTTCTGGAAACCATAAACTAATGGAAAATACCGGATTCTCAGACGATGGAGACCCAACTAATGACTATGTTTTTACTGATGTAACTTCTGGCGCTGGAGTGTCTTCTGCTCCTACAGGTTGGGAGAGTTCAGCCTTTGATATTGATAATGACGGCTATCTAGACATCATTAGTAACGGAACAATATTATACGGAAAAGGTGATATGACTTTTGAAGATGCGGACCCTAATCAAATTGATTATAAAAACGGAAGTTTTGGTGATTTAAATAACGACGGTTTTATTGACACATACTACAACCAAAGCATATATTACAACCAAGGTAATAGCAATAACTGGATTAAAATAAATACAATTGGTATGGCACACGTCACGCCAAATTATAGTAATATTAATGGTATTGGCGCAAGAGTAGAATTAACAACAAACGCTGGAACACAGATTAGAGATGTAAGAAGTGGTGAAGGTTTTGAATTTATGAGTTCGTTGACTACGCATTTCGGAATTGGAACTGAAACTTCTATTAGTGAACTAAGAATTTATTGGCCTTCTGGTGTTATTGACGTAGTTCCTAACCCTACTATTAATACCACACATAACATTGTTGAAGGTACATTTCCACTTAGTTTAGAAGATCAGTCTTTAACAGATATTAGTATATTTCCTAACCCAGCAAAAGATATATTAACTATCTCAACAGTGGTAGATTTAAATCAAAGAATTGCCACTGTATTTGATGTTACTGGTAAAAAAGTACTAAACCAAAGATTAATGACAAATCAAGTAGATGTGTCAACATTACAAAACGGAGTCTATTTCTTAAGAATTGAAAATGAAGGTAGAAGTATAACACGCAAGTTCATTAAAGAATAGACTAATTTATACAGGAACTTTAAAAACCGTTTGAGAAATCAAGCGGTTTTTTTGTGGTATTTTTGCACCATGCTTCAAGTAAAAAATCTTTCCTTTAAATATTCTGAAACAGCTGTTTTAAGCGGATTGAACTTCAATGTTAGTATTGGTGAAAACCTTGCAATTATAGGAGAAAGCGGATCTGGAAAAAGTACATTACTCCAACTGATATATGGTGAATATGATGTTGAAGATGGAGAAATAATTTGGAAAGACACCAAAATTCTAGGGCCAAAATTTAATCTTGTAGTAGGCTATGATTTTATAAAACATGTCACTCAAGAATTTGATTTGATGCCATACATTACGGTCGAAGAAAATATTGGTAAATACTTATCCCGATTTTATCCTGAGGAAAAGAAAAAACGTACAGAAGAACTCATTAAAGTTGTACAACTAGAAGCCTTCGCAACTGTAAAAGTAAAAAATCTCAGTGGCGGACAGAAACAGCGCGTGGCACTTGCGAGAGCATTAGCCAAAGAACCCGAAATATTATTACTTGATGAGCCATTTAGTCATATTGACAACTTTAAAAAACAATCGCTCAGAAGAAACATTTTCAGGTATCTCAAAGAACGGAAAATAACATGTATTGTTGCAACTCACGATAAAAATGACGTGCTAGGATTTGCGGATAATATGATTGTTATTCATGATAAAAAAATAATTGCAAAAGACACTCCTCAAGCACTTTTTAAAAATCCGAAACTACCACTAATTGCATCTTTTTTTGGCGAATATTCTATAATTAATAGTCAACTCTACTATGCGCATCAACTTCAAATAGTAAATCAATCCGATTTAAAAGCCATTGTTAAACAATCTTATTTTAATGGGAATAATTGGATGGCTGAAGCCATTTACAACGGTAATTCTGTATTTATTGAGCATAACAGTTACATTGCAACTGGCATAGAAATATCATTTAAAATAGTGTTCTAAAACTATTTATCAAACTTCTTCAAAAGCGCGGGTAAATAAAAAATATCTGTTATTAAGGCAATCGCCACTGTTACCGCACATAAAATACCAAAATCACTAACTGATGGTGTTGCACTATAGGCTATTATTAAAAAACCGCCAACCAAAGCAATAGTTGTTGAAAATAATGCGCTACCTGTATATTGCATAGCTTTATCCATGCGTTCTTCTGGCGAACCTGATATGGTTTTGCTACGTCTATATTTATATACTAAATGAATGGTGTCGTCCATTGCAATACCCAACATAATTGGCGTAATCATGGCCGTAGAGACATCTAAAGGAATGTCTAATAAACTCATTAATATTGCTAACAACGCCAATGGCAATATATTAGGAATTAATACCAGAATCGTCGTCTTTATTCGCTTTATGAAAATTAATAGACACAAAAATGCCACAAAAAATGCCGCAAAAAAGGATTTAAACTGGGTTTCTAATATAAAATTATTGAGTTGAGAAAACACAACCGCGAAACCATTTATTTTTAATTGGTATTGCTTCGTGTCAACTGTTGATTGAAAAGCCAACTCTATATCTTCTAAAACCTGTTCTAATTCTGAGGTTTTCATTTCGCTGAGGGTAAGCGTAAATCCTGCAGTACGCAAATCTTCAGAGAATAATTTAAAGAAATTGTTCTCCTCATTATCTATTTGAGCTAAGGTGTTTTTTATCTTGTCTGTATTTAAGTTCGACTGAAATAAAACAGGAGTTCGTTTCTCTAAGAAGGCTTTGAAATTAACAACGGATACAGGATTGGAAATAAATGAATTGGCTTCTAGCTTCTTCTGAAAAGCTTCAAACTGTTTAATGACGTCTTTATTTAGAACAGTCTGTTCTTTTTTTGCACTGATATTAAGCTGTAAACGATTGCTTCCGCCAAGCTCTACCTCAACAGTTCTTAAATCTTGTTTTGCAATACCTTCAGCTAGTAAATCTCGAGAATTTGTATCTATTTTAACCTTAAAAACAGAATACATCCCAAAAAGTAAGACAGCTGTAAATCCAAGGATTATTGAGTTTTTGTATTGTGTAGTGAAACTATTAAGCCAATTTATAGCTCCGGTTTGACTGATCCATTTTAACCTTAATAGTGGTTCTGCTTTCTCAAACTTAAGATTCATAAAGCTAAATCCAATAATAGTAATGACATAAACCAAAATGAAACTTATGAGCAAACCTATACAGGTGAAAACGCCCATATTTTTAAAAGCAGGAAGTGGTGAAAGGTATAGCGCAAAATAACCTACAAACGTGGTTAAAGTAGTGTAAAAACAAGGTGTAAAACTCTTAATGACGGTCATGGCCAAAAGCTCAGCTTTGGATAAACCTTTATTCTTAAGTCCTTCTTTATGATATATATTTATAACATGTACTGCATCACTGACACTATATACCATGAGTATGGTTGGGATGAGCATCGATATCATATTTAGCGCATAACCTAAACTTGTAATCAGCCCAAACAATAAAGTTACTGGGACAGCAACAGACAATAGCGCAACAATTAGATAGCGTTTACTTGGTAATAAAAAGAGTAGCATTAAGGTGATTACCAATACTGTAAGTACACCAAACACCAAGCTTTCTTTATAAATACCTTTACTATAAGCCTCGTTAAGTACTGGCGGACCTGTAATATAGTAGTTGGTATATTTTGTTTCAATGATAGAACGTATCTCCCCTTCAATATCCTGACGGTTCTCTTCAATTGTTGGAGTGGGATTCATTTGGATATATAAAAACTGACTTTTATAATCCTTAGATACTAACTGAGAAGTCACTTTAGGTAACTTAGCAAATAAATTTTTCAACCCTTTCTCACTTCGTTTTGGACTATATAAATCCCTGAAAACAATTTTATCATTTCCATAAATGGGATATTTTGCCTTAGCAACGCTAAAAGTAGTCTTCACATAAGGCAAGTTGTCAATGTCTTGATGTAACGATTTTAAGGTGTTGATTTCGGTTTCCCCAATAGCATTATCAACAGGTAGCATGACAATGAATATTTCATCAGAACCAAAATTTTCTTGAAAATCAATATACGCCTTGTAACTTGGGTCATCCTCTAAAAACCATATACCTAATGAATTATCCACACTTAACTTGGTTAGTGTTTGGTAAGCAGAAAATCCCATTAAAATAGAAAGCACAGCTATTATTAGTATCCTAAAATTTATTATGAACTGTATGAGTGATTTTAGTCTTTCCATACTTATGAATATGCTATAGCTCCAAATCTGCCATGATGAGATAAACTCACATTAATTTCTTTGTTGTCAAAGGTTACCTTAGGTATTCCGAAGCAATCCTTTTGGAAGATGAACCCCTTTTTGTCAATCTGAAGTACATCATTTAAAACCTTGAAAAGTTGCTCTTGTAAAAATTCACTTTGATTCTGGCTTACATGAATTTCAAATTGTATAATTTTTGAACTTATCTCAGAGCATTCAAAACTTGCTTCTGATAAAATGTAATTAGAAGTAATTTCAGTATTTACATAACAATGAAAGTCTTTATAGATTACTTCATTATGGTCTTTTAGATGACAAACGAAAGATTTTGGGTTATAAAATCGACTAGGACGTAATTGTGTATAGAGCTTATATGCTGCTTCTTTCATACTCCACAATGTCCAAACCATGGTTGAAGCGTTAGAGGATGATTTTATGTAGTTATGTTCTTCAGTTGTAAAGAGTTTATCTAAATATCTAGGTCGCCTCCAATTAGACTGTATATTAGCCAACTCAACATCTACAATATCATTACCAAGCATTACTTATTTAATTTTGAAGTCACAATTGCCATTGCAGATTTAACATCAAGCATTTGTTCCATATCTTCATTCTCGAGAAGTATATCAAATTCGTCTTCTATATCTAAGATAATATCCACCAAGTTGGCAGAGTTAATCTTTAGGTCTTTCACAAAATCTGTGTCTTCTGAAAGATTTTTAAAAGCGTCCTCATCTTGAATGTAAGGTGCAATAATTGGTTTTAACTTAGCAATTAGTTCGTTATTATTCATGGCAATTTGATATAAAACAAAGTTACGCTATAAATCGCTTAAATAAAACACAAGCCGTTATTTGGTAAAAACCTAAGCTTACTTTGCTTTAGTACCTATTTCCATAAGTGGCCAAAACAAATCTATTCTTAAACACTAGCCTTATTATTTCTAAAAATGGTACAACTTAAATGCCAAATACTTTATCTAAAATAAATGTGCTCAAGTTAAAGCCCACATGTAAGGCTATATTAGCCCACATGCCATATTTTATTCTGGCATAACCAAGTACCATCCCTGAAATTAGCATGGGTATGATGAACGGAATTATTAAAAATGCACTTCCTGAAACCTCGAAGTTAAAAGCATGAACTAAAGCAAAAGCGAAAACTGACATGTAAAATGGTATAAAAAACCATTTATCGTAGAAAGTATCTAATTGTTTTGTTTTCAGTTTTTTAATGTAAATAAAAATTATTAGGGCTGCAGGAATAATAGATGCAGCAATTAAAACTATCCGTTTTATTAATAGCGATGGCAAATTAAATCCTTTAACCAACCAATAACCGCTTAACATGGTAATGAGACAAATTATAATGAGTGATATGATTTTTTTAGCCTTTAGATGATATCTAAATATAAATTCCTCTACAACAGGATATACAATAACTGCTAATAAAAAAAAGACCCATAAAGATTGCTGTTCAGTGTCTGCAATTTCACTCCGTTCTACAGCGTATTTCTCTCTTATGTACGAGTTTATGGTAAGCAACCATGTCACTTTTAATACATAGGTAAACAGAAATAAGTAAAACAGTTTTACTAAATTGCTTTTTATCGGTTTTTCAATATTTTTTATAACATGAGGTCGTTTTAAATATTGAAACAACTCAATTAATGTACTTTTCATATGATCTTATTTTGAGGTGTTTAACTTTAATACGTTTACACCAATGGCATAACCATAAATATGCTCATCATTATTATAGATCTTTATTTTGTTGCACGCCATACCCATATCTACTGGTGTCCAGGTTTCTCCACCATCCCTGGTTTCGTAACCTGAATGTACTGTACCAACATAACCATGATTTTCAGTAATAAAACCAACGCCAAATTGTCGGGCTTGGTGGTCTTCTACTAAGTTAATTTCGGTCCATGTTTCACCACCATCAATGGTTTTAGCGACACGCTGTTGCTTAACATTAGGATCTGGATTGTATGATTGTATGGTAACGTAACCCACTTTTTCTGACGGAAAAGATGCTTTCCACGTTAACTCATATGGTCTGATAGATTGGTAAACCTTTTTCCATGTCTCGCCGCCATCGGTGGTTTTTAAAATTACGGCATTAGCTTTGGTAATATCTTCACTGCTTGCAGCACAAGCAAAACCAATATTTTTATTAAACATTTTTATATCAAACAACATTTTACACTCCTCGTTCATAGATTTTGATTCCCAAGTTTCACCACTGTCATGAGATACCATAAAGTTTGCCGGACTGCCAACACGACCAACAGCATAAATATGATATTTATAGTCTAACTTTCCGTGATTGACATACTCCTCTTTAACAACATCCATTGCACAAAGTCCTTTGACATAAGGTCCTGAATAATTGATAGGCTTCCAGGTTTTTCCGCCATCTTTTGTGCCATACAGTGGTATAGTGTCTGTGACATTTGGAAAGTAGTCTGTACCAACAGTACCTGCAAATCCCACATTTTCATCTATAAACTCTACAGTTCTAAAGAATGTGCCTTGCTGTTCTAATTGCTTTGTCCAGGTTATTCCACCGTCTTTGGTGTTAAAGATTTTTCCGTGACCATTAATATACCAACCGATATCTTTATTTATAAAATCTATATCATCTTGCTTACCGCGATATGGTTCGGTTTCTAATTTTTCCCAAACATAATCTTGAGCTTGTAAGGTTGATAATGTAAAAAGTATTAGGGCTAAGTTTAAAAAATATGTTTTCATAGTTAATAGTGTTAATTCGCATTGTCAGTTTTGTTTTCCTTCAAGTAATACATACCGCCTAAAAAAGGTAAAAACCATGCTGTAAGTATCCACCAATGCTCATTCCAAGTGAATACACCTATAAAGAATTCTACTAGGATTAATAGTGATATTGCCAATACAACAAGTTTTAGTATGTTTTGTTTTTTTGTATTCACTTTTCAAAATTTTTAATGTCTTGTGACATATTTCTAAATATCAGAAATTAAACCAGACAAGTATTCTCTTATCTGGTTTCATCTACATGTAATAAACTATTGGGCTATATACTTATACTTTTTTCCCTTTGAAGAGATCGTGTGAAGCTCATTCTCTGATAAAATTTCTATAGATTCATTTTCTGATTGCCCTGCCATTTGGGTAGTAATCATCTTATTATCCTCACTTAACTTCCATGTACCAACCTGCTTTGGCGAATTTGGAATATTTACATCTAAACTACCATCTGCCTTGTATTCAAAAATAATTTGTGCAAACATTTGTTCTAATACACCTTTTTGGGCTTCCATAGCTTTAGCTTGTTCTGGACTTTGTGATTTTACCTGCTCTAAATAATCCTGAGCCATGAGCTTGGCAGTATTAGTATCTGGTTTCCATCTTTTTAGTAAACTCAACTTAGAGACTGATTTTGATCCAATTGAAGGGTCAATTAATTGTAGACTTTTCCTAGGATTTAAAAGCAATAAGTTAGCATCTTCTGGTAAAGGATCTGATCCTTTTTCAATTAATTTAATTACTTCTTCTGGTGTTAGATTAGGTTTTAGGGCTAATATTTTGGCTGCCAGATTAGCGACATTAGGTGAAGCCATTGAGGTACCAGAGAATTTAACCTTTGCACCACCAGGAACATAACTCTCTATTTCAAAACCATTAGCATATATATTAATGCCTTTACCTTCAGTTGTAAAGCTTGTTTTCTTACCTTCATTATCAACAGCGCCGATGGTAATTAGGTTTGGCAAGTCATGAAACGATGCAGGAATATACTCAACAAACTCAGCAGCATTATTCTCATTCCCAGCTCCGCAAATAAATAAGATTTCTGGTGCAGATTTAAAAGCATTGTACAGAGCTTTCTTTTCAATTTCAAACATTTTTCTTGCCATTTTCTTCCTGTCTTCTTCATCTTTTCCAACCCCATTTAATGCCAACAAACCTTCATATGCAGCAACACCATATCTCCAGCTCATGTTTACCACTCTAACTTTATTAAATTTTAAGTATGCCACAATGTCTTTATACATATCTGCTTGAAACTTTGCTTGGTCTAACGTATGTGCGGGTGGCTGAGAACGGTAATCAAATCCCATTCTAACAACCAATAATCGCGCAAACGGATTATCTTTCATAGCAATACCTGCAACATGAGTACCGTGTGCATAATTTCCATAAAACCCTAATTCTTCTTGAAATGCTTGTGCTTCTTCTGGCTTTAAAGAGGCCATAGTTTTACGCACCTCCATAACTTCTGGACTTTCTATAGAGGCCTGAAGGTCCATAAATCCTTTAGTTAGTACCTGTAGACGACTAATGTCAGATTTGATTTTTCCGTTTGGATCATCTAAGAGTAAGTCGTCATTCTTATATTTTATAAGATCGTAGCCTATACCATTTTTACCGTCTTTATCTTTATGTAAAAGCGCTTCAGGAAAAACACTCACGTCTGTACCACTATCCCAAACAGCAACCACTACAGGTTTTCCTTCTTTTATGTTGTTTAAAGACACATCTCTATCTAACCAAATGTCATTTTTAACAACATTAGATTTATTAGCCTCATAAATAGTGTTCACAACATTTAGCATGCTCGGAACCAATTTAGATCTATAATCTAATTCTAGTCTTATCCCAATAAAACTAAGTACTAAACCTTCTGGAACCACATTGTTGTTATTGTCTAAATAAGGCTGAATTTGACTTTCTAAACTTGATGTTATTAAATTAGGATTAAAAATACTTAAGCTTCCCCTTTGCGATTCGAGTTCATCCTTTATCTTCTCATATGGCAATTTCTCCCATGCGTCAGTATATGATTTTGTAAATACATCCTTAAATTGATCTGAGGTTATATCTTTATTTTGATTATATGCACTATTAAAAGATTTTATAAAAAGACCCATGGTTAGCTTTGATCCTTCTTTATCTTCTAAATCACGCGCTTTATTAATAAGGTTTATGGCTTTTTCAATATCTTTTTTATACATGTAACATGTAGCTAGGCTGATATAATAGCTCTTTAATGAAGCTTTGTCATTAATTTGGTATTTATCTAAATCCTCCTCTAAATTTTTAATGAGGTCATTTGTTAGCCTCAGTAATTGTTCATTATCGTTAACGATATCAACAGCTGTACCATTAAGCGTTACAGAACGTCTTGGTAAATCGTCTGCTTTATTAATCTCAATTTTGTTTTGAGCTATTGAAATAAATGATGTGAAAATTAGCAATTGAATGCATATTAATTTTAGTTTTTCCATGATTGAATGTTTTAAAAATAGTTTGGTAAAACATAAAACCCTATATAACCACCTATGAGAAAAAGAAGAATAGCAAGTAAGACTGTGATTAGCTTTTTTTTCATGTGCTTATTAAATGATTTTTAAGATTTATATCTTTCAAACTAAGTTTGATTAGACTTACATGTGTTAACACAACAAAGAGACGCCTATTTCAATCATCTGTTAATTAATGAAAGTTCAAAATTGATTTAATTAAAACTTAAATTTTATTTAGATGTATTCGTTTCAGATACTATAAACTAAAGGAAAACTTAAAAAGCTAAAAGAAACCTTAAAGGATTGAGTTAATCTTAGATTCTTATATATATTTAAGTATGAAAAAATCTGTTTACTATATAATTATAGTACTCATTGCTTTACCGGCTGGTCTAATGCTTGGTTTACAAATTAGTACGGTAGAAAAACAATATCAGAAGAACAAAGAGAATTTTAAAAATGATGTAGAGCAAGCTATTAGAGAAGTAGGAGGTGTATATGGTTTATGGAATAGCCATACCTCAAATACAGAAGATAAGGAAAGTTACAATTCTATGTACACAAATATAGACAGTACCTTTAGTGTCCTTATCGCTCAAAGTGCACAACCTTATCCTTTATTAGATTTTACACCTGATACGCTTTTACCAAAAATCAGAAAAACCCAATTTTTAAAATTTCAAAAAGAATTAGAAGAAACCAGACGTAAAGAAAATAAGCGGCTTAAAGAGTTTTATGTTTTAAGAAGTATTCAATATTGCGCGGACTGTGAAGATCATACTGAAAGTGTTGCAGAAATATTCCCATTAGATTCTTTAATTAGAAATAAACTTTATGATAATGGCATAGATACAGAAGTTGAAATTGCATTTTATAATACCTCATTACAGCAATATGGCTATGCAACTAATATCTCCAATTCCTCAAAATATTCAGAGACTTCATACAGCTATCCATTTACTGATAATGAGACATTAAAGTTGTATTTTCCGCAATATAAAGCGGTGCTAAGAAAAGAGTTATTAAGCTCTATTATTTCATCAACAGGTCTCGTCTTAATTTCCTTTGTATGTTTTGGTTTTGCGGCGCGAATGCTTTTTAAACACAAACAGTTTTCTAAAATGAAGATTGATTTTATCAATAACGTCACGCACGAATTTAAAACACCAATTGCAACAATAAACTTTGCGCTTGCAAATATTGAAAATGATGATGTTGTAAAAAACCCTAAGGCTATTAAGCAATTTACCAAGGTTATTAAAACGGAAAATGAGCGATTAAATGGACAAGTAGAACAAGTATTAAAAGCCGCAGTACTTAATAATAAAGCTTATCAATTAAAGAAAGAAGAATTAGATTTTCATGAAATTATAGAAGAATCTATCAATAATAATAGGTCAAAATTAGGGGATAACGATACAATGTCATCAGAGCTTTTTGCTGCAAATTATATATTAAATGGTGATGCCTTTCATCTATTAAACTTAGTGTCTAATTTACTTGATAATGCTATAAAATACTCTAGTAATAATAAGGTTATTCATATTCAAACCTCTAATAAAGGAGAATACGTTGTTTTAAGAATCACAGATAATGGCATTGGTATAAGCGCCTTAGATCAAAAGTACATTTTCGATCAGTTTTATCGTGTTCCTACGGGAAATTTACATAAAATTAAAGGGTTTGGATTAGGATTAAACTATGTCAAATCTATAGTAGAAGCTCATAACGGAAAAATTCATTTAAAAAGTAGTCCAAATGAAGGAAGTACGTTTACAATATTATTACCAACGATATGAAGGATAAGAAATTTAATGTATTAATAGCAGAGGATGATACCAACTTTGGTATGATGCTAAAGATATTTTTAGAGATGAATAGTTATCAAGTTGAACTTTGTACTGATGGTGAAGATGCTTTTGAAATGTTTTCGAAAAAAAAGTTTGACATTGGTATTTTCGATATAATGATGCCACTTGTAGACGGATTTAACTTAGCTGAACGAATTCTAAAAATTAATAATGATTTTCCATTTATCTTTTTAACTGCTAAAGCACTTAAAGAAGATCAGGTTAAAGGTTATAACTTGGGAGCATTAGATTATTTAATTAAACCTTTTGATCCTGAAATTTTACTTTTAAAATTGAATATTCTTTTACCGAGAGCTAAAAATACGAAACCCTCTTCTGCGGCTCAGTTTAAGATTGGTAATTTTAACTTTGATTTTGGTAGAAGGTCATTAGAATTAAATGGTGAAGTAACTAATTTAAGTCCAAAAGAAGCAGAATTATTAAGATTACTTTGCGAGAAAAAGGACCAAGTTCTTTCGCATACTGAAGCAATGATGAAAATCTGGAAAAATGATGACTATTTCACTAAACAGAGCATGAATGTCTATATTAGTAAACTAAGGAAATACCTCAATAAGGACGAGCTACATAATATTGAAATAAATAATTTACATAGTACTGGATTTATTTTAACCGTTACTCGGTAGAAGCATATCTATCTTTATTTGAGCAAAAATCTATAATCTAAAATTTCACTGGGATTATTCCTTAAATCTCTTAAATAAAACACAAGCATTAACATCACCAAAGCCAAAGCTAGCTTTAGCCAGTACATCAAAGTTATACACATATTCTTTTTGTGGTATTCTTTTGCGGTCTACAAGTTTTTGAATTTCAGGATGTAAGTCCTCACAATTTTTGTTTGGTGCTATGAACTGTTCATTTAGCTGAATAACACTAGCAACACACTCTATAGCACCAGCGGCAGCAAGACAATGGCCTACTAAAGACTTGGTTGAATTTATGTATGGAAAGTCTTGACCTCTTCGATTTAAGGCTTCACTCCAATTTTGGATTTCCAAAGCATCTTTACTAGTCGCTGTAAGATGACCATTTATCACATCTACTTCAGTGTTTTTTACATTAGCATTTTCCAATGCTACTGAAATACATCGTTTTACAGCTTCTGGATTAGGCGCTGTTAAAGTACCACCATTGCGTTGACCTCCGGAATTGACTTCGCCGCCTAAAACTTCAGCATATATTTTAGCTCCTCTTTCTAAGGCACTTTCTAAGGACTCAATTACAATAGCACCAGCTCCGCTACCGGGCACAAAACCAGATGCGGTTTCACTCATTGGGCGAGAACCTTCTTGTGGTGTTGCATTGTGTTTGTATGTCATTACACGCATAGCATCAAATCCTCCCCAAACATAAGGGCCATGATCACTACAACTTCCAACTAACATTCGTTTAGCTTTACCGTTCTGTATTCTATCAAAGCCCAATAGTAAAGCTTCTGTCCCTGTTGTGCATGCTGATGAATTTGTAGTTACCTGATTCCCCAAACCTAGCATTCCGCTTAGATATGCACTAACTCCACTAGCCATGGTTTGTAATACCACTGTACTTCCTAAGCGTCTTACATTACCTTCGTCTAGTTTGTAAATGGCCTCTCGAAACTTTTCTACACCTGAAGTTCCAGTTCCGAAAATGAGTCCTGTATCATAATCTAATTCTGATTTTTCATTGACATCAAAACCTGCGTCTTTCCATGCATCAACACCTGCCATACAACCATAAAGAATACCAGAACTATTAAAGCCTCGTAATTGTAGATTTGTAAAATATTTTGATTTTAATTCGTCTGAAATTTGAGGGATTCCACCAATCTGACATGAGAAATTCAAATCATTAAGATCTTGATGAAACGTAATACCAGAGACGCCATCTTTAAGCGCTTTTGTAAAAGCCTCTAATCCCACACCATTTGGTGCTACAACACCAAGACCTGTAATAACTACGCGATTCGTCATATTTTCAACATTCCTGAAATTAATCCTCTAGCAACTAGCTCATCTTTACTATTGAACATTTTTACTTTACATTTTAACTTGTTAAACCGAAACACCTCTTTTTCAGATACTACAACTACTTTTTCACCTGGTAAAACAGGTAAGTAAAAATCTATTTGATTTGCTGTTAAAGCTATTTGTGGTTGTTTAGAACTATCTAATTCATTTGCCAATAAATAAATACCTAAACATACTAATCCGATCTGGGCCATACATTCCGTTAAAATAACACCAGGCGTAATTGGGTTATTTTTAAAATGCCCTTTATAAAAAAAGGCCTCTTCATCGAAAGTATAGCTTCCCTTAACACCAGCTTCAGTAATCGTAACAATCTCGTCAACAAAAAGAAACGGAGCTTCATATGGTAATAGTTTAATAATTTTTGAAATTTCCATATTTGCCGTTTAACTGCCTTTTAGTTTTTCTCCTTTAGCGGATAATTGAACAATTTTTTTAATTCGATTTTTTCTAGTCTTGTCTGTCTTTGCCAATTTAATCCATCTCAACACAAAACGCTTACTTGAATCGTTTATAGCATCAAAAAAAGCCAGTGCCTCAGGTTGTTCTGACAATTCCTTTTCTAAATCGTCTGGTTTTATGAGCATGTCTACATCATTCATAAAATCCCACATTCCATTCTCTTTTGAAGCCTTAATACTCTTGTAACCAGAAGGTGCCATACGATTTTCTGAAATGAGTTTTTCAGCTCTGTCTTTGTAAGTTTTAGCCCAATGTTGTGCCTTTCGTTTTGAAATTAACTGCATAGTTTTGTCATCATCTAGCTTTCTTCTAATACCATCAATCCAACCAAAGCAAAGTAATTCATCCAATATTTCAGAAGTTGACACATACTTTTCAGGTGTGTCTTTTTTATAGGTAACCAACCAAACACTTTCGGTTTGATTATAATGCACTGATAACCAATTTCTAAGCTCACGTGATGAGTTAACCTCAACTTTTTCAAAATTGTCAGTTTTAATCATGTTCTCATCTTAAATGTTCACCTCCATCAACAGGAATGATAGTTCCTGTAATCCAAGAGGCTTCATCCTTAGTTAATAAATACACCGCATTAGCTACGTCTTCGGGCGTGGTGAGACGTTTATAAGGATTTCGTTTTAATGTGTGATTTATAATCTGTTCGTTACCTGGAATCATTCGTAATGATGCAGTATCAGTCACACCAGCTTGTATGCAATTGGCTTTTATGCCGTGTGCGGCAAACTCAAGTGCAATATTTCTTGTAATGGCCTCAAGCGTAACCTTTGCTGCAGAAACAGCAGCATAGTTTTGCCATGCTTTTGTATTGCCTTCACTCGTAAAGCTAATGACACGTGCATCTGACGCAAAAAGATCAGCATCAAAAATTGACTTAAACCAATCATATAAACTGATGCCCATTGCTTGAATCGTTAGTGCAAAATCATCATGTTTAAGTTCATTATTTTCATCTGACACCATAGGTTTTAAATTTCCCTTTGCCACACTATGTACCAAGGATTTAATTTTATTTTCCTTACCCAAAGACAATTTTAATGTATCAATTATCTCATTCCGCTTTTCAGGTTTAAAGGCATCACTGTTAAATGACTTGAATTCTACACCTTCTTTCTTAATGATTTCAAATTCTCTTAAAATAGCTTCTTGTTGCATTCTAGAATTACGATGTACAATGCAAATATTTAGACCGTGCTTAGCCAATTTTTTAGCTGTAGCAAGACCTAAACCACTACTTCCACCTAAAATAAGTGCCCATTCATTTCTATGTTTAAATTCTTTAATCATTCTTCTTTGTATTAGTGAGATGCTGAAACAAGTTCAGCATGACAAAACATTAATTTTGTCACCATTCTAATAAGATACGTTGTGCCGAAAAACCAGGCCCAAAACTGAGCATTATCCCTTTGTCACCTTTTGGTAAATCTCTATCCATAAATCGTTCTAAAACATAAAGAACAGTCGCGCTACTCATATTACCATAGAGGCGTAACACCTCTTTTGTGTCGTCAATGTTTTTACCTAAATCACCAAATAGTTCTTCGACAGTTTGTACAATTTTTTTGCCACCAGGATGAAACACCAAATGGTCAATCTCTGCAATGGTTAAATTATTTTGCTCTAAAAACGGATGAATGATTTTAGGGAAATGATCTGCAATGGTTTGAGGCACGGATTGATCTAATACCATTTGAAGACCTGTATTTCGCAGTTTAAATCCCATCATATGTGCAGCATCGTAAAAATGATACATAGCTTCATCTAAAATTTCAGGACCTTCTTCATCTTCGTAAGAGGATAGAATTACACTAGCGCAACCATCACCAAAAATTGCTGCACTCACAATATTAACCATGGAGTAATCGTCTAATTGAAACGTAGCTGTTGGTGATTCTACAGCTACTACTGCAGCGCGTTTATTGGGGTTGGATTTTAAAAAATTCTTTGCGTATAAAATCCCCGAAACTCCGGCAGCACAACCCATTTCAGTAACCGGTAAGCGCACAATATCTCGTCGCATCTTTAAACTATTAATTAAAAAGGCGTCTAAAGACGGAATCATAATCCCTGTACAAGAAACGGTAATAATATAGTCAATATCTGCTGGTTGTAATTTGGCTTTATCTAAGGCTTTAACCAAACTTTGCTCTGCAAGTTTTACACATTCGCGTGCGTAAATGTCATTTTTTTCTTCAAAAGATGTCTTTAAAAAAACATCTTCTGCGTCCATAATAGAATACCTTTTATCAACCGCTGCATTTTCAAAGATTTTTAAAACTTTGCGCCTAAAACGTTCGTCTTGCCCTTCTAACCAGAGTTCAACATATGGTAAAATATCCTTTGTTTTACGGGTATATTTTGGTAGTTGCTTTGCAACCGATGTAATTCTTACAGCCATTTAAGTTCTTATTAGCCATTGGTAGCGAAATGCCCATTTCCAATGAATTTGTGATTTTAGTTGCAGTTGATCTGAGTGGCTTTCTAATTCATTTCTTTTAAATGATCTTAAAATAGACGTTAATCCATCTTGCACAATCATGTCATTAGAGATAAATAATCCTAACAACTTAAATAATCCATAAGCCAATGTACTGCGATGCAAGTCATTAATCACTATACCTATATTGGCATTTGATGCTAACTGCTTTAACATATGCTCAATTTCATTTTCTTTAAAATGATGTAAAAACAATGTCGATAAGGCGATATCATATTTTAAATCTTTGAATTCCTCAGAAAAAATATCAAGTTTTTGAAAACTCAATGCTGCATAATCATTTGACAATTCTTGTGCGTAAGCAACAGCATCTTCATTCGCATCTATACCTATAAGCTTAAACTTAAACCCTTGTTTTCTTCCAAAATCCGCAACTAACCGCAACATATCACCATGTCCACAGCCCAAATCAATAATCGTATAGGTTTTAGATTTATCTTGATCTTTTAATAATTGTTCTACGCCATTAATAGTAACATTATTTCCGCCAAGCCATTTATTTATTTTTCCCAGTTTATCGAGAGTATCGCGCAACAATTCTCCTTTTATGGAAAAATCGTCCATAATCTCAGTAGCATTACTTCTATATGTAGTATCGATGAATAAACTCACTTTACTTTAATAGGTTTTCCATGTGTCATCCTAATAATTTGTGGCACTAAAAATGGTAACCCTCTTAAAAGTACGAGTAATTTTGGCGCCAACCAATCTTGTCTAAATAAATATGCAATGATGTGTCCAACACTGAGCCTTAATTTGAAATTTTTTTTCCATGACTTTATATATGCGCTTTCAAGCTTTTCACGCGTTGGAATGTTCTGATTTAAATATTCAATCATAACATCTGAAGCTAACTTTGCACTGCGTATGGCCATTCCCATTCCGTTACCACAAAGTGGATGAATCATGCCCGCGGAATCACCACACATAATCATATGGTTCTCAACCGGTTTTTTAGTTTCAAAAGAAATCTGACTTATGGTTAAGGGATGATCAAATACTTGATTTGAAGATTTAAAAATTGTCTTCAACAGTTCGTTTTTAAAGACAATAGCTTCTTGAAAATGCTGAATATCCTTGTAAACTTTAAAAGCGTCAAAACTTGTGATGTAACAAAGATTTATGTGATTATTCTCAATTTTTGAAACCCCACAATAACCTCCTTTAAAATTGTACAAGGCCACTTTATTCTCTGGAAATTCTCCCTTAACATGCAATTTTACACCAAGGTACGGCGATTTCTTTTTTATAAAATCGCGTTTAAATTGAATATCGAGATTAGAGCGTTTTCCAAAAGCACCAACGACCAATTTAGATGTAACCACATCATTTACCTTCATTTTAGTGCTGAAAGTGTCATTATTGAATTGGACATCAACCACAGAATCTTGAATAATCTTAACTCCTTCTTTCTTCGCAAGTAAGAACAGCTCATAATCCATTTTATAACGACTGATACCAAAACCTCCAAGAGGTAACTTAGCTTCAATACTTTTATTGTTATGTGTGGTCAACTGAAATTTTGTGATGGCTTTTGCCCCAAAATTAAAAGGGTCAAAACCAAGATACTCTAAATAAGGAAGTACCTCATTAGACACATATTCACCACAAACTTTATGTTTTGGATAATTATTCTTTTCTACTAATACTACCTTAAATTGATGCTTTACAAGGTGAATGGCGCAGCATAAACCGGCTAATCCACCACCAATTACAACCACATCAACATTAGGTGCTTTCATAGTAAATTATGATAATGCTTTACTTGTACTTTAACGGTTTTTCCTAAAATAAAACTGCTTCCACCAACACCAAAGTCTTTCCGGTTAATTTCAAACGCAGATGCAATAAAGATCCTGTTCTGTTGTCTTTCTAAAGTAAGTGGAATTGAAATATTCTTAGTTTTTCCTTTGATGGTTAACGTTGCTAAAACGCTATAGGTGTTGTCATCATTTTTTGTCATGGAAGTACTTTCGAGAATTATATATTGATATTTGCTTTGGTGAAAATAATCCTCCTTTAATAAGTGTTCGTCTCTGCTCTCAATGCCTGTTTCAATAGATTTGACCTCAACTTTACCATAAATTGAAACTAAGTCTCCTTTCGTATTAAATTGTGTATTAATTTCAAATGAATTAAAATGTCCATCTACATTAACACCCAAATTTTTAATAACAAAATCAATTGAATTGGTTTTTTGGGCATTACCAATGCCTATTAATGCAATAATTATAACTTGAATAAAACGAATCACAGGATCTAATTTACTTGTGAAGTTACAATAGTTTTTAAAGGAAAAAACGTAAGTGCCTCAATTTTAGATAATTTTTGTGATTGTTATTTCCTTATCACGAAATTTAAAAGTCTCATTAATAGTTTTACCTACTAATAATCTTGCAATTGGAGAACCTAGTGAAATAGCAAAAAATGTGTCGTCATTATATACTACTTCACCGACACCTGTGCTTATAAAATAATTTGACTGTGTTGTATACACAATACTACCAAGTGCAATTGTGCTGTGGTTTTGAGAGATATTAATCTTATTTAAAACTAGAAATTGTTTCTGTAATTCAGCAAGCTGCTGACCTGCTTTTTCTCGTTCTAGTTGAAGCATGGCTCTACCAGTTTCGTGTTTGTCACCTGCGGTACTTTTGGTCTCTGATGTTAAGGCCTTTTCAATATCTGAGATTGTATTTTGAATCACCTCTAACCTTTTGTTTAAAAAGGTTTCACATTGTTGATGTAATTGTTGTTTAACGGTCATTACACTAAATCTGCTAAATCTTTACCAACACTACTACCAATAGCAACTCCCATTCCGCCTAAACGGACACCACAATAGACATGGTTACTGAGTTGTTCTACTATCGCGTTCTTCTGAGAACCAACACCCATAATACCAGACCATCTGTGGTCTATTTCAAATTCCGTCTCTGGTAAAATTGTAGTTTTAAGTATGTTTTCTAACTCGTTTTGAATGAGTTCTGTTTCGCCAAATTCAGATGTTTCTTCACCATTAAAATCTAAATTTCTGCCGCCACCAAACAAGATTCTATCATCAATATTTCTGAAATAATAATAACCTTGGTCTAAGTGAAACGTACCTTTAATGTGCAAATCTTGTATTGGTTTTGTAATAAGTACTTGTGCTCGTGCAGGTTTAACACTATCAATATTTAATTTTGAAGCAAAACCATTGGTTGCAATGCATAATTTCTTTGTGCTCAACTCAAAATTATCTGTACTTATTTTTACACTATCAGTATCATCAGAAAAAGAATTAACGGTAATTCCGTTTAAAATTTTAATGTCGTTCTGAAGGACTTTTTGAAGCAATGCTTCCATCATTTTTCCAGTATCTATTTGTCCTTCGAACTGATTAAATCCTAACTGAGCTTTACAATTTTTAAACCCAAAATCATTCGTTTTAAAACTAAATATCTCATCTGAGAATAATGGCTTTAAAAGCGTATTGATATCATTTTTTTTAGCATAACATTTCTCAAATAAATCATCATGACTTGAAAAGAGCTCATAACCACCAAACGGTTTATAGTCAATAGTTTTATCACCTAAATTTTCTCTTAATAGCTGCAGCCCATTGATGCGTTTTTTCACAAGCTGAAACACTTCTTCTTCGGTATGTGATTCTAAATCATCAATGATTTCGCTTAAACTTCCAAAGCATGCAAAACCAGCATTTTTTGTGCTCGCGCCTTGTGGTAATAGGCCTTTTTCGAGAATGAGAATATTAGCTTTTGGAAAGCGTTGTCTCAATTGCAAGGCACAATTAAGTCCAACAATACCACTACCAACAATTGTATAATCTACGTTGGTTAACCAAGATTTTATTTCCCAATAGGATAGGTTCAAGAAGTGATTAGTGATTAGTGATTAGTAAATGTACGATAGTATTTAGGAAAACAAAAGTGTTAGGGATAGAAGCGGCATCCTTTTTTTTGAGATTCCTGCCTACGCAGGAATGGCAGAAAAAGATATAGCGGATAGCCCGACGCTATTGAGTATTGAGAGTATCGAAACCCCAATAGGGAAACACCCAAAGACAAAAAACTCCGAAAATAAATTTCGGAGTTTTAATATTATTCTTCTTCCTTTTGCATTTCAAAGTCTTCCATAAATTTAGTGGTGTAATTACCTGCTAAATAGTCTGGATGGTCCATTAATTGTCTGTGGAAAGGAATGGTTGTTTTAATACCTTCAATTACAAACTCGTCTAATGCACGCTTCATTTTGTTGATTGCTTCTTCTCTGGTTTGAGCTGTTGTAATCAACTTGGCAATCATAGAATCATAGTTTGGTGGAATGCTATAACCTGCATACACATGCGTGTCTAAACGCACTCCGTGTCCACCTGGCGCATGTAATGTAGTAATCTTACCTGGTGACGGTCTAAAGTCGTTAAACGGGTCTTCGGCATTGATTCTACATTCTATAGAATGCAAGTTTGGTGTATAGTTTTTACCCGAAATTGGCACACCTGCAGCCACAAGAATTTGCTCTCTAATAAGGTCAAAATCTATAACTTGTTCAGTAATTGGATGCTCAACTTGGATACGTGTATTCATTTCCATAAAGTAGAAGTTTCTGTGCTTATCTACTAGGAATTCAACCGTTCCTGCACCTTCGTACTTTATATATTCTGCAGCTTTTACAGCAGCTTTACCCATTTTATCTCTAAGCTCGTCCGTCATAAAAGGTGAAGGCACCTCTTCTGTTAACTTTTGATGTCTTCGTTGTACTGAACAATCTCTTTCTGATAAATGACAAGCTCTACCTGTAGAATCTCCTACAACCTGAATTTCGATATGTCTTGGCTCTTCGATAAGCTTTTCCATGTACATATCATCATTTCCGAAGGCTGCTTTAGATTCTTGTCTTGCAGAATCCCATGCTGGCTTTAAGTCTTCTGGTTTCCAAACGGCACGCATACCTTTTCCACCACCACCAGCAGTTGCTTTTAGCATTACCGGATAACCAACTTCAACAGCTAGTTTTTCGCATTCTTCAAAGTCTGCAATAATACCATCACTTCCTGGAACACATGGCACACCAGCAGCTTTCATAGTTGCCTTTGCTGTAGCCTTGTCTCCCATTTTTGAAATCATTTCTTCAGAAGCACCGATAAATTTAATACCATGCTCTTCACAAATCTTAGAAAACTTAGCGTTTTCTGATAAGAAACCATATCCTGGATGAATTGCATCTGCATTGGTAATTTCTGCAGCAGCAATAATGTTAGCCATCTTTAAATAAGACTCGCTACTTGGTGCTGGACCAATACATACAGCTTCGTCTGCAAACTTAACATGCAAACTATCTGCATCCGCAGTAGAGTAAACAGATACCGTTTTGATACCCATTTCTTTACAGGTTCTAATAACACGTAGTGCTATTTCACCTCTATTAGCTATTAATATTTTTTTAAACATCTTTAGGTATTTTAGATTAGTTAGATAATTGAAATGTTTAGATGTCTTCTATACATCTAAACCTCTAATTGTTCTAAAATTAAGATGGGTCAACCAAGAATAATGGTTGGTCAAACTCAACTGGTGAAGCGTCGTCAACAAGAACTTTAACGATTTTACCTGAAATTTCAGACTCTATTTCGTTAAATAACTTCATTGCCTCAATAACACATAATACATCACCTTCTTTTACGTCAGTACCTACCTCAACAAATACTGGTTTGTCTGGTGAAGGCTTACGGTAAAATGTTCCGATAATTGGTGACTTAATTGTAATGTATTTTGAATCATCAGCGGCTGGTGCAGCTGGTGCAGGAGTTTCTGCTACTGGTGCAGCTGCTACAGGAACTGGTGCTTGTTGCACAACTGGTGCTGCTGCTTGTACAGGTACTTGTTGAACAATTGTAGTTTCACTTTCTGAACCTGTTTTAATGGTAATTTTAACATCATCCATTTCTAACTTAACTTCGCTTGCGCCAGATTTAGCTACAAACCTAATTAAGTTCTGAATTTCTTTTAAATCCATAATTTTAAGAATATTTGTTAGTTAGTTTTAGTTTGAGTTGTAAGCCCACTTAAAATAAATTGAGCCCCATGTAAATCCTCCACCAAAGGCAGCGAAAATAATATTATCGCCTTTCTTTAGTTGAGATTCATAGTCATATAAAAGTAAAGGTAAAGTCGCTGATGTAGTATTTCCATATTTTTGGATATTCATCATTACTTTTTCTTCCTCTAAATTTATTCTGTTAGCTGTTGCATCAATAATTCTTTTATTTGCTTGATGCGCTGCTAACCATGCAATATCGTTATTGGTAAGATTATTTCTTTTTAAAATACGCTCAGCTACATCTGCCATGTTAAACACTGCATTTTTAAATACCGTTTTTCCATCTTGAAAAACAAAGTGTTTATCTTCATCAAAAGCTTCTTGCGTCATCGGATACGAAGAACCGCCATATTGTGCATGAAGGAATTCTCTTCCTTCTCCATTGCTTCTCAATAATTCGTCCTGTAAACCTAGTCCTTCGTCATTTGGTTCAAATAATACAGCTCCTGCACCATCACCAAAAATGATACAAGTTGCTCTATCTTTATAATTAATCATTGAAGAATTCTTATCTGCGCCAATAAGTAATACTTTTTTGTATCGACCAGATTCTATGTAAGCTGCAGCCGTTGACATCCCAAAAAGGAAACTAGAACATGCCGCTTCTAAATCATATGAAAATGCATTTACTGCACCTATTTGTGTCGCTGTATAAGCTGCTGTTGAAGCCGCTTTCATATCTGGTGTAGCCGTAGACACAATTACCAAGTCGATGTCTTTAGGGTCTACACCTGTTTTGTTTATTAAATCTTCTGCTGCTTTTATTGCTAAAAATGAAGAGCCCTTACCTTCTTCCTTAAGTATTCTTCTTTCTTTAATACCAGTACGTGTAGTTATCCACTCATCGTTGGTATCTACCATGGTTTCTAATATTTGATTAGACAACACATATTCAGGAAGATAACCTCCAACGCCAGTTATAGCTGCTGTGATTTTACTCATTATTAGCTGTTAGTTTAGTTAGCAAATATTAAAAAAATGCTCAAAACTTGCAGTTTTAAGCCGATTTTCAACACTTTTTGGCAAATAATTATACAAATAAAGTGGTTTTTGCCCTATTCAGAAAATTTAAATAAAAAAAACGCCCACAAGTGAGCGTTTTCTTATATGCGTGCATAATACTTATGCTAAGTTTTCTTCTTCTGCAGAATTGTCTATTAAAACCTGACCTCTGTAGTATAACTTTCCTTCGTGCCAGTGCGCTCTATGGTATAAATGTGGCTCACCTGTTGTAGGGCAAGTTGCTATTTGAGGCACAGAAGCTTTATAGTGAGTTCTTCTCTTGTCTCTTCTTGTTCTAGATATTTTACGTTTTGGATGTGCCATTTTAAATGTTATTTATCCGTTAATAGTTTCTTTAAATTATTCCAACGAGGATCAATATCCTCTGATTCATTCTTCTCTTCGCCTACATTAGGACTTAATTCTTCTAATTTTGAAAGTATATCTGACTTTAATGTGCCGTCTTCAATACCTGGATGAACCCGTTTTGCTGGGACAGCTAACACAATAAGTTCATATATATATTGCGCAACATTAATTTCGTACTCACCATGAGGTACAATTAAGATATCTTCATTATCATCATTGTACGCTTCGCCAAACTTTACAACCAATTTAAACTCATCTTCAATAGTTTGGTTATATGGTTCGTTAGTTAAATCACAATTGATATTTACAAAACCTGTTGCTGTAAAATACAACTCTAATAGTGTCGTTTTCTTTACAAAGTTTAGGTCAATTTTTATGTCAACTGCATTAAACTCATCATACTCAAAATTTTGAAAGAACGTATTCTCTACATCAAAATCAAAATGGTGTTCTCCTACTTTTAGACCTATAAACGGTATATTATATTCTTTTAATACCTTCATTACCACACACATTTTGAGCGTGCAAATATATAAATTTTTCCTTATTTACACTCAGATATTAACAATTTTTGTTCATATCTATTTTGACACCTTTTTTAGAGGGCTTTTACTATAGTGTAAATACTCTGTTCTATTCTTGAAAATCTGAATGGCTGTCTCTATTGCTTGTATAAAAGAACCTGCATCAGCCTTGTTTTTGCCGGCAATTTCATAAGCAGTACCGTGATCTGGTGATGTTCTCACTTTATCTAAACCTGCTGTAAAATTTACACCTTGACCAAATGTTATGGTTTTAAAAGGAATTAAACCTTGATCGTGATATGATGCAATAATGGCATCGAAACTCTTATATGTGTTAGAACCAAAAAAGCTGTCAGCAGAATATGGCCCATACACTAAATGGCCTTCAGCTCGTATTTTTTCAAGAGCAGGTTTTAATACCGTATCATCTTCTTCACCTATAACTCCATTGTCACCAGCATGAGGATTTATAGCTAATACTGCAACTTTAGGTTTTCTAATTCTAAAATCTTGTTTTAGTGAGGTTATTACAGTCTCTAACTTCTCTCTTATAAGGTCTTCATTTATATGTTCTGAAGCGTCTTTAAGTGGTACGTGGTCTGTTAAAAGCCCTACGCGTAATCCTTCGGACACCATAAACATCAAACTTTTTCCATTGAGTGATTTTGCCAAATAATTGGTGTGTCCAGGAAAATTAAATTTTTCAGATTGAATATTGTGCTTATTAATTGGAGCTGTGACTAAGACATCTACTTTACCATTTTTCAAAGCATTTGTTGCCGCTTCCAAAGATTTAATAGCATAAGAACCTATTTTTTTATCTTCTTTACCAAATTCAATTTTCACAGGCTCTTTCCAAACATTAACTACATTAAACTTACCGTGAACTAATTTGTCAGCACTATCAATATTAAAGAGATTAATTTTACTCTTAAATTGATTTTTAAAAAACTGCATTGTTTTACCAGAAGCAAAAACCACAGGTGTACTTAGTTCTAATGATCTGGGGTCTTCGTATGCTTTTAGCACTATTTCTGGCCCAATACCATTTAGATCACCAATGGAAATCCCGACTACAACTGTTTCTTCATGTTTCATACTACTCTAATAATGCTATTTTTTTATTAAAATTGATTTAAGGCAACTCTTAAGTAAGTAACTTTGTAAATGCAAATCTAACTTAATTTAAACAAATAGCATGTTTACAGGGATTATAGAAAAATTAGGTAAAATTGAAGATCTAAAACAAGAAAACACCAATCTACATCTTACGGTAAGTTCTTCTATTACCGACGAACTAAAAATTGATCAAAGTGTTGCTCATAATGGTGTTTGTTTAACTGTGGTAAGTATTGATAAAGACAATTATGTTGTTACAGCTATAAAGGAAACCTTAGATAAAACCAATATTGGACGATTATCTGTAGGTGATGCCATTAATCTAGAGCGCGCTATGAAATTAGGGGATCGATTAGATGGTCACATTGTTCAGGGTCATGTTGATCAAACAGCTACATGTACAGAAGTGCAAGAGGAAAACGGAAGTTGGATATATACCTTTGAATACGACCCAAGTTTAAGCAATGTTACAATTGAAAAAGGCTCAATAACGATTAATGGTGTGAGTTTGACGGTAGTGAACTCTAAATTAAATAGCTTTTCCGTAGCTATTATACCTTACACTTATAATCATACTACCTTTAAGCACCTCAATGTAGGTGACATTGTTAATTTAGAATTTGATGTGATTGGAAAATATGTAAAGCGCTTAAATGAATTAAGACACTGATTTTTTTGAAAACTTACTTGCTTTATATATTCCAAATAAAAAGGCAAAAACAAACAAAATAAGAATACCACTATCAATAGGAAACCCTGGTGGTGGAGGTCCAGTAGGTGGAGGTGGAGGTGTTACTGTTTGAGCATTAGAAGCAAAGCTTACTAAAATTAGCAACACTAGGGCAAATTTATTGTTGTTGTGCATGATGTTAATAATGCGGTATATATATCAAATCAAGGGCCAAAAGTATAAAAAAAACTATTGTCACCCAATTTATTTAGTTAAAAAACGTCTTTTAAACGCAAATATTGTCGATGAAATGCATTTTTTAAGCTTTTCTTAATAGAATAGTTAATAACTTAATTATATAGTCTCAACTAACCTTTTTTACATCCAAATTGAATGCACAGTGATAGGCATAAAAAACTTGGCTTTACCAATTCAAATTACAGTAAATTTGCTTTAAAAAAGGTGATATGATTTTAGATACTATAAAGAAAAGACGTTCTGTTTATACTAATCAATTTTCAGACAAAACTGTTGAAAAATGGAAAATAGAACAAATATTAGAAGCAGCGAATTGGGCACCAACGCACAGAAAAACAGAACCATGGCGATTTAAAGTAGTGCTTGGTGAATCTCAAATAAAGCTTGGCGAATTTCTTGCAGAAAAGTTCAAAAGTACAACTCCAAAATTCTCAGATTTTAAATACAATAAAATAAAAACCAACCCTACAAAAGCAGGAGCTGTTATAGCGATTTGTATGCAACGACATGAAACTATACCAGAATGGGAAGAAATAGCAGCAACAGCAATGGCTGTTCAAAACCTGTGGTTGGCAACTCAAGATTTAGAACTTGGCGGTTATTGGAGTTCACCTGCACTTATTGAATATATGGGTGAGTTTTTTGATCTAAAAGAAGGTGAACGCTGCTTAGGCTTTTTCTACTTAGGCTATATTGAAACACCTTCAATGGAGCGCGTTCCAAGCTCAATTGGAGATAAGGTTGAATGGCTTTGAATTGTACATCCTTAATTCTAAAACGAAATCCTAAACACCAAATTTGGTGTTATACCCAAACCTAAAAGCGTTTGTTGTACAATTTCAGGTTGTTCGTTTTCGTCCTGTTCAAGATTAAAAAGTTTATCAAGCTCATTTTTTTGGTTGTATATATTTAGCACAGAACATCCTATTCTTGCCTTTACTTTGTTTGTTGCTCCTAGTTTAAAATCATATAAAAGACTGGCGTCTAAACGATGATAAGTGTTTAGTCTGTTATCGTTTTGTTGTTGATATACTAAGACGTTTTCGGTTTCATTGCTTTCATTTTGAAAAGTGTCAATGCCAGAAGGTGATGAAAAAGGTTTCCCTGTAGCGATATTCCATCCTAATGACACTTGTAATTGTTTAAACTTGTAACTTCCAGAAACTGAAAGCACATGAGTTTGGTCAAAATTCCCCGAAAATTTTGAAGATTGTATGTCACTAAAATTGAAATCAGTTTTGCTTAAAGAATAACTTAACCATGTTCTAAAACGCTTTATTCGCTTTTTAATCAATATATCTATACCGTAAACAACACTTGTGCCAGATGTATAATTATCTTCTATAGAAGAGCTGTTAAAACCACGTGTAAAAGAAGTAATTCCTTTATTATACTTGTAATACCCTTCAACATCTATTTTCCAGCCGTTATGGTTAATTAAGAAACCAGTAGTAATCTGTTTGCTGTTAAGTACAGGAATATCTTCATCTTCATCTGCCAAGGTCCAAATGTTGTCATCTAAGCCTAAATCATTAAATTCTAAACTTACTAATTGACTAACAGATTGATTTTTTATTTCACCAGAAGATTTAATGGTAAATGCTTCGCTTAGTTTATAATCTGCATAGAAGCGAGGTTCTAAATAGGTTTTATTAATTTTTGAAAAAGTTACAAAGCGTAGACTAGGTTTTAGGGTAAATTTTGTTTTTGAATAATCATATTCAGCAAAAGCACTTAAGACCTGAATACGACTTTGTTGTATTTCGTCTTGCTCATCTTCTTCCAAGAAATTAATATTAAACGCCACATCACTGTCTGTATAATCTAATCCAAGATTTATGCTAGAATTAGAATTAATACTGTGAGAAGATTGTAAGGTGAAACCAATATCTTTAACCGTATTTAATCTATTAAAACCATTGTCTTCTTCTTCAAGTTGGATTTCATTCAAGATATATTGAGATTCATAATTTGAATAATGAAAACTACTGCTTAAAGACCATTTTTTATTTAAATAGTGCTCTGAAGATAAACTAAAACCACTATTTGTTAAATCTAACTTATCTGAGGATGATTGGTCAAATTCATCAATATTGGCATAATCTAAAGTATTATCTACTAATAAGCCGCTAAAGGTAATTTGATGATGGTTTGAAACTTGCCATAAGGCTTTAAGGTTAAAGTCTGTAAAATAGAATTTATCTTTAAGAATAGTTAACTCCTCTTCTTCTTGAAGGTTATTGGACTCTTCTATTTTTGTATTTTGAAATACTTTATCACCAATCTGACTAAAAGTAGGTGAATCAAAAACATCAGTTAAAGCACGTCTTCCAGAAATAAGAATACCCAACTTGTCTTTAATAATCGGTGTCTTAACAAAAATATCTGCAGTTAAGAGATTAGAGCCAAAACCTATAGACGTTTTATATAAAATATCGTTAGAAGATTGCATGTCTATAACACCAGAAATACGGTCGCCATATTTTGCGCTTACACCACTTCTATAAACGTCTACACGTTCTGTTATATAAGGATTAAATGCAGAAATCATTCCAAATAAATGACCTTGATGGTACATTTTTATACCATCCCAAAGTACTAGGTTTTGGTCTGGTGTGCCACCTCGAATATGTAGATTTGTTGCAGATTCTGTTGGGCTAGATATTCCAGGAATTAACTGCAAGCTCTGCAATACATCTGCTTCAATAAGACCTGGAAGTACACCTATTTTTTTTGGCGAAAGCGATATAGAGCCATCTTTCTTATTTTGGTTAAAACCAGACGTCAGATATTCTGAAACCAATAATACTTCATCAAGCTTTTGGGTAGCACTAAGTTTATCTTCATTAATAGGTTTAATAATAACATTTTCGTTATCCAGAAATTCAAAGTTGAGGCTGGCTTGAGCGGAAATAATATCGAGTAACACATCTAAATTTAATGTGCCACTATAGCTAACTACTTTATTTTCTATAACAGAATTATTAAACGAAAATCTTAAAGGAAAAACATCTTCGATGTCTTGAATAATATCTTTTACTGGATGATTGGTATAACTAACGTTTTGATTTTTTTCTTGAGCAGAACAAAAAAAAGAGCAGAAGAGCAGAAAAACAATCGTAATATATTTATTCACTAATACTTTTTTATAACAACAGTTTTGTTGTCTGCAAAAGTATAAGGAATATCCATTGAAATAAAAATTGTTTTTAAAGCGAGCTCTAAATTATCGTGTTTAAATCGTCCAGTAAATTGATTAGGTTTTAGATGTTTTTTACCTTTAATGGTTATGTTGTATTGGCGTTCTAGCTCATTTATAACCTCTAAAATTGGTGTATTGTAGAACGAACTTTCTTTAGATAACCATTCTGGGATGTTAGATTGTACAGTATATTCTTCTATTAAATTTGCTTTAAACTGAACGGCTTCCCCTTTAGTTAAAACAATTGGTTTTTTATTATTTGCGGTTACTTTTACTTTACCTTCATAACAAATGACGTTAAAGTAATTCTCTCTTGAATTAACAGTGAATTGCGTTCCTAACACAGTTACGCTTCCTTGAGATGTGTTTACGGTAAAGGCTTTACCTTTATTTACTTTAAAAGATGCTTCACCTTTAAGATTAAGCTCTCGATTTTGGTTCCATCTGAATGTTTTATAAGTTAATTCTGAGTCTGAGTTTAAATTTACTTCAGATTGGTCCGGAAGTTCAATTTGTAGTTGTTGAGCAAGTTGAGTCGAATACGTGCTTTCTTTTAAAAAGAACAATAGACCAAAACAAACAATGAGACAAGCAGCAATAGCGCTTGTCCAAACTGGCCACAAACGTTTAACTTTTTTAGTTTCTTTATGTTGTTTTTCAATCTTTTGTATAGTAGCTTCAAAATTATAGTCTAAATCATATTCAGGAAATTTAGCGTCTTCAAGCTCATCAACAATCTGTTTATAGTACATATAGTCATCAGAAGCTTTAAAATCTTTCAGTTCTTGTTCTGAAAGTTCATCAGCCGCCCAACGCGCTAAATATGTATCGTCGTATTGTTGTTTCATACACTAAATTTTCGTCTTTGTATTTATAACCAGTTTAATTAAATAAACCCTATTATATTTTATAATTTTTTATACTTTTTCTAAGTGAAACTAATGCACTACTCATTCGCATTTCTACAGTTTTTACTGAAATATCAAGTATTTCTGCAATTTCTTTATATTTCTTTTTTTCAATTCTATTTAATAAAAAAACTTCACGTTGTTTGTCTGTAAGTCTATTAATAGCGTTGTTTAATTCTTGTTGAAATTCTTTTTGTCTATACTCAAATTCTGGGTCTTCATTATTTACTCTATCCGCCTTTAGAGCTTTATATTTCAAAACTACTTTTTGATGTTCGTAATCATTAAAAAAAGCGTTTTTAGTAATAGTAAATAAGTACGACTTGGCTTTGTTTATTGGCACTTTTGCACAGTTGTTCCAGAGTTTTACAAAAGCATCTTGTGTATAATCTTCAGCTTTAGATACATCACCACATTTGGCATATATAAAATTACGAAGTAGCAACGAATAGTCTTTAAAGACTTTTTCAAAAACAGTTTTCTCGCAAATGGAAGCTAAAGTGTTCTTCATAAACTACGAAATAGGCACACAAACTTAATTAATAAAAAATTAAACAGGGTTTTTTTTTACGAAGCTGTTATAGAACAAAACAATCTTAAAAATGAATAAAAGTTTCCAAATTACCATTTACCTTTTAATAGCTTTTGCAATGCTCTCTATGGCATTTAAACTAAAACCACTGACAAAAACCTTAAGTGGTTTTATGCCAAGCTCTATTTATGAAGTGTCTTATAACTTTTACATAAAAGGCGATGATAAAAAGGTATTTGTAAAATCCTATTTGCCCAAAAGTAATCATAGACAAAAAATTTCTAATGTAGAACAAGACTACGAAAAGATGACCTTTAAAATAAAGGATGAAAAAGAAAACCAGCGTGCTACTTGGCGTTCAAAAACCACAAGTAAGTTTCATAGTATTAATTATAGCTTTTTGTTTAAAGGAAAAGCCGTTAAGTATAATATTGCCGAAAATTTATCTTTAGAAAAAGCATCGTCATCATATGCCAATTATTTAGTGGAAGAAGAACATATAGAAGTGCATCATCCATCAATTGATTCTTTAGCTAGAATACTAACTAAGAACACAAAAGATTTAAAATCTTTAGTTACAAGCCTTTATGATTATGTCAATAAAACTCCATCAGCACCAATTAGAGACCTTACAAGTGCTTTAACTGCTTTTAAACAAAACCAAGCATCATGTAACGGAAAGGCAAGATTGTTTGTGGCGCTTTGCAGAAATAGAGGAATAGCAGCACGATTAAAGGGTGGATTAATTTTAGAAGAAACCAAGAAGCGTACGTCTCATCTTTGGACAGAAGTAAATATAAATGGCACATGGATTCCTTTTGACGTGCTTAACAACCATTTTGCATATCTACCATCTAATTATTTAGAGCTGTATACTGGCGATCACTTTTTAATTACACATACTCCTAGTGTTCTTTTCGATTACAATTATGAAATAAAACCAGCTAACAATGTGCCTTTTATAAATAGTGCTAATATTGAAGAATTAAGTGGGCATCCTATTTCGTTATTAAAGGTTTTAGAAAGTAAAATCATTCCTAAAAGCGTACTTTATTTTCTATTACTGTTACCTCTAGGTGGTTTGCTAATTTCTCTTATTAAAAATGTAATTGGTTTAAAAACCTTTGGCATTTTTCTTCCTGTACTTATTGCTTATACACTTACTACAACCGGCTATGTTTCTGGCATATTATTGTTTTTGTTAATGACTTTAATTGTTGTATTGCTGTCATTTCCTTTAAATAAATGGGGGTTGTTATATACACCAAAAATGGCTGTAGTGCTCACTGCTACAATTATCATAATGTTAATGTTACTATCTGTTGGGTTACACTATAAACTACAGTGGCTTACTACAATAACATTTTTTCCGATTATTATCATCTCTATAATGGCAGAGCGTTTTTCTAGAGCTATAGAAGAAGATGGTCATCAAAAAGCATTAAGTACACTTTTTCAAACATTAGTAGCAACATCAATTTGCTATTTGGTGTTTTCTTCGGTGGTAATTAAAACAATATTATTACTCTTTCCAGAATTGTTATTGCTGGTATTGGCCATATCCTTAAAGCTGGGAAAGTGGATTGGACTACGATTATTCGAATACCAACGATTCAGCAAATTAATTACAAAATAAATCCTACAAGTTGTGGTTTATAGCGTTGATGGCCATACAATATAAACCACTCTTGATAGGTCAAAAAAACACAAAGAGATAATGAGAAATCTAAAACATAGAATCAATAATTATTTGGGTAATAGTACTAAGGTATTAGGTATAAACGAGAGAAACGTTTCTTTAATTTATCCTAATAACGAACGTAAATACTATAAGCTAGCGGATGATAAAGTACTTACTAAAACTATTTTAGAGACGCATTGTATTGACTGTGCAAAAACCTATGCTGTTATAGAACGTATTGGTGACATACAAGCCCAATGGCAAGCTATAAATAGGTATGATAAAATAGCCATAAAACCAGCAAATGGAAGTGGCGGTGGCGGAATTAAAATTTTGCGTAAAAATGATAAAAACCAATGGTGTTCTGGTGGACAATTGGTTGATGACGAACAGATTTTTCTGCACATGGCTAGCATTATTATGGGACGTTACTCATTAGGTTCTGACGATAGGGTTTTAATTGAAGAATGTATTGAACCACATCCATTCTTTCATGAAATTTATCCTGAAGGTGTGCCAGATTTTAGAGTAATTCTTTTAAATGAAAAACCACTTATGGCAATGCTTCGTGTGCCAACAGACGAATCTGATGGAAAAGCCAATTTACATCAAGGTGGATTAGGTATTGGTATCGATATGAAAAAAGGTAAACTTCAACTTGCTTATAATGGTAAACAATACTTTGAATCGCATCCAGATAATAACAACAACATTTTAGGCAAACGCATACCGTATTGGGAACATATAATTGCCGTTTCACTCAGAGTGGCAAAGCATTTTCCACTTCAGTATTTAGGTGTAGATATTGTAATTGATAAAGATAAAGGACCATTAATTATGGAAGTTAATGTGCGTCCGGGTTTAGGCATTCAATTAGCCAATCAGCAAGGCATGAAAAAAATGTTGAAATAATTACAGGGTTTTTTCTAACTAAACGGTTATACATAAAAACAAACACATGAAATATCAAAAGTCACCATTACCATACTTAACCTTATTAGTAATAATTATAAGCGCAGCATTATATTCTACAACAACCATAGATAAAAAAATTAATCAACCATTAGTTTATACTATAGAAAGTATACCAGAACATCAACGATTAGCAAGTGATGTCAGCACTGAAAATCTAATAAGTAAAGCATCAGCTGTAGTCTGCATCGATAAATAATTTAAAAACCACATTTTAATCCTTAATTTTTTATAATGAAACATTATATCCTAACCTTGCTATGCCTTGTTTTAAGTTCATTTTCTTATTCGCAAATAGACGTTTCAGTATCCTCTTTAAGCGGATACGAGTCTAATATTCTTAGAGCGCCAAATCAAATTTTTATAGATGATGAACTCTTAAGTGAAGATGAAATTTACAAGAGTAGTTTTTATCAAGATATTGTGGGCCATTTAAAATATAAAAAAGAAGCTCGTAAATCGTTATTTAAAATATCTGTAAAACCTCAAAAACGATTTTTCTTTTCAGAGTCAGAATCAAATCGCTTAATTGCAGATTTTAAATTGACTTATAGATTAGATATTGGTAAAAATAGTTCGTGGGAAAACAGTACACAATATTTTATTAAAGACCAAAATGGTTTAGATGCTGATGAAAATGAACTAGGCACTACTTTTGGTTACAATGTGGTAAATTTAGATAGTAAGTTAAATTTTAGACTATTTGAAAATAATCGTTCTTTCATAGGTGCTCACTATGGAAAAAAGAATTTTGACCCAACTGAAACACGAGAAGTTAGCTATTATAAATATGGTGTAAATGCTGGCTTTAAAACCGTAAAATGGAAAAATCATTTGCTAAGAAGTTCAGGCATAAACGCAAGTTTCATTCAAAGACAATACAATATAGAAACGGTAAATGAAGATGATGATTTTAATAAAGAACATAGAACTTGGAATTTACTTAGTGTAAGAGGTTTTTATAAAATGCAGCTTTCAAAAACAATTACCATTTATCCTTCTTTGGCTTATACAAAACGATTAGACCTAAGTGATGATAGATTTGGTTATAACGAAATTACACCAAAATTATATGTATCGTATTCTAAAGAAAAGCTAAATCTATCATTGTTAGCGAGCTATGCAAAGCGCAACTTTACAGATCTTATTGTCAATGACAATGACTTGTTAAGCTATGATTATTTGCGTCTTAAATGCAATACAAGCTATAAGTTTTCTAACCATTGGTCTTTTGTTTCTCAAGCATATTTTATTGATAGAGGCTCAAATAATGAAAATTTAAGTTCTATGATATTTAGGTCTTATAACAATTATTACCTCGGTATTGGGTTGAAATATACGTTTTAATAAACCCTTTAAATCCATAATTTAAAGAGTTTATTCGTGGTCCCGCCTAGGCTTACTTGGACTTAGCTCAACATAAACTTCTCGCCCAGAATATCATTGGAATAAAAATAAAAAAAACTGCCTCAAATTAATGAAACAGTTTTACGTTTGTGGTCCCACCTGGGCTCGAACCAGGGACTTTCTGATTATGAGTCAGATACTCTAACCAACTGAGTTATAGGACCTATTGACGCTTGTCAATCTCTTTAAAATTAAAGAGTGTGCAATATTACTATATATTTTAATACTCTACAAGAAATTTGTTTCAATTTAATATTAGGCATCTTGACATAATTCTACAAGTACACCATTTGTAGATTTTGGATGTAGAAAGGCTATAATTTTGTTATCAGCACCTTTTTTAGGCACCTTATGAATAAGACTAAACCCTTCATTCGTTAATCGTTCTAGTTCTTTTTCTATATCATCTACTGCAAATGCTATATGATGTATGCCTTCACCTTTCTTTTCAATAAACTTTGCTATTGGACTATCTTCATTTGTGGCTTGAAGCAATTCTATTTTATTTGGACCACACTTAAAAAAAGACGTTTTTACACCTTCACTTTCCACATCTTCTATTTTATAATGCGCTTCCCCAAATAATGATTTAAATAAACTATTTGAGTTTTCAATATCCTTTACGGCAATACCTATATGTTCAATTTTTAACATCCTTAATGGTTTTTAATTTTTGAGAAATAACGGAATTAATCTCATCTTAAAACATGATTTTTGTTACATAAAAATACTATAATAGGGGAATATCAGCTACTTTTGCCACATGGAAAGTAATAGACAGAAAAAAATAGGTGGTATTCTTCAACAAGATTTAGCAGAAGTTTTGCAACACGCCGCTTCATCTGGTGGTCTAAAAGGTGTTATCATTTCAGTAACTAAAGTAAGTGTAACTGTAGACTTGTCTATTGCTAAGGTTTACCTCAGTATCTTCCCAAACACAGAAGCTGAAGAGCTACTAAAAGGTATTAGATCTAATACACCATTAATTCGTCACGAACTTGCGCAACGCACACGTCACCAATTAAGAAGAATGCCTCAGCTAGAGTTTTTTATTGATGATTCTTTAGAGTATATTGACGGTATTGAACGTTCTCTTAAAGGTGAAGACAACCCATTAGAAGATCCTGATCTTTTAGATAAGCGCAAAAAATCTTAAGTGAATTTTCCATTATATATAGCAAAACGTTATCTCTTTTCTAAGAGTAGTAATAATGCTATTAATATAATGACACTTATTGCATCTGGTGGTGTGGTTATTGCTTCAGCAGCACTATTTATTGTGCTTTCTGTGTTTGCTGGATTAAAAAATTATAGCCTCGAATTTTCTTCTTTTGTTGACCCTGATTTAAAACTAATACCTGCGCAAGGGAAATCCTTTACGTTCACTGATAATGATCTCAATGAACTTGAAAATATAGATGGCATACTTTCTTATTCTAAGGTCATAGAAGAACGTGTTATCTTAAAATCTGAAAACAAAAACATCTTAGCAACACTTAAAGGAGTTGATGGTAATTTTATTAAAGTTACTCGTATTGACTCCATGATAAAACAAGGCAAATGGGTATCGCAAGACGGAAATGAGGTCATCTCTGGTTGGGGCATTTCTAATAATCTTTCCTTTGGAGTTTTTGATTATCTAAAACCACTTTCGGTTTATGTTCCTAAACCTGGTAAAGGACAAATTACTTCAATTAAAGGCGCTTATAATTCTGCTTTTGTTACAAATGTTGGCCTTTTTGATATTAATGAAGAACTCAACAATGAATATATCTTTAGTAATATTGAACTTGCCAAAGAACTTTTGAGTTACAAGGAAAATCAGATGAGTGCTTTAGAAATAAAACTCATTGAAAATGCTGATGAAGACGCCATAAGAGAAAACATACAAGATAAGTTTCCAAATCAATTTGAAGTCAAGAATAGAGAGCAACTTAATGACGCATTATACAAAATGCTAAACACCGAGAACCTCGCTATTTACCTCATCTTTACATTGGTTATTATTATCGCCTTATTTAATGTGATTGGAGCTATTATTATGATGATTCTAGACAAGAAAAAATCACTAAATACGTTATTTAATATTGGTGCAGAGCCTAAAACGATAAAAACGATTTTCTTTTTTCAAGGTAGCTTAATGACCTTAGTAAGTGGTCTAATCGGTGTGTTTTTAGGTGTTTTAGTTGTGGTTTTACAACAAACATTTGAGTTAATAATGCTAACCCCAGAATTAGCCTATCCTGTGCATATGGACCCGATAAACATTTTGATTGTATTGGTCACAATTCTTACTTTAGGTATTGTTGCTTCAAGAATTGCTTCGCAACGTATTACCCAGAAGTTGATTAACAATTAATGTGCGAATTGATAGTCTCCAAACTTCTCTAGAACCTCATCAAAAGCAGCAAAAACATCTTTAGAATCATCGCTGGTTACCATTTTCATTCTATATTCTTTAAAGTTCGGTATACCTTTAAAATAATTGGTATAATGACGTCTGGTTTCGAAAACACCTAGCTTCTCCCCTTTCCAATCAATTGACATTTGAAGATGACGTCTTGCAGCTTCTACACGTTCTGTCATTGAAATTGGTGGTAGATGTTTACCTGTTTTAAAGTAGTGCTTTACTTGTTTAAAAAACCATGGATTTCCTATAGTTGCTCTACCTATCATTGCGCCATCCAAGCCATAACTATCTCTCATCTCTGCAGCACGTTCTGGTGTATCTACATCACCATTTCCAAACACAGGAATATGCATACGAGGATTGTTTTTTACAGCGGCAATAGGTTTCCAGTCGGCATTACCTTTATACATCTGAGCTCTGGTTCTACCATGAATAGCAATAGATTTAATGCCAACATCTTGCAGTCGTTCCGCAACCTCAACAATTTTTATAGAATCGTGATCCCAGCCTAAACGTGTTTTTACGGTTACCGGAAGACTGGTGCGCTTTACCATTTCGGCAGTAAGCTTTTCCATAAGACAAACATCTTTAAGGATGCCTGCTCCTGCACCTTTAGAAACGACTTTCTTTACTGGACACCCAAAGTTTATGTCTATAATATCTGGATTAGATTTCTCAACAATATCAATGGTTTGAAGCATACTTTCCATATTGGCACCAAAAATTTGAATACCAACAGGACGTTCTTTTTCATAAATATCTAACTTCATAACACTTTTAGCTGCATTACGAATTAGACCTTCACTAGATACAAACTCAGTATATACTACATCAGCTCCTTGCTCCTTGCATAACGCACGGAATGGAGGATCACTCACATCTTCCATTGGTGCTAACAACAACGGAAACTCTCCTAATTCTATATCACCTATCTTAACCAAATCTTTAGTTTTGATGCAAATCTAAGACATTTCAATGTATTTACTGTTAATAAGCCAAACACCATAAAAACCAAGAATCAATTCTCCTAGTGTACCTAAAAGAAATGGTGTCGTAGGAAAACCATCTACATTAATACTAATAACACGCCCAATTCCTAGACCTAACATGAAAAAAATATTCGTAATTATCGCGTACTTTAAATATTGAGATTTAAACAGACCTGTAAGCCATAGTATTGAGAATGACAGATAGATTCCCATGACAGCTTTAGAAAAATTATGCTCGTCTATGGTTTCGTTTAACATATCCAATAATAATTGAGGCTCAAACCCATAGATGAGCGCTGCTGGAATAACAATAATTACCGAAATCACTAAATGTATTTTGGTAATTATTGTTTTATGTTTCATGATTTATTGCTTCGTCCAAACGGAAGAACTTACGGTTGTTGATGTTACAGTAGCACCTGTAAACTCATCCGTTTCTGTTGTTGTTTGGTTTTGAGAAAATGTTAGTGTTTGTCCGTTGTTTGAGAACGAGAAATTCGCGGTTTGTGGACCATCTAACAAGGAGTCATCCATACCTTCAAAAGTGAATTCAAAGAACGCTCCATCAGTAGAAATTTCATTACCTTCTACAGTATATCCACCAGAACCATTAACATTATCTAAAGTATATTCGTCGCTTCCAAAATTCATTCCATTTGCAGTAACGTCAGCAACATAACTATAACTCCCATTAGTTGTGAAATCACTATCTGTAAAAACCACTGTATAATCAACAGTTGTGCTGTATACTTCTACGTCTGAAGAAATCAACTGACCACCAAAATCCACATCAGAACTTGCCTCTGCTGAAAATTCGTCTAAAATCCAAGTCCCAACTAAATCAGCTGCATTACCACCAGTATTTCCTCCACCAGTATTATCACCTCCACCAGTATCATTGTTAGAACTAGCGTCTAAACTGTCATCTAATGGTTCGTTTTCGCATGTAAATGCGGTCAACAAACTAAATACACATACAAGAGCAAAGAATTTTTTCATTTTAAATATTGATTTAGATAGATTCGAAATATACAATAAAATTTGTTATGCCTTAAGCCTCAATTGTTTTAATCAAGATCTTTAATCCTATCTCTTTCTTCAGCCTCAGTAGCGCGCTCATTGGTGCTCAATTTTGTGTTTCCAAAATTGTATCGGAACCCTAGTTTTACAAAACGATTATCTAGATCCATAAAACCTCTACTCGATTGATTTAAATAGTTGACGGCCACATCAAAATCTTGCATGTTAAAGATGTCTTCAACACTTAAGGTTAACACACCTTTTTTGTTTAAGATTGTTTTTGAAATATTGATACTAGAAATTAATTGGTTTTCTATGGTTTGTAAATTCTGAAGTTGTTTGTTCACATACCAAAAATTCGCATTGATATTAAGACTATAATCTTTCAATAAAGATAAGTATGGCGTGAAAATAAATAACTGAGACCACTGGTTTAATTCCACCACTTCATTCCCAAAGTTAGCCTCTTCATTCACATTAAAAATGGATAAAACTGCGGAAAACCCATATCGTCTTGACGGATAATACACACACGAAAAATCAAATCCATAATCAACTTTGTTGTCTAGATTTACTGGAGTCCATTCTATGATATTGGTATCGTTATTTTGTCTTGGTATTTCAGCAATGTCTCCATCAAAATTCATATAATAAGCTTCTACCGTGAAATATCTTAAAAACTCTACTCCAATTTTATAATCATCTATATATGTTGGTAATAAATTTGGATTACCAAGTACGCGTGTATTTTCATTTAAAAAGAGTGTAAACGGATTTAAGTTGGTATAACTTGGTCTTACAATACTTCGTTTATAATTACCACTAATGCTTACATCGTCAGTGAGTTGGTGCGACACACTTAAGGTTGGGAATACATTTAAATAATCTTGGGTGTTGGTTGTGCTTAGCGTTACAGACTCTCCTTCAATATTTGTTTGTTCTGCTCTTAAACCAACATTTAAATCCCATTTATCCCAAGATTTACTATAATTTGCATAGGCCGCAAAAACGCTTTCGTCATATTTAAAGGCGTCAGTATTCGCTTCATCTATAACCGTTGATCCACCAATATTGTTTAATCGGGTAATATCACTATCTGTATTTACATTAGAAAATTTTGCGCCAGTTTCAAAACTTGAGCTGTCTCCAATTGGTAGGCTATAATCTACCTTACCTGAATAGATGTGTGTTTCTTGATTTGCTAATGTGTTAAAGTCAGAATCATCATCGGTCAGTTCATCTTGAAAAACATCTTGCTCACGTTCGTAATCATAAACTGTAAAATGTCCATTTATTGAAAGACTCGCTTCATTTTTAAAATTATGACTAAAAATAAGGTCAGTACCAATATTGTATTTATTATCTCTTGAAGTGTTTAGTGCATTAAAGCTCGATATAAAATTTCCATCAGCATCAAAAATGTTTGTTTTATTATTAATTTGATACTTAAAATAAGGTGTATATAAAGCGGTACTTGTTAAGCTTAACGTGCTTTGATAAGTTAGAAAATAGTCAAAACTCATATTGAGGTTGTGATTTTCTACCCAAGTATTGCGGTTTGTTTTTGAGAGCCAAAGCTGCTCTATTGCGCCGCCACTATTAAGAAAATCAACCGCATCGTCATTATCTCTATTGGTTTTATTCTTTGAAAAACTATAATTAAGATTGAGATTTATCTTATCATTTTTAAAGAAATGACTCGTAGACGCATTATATCTTGGAAACACGCCTTGAGTAAAATTAGTTGCAATATTTCCTCTGTAACCAGTAATTAAATTTTTACTCATTACAATATTAATCACTGAGCCACTATCAGCATCATAACTTGCAGGTGGATTAGTGATGACCTCAATAGATTTTATACTATTGGCCGGAGAATTATCTAATAATTGAATGAGTTCTTCTGTGGTTAATTGAACACGTCTATTATTTATAAATACCGTTGCAGGTGCACTTTTTATATTAATGCCTGCATCACTAACAATAACGCCTGGTGTGTTTTTTAGAACACCCAAAGTTGAGCCTTCAACCAAGGCTGTATTTTCAATATTAAAAACAAGTCTATCAGGCTTTTTAGTAATTGTAGGTTTAGTGGCAATAATTGTCACCTCATCAAGGCTCTCTGGGTAACCTTTTAGTTTGAGATTTTTTAAATCTAAATCACCTGTTAAAATAACAATCTGTTCAAAATCTGCATAACCAATGTAGCTGATACGAATAACATACGTGTCGTTAAACAATCCTTCAAATTCAAAACCACCTGTTTCATTTGTTGAGGTTCCTTTTACAAAGACATCATCTTTCATTAAGATAATATTTGCAAATTCTATCGGCAATTCTGTATTCGCGTCAATAACTCTACCTTCGATAGACGAATTCTGAGTAAATGCATACATTGACAGTAAAAAAAGAAGTAAACTTAAACGAAGCTTCAAGATAATAGTTAGTTAGAAATAAGGTTGCGAAGTGCAATATATATATTGTTTTTTACTTTTTCTTGCGGTTTTAACGTAATTCCGTTGTTTTTATTGGTGTTATTGCTATCTCAAAGCACAAGAAATCAGTTATATTTGCAGTCTTATTTAGAGTTGATAGATGAAGAATATTCGAAATTTTTGCATTATTGCGCATATTGATCACGGAAAAAGTACACTTGCCGATCGCTTGCTTGACTTTACAGGTTCTGTAACTGATAGAGAAAAACAAGATCAGTTATTAGACAGTATGGACTTAGAGCGTGAGCGTGGTATTACCATAAAGTCGCATGCGATACAAATGGAATATACTTATGAAGGTGAAGAATACATTCTAAATCTTATTGATACTCCTGGCCACGTAGATTTTTCATACGAAGTGTCTCGTTCTATTGCCGCTTGTGAAGGTGCATTATTAATTGTTGATGCTGCACAAAGCATACAGGCGCAGACCATTTCTAACTTGTATCTAGCATTAGAAAATGACCTAGAAATTATTCCTGTTCTAAATAAAATAGATTTACCAAGTGCTAACCCAGAAGAAGTTACTGACGATATCGTTGATTTGTTAGGTTGTGATCCTTCTGAAGTGATACCTGCAAGTGGAAAAACTGGACTTGGTGTTGAAAATATTCTAGCAGCGATTATTGATAGAATACCAGCACCAGAAGGCAAACCTAACGAACCATTACAAGCTTTAATTTTCGATTCTGTTTATAACCCTTTTAGAGGTGTTGAAACTTACTTTAGAGTCATTAATGGTTCAATTAGAAAAGGGCAAAATATTAAGTTTATCGCTACCGGTAAGGACTACTTTGCTGACGAGGTTGGGACTTTAAAATTAAATCAGGTAAAAAAGCAAGAAATAAAAGCAGGTGATGTTGGGTATTTAATCACTGGTATTAAAGATGCGCGCGAAGTAAAAGTTGGTGATACTATTACTGACGCTAAAAACCCAACTACAAATGCAATTGATGGTTTTGAGGATGTAAAACCTATGGTATTTGCAGGTATTTATCCTGTAGATACTGAAGATTATGAAGAGCTTAGAGCTTCGATGGAAAAACTACAACTCAATGACGCTTCTTTGGTATTTCAACCTGAAAGTTCTGCAGCTTTAGGTTTTGGTTTCCGTTGTGGATTCTTAGGTATGTTGCACCTAGAAATTATTCAAGAACGTTTGGATAGAGAGTTTAATATGACAGTGATAACAACTGTACCAAACGTAAGCTACTATGCCTATACCAATAAGAATCCTGATGATATCGTTATTGTAAACAATCCATCTGACTTACCAGAACCTTCAACATTAAACCGTGTTGAAGAACCTTTTATTAAAGCCACTATAATCACAAAAGCGGATTTTGTTGGTCCTGTAATGAGTCTTTGTATTGAAAAACGTGGACAAATAACAAACCAAACATATTTAACAACTGAAAGGGTTGAGTTAAGCTTTGATATGCCTTTGGCTGAAATTGTTTTTGATTTCTATGACCGTTTAAAAACAGTTTCTAAAGGTTATGCCTCTTTTGATTATGCACCTATCGGAATGCGTACCTCTAAACTTGTACGTGTTGATATACTACTAAACGCACAGAATGTAGACGCATTATCAGCTTTAGTACACGCTGATAACGCCTATACAATCGGTAAGAAAATGACAGAGAAGCTTAAAGAATTGATTCCGCGTCAACAGTTTGATATTCCTGTTCAGGCAGCTATTGGTGCTAAAATTATTGCCAGAGAAACCATTAAAGCGCTTCGTAAAGACGTAACCGCAAAATGTTATGGTGGTGATATTTCTCGTAAACGTAAACTTTTAGAAAAGCAGAAAAAAGGTAAAAAACGTATGCGCCAAGTTGGTAATGTAGAAATACCTCAACAAGCATTTATGGCTGTGTTGAAGTTGAATGATTAATACTTAATTCCCTTTTCAGAGGCATCTATTTAAGAAAACACCCAATAGAAAAAATAAACTAAACAGAAGTTTATAAAGCCATAAATAACCAAAGCCAACCTAAAAGGAAACTTAAAAACCTTAAAGGTTGTTCCGCTGAATTTATAATTTTTAGATTCTACTTCATCACTTTGAGTCCGTACGTTTAAAGCGTCTTCTTCTGAAATTGCTTTAGATTGTTTAGTTATGAACTTTTTAAATATTGAGTTTATTACAAACACAAACGGATAAGAAAAAAACTTAATACGCTTTTCTAAAACGCGACACAAAACTGGTCTCACCACGAATAGAGCAACGCCTTTAAATACATCTGCAAACGTAGTTTTTAATGGCACATCGCCTTGTCGTTGGGCTTTTAAGAGTCCACCATCATTATAAGCGTCTTTAGCTGTTTTTAATGTAATTTCATATACCTTTTCTATATCACTCTGAATAGTACTGAACAATCTAATTACAGAAAATAACACGACTGATGGCAAGGATAAAACCAATGTTATAATCCAAAATATAATTGCTAGAAAGGTGTTCGGAATAAAAAAATGCGCAAACAAAGATAAAAACACTAAAAACACCAAGAGTACAGTCCCGAAAACTTTACCTATATATAGTGGAAAGAAAATAGCATCAGAAATGGTTTCTGCTAATTCGTCTACTTCATATTTGCTATAATCTATTCTATTTTTTTCGCTCATTATTTATAACTACTTACTCGATTGAGATGTAATGCTTTCTATAAACTTCTGAAATCTTTCAAACTCATTGATATAAGGCTCAAAAAACGCGGATCCACCAACTTTCTTTGCAACATTAAAGTTTAAAAAGTTTCCTCGATTAGGTATCGTCATATAAACGTTGCCTTTAACCACCGAAAGTATCGGCTTAAGGTTTGCTTTTAAATACGTTTTTTGAATAGCTGAAATAATTGAAGATTCTAATATTTGCTTTTCAGAATTTTCATTGGTACAAAACAAAGTGTAGTTATCTGCGAAACCAACTTGTTCTAGCTTAAGCGCACTCAAAGGTTTACCAAATACTTCAGTTGAAAATTGCGCAGTTTGTTTCAATTTTTCATTAGGAATCAATAAAAAATTAGAACTAAAGTCAAGCTTAAGGTTTGCGAACAAAAATAGACCTTTATAAAACACATGTTCGTCTTTTATAATTCCAAAAATTGGTAAATCGTCATCATCATGAGTACTCGTTAACAAGCCTCTAATAATAAATACTGGTAACAGTAAAATAGACAGTAAACAACCTCCGATAGTTTTTGAGTAATTAACAGTTTCCTTATAAAATTTAACTTCAGAGAATTCTATGGCCTTATCATTCAATGTTCCTGAAATATTATTGTCACCAACAATATATTTGGTGTCATTAAAATAACTGCTTCCAAAAAAACCAGCATTTCTCAAATTCACCTTGTTAATACTGTAAAGACTGAAGTTTAACGCTGAATTAATGTTTGCAATAATGCGTGTCATACACTTCTCCTTAACACTTTGCTTATATATTATTCTTGGCGCAGGAATTAAGCCAGTTATAATACAAACACCACCAGAAACGGCGAGGTAAATGAGAAGTGGAGGAAACAATACAATTACAAAGATTATAACAACGCTAACTGCTTTAGCAATATGGAATATTGGCGCTACAATAAATTTATATAAGCCATGTAAAACAAAAAGTCTTCTTCTTCTGTTTTCAAGGGATTTCGCTTCTTTTTCTAAATTAAGTTGCTCTATCATCTATAACTCAAAAGTAATTGTCTAATTAGAACTCTATTTAACGTCATCAAACTTTTGACCAAGATAGACTAGTTTGCTTTTTGAGTCAATTTCGTTTTCAACATTATCATCTAACGATGGAATTACATGAATAATATCTTTACTTGTTTTAAGAAATAACGGTATTTGATCTTTATTTGATTTTACATTGTTTAAAACCAAATTGTAAGAGTCTAAATCTTTGACGGCAACTTCATGAATTTCTGGGTAATTCTGAGTAACAGACATCAGATTGTTAAAGTCATCGGACAAAGTAAAAACGCCATCTTCAGGTGAGATAGAACCATTTTCAAGCTCCATTTTTGAAGCTAATCTAAAAGAACCATGCTCCCCAAACTGGGCGCTAAACTTTTCTACAGCATATTTGTTAATGTCTGCATTCCCTGTTAAGGCCAATAAATAGCCTATGTCGTTAAATTCAACGTTATCTTTTAATGTATCTGAGTAAATATTTTCTGTATGGGCTTCAATACCCATTTTTTCGGCTTCAATGATATTATTTTGATTGCTGTCAATTAACACAACGTGCCTTCCATTTTCTGCCAAATATTGCGCAATTAAACGAGACACTTTTGAAGCGCCAATAACTAAAATACCTTCAGACTTTGTTAGGAACACACCCGAAATACGCGCAAATAATCGTGCTGTAGTTGCATTAAACAGTACGGTTCCTAAAACTATCATAAACACTAATGGTGTAATATACTCTGCTCCTACTACATCTTCGGCTCTCAATTTACTTCCAAAAAGAGAAGCGATACCTGCAGCCACAATACCTCGTGGACCAACCCAACTGATAAAGAGCTTTTCATTCATTTTAAGTTTAGAACCTTGAGCACTTGCTAAAACCGCTAAAGGCCTTATTACAAACACAACAGTTAAGAAAAGTGCTAATGTTTCCCAGCGATATAGCAACATTAAATCTTGATAATTTATGTTGGCAGCTAACAGAATAAATAGGATTGAAATCAATAAAACACTTAGGGATTCTTTAAAGTATAAAAGCTCTTTTATGTTGTCTAATTTACTATTTCCAATTACCATGCCCATCACAACAACCGCTAATAAACCAGATTCATGAGCAAAAAGTTCTGATTCTACAAATACTAAGAGTACTACTGAAAGTGATACTACATTTAGAAGATAATGCGGAATAAATTTCTTATTAATTGCATACACTAGAGCATGGGCAAAGGTGAATCCAAAAGTCGTTCCGAATAATACAATCTTACCAAACTCTATAAGTGCTGTTTTGGTAAAACCAACTTCACCACCAACAAAAATAAATTCAAACACTAATACTGCGACTAATGCACCTATTGGATCTATAAGTATGCCTTCCCACTTTAAAACTGCAGAAACATCGCGTTTCAATGGAATATTTCTTAAGATTGGCGTAATTACTGTTGGTCCGGTAACTATTATGAGACCAGAAAATAAGAAGCATAAATCCCAACTTAAACCAAAAAAATAGTGTGCTACTATGGCTGCACCAAAAAATGTAACCGCGGCTCCAAGTGTAATAAGTTTAGTAATAACAGGGCCAACGTTTCTTATTTCGCTTCGTTTAAGCGTTAATCCACCTTCAAAAAGAATAATACTAATAGCAAGAGATACAAAATAATACAAGCTATCACCAGGGAAAAGTCCTTTTTTACCGTTCCAAATTGGCTCTATCCATTTAGAGCCATCTTCATTGATAAACTCTGCAGCAATTGGACCAACCAACAGCCCAATTAAAATTAAAGGTAGAATTGCAGGAATCTTAAATTTCCATGCAAACCATTGCGCTAAAATTCCGAGGATAATTATACCTGCTAACTCTAACATTTATATCGTTTTTTCTGTTATACTAACTCTTAAAAAGCTTGAAGATACTTGTTTTTTTTTATTATCTGTTCATTTCTTAATTATCTGTGAAATTTCACTCATATAGCGTACATATTTCTTATTTTGCGCGCTATGAATTTATATCCTGTAAACGCCGGAAACTTTAAACTAGATGGCGGCGCTATGTTTGGGGTTGTTCCTAAATCCCTCTGGCAACGCACAAATCCTGCCGATAACCATAACATGATTGACATTGCGGCACGTTGTTTGTTAATTGAAGATAACAATAGACTTATTCTTATTGATACTGGCATGGGAAACAAACAAAGCGACAAGTTTTTTGGATACTACTTTCTTTGGGGAGATGATACACTAGATAAATCCTTGGCTAGTCATGGTTTTCATAGAGATGATATCACAGATGTTTTTATGACCCATCTGCATTTTGATCATTGTGGTGGAAGTGTAGATTGGAATGCAAACAAAACTGGTTATGAAGTGGCGTTTAAAAATGCAAACTATTGGAGCAACCAAGACCATTGGAAATGGGCAACAGAACCCAATAGAAGAGAAAAAGCATCTTTTCTAAAGGAAAATATTCTGCCAATGGAAGAAAGTGGACACCTAAAGTTTACCAATCTTCCAAAAGGTCATATTCTTAAAGATTCTCAACTCGGTTTCGACATTTTTTATGCTGATGGTCATACGGATAAACAAATGATTCCGATGATACACTATAAAGGAAAAACCATTTGTTTTATGGCAGATTTATTGCCTACTGCTGGTCATTTACCACTACCTTTTGTAATGGGTTATGACACAAGACCTTTATTAACCCTAGACGAGAAAGAAATCTTTCTTAATCTAGCAGCAGATAACAACTATTATCTATTCTTAGAGCACGACGCTCACAACGAAATTATTACAGTTAAACATACAGAAAAAGGTGTGCGATTAGATGAAGTCTACACGTGCAACGACATATTTATATAAACATTATTGACATGAAATTGAATTATCGAATTATTGGTTATTTAGGATTTTCTGCAACATTATTTTTTGGTTGTGGATCTACAGGAGACATTATTTCAACACCAGTTGAAAATATAGACACGTCTCCACTTAAAGTCACCGAGTTAACGGAAGCTGAAAAGAAAAACTGGGGTCATCTAGATTTAGAAAGAGATACCATTCCTGGTATGGCGGTTGATAGAGCTTACGAAGAAATCATAAAAAACAAAAAAGGAAAAAAAGTAATTGTTGCAGTTATTGATTCTGGAATAGATATAGATCATGAAGATTTAGATGATGTGATTTGGACGAATAAAGATGAGATTCCTAACAACGGAAAAGATGACGATAACAACGGTTATATAGATGACATTCATGGTTGGAATTTTCTTGGCGATGCTTATGATGAGCAATTAGAGTATGTAAGATTATTAGCTTCAAACAACACGTCAGATCCAAGATTTGAAGAAGCTAAAGCGTTGCACGACAAAGAGTATCAAAAATATTTAGGTTATAAAACTCAGTATGATCAAATTTCTGCTGCTGTAAAAAGTGCACATGAAACCCTTACAAAGCACTTTGGCAAAGAAGACTATACAAGTGAAGAAATAAGCGCTATAAAAACAGAAGACCCTTCATTATTACAAGCCGTTCAAATTGCCAATCAAATAACTGCAAATGGTATTTCTATGGCAGATGCTGGTAAAGAAATTGAAGGTGCTCAAGAGCAAATTAACGAACGTCTTAATTTTCATCTTAACAAAGAATTTTCTGGACGTACTACTGGAGACAATATTAACGACTTAACCGATACTGGTTATGGTAATGGTAATGTAAAACCTGTTAAAAAATCTGAAGCTCATGGTACGCACGTTGCTGGAATCATTGGTGCTGAACGCAACAATGGTTTAGGAGCAAATGGTGTGGCAAACAATATTGAAATTATGGCTATACGCGCTGTACCAAATGGAGATGAGTACGATAAAGATGTTGCTTTAGCAATAAGATATGCTGTTGATAATGGTGCTAAAGTTATTAACGGTAGTTTCGGGAAGTCTTTTTCGCCGTATTCACAATGGGTAAGAGATGCCATTAAGTATGCCTCTGATAATGACGTGGTATTCGTTCATGCAGCTGGTAACGATAGTAAAGATGTAGATGTTGAGCCAAACTTCCCAGACGATAACGTCAACTTTGTTGAGGTGTCTGACACTTACATTAGAGTTGGTTCTTTAACTCAAAATTATGGTGCTAAAATGGTTTCTGGTTTTTCTAACTATGGACAAAAAAATGTGGATGTTTTTGCCCCAGGTTCTGGAATCTATGCTACTATGCCTGAAAATGAATATGACTATAATAGTGGAACTTCTATGGCTGCACCTGGCGTTGCTGGTATTGCGGCTTTAGTAAGATCTCAATATCCTAAGTTAACAGCTGCACAAGTAAAACAAGTTATTGTTGATTCTGGTTTACCGTTAACCACAAAGGTTGTTGTAGGTGGTGATGCTGAAGATGTAAGATCTTTTTCAGAATTATCTACATCTGGCAAAATAGCTAATGCTTACAACGCTTTAATCATGGCCTCAAAAATTAAATAAACAAATGAAAAGACATCTTTTTTATCTTTTTGCGTTTTCTATTTTCTCTTCTTGTAGTGCAACAGAAAAGCCTTCTGCAAAGAAAACTGAAAACAATGCAACATACGGTTACTGGCAACAACATGCCAAATACGAAATGGAAATTGATATGGATGTCAAGTCATATCAATATGAAGGAAAACAAAAAATTGTTTATACTAACAACTCTCCAGATGTCTTAAATAAAGTGTTTTATCACCTTTACTTTAATGCATTTCAGCCTGGAAGTGAAATGGATGTTAGATCTCGTACAATAGCAGATCCTGACGGAAGAGTTGGCGATCGTATTAGTAAGCTTCTACCTAATGAAATAGGATATATCAAAGTGAATAGTCTTAAACAAAACGATAAAGCCATTTCTTATGAGACTGTTGGTACAGTATTAGAAGTAACCTTAAATCAACCTATTCAACCAGGAGAACAAGTTACTTTTGACATGTTATTTGATGCTCAGGTGCCTAAACAAATTCGCCGTTCGGGCAGAAACAATAAAGAAGGTGTTGCATTATCTATGACACAATGGTATCCTAAATTGGCTGAATATGATGAAGAAGGTTGGCATGCAGATCCGTACATTGGTAGAGAATTTTATGGCGTTTGGGGAGATTTTGATGTTAAACTCACCATTGATGAGGATTATGTTGTTGGTGGATCAGGTTACCTTCAAAGTGAAACAAAAGCGAAAAAAGGTAAAAAGACACTTCATTATACCGCACCTCAAGTGCATGATTTTACTTGGGCTGCTGATCCAGATTTTATCCACGATACTTTACAAATGGAAAATGGACCACTACTCCACTTCTATTACAAGAAAGACCTTGAGCAAAAGTATTTAGATAATTGGAAACGACTACAAGGTGATACTGCTAAACTTATGGAATATTTTAACGAGCATATCGGAGAATATCCATATGATCAGTATTCTGTAATTCAAGGAGGTGATGGAGGAATGGAATATGCCATGTGTACTTTAATCACCGGACAACGTAAGTATGGTAGTTTATTAGGTGTTACAGCACACGAACTTGCGCACTCATGGTTTCAGTTTGTTCTAGCTTTTAACGAAGCAAAACATGGCTGGATGGATGAAGGTTTTACGACGTATATTTCAACTCTTGCTGAAAATGAATTGTCAAGTAATCCAAAGGAAAACCCTTTGTCTAGATTGTATTTAGGCTATACAAACTTTGCATTAACAGAGTATGAGCAACCTATAACTACGCACGCAGACAGATATGAATACAATAGCGCTTACAGTGTTGCTACTTACGTAAAAGGTGCTGTATTTCTTTCACAATTAGGATATGTTATTGGAGAAGAAAATAGAGATAAAACGATTAAGAAATTCTATCAAGATTTTCAATTTAAACACCCTAAACCCCTTCATATAATCAGAACTGCAGAACGTGTTTCTGGTTTAGAGTTAGATTGGTATCTTACTGATTTTACACAAACCACAAATAAAATTGATTACGCAGTTACATCTATTGAAGGTAAATCTATAACTCTTGAGCGTAAAGGTTTAATGCCTATGCCTATTGACCTCACAGTAACTTACACAGATGGTTCTGTTGAGGAATTTTATATTCCATTACAAATGATGCGTGGTGAAAAACCAACCTCAGCGACAATCGTCAATGATTGGGCTTGGGCAATGCCTACGTATAGTTTTGAGGCGAATAAAACCGTTAAATCAGTAGAAATAGATACGTCGAAAATGATGGCAGATGTTAATAGAGACAATAATACGATGTCTGTTAATTAACAAACATATTTTATATAAAACTAAAGCCACAATTTTGTAATTGTGGCTTTTTTGTTAATACCAAGATTCGTTTTTATACATACTTTTTTTAGCAACGCGTTCTCTATTGTATAATAGTAGGTGAGTCTCGCCAAGTTGTTTGTTTCTGTATCCGAAAAGATGAAAAATAGACTTTGTTAGAAAACGAGCAACGTAAAGATTTGCCTTAAGAACACCTTCATTTTTATTGTACCAACTTATACCTGGTAAAAACGTCAATAGATGATCTGCTTTTGCTTTTCTTAGTCGTTCAGAAAGTTTAAGAAAAAATCTTGGGATGTGTTTAATTATAAAGAAGCCATCATTACCTGTTTTCTGATACAATGGCATAAATAACTTCGCCGAATAGTCTGAATGTATTTCATTACCATTTGAAACCGCAAGAAAGGTGCCTTTTTTAATGTCTTGAAAACTTTCAAATCCGTCTAACATCCTAAAAGCTTCTCTTGGCTTAATATGATATTTATAAACCACTTCAAAAATAGAATTCACACTGTTCGAAGCATGTTTTAACACTTTTGAATAATACCTAAACTTCTAATCATCTGGGCTTGTTAAATTTCCTGAATTCGTCAAAGCTAAATACACAAATGCTTCACAGTTTTTTATCGCATCAGGATCTGTGTGTTGACCAGATTCGAAACCTAAAGACACATAACCGAGTGTATTGAGATAACTCAAAAGCGGTCCTTCGAGATATTCTTCTATTCCCAAAACCACAGGAATATTAAAACAAGACGAAAACTTTCTATTTATCATGGCATCATTAATGGTGATAAATGGTAGTGTTTTACTTGAGGTAGTGTGAAGGTCTATAAAGTAAATTGGCTGTGTGTTTTTAAGCAACAAATTATTAATGAATTCAAAAAGGAATTTCTGTTCTAACTCTTCATTATTAAATACTTTCTTCTTTTTAAGTATCTCTAATCTGCGCGTTGTCCACAATCTATTGAGATCTGCATCTAAATACCTCTTTTTCTTTTTAAGTGCATTAATATTGCCATAAACACCATAAATTTCACCACATATGTCTTCATGTTTCACTTGAGATAAAATAGAATTTAGAGCATTAACGCCAGCAAATTCATTGCCGTGTATACCAGCAAAAAAAACAATAGTGGCACCTGGTTTAGTTCCTTTTAAATGATGAAAAACCCTATTGGTCTTATCTGAATCTACTCTATTTATGGTTAAGTTCTTGTGCATTCCTTATAAATCGGATGAAGTTATTATACCTAATAATTTGTTTCGTCGCACTACGGGCAAACAATTTATATTATTAGAGGTCATGAGGTTTTTAGCATCATCTAAAGATGCTTCTTGAGAAATTGTAACTAAATCTTTAGTCATAACATCCTTTACAATAAGATGTAAATCTTTATCACCAAGTTTTATAAGATCTGTCCAAGACAACAAACCTGTAAGTTCTTTTTTCTTATTAATTACTGGCAGGTGATGAATGTTCTTCCATTTCATAATACTACTTACCAATTCTAAGCTATCGTTTTGGTCTACTAGCAATATCTTGGTATTCATATTATGTTTAACAATCTTAGAAATTTCGATATTGTGATCAGAATTTAAGTCTTTCCATTGATCAATGGTTTCTTCACTTAATTGATATTTGTGCATAAACGCGGTTAAATGCTGAACAGATTCAAAATTTGTTTTCGTCTTTTGGAGCTGTCTATAGTTGCTAACCATCCATTGTGATCCTGTTTGAGACTTCACTCTTTTCTCTATAATTGATAAATACGTTTTGATATCTGTTTGATCAATGTTTGCTTTTTTTAATCCAGCTTCAGCAAGAGGTAATAATTCATTTAAAATTAGTTTTTTAGCCGATATCAACTCACCATTCCAACTAAACTTGGTTTCTATGCCGTTTCGAGCAGCTTTAAAAAAGTTGTTTTTAACATCCTTAAAATTCATCTTTTCATGGATGTTAGCATACTTTTTTGATTGCCCTAGCATTAAGCCTGTCCAAAATACCATGTTGGCTATTTCATCAGTTAGGGTTGGTCCTGTAGGTATGTAGCGACACTCAATTCTTAAATGAGGTTTTCCTCCGCCAACACCATAACACACACGATTCCATTTATAAACCGTACCATTGTGTAATTGAAGTGCTCGTAATTTTGGTATACCGCCATTTTTAATAATTTCCAAACTGTCTTCATGTTCATTAGAAGATAATAAACTTCTAAATCGCGATATATGATCTCTAAAAATATCTGTGACAGAACCTCTTTCCCAGTCTACACCAAAACTGACTCTAGACTGTTTTTCGTTATGTATAAAAGAATTTGCTCTAGTATCTATACTTTGTGTAAATAAAGCAATTCTTGTTTCTGCCCATAGCTCCCGACCAAACAATATTGGTGAATTACTACAACTGCTTAAAACTGGTCCTGAAATGGCTTGAGCCCAGTTGTATTTTTCCACAAACTCTTCCGGATGAATTTGTAAGTGCGTTTGAAAACTAGTATTACAAGCTTCTAACATGACACAATCATGTATAAGATTGAGTTCATCAACACCTTTTATATGAATATTAAAATTCTCGCGTCTAGAAGATTTGATAGATTCATTTAAAACATTATATCTTGGCTTATCGGTCATGTACTTTTCCGATATATGTGTCAATCGTATTGTTGGTAATATGCCTGTAAGTATGATTTTTGAATCTTTTCGTTCAGCACCTTCTTCCGCTTTTTGAAGTAAAGTCTTTAACTGATAATGTAATTTTGAAAAACACTTATCTTTTAATACATACGGATCAGAGTTAATCTCTAGGTTGTACTTTCCTATTTCAGTCGTAAAATGATCATCATTAATCGTCTTTAAAACTTCTATATTGTTGTTATTAGGAAAGTATTCGTTGGTGGTAATACAGAACTCCTGCTCTGCCCCAATTCGTATAGGTTCTTTCTCAACAAGGTTTTCTTTAAGCATTATATCTAAAGCCTTCAGATCTTTTATAAGATGATGAATATATAATGCTTTGTCTTTGGGGTCTTTAAGCTGTTTAACATCTAAACGTCCCATAATAAATTACACTTAAACACATTGTAACTTGTAAGTTAGTGTTATTTAAAAGCCTAAAACATGATTTTTGTCATGGGTATACAAGGCCGCGCTTTGGTTATACGGAAATACAATTCTATTTTTACAGCATATAACACAATGTAATGTCATTCAAATACGGTAAAAAGGATAAGCTTAAAAGTAAAAAACAGATAGATGATCTTTTTACCAAGGGAAAAGCGGTTACTGCATACCCGTTAAAACTTATATATCTTAAAACCGATTTTGAAGATGAATGTTTACTAAAAACAGGTGTTTCTGTAAGTAAACGTCTGCATAAAACTGCCGTAGCTAGAAACAAAATAAAGCGCTTAATGCGTGAAGCTTATCGATTAAACAAACCGCTTTATTTTAACAATACATCAACATCCTACGCGTTTATGATTTTATACCTTAGTAAGGATGGAACAACTTTTGATGAACTTAACAGTAAGATGAAAACTTTACTAGAAAAGTTTTTAGACAAAACATCAAAATAAACGTATCATGAAATATTTAGCTTACCTATTTGTATTAATAATTCCGTTAGCATGCTCTAAAGGAACTGATAAATCTTATGATGATTATGAAGTTTCAAATAGTGAAAACGTCTATGATTACGAAGCATCTGAAATGATTCTTAATGATGCCGTTTCTCTGCAAAAACCCAAAGAGGATCTTAAACTCATTAAGGAATCCTATTTATCGTTTGAAACTAAAGACGTTGATGCTACTTACAATCATATTGTTACCGTTTTAAAAAAGTATAATGGTTATATACAAGATGATAGATCTAATAAAGGCTATAACAGAACTTCGAGACATCTAACAATTAGGATTCCAACAAAAAACTTTCAATCTACTATAGATGATATAAGTGTTAATGTTGACTATTTTGACAATAAACAAGTTACCTTAAAAGATGTTACCGAAGAGTTTATAGACTTAGAGGCGCGTTTAAAAGCTAAAAGAGAACTTGAAAACAGATACCTTGAACTTTTAAATAAGGCAAAAAATGTGAAAGAAATTCTAGAAATTGAACGCGAGCTTTCACAAATAAGAGAAGAAATTGAAGCGAAACAAGGCCGATTAAAATATTTAAATAACAAGGTTTCTTTAAGTACTATAAATATTGAATTTTATAAAGTAACGGTTGAATCTAAAGTTACAAAGTCTTATGGTTCTAAAATTTGGAATGCTTTAGTATCTGGATTTGATGGCTTATCAAACTTTTTCTTAGGCATATTATATATCTGGCCATTTATAATAATTGTAATTCTATTAGTATATTTCATTAGAAAAAGGCTTAAAAAAAGAAATAAGAAATGAAACGTAAAAGACTCTTAATTCCCGTGTTTGCCGTTGTTGTATTTATCAGTACAACGGCTTTTAAAAACGATTTCTTCGAGATTGCTAAACAGATTGAAATCTTCACAACGCTTTTTAAAGAGCTAAACATGAATTATGTTGATGAAACCAATCCTGGCGATTTAATGGATACAGCGATAAAGAGTATGTTAGATGACCTTGACCCTTATACGCAATTCTACAATGAGCAAGATGTTGAAGCCTCTAGAATTAATAATGCTGGTGATTATACTGGTATTGGTGCTAAGGTGTTAACCTTAAAAGACAAACTCGTTATCGTAGAACCCTATAAAAACTATGCTGCCGACAAAGCAGGACTTAAAGCTGGTGATGAAATTATTAAAGTAGACAATGTTCTTGTTGATGATTTTAAAGACGATGCCGGTAACTTACTACAAGGTGCTTCAGGTACAGAAGTTAATATTACCTACAAACGTCAAGGACAAACAAATACCGTAAAAATTATAAGAGAATCTCTAGAGATTAAGGCTGTTCCGCATTACTCAATGATTGATGATAAGACAGGTTATATTGTGCTTAGAAAATTCAATAAAAAAGCTTCTGCAGAAACACTTGGAGCGCTTAGAGCTTTAAAAAACCAAGGCGCAACACAGCTTATTTTAGATTTAAGAGGAAACCCAGGTGGTTTACTTAATGAAGCTGTCAATGTCACTAATATTTTCGTGCCTAAAAACCAATTAGTTGTAACCACGAAGTCTAAAGTAAAAAAGTATAATAAAACTTATTATACCAAAAGAGACGCTATAGATACTGAAATTCCATTAGTTGTTTTAATCGATGGAAGCAGTGCCTCTGCTAGCGAAATTGTCTCAGGTGCTTTACAAGATATGGATAGAGCAGTTGTTGTAGGTTCCAGAAGTTTCGGTAAAGGTTTAGTACAAAGACCTAAGCCTTTAACTTATGGTACACAAATGAAAATCACAATTTCAAGATATTATACACCTTCAGGTCGTTGTATACAAGCATTAGATTATTGGAATAGAGATGAAAATGGAAAAGCTACTCGTGTAAAACAAGAAAATTACAACGAATTTAAAACCAGAAATGGGCGTTCGGTGTATGATGGTGGTGGTGTGCAACCAGATATAGAAGTCGAATTATCTAAACAAACACCTATCACAAAAACAATCTTAAAAGATAATTTAGTTTTCAATTTTGCAACTGATTACTATTACAATAATACAGTTGAAGATTTAACCGCTTTTGAGTTTTCAGAAAATGATTTTAAGGACTTTAAAAAGTATTTAAAGTCTACTGGATTTAATTTTGAAACTAAGACTGAAAAAGCTCTAAACGATTTGATGATAACTGCAGAAGATGAAGAATTAAATACTGTAATTTCTTCTGATTATGAAAACTTGGTTTCAGAAATTAAAGCTTACAAAAGCAGTGCTATAGATAAAAATAAAACACAACTAAAAGCCTTATTAACAGATGAAATCATAAAACGTTATTTCTACAGTGAAGGGCTTTATAATTATTATACGGCAAACAATACAGAAATTAAAGAAGCTATAAGTATTCTTAATAATCAGCAGCAGTATAATAATATCCTAAGAAAGTAGTTGTATTATAAAAGTTGTTAGACTTCTGTATTTCAGTAATTTGAAGGTTTTAATTAAAATTATATATCTTTAACATACCAGATAATTATTGAATATTCTTAAATTCAATTAAAATGAGGTCCCTAATTATAGTCATATTAACCTTAGTTTGTCAGTTCTCAATTGCACAAAAAGAGATAAAACATCAAGTGTATTTTTTAACTGATCAATACGATATTCCAGAAACAGAAGAGAGTCGTTTATTATTGTTTTTGTCGGAAATAGAAAATCTTGATATCAAAAAAATATCTATTTATGGTTTTTGTGATGACAGAGGAAGTGATTCATACAATATGGTGCTCTCACAACAACGCGCAGATGCTATAAAAGAAGTGTTTTCTAACAACGAATTTGATGAATCTGTAATTACTAATGTTGATGGTAAAGGTGAAATATTACTTAATGTTGTTAACGACAATGACCTTTACAAAATTCGTGGATTAAATAGAAAAGTTGAAATCATCGTTCAACCTTATGATCCACCGCGAGAGAAGAAAGTACAGCCTAAAAAAGAGACTACTGAAGATTTATTAAGCGGTGAGCTAAAAGAAGGTGATAAAATTCAATTACAAAATATTCTGTTTCGTACAGGTTATAGTACTTTAACCAAAGAATCTATGGCTGCATTAGATAAAATTGCAGAGGTACTTGTAAAACGCACAGATGTCTATTTTACAATAGAAGGACATGTTTGCTGTACGCATGGTACAAGAGACGCTATAGACCGCAAAACAAAAATTAGAAATTTATCATTAGCTAGAGCTAAAGCAGTGTACGATTATTTCATTAAAAAAGGTGTAAAACACTACCGAATGAAATTTGTAGGTCATAAACGTAAGTTTCCACTTGGCGGCGAGCCTGAACTAGACAGACGTGTTGAAATTTTAGTTACTAGAGTTTTAAAACCTAGAAACTAATCTTGATATAATAGCATATTAATATGCGGAATTCCATCTTCAAGGTACTCATCTCCTACTTCTTTAAATCCTAAATTATTATAAAAGGTTTTGAGATAACATTGTGCAGAAATCCTTATATCTGAGTTATTATAATATCTTTTAATAGCCTCAATTGAAGCTTTCATTATTGTATTTCCATATTTGTAATGACGCTCATTTTCTTTTACCACTACTCTACCAATACTTGCCTCCTTAAAATAATCACCAGCTTTAAAGATGCGTGTATAAGCCACTATTATTTCATCTTTAAAACCTATAACGTGTAAAGATTTTTGATCTTTACCATCGATATCTTGATATACACAATCTTGTTCTACAACAAAGACTTCAGATCTTAATTGTAAGACTTCATATAATTCAGATAAAGTTAATTCATTAAAAGTCTTTACTTGTATTTCTAACATATATCTAATCCTGAACAATTATATCTTTAGCATCTCGCTTACCAAACTCTGGTTGTATGTTAACATGATTAATACCATGATTTTGTTTTACAATGGTTTCAATTTCTCCCAATATAACATCAAATCTTGAAAGCGTAATATCTTCCTTAAAATCTATATGAGCTTCTAAATGGGTTTCATCTTCATTGAGTTGCCAGATATGAACATGATGAACGTTCTTTACTAAATTAAGAGACTCAATATCTTCAACGATTGCTTTCACTGAAGTCGCGTCTGGTGTAAATAACATTAGTACTTTAAATGAACTTTTTAATAAGTCCCAACCCATAACGATAAGGTAAATAGCAATAGCGAAGGTTAAAAGACTGTCTATCCACCAAATTTGATAAAACTTCATTAATAATCCACCTACTAAAACCGCTATACTTGCCATCATATCAGTAAATAGATGCAGGTAAACGGTTTTCATGTTCATATTGTCTTTGGCATTACTTCTAAGTAATAAAACACTAAAACCATTTCCTAAAATAGCAATTATAGATAACCAAATAACAAGGTTAGATTCAATTTCCTGTGGATTTCTATAACGTTCAACAGCTTCAATCATCAAAAATATCGCAACTATAATTAAGGACGCTGCATTGATAAAAGCGGCTAAAATTTCAGCGCGTTTATAGCCAAACGTTCGCTGTAATGACGCTTTTTTCCTTACCAGTTTATTAGCAACTAAACTAATTATTAATGAGATTACATCACTAAAATTATGAAGTGCATCACTTAGTAAGGCTAAACTACCAGATATTACACCACCAATAATCTGAGCCGCTGTTATCGCAATGTTTAAAACAATGGATATAATAAGGTTACGACCATTAAGTTGATGATGGTGATGTGAGTGGTTATGAGAATGAGAGTGACTCAATGATAACGTGTTTTGTCATGCTGAACTAATTTCAGCATCTCATCAGTCAAAATACGCTAAAAAAAGTAATTATTCAATGAGATGACATTGAATAAATTAGCAAGATAAATTAATCTTTTCTACGCGTCTTTGGTGTCGTCCACCTTCAAACTCTGTAGTTAAAAAGGTTTCTACAATTTGTACAGCCTGTTGCGGAGCTGTATATCTTGCAGGTATACAACATATATTGGCATTATTATGTTGTCTTGTAAGTTCAGTAATTTCTTTAGTCCAACACACGCCAGCACGCACATTCTTATATTTATTTGCAGTCATCGCTACACCATTTGCTGTACCACAAATTAAAATACCAAGATCTACTTTATTATCATTAACATCACTAGCAACCGGATGTACAAAATCTGGGTAATCTACACTATCAGCTGTATCTGTTCCGTAATTATTAACAGTATAACCTTTAGATTCTAGTAATTCAATAATTGCTTTTTTGTATTCAGGACCTGCGTGATCGTTACCTATAGAAATTGTCATTTTTTTGTCTTTGCGAGCGCTTTAAAGCAATCTCTTTGTTATTAAATTGAATTTATGCAAAATTACAAATAAGATGTAGGTTTATAAACATGTTCACACCACTTTTAATTACTTGTTAATATCTATCAATAACTCTTAGTAAAAATCTCTTGTTTTATTCCGGAAAATTAACAATTGGTAACTTTCAGTTAACATACAAATCTATTTATGTAAATTTTTTGTGAAGTTATGAGCACTAAATGGTTTGTTGTTAACCTATGTTAAGTTAATTTATTATTAAAAATTAACAGTGAATTACGTTATCAACAATTGTTAATAGCATATATAAAATGCTTCAAAACTAATGGTTTAATTCAGTTTATAACTGTTAATTTCCTTTCAATAATTTTCAATAAAACACTTATCAAAATAAAGCTTCAAAAAGTTATACCGCTATTAACAAACAATAATAATCACTATAATTTTTTAAAATTTTAAAAGAAAAAATAATTAATATAATACTAAATGTGAATAAGTGTTTTTCATTTATTTAACCTTATCTAAACATTTTTAAAATTTAATACTGTAGCTTTGTTGTAAACTTAATAAGTTCTTCTTTCCTGTTATTAAGTTTAATATACTGTCATTCCTGCGTAGGCAGGAATCTATAATAATTCAAGATTCTTCACTCTAATCAGAATGACAACTTAAAAATGAAAACAATATATGGCTAGAAAAAGAAATAAAAAGTCAAGAAAAAATAATATTTCAAATCTTACAAACACCATTCTTGGTATACTAAAAAAAGAACGAAACAAATCCTTTAACTATAAACAAATTGCTGCTATTATCGGTGTAAATGATGCTAGTAGTCGTAATCAAATCATAAAAACCTTAGCAAAACTAGCAGCTAAACAAGAAATAGAACAAGTAGATCGTGGTAAGTTTAGAGCAATAGTGTTTGCAGAGTATTATACTGGTATTTTAGATTTATCGTCAAAAGGAAATGGTTATGTTATAAGTGACGAATTTGATGAAGATGTGTTTATAGCATCTAATAATATCAACAAAGCATTAGACGGTGATGAGGTAGAATTCTATGCTTACAAACGCAGAAAACGAGGTAAGGTAGAAGGTGAGATTACTAACATATTAAATCGAGCTAAAACCGAGTATGTTGGTACCATTCAAATTCATGAGAATAAGAATTTTGCATTTGTAATTGCAGACAGTTCAAAGATGTATAAAGACATTTTTGTACCAATCAATAAAACTAAAAAGGCTGAAGATGGTGATAAAGTATTAATTACCTTAACTGATTGGCCAGAAAAGGCAGATTCACCTTACGGAAAGGTTAAAGAGGTTTTAGGTAAACCAGGTGAACATAGTACAGAGATCCATTCTATACTTGCAGAATATGGGTTACCACATGAGTTTCCTTACGAAGTTGAACAATATGCTAACAAGTTAGATACTTCTATTACTGAAGAAGAAATCGCTAAACGTCGCGATATGCGACAAGATTTAACTTTTACTATAGACCCAAAAGATGCTAAAGATTTTGATGATGCTTTATCTTTTACGGTTTTGGAAAATGGATTGTACGAAATAGGAATTCACATTGCAGATGTATCACATTACTTAGAAGAAGGCACTGTTTTAGATGATGAAGCTTATGAACGTGCAACTTCTATTTATTTAGTAGATCGCGTAGTACCGATGCTTCCAGAGATTTTATCTAATGGTGCTTGTTCTTTAAGACCACACGAAGAAAAGTATACCTTTTCTGCTGTTTTTAAAATGAATGATAAAGCCGAAATTAAAGACCAATGGTTTGGAAGAACAGTGACGTATTCTGATGCACGTTTTGCTTATGAAGAAGCTCAAGCAATTATAGAGCAGAATGTCACGCTGAGCGCAGTTGAAGCGTCTCAACTTAACACCACAATACCAAAAGAAGTCTCATTAACTGGTGAAGCATATAACACAGATGAAAATATTGCATTTGCAGTACTTAAATTAGATGAACTTGCTAAAAAGATGCGTTCAAAACGTATGCGTACTGGCGCCATTTCTTTTGATAAAGTTGAAGTAAAATTTAATTTAGATGAAGCCGCAAATCCGGTTGGAGTATTCTTTAAAACAAGTAAAGATGCTAATAAATTGATTGAAGAATTCATGTTATTAGCTAATAGAAAAGTATCTGAATTTATAGGAAAACAAAATCCAAAGAAAACCTTTGTATACCGTGTACATGATGAACCAGATGAAGCTAAACTAGCACAATTACAAAATGTTGTTGGTCGTTTTGGTCATAAACTAAATTTTAAAGACCGTAATAGTGTAGCATCTTCATTAAACCAATTATTAAGCGATGTAGTAGGGAAGAAGGAGCAGAATTTAGTAGATACCTTAGCAATAAGAACTATGGCAAAGGCCGAATACACAACGCATAATATTGGTCATTATGGGTTAGCTTTTGACTATTATAGCCATTTTACATCACCAATTCGTCGTTATCCAGATGTGATGGCGCATCGTTTATTACAACATTATTTAGATGGTGGACAATCGGCAAATGAAGAAGTATACGAAGAGAAATGTAAGCACTCTAGCAACATGGAATACTTAGCTACAAAAGCCGAACGAGATTCTATTAAATACATGCAGATTCGTTTTATGCAAGACCATCAAGATGAAGAATTTTTAGGTGTAATTTCTGGTGTAACAGATTGGGGAATTTATGTTGAAATTGTTCAGAATAAATGTGAAGGTATGGTAAGTGTAAGAGATATGAAAGACGATACCTATGATTTTGATCAAGACCATTATGCAATGATTGGTAGAAATACACATAGTATGTATCAGCTTGGTGATGAAGTAATTGTGAAGGTAAAAAACACAGATTTAGTAAAGAAACACTTAGACTTTTACATGGTTGGTAAAGCTGAATAAACACCAATTTATCATGCTTAATGTTTTTTAATATCTATAATTAAAATATAAATTATTATGTCAACACAAGATAAATGCAGTGTTTGTGGTTCTAATAAGTTAATGCATGATTTAACTATTGTAGACCATGGACATATGGATGCAAAACATGATTTATCTGTTCATATAAAAACTTCAGATAGACTTATTTTTAATACCTTTAAAAAATCAAAATTAAACGCTTGTATTTGTGGTTCTTGCGGATCAGTAAACTTATCTGTAAATAATCCTCAAGAGTTATGGCAGGCATATTTAAAGCATAAATCTCTATGATATTAACAACAACAAATTCAATAGAAAACTTTAAGATAATAGACTATTTAGGTATCGTAACAGGAGTGGCAATTGCTGAAGAAAAACTTGTTATGGGATTTAGTATGACTAAATACCTAACATCTATTAGAAATAGTGTTGATAGTACAAAGGAAAGAGCTTTTCAGCAATTACAAGAAAATGCAAAGCAATTAAACGCTAATGCAGTCGTTGGTATTAAAGTAGAAATTGAACTTATGTCTAGTAACTATGCTATGGTTTCTGTCACAGGCACTGCTGTAGCCGTTGCTGTTTAAAATAAAATGTATTTGAAATGAAGAAAATTATAATCGCACTAGTCTTAGTATGTAGTATTTCAGCATTTGCTCAAAAAACTATTGAAAGGGAAATAGGTGAATTCAGTACTGTAAAAGTATATGATTTAATCAATCTTAAGATGTATAAGTCCGATGTGAATAAAGTAGTAGTTGCTGGTGATAATAAGGATGATGTTCAAATCATAAACAAAAATGGTAAATTAAAAATCAGAATGATTTTAGAAGAGAGTTATGATGGTGAAGATACAGTTGTAAAACTCTATTATACGTCAGTAGATGTTGTTGATGCTAATGAAGGCGCAAAAGTGACATTTAATGAACCTATAGAACAGTATGAGATCGATTTTAAAACACAGGAAGGTGCTGAAATTACTGCTGAAATAAAAACAACCTATGCTAATTTCAGAGCTGTAACAGGCGGTGAAATTTATGTAACCGGAAGTTCAAAAAATCAAGATATTTCTATTTATACTGGCGGCGTTTTTAACGGAGAAGAATTCATTACAGAAAATACAGAAGTTAGCATTAGTGCTGGTGGTGAAGCATATGTTTATGCAACTGAATACGCGGATATTAGGATAAAGGCTGGAGGAGATGTATATATTTACGGAAAGCCTAAGGAAGTTGATGAAAAAAGAGTTTTTGGTGGAAGAATTAAACGTATGTAATTGGGTTTTGTTTTTTACATTTGTGTAAACTAGAAGCAACTACATGTTTGATGACATCTTAACAGCAATTCCATTCGGAATAATCCTTTCCTTTACCATAGGACCTGTTTTCTTTGTCTTATTAGAAACTAGTGCAACAAAAGGTTTTACTAGTGCAATTATTTTTGATTTAGGTGTCATTTTCGCAGATGTGGTTTTTATCCTACTCATTTTTATGAGTACAGATACATTGTTAGAAAAGATAAAAGACGATCCTAAATTATTAGCTTTTGGTGGCGTTTTGCTCATTGTTTACGGACTAATATCTTTTATAAAAGTTTCTAAATCATTCAGATCTATTGTTAGGGAACATCATAAAATAAGGTTACCAAAAAAAGATTATGGTAAATTATTTGTAAAAGGTTTTCTTCTCAATTTCATAAACATTGGTGTTTTATTAGGTTGGTTAGGTTTTATAGTTATTGGTACATCAATTACGAGTTCAGAAAATGGTGTTGTTGTTTTTATCGTAACAATGTTGACAGCATATTTTTTAACAGATCTAGTCAAAATTGCAGCTGCAAAACGACTTAAAAATAAACTAACACCAAGACGTATTTTTAAAACAAAGAAGATTGTAGCATTGGTAATCTTAGGTTTTGGAATTTTATTACTCTCTCAAGGACTTTTCCCAGAAATTTATGAAAAAGGTAAAGAGCAAATAGATAAGGTGAATCCTATTCATTAAGCCATGACTTACAATGAGGTTATAGAACGCTTTGATACATTAAAGGAACCTGAAAAAGTTACTTTTAAGAAGACAAAGTTTGGCATTGTAGCTCATAATTCTCTTGGTATTTATCATAAAGATTTGCGTTTAATTGCTAAAGAAATAGGGAAAGACAATAATCTTGCTTTGCAGTTATTTGACAGTAGCATTTACGAAGGTCGATTACTATGTAGTAAAATATTTAGACCTCAAGACGTGACCGAAGAACTCATGGAAAAATGGGTTGTAACTTTTGAAAACTGGGAAATTTGTGACAGTTTCTGCATGGCTTTATTTGCTAAAAGTAAGTTTGCATTAGCTAAAATTTTAGAATGGACACATAGAAATTCGGAGTTCGAAAAAAGAGCAGGATTTGCAATTATGGCTGCTTATTGTATGGCAGATAAAACTTCTGATAATAACTTATTTGAACAGTTTTTTCCAATCATAAAAAGAGAAGCTAATGATGACAGAGTTTATGTAAAAAAAGCTGTCAATTGGGCGTTGAGAAGTTTAGGTAAAAGAAATAGAGATTTAAATAAACTTGCAATTGAAGTTTCAAAACAGCTATTAGAATTTGATAGTCCATCAGCGAATTGGATTGCAAAAGATGCTTTAAAAGAGCTTCAAAAAGATAATGTTAGAATGTCTGATTATCCGAGACATATTTACAGAGCAATCTGATTTAATTACTAATTATGAAATATATCAGAACTTTAGTTTTAGTATTTACACTGTTGTATGTCAGTAATTTAAATGCTCAATTTACCTGGACACCTGCAAAGGTAATTTTAAAAAATGGTGAATCATTTAGAGGATTAGTCAAGTTTCCTAAAAACTTTAATAGCATAATAACTATTGGATCTTCAAAATTTAAATATCGAAAAAACAAAAAATCTAAAGTTCAAAAATTAGGTAGTGATACTGTGGAAGAAGTGGTGTTTGGTGATGAAGACTTTAGAACTGTTCACTTTAAATATGTATCGGTAAGCAAGAATAGGTCTATTTTAATGGAAGAAATAATAAGAGGAAAAGTGAGTTTGTTTGCTAGAACAACTTTAACCACTGAAACAATAGTTGATTATACTTTAGAAGATTATGAGACAACCATTTATTACGACAAAATAGACTATTATTTAATTAAAGAAACAGAGATCAAAGCGACGAAGGTTCCTGCAGTCACCACAAAATACATGTATAAGAGTTTCATAAAGAAATATTTTGAGGATTGTGATAAATTAGTAGGTTATATTGAAGATGAACTTTATAGTCGCAATGAATTATTAGAGCTCGTAGAAGATTACAATTTACTATGCGATGAATAAGTCTAGTATAAAAAAAGATATGTCCTAATGGTAATAGCTTTTTGAAGAGTGGACGAATTAGAAGCGCATTAGACTGTAATTAAATTTTTCAAAAATTTATATTTAGAATACTCTCAACATATGTTGAGAGTAAAAATAGTTTTCAAGCAGATTCTGAACCGAATAAGTTTTAATTAATTTTCTTAAAATTTACTCATAAAAAAAGCTACTACTTAAAAAAGTAATAGCTTAATGAAATTTAGAGGTGTCGAGCGGATTCGAACCGCTGTAGATGGTGTTGCAGACCACTGCCTAGCCACTCGGCCACGACACCTTTTTGCAAGGGCAAATATATAAATTATATACGTTTTACCATATATAGGTTTACTTTTTTCGCTTTTCTGAAAGTATTATTGTCACCTTTTCAACATCACCACCAATAGGAGGATTTATTTTACTTACAGTAACTTTAGCTTTTTCTACAAGTTGGTCCTCTTTAAAAATGCGATCAATAATAAGTTTAGCAACGGTTTCAAGAAGTTTTTTAGGTTTTGCCATTTCTTCAACGACTATCTTATTAAGTAATACATAGTCAATGGTATCTTCCAATTCATCAGATTTTGCAGAAGGTAATAAGTTACCTTTTACTTCTACATCAACTCTATAATCGCTACCAATAGCTGTTTCTTCCTTTAAACAACCATGGTTTGCAAAAACTCTTATGTTTTCAACTTTTATTATTCCCATGTTGCGAAGATAAACCTTCTGTCATTATTTCTGTCACACTGTGCTTGTCGAAGTGCTAATTTGTAAAAAAGTCAAAAATATTACTCATTGCACTAGTTTTCGCCTTAAAGAACTCAGTATATGTGCATTTTTTACAAGTAACTGATGTGAATTTTTTATTCTGAATATCAAATATTTTAGACAACGTGCCACCTGTAGCTCTCATTTCATCAATTTCATAAGTTGTATTATCGCATTTAGGACATCTATAATTCATCGTTTTTGGTTTTAGTTATACATTCTATAAGTGTTGAATGGTGCATAAATGTTACATTTTGCTTAGTTTTGCAGTCGAAATTTTTCAATAATGTCAGATTATAAGGCACTCAATTTTATTGAGCAAATCATAGAAGAAGACTTAGCTAATGGTTTATCAAAAGATAAACTAAGGTTTCGTTTTCCACCAGAACCAAATGGTTATTTACACATTGGTCATACCAAGGCTATAGGTATTAGTTTTGGTTTAGGTGAAACCTATAATGCACCAGTAAACCTTCGTTTTGATGATACCAATCCTGCAAAAGAAGAGCAAGAATATGTTGATGCTATAAAGCGCGATATTGCTTGGTTAGGTTACAAATGGGAAAACGAATTGTATTCATCTGATTACTTTCAGAAGTTATATGACTGGGCAGTTCAGATGATAAATGACGGATTGGCTTATGTAGATAGCCAAACGTCTGAAGCGATGGCTGAACAAAAAGGCACACCAACGCAAGTTGGTACTGCGAGTCCATATCGAGATAGAAGCATTGAAGAAAATCTTGATTTATTCACAAGAATGAAAAACGGTGAATTTGAAGCGGGAACTCACGTGCTTCGTGCCAAGATTGATATGGAGGATCCAAATATGCTCATGCGAGATCCAATAATGTACCGTATTATGTATGCACATCATCATAGAACAGGTGATGATTGGTGTATTTACCCAATGTATGATTGGACGCATGGTGAAAGCGATTATATTGAGCAGATTTCTCATTCATTATGCTCGTTAGAATTTAAACCTCACAGAAAGCTTTATAACTGGTTTAGAGATCATGTATATAATTACAGCAATGATTATCTACCAATGCCGCCGAAACAGCGCGAATTTGCACGTTTAAACTTAAGTTATACTATTATGAGTAAGCGTAAGTTATTACGTTTGGTTAATGAAGGTATTGTAACAGGTTGGGATGACCCAAGAATGCCAACTATTTCAGGATTGCGACGTCGTGGATATACACCTAAATCCATTAGAAATTTCATAGAAAAAGTTGGTGTTGCTAAGCGTGAAAATGTCATTGATGTATCGCTTTTGGAATTTTGTGTTCGAGAGGATTTAAATAAAACAGCTAATCGTGTGATGGCAGTTTTAGATCCTGTAAAAGTGGTTATTACTAATTATCCTGAAGACAAAGAAGAATGGTTAGAAGCTGAAAATAACCAAGAAGACGAGAACGCCGGATATAGAAAAGTGCCTTTTTCTAGAGAAATCTATATCGAAAAAGAAGATTTTAAAGAAGAGGCTGGCAATAAGTTCTTTAGATTAAAATTAGGTGGAGAAGTACGATTAAAGAATGCATACATCATTAAAGCTGAAAGCGTGGTTAAAGATGATACCGGAAACATTACTGAAATCCATTGTACTTATGATACAGACACGTCTAAAAAAGTAAAAGGAACATTGCATTGGGTTTCTATAAAACATTCCATTAAAGTTGAGGTTAGAGAATACGATAGGCTGTTTATGGATGAAGCACCAGACAGTCATGGAGACAAAGACTTCATGGAATTCTTAAATCCAAATTCACTGACTGTTAAAGAAGCTTTTGTAGAACCAAGTTTAGCCGAGGTTAAAGTAGGTGAGCAGTTCCAATTTCAAAGATTAGGTTACTTTAATGTTGATAATGATTCTACTGCGGAACATTTAGTATTTAATAAAACGGTTGGACTAAGAGATACCTGGGCAAAACAAAAACCAAAGCCTCAAAATAATCAAGGACAACCAAAACCACAACAGCAAAGACCGCAGCGCAAACCAATTGATGTGATTAAGCAATTAGGGAAGAAATACACGAATCTTCCTGAAGAAAAACAGCAAAAAGTAAGAGCTGAGATATTAGAGCTTGCTAAAGATGTGTTTTACGAGGATTTGGAGCCGTTATTTGGTACAGCTGCAAAAAAAGTAGGCACACGTATTGCAACAATGTTAAGCTTGTCCGTTTTGCTTAAAAATGGCTTAGAACACAATGATGCTATCAATCAATTTATCTCGAAAGCATTAGAAGATAAGAACGAGCTTTTAGTTGCTGAAGCAAAAGCAATAAATTAATAGAATTGTTATGCTGAATTTATTTCGGCATCTCATTAACAAAACCTCTAAGAAATTCGCTTGGAGGTTTTGTTGTATTTTTAATTCAGATAATAAAAACGACAACATTGAAGCCTTATCTTTCATTATACTTCATTTTAGTATTAGTTCTTCTTTCTTGTGAAAAAGATAATAATACAAATCAACCTAGTGGTTCAGACCTAGATTATTGTACAAATACTAATCGGTTTTCTGATATTGATACATTTAGTGTATCTGATGTAGCGTCCGAAACAAATGTTTTATACGGACAGGCAGAAGATTGGCAGGGCAATCTTATTAACCTTGAGTTTGATGTGTATTATCCAAATGACAATGTTGAGGATTTAGAAAATAGACCAGCGATCTTATTAATTCATGGAGGTGGTTTTATAAATGGAAGTAAAGAGGGTTGGACTGATGAATGTGTCGCTTTTGCTAAAAAAGGTTTTGTGGCAATAACCATGAACTATAGATTAGGATGGGATACAAGTAACCCTGAAAATAGGATTAATGCTATTTACAGGGCACAACAAGATGCTAATGCTGCCATGAGAGATATTGTACATAACGCATCCGATTATAACATTGATTCAAATAGGTTGTTTATTGGTGGTGGAAGTGCAGGTGCAATAACAGCCCTAAATGTGATATATGGAAATCAAGAGGACTGGAACACATTTATTCCCAATATTCAAGTTGAAAACGGAAGTCTTAACGGATCAGGTAATAATTTGACAGATCAATTTTCAATTAAAGGCGTATTTAACAATTGGGGAGCAACATTTATTGATTTTGTACAAAGTTCTGAAATGAAACCTCTCATTTCATTTCATGGTGACATGGACGCCACGGTTTCTATAGATGAAGGAGAATTCGGATTATCAGGCTCTAGAGTATTAACAAACTTGCTAAACGAGAATAATGTTTGTACTGATTTTACAATTCAAATAAATGGTGGTCATGGTATATATACGACCACATCAGGTCGACAATTTAGAGTAGATAGAGCAACCTGTTTTTTCAAAAGTATAATGTGTAATTCTTGTGATACATTTTATAGTACGGAACAAGTATTGCCAACTTGTTCTAATCCTTAAGATTTGTCTTAACAAATAGTTTTGTACTTTTAAATCATACTAACTATAAATCAAGTAAAATGGAATTAAATGTTTTAGCAATTGTAGTTGCTGCAATTGTGCCTCTATTTGTTGGTGCCATTTGGTACAACCCAAAAGTATTTGGAAACACCTGGATGAAAGCATCTGGAATGACTGAGGAGAAAATAAAAAGTGGAAATATTGCTGTTATTTTTGGTGTCACTTTAGTCTTATCATTTATGTTGGCGTTTTCTGTAAATGGCATGGTAATTCATCAGATAGCTGCTGAACAATTAGCATTTACAAATCCAGATTCAGAAGCTTTTAAAGCTTTTATGGAAGAGTTTGGTAATGTGCATCGTTCTTATGGCCATGGTGCATTGCATGGAGCAATAGGAGCTTTATTTTTTGTATTGCCAGTATTAGGTATTAATGCACTCTTTGAACGCAAAAGTGGAAAATATATTTTTATTAATGTTGCTTATTGGGTGGTTACTCTAGCAATAATGGATGCTATTCTTTGTGGATGGCAATAATATAATTCCTGCTTTCGTAGAAATCTTATAAAAACAAAAAAAACCTTTAGAATTAATTTTCTAAAGGTGTTTTTTATTCCAAATAACCCTAAAAACTATTCCTCGTTTTTAGGTTTTTTAGCATTTTTCATTGCTTCACCAATCTGATTACTAGCTGTAAAACTTGCAACCATATCGTTAAGCATATTACTACCAGCCTGTGGCGAATTAGGTAATAAAATTAAGTTACTGTTTGTTTCTTGGCCAATAGATTGTAACGTGTCGTAGTGTTGTGTTACTACAATAAGAGCAGAAGCTTCTTGTGAGTTAATTCCAACTTTATTTAATACTTCTACAGACTCTTCAAGTCCACGCGCAATTTCTCGTCTTTGGTCCGCAATACCTTGACCTTGTAAACGCTTACTTTCAGCTTCGGCTTTAGCTTTTTCCACAATAAGAATACGTGCAGCATCACCCTCATATTGTGCCGCTACTTTTTCTCTTTCAGAAGCATTAATACGGTTCATTGCAGCTTTTACTTGCGCATCTGGGTCAATATCTGTAACTAAGGTTTTAATGATATCGTAACCGTATTCAAACATGTATTCTTGTAAATCTCTTTTTACGGCAATAGCGATATCATCTTTTTTTACAAAGACATCATCAAGCTTCATTTTAGGAACTTCGGCACGTACCACGTCAAATACAAAAGATGTAATTTGGTCATGAGGATAATCTAGTTTATAAAAAGCATCATATACTTTATCTCGAATAACTTTATACTGTACAGAAACTTTAAGACGCACAAATACGTCATCTAAAGTTTTGGTTTCAATTATGACATCTAATTGTTGAATTTTTAAACTTAGCTTACCCGAAATACGGTCAACTAATGGAATCTTTATTTGTAAACCAGAATGTCTAATACTTTGAAACCTACCAAAACGTTCAATGACTGCTGCCGTTTGTTGTTTCACAATAAAGAAAGCAGATATTAATATAATAACTGAGAAAAAAATGATAACATAAATAAAAGGTGAACCCATAATTATAGTTTTAAGTTAGTGTATATGAGAGATTAAAAGTAAGTAATATTCGTATAATTTCATTAGGTTTGTTGGAACAAGCCTCAAATTTTATATGAAATATTTCAAACCTATATTATTAGTAGTTGTAACTACCACTTTTGTTACAAATTCTTTTGCTCAACATAGAAGAGTCGTTATTAAAAATGGGTTTTCTATTGGTGGCGGAATTACACAGTTTAATATTCTTACAGATAATTTTGAAACCACACAATCTAACGGTTGGATTATTAATGCATCAGCCACAGCTGAGGTTCCTCATAAGTGGTATGATGTGAGTTATTCAATACAATTGTCCGATAATAATTTTGAAGTGGCAGGTTTGTTTTTTGATGAAGATGTTTTTATTGAAAGACAAATAGAATATAATCTTATGGCAGCACAATTATCCTTTTTAATGCATGCTAAGGTTGTAAAAAATGTGTTTTCAATAGATTTTGGCCCAATGCTGCAATACAATAGCAAGCTTGAATTACAATCTAATAATCCTGAAAATTTAGCGGTTAGAATTAATGAAACTGCGGTTGCAGCAGATGCAATTACAAATATCTCTCAGTTTAATGTTAATGGAGTAGTGGGAGCAACTTTAGGTTTTAAGTACATAAAGTTTAGAGCCCAATATATTTATGGCTTTACCAATATCCTTGGAAAGCTAAATAAAGAAGATATAATTTCTAAGGATTTTAAAGGCAATCAAAGCTTGATTGCCTTAATGGCTCTAATAAATTTTTAGGCTTCTATTAAATTTTGAATTCGTTTTAGACTTTCAGCTTTACCAATCATAAACATTATATCAAAGACATCTGGACCTTGTAAAGCGCCAACCAACGCCACACGCAATGGCATCATTACTTTACCAAAGCCTATTTCTTTAGAAGTTATCCAACCTTTTATTGCAGTTTGAAGTGTTTCTTTTGAAGAATCGTCAGCTTGTTCAACAACAGTAACTAATTCTTCTAAAAGTTGTTTAGTGTCGTCTTTTATGGCTTTTTTGAGTGCTTTTGCATCAAACTCTTTTGGCGCAGCAAAGAAGAAATGCGTTAAGTCCCAAAAGTCAGACACAAATGTTGCCCGCTCTTTAACTAGGTCAATCACCATTTCTATATAGTTGATGTCTATATCTGCAAGTTCTGAAGTTGAATTCTTAAAAGCTTCAGCTAAACCAGCATTAGACTGTACTTGCATGTACTGATGATTAAACCATTTGGTTTTATCTGGGTCAAAACGCGCACCTGCTTTATTAACTTTCTTTAAATCGAATGCATTTACAAGCTCATCTAAGCTAAATATTTCTTGTTCTGTGCCTGGATTCCAACCTAAGAAGGCTAAAAAGTTAACTACAGCTTCTGGGAAATATCCATCTTCGTTATAACCACGAGAAACATCATTGGTTTTTGAGTCATTCCATTCTAAAGGAAATACTGGAAAACCTAATTTATCACCATCACGTTTGCTTAATTTTCCTTTTCCTGTAGGTTTTAAAATCAATGGTAAATGTGCAAATTCTGGTGCATCCCAACCAAAAGCATCATATAACAAATAATGAAGTGCTAAAGAAGGTAACCATTCTTCCCCACGAATGACATGAGAGATTTTCATTAAATGGTCATCTACAATATTGGCAAGGTGATAAGTTGGCATACCATCACTTTTAAACAATACTTTATCATCTAAAATATTAGTGTCTATTTTTATCTCACCTCTAATAATATCTTGTAACACTAAAGTTTCATCTTGTGGCGATTTAAATCGAATGACATAATCTTCACCAGCATCAATTTTAGCTTTTACATCTTCTTCAGATAACACTAATGAGTTTACTAAACGACCTTTTTCTCTGTTGTGCCAGTTGTAAATAAAAGTTTTACCATTGGCTTCATGGTCTTTTCTATGTGTATCTAATTGTTCTGCAGTATCAAAGGCATAATATGCTTTTCCTTCAGCAACTAATTGGTCTGCATATTGCTTATACATAGCTTTACGCTCGCTTTGTCTGTAAGGACCAAATTGACCAGGTTTAGCCGGACTTTCATCAAAAGGAATGTTCAGCCATTCCATTGACTTTACGATATAATCTTCAGCACCTTCAACAAACCTATTTTGGTCTGTATCTTCTATACGGAGCACAAAAGTACCGCCGTGTTTTTTAGCAAATAAATAGTTGAATAAAGCAGTTCTTACACCACCAATATGTAAAGGTCCTGTTGGACTAGGCGCAAAGCGCACACGAACATTTGACATTATCTCTTTTTTTGAAGGGCCAAAGATACTAGACAATATACAGATGTCAAAGTAATTAATTCTTTAAGCTAATACAGAAGGAATCATTTCCTTTGGTACACGTTTGTTCATAATTGAGAACCAAACAGGTGGAATTAGAGAAAGCACCATAGATGTTGGGTAACCATAAGGCATTTGAGGACTTTCATCATAACATTCTAAGATTTGATATTTTTTTGAAGATTTAAAATGATGGTCACTATGCCTTGTAAGTTCATACAATACTATTCGTCCAACGACATGATTAGAATTCCAAGAGTGCATTTCTTTGACACGTTCATAACGTCCAGATTTAGTTTTGAGTCTTAGTAACCCATAATGTTCTATATAATTAACAGTTTCCAACAATAAAAAGCCAACAATTCCAGATAATATAACAAACGTTAGTATCAGTTTACCGAAAAAAAACAGCGTAAGAATCATATAAGTAATTTGTAAAGGCGTATACCAAAGCATATCGTTTTTTAGTGATACAAAAGATGATTTAGAATTTTTGAGAAGCTTGTACTGAATTTTCCATGCGTTAATATACTGTCTTACTGTTGAGGTGATCCAAAACGAATATACACTTTGATTATATTTAGCAGTCGCTGGGTCTTCTGGAGTGGCAGCATGTAAGTGATGGCCGTAGTTATGCTCTATGTAAAAATGCATGTAGAAAGAAGGTAGGAGAAGTGCTTTACCAATAAAACGTTCATTAGTTGTTTGTCTATGACCCAATTCATGCGCAACATTAATACCATTAACACCCAAAACAATGCCAACAGAAAAAACAAGACCAACAAATTCGTAAGTAGCTATTTCGTTATGATTAATGGTAAAAACTGCGAAAAATATAATACCAAACACAAGTGGTAAATTAAGATAGAGCAACCAATCGAAAATTCTTTTTTTGAGTCGACTTTTAACTTCACTTTCTTCTAAGTTTTCATTATTTACAGGTAAAATTAATTCAAAAACTGGAATACAAATAAACGTGAAAAAAGGTGTCAGCCATACAAATTGACCTCTAAATGTTATCCCTAATAGTGCCATCAATGGTATTGAAAAAGCAGCCAAGTATTTTAAATCTTTCATGTAATATTTTAGGTTTTTAACACTTTGATAGATGATCTTAACAGAATCTTACCAAATTTAAATAATTTACAATTAAAATAAAATTGTAGTTTAGTTAGTTAGAATAAGGCATGAGCAATTTCCAATCCATAAAAAGTAAATTACAAGAGTTCATAAAAAAGTATTATACTAATGAACTTTTAAAAGGCGCAATCCTATTTTTTGCCATAGGTTTTCTATATCTCATTGTTACACTTTTTGTAGAATACATGTTGTGGTTAAACCCAACAGCAAGAACTTTTTTATTCTGGATATTTGTTGCTGTTGAATTAGGTTTGTTTGTAAAGTTTATAGCAATTCCGTTGGCGCATTTATTCAATTTGAGAAAAGGAATTGATTTTGAAACAGCTTCACGCTTAATAGGCAATCATTTTCCTGAAGTTAATGACAAACTGCTTAATGTTTTACAATTAGAACAAAACCCAACGCAATCCGATTTACTCATTGCAAGCATAGAGCAGAAGTCTAAAGAGCTACAACCTATTCCTTTTAAATCCGCAATTAACTTTAAGTCTAATAGAAAGTATTTAAAGTACGCCGCAATTCCTGTGGCAATTATATTGTTATCTCTCGTTACAGGACAAATCAATTGGTTTAGTGACAGTTACGAGCGTGTTGTAAACTACAAAACAGCTTACGAGCCACCAGCACCTTTTCAGTTTTTTGTATTAAATGAATCATTGCAAGCAGTTGAAGGTAAAGACTTTACGTTAAATATTTCAACAACTGGAGATGTCATTCCAGAGAATGCTCAAATACATTTTAATGACCAATCGTATTATTTGCAACAAGTTGCACCAGGTGAATTTCAATATACCTTTAGTCTTCCTAAAAATGATATTGAGTTCAACCTTTCAGCAAACGAGGTGAATTCAAAATCGTATCAATTAGAAGTGGTTAATACACCAAGTTTAGTGAGTTTTGAGATGGTTTTGGATTATCCAGTTTACACCAAGAAACAAGACGAGGTTTTAAAAGGAACAGGTTCTGCTGTCGTTCCTGAAGGTACTAATGTGACTTGGAGAGCAATGACTAATGCTACAGATGCAGTAAATATTTATGCCAATGACACCTTAAGCTTTTTAAAAGGTGATGATGACACGTTTGAAGCTACTAAGCGGTTGTTCAGTAATTACAATTACACCATTTCTACAAGTAATACACAGCTAAAAGATTACGAGAATTTAGCATTCAACATCAGCACTGTTAAAGATTTATATCCAGAGATAAATATCGAAGTACAAAAAGACACCATAGACCAACAAAGTTTGTATTTCTACGGACAAGCGAGCGATGACTTTGGGTTGACAAAACTCAATTTGGTGTACTATCCAAGTGATGATGAAACTCAAAAAGTAAAGTTGCCAATTTCAGTTTCGAAATCTAACTTTAGGGAGTTTGTAAGTGCGTTTCCAAATCAATTTAATCTCGAAGAAGGAATAAGTTATCAATTGTATTTTGAAGTTTTTGATAACGATGCCATCCATAATTACAAGCGTACAAAGAGTAGCGTGTTTAGTTACAGAAAACGAACAAAAGAAGAAGAAGAACAAAAGCAACTACAAGAGCAAAATGAAACCATAAAAGACATTGGTAAGACGTTTGAAAAGCTTCAAGAGCAAGACAAAAAATTAGAAGAATTTTCTAAAACCCAAAAAGAAAAATCAGAATTAAATTTTAATGATAAAAAGAAGTTTGAAGATTTCTTAAAACGTCAAAAGCAACAAGAGCAATTGATGAAGAACTTCAACAAGAAACTTCAAGATAATTTAGAAGAGTTTCAAGAAGAAAAGAAAGAAGACCAATTCAAAGAAGATTTAAAAGAACGTTTAAAGGAAAATGAGGAGCAACTCAAAAAAGACGAAAAACTTCTAGAAGAATTAGAGCAACTAAAAGATAAAATCAACAAAGAAGAGTTTACACAAAAACTTGAAGAATTAGCGAAGCAAAACAAGAACAAGAAACGCAGTATGGAACAGCTTTTAGAATTAACAAAGCGTTTCTATGTGATGAAAAAAACTGAAAAAATTGCTAACCAGCTTGAAGACTTATCTAAAAAGCAAGAAGAACTTTCTAAAAAAGGTGAAGAGAATACAAAGGATAAACAAGAAGAGTTAAATAAGGAATTCGACAAACTCAACGAAGATATTGAAGACCTAAAACAAGAAGATAGAAGACTCAAAAAACCGATGGATGTTCCTGTTGATGAGTTTTTAAAAGACGGAATTGAGTTTGACCAAAAAGAAGCAAAGGAAGCTTTAGAAGAAAAGGAGAAGAACGAATCAGAATCACAGCCACAAGAAGCTAAAGAGCAAGAACAAAAAGCAAAAGAGAAACAAAAGAAAGCTGCTAAGAAAATGAAACAACTTAGTGAGCAAATGATGTCTATGCTTGGTGGAGGAGGAGGCGGAGGCGAACAAATTTCTGAAGATATTGAAACGCTTCGTCAAATCCTTGAAAATCTATTGTTGTATTCTTTCGACCAAGAAGACTTAATGAATACCTTTAATAGTATAGATATTAACAATAATAAGTATGGTAAATACATTATTAAGCAGAACAATCTTAGAGAGCATTTTGAACATATTGATGATAGTTTATTTGCATTATCATTACGTCAACCCAAGATTTCCGAGAAGGTAAATTCACAAATAACTGAGGTTTATTTCAATATAGATAAAGCATTAGGTCAACTTACCGAAAACAGACTGTATCAAGGTGTAGCTTCCCAGCAATATTCAATTACTGCTAGTAATGAATTAGCAAGTTTTCTTAGTGACATTTTAGATAATATGGAAATGTCAATGAATCCATCATCTGGTTCTGGTGGTGGAGAACAGCTTCAAGATATTATCATGTCTCAAGAAGAACTTAATAAGCAGATGGAAGAAGGTGTGAAGAAGAGTGAAGAAGGCAAGGAAGGAAAAGAAGGAGAACAAGGCAACAAACCTGAAGGTGAGCAGCCAAGTCAAGAAGGAAAAGAAGGAGAAGGAAAAGAACCTGGCGAACAAGGTCAACAAGGACAAGAAGGGCAAAATGGTTCTGAAGGTGAGAATGGACAGCAAGGAGGACAACAAGGCCAGAACGGCAAACAGAATGGTGAAGGTAATTCAGAAAGAAATGGAGAGAATGATGGTGGTGATGGTAAAAACGGAAAGGGAAAAGATGGTAAAGGAACCGAAGGAAAAGAAGGTAAAAATGATGGTTATGGCGAAGGTGGAAAAGAAGAACAAAACGCAGAGCTGTTTAAAATTTACCAACAGCAACAACAGTTAAGACAAGCCTTAGAGGATAAGCTTTCTAAGGAAGGGAAAATTGAATCCGCTGGTGAACTAATCAAGCAAATGGAAGATATTGAACTTGACCTATTAAACTATGGTTTTACCAATCAGACATTGCAAAAAATGATGGAAGTTCAGCACCAACTTTTAAAGTTAGAGAACGCTGCTTTTATGCAGGGTCAAGACACAAAGCGTGAGTCTGAAACAAATGAAAAGGATTTCAATAATGTAAACAACAACCAAATACCGACGGCTAAAAAATATTTCAATACTACTGAAATCTTAAACAGACAGGCATTACCTTTGCAGAATCATTTTAAGAAGAAACTTCAAGAATATTTTAAAAGCAATAATGATTAATTTCAACTACGAAACTGAGTTTAACCTAGCGAATTCTGAAGGGGAAATCAAATGGATTTCTGACACGATTAAAGAAGAGAATCACAACCTAGGTGAGATTAATTATATCTTTTGTTCAGACGATTATTTACATAAAATTAATGTTGAATTCCTCAATCACGATACACTAACAGACATCATTAGTTTTGATTATACAGTTGGAAAAGAAGTGCATGGTGATATCTATATTTCCATAGATAGAGTAAAGGATAACGCTTCAGATTTCAATACAGATTTTGCTAATGAATTAGCAAGAGTTATGATTCACGGCATACTTCATTATTGCGGATATAAAGACAAGACCGAGAAAGATGCTGAGTTGATGAGGTCTAAGGAGGACTACTACTTGAATAAGCGTTCGTAAATCACAGTATTTCAGCGTATATTTGCAAATTCAAAAATCAAAATTATATAGTTGTTCCACGTGGAACATTAATACATAGGTTATGTTTAGTGATGTTTATGATGTTATTGTAGTTGGTGGAGGACACGCTGGAAGCGAAGCTGCCGCTGCCGCTGCAAACATGGGAAGTAAGACGCTTTTGATTACAATGAATCTGCAAAATATAGCTCAGATGTCGTGTAATCCTGCAATGGGTGGAATTGCTAAAGGTCAAATTGTAAGAGAAATTGATGCGCTTGGTGGTTATAGCGGTATTGTATCTGATACGTCTGCTATTCAGTTTAAAATGCTTAATAAATCTAAAGGACCTGCGATGTGGAGTCCAAGATGTCAATCCGACAGAATGCGTTTTGCTGAGGACTGGAGACTGCTTTTAGAACGAACACCTAATCTTGATTTTTACCAAGAAATGGTATCTGGTTTAATCATTGAAAAGGATAAGATTGTTGGTGTAAAAACATCGCTTGGAATTGAAGTTAAAGCTAAATCTGTTGTCTTAACAAACGGAACATTCCTTAATGGATTAATACATATTGGCGATAAGAATTTTGGTGGTGGTAGAGCTGGAGAAAGAGCGGCCACAGGAATTACAGAAGAGCTTATCGATATTGGTTTTAATTCTGGTAGAATGAAGACAGGAACACCGCCAAGAGTTGATGGTCGTTCTTTAGATTATTCTGTTATGATAGAACAACCTGGTGACCATAATCCAGAAAAATTTTCATATCTAGATATTACAAAACCATTGACAGAACAACGTTCTTGTCATATGACTTACACTAGTCCAGAAGTGCATAATTTGCTGCGTGAAGGTTTTGATAGGTCGCCAATGTTTAATGGAAGAATTAAAAGTGTTGGACCAAGATATTGCCCTTCTATTGAAGATAAGATTAATCGTTTTGCAGATAAGGATAGACATCAATTATTCGTAGAACCAGAAGGTTGGAATACGGTTGAGGTTTATGTAAATGGCTTCTCAACATCATTACCTGAAGATGTTCAGTTTAAAGCTCTACGTTCTGTAAAAGGATTTGAAAACGTAAAATTCTTTAGACCTGGATACGCCATTGAATATGATTATTTCCCACCAACACAATTGAAGCATACATTAGAAACTAAGTTGGTAGAGAACTTGTTTTTTGCTGGTCAAATTAACGGAACTACTGGTTATGAAGAAGCAGCATCTCAAGGTCTAATGGCTGGTATAAATGCGAGCTTAAAGGTTCAAGAAAAAGACGCTTTTACTTTAAAAAGAGATGAAGCTTATATAGGTGTTTTAATAGATGATTTAATTACTAAAGGCACAGAAGAACCTTATCGTATGTTTACGTCTCGAGCTGAATATAGAACATTATTAAGACAAGATAATGCTGATTTTAGATTAACACCTAAAGGTTATGAGCTTGGTTTAGCTTCTAAAAAACGCCTCAAAAGAATGGAGCAAAAGCAGTCAAAATCGGATGCTTTTGTTCAGTTTTTTAAAGACACAAGTGTGAAACCTGATGAAATAAATCCTGTTCTAGAATCAAAGAATTCTGCCAAAGTGAAACAACAGGATAAGATGTTTAAGCTGTATGCAAGACCTAATATTACTATTGATGATATGCGTCAAGTTGCTTCTGTAGAAAGTTATATTTCTGATAATAGATTGGATAATGAAGTGATTGAGCAAACAGAGATTCAGGTAAAATATGCCGGTTATATAGAAAAAGAAAAGAACAATGCAGACAAGTTAAACCGTCTCGAAAATGTAAAGATTCCTTCAAATTTTGATTACTCAAAATTGAAATCTATGAGTATGGAAGCTAGACAAAAGTTAACCGAAATTCAACCAGTTACCATTTCTCAAGCGTCAAGAATTAGTGGAGTTTCACCAAATGATATTTCAGTATTATTAGTTTATTTAGGAAGATAATATTCCTGCATACGCCGGAATCTCAATAAACATATTTAATGTTCCACGTGAAACATCTCTTGGTGGCTTCGAGAGCCTCAGCCACCAATCTGGTCATTGAGGCTCTCGAAATGACCATATAATGAATCAAGAAAAACTGTACTTAGAGCTTAAAGATTATTCTGTTTCAGGTGAAGATTTTCAACTTCTCTATAATGAAGAGTTGGAGATGTTAGAAACATTTCCACAACCAAAAACAGAAAAGTTATCTGAATATTATAAAAGCGAAGATTATATTTCACATACAGACACAAAGCGAAATCTTTTAGAAAAGGTTTATCACATCGTTAGAAGTATTTCGTTAAAAAAGAAATTGAGATTGATTAATTCTTTTAATTCAGAATCTAAAACACTTTTAGATATTGGATGTGGTACAGGCGATTTTTTAGATACTGCACAAAAAGATAATTGGAACGTTACCGGAATTGAACCAAATGAAAATGCAAGACAAATCGCTAATTCAAAAACAATTAACGCAGTTTTTGAAATAGAGCACCTAGAACAACTAGAAGAACATAGTTTTGATGTCATTACGCTTTGGCATGTTTTAGAACATCTTCCAAATTTAGAAATGCACATAACATTGCTTAAAAAACTTTTGAAGCCAAATGGAACATTAATTATAGCTGTTCCTAATTATAAAAGTTTTGATGCTGAATATTACAAACAGTTTTGGGCAGCTTATGATGTACCGAGACATTTGTGGCATTTTTCAAAAACATCTATTGAAAAGTTATTCCGAAAAGAAGATTTTAAATTAGCAGATACACTTCCAATGATTTTTGACGCGTATTATGTAAGTCTACTTTCAGAAAAATATAAGTCGGGTTTTATGAATCCGATTAAAGGCTTTTGGATTGGTATACGTTCAAACTTAAAGGCGAAGCGCTCAAAAGAGTATTCTTCACATATTTATATCTTAAAACACAAGAATTCTTAAAATAAAAAGCATTACTTAATGTTTATGCTTTGAAAGGTGTAATTAGGTTGTTAAAAATTGAAACGCTTTTAAATCGCTTTATTTTCGATTGTTTTTTATAGTTTTTGGATATTGAATTCAAAACTTGTTATTGAATTTACTAATAGTTTCTTTTTTCGTCATTTCACACGTTTACTTGATTACATTTGCAAAAATTTAATTTCAGAATAATCATGAAAAGAATAATTGTAGCTTTAATTGTTTTGGTATCATTTTTATCTTGTCAAGAACAAGCGAAAATTGGTTTTATCGATCGCACTAAAGCAATTAATGAATACCAAGCGAAAATTGATGTAGAAGAAAAATACAAGCCAAAAAATGAGGCTTTCATAAAAAGACGTGATAGTCTGGTAAAACAGTTTGAGTTTGATTATCAAAACGCTGCTGTTAAAGCACAAAGAATGTCACCAAAGCAACAACAAGAGTTGGGTCAAGAGTTTCAGAAGAGAGAAGCGTTGTTAGGGCAACAACTTCAATTCGAAAAAGAGCAGTTAGAAAAAGCTTTTAGTGCAGAAATAGACTCTACAGTTGCGCGTTTTAAATCTTTTGTAAAAGATTATGGTAAGAAAAACGGTTACAACTTTATTTTAGGAACTAGCGAGTTAACAAACTCAGTACTTTACGGTGAAGAAACTGCTGATATTACGGAAGAGCTTATTAAAGCTGTAAATGAAGATTACAAGAAAGAATAGATACTTTAAATATTTATAAGAAAGAGCTGAGCAATTACGCTTGGCTTTTTTTATGTAATAAACGCGTTAATTTTATTGATAAGTCCGTAAGAATAATCTTAGAATTTCCGTTGCGTTCAATATGGTAAATAGCATCTTGTAATTCGTTAGAAATCTCTAAAATATTAGAGTCGTGAACAAAAGGCGCAAATTTCTCAAGTTTAAAATTTTCAGACCTTGGCTCTAAATACACAAGTTCGCTTGCGTTATAATTAAGAAACAAAGCTTGTCTGAAATAATTAAGACAAAAGCTTAAGAATTTCTTCTGGGTTTCGCGTCCAGTTTTTGCAATTTCTTCAGACCACGAAATAAGATCGTGGATTGCACTTTTGTTTCCTTTTGCTTTAAAGGCAGAACGCACCCAAACTACAAACCATTTTTCAAACTGAATATCTTCACTATCTTGATAAATAAGATCACAAGCCTTGTTATAATTACCATTAGATTGATGCGCAATTTTAGCTGCAACAGAATGTTCTATATGATATTGTTTTACTAAACCTTCTGCAATAACATCTTCTGCTAATGGTGGAAAATTAAGTATTTGACAGCGCGAACGAATTGTATTTATAATTTGTTCTTCGTCTTCGGCAATAAGAAGGAATATGGTCTTTTCTGGCGGTTCTTCAATAAGTTTAAGCAACTTGTTTGCAGCAGCAGTATTCATCTTTTCTGCCATCCAAATCAACATTACTTTATAGCCACCTTCATAAGACTTTAGAGATAGAGACTTTACAATTTCTAAAGCTTCATCAACACCAATTTGTCCTTGTTTGTTATCAACACCAAGTAATTTGTACCAATCAAAAAGGTTTCCATATGGCTGTTGCTCAAGTAGTTGTCGCCATTCTTCTAGATAAAAATTAGAAACAGGTTTACTTTTTACTTTGTCACTTGTAGTTACAGGAAATGCAAAATGCAAATCTGGATGCGAGAAGTTTTTAAACTTAAGATTACAAGAATCGTTGCCACCAGTATTTTCACCGTTAGTATTGCCACAAAGTATGTATTGAGCATAGGCTAAAGCCATAGGTAAAGTCCCAGATCCTTCTGGACCAACAAACAATTGTGCATGGGCAATTCTGCCTGCATCAACACTTTTTGTGAGGTGATTTTTAATGTGTATTTGACCTAAAACTTCTGAAAAAAGCATGAGGCAAATATAAATTAATTATAATAGTAACGAATCAATCGATTTCGTAAAAAAACAGCTTTTATCCGTTGCTTTTATTGACTACATTTGTGTTTCAATTTTCAAAACATAACATAATGAAAACGATAAACGACTTCAATTTCGAAAACAAAAAAGCATTAATTCGTGTAGATTTTAATGTGCCATTAAATGACAATTTTGAAGTAACGGACGCTACTAGAATAATATCTGCTAAACCAACAATAATAAAGATTTTAGAAGATGGCGGAAGTTGTGTGTTAATGTCTCACTTAGGAAGACCAAAAGGCGCACAAGAAGAGTTTTCATTAAAACATATCATTTCAGAAATTGAAGATGTTTTAGGCGTTGAAGTAAAATTTGCTAGCGATTGTATCGGTGAAGAAGCAGTACAAAAAGCTGAAGCATTACAACCAGGACAAATTTTATTGTTAGAGAATTTACGTTTTCATGACGAAGAAAAGAAAGGTGATGAAGCGTTTGCAGAAAAACTTTCTAAATATGGTGATATCTATGTAAATGATGCTTTTGGTACAGCACACAGAGCACATGCATCTACAACAATTGTAGCTCAGTTTTTCCCAGAAGCTAAATGCTTTGGTAGTTTGTTAGCTAAGGAAATTGAAAGTATAGATAAAGTACTTAACAATAGTGAAAAGCCAGTTTTAGCAGTTCTTGGTGGAGCAAAAGTGTCTTCAAAAATCACAGTTATAGAAAATATCTTAGATAAAGTAGATCACTTAATTATTGGTGGCGGAATGTCATTTACCTTCATAAAAGCACAAGGCGGAAAAATAGGTAATTCTATTTGTGAAGATGATAAAATGGAATTAGCATTAGATATTTTAAAACAAGCTGAAGCTAAAAATGTACAAGTTCATATTCCTGTAGATGTGGTTGCTGCCGATGATTTTAGTAATGACGCTAATACACAAGTTGTTGATATCAATCAAATTCCAGATGGTTGGCAGGGCATTGACGCGGGTCCAAGAACTTTAGAAAATTTTGACAAAGTAGTGAATCAATGCAAAACCATTTTATGGAATGGACCACTAGGTGTTTTTGAAATGGAAAACTTTGCTCAAGGTACAATTGCACTAGGCCATTCTATCGCTAATTCAACAAAAAACGGAGCATTCTCGCTTGTTGGAGGTGGAGATTCTGTTGCTGCCGTAAAGCAGTTTGGGTTTGAAGATAAAGTAAGCTATGTAAGTACTGGTGGAGGTGCAATGTTAGAAAGTTTAGAAGGAAAAACACTTCCAGGTATTGCTGCTATTTTAAGCTAACTTTCAGAAAAATACTATTTTTAGAAATACAAGCGTTAGGTAAATACATCTAATCAGTTCATAAATGCGCAATATATTCATCATATGTTTTGGCTTCTTTCTAGCCGCTAATTTCACATTTTCTCAAGAGAATAAAACGGTTACAAAGGACACTGTAATTGATGGAAAACCTAATGTTACCGGTAAAGTCATTCCAGTAGAAATGGACTCCATCAATTTAAAAAACTTAGAAGACCTACCTGAAGTCGCTGAACTAGAACAAAAATGGTTAGAGGAATTGTATAACAATTCACTTTATGATACTATTTATAAAACGGTTTCTGAGTTGACTTATGAGCATGTTGATTATCCTGAATTAACAACGGATACTTTAAAAGCAAGGTTAGAACGTTTAAATGCAAGAACACCTTTTAATGTGGAATATAATCCTCAATTAGAAAGTGTTATTAAAAAATACCTTAAGCATAGACGAAAATCTTTAGAACGTCTCATGGGTTTAAGCCATTTTTATTTCCCAATGTTTGAGCAAGAATTCGACAATTATAATATTCCATTAGAGATGAAGTATTTATCAATTGTTGAGTCTGCATTAAAGCCAAAAGCAAGGTCTAGAGTTGGCGCGACAGGTTTGTGGCAATTTATGTTTGTTACAGGGAAAGAGTATAACTTAGAAGTGAGCAGTTATGTTGATGAACGAAGCGATCCTGAACGTGCAACAACAGCAGCAGCTCAATATTTGTCTAGATTGTACAAGATTTTTGGTGATTGGGATTTAGCGTTAGCGGCATATAATTCTGGTCCGGGAAATGTAAATAAGGCCATTAGAAGATCTGGTGGTTATCAAAATTATTGGAATATTAGACCATTTTTACCTAGAGAAACAGCGGGCTATGTACCTTCCTTTTTAGCAACAATGTACATTTTTGAATTTGCAAAAGAGCATGGTTTTAAACCAGAACGACCACCATTTCAGCATGTACAAACAGATACGGTTCATGTGAAGCAAATGATAACTTTAGATCAGGTATCTGAGGTTACTGGTGTTAATATAGAAGAACTTCAGTTTCTGAACCCGTCATACAAACTAGATATTATTCCTAAAATAGAAGGTAAAACTTATGCGCTGCGTTTACCTCGAGAGGTAATCGGTATATTTACAACGCATGAAGAGAAGATTTATGCTTTCGCAAAATCAGAATTTGATAAGCGCGAAAAACCATTACCAGAGCTTGTAAAAGTTGACACTAAAATTAGGTATAGGGTGCGCAGTGGTGATTACCTTGGTAAAATTGCTAGGAAATATGGAGTAAGAGTAAGCCAAATAAAACGTTGGAATGGACTAAGAAGTAACAATCTTAGAATAGGTCAGAGATTAACGATTTATCCTCGAAATCCAGTCGCTAAAACCAAGCCAAAATCTACAAAGACGACGGTTAATTCTAAGGGTAAAACCACATATAAAGTTAAGTCTGGTGACTCACTTTGGAGTATTGCACAGAAATTTCCAGGAGTTTCTGTTCAAAATATTAAAGATTGGAACGATATTAGTGGTAATAAACTAAAAATAGGTCAGACGCTTATTGTGTCCAAATAAATAACCAATAAAAACACTAATTTATGAGAGCTTTGTACGCTTTATTTTTCGTGATCCTTTTAGTCTCTTGCGAAGAAAAAAAAGAAGATGGTAAGATTTATTTACCAGAGTCTAATGGAAATTTAAATAGTATTTCAGTCGTTGTAGACAACGATTTATGGGATGGCAAAGTCGGTGGAACCATAAGAAATATTTTTGCTGCACCACTTAATGGTTTACCAGTTCCTGAACCGATGTTTAAAATAAGACAAATTCCACCACAGGTATTTGATGGATTCGCAACACGCAGCAGAATTATACTCAAAATAGAAAAAGGAAACTTAAAGCCTACTACCGAGATCGTAAATGACGCTTTTGCTAAGCCTCAAACAGTTGCTGTTATTGGTGGTAAAACAGATGAAGAGATTATTTCTCAACTTCAAGAAAATAAAGCAAAAATCATTGATGTTTATAATAAAGAGGAAGTAAAGGAAAAACAGAGAAGAATCAACCTTTCACTGCTTGATGATGCAAAAATGGAGAGTAAACTTGGTTTTACGATTAATGTGCCATCAGCATACAGAATTAGTAAGGAAACAGATGATTTCTTTTGGTTAAGAAAGAACCTTAGTAACTCTAAAACTATTGAACTCATGATTTATGAAGTTCCGCTAGAAACGATTTCAAAAGGAGACAGTACGATTGTGGATATTGTAAAAATGAGAGATAAGATTACTAAAACAGAAATTCCTGGTGAAGATGGTATCTATATGTCAGTTGAAGATGCTTATGCGCCATCAATGTTTGAAACAATCATAGATAACAAGCCAGCATATGAAGTGCGTGGTATATGGGAAATGAATGGTTTTACCATGGCTGGTCCGTTTATAACATATGCTATTGAAGACAAAGTGAACAAACGTTTTTTCATTGCTGATGGCTATGTGTACGCACCATCACTAAATAAAAGTGAATATGTTTTTGAACTAGAATCGATTATTAAATCAATACAGATTAAATAAACAGTTATGTCATTCAGAGTGAAACGAAACATCTCGTTTTTTATAACTCGGATTATATTTTGAATAACACTAACAAAAAAGCCAACTGTAAAGTTGGCTTTTATTTATTGAAGAATTTATTAAGTTATTCTTTTTCCTTAAGGTCTTTAGTATCCTCTTTGCTAGCGTCTTTAAACTCTTTAATACCACTGCCTAATCCTCTCATTAATTCAGGTATTTTTTTACCACCAAAGATTAATAAAACCACCACCACAATTAATGTTATTTGCATTGGCCCGATAGCTAAAGGAATCATATTTAAAGTCATAATTTCTAATTTAGGCTACAAAGTTAATAATTAAACTTTAATTAGCGCGTTGTTAACCTAACTTTAGCACGGGTTGTCGGTAGCATTTCACTAATTTAATTACTTTTGTTTTAATGGCGGAAAAGAAAAAAAAGTCAAGAGAGTTTACAAAAAAGCTACTTCATAAGTATAGGCTTGTAATTTTAAATGAAGATACTTTTGAAGAGCGATTTGCTATTAAATTAACAAGACTTAATGTATTTGTCTTAACCTCTATTTCTGCAATTGTTCTGGTGTTTTTAACCACATTGTTAATTGCCTTTACACCATTACGAGAGTACATTCCGGGTTACTCTTCTGCGAGATTAAAAAAGAAAGCCACAGAATTAAATTATAAAACCGATTCATTACTTCAAGAATTAGAAGTCAATAAGCAATATTATGCTTCAGTAAAAAAAGTGTTGACAGGCGATGTTAGTGCTTTCGGTTTTAATAGAGACTCAATTCTAGAAGCTTCAAAAATAGACGTTGATATTAATGAAGTACAAACCAACAGAGAAGATTCATTATTAAGAGATAAAGTAGAAAAGGAGGACAAATACAACTTATTTGACGATTCAGATCAGACTAACTTTGTGTTGTTTCCACCTGTTAATGGCACCATTTCACAAGAATATAATATTAAAGAAAAACATTTTGCAGTAGATATCGTTGTAGCAAATAACACACCTATAAAAGCAACAGCAGACGGAACCGTAATTTTTGCCGAATGGACAGTAGAAACTGGATATGTAATTATTTTAGAGCATAACCAAGAACTCATTTCTGTTTATAAGCACAATTCTAGTATCACAAAATCGCAGGGTGAATTAGTCAAAGCAGGAGAAGTAATTGCCATGTCTGGTAATGGTGGTGAATTAAGTACTGGACCACATTTACACTTCGAACTTTGGAGCAAAGGCTATCCTGTAAACCCAACAAATTTTATTGATTTTCAATAATGCCATCAATTAAAGCAGCACTTTCAAAACCATTTGCAAAACTCATTGCAAAACGCATCAAAAAATGGTCATCTAGACCAGTTGAAACTCAGCAAAAAGTATTTAAAAGCTTAATTACTGAAGCGAGTCAGACAGCATTTGGAAAAGATCATAATTTCAAAAATATAAACAGTTACGAGGATTTTATTGCTCATGTACCAGTTAGAGATTATGAAGCATTAAGACCATATGTAGAACGTGTAGTTGAAGGCAAAGAAAATATACTTTGGAAAGGCAAACCCATCTATTTTGCTAAAACTTCAGGTACAACTTCTGGAGCTAAATACATACCTATCACAAAAGAAAGTATGCCAACACATGTAGAAGCGGCGAGAAATGCCATTCTCATGTACATCAACGAAACAGGCAATTCAAAGTTTGTAGATGGTAAGATGATTTTTCTTCAGGGTAGCCCAATTTTAGAAGAAAAAAACGGAATTAAACTCGGAAGACTTTCAGGTATTGTAGCGCACTACGTACCAAAATATCTTCAAAAAAACAGAATGCCAAGTTTAAAGACCAATTGTATAGAAGATTGGGAAACTAAGGTAGATGCCATTGTCGAAGAGACGATTAATGAAAACATGACTATTATCTCTGGAATTCCTTCATGGGTTCAGATGTATTTTGAAAAATTGATTCAAAAGAGAAATAAGAATGTTGGAGATATTTTTAAGAATTTCAATCTGTTCATTTTTGGTGGGGTTAATTACGACCCTTATCGTGCTAAATTCGAAAAACTTATCGGGAGAAAGGTAGATACTATTGAATTGTATCCAGCAAGTGAAGGGTTTTTTGCGTTTCAAGATAAGCAAGGTGAAAAAGGCATGCTTCTTCAATTAAATTCAGGCATTTTTTATGAGTTTATTGAAGCAGACCAATTTTTTGAAGAAAATCCAAAACGTATTACAATTAAAGATGTTCAATTAGGTGTCAATTATGTAATGATAATTTCTACCACAGCAGGTCTTTGGGCTTATAATATTGGAGATACAGTTCAGTTTACATCTCTTTCACCTTATAGAGTTATTGTAAGTGGTAGAATAAAGCACTTCACTTCTGCGTTCGGTGAACACGTAATTGGTAAAGAAGTTGAACAAGCTATGCAAGAAGCGATACAAGGCACCTCAATAGCCATAAACGAATTTACGGTTGCACCACAAATTAATCCTAAAGGCGGATTACCGTATCACGAATGGTTTATAGAGTTTGAAAATCAACCTGAAGATGAGGTAGAATTCATTCAAAAACTAGAACAATCATTGCAACAACAAAACAGTTATTATTTTGATTTAATTGAAGGCAATGTGTTGCGTCAATTGGTTATTACCAAAGTAAAAAAAGACGGATTTCAAACTTATATGAAATCTATTGGTAAGTTAGGTGGTCAAAATAAAATTCCGCGTTTATCTAATGATAGGAAAATTGCAGATAAGATGTACGAACTGCAATTGACTAAATAAGCTATATTTGTAGGTTAAAATACTGTATGAGTTCAACTAAGAAAAGACAAGGCAGAACAAGAGCACAAGAAAGTTCTAACGCCATAGAGCGCATGTATATTACAATGCGCCATTTGTTCAATAGAGGATTTTATAAACCCATGGGAGTTTCTGGTGAAACTTTAAGAGAAGCATTACTACTATTAAGACCAGAAATTTATGGTTCTATTGGTGAAGAAAAAGCTGAACTCGAAGGGCTTTTATATGTGATAGATAGATTGCCAATTGGGATTGAGGAATGTACGTTTATTAACCTTACAAGTGATGAAGGCTATGGTAATTCCCATTTTAAAGCTATAATTCCGCCAAAGCGAAGACGAAATTGCTACCGTATAGATGAAGAGCAAATGAATATCGAAATCACCAGAGGACGTTCTGAAATTTATGATATTCTGACGCATTTAACCTTTTTATTTGTTGAATCTCACAAGATAAGTAAGCGTGTTATTATTGATGATGAAGGTCATACCGTTAGAGATTGGAAAAAGCTCGAAGGTGCAGTAACCTCAAAAAAGAAACTCACGCAGAAAGAACGTGAAATAGCAATAACACATACTGCAAATATATTAGGAAGAACGTTCAATGAGTTAACCGAAGCCTACCCGAAATTTGCAACCGAAGAACAACCAGAAAGATTGCTTCATATTATTTATTGGTTGGGCAAGCTTGCTATTGAGGAAGTTGTAAATGAAAATAAAAGAACGATTACATTTAGTCCTGTTTTAAGAGAACGTTTAGGACATCATATTCATGGCGAGGAATGGGCAGATAATATTAAATCAATTCTTCATAAAAACGGATTATTAGAAAGACCTATTCATATTATAAGTGCCAACATGCACAGTGTTATGAATTCTATTTTTGCGAAAGGAACCCTCACTGCCAAAGATTCAGAAAAAGACATTTTTGAAATCTACGAGACATTAAGTGATTCATCCAACAAAGCGATGCGTAAGAAAGTTGAAAAATCTGCGTTACAAAATGGAATGATTTACATCAAAGATGAATCTGGCACGAATATAGATGTTCAAATTTTTGATACTACCAAAATAGATTTTTCAAAGACAGATTTAAAACACACTAGCCAAGAAAAAGCAGTAATATTTGTGATGGATTACGCTTTTGGCGAACAAGCTTACGAGACATTAGACGAGTTTTTAAAACCAATTCAAATAAATGAGGATAAGATTCATTTAGATGTAAAGTCTATTTCTATAATGGGTAAGGCAGGTATTTTAGAAGGCGGAAAAGGAGATGTGATGATACCATCGGCACATATTTTTGAGGGTACAGCAGATAATTACCCTTTTAAAAATGAACTAAGTAGAAATGATTTAGTAGATTGCGGCGTTGATGTATATGAAGGTACAATGATAACTGTTTTAGGCACCTCGTTACAAAACAAAGAAATTTTAAAATTCTTTAAAAAATCGACTTGGGATGTTATCGGCTTAGAAATGGAAGGGGCACATTATCAGAAGGCAGTTCAGGCCGCCTCTAAAGTAAGAGGAAATATTAATGAAGATGTTAAGGTAAGATATGCGTACTACGCCAGTGATAATCCCCTAGAAACAGGAAGTACTTTGGCTTCAGGTGGATTAGGAACCTCAGGTGTGAAACCTACATATATAATAACAAGAAAAATATTAGAACAAATACTTAATTAAACATGAGTGAGAATTCAGCAAATAACCCACAAAATGAAGAAGTAGATTTAGGTCAACTTTTTAATGCAATTGGGAGATTATTTAGCAACCTTTTCAACTTTATTGCTTCTATTTTTAAAGGACTTTTTAAGTTATTAATTTATGCTTTAAAGCCATTAATTAATAATTTTAAGATTATATCAATAATTTTATTAGCCTTAGCTGTAATTGGTTTTGTGGCAGATAAGTTTAGGAAGGATATTTATACTTCAGACATGCTGGTTAAGCCTTATTTTGATTCAAAATATCAACTTGCTAATAATGTGGATTATTTTAATGCACTAATAAAGTCAAGCAATTATAGCGAGTTATCAAGAATATTTGAAATAGATACTTCAGAAGCTAAAGAACTTATTGAGTTTGAAATGGAGATTGGCCCGGAGACTAAAAATGACCTATTGATTGATTATAATGAATATTTAAGTGAAATTGACAGTACTCTTGCAGATGATGTTAGCTTTGATGATTTTATTGCAAATAGAGACATTCTTGCAGCATCTATTTTTTCTATTAAAGCTAAGGCACATCAAATAGATATTTTCAAGAGTTTAGAAAAAGGGTTCATAAATACTTTTGAGAACGAATATTCTAAAAAGCTTAAGGAAATAAGAGATGATAAACTAGATAAAAATAAGGAGATATACTTAGGTCAATTAGAAAAAATAGACAGTTTACAAAATACATATCTTAAGATTAAAACCTTTGAGTCAGAAAACCCTAGCTCTAGTATTTCATCTAGTAATGTTATTCCACTAGTTCAAGAGAAAACTAAAACTAAAGAATACGAGTTATTCCAAGAAGAACTAAAAATAAGAGAAAGGATTAGAGCAATTGAAGAAAAGAAGATTGAAGAGAATGACTATTATGATATTCTTTCAGGTTTTGAAGAAGTAGGAAGAAAGGAATTAGAGATAACAGAGAGAAATATTGTTTTATTACCTGCGTTAGGAATGATTTTAATGGTAATTTCTTTTCTCCTATACAACGTCTTTAATTATATAAAAGACTATGAAGAATAGAAAGATTCTTGTAACAGGTGGTGCTGGATTTATTGGTTCGCACGTTATAAGACGTTTGGTTAACAGATATAGTGACTATCATATTTATAATTTAGATGCGTTAACATATGCTGGTAATCCTGAAAATCTTATAGATGTCGAGAATAGCCTTAATTATTCTTTTGTAAAAGGCGATATTACAGATGAAAATCTCATTAACGACTTGTTTTCTAATTACAGGTTTGACAGTGTTATCCATTTAGCAGCAGAATCTCATGTAGATAGATCCATTAAGGATCCTTTAGCCTTTGTTAAGACGAATATAATTGGGACAATTAATCTGTTAAATGCTTTTAAAAACCTGTGGAATGGTGATTTTGAAGACAAGCTCTTTTATCATATTTCAACAGATGAAGTCTATGGGACTTTAGGTGATGAGGGTTTGTTTACTGAAGAGACTTCTTATGATCCTAATTCTCCCTATTCAGCATCCAAGGCAAGTTCAGACCATTTTGTACGAGCATATGGTGAAACCTATGAGTTACCATATGTTATTTCTAACTGCTCAAATAATTATGGCCCAAATCAGTTTCCTGAGAAATTGATACCGTTATTTATCAATAATATCATAGCAATGAAACCCTTACCAGTTTATGGTGATGGTAATTACACAAGAGATTGGCTATATGTTATTGATCATGCTACTGCGATTGATGATATATTTCATAAATCTAATTTACATGAAACGTATAACATTGGAGGTTTCAATGAAATCAAAAATATTGACTTAGTCAAACAGCTTTGTGATATAATGGATAAGAAGTTAAATAGACAGATAGGAACTTCTCAGCAGTTGATAACTTTCGTAAAGGACAGACCAGGACATGATTACAGATACGCAATTGACGCATCAAAGATAAAGGAAGACTTAGGTTGGAAACCATCAGTAACATTTTCTGAAGGCTTAAATAAAACGGTCGATTGGTACTTGGATAATAAAAAGTGGTTGGATAATGTGACTTCTGGCTCTTATAGAAGCTATTATAAAGAACATTATAAATTATGAAAGGAATAATATTAGCAGGAGGATCGGGTACAAGACTTCATCCGTTAACTCTAGCGGTTAGTAAGCAATTGATGCCTGTTTATGATAAGCCAATGATTTATTATCCTCTAAGCACTTTGATTTATTCCGGAATTAGGGAGATACTTATTATTTCTACACCGCAAGATTTACCATTATTTGAGAAACTTCTAGGTAATGGAGAAAATTTAGGATGTAAATTTGAATATGCTATTCAAACTGAACCTAATGGTTTGGCGGAAGCTTTTATAATTGGAGAAAAATTCATCGGTGATGATAAGGTAGCATTAATACTTGGTGATAATATTTTTTATGGTTCTGGTTTAGCTAAATTACTACAATCTAATAATGACCCGGATGGTGGAATAGTGTACGCATACCATGTTCATGATCCAGAACGTTACGGTGTTGTTGAGTTTGATAAAGTAGGGAATGTCATATCAATTGAAGAAAAACCAGAGTTTCCAAAATCAAATTATGCAGTGCCTGGAATCTATTTTTATGACAATGAAGTTGTATCAATAGCAAAAAGTATTAGTCCAAGTAAAAGAGGCGAGTTAGAAATAACCGATATTAACAAAGCTTACTTAGAAAAAGGAAAACTTAAAGTGAGTATTTTAGATAAAGGTACAGCTTGGTTAGATACTGGTACCTTTAATTCATTAATGCAAGCGTCACAGTTTGTTCAGGTTATTGAAGAAAGACAAGGTCTTAAAATTGGCGCAATAGAAGAAGCCGCTTACAGAATGAGTTTTATAGACGAAAAGCAGTTAGAGACGCTTAGCAAACCTTTTCTTAAAAGTGGATACGGTAAACATTTGTTAGATTTATTATAGAAGATAAAAAATGCAAGTTGAAGAAACAGAATTAGAAGGTTGTTATGTTATTATTCCGAGAATATTTCGAGATAAAAGAGGTGAGTTTTTCGAGTCCTTTAATCAAGATAAATTTGAAGAACTTACAGGCGTGAATCCTAACTTTATTCAAGATAATCAATCAATTTCTCATAAAAATGTCCTTAGAGGTTTACATTTTCAAATAGGTGATTATGCACAGGCTAAATTAGTTAGAGTTATAAGTGGTAGTGTTTTAGACGTCGTTGTGGATATTAGACCTAATTCTAAAACATTTGGTAGATACATTGCTTTGGTATTAGATAACCAAACAAATAAACAACTTTACATACCACGAGGCATGGCTCATGGTTTTTTAACTTTAGAAGACCATACAATTTTTTCGTACAAGTGTGACAATTATTATAATAAGGCTTCTGAAAGAGGAATTATTTTTAATGACAAATCAATTGGAATAGATTGGAATGAAGATGGTGCTAGCCTTATCGTATCAGAAAAAGATTTAGTTTTGCCGACCTTAGAAGAGTATTTTCATGAAGACAGTATTAGTCACGGGCGCTAAAGGCCAACTTGGACAGTGTATTCAAAAACAATCAAAACATCTTAAAGAGAATATTTTTCTGTTTGAAGATTATGACACTTTAGATCTTACCAAAAAAGACCAGGTTAAAAAGTATTTTGAACAGCATAAAATTGATTGGTGTGTAAATTGCGCGGCCTACACGGCAGTAGATTTAGCTGAAGACGAATCTAATGAGGCATTTTCAGTTAATGCAGAAGCTGTGAGTATTTTAGCAGAGCAATGCAACAAATACGGAACAAGACTAATTCATATTTCTACAGATTTTGTCTTTGATGGTGTCATAAATGAACCATACACTGAAGATGCTTTGCCTATCCCATTGGGAGTTTATGGTGAATCTAAATTGAAAGGCGAACAAAATATTATAGAAATCCTTAAACCATACTTTATCGTCAGAACCTCATGGTTATACTCTGAATTTGGGGCCAACTTTATGAAAACCATGATACGTCTTGCTCAAGAAAGAGATTCGCTTAGCGTTGTAAATGACCAAGTAGGTACACCAACATATGCAATGGATTTAGCTGATGTAATTTGCGAAATAATTAGACAAAATTCTGAAGCTTATGGTTTATATCATTATAGTAATGAAGGTAGTATTAGTTGGTATGATTTTGCAAAACAGATATTCGAATATGTTCAATCAAATATTATTTTAAAGCCAATTCCATCTTCAGACTTTAAAACAAAAGCTATTAGACCAAAATATAGTGTTTTAGATAAAACAAAAATTAAAGAAAACTTTAATGTTGAAATTCCTTTTTGGAAGGACAGTTTAAAAATTGCATTAGAAAGAATCAATGAATAAAGAGATAAAAACAGCAATTGAAGCTGCAATACAAGCAGGCGAGCGAATTATGCAAATTTATGATTCGCCAATAGATGTCGAGTATAAAGAAGATGATTCACCTTTAACTAGAGCAGATAAAGAGTCTAATGCTATCATCAACACTTTTTTAATACCAACACAGATTCCTATTATAAGTGAAGAAAACAAGCAGATCTCTTATGAATTAAGGAAACAATGGGATAAGTGTTGGATTGTAGATCCGGTAGACGGCACAAAAGAGTTTATCAAAAGAAATGGTGAGTTTACTGTTAATATTGCTTTAGTTGAACACGGAGAACCAAAATTAGGAGTTATATATGTACCTGCTTCAAAAGAACTGTATTTTGCTGATGTTGATAAACAAAATGCAAAAAAAGTGGTGTTAGGAGATCATATTTATCAAGATGATATGCTACAAAAAGCATTAGTTTTAAAACCAAGAACAGGAGAGAGCAACATAAAGGTTGTTGGCAGTCGTTCGCATATGAATGAAGAAACACAAAATTTTGTTGAGCATTTAAAAAATGAAGGAAACCAAGTAGAGATTGTTTCCAAAGGAAGCTCACTAAAGTTTTGTTTAATAGCTGAAGGAAAGGCAGATATTTATCCGCGTTATGCACCAACTATGGAATGGGATACTGCGGCTGGGCAAGCGATATGTAATGCTGTTGGAATAGATGTGATTTCAAATGCAACTAACAGACCATTGGAGTATAATAAAGAGAATTTGTTAAACCCTTGGTTTTTGGTATCAAACCAACTATAGTTTAATGCAAAAGCTAAAAAAGTCTTCACATACAAGAAGTATCCTAAAAGGGATTTCGTGGCGCATTATAGCGACTACCGACACAGTATTAGTGGTGCTGTTAGTTACTTGCTTAATAGGTGAATGTAGTCTAGAGAATGCTTTAAAGATTGGTGCTTCAGAGTTTATAATTAAACTACTGATTTATTATGCTCATGAACGCCTTTGGTTGCAAATTTTAGACGCACGTGCAGAAACGAACAAACAAATTTTATTTAAATCCATTTCGTGGAGAGTGGTCGCGACAGCCACGACCTTTGTTATCACAGGTGTAATATTAGAAGCTTTCGATGAGATTGCATTATATATAGCATTAACAGAATTATTCACAAAGTTTATACTATATTACCTGCATGAAAAACTATGGTTGAAAATACCGTTAGGCAAGATTAGAAATTTCTTAAAAAGAAATTCATGGAAAAGAACATCGTAACACATTCTTATCAGGTTTCAAGACACGAAAGGAGAGTAAGAAATAATCACAATTCATTTTTAATTTGGTTTACAGGGCTTTCGGGTTCTGGAAAATCAACAATAGCTAACCTTGTTGAGAAGAAACTCTTTAGCAAAGGTATTAGTACATATAGTTTAGATGGTGATAATATTAGAAAAGGAATTAATAATGATTTATCATTTTCTCCAGAAGACAGAACAGAGAATATAAGACGTATTGCAGAGGTTGCCAATTTAATGATTGATGCTGGTCTGGTGGTTTTAGCTGCTTTTGTTTCACCCTACAAAAAAGATAGGATAAACATAAGAAGTATAGTTAAAGATGTTAACTTTGTCGAGGTTTTTGTGAATACTAGCCTAGAAGAATGTGAGCGTAGAGATGTTAAGGGCTTGTACAAAAAAGCAAGAGCTGGAGAAATAAAAAATATGACCGGTATTTCAGCACCATATGAAGCGCCAGAGGACCCAGATATAGAAATAAACACCGAAGAAGAGTCCGCTCAGGAAGCTGCGGACAGAATTGTAGATTTTATTCAGGATAAATTAAAGAAGAGCAATGAGTAAGTATTATTTAAATTACTTAGATGAGTTAGAGAGTGAGGCTATTTTTGTATTGCGCGAAGTTTGGGCGCAATTTCAAAACCCAGTGATTTTGTTTTCAGGAGGAAAAGATTCCATAGTGGTAACACATTTAGCAAGAAAGGCATTTTATCCTAGTAAGATCCCATTTTCGTTGATGCACGTTGATACAGGTCATAATTTTCCTGAAACGATTCAATTTAGGGATAATCTTATCAATGAACTTGGAGTTAATCTTATTGTTGGTTCCGTGCAAGAATCTATAGATCAAGGACGCGTAGCTGAGGAGAAAGGAAAGAACGCCACAAGAAATGCACTTCAGATTACCACTTTGCTGGACGCAATCGAAGTAAATAATGTGGACTGTGCCATTGGTGGAGGAAGGCGTGATGAGGAAAAAGCGAGAGCAAAGGAACGTTTCTTTTCTCATAGAGATGATTTTGGACAATGGGATCCAAAAAATCAGCGTCCGGAGTTATGGAACATTTTTAATGGGAAACATTTTGAAGGAGAACATTTTAGAGCCTTCCCAATAAGCAATTGGACAGAAATGGATGTTTGGAACTACATTGCTAGAGAAAACATCTCAATACCGTCATTATACTTTGCGCATGAGCGCGAAGTCGTATGGCGTCAAAACTCATGGATACCAAATTCGGAGTTCTTAAAACTTGAAGAGACTGAAGAAGTATTGACAAAAAAGATACGTTTTAGAACCTTAGGTGATATTACCATTACAGGTGGCATAGAATCTGAGGCCGATACAGTTGAAAAGATAGCGATGGAAGTATCAGCGATGCGTCAAACAGAACGTGGCAATAGAAGCGATGATAAACGTTCTGAAACTGCTATGGAAGACAGAAAGCGACAAGGTTATTTTTAAAAGCACTGAGAAGAAACATGATAGACAATAACCAATTATTAAGATTTACTACAGCAGGAAGTGTAGACGATGGAAAGAGTACATTAATAGGGAGATTATTATACGATTCTAAATCTATTTTTGAGGACCAGCTAGAGGCAATAGAGACAACCAGTAAGCGTAAAGGGCACGATGGAGTAGACTTGGCTTTATTTACAGATGGTTTAAGAGATGAAAGAGAGCAAGGGATTACGATAGATGTAGCCTATAGATACTTTACCACACCAAAGCGTAAATTTATTATTGCCGATACACCAGGTCATATTCAATATACAAGAAATATGGTTACGGGTGCCTCTACAGCCAATGCCGCAATCATATTAGTTGATGCAAGACATGGAGTGATAGAGCAAACCAAACGCCATTCGTTTATAGCGTCATTATTACAAATCCCACATGTCATTGTTTGTATTAATAAAATGGATTTGGTAGACCATTCTGAGGAAGCTTATAATAAGGTTATCAACCAGTTCGAGGAATTTTCTTCGAAACTATTAGTAAAAGACATACGTTTTATACCAATAAGTGCCTTAAATGGTGATAATGTGGTGAACCGTTCTGAGAATATGCCTTGGTACCAAGGAGCACCATTATTACATACACTAGAAACATTGCATATTAGCAGTGATATTAATAAAGTAGACGCACGATTCCCTGTACAAACAGTACTAAGACCTCAGAGCGAAGCACATAGAGATTACAGAGGTTATGCGGGTCGCGTAGCAAGTGGAGTTTTAAGACCAGGTGATGAAGTTACTGTATTACCATCTGGTTTTACATCTCAGATAAAAAGTATAGATACTTTTAATGGTGAAGTGGAAGAGGCATTCGCGCCAATGTCAGTAAGTATCACATTAGAAGATGATATAGACGTAGGTCGAGGTGATATGATTGTAAGATCAAATAACACACCAGACACGTCGCAGGACATAGAGGTGATGTTGTGTTGGTTACATAATAGTCCAGCAAAGCCAAGAGCTAAATATAGCATCAGGCACACTTCTAATGATCAAAAAGCGATGATTAAAGAAGTTGTTTATAAGTATGATATTAACACTTTAGAACGTCAAACGGAGGATAAAACCCTTACTATGAATGATATCTCAAAGGTGAGAATAAGAACGACAAAGCCGTTAATGATTGATTCTTACAGAGAAAACAGAACTACAGGAAGTATCATCTTGGTAGATGACACCACAAACGAAACTGTGGCGGCTGGAATGATTGTGTAATTAAGACATCACAAAAGAGATGAGAAAAATATTTATCATGATGTTATTTGCGTTGATTTCTTGTAAGGATAGTCCTAAAGAAGAAGTTAATGCAAGTAAACACCTCACATTTGAGCTTTCAGCTACTGTTTATTACGACGATGTTTTTAAATTGTTTTATGTTAACGAAGGGCAACAACATATAACAGTAGATCAGATGGTTAAAGTAGAAGTTAAAAAATCAACTGAAATTCAGACAATAAATTTTACAACTCAAAGCCAGGAAATACCAACTAAATTACTTTTAGTTTTTGGAAATGATGAAAAGCGCCAGAAACTTATTGTGAATTCATGTAGTGTGTCATTAGGCTACGATAAAATAGATATCAGTAGAGACAAGTTTTTTCAAATGTTCATTCCTAATAAATATATAGAATACGATAACGATAAGGCGACAGCAACTGCAGGAGTCGTAAATGGTGATTTTAAGCCATCCTTCAGGGCAAGAGAAATATTAATTGACCGTATGCTTCTAGAGTTTGATTAAAATAAATTGAATTCTCTCTTGTTTTCAAAGCTATCTAGGAAAAGTATTTTGAATGGAATATTTTATATCATGAAGAGAGGTTGTTTTTATTTTTTTGGGTTTATTTGTTAACAATTTATTATCAAATAATTGGTGTTTCAAATAATCTATTAAAAAGCTTTTATTTTGATAGTATTGTTTCATTCTCAGAAAGTATTATGGCGAATTAGATTGATTTTAATAAAGAAGGAATTTTAATAATGTGCTTTGAATAAAATATTGAGCTTGTTTGGAATAAATAGTGGACGTGATTTAAATATAGTCAATCACATAGGTCTATCTTTCTTTTATAAAATTGGAAGTATCGTCTCAAACCTAGCTCTCGTTCCTTTATCCTTAACTTATCTAAATACCGAAGGCTATGGAGTTTGGCTTACTCTAAGTTCTTTTTTGAGTTGGTTTACGCTTTTTGATGTTGGGTTAGGACATGGCTTAAGAAATAAACTTGCTGAGGCGAATGCACAAAAAAATTATAGCTTAGCCCAAGTATATGTGAGTTCTGCATATTTTACAATTATGGGAATAAGTTTGTTAGTTTTATTCCTGTTTATAATCATTAATTTTTTTCTGGATTGGGGTTTGATTTTTAATGTTGAAGGAATGCTCAAAAATGATATAGCTCCATTGATGATTTTGGTTTTCACCTTTTTTTCGATACAACTGATTGTAAAACTAATTTCAAGCATACACCTAGCAGAACAGAATCATTCATTTCAATCAAAAGTACAGTTCATTACTAGTTTACTTTCCTTAATATGTATATGGATACTTCTGAAAACTACAGACGGATCTCTACTACTTTTTGGCACAATATTTTCGGCGCTTCCGGTTGTAGTAATGTTAGTTTATAATTTAATATCTTTTACTAATAAGTACAAACATTTAAGACCACAGCTAAAATTGTGGAGTTCTAAACATGTAAAAGAGATATTAAGCTTAGGCACTAAATTTTTTATTATTCAAATATCTGTAATTGTATTGTTTTCAACAGATAATATTATTATTACTAATTTGTTCAGCCCAGAAGAAGTCGTACCTTACAATATAGCCTTAAAGTATTTTTCGCAAATTTTAATTTTCTTTTCGATTGTAATTGCACCATACTGGTCTACCATTACAGAGGCATTTGTTAAGTCTGATTATAGCTGGATTAAAAAGTCTATGAAAGCAATATTTCGCATTTGGTTATTAGTAATTCCAATTCTTTTAATAATTATGCTAATAATTGCAGATTGGGTTTATAAAATTTGGGTTGGTGACAATGTTGTTATTATGTTTTCTTTAAATATTTCAATGGCCTTATTTGTACTAATTCAGACATTTCAATTAATATATACTAATTTTATAAATGGCGTTGGTAGGATAAAACTGCAAATGATAGTAGGGATAATAGCTCTACTAATTAACATCCCATTAAGTATTTTATTTGCTAAGGAATTGAATTTAGGCACTACAGGTGTTATTTTAGCAACATGCGTTTCAATAGGTTTGTACGCTATATATAAGCCTATTCAGTATTACCTTATAATCAACAAAAAAGCAAAAGGAATCTGGAACAAATAATGAAAAGTTTAATCTTAATTCTTTAAATGCCAAGATTAGGTTGTATTTTGCTTAAAAGAATGTTATTGTATAATAAATTCGTATGGAAGACATTGGTTTATAATCTTCACAAACTTTTAATTAATCTGTGTTTTCTTAAGATTTTAATATCGGATGAATCAAATTTTTATATTTTCTTTACCTAGATCTGGGTCAACGCTATTACAAAGAGTTTTGATGTCTCATGATAAAATTAAGAGCGTTGCAGAACCATGGATTTTACTCCCTCAGATATATAGTCTAAGAGATGAAGGAGTACTCTCAGAATATGGGTCTATGCTTTCGTCTATTGCAATTAAAGATTTTATAAATAATTTACCCTTAAAAGATGAAGATTATTATGATTCTCTTAGAGGTTTTATAACAGAATTACATCAAAAAATAGCTAATAATGGTGAAACCTATTTTTTGGATAAGACACCAAGATATTATCTAATAATTGAAGAAATAGCTAAGGTATTTCCAAATGCCAAGTTCATTTTTCTATTTAGGTCACCTGAACAAATTTATTCTTCAATGATTAGGACTTGGTCAAATAATAGACTGAGACCATTTTTAGGATCTTATCATGATCTTACTTCAGGATTTGAGAAACTTTCTAAAGGCTACACCAAATTACGAGATGATTCAATAGTTGTTAGATACGAAGATTTAGTATTAGAACCAGAGCGTGAGATAAAAAAAGTATTAGAGTTCTTAAATTTAGACTATAAGGATGAATTAATCGAGGCATTCTCTAATCAAGACACAAAAGGTGAATTAGGCGATCCTACAGGGGTTATTAGTTATAAAAACATTAGTAGTCAGAGCTTAATGAAATGGCAAAACACACTTCATACATTCACACGAAAAAAGAGTGCACTTTCAATCATCAATAAAATTGATGAAAACGCAATGACTTTACAAGGTTATGATAAAAATGAAATTGTTTCTAAATTAAAACAGTTAAAGCCTATTTTTTCTTTAAAAAATGAAATTAAAGATTTATTAGATTATAGTATAAATTCTATAGTTAGGCGAACGCAATTGCTGTTGTTTTTTGGAAAAAGATTTAAATGGGTTAGAAAAAGATTTATATCTTAATGGATAAAGGTTTCTTTCCAAATGCCTAAGTCCTTTTCTAAAACCTTTTCGAGTGCCTCAATATCTTTTTTAAATATATTCTGTAAATAAACCCTTACCTCATCATTCATTTTTGGCTTTTTAGAAGGTTTGAATAGAACAGTTTTGTTGATAAACACTTTTGAATTGTTTGGAAAAAAACCTTTTAGAAATGACATTTTTGACTTTAATCTAATAAGGAGTTTGGCGAAATCATTTTTCGGGACAGAAAAAGTGTTATGTATGGTTTCAGTATTAAATGTATAGTTATTTGGAAGATCTAAAAACGCTAAAATTTTAGACAAGCCAATGTCAGTATCGTGAAAAAACTCTTCGTAAATCATAACTTTTACATTTTCTTTACCAAAAATCTCGAAATAAGACTGAACTTGCCTTGAATATAACCCCAATTCCTTGTAGAGCAAAACTTTACCATCACCCCATACTTTTCGGATGATTTTCTCGTCTCTTTTAAAAGCTCTCAAGGCATTTGAATCTTTTTCTATTCCTCCTTTTAAATTCATTAAATAATGAGAAAAAGTACGCTCAATTGGATTTCTGAGAATTATTAAAATTTTGGCTTTAGGAAAATCAGTATGTATTTTTTTTGCAGCACCTTTGTCCCAAAGATAAGATGGACTAGCATCACCAAGAATTTTAAAGTTGTTAGCTTCTTTGTAAAGTGAATAATAAACCTCTCTGTTTTTTATGACTTTATTATGATAAAACATCCCTTTCTTAGGCCTTTTGTAAGCTAACGGGTCCTCTGATTCTATGTCAGAATAAAAGTTTGGCTCTTTAACTTTTGGGAAAAACACATCAGGATGTTGAATCAAATAATTATATAGTGATGTTGTGCCAGACTTGGCAGCACCTACAATAAATAGATTGATGTTTGGTTTAAAACTCATGTGTGTAAAAATATAAAAACATAAATAGCTACAAATATTATTTAATTTTTAAAAGGTATATATTTGAAAACTTGAAATCATCTAATGTCAAAGAAGTTTACTGTAATAACAGCTGCCTATAATAGTGAAAAAACAATTGAGAGAACAATTAATTCAATCTTAAGTCAATCACAAAAGAATATAGAGTTTATTATTGTAGATGGTGCCTCAACAGATAAAACCAAAAACATAATAAAGTCTTTTGAAAGTGTTTTCAATAAATCAGAAATTAGTTATAAGTGGATTTCAGAGCCAGATAAAGGAATTTATGATGCATGGAATAAGGGCTTAAATATGTCAACAGGGGATTGGATTTCTTTTTTAGGTTCTGATGATTATTACAAACCAAATGCCATTGAAAATTATAATGCAGCAATTAAAGAATCTAACGACAATGATATAGATTGGGTATATTCTGAGGTAGAATTTACTGATGGTAAGAGAAGTAAGAAATTAGATTCAATTTGGTCTTGGAAAACATTTAGAAGAAATATTACGATTACTCCTGCACATGTTGGTTCCTTTCACAACAAGAAGTATTTTAAAAAATACGGTAGCTTTAATACCAATTATAAGATTGCGGGGGATTATGAATTATTGCTCAGAGCAAGACACAATTTAAAGACTTTAAAAGTAAATCATATAACAGCAGTTATGAGAGCTGACGGTGTAAGCAATCAAAATTTTTCTAAAGTATTAAAAGAAACACTTAAAGCAAAAACTAAATCAGGTAAGATTCCGGTTTTATTGGCTTTATATGATTATATATATATGAGATTATTAACTCTCATAAAACGATTAATAGGTAAAATTTAGAATTTATTTTACTTAAATTATTTGTATTAACAATGGCTAACTCTAAACAACTTATAATATCTAAGGATAAGTTAAATAGCTACACTCTGGTATTATTGTTATTTATACCTTCTTTAACCCCAATAATTGAAATTAACATTGCTATACTTTCAGTCGTTACTTTTTGGCTTATCTATAATTTCAATTTTAAATATTCTAAGGATTTAATACAATTAGTATTTCCCTTAATTATGATTCTTATCATATCTATATTTTCTACATTCTTTTATTCTAGTGAGATTTTTGATATGGTAAAGGACTTTTTTTTTATTGCTAAACCAATTTTTTACATTTTTATCGGTTATTTTTTAATAACCAAAATAAATGATAAAGATTATTTATTTAAGGCAATAGTCTATATAGCGGCTTTCTTCGCGATTATACACATTTATAAAACAGTTAGTTACATTATAACCAATGATGAAGTAGATATTAATCTGATGAGGAACTATGCAGGAAGAGGTAGTGTTTTAGAGGTTTTTGCTTTAGTATTACTATTCGCAAAAAAAGGTAAAGAGTTATTTAAATTTCAATCTAAATATAAAAGAATTATAATTACTATTCTTATTATATCATTTATTTGTTATGTGTCTAGAACTGTCACTGTATCAGTGGTATTACTTTCTTTAGGTGTTAACGGGTATTTAGCTATTACTAGAAAAGGTTTAAAATATATGATTTATTTGATTGTAGCTATAACTGCCTTATATACTTATTTATTTTCTATAGAACCACAACGTGGAGCGCCTGGAATCGAAGGTTTTTTGTACAAGATAAAAATTGCTCCATCAGAAATTTTTAGTTCTAAAATAGATGTTCATGACCATGTCGACCTTTGGGATCACTGGCGTGCATATGAAGCTCAAAAAGCGTTCGAACAATTACATGATACATCATTTCATTCTGCACTTTTTATGGGGAAAGGTATAGGATCTCTTGTGGATTTAGAATTTTCAGCTCCGCTTAACGGGGAAGAAATGCAATATATTTCTGTACTTCACAATGGATATGCGTTTATTGCTTATAAAGCTGGAATTCTAGGATTAATGTTGTTTTTAGTGTTTTTGCTGATTCTCTATAAACAAGCCTACGTTTCAAGTAAAACACCCAAAGTAATAATTATAAATTATCTATTGTCAGGTATTGCAATTTACTATATGTTTACCACGCTCATTGTTACCGGAACCTACAACCCTAGGGACTTTGCTTGTATTATTATTGGCGGTCTTTTGAGTATTAGATATTATTTAAATAAAAATGGTTTAGAAAAGGTAAATTAATGTTATTTAAGTTGCGCTAAAATTGTAATATGCTAAAGAAGTTATTTCAAAAATTATTGATTAGTTCGGGTAAAGAATACGTTGTCGATACCGCAATACCTGATAGACTAATTTGTAGTTTTGTATTTGGAAGAGTTGTAATGGTTGTTCGTGGTTTTATTAAAACTCGACGAAAAATATTCTTAGGTAAACAGGTCAATATCCTAAACACAAAAAATTTCACTTTTGGTAAATCATGTACTATTGAGAGAAACGTTAAAATTGATTGTTACTCAAAAGATAAAATAACATTCGGTGAAGTTGTTAAGATAGGAGCTTATTCCACAATAAGTACAACAAGTCATATGTCTAAATATGGAAAAGGATTATCTATAGGCAATAACTCCGCAATTGGAGAGTATTCTTATTTAGGATGTTCTGGCGGTGTAGAAATAGGCAATGATGTCATTATGGGTCAATATATAAGTTTTCACTCTGAGAACCATAATTTTAGCGATAGTTCCAAACTTATCAGAGAGCAGGGAGTGACATCTAAAGGGATAAAGTTAGGGGATAATATATGGGTTGGATCTAAGGTTACCTTTCTTGACGGATGTAGCGTAGGTAATAATTCTGTTGTTGCTGCAGGTGCAGTTGTAAACGGAATATTTCCAGAAAATGTTATTATTGGTGGAGTTCCTGCAAAAGTGATAAAGGCTTTATAATGAAAACAATCCTTTACATTCATCAAGCCGCCGAGCTATATGGCTCAGATAAAACACTTTTGGATCTTGTTCAAGCTATTGATAAAAAACCTGGTTTTAATGTTATTGTTATACTTCCTAATGATGGCCCTTTAAAATCATTATTAATTAAGAATGGGATTAAGGTGTTGACCTTACCGGTGATAAAAATTTCAAGAGAAGTGTTTAAGCCTCACAAGTTAATAGCACTACTCTTTTCTATATATCCTTTGTGTAAACGTTTAAAGAAGGCTTTGGGCGAAACAACAATTGATATTGTACACTCAAACACCTTAGCCGTACTTCTCGGGGCTTTTTACGCAAAGTTTAATGGTATTAAACACGTGTGGCATGTTCATGAGATTATTAGAAAACCAGATGTTGTAAAGAACGCTTACCCTTTAATTGTTAATTATTTCTCTGACAAAGTGGTTTTTAATTCAAAGGCCTCAATGAATTTTTTAACGGAAAACAACGAAGGTTTAAAGAAAATATCTCAAGTTAATTTAAATGCAGTTTCAAGAGAAAAAGATTTTCTTGATAAGAATAAAAGACATCAAATAAGACAAGAATTATTTTATGCGACTGAAGAAAATATTGTTCTTGGACTGGTAGGAAGAATAAGTAAATGGAAGGGACAAGATTTATTATTGAAAGCTTTTAGTGAATTGAATCAGAATTACCCTAGCCTAAAACTTGTCTTTGTAGGATCGGCACCACCAAACCAAGAATATTTGGTTGAGGCACTAAATAAGCAAATAAAAACGTTAAAACTTGAGTATAGTTGTAAGATTGTACCATTCCAGGAAGAGATTTGGCCTGTTTGGGATGCCATAGATGTTGGCGTAATACCTTCTAAAGAACCAGAACCTTTTGGTTTAGTAGCTCTGGAGGCAATGCTTTCTAAGAAGCCTTTAATTGTAGCTGAGCATGGTGGCTTATTAGAAATAGTTAAGGACGGTGAAACAGGGTACTTTTTTAAACCGAATGATATTATTAGTTTAAAAAATACAATAGAAAAATTAGTAACTAATGAAGCGGCTTTATTAAGTTTTGGTGAAGCTGGATATAAAAGGGCGAATAAATTCTTTTCAATTGACAAACACATTCATAGTTTTGTGGAAATTTATGAAAATTTAGAGGACAAGAAATGAAAATAGGAATACTAGGAACACGCGGTATACCAAATCACTATGGCGGATTTGAACAATTTACTGAGTTTTTCGCAGTCTATTTAGCAAAAAAAGGACACGATGTTTACGTGTATAATTCTAGTAACCATAAATATAAAGAACCAACCTTTAAAGGTGTAAAGCTTATTCATTGTTATGACCCAGAACATAAGGTGGGAACTTTTGGTCAATTTATCTATGATTACAATTGTATTATGGATTCAAGAAAAAGGGATTTTGACGTACTACTACAGTTAGGATATACGAGTAATACTATTTGGCATAGACTATTACCAAAAAAGCCTGTTATCGTTAGTAATATGGACGGTCTAGAATGGAAACGTACAAAGTACTCGCCACCGGTTCAAAAGTTTCTAAAATACGCTGAAAAGTTAGCGGTAAAATCAAGTGATTTTTTAATTTCAGATTCAATTGGGATTCAAAACTATTTGTTGAAGGAGTATAAAGCAAAATCAGAGTATATTGCTTATGGTGCTGAACCATTTAAAAGTCCTAACATAAGTGTGTTAGAACACTATAATGTGGAAAAGTATAATTATAATATGCTAATTGCTAGGTTCGAACCAGAAAACAACTTGGAAGTCATTCTTGATGGTGCAGCTTTAGCCAAAACAAAAACACCATTTTTAGTTGTAGGAAAGCATGATGTAAATAAGTTTGGTTCATATTTAAAGAACAAGTTTAAGGATTGTGAACATATTCGTTTTATGGGAGGAATTTACAATCTAGAACACCTAAATAGCCTGAGGTATTTTTCTAAGTTGTATTTTCATGGTCATTCGGTTGGAGGTACAAATCCGTCGCTTCTGGAAGCCATGGCCTCAAACGCTTTTATAATTGCTCATAACAATGAATTTACTAAATCCATTTTACAAGAAAATGCGTTCTATTTTGATGATAAAAACGATGTAAAGAAAGTGATTGATAACTTAAAAAAGGAAGATTATTTAGATAAGATTGAAAATTTATTTCAAAAGATAGAAAATGAATTTACTTGGGATATTATAAACAAAAAGTATTTAGACTTTTTACATGAATGCTCTAAAAAGAATTGATATTAATTCTCATGCGTTTTTGGCATATCCATTAGGATTGTGCCTATCTACGCTATTGTTGAGTTACTTTTTAAGTAGTTTATTTGTTGGGGCCTTCATTATACTTTCAGTAAGACATGCTGTAATCAATAAAACTTTAAAAAAATCAATTAAAATAGCAGATAAACGGTTGTTTCTGCCAATTTTATTTTACCTCTTTTGTGTTTTATCATTGTTTTGGTCAGTAGATTCAGCACAGACATTAAAAGGTCTTGGGCGACTGCTTGTACTCATATTAGTGCCTGTTGGTTTTATCTTCGTTGCTAGGTTTGATTCTAAAGCGTATTTAAAAGTTCTAAAGATTTTCACCATTTCTAATTTCCTTATAGGCATCTTTTTTCTAATAACTGCGGCTATCAAATATATAGATTCAAATGAGATAAATGTGTTTACATATCACGAGTTAGTGTCACCACTCGAGTTAAACGCTATTTATGTGTCACTATTTTATGTAATTGGTGTATTGCTTTTAATATGTAAAGAGAATAAGAGTAAATTTGATAAAGTTCAAATAGGATTTTTTTCGGGTCTCCTACTACTCCTTTCCTCTAAAACTTTAATATTTGGATATATTATCTGTTTAGGATTGCTTTTTGTAAGGAATTTTAAAAGGTTTAATAAGCAAACAATTTTTATTTCTTTAATTGTTATAATTTCTACAATGATCATAGGCACAATTGTTTTGTCTAATCGAATTGAAGAAGAAACCAAAACAAGAATTGATCAAGTTTTTGAAAAGGACATCTTTGGAAAAGCATACTATTGGACAGGAACTTCTATTAGACTATTGCAGTTAAGAATTTTAAAAGAACAACTTGAAGAAGACGCAATATTTTTTAAAGGATTTGGTCTTTTTGCGTCTAAAGAAAATATAAAAAAACGCCACGAAGCCTTTAACACTTATCCTGGGTTTCATAGTTATAATTACCATAACCAATATGCACAAACCGTTGCTGAATTGGGAATCATTGGATTATTAATTCTATTCTTGATGATTTTTGCATTACTGTCTAAAGGAATTAAAAGTGCAAATTTTGCAATTATTACTTTTGGTTTAATAATGACTTTAATCTTTTGTACTGAGGCTGTGTTATGGAGACAAAGAGGACTCTTTTTGTTTGTAATATTTTATTGTATTTTCATCGGTTTTCAAGCATTCAACGCTAAAAAACATATTTAAATCTTATGCTAATAATAAATATTATTTCAGGATTTGAATAATATTTAACTAAACTAAAAAAGATTCCTATTTTTACGACCGTTAATGATGCTTCAATAGGAAATACTTGCAATCTAAACAACATAAGGAAAGGCGTTATTCAAGGTGGATTAGACCGATAATTTATTTATTCGATTTATTATTGGTGACTTGTTGTTCAATTTACCTTTTACAATCAAATTTCGATGACACCATTTATTTCACAATTTTCTGGATCACACTTTCTATAGTTTTCTCTTTTTATAACGTATATCGCTATACCAAAATAACCGAAATCATTTCAATAATAACAAGACAAATTATTGTTTATGTATTGTTAGTTATCAGCTATATATATTTTGATAGAATAGACATACAAAACTCTGTACTTTTAAAATTTTCATTCGTTTTACTAGTTGTTTTTATATCATGGCGAATTCTGATTTACCTATTGTTGAGAGAGTATAGAATAATTACAGGTAGTAATTTTAGAAAAGTAATTATTGTTGGTGATGATAGTTCAACAGAACGTTTAAAGGGCTTTTTTGAAAATGAGTTGGAATATGGTTACAGATTAAGCGGTGTTTTTGATAAAAAGAGAAAAGACGAAAAAGAAAACGTTTCAAAGATTTTTAATTTTATAAAGAAAGAAGAGATAGACGAGGTTTATTGTTCACTTAAAAAACTAAGTAGTTCAGAGATAAAGAAATTCATTGATTTTTGTGATTATAATGTTGTAAGCCTTAAGTTTATTCCATCACAAGAGGATATTTATTCTAAGAACCTCAGACTGAATTATTATGATATTACTCCAGTATTATCACTAAGGCAAATACCTCTAGACGACCAACTTAATGCATTAACCAAGAGAGTCTTCGACATTGTTTTTTCTTTGGTTATAATCTGTTTCATATTATCTTGGTTAATACCTATTTTAGGAATTTTGATTATGCTCGAAAGTAAAGGTCCAATTTTCTTTAGACAAGATAGACCAGGAATAAAAGAAAAGGGATTTGGATGTTATAAATTTAGATCTATGACTTTAAATACCGATACTGAATTATCTGCAACAAAAGGGGACTCTAGAGTAACTAAAATAGGAAAGTTCATTAGACGTACAAGCATTGATGAATTACCGCAGTTTTTTAATGTATTGTTTGGAAGCATGTCTGTAGTTGGTCCTAGGCCACATTTATGGCGACAAAATGAAATTTATGCCACAAAAATTTCCAAGTATATGGTAAGACATCTTGTAAAACCAGGTGTTACAGGATTAGCCCAAGTAAAAGGTTATCGTGGCGAAATTCAAACACATCAAGATATAGTAAATAGGACAAAATATGATGTTTTTTACATTGAGAATTGGTCTATGTTATTAGATTTAAATATAATTATTGGCACTATCTTAAATGTGTTTAGAGGAGATGAGAAAGCTTATTAGAGCATTATGTATAACTATATATTCATTTCCGTTTAGAATTAAAATGTAAATTATGGAATTCCGAAGAGGTCGATTTTCTTGGTTGATAAGACCAGCCTTGACTATTTATGATATTATCATAATTAACGTTTTTGCTTACTATTTATTGGATTTTGGTGATGCTGAAATTTACTTTATTACAGATCCATTTTTTAAGAATAAACATTTAATATATTTTATTTATTCTTCTTGCTTTTGGTTACTATCCACGTTTTTTGTTAGGTTTTATAAGGTTTACAGATACACTTCTTTATTAAACATTCTTTCGCTTGTTATTAAGCAATTCTTTGTTTATACCATAATAATTTATGGTTTTATTGGTGTATTCAGAAGTATAGATTTATCAGCATTTACCACTTTAAGGTATCTGGTAATCTGTTTTATTGCCATTGGATTTGGAAAGATTCTTAGTTATTACATTTTAAAGGCATTTAGATCTTATTTTAAAGGCAACGTAAGAAATGTGGTAATCATCGGGTGTGGTAAAAGTGTTCAAAACTTTAAGGCCATTATTACGGATAAAAAAGAATTAGGTTATAAAATAAATGAAGTTTTCTGTGATTCAGCTTTTGGAACAAAACCATTGAAAGACTGCTTCGAATATCTTAAAAATGCCACCTTTATTGATGAAATTTTTTGCGCTATTGATGAGTTAACCGAAAAGCAACTCAATGAACTTGTGAAGTATGCAAGTATCAATCATAGTAATATAAAGTTTATACCAAAAGATGCAGAAATTGTAACTAAGAAACTTAAAGCAGACTATTTTGGGGTGTTACCTGTTTTATCTATACAGAGAGCCTCGTTAAATGACGACATCAATAAGGCAATAAAAAGATGCTTCGATATTATTTTTTCTCTTTTCGTAATTTGTTTTGTGTTATCTTGGGTAACACCAATTCTATTTATTATTACAAAAATAGATTCCAAAGGCCCTTTATTTTATAAACAAGAGAGAACAGGAATTGATTATAAGGTTTTTTATTGTTATAAATTTAGGTCATTAAAAATGGAGGATCAAAAAGATCACGAATCTTATGTGAAGCCTGGCGACCAAAGAGTGACCTTAGTTGGTAAGTTTTTGAGAAAAACAAGCATGGACGAATTACCCCAATTTTTTAATGTTTTAAGAGGTGAAATGAGTGTTGTAGGTCCAAGACCACATATGTCGATGTATACTGACATCTATTCAAAAAAAATTAATAAATATAGCTTTATACAACGTCACAACGTGAAACCTGGTATTACCGGATTAGCCCAAGTCAGTGGATATAGAGGTGAGGTGCAAAGTGATAAGGATATTATTGGGCGCGTGAAATATGATATTTTCTACATCGAAAACTGGTCACTTTTATTAGATGTAAAAATCATATTTCAAACCTTTATCAATATTGTAAAAGGTGAGGATAAAGCCTATTAAGTTATGAATCCTCTTGTTTCCATAATAACACCAATGTACAATAACCAAGTTGTTATTAATAAAACCATAAAAAGTGTAATCAATCAAACCTATTCTAATTGGGAACTACTTCTAGTTGACGATTCTTCTTCAGACAATACTTTTGAAATTGCTAAACAAGAAGCAAGTAAAGACCCAAGAATAAGGGTTTTTAAAAATAATAAAAACGAAGGTGCTGCTGTGGCAAGAAATTTTGGCACAAAGAGGGCAAAAGGCGATTTCATCGCTTTTTTAGATGCCGACGACTTATGGTTGCCAAACAAACTAGAACTGCAACTAGAGGCTCTAAAAAAAGCTGATGTTTGTTTCAGTAGTTACGAATGGATTGACACCAAAGGGAATCCACTCAATATAAAAGTGAATGCTTTAGAATCCTTGACCTACAAAAAGCTATTAAAAGCCAATTATATCGGAAATCTAACAGGAATATATAATGCTAAAAAGCTTGGAAAAATCTTTACCAAAAACTTAAAGAAAAGACAAGATTGGCTATTATGGTTAGAAGCCATTAAAAGAAGTGGTAAACCAGCTGTTGGACTTCAAGATACATTAGCTTATTATCGAAATTCTGAAGATTCATTGTCATCAAATAAGGTTAAACTTATTAAACACAATTATAAAGCCTACAGAAAGGGTTTAGGGTTTTCTATGATAAAATCATGTTTTTACATGATTTTGTTCCTTTATGAGCATTTAATAGTGAAAAGAAGACGCATTAAGAAGATATCTTAGATACAAACTGCTTCAATTTTCCTGCTTTAGTTCGTTGTAGTTGTTTGACGCGTTCAAACTTAACTTTTATTCCAGGTTCTAGGTAGTTTTCCATTTCAGAAGTAATAAATGCTTCTTGAGATTCAGGTAGAGGTTCTTTACTTATATAGATGATTTTAAAAAGGTCTAATGCTAATTGTTCAATAATAAATTCACTAACATTACCATCATTCTCAATAACACTTTTTGTGATGTAATAAAAGGTTAAACCAGCAGCTTTTTTTCCGCTTGGCAACAATGCAATATCATTGGTTCTTCCGGTGAGTTGTTTTAGTATAGGTTTTCTAGTTGTACTTTCTTTAGACAAGACACCAATATCACCAATATCGTACCTAATAAACGGATGTGCTTTGTTATAAAAAGAGGTAATTACAATTCGTCCTTCTTCACCATACGACAAGACATTATCATTCTTATCTAAAACCTCAACCAGAAGTGTTTCACTATTAACTTGCCATTCATCATTTGTGTTTTCAAAAGCAATTAAATCTAGTTCAGAAGCACCATATTCGTTCACCACAGGCACACCAAAATACGTTTGCATGAGAAGTTTATCATCTTCAAAAAGCATTTCCGAAGTCACAATACAAACCTTTAAACTCGGACAAACAGAAGTCAAAACAATATTTTTTCGCTTCAGGAACTTTGCAAATTGAACTATCGGACTTGTATATCCATTGATAAATTCAAAAGAAGTCTTTTCAAACTTTTTAAGAGCAGTTTCAAAAGCGACATCACTCAAATCAAACACCGAAAACCGATAACGATTACTAAACCAATCTTTTAGTCGCTCTTTGTAATAGCCTTTTTTATCTAACGGAATACCATAAAAACGCGCTTGCTTTGAGGTGTTAAAATCGATACCATACCATGAAAACCGATTCATAATTTCTGCCCAAGTCATAGCATGACACCATTTGTCTTTTGCGAAAATGAATGGGTCACCAGAACTACCTGAAGTTTTATTTAAATAAACATTTTTCGTCGAGTAACCTTCGCTTAAGCGATGTTCTATAGTTTGTTGCAAATGACGTTTAGTCATTACTGGAACAGAATTCCAATCATCAACATTTATATCTTTACCAAAGGATTTATAAAACGGATTATGCTCTAAATGATAGTTTACTATAACCTTTTTTTGAGTTTCGAGATAAGTGCTAAAGTCATCATAATTCAATTTTTGAATTTGAGATAAAGTAGATTTTGCTTTATCAATATCAAAGCCGTTTACTTTTAAAGAAAAATCGAATAAATTCAAGCTATATCTAACAAATAAGGTTTATGTAAAATAATTGCTTTTTAAATTTAAAACCAACTATTTTTGCGCAAACAAAATTTAACCATGAATATTTTAGTACTAGGATCTGGAGGAAGAGAACACACATTTGCTTGGAAAATTGCACAAAGTCAACATTGTAATAAACTGTTTGTTGCACCTGGAAATTCAGGAACAGATGCTATTGCTGAAAACTTGAATATTTCAGTTACCGATTTTGTTGAAATAAAGAACGTTGTACTAAAAAATGACATTCAATTGGTTGTTGTTGGACCAGAAGACCCATTGGTACAAGGTGTTCATGATTTCTTTTTAAATGATGAAGAACTAAAATATGTGTCTGTAATAGGACCTGAACAAGCGGCTGCCGAGTTAGAAGGGAGTAAAGAGTTTGCAAAAGAATTTATGATGCGTCATAATATTCCAACTGCAGCATATGAAAGTTTTACAAAAGATAATGTTGAAGATGGTTATAAGTTTTTAGAAACATTACAACCACCATATGTATTAAAAGCAGATGGATTAGCGGCCGGAAAAGGTGTTTTAATCCTTAACGATTTAGCAGAAGCAAAAACTGAACTTAAAAACATGTTGGTTGATGCCAAATTTGGTGATGCGAGTACCAAAGTTGTGATTGAAGAGTTTTTAGACGGTATTGAATTAAGCTGTTTTGTATTAACTGACGGTAAAGACTATAAAATTCTTCCTACTGCAAAGGATTACAAACGTATTGGTGAAGGAGATACTGGATTAAATACTGGTGGAATGGGCGCAGTATCACCAGTACCTTTTGCCACACAAGAGTTTTTAGATAAAATTGAAACTAGAATCGTAAAGCCGACTGTTGAAGGTTTAAAGAAAGACAATTTACCTTATGTAGGATTCATTTTTATAGGTTTAATCAAAGTAGGAGATGACCCTAAAGTGATTGAATATAATGTAAGAATGGGTGATCCAGAGACTGAAGTTGTTCTACCAAGATTAAAGTCTGATTTGGTTGAAATTTTTCAAGCTATGGCAAACCAAACACTTGCTGAGGTAGATATAGAAATAGATGAGCGCGCTGCAACTACTATTATGATGGTTTCTGGCGGTTATCCCGAAGCTTACGAAAAGGGAAAAGAAATCACAGGAATAGAAAATGTTGAAGATTCAATTTTGTTTCATGCAGGTGCAAAAATGCAAGATGACAAAGTAGTGACTTCTGGTGGACGTGTTATGGCTGTAACTTCATACGGAAAAACATACCAAGAAGCCATAAAAAAATCTTACCAAAACATAGAAAAACTACATTTTGATAAGATGTATTATCGAAAAGATATTGGTTTTGATTTATAAATAAGAATGAGAGGAAATACTCTTATCTTCTTCATTGTTAGCGTTAAATTTAGCTAACTGCATCATCCAATATACAAATGCTACAAAACCAATAGCCATAAAAATCCATGAGAACATGTTTGCAGCAAACCAGTTCTCTAATTCTAATGCTCTAAGAGCATCAAGTGGCGCGAATAATACATCAACAAATAAATCTTGTATTCCGTAAAAGAAATCTTTCATAACTTTATTTAAATTTACGTCAACAAAAGTACAAAAAAGCAAATAATATACAACCGTAGTCTGTATTAAAAGACCCATCAATGATTACAACTATCTTCAGAAAATCTAAGCCAATTAATTTTATTATTGTTGCCGCTTACATGATTTTGATTTTTGTAATCTTTAATTACAATTCGTTTTCAACTGATTTTAATGAATTAGCAAATACGTTTCTAAAATTAGGAGTATCGCTTTTCTTCATTTTTATATTAGACTTTATTGTATCTAAAAACAGTCTATCAAAGAAGAATTCTTATGCAATACTAACCTTAGGGTTACTTTTTGGTGTATGTCCAGAAGCATTTAATCATTCTAATGCGCTTATTGCTAATTTATTGGTATTGTTTGCGTTAAGGCGCCTATTGAGTTTACACTCTAACCTCACAATTAAGAAAAAGTTTCTCGATGCAGGATTTTGGATAATGTTAGCGACCTTGTTTTATCTTTGGTCTACTCTATTTTTCTTAATAGTTATTGTTGCTCTAATGTACTATTCACAGAATAATGTTAAAAATATCATTGTGCCCATAATTGGCGCGTGTACAGTTGTAGTATTGCTTTTTGCATATAATATTGTAAGATTCGACACTTATTTTCAGTCATCAGATCTAGATTTTGCTTACAGCTTAGATTTTACTGTCTATAATAGCAAACAGAATATTATAAGATTAACTGTATTAGTGGTCGCTTTTATTTGGACCTCTATTTATTATTTAAATAACCTTTCAGATAAAAATAAAAGGTTAAAACCGTCCTATTTTATTGTGTTTTTTGCGGCTATTTCGGCATTTATTATTGCATTTATAGCACCGGACAAAAATGGAAGTGAGTTTGTATTTTTATTTGCGCCGTTCTCTATAATTATGTCTAATTATATCGAAGACATTTCAGAACGTTGGTTCAAAGAAATTTTTATTGTCTTGCTACTTTTGGTTCCAATAATAAGCTTATTGCTGTAATTTGTTTCCAAAGGCTAAATCACCTGCATCACCAAGACCTGGGATGATATACCCTTTTTCGTTCAATTCATTGTCAATGGTAGCAATCCAAAGATGTGTGTCGCTATCAAATGCTTTCGAGACAAATTCTACACCTGTTTTAGCACCTATCACACTAACAAGATGAACACTTTTTGGTTTTCCAAATGGTTTTAAAGCTTCAAAAGTAGCCACCATAGATTGTCCTGTAGCTAGCATTGGGTCAGCCAGAATGAGTGTTTTATTTTCTAAGCTTGGGCAAGCCAAATATTCTACCACAATATCAAAACTTTCTGGGTTGTGTTTGTGTTGTCTATATGCTGAAATAAATGCGTTCTCAGCAGCATCAAAATAGTTAAGAAGCCCATTATGTAAAGGCACACCAGCTCTTAGAATTGAACAAAGTACAATATCTTTTTGATGTAAAACAGTTTCAGAGATACCCAAAGGTGTTTCTGTTTTATGGGCTTCATAAGATAGCGATGTACTTAACTCATAACCTAAAATTTCACCAATACGTTCTATATTTCTTCTAAAGCGCATACTATCTTTTTGAACCGATTTATCTCTAATTTCCGAAATAAAAGTATTTAGTATTGATGGCTTCTTAGATAGGTCATGAATGTGCATAATTAGAAGTATTATGATGAATTGCTAAGTTAATAATTCAAAGTATATTTGCATTACCAAAATTTTAATCAATTATGTTTTCAGATAAGGCAAACAGTATATTTCAAGAGGCAATAAAGACATATAAAGTTTTAAACACTATAGACCAACCGTTTACGAATAAGTATGACAAAAATGAAGATGTAATTGCGCATTTATTGTATAGAAAATGTTGGATTGATACTGTACAATGGGCTTATGAAGATATTATTAGAGATCCAAACATTGAGCCAGAAGCTGCGTTAAAATTAAAGCGTATGATTGATGCTTCTAATCAGGATAGAACCGATACAGTTGAGTTTATAGACAGTTATTTTTTAAATAAATACAAAGACGTTGAAGCAAAGTCAGACGCAAAGATTAATTCTGAAAGTCCTGCTTGGGCAATAGACCGTTTATCAATTTTAGCACTTAAGATTTACCACATGCATTTAGAAACGGTAAGAGAAGATGCAACAGCGGCTCATAAAGCAGCTTGTCAAAAGAAATTAGATGTTTTGTTAGAGCAACGAACTGATTTAAGCACAGCAATTGACGATCTTTTAGCAGATATAGCCAATGGAGATAAGTACATGAAAGTTTATAAGCAAATGAAAATGTACAATGACGATGAGCTTAATCCTGTTTTGAGAGGACAGAAATAATTCGTTATCCTAAACGGTCACACTGAGCGAAGTCGAAGTGCTGTTTAGGTGCTTTCTTCTATAATAAATGCTAAAGCCAAAACACATCCTTGTCCTTCGATTCTCAGCAATGGGAGATGTTGCTATGACGGTTCCTGTTATTAAGGCTTTAATAAATCAATATCCCGATTTAAAAATTACGGTTGTAACCAGAGCATTTTTTAAACCATTATTTTCAGGTTTGAAGAATGTTGGCGTTTACACTGCGGACTTAAAAGGAGAGCATAAAGGTATTTTAGGACTTTATAAACTATCCAAAGAACTCAAAGCCTTAAATTTTGATGTAGTTGCTGACTTGCATAATGTTCTAAGAAGTAAAATTTTAAAGGTTTTTTTCACAGGAAAAAAGGTAATTCAAATTGATAAAGGTCGACACGAAAAGAAAGCTTTAACATCAGGAAAAGAATTTAAACAACTAAAAACGACGCATCAACGCTATGCTGATGTGTTTGAGAATTTAGGTTTTCCTTTAGTTTTATCTCAGCCGAGTTTTCCTAGTAAAGTTGATTTATCTCAAGACTTAAAAACGTTTATAACAGACGCTAGTAAAAAGACAATTGGTATTGCGCCTTTTGCTGCTCATCAAGGTAAGATGTATCCTTTAGCCCAAATGAAAGACGTGATAAAACAGCTTTCAAAAGAATATAATATCATTTTATTTGGAGGAGGAAAAGAAGAGACGGCGATTTTAAACAAAATAGAAAAGGAACATCAAAGTGTAGTTTCTGCTGCTGGAAAATTAAGTTTTGAAGATGAACTAAGCTTAATCTCAAACTTAGATGTAATGCTTTCTATGGATTCCGGTAATGGGCATTTGGCAGCAATGTATGGTGTAAAAGTTATCACCATTTGGGGAGTTACGCATCCGTTTGCTGGCTTTGTGCAATATAATCAACCAGAAGAACATCAGCTTACGGCAAATAGAGATAAATTTCCTTTAATTCCAACGTCTATTTACGGCAATAAATATCCAGAAGGTTATGACAATGCAGCAGGAAGTATTTCTGCTGATGAGGTCGTAGAGAAAGTTAAGTCTATTATTCCTGCGCAATCGTGATGATGTCACACTGAATAAGCCTGTACTGAGCGCAGTCGAAGTATCGAAGTGTTCTCGAAGCATCTGGAAATTATTAAATCTAGTAAATGAGAAATCTCAATTGTTGCACAGTGTGCTTCTAACCAAAACTCGATTTGACGTATTTGTCATTTCTGCATAGGCAGGAATTTCATAAAGACAAAGAAAACTAATCCCTTATCCCTTTCTTCCTATTTACTTATTTAAACATCATCATAATCCACTACAATAGTAGAAGAAGTCGGATGTGCTTGGCAAGTTAAAATAAGGCCTTCAGCAACTTCACTATCGGTTAAGATATTGTTCTGCCTCATCGTAGCCTCACCATCAGTGATTCTCGCAATACAGCTGCTGCAAATGCCACCTTGACAAGAATATGGCGCGTCAATATCTTGTTTTAAAGCAGCGTCTAAGATGGATTCTTCTTGAGACATTTCAAACTCAAATTCTTCATCGTCAACAACAACTTTAATTTTTGAGTTACCATCTAAAGTTTCAGTAGACGAAGTATTTTCCGTTTCGGTAGGAGCAGTGAATAGCTCGAACAAAATGTTCTTTTCTTTGATGCCGTTTTCAAGCAACACATCTTTTACAGTATGTATCATATGTTCAGGGCCACAGAGATATAATTTTTCTATAGAAACACCTTGGTATTTGTTCTTTACAATAAGGTTTACCGTGCTTTTGTCTATACGGCCAAAAAGTGCATCATCTTCTTGGGTTTGACTATATGTACAATGTAAATGAAAACGGTTACCATAAGTGTTTTTTAGACTTACGAGCTCACTCATAAACATGGCATCGTTTAAAGATTTATTCCCATAAACTAGTATAAAATTGCTAAACGGTTCGTCCTCTAATAGTGTTTTAGCAATACTGAGAATTGGTGTAATACCGCTACCAGCAGCAAAACCAGCAATAGTTCTTGTTTTGGCGGCATTAGCTTCAAAAATAAAGCGTCCATTAGGTTCGGCAACTTCAATACGATCACCAACTTTTAATGATGTGTTAGCAAAAACTGAAAATGTACCATTTTCAACAGCTTTAACACCAACTGTAATATCACCACTAGTTACAGAAGAACAAATTGAATAGTCTCTTCTTACGTCTTCACCGTTAATTGTTGATTTTAGTGTAATGTATTGCCCAGCTTTAAACTGAAAAACTTCTTTTAAATGAGATGGAATATCAAAACTAATAGCAACCGATTTATCCGTTACTTTATCTATAGACTTTATTGTTAAAGAATGAAATTGAGCCATTGCAACTATTTTTTGGCAAAAATAATGAAATACTGCGGTAGCTGAGGTTCTCGAAGCTACCAATTAGACATAAAATTTTCTTAAAGTAATACCTAAGAAAATTATGCATAAGAAAATTATGTATATATTTGTGTTATGAGCAACTCAAAATTATATAAAGGAAGTTTAAACACCATCATTTTAAAACTGCTCAATGAGCAAGATAAAATGTACGGTTATGAAATTACCCAGAAAGTAAAAGCATTGACCAAAGGTGAACTTAATATTACAGAAGGCGCTTTGTATCCTGCGCTTCATAAACTAGAGGCTGAAGGTTTGTTAGATGTTGAGGTTGCAAAGGTTGATAATAGACTCAGAAAGTACTATAAACTTACAGAAACCGGAACCAAAGAAACAGCAAATAAACTCAATGAACTTGCTGAGTATATAAAAACAATGCAAGCCTTAGTTAGTCCTAAATTAGCTTAATAGATGAAGCGCTTATCTAAGGAACAAATACAATTTATCGATAACTATTTAGAGCATTCTGATGTGTTTTATGCTGACATAAGAATGGAAATGATAGACCATGTTGGTGCAGCTATTGAAAGTGAAATGAGAGAGCAAAACACAGAAGACTTTTATACGGTTTTTAAAGATTATATGGTTGCCAATAAGTCAAGTCTTTTGGAGAGTAATAAGAGATTTTTGAAGAATGTAGATAAGGGTCTTTTTAAAAGGCTTTTTAAACTCATGATAAAACCTAAGGCTATTTTATTATTTGTTGCATTAGTAGTTTTTACTTTTGTAATAATTTCAAAAAAGGGTCATGAAAATTTAGTGGAATTATTTTATTGGTTTCCATTTGCTTCAATTGTTCCTTTTTTAATTCTATATACGATAACACTAAGAATTTTCAAGATATCTCGTTTTTCAGGTATTGAAAGAATGGCTTTTGTATACATGGTATTCTTTCAGATTTTAAACCTATCTAGAATACTATTCAGAGGTTATTTTAGCACTGAAACTGCTAATTCCGTTGTAATATCGGTAGTTATTTCAATAATGGTTTTCATTTCAATGCTGTTATTGCAATTAACCTACCAAATATTGAATGAGTACAGAATAAACTACAAGTCTATTTAGAAATGAAACTTACTAAAGCACAAATACAGTATATAGATGATTACCTTAAGAAAAAGGGCATTCAATATTGGGATGTAAGAATTGAAATGGTAGATCATTTAGTGTCTGACATAGAAAACTATTCTGGTGCTGCTGATTTTGAAACTTTATTTCTTAGAAGTTTAAAGAATACCAATTGGGATGGAAATTTAGAAACTGTGCACATACAAAGTTGGAAGCATACAAACAAGATGTACAGAAAAATGCATTTTCAAGAGATATTAAAGTGCCTTAAGAATCCAAAATATCTTATAGGTGTTGCAATGCTATATTTAATATTTTATTTGGTAGCTTTTAAATTTCCCGAAGCGTTAAAAACAGTGGCCTTCATTGTATTTGCTTTGCCTATGGTAGTTATGCTTATTGAACTTATAAAGTCCTTAATTAAGAAATTAGGAAAGTCAGTAAATATGCAGTACGGTTTTTTCTATTTCTCATTTGGCATTATTATGCTGAATTTACCAATACAGTTTTTGCCAAAGGCATATAGCCATATTTGGTTACCTATTGTTATGACTATCTTTTTAGTGGTAATGTTTGCGGGTTATAAGGTGTATTGTTTTGCACTCAATAGGGTATTGAAAATGAAAGTTGCAATGTCATGACATTAAATGAAGCACAAATACAAGACTTATACGCTTTTACAAGAAATCATTATGTAGAACATTATGATTTACAAACTGAGCTAGTAGATCATCTTGCCAATGATATTGAAGGCATGTGGAAGGAGAATCCAAAGCTAAGTTTTGAAGATGCTAAACAAAGCGCATTTAAAAAGTTTGGCATTTTTGGTTTTATGGAAGCGATTGAACAACGGCAAAAAGTAATGGGGAAACGCTATAGAAATTATTTTTGGCGAGAACTAAAACAATGGTTTAGACTTCCTCAAATACTTACCACTTTAGGTCTTTTTTGTTTGTATTATGTCACATTTTCTTCGAGTTATGTAGCTGTTTTTGCTTTCAGTTTTTATGTACTAATTGGTGCTTGGTGTATTTATAAAGGCATACAACTAAATAGACAATTTAGACGAAGAAAAGAGCGATCTAAAAAAAAATGGATGCTCGAGGAGATGATTTATAAACAAGCTGGAGCAATAACACTTGTCTTTATGTCTCAGCTTTTTAACGTCTTTAATATTACTGACAAATTTGTTGAGAATATTTACCACGTACTAGGCTTAGCAGTTCTTTTTACCTTATTAACCTTGTGTAATTATATTAGTTTTCAACTCATTCCAGATAAAGCTGAAGATTTACTAAACGAAACATATCCAGAATTTTGTTTGTAACATTCTGAGTATATTGACTACTAACACATCAAAATCAACCTTTAGCTATGATAAAACACTTTTTAAACTTAGAGTGGAAGCAATATTTTAGATCTTCTTATTGGCAAAAAAGCATAGCACTTAATATTCTTCTGGTCTTATTAGGTTTATACTTTGTTGTTATGTTTTTAGGTCTAGGGTTTGGATTACTATTCATCCTTAAAAAAGCATTACCAGATAAAGATCCGTTTGTCGTTGCAAACAGTTTTATGTTCTTCTGGTTTTTAGGAGATTTAATGATGCGCTTCTTTTTGCAAAAGTTGCCTGTTATGAGTGTAAAGCCTTTACTTACATTACCAATTAAACGCTCTACAATTGTGCACTTTGTTCTTGGAAAATCTGCGCTCAATTTCTTTAACTTCCTACCATTATTTGCTGTAATTCCTTTTAGTATTATGCTAATTAGAGATGGTTATGCAGCTTCAGCCATTTTGCCATGGATGTTTGCTGTTATAATTGTAGTGCTAATTATCAACTTTCTAAATTTTATAATAGAAGCATTTTCTGCAGAAAAAGACTTGTCCTTTTTGCCTTTAATAATTGTGGCAGGCACATTGTTTGGTTTAGATTATTTTAATGTATTACCAATGAAATCCTTAGTTGGTGATTCTTTAGTAGCAATTTCCAATAATCCAGTTTACATTTTAATACCACTATTACTGTTAGCAATATTTTATATGTATAACTTTAAGATTTTAAAAGATAAATTGTTTTTAGACAGTTCATTAAAATCTAAAGTCACTGAGGTTAAAGCTGCAGATTTATCGTGGACAAAGCGTTTTGGAGACATCGCTCCTTTTATGCAGTTAGACCTAAAACTTATTTGGCGAAATAAACGTACTAAGTCTATGACCATGTTGTTATTCATTGGTTTGCTGTATGGTTTGTTCTTTTATCCGCAACCCATGTATAGAGATATGGAATTTATGTTTGCCTTTATTGGTGTATTCTCAACAGGATTTTTCTTAATCAATTTTGGGCAATTCATTCCAGCTTGGGATAGTGGCTATTATAAAATGTTAATGAGTCAAAATATAAAGTACGAACAATATTTGCGCTCTAAATTTATCCTTATGGTAATGAGTGTTGTTATTTTATTTGTGCTTGGTATACCGTACGTATACTTCGGTTGGAAAATACTTATTGCACACTTTGCTGCAGCCATTTATAATATTGGGGTAAACTCACATGTCATTCTTTATGGTGGATCTTTCAATAGGAAGAAAATTGATCTCGATAAAAAAGCTGCCTTTAATTACCAAGGTACTGGGGCAGTACAATGGATCATTGGTTTTCCTTTAATGCTATTACCAATGGGACTATTTGGATTAGTGAATTGGCTAGTAGGGTTTGAAGCAGCTGTAGCACTTTTAATAATAATGGGAGTTACAGGCATTGTGTTTCATAAAAAACTAATGAGTTTCATCACTAAAAAATATTTAGATTCTAAATACAAAATGATTAACGCGTTTAGTCAAGATAATTAATATTACACATCAACATCATGATATATACAAAAGACCTTTCGAAAACATATAACGGAACAACGGTTCTTAACATTGAAGAATTATCTATTCCAAAAGGACAAAGCTTTGGTTTAGTAGGAAATAACGGTGCAGGAAAAACAACATATTTCAGCTTATTATTAGACCTTATTAAGCCATCTACAGGTAGGATAACTAATAATGACGTCGCAGTAGATGCGAGTGAAGATTGGAAACCATTTACATCTGCATTTATAGACGAGAGTTTCTTAATAGGCTATTTGACACCAGAAGAGTATTTCTACTTTATTGGTGATTTGCGAGGACAAAATAAGGCGGATGTTGATGCATTAACTTCTAAGTTCGAAGATTTCTTTAATGGAGAAATCATTGGCAAGAAAAAGTATTTGAGAGATCTTAGTAAAGGAAATCAGAAAAAAGCAGGGATAGTTGCTGCACTTATAGGAAACCCAGAAGTTATCATTTTAGATGAGCCTTTTGCAAATTTAGACCCAACAACTCAAATTAGATTAAAGCAAATCCTAAAAGATTTAGCTGAAAAGCAAGGTGTAACGGTAATGGTTTCTAGTCACGATCTTATGCATGTAACAGATGTGTGTGAGCGCATCGTTGTTTTAGAAAAGGGTAACATTGTAAAAGACCTTGAAACAAACCCAACAACACTTAAAGAATTAGAAGCTCATTTTGCTAGTAATTTAGAAACGTCAGAAGAAGAATAACGCTTTATAAAGATAAAGCAGACTCAATAAAATTCCCTTTTCATCCTAGCGTCTTAGCTAGATTGTAAAAGGGATTTTTAATTCAACATCAGCTTCTATTTCAAAAAGATGATTATTTTTACCACTTAGCACACTAAAAGCTTAATAGTGTAGTTATTTACTTATCAAAAAGAACGTACGTTGAAGTTTAAGGTAAAATATCTATTATCACTTTTGATTGTGGCAATAATTGCCCAAAGTTGTTCAAGAAAAAAGGACACCTTTATCAATAGAAATTTTCATGCATTAGGCACAAAATATAATGTCTTGTACAATGGAAATTTGGCATTAGATAGAGGTAAGCTGTCTGTTAATGATGCGTTTACGGAGAACTTCTGGGAATTACTTCCTGTTGAACGAATGAAGGTAGAAGATGATATTTTTTTACCAGGACAAAAGAACAATCCAGACTTTGACCTTGCTGAAGAGAAGGCTATAAAGGCTATTCAAAAGCATGGAATGAATATTGACGGTAAAGAGAAAAACCCTCAAATTGATGAGGCTTATTTGTTATTAGGAAAAGCGAGGTACTACGATCAACGTTTTGTTCCTGCACTAGCGGCATTCAATAATATCCTTAACAAGTATCCTACAAGTGATAAAATCAACCAAGTGAAAATTTGGCGCGAGAAAGCGAACATGCGTTTAGATAATAATGAGGTTGCAATTAAAAGACTAAAGCGTTTACTTGAAGAAGAAGAAGGTATAATTGAAGGCCAGGATTTAGCCGATGCGTCTGCGGCTTTAGCCCAAGCATATATTAACATTAAGGCAAAAGATAGTGCTATACCACAATTGGCAATTGCCGCCGAAAACACAAAGGTAAAGAGCGAAAAGGCGCGCTTCCATTTTATCAAAGGTCAACTTTATAACGAGTTTGAAGAAAAGGATAGCGCAAATATGGAATTTGATGCAATAATAAAAATGCATAGACAAATTCCTAGAGCCTTCTATATCAATGCACACCTTGAAAAATCATATAATTTTGAGCCTACTTCTAAGGAAAGTGAGATTGAATTTGAAGAGTACATGACAGAACTTTCCGAGAACAGAGAAAATAGGCCATTCCTAGATAAAATTTTCCATCGTATCGCTGAATATCATAAAGGGAAGGCTTCAGACAGTTTAGCAGAGGTGTTTTATAATAAGTCACTTAGAAAAACAACCACAGATAATTATTTGAGAGCGACCAATTATGAGACCTTAGGCAATATGTATTTTGATAGAACCATCTACAAAACAGCCGGCGCTTATTATGATAGTACTATGACTGCTATGGAAAAAAACACAAAGTCATATAGAACCATCAAAAAGAAGCGTGAGAATTTAGATGATGTTATCTATTACGAGGATATCGCACAATTAAATGATAGTATTCTTAGAATGATAAAGCTCCCTAAGGAAGAGCAATTAGCAATATATACTAAATACGCCGAAGATTTAAAGGCGAAGGCAATTGAGGAAGCAAAGAAAAAAGAAATAGAGGCCAGAAATCAAACCAATAGTCGTGTAAACAATCAAGTAAATACCCTAAATGTACCAGGAAAAGGTAATACGAATAATTCGATTTCAAGAACAAGTCCTAACAAAGGAGCCATGCCTATAGGATTACCTTCTAATAAAAATACCAGCAATTTTTATTTTTATAATCCTTCTACGGTTGCATATGGCAAAAGTGAGTTTTTAAAGTTATGGGGCGATCGCAAGTTACAAGACAATTGGAGACTGTCTGATGATCGTGCAGACTTAGAACGCGGGGAAAAAGGAGAGACAGAAAAAATAACAGGTACAGAAAAAGAATATGACCCACAAACTTATATTGCATCCTTACCAACAGATGAAGTTGTAATAGACAGTATAGCTAAGGATCGCAATTTTGCCTATTACCAATTAGGGATATTATACAAAGAAAAATTTAGTGAGTTTGAATTGTCTCAATCTCGTTTTGAAGATCTTTTAACTTATAATCCAGAAGAGCGTCTAATTTTACCTTCTAAATACAATCTATATAAGTTGTATGTTGAATTAGGATTAACCTCTAAAGCAGACGCTATGAAGTCTGACATTATTGCAAACTATCCAGATTCGAGATATGCTGAGATTTTAAGTAATCCAGACGCTGCACTTTCCAAAGACGAAAATAGTCCGGAAGCAATTTACAAGAACTTGTATCAACAGTTTGAAGAACAGAATTATGCTGAGGTAATTGCTGAAACAGAGCGACAGATTAAGCGATTTGAAGGTGATGACTTTGTGCCTAAGTTTGAAATTTTAAAAACATCGGCTAAAGGAAGACTATATGGGTTTGAAGCATATAAGGAAGGTATCAATTATATTGCTTTAACTTATGCCAACTCTGATGAAGGCAAGAAGGCTCAAGAGTTATTGCAGAATGCCATTCCTGTGCTTGCAAAAAAGGAATTTATCTCAGATGATAAGCCAAAGTATTTTAATGTAATTTATCATTTTCAGAATAGTGAAAATGAAGATTTAGAAGCTTTCAAGAAAACTTTGGAAGAAGAAATTGAAAAGAAAATATCTTATTTTGATTTAACGACCTCTATAGATGTCTATGACGAAAGTTCCACTTTTATCGTTGTGCATGGGCTAAAAAGTATACAAGGAGCAAAAGGTTTTGCAGAGCTGTTAAGTTCTGATGAAAAAGATAAAAGAGGAAGAAAGATTAAGCCAAAAATCACTAAGGAATATTTCGCTATATCTTCACCAAACTATACGATTATACAACGTCATAAAAACTTAAATGCATATTTAAAACTAGAGTAAAATAACTGATTATGTTTTCTTCAGATTCAAAATCCAAAAATTATAAAACCATGGAAACTGGCACACAACAAAATATCATTTCACAAGGCACAAAGATTGTTGGTGATATTGAAAGCAATGGACCATTTAGAATTGATGGCACTATTGAAGGTAATGTAAAAACTTCAGGAAAAGTTGTTGTTGGTAAAACAGGCTTAATTAAAGGGACTTTAGTTGGTGAAAATGCAGATTTTGAAGGTAAGTTTTCAGGTAAACTTATACTTTCGGGTACCTTATCATTAAAGTCAACTGCACATATTGAAGGTGAAGTGCACACTAGTAAACTTGCTGTTGAACCAGGAGCTACATTTAATGCAACTTGTAGCATGAAAGGTGCTGTAAAATCTTTAAGCAATGAGTCTTCTCAAACCATAGCAAGTGGACAAGGAAAAACGGCCTAATAAATTTTTGAGATTTACAGGTATTGCATTTCAAATGGGTTTAACTATTTATGCAGGTAATTGGTTGGGTAGTTGGTTAGATACAAAGTATAATTCTGACAAGTACGAATCTGTTGTAACACTGCTCGCGGTATTTTTGTCTATGTATCTAGTAATTTCTCAAGTTATTAAATTATCAAAGGACTAAAATGGTAAAATCTATCCTCATCTATTGTATTACATTTCTCGTAGTTTCTGTGCTGATTTTTTTAGTACACAGTAATTTTGTCGAAAGTTTGACATATAGTCTTAAAAATGTCTACATGTTTTTCGCTGTAAGTTCCTTCATAATTTGCACGTTGTTTAAACTTGGAAGTGGCAATAAAAAAATCAAAGATCAATTAGGTTTTATTTATTTAGCTGCTGTAGTTGTGAAATTGGCGTTTTTTGGTGTGATTTTTTATGATTCAGTTTTTACAGAACCATTGACAATGAAGTTGCGTATTTCGTTATTAATTCCTCTTTTTTCACTATTAATTTTTGAGGTGTTTTTCATTTCAAAAATCTTAAATCAAAAGCTTTAAAATTAATAAATTAAAAAAGAGTTTGAGATAGTAATTAATTGTGTACCTTTGCGCCGAATTTATTGAGCGTAATTTTTCAAAAGAAAGAAATGAAAATAGCACAAAAATCTATCAAAACTTATTTGTTTGCCCTTTTAGCATTGTTATCACTTACGCTACAGGCTAAAGAACCGGCTAATTCTCATGATGCTGGAGAGGTTGACACCAAAGAGGAAGTAAAAGACTATATTGTTCATCACCTTAAAGATTCTCATGATTTTCATTTGTTTTCTTACACTAGTGATGGTCAAAGAAAACATGTAGGTTTTCCATTACCAGTAATTGTATGGTCTAGTGAAGGTTTGGTGACCTTTATGTCTTCTGAGTTTCATCATGATGATAATGGTCATGTAATTGTTGAAAAAGGGGGACTTAAATTCACAAAGATTCACAGCAAAATTTACGAGTTAGAAGAAGGTGCTGCTGAAGTTGCTTTTGATGCAGATCATCATGCAACTAATGCTCATAAAGTTTTAGATTTATCCATTACTAAAAGTGTTTTTGGAGTGCTGTTAGTTGGCTTATTAATGTTTTTAGGTTTTTCTTCATTAGCTAAACAGTACAAGAAAAAACAAGTGCCAACAGGCTTTGGTCGTGTTTTAGAACCATTAGTACTTTATGTGAGAGACGAAATTGCAAGACCAAATATTGGTGAGAAACACTACAGACGTTTTACGGGATATTTATTAACGGTATTCTTTTTCATTTGGATATTGAACTTATTAGGTTTAACACCACTTGGGTTTAATGTAACAGGTCAATTGGCGGTAACTGCATGTTTGGCAATTTTTACATTGATAATATATACAGCTAGTGGAAACAAGGATTATTGGGGTCACGTATTATGGATGCCAGGTGTTCCGGTTTTTGTTAAGCCTGTATTAGCAATAATAGAATTAGCGGGGCATTTCTTAATTAAACCTTTCTCACTACTTGTGCGTTTGTTCGCAAACATTTCGGCAGGGCATATTGTAGTAATGAGTTTAATTGCGATTATGTTTACACTAAAGAGCGAATTAACTGTTGTAGGTGCAACAGGATTATCCTTAGTATTATCATTTTTTATAACATTAATAGAGGTGTTAGTAGCCTTCTTACAAGCGTATATCTTTACAATGCTTTCAGCATTATTTATTGGTATGGCAGTAGAAGAACACGACCACCATTAATATAAGAGTTTGTTTAATTAATTTAAATTTTTGGCTATGACAGTTCCAAATTTAGTAGGTGCAGGATTAATTGTAATCGGTGCTGGTATCGGATTAGGTAAAATTGGTGGAAGTGCAATGGAAGGTATTGCGCGTCAACCTGAAGCTACTGGTAAAATCCAAACTGCAATGATTATCATCGCTGCATTATTAGAAGGTTTAGCATTCGGTGCTTTATTCTTAGGAAATTAAGAATCGAAGAAAAACTAAAAGAACACAAATCCTGCAACGGTTGGTTGCAGGACGTGTTTTAAAAAAACATTAAAATTTACATTAAATAAATACATATAATGGAAACATTATTAAACGATTTTTCACCAGGGTTATTTATTGTTCAGACAATCTTATTATTAGGATTAATATTCTTATTAGTAAAGTTTGCATGGAAACCAATCTTAACATCGCTTAATGAAAGAGAAGAAGGTATTCAAAATGCATTAGATGCGGCCGAAAATGCTAAAAAGGAAATGGAAAACCTTAATGCAGATAATGAGCGTCTTCTTAAAGAAGCTAGAGCTGAGCGCGAAACGATGTTGAAAGAAGCTCGTGAGATGAAAGACAAAATTATCTCTGATGCTACAGAAGAGGCAAACGCAAAAGCAGGTAAGCTTATAGAGCAAGCTCAAGCAGCTATCGAAACTGAAAAGAAAGCTGCAATGGCTGAGTTAAAAACTCATGTTGCAAGTCTATCAATTGATATTGCTGAGAAAGTAGTAAAAGGAGAATTGTCAGATAAGAAGAAGCAACTTGCATTGGTTGATTCTATGATAGGTGACGCAACTTTAAACTAAGAGTATAATGGCAGGAACAAGAGCAGCAATACGTTATGCAAAAGCAGTATTAGATTTAGCCCAAGAACAAAAGGTAGCTGAAGCTGTAAATGCAGACATGAAAGCTATTGCCAATACAATTTCTGAAAATGAAGATTTAGACTTAATGCTTCAAAGCTCAGTTATAAAATCTGAATTAAAGAAAGACACATTATTAAAAGTGTTTACTAAGCTTAACAGTACTACAACAGGATTGTTAGACGTGTTAATTAGTAATAAACGAATAGATATCATTGGTGCTGTTGCAAATAAATATCAAGAGTTGTATGACAAGGCTCAAGGTATTGTGGAGGCTACAGTAACAACAGCAGTTCCATTAACTAAGGAGATTGAAACTAAAGCTTTAGCAAAGGTTAAGGAACTTACAGGTAGTGACAAAGTGGTCATTGCAAACACTGTAAATGAAGACATCATAGGTGGATTCATTTTACGAGTTGGTGATAAAGAGTATAATGCTAGTATCGCTAACCAGTTAAATAAGTTAAAAAGAGAATTTACATTAAATTAAAATAGTTAGAGAACTGACAGAAGTCTAACATCTAACATCTAATATCTAAATAAAGATGGCAGAAGTAAAACCAGCTGAAGTATCAGCAATTTTAAAACAACAACTTTCAGGTTTTGAGGCAAGTGCTTCATTAGATGAAGTAGGAACAGTATTAACTGTTGGTGATGGTATTGCACGTGTTTACGGATTATCTAACGCTCAATATGGTGAGTTAGTAGAGTTTGAAAACGGTTTAGAAGGAATCGTTCTTAACCTTGAAGAAGATAACGTTGGTGTTGTATTATTAGGACCTTCTAAAGAAATTAAAGAAGGTGCAACTGTTAAACGTACTGAGCGTATCGCTTCTATTAAAGTAGGAGAGGAAATGGTTGGTCGTGTTGTTGATACATTAGGTAACCCAATTGATGGTAAAGGACCTATTGGTGGTGACTTATATGAAATGCCTTTAGAGCGTAAAGCGCCAGGTGTTATCTATCGTCAACCAGTAGATGAGCCAATGCAAACAGGTATTAAGTCTATTGACGCTATGATCCCTGTAGGTAGAGGTCAGCGTGAGCTTGTAATTGGTGACCGTCAGACTGGTAAAACTACAGTATGTATTGATACTATCTTAAACCAGAAAGAATTTTATGATGCAGGAGAGCCTGTATTCTGTGTATATGTAGCTGTAGGTCAAAAAGCGTCTACTGTTGCTGGTATTGCTAAGACTTTAGAAGAAAAAGGAGCTTTAGCTTATACAGTAATTGTTGCTGCTAACGCATCTGATCCTGCACCAATGCAGGTATATGCACCATTCGCAGGTGCTGCAATTGGTGAGTACTTTAGAGATACTGGTCGTCCGGCATTAATCGTATATGATGATTTATCTAAGCAAGCGGTAGCTTACCGTGAGGTGTCATTATTATTACGTCGTCCACCAGGACGTGAGGCGTATCCAGGTGACGTTTTCTACTTACACTCAAGATTATTAGAGCGTGCGGCAAAAGTTATTGCTGATGATGATATTGCTAAGAACATGAATGATTTACCAGAATCATTAAAGCCAATCGTTAAAGGTGGTGGGTCTTTAACTGCTTTACCAATTATTGAAACGCAAGCTGGTGACGTATCAGCATATATCCCAACAAACGTAATTTCTATTACTGATGGACAGATATTCTTAGAATCAGATTTATTTAACTCTGGTGTACGTCCAGCGATTAACGTAGGTATTTCTGTATCTCGTGTAGGTGGTTCTGCTCAGATTAAATCTATGAAGAAAGTAGCGGGTACATTAAAGTTAGACCAGGCACAGTTCCGTGAATTAGAAGCATTCGCTAAGTTTGGTTCTGATTTAGATGCTGCAACGTTAAATGTAATTGAAAAAGGTAAGCGTAACGTAGAGATCTTAAAGCAAGCTCAAAACGATCCTTACACTGTAGAAGATCAGGTTGCAATTATCTATGCAGGTTCTAAAAACTTATTAAAAGATGTTCCTGTAGAGAAAGTAAAGGAATTTGAAAGAGATTATATCGAGTACTTAAATGCTAAGCATAGAGATACTTTAGATACATTAAAAGCAGGTAAATTAACAGACGAAGTTATTGATACTTTAACTACGGTTTGTAAAGACTTAGCTTCAAAATATAACTAAGATATTAGTATAGGGTATTGAGATGTTGAATTAAATATCTCAATACTCATTTCTCATTACTCAATACTTAAAGAGAATGGCAAACTTAAAAGAAATACGTAACAGAATATCATCAGTATCTTCGACGATGCAGATTACTAGTGCCATGAAAATGGTATCTGCTGCAAAGTTAAAGAAGGCACAAGATGCTATTACTGCTATGCGTCCTTATGCGGATAAGCTTACGGAATTATTACAAAGTTTAAGTGCGACTTTAGATGCTGATTCTGGAAGTAAATTTGCAGAACAACGCGAAGTTAATAAAGTCCTTATTGTTGCTATAACATCTAACAGAGGTTTATGTGGTGCGTTTAACTCTAACATTTTAAAAGAGGTAAACAAGCTTACTAATGAAACTTATGCTGGTAAAGAGGTGTCTTATCTAGCAGTAGGAAAAAAATCAAACGATGCACTTTCTAAGACAGGCAATGTTATTGCCAATAAGAGTGAAGTTTTTGATGACTTAACTTTTGATAATGTTGCTGAGATTGCACAGATGATTATGGACAAATTTGTTGAAGGTGAGTTTGATAAAGTAGAATTAGTTTACAACAAGTTTAAGAATGCTGCAACTCAGATTGTAATGACTGAGCAATTTTTACCAATAGTTCCTGTTGAAGGTGAGGCTAATGTAAATTTAGATTACATTTTTGAGCCTTCTAAAGCTGAGATTGTTGAAACACTTATTCCTAAGTCATTAAAAACTCAAATGTTTAAGGCAATAAGAGATAGTTTTGCTTCAGAACATGGTGCACGTATGACAGCAATGCATAAAGCAACAGATAACGCAACTGAGTTAAGAGATCAATTAAAATTAACTTATAACAAAGCACGTCAGGCAGCAATTACAAACGAAATCCTTGAAATTGTTGGTGGTGCAGAGGCACTGAACAATTAGGCTTTAGCCAAATGTTTAAAAGGTGCAGAGGCACTAAACAATTAGGCACAAGCAAAAAAATATAGTTGCATAGATTACGCAGAAGTAAGTAGATTTATACAATATTAAAAACCCAACTTGTTAGAGTTGGGTTTTTTATTATCAGAAGATAAAAAAAACATGTATTTTATCGATTAAAAGTTTAAAACGACGTTTAAAAGCACATATTTTATATCTTGTAGGTCCCATAGTAAATCTACCAGAACATGAAAGAACTTAGAAAGGCTGTTTTTGCAATTACATTTTTATTAATAATTCCTTTCGCAATCCAATGCGCTAGCCCTAAGATTACAGTACCAGAGTTTCAGAAACAAGCACCTTTTGCAATTAACAAAGTATATTTTCAAAATTGGTATGCTGGTGTAAAATTGGGAAATACTGGTGTAGATATATTTGTTCCGTTAGAGAATAAAAATGAAAATGTTAAAATAGATAGTATTTTCTTTAAAAACCTAAAGGGTAAACTCTCTGAGAATAAAGGAAGTTATACTGTACTTCTTAGGGAAGAACCAGTATCAATTTTTCAAGAAGAGCCAAGAAATCAATTTGGTTTAGATGATGATGAATTTGTAATTAGTTACATTCAAGATAATGAGACAAAATACTACAAGACAAATAATTCTAAGCAATTGTCCAGTGTATCGTTTCAATATGTAAAGAAATCATATTTAAAGTCTGAAAATAGAGATGTAATTGTGTCTTTAGATGAGGATGAATTTGAGGATTAGTCTTAAATCTTATTAATCAAAAGGCCTCATTTTAATGAGGCTTTTTTATGTTTTAAAATGTCTCTTCTTTTATAGCTTAAGTAGAATTAGATTTAGTGATATAAATTCTATCTTTAAACTTTATTTTTTGACTAACTATTGACTGCATTTTCAAAACTTTTTAAGCAAACATTTATTTATGGTTTAGCAACTGTGCTACCAAGAATGCTAAGTTTTCTTCTTGTGCCGCTATATACCAGTGAAGCAGTACTTGCAAATCCTTCTGAGTATGGTAAAGTCTCTGTGATTTTCTCGTATTTTGTTTTGTTTAATGTGCTCTTGGCTTATGGAATGGAAACGGCTTTTTTTCGGTTTTTTAATAAAGAAGCAGATAAAAATAAGGTCGTTAGTACTTCAACCATTTCACTAATTATAACATCACTTGGCTTTTTTGCTTTGGCAATGGTATTTCAAAACCAAATAGCTAGTGTCATTGATATAGATGTTAAGTATATTAAATTGGTGATATGGATATTGCTTTTAGACGCTTTGGTTATTATACCATTTGCATGGTTAAGAGCAAACGAAAAACCTATGCAATATGCTATTGTTAAAATACTTAATGTTGCAGTTAATATTGGGTTGAATCTATTCTTTTTATTAGCTCTAAAATCCTTAGCTAAAAATGGAAGTGTTTTTGAAAGCATATACATCCCAAACTTCGAAATCAGTTACATTTTCATTGCCAATCTCGTAGCTAGTGCTATTACGCTTGTAGCAATGTCTTCTTTCTTTACAAAACTTACCTATAAGTTTGATAAAGAACTATGGAAACAAATGCTGCGGTATGCTATTCCGGTTTTAGTTGCAGGTATTGCCTTTTCTATCAACGAAACATTCGACAGGATTCTTCTCAAAGAATTATTGCCATCTGACATTGCAGAAAGAGAAATTGGTACGTATTCCGCATGTTATAAGTTAGCATTGTTTATGACCTTGTTTGCGACTGCATATCGTTTAGGAATTGAACCTTACTTTTTCAGTCATGCCAATACTAAGAATCCACAGAAGAATTATGCTAACATATTAGAATTTTTTGTCGCATTTGGTTCAATTATACTTTTAGCAGTTGTTGTATTTGCAGATGTATTAAAGCCGTTAATCATTAGAAGTGAAGCCTATTGGGAAGCGATGTGGATTGTACCAATAATTTTATTAGCTAATTTCTGTCTTGGTATTTATCATAACCTTTCGGTATGGTATAAAATTACAGATAGAACACGTTTCGGAGCCTACATATCCGTGCTTGGAGCTATAATTACTTTAGTGATAAATATCTTGTTTATAGAGAAGTATAGCTATAAGGCTTCAGCCATTGCCACGTTAGTTGCATATGCATCTATGATGCTATTGTCATATGGTTTTGGAAGAAAGTATTATCCAATTCCATATAATCTCAAGAAAATAGGTGTATATCTTACGGTTTCAATAATGCTTTCTGTGATATCTTTTTATAAATATAGAGGAGATTATATTGTTGGTATATCACTGTTAGTTGTATTTTTGGGATTAGTTATTGTGCTTGAAAAGAAACAATTAATGTCCTTCCTGCGTAACCGTTGAGTTGTCATACTGAGCTTGTCGAAGTATATTCAAGGTGTAGCAGGAATTTATAAACTAACAATGAAGTAGATTCAACCTTCAATTGAATTGATTATGAAAATAAGAATCATTAATAAATCTAATCACGATTTACCACATTATGAAACCATAGCATCTGCCGGAATGGATTTGCGTGCTAGTATTTCTGAACCAAGAATTTTAAAACCTTTAGAACGTACAATTATAGGTACAGGCTTATTTATAGAGCTGCCTATAGGTTTTGAAGCGCAAGTAAGACCAAGAAGTGGTTTAGCTGCAAAAAAAGGAATTACAGTCCTTAATGCACCTGGAACCGTAGATGCTGATTACAGAGGAGAAATAGGTGTGATTTTGGTAAATCTTTCTAATGAAGATTTCACCATAGAAAATGGTGAGCGTATCGCACAATTAGTCATAGCTAAACACGAGCGTGCAGAATGGGAATTAACCGAAGCACTTTCAGAAACAGCGAGAGGTGAAGGCGGCTTTGGAAGTACAGGAGTAAAATAAACAACCAAACAATTAAAAGAATCAACTCATAAAATGAAAATAATAGTACCAATGGCAGGTCGAGGTTCTAGACTAAGACCACATAGTTTAACAGTACCAAAACCATTAATTCCGGTTGCAGGACAGCCAATAGTGCATAGACTAGTAAAAGACATTGCAAAGGTTTTAAAACAGCCAATTGAAGAAATAGCATTTGTATTAGGAGACCCAGCATGGTTTGGAGATGATGTGGTTGCTAGTTTAACGGCTTTAGCAGAAGAATTAGGAGCAAAGCCATCTATTTATAGACAAGACAAACCTTTAGGAACTGGTCATGCCATTATGAGTGCAGAGCCATCACTTTCTGGCCCTGCGGTAATTGCCTATGCAGATACATTAATTAGAGCTGAGTTTGATTTAGACCCAAACGCAGATAGCGTTATTTGGACGAAACGTGTAGAAAACCCAGAAGCCTATGGTGTTGTGAAGTTAAATGATAATGATGAAATCGTTGAACTTGTAGAAAAACCAAGCGAATTTGTAAGCGACCAGGCGGTTATTGGGATTTATTACTTCAAAGATGTTGCTGTGTTAAAGCAAAAGCTACAAGAAGTTTTAGATGAAAACTTAATGCATGGAGGTGAATACCAAATCAATGATGGTATTAAGAAAATGATGGCTGAAGGACGTGTTTTTAAAACCGGAACTGTTGATGAATGGATGGATTGCGGTAATAAGAATGTAACGCTAGAGACCAACGCAAAAATGTTAGGTTTCTTAGCCGCTGATAACGAAGAACAATTGATTCATGATTCAGTAGTATTAGAAAATTCAAATATCATTGAACCATGTTGTATTGGTGCAGGTACTGTATTACGCAATACTTCAATTGGTCCAAACGTTTCAATTGGGAAAGACTGTGTTCTAGAAAATTCTAACGTTAAAAATAGTTTAATTCAAAACGAAACAATTATCAAAAATGCTAATTTAGATGAAGCCATGATTGGTAATTATGTTAAGTATGATGGCAGCTTTACTAAAATTAGTATTGGCGATTATTCAGTTTTGGAATAATTATTGGAAATTTTACTTGCAATGTCAGACTGAGCGTAGTCGAAGTCTAAATATAAACTTGGAACAACTTTTGAAATAGACTTGTCATTCCTGCAAGGTCACTAAGGTGTCATACTGAGCTTGTCAAAGTATACTCGAAGTGAACGTAGGAATCTCAAAAATGAAAAAATTAATTTACATATCAATCTTTATCTTCGGAATACTTTGTATACCACAATACGCATATGCGCAGGTAGATTTTAACAAGGTTCCAGATGATGATTTAGGTAATGTGGAAGACGAGTTCCAAGAACACTTTTTTGAAGCCTTAAAACAAAAAGGCATTGAAAACTATGAGCGCGCTGTAGAAGCACTACACAAATGTCTAAATCTAAATAGCAAAAGACCAGTCATTTATTTTGAGTTAGGCAAAAATTATAAAAGCCTTAAGAACTTTGGCGCAGCTGAAGATAATCTTAAGAAGGCCATTAGCATGCAACCAGATAATGAATGGTTTTTAGATGAACTGTATGATGTATACTATCAACAAGATGATATAGATAATGCCATAAAGACCATTAAGCAGTTGGTAAAATATCATCCAGACTATAAAGAGGATTTGGCAGCCTTGTACGTGCGAGAGAAACAATATAAGCAAGCATTAGATATTTTAGACGAGCTCGATAAGCAATTAGGCGTCACTGAACAAAGAGATGCCATGCGTAATGAAATTTATGATATTACTGGCAATGCTGATGACCGCATAGATAATTTAAAGCAACGCATTGCTAATAATCCAAATAATGAAGAAAATCATCTACAGTTAATTTACAGATATAGTCAGACAGGAGACAAAAAAAATGCCTATAAAGCTGCTCAAAACTTATTGAAAATTAATCCGGAATCTAAATTAGTTCACTTGGCGTTGTATAAATTTTATCTTGATGATGATAAAGTTGATAAAGCCATTGCTTCTGTAAAAAAGGTGCTTACAAGTGCCGAAATAAATGCAGATGCTAAAACTAAGGTATTGAAAGATTTTGTGGCTTTTGTAGCTAGAAATCCTCAATATGAACAAGATTTAGTTGAAATTACTAGTCTGGTAGATGATAATAAGACAGCTCAAACTCATGGAGACTTAGCTCAGTATTATTTAAAAGCAGGTGACAAAGCGAAATCTTTATATCATTATAAAGAAGCTTTAAAACAAGACCCTAATGACTTTAAACTAATTAGAGATATTCTATTACTTCAATTAGATTTAAAGCAGTTTGAAGTGGTAATAAACGATAGTTTAAATGCCTTAGAATTATATCCTGCTCAACCAATATTATATTTAACGAATGGTGCAGCTCATAATAATCTTGGCAATTATAAGGACGCCATTGATAATTTAGAAATAGGATTAGATTTTCTGGTTGATAACCCAAAAATGGAAGCTGATTTTTATGCACAATTAAGTGTTGCATACAAGGCTTTGAATAATATAAGTAAGTCAGACTCGTTTGCTAAGAAGGCGTTATTGATAAGAGCACAACAATAAAATTGCGAAGAACATGTCACACTGAGCGCAGGCGAAGTGTTTTTAGTTAACGAAATTGAATTTTTTAATTGAAAATGAATATACTACATATATATTTAAATATTAGAAGCCTGAGAGTCTTAATGGCCTTAGGGATGTTAGTTTTCATCACATCATGCAAATCCGCAAAAAGTGTCATTGCATCCGGTGAAGCCAGTAACAGATTATCTGCCAAGCAGGTTATTAAGGAGCATCAGAAAAATGATGCCGATTTTAAAACCATGCAAGCGCGAGTTAAGATAGATTTGATTCAAGGAGATAAATCTCAAGGTGCTACGTTTAACTTAAGAGTAGAAAAAGATGAAGTCATTTGGTTAAGTGCACCATTAGGATTGGCAAGACTAATGATTACACCAGAAAAAGTACGTTTTTATAATAAGCAAGGCAACGAGTATTTTGATGGTGATTACAAATTACTAAGCGATTTTGCAGGTGTAGATTTAGATTTTAATAAAGTACAGAACATATTACTAGGTCAAGCGATATACGATTTAAAAGCACAACCACATAAGGTGTCAGTTAATGACAATTCATATGCATTGCAACCAAAAGACCAAAATGCGTTGTTAGAGTTATTTTATTTAATAAATCCGGCGCACTTTAAGATGGATAGTTTACAACTTTATCAACAATTAGAAAGACGTCATTTACAAGTAGATTATGAATCTTACCAAGAGGTTGATAAGCAAGTATTTCCTAAGGATGTTAAAGTTATAGCTGTAAATGACAGAGATGAGGTTTCGGTAATAATGGATTTTAAATCTATCACTCTAAATCAAGATGTACGTTTTCCGTTTAAGATACCTAAGGGTTATAAAGAAATGGTGATTAAATAGAATACATGAAGCGATTATATATACTTTTCTTTTTAGGATGCTTATGTTGTTCAATGTCTGTTTCTGCTCAGAGTGATAAACAGAAAAAACTCGAAGCACAACGTCAGCAAATCCTTAGGGAAATGAAACAGATTAATGCTTTACTATTTAATAAGAAGAAAGAGCAAAAGTCTGAAATGACTTTAATTGAAGACCTTAACTACAAGGTAAGCGTTAGAAAAAACCTCATTAGAATTACTAACGAACAAGCAAACCTGCTCACTAGAGAAATTAATACCAATCAGAGAGAAATAACAAGTTTAAGAACACAACTACAGGAGTTAAAGGATGATTATGCTGCAATGATTGTAAAGTCATATAAAAGCAAGTCTGAACAAAGTAAGGTGATGTTTTTATTGTCTTCAGAGAACTTTAAGCAAGCTTATAAAAGATTGCAGTATATAAAGCAATATGCTGATTATCAGAAAGAGCAAGGAGAAGCGATTAAAACTAAAACAAAAGAACTACAAGAACTTAACTTAAAGTTATCAGAACAGAAAAAGGATAAGGACAAGCTTATTAAAGAAAATAGAGTTGCTAAAAGAGCATTAGAAAAGGAACTAAAGCAACACGAAGTACTCATGGCTTCTATAAAGTCAGATATGAGTAAATATACTGCTCAAATCCAAAAGAAAAAGCAAGAAAGAGACAGAATTGATAAAGAAATCGATAGACTAATTAGAGAAGCAATCGCAGCTTCTAACAAGAAAGCTGGTAAAAAGAATTCAACGGGTAAATTCGTGCTAACACCAGAAGATAAAATTGTTGGTAACAGTTTTGCCGCTAATAAAGGGAATTTAGGTTGGCCAGTATCTAGAGGAGTTATAAAAGGAAAATTTGGTAAAAGACGATCATTAACGGATGCTTCCGTGACTAATAATTATAAAAGTATTCAAATCGCTACAGAATCTAATGCCGATGTCAAAGCTGTATTCAATGGTGAAGTTTCTCAAATTTTAATTGTAAAAAATGGCAATCCGGCAGTACTAATTAGACATGGTAATTATTTGTCGGTTTACATGAATCTAGCAAAGATAAACGTAAAAAAAGGTGACAAAATTACTAAAGGTCAAATTATTGGAAAGGTTTTTACCAATAAGGCTAAAGGTGAAACACTTTTAGGCTTTAGAATTTACAAAAATGATAAAGCACTGAACCCTGAATACTGGCTAGCTAAGCATTAAACACGCACAACGACATATCCATTTCTAGTCTTTCTGTAGTGTCTGCCATTAAAATAATAATAGCGTTTACCTTTAACTCTTACAACCTTATATTGACGTGGTAATTTTTTCACAACAGTAACTGTTGTTGGTTGTTTTACTACAACACGTCTTGCACAAGAGGTTGTTCCTAATGCAAACACTAAGACTAAAGTATAGACTAAATATCTCATCATTAAATAAATTTGGTTTAGAGATAAGACTAAATAAGTTTAAAAAGGTTTAATTATCATTCCTGCCAAAGCAGGAAACTTTTTTTGTCTAAAAAAGAGAAAGGTAATATACTTTATATACCAAATCTTAGATGTCAGACTAAGCGTAGTAGATGTCTAAGTGGTGTATTACTCAAAAAGCGCTTTTAATTCGGTAGCATCTAAAGGTTTCATTTTACCAGCCAAAACAAGACTTAATTGTTTACGGCGCAAAGCAGCTTCGTAACGTTGTTTTTCTAGATCCGTTTCAGGCACTAATTCAGCGATTTTAACAGGTCTTCCTGTTTCATCCACAGCAACAAATGTGTAAATGGCTTCATTTGCTTTTATACATTCACCAGATTCTCTATCCTCAATCCAAACATCTAGATACACTTCCATAGAACTTGAAAAGGCTCTGGAAACCTTAGCTTCAATAGTTACAACACTTCCTAAAGGAATAGCCCTATTAAAGGCAACATGATTAACTGAAGCTGTAACAACTATACGTCGACTATGTCTTCTAGCTGCAATACTTGCAGCTCTATCCATACGCGCCAGTAATTCACCACCAAATAAGTTATTTATAGGATTGGTTTCACTTGGTAAAACCAAATCAGTCATTACTGTTTTAGACTGTGCCGCTGTTCTTGGTTGCATAATGTTTGAAATTTCTGCAAAGATAAGTTGATTTTAGATTGTAGGTGTACGATTTAGCATTTTAATCCAAGGTTAGAGTCATCTTACTTGAGTATTAAAAAATGAAAAATGAAGGAAGTAAAAAGCTATTAATCTAACTTCTTAATTAATAACCAAGCATCTTGATTATGCTCTAGTCTGATATTGAAAAGTGCACGCTGGGCATCAGCTCTATTATCATAGCTCGAGTAAACTACTTCATGTAGTCCGTATCTGTTCTTACCTATTTTACGCGCTTTATAACCTAATTCTCTCAGCTGATTTACTTTTTTATCAGAGTTGGCCTCAACTCTAAAAGCACCAGCAACAACATGATAATTACCTGTTTGTTTTTCAAGCAATAAGGTAGCTGCAGGTAATGGGTTAGTGATAACAAACGTTGCTTCTTGCACTTTAGCATCAAGTTGTGCGTTAGCTTCTTCTTGTGCTAATTGATTGTGATCTTCAATTGTTGAATTATAATAATTAGCAGCACCAAAACCACTCAAACCTAAAATAATTACAGCTGCCGCAGCATATTTTAACCAATTGCGACTAGATCGTCTTTCTGGTGTAATTGCTATTGGTGCTACAGTTTCAATTTTAGTAATCTCTTCTTTATAGATTTCACGTTTAATATCAGAACTTCTATAATGAGACAGTCCAAAAGAGTCTGTTAAGTAGTTGATATGATTAGAAGGGTTAAAAAGTATATTCCCTTCAGAATTTAGAATTAAATCACCAATATTTTCTAATTTAATAGTTTCACCTTCTGTCAAATAAGACTTTATGGCTTTAACATGTTTCGATATTTTGTCTATCGCAATGTTGTATGGAATCTTTTCTATTTCGGCAATATAGTTTGCTAAAAGCCCATCGTTATTTTGAATTTGCTCGTTAAACGATAATATCTTTTTTGGAGGATAAAATGTGTGTGTTGTATCATGAATTTTTGCAGATACTCTATTTGATATAAATGCACCAAATTCCGGAATAGTTACACATTCGTAACGGTAAAGAAGATCACTTATATAGGTTTCTAATTGCATACAAAAACAAAGTTAAAAATTTTTGTAGGTGATAAAAGTTTGTGTTCACATAGTTATTAACATCTCAAAATTTAGTTTCTTGTAGGTTTAAAATCAATCACATATAATGACAGATCAACAATTAATTTTTGCATTGGCTTTACAACACGTACTAAAAATAGGTCCAACTACAGCAAAAAAGTTGATTAATCATTGTGGCTCTGCAGAAGCTGTACTTAAAGAAAAGCGAAGTAATCTTCTAAAAATTGATGGCATAGGAGCTGTTACTATAGACGGTCTTTTTGATGATTCATATATTGCTGAAGCTGAACAAGAGTTAAAGTTTATTAGAGATAATAATATTGTTGCTCACTATTTTACAGAAGACAGTTACCCTGAAAGATTAAAGCATTGTATTGATGGTCCAATTGTATTGTTTCAATCGGGTAATATTAATTTAAAACAGCAGCCTATAATTAGTATTGTCGGAACAAGAAAAATAACCACAAATGGTGTTGCGTTTTGTGAAAAGCTTGTAGAAACCTTATCGCCTTACAATCCGGTTATAGTTTCAGGTTTTGCTTATGGCACTGATATTACTGCCCAAAAAGCTGCGGTAAAGCACAATCTGCAAACCATTGGTTGTTTGGCTCATGGCCTTAATCAGATTTATCCTAAAGTGCATAAAAAATACGTTGCTGACATAGAAAACCATGGTGGCTTTTTTACAGATTTTTGGAGTACAGATGTCTTTGACAGAAACAATTTTCTTAAACGCAATAGAATTATTGCGGGATTAAGCGAGGCGACCATAGTTATTGAGTCTGCCGAAAAAGGTGGTAGTTTAGTTACTGCTGACATTGCAAATTCTTATAACAGAGAAGTATTTGCAGTGCCAGGAAGAATAACAGATAGCCAAAGTATAGGTTGTAATAATCTTATAAAATATCAAAAAGCGCATTTGTTGTCGAATCCGTTAGATGTGCCTTATATGTTAAACTGGCAGCTAGAAGATGACACTACAAGTTCTAAATCAGTAATACAAAAGCAGCTATTTGTGGAATTAGATGTAGAAGAGAAAATCATCTATGATTATCTAAAAGATAACGACAAAGAATTGCTTGATACTATTGCCTTTGATTGCAAAATTCCCTCATATAAATTAGCGGGTATTTTACTCAATATGGAATTAAAAGGTCTGGTAAGACCTTTACCTGGAAAATTGTTTGAAATAATTTAAACTATACTAATGAGAAAACTGATTTTACTTTTCTTAATTTTTCAAAATATAAGCTTTGCTCAAAATGATACAATAAAGTCCTTTGATGTAATGACAAAGACAACCTACATTGATACATTGGGACAAGAAGTGTATTATGAAAGGATTAATAAAACCAATGATAGTTTGTTTTTTGAAGACAGTAACTATAGAATTATTGAGAACAAAATTGTAAAGTATGGCGATTATTACAAACATATAAGGAATGGTAAACTAATTAAGGAAGAGCATCATCCAAAACCAAAAAATATTAAGACAATTACCCTAAAAGATAGTCTAGGCAAAACGGAATTCGTGATTAAGTGTCAGGACAATGAAATCAAAGAGATTGATAAATACGAAAAGGAACTTTTAATATTTAGAGCAAAGTACGGCTTAAATAATTTATCTGAAGAGTATGAGTATATAGATGGCGGATTTATTCTATCACAAAAACACTATGGTATTAAGACTAATTATCTGGTGCTTTTGGATGAACAATCTAAAGAAGTAGTCTCAAAATCAAAAATTTCTGAAGAAATACCTGTTAGTATAAAAGAGGATGCTGATGGTTACTATTTTGTTCCAGAAGATCAAGATCTTGAATCTCAATTATATTCACAGTTTAAAAAATACTGTTGTCATAAATAGGGATATATCAACTAGATGTATGAGTTAAAAATTTTAATACCCAACTTTAGCTCTCACACGTTTTAAGACATCATCGGCAACAACTTTCGCTTTATCGGCGCCTTTTGCTAAAGCTGCATCAACTTCATTAAGATTATCCATGTAGTAGTTATAACGTTCTCTAGGTTCAGCAAAACGCTCTAAAATAAGCTCGTATAAAGCTTGCTTTGCATGGCCATAACCGTAGTTTCCACCTTCATAGTTTGCTTTCATAACTGCAACCTGTTCTTCTGACGCTATAATATTATATAGGGCAAAACAGTTACAGGTAGACCAATCTTTAGGTTCCTCTAGTGGTGTACTATCCGTTTGAATGGACATGATTTGCTTACGAAGTTTCTTTTCTGGTAAAAAGATATTAATGGTGTTACCTTTACTCTTACTCATTTTTGCACCATCAGTACCAGGAATTAGCATCGTGTCTTTTTGAATATCCGCCTGTGGTAATACAAATGTTTCACCTCCCATTTTAGCATGAAAACGAGATGCTACATCTCTTGTCATTTCAATATGTTGCTCTTGGTCCTTACCAACAGGTATAATCTCCGCATCATACAATAGAATATCTGCTGCCATCAGCATAGGGTAAGTAAATAAACCACCATTAACATCATCCAACCGGTCAGCTTTATCTTTAAAGCTATGTGCCAATTCTAAACGTTTAAATGGAAAGAAACAGTTGAGGTACCAAGCCAGTTCAGTAACTTGTGCAACGTCACTTTGTCTGTAAAACACTGTCTGATCTATATCTAAACCAAAGGCCAACCAGGTGGCAGCCGTAGAATACGTATTGCTACGTAGTGTTTCTGCATCTTTAATTTGGGTTAAAGAGTGCAGGTCTGCAATAAAGAGATATGATTCGTTTGCATCGTCTTTTGCCTTTTCAATTGCGGGTATAATTGCACCTAAAATGTTACCTAAATGAGGTGTTCCTGTGCTTTGTATTCCTGTTAGTATCCTTGCCATAATATTTCCTGTGAAAGCAGGAATCATTTTAAATTAAACTAAAAAATTCAAAAAAAAAGCTCATAATATGATGAGATTTCTCGACTACGCTCAAAATGACAGCGCAATAAAATTTAAGGAACAAAGATAATTTTTTTAGTAGAACTATTTAATTAGTTTTGATGCCATGGCAATCTTTAAGTATCCATTTTGGATTTTATATCGTATTTATTTCTATATCTTGGTAACACTGCCAATTCTTTTATTGTTGCCGGCACTTTTAATTGTAATATCTAGAGAAAAATGGTATCCACAGTTCTTTAAAATTGCACGATTTTGGGCTAAGTTTATTCTCATAGGTATGGGATTTTCTTATAAGATTAAGACCAAACAAAAACCGAAAACAGGTGAGAGTTATATGTTCATTGCAAATCATACATCAATGACAGACATAATGCTGATGTTGGCAAGTGTTAAAAATCCCTTTGTTTTCGTTGGCAAAAAAGAATTAGCAAACATTCCGCTATTCGGTTTTGTATATAAACGTACATGTATATTAGTAGATAGAAGCAGTGCTAAAAGCAGACAAGCGGTGTTTTTAAGAGCACAGAGGCGTCTTAAACAAGGATTGAGTATTTGTATATTTCCAGAAGGAGGTGTTCCAGATGAAGAAATAATTCTAGATGACTTTAAAGATGGTGCGTTTAGATTAGCCATTAATCATCAAATTCCAATTGTACCAATGACGTTTTATGATAATAAAAAGCGTTTTTCATACACATTTTTCAGTGGTGGACCTGGTAGAATGAGAGTGAAAATTCACGAATTTTTAGACACCAAAGATTTGAAAATTGAAGACACTAAGTCTCTCAATAAAAAAGCAAGAGAAATTATATATAAAGAATTATCAAAATCTTTAAAAAAATAAAAGCTACCCAACCATGAGTAGCTTTTGTCATCATTGCTTGATAATTGCCTTACCACAGGGCAATTCTCTTTTTTTTAACCTAAAACTTATAAATTATTCCTGTATACAACCCAATAAAGAATGGTCTAAAATTACCAAAGGTATTATTGAATGTATTGATTTGATATTTAAACTGAGGCTCTAAATTTATATTCCACTTTTTAGTGACATTATAATTTAGTCCTAAACCAAAATTGGCACTGAAACTTGTATTATTAATATTGTTAGCTTCCCCAATTAAAGTTGAAGTACCGTCTATATCAGCAAAAATTTCATTTTCATTTAAAAAGAAAGTACTGAAACCACCAACAACATTTAACCCAAATTTCTTATCTAATAATTTGTATTCTATCTCAAGAGGTATTTCTATGAATCCGAAGCGTTGATCTAAATCGCCAGTAAGTTTAGTGTTAAAAACTTCTGGTGCTGAGGCTCTATTCATCACTTTAGAGCTCATAAGAGCGACATTAGCACCTTCTCTAAGTGTAATATTACCTTGAGATTGGCTTGATTGAGAAGCGTTATCACTACTTGCTACAATTATATCAGATCCTGAGAATGCATAAACACCTGAAGTTGTATAATTAAGATTCACACGATTAACACCAGCTCTTACTTTAATTCTATCAGAAATAGCATAACTGCCAGTTATGCCATAACTCATGTTAATGTCGCTTCCTTTGCTATTGGTATTAAATTGATTGTGAATCGGAGATCCTTCCCCCAATGAAGCAAAGTAAACAGGCGCAACATTTGGCGTAATGCTCCACCTGTTAGGTTCATCATCTTTTTCTTTTTCAATTATGTCGTCATTATTATTTTCAGCAATAGCACTTTCTATAGATTCTTTTTCCTTTTCAATAGTACTTACTTCTTTTTGTTCATTTATTATAGTACTATTTTCCTTAATGTTATCTCCTTTATTCGTAATTTCAGTAACAGTAGAAGAATTATTTTCTATTGCCTTTTTAAGTTCTGAATTAATAAATTCATTACTCGACAAATCATTTTTAGTTTTCTCTGTGCTTTGAGTGTTGTCGCTTGCTGCTACAGTATTTTTAGGTGTACTTTCTCCATTAATTAATTCATTAACTGAGGATTTTAGAGTTTTACTTGTCTGGTTAGTACTATTATCTTCTGTAAGTAGACCTAGAGTTTTTGTACTATTATTAAATGGTTGTGATGAGGTGTTAGTTAATGCATCATTGCTGTCTGTGTTCTTATCCTCATTGTTTTGATGAATATCAGATTCAACTAAACTAGTATTGTTTAATTCTTCAGAAGATTTAGTTCTGTCATTGGATGCATCTAATGTACTATTCTCATTCTTTTTTGTATCAGAGTTATTTTCTGTTTCTGTATTAACAATAACTGGTGTATCACTAGAATTTTCTTCTGAATTAAAAAACGAAAAACCTATATTTAAAAGAAGTACAACACTAGCTGCAACACCAGCAATCTGCCACCAGATTGGAATCACTCTGCGTTTTTTCTTTTCGTTATTAGGTAGACTTTCGTTTATACGATTCCATATTGCATCGTTTGGTGCAACTTCGAAATCTTTAAACTTTTCCTGAAAAAGTCTATCTATGTTTTTCTTTTCACTCATTTTATAATGACTGCGAATTTAAACTCGCTTTATAACTCTCTATTTTTTCTTTTAAAATTAGCCTTGCTCTTGCAAGGTTAGATTTTGATGTTCCAGTAGAAATATTAATCAATTCACTTATTTCTACATGAGAATAACCGTCTAATACATATAAATTAAACACCAATCTATATCTATTTGGTAATTCTTGGATGATGCCGAGTAAAAAATCTAAACTCAATTCATCATCATTTAAATCTACTGAGACGTCTTCTATATTGCCTTCGTTTATTATATCATAAACTCCTACATCATCTCTGTAGCGTTGCAATGCTGTGTTAATTGCAATGCGTTTTAACCAACCTTCAAAAGAACCTTTGTTTTTATACTGATCTATTTTACTAAAAACAGTAATAAAAGCATCATGCAGAACGTCTTCTGCTTCTGCATAGTTTGAACAATACTTAAGACAAAGCGAAAATAATTTACTTGCATATTGCTTGTATAACTGACTTTGTGCTTTAGCATCTTGTTTTATACACTTTTTAATGAGTTGTTCTAAACTCACATTGTATTGGTTAGTTAGTTAATTTTATTCTACCACCGGCACTTCAACTAAGTGATAATGGTCTACTCCTTCTACAGTACCTTGAAAAAATTTGAATAAATATGTCTCTGTACCAGAAACAGTTAATTCAAAACTAATAGTTTCTTCTTCCGCCTCAAAACTACATTCTTCTTGAGGATAAACAGTATTTAAAATTGTCACTGTTCTCTCATGGTTCTGTATGTCAAATACAAGGTTATTGAATACGTGGCATGTACTTGGCCTTATATAAGTCATAAATATTTCATACGTTTCACCTTGTACAAATTCTTCCGGAATTTCAACACTTTGTACAGGCATAACTTCAATGTAAAACTCAGCTGAATTGTCATTGTCTAAACTACAAGAAGTGCACAATGCCAATGTCAAAATCATTAATAACAGATACCTTTTCATGTCTTTTTACATAATATTACACCTTCTAGATGCAGAAAGTATAAAAGGGTTGCGTCAAAAAATAAAAAAATCCTGAATTATTCAGGATTTTTATTTTTCGTTTATTGTTCATTTACAATTTGTCTAACTTTTTCTTCGAGTTCATCCATTAAATCAGGATTATCCTTAATCAAGGATTTAACAGCATCACGACCTTGTCCTAGCTTAGTGTCTTCGTAGCTAAACCAAGAACCACTTTTCTTTACAATATCGTGCTCAACAGCAATATCAAGAATTTCACCAACTTTAGAAACACCTTCACCATACATAATATCAAATTCTGCTGTTCTAAATGGTGGTGCTACTTTATTTTTTACAACCTTTACTCTTGTTTTATTACCCATTACATCTCCATTGCTACTTTTAATTTGAGTAGAACGTCTAATGTCTAAACGGACAGAAGCATAGAATTTTAATGCATTACCACCAGTTGTTGTTTCAGGGTTACCAAACATTACACCAATTTTTTCACGTAATTGGTTAATGAAGATCATGGTACAGTTAGTTTTACTAATGGAAGCCGTAAGCTTTCTTAAAGCTTGAGACATCAAACGTGCATGAAGTCCCATTTTAGAATCTCCCATTTCACCTTCAATTTCACTTTTGGGTGTCAAAGCAGCAACAGAATCGACAACAACAATATCAATTGCGCCAGATCTTACTAAGTTATCTGCAATTTCTAAAGCCTGTTCTCCATTATCAGGTTGAGAAATAATTAGATTTTCTAAATCAACACCAAGTTTTTCAGCATAAAAACGATCAAACGCATGTTCTGCATCAATAAAGGCAGCTATACCACCAGCTTTTTGAGCTTCTGCAATAGCATGTAAAGTTAAAGTTGTTTTACCGGAAGATTCTGGGCCATAAATTTCAATAACTCGACCTCTAGGGTAACCACCAACTCCTAATGCAATATCAAGGCCTAAAGATCCTGATGAAATGGCATCAACATCTTCAATCGCTTGATCACTCATTTTCATTACAGTGCCTTTTCCGTATGCTTTGTCTAGTTTATCTAGGGTTAACTTAAGTGCTTTTAATTTTGCATCTTTTTCACTACTCATTGTCTTCTTTTTTCTTTGTTAAAATGTACTCAAAAATACCACTTATTTTATTTTTTTCAATTTTAAGACGCAACCATTTTATACTTTTTACATCTACTATTTGAAAAAGGAAAAAATTGCTAAGAAAAAGTAGTTAAACAAACGTGATGTATTTGCTTTAACGATTTTCAAAAAAGATTTGACTAATCTTTTACAAAAAAGCTCTTTTTGATTAGTTTAAGTTAGTGATTAAAGAAGCGCCTGAGAGTATCTCAAGGCGCTTTTTTAGTGCTAGTTATGTGAAAAAGAATACCTTTGTGAAGAATTACGTCTAGATCATCTAGGTGGATAAAAATTCTTTAACCTTAAAAAATTAGTATAGCATGCAACTGTACAATAACTTAAGCGCTAAAGAAAGAGCAGAACTAATTGAAAAAGCGGGAAAAGAACGCTTAACAATCTCTTTCTACAAATACGCCAAAATTGGCAATACGCAACTTTTTAGAAATCACATGTTTTTAGCATGGGATGAGCTTGATGTACTCGGTCGAATATATATTGCTTCCGAAGGCATTAATGCCCAATTATCTGTACCAGCTGAAAACTTTGAAGCGTTCAAAAATCATTTAGACACCATTTCTTTTTTAGAAAATGTAAGATTAAATATTGCTATAGAGCATGATAATTATGCGTTTCTTAAATTAAAAGTAAAGGTGCGTCATAAAATTGTTGCAGATGGACTAAATGATGACACTTTTGATGTGACTAACAGAGGAATTCATGTAAATGCAGAACGCTTTAACGAACTTATCGAAGATCCTGATACGGTTTTGGTAGATATGCGTAATCATTACGAAAGTGAAATAGGTCATTTTAAAAATGCAATAACACCAGATGTAGATACATTTAGGGAATCTCTAGATCTTATTGAAGAAGATTTAAGTGAACATAAAGAAGATAAAAAATTAGTCATGTATTGTACCGGCGGTATCCGATGCGAAAAAGCTAGTGCCTATTACAAACATAAAGGTTTTAAAAACGTCTATCAGTTAGAAGGCGGAATCATTAATTATGTGCGCCAAGTTGAAGCAGAAGAACTCGAAAATAAATTCATTGGTAAGAATTTTGTATTCGATCAACGAAGATCAGAACGTATAAGTGATGATGTTATAGCGCAATGTCACCAATGTGGTGCACCATGCGATACACATACGAATTGTGCTAATGAAGCTTGTCATTTACTTTTTATTCAATGTGATGATTGCAAAGCAAAAATGGATAATTGTTGTTCTTCACATTGCCAAGAGATAATTAAATTACCTTACGAAGAGCAGAAAGCATTAAGAAAAGGACAAGCAAATAGCAATGATATTTTCAAAAAAGGTAGAGCTAATCATTTGAGAATTACTAAAGATTTGAGAAATATCTCTGAAAGCTTTATGAATAAAACATCTTCTGTAAAAGAAAACTAATCAACTTACTAAATCAATCATGAATCATATAGAATTAATGGCGCCAGCTGGTAATTTTGAATCGTTACAAGCGGCCTTAGATAATGGAGCAGACTCCATATATTTTGGTGTAGAGCAACTCAATATGAGAGCAAGAGCATCAATAAATTTCACCTTAGATGATCTTGAAGAAATCTCGAGACGTTGTAAAGAAAAAAATGTAAGAACCTATCTTACTTTAAATACCATTATCTACGACCATGATTTATCAATTGTAAAAACTTTGATAAAGCGTGCAAAAGAAGCGGAAATTACTGCTGTGATTGCAATGGATCAAGCTGTCATTGCTACTGCAAGAGAGTTTGACATGGAAGTTCATATCTCTACTCAAATCAATATCACAAATATCGAAACTGTTAAGTTTTACGCCATGTTTGCTGATACCATGGTGCTAAGTAGGGAATTAAGTTTGCGGCAGGTTAAAAAAATTACTGAGCAGATAGAGAAGGAACAAATAAAAGGACCTTCTGGGCAATTGGTAGAAATTGAAATTTTTGGTCATGGCGCGCTGTGTATGGCAGTTTCTGGCAAATGTTATATGAGTTTACACTCGCATAATTCATCAGCAAATCGAGGAGCTTGCAAACAAAACTGCAGGAAGAAATATACGGTTATCGATCAAGAAACTGGTGTAGAAATGGAACTCGATAACGAGTATATTATGTCACCAAAAGATTTATGTACTATTGACTTTTTAGATCAGGTTGCAGATGCAGGAATTAAGGTACTGAAAATTGAAGGTCGTGGTCGTGCACCAGAATACGTAGCAAAGGTTATTGGATGTTACAGAGCGGCAATAGATAGCATTGCAGACGGAACTTATGATAAGGATAAGGTGATTTCTTGGATGCAAGAATTAGAAAAAGTATACAATAGAGGTTTTTGGAATGGCTACTATTTAGGTCAAAGACTTGGCGAATGGAGCAAAGGTTCTGGCTCTCATGCCACTCAGAAAAAAGTATACCTTGGCAAAGGATTACACTATTTTCCAAAAGCTAAAATAGGAGAGTTTAAGATTGATGCTTACGATCTTGAAATTGGTGATTCAGTTTTAGTTACTGGCCCAACAACAGGAGCAAAAGAATTTGTCTTGAACGAGATGTTAGTTAATGATGAAAAACTTAAAAAAGCTACCAAAGGAGATTCAGTAACGATTCCTTTAGATTTTAGAATTCGCGCTTCAGATAAGTTGTACAAAATTGTTGAAAACAAAGTTGAAGTATAATGGTTGTAATCACGCTTCAACGCAACAAATGTATAGGTTGTAATTACTGTGTAGAGATTGCACCAGAGCAGTTTCAGATGTCAAAAAAAGACGGGAAATCTGTGCTGCTACATTCCTTTGAAAAAAAGGGCTTCTACACTATGAAGTCTAAAGATCACAGTATCTATGAGCAAAGTAATCAGGCTGCAAATGTATGTCCTGTAAAAATCATTACAGTTAAAGAAAGTTGATTGATTTAAGCGCTTTAAAAAAGCGTCTTTCAAATTAAAAAGGGTTAAAGATTTTAACTAAAGAAATAATACTATCTTTACTCAATTAATTACGAATCCTTAAATCTAGGTGAATAATCTAGATCTAATATATATAGTTTTATGGCTTGTAACAGTTGCTCAACTGGTAAAGATGGCCAACCAAAAGGATGCAAAAACAATGGTACTTGTGGCACAGATAGTTGCAATAAACTCACTGTTTTTGACTGGTTAGCCAACATGTCACTTCCAAACGGACAAGAACCTTTTAAAGGTGTAGAAGTAAGATATAAAAATGGAAGAAAGGCATATTATAAAAATACAGAAAACCTTACGCTGAGTATAGGAGATATTGTTGCTACTCAAGCAAAATCCGGACATGATGTTGGTATGGTCACCTTAACGGGAGAATTGGTTAGGGTACAAATGAAGCGCAAGAAGATTGACATTGATGATTCTGAAAATGTTCTGAAAATCTACAGAAAAGCGTCCCAAAAGGATATAGACATTTGGTCTAAATCTAGAGACAAAGAAGAACCTATGAAGGTTAAGGCGCGTCAATTTGCCATAGATTTAAACTTAAAGATGAAAATCTCTGACATCGAATATCAAGGTGATGGAAGTAAAGCGACATTCTATTATACCGCTGAAGAGCGTGTAGATTTTAGAGAATTGATAAAAGTCTTTGCTCGCGAGTTTAAAACTAGAATTGAAATGCGTCAAGTAGGTTTTAGACAAGAAGCAGCTAGACTTGGTGGTATTGGTTCATGTGGTAGAGAATTGTGTTGTTCTACTTGGTTGACAGATTTTAGATCTGTAAGCACTTCTGCGGCGCGTTATCAGCAATTATCATTAAATCCATTAAAGCTTGCTGGGCAATGTGGTAAGCTAAAATGTTGTTTGAATTATGAGCTAGATGCTTATTTAGATGCATTAAAAGAATTCCCTAAGACAGATGCAAAACTATACACCGAAAAAGGTGTTGCTATTTGTCAGAAGACAGATATTTTTAAAGGTTTAATGTGGTATGCTTATGAAGGTGAATGGATGAATTGGCATGTCATTACAGCTGAACAAGCCAGAGAAATTGTTGCTAAAAACAAGAAAAAACAAAAAGTTGTTAGTCTCGAAGAATATGCCATAGACATTAAGGAAGAGACTAAAACCGAGTTTGAAAACGTTGTAGGTCAAGACAGTTTAACACGTTTCGATAATCCAAAATCAAAAAAGAAACGTAAAAACAATAGGAACAGAAATAAAAACCGTAACCGAAATCGTAATCAAAAACAAAATGCAAAAAAAAACTAATTGGGTAATTCTTCTAGTTGCTGTTTGTTCAGTTTTAATTACAGGTTGCGATTCTAATGCGGTATACGATGAGTATAGGTCTGTTCCTAATAAGTGGCACAAAGATTCGGTTATAGATTTTAGTTTTAAATCACCAGATACTATAAACAATTATAATCTTTATGTAAATCTTCGAAATACTAACGATTACGAATTCAATAACTTATATTTAATCGTTCAGTTAAATCACCCAAATGGCAAGGTTATAAAAGATACTTTAGAGTACAAAATGGCAGCGCTAAATGGTGAGCTTTTAGGTGCAGGATTTACTGATGTTAAAGAGAATAAGTTATGGTACAGAGGATATGAAACTCCATATCAATTTTCTGAAGATGGAGATTACAAGGTTTCCATACAACATGCAATGAGAAAGAATGGAGAGGTTTATGGTGTTGACGAATTAAAAGGTATAACAGACATTGGCTTTAGGGTAGAACAAGCACAATAGATTTAGTATGGCAAAAAAGAAGACAACAAAGGCAAAATCAGAAGCTTTAGATTTTACGAAATATATACGTTGGTTTTGGACATTGTTTTTAGCAGGTATTTTGGCCATTGTCTTATTATTTCTTTTGGCATCTTGGGGTCTTTTGGGTGAAATGCCAGACCATACCAGATTAGAAAACCCAGAAACCAATCAGGCTACTGAAGTCATTTCTTCCGATAATAAAACTCTAGGTAAATATTATTATGATGATAATAGAACTCCTGTAAGCTTTGAAGATTTACCAAAAAACCTAGTTGATGCCCTAATCGCTACTGAAGATATTCGTTTTTATGACCATTCCGGAATAGATGCAAGAGGTGTACTAAGAGCTATGGCTGGTCGTGGTGGCGGAGCCAGTACAATTTCTCAACAATTAGCGAAGCAATTATTTACAGATCAAGTATCAAGAAATAAATTCCAGAGAGCACTTCAAAAAGTTCGTGAGTGGATTATAGCCATAAGACTAGAAGAGCAATACACTAAAGAAGAAATCATAGCTATGTACTTCAATATTTACGATTTCAATAATAATGGTGATGGCATTCGTTCCGCTTCGAGGATATATTTTGGCAAAGAACCTCAGGAATTAGATATGAAAGAATCAGCAATGCTGGTTGGTATGTTTAAAAACTCGTCTTTGTATAATCCAAGGAGAAATTCAGTAGGTGTAAAAAACAGACGAAATGTGGTCTTAGCACAGATGTATAAATATGACTATATCACTGAAGAAGTTAAAGATTCGCTTCAAGATACAGAGTTAGATCTCAATTATACACCAGAGTCACATCGTGAAGGTATTGCGACCTATTTTAGAGAGCATTTAAGAAGTTTTTTGAAAGAATGGACAAGCGACAAAAAGAATAGAAAACCAGACGGGAGCAAATATGATATTTATAGAGATGGGTTAAAGGTTTTCGTTACTATAGATTCTCGCATGCAAAAACACGCTGAAGATGCTATTGCATTACATATGCCAAGACTGCAAGCAGAGTTTGATCACCAAAATACACCAGATAGAAACCCAACTGCACCATTTAGAGAATTGAGTAAGTCTGAAGTAAAGCAATTAATGAAAAATGCCATGCGACGTGGCGAACGTTGGAGAATTCTTAAGAATCAAGGTAAATCCACTAAAGAAATAGAAGCATCATTTTACAAGCCGGTTGAAATGACTGTTTTTAAATGGATAGATGGTAAAGCAGGTGAAGTTGATACTATAATGAAACCAATTGACTCAATGCGTTACTATAAGTCTTTCTTAAAGCCTGGTATGATGTCGATGGATCCTATCACTGGCCATGTAAAAGCATGGGTTGGTGGTATGAATTATAAGCATTTTCAATACGATATGGTGCAGCAAGGTAAGCGTCAGGTTGGTTCTACCTTCAAACCATTTGTTTATGCAACGGCTATAGATCAATTACAACTATCGCCGTGTGATTCGTTCCCAATAAAACATTTAAATATTGAGGCTAATAAATTTGGTAATCCAGAGCCATGGACCACTAAAAATTCGGATGGTAATTACTCTGGTAAACAGACCTTAAAAGACGCCTTAGCAAGTTCTACCAATACCATTACAGCACGTTTAATGAACGAAATTGGACCACAACCTGTGGTAGATATGGCAAAGAAATTAGGTGTAGAACAAGATATTTTACCGGTACCAGCAATTGCACTTGGTACGCCTGATATTAGCGTTTACGAAATGTGTGCAGCCTACTCAACCTTTGCTAATAAAGGTGTCTATAACAAACCAGTATTAGTAACACGCATTGAGGATAAAAACGGAACTGTGTTGTACCAAGTGGCACCTGAGAGTAAAGATGTATTAAGTGAAGAAGTAGCATATGTCACTGTTAATCTTATGGAAGGTGTGACACAAGCAGGATCTGGCAGAAGACTTCGTAGCAAAGGCGTAGATAAATATAATGCCATGTATCGTGAGATTATGACAGGATATCCTTATGAATTCGATAATCCAATTGCCGGTAAAACTGGGACAACTCAAAATCAAAGTGATGGTTGGTTTATGGGTATGGTGCCAAATTTAGTGACAGGTGTTTGGGTAGGTGCTGAAGACAGAGCAGCACATTTTAATAGTATTACTTACGGTCAGGGAGCTTCTGTTGCATTACCTATTTGGGGCTTATATATGAAAGCCTGTTATGCAGATACAACACTCAATGTCTCAAAAGAAGATTTTGAGAAACCTGAGGAACTTTCAATTAATGTAGACTGCTCAGTTGTTGATGAAGGTGATATTGGTGATAACCCCGAAGAAGAAGACACTTCAATAGATATCGACTTTTAACAATAAGTTTTATTAGAGTTTTAATATGAAATCTCGCAGGTCTTTTGTACTTTTCTGAAGTCTAATTTTCGTATTCATGATAAATAAAAAAGTAGCTAATGTTACTGAAGCCTTAAAAGGTGTAAAGGATGATATGACCTTTATGTTTGGTGGCTTTGGACTATCTGGTATACCAGAGAATGCAATAGCCGAACTCGTTAAATTGAACATTAAAGGACTCACATGTATATCTAATAATGCAGGTGTTGATGACTTTGGTTTAGGCTTATTACTTCAGCAAAAACAAATAAAAAAAATGATTTCCTCATATGTAGGTGAGAATGATGAGTTTGAAAGACAGATGCTTTCTGGTGAGTTAGAGGTGGAATTGATTCCTCAAGGCACACTGGCAGAACGTGCTAGAGCAGCTCAGGCTGGTTTTCCGGCGTTTTACACTCCAGCTGGTTACGGAACTGAAGTTGCAGAAGGTAAAGAAACAAGAGAATTTAACGGCAAAATGTATGTTCTTGAGGAAGCATTTAAAGCGGATTTTGGCTTCATAAAAGCCTGGAAGGGTGACGCTGTAGGGAATTTGGTCTTTAAAGGAACAGCACGGAATTTTAACCCAAACATGTGTGGAGCTGCTCATATAACTGTATCTGAGGTTGAGGAATTGGTGCCTGTTGGTGAATTAGATCCTAATCAAATTCATATTCCTGGAATTTTTGTACAACGAATTTTTGAAGGAGCACATTTTGAAAAACGCATTGAACAACGAACAGTAAGACAGAGGTAATATGTTGGATAAAAACGGAATAGCAAAACGAATAGCAAGAGAAGTTAAGGACGGTTACTATGTGAATTTAGGCATAGGCATTCCGACGTTGGTAGCTAATTTTGTAAGAGAAGATATAGAAGTAGAGTTTCAAAGCGAAAATGGTGTCCTTGGTATGGGTCCATTTCCATTCGACGGTGAAGAAGATGCTGATGTTATTAATGCAGGAAAACAAACCATAACAACTTTGCCGGGTGCTTCATTTTTTGATTCAGCAACAAGTTTTTCTATGATAAGAGGACAACATGTTGATTTAACCATTTTAGGAGCCATGGAGGTTGCTGAAAATGGCGATATTGCCAATTGGAAAATTCCCGGAAAAATGGTTAAAGGAATGGGAGGTGCAATGGACTTAGTGGCAAGTGCAGAGAATATTATTGTGGCTATGATGCATACCAATAGAGCAGGAGCTTCAAAACTATTAAAGAAATGTACCTTACCATTAACAGGTGTTGGTTGTGTAAAAAAGATCGTTACTAATCTTGCCGTAATAGAAGTGACATCTGAAGGGTTTAAGCTTCTAGAACGTGCGCCAGGAGTTTCAGTTGAAGATATTGTCAATGCTACTGAAGGACATCTTATTGTAGATGGTGATGTTCCTGAAATGTCACTATAATTTCATTATCATAGGTTAAAGTAATTTGTAGGTAAATACATTTAAAAGTTAAAAAAATATGTATTTAATCGATTTATAATGTAATTAAACTAATTAATTCAAAATCTGTTGTATATTAGCATCACCAAATCGAAAGTAAGTTCAACCAAAATTACCATAAATTAACCAAAAGATTTTGCCCCAAATCTACCATGAATTTAATCTATGAAAACTAAACCAAATCTATCTGAACCTACTTTTAATGAAAATGTTATGTTATGCAACTTTAGAAATGCACTACGAGTAATATCAGGTGTTTTTAAGTTGACCAAAAAATTATTCATGCTTTAGCCTTTTGGGTATAGCGTGAATTAATTTTTTGGTGTATTCCTTTTTAGGTTTGCCATAAATTTCATCAGCATCACCTATTTCTTCAATTTTTCCTTTATTCATTACAATAAGCTGGTTGGCCATATATTTTACTACAGCTAAGTCGTGTGAAATAAATATATAAGTAAACCCAAAATCCTGTTTAAGATCATTTAATAAGTTTAAGACTTGAGCTTGTACCGAGATATCTAAAGCTGATACAGATTCATCACATACAATAAGTGTTGGTTCCAAGGCTATAGTTCTTGCTATACCAACCCGTTGTCTTTGTCCGCCAGAGAATTCATGAGGATATTTATAGAATGAATCTTCATTCAATCCAACCTTAAAAAGAAGTTCAATAACTTTTTGCTTTCTATCGTTATAATTGGTGCCGATTTGGTGGACTGTCATTGGTTCAATAATCGCATTACCAACAGTCATTCTAGGATTTAGTGACGCATACGGATCTTGAAATATAATTTGAATTTCTTTTCGAAGACTTCTTAATTCATTGCTATTAAGTGTTCTAATATCATTGCCTTTATACTTAATAATACCAGCAGTGGCTTTATCTAATTGTAAAATAGCATTACCTAAAGTAGATTTACCACATCCTGATTCTCCTACAAGGCCAACCGTTTCACCTGGGAATACCTGAAAGCTTACACCATTAACAGCCTTAAAGCGTTTGTCCTTTCCAAAAAGTCCTTTTTGAGTAATGTATTCCTTTTCAACATCTATAATTTCTAAAAGAGGATTTTTACCATATAGTTTTTTATGATGTGTGGCACGATCTTCATCAGTAATTATGGTTTTATCTACCTTATCCTCAATGAAATCTTTAATGGTTGGGAGTTTTTTTAGTCTAATTTCTGAAGAAGGTCTTGCACCAATCAATGCCTTGGTGTAGTTGTGTTTAGGATAATGAAAAATTTCTGCTGTAGAACCTTGTTCAACAATTTCACCCTGATACATTACTATGACTTTATCAGCAATTTGTGAGACCAAGGACAAATCATGAGAAATAAATATGATACTCATATTAGTTTCCTTCTGTATGTCCTTTAATAAGTTTATAATATCCTGTTGTACTGTAACATCTAATGCCGTGGTTGGTTCATCTGCTATTAGTAATTTTGGTTTACAGGCAATCGCCATAGCTATCATAACACGTTGTTTCTGTCCACCAGAAATTTCATGTGGATAAGATGTATAGATGCGCTCAGGATTTGGCAGTTTCACTTGGTTAAATAATGAAATAATTTCCGTCTTAATTTCTTTATTAGAGAGTGAAGTGTGCTGCTTTAAAATTTCTTCAACTTGCCTACCACATCGCATGGAAGGATTTAAAGAACTCATAGGTTCTTGAAAAATCATTGCAATATCATTTCCCCTAATCGTTTGAAACTCTTTTTGACTTAAATAGTTTAATTCTTTCTCGTTGAAAATGATTGAACCAGATTTTAGTCGTGAGATCTTTTTAGGTAATAATCCCATTATAGAAAGAGAGGATACGGATTTTCCAGAACCTGATTCGCCAACAATAGCGACTACTTCATCTGAATATATTTGATATGAAATGGATTTGATGATTTCTTTTTCTTCAGAATTAGAAAGAAAGGAAATAGACAAGTCGTTTATGCTGAGTAAGGCGGATTTTGGCATATGTAAAAATACATAAAACCAGACTTTTCGGCTCAATATAAAATTACCGCTAAGGAATTTGTAAAAAAATGTAAAATGTAAACCCTTGATACAAAGCTGTATAAAATACAAATGTTAAAATAAAATGCACTTTAACGACGATATTTGCATTTTATCTATATTTAATTCTATATTTGTAATCCCTAAATTTATTAACTCCAAATCGATGAAAAAGTTTTACCGCTTATTTTTCATGGTTGTAGTTGTTTCGCAGTTCGCGTCAGCTCAAAACCAACATTCTAGAATATCAATTTCTCAACCTAGTCAAAGCACACTAAACTTATTAGCCCAATATGGTGTAGATCTTAGATGTGGTGTAAATCATGACCATCGTCAAGATAACTTAACGATAGATATATCTGACGCCGATAGAAGTGTTTTAGATCAAAATGGTATTTCATACACGACTAAAATAGCAGATTTAACAACATTCTATAATCAAAGGGCTGTCGCTATGATGCCAAGAGCTATGCAACAGGCACAATTAGAAAATGCAAGAACAAGATCTACCTATAATATAATGATGCAAAAAAGCGGATCTATTACCGATGCTGTATTAGATAATTACCTTCAATATGCAGAATTGGAAGAAAAGGATTGGACGAAACCAATCAATTTCGAATTAGGCTCAATGGGCGGTTGTTATACCATAAGCGAAGTATTATCAGAATTAGATGATATGAGAACGTATTCTCAGACTAATGGTTTAAATATTGTTTCATCCAAACAAGACGCATCTTCTTCAGGTATTACAACTTGGGGAAATCCATCTGGTACCATAAATAACAATGGACTAACTTATACAGGTCAAGGTAACACAAGATGGAATCCACAGACCATGTACTATGTTAGAATTACTGGTAATGAAAGTTCTACAGCAGAAGGTTCTAAACCTCAAATGTTATTTACTTCTATGATTCACTCAAGAGAAGTTAGTGCACTTATGAATAACATGTACTTTATGTGGTACATTATTGAAAATTATAATTCTGATAATGCGATTAAAGAATTGGTTGATAATAACGAATTGTATTTTATTCCTGTTGTAAATCCTGATGGTTTAAGGTGGAACCAACATTTAAGTGCATCGGGTGGTGGAATGCAACGTAAAAATTTAAGACCTAATACAGGTGGTACCTCTAATTCTTCAGCCAATAGAGGAGTTGATTTAAACAGAAACTTTGATTATTTCTGGGGATCTGCAGGTACAGGTTCTTCGGGTAATCCAAGTCAAGACTCATATCGTGGTCCAAGTCCAGAGTCTGAACCAGAGACACAAATTATAGTTGAATTTGTACAAAGTAGAAACTTTAAAACGGCTATTTGGAACCACTCTTGGGCCAATTCTATTCCACACCCATATGGTGGAAATCCAAACTTTGTATCGGGTAGAGAAGACGAAATGCACGAAATGCATTCAGATATGACAAAGTATAATAGATATGTATCAGGTGCAACAATTTTTTCTCCATCTAACGGTATCGCCGATGATTGGATGTTAGGAGGTAATGCAGATGCTAACGGTTCTATTGGTTCTGGCAAAAATGTTCTTGCAACAACTCCAGAGCATGGTGGTTTAGGGTTTTGGCCAACACCAACAGAGATTATACCTATTGCAAAACGCTCAATGAGAATTTCATTAATGGGAGCATATTATGGTGGTAAATATGCGAAGTTTCACGATTTAACACAGAGTGATATAACAAGTTTAACATCTACGTTAGACTTTGCATTAGAACGTATTGGTCAAACCCCAAGTAGTTTTACATTAAACATTACTCCCATATCAACTAATATTACAAATATTGTTTCCCCGGCAACACAGTCTGGTATGTCAATTCTAGAACAAAGAAATTTAAGTGGTACAATTGAATTAGATCCATTAATTCAACCAAATGACAAAATTGAATATAAAGTGCAATTATCTAATGATGAAGGTGTGTTTTATGATGTAAATGTTGTAAAGTATTATCAACCAACGGTTATTTTCTTTAGTGATGCACAAGCAGGTTTTTCAGATTGGTCAAATTCTGGTTGGAGTAGACCTAATGTTGGAGGATATACTGGCTCAAGAGTATTTAGAACTGGTAATACGGTGCCTTATGCAAATAATACTACAAAGACAGTAACTACTGCAAATAACTACGATTTTTCTAGTTCAAACAAAGTGTTAGTACAGTTTTACACTAAGTGGGATATTGAAAGAAATTTTGACCTAGTGGAACTTCAAGCATCTACGAATGGATCAAATTGGGTAACCTTGAATGGTAAATATTCAAAACCGAAATCCTCTTCAAGCACAAATGATCATGCGCTTAAAAGTACAACTAATGAAGCTTTTCAGGGTAATAATAGTTCTGGACATATCTATGATGGTGATCAAATGGATAATTGGGTTATGGAAGAAATTATTATTGACGATTCAAATAACAGTTCATTGTTAGCCTCATCAACAGTATCATTTAGATTTAGAGTGAGGTCTGATGGTGATAACCAATTCGAAAACTATTCTGCGAATGCTGAGGGCTTTTTCTTTGATGATTTTAAAGTAATAGGAATTACAATACCTTGTGCTACAGACGTGCCTACTAGTTTAAATGCTAACTCTATAACTGCTTCTTCAGCAACATTAGATTGGGCCTCAATTCCTTCTGCTACTTTTGACGTAAGATATAGAGTGTTAGGTGTTGGTACATGGACAGAAGTTACTGACCTAGCCAGTAGTTCTTATGATGTTAATAGCTTAACTGCTGTGACAAATTATGAGTTTCAAGTACGATCTAAATGTGGTGTATCCACTTCTGAATATTCAGATAGTACACAGTTTACAACATCTCCAATAAGTTATTGTAATTCTCAAGGGAATAATTCTAGTTACGAATATATCTCAAGAGTGCAATTAAACACAATAGACAATAGTTCTAATGCGCAGGGTTATTCAGATTTTACAAATGTTTCAACAACACTCTTAGAAGGTCAAACTTATACAATAACATTAACTCCGGATTGGCAAGGTCAAATTTATTCCGAGGCCTATAGTGTTTGGATTGATTATAATAAGGATGGAGACTTTAATGATTCGGGTGAGCAAGTGTGGACGCAATCTCTTACACAGAATTCACCAGTAAGTGGCTCATTTACAATTCCATCTAACGTTTTTCAAGGATATACGAGAATGAGAGTATCGATGAAATACAATGGAAATCCAACAGCATGTGAGACATTTACTTATGGCGAGGTAGAAGACTATACTGTAAGATTATTTGATGGCTTATTGTATAGTAATAATGCATGGACGCCAAATGCACCATCAAATGCAACAGCTGATAAGAATGTACTCATTCAAGACGGAACTTACGCTGTAAACACAGATATTGAAGTAAATAGCATTACTGTTGATGCTGGAGCTACAATGAATATTGAGAAAACAGCATCAATAATTTCAAATGGCAGTATTTTAAATAATGGTGACATTAGTATGTTTTCAGATTCTGATGAATATTCCAGCTTAGTAGTTGAAGGAACTGTGACTGGTGATGTTGTGTACAACCGTCATGTTAATTCTGTTGCAAACGGTAATGACTTAGTTGCACCACCAGTTAGCGGGCAAATATTTACAGACTTTTTAAGTGATAATACCAACATACACTCTAATACGGCACAGACCCTTTATTTATTTGGACCTTTTGAAAAACCAATTAATGAATACCAGATCTACTCTAATACCGAAAGTGCGCAATTAAATTTAGCTACAGGTTATAGGGCTGCATCTACTGATAATGGCACGTTTGCGTTTACTGGGAATGTAAATACTTCGCTGGTGACAATACCTATTCAAAAAGCTGGTCCGACTTACGATAAATGGAATCTCGTCGGAAACCCGTATACATCGTATATTAAACTTCATGAGTTTTTATTAGAAAATTTATCGGATTTAGATAGCCAGAGTGTTGCAATTTATGGGTACGACGCAGATGATACAGATGGAAGTAATTGGACAATATTAAATTTAGCTAATACTAGTGTAGATGCAGTAATTGCACCCGGACAAGGATTCTTTATTTCCTCTAAAGATGGTGGAGCAGATATCAATTTTACACCGGAAATGAGAGCTACTGGTAATTCAGATGATTTTATATCTGGAAGAAATGATAATACTTTATCTAATGCTATAATAACAATGACTTCAGATTCTGAATCATTTAGTACTGACTTATATTTTAATGAAAACACCACACTTGGTCTAGATGTTGGATACGATGCTGAGCATTTTAATGGCGCGCCTTCGGGTTATTCAATTTTTACCAAACTAGCTTCAGGTGATTTAGATATAGATGTGGCAATTCAGGCTATTAGCTCAAGTGATATTGAGAGTACTACAACTATTCCTTTAGGAATTAATTTATCTCAAGGTCAGCAAGTAACCATTAGTATGGAAGCTAACAACTTAGATCACGATATTTATCTTGAAGATACACAGACAAACACATTTACTTTATTAAATACTACTGATTATACTTTCATTGCGGATGCAGACTTGTCAGGTTCAGGACGTTTTTATTTAGTTTTTGCACAAACTACCTTATCAGATAGAGAAGAAAGTCTAGAAACCGTTGAGGTGTATTCGGATAACAATCGAAACCAAATAGTCGTGAAAGGACAATTACATAATGATACGCAGTTTAAGTTGTATGATGTACAAGGTAGAGCGATTTACAGCACAGAGCTTTCAGCCTCAAACCTAAGACATGCAATTGATACGGCTAACTATTCTAAGGGCATTTATTTAATTGAATTATCTAATACTAATCATTCTAAAACACAGAAAGTTGTGATAAAATAAATCTTAACTAACTTTATTTATGATGAAGAGCTCAGATTTTATATCTGGGCTTTTTTTATATGTAATTTCTGCGAAGGTTGGAATCTCAATGATTAAAAGAGCCATACTATATAAGTATAAGATTACTTAACTAACATTCGTAATGATGGTTATTAAATATGTAGAATCTCATCGTCATTTAGTAAATCATCACCACGAAGTCTAAGAAGTATTTGAGCCACAGCAATTGTATCTTTTTCGCAATATGTTATAATTCTGTCAATGTTATTGTCTTGGTAATATACGCTATAAACTTCGCTACCATCAATATCATCTTTTGGTGAAGGAATGCCAAGTACATTAGTTAAAAGTTTAAGAGAAGTATAGGTTTTATAATCGCCGAATTTCCATAGTTCTAAAGTGTCAAGATGAGGCACTTCCCAAGGTTTCTTACCAAATAAATTAAGTTTATAAGGTAATTCTATATTATGAATAATCATTCTCCTTGCGATATATGGAAAATCAAATTCTTTACCGTTATGTGCACAAAGCAAGTGTTTAGCTTGGCTGAAGTGAGAAATCAAAAGATTTTTGAAGTCCTTTAAAATCGTTATTTCATCACCAAAAAAAGAAGTTACTCTAAACTGTCTTGGTTCACTTGATGCATTGGAAAAGTAGCCAACAGAGATACAAACAATTTTACCAAATTCTGCCCAAATGCCGGCTCTATCGTAAAACTCTTCTGGTGTAAACTCGTCTTTACGCTGGTAACGAGATTTTGCTTCCCAAAGCTCTTGTTTTGTGGCATCTAAATCTGAGAAATTTTCAGTTTCAGGAACTGTTTCAATATCTAGAAATAAGATGTTTTCGAGATTGAGTTTTGAAATCATGAATCGTTATTGTTTATGATCTCATAAATGTAGGAAAATAAAACTTAATCAAAAATCTTATGATTTGTTATTCAGCATTTTATAGGCCTCTTCAATGTATAAATCGATATCGCTTGTAAATACCGGTTTTCCTGAATCTGGTGCTTTTTGATGACCTAAACGAACTATGATGATATTATCCTCAGGTTGAATAATGACATATTGACCAAGGTGACCACGCATCATTTTAAAGTTTTTACCAAGCACATCTTTCATCCACCAGCCATATCCATATTCAGGACTTTCAGGAAATCTTGGTGTGATGGATTTAGCCACAAAAGCAGAGTCTAGTATTTGTTGACCGTTCCATTTACCATAGTCCTTATGCAGCTTTCCATATCTCGCAAAATCTTTAGCATTACTTGCAATACAGCAGTAGGCTTTAACCAAATCATGATCTTCGCTATCTACTTGCCATAATGTTTCATTTTCACTACCTAGAGGTTTCCAAAAGCTTTCTTCAAAATAGGTGTATAGTTTTTTGCTCGTTGCTTTTTCAATTACCATAGCTAACATTTGTGTATCACCACTAGCATATTTAAAAGCTTATCCTGGGTCAATTTCATCACCATTTTCATCCCAACCCATTTTTAAGCCATTGATAACCTTAGCTAAATCATCATCAAAATAAGCACGCGTTGTAATTGATAATGGCGAGTAATAGGCTTCATCCCAATTGGTACCTGACGCCATAGAGGATAAATCACCAACCGTCATTTTTGCAGCTTTTCCATCACAAAATGCTGGTAAAAAATCACAAACAGGTTGTTCTAAACTTTTAATATAACCTTCTTGAATGGCTTTAAACATTAAACCAGTTACATAGCTTTTTGCCATAGAAAATGAGTTGGATTGTGAATCTTCATTAAACCCATCGTAATAGCTTTCATGCCATATACTATCATTTTTGATAATAACGTAAGCAATAGTTCCCCAATCTTTATGTGCTTTTTCTAGTCTTTCAGTTAATTCAACTGAATTATAATCTCTATGATTAGACCAAGGTTGAGGATTGTCACTTGCTGCTATTGTTTGATTATCAAATTCCTTGTAATCTTCTAAATAAGCGGTTGTATGACCTTTCATGTATATTGTTCTTACAGCTTTTAGTAGATAATCCGTATCTGTGATATAAAGTACAACAACCAGTAGGCCGACGAAGATGACCAAAAATTTGAGTAGTTTTTTAAGGAATTTCATAGTAGTTAGTTATTAGTATATTTTCGATTTTCAATCTTCTTTTTATAGAATGTCTTGTTAGCTACATACATAGTTTTTTTAAAGGTAGCGATTATATTTTGTTGAGTATCTACCAAATCCATAGACTTACAAATATCCATTTCATTTTGTTCAGCAAGATTTTTTTTAAGTGTTTCTATTTCTTTTTTTGAAAATTGAAACGTTCCGTAGATAACAGACTTTGCGGGTCTTTTATAACGTGCCTCAACCATTTTATCCCATACAACATAATTATTACCTAAGATTTGTAGTAATTGAATCATATAAATAGGGTCTGTTGCTGAGAGCATGCTGCCACCAAAAATAGTACCTGCATAATTACGGTTTTTCCAATTTGGTTTTAGACGAATTTTCACTTTGTATAAGTCGTCACTTACCTCAATGATTTTGGCAGTAGTTCTGCGATACATTGGTGACCAATTAAAGCCATATTTATAAATTGTAGAGGCTTTAAAAAAGCGATTTAAAAATTCAGTAATCACTTTATACATTAAAAAAGTGTTTGTTGTTTATAGTCGTTTTCATGATTAAGCAACCATTGCTTTCTGTATAATCCACCAGCATATCCTGTTAAACTTCCGTCTGTACCAATTACCCTATGACATGGTATTATTATCCATATTGGGTTTTTACCAATGGCATTAGCGATAGCTCTAATTGCCTTTGTGTCTTCTAACCGCTTTGCAAAGTTGAGATACGAAATAGTCTTCCCAGATGGAATGGTGTGAAGTGCGTCCCAAACTTTTTTCTGAAACAAAGTACCTTCTGGATTGAGTTTTAAATCGAAAGATGTACGTTCTTCTCTAAAATATTCTTTCAGTTGGGTTACACAGTCTAAAAGAGTTTCCGGGATAATGGTAGATAATTCTTCCTGTGTGTCTAATATTGAAACAGAACTCACACCATTGTTGTCTCCAACAATTTTAGCGTGTCCAAGCGGTGTTTCAATATAGCAGGTCTGCATTACATTAATCTTCAGGATTTTCTTTTTCCTCTTCTATAAGACCAAGACGTTTTGCTCTTGTCTCCCAGCTTTTTCTGGCCAATTGTTGAAGGTCAGATACATTATCACTTTCGTCCATGATTTCTAAGCCTAAAAGTGTTTCTATAACATCTTCCATAGTGACTAAACCACTCACAGATCCATATTCATCAAAAACCAAAGCCAAGTGATTCCTACTTTCAACTAAATTTTCAAACAACGTAGGAATTGGAATACTTCGATTAACAACAATAATGTCTCTTTTAATCTCGGACAATGGTTTAGAGCCATTACCAAGAGCCATTTCTTTAAAAACTTCGTCTTTAAGGACTAGTCCGGTAATGTTATCAGGATTATCTGTATATACAGGAATTCTAGAAAAACGTATGTTATGATTAGCATTAAAGAAAACTTCAATAGTTGTGGTTTCGTCCTCTATTTTCATTACCGTACGTGGCGTCATGATATCTTTTGCATGAACTTCTTTGAAAGTCAGTAAGTTTTTTATCACTTTACTCTCACTTTCTTCAAAAACACCTTCTTCCTCAGCAATTTGAGTCATTGCTGAAAAATCTTCACGGCTAAGGACACTGCCGTGATGACCTTTACCAAACAGCTTTGTAAATAATCGCATTAACCATAATACACCAGTCCACTTACATATGAAAATTAAAATATTTAATGCTTTTGTTGAAAAGTTGGCCAATTGTTTCCAATAGGTTGCACCAATAGTTTTTGGGATGATTTCTGAAGCAACTAAAATTAAAATTGTCATGACTGTAGATACTAATCCAACCATAACGTCAGAAGTAAATTCTATACCAAGAATAGTACTTACAGTGCCATCTTCAGGATACATTTCTGAGTAGGCCACTTTAGCTTGCACACCAACAAGAATTGCCCCAACAGTGTGTGCAATAGTGTTTAAAGTGAGAATTGCAATTAGAGGTCTATCGACATCTTTTTTTAATTCTTCTAAATCTTCAGCATATGCCTTGCCTTCTTGTTTTTTTACATTAATGAATGTCGGAGTGATACTCAGTAAAACGGCTTCTAAAATGGAACATAAAAATGAAAAGAAAATAGATATTACAGCGTAAAAAAAGAGTAAAGCCATTAAATAATTTTATTTAATGGCTAATTTAAATAATATCTGTGATATTCTCTGTTTGAAGTATGGCAAATTAATTATTACCAGCACGCTCAACGTCACGCTTTGCTCTTGCTAATTCTCTTTCTGCACGTTCTAGCTCACGCTCTGCTTTTGCCTTGGCTTTTTTACTTTCCTCCAATGCGCTTGTGCCAGAAACATAATGTTTTATGTCATTACCTAATTCGCTTATTTTATTCACGAAATCTTCAGAAGCTTCTAGTTTATCAACAAAGATTCTCAATTGACCCTTACTAAGTCTACATTTAAAGACTTCACCACCAGTACTCTTATCTGTCCACGTAAAAGTACTACCAGTAACTTTGAGGTTATCTTTATCAAGATTCTCAAGAAGCATAGCTTTAACACCTTCAGTTTTTGATTTATTGTATCGTGCTCTAAATTTGTAATTTTCATTAGTCGTAGCTACCGATATAGAGCTACTTGAGTTTTCTTCCATATTTCTTGACGTGGATACTGAGCGTGTTTCACTCGTGGATGTCTCTGGTGGATTAGGGGTTTGTGGTGGATTTGGCGTAGATTGTGCACTAAGACTTAATGTTGAAAAGAGTGCTGCAACAAATGCCGTGCAAATTGCTTTTTTAGCGTCTACAATTCTAATACTTCTTTTTAATTTTTGTGTGTTTTGAAATTCCATAATAATTCGTTTTTAATTGATTATGAAACAAATGTATATGAGAAAAACAGTCTAAAAAAGAAATTATAAGTCGTTAACCCATCGTTAACCTAGGTCGCAGTTCTTATTAACTTACCTTAAACTCTAGACCTACATTTCTTATACTTTCAATAGTTATTGATGGGTCTAATTTGAAGTATTTACGAAGTCTACTAATAAAAACATCCATGCTCCTTCCTGAAAAGAAATCATCATTTTTCCAAACAGTGTTTAAGATGTCTTCACGTTTAAGAAGTTGATTTTTATGATTATATAAATAGATGATTAATTCACCTTCCTTTTGTGTCAGTTGCTTTTTGTAGTCGTTGCAAGTTAGTTCTAATCTTTTGGTGTTGAGGTTATAATCTCCAATGTTTATAATTTCAGTTAGCTCTAATTGAGTACGTGATTTTTCGGAACGTTTTAATATGTTATTCAGCCTTAAAACAAGTTCGTCGGCCTCAAAAGGTTTAACGATATAATCATCGGCACCCAGCTTTAATCCTTTTATTTTATCTTCTTTAAGTTTTCGAGCGGTTAAGAAAATAAAAGGTGTCTCTGGACTTAATTCTATGATTTTTTCTGCTAAGGTAAAGCCATCCAATTTTGGCATCATCACGTCAAAAACACAAATGTTAAATGTGTTTTTGGTAAATACGTCTAAAGCTTCTTTTCCGTCTTTTGCCCAAGTTATTTTAAAACCTGATATTTCTAAGTATTGTTTTAATATGTTACCGAAATCTAAATCGTCTTCTGCTAAAAGAATATGTTTCATTATTTCAGATTTTAATTAATTGGTATTGTGAGAATAAAGATAGTACCATTATTATTCTGACTTTTAACAATGATGTCTCCGTTATGGGCTTTAATAATTTGTTTTGTGTAGTATAACCCAAGGCCAAGTCCTTTAACATTATGAACCTCCGTATTTCCTGCTCTATAGAACTTTTCAAAGATTTGGTTTTTGTCCTTGTCCGATATACCTATGCCATTGTCTTCAATTGAAATTTTTAAATGATTAGAAGCTTGAACATCAATATTGATTTCAATGTTATTTTCAGAATATTTTACTGCATTTTCAAGAATATTTAAAAGAGCAGTGGTCATATAAAACTTATCAATACGAATAGAGGAGTGCAGTAGATTAAAGTTTCTATTCAGTTTAAGCTCCTTAGATTTTACGGAGAGTTCAAAATCATCTAAAACAGTATTTAGGTAATCAGAAATAATTACAGATTCCTTGTTTAGTTCAATTTCTTTGTAACCCAAACTGTTATTCAACACTTGGTCAATGAGCTTTTGCAGTCTTTTATTTTGGCGTTCAATGGTTTGTACAGTATTTTCAATAAGTTTTGGTTCATGTTGAATTTCTTCTTTTCTAAGCATTTTAGTGGCTAGAGTAAGCGTAGCTAAAGGCGTTTTAAGCTCATGGGTAATGTTATTGACAAAATCGGTTTTAATATCAGCGATTTTCTTTTGAGTGATAAGACTTTTTATCGAATAATAAAGTAGCCCAAGAACAAAAGCAAAAATGAAAATAGAGAGTACAAGAATACCAGACATACGTCTTAAAACTTCTTTTTCCCACCCATCTATATTGATATAATCTTGTGTTGTAACTTGAAATTCTATCGACACACTTTTTTCGATTCCATTCTCTACATAATTCCGTTGCACATCATTAGTGATTTGAGAATTATTTAGTGCATAAGCACTTTCCACATCAAAGGCTTCACCTAATAAGTAAAGAGAATTTAACTTTTGAGGTTTATAAAAAAGTGTGTCATTAAATACGCTATCTAAAAGTACAACAGCTCTTAATCTCTTCTGAAATTTAACCGGGTGAGATAAATTAAAAGATCTAAAAGCATCTTGATATAATTTGATAAATTTTGGATTAACGGTATCTGTAATATTATTGAATTCATTTAGGAACTTATGTTTTTCTAGTCGACCTAATTTGTAATCAATAATCCTGTCTACCATTTCTTCACCAACCATTTCGTAAATCGAATCAATTTCTGTTAATTGGTCGTCAAACCGAAAAACTGCTCGTTTGGTTTCTTCTATAAAGGCGTCTTTCTCAAGTTTATAGGTGTTGTTAATAAGATAGCCTTGAATAATAGATAGCGCTATTAGCCCAAGAATAGAGGCAAAGATTAGAACATTGATTTTTCTTTTCATTTGAAGCTCTAATTTAAAACATAAAACAGAGTTTACAGGTAATAATTTGATTGATTTATATTTTGATTGATGATACTGTAAACTCCGCTTTACTAAAAAGATAACTACCTAAAGCGTCTTCTGGTATTCCAATTATAGGCTTTAGTTCTCTGATCTCTTTTTGTGATTTGATTGTTGTTTAAGGATTTCATATTTCTATGATTTATGATTGATGATGACACAAATCTATTACTAACAATTCGTTTAGAAAAAGAAAAAAGTGACGTTAACCTAGCATTAACCTAACTAAGAAATGCTAAATTTAGGCATGAAACATATTTTGGTTATTCTTAGTTTTCTTAACTGTATGAACTTAATTTCTCAATCAACAGGGAAAGTAACATATAAAGTATCTATTGTTAAGGATAGTACTGACTTGCCGAACACAAACCCTGAAAAGACGGAAATTCAAAACGATGTTCTTGCTATGATTCATGGTTCCCAAGATGTGGAATCATATTTAGTATTTAATGATAGTATTGCTTTATATACTGTTGAGCCAAAGACTGAGTTGCCAATTTGGAACAATGATAATGATGTAATTACTACTGAAAGAGCAAAGATTAATTTGGCCTGGATTTTTGCAGGTGGTGAATCTTTATTTTACTCTGATTTGAGTCGCAATTGGAATATCTCACAGCAGGAAGTTTTTGGAGTTACTAAACGTGTAAAAAGAGATTCTATTAAATGGGAAATTACAACGGAAACTAAAGAGATATTGGGTTACAAATGTATAAAGGCTAATTTGGTAGAAGATTCTAATTCAGAAGTATGGTATACATCTCAAATACCTGTAGAGCATGGGCCACATGGCTATAATGGTTTGCCAGGTTTGATTCTCGAGGTCAAATTTGGGAAAATGGTCTACTTTAAAGCACAATCAGTAGATTTCGAAAACACTGAATATCTCGATATAGAAGAGCCAGTTTCCGGTGAAATCGTAACCTCCGAAGACTATAGAAAGCTCGGACAGATATATTTATATGATGATTAGCTGTTAAGCAATTTAACCACATCCTTAGCAAAATAGCTCGCTATAATATCTGCACCAGCGCGCTTAATAGAGGTGATTTGTTCCAACATTACAGTGTCATGATCTAACCAACCTTTTTCAGCGGCAGCTTTAAGCATTGCATATTCACCTGATACTTGGTAAACAGCTATTGGGATTTCAAAATTATTTCTAATATCTCTAACAATGTCAAGATAACTTAAGCCTGGTTTTACCATAACAATATCGGCACCTTCATTAATGTCCATTTCAGTTTCTCTAATGGCTTCATCTCTATTAGCGTAATCCATTTGATAGGTCTTTTTGTCTTTAGGAACATCAATCATATCTACAGGTGCTGAATCTAAAGCATCTCTAAATGGTCCATAAAAAGCAGAAGCGTATTTGGCAGAATAACTCATAATACCAACATCGGTAAAATTAGATTGGTCTAAACCTTCTCTAATACCCAAAATTCGACCATCCATCATATCACTAGGTGCAACAAAATCAGCACCAGCTTCAGCGTGAGAAATACTCATTTCGGCTAATACTTCAACAGTTCTGTCGTTTATGATTTTTCCGTTTTCAATAATACCATCATGTCCATAAGACGAAAATGGATCTAAAGCCACATCTGTCATCACTAACATATCCGGACAAACGTCTTTAACAGTCTTAATGGCACGTTGCATTAATCCATTAGGATTTAAAGCTTCGGTACCCTTATTATCTTTTAAATTATCAGGCACTTTTACAAAAAGTAAAACCGATTTTAAGCCAAAACTCCACAATAGTTTTACTTCATCTTTAAGTAAATCTAAACTATAGCGATAGTAGTTTGGCATAGAAGCAATTTCTTCTTTTATACCATTACCTTCTACTACAAAAAGCGGCACAAGAAAATCGTTGGGTGTTATTATAGTTTCTCTAACTAAGCCTCTAATTGCTTCGCTTGTTCTTAGTCTTCGGTTTCTTCTTATTGGGAACATTATTAAAAGTTAAAAGTTAAAAGTACAAAGTTATAAGTTGTTTATCCAAATCTTAAACCCAATCAATAGGATTACTTAATACTTCAACGAGCTTTTCCTCTGCACTTCCTTTCTCAGGATGATGATCATAAACCCATTGTACATGTGGTGGTAAACTCATTAAAATACTTTCTATTCTACCATTGGTTTTTAAACCAAATAAAGTGCCTTTATCGTGTACTAGATTAAATTCTACATAACGACCACGACGAATTTCTTGCCAATTTCGTTGTGCTTCTGTGTATGGTATCTCTTTTCTTTTTTCAACAATAGGTACATAAGCATTTAAGAAACTGTCACCAATTTCGGTAACAAAGTCATACCAGTTTTCCATGCTCATGTCTTCTGTTTTTTTGCAGTAATCAAAGAATAATCCGCCAATACCGCGCGCTTCATTTCGGTGCGAGTTATAAAAATACTCATCACATCTAGCTTTATATTTTGAGTAAAATTCTGGATTATGATTATCACAAGCCGTTTTACAAACCTCGTGAAAATGTGTCGCATCTTCTTCAAACAGATAGTATGGTGTTAAATCTTGTCCGCCACCAAACCATTGGTCAACGATATTTCCGTCTTTGTCATACATTTCAAAATAGCGCCAATTTGCATGAACCGTTGGTACCATTGGACTTTTTGGATGTAATACAAGGCTCAAGCCACATGCAAAGAAATCGGCATCTTTAACACCAAAATAAGCTTGCATGCTTTCTGGTAATGCACCATGAACACCTGAGATATTTACACCTCCTTTTTCAAAAACGTGTCCATTTTCAATAACACGAGTTCTTCCACCGCCACCTTCGGGACGTTTCCAAAGGTCTTCTTTAAAGGTTGCTTTGCCATCAATCGTTTCTAACTTTGAAGTGATAGCATCTTGAAGTTGATGTATATAATCGAAAAATTTATCTTTCAAAATAATTATGATTTATAAAGTTCGTATAACTCCATGTCTAGAGGTGATTCGTTTGGTGGTGTGTAGCCTTTTTTTAATGTCCTTTGCCATTCAAAATTATTGATTTTTGCAACATTAACGCTAGAAATATTGTCTTTATGTACAATAATTTGAAGCACTTCTAGTCCGAGGCTTTCAAAGGCATATTTTGATAGTGTTTTAATAGCTTTTGCCATTAACTTTTTACCACTAAATGTGTAACCCAAACAGTAGGCAAACTCACCTTGTTTTTTGCCCCAGTCGAGTTCTTTTATATAGATAAGCCCTGCTAGTTTGCGACTTTCAGAGTGTTTTAATGTGTAAAGAAAGACGTCTTTGTTTTCATAGGCTTTAACTTTATTGTCTACAAACAATTGAGATAAAGTAGGGTTGAGATTCTGTTCTAAGGTTTTTGGAAAATAACGTTTAAATCGGTCAATATTTGCCACACACAAATCACAGATTTTCCAAGCATCTCCATTATGAACTGGATTAATTTCAAAGCCTTCAAATTGTGCAATCATTAACTAAGTTCTATTTTATCAAAAGGCTCAAAACCTATTTCGTCATCATCGTCAAATAATAAATCAACTGCAATTACAGATGCTGAGGTCACTGATAAGGGAAGTACTAAGATAACACCAATGACAGGTATAAAAAGTAAAAGTAAGAAACCAATACCATTGCCTATTGCTAAACCTCTATTTTTTCTAATAAAAGAGATACTTTCACGATACTTAAAGTGACGTTCAAGTGTATAATCCATATTACTAAAACCAGCATAATATGCTTGAACTAAAAACAGTAAGGCTGTTGAAAATATATTTATTATAGGTATGAATTTTAATAATAGAATAGGTAGTGTGTAAAGCAATTCTTTAGATAGGTTTCTAATACTAATTCTAATACCACGAGCTAATTGCTTTGAGAATGAGGTGTTAATATAGTTTTTGGCGGGCTTACCTGTAAAATAAGCTTCGATTTTTTCTGAAACCGGACTCATAAATGGTGTAGACAAAGCCATTATGATGTGTTTGTACATTATAAGGCCTAATGCAAATATAACTATGCCACTTATAAATGTAGATATAGCTGTAAAGGTTTCTTTACCAAAATCCCATGGCCAAATTCCACCAATCCATTCGCCTAGGTTATCAGAAAGTCCGTAAGCAGAGACAAATATGAAAACAAAAACAACTAAGCTAATAATCATAGGAATCACGAAGTACTTCCATAGTTTTAATTTTGAAATTAAACCATAGGCTCCACTATACACTTGAAGTCCTCTAAATATATCTCTGACCATAGTAATTACATGTTTCTATATAAATCTAGACGTATAAACTGACAAACTGTTACCTTTTGGTCATAAAAACTTATGAACCGTATTCCTTAACAGCATCAATAAATGCTTTTGCATTGTCAAGTGGAATATTAGGTAATATTCCATGACCTAAATTTACAATGTATTTGTCTTTTCCAAATTCATTGATCATTTGGTGAACCATCTTTTTAATTTCAGCTGGTGGTGAAAATAATCGTGTCGGGTCAAAATTACCTTGTAGTGTAATGTTTCCGCCAGTTAAATAACGTGCATTACGAGCAGAGCATGTCCAATCAATACCTAGTGCAGAGGCATTAGATTTCGCCATTTCCCCTAGTGCAAACCAACAACCTTTTCCAAATGCTATAACTGGCGCGTCATCTTTTAAAGCTTCAATAATTTGATTGATGTATTGCCATGAAAATTCTTGATAATCTACTGGTGACAACATGCCACCCCAAGAATCAAAAATTTGAACTGCATTACAGCCAGCTTCCACTTTTGCTTTTAAATACGCAATGGTAGTATCCGTAATTTTTTGAAGTAAATTATGAGCAGCAACAGGATTTGTAAAACAAAATTCTTTAGCCTTATCAAAGTTTTTACTGCCTTGACCTTGAACACAATAGCAAAGAATCGTCCAAGGTGAACCAGCAAAACCAATTAACGGAATGTCGTCATTTAGCAATTCTTTAGTTGCTTTGATGGCCTGCATAACATAATCTAACTCTACATTAACATCAGGAATGATAACATTATCTACATCTTTTTGCGAGCGTACAGGATTTGGTAAATACGGACCGAAATTAGGCTTCATTTCTACCTCAATATTCATAGCTTGAGGAATCACCAAAATGTCTGAGAATAAAATAGCAGCATCCATACCATATCTACGGATTGGTTGTACTGTGATTTCGCTCGCTAATTCTGGTGTACGACAACGTGTAAAGAAATCATATTTAGCTTTTATCTCCATAAACTCTGGCAGATATCTTCCGGCTTGTCTCATCATCCAAACTGGTGGACGTTCAACCGTTTCTCCTTTTAATGCTCTTAAGTATAAATCGTTTTTTATCATTATAGCTGTTGGCTTTTAGCTATTGGCTTTTTGGTATAGCCTTTAGCTGTTTTTAATTTTACTGATTAAGCTATTGCGCGAAGCGCATGTTGACCAATTCAATAACACTTTCTACAGTTGGTACTTTTGCAATGCGAACCTCTTCAAAATAATTCTTAGCAACATTTGCAGTAGTTTCACCTATACAGAATGCAATGCCGTTTGGTTTATTTTGCTTTAAGAAACTCTCTACGGTTGATGGGCTATAGAACATTACACCTTTTAAATCACCTTCAATTTTATCGGCGTTATATCGTGTTTGATAGGCTTCAACCTCATTCACAACAATATTGTTTTCACTTAAAACTTTTGGTAAAGTATCTAATCTTAAATCGCTACAAAAATATGTAACTTCTGTACCTTCTAAATATTCAATCAAATGTTGTACAAGCTTAGCTGCATTAGCTTCAGTATGTTTTACTTTTCCTATTCTGTTTTCAATCAATCGTTTGGTGCGTCGTCCAACACAATAGATATTTTTGAATTGTAATTCTGTGGCTGAAAAGTTGTTTAAAAGTGCTTCAACACCATTTTTACTTGTAATGATGACGTTTTCAATTTCATTTCTAACAACACTTTTAGGTATGCGATTCAGACTGATTTTTATAGCATCATTACTTTCTGCGACTACATCGTTATGAAACAACTGTAATTGGTCATCCGTCAACTTTTTTGTCGAATAGATATTGGTTGTTTTATCGCTTCTGTGTAGCTGGTCAATAAGTGTTTTTCCGCCTTTGCTAATAATGTAATCCGCACAGAATTCACCTAAATCGTGATGCTTGCCTAAAGGGACAACTTTTGAAACTTCAATCTTTTTTGTGCCATCTTTACTTAGAAGAATGCCTTTAAAATTAACTTCTTCGTTTTTAATAAATGCCAAAGCACCAATTGGCGCTGTACAGCCACCTTCTAGTCTATTTAAGAACTTACGTTCTATAGATGTTGAAATCTCTGTGTCTTTATGATTAATTTCGGCACAGATTTCTAAAATTTCGGTATCCTTTTCTAGAGCCGTAATCATAATAGCACCTTGTGCTGGCGCAGGTATCATCCAATGCAAATTAATAGCATTTTCTGGTCTTATATTAAGTCTGCCGATGCCTGCAGCTGCAAATATTGCAGCATTCCAATCGTTGTCTTCTAATTTTTGAAGTCTAGAATTTACATTACCTCTTAAGCCAACAACTGTATGGGTTGGATAGCGATTAAGCCATTGCGCTCTGCGTCTTAAACTACCGGTTGCTATAATAGCATCCTTTGCAGAGAGGAATTCTTCATTGTTTTTAAAAACCAATGCGTCATTAACATTGCCACGTTTTAAAACTGCCGCTTGTACGATGCCTTTTGGTAATACTGTAGGCACATCTTTAAGAGAATGCACCGCAATATCAATATCTTCATTAAGCATTGCGATGTCTAAAGTTTTTGTAAAAATCCCAGTAATGCCAAGTTCATACAAAGGTTTATCTAAGACTAAATCTCCTGTGGATTTTACAGGTACCAATACAGTTTTGTGGCCTAAGCGCTCTAATTGCGCCTGGACAGTTTCTGCTTGCCACATTGCGAGTTGACTATCGCGTGTGCCAATACGAATTACTTTAGACATTTTCAGTGGTTTCTAACTGGAATATTTTTTTGATAAGCTCAATACTTTCGTCCGAAGAGTCACTATCTTCTCTAAGGTGATGTGCAAATTGATTTGTGATTTTTTGAATCAACGTATTTGTAATCAATTCGGCTTGGTCTTCGTTAAAGTCAGCTATTTTTTTGCGATGTGTATTGAGTTCAGAATTTTTAATATCTGTAAGTTTATGCTTTATCGCTTGAATTGTAGGTACAAATTTTAGAGTATCTAACCAAGCATTAAATTCTGCCATAACTTCACTGATAATTCGTTCGGCGTCAGGTATAAATGCTTTACGTTTCTCTAGTGTGTTATCAGTGATTTTAGCTAAATCATCCATATGCATCAGTGATACATTTGGTAATGCTTTAATATCTTCGTTTACATTCTTTGGAATAGATAAGTCTAAAACCAATAATGGTTTTTTAGTTGTAATTAAAGATTTGTATACCGTTGGATTAAGCGCACCTGTGGCAACAATAACGATATCAGAGTTGTTAATTTCGTCTTCAAGATTTTCAAAGTCTTTCACGAGTACATTAAACTTACCAGCAACTTCTTCTGCTTTTGCTTTGGTTCTATTGATTAATGAAATGTGTGAGTTCTTAGTGTGCTTCACCAAATTTTCGCAAGTATTTCTGCCAATTTTGCCGGTACCAAAAAGTAAAATATTTTTTTCTGAAATATTCTCAACAGAATTCATGATGTACTGCACAGAAGCAAATGATACCGATGTCGCACCAGAAGATAATTCTGTTTCGTTTTTAATTCGTTTACTAGCTTGTATTACAGAATTTACTAAACGCTCAGTAAATGAGTTGAGTAAACCTTCAATTTTTGAAACTCTTGCTGCTGATTTTAATTGACTAATAATTTCAAAATCACCTAGAATTTGACTGTCAAGTCCAGAACCAACTCTGAACATATGGTTAATAGCTTCTTTGTTTTTGTAGACATAAGCTACATCTTGAAATTCTTCAACAGTACCTTTTGTGTTTTCACAAAGCAAATGAATAAGCTGATAAGGATGTTCTGCAAAACCGTAAAGTTCAGTTCTGTTGCAGGTAGAAATAAGTATAAGACTTTCAATGCCATTTGCTTTAGCTTGAACCATAACGTTGTTTTTACCTTCGTTACTTAAACTAAAATGACCACGCACTTCGGCGTCGGCTTTTTTATAGCTGAGACCTATAGCGTAAAAATGTGTACTCTTATGATGTTGCATTCGCTCGTTTTACCTGACTTGGAAATTAACAGGGCAAATTTAATTTTGTCTCAGATAAAAAAATAACGCTAGAAGAACTTAAAGTATCGTTTCTGGTTTTTTAGAGTTATTTTTTATAAAAATATGATATTTGTCATATTTTTATAGTGAATTCAGGGGTTTTTGACCCATTTGTTTAGAACCAATCTAAATAACAACAAAATGAATCTAGAAAAATTGACTTCAAAAAGTGTCGCTGAAGGTACTTTTGATGAAATCTTGTTAGAGGATGGCTTTTTCGTATTAACTTCTAAAAATGATAATGATGTCGTTGCCATTTTAGAACGTGATATTGATAGTAGCTTTATACAATTTCATTTCTGTACAAAAGGATCGGCTGTATTTGTTTTTAATCAAGGCACTTATACATTAGATATAAAAGAAGACACATCTTTACTTTTATATAATCCACAACGCGATTTACCTATCCATTTAGAATTGCAACCGCACTCTTGGTTAGTATCTGTTGTTATATCTATAGAGAAGTTTCATGGCTTGTTTTCTCAAGATGCAAATTATGTGACTTTTCTTTCTGAAGATAATAAGGATAAGAAATATTATACTGATGGAAAAATTAATCCGTATATGTCAGTAGTCCTTAACCAAATGATTAGTTTTAATCTTAACAATTCAATTAAACCATTGTATTTTAAAGGTAAAGTATATGAACTTTTGAGTTTATACTTTAATAGAAATGAAGATGCCGACATTGAGCAATGTCCATTTTTAGTAGATGAGGTTAATGTAGCAAAACTTAAAAAAGCAAAAGATATCATTACAGCTAATATGGCTGAGCCACCAACTTTAAAGGAGTTATCTCAAATGGTAGATTTAAGCCTTAAGAAGTTGAAAGAAGGTTTCAAACAAATATATGGCGACACAGTTTATGGATTCCTATTTGATTATAAAATGGAAGTAGCCCGTAAACTTTTAGAATCTGGCGAACATAACGTAAATGAAGTCGGATTAAAAGTGGGTTATAGCACTGCTAGCCATTTTATATCAGCTTTTAAAAAGAAATTCGGTACAACGCCTAAAAAATATATTACCGCAGCGAGTTAAAATCTAGTACCCATAATAATCATCATAATTATTTCTACCACTAGGAGAGACGCGCTTTCGGTCTTTGTAAATGGCTAGGTTAATAATTTCTTCTAACTGTTCTTCGAGCTCTCTAGTTTTGTCAATCTCTGTGCCATAATTTCTAGACATGTTATAGTCCTTAACAACAAGCTGTCCTTCTTTTTTTGGCTTAATAAAGGAAATGTAATGTAAATATTCTTTTTTGCCAGAATATTCGTTTTCCTTTTCAATCTTAAAGAAATACATTACAGCATTCTTGCCTTTATCGGTTACAAAATCGCGTTTTAATAAAAAGTTTATCGAGTCCTTTTCCTTTTCAAAATTAGATTTAGATAGAATTTTAGATTTTGCGAATTGTTGTTGGTCAATCTGCAAGGATTTTATCTTTTTAGATAATTTCGCTTCGGCTAATGCTTCTAAAAGCATGAACTGATTTTTCTCTTCTTCGAGGATTTTTTCCTTAAGTTCATCTGGAATTTCTTCATTGTTTTTTGCTAATAACACATAGTAGTTAACTAGTGCACGAGTGTCGTCTACATTCAGTAATTTTTCAAAGAAATCCTTTGCTGTTTTATCCGATCTGTAAGGAAAAATCAGTTTGATATATACTGATAGATTGCTGTAATAAGAATTGTAGTTATAACGATTATTGTTACCTAACTTTCTTTTAACCTCAACTTTACCATCATTTATGAATTGCTTTTTGTGCTTGTTGTACACTTTTGATTTTACATAACCGCTATCTTTTAAACGAGACAATAGGCTATAGACTGAGTTTTTGTATTCGTTTATAGAACTGTATTCTAATAATCTTGGGAATAGTGCTGCTTTCAGCTGTAAAGAATCTTTCTTGTAATAACTAGAAAAAAGATTATTTACTGATCCTAAAGGCAAATCACGTTCCATCAAATCTAAGGCAATACTGTAATTCTCTTTTTTCTTTGACTGAAATAAACCTCTTAAAATTGATTTTTGAGTATCTGGGTCCGAATAGCTATCGTAATACAGTTTCTTAATGAAATCCAGATTATTTTTAAGATCTATTTCAATAAGTTGTTCTACAAGGTGCGATTTAATATCTAAGCGCTCTTTCTTAAATTCAAAGTCTTTTAAAATGGCAATAATATCTTTACTATTTTCCTTTTTGAATTTAACACGTTCATAATCTTCAAAAATAATGCTGTCATTAGCTTTTAGAGCTTTAAAGAATTCCTCTGTCTTATCATTAAGAACTGATTTTCCTAATAACGTGTCATTTGGTGTAAACGAGTCATAGAACTCTTTCACAAATTTAGATGGTCCATCTAATGAATCAATAAGTGTTTTTAGTTCAAAGAGAACACCTTCTTTAAGTATGTTTTTTACCAAAACTTGTTTTACACTACCGGTGTCAGAATACGTAAAGTTATAATAGTAAATATCATCTTTTTTGGATTTAGAACGATTAGAGATGATAAAGGTTTCTTCTGGCGTATAGTATCTATTTGAGAAATTAATTTTTCGTTCTTGACCCTTCCATAGGCTATCTATATTGTGATACATCTGTAAGTCATGAAATTTCTTTCGCGTTATTTTTATCTGTTCATTCGCCTTAGTTGCATAAGTGGTTGATTTTATTTTTTCGTCATAATCTTTGTCCTCGTCATTACCATAACCACCATAAGAATAGGGATTAGGTAAAGGTGGTTTTGCAATGGTGTTTACTGTAAAATGTAGAGTTGTATCAACAACTTTTTTGAAACCGTCATAGTTGGTTTCATGGAATTTAAACGATTTAAAAAACGTCGATTTATCTTCAGAATTATTACCAACGTATCCTAATAAATAGTAGCTACCATCTTTAACAACCGTTTTTAAAAATAAGTATTTATTAGATGTTGAGTCTAAAGTTGCTTGAGACTCATAAGTCCTGTATGTTCCTGCTTTAAATCCACCTTTTGCTTCATTTAACTTATATGCTTTGTAAAAGGCATGATGTAAATATTTTGCCTCAAAACTATCTTCCTCTATATAAGATATATCTTGAAGCGGAGCTTCTTGCACAAAATAATAGCCATCATTGTCGTATCCTTCCAATAACTTACTACCATTATTATTCATGTTACTTGCTATCCTATAATCAGGGAAATTAACCTCAAACTTTTTGTTTGGTGCAATAAAACGTCCATGAGATGATGTAGGTGTCTTTAAGGTAATTGATTCAAAAACCTTGTCAGCGTGGTTTAACACAAAGTCACTTCTTCCTGCATATTTAATAATGATGATTTCTAGTGGAGTTTGGTAAATATGATATTTCTGAAATTCTCCCTTTTTGGTTTTATTTACAATACTTATTCCAGGATAAGGATTTGTCATTGATTCTTTCTTAATGATATCTCCAGGAATATCCTCATACAATAAATTGTCAATATCTTGTAATGTGATATTGTCTTTTTCATTGGGCAAATATTTAAACCTACTAATTCTGTTTACTGTTAAATAAGCACCATTAGTCATGTCTGGATCTAAATAATATTTCTGACCGCCATAAGAAAACTCCCTAAGTTCGTCATAAGTGTTTAGAGTCAAAAAGCCATCATTAGTTTTGTGTTTTTTCAGAATTGGATCTACAAATAAGCTATCGAGTTTCGTTTTTTCAGTTTTTCCGTAATCAGTCTGTTCGGAGGTCAGTGCTTTAACTGTATAACCTCTTTCTCTCAGCATATTTATCATACCTTTTTCTCCTGGTAAGTGCGCAGCACCAACCCCAGCAAATACAGATTTTTTAGGCATTAATTCAATTAACGAAATCACCATATTTTCGTTTCGAATGTAAAGCATGTTCTCTCTGTAAAACTCAGTGTTTTCACTAGCGCCGATTGAGTCAAGTAAATCTAGATTTCTATCTCTATACAGATTCTCTTGTAGTAAATATGGATTCTCCTTAGAATATAACTTTTGTAACCAAGGTTCTTTTTCTTTTTTGTTGATGTTGTACGCTGCCTTTGTTGTTAGATAACGCGATTCTGCTAAATCCTCTAAACCGTAAATTTCTTTATTATTTTTTTTGCCGGCTTGATAAATAAACATATCAAGGTAAGTCTCCTCTTCAAAATTATCTGTTGCGTTATTCTTTCTATATAAATAAGCATTAACAGCACCATTATCCATTCTAACAGAAGCTCTCACAGCCATTTCTTCAGGATGAGTTAGTTTAAAGAGATTAGTGTAAATATCCGCTCTATAATTTTTGTAATAGGCCATTTCATTTAGCATCATTTCATAGTTGAATGCTGGCCAGGATATTGGGTCAGACTCTAAAGCAATACAATCACTTTTATTTAAAGATTCATAAAAGACGTCATCTAATCTAAAAGCGACTTTTTTACTTACATGCATTGTACCATATAAATAAGATGGTTTTTCAAGACCATTGCCGGTTATTTCCCAAAGTAAACTTTGATATTTCTGTTGAGCTAATGAGGTTGCAGAGACTGCAAATATTAGGGCTAAAAAGATGTTTTTCATTTTCTAATAGATAATCTACTCGTAAATATATTCAAATCATTCAAAATGTCATGTTTAAACGTTAAAACTCGTTAAAAACATGTCTATTGAAATATAGATTATAACATAATAATCCTAGAATTATTATTGTGATACTATTATAAATAAAACTAATACTTCATGCTTTTAGGTATTGCGATTAGAGTTGTATTTTTGTTTTAGTTATAAAATGTTATGTCAAAAGGAATATTACTAGTTAATTTAGGATCACCAGATAGTCCAAACCCAAAAGATGTTAAGAAGTATTTGGGTGAATTCTTAATGGATGAGCGTGTTATAGATGTGCCACTTTGGGCTCGTACACTTCTGGTAAAAGGAATCATTTTAAATACAAGACCAAAAGCATCTGCAAAGGCTTATAAAAAAATATGGTGGGAAGAAGGATCACCATTAATTGTCTTATCTGAACGACTACAGGTGAAAATACAAGAAAAGGTAGATTATCCTGTGGCACTTGCCATGCGTTATGGTAGTATGTCCTTAAAAAAAGGCTTACAAGAATTGGTAGACAAAGGTTGTACAGAAATTAAAACAATACCACTTTATCCACAGTTTGCAATGGCAACTACTGAAACTATTGATGTTAAAGTTGATGAGTTGGTAGCTGAGTTTTTCCCTCAGGTAACAATAACACGTACACCAGCATTTTATAATCGTGAAGACTACATCGAAGTATTGTCTAGAAGTATCCAAGAAAAATTAGAAGGTTTAGATTACGAACATATCTTATTTAGTTATCATGGTGTTCCGGAAAGGCACATTAGAAAAAGCGATATTACTAATGGTAATTGTAGAATGGACGGAAAGTGTTGTTTTAAAATGGGAAGTAAGCAACATGAATTCTGTTACCGCCATCAATGCGAACTGACTACGGTTAAAGTTGCTAAAAAATTAAAACTAAAAAACGGAACGTATTCTACAACGTTTCAATCGAGACTTGGTTTCGATCCATGGTTAAAGCCATACACGGACAGAACAATAGAAAGAATGGGTAAAGAAGGCACCAAAAAAATGGCAATCGTAACGCCAGCTTTTGTGAGTGATTGTTTGGAAACCCTTGAAGAAATTGCAATGGAAGGTGAAGAAATTTTTCATGAAGTAGGTGGAAAAGAATTTACAGTAATTCCATGCCTTAATGATAGAGAAGACTTCGCTCAAGTAGTAGTTAATATGATTGATGAATGGACAACTGCTAAAACTGAAGCAGTTTAATGTCTAAAGTAGTTTCACAAGATTTAGGAACACAACCAATAGGTAAACTGTTGATTAAACAAGCAGTGCCTGCATCGATAGGTATATTGGTAATGTCCTTAAACATCTTAGTGGATACGATATTTGTTGGCAATTGGATTGGTCCTAATGCCATAGCCGCCATAAATGTAGTACTACCAGTTTCCTTTTTTATCGCAGCATTAGGTATGGCAATTGGTATTGGTGGTTCTTCAATTATTTCTAGAGCCTTAGGTGCTAATAATAGAGAAAAGGCATTAACCACGTTTGGCAATCAAATTACACTAACGTTATTATTAACTGTGTCGCTAGTCATTCCCGGATTGTTATTTGTGGATAGCATTATTCCGGCTTTTGGTGGGAAAGGTGCTATTTTCGAACCTGCTAAGATTTACTATGTAATTGTACTTTATGGTATTCCATTCTTGGCATTATGCATGATGGGAAATACGGTTATTCGTGCAGAAGGAAAACCGAAATTTGCTATGTATGCTATGATGATTCCTTCTGTTGGGAATTTATTGCTAGACTATATATTTATCAAAATATTAGGATATGGTATGTATGGAGCAGCTTGGGCAACCACAGGTTCTTATATCCTTTGTCTGGCTTTTATATTTTGGTTTTTTCTTTCTAAGAACTCGGAACTTAAAATTACCGATTGTTTCTACAAGTTAAAATTACCGATTGTTAAGGAGATCTCGAGTTTAGGTTTAGTAACCTTGGCAAGACAGGCAGTTGTAAGTGTTACTTACCTTTTAATGAATAATATTTTATTTGATTTTGGTGGAGAAACTTCAGTTACTGCCTATGCAATTGTAGGTAGAATGATCATGTTTGCTTTATTCCCAGTATATGGTATAACACAAGGATTTTTACCAATTGCTGGGTTTAATTATGGTGCAGAAAAATATAAGCGTGTAAGAGAAACCATAATGACTGCTATTAAATACGGTATTGCATTAGCATGTATTGTATTTGCATTATTAATGTTATTACCAGAGGCAATTACAAGTCTTTTTACTACAGATACTGAGGTGTTAGAAAAAACACCGCCAGCAATGCGCTGGGTATTTGCTGTGACCCCAATTATTGGTATTCAATTAATTGGAGCTGCGTATTTTCAGGCTATCGGAAAGGCAAAGCCAGCGTTGCTTCTCACCTTATTAAGACAAGGCATATTTTTCATACCGCTAATATTTATTTTGCCTAAGTTTTATGGTGAGCTTGGTGTTTGGATGTCTTTTCCAATTTCAGATGTTATAGCTACGCTTGTAACCGTTTACTTTTTGCACCGTGAGGTAAAGTTAAATTTGTTGCCAAAAGAAATAGACTAATTTATAATCCTTAATTTTAGGATGAAATAACTAACCAAAACTGAAGATGAAGAATTACATGTATTTAGCATTCGTGCTATCTTTTTTCTGTCTAGAAATTAACGCCCAATCTTTTGATGAATCAAATTATGAAGCCTTAGATTATCGATTAGTCGGGCCATTTAGAGGTGGAAGATCTGCTGCTGTAACAGGTGTCCCAAACCAACCTAATTTATTCTATTTTGGTTCTACTGGTGGAGGCATCTGGAAAACTACCAATGGAGGTCGTCAATGGGAAAATATTTCTGATGGATTTTTCGGTGGAAGTATAGGCTCTATTGCAGTGTCTAAAAGTGACCCTAATGTGATTTATGTTGGTGGTGGTGAAAAAACAGTTAGAGGAAATGTGTCTTCTGGATATGGTATTTGGAAAAGTGAAGACGCTGGTAAAACATGGACTGCTTCAGGATTATCAAAATCTAGACATGTACCACGTATTGCAATTCACCCAACCAATCATAATATTGTATATGCTGGTGTTTTAGGTAATATTTATAAACCGACACAAGAACGTGGAGTTTATAAAAGTATTGATGGAGGAAAGTCATGGAAAAAGGTGTTGTTTTCTAATGAGCATGCTGGTGTAGTTGACTTAATTATTGACCCAACAAACCCAAGAATTTTATATGCGTCTACTTGGCGCGTACAACGTACACCTTACAGTTTAAGTTCTGGTGGAGAAGGTTCAGCTTTATGGAAAAGTACTGATAGTGGTGAAACTTGGATAGAAATATCTGAAAAGGATGGTTTCCCTGACGGTATTTTAGGGATTATTGGTGTTACGGTTTCGCCGGTAAATAATCAACGTGTGTGGGCAATAGTTGAAAATAAAGATAAAGGTGGTTTATACAGAAGTGAAGATGGTGGAGAAACTTGGAAGCAAGTCAATAGCGAACGTAAGTTGCGCCAACGTGCGTGGTATTATACTAGAGTTTATGCTGATACCGAAGATGTGAATACGGTTTATGTCCTTAATGTAAGATACCATAAAAGTACCAACGGAGGATCTTCATTTAGCACGTATAATGCACCACATGGTGATCATCACGATTTATGGATAGCACCAGAAAATCCGAAGCGAATGATTATTGGCGATGATGGTGGAGCACAAGTGACTTATGATGGTGGAGAAACCTGGAGCACCTACCATAATCAACCAACATCACAGTTTTATAGAGTGACGACTGATAATGCTTTTCCATATCGAATTTATGTAGCACAACAAGACAATTCAACCATTAGAATTCCACATAGAACAGACCGCTATTCAATTACTGAAGACGATTGGGAAAGTACAGCTGGTGGAGAATCAGCACATATAGCCATTGATCCAGACGATAATGATATTGTGTATGGAGGAAGTTATGACGGGTTTTTAACTAGAGTGAATCATAAGACAGGAACTGTTAGAGCCATAAATGTTTGGCCAGACAACCCAATGGGTCATGGCGCAGAAGGCATGAAATATCGCTTTCAATGGAATTTCCCTATCATTTTTTCAAAGCATAATCCAGATAGGTTATATACCTTTTCTCAACATGTACATGTTACTGAAAATGAAGGACAGTCTTGGGATATTATCAGTCCAGATTTAACACGTAATGATCCAGAAAAGTTGAAATCTTCTGGTGGACCAATAACACAAGACAATACATCGGTAGAGTATTATTGTACCATTTTCGCGGCCCAAGAATCTGCTTTGAAAGAAGGTTTGCTTTGGGTTGGTAGTGATGATGGACTAATTCATGTAACACAAGATGGAGGAAAGACTTGGGATAATGTTACGCCCAAAGGTATGCCAGAATGGATGATGATTAATAGTATTGAGCCAAGTGTTTTTGATGAAGGTACTTGCTATGTGGCTGGCACAAAGTATAAAACAGGAGATTTTGCACCGTATTTATACAAAACTACAGATTATGGCAAAACATGGAAAAAAATTACAAACGGTATTAATGAAGAGCATTTTACTAGAGTTCTGAGAGAAGACCCAAAACGAAAAGGGCTGTTATATGCTGGTACAGAAACAGGTATGTACATCTCATTTAATGATGGTAAAGATTGGAAACCATTTCAGTTAAATTTACCAATTGTACCAATTACAGACGTGACTATAAAAGACAATAATTTAATTGTAGCGACTCAAGGTCGTAGCCTTTGGATGATTGACGATTTAACAGTAATACATCAATTATTCGATGCAGATTTAAGTAAGGATGTGCTTTTTAAACCAAAAGATACTTATAGAATGCGTGGTGGTAGTTTTGAAGGAAGCAAAACGTCTGGCACCAATCATCCTAATGGTGTCATGACATATTTTAATTTGAAAGATTTTAAGGATGACGATAAGGTATCGTTAACTTATTTTGATGTGAAAGGTGATACCATTAAGACCTTTTCAACTGATGATAAAAAGAATAAACTTGAAGTAAAAAAAGGTGCCAATCAATTTGTGTGGAATATGACTTATGATGGCGCAGAACGACTTGAAGGTATGATTTTATGGTGGGCAAGTTTGCAAGGCCCGAGAGCCATTCCAGGTGAATATAAAGTGAGTTTAAATGTAAATGGAGAAACACAAACTCAAAATTTTACAATTTTGGCTGACCCAAGAGCAGAAAGCACTTTAGCAGACATGGAGGCACAATTTCAATTCATTAAAGATGTGAATGAAACCATGGATGAAGCTCATAAATCTATTAAGAAGATTAGAAAAATTAATAAGCAACTATCTGCTTTTCAAAAGCAATATAAAGATGACGAAAGTGTGAAAGAATTGGTTGAAAAAGCAAAAACACTGCAAGATCAACTTTCAGAAATTGAAAAAGCGCTATATCAAACCAAAAACAGAAGTGGTCAAGACCCTTTAAATTTCCCGATTAGGTTAACCAATAAATTAGGGCATTTAAATTCTCTTGTAAGCATGGGAGATTTTGCACCTACAGCACAAGACATCGCCGTTAAAAATGAATTAACTGCTAAGATAGAAAAGGAATTATCAGTGTTTAATACCATCTTAAATGATGAGGTGAAAGCGTTTAATACAGCGTTCAATTCAAACAAGTTGGATTATTTATTTATTGAGGAATAATGACCTATTCATATATAAAAGCGTTACACTTAATTTTTGTGATCACATGGTTTGCAGGTTTGTTTTATATACCAAGATTATTTGTGTATCAAATTGAAGCCTTTCATAAACCATCACCAGAAAAGGAAATATTAGGAAAGCAATTAAAACTTATGGCCAAGCGTTTATGGTTTATCATTACATGGCCATCAGCAGTTTTAGCAACCATATTTGCTATTTGGTTATTGATTTTGGTTCCGACATGGTTAGAAGAAGGATGGATGCATGTAAAACTAACTTTCGTGGTTTTATTATTCCTTTATCAATTTAAGACACATGTGTATTATAAACAGTTGCAACGCGATGAGATTAAAGTGTCTTCAAATTACATGAGAATGTGGAATGAAGGCGCAACTTTTATTTTGTTTGCTGTGGTGTTTTTAGTGATTTTAAAAAGTGCTCTCAATTGGATTTTTGGAGTTATTGGTATTATAGTATTAGGAATTCTTTTAATGCTAGGTTTCAGACTGTACAAGAATATAAGAGCTAAAAATCCAGAAGCATAACCTTAAAATTTCAACTTCTAAACACTTCAGATTGTAATTTAATTTTTGAAGTTTGAGTTTTGTGCGAAGCACTTTTGGTGCGATTATTGCTATATTTAAAGCATTATAAATCCTAAATGAAGCTAAAAAAACTATCCTTAAGGTCTAGAATATTCATTGCCATGATTCTTTTGGTACTGTTAGCTTCGGTTCTAATTGCCGCTGTTACCATATACCAGTATAATGAGGAAGCAAAGGATTATCATAGGGAGCGATTAGAACGTAAGGAAAAAGCCATCCGAAAGAGTATCAGCTCGACGATTCAGAAAACAACATATCCAGTAACTACAGAAAATATCCCACTTATTTTTAGAGAGGCCATTTTTGAAATAGATGCCATTCATAGTCTGCAGATTAACCTTTATGATCTTGAAGGTCAACTTTTAAAATCCTCTAAAAGAACCATACAAAGAGATACTACTGAGCAATGTCTAGATGCTGAAATATTAAACGCATTATCAAATACCGTTGAGCATCGTCATGTTATTAAAACAAATGAAAATGGACAAGTCTTCCAGTCGTCTTATTCATACATCACAGATGAAAAATTTAAAAACTTAGCTATTCTAAATTTACCTTATCTAGAAAACGATGATTTTTTAAATAAGGAATTGAATGAATTCTTATTGCGCTTAGGCTATGCCTATTTAGCAATGATTTTGGCGGCAATTGTATTTGCGTATTTTATTTCTAAATATATCACAAAGTCGCTAAAAACTATTAGTGATAAGATGAATGAAATACGACTTGAAAAACGAAACACGAAAATTCAAATCGAGTCAACAAGTGAAGAAATAGAAACTTTAGTAAATTCATACAATAGTATGATAGATGAGCTTGAAGCGAGTGCCGTAGAATTAGCTACTAGCGAGCGAGAGCAAGCATGGCGAGAAATGGCTAAGCAAGTTGCGCATGAAATCAAAAACCCATTGACACCAATGCGATTAAGTGTGCAGAGTTTTCAAAGAAAGTTTAATCCAGAAGATGACAATATTCATCAAAAAGTTGAAGAGTATAGCAACACTTTAATTCAACAAATAGATACCATGAGCTCTATAGCTTCTGCATTTTCTAATTTTGCAAAAATGCCAGCGCAAAAAAGTGAAGAGTTAAACGTAGTTTATATTGTAAGATTGGCTTTAGACATATTTAATGAGCATTATATCTCTTATGAAGCCTTGGAAGATGAAATCATTGCAAAGTTTGATAGAACACAACTGATTAGAGTGGTAACCAATTTGGTGAAAAATGGTATACAAGCCATGCCAAATGATAAAATTGATCCAAGAATAAAAGTCAAGGTGTTTTCTGAGAATGATTTAGTTAAAATTACAGTTGAAGATAATGGCGTTGGAATTTCAGATGATACAAAACCAAAAATCTTCGAACCAAAATTCACTACAAAGACTAGTGGTATGGGACTTGGATTGGCAATGGTAAAAAATATTGTGGAAACCTTTAATGGAAGTATTACCTTTACCTCAGAAGAATATAAAGGTACTACTTTTACAGTTACCTTTCCTAAAAAATAACTACTATTCCTGCAAAGGCAGGAATCTCACAACAAAACAACAAACTATATGTCTTACAACAACATCCTTTCAGAATTTGAAAATGGCATCACCACAATTACTATAAATAGACCAAAAAAGCTCAATGCTTTAAATAAAGAAACCATAAGTGAGCTACATGACGCTCTTGACGCTGCAAATAATGATGCAGATACAAAAGTAATTGTTCTAATTGGTAGTGGGGAAAAGGCATTTGTTGCTGGTGCAGATATTAGTGAGTTTGCCGATTTTAACGTTGAAGAAGGCGGAAAACTTGCAGCAAAAGGTCAAGAATTATTGTTCGATTTTGCTGAAAATCTCAGCACACCAATTATTGCTGCTGTCAATGGTTTTGCTCTTGGAGGTGGATTAGAATTAGCAATGTCTTGTCATTTTAGAGTGGCTTCTTCTAATGCCAAAATGGGATTACCAGAAACCTCGCTTGGGGTTATTCCAGGATACGGAGGTACGCAGCGTTTACCGCAACTTATTGGTAAAGGTAGAGCGATGGAAATGGTAATGACTGCTGGTATGATAGATGCTCAGCAAGCGTTACACTATGGTCTAGTAAATCATGTTGTAGAACAAACTGAGTTGTTACCACTTTGTTATAAGATAGCATCAAAAATAATACGCAATTCATCAGTGGCTATATCGCAAGCCATCAATGCAATAAATGCTAATTACAAAGATGGCATCAATGGCTATGATATAGAAATTGAAGCTTTCGGTAACTGTTTTGGAACCGAAGACTTTAAAGAGGGTACTACCGCATTCTTAGAAAAACGTAAGGCTGATTTTCCTGGAAAGTAGTGAAATTAGGTATTAGCAAGTCATTTCCATTTCAACATCTACATTGGATGTATCATAAGATCTTTCATCAATAAGTCTATGTAATGCGTAAAATGGACTTAGTACCAATAAAAGTAATAGTAGCATTGGACTAAAAATTAAGATAAGGGCATACTTAGTTTTCATAATTCTATTTTTTACAAATTTTAAAAATATTTAAACACCTGTAAACAAGTATATTAACAAAAATATATGCAATATTTACAAACGGATTTAAAATATTATTACGTTTACACAGGTAAACATCAAGATGTGTCACCAAACATATCTTGATGTTTTTTGTTTAGTTTTAAATAGGTTATTAAATTTCAAAGTTTTCTTTGTACACTCTTTCATCGGATGTAATAACAGCAGTGTAAGATCCTCTTTTTATGTTATCAAGTTGGTAAACTCTGTTTAAAACAGCATCTCCTTTAACAGTGTCTTCATAGATTAATTCATCTTCAAAATAAAGCTTAACCGACATTGCTTTAGTGCCAGTTGCTATTTTAGAGATGATTATTTTATTCTCTTCAGTTCTTACAACTGGTTTAAATAGTTTGATTTTACTTTCAGGCAGATGCTTAACCATTTGATTTTTAATCTCTATAGAGGTAAGTTCAATTTCATATCCTTTACTAATCTCAATTGAATAAATCCCATTTTTTAGATGAGAAAAATCATAGATCTTAGTAAGGTCATTACTAGTTTTTAATTCACCACTGTAAAGTACAGTGCCGTTATGGTCTGTAATTATGATATGGCTTCCTTTATTAATAAGTTTAGAATTTTTAGAAACACCACCATCAAATCTTGTGTTTGCTCCTGCGCTTAATGTTCCTAACATTAATGCAACTACTAAAATTTTGTTTACTGTTTTTTTCATTTTCAATACGTTTTATGAACAATTTATTCTTGTTTTAAGAAATGGTTGTTCTAATTCAACGGGACAAAATTATAATGAGAATATGAGCTGAAAAACATCAGTTTTGGCATATATATGTTCTAAATTAACATAATTAAAGATATTTTCTGAATAATTAGTTAAAATAGAATACAATTGAGGTAAATGACAATACAATAGTTAATAAGTATTTGAACTTTTCAATCGTATATCTTAAGCTTGCTGCTATAAAATGGTTAATAAAGAAAAAGGAATTAAAATAAGGGTAAAAATAAAATGGGCCGTAAGGCCCATTTTATAACTAAATAAATAACTAATATATAAACAACAAATTTATATTCTAATGTGTGTTTTTGCTCTATTGTTCTTTCTTATCCTTCTGCCAAGAGCAACATAAAATCAGTTTAAATAAACTTACAGAACAAAATTAACGCTTCTTATTCATGCATAGAACAAGAATATTGGCTTATTTATATGCTATATTAACCCTTTACAAATAATTAACATATAATAATGATAATTTAGTGTATATTAGAGATAATTGTAAATAGAATTCAATTTCTATTTAGAAGTATCTTTGCGTTGTTGCTATTTTTTATGAAAACAAGAAAACCTACTTTAGAGAAGATAAGTCCTGAATTTGGTAGTTCTTTACGGGTCATTAAAAACGAAGCTTACATTGGTGAGAACAAACCGTTTTGGCATTTCCATCCGGAGCTTGAGCTGGTTTATGTAAACAAAGGAAAAGGAAAACGTCATATAGGCAATCATTTATCTTATTTTAATAATAGTCAACTTTTATTAATTGGGTCTAATCTCCCGCATCATGGTTTTACAGATAGACTTACTGTTAACGGTTCCGAGACTATAGTACAATTTAGACCAGACTTTTTAGGTGAACAATTTTTTAGTGCTCCAGAAATGGAAACTATTAATAATTTATTTGATCGCGCCAAGAACGGATTGTTATTTGGAATTAAAACCAAGCAAAAGTTAGGGCAAAAGATTTCGAAACTTCCTGAAAAAAAAGGGTTTAAAAAGATTTTAGTGCTTTTAGAAATTCTACATAGTTTGTCTAAAACTGACGATTACACCATTTTAAATGCTGATGGTTACACCTTTGAAACGCAACCGCAAGACAGTGCCAAAATAGATAAGATTTTTGCACATATTAATGACAATTTTAAAGAGCATATAACTCTAGACGACATTGCTGATGAGGTTAGTATGACGGTGCCAGCGTTTTGTAGATACTTTAAAAAAGTAACAGGTAAAACATTTACTAAGTTGGTTAATGAATACCGTGTAGTACATGCTACTAAGCTCTTGTCAGAAAGCCAAATGAGTATTACTGACATCAGCTATGAATGTGGCTTTAATAACTTTTCGCATTTTAATAAGTTATTTAAAGAATTTACCGGTAAAAGTGCTTCAAAATATAGAAGTGAGTTGAAGTTAGTGGTGCAATAAGTATTTGTTATGAATGTTAGAAGCATAACAAAGTAATTACTTTTCACCGTTCCACTCAGCATAAAATTGATCGAGAAAGTCTTCCATATATTTATGTCTTGATGCAGCTATGCGCTTACCTGTTTTGGTATTCATTTGATCTTTAAGTAAGAGTAATTTCTCGTAGAAGTGATTAATAGTAGGCGCTTTAGCTAACTTATACTCTTCTTTTGTCATATTTAGGTTTGGCGCTATATCCGGATGATAAAGTGCTCTGTTTTTAAACCCACCATAATTAAAACATCTCGCGATACCAATGGCACCTATAGCATCTAATCGGTCTGCATCTTGAACAACTTCCATTTCCTTTGAAATAAAAGAAGTATTTAAGTCAAAAGAGTTTTTAAAAGACATGTGTTCAATAATATTTGTCACATGTTCTATAATGATACTATCTACATTTTGTTTGAGAAGAAATTCACTTGCTTTTCTTGGACCTATGGTTTCGTCACCATTGTGAAATTTAGAATCTGCAATATCATGTAGTAATGCTGCTAAAGAAACAACGGTTACGTCAACATCTTCACTTTTAGAAATAAGCTTAGCATTGTTATAAACTCTTTGTGTATGAAACCAATCGTGTCCACCTTCAGCATTGTGTAATTCTTGCTTTACAAATGCGATGGTAGTTTCTATCAGCTGGTTTTTGGTCATACTACTATACTACGCTTTACCTGAGCTTCAACAATTTTAACGAGTTCGTTTTTATCCTCATACTCATCAATAGGTATTGGTTTGTGAACTGAGTAAGTAATATTTGCACCTAAACCCATAGGAAATTTTCCATATCTTAATGTTTTCCAGGAATTATTGATGGTAACTGGAACAATCAACGCATTGGGCGCATGTTCAATCATGGATAATAAACCTCTTGTTTTAAATGGCTTAGGATTGCCATCTCTGCTTCTGGTACCTTCTGGAAAAATAACAGCTGCCCAATTATTTTTTGAGACGCGTTTTGCAAAATTTTCAATAGCTTTTATGGAGCCTAAAGCATCTTTTCTGTCAATTAATACTGAACCTCCATGCCTTAAATTATAAGATACACTAGGTATGCCTTTCCCAAGCTCTTTTTTACTTATAAACTTAACATGGTGCTTTCTCATATACCATATAAGAGGTGGAATATCATACATACTTTGATGATTGGAGACGATAATTAGAGGTGTTCCTTTCTCAATGTTGTGTGGGTTAGTAAAAGTAAACCTAGTGCCTAAAATATTAAGACAACGTAGTAAAAAAAACTGCAGGCAATCAACACTTACTTTGTGAGCTTTGTAACCGAAGATATTATTGCAAACCCATTGTATTGGATGAAATATAACCAAGGTTAGTCCAAAACAAATAAAATAGATTATAGTCAGTGGATAAGCTAATAGTTTCTGCATGTTGCAAATGTAAATCAATGGATAAAAAGCACAAAAAAACCACGAATTAATTCGTGGTTTTAATTTCTCTTTTTCATTAAGATTTTTAGCAATGCTCGTTGTAAGCATCCATAAGGTTTTCTGCTATTAATTCTGCAGGGCGACCCTCAATGTGATGACGCTCTAGCATATGAACCAATTCACCATCTTTAAATAATGCCATACTTGGCGAACTTGGTGGAAAAGGAATCATATATTCTCTTGCTTTATTTGTAGCGTCTTTATCTACACCTGCAAAAACAGTCACTAAATTATTAGGACGTTTAGCATTTTCTAAACTCATAGTAGCACCTGGTCTTGCATTTCTTGCTGCACAGCCACAAACAGAATTTACAACTACTAACGTTGTACCTTCTTTAGCAATCGCGCTGTCAACCGCTTCTACAGTATGTAGTTCTTCAAAACCTACTTTTGTTAAATCTTCGCGCATTGGCTTTACTAATTCCGCTGGATACATATTTAATATTTTTAATTATCAGTTTTACAAAGCACAAAGATATATAATGTGTAACAATTACCTTAAGTAATACACTAACTAATAGTATATTTATGCATTCATAAAATCTATAGTTAAAATATGAGTTTTGCAAAGTGGATTGGTGGAGCTATTGGCTGGTCTTTTGGAGGTCCAATAGGTGCTATTATAGGAATAGCCTTAGGCAGTTTTGTTGATAATATGTCAGGTGATGGCACTGCATTAATAGGTGATAGACCTTCAAGAAAAAAATCTAGAAGAGATCCTTACAGAGAGCGTCCAAGACAGACCAGAAGAGATCGAAGACCTAAAACCCAATCGGGTGATTTTGAGGTTAGCCTTCTTATTTTGGCCTCTATAATTATTAAGGCAGATGGCAAACAAGATAAACGCGAATTAGACTATGTTCGTCAACAGTTTCGTAACATGTATGGTGTAGATCGGGCAAATCATGCATTTGAATTGTTTAAACGCGTTAGTAAGCAGAATATCTCTATGCGCCAGGTTTGTATGCAAATAAAACAAATGATGGACCATGCGTCTCGTTTACAATTATTACACTTCTTATTTGGTATTGCAAAAGCCGATGGACATATTGCTGAGGTTGAATTGAAACAGATATACACCATGTCTGGATACTTAGGTATTAGTAGCAAGGATTTTGAGAGTATTAAATCTATGTTTTATGATGAAACTAATAATGCTTATAAAATCTTAGAAATAGATAAAAATGTTTCTGATGATGAAGTCAAACGTGCCTATCGAAAAATGGCTAAGAAATATCATCCAGATCGTTTAAGTCATTTAGGAGAAGAACATCAAGAAGGAGCAGAAGAGAAATTTAGACAAGTACAAGAAGCTTACGACCATATCCAAAAACAACGTGGATTTAAGTAAATACTAACTACAGTAGTAATTTTCAGTATAACACATAATTATTTTTAGACATATCTAAAAATAGAGTTATATTTGCAAAAAAAATTGAAAATGAGATTATCTATTATTGTTATTTTACTTGCGATTAATACAATATTTGCCCAAAATCAAAATATCAAAGGACGTATTCACTACGAAAATCAACCCATACCTTTTGCTTTATTAAAATTTAAACTAAAAACAGATGTGTATGAGTGTTACACTAATAAAGACGGTGAATTTACAATTAGTCTTCCATACGGTGATTATAATATTTCTGTAAAGTATCTAGGTCTTAAACCAAAAAGTGACAATGTAAGTATCACAGATGCTAATAAAACGAATATAGTTATAGAGTTAATTGAGGATCAACTTGGACTAGATGAGGTTGTGGTTAGTGCAACGCGAAATAGAGTTAACAAAAAAGAAGCACCTATTATAGTAAATACTCTTGGTGATAAGTTAATTTCAGCAACCCAGTCTTTAGCCATTTCAGAAACTTTGAACTATTCACCTGGTGTTAGAGTAGAAACTAATTGTCAAAATTGTGGCTTTACACAAGTTAGGTTAAATGGTTTAGACGGTAGTTATTCTCAGATTCTTGTAAATAGTCGTGCGGTTTTTAGTGCGCTTAATAGTGTTTATGGGTTAGAACAAATACCTACTCAGATCATTGAGCGTGTTGAAATTGTTCGTAGTGGTGGTTCAGCATTATTTGGGTCAAACGCCATTGCAGGTACGGTAAATATTATTACTAAAGATCCGGTTTTAAATACTTGGGAAGTTGGTAGTTATCTGGGTTTAGTTGATGGTGAAGCTGCAGATAGAGTGCTTAATTTTAATGCGTCTTTAGTGTCTGATGATTTAAATAGCGGAGCTACATTTTATGGATTACATAGAAATAGGGATGCATGGGATGCCAACGATGACGGTTTCACAGAACTTGTTAAACTTAGAAATACCACGTTTGGGACGAAGGCTTATTATAAACCAACAGATAGAAGTCGTATTACTTTAGATGCTACTGTTTTGAACGAATATCGTCGTGGTGGAGACCAATTAGAATTACCGCCACATCTCACAGACATTACTGAGGAATTGACACATAATACTATAATGGCTGGCGCAAGTTATGATTTTCATAATGCACAAAACACTGACTTCTTCTCCTTATATAGTTCTGTGCAATATACCAATAGAGATAGTTATTACGGCGGTTTAGGAGGTGGAAGGACTGCTCAAGATACATTGACCGCAATCAATGCCTACGGAATTACTAAAGACTTGGCGATAGCAAGTGGTTTTCAGTATACTAAAGAGTTTGAAAATGATATCTTAACTTCTGGTGTTGAATATAATATAAGTACCACAGACGATGTTATTTTAGGTTATAATAGAAGCGTAGATCAAGATGTCAGAGCTACAGGTTTGTATGCGCAATATGAATGGAAACCTAATCAAAAATTTTCTGCATTAATCGGGTCTCGATTAGATCATGTAAGTGTAGATGGAAATTATGTGGTTGGTGATATTGAAAGAAACTCAGATGTCTCACAAACTGCATTAAATCCGAGAGTTACCTTAGCCTACGAGTTTTCCAAAAATTTAAAGTTCCGTGGTGGCTATGCAAGAGGATTTAGAGCACCACAAGCATTTAATGAAGATTTGCATATTTCCTCTGTAGGTGGCGAACCACAGTTTGTGATTTTATCAGAAGATTTAGACGCTGAGTTTTCAAATGCATTTACAGGATCATTCAATTATACCAGAGAGATTAATACCATGCAGGTTAATTTATTAGTGGAAGGATTTTACACAAGCCTAGAAGATCCTTTTACACTAGTGAGCACAGGTGCGCAATTGCCAAATGGTTCTATAGTTGAAGAGGTTAGAAATGGTGAAGGTGCCGCAGTTTATGGGTCTAATATTGAATTTGGGTTTTCACCTTCGAAAAAATGGTTATTTCAGCTAGGTGCAACTGTGCAGCGCTCTGAGTATGATGAAGCCCAAGTGCTGTTCGAAGCTGATGGAAGTAATCCAGATGAACAAGACATTGTAGTATCTGAGTTTACGAGAAACCCCAATTTTTATGGCTATTTAAATACCAATTGGACACCAAGTGATGCCTTCAATATATCACTTACAGGTACCTATACGGGAAGTATGATTGTGCCAAGAGTAATTAGCGAGTCAGGCTTTTTAAGCTTAAATGAAAGTGATGCGTTTTTTGACGTTAATATTAATGCTGAAAAGCGATTTGAGGTATCTGATGATTTTCAATTAACTTTAAACGTTGGAGTAAAGAATATATTCAATAGTTTTCAGGATGATTTTGAAGTTGGTCCAACAAGAGATTCAGATTATGTCTATGGTCCAGCATTACCAAGAACATTTTTTATAGGACTTAAAATAGGAAAACGCAATTAATGAGACATCTGCTTGTAGTCATATTATCCGTTTTGCTTTTAAATGCTTTACCAAAGGAAGAAGTCCATTGGTTGACGTTTGAAGAGCTTGAAACTGCTTTGGCTAATGCGCCTAAAAAGGTCATTATTCATTTTTATGCGGATTGGTGTGTTTACTGTAAAAAAATGGAGCAATCCGCTTATTCTAAACCAGACATTATTGAAACATTAAATGCAGAGTATTACGCCGTAAAGTTCAATGTAGAATCTACAGATGAGATAGAGTTTGGTGGAAAACGCTTTATAAATGCTAACGTTGGGAAAAAACGAAATCCATACCATCAAATTCCTGAATATTTGGCTGGTAGAGAAAATGAAGAATTAGAATTACCAGCAACTGTATTTTTAGATGAGGATTTCAATATAGTAGAGCGTTATTATTGGTATTTATCACCAAAAGAAATGCGAGACATATTAAAAGAGAACTAAGATGTTCACCACATTAACAGAAGAGAATTATTTAAAGGCTATTTACCACATTAGTCAGTCTAGTGGTACTGATGTGAGCACTAATGCTATTGCTAAGCAAATTGATGCCAAGGCATCTTCTGTAACAGATATGCTAAAGAAATTAGCAGACAAGAACCTCATTACTTATATCAAGTATAAAGGTGTTAATCTTACTGAAAAAGGAAGACAAGCTGCTGTTTACATTATTAGAAAACACAGGCTTTGGGAAGTGTTTTTGGTTGATAAGTTAAATTTTTCATGGGATGAAGTTCATGATGTTGCCGAGCAATTAGAGCATATTAAATCTCAAAAGTTAATTAGCGAATTAGATGCGTTTTTAGATTTCCCTACACATGATCCACATGGTGATCCCATTCCTGATGAAAATGGCCAAATACAACGCACCAATAAAATTATGTTGTCTCAGGCTCAAATCGGTAATTCATACACATGTGTTGGGGTTATAGACTCTTCTTCAGAATTTTTAAAGTATTTAGACAAACATCAAATTGGTATAGGAACTCAGATACAAGTTGAAGCTATTGAAGAATTCGACCACTCAATGAGTTTAAAAATAAACACTAAAATAATGGTAATGTCCAAGGCAATTACCAATAATATCTACGTTAAATCAATCTAAGTTATGGAAAGTATCATTCAATATTTCGAATCCATTGACCCAATATTAGGTGCATTATATGCCTCTTTATTTACATGGATATTAACGGCTGCAGGTGCGTCTTTAGTCTTCTTTTTTAGAGGTATGAATAGAGCTGTTCTCGATGGCATGTTAGGGTTTACTGGCGGAGTCATGGTGGCAGCAAGTTTTTGGAGTTTATTAGCACCTGGTATAGAAATGAGTCCTGGCGAAGGCTTTGTAAAAGTGATTCCTGCAGCCGTAGGTTTTGCACTTGGAGCTTTATTTTTGTTTGGCTTAGATAAAGTACTCCCGCATTTGCACATTAACTTTAAAGATAGTGAGAAAGAAGGTATTAAAACACCTTGGCACAGAACAACCCTTTTGGTCTTAGCCATAACGTTGCACAATATCCCAGAAGGTTTGGCTGTTGGTGTGTTATTTGGTGGAGTAGCGGCAGGCATACCTGAAGCAACTATTGGTGGAGCAGTTGCTTTAGCCTTGGGTATTGCGATACAAAACTTCCCAGAAGGTTTGGCGGTTTCTATGCCAATGCGTAGACAAGGTGCAACCAAATTTAAGAGTTTTTGGTATGGGCAATTATCTGCTATAGTAGAACCGATAGCAGCGGTTATTGGTGCAGTTGCAGTTACCTTTTTTACACCAATATTACCTTATGCGTTGGCATTTGCGGCAGGCGCAATGATTTTTGTGGTTGTTGAAGAAGTAATTCCAGAAACCCAACGCGATAAGTATACCGATGTCGCAACCCTTGGGTTTATTGGTGGTTTTATTGTAATGATGACACTAGATGTGGCCTTAGGGTAATTTTTTCATCCCTAAGTAGGCAGAAATCTCAACACAAAATAAATAAGACTAATGAACGAAATAGCATTAATTTTTGGAGCCATATTCGGTGGCCTATCCATAATTCTTGGAGCTTTTGGGGCCCACAAATTAAAACAAGTGTTTACGCCTGAGTTATTACAAAGTTTTGAAATCGGAGTGAAGTACCAAATGTATCATGCTATTGTATTATTAGTTTTAGGCTTTAACCTTGATATAAATGCAAAATTTTACAATGCAATAATCTGGTGTTTTATAATTGGAGTAATACTTTTCTCTTTTAGTATTTATGGGTTATGTTTTAGTAGCTCAAAAGGAAAGAAACTTAAATTTTTAGGGCCAATTACACCAATTGGTGGGTTGTTTTTTGTTGCTGGATGGTTACTCTTTTTAATTAGCCTTATCAGTAAATAAAATTTATATTTATTTCGTTTATAAGCCCTGATATTATATGGGTCATTAGGTTATAGCACTTTTTTAGTCTTTCCCACCTTCTAAAATTGTATTTACTCCTTCAACAAGGATAGATTTATGATCCACAACATTTACGTTTAAAATTTCTACGAAATCTTTGTTTTGCTGACCAATTTCAACTTCTGTTTTGATAAAACTATAGTTTTCCTTATGATGTTTCTCTAACGTTAACACATAATTTTTGTCATTAATATTAGTAATTGCTTCATTTGATATTCCAAAAGCAATTCTAGGTTCCACAAGAATTTTGGCCTCAACGTACATACCTACCAAAAACTTAGTTTTCTCTGTATTAACATGTCCATGTACTTGAACTCTTCTTGTATTTTTATCTATCGTTGTACCTACTAAATGTACGATTGCATTATAAGTTTCATTTGAAGCTTCTGGAATTTTAAATTGTATTTGTTGTCCTTTTTTAATGCGCATAATATCCTTTTCAAAAGCTAATAACTCAATATGAATATGATCGGTATTAATAATCTCAAGAATAATATCATTCGGTTCAACAAAAGATCCATTACTAATTTTTAGTTGCGTAACATTACCATCAATTGGAGCATATAGGTGTATTGTGGAGGTTAATTTGCCTTGCTCTACAGTTAATGGATTAATATTCATCAATTGTAATTTTTTTCTTAATCCATTATAAGTGGCTAAACGACTTTTATAGTTGCTCTCTGCCTTAAGGTAATTTTTCTTAGAAGATATATTCTCGTTGTAAAGTGCCTGTTGTCTTTCAAACTCATTTTTCAAAAAGTTCAGCTGTTCTGAGATTTCCAAATAGTGCTGTTGCATTTCTATGAATTCAGGGTTTTTAAGACTTATCAAGTGCTGTCCTTTTTGCACCTTATCTCCAACCAGTAGGGGCGAATGAGAAACATAGCCTCCAACAAAAGAGGTTATTATAGCTTTATTCTTCGGCGGAACATCTATCATTCCATTAATTTCTATAGTTTTTGAAAACACATATTCTCTTAAGCTGTCTAGTTTCATCTTTTGGCTTTGGAATGTTGTTTTGCTAACAGTTATATTGGTATTTTCTATATTCTTATTACTGGTTGAACTTTTCTTTTCCTCATTACTTCCACACGCTAAAAAGTAAAGGAATATTAAGAGATATTTATATTTCATTTTAGTGAATATTTAATGTTAGATAGTTAATTTGTATTACAGTTTGGTTGTATGTATTTAAATCTTTTAAGTAGGATAACTCAATCTCAATGGCGGTTTCTAGGCTTTGTATATATTGAAAGAAGTCGATTTCACCTTCTTTGAATGTTCTGTTAGCAGTTTTAATGATTTCCATTTTTAATAGTTTACCTTCATTGTTATAATAACTAATGTTGTCCTTATATTGGGCTAAAGTTGCTAAGAGAGACTTTTGCTTTGCTTCTAATTTTAATTTATAGTCTGTTTGTTCTTCTTTAATAATATCTCTAGCTATTTTTGACACTTTTATTTTTGAACTGTTGCCAGAAAAAAGTAGAGGTATTTTTAACCCTATTTGGTAACCTCTTAAATTATCATTCAGTTGATTATTTGTCCCTTGAAAATATTCAAAACTAATGTCTGGTAGTAATAGGTTTTGTTTTTCTAGTTGATACAATTTATTTTGATAATTTTTTGCTTCTTCGTAAAATTGGATCCCAATATTGTTTTGGGTTGTAACTGATTTCAGTATAAGAGGCTTTAGTTGTTCATCTATGATTTTAATACTATCTACTTGCACAATTCCTATGAGCTGCTCCCTTATGTACTTAACTTCATTAAGCGCTGACTTATATAAAGTTTTAATTTGTTTCTGTTTAGATTTTGCAGTAATCATCTCTAAATAATTGGTTTCACCAAGTTCAAAACGACGTTTAGACTTACTTGCAAAGTCGTCATAAAGACTATCTATATATTTATAAGTTTTTGCTTTATTTTTAGCATAAATTAACTGGTAATACTTAGAATAAACGTCTTGTTTCATTTTAAGTATTAAGACATCATGAGTTATTTGCTCTAAATTTGCTTTGCTTGCGTAAGCATTCTTTTCTTTAAAATAGATAGTAGGAAATTTAAAATCTTGAGAAATACCAAAAACACCAATTGGTTTATTATTGATGGCAAGGTTATTCTCGTCATAGCCGTAGTAGATTGAAGTTTTATCGAAGCTAAAAGCACTATTAATTAAGGTTTTACTCTTTTCTATTTTAAGTAGAGATGCCTTAACGTCCGAATTGTTTTCTATAGCTAAATTATAAGTTTGTTCAACAGTAAGTTGTGATTGTGCTGTAGTACTTGTAATAAATAGAATTGTTGCAACACTTGCTATAAAAGTTTTATTGATATTTACTTTACGCTTAGTTTCAAACCAAGCATACAATACTGGAATAACTACCATGGTTAAGATTGTGGCAGAAATTAAACCTCCAATAACGACTGTCGCTAGAGGTCTTTGAACTTCAGCACCGGCACTTGTAGAAATTGCCATTGGTAAAAACCCAAAAGCTGCTGCCAAAGCCGTTAGTAAAACAGGTCTTAAGCGTTCTGACGTACCTTTAATAATGAGATCTTCAATACTTTTAAAATCTTTAGTTTTTAAATCTTTAAGATGTTCTATTAGTACAATACCATTGAGCACTGCAATTCCAAATAGAGCAATAAAACCAACGCCTGCAGAAATACTAAAGGGTAAATCTCTAAGCCATAAAAATAAAACACCTCCTACTGCAGATAATGGAATTGCTGTAAATACAATAAGTGCTTCTTTAACACAACCAAGTGCGAAGTAGAGAAGTATAAAAATTAGGATTAGTGCAATTGGAACAGCAAACAGTAATCGGCCTTTCGCTGTTTGAAGATTTTCAAATTGACCTCCATAAGAAACGGTATATCCAACAGGTAGATTTAACTGTTTATCTAGTATAGATTGAATATCGTTAACAACAGATTGTAAATCCCTGTTACGAACATTGACGCCAACTACTATTCTACGTTTAGTATCATCTCTAGAAATTTTTGCGGGACCTTCGGTATATTTAATTTGTGCTAATTCGCTTAAAGGAATTTTGCCACCATTAGGCGTATCTACATATAAGTTTTTTAAACTAGAAAGGTCTTTTCTGTTGTTTTTATCTAAGCGTAGTACTAAATCAAAACGTTTTTCACCTTCGAAAATTTGACCAACAGATTCGCCAGCAAACCCCATAGAAATGATTCTATTTACATCTGAAATGTTTAAGCCATAACGGGCAATTTTTTTTCTGTCATAAGTAACATTCATTTGAGGTAGTCCTTCAACTTTTTCTATTGAGATATCTGAGGCGCCTTCTACGCTCTTAATAAGGTTCTTAATTTCATCTGCCTTTTCAGAAAGAATATTAAGATTTTCACCAAAAACTTTTATTGCAACATCCGCTCTAACACCTGTAATCAGTTCATTAAAGCGCATCTCAATGGGCTGAGTAAATTCAATTTCTATCTCAGGAAAAACACTAAGAGCCTCTTTAATCTTATCTGCTAGTTCGTCTTTACTTTTAGCATTAACCCATTGACGCTTTGGCTTTAATTTTATAATAATATCACTTTCTTCCATGGACATCGGATCCGTAGGAACTTCTGCTGCACCAATGCGACTTACCACTTGTTCAACTTCAGAAAAGTTATCTAAAAGTAAAGTTTCAATTTTTGTGGTGATTTCTATTGTTTTTCCTAAAGCAGTTCCAGTTTTTAAGACGGGTTGTATTACAAAATCACCTTCATCTAAGGTAGGTACAAACTCGCCACCCATTCTACTGAATATAACAACACTTAAACTTAATAGACAGATGGAAGAAATTATAACTGCTTTTTTATGCTGTAATGCCGAGATTATAATTGGTCTATACCAAGCATTAATACGATTTGTCAGTTGAAGTGAAAAATTATTTTTTTGAGGCTCTTGAGGTCTCAGAAATAAGGATGATACAACAGGTACATAGGTTAGGCAAAGCAGCATTGCGCCAATGAGTGCAAAACTAAATGTTAACGCCATAGGCTTAAACATTTTTCCTTCTATACCGCTTAATGACAATATTGGTATGAAAACAATAAGGATTATTAGTTGTCCAAAAATGGCAGAATTCATCATCTTAGAAGCACTTTTTAAGGTGATTTTATCAATATGAGATTGATACTTTTGTTTATTACTAGTACTAAGTTTATTACTTTGAGTTATAACTTTAAAGGCTATGTATTCAACAATAATTACTGCGCCATCTATAATTATTCCAAAATCAATAGCACCAAGACTCATAAGGTTGGCATCTACACCAAAAATATTCATAAGTGAAATGGCAAATAATAAACTAAGAGGAATGACTGAGGCAACAACAAGACCAGAACGAATATTCCCAAGAAGCAATACCACCACAAAAGTGACGATTAGTGAGCCTAAAATTAAGTTTTCAGTTATGGTATAAGTGGTTTTATCAATCAACTCACTACGTTCTAAAAACCCATTAATATAGACACCTTTAGGAAGACTTTTTTGTATTGATAACACGCGTTCTTTCACGGCTTCAATAACGGCTTTTGAGTTACCATTTTTTAGCATCATTATTTGTCCTAGTACCTTTTCCCCTTCACCATTACCTGTAATAGCACCAAAACGTGTTGCACTACCATAGCCTACATGTGCTACATCTTTTACATATATTGGAGTTTGTTCATTTTTTACAACGATGTACTTTATATCATCTAGACTTGTTATAAGGCCTTGGCCACGAATAAAATAGGCTTCATCAGTTTTTTCTATATAACCACCGCCAGCAACGCTGTTATTTTTTTCTAAAGCATTGTATATTTCCTTTATCGAAATATGCATTGCGTTAAGTTTTTTTGGGTTTAAAGCCACCTCGTATTGCTTTAAGTATCCGCCCCAAGTATTTACTTCAACCACACCTGGAATACCGGATAATTGACGTTTCACAATCCAATCTTGGATGGTGCGTAAGTCGGTTATGGAGTATTGATCTTTATATTCTGTTTCTACATCTAGGATGTATTGATAAATCTCACCTAATCCTGTAGAAATAGGTCCCATTTCGGGTGTCCCAAAACCTTTTGGGATTTTCTCAGATGCAGATTTTATTTTTTCTGCAATAAGTTGTCTAGGGAGATAAGTACCCATGTCATCTTCAAAAACAATAGTAACTACAGAAAGCCCGAATTTCGAAACAGATCTAATCTCTTTAACACCCGGTAAATTTGCCATTTCTAACTCAATTGGGTAAGTAATGAACTCTTCAATATCTTGAGTAGATAAGTTTCTAGAAGTAGTGATAACCTGTGCCTGGTTGTTTGTGATATCAGGCACAGCACCAATGGAAATTTTGGTAAGTGAAAAAATTCCATAACCAAGAATAAAAAGTGTAATTAAGAATACGGTGAGCTTGTTTTTTAAGCTAAATTTAATAATATGTTCTAGCATAATTCATATTGATAAAATGAAAAATCCCTGTTTTAAATCAGTTAGTACAGGATGTATTTTAAAAAAGAATTATGCTTGTTTAGGTGGTTGTAAGTCTCTTTTATGACTTAAAGAAGTGTATAAGTTAAGGTAGAAAAAATTACTTTCGAAGCTTGTTTTAAAGTCTATATCTAGATGAAAGTTATGAGTTTTAATTTGTAAAAAAACGAAAGTTACAGCGCTATAACCATGGCATTGAAAAGGTAATTTTTCGTGCTCATTTTTCTCATTATCATTATCATGTGTATGTTCTAGTTTCAATTCGCCGTAGTGTTTAGAAAGGAATACCAAGAAATTATCCCCATATTCTTGTTTATGGAAATTTGCATGTTCAATGAGTTCATCAATCTGTAAAAAGTCCTTAACACTAATTTGAAGACTTTGAGCAAGAATAATGCTTGATAATATTATGGATATAATTTTACTCACTTGTACAAAGGTAGCAAAATCTTTATGAGAAAAGTTGACACTTGTCAGTAAAGTGCATGTTAACGGTTATTAAGAACAACCACAACCATCATTGCCACAGGCCTTTGTAGATGCTTTTTTAGGTCTCCAAATAAACTTGCGTACTATAAATGCTAAAGCGAATGCTAGAGTTGTAAAAACTAATATATTTTGAACAATAGAATTCATTTGGTTTTTGGTTTAATAATACCAGGAATAAGAAATACAATACCAGCACCAACACAGAAGCCCATAATTAAATCCGCAAAATCATTCCCAACAAACAACTTATTTAATATAATGCCTGTTGCAACGAGTATCAATCCTATAATTCTTGGTTTAGTCATTCTATTTGTTTAAAAACTGAAAAGCCACTAAAGCAACAAGATAAGCAAAACCACTCATAACTACTAATTGCAGCATAGGCCATTTCCAACTATTGGTTTCCCTTTTTACTATAGCCAGAGTACTCATACATTGCATTGCAAAAGCATAAAACAACAGTAATGAAATACCGGAAGCAAATGTAAATACCTTTTTACCATCAGCATGTACTTCTGCGGCCATCTTACTTTTAATGGTCTCTTCATCTTCGGAGTCACTTGCACTACCAACACTATAAATTGTTGCTAACGTACCTACAAATACCTCTCTTGCTGCAAAAGAGGTTACTAATCCAATGCCTATTTTCCAGTCGTAACCTAATGGTTTTATTACGGGTTCAATGGTTTTTCCAACAACACCAATATAACTGTGTTCGAGTTTATGTGCAGCAATTTTATCTTCTAAATCAGTTTCAGAGAGATTTGGAAATTCCTTGGCTACAATCTCTTCAGCATTATTAAACTGTTCTCCAGCGCCGTATGATGCCAAAAACCATAAGACAACCGAAATCGCTAGAATAATTTTACCGGCTTCAAATACAAAGGATTTTGTTTTTTCAATGACTGTAATGGCTACATTTTTGAATAACGGCAATTTGTAGTTTGGCATCTCAATCACAAAGTAAGACTTGCTCTTTATTTTTAAGATTTTGTTTAATATGTATGCCGCAAAAACAGCGGTTAAAAATCCGATGATGTACAAGGACATTAATGTCAGTGCTTGATAGCTTATACCGGCAAAAGTACCTTTGGGAATAACTAAAGCAATAATGATAACATAAACAGGTAATCTTGCAGAACAGGTCGTAAAAGGTGTCACTAAAATGGTGATAAGACGTTCTTTCCAACTTTCAATATTACGAGCAGCCATTACTGCAGGGATTGCACAGGCATTTCCTGAAATTAATGGCACAACACTTTTACCACTAAGTCCAAAACGACGCATCACTCTATCCATTAAAAACACTACGCGACTCATATAACCACTTTCTTCAAGCAATGCAATAAACAAGAACAAGAAAGCAATAGGCGGAATAAACACCATAATACCTCCAATACCAGCGATAATACCTTCAGCTAGAAGATTTGTAAAAGCACCTTCGGGTAAATTTTCTTTTGTCCAATCAGCCAAACTTGCAAAGCTAGCATCAATAAGATCAGTTGGGTATGCTGCCCAATCGTAAACCGCTTGAAACATTAATAAAAGTATAGCGGCAAAAATGATATAACCCCAAACTTTGTGGGTTAATACTCTATCTAATCTAGAGCGTAAATCTGTTGCAGCATTTGGGTCAATAGTTTGTCCTTTCTTCAGTGTCTCATTAATAAACTGATAGCGTTTTATGGTTTCTTTTTGTTGTAATCGTTTAAGATCACTTTCAGATTTAGTTTTGAATTCTGAAACACTATCAATGGTTTTTTTATCTACTTTACCAAAATTAACATCCTGTGTTATCACTAACCATAGTTTGTACAAGAGTTGATTGGGGAATGCTTTTTGGAGACCTTCAAAATAGGATTTATCTATAACAGAGGCATCAAGACAAGGTTCGGTAGAAAGATTTTCGTAATTAGTTATAAGTTGTTTTAACTCATCAATTCCTGTATTTTTTCTTGAGCTTATTAGTGCAATTTTTGTTTTTAATGCCTTTTCTAAAATCGGGATATCTAATGAAATACCTTTACGCTGCATTCTATCTGACATGTTAATGGCCAGAATTGTAGGGATTTCTAAATCCTTTATTTGTGTGTAGAGTAGAAGGTTGCGCTTTAAGTTTTCAACATCGGTAACTACAATAGCAACATCAGGAAAATCTTTATCATTCTTATTTAAAAGTAACTCTATAACCACATTCTCATCTAGTGATGATGCGTTAAGGCTATAGGTTCCTGGTAAGTCAATAATGTTTGCTTTTACATCATCGTTGAGTTTAGAGACACCTTGCTTTTTATCTACAGTTATACCAGGATAGTTACCTACCTTTTGATTTAAACCGGTCAAGGCATTAAATACAGATGTTTTTCCGGTATTAGGATTTCCTATTAAGGCTACTTTTATTTGCTTACTCATCTACTTGATCAATTATAATATGAATAGCAGTGTCTTTTCGTATCGCTAAATGAGATCCATTAATGTTGAGATACATTGGGTCAGAAAAAGGAGCAACTTGCACTAGCTCAACAGGATTACCAGGTAAGCATCCCATTTCTAGAAGCTTTAGAGGTATATGCGCAGAAGATACATCTTTAATAACTCCTTGTTGTCCTTTTTTTAAGTCCGCTAGTGTCAAATCCGTCATGTTTTTTGAAGATCCCAAATTGAATTCGGGATAAATTCAACTATAATATTTCTACACATTTCACTTTCGAAATATTTACTTCATTTATTTAGAATAAATATAAAGAAGCAAAAATAATCTAAAATATTAAGTGTATGAAGCGCTTTTGTAAGAATTTAAGATTCGTCTTTCAACGTTTCAATATCTTCAAGAAGTTGTTCAATGTCTTCTGGATTTGTACCATCATAAAATCCTCTAATTTGCCGCTTTTTATCTATAAGCATAAAGTTCTCTGTATGTATCATGTCATACTCGTCGCCATTGCCATCGGTTTTTACAGCTAAATAACTTTTCCGCGCGAGTTTATAGATGTCTTTCTTATCACCAGTAACTAAATTCCATTTGCGATCAATGACTCCTTTTTTTATAGCGTATTTCTTTAATTGCGGGACACTATCAATTTTTGGTGTTACAGAATGAGATAATAACATGATGTCATCATCATTAATTATTTCCTTTTGTATTTGATACATGTGATCTGTCATAATTGGACAAATCGTTGGGCAAGTTGTAAAGAAAAAATCCGCAACATATATTTTATCTTTATAAGTATCCTGAGTTACAATTTCACCATTCTGATTGGTTAAACTGAAATCGGCAATTTTGTGGTATTTCATCTGATGTTGAATGGAACTATCAACTAATTCTTCGCTCACCATTGCAGGTTGATAAATAGGTAAAGGCTTTTTGACATTCAGAATATTATATATTATACTAATAATAATAATACTTAGTACTGAAAGAAATATTCCGAACTTTTTATATCTCGCAAAAAATGATAAAAATGACATAGTTTAAAGCAAAATTTTTCGTCTCACAAAGGTACGATTAAGGGTAATTTTTAGATGTATTTTTAACACAAATATTCGCTGTGAAACCCTTTAATTATAAATCCTTGTTAAAAATTTTTCGATAAGAATTGCTTTTGTTTCCTAAGTTCATTGAAAATCTTACTTTTGTCAATCGAAATTTGAAAATGACTACATGGAATTTGTAATAAAGATATCCCAATTTTTACTGAGTTTATCGTTACTTATAGTACTGCACGAATTGGGACATTTTGTACCAGCCAAACTATTTAAAACCAAAGTTGAAAAATTCTACCTGTTTTTCGATGTGAAATATTCTTTATTTAAGAAGAAAATTGGAGAAACGGTGTATGGAATCGGTTGGTTACCTCTTGGTGGTTATGTGAAGATCGCCGGTATGATTGATGAAAGTATGGATAAGGAGCAGATGGCACAACCACCGCAACCATGGGAATTCCGCTCTAAACCTGCTTGGCAACGATTAATCATTATGTTAGGTGGTGTTACAGTAAACTTTATATTGGCTTATATCATTTATGTTTTTGCATCGTTTGTGTATGGAGATACTGATATTAAAATAGACAGTCTAAAAGGTGGTTATGAGATTGAGAATCCTGTACTCTTAGAAGCTGGTTTTAAAACTGGAGATAGAGTTTTAGCCATAAATGATTTAAAGATTGAAAAAGACTCTGAAATTGGTCAGAATATTATTGGAGCAGAGCAGATAACCGTAGAAAGAGCAGGAGAAGAAATGGTAATTAATTTACCTGAAAACTTCCTAGGTCAGTTATCTGATGAAGGTAGTAAAAACCTTTTTAAATACCGTTACCCTTTCATAGTAGAGTCAGTTCCTGATTCGTCAGCTAATAAAAATGTAGATATTAAAGCAGGAGATGTTATTCTCGGTCTCGATGGAAAGAAATTAGAATACTTTGACTTGTTTGAGGAAACGTTAGCATATTTAAAAGGACAAACAGTTCCCGCTGAAATTTTGAGAGGTGACGAAACGATTACTAGAGAGCTAACCATTAATTCCGAAGGTAAACTGAATATATTTAGACAAATTAACGGTGCTAGATTTGTAGAGTTAGGTTACTACGAAATTACTAAAAGAGAATATGGTTTTGGAGAAAGTTTTGCTGCTGGTGGAACTAAGTTTGTGTCTACCATATCTAATTATTTTTCTCAGTTAAAGGCAATATTTAATCCTAAGACAGGAGCATATAAAGGTTTAGGAGGTTTTAAGGCAATCTATGATATTTTCCCAGATTTTTGGAGTTGGGAAGCTTTTTGGAGGCTTACTGCATTTTTATCTATCATGTTAGCAATTTTAAACTTGTTACCAATACCTGCATTAGATGGTGGTCATGTTATGTTCTTATTATATGAAATGATCTCTGGGCGTAAGCCGAGTGAGAAATTTTTAGAACGTGCACAAATGGTTGGTTTCTTTATTTTAATTGCACTTGTACTTTTTGCAAATGGTAATGATATTTTTAAAGCAGTCACCAAATAATTTTTTTGAATTAAGGTCAAAAAAATAAATTTTCATATTGTAGAAAATAAAAAATAATTTATATTTGCGCTCGCTAAAGCGAACAATACCTTCCTCTTTAGCTCAGTTGGTTAGAGCATCTGACTGTTAATCAGAGGGTCCTTGGTTCGAGCCCAAGAAGAGGAGCAAATAAAGCCATTTCGAAAGAAGTGGCTTTTTTATTTTTCATATCTTATCTAGTTCTTCTTACAATAAGAATCTTAATTGATATAATAATTTCCTCTCAGTTTCTGTTATACATTAAAATCAATTACACTTTCATGAAAAAACTATTAGTTGCTTTTGTATTTCTATTCTTCGTAACAACGGTATTAATAGCTTCTGGAAATAAACGTTTTAATTCGCAACACTTTAAAGTAGGACAAAAGATTGATAGTCTAAATGGTATTTATGTCTATTACAATGGTGATATGGACAATGTATCTGGAAGAAACATGCAAAATGGCTATAATCTCGGATTAAAGTACCAATGCGTAGAATATGTAAAGCGTTATTACTATTGGCATTATAATCATAAAATGCCAAATAGTTATGGTCACGCTAAAGACTTTTTTGAGGATGGATTAAAAGATGGCGAGCTGAATAAAGATCGTAATTTATCTCAGTATACAAATAAAAGTACTTCAAAACCTGAGATAGGTGATTTAATAGTGTTTGATGGCAATGTTTTTAATCCTTATGGTCACGTGGCTATAGTTTCAAAAGTATCAAATGATGAGATTGAAATCATTCAGCAAAATGTAGGTACAACAACAAGAGAAAACTATACTTTAAAGAAGCAATCTAATAAATGGTATATTAATGATAGCGCTATTTTAGGTTGGTTGAGAAAATGTCCTTAAAATTAAAATAAGCGATTAGTTATCTCTGTATTTTTTACCAAGTTCTTCAAGCATCACTTTAGTCATAGCGTTTAAATCATAACGATGTTGCCAGTTCCAATCGTTTCTTGCAACACTATCATCAATTGAAGAAGGCCAACTATCTGCAATAGCCTGTCTAAAATCTGGTTGGTATGAGATTTCAAATTCTGGTATTTCAGTCTTTATGCTATTAGCAATATCTTCTGGTGTGAAAGTAATGGCCGAAAGATTATATGATGATCTAATGGATAAATTTTCAGAAGGAGCTCGCATTAAATCGATGGTGGCGTTAATGGCGTCATCCATAAACATCATAGGTAAACTTGTCTGTTCCGATAAGAAACATTCATATTTACCTGTTTTTATAGCTTCATGATAAATCTCAACAGCATAATCTGTGGTGCCTCCTCCAGGCATTGCCTTATGACTAATAATACCAGGATAACGTAGACTTCTTACATCAACACCATATTTTTCATGGTAATACTCACACCAGCGTTCACCTACTTGTTTGGTAATACCATATACTGTTGTTGGCTCACAAATGGTATGTTGAGGTGTGTTTTCTCTAGGAGTAGTTGGTCCAAACACGGCAATACTACTTGGCCAATATACTTTTTTAATTGTGCTACCTTTAGCTAAGTTTAGCACATGAAAGAGCGAATTCATATTTAAATCCCAAGCTTCCATCGGATATTTTTCACCAGTAGCACTTAACAGCGCAGCCATTAAATAAACCGTATCAATATTGTAATTTTTACAACAATCTTTAATCGCATTGAAATTCTTTGCATCAATAATCTCAAAAGGTCCAGAATTAACAAGCTCTAAGTTTCGGGTATTAATGTCACTCGCAATAACATTTTCAGCACCATAAATTTCTCTTAATCTTGTAGTTAGTTCTGTGCCAATTTGCCCGCAGGCGCCTATAATGAGTATTCTTGAAGACATCTTGTATTGAAATATCCTCAAAAATATGAATAAAATAGGTCTGTAGAAATTAAATTATTCATAATTAATACGATTTATCTACGAAAATGATAATTGTGTTGGTTAACATATACGATTGAATAAAAATTATAGTTTAAGTATATTTACAACTTAATTATATACCTGTGGAGTTACGTTTAGTATTACTTAATATACTTTTAATTGGTTTGATAAGTTGTGGTGGAGATACACCCAAAGATGTTGATGAAACCGACAAAAAGGAACAACAGCAACCACTTATTACGGCTAAAGCTATTGAACAATTTAAATTCAATGATTATGTGTTGAGTATAGATGGTGAAAAGGCAGTTGAAAATTGGGAAAAGTATCAAGAGCTATCCATACAGATAGGCTATCTAAGAAAAGCAGATTTATCTTTTTTTATAGGTGAGAAAGAGATGTTGAAGGAATTTATAAACAAGTTTGTTGATGAACTTCCAGAGAAGTTAAATCAGAACCCTATTATTTCTAGAGTGGCGATTGTTCAAACAACCGTTTTAAGACTTAACGAGAATTTGACACTAGACAATATCGAAGAGTCAATGAAATTAGAAGGGGTGAAGGAAGTTTTGATTGCGTTTTCAAATTTAAATTATCAAATAAATAAGAAACTTGAAAGAGATAAGTATGACAAGATAAAGTCTGAATACTAGATGTTTTAGAACAAAAAAATGCGACCATTCGGTCGCATTTTTCATTATTTATAATACCTTCTATTAATTTTTAGGTGCTGTAGCAGCTTGTTGTGCTTTTTGGTTTTCTAAAGCTTGTCTACTTACCTTAGCTAAATTAAAATTAGGATCTATTCCTAAGGCATCGTTCATTAATTTAACTGCGGTATCAATATTAGCCGTTTTATCTTCTGCAAAAGCTAATAAACCTTTTAAATAAGTTAAAGCTGCTTTCATAGATGTTTCGTATGGTTGCTGTGTTTCGTAGTAAGCACGCTTCATGTCATCTTTTACATTTGCAAGACCATATGCTATACTTTCCTTAGCTCCAGCAAGATCATTAATTTGAAGTTTGATATCAGCCATTTCGTAAGCTAAATATACATTTGGGTTGCGCTTAAAAAGCACTTCATAATGCTCAATGGCTAATTTTGGTTGATTAAGATTTTTTAATGCTAAAGCTTTTACTTCAACATTCATATCTGAGTCGGTTTCATTCTTTTCGTAACCAATGGTATTAAGAGCTTGCATGTATTTACCTTCAGATAAATATAGATAAGCAAGTGTATCTTGTCTAGCAATATTTGGCTCTAATAAGTTAAGGTGTGTCATAGCATTAATAATGCCTTGTACATCACCTTGTTTTTTCATTTGTTTGTAATAAGCTTCGTAGTGTGCTTTTAAATCGTCATTAGTTTGGGCAAAAACACCTGCAGCGCAGAATATCATTCCGATGGTTAATGCCACAATTTTAATCTGTTTCATTGTGTGTTCATTTATTTGAGGGCTAAATCTATAAAAATTAATAGTAATAGAACTTAAAAAACTATTAATTTCTATGGTGCCTGTTTAAAGCGATACTTCAATAGTTGTACCAATTCTGAACTATCTATAATTTTTCCTTTATTTTTTTTACTAAGATTGAATTCTGGTAGGTCTAAACCATGCCTTTTGGAGTATGAGATATAATAGTCTGATTTGTTCGGATGAATAGGGTATGATGCGTTTAAAGCGATGTTCCAATAGTTTTGTTGAAGTATAGTAGAAATAATTCCAATGCAATCTTCTTTATGAATTAAATTAATAGGTGCATCTGGGTCTGAGATGTTTTTCCGTCCCGAAAGAAATTTGCCAGGATGTCTAAAATCATCCAATAAACCTCCAAACCTTAAGATTGTTGTGTTAAAATTGCCATTCGCTTTGAGCATTTTTTCAATCACGATTAATTGTAAGGCACTATTTGAAGTTGCATTGGGTTTAGTGTTGTTTTTAATAACTGGGAAATGTTCTTCATTCTCAAAAACTGAAGTTGAACTGACATATAATATATTTTTAATCTTATGTCTGGTTATAGCATCCATTAAATGCTCAATTTCTTTAACATGATTCTTATTAGGATGACGTCTTAAACCAGGTGGAATATTTATAATTATGGTATCACTTTCGTTAAGAAAACCGTGAATGTTGCCTTTAATACCTTCTTCATTAAGCGTAATCACAAAACCTTCAATAGAGGATTTATGTAATTCACTAAGCTTACTTTCGGAAGTTGTAGAGCCTTTAATTTTGTAATTCTTTTCAATAAGAGATTGCGCCAATGGAAGTCCTAACCATCCACAACCAATAATGCTTATTTGTCCTTTCAAAACAGAAGAATTTAATGCGCTTTAAAAATACTAAAACTTAGGTGTTTGAGGCTTGTTTTGATAAGTGGTTAATTTTCAGTAACTTTAGAAGACACACTAAAAACAAAAATTATGGGGATAAAGAGTTTTCAAGGGTCGCGTAAGCAGCAAGCTCATACAGCGCAACCGATAGCACTTAAGGTTAAGGATTACATGACGACGAATTTGGTGACATTTCGACCAGACCAATCAGTACAGGAGGTTGTAGAATCTCTAATTAAATATAGAATATCTGGTGGGCCTGTAGTAAACGAAAAACAAGAGTTAGTAGGTGTTATATCTGAAGGTGACTGTCTAAAACAACTGAGCGAAAGCCGTTATTATAATATGCCACTAGATCGTGATAATGTTGAAAAGCGAATGGCAACCGATGTTGAGACTATCGATGGAAATATGGACGTTTTTGATGCAGCAAACAAGTTTTTACAGTCTAAGAGAAGAAGGTTTCCGATTGTAGAAAATGGAAAACTTATTGGACAGATTAGTCAGAAAGATATTTTGAAAGCAGCATTGCAACTCAAAGGTGAGAACTGGAATAGCAAAACAAATGGCAATTGGTAGCTATTAGTCGTCTCTTTTAACTAATGCGTAGTAATCACCATCTATTGGTAAATAGCCTTGATCATACACAAAAAAGTACATCGTGCCAGCTTTTGTGGTATATATACTTGTGAAATAATTAAAGTCAAATCCCCTTTCTATAAGCTTCGCTCTAGAGCACTTTGATTTTTTGTTTGGGTTAAGTGTTTCTAATATTCTATAGTTTCTTCTGAGACGATTATTGGTGTTCCTTATAAGGTTCTTAGAATCCTTATTAATACGATTGTTGTATGCGTTTCTACAAGCATCACTGCAAAATTTCTTGTCAATTCTACCAACAATTTTAGCACCACATTCAAGGCAAGCTCTTTCCATAAAGTGTTCTATTTGAGATAAATATATGAATAATTATTCATTTTCAAACGACTACAAACATTTACAAACGAATTTAAATAGGTAATAACCGACTAAAGTTTGGAGGTCAATATAGCTTTGCGGTGTAGGATTGTTAGTCTCATTGGGCATAGTCTAAATGTTCTAAAATTCGATATTATTTAAAAAGTTCCTGAAACGAGTTCAGGATAAAAGTATTAACTGTTTAACAATTAAAATTAGAAATTATGAACGCACTTAAAAACAAAGTACAGTTGATTGGTAACCTAGGTAATGATCCAGAAATTATTAATCTAGAATCGGGTAAAACACTTGCGAAATTTTCTCTTGCAACTAATGAGAGTTATAAAAATGCGAATGGTGAAAAAGTTGTAGATACACAATGGCACAATATCGTTGCTTGGGGAAAAACTGCAATGATTGCTGAGAAGTTTCTAGACAAAGGAAAAGAAGTAGCCATAGAAGGTAAACTAACCACTCGCTCATGGGAAGATAAAGACGGTTTTAAACGATATATAACAGAAATTGTTTGTAGCGAATTATTGATGCTGAGCAAATAGTATTTAATTTTATACTAAAACTATTAAGGCAAAGGAATCTTCTGGATTCTTTTGCCTTTTTATGTATTAATTTATCGTTGAATTGGCATCTTAACCGATACTATGTTTTAATTTAATTTAATTATCTTAAATTGATTAAAAAAATAATCCAATGTTATCATTTCCTTTAATTGCAGGAATTATTGCATCTATATTACATGTGTTATCTGGTCCTGATCATTTAGCTGCAGTTACGCCTATAGCAATAGAATCTAAATTTAAAGTTTGGCGCATCGGATTTTTTTGGGGTGCAGGACATTTATTGGGCATGCTAATTATTGGATTACTATTCTTTATGTTCAAAGATATTATTCCAGTTGAAGCTATTTCTGGCTATAGTGAACAATTGGTTGCCGTGGTATTAATAGGTATTGGGTTGTGGTCTCTTTACAAATTATTCTTTAAAGAAAAAATACATTCTCGACCTCACATTCACTCAGATGGTGAAGTCTATGTGCATACCCACAACCATATTCACAGTGATACAAAACACAAGTCTAATTATGGTAATAATGAAAAAAAATCTTCATTTAGCATAGGCGTTTTACACGGATTAGCTGGTGTAGCACATTTTCTCTTGCTGCTTCCTGCTTTAGGTTTTGAAACACGATTTGAAAGTGTACAATACATTGGTGGTTTTGCTATTGGAACCCTAATGGCAATGACCCTTTACACACATATTTTAGGATTGGTAACTAAAACGTCAAGTAATAATAAAGCTCTCTTAAATACCATACGCGTTGCCGGTGGCTTTTTTGCTTTAATTATTGGTGTTTATTGGATGTTTTTGACTCTTTAAGTTACTCATCACCAATCGATGATTTCCAGTATCTGCGAGGAAGAGTTGGTCTTTAAAGTTTAAAGCAAGGTATGCTTCAGTTATTATTTAAGGATTCATTAAATGGTTTTCAAAATCTTGTTTGTAGGTAGCCGATATAGGTACAATATTATCTTTAAACAAAATTCTATTGCCTTGCACTTGGGTGATTTTTTGCATATTAACGATGTAGCTCTTATGAACTCTGCAAAATTGTTTGGTTGGTAATTTATCTAAAAGTTCGCTTAACTTATCTAATACCAATAATGGTCGCTTTCCTTTCGAAAGTATTTTCACATAATTACCACTACCTTCAATAAACAAAATATCTTTAAAGAAGTACTTATGAATCTTTTTATCAGCTTTAAAGAAGATAAAGTCATTCTCTTGTGTAGCTTCTTTTTGTAATTGCTCATTTTCTCCTTTAAGCATTAAAACTTTATTCACGGCTTTTAGGAAACGCTCTAAGGAAATGGGTTTTAATAAGTAATCGGTTACACCATATTCATAACTTTCAACTCCAAATTCTGAAAATGCTGTGGTTAATATAACTTTTGGTGGTTTTTGAAGTGATTTTAGCAACTCTAATCCCGTCATAGAAGGCATTTTAATATCTAAGAACATTAAATCTACCTCATTTTGATGCAACACATTCATTGCTTCTATGGCATTACTACATTTGCCGATGAGGGTTAAAGTTTCAACCTTTTCAATATGTTGTTCTAATATTTGCTGAGCAATAGGCTCGTCATCAACTATAAGGCATTTTGTTTTCATAGCGTTATTTGTAGTAATGCTTTGTAAAAAGTGTCTGTTTCTTCAATTTCTAACAAATGTTTTTCAGGATAAATAAGCTCCAAACGCTTTTTAATATTGTCTAATCCTGTTCCGCTTGGTACTTGGTTTAGGTGTTCTCCTAAAGAGTTTTCGGCTTCAAAAAATAACTCATTGCCTTGTTTGGCAATGGTAAAATGTGCATAACAATTTTTTCTCAGACTTTGTAAACCATGTTTAAATGCGTTTTCAACAAAAGGAATGAAAAGCAAAGGTGCAATATGTACTTGAGAATCTATTCCCGAAACAGTGAGTTTGATATTTGCATTTTGAGATAAACGAATCTTTTCGAGTGCTAAATAATCTTCTATAAACTGAATTTCCTCTGATAATTTTACACTTTCAGATTTGCTACTATCTAATAAGTAACGCATTAAATCAGATAGTTTTAATGTCACTTCACTCGCTTGTTGGTTTTTATTTTGAATGATTAAACCATAAAGGTTACTTAGTGTATTGAATAAAAAATGTGGATTTACTTGTGCTTTAAGTAGTCTTAATTCTGTTTTAAGTTGTTCATTTTCAACTTTAATGAGGCGTGCTTGCTTTCTTTGAAATTCACGATAAAATTTAAGAGAACTTGTAATTACCACAAAGAAAAAAAGATTCACTATTTCTTGAAAAAAATTGTATTCAAGAAATTTATTTGCCGTCTTAGTGCCTAATTTTATGAGTGGTGCAAAGGCCACTATTAAAACTAATAGTAAAGAAAAATAAAGAATGTACTTCTTCTTAAAGAAATACTTGGGTAACAGATAGTATAAATTGATATATACTGTTGTAGCAGAAATAAAGAGAATCCAAAACCAAGTTAAATAATCTTCTAACGGTGCATTAAAATTTTGATATGCAAACAGTAAAGTAAAACCGAACCAAAATAAGATGTGGTATAAGATTCTCTTCATTAGAAATTTATTTTTTAAATAGTTTAAAGGCAATAGCAATAAATATAGCAATAATAATAAAATGAGTGCCTAAATCTACCCAATCTAATGACCAACTAAATTCTTCATTTAAAGCTTCATTTAAATCAATAAAAAACAAAGATAATATGAGGTTATTTGCATTATGAGCACCAGACACAAACTCTATGCGTTGTTGTTTTATTGTAATTAAAGCAAAGGCAACTGCAAAAGTAAACGAACTTATAAAACTGCTAATACCATAACCAAAATGTAACAAAGCAAAGAGCAAAGAATTTACAATGATTAAAATCGTAATATTCTTTAATCTTAAACTCATTCCTTGTAAAAAGTACCCTCTAAAAATAACTTCTTCAAAAAACGATTGGATACCAATAGAAATAAAACCAACCAGAAATAGAATGATGAAATGACTAAGGTCAAATTGATTTAAAAAATTCTGAAACTGATCGTAATCAATAATTAACCCACTCGCAAATAGTAAAACGCCCCATATTAAAAAACCGAAGAAATAAGATGTCCAATTAAACTTAGTATTTAGGTTAATGTAAGATAAAAAAGGACGCTTGTGTAACTTTTTTGATGCTATTATAAATGTAATCAACCCAACACCAAAAATTACAGTTATAAGTATTGAAAGACCTAAATTTTTTCCAAAATCGTTATCAGGAAATAAGATTTTGTAATGGGGTTGAATTAAGCTTATTCCTTTATTTGCAATAACAAAACTTATAAGTATTGCAATTAATGTTACTATATATTGCCACCATTTGTTGGTGCCTTGTTTTACTCGATTTAAAAATTTATTTTCCATTTTAATTCTATTTATTTATTAATACAACTGCATCCAAAACCTCATTCCAGTTTGGATGCTTCGTAGCCATTTGAGGTACAAATAATCTCAATATTTGCTGTTTGGATTCATCTTCTTCTTCAAGATTCCATTGGTGCAAAGGATGATAGGCTATGTCATAGCCTTTATTTTTTTGTAAACACGCCAATGATCCTTTGTAAACATCATTGTTACAAGTGTAGCTCGCTGGGGCAGTAAACCCAATAGTGAATATTTTTTCGTCATATTCTGTACTAATTAATTCGCCAGCAGTATAGGATTTAGAAAAATCAACACCCATAATATTGTTAGGGGTTACCTTATCTACGTTTTTCGAAAAGTGATACGTAGCACCAATCAAAATGATTTTCTTGTCCTTATAGACCTCACCTAATAAAAATTTCAGATTGTCTGCCATCAAGCGATCTCTGTTGTTATTGATTTTTAAGATATAACTTGGGTCAGATTGTGCTTTTTCCATAGAAAAATCGCTGTACAGTATCACGCCTTCGTCATAACCGCGGATAATATGTTGCCACAGTTTGTTGTTAGTTGCCAGCACTTTTTGTTGAAAATAAGCACTCAATTTGGCAAAGTGGTTTTTCTCAGTTTCGGTCATTGGGAACACCAATTGACTAAGGCCACCTTTTTTTCTATTTTCTTCAATGGCTTGCCAAGTTGCGATATACTCTTTATATTCTGTCGAATTAGGATCGATATCAATGTCAAGTAATAAGGCACTTAAAGTCTTGGAATAGATGTCTGTGGTGCCTACCAGTTTTGAAGTCACCTTATGGTCAAAACCTGCAAAAGCAATACCTTCTTTACTGTCTAACTTGCTTTGAAAGTATTCAAACAGACGCTTATGTTGTGGTATTTGTCCCCAAAATCCATATAACCCATTCTGTAAATCTTGAATGGAATTTGATTTTTGCATATTTTCTGTCGCTAATTGAATATCAAAAAGCCCTGACTCAAAAAGGATGAGATCAAAATCGTGATATTCTATCAAGTATTCAATCAAATCGGCTCTTACTTTAAAGGAAATATCTGGTGTATGCGTCTGTTCTCCTAAGGCCACAATGCGCGAATCTCCAATTTCATTGGCAATAAATCCAAAGCGTTCTTTAAGTGCTATTGTGGTATCTATCTCCTGGATAGCTTTAGGGTCAATAGACATAACCTCTTTTTTAGGTTTCTTTTTAGTCCATTTTATTGCGCCACCAAGAATACTTTTTTCTTTATATTCGTTTTCCTTCGTTGAATTAAGTTCCTCACTTGTTTTACTTACTTCAAAATCAAAAACGACAGTTTTGTCTTTAGGATACCTTTTCGATTTAAACAATCCCCAGAAAAATGAGGCTTCTGTTTTTTCTTTGTCTTTTACGGTTTCTGAAGTATGCTCTTGTGCAGTTATTGACAGGGAAAATACCAGAATCATAAAAGCCGATATTATTTTTTTCATTTTTCAAAAGTTTACAATTATTTGATACTACAAACTTCTGAATGAAATAGAACTCTATTAAATTAATATGATGAGTTGCGAAGTAAATCGTGTGAAATAGAGAACTTTTTATGTGAGTTGATACTGCAAAAACCAACCTTTGTCGTGTATTAATCTAAAAATTTCCCAATCACCAATCGATGATTACCCGTATCTGCTAAAAAAAGTTGGTCTTTAAACGTAGTAATGGAAAACGGCCAGTAAATAGCACTTTGAGTACCTGTGAGGTTGCCGCTAAATTCACTACTGGTATTAAAATCTGGTCGGCCAATGAGCCAGTCAGCTGGTGCGTTGTTTTTTAAAGGTAGTTTGTCAAAACCCAAAACCCTACTATTACCTGTGTCATTTACCAAAATACCATCTTTATAAAAACAGGCATCGTACGTCCAATTCATTGTATTGGCTTCGGGTGCTAATCTAAATTGGTTTTGTCCGCTGGCCTCAAAACTGTCTTGCCCAATGATGATGTCTGCCTTTTTAGTGAAAGCGTCATCTTTATTTTTCCAGATAAGCGTTCGGTAAAATTGGGTGTCTGCTATGACGAGGTTTCCCTTGTCATTTATTTTTATGGAATATGGCCAGATAGGATCGGTATGTTCATAATCGCGTGTGGTGAAATTAGGTTTACCTATCACTTTGTCCGCTTTCGCGAAAGCGGAATCAGGAATCTTATTATAGAAGAGTACACGTCTGTTACCAGTATCAGCAATCCAGAGATGTGTACCATCTGAATATACGCCATACGGCCAATTGAGTGTATTAGCATCTGGGTCTGCCGACTGACCGTGTACATTAGGTTGATTTGATTCAAAATCTGGCTGTCCTAAAACCACATCCGCAGGTTGTGCGTTTGAGGTAGGCATTGTATGCCAAATGAGTACGCGATGATTCCACGCATCGGCTATGATGAGTTTGTAGCCATCAGACCACACACCAGAAGGATATTGCAACGTACTTGGTGAAACATTAGTTTTAGCATTTCTACCTGTATCATCAATGGTTTCTTGACCTAAAATAACATCTGGTTCTTGATGTGTATCGTTAGGAATTTGATGCCAGATGAATACACGATTACGTCCTGTGTCAGAGACAAAGAGCATATCCTTTGCCACAAACACACCACGTGGCGCTAAGAACGGATTACGTTGAGAGCCTTTAAATACATAAGGTTCTGAAATTTTATTTCCTAATGTAGTGAAGTCCATATACTAGCAGATTCTTGGTAACTGTTCACCTGGTAGCATACTAATCACACGCTTACCACCAATACCACTTTCCATAATCACTTGTTTAGGATGGTCTTCTACTACGGTTCCTATGATTTTAGCATTGGTACCATTCGTATCTTTTTGTAATTCGGTGAGGATAGCATCTGCTTGTTCTTCGGCTACAACCGCCAAGAATAGGCCTTCGTTAGCTACGTATAATGGATCTAAGCCTAATAGCTCACAAGCGCTTGCCACTTGTTCATCAATAGGTAAATCTTTGTGAAAAATATCGATGCCTAAGTTGGCCGAAATCGCCATTTCCTTGAGAACCGTAGCTACACCACCACGCGTAGGGTCGGTTAATAAGTGAATAGCCGAACCAAAGTTTTCTATCAGGTTAATAATGCTATGGTTGAGGTTATTGGTATCGCTTTCTATTTGCGATTCAAATTCTAAACCTTCACGCACTGACATAATAGCCATACCGTGGCTGGCGATGTTTCCGCTAACGATGATTTTATCGCCTGCTTTGATGTTATTGACACCAATATTAGCTTTAGGATGCACAGTTCCCACGCCAGAGGTATTGATAAATATTTTATCGCCTTTGCCTTTTTCTACCACTTTAGTATCGCCAGTAACGACTTGCACACCTGCTTGCTCACAGGCGTGTTTTATACTTACTAAAACTTCCCAGAATTCGGTCATTTTAAGTCCTTCTTCTATGATGAAACTTAATGAAAGATACTTAGGAATTGCACCGCACATTGCTAAATCATTCACAGTACCATTGACGGCTAATTCGCCAATATTTCCACCTGGGAAAAAGATAGGTGAGACCAAAAAACTATCAGTTGAAAATGCGGTTTTTCCGTTAAGTTCAAGAAAGGCACCATCGTGTCTTTCGTTAAGTATGGGATTGCTTAAAATGTCGAACACACCACTATCCAATAGTTTGTTAGTGAGTGAACCACCGCTTCCGTGTCCTAAAGTAATAACGTCAAAGTCTAATTTAGGCATCGGACAGTTAAGTTGCATTTTAAGGTTTTTAGGTTTCATTATATCTTGGTTCTTTACTGTCATTGTTGTTGTTCTGCGTTAGGGATTGAACGGTTTGTTTGAGCTAATTAGACTTTTTAGTCTAAAAGCGAGTAGTGAAAGCCCGACTACACCGACTGGTGTGGGAACGCACAAATTATGCCTCTACCAATCCTGAGAAATGATAGTAGGCTGCACAGGCGCCTTCGCTACTTACCATAGGTGCGCCTAATGGAAATGATGGCTTGCATTTTTTACCAAATTGTGGGCACTCAAATGGTTTTTTTATGCCTTTCATAATCTGGCCAGAAATACACTCAGGATGTTCTGGTGCTTCCTCAATGTTGATGGCAAATTTTGCATTAGCATCAAACTGTGCATACTTGGCTTTTACGCCATAACCACTTTGCGGAATCTCACCAATACCACGCCACATCTGGTCCTTGATTTCAAAGAC
>NZ_JABSSU010000003.1:239795-631840 GCF_013213835.1 Winogradskyella sp. | reverse complement strand
TCTTTGTGCCAATTTTCATAATTTTTCTTGTTTACCTTTTAAATAATACCATACACAATGCTGATGAAGTGACTCGAATGTCAAAAATCCCAATTTTAGGCTTGATTGGTAAGTATAAACACGATAATAATTTAGTGGCATTTGAAAAGCCAAAATCAGCTGTAGCTGAGGCTTTTAGGGCGGTTAGGTCTAGTATGCAATTTATTCTTAAGAGTAATGAATCAGGTACTCGAGCTAAGACAATTATGATAACCTCATCAGTGAGTGGAGAGGGAAAAACTTACGCCTCAATTAATATTGCTTCAGTATATGCAATGTCAGGTAAGAAGACAATACTATTAGGGTTAGATTTAAGGAAGCCAAAAATATTTGGTGATTTCAAGATTAAGAACGAAGAAGGTGTAGTAAATTATTTAATAGGTCAATCAGCTCTAGAAGAAATAATAACAAATACTCATATTGAAAATTTAGATTTAATTACCTCAGGACCAATACCGCCGAATCCATCGGAATTATTGATGAGTGACAAACTTGGTGAATTAATAAATATCCTGAAAGATGAATATGACATGATAATCCTTGACACACCGCCATTAGGTTTAGTTGCTGATGCTTTAGAGCTTGTTCACTATGCGGATGCATCAATTTTTATGGTCAGATTAGACTATACTAAGAAAGGAATGTTGCGTTTGGTTGATAGTAAATATAAAAAGGGGGAGTTAAAAAATATTAGTTATTTGCTTAACTTTTACAAATATAAAAGTACACATAATTATGGCTATGGCTATGGTTATGGATACGGTTACGGTTATGGCTCGTACGGAAATGCATACCATGAGAGAGACAATCGTTCAATAATTCAAAAGTTGAAAAATCAGTTTAAACCTAAATATAGAAGAAAGTAAGAATTCATATTTTGTGATAACGAATACTCAATTAGTTGTTAAGCGTTTTTTTGATTTAACTTTGGCTTGTCTTCTTTTGCCAATTTTAATCTTACCAATTTTAATTTTAGTTACTGTAGCTACAATAGACATCTGGAAATACGGCATGTTTACGCAAACACGGGTTGGTCAAAATGCCAAGTTTTTTAAAATCTATAAAATTAGAACACTTCGAGAAGGAACGCATGAACTAGGTCATTTAGATAATAAAGCAACTCAATTTGGCAGGTTTTTACGAAAAACTAAGTTAGACGAATTGCCTCAATTGTTTAATGTTATTAAAGGTGATATGAGTTTTGTTGGTCCTCGTCCAGATATTCCCGGATTTGCAGATAAACTTGAAGGGGATGATCGGGTTATATTAAAAGTAAAACCTGGTGTAACAGGTTCAGCAACACTTAAGTATAAAAATGAAGAGGAGATTCTAAAGCAGCAATTAGATCCAGAAACATACAATAGAACGGTTATTTGGGTAGATAAGGTGAAAATTAATAAATATTATGTTCAGAACTATAGTTTTTGTTTAGATTTGAAACTCATTTTAAAATCTACCTTAATAAATGATAACTAACGAAGATAAAATAGCAATTATTGGCTTAGGTTATGTGGGTCTTCCACTTGCTGTTGAGTTTGCGAAACAATTTCAAGTTGTTGGATTTGATATTAATGCTCAAAGAGTTCAAGAGCTAAATTCTGGTGTTGACAAGACCCTCGAAGTTGACGATGATCATCTTAAATCAGTACTTATATCAGATTTAAATATTGAAAAGGGACTATATATTACAGATAGTCTTGAAGCGCTATCTAATTGTAATATATATATCATTACTGTGCCGACTCCTACAGATGCACTTAACAAACCAGTCTTTACACCATTGATTAAAGCAAGTGAAACAGTAGGAAAAGTGTTAAAGGCTAATGATGTTGTTGTGTATGAGTCCACTGTTTATCCAGGGGCAACAGAAGATATTTGTATTCCGGTTTTAGAAAAAACTTCAGGATTAAAATATAACAATGATTTTTTTGCTGGTTACTCTCCTGAACGAATAAATCCAGGTGATAAACACCATACAGTCACTAAGATATTAAAGGTGACTTCAGGTTCTACTCCAGAAATTGCTGAGAAAGTTGATCAACTATATAAAAAAGTAATTACTGCAGGAACACATTTGGCACCATCAATTAAGGTGGCAGAAGCCGCTAAGGTTATTGAAAACTCCCAAAGGGATATTAATATTGCTTTTGTTAATGAGCTTTCTAAGATTTTTAGACTTCTCGATATTGATACTAAGGAGGTTTTAGAAGCCGCAGGAACAAAATGGAATTTCTTAAAATTTTCACCAGGTTTAGTTGGTGGACATTGTATAGGTGTAGATCCATTTTATTTGGCGCAAAAGGCCATAGAATCAGGATATGATCCTGAAATTATTTTAGCTGGTCGAAAAATGAATGATAGTATGGGGTCCTATGTTGCAACTGAGACCGTGAAAATGATGATTAATAAAGGAGCAACAATTAAAGGTTCTAATGTTTTGGTATTAGGAATTACATTTAAGGAAAATTGTCCCGATATTAGAAATTCTAGGGTTATAGATATAATTGATGAACTACAATCTTATCATGTAAATGTGGATGTTTATGATCCATGGGCTTCAAAAGAGGAGGTGCATCATGAATATAAACTAGACCTGAAAACATCTCTATCTGAGTTAAATTCTGATTATGATGCAATAATCTTAGCTGTTTCACATAAGGAATTTTTAGATATGTCTTTAAAGGATTTAAAGTCAGATAAATGTGTGATTTTTGATGTGAAGTCATTATTGCCTAAAGAAAGTGTGGACGCGAGATTATAATTAATTTTATGAAAATGTATTTAAATAAATATCATTCAGAAAACTTATCAAATTTAAGTTTTTTGATTACGGGTGGTGCAGGATTTATAGGCTCTAATATTGTTGAGTATCTATTGAATTATGGGGCGAAAAAAGTTAGAGTATTGGACAATTTTTCTAATGGATATAGAGAAAATCTTACCGAATTTGAAGATAATCCTGCATTTGAATTAATGGAAGGTGATATTAGAGATTTAGATACTTGTGTAAAAGCAATTGACGGAATTGATTATGTGTCTCATCAAGCTGCCTTAGGTTCTGTTCCAAGATCAATTAATGATCCAGCAACTTCTAATGCTGTTAATATTTCGGGTTTTTTAAATATGTTAATAGCTATAAAAGATAGTTCTAGTGTGAAACGCATGGTGTATGCTGCTTCTAGTTCTACTTATGGTGATAGCAAATCTTTACCGAAGGTTGAGGATAATATCGGTAAACCTCTGTCGCCATATGCTGTAACTAAATATGTAAATGAGTTATACGCTGATGTTTTTGGTAAAACATATAATACAGATGTCATTGGGTTAAGATATTTTAATGTATTTGGACCTAAGCAAAGTCCAAATGGAGCTTACGCAGCTGTAATACCATTATTTATGCAAGCTCTAAAGGATAATAAAGCGTCTAAGATTAATGGTGATGGTGAGCAAACTAGAGATTTTACTTTCGTAGATAATGCAGTTCAGGCTAATGTAAGAGGTTTTTTTGCTTCTAAAGATGCTGCTAATGAAGTGTTTAATGTAGCTTGTGGTGAACGTATTTCTGTGAATTACTTATGGGATTCACTAAAAATCGCTGCTAAATCTGAATTAGAAGCCGTTTATGGACCACCTAGGCAAGGAGATGTAAGAGATTCTTTAGCAGATATTTCGAAAGCGGAGAAATTACTAGGTTATAAACCTGAATATACAGTACGGGAAGGATTGAAGATAACTTGGGACTATTTTAATTAGTCTTTATAATATAACACTGAAAACCATCTTTTTAAGATGGTTTTTTTGTTTCTGATGAGATGATGTTAAAATCATTCTTAATAAAAGGCTGAGTAATCATATTAAAGGATTATTTCATTTAGTATATTCGTTCACAAATTAATTGATAGTTTGAAGGACACTCAAGATAAGTGGTTGTACGTGATATCCTCTAAGCACAGGTTGATTGACTTCAATTTTGCTGATATTTGGCGTTATAGAGATTTGTTGTTTCTTTTTGTTAAGCGAGATATTATTACCGCTTATAAGCAAACCATTTTAGGACCACTATGGTATGTTATACAACCATTATTTACGTCGGTAATTTTCACTTTAATTTTTAATAATTTAGGGCAAATTAAAACAGGTAGTGTAGATCCTTTTTTGTTCAATCTTACAGGTATTACACTTTGGAATTACTTTAAACAATGTCTAACAGGTACATCAAATACCTTTACTAAAAATCAGAATATTTTTGGAAAAGTATATTTTCCAAGAGTAATAATGCCAATATCAGTAACTATATCTAACTTGTTAAAATTGGCTATTCAGTTGTTGATTTTAGTAGGGTTTTATATTTATTTTCTTGCTGTTCAAGGTGATGATTTAATATTTAATTTAATTTACATGTGGTTGTTACCATTGTATGTTTTATTAATGGCGTTGTTTGGTTTGGGTATTGGTATGTTATTATCTGCAATGACCACTAAATATAGAGACTTAACAGTATTAGTAAGTTTTGGCGTTCAATTGCTAATGTATTTATCAGCGGTTCCATATCCATTAAGTGAAGCTAAAGGAAAGTTTCCTAATCTTGTGGGTAAAATAGTTGAATACAATCCATTGTCGCAAATTATAGAAGGTTTTAGGTTTGTGGTGATTAATGTAGGTGCCTTAGAATTAAACAAACTAATAATCACGTCTATAATTTGTGTTTCAATATTCTTGGTTGGATTAGTTGTATTCAATAAAACCGAAAAATCATTTATAGATACTGTATGATAGATTCGGATGTAATATTAAAGGTAGAAAACCTGAGCAAACAATATAGACTTGGACTAATAGGTACAGGTACAATTAGCCATGACCTTAATCGTTGGTGGAATAAAATTAAAGGAAAAGAAGACCCGTATCTTAAAATAGGAGAATCTAATGATAGATCATCAGGAGCAAATTCAGATTATGTTTGGGCTTTAAGAGATATAAATTTTGAAGTTAATAGAGGAGAAGTTTTAGGCATTATTGGGAAAAACGGCGCAGGTAAATCTACACTTCTAAAAATATTATCTAGAGTAACAAGCCCTACGTTAGGAACCATAAAATCAAACGGAAGAATAGCGTCTTTATTAGAAGTAGGTACAGGTTTTCATCCAGAAATGACTGGTAGAGAAAATGTTTATCTCAATGGAGCTATTTTAGGAATGACCAGAGCAGAAATAACTACCAAGATTGATGAGATTATTGAGTTTTCGGGTTGTTTAAGATATATAGATACACCAGTAAAACGTTATAGTAGCGGTATGACTGTGCGTTTGGCCTTTGCTGTTGCAGCGCATTTAGAACCAGATATTTTAGTTGTAGATGAAGTGCTTGCTGTTGGTGATGCTGAGTTTCAGAAAAAAGCCATAGGTAAAATGCAAGACATCTCAAAAGGTCAAGGAAGAACAGTATTATTTGTAAGTCATAATATGGCTAGTGTAAAATCACTTTGTACAAAAGCAATAGTTTTAGAACATGGGCAAGTTGCATTTGCTGGTAATGTGGAAGATTCTTTAGATTATTATTTAAACAATACAATGAAATCTTCTACATCGCTATATATTAATGAAGAGCCTAATGAAGGTTCAGATATATTAGAGGTAAAAGTTCTTAAAAAGGATGAATTAGCCGATGCGTTTGGTTTTAATGAAAGTGTTAGTGTTTCTTATAAAATTAAAGTAGAGGAAGAAGATTTATCAGCTAAGTTAGGGTTTAAAGCAATTGACCAATTAGAACGCGTTGTATTTACATCTAATACTTTATTATCTGAAGTTGGAATTACAAATCAAGGAACTTATACAATCCGAGTAGCTATTCCTAATTCAATATTATTACCAAGTCACTATAGATTGGCTATTGGCTTTCATATTCATAAGAAAAAATTGATTAGAAAATTAGATCGATTAATTCAATTTAAAATTGAAGAAACAGGTTCTGGATTTGAAACCTATCAGAAAGATGATATGGGTTGTGTTCTTTTAGATTGTAAATGGGAATCTCAGAATACTAATTAGACTATTATGACAGATTCATCTTTAATTTTTATAATCTCTCAACCGAGATCTGGTTCATCCTTATTACAGCAATTATTACTTAATAATATTGAAATAGTTTCATCACCAGAACCTTGGCAGATGCTATCATTAATTTATACTTATAAAAAGAATAATATTGCTTCTAGTTATAATCCGTTTTATGCTGTAGAAAACTTCACCAGGTATTTAGACGAAAGAGAAGACGGATTTGAAGATTATAAAAACAGAGTTAAAAAATTAGCTTTAGATTTATACAAAGATCGATTAGGAGAGCATCAATATTTTTTAGATAAAACCCCAAGATATTATCACATTATAAAAGAGTTGTATGAATTCTTTCCTAATGCAAAGTTTATTTTTTTAGTAAGAAATCCTTTGGCAGTATTTGCTTCAATTTTAGACTATAATTTTAAAGGTGATTATAAGAAATTTTTAAAGTCTGAAGATAGAATAGACGACCTTTTCTTAGCACCGAAACTAGTTGAAGAAGGAATTAAAATTATAAAGGATAGCATCACTATATCTTATGAAGATTTAATTACAAATACAGATAATACACTAAAGAAGATTAATAGTTTTTTGTCTTTAGAAACACCTTTGCAGGCGGATTATGAAGTCAAAGGAAGTTTTTCTAATTCTAAGCATGTAGATACCAAAAGTTTAGATAAACATTCTAAGCCAGTAAGTGATTATTTAGATTCATGGAAGAAGACAATAAATACAATACAAAAGAAGCAATTAGCGTTAGAATATTTAGCTAAGTTACAGCAAGTAGACAGTTCTCGTTATAACATAAGAGAGATAGAAAAAATGTTAAAAGTGCATAGTACAGATAAGACTAATCTTTTTTCAATTCCTTTAGATTTACTAATAAATAGAGAAGAAAAATTGAGTATTTTTCAATTAATAAAAAAAAGAATTTTAATAAAGCTTAATAAAAAAGGTTTGTAATGGTGGAAGAAATAAAAAATGACGGAACGTTGTTAGCAATCATCATATCTTCAAAATTTGAAAAAGAAGGTATTGCCTTTTTTACACCAAATAGTTTTTCGCAACAATTGGGTTATATGAAGCGAGAGAAAAACTATGTGATAGAGCCTCATGTACATAATCCTGTAAAACGAGAAGTGGTATGGACGCAAGAAGTTTTATTTATAAAATCAGGAAAAGTAAGAGTCGATTTTTATGATGATGAGAAAACATATCTTAAAAGTAGAGCGTTAGAAAAAGGAGATATTATTCTTTTAGCATCTGGTGGACATGGTTTTGAAATGCTAGAAGAGAGTGAAATCATAGAAGTAAAACAAGGTCCATATTCTGGTGATAGAGACAAAACCAGATTTGAGCCAGTTAATTCAAACAAAATAAACATCGAATGATTCCTGTAAATATTCCTCAGCTTAATGGTAACGAAAAGAAATATTTAGAAGAGTGTATAGATACAGGTTGGATATCTTCAGAAGGTCCTTTTGTGTCTCGTTTTGAAAATGAGTTTTCTAAATACATCGGTCAAAACTACGGCATTGCAGTATCCAATGGTTCAGCAGCATTAGATGTTGCAATAAGAGCTTTAGAATTAGAAAAAGGTAGTGAAGTAATTTGCCCAACATTCACAATAATTTCACCTGTACAGAGTGTTATTAATGAAGGTTTAGTTCCAGTTCTTATAGATTCTGATGAAGAAACTTGGAATATGGATGTAAATCAGATTGAATCTAAAATAACCTCAAAAACTAAAGCAATACTCGTTGTACATATTTATGGTTTACCTGTAGATATGAATCCGATACTTCAATTAGCAAAAAAACATGATTTAAAAATTATAGAAGACGCAGCAGAAATGCATGGTCAAACCTATAATGATAAAAAGTGTGGTGCTTTTGGTGATGTAAGTATTTTTAGTTTTTATCCTAACAAACATATTACAACAGGAGAAGGCGGAATGATACTTACCAGTGATTCTATCTTAGCAGAACGTTGTAAAAAGCTAAGAAATCTTTGTTTTGAAAAAGGAAGAAGATTTGTGCATAATGAAATTGGATGGAATTACCGAATGACGAATATGCAAGCAGCACTTGGTGTAGCTCAATTAGAGCAGATAGATACAACAATAGATAGAAAAAGAGAAATAGGACATCTATATAATCAATTGCTAAAGAATAATGCTGATTTACAACTTCCATTAGCACAAGCTGAGTATGCTGAGAATATATACTGGGTTTATGGACTTGTTGCTAAATCAGAAGAAGAATGTGCTAGAATACAAAGGCAACTAGGAGAATTAAAAATAGGAACAAGACCATTCTTTTGGTGTATGCACGAACAACCAGTATTTAATAAAATGGGCTTTTTTAAATCCGAAAGTTATCCAGTAGCAGAAAAAATAGCTAGAAATGGATTTTATATACCTTCAGGCTTAGGGATAACCAATGAGCAAATAGAAGAAGTGGCAGAAAGTTTAATTAAAATAGTTGCAAATGGATAGATTTAATCTTTACGCAAAATATTACGATTTGTTATATGAAGATAAAGATTATAAAAGTGAAGTTTCATATATAGAGCAGCTTATAGAGCCTTATGGTTTTAAAAAACCAATAGAAATATTAGAGTTAGGTTGTGGTACCGGAAACCATGCAAAACTATTTTCTGAAAAAGGTTACTCAGTTGAAGGCGTAGATTTATCATCGCAGATGATAGAAATAGCAAAACATAAAAACAAAGGAGATGATAATCTTAGTTTTTATGAAGGAGACATAAACTCGTATAGGTCAGACAAAAAGTTTGATGTTGTTACAAGTCTTTTTCATGTTGTTAGTTATCAAAATACTAACGAAAAGTTAGAAGAAACATTTAAGACCGCTGCGCACCATTTAAAAACTGGAGGACTTTTTATTTTCGATTTTTGGTATGGTCCAGGAGTTTTAACAGATCCGCCAGTAGTAAGAGAAAAGAAGTTAGAGAATGATGCTATTTTGGTTAATAGAAAAGCAACACCAGAATCTGATGGTGTACAAAATGTAATAAAAGTATTGTTTGATATCGCAATAAAAGATAAAAGTACTGATAAAGAAGAGTTGATAAAAGAAACACATGTTATGCGCTATCTCTTTATTCCAGAGCTTAAATATATGTTAGATAAAAACGGACTAGATACCCAAGATTATTACCATTGGATGACCTTTGAAAAACCTACAAATTCTTCATGGAATGTAGTTGTGGTAGCTAAAAAACGATAGTATGAAAGTAGCAGTTTGGATAAACAGTTCTGTGGATCCTAAATTAGGTGGTGGATTTTCGTATACGTCTAAATTAGTACAGCTAATAGATGATAAACAGTTTAATTCTAAACTAGAAGTTTGTTTTATTGGTTCAGATGCTATTAGTTTCAAGTTAAATAAACCGTATTTCTCTGTAGATCTTACAGCTAAGAAACTTTCAATATGGCATCAGTTTATTGTTTCATTTTCTAGAAAATTTAGAGTATTAAAGCAATTAAAAAAACAGATTCAATTAAAAAATAAAAAAGCGTTTGAAGCAAGAGTACATCAGCAAGTAAAGCAAAATAATATAGACATAATATATTATTTATCACCAATGCAAAGGCATGTACCTAATTTTCCGTTTATTACTACAAATTGGGATTTAGGGCATTTAACATTACCACCTTTTCCTGAAGTCACAGAACCAAAAGAATTAAAGGCAAGAGCAAAATGGTATAATAACGTTTTACCTAATGCTAATTGCATTTTTACAGAATCTGAAGCTGGTAAAAAAGAGTTAATAGATTTTTTATCAATACCAGAAGAGAAAATAAAAATAGTGCCAATTTTTCCAGGAAATATTATTCATCTTAATGTTAAAGAAGCAGAACAAGGTCACATTCTTGATGAATTTGGACTAGAGAGAAATAACTTCTACATATATCCTGCTCAATTCTGGAAACATAAAAACCATGAGAGATTAATTTCTGCTTTTGATAATGTTTTAAAGATTAATCCAAATGTAAAACTGGTTCTAAGCGGAAGTGATAAAGGAGAATTAAACAATGTTTTAGATCTAGTGAAATTGAGACAGTTAGAAAAAAAAGTATTATTTACAGGATTTATTTCTAACGAAGCGTTATATACATTGTATAAAAATGCACTTGCACTAGTGTTTCCAACATTATTGGGGCCAACAAACATGCCACCATTAGAGGCTAGAGTTATTGGTTGTCCTGTTTTATGTTCAGATTTTATGGGACATAGAGAACAATTAAGAAATGGTGCTATCTATTTTAAACCCGAAGATGAAAAATCAATTTTTGAGAGTATGATAGCTGTTTTAGATATGCAAAAAAGAAAAACATTGTTAGATAATGCATACAACGAGTTAACGAGTTCTAGTTTTAATGAAGAGTTTGCAATTTCAAAGATTGAAAGACATTTACTCTCGTTAATTAGCCAGCTTTAATTTTTGATATAATAATAAACTTTTACAAAGTATGTAACTCAAGGTTGTTGTCTAAGTTTCAATTAATTACTTATTCTCCATATTCAAAACCAAAATATTCAATTTCCTTTTTGTAATTTTTATAGATAAAATCTTTTATTTCAGGAGAATAGTGGTTAGTGTAATGGTCATATTTTCTGACAAGGAGCTTTGGTAAAATTTTATCTTCAATATCTAAAGCATTACAAATAATATTGAAATCATCTTGCAAGTTTTCAAATCTCCCTATAAAATCTAAAGGAATATCACCTTTTTCATTTGTTATAAAATACAATTGCGAAAATGTTTTGTGATCTATCTTTTCTTGTAAAAAACTAAGAAAAGGATAATTAATGTCTTCAATATTATAAGAAGCTCGTAAAAACTCATCTTTCATTACATTTCTATACCAAGAAAATAATCTTGCCCAAGTGTTTCTTACAAAAGAGAATTTATAAAAGTCATTAAACTCTTTTTTTGTTAATTCAGGATTAATTACATTATTTAAAAAGCGATAACTACTTTTAGGCTTGCCAATTTTTAGAGCATAAAGACTTTTTCTTATATGATAATTGGTGTTAAATATTAATTCAATATCCTTAATTGTTCTGTGGTCTTGGACATCTCTTTTAAGCTCATTAAAGTGTCCTAATTTCTTTTCAATACTAGTGCCACCTGTTTTATAATTATGAATAAAAATACACTTGTGTGTTTTTGAAATCATTTACAGAAAGAATTAATAAGTTATGACTGTTTGTTTCGGAATAAATAGATTTATATTTACAAATATCAACTTTTAAAAATTGATATCTTGTTATAAGATTCAAAAGATGAGCATAAAACCTAAAATATCTATAATTACTATTAATTATAATAACTCAAGCGGTTTAGGTGCAACAATACAAAGTGTTGTTAATCAGAGTTATCCTAATATTGAGTACGTTGTTATTGATGGTGATTCTTCAGATAATAGTTTAGATATAATAAAATCATACGAAAGTGAAATAAATTTTTGGATAAGTGAACCTGATTGTGGTATATACAATGCAATGAACAAAGGTTTAAATAATGCTTCAGGTTTGTATGTCTTATTTTTAAATAGTGGAGATAAATTACATAATGATGAAGTTATTTCTAAGATGGTAAATAATCTTGACGATTATGATTTAGTTTACGGTAATTTGCAGTTTATTTCAGAAAAAGAACGCTTTATAAGGTCTTATCCTAAGAAATTGACGTTTCAGTATTTTTTAAATAATAGGTCGTTACCTCATATGGCAACATTAATAAAGCGATCTCTGTTTGATAAGGTATTTTATTATAACGAAGACTATGAGATAGTCTCAGATTGGGAGTTCTTTATTTGTACGGTTTGTAAGTTTAATGCAACATACTGTCATTTAGATATATTAGTGTCAGATTTTGATACTAATGGTGTATCTAATGATATAGAAAGTCAAGATAAAAAACAAAATGAAAGAACTTTAGTCCTTCAAGAACATTTTTCTACTTTTATTGATGATTATGAAGACATTACTTTGCTCAATAACAATAGATTTAAAGCCTTAAAAGTGTTAGAAGAAACTACTTTTTGTAAAAAACTTAACAGCTTATGGTTAAGGTTAGTGTTATTTATTTCTAAAGGAAAAACTCCCGAACAGCTTTAGCAATGATTCCTAAGATAATTCATTATTGTTGGTTTGGAGGTAAACCAAAGTCTGAGATAGCATTAAAGTGTATAGAAAGTTGGCAGAAGTATGCGCCAGATTTTGAAATTAAAGAATGGAATGAAGATAATACTAAACAATTTCATAATAAGTTTTACAAAGATGCTTATCGTAAAAAAAGGTATGCTTTTGTAGCAGATGTAATAAGAGTTTCGGTTTTAAATAAATATGGTGGTATTTATATGGATTTAGATATGTTATTGTTAAAGCCTTTAGATCATATACTAGCATATAAATTCTTTAGTGGATATGAAGTAGAAGATAGAATAGCCTTTGGGTTATTTGGTGGAGTCTCTGGACATAGATTTTTTAAATTGATGCAAGAGTTTTATGACACTATGCATTTTAATCAGTTTTCATTACCAGTGATTACACATACATTTTCATCAATAATAAATGACTCAAAAATTACAGAGAATGAATGCATATATTCGCCTGAATTCTTTTATAGCTTTACTTATCAAAATAGAGAGGAGGACTTTAATAAATTCTTAACTTCAAAAAGTGTTGCAGTACATTTATGGGATCATTCTTGGGCACAAAAACAAGAAAGAGAAACTATATGGAATCTTCTAAAAAACATAAAGACAGTTATTTTAGATTATTTGTTTTATAGCTATCCCAAATCTTACCTAATAAGATATGTTAGAGGTTTTACCAGAAAGATAGTACACATACTAATACTTAAAAATTAACATTGAAGGTTTTACATATCAATACGTCAAATAGAGGAGGAGCTGGTATTGCAGCATTAAGATTGCATGAAGCTTTACATGTTGAAGGAATTCAATCTGCATTTATATCTAAAGGCTTAAGTGTCGATTTTAATAACAACATTATTAAAGATTCTTTTTTTGAATATAAAAAACCTTCATTGTTAAAGAGGTTTATTGCAAAAATATCGCTAAGTACTAATAATCAACTAATTTCTAAGTTTAACTCTATAAAGAAAAAAATAGATTGTGAGATAGTTTCTTTACCTGTTTCTAAGTACAAATTGCATGAACATCCATTGGTGTTAGAGGCAGATATTATTAATTTGCATTGGGTTGGTGATTTGGTAAATTATTCTACTTTTTTTAATAATTTTTCAAAACCAATTGTATATACAATGCATGATATGAATCCTTTTAAAGGTATATTTCACTATCAGACGGATGAGAATAAAAATCCAGATTTTAAAGATTGGGAAGCAAATATGCTTAATATAAAAAAGGAAGCTTTAATTAATGTTAATAATGGTGCATTGGTAAGTCCTTCAAAATGGTTGTTAGATGAAGCCATAAAAACAGGCGTATTCTCCAATTTTAAGACTCAAGAAGTTATTCAAAATTCAATAGATATTAAATCTGCAAAGACATTTACTTCAAAAGAAGAGGCAAGAGCAGATTTAGGTTTAACAACAACTGAAAAGGTTATACTATTTGTTTCTAATGCCATAGAAATTGAAAGAAAAGGATTGAAACTCCTAAAGCAAGCATTAGAAAGTATAGATATATCAATAACTTTGTTAACAGTAGGTAAAGGTGAAGTTACCATAGCTAACACTAATGTTTTGGTAAAGTCATTAGGTTTTGTAAATGATATAGATAAAATTACAAAAGCTTATAATGCTGCAGATGTATTAGTTTTACCAAGTTTAGAAGATAATCTTCCAAATACAATGCTAGAAGCGTTTTCTTATGGTGTACCAGTTATTAGTTTTATGGTTGGTGGTATGAAGGAACATATAGATAAAAATAGTAATGGAATATTGGTAAAAGACCTAACTTCTAAATCTTTAAAACAAACTGTTGAAGATTTTTTTAATAAAGAAAACAAGTTTGATACGGATAAAATAAAGCAATATGCAGCGGATAATTTTTCTTTTAAAAATCAAGCTTCTAAATATATTAGTGTGTATAATAGACTACTGAATTAGATAGATGAATTATCCAAAAATTTCAATTATTACTATTAATTATAACAATGTTGATGGTTTAAAAAAAACGATTAATTCTGTTAAGGAACAGACCTATCAAGATATTGAGTTTATAATTATTGATGGTTTGTCTAATGATGGAAGTAAAACACTATTAGAAAAAGAAACTAAGAATATTTCCTTATGGCTAAGTGAGAAAGATAGTGGCATCTTTAATGCAATGAACAAAGGAATTACCCAAGCAACTGGTGATTATTTATTATTCCTTAATTCTGGTGATGTGTTTACCTCAGCAACAGTACTTAATAGTTTTGTAAATCATTCTAAATTTAAAGGAGATATTATCTATGGTGATTATAAGTTTGAAAAAGGAGAAAAAGAGTATCCAAATCAGTTAACACCAGAGTTTTTTATGCGTTCTTCATTACCACATCAAAGTACATTAATTAGTAAAAGGACTTTTCAAACTATTGGTAATTATGATGAGAATTATAAAATTATAGGTGACAGAGAACATTTTTTTAGAGCTTATTTAAGTAGAAAATTACAGTTCTCTCATATTCCTATTGCCTTATCATTATTTGATCTCTCAGGAAAAAGTAATGCGAAAGAATATAAGAGTCTAAAGCAAGAAGAAGATGAACACATGTTTAAGAAACACTTTGGGTTGTTTTATGAAGATTATTTAGAGTTTTTTAAACTAAAGAAAGCGTTAAGTATTGCCAAAGGACAAACTATCAATGGTGTTTTTAACCGAGCAATAAAAAAAATTAAACGATTATTTTGAATCCTTTAGTTTCTATAATTATACCTACATATAATCGTACAGATTATTTAAAGTTAACTTTAGAAAGTGTCATTAACCAAACATATCCTAATATTGAAATTATTGTAGTTGATGATGGTTCAACTAATGATAATAATAGGGTACTTTGCAACCAATATGCTAAGGTAAATTACTACATGATAAAAAATAGTGGTGGACCTGCGACTCCAAGAAATTATGGTTTTAAAAAGTCTAATGGACAATACATAGCATTTTTAGATGATGATGATTTGTGGCAACCAAATAAGTTAACAGAACAAGTTAAGATTTTAGAGAATAATCTAGAATTTGGTTTAGTACATTGTTATTGTGATGTTATTGATAAATACGGTAAACTAACAGGTAAGTCTATAGGACGACCAAAGCGTTTAGATGATAAACATGGAGATGTTAGATATAAAATGATTGGTAATTGGACACTAAAAATGCCAACACCATTAATAAGACGTTCTGTTGTTGATAGTATAGGATTATTTAATGTTAATATTCCATCTGCATTAGAAGATGTAGAATTTTGGACACGATGTAGTTTTTACACCAAATTCTACTATTTAGATAAGTCATTAGCATTGTATAGAGTCCATAAAGATAATATTTCGGCAACCAAGCAAAAGTATGTTGATTTGCCATTACACCTAAAGCAGATTATAGATAACGAAATAAAAAGTGAAAATATAAGCAAAACCGAATACAAAATCTTATTAAATAATATATGTAAGTCTCAAGCTAAACATATAAATATAAGCTGTTTAAAAACATTCTTAAATTTAAACAAGCTTAATCCATTTTGGATGATTAACTTTCGACTTTTAAAGGTTATTGTAAAAAGAGTAATCACATGATAGGAAGTACAATTCTAATTACAGGTGGAGCAGGAAATGTAGGAAGTGCTTTGGCTAGTAAATTAGTCCAAAACACCAATAATACGGTTGTTATAGTAGATAATTTAACAACAGGTAGAAAGCATAAAATTCCTAAGACAGAGAATGTTGTTTTTATAAAGGCAGATGTCAATAATTATAATGACATGGTTGCAATATTTGGTAGATATGATTTTAACTACGTATTTCATTATGCTGCAGTTGTAGGAGTTGCTCGTACTTTAGAAAATCCAATGTCTGTTTTAGAAGATATAGAAGGCATTAAAAATATCCTTAATTTATCTAAAAACACAGGAGTAAAACGTGTGTTTTATTCTAGCTCTTCAGAAGTTTATGGTGAGCCATTTGAGATTCCACAAAATGAACAAACTACGCCATTAAATTCTAGATTACCATATGCAATTGTAAAGAATGTTGGAGAAGCATTTTTTAGGTCATATTATGACGAATATGGTTTAGAGTATACCATTTTTAGATTTTTTAATACTTACGGTCCTAATCAAAGTGATGATTTTGTTGTACCTCGTTTTTTAAAAGCAGCAATTGCTAATGATCCACTTTACATTTATGGTGATGGAAGCCAGACAAGATCATTTTGCTATGTCGATGATAATGTAGATGCTTGCATAAAAGCTATGTACAGTAAAGAACATACCAATGAAGTACTAAATATTGGTAGTGATATAGAAATGACTATTTTGCAATTAGCGCAAAGTGTAATCAATCTAACTAACTCTCAATCTCAAATAGTACATTTACCTGCATTAAAAGAAGGCGATATGAAAAGACGATGTCCAGATAATACAAAGATGAAAGATTTACTAGGACGAGATTTAATAACATTAAAGCATGGATTAAACCAATTAATCTCTTTTTACAATAATCAACATTAGGTGTTATGTTGCATAAGAGGATCAAACAATTTATTAATTATAGGCGATATTTAGATAAAATTCATCGTAGTAATGATGATATATACGCTTTACAGATAATTCAAAAATTATTTGAAAATGGTACTTATTTACCGTTTACACCATTCTCATTAAACCCATATACTATTGTTCATGTTCTTAATGATATAATTTTAAATCAAAGAAAGCAGATTGTAGAATTTGGCTCAGGTATTTCTACAATTATTATAGCTCAATTTATAAAGGTTAATAATTTGGATACTAAAATATTAAGTATTGACCATAATAAAAATTGGCAAGAAATAGTAGTAAAAGAGGTTGGTAAATATTCAGCTACTGATGCACTTACTCTTCTTCATGCAGAAATTAAAAAAAATAAAAATCCAGATTTTTTATTTTATAACAATAATAGCTGGTATGAAAATGAAGTAATTGAGGCAGCAATAGAAAAACTAGAGGATATAGATTTAGTTGTTGTAGATGGTCCTAGTACCGCAGAGTCAATATATATGAGATATCCAGCGTTACCTAGTTTGAAAAAAAAATTAGCAAGTTCATTTTGCGTTTTTTTAGATGATATTAGAAGAATAGGTGAAAAAGAAATAGCAGAGCAGTGGAACAAACAATGTCAAGGACAATTAAAAATTGAAAAAATATATGCAACAATTAGCAAAGGTCATAACTTTTCAACCAAACCATTAAGTCATTAGAACTTATTAAATATGAGGATAGGAGCTAATCCAGAAAAAAAGAATAATCAGTTATCTGTAGAACACTATCATCGTGTAGTTATACCAGTTTACATTCCTAATTTAGAAGAAGATTATTTTAAAGATGGACTTGCAATATTAAAACTATGCATTCAGTCATTATTAAAGACCATTCACTCTAAGACAAAAGTTTCACTTATAGATAATGGTTGTTGTAATGAAGTTATAGAATATCTGCAAAGTCTGTATAAAGAACATGATTGTATTGACCAATTATTAAATTCTAAAATTAATTTAGGAAAGGTAAATGCTATATACTCGGCAGTAAAAAGTAATTTAGAACCACTAATTACCATTGCAGATGCAGATGTAATGTTTTTAGAAAATTGGCAATCAGAAGTAGAAAAAGTATTTGTTAATTTTCCTGAGGCTGGTATGGTATCACCTGTGCCAAGTAGTTTAGGTTACAGAAGTAAGTTTGTAAATAGTACTGTGTACTATGGGGTCTTTAAGGGTAAAATTAGGTTTGAAGATGTTGAAAGTCCAGATGGTCTTAAAAAATTTCAAGAAAGTATAGGTAGAGAAATGTATAAGACCATACATTTAGAAAAGTACCTTACTGTTTCAAACAGAAGAGATACAGCAGTAGTAGGTTGTGGACATTTTGTAGCAACACTAAGAGCAGAAGTGTTTAAAAGTGCACCATTAGAAGTATGTCAGCATAAAATTGTTGGCGGAAGTGAAAATTTATATTTTGATATTCCTAATGATGAAGCCGGATTTCTTCGTTTAGCAACAAAAAATAACTATGCGTATCATTTGGGTAATGCTTTTGAGCCTTGGATGAAAGAAAAAATGGCAGAAGTTATAAGTAGTTCTAGAAATAATGAAATACTAGAAAAACTTCCAGAAGCAAAATCTATGTCAAAATTGCAATACCATATAGGTAAGTTATTTCGGATTTTACTTTTTAAGAAATTTAAGAGTCAGTATTTCAAATTAAAAGGAATTAATGTTCCATATTAATAATGAAATTAGCTAGAGTTTTAGTTAGTAATAGAGCTTTACCATCTTCCAAAATTGGTAGTTGGACAACAAGAATGGAGAAGTTTATTGACAATAATCCCGATTTTTTTCTTCATATTTTGTCACCTACTGATGCTTTAAAATCTTCGTTATACTGTAAAAAGGGAAACTTTATTACATGGAAGAAATCACTTAGAAATATTCAACTTCTGCGTTGGGTATCTAAAGATTATATAAAAGCGCTTAAAAGACTATCAAAAACATTAGATAAATTAGTTATTGTTGTAATGGATGATCAGTATTTATTGCAATCGATCACCTTAATTAAAAGTAAATTAAAATGCGAAGTGGAGCTCGTCTTTTCGTTTCATGGTTTTAATCTTAATCTAGATGATAAAGTACTAAAATCAGTTGATAAAATTTTATGGTTATCTCAATTGGCACATAAAAAGAATAGACTTAATTATGAATCTTTTCCAAATTCAATAGTAGTTGGTAATGCAGTTGATTCTCAACTTTTTTATCCTTTAAGTTTTCAAGATTATAAATCTGCACGAAAGATAAAAGGTTATAAAGAAGATGAAGAGATCTTAATTTGGATGGCTAATGATAGACCAAAAAAAGGGTTTCATATTTTTAAAGAAATAACAAACCAGTTACTAAAACGTAATAAGGAAATAAAAATTATATTAATTGGAACGTCGCAAGTTATAAATCATCCAAATGTTTTTAATGTAGGGCGTATTCCAAATAACGAAGTCGCAAAATATTTACAGATTGGAAGTTATTATATGTTCACCACTTTGTACGAAGAAGGATTTGGACTTTCACTTATAGAAGCCTATAAATCAGGTAATGCTGTTATTACAACTAGCAAAGGTGCAATTCCAGAAGTATTGGCAGGATTAGATTATTCTTATCAAGTAGAAGACGAATACAATTTTGATTTATGGCTGAATAAGTTAGAACAAGCTAGAAAAGAAACAAGTTTTGGAAAATTAAAAATCACTGAAGAAAATGCTTCATCAGTATGGTCGTATGATGAATGGGAAGGTAAGTTTTATAACGCAATAGCATAAAATAACACTAATCTTTGTAATTTTAATAATAGAAATGAATAGTAAAAAACCCTATATAATTGCAGAAATAGCACAAGCCCATGATGGAAGTCTTGGTGTGCTTCATTCTTATATAGACGTGTTAGCTTCGACAGGAATAAATGCTATAAAATTTCAAATGCATATTGCTGAAGCAGAAAGTAGTGTGCACGAACCATTTAGGATTAATTTTTCTTATGAGGATAAAACAAGGTTTGATTATTGGAAACGTACAAGTTTTTCTTTTGAGCAATGGAAAGAGATAAAGCAACATTGTGATGAAGTTGGTTTAGACTTTATATGTTCTCCGTTTAGTAATTTAGCTGTAGAATGGCTAGAGAAACTAGATGTTAAGTATTATAAAATTGGTTCAGGAGAAGTAAATAATTTATTAATGCTTTCTAAAATAGCCAATACAGGAAAAGAAGTCATACTTTCTTCTGGGATGAGTTCATATTCTGAGTTAGATGAAACGGTAGACTTTTTAAAGAAAAGAGATGTTAAGTTTTCAATACTTCAATGCACAACATCATACCCTACATCTCCAGAAAATTTTGGTTTTAATGTTATAACTGAATTAAAAGAAAGATATGATGTTAGTATTGGATTTTCAGATCATTCTTCACATATATCAACTTGTATTGCAGCTACAGCATTAGGGGCTGAAATTTTAGAATTTCATGTAGTATTTCATAAAGAAATGTTTGGGCCAGATGCAAAGTCATCACTTACAATAGATGAAACTAAAGAATTAGTAAAGTCGGTTAGAAAAATTTCAACATCAATAGAGCATCCAGTAGATAAAACTGATAATACAAAATATACAGAATTAAAAAATATTTTTGAAAAATCCTTGGCTATAAATAAAGATTTAAAAGCAGGTTATACCATAACTTTTGATGATTTAGAAGCTAAAAAGCCAAAAGCACAAGGAATATCTGCCAATGAGTTTGAAGAAGTAATAGGTAAGACTTTAGCAGTTGATAAAAAGAAATGGGATTTTTTGAGTTATAATGATTTGGTATGAGTAAAAGGAAAATATGTGTTGTTATAACAGCAAGACCATCTTATAGTAGAATAAAAACAGTACTAAAAGCAATACAACATCATGCTAATCTTGAGTTGCAATTGGTAGTTGCAGGCTCGGCATTATTAGATAGATATGGCAATGCAATAAATTTTATAGAGAAAGATGGTTTTAAAATAGACGAAAAAGTTTTTATGGTTTTAGAAGGCGAAAATAAAACCGCCATGGCAAAAACCACAGGTTTGGGTGTTATGGAGCTTTCTAATGTGTTTTATAATCTAAAACCAGATGCTGTGATTACAATAGCAGATAGATTTGAGACTATTGCTACCAGCATAGCGGCAGCATATCAAAATATACCTTTAATTCATATTCAAGGTGGTGAAGTTACGGGTAATATTGATGAAAAAGTAAGACACGCTAATACTAAATTAGCAGATATACATTTGGTAGCTTCAGAAGATGCTAAGCAACGTATAATAAAAATGGGAGAAAATCCCGAGGTTGTTTTTAATACAGGTTGTCCATCAATTGATATCGCAAAGCATGTATTGTCTCAACCTCAATTAGATTTTAATCCTGTAGAAAAGTATGGTGGTGTAGGAGAAATAGAAGATTGGAAAAGTGGTTATGTTGTTGTAATGCAGCATCCTGTAACCAATGAATATAGCCAAGCTAAAGAAGATGTATTAAAAACATTAAATGCTATAAAGGAACTCGATGTTCCAACATTTTGGTTTTGGCCTAATGTAGATGCAGGTGCAGATGGTACTTCTAACGGAATTCGTTCGTTTAGAGAGTTAGAAAAACCTAGGAACATTAGATTTTTTAAGAATATGGAATCTAATGATTTTTTAAAGCTATTGTATAATTCTAAATGTTTAGTCGGAAACTCTAGTGTCGGTATAAGAGAATGTTCATTTTTAGGAGTGCCAGTTGTCAATATAGGTACAAGACAGAATAGAAGACTTAGAGGAAATAATGTAATCGATGTAGATTATAATAAAGAAGATATTATAAAAGCTATTCGTTCTCAAATGAACGCTAATTATATTAAAAGCGAACACATTTACGGTGATGGTAATTCTGGTGAAAAGATAGCAGATGTTTTAGCGAAAGTAGAACTTAAGTTTCATAAAACTATTAGTTATTAATGAAAATATTAGGTCTAATACCAGCTAGAGGTGGATCTAAAGGCCTACCAAGAAAGAATATTAAGTTATTAGATGGTAAACCTTTAATTCAATATACAATAGAAATAGCTCAACAGTCTAGTCTGCTTCACAGTGTTATTGTAAGTTCTGAGGATGAAGAGATTATAGAAGTGTCTAAATCTCTTGGCGCAGAAGTACCTTTTGTTAGACCAAGTGAATTGTCTTTAGATAACTCAACATCTTTATCTGTTGTTCAGCATACATTAAATTTTTATAAAGAAAGAGGAGAAGCTTTTGATGCTGTCTGTTTATTGCAAGTAACGTATCCATTTAGAGAGGTTCATTTTTTAGATGAAGCTATAGATAAATTCATTAAAGAAGATTCAGATTCTTTAATCTCTGTATCCAAAATACCGCATGTTTATAACCCGCATTGGGCTTTTGTGTCAAATAAAGATGGTTATCTAAATATTGCTACAGGAGATGAAGAAATTATAACTCGTAGACAAGATTTACCAGATGCTTATCATAGAAATGGAAGTATTTACATTACTAAGTCTAGTATTGTATTAGAAGAGAATTCTCTTTACGGTTCTAAGATGTCTTATATTGAATCACCAAATCAAGAAGATATAAATATTGATACAGAAGAAGATTGGAAATTAGCTGAAGAATATTTAGTCAATAGAAAAAAACTTTCCAAATAGAGTAAAGCTTGAAAAAGAAAAAAATAATATTTGTAGTACCTGACGGAACAGGAATAAGAAACTATTTATTCTCTGAACTAATCTCTTATTTACTCAAATCAAATACAGAATTACTCATTTATCATGTGCTTTCCAAAGATGCTATTACAGAAGTAGAACAATTGCATAATATTAAGTTAACTACCAAACAATTACCAAAGTATAGTGAGACTTTACAACAGAAATTTTTAAGAGAAAGTATTTGTTATGCAAGGTTATTATTTTACGTAAAGCTAGAAGATAATCCAACACTATTAGCCACTTGGAAGAAAACGCATACAGGTAAAAAGAAGTGGTTTTATAAACTAGTTGAATTCTATGGAATAATAAAGCATAAGAGTTATAGCAAGATATTAAAGCTCGAAGAGAAATATCAGAAGTCTATTGAAACAAGCATTGTTAATGAATTAGAGTTTTTAAAGCAATACAAACCAGATGCAATTTTTTGCACACATCAAAGAGCTATTAACGCAGTTCCGGTTTTTAAAGCAGCGGAAGTTTTAGGGATAAAAACTATAGGCGCAATATATTCTTGGGATAATTTACCAAAAGCCAGATTAGCAATAAAAACTAGTAAGTATTTGGTATGGTCAGAACATATGAAAAACGAATTTAAGAAGTATTATCCAGAGATTTCACAAGACAATGTAATTATTACAGGTACACCACAATTCAGTTTATATGAAAATGCAAACATACTAGAAAGAGTTACATTTTTTAAGCATAATAATTTAGACACAAACAGGTTTACCATTTGTTTTTCTGGTGATGATGTTCGCACATCACCTAACGATCCAAATTATTTAGAGCATTTGGCACAATCTATAAATTCTAGTGATTACAAAGACAAAGTTCAGATTGTGTTTAGAAGGAGTCCTGTAGATGTTTCTGGTAGATATGATGAAATTGTAAATAAATATGAACATTTAATTATTCCTATAGAGCCTGTATGGAGTAATACAAAAAAACAATGGACTCAGATATATCCAATTTATGATGATGTCAACTTATTAGCTAATATTTGCAAGCATTGCGATTTGGTAATTAATTTAGGTTCAACAATGGCGCATGATTTTACGTATTTTAATAATGCGTCTGCATATTTAAATTATGATGTAAAGCCAGCTGAAAATTGGTCTGTGAAAACAATTTACAAGTACCAGCACTTCAGGTCAATGCCTCATAAAGATGTTGTGTATTGGATTAACTCTAAAGAGGATTTTATTCCTTTAATAGAAAAGGTGATGCAAGATAATAGCTCTAAAGGCAAAGAGTGGTTTAAAGTTATAAACGATTCTTCTATAAATAGCTCAGAAGAAATTTCAAAATTATTAATTGAGTAGTATGCATATTTGCTTTATTACACACGAGTATCCAAAGGCAAACTATCCACATGGTGGAATAGGTACTTTTATACAGACATTTGCAAGAGCTTTGGTTAAGGAAGGACACAAAGTATCTATTGTTGGTGTAAATCAATATGACTTTATAGATGAAGTGTATAATGATGAAGGTGTAGATGTTTATAGATTAAAATTGAAAAAGATTAAATGGTTAACGTGGTTTTTTAATTTTAAATCACTCAATAAAAAAATTAAAGAATTGCATATAGCAAATTCAATTGATATTGTTGAAACTCCAGAATTAGGATTAGCTTTTATAAAGAAGATATCTGGTATAAAATATGTGATTAGGCTTCATGGTGGACACCATTTTTTTGCAGAATCAGAAGAAAGAGGTATTGATATATGGAAAGGTTTTCAGGAAAAAAGAGCCTTTAAAAAAGCAGATGGTTTTATAGCAGTTTCAGACTATGTGAAAAGTCATACTTCAAAGTATTTAAGCTATCATAACAAGCCTAATGCGAAGATAAATTACCCAATTAATTTAGATAGATTTCAACCAAAACCTGAGATAAAAGTTGATGATAATAAACTATTATTTGCAGGAACTGTATGTGAAAAGAAAGGTATACGTCAGTTAATCATTGCGATGAAAAAAGTCTTAGAAGTTTATCCAGAAACCATACTAGAAATATATGGTAGAGATTGGTTTTTTAAAGATGGACGTTCATACATTCAATATCTAAAAGATTATGTAATTCCTCAATTAGGTGAGTACAAAAATCATATAGTTTTTAAAGGTGTAGTATCTTTAGAAGAGCTTTCAGAGCAATATGCTTCGGCAAGAGTTTGTGTGTTTCCATCTTTAATGGAAACTCAAGGTTTAGTTGCGCCTGAAGCTATGGCAATGGAAAAAGTAGTGCTGTTTACCGAATTAGGTCCAGGTCCAGAAACTATAAATCATCAAGAAACAGGTTTGCTATGTAATCCGTACAATATAGATTCTATTTCTAGTAACATTTTGTGGGTATTAAATAATTCTGAAATTTGTATTGAAATAGCAAAAAACGGAAGAAAGTATGTAGAAAGTACCTTTAATCTGAATACGATAGTAGATAAAAACATAGCATTTTATAAATCATTAGGATGAAATTCCTCATAATTACACATGTAGAACATATTCAAAAAGAAGGAAAGTATTATGGTTATGAACCATACATACAAGAAATGAATTTGTGGCTAAAACATGTTGATGAGGTTGAAGTTGTAGCACCTTTAAAAAAAGGTGAATTGACCAAAATAGATGCTTGTTATGTACATTCTAATCTCAGATTCTCTAAAATTCCGATTATTCAGTTTACATCTTTTACACATGCTCTAAAATCACTTTTTAAGATACCAGTAATAAAGTGGAAGATTTTTGTAGCTTGTATGCGTGCAAACCATATACATTTAAGATGTCCAGGAAATATTGGTATGTTTGGTGCGTTTATTCAGATATGCTTTCCGTATAAGTTTAAAACAGCCAAATATGCTGGTAATTGGGATCCAAAAAGTAAACAACCTTTAAGCTATAGAATTCAGAAAAAGATATTGAGGAATACTTTTTTTACAAAGCGAATGCAAACTTTGGTTTATGGTAATTGGCCTAAGCAAACTAAAAATATAAAGTCATTTTTTACGGCATCATTTAATGCTTCAGAAGTTGAGAAATCCATTCAAAAAGATTTTACTTCAACGCTTCGTTTTGTGTTTGTAGGAAGTCTAGTAGAAGGAAAACAACCTTTAAAAGCGGTTCAAATTGTTGAACAATTGAACAAAAAAAGTATTGATTCTACTTTAGATCTTTATGGAGATGGCGTTTTAAGACAATCATTAAAAGATTATATTAAAGAGAATAATCTAGAAACCAGAATTCATCTCAAAGGCAATGTATCTAAAGATGATATTAAAAAAGCACTAAGAATAGCTCATTTTAGCATTTTATTATCTAAGAGCGAAGGTTGGCCAAAGGCTATAGCAGAAGCTATGTTTTATGGGGTTATTCCGGTAGCGAGCAAAGTGTCATGTGTGCCATGGATGCTTAATTATGGAGAACGAGGAGTTTTGGTAGACGATAATGAAGACATGTGTGTAAGCCAAATTATTAACACAATTGAAGAAAAGAATTTAAATAGAATATCAAAAGCTGCAAAAGATTGGTCTCAACAATATAATTTAGATTATTTTGAGGAAGAAATTCAAAAACTATTGGCGCATTAATGAAAGTATTACAGCTCATAGATACATTACAAGCTGGCGGATCTGAACGTTTAGCTGTAAACTATGCAAATGGTTTGTCCAAGCTTGGAGTTGAGTCTCATCTTTGCACTACAAGAGATGAAGGTTCATTGTTAGATGCGATAGATAATGCTATTGGTTATTTGTTTTTAAAGCGTGCATCTACTATAGATATAAAAGCAATTTTAAGATTGAGAAGATATGTAAAGTCCAATAATATAGATATCATACATGCGCATTCTTCATCGTATTTTATAGCTTCTTTAGTGAAGGTTTTAATACCAAGGGTAAAGGTTGTTTGGCACGATCATTATGGTAAAAGTGAGATGTTAGACCAAAGACCAAAGCGAGTATTAAGTCTTTGTTCGAGCTTTTTTTCATATGTGTTTAGTGTTAATAAAAATTTGAAAGAATGGTCTTTAAAGTACTTAAGATCTAACAACGTTGAGTATATAAAAAACTTTCCTGTATTAATTGAGAAAAAAGAAAGACTCACAATTTTAAAAGGAGAAGACGGAAAACGTTTATTATGTCTGGCTAATCTAAGAGATCAGAAGAATCATCTAATGCTGTTAGAGGCTTTTAAAAGGGTTAATATTGAATTCTCAGATTGGTCATTACATTGTGTTGGTAAAGATTTTAAAGATGAATATTCTAAGACATTTTTTAATAAAATAGAAGAGTTAAACCTTCAAGATAATGTGCATTTTTACGATAGTAAATCTGATGTGTTAAATATTATAAGTCAATGCCAAATAGGATTATTGTCCTCAAAATCTGAAGGTTTACCATTGGCATTGTTAGAATATGGCTTGGTAAAACTACCAGTAATAGTTACTGATGTAGGAGACTGTAAAAAGTTGGTTAGTGATAATTCTTTAGGTCAATTGGTTCAAAGTAATGATGTAGAAAAATTTGCCGACAGTATAAAGATGTTTATTTCAGATGAAGATTATAGATTATCTTGTGCAAAGAATTTTAATAAGAAAGTTTCCAAAAGCTATTCTGAAAAACGAATTTTATCAGACATATTAGAAATTTATAAATCCATTTTATAAGCGTTATATTTTGAAATTCAATTACCTAACTAAAATAGCGTTGCACATCGTTTTTGGGTTTTTGCTTTACTATGTTGGTTTTTTTCCACGTCTATTTTTCTTTGGAGTTATAGCATATTTTTTAGTCAACATAATAAAAGCATTACCTAATGAAAAAACTATTTCTGTAATTAGTGCATGTGCTTATATTGTTGGTGTTGAGGTTTTATTTAGAATGACGAAAGCTGGGATTTTTTATGAATCTTCAAAGTATTTGGTCATACTATTTATGGTTATGGGAATGATTTTTAGCGGTCTGTCTAACAGGTCTTATCCTTATTTATTGTATTTGTTTTTGCTTATCCCGTCTATAGTTGTGGCTTCAACCAATATAGGGTTAGATTCTAACTTAAGAAAGAATATTGCTTTCGTATTAAGTGGCCCAGTTTGCTTAGGGATCTCAGCACTCTTTTGTTATAATAAAAAAATTAATTCAAATCAACTCAATTCAATTCTACTCTATTTAGGTTTGCCCATAGTAAGTCTTACAACCTATCTGTTCTTATACACGGTTCGTTTAGAAGATATTTTTAGTGGAACACAATCTAATTTTGCGGCTTCTGGTGGTTTTGGCCCAAACCAAGTTTCAACAGTCCTTGGTATTGGTATGTTTGTATTTTGTGTTAACTTTTTTCTAAAGTCAAAGAGTATGCTAGTACAAGTCGTAAATATTATGATTTTTGCTGCTATAAGCTACAGAGGTATAATTACGTTTAGTCGTGGTGGTATTTTTACTGCCATTTTAATGATTCTGGCTTTTTTGACTATTTATTATTTTAAATCAAATTACAGAAATAGAAGAATAGTTAGTATTTCATTGGTATTATTACTATTAGTCTCTGTAGCAACTTGGGTTGTAAGTTCTAGCCAAACGAGTGGGTTGATTGATAAACGTTATGCAAATCAGGATGCAAAAGGCAGAGAGAAAGAAGATATTTCCGCAGGGAGAGTTGAAATTTTTATTGGTGAACTAGAGGGTTTTATAGATAATCCATTTTTAGGTGTTGGGGCTAGTGGGATGAAAGAACAGAGATTGCAGAACTCAGGTGAGGTTGTCGCTACGCATAATGAGTTAAGTAGGATTTTATCCGAACATGGAATTTTAGGTGTAATTATTTTAGTGATTTTATTCTTTGCACCTCTTTTTTACAGAGCAAATAATACTCGAAATATCTTGTTTTATGCCTTTTTAATTTTTTGGTTTGCAACTATTAACCATTCGGCAATGCGTATTGCTGCCCCAGGATTTATTTATGCTTTGGCCTTATTGAATATAACTTATGAAAAACGTTCTGTACATAGGAAACGCCTTATCGAGCACAGGTAAAACCATTACAACTATAGAGACCTTAGGTGAACGGTTAGGTGAGTTTTGTTCAATTAAGATAGCATCTCAAAAGTCTAATAAAGTTTTAAGGTTATTAGATATGGTGTGGCTGGTTTTTAAAAATATAACTCATACAGATTATGTGTTAATAGATACCTACAGTACTTTTAATTTTTATTATGCATACATTATAAGTCAGTTGTGTAGGTTTTTGGAACTTAAATATATTCCGATTTTACATGGTGGTAATCTAGAGTCGCGTTTAAAAAACAATCCTAAGATGAGTGCTTCAGTTTTTAAGAATGCCTACAAATTAGTAGCACCTTCAAACTTTTTAAAATCTACATTTGAAGACTTTGGTTATAAAGAAGTTTTATACATATCTAATTTTATAGAAATTGAAAAATATCCCTTTTCTAATCGTTCTATAGACCAGATTAAATTGTTATGGGTAAGGTCATTCTCTTCAATTTATAATCCAAAACTAGCCGTATCAGTATTAAAAAGTTTATTGAATCAAGGTTACAAAGCTTCTTTAACTATGGTTGGACCAGAAGTTGATGGCTCATTACAAGAAACTAAAAAGTATGCCAAGGAAAATGGGGTAGAAGTTAATTTTACAGGGAAACTATCTAAAGAAGAATGGATTGAGTTGTCTCATACTCATAATGTTTTTATTAATACTACAAACTTTGATAACACTCCTGTTAGTATTATAGAAGCGATGGCTTTAGGGTTGCCAATTGTCAGCACAGATGTTGGTGGTATTCCATTTTTAGTATCTCAAAATGAAGAAGCTTTACTTGTGTCGCCTAATGCTGTAAATGAATTGGTTTCAGAAATTATAAAACTTCAAGAAAATAAGTCACTACGAGAAAAACTGATAAACAATTCGAGAAAAAAAGCAGAAAATTTTGATTGGAATGTTGTTAAACCAAAATGGGAATCTCTTCTAAGATAAAATTTAGTTAAAAGCTAAAGTCTTTTTATATTTACGCAAACCCATCCCTTACTAATGCGACATAAAAAAGGTATTCACTTTGAGGTATCTGAACGAAAGGTACTTCTAAGGTCTTTAGACTTATTAATGGTCTTCTTAGGACTTTACGCCTTAAATTTATTCTTAGATTTCGATTATATCATATTAAGCAAAGAAAATGCTGTCCCCTTACTTTTATTGTTTGTGTATTTTACCGTTTTCGGAACCGTATTTGAGCTGTATGATTTACAACAAGCAAGTAAGTTAGATACAACCTTTAGAAACATTGTTCTAACTACCTCAACAGTGGTGTTGTTTTATTTGTTTACACCATTTTTGTCACCAGTATTACCAGAACAAAGAATCCAAATCTTATTTTTCTATCTATCATTAATAGTGTCCTTGCTGCTTTGGCGTATTATATACACACAGCTTATAGAATCTGCAAGATTTTATAAAAGAATATTACTAGTTGCTGAAGTTTCTAATGTAGAGAGTTTAATTGAAGCGCTTGGTAAGAAAGATCCAAATCATAAAATCGTAGGTTTTATTAATAGCGAAGAGGTTGATGACGATGCCATAAAATTTAAAGGTTTAAAAGAGTTTGAAGCCGAAGAGTTCCTTAATGTCATTGAAGAAGAAAGAATATCTGAGATTATTGTAGCTAATATAAATGCGGAATCTATTATAACTGAGATTTATCATGATTTGATTTTACTAATGGAAAGAGGATTTAAGATACGAGATTACACACAGGTGTATGAAGAGCTTTTAAAACGTGTACCAGTACAATTTGTAGGAAAAGATTTTTATAAGTATTTCCCATTTAGTCGCTATACCGAAAACAAGCTTTACATTTTTTTTCACAGGACTTTTGACATTATTTCTGCAGTTATTGGTTTAACTTTTGGCTTACTTGTGTCTCCATTAATATTAATTGGGAATTTAATAGGAAATAGAGGTCCTTTATTCTACACCCAAGAACGCGTTGGTAGAAATGGAAAAAAGATTAAAATAGTGAAGCTCAGAACAATGGTGGTTAATGCCGAAGTTGATGGTATTAAATGGGCAACAAAAGGTGACAAGCGGATAACTGCTTTTGGCAATTTTTTGAGACGCACACGTTTAGATGAAATTCCCCAATTTTATAATGTCTTAAAAGGTGAGATGAGTGTGATTGGCCCTCGACCAGAACGACCATTTTTTGTGAATGAGCTATCCAGAATTATCCCTTTTTACGAAACTAGGCATGTTATTAAACCTGGTTTAACAGGATGGGCACAAGTTAATACGAGATACGGTTCTTCAATTGATGATAGTCTTACAAAATTACAATACGATTTGTACTACATTAAGCATCGTAGTGTTTTTCTAGATTTTAATATCTGTTTAAAAACCTTAAGTACAATCTTGTATTATCGTGGACAGTAAAAATTAGCTTTTTTCAAATGTAGAAATCAGGTAAACGTACCTCACTACTAAAGCCAATAAAACCGGTATAAGGGTAATTGCAAAAACTTGTACACCAAGAATCCAATGCATGGTCATTAAACACAACATGATTATTAAAAACTTTAGATATGGTTTAACCCATTTTTTTGCTTTAGGTTTGAAGACCTGGGTTAGTAAAATTAAATTAAAAGGAAAAGCCCATAACAAATTATAGTTGTACGCGGTCGCTGTATGATCTGTTGCAAACCATAATAATACAAGTACAAGTCCAACAAGTCCAGTTAAACTAAATATTATTATATCTAACCATTTACTTCTTTGTTTCTTTTTGAAATCTCTGTAAGTGATATAAATGATTAAAACTGAAAATAACCCCAATATCAAAATTGGACTAAACAAAAAATTAGGGCTTTTGTCGGTGCTTCGGCTCTGATATAATATGGCAGAACTTTTTACTAATTTTTCTGAGTTGTTGAAATCTGCATTTTCAAATGAACTAGAAATATACTTTGGTAAAAACATGTACTCATATAGTGTTGCTTCCTTGTCAATAACAGAGCCAAGCGCAATATCAATACCAAAGCTTCCCCAAGTGTTTTTATCTACATGCTCATAAATTAAGTCTCTAAAGGTTTTACCTTGAGTGCTATTGTCAAAGTTATAATTTACTTTATTATCTGAGTTTATTTGAACTACATCTCTGATTCTTGTTGCGCAGTTGTCAAAAAAGAAATCGTATAAGTAACCGCGGTTTTCAGGTCTGTAGTTATGCTCTAAATAATTAAATAGTTTTTGTTTTTCTGTAACTGATAGGTTTAGAACTTGTTCTTCAATAGTTCTATCATAACTAGAATAATGATAATAAATGTTAGGGTACTTATGTTTGCTTATGAGATAGTTGAGTTTTCCTCTTGCAAATTTCAGATAAAAGTTAGGTGCGTCAAAATCATATTGACCATAACCATAAACAAAATCAATTCTGTTAGTACGATCTTTAATTCTAAAGGCGTTATGGCCAAAGGCATCGTTAAGAGATGTGCCAGGGCCAAAAGTTAAAACAGAGATTTCTGCTTGTTCTGATAAAGTTATACTTTGCGCCTTTACCATGCACACAGTAAAGAAAGCAATAAGAAGTGATACGTTAAGTTTCATATTTTAGAATTATCTAAAAATACTAAAATCTACTTTTAGTGAAAATACATTAGAGTAAAGTGCTGCACTCTGATCACCAATATCCGTAAACGCATAATCTATTTGAACTCCTTTGTATTTAAAACCAACACCAAAGTTTGGCTGAAAAGTGATATTTTCAGAATTATCTATTTGTAATTCATTCTGAAAATTACCAAGCCCACCTCTTAAAAAGACAAGATCTGTATAGCCAAATTCAAATCCTACTGCAGGATTTATACTTGCAAAAGAGGTAGAAATAATATCGTTATTTTGTTCGAACCTAACATTTAGGTTAGCAGCCGCTAATAAAGAATAGTCGTAGTTAAAAATCCACCTTTTCGACATACCAATTTCTAACTTTGGTATAGTGATTTCAGTAGTTTCAGGAAGCTCTTGATTTTGACCATCTACGGCACCACTTATTTGTTCAAATTTATCTTCGTTAATAGACCAAGCATTGTATGTAGTGGTGATATCTCTTGCCATAATACCAAACTTCCAGTCGTCTTTATTTTCAAACTGAATACCAGCATCTAAGCCAAATCCCCACGACGATGCAAAATCTCCTATAAGACGTCTTATCACTTTAGCGTTTACGCCAAAAGTCAGACCATCTAAAGGCAAATCTCTAGCATATGAAAATGTGAGTCCATAATCAGCGGTAGAAAACGTGCTTATACGATCGTAATTGATGTTTCCTTGGTCGTCAATAAGTTGAGTGGTGTCTAAAATGTCATCAACTCCAAATCTTATAATAGATATACCTACAGCACTTTTTTTATCGATTGGCATACCAAAAGCAATGTAGTTATAATTAGCAATGTTAGCGAAGTAACTAGAATGCATTAAGGCAAGTTGTTTATCCTCAAGATGAATTAATCCTGCAGGATTCCAATAACCTGAATTTACATCATTGGTGTGAGACACTACAGCATTACTCATACCTAAGGCAGCCGCATCAACACCAATATTCATAAATTCGTTTGAATATTTTCTTGTTGTTTGAGCGCTAGATATAATTGTAGCAAGAAATAATAAGACTACAAGGTAATTTTTCAATAGCAAATTTTTTTACAAAGATGCACAATATTTTTTTTATACTTAACTTAGAAATGTCCTTATTATTGTCCTATTTCAAGGTATTTGAACAATTATTTTAAGTGTAACTCAAATACTTTATTATTTTTACGGAAACTAACTAATCATGAGCATTAAACGACATATCCCTAATGTTGTTACTTTACTGAATTTATTTTCAGGTTGTATTGCAGTTGTTTTTGCTGTTCATAACAATTTCATTGTTGCTGCTTTCTTTGTTTTTTTAGGTATATTCTTCGATTTTTTTGATGGTCTTTTAGCTAGGAAACTAAATGTACAAAGTCCATTAGGAATTCAATTAGATTCGTTGGCCGATTTGGTTACTAGTGGAGTAGTGCCAGGCATTATAATGTTTCAATTGTTGTCACTCACAGTAGATGCACCAAAGTATAATGATTATTCAGATACTTGGAATTCTGTTTTTCATTGGCAAGGATTTAAATTATCAGTTGTACCTTTAATTGGACTTTTAATTCCTTTAGCTTCTGCTTTAAGATTAGCTAAGTTCAATTTAGATGAAGATCAACAAACTTATTTTAAAGGGTTACCAGTTCCTGCAAATACGCTGTTAATTATATCATTGCCATTAATTTTAGAGTACCAGAATAGTGATTTGATGAATACCATTATTATTAATAAATGGTTTCTAATTGCATTGACATTATTGAGTTGCTACTTACTGAATTCTAACATCAAATTATTTGCGTTAAAATTTAAAGATTGGGGTTTTAAAAACAATGCGGTGAGATATCTATTTATGCTATTAAGCATTGTGACATTAATTGTTTTTCAATTTGCAGCGATTCCTCTTATCATGACTTTATATATCATATTATCAATTCTAGATAGAAAAAACATCAACTAAATCACCAAATTATAAGCTATGGCTGAAGCTATTTTTACCTTAATTATGCTTGTGATGTTACAGGCAGTGCTGGGTTTTGACAACTTGTTATACATTTCATTAGAGTCTAAAAAAGCACCTGAAAATGAGCGTAAGCGTGTGCGTAAAATGGGTATTTTTATTGCTATAGGATTAAGAATTGTATTGTTATTTCTTCTAGTTTCATTGATTGATTTTTTTCAAGAACCATTTTCTTTTCTAACTGGTCATATTGATGATGTGCTTGACTTTGCGTTTAATGGTCACAGTATAATTGTATTACTCGGTGGTGGTTTTATAATTTACACAGCCTTAAAAGAAATTTGGCACATGATTTCTACTAAGGATTTAGAAGTTGATGTTGAATCCGATGAGAAATCTAGTAGAAGCAAAACTGCAAATGCAGCTATATTTAGTATTGTGATAATGAATTTAGTCTTTTCATTTGATTCTATTTTAGCCGCGATAGGACTCACAAGTGATATAGAAAATGAAACGACCGCATTTATTGTTATGGCAATTGCAATTGTAATTAGCGGATTATTAATGTTACTGCTAGCTGATAGAATTTCAGTGTTTCTAGCTAAAAATAGAATGTATGAAGTACTTGGTCTATTTATTTTATTTATTGTTGGAATAATGTTGGTGACAGAAGGTGGACATTTAGCACATTTAAGGATTTTTGGTAATGAAATTACTCCTATGAGCAAAACAACCTTTTATTTCGTTATTGCTGTCTTAGTAATAGTAGATATTGTACAAGGACGATATCAGAAAAAATTGATTAAAGAAGAAGAGATTAACGGTGCGAGCCTTTAAAAACATATAGCCATGAGAAGAAGAACTAAAAGAAAGCTAAAAGAGTTTTTTAAAATCTTTTTTCAATTATTAATAATACATGCTGCAATTGTTGCTGCGGAATTGTTTCTGGGTGATTCAGGTATATCCGATATTACTTCAACTTTAATTGCAATTATCAGTATTCCATTAAGTTTAGTTAATAAAAATCTTCCTTTTTATACTGGTGAAGGTGTTTTAATTACGGCGATCTATGGTGGTCTAAATTTGATGATTCAAACCGTAATTGTTTATGGTGTAAAAAGAGTTTTTAAAAGATTAAAAAAACAAGACTCGTTTTAAAATTCTAGCTTTTTCTTTCTGAGCTCAAAGTTTTGACCTAGGTATACCTTACGTACCATTTCATCGCTTGCTAATTCTTCAGGCTTACCTGCTTTAAGAATTCCTCCTTCAAACATTAGATATGTTCTGTCTGTAATAGCGAGTGTTTCTTGTACGTTATGATCTGTGATGAGAATTCCAATATTTTTTTTAGTTAACTTAGCTACAATACGCTGAATGTCCTCAACGGCCACAGGATCTACACCAGCAAATGGTTCATCTAATAGGATAAAATTAGGATCCGTGGCTAAAGCTCGCGCAATCTCTGTTCTTCGGCGCTCACCACCAGAAAGTAGATCTCCTCTATTTGTTCTTATATGACCAAGACCAAATTCTTCTATCAGAGATTCCATTTTTTCGTGCTGTTCTTTTTTACTCAATTGGGTAAGTTGCAAAACACTAAGAATATTATCCTCGATGCTTAATTTTCTAAAAACAGAAGCCTCTTGTGCTAAGTAACCAATACCATTTTGTGCGCGCTTATACATCGGGAACTTGGTAATGTTTGTATTATCTAAATAAATGTTTCCACCATTAGGTTTTATAATACCAACAATCATATAGAAAGATGTCGTTTTTCCGGCACCATTAGGACCAAGTAAACCTACAATTTCCCCTTGATTAACTTCTAGTGATACATCCTTTACAACCTTTCGGCCGCTGTATGACTTCATTAAATTTTCTGCGCGTAGCTTCATAGTATCGTTTGTAACGCTAAAAATAGCAAAATCATATCTATTAGATAGATTTAGCTTTCTTTTATAAAAAGTTTAACCTTGGTTTTCAATTGCCTCCCAATATTCGTGGGCTCTTCTTAGGTGAGGTATAACAATAGTACCACCAATAAGGGTAGCAATACCAAGTGCTTCACTGACTTCAGCTTTTGTAACACCTTCTTTATGAGAAGATTCTAAATGGTATTTTACACAATCATCACATCGTAATACAGTAGAGGCTACTAACCCTAAAAGTTCTTTAGTTTTTTTATCTAAAGCACCTTCAGCAAATGCATTGGTATCTAGGTTAAAGATGCGTTTAACTATTTTATTATTGTCCGCTAAAATTTTATCATTCATTTTAGTGCGGTACTCATTAAATTCTTTTACTGGATCAGACATTTTTTCTTTTTCTTTTTTGATTTCGTACAACAATAGCAGATATGTATATACTTACTTGATATAATATTAATATTGGAATAGCAACTATCACTTGACTCGCAATATCTGGAGGTGTAATTATTGCCGACAGAATTAATACAATAACTAGTGCATATTTTCTGTATTTTCTTAAAAATTGCGGAGTAACAAGTCCAACTTTAGTTAAAAAATAAATGATTATTGGCAGCTCAAATACAAATCCTGAAGCAAGCGATGATGATCTTACCAAAGCAATTACAGAGCTAATATCAAATTCGTTAGATATTTTATCGGCTACTTGATAATTTGCGAGGAAGTTTAAAGACAATGGTGTAACTATATAATAACCAAATAATACACCGAGGAAAAATAAGAATGAAGCAACAATCAAAAAGCCTCTTGAATTCTTTCTTTCGTTAGATCTTAATCCTGGGCTAATAAAGCTCCAAAGTTGATACAAAACATAAGGAAATGCAATGATGAAGCCAGCATAAATAGATGTCCAAATGTGCGCTGAAAATTGACCAGCAACTGTCCTATTCTGAATAATAAACGGCAGTTCATCGGCACAAAAGGTGGTGTCATTCATTCCTATCAGTTCTGACATTTTACAAAGCCACTTATACGTTGGGAAACTCATCTCGGTTGGCCCGAAAATAATGACATTGAATATGAACTTATAAAAGAAACCTGCGATTGAAGCAGCAATAACAATGCCTAAAGTTGCTCTAATTAAGTGCCATCTTAAATCTTCAAGATGGTCTAAAAATGACATTTCGTCTACATTTTTCTTTGCCATTATATAATGCCTTCTTTGATTAGGTCATGTAAGTGAACTACGCCAGCGTAATTACCATTGTGTTCAACAAGTAATTGAGAAATACCATGCTCTTCCATAACTTCTTTTGCATCCACAGCCATAGCATCTTCTTGTATACGACGTGGATCTTTACTCATAATGTCTTTGGCTTTTAAATTAGAGAAATCAGAATTCTTACTTAGCATGCGCCTTAAATCACCGTCAGTTATGATACCAATAATTTTATCATCTTCTACAACAGCTGTAACACCAAGCATTTTTTCGGATATTTCAACGATGACTTCTTGTATGTTAGCCTCTAATCCCACTTTTGGCTTTTGATTTTGTGATGATAAATCGTTGACTCTAAGATATAATCGTTTACCTAAGGATCCGCCAGGATGATATTTAGCAAAATCCCTACTCGAGAAACCTCTAAGTTCTAACAGACAAACTGCTAAGGCATCTCCCATTACAAGTTGAGCCGTGGTACTTGTGGTAGGTGCAAGGTTATTAGGACACGCTTCTTGGGCAACATAGACATTAAGTACATAATCAGCTTGCTGACCTAAAAACGATTCCTTGTTGCTTGTGATCGCAATCATTTTATTCTTGGCGTTTTTAATTAACGGTACAAGCACTTTTATTTCAGGTGTATTACCACTTTTTGAAATACAAATGACTATATCATCTTCTAAAATAAGACCTAAATCACCATGAATGGCATCTGCCGCGTGCATAAAAACTGAAGGTGTGCCTGTTGAGTTTAAAGTAGCTACAATTTTGTTGGCAATTATGGCACTTTTACCAATTCCAGTAATTATAACTCTACCTTTAGAATTATAAATTAATTCCACCGCTTCTACAAAATCTTCTGTAAGTAAATTCGCCAAATTAGAAATAGCTTCGCTTTCTAAATTTATGGTGCTTTTTGCAGTGTTTAAAATGGATGACTTAGGATTCAAAACTAAATTTTTATTACTTTTTTTAGAATTAAAGAAATTGTTATCTTTAGGTTATTGCAAAAGTACACGATTTTTTTTCAATAGTAAATTTCAAACTCATATTGAATCAAAAATTGTCTATAAATATAATGGCTATTGAAGCAAACTAAATTTTGTATTTTCAACGACCAAAATTTAGTTTCTTACAGAACAAAATTTTTACAAATACCAAAAAGGGATTAATGAGTATTGAAGATATTGACTTACACTCCGCATTAAAGAAGTACTTCGGTTTTTCTGGATTTAAAGGACTTCAAGAAGAAGTCATACAAAATGTGGTTGCTGGCAATAATACATTTGTGATTATGCCAACTGGTGGTGGAAAATCGTTATGTTATCAACTTCCGGCATTAATAAAAGAAGGAACAGCAATTGTTGTATCACCACTAATTGCTTTAATGAAGAATCAGGTAGATGCGATACGTGCGGTTTCTGAGCATCAAGGTGTGGCGCATGTACTTAACTCATCACTAAATAAGACAGAAGTAAAACGTGTTAAGGATGATATAACAAATGGTGTAACCAAATTATTATATGTCGCACCCGAATCTTTAACTAAAGAAGAGTATGTTGACTTTTTGAGAACAGTTAAAATTTCTTTTATGGCTGTTGACGAGGCACACTGTATTAGTGAATGGGGACACGATTTTAGGCCAGAATACAGAAACCTTAGACTCATCATTAAACGTATTGGTGATAATATTCCAATAGTGGGTTTAACAGCAACAGCAACACCAAAAGTACAAGAGGATATTTTAAAGAGTTTAGGAATGACTGATGCGGTGACTTTTAAAGCCTCATTTAACAGACCAAACTTGTACTACGAAGTACGACCAAAAACTAAAAATGTAGATGCAGATATTATACGTTTTATAAAGCAAAATGAAGGTAAATCTGGCATTGTGTATTGTCTCAGTCGAAAACGTGTTGAAGAATTAGCACAAGTGCTTCAAGTTAATGGTATCAAGGCTGTGCCTTATCACGCTGGTTTAGATGCTAAAACAAGAGTAAAGCATCAAGATATGTTCTTAATGGAAGATACAGATGTTGTTGTTGCAACGATAGCATTTGGTATGGGAATTGACAAACCAGATGTGCGTTTTGTAATTCATCATGATATCCCTAAAAGTATAGAAAGTTATTATCAAGAAACTGGTAGAGCAGGCAGAGATGGAGGAGAAGGTCATTGTTTAGCATACTACGCTTATAAAGATATTGAGAAGTTAGAGAAGTTTATGTCTGGTAAACCCGTTGCTGAGCAAGAAGTTGGTCATGCTTTATTACAAGAAGTTGTTGCTTTTGCAGAGACTTCGGTATCTCGTCGTAAATTTATTCTTCATTATTTTGGAGAAGAATTTGATAACGAAACTGGTGAAGGTGGCGATATGGACGATAATGTTCGTAATCCCAAAAAGCAAACCGAAGCTAAAGATGAGGTTAAAATTCTTTTAGATACAGTTAAGAACACAAACGAAAAGTATAAACCCAAAGATTTAGTACAAGTAATCATTGGTAAGGCTAATGCTTTAATTTCTTCACATAAAACGGATACACAACCTTTTTTTGGAATTGGTAAAGCTAAAGACGACCGTTTTTGGATGGCTTTAATCCGTCAGGTTATTGTTGCAGATCTACTGAAGAAAGATATCGAAACTTATGGTGTTCTTAGGCTAAGTGATGAAGGAAAAGCTTTTATTGATACACCTGAATCTTTTATGATGGCAGAAGACCATGTGTATGATGAAGCCTCTAATGATGGTATTATTACTAACGGAAAAGGTGGCGGTGCTGCGGCAGATGAAAAGCTCATGACAATGCTTAAGGATTTGAGAAAGCGCAATGCTAAAAAACTCGGTGTGCCACCATTTGTGATTTTTCAAGACCCATCATTAGAAGATATGGCTTTAAAATATCCTATTACCATTGAGGAAATGAACAATGTACATGGTGTTGGTGAAAGTAAGGCTAAAAAATATGGTAAAGACTTCGTGGCTTTAATTGCAGAGTATGTGGAAGAAAATGATATTATGCGGCCGGACGATATGGTTGTAAAATCAACAGGTTCTAATTCTGCTTTAAAGTTATATATCATACAAAATGTAGATAGAAAATTACCTCTAGATGATATTGCTTCAGCAAAAGGTATGGAAATGACAGATTTTATTTCTGAAATGGAATCTATTGTCTATTCTGGGACCAAGCTAAATATTAGTTATTGGATTGACGAAATTTTAGACGAAGACCAGCAAGAAGAAATCCATGACTACTTTATGGAATCTGAAAGCGATAAAATCTCTGATGCTATCGATGAATTTGATGGTGACTATGAGGACGAAGAACTACGCTTATATCGTATAAAATTTATTAGTGAGGTTGCTAATTAATTATATCGACAATACTTATTTGGACATTTAATTGTTAAAAAAAAACAATAATTGGGATCCATTTAAGTTCTTTTTAACTCACTTGAAATTGAAGACATCCGTATGGTAACTTCTAATCCAATATTATTTACAATTATATGTGTTTTTGGACTTCAAGCAATAGTTCTTAGCGGTCTCATCTTAAGGAAAAGACCGAAAAGACAAGCTAATATTTTTTTAGCTTTAATGGTATTCTTTTATGCCTTAATTGGTTTAAATATTGTACTCGTTAATGTTTTAAAAGATTTTGATTTAATCTTTGTATTTAGATATATACAAATGGAAATGCTATTTGGTATTGGACCCTCCATATTTTTCTACACTAAATGCATAAGTCAGCCAAAGTTTAAGTTTCAAAACAAACATTTAGTTCATTTTTTACCGTTATTGATTGAGTTTATTTTTTATCGCACATCCATTTATCGTATTGGCTCAGATGGTTTGTATTTAGAAGAAATGCCAACCTATTCGTACATATATTTTACCCAACAATGGCTTGGGGTTTTTTCCATTTGGTTATATAGTATTCTTTCAATCATTGTACTTTCTAAGTACCATAAACGTCTCAAAAGTTATTATTCAAAGATTGAGAATTTATCTTTAAAATGGTTACAAACACCTATTATAATATACGTAAGCTACCATTTTTTATGGCGATTAATAACAGAAATAGATCGATTTGCTTTTGATAAAACTTTAAGAGAGTACTATTTTATACCCAATTTTGTGATTCTTGCTGCTGTGACTTGTTGGATTGGTTTTAAAGGCTACATTCAGAAAGAACAAGAAATTACTTATTATACTTCTAATACTAACAATTCAGAAAAGTTAATCATCAAAGAAAAAGATAAAGAATTTTTATCAATGCTCCAGAATTTGATGGAAACAAAAAAACCATTCTTAAATCCAGATTTAAATTTAACAATGCTTTCTGAAATGATAGAATTAAAACCAAAACAGTTATCAACTAAAATAAATCAAAACTGTGAGAAGAATTTCTACGATCTAATTAATTCCTATAGAGTGGAAGCATTTAAAGAGAGATTACAATCTGAGAATCAATCAAAGATGTCATTACTAGGTCATGCGCTAGAATGTGGTTTTTATTCTAAGTCTACATTTAATAGTGCTTTCAAGAAGATGACTCAACAAACGCCAAGCGAGTATCTTAAGAGTTTGAAAAAAGAGTCCTAATGGAAGCATTCGGTCGCGAGTACTTACCTAAGTGACTAAGTTTGCAATAAAAAAATACAATGAAGGTGATAAGTATCTTTAAGATTAAAAATGTAATTAGAGTTTTAATTCTCTCAAATAGTTTAATCGTATTTACACAAAATTTCTCAAAACAAGATGTTATTTCAGATCTCGACTATTTGAGATCCTCCTTGGAAAGGACACATTTTGATTTATATCATCATATAGCCAAAGAAGACTTCGTTAAAAAATATAATGAAGTTAGAATGGAAATCGCAGAAGATAGCCTTTCGTACTTTGAGGTGGCCATGCTTTTTCAAAGGCTAGTAGCAAGTGTAAACAACGGGCACACAAGAATAGAATTTTATGATCAGGTACAATCTTATGTTGCTCATATGGATAAAAATGGAACTGTATTTCCCTTAGAACTTGCCATAGAGGATAATCGAGTATATGTAAGAAGAAATTGGTCAGACAATAGAGGTATAAAAATCGGATCGGAAATCAAATCAATAAATGGTATTCCGATAAAGGAGGTCCTTGATCGCATATATCCATATGTCTCTGCTGAACGCAAATATTTTCGTAATGCATTGATAGAGAGTTTTACATTTCCTAGATATTATTGGCGCGTATTTGGGGAAAAGAATGCATTTGATGTAGAAATTAGTGAGCAGAATAGTTTAAAAAGAATTAAGATTAAGGCAATTGAAGCAAATACATATGAATCTAAATGGAAAAGTATCATTAAAAACAATAGGGTATTAGAGTTTTTAAGTGCATCTGTTGCTTATCTAAGACCAGGTAGTTTTGGTGGAGATTTAGATAAGTACAAAAAGTTTATAGATTCCTCCTTTACTGAAATTAATAAACAGAATTATAGTGATTTAGTCATTGATTTAAGGAATCACTCTGGTGGTGATGATATATACGGCGATTATTTGGTCTCTTATTTTGCTGACAAACCATTTCAATGGAATTCTAAATTTCAACTAAAAACTAGCAGTTTATTGAAGGAAAATGTGATAAAAACAAAGGATACTACAAATGTGTATTGGCAAGCATTTTTGAATCATAAAAATGGAGAAATTTTTAATTACAATTTTAGCCCTTTTGAACCTCAAGAAAAATCAAAGAGATTTAAAGGAAAAGTATACGTCCTAGTCAATAGACATTCTTATTCTCAGTCTACAGTTACAGCAGCTCTAATAAAAGACTATAATTTTGGTACAATAGTAGGTGAAGAAACAGCTGAATATCCAACTTTATTAGCTTCTATATTTACCTATAAGCTTCCTTTTACCGGTATTAAAGTAGACGTTCCTAAAGGAAAAATATATAGAATTAATGGTGAAGAAAGTCGCAATGGTCTTATACCACAAATAATTATTAGAGACCATCTTTTAGATGAAAAAGATGAAATTGTAGAAGGCCTTTTAAAAAGATTAAAGAGATAAATTGATTATTAGTTATCAGATCTCGTTTTATATTTTTTAAACAAAATCTCTTGCTTTTTAACTTTTAAAACAATCTCTTTAAGCTTAGCGTTTTGCAGTTTTTTAATATCAGACTCTTCAATCTGAAAATCTATGCTGGTAGCATTTCTGCCTTTAGTTTCCGTTGGACTAGATTCAAATTCTAGGGAATCTGAGCTCAACGTTAATTCAAAATCGTTACCTTTAAATGTCAGCGTAGCACCATTTTTTACTTTCGTGCTAAGGTCACCAACAATTACAGTTTGAAAGAATAAATAGCCACCAAGTTCATTCATACCAGAGAAAAGTACATTTGATTCCGATATACCATAAGGCTTGTGTTCAACAGACGCTATTATTGCTTCAATTGTATCCTCAGATGCTATTTTATCTCTACCTAATAATTTTGAAAATGAAAACCCCATGAAAATAAATTTTGCCAAAGCTACATAAAAAATAATTTTTTAAAAGTCAAAAGCCGATAGCAAAATCCTAACTCATAATTCGTAAATCGTAAATCATTGATTATCTTTGCGGCCTTAAACAAAAGACAAAAACATGCAAGACGGTTTATACGCAAAATTCAACACCTCAAAAGGTGAGATATTAGTGAATTTAGAATTTGAAAAAACACCTGGAACAGTTGGTAACTTTGTGGCTTTAGCAGAAGGAAATATGGAAAACTCGGCTAAACCTCAAGGTAATCCTTACTACGACGGATTAAATTTCCATAGAGTAATTCCTGATTTTATGATTCAAGGTGGATGTCCACAAGGAACAGGAACTGGTAATCCTGGTTATAAATTTGATGATGAAATTCATCCAGATTTAAAGCATGATGCACCTGGGAAATTATCTATGGCAAATGCTGGTCCTGGAACAAACGGAAGTCAATTCTTTATTACGCACGTAGAAACACCATGGTTAGATGGCAAGCATACTGTTTTTGGCAATGTAGTAGAAGGACAAGATGTTGTTGATGCTGTTGCACAAGGTGATAAAATTGAAAAATTAGAAATCATCAGAGTTGGTGCAGATGCAGAAAATTTTAATGCTATTGAGGCGTTTAGAGTTTTTGAAGGTGCAAGAGAAGCACGTATTGCTGCTGAGCGTGAAGCTGCTAAAGCTGAGTTAGATAAACTTGCTTCAGGTTTTGAAGAAACAGCTTCAGGTTTACGTTACCAAATCATCCAAAAAGGTGATGGTAAAAAAGCTGAAAAAGGAAATATGGTTTCTGTACACTATAAAGGACAATTAGCTGATGGAACTGTATTTGATTCTTCGTACAAAAGAAATGCACCTTTAGATTTTCAAGTTGGTGTAGGACAAGTAATTCCTGGTTGGGATGAAGGTATTTGTTTATTAAATGTTGGTGATAAAGCACGTTTAGTAATTCCTAGTGACTTGGCTTATGGCGCAGCTGGTGCTGGTGGTGTTATTCCACCAAATGCAACTTTGGTTTTTGACGTAGAATTAATGGCTATTAAGTAGGACTTTTTGTAATAGTCGTAACATATTTTAAATAAAATCGTCTCACTTTTAGTGAGACTTTTTTGTTTCAAATAATTTGTCATTTAACCAAACCAATCAAAAAATGAAATCTAAACTTCTATTACTTGTATTTACGCTATTCATATTGGGCTGCTCAAATTCTGTTGAATTTACAGAAGAATATAAAAATGAAACTTCAGGCAAGTATTTATATCATCCAGACGAAATAATGACAGTATCTTATGACGGTAATAAGATCTTTTTCAATTTTAAAGGCGGAAAAATAGAACCAGTTGTTTTGAACGACAATGAGTTTTTTATTCCAGATATGTATAAGAAATTTCAATTTGTTGAACATCCTGAAACTAAAGTGATGTACTTATCTGTAATCTCTAAAGATGATGAAACCAAGATTTCTTATAATTACAAGAAATTATCGGATGACTATAAGACACCGAGTCAGTATCTTAAAGAAGGAAATTATGAGAAAGCTCTTGCTGGTTATCTAGAAATTAAAGCTCAAGATTCTACAAGTTCTTATATTGAAGAATGGGAATTCAATCGCATAGGTTATAGGCATTTAAGAGATGAAGACTATCAAAAAGCTATAGATGTTTTTACTTTAAACACTAAACTTCACCCAAATAGTGATAATGTTTATGACAGTTTAGCAGATGCATACCTACAAAGTGGTGATAGCTTGCAGGCTTATAATAATTACAGAAAAGCTCTCGAGAGAAACCCGAATAATTTTAGAGCTGAGAAGTATTTAAAGGCTTATCTTTCAGAAGAGGACAAATAAAAAAAGGTGCGGTAATTACCGCACCTTTTTTTATTTAGTAATTGAGTTTAGTTTTTTCTTAGGTAAGTGCTAACTTCAATACCAACTTCTTCCCATGTTTTACTGATACCATCTGGTCCTTTATGTAATTCGTAGCAAACTTTGTTTAAGGACGCTAAAGCATCTAGAGCATTCCAGTCTTTAAGTTGCATTACGGCATTCATAGTTACACGTCTTTCATCGGTAATATTAACTTCAAGTGGTAAGTCTTTAGTTTCGCCGTTCATAGTTAAGGTAGCTGTATAGGCACCGTCAACATGATTTACTTTTCCTCTAATAAGTTCTGTGTTTAACATAGCGCCAAAAAAGAACTCCTTAATTTTGGCATCTCTACCTTCATCCTTTGTAAAAAGGCTTTTAACCGGAATAGAAAACTCTAAACCATTAAGTGCTTCTACCGCTGTTGCACCTTGCTTATTTTCAAAATTCACTGTAGTAAACTCTCCACCTACAGCTTTCTTTTCTGTTGTTTTATAAGCTGTCCATTTTACCTTTGTAGCTTCTGGTTTTGCAACAAATTTGATAGTGCTTTCCGCTGATGTTTCAGCAGTTTTTGGCTCATTTTCTTTTTCATTTTTACAAGCTGTTGTCAGTATTAGCGTTATGGCTAAAGCTGCTAATTTAAAATGCTTCATGTGTCGTTTGTTTTTGAAGTAAAGTTAAGCATATCACAGTTTACTTCCAAGCTATTTTCCTTATAAAGAAAGCTTTGATCTAATGTTTTGCTATTATTTATTGATGAGGAAAAAAGCCTATTTAATAACATATGACAAAAGTCATAATTTAAGCTATAGAGCACATGTATCTTTGACACGTAATTACATAGGTATGAGTTATAGTTTAATAGATAAGTACAACGTTGCTGGGCCACGCTACACCAGCTATCCAACAGTACCATACTGGGATATTGAAACGTTTTCCTTAGCTAATTGGAAGCAATCATTAATTAAATCTTACGAAGAAAGTAATACAGACGAAGGTATAAGTTTGTATTTGCATTTACCTTTTTGCGAAAGTTTATGCACCTTTTGTGGATGTCATAAACGAATCACCAAGCGTCATGAGGTAGAATTACCGTATATAAATGCTCTTTTAAAAGAATGGAAGCTTTATCGAGATATATTAAATAAAAGACCAAAAATTAAAGAATTGCATCTCGGTGGAGGAACACCTACCTTTTTCTCACCAGAAAACCTCAAATTATTAATTTCAGAATTATTACGAACATCTGATGTTGATGATAATTATGAATTTAGTTTTGAAGGTCATCCAAATAACACAACAAAAGAACATCTTCAAACTTTATACGATTTAGGTTTTAGACGTGTGAGTTTTGGGGTTCAGGATTATAATCCAATGATTCAGGCTGCCATAAATAGGGTTCAGACTTTTGAGAATGTTCAAAAGGTAACCCAACTGGCTAGAGAGATTGGTTATACGTCAGTGGGACATGATATCATTTTTGGATTACCATTCCAAAAGGAATCAGATGTATTACAAACAATCACTAAAACCAAATTAATTAAACCAGATCGACTCGCTTTTTACAGTTATGCACACGTGCCATGGATAAAAGGTAATGGTCAACGTGGTTTTAAAGACGAAGATTTACCAAGTGCAGAAAGCAAACGATTGCAATATGAAATGGGTAAATATTATCTTCAACAAGCAGGTTTTACTGAAATTGGTATGGATCATTTCGCCTTAAAGAGTGATTCACTTTATGAAGCTGCAAATAACCAAAAGATGCATCGAAATTTTATGGGCTATACAGCCTCCAAAACGCAACTTATGATTGGTTTAGGTGTTTCAGCTATCAGCGATAGTTGGTATGGTTTTGCGCAAAATGTAAAGTCAATTGAAGATTATTATCAATTATTAGAAGAAGATACCATACCAGTATATAGAGGACATATTTTAAATGAAGAAGATTTAATCATTAGAAAGCATATTCTTAATCTAATGTGTCACTTCGAAACGTCGTGGTTAAATGGCGATATGACCTTTACTGCATTACCTGAGACATTGGTGAAATTAAAAGAATTTGAACAAGACGGTTTATTAACTTTTGAAAGAAAAAAGATAACTGTAACTGAAAAAGGGAAACCTTTTATAAGAAATATTTGTATGGCTTTTGATTTGCGTTTGCAAAGAAAGAAACCTAATACCCAATTATTTTCCATGACAATTTAAATCTGGAAAAGATGAAAAAAATTATTGTACCTGTCGACTTTTCTGAGCATTCAGAGTTTGCCTTAGAGGCAGCTGCCAATATTGCTCGTAAACATAAATCAGAATTATTTGTATTACACATGTTAGAACTTTCTAACGCAATAATTTCTGCTGATAATGAGTCCTTAAACGAAGAAGCCACATTTTATGTAAAACTGGCTGAACAAAAATTTGAAGCTTTTTTAGATAAAGTTTACTTAAAGGATCTAAAGGTTACTCCAATTATAAAGCATTTTAAGGTTTGGCGAGAAGTGAATGTTGTTGCCAATGACAATGGTGCAAATCTTATTGTCATGGGATCTCATGGTGCTAGTGGAGTTAAAGGTGCTATAGTTGGCTCAAACACCGAGAAGGTAATAAGACACTCTGATGTGCCTGTACTTGTTATAAAACATAATCCAATACTTTTAGACTTTGATAATGGCGTGTTTGCAAGTGACTTTTCTGAAGAAGCTATAAGACCTTATCTCAATGCTAAGGTAACCTTTGGAAAGATTGGTGCTAAGATGCATTTAGTCTATGTAAATTCACCAGATGGTAACTTTAGAAGTTCAGCAGAGATTGATAAGCGAGTGTCAAACTTCCTGAAAAAAGCAGATGGTCATTTAGATAATATGGCGAATGTGCATGTGGTTTCAGATTATTCTATCGAGAAAGGAATTTTAAACTTTTCTAATACAATAGGTGCTGATTTAATTGCCGTAGCTACACACGGAAGAAAAGGTTTAGCACATTTCTTTGAAGGTAGTATATCAGAAGATGTCGCCAATCATTCAACCTTACCTGTAATGACATTTAAAATTTAATAGTAGTTCTTGATATTATTAGTTAGTTCGTAAAATAAAATATCAAGTAAAAAAAACGCCGAAGCAATTAGTCTTCGGCGTTTTCTTTTATATAACAGTTAGTTAATTAGTTTACTTTTTAATGACAATTCATTTGACTTGTAGCTATTTCAACCACAGGACTTGGTGAAATGTAAGGTATGCCAAGACCTAGGCCTCTTAAAATGAATAAGACACCAATAATCACTACAAATACTGGAATTGCTTTTTGAATACGTTGTTTAATGGTTTGGTTTAAAAATTTACCCAAATAAATGGCACATGTCATTAATGGAATAGTGCCAAGACCAAAAAGTATCATGTAAATACTACCTTCTAATAAGCTTCCAGTTGCAATAGCGCCAAAAACAGCCATGTAGACTAATCCACAAGGTAAAAATCCATTAAGAAACCCAATGGTTAAAAAAGTATCTGCTGTTTTCTTTTTTAAGGCTGATCCTAAGCTTGATTTAACTTTAGATATGAGTCTATTTAAGGGTTTAGATAAATTGTATTTACCTATAGTCTTATAAGGAATTATAACAAGTATAATCATTAATATTCCCACAGCTATAGACAGCTGTTGTTGCATTCCGAATATGTAAAGGCTTTTACCAACTAGACCAAAAACTAAGCCTATTAGACTATAAGAAATAAGTCTACCAATATGGTAGATGCTAATTTGGCTTATTTTTTTAAAGGAATTGGAACGATCTACAGGAAGCATAAAAGCTATTGGCCCACACATGCCTACACAGTGTAAACTACCCAATAAACCTAATATAAATGCTGAGTAAAGCATAATTTACTTAGTATGTTATTGCCTCTTTAAATAGGTACGATTGATTGTTGTGCTGCCAGTCAATTTTAATGTTCCAACGACCATCCAGTAAACGATTGTCAGGTATGAGCAAATTGTGGTTAGATAGAGAAATAGGCGTTTCAATATCTAGGTGTTTATTAGATGGTCTGTATAGGAACACTGTACCTTGAATGTTTTCTATATTTAGTTCTTGAGGGAATGTAAAAACAATACCTTCATTGGTTTTTTTCCAAGTGATATTTGTTGCAAGTTTTTTAGCATTTTTTTCTTTGTCTATATCTGTTTGAAATGCTAATTCTTGTTGGTAGTAATCTTCAACTACTAAGTCGTGGTCGTATTTGTCGTCTGTAGCCATGTTTACTACAAAATACATGATGAATCCGATAAAGCCTATAAATGCAATTACAATTGCAGTTCCCCAATTTACTTTCATAACATTACTATTTTAATTAGCCTTAATACTTATTTTTTAATTATAACTTCGAGGCCCTAAAAAGGACACCGAAGTTGTTTCAATCAATTGATCACCACTATAAACATCTATGGTTACTTTGTTTTTGTCACCAGATAAATCACTTTGCTTTAACTCGATAAATAAGGTGCCTTCTGCTAATCCATTTTCTTTTACTTCAAATGTGTTCGTTGTAGAAACTAATTTAATTTCTCCGGCAATGCCTCTAAGTTTAAAACTTACATCATTAATATCTTCAGTGGTTTTATTTACAAGTTTGTAGGTGTACACATTGCTAATAATGTTATTGTCTTTATGTTCATAAAGCTGTCCTGGTAATCTTAATATTCTAGCTTCAACATCATTTCTTAGTGCTAACATACCTAATAGTACTCCAATCAATATTACATGAACTGCAATGTAACCTTTCATGCGAGCGGTTAGCTTAAAAGACTCTTTCTTTTCAATATTGTTTTCACTTGCATAACGGATAAGACCTTTAGGTTTTTTTATCTTCTCCATTATGGTATCGCACTCGTCAATACATGCTGTACAATTCACACATTCTAATTGTGTACCGTTTCTTATATCAATTCCTGTAGGGCAAACGTGCACGCATTGAAAACAATCTATACAATCGCCATGACCTAAGGCTTCTCTATCTTCATTTTTTCTGAATTTCTTTCTACCATTTTCGCCTTCACCACGTTTGTGATCGTAAGCCACAACTATTGATTTATTGTCTAAAAGCACACCTTGTAACCTTCCGTAAGGACAAGCAATGATACAGACTTGCTCTCTAAACCAAGCAAAAACAAAGTAGAATACAGCTGTAAATATTAGTAGCGGAATTAAAGTGCCCATATGTTTCATTGGACCTTCAACGACGTAATTTATAAGCTTATCACTTCCAATTAAATAGGCTAAAAACACATTAGCAATTAAAAATGAAATCACTAAAAAGATAAACCATTTAAGCAGACGTTTTCTTATTTTTTCTGCATCCCATTTTTGTCTATCTAAACGCATTTGTTTGTTGCGGTCACCATCAATCCAAAATTCAATGCGTCTAAATACCATTTCCATAAAAATGGTTTGTGGGCAAATCCATCCACAGAAAATTCTACCAAATCCAACGGTAAATAGTGTGATAAAAACCACACCTATTATCATAGAGATTACAAATAGGTGAAAATCTTGTGGCCAAAATGGGAAACCAAAGATGTTAAATCGTCTTTCTAGGACATTAAACATCAAGAATTGGTTTCCGTTAATTTTTATAAATGGCGCTGCAAATAAGAAGGCCAAAAGAAAGTAACTTACGAGCTTTCTTTTTTCCCAAAATGGTCCAGAAGGCTTCTTTGGAAAAATCCAATGTCTATTTCCTTCTTCATTTATGGTTCCAATAGAGTCTCTAAAGACTTCGTTTGGTGGTGTTTCCATTTTACTTTGCAGCTATTGAATTATTAGTCTAGTTAGATGAAGTTATAGTGGTATTTTCCACAGTAACTTCTTCAGTGGTGTCTTCAGCTGGTGTTTCTTCAGTCTCTACATTATCTTCTGCAGTTTCTTCAGTTGTAGCAGACTCATCAACCCAAATGTCACCTTCAGCAGCTTTAGGGTTTGCTGGTGTTGTACCTTCAAATTGTAAAACATAGCTTGCTACTTGGGCCATTTCAAGTGGTTTAAGGTTGGCTTTCCAAGCAACCATTCCTTTTCCGTCTCGACCACCTTCAGAAATTGTTCTAAAGACGTTCTTAATACCACCACCAAGAATCCAATGTTTGTCTGTTAGGTTAGGGCCAATTCCTCCACCACCATCTGCCATATGACATGCCACACAGTTGGTTTCAAAAATTGATTTACCAGCATTTAAGTCAGAAGACTCAGTAAGTAACTCAACGGTATTAACATCTACTAAGTTTTTAGCCGTCTTTTTGTACTCTTCAATTGCTCTATTGGCTTCAGCATATTCTATTTCGTATTCCGCAAACTGATCGTCTGCATTAAAAATATGATACTTTGCTAGGTAAACTACTGCAAATACTATAGTAATATAAAAACCATACAACCACCAAGGTGGAAGACTGTTGTCTAATTCTTTTATACCATCGTAGTTATGATCTAAAATGATCTCACCTTCTTGCTCAATAGGTTTAGAACCCAGAAGTTTCTTATACGTATTTTGAACCCATAATGACAGTTTAGAAGGTGCTGCTTTTTGTGCATCATATCTTGCTTTACCTTCTGCATCTAGACTTTGATATAAGATATTGTCCATTGTGCTTACAATACCTTCTATTGCAATTAGAAATAGTAATACAAGTAATAGGAATAACATGATTACTGGTTGGGCTAAGAAGGCTGGCTCATCACCAGAATCTACAAAGTATTCTATAAGTCCTGCAATAGTGAAAAACACTACTGGAACTCTTATGTATGATGGAATTAAATGTCTCATTGTTTAGTATCGTTTTGGTTGTCTAATGGTATATTACTTACAGTGTTTATGTAATCCTTTTTCGCAGTGATTACCCAATAAAATAAGGTCACAAAAAAGATGAAAAAGATTAAGAGCGATATTAATGGGTAGATTTCTATCCCAGTAATACTTTCCATATGATGTTTTACAAATTTTAGCATAATCTTATTCGTTTGAAGCAGTTTCTTCTATGATTTCTTTTACTTTAATATCTGTACCAAGACGTTGCAGATAAGCAATAAGTGCAACAATCTCTCTGTTTTTCATTTCTACAAAGTTCTCACCGCCAGCTGCTTTATCCGCTTCGTATGATTTTGCAAAATCAGGATCACTATAAAGGTTTTTCTCAATTTGAGCACCTTGTTCTAACATTGATGCTTGTGCATTAGCAATGTCTTCCTCAGAATACGGAACACCAAGACTCACCATAGCTTCCATTTTCTTTTCGGTCATAGACTTATCCAGTTTTGCACCTTCACCAACAATTAACCATTTGTATGCTGGCATAATAGAACCTGTAGATGTACTTTGTGGGTCGTACATATGGTTAAAGTGCCAGTTGTCGTTATACTTACCACCTACTCTATGTAAGTCTGGTCCTGTACGTTTACTTCCCCAAAGGAATGGATGATCATAAACATATTCACCAGCTTTAGAATATTCACCGTATCGTTCTACTTCACTTCTAAACGGACGAATCATTTGAGAATGACAGCCAACACAACCTTCTCTAATATAAATGTCTCGACCTTCAAGTTCTAGAGGTGAATATGGTTTTACACTACTTATAGTTGGAATGTTAGATTCAACGACCAGCGTTGGAATAATTTGGACAATACCACCAATTAGAATAGCAACAGTAGCATAGATAGTTAATAATACTGGTTTACGCTCTAACCAAGTGTGCCAACCTTCACCAGCAACTCTTTTCGCAGATACACGTTGCAATGCAGGTGCTTCAGCCAATTCATCAGTGACCTTAGATTTAGCTCTTACTATAGTTACAATAACATTGTATACTAAGATTAACATACCAGCTAAGTAAAGTGTACCACCGATTGCACGCATCCAGTACATTGGGATAATTTCAGTTACAGTTTCTAAGAAGTTACCGTAAACGATGCTTCCATCCGGATTAAATTGTTTCCACATACTTGCTTGAGTAAATCCAGCTACATACATAGGAAGTGCATATAAGATGATACCAAGTGTACCAATCCAGAAGTGAACGTTAGCTAACCCAATAGAGTGTAGTTTTGTTTTGAATAAGCGAGGTATTAACCAATAAATCATACCAAATGCCATAAAACCATTCCATGCTAATGCACCAACGTGCACGTGAGCAATAATCCAATCTGTAAAGTGAGCGATGGCATTTACATTTTTTAATGAAAGCATTGGGCCTTCAAACGTTGCCATACCATATCCAGTAATGGCTACTACCATAAATTTAAGGACTGGGTCTGTACGTACTTTATCCCAAGCACCACGTAGTGTTAATAATCCGTTTATCATACCACCCCAAGAAGGTGCAATTAACATTACAGAGAAAGCCACACCTAAATGTTGTGCCCATTCAGGTAAAGCAGTATATAATAAGTGGTGAGGTCCAGCCCAGATATAGATGAAAATTAATGACCAGAAGTGTACAATAGAAAGTCTGTATGAATATACAGGTCTATTTGCAGCTTTTGGTACAAAGTAATACATCAATCCTAAGAATGGTGTGGTTAAGAAGAATGCAACCGCATTATGTCCGTACCACCATTGCACTAATGCATCTTGTACACCTGCGTAAACAGAATAACTTTTAAGTGCACTTACTGGTAGTTCTAAACTATTAAAAATGTGAAGAACCGCAACAGTTACAAATGTTGCGATATAGAACCAAATTGCAACATAAAGGTGACGTTGACGACGCTTTAAAATTGTACCAATCATATTAATACCAAAAACTACCCAAACAAGTTCAATGGCGATATCAAAAGGCCATTCTAGTTCGGCATACTCTTTTGAAGTAGTAATACCTAATGGTAAAGTAATTGCGGCACCAACAATGATTAATTGCCAACCCCAAAAATTAATATTACTTAGCAAATCGCTAAACATTCTTGCTTTAAGTAGTCGCTGCATAGAGTAATATATACCAGCAAATAATGCGTTACCTACAAAGGCAAATATTACTGCGTTAGTGTGCAGTGGTCTTAAACGTCCAAAACTAAGCCATGAAATTCCGTCTGTCATATTTGGGAATAAAAACATGAAGGCTAGTATTAGCCCAACAAGCATCCCAACAACTCCGAAAATTATGGTGGCGTAGAGGAATTTTTTAACGATTTTGTTATCGTAGTAAAATTGTTGCATTTCCATATTGAATAAATTAGTCGGTTTTTGTTTGTATTGATTTATTAGTGTTTTCTTTTACGAGTTCGTCTTCGAACAGCATACGTACTGATGGTGTATAGCTATCATCGTATTGACCAGATTTAACAGCCATTAAAAAAACGATAAAGAAAGCCACACCAACAATGACGCTTACAGTTAAGACAATATATATAACACTCATACCTATTTGAAGTTATGGGTCAAAAATACTTTTGATCCTTTTTTTAAAACATGATATTTATCATGTGGTTTTTTTTATTTCAGTTTTTGTCCTAAAATATTGGTGCAAATCGTTGTAAACACTACAATACTTATAGAGCTTAACGGCATTAAAATGGCAGCAACAACTGGTGCTAATTGTCCAGTTACTGCAAAGTATAATCCAATGACGTTGTATATAAATGAGAGTACAAAGCTCCATTTTATGATTTTTATTGCTGACTTCGATGCTCTAATAAATCTGTATAAATCGCTAAATTTTGAAGCATCTAAAATGGCATCACAGGCAGGCGAGAATACATTGATATCTTCAGAAATTGCTATACCAACATTACTCTGTGCTAATGCACCAGCATCATTAAGTCCATCACCAATCATAAGGACTTTTGCACCTTCAGATTGATGAAATTTTATAAAGTCTAATTTGTCTTCTGGTTTTTGATTGAAGATGAGTTTGGTTTTCGCCGGCAATAGCTTTTTGAGGTTTTCGCGTTCACCTTCATTATCACCAGACAGAATAACCAAGTCATTATCTTTCTTCAATAGATTGAATAACTTCGAAACACCTTTTCTATAACTGTTGTAGAATGTAAATTTTCCTTTGTACCTGTCATTACTACTAATATGAACAGTAGTGTTAAGTGTTGAGGTATTTGTATTGTTACCGACAAAACTTGCCGAACCTATCTTTAGATTTATATTGTTATGTTGAGCCTCAATACCTTTACCAACATATTCTTGATAATTGTCAAGAGTGACAATGTTGTGTTCATCAAGAATATTATATAAGGTTCTACTTAATGGATGGTTAGACCCACGAAGCGAATTTTTTAAAACTAAATTTTCAGAATCAGAAAGTTTTAATCCATCATAAACAGCATTGCTACTTTTGTTAGAAGTTATGGTTCCTGTTTTATCAAAAATAATCGTATTGATTTGCGCAAGTTGCTCAATGACACTTGCATTTTTAATGTAAAACTTAAGCTTTCCGAATATTCTTAGAAGATTACCAAAAGTAAATGGCGCAGAAAGTGCAATAGCACAAGGACAAGCAATAATAAGTACAGCTGTAAAAACATTCATAGCCTTGCTGGCATCAGCAAATAACCAATATGATGTTGCTATAACTGCAATTGTTAAAATGGCATAGGTGAAATATTTACTTATAGAATTTGTAATATTGGTAAAGCCATCTTCTTTATCTTTATTAAAAACATCGTTACTCCATAACTGAGTGAGATAACTTTGCTCAACAGATTTAAGTGTTTCGATTTCTATAACACCAGAGGTTTGTTTTCCACCAGCAAAAAGTTTATCACCAGATTGTTTGGTTACGGTTTGTGATTCCCCAGTAACAAAACTGTAATCAATTTTACCTCTACCATTAATGAGGATGCCATCTACAGGAATTAGTTCTTCGTTTCGAATTAATAAACGGTCACCTTTTTTAATATCGTAAACCTGAATTGAATTCTCGGTACCATCTTTTTCTATCTTGGTAACAGCAATTGGAAAATAGGATTTATAGTCGCGTTCAAAGGATAAGAAATCGTATGTTTTTTGTTGAAAATACTTCCCAACAAGAAGAAAAAATACGAGCCCTGCTAAGCTGTCAAAAAAGCCGGAACCAATATCAAAGGCAATTTCAATAGTACTTCTAATGAATAACACAGAAACGCCGAGAGCAATTGGTACATCTATGTTTAAAAGTTTTGCCTTTAATCCTTTATAAGCTGAAATAAAGTAGTCTTGTGCCGAGTAAAACACCACAGGAACCGATAATGCAAACATCAACCAACGGAACATATGTTTGTATTGTTCTAACCAATATTCATTGATTTCAAAATACTCTGGAAAAGACAAAAACATAATATTTCCAAACCCAAAACCTGCAACACCAAGTTTGTAAATAAGTGTTCTATTGATGTGTTTTTTACCAGATTTAAAGTCGTCTAAGCTTATATAAGGTTCGTAACCAATAGAACTTAATAATAGCACTATAGATTTTAAATCAGTGTCTTGAGATTTATAGGTGACGCGTACGGTTTTCTTACCGAAATTAACCTGAGAATCAGTGATGTTAGGGTTAAGTTTCTTTAAGTTTTCTAATATCCAAATGCAAGAACTACAATGAATATGAGGAATGTAAAGTGTAGCGATTTCAATATCGTCACTTCTAAATTCTGTAAGTTGTTCTATGATATTTTCTTGTGATAAGAAATCGTATTTACCTTCTATTTCCTTCGGAACTGCTCCTGGTGAGTTTTGTAAATCGTAGTAACAAGTTAAGTCATTTTCGTTAAAAATCTCATAGACAGTTTTACAACCATTACAACAAAACGATTTTTCTTGAAACGAAATAGGGTTAGTACCACAATCGTCACCACAATGAAAACAGGTGTTGTTTTCCATTTTTTATTTGCTCAATTATACCTGTAACAAAAGTCACATTATATTAAAGGATATAATATGATATTTGTCATGTAATTTTTATATTTGATATAATCACTATAATCAATTGGTATGGGTAAATGTGAATCGTGTATTATTAAAGAGTTTAATGCGTTAAAGTCTTTATCTACAGACGAATTAAGGCGCGTCTCTGCATGTAAAACTGGTAAATTATATAAAAAAGGTCAGCCTGTTTTTGAAGAAGGAGACACTATAAATGGTGTTTATTGCGTTAAAGATGGCGTTTGTAAATTGACAAAACTGAGCGAAAATGGTAAAGATCAAGTTGTCAAACTTGTAGTTAAAGGTGGGCTATTAGGTAAGCGTTCACTTGTAACTGAGCAAAAATCTAATCTGAGTGCTACGGCATTAACAGACATGGAAATGTGCTTTATACCAAAGAGTGAAATTATGTCAGATCTTCAAAAGAATCCTAAATTCACTATGGATGTACTAAGAGGTATGGCTCAAGATTTAAAAGAGTCTGACAACACTATTGTTAACATGGCTCAGAAGTCTGTTAAACGCAGAATGGCAGAAATCTTAATGTACGTGCATGATAGTTTTGGTACTGATGAAGACGACTTCTTAAATATAATTTTATCTCGTGAAGATTACGCAAACATAGTTGGTACAGCTACAGAATCTGCCATTAGAATTTTATCTCAATTCAAAAAAGAAGGTTTAATTTCTACCAAAGGAAAACAAATCAAAATTGACAACTATAAAAAGTTGCAATGGATTGAGTAGAGATTTCTAGTTTCATTTAATGTCTTACGAAAAGTATAAAACCAAACTTTCTAATCAATTTCCTGCAATAGAGGATTTGGCAATAAAAGCCAAAAAAAGAATTCCTGAAGTTGCATGGGCATATTTAGAATCTGGTACTGGTGATGAGGATTTACTAAAACGAAATAGAGCTGCATTTAATGCCATAGAATTTACCCCAAGGTTTTGCAAAGGACACATAGAAGCTGATACTAGTATTCAACTTTTAGGTAAGAAGTATGCATGTCCAATAGGTATATCTCCAATAGGATTAACTGGATTAATATGGCCTCGAGCAGAACTTATTCTTGCTGAAGCAGCCAACCGATTGCAAATTCCTTTTTGTCTAAGTACGGTAGCAACGGAAACACCTGAAGAAGTAGGTAGCGTAGTAGGAAACCAAGGCTGGTTTCAATTATATCCACCAAAGTCTTTAGACCTGGCTTTTTCAATTTTAGATAGAGCAAAAAAATCTGGATTTCATACACTTGTAATTACTGCAGATGTACCTATGGCAAGTAGGCGTGAACGCACTAAACGTGCTGGTATGCAAATGCCACCAAAGATGACTCCAAAACTTACATGGGATGGTATTAAACATCCTGTATGGTCACTTAAAACCATACAAAGAGGGTTGCCTAGATTAAGAACTATTGAAGATTATGTGGGTAAAACCGATTTTAAATTTGTAAGCGGCTTTGTTGGCAATCGTTTAGGTGGAACATTAGATTGGGATTATTGCAAAACACTCAAAGCGTATTGGAAAGGAACTGTTATTATTAAAGGAATTTTACATCCTGAAGATGCTTACCAAGCTATAAAAATAGGATTAAATGGTATTTGGGTTTCTAATCATGGAGGACGTCAATTTAATGGTGCACCAGCTTCTATTAAAGCGCTTCCTGAGGTTGCAAAGGCTGTAAATAAAAGAGTTCCTATTTTATTAGATAGTGGCGTAAGAACTGGTTTAGATGTTATGCGTGCGCTGTCTTTAGGTGCTGATTTTGTAATGATAGGTAGGCCTTTTCTATATGGTGTTGCTGCACTCGGTAAATGTGGTCCCGACCATGTAACACACATACTCACCGATGATTTAAAAAATAATATGGTTCAATTAGGCGTGGAATCTATTAATGAGCTCAAATCATTAAGTCTAGGATAAGTAATTATTAAATAAAAAAGCCGTTTGAAGGTAATCAAACAGCTTTTTTAAAACTTACAATTTTATTTAATCGATACTAAATACCTTGGTTTCTTTAAAAGGATTCACTGCTATATTTTCCATTTTGCTTTGATATGCTTTCCATTTTTCAGTGAAAAAGTTATTGGTTTCACCCAATAGTTCATCTAATGCATCTTTAGCTTGTTTAATAAGTGTGTTCTCTGTAGATGTCAATCCATTTTGACTTTCACCAACATACCATTGCGCTGTGCCTAATCTTTGCATTGGCGTAACTTCAGGATTCCTAGTTATTCCTTGTCTTTTATCTACTTTACCTAAAAACTTATCAATTAGACTGTCTATAGTCTTAATGGTCTCTTTTGATAAGTCAATCTGTGTTTTGTACAATTCTTTATCGTGTTTAGACAATTTCTGTTTATAGTTTTGCGCTATCGTTTTACTTTCAACCAACTGTTTAACAGCATCAGCAGCCGTTTGCTGTAACTGTTCAAGTTGCTTACTGGCATTGTAAACTTCATTGATATTATTTTGTGATATATTTAAACGTGGGTCAGACGCAACTTTAATTGTAGTTTCAGAGGTTTTATCGCCATAATGCAACACGGCTTTGTATGTACCTGGTTTTACTGAAACTCCACCTGGCTCTCTGTTTCTTTTTCTAATAGTTCTTGAAGGATAGTCAACTCCCGATTCGTTCATATACCAAGTCCACTTATGAAGTCCATTTTCTTTTGGCGCTTTACGTTTTAGCGTTCGTATTAAACGTTCTCCATCATAAATTTTCAATGTTAACGAATCCCATCTTACAGTTTTTTCATTTTTGGAGGCTGAGGTATTTGAAGCCTCTTTAATTTCATCGTCGTTCGCTTTGAGAGCCTCACTGTCCGATTGTTCTTTTTTATTGAATACATAAGTAAATCGTGCTCCGACGCCACGATTTTCACCATGGTATAAAGCATCGCCACCAAAACGACTACCAGTTGGTTGTTGGTAAGCTGCTTGGTAAGCAGTTGGTGTATCAAAAAGTTGAATGTTAGCATTTATAACTTCCTTATTCGCTGCTATTGCTCTTAGAGGTCTTATGTCATCTAATACCCAAGCAGCTCTACCAAATGTACCAATGATTAAATCATGTTCTCTTGGATGAATCACTAAATCTTTTACAGATGTTGTTGGGAAACCTTCGGTCCATTTTGTCCAATTTTCACCAGCATCAATGGTTATGTATAAACCATCATCAGTTCCTAAGAACATTAGGTTAGGTTCTATAAGGTCTTCAACAATAGCTAGTGCATAACTTTTAACGTCTTTATCGTCAACAATTCGTTCCCAAGTTTTGCCGTAATTTTTAGTTCTGTAAACATATGCGGAGTAGTTAAAACGTCTATAATCGTTTGCTACAAGCAGCGCTTCACCTTTATTCTTGTTTGACGCTTTTATTTGAGGAATCCAACTGCCTTCGGGAAGATCTTTAATATTTTTTGTAACATCTATCCAACTGCTTCCACCGTCAGTGGTATAATGCACACGACCATCATCTGTGCCAACCCAAAGCATGTTTTTTTCTACGGGTGATGGTTCAATAACTAAAATAGAACAGTGATTTTCTGCACCTGTGGCATCCATTGTTAAACCACCACTTTCTCCTTGTTTTTGTTTTTCAGGATCATTCGTGGTTAAATCATCTGATATTATGGTCCAAGTTTCTCCTTTGTCGGTTGATTTATGTACAAACTGACTACCAAAATAGATAGTGCTATTATCAAAAGGGTCAATATTTATTGCTGAATTCCAATTAAATCGCAATTCTACATCAGGTTCTGGATGTGTAGGTCTCACACTATAATTATTACCTGTTTGCCAATCATAACGACTTACATAACCTTGTTGACTCATAGACCAACCATAACGAGAATCATCCTTATCTGGTACCACATCAAAGCCATCACCAAAACTTATTTCTTGCCAATAGCTGTTTCTAATGCCTTGTGAGCGCCATACATAAGCTGGTCCACGCCATGAGCCATTATCTTGCATACCACCATAAACATTGTATGGGAATTCATTATCTACGGCAATGTGATAGAATTGTGCCACAGGAAGATTACCAATAAAACGCCATGTTTTGCCACCATCTTTTGTAATGTTCATTCCGCCATCATTGCCATCAATCATAAAGTTTCCATTTTCAGGATGAATCCACCACGCATGATGGTCTGGATGCACACCATTACTAACACCATAAGCAGGCATTAATTGGGTGAAGTTCTTTCCTCCATCTTCAGACACATTAACGTATGTAAAAATGGAATAGACTCTATTTTCGTTTTGCGGATCTACATATATTTCAGAATAATAAAATGGTCGGTTACCAATATCATTTTTGTCATTTATCTTTTTCCATTTAAAACCACCATCTTCACTTTTGTATAAAGCATTTTTTTTAGCTTCTACTAGAGCATAAACTACATTGGGTTTTCCAGGTGCTATGGCAACACCAATTCTTCCTAGGTCACCTTTAGGAAATCCATCATCTTCTGTGATTTTTTTCCATGTTTTTCCGCCATCATGCGTAATATGAAGACCAGAACCTTTTCCGCCAGATTTAAAAAACCAAGGATCGCGCTTGTGTTCCCATAATGTCGCAATAAGTTTATTAGGATTTGAAGGATCCATCACCAAATCAGCAACACCAGTTTTGTCGTTAGCATAAAGGATTTTTTTCCAAGTTAAACCACCATCTGTTGTTTTATAAACGCCACGTTCTGGATGAATGCCCCAAGGCGAACCAATGGCACCAACATAGACCACATCTGGATTTGTTGGGTCAACGATTATTCTATGAATATGTCTAGTGTTTTCAAGACCCATTGCCATCCATGATTTTCCGCCATCTATAGACTTGTAAACACCATATCCGCCATTAAGCGAATTACGAGGATTTCCTTCTCCTGTACCAACCCAAATGACACTTGGATTAGATTGCTGAATTTCAACAGCACCAATAGATGCAGTTAGCTCTTCATCAAAAATAGGTTCCCATTTTATGCCACCTGAAGTCGATTTCCAAAGTCCACCAGAAGCAGTGCCAACATACATAATATCTGGATTGTTAACCACAACATCTATCGCTGTAACACGACCAGACATGCCGCCAGGACCAATATTTCTTGGTGCCATGTTTTTAACTAAATCCATTGAAAGCTTTTGTGCAGAAAGCGATCCAATAACAAGGAGTAGAAGTAGAGATATGTGTTTTCTCATAAATTTAAAGTTAGTTTAGTTGTTGCATAAAATTAAGGAAAAAGGCACTATAGATTCACAAAAGGATGTTAATCTATTTTTATAATGATTGAAGATTGAAATACGATTTTTGATATCTTTAATGACAACATAAAGTCTGTTTTGGCTTTGTTTTTGTACCTAGTAACTTGTTGATTAGAAATCAGAATACATGAAATCCGCTTTTTTATTCAAAATATATATCATTCTTAGTGTTGTTTGTATTCAATTTAGTACTGCTCAAAAATCTAAGATAGAAATACAATCTGCTCATGCTGGTCATATCACTTTTGCTAAAATTGATAGTGTGCAAAACGTGCTGGTATCTTATGGTAGTTTTGATGATAAATCTGTAAAGTTTTGGGATTTGTCTACCGGTAACATGATGAAAGTTATTGATAATGACGTGCCAATTTCTAACATACAGATAGATGCAGATAAGGGATTGACATACATATCCAACAAGTATGGTATTAAAGCTATAAGTAATAAAAAATTAAGTGTCGTTAAAGAATATAAGATACAATACCTTAAGAACTTTGTGTATTTCCCTAAGCATGAAACCATCTATTACGTTGCTGGCACTGAAGAATTTAATGGTGTTAATACATTTTATGTGTTAGATATTACCACTGGCAAGCACATAGAATCTAGTTCTAAATGGCCAAGTCAAGGTTACCCTAACAAAGCCAAACTGGTTGGTAGCAACAATTTTATTGAGTTTAAAACTAACTTTTTAGAAAACATATATTTTGATCCTGCGTCTGGTCAATTCGTGAATTTTAATAGCAACCATCTAGGCTTTTTTAGTAATTATGATTTGTTATATGCTGATATCGTTGATGAAAAACAAGTGAAGCTTATTAGATATAACGCCAGAAATGAAAAAGTGGTTTGGGAAAAGCTGATAGATGTTAAAGACACCAAACTTATAGGAAGAACACAAAGCATACAAGCTGTTTTTACACTTGATGAATCTGGGATTTGGGTGATGACCTCTACATCTGATGTTTTTGAGTTGGATGCTAAAACTGGTGAAGTTAAAGGAGTGATGACTTCAGATAAGTACAAAACTAAGATTATAGCAGACAATAATTATGTGTACATCTTAGAGCGCACATCGAGTTCTCTTAAAGCTTCAGGATATTTTAATAAATACAAACGCTATAGTAATATACCATTAGCAACCTATGGTTACTCAATTTTTAATGCTAATAGGTTTGAACCTTTTTTTACTTCTAAAGAAAACGGTTTTGTGTTTAATGACCTAAGTGGGAATATTGGCTCTTTTTCAATTAATCCTCATGGTATTCAATTGAGTAATTACCTAACACAATACAATCAAGATATTGGTTTAAGTGGAAAATTTAAAATAAATGAAGAAACAAAGCAGGTTTTTTACTGCATGGGTAAAAAAGAAGGTATTAAATCATTTAAGCTTAATAAGACTGAAAGTTTTAAACAACATTTTATTTCAGATAATCAAAAACAGAAAGCAATTATTGATTCCAAAGATGAGTTCGTAATTGTACGAGGAGACAAAAGTTTTGATGTATATGATAATGCTACCAGTAAAGGACAAACCATAGCAATAGAAAATGTAAATACTATTGTAGGTTTTAATACTGCTTTTAGTGAACATCAGTTTGCTATTCTGTTGAACGATGAAGTTGTTTTTGATCAAGAATATAAGCGAAGAATAGATGTTTATAACAAGCGCACTAAGAAGTTATTATGGCAAAAAGAAGGCGATTATGATAATGTAATGTTTATAGGTGATGGAAAACAGCTAGCAGCCTTTAATATCTCTAAACAAGATTTTGAAATTCTTAATGCAGAAACAGGAAAATTAGAACGTTCGTTTAAAGTTTCTGATATCAGTTTTAGCGATAGTGTAGATTTGAATCCTTCAGAAAGCTTTATGTTAGTGTCTGGATATCGTAAAGATTTAAGCATATACAATCTTGTAACTGGTGAAAAAATGACAAGTACAAATCAGTTTAATGAAGACTATTCTAAAGCTAGTTTTATCAATGATGATGTGTACATGTTATTAATCAATGGGCATTTTAGATTTTATAATGTTAATACGCATCAAGAGTTATTGAGATTGTATATTTTTTTGGATAATGAATGGTTAGCACATGCACCAAACGGACAGTTTGAAGGTTCACAAAAAGCATGGAATAGAGTCATTTTTACTAAAGGAACAGAAGTTGTGCCGTTAAATCGGGTGTTTACACAGTTCTATACACCAAATTTGGTGTATAATGTATTGCAAGATACATCTAGAATTAATTCAGATTTAGACATTTCAAAGTTAAATAAAGCGCCAGTAGTTTCAATAGATTTAGTTGATGGAAAACGAAATGTTAAAACAGATGAAGGAACTATTGACGTAGAAAAAGAAGACTTGTCTATTACGCTTTCTGCAGATGCGTTTAATGATGATGTTAAAGAAATTCGACTATATCAAAATGGTAAACGTATTTTATTAGATAGTAATTTAGAAGATGCTTCACTCAAAGTTGATTTGCAACTGATTGAAGGTGAAAATAAAATTGAAGCTATTGCTGTAAATAGTCAAGATACTGAAAGTGCACCAAGAACTTTGCGCGTAAGAAAGAGAAAGAAGGCACAAGAAGACAATAAGAATATCAATTTACATCTTGTAACTATCGGAATTGATAAGTACAAAAACCCTAAGTATAATCTCAATTATGCGGTTGCTGATGCAGAAGGTTTTAATGCTTCCATTTCATCAGGAATAAAAGCTTTAGTACCAGACATTATTACATACGAGATTAAAGATTCTGAAGCGAATAAGAAGAAAATTATTTCAACTTTAGAAACCGTATCTAAAAATGCCAAGCAAGAAGATATTTTAATCTTTTATTTTGCTGGTCATGGTGTTATGAGCGAAGGTCAGCAGAAAGAATTCTATCTTATTCCTCACGATTTAACTCAATTTTACGGCAATGATGATGCTCTAAAACTCAAAGGAGTTTCGGCAGCAGAATTAAAAGCGTTGTCTAGCAATATTTTAGCTCAAAAACAATTGTTTGTATTAGATGCATGCCAAAGTGCAGGAGCTTTAAATAGTCTCATTGCTCGTGGAGCGGCAGAAGAAAAGGCCATAGCGCAATTAGCAAGAAGTACCGGTACGCATTGGCTTACTGCTAGTGGCTCAGAACAATTTGCTACGGAGTTTGCCGAGTTAGGTCATGGTGCATTTACATATGCATTATTAGAGGCATTATCGGGCAAAGCGGATAGTGGCGATTCAAAAATAACTGTCAATGAAATTAAGGCTTACATAGAATCTCGCGTTCCTGAACTTTCAGAACAATATAAAGGGACGCCACAGTATCCGTCAAGTTTTGGGTTTGGTCAAGATTTTCCTGTTAGTGTCAAGCAGTAAGGATTTCGATTTTATTCTGACAGTTAATTAAATGTTAGAATAAATAGAGGGTTTTGTATGCATTACAAAATGCATTATTTTTATACTGCTATGAAAAGAAACACTAAAAAATCGGGTTTTATATTCAAAACCTATGAAGCACCTTATCAATCACCTTTTGATAAGCTTTTTGAGATTTTTAAAGAGTTAATCACTTATACTTCCGGTGATTTTGATGAAGCTATAGATTGGTTAAGACAACTTGATAAAGAATATAAGCTAACCACACCAGAATATACTATTGATGATTTTATTGAAGACCTAAAAAATAAAGGTTACATCAAAGAAGAAATAGATCCGACTGGTGATGGTACAGGAAAAGGAAAAACTACCATAACCGCAAAAACAGAACGTGCCATACGAAAGCAAGCCTTAGATCATATTTTTGGTAAAATAAAACGTAGTGGTTCAGGAAATCATAAGAGTAAAGGTGTTGGATTAGGGGATGAGCATACAGGAGACTTTAGAGCATATCAGTTTGGCGATGCCTTAGAGAAAGTTTCTATGACAGAAAGTTTGCGAAATGCCCAAATAAATCATGGAGTAGGAGATTTCAATCTTACTGAAGATGATTTGGTGGTTGAAGAAACACTTCATAAAAGTCAAATGAGTACCGTTTTAATGATAGATATTAGCCACAGTATGATTCTTTATGGTGAAGATAGAATCACACCAGCGAAGAAGGTAGCTATGGCTTTATCAGAGTTGATTACGACAAGATATCCTAAAGATTCTTTGGAGATTTTAGTGTTTGGAAATGATGCATGGCCTATAAAGATTAAAGATTTACCATATCTAAAAGTTGGGCCTTATCATACCAATACAGTAGCTGGTTTGCAACTAGCTATGGATATGTTGCGAAGAAAGCGAAATACCAACAAACAGGTTTTTATGATTACAGATGGTAAACCGAGTTGCTTGCGTATGCCAGATGGTCAATATTATAAGAATAGTAATGGGTTAGACCCTTTTATTACCAATAAATGTTATGCCATGGCACAACAAGCGAGACGTTTGCATATACCAATAACAACCTTTATGATTGCTGAAGATCCATATCTTATGCGATTTGTACGAGAGTTTACACAAGCAAATAGAGGTAAAGCATTTTACACTGGATTGAAAGGTCTTGGTGAAATGATTTTTGAAGATTACGAAAACAATAGAAAAAGAAGAATTAAAGGATAAATAATTAGCCGTTGGCTTTTAGGTATCAGAGTTCTTAGCTTAAAAAGAAAAATAGCAGAATACCAAAAGCAAACAGGCAAAATCTAGAAAATGAAAGACATAAAAACTTTAGGAGAACTAAAAAAATCAGGATATCAATCTAAATCTATAAAAGATGAGTTGAGAGATAATCTCATTAATAACATTAAAAACAAAGTCACAACATTTCAAGGGATTCATGGTTATGAAAATACTGTGATTCCTGAGTTAGAACGTGCTATTTTATCAAGACATAATATCAATCTGTTAGGTTTAAGAGGTCAAGCAAAAACACGTTTGGCCCGTATGATGGTGAACCTGTTAGATGAATACATACCAATTGTAGAAGGTTCGGAGATTAATGACGATCCCTTGAAACCTATTTCGAGATATGCCTTAGAGCTTATTGCTGAAAAGGGAGATTTTACCCAGATTTCATGGGTGCATCGTAGTGAGCGCTTTGCTGAAAAGCTTGCGACACCAGATGTAACGGTTGCTGATATTATTGGAGATGTTGATCCAATAAAAGCAGTCAATTTAAAATTGAGTTATGCAGATGACCGTGTTATTCATTACGGAATGATACCAAGAGCAAACCGCTGTATTTTCGTCATTAATGAGTTACCAGATTTGCAGGCTAGAATTCAGGTGGCACTTTTCAATATTTTACAAGAAGGAGATATACAAATTAGAGGATTTAAGTTACGTTTACCTTTAGATATGCAATTTGTATTTACTGCAAACCCTGAAGATTATACCAATCGCGGAAGTATCGTAACACCTTTAAAAGATAGAATCGGTTCTCAGATTTTAACGCATTATCCTGCAACTGTAGATACTGCAAAAATCATTACATCTCAAGAAGCTAAGTTAGATGAGCGTCAATCAAATTCAGTGTATGTGCCAGAATTAGCAAAAGAATTACTAGAGCAAATTAGCTTTGAAGCCAGAGATAGTGAGTATGTTGATGTGAAAAGTGGTGTAAGTGCGCGTATGAGTATTACCGCTTTCGAAAACTTATTAAGTACGGCTGAGCGTCGTGCATTATTGGCTGGTGATGATAATACCTCAGTAAGGCTTTCTGATTTTATCGGTGTCATACCATCCATAACAGGAAAAGTAGAATTGGTTTATGAAGGTGAACAAGAAGGTGCAGATTTTGTCGCTAATACTCTAATAGACGAAGCAATTAAAACCTTATTTCCACAGTATTTTCCGAAGATTGAAAAACTTCAAAAACAAGACGAAGAAACCCCATATGATGACATAATTTCTTGGTTCTTTAATGGTGAAGGATTTGAACTATTAGATAACTTTAATGACGAGGCATACAAAGCTAAATTAGATGAAGTCTCACCATTAGATGTATTAATTGCAGATCATCAACCAGATATAGATCCAAGAGACGTATATTTTGAAAAAGAATTTATTCTTTGGGGTCTGGTACAGTATAAAAAGTTAAGTAAATATCGCTACGCTGAAGGTTTACAAATTAAGGATCCTTATGGAAGTTATATAAGTGGTCTATAAGCCGCTGTTTTTTCGTTACTTTGCGTTGTTAAATTAATTAGAGAACCAAATATTAATGAGTTCGACTTCGGTGCCTCGTCCTAAGTTAAGGAAAATCACCCATTCAAAATACATAGATGTATTTGGGGCAGTTTTAATACTAGGTGTTTGCCTATACAGAAACTTTCATGAGACCATTTACCACAATGGAGGTATACAGTTTGGAATACCATTTTCAGAGTTAGGGGATTATATTGCTAAAGGAGCATTTCCATTAGGGTTCTTATCTATTGCTGGTGCAATGTTTTCTTTATTGTCAACTAGGTTAATGGTTAGACAGCAGAATTTCGGAAATGTAATTTGGATATTTACAACGATTAATTCAGGTACAATTGATTATTTATTAGGCAATACATCGGCAATTTTAACCTATCCTATAACTTTCGGACTGGCTTTATTATCAACTAAGAAATGGTATGGTGGTGAACGTATTAAAAAGGCTGATACCTTATATTTTGCGTTGTCAGCTTTAGCCTTTGTTGTCTCATACAGTTTAGTGTATTTGGGGTTTTATTTGTTTCCATCGGCGACAGATGTGGTAAGTCCGTTTTTTAAGCATAGTATTGCCATTATTTTCGGAATTTCACTAATAGGGAATGTTGGAATCGCTTTTAAGTATGAAGAGTCCTTTTTCGTATGGTTTATTTATAACATTATGCAGTTACTAAAAAATGCACTTCAAGGCAATATAGCTAATGTTGTGAAATATGTCTTTTACATGGGTAATGCTATTCTCACCTATTTTGATTGGAGTATTAATGGTGATGTTAAAAAGCAAGAGTTTTCGAAAAATGCAACTTAGTTGCGTTTAGCGAAATTTAAAGTAAATTTGTAATTCAATATGTTTTAATAATAAAAGAAATGGAAAAGAAATTACCGGTGACAGTTTTGAGCGGATTTTTAGGTGCAGGAAAGACTACACTTTTAAATCATGTTTTACATAATAAGCAAGGTCTAAAGGTTGCTGTGATTGTTAACGATATGAGTGAAGTTAATGTTGATGCAGAACTTGTAAAAAGTGAAAACACCTTGTCTCGTACTGAAGAAAAATTGGTAGAAATGAGTAATGGCTGTATTTGCTGTACACTTCGTGAAGATTTAATGGTTGAGGTAGAACGCTTGGCTAAAGAAAATAGATTTGATTACCTTCTTATTGAAAGTACAGGAATCAGTGAACCTATACCTGTAGCGCAAACATTTTCATTTGTAGATGAGGAAAATGGTATAGACCTTTCGCGTTTTAGTTATGTGGATACTATGGTAACCGTGGTGGATGCTTTTAATTTCTTTAAAGATTTTGGTAGTCCAGAAACTTTAATGGATAGGGAACTTACAGATATTGAAGGTGATTACAGAACTATCGTAAATTTATTGACAGATCAAATAGAGTTTGCAAATGTGATCATTCTAAATAAGACAGATTTAGTTTCTGATGAACACCTAGGCGTTTTAAAGGCGACAATTCATAAATTAAATCCATCAGCACAAATCATAGAATCTAGTTATAGTAAAGTAGACCCAAGTCGTATTTTAAATACTGGATTGTTTGATTTTGAAGAAGCAGAGCAAAGTGCTGGTTGGATTGAAGAATTGAATAAAGAGGAACACACACCAGAAACCGAAGAATACGGAATTTCATCTTTTGTCTACAGAACAAAAAAACCATTTGACCCAGAACGTTTTTTAAACTATATTCAGACCGGTTTTCCTGTGTCTGTTGTTCGTAGTAAAGGTTTATTCTGGCTGGCTTCAAGACCAGCTCAAGCTTTAATTTGGGGACAAGCAGGAGGTTCGTTGAAAGCGGATAGTGCCGGTGTTTGGTGGAGTAGTATGCCTTTTGAAAGTAGAATTCAACAATATGCATTTGTCGAAAATAAAGATGATATTGAACTCGATTGGCATAAAGATTTTGGTGACCGTAAAAATGAAATTGTATTTATTGGCATAGATATGGATGAAGCCTTAATACGTTCTCATCTCGATCAGTGTTTGTCAACGGATGCAGAATTAGCAACAGGAGATTGGGAAGAAGGTTATGAAGATCAATGGCCAGTTGATCGTGCTTACGCCATTTAATAATTAGATAAATAAGTTAAACCTAAATAATTTAATATATAAATAATGAGAAGACTAAATTTTGTTTTATTAGCCCTACTAATTGCATTACCGACGTCCATATTTGCGAATGAAGGTATGTGGTTTTTAATGCATATTAAGCGTTTAAATCAACGAGATATGCAAAAAATGGGGCTTCAGCTAACTGCTGAAGAAATCTATAGTATAAATAATCAAAGCTTAAAAGATGCTATTGTACAGTTCAATGGTGGTTGTACAGCAAGTATTATTTCAAGTAATGGTTTAGTACTTACAAACCATCACTGTGGTTACGACTTAATAGCTGAATTATCTACTGCAGAACAAAACCATTTAAAAAATGGCTTTTGGGCAAAATCATTAGATCAAGAACTTAGTCCTAGTCGAGTGTCTGTAAGATTCTTTGTAAGAATGGATGATGTCAGTAAGCGCATCCTTGGTCAGGTAAATGATTCTATGACAGAGAAAGAGCGTGAAGCTGCTATTAACAAAGAAATTGCTAAGATTCAAGAAGAAAACAACGAAGGCGGAAAATATACAGTTTCAGTAAGATCTTTCTATCAAGGTAATGAGTTCTATTATTTCGTATATCAAGATTATACAGACGTTAGATTAGTTGGTACACCTTCAGAAAGTGTTGGTAAGTATGGTGGAGATACAGATAACTGGGAATGGCCGCGTCATACGGGTGATTTCTCTTTATTTAGAGTTTATGCTGATAAAGATGGTAATCCAGCTGCTTACTCAGAGGATAATGTACCATTACAAGCTAAGTACCATTTACCAGTAAATATTGGTGGTGTAAAAGAAAATGACTTTGCCATGATTTTAGGCTATCCTGGTCGTACAAACCGTTGGATGCCAGCTGAAGGTATTGAGCAAAATGTAAAATATGCTTATCCTGCTTGGGTTGAAGGCTCAAAATTGAGTATGGACGTCATGAAAAAGTATATGGACAAAGATGAGTCTGTGAACTTAATGTACGCATCACAATATGCAGGAATTGCCAATTATTGGAAAAATCGTCAAGGAATGATTGATGCTTTAACCAAACATGAAACAGCGGCTAAAAAACGTAAGATTGAGAAAAAGTTTGAAAAATGGGCTAGTAAATCAGCCAATAAAGCCATGTATGGTGATGTAATTAGCAATATCAACAACTACTATAGTCTTACAAATGAAAAGTCTCAGCATGATAACTATTTAATTTCTCTATTACGTTCTAGTAAATTTGCTGTGCTTCCATACAGAGTAGGTCGAGGTTTAGAAAATTATGTTAATTCTAACGAAGCGAAACGTAAGGAATTGACGCCACGTTTAGCTGGTTTCATTGAAGGTCAGTTTCAAGATTATCACTTACCACTAGAGAAAGAAATTTTAGCAGCGCAGTTAGGCCTTTACTCATCAAAGTCTAACTATGAGTTACCAGAACTCGTTGAAGGTTTAAAGACTAAAGACATTAATACTTATGTTGAAGCCATCTTTAATTTAAGTATGTTCTCTTCAAAAGAAAGGCTACTTGCGTTTTTAGATTATCCAGATGCTGATATGCTTGCAAATGATCCTATGTATAAGTTATCAATGGCTTTATTAGATAAGTATAGAGAATCACCTGAAGCATTAGCACAACCATTAAATGACTATGAAAAATCGTTTAGATTGTTAGTTGATGGGTTACGTAAATCAGGTATTAGTACCATTCAATATCCAGATGCTAATTCAACATTACGTTTAACTTATGGTAAAGTTAGAGCCTTGCCTAAGGATGCAAGAAACGATGCTTCAGTCAATAATTATACAACCTTTAAGGGTATGATGAATAAGTATAAGCCAAATGACCATGAGTTTGATTTATCACAAAATATGTTAGATGCTGCTAAAGCAAAAGATTTTGGAAGATATGCCAATGAAAAAGGAGAATTAGTGGTTAACTTTTTAACAGATAACGATATTACTGGTGGTAACTCAGGTTCACCTGTACTGAATGGTAAAGGTGAATTAATTGGTTTGGCTTTTGATGGTAACATTGAAGCTATGGCAGGAGATGTTATTTTTGATAAAGATTTACAACGTACAATTAATGTAGATATGCGTTATGTACTTTGGTTAATCGATAAATATTCAAACGCAACCAATATCATTGATGAATTAACTGTTGTTACAAAATAGGTTGTACCAATAAAAACATTTTGAAAAGCATTGCTTAACGAAAATATAAATGTCGTTGAGTGATGCTTTTTCCATTTATATCCTATCTTTAGGAATAATTAGAACTAACTATAATCAATAAATCATGTTACAAAGAAAATTCGACGAAATTGTTAAAAACGAATATCCTAATGCTAAAGATGCTAAGGATACATCTATCCATTATTTGGGTAAAATGCAATCAGAGTATGGCTTAGATATTTCTAAAATTCTCATGGCAACATCACTATGTTCAGATGATATAAATATTCCATCAACAACGTTTTTTAATGTGTTATTTGGACCATTTGTTATGGGTGGACTTGGCGGTATTCCTTTTGTTGGACAAACAGGGATGACTGCTTTTGCACATCATATTCCGGATGAAGGAAGTGCGTTCATATTCTACGGACCTCATATTGGTATTACCTTAGAAGGAGAATTAGGGAAAATGTACAGGCCAAGAATGGAAGAAAAAGGAAATTCTTGTGGTGCGTTAATGTTAGCACTGAGTAGATTAGAAAACGAGTCCTACACACCTGTACTGAATGATGACGATTATCAACAAATGAAGTTAGAGGAAAGTTTGTTACCATATAGAGAGGAAATACTTAATAGTGATAATCCTCAGAAAGCAATTACAGACGCAACGTTTAAGATTATTGATAAAAAAATCCATGAACATATAGCATCATGTAAAGACGAATTTCATGCAGATAAAGTGACACTTTTAGGTGGTGTTATAATAAATACAGGTCATGGTATCGATGATTATTTTGATGCTAGAAATTTTGAAGTTATAGATTTAAAAAATCTAGAGGCATAAACACTATGAGTTATAGCAGAAGACAATTTATTTCCTTTTTGGGTAAAGCCAGTCTAGGTGCTGCGATAGTACCGCCATTTTTATTGGGATGTGGTAATTCTAGCAAACCAATTACTAACGGCAATTTATCAGAAGAACACTTAGAGAGATTAAAGAAGTTAATTTTAGAAGCTGTACCAGCATCAGATAAAGACGATTTAGTTTTAGCTAATGGGTTAGACTATCACACCATTATAAAATGGGGTGATAGTATAAGTGATAATGACACCTTTGGTTTTAATAATGATTTTACATGCTTCATTCCATTAGACGAAAACAATCCTAAAGATGGGTTATTGTGGGTGAATCATGAATATGTAAATCCAATCTATGTTTCAGATTTTAATCAATACGATTTTGAAGAACCTCGAAAGCATCATACTAAGGCACATGTAGACAAAGAAATGTATAATGTTGGTGGCAGTATTGTTAGAATCAAAGAAGAAAATGGCGTTTGGAAAGTCGTTAAAAACGATCCTCATAACAGACGTATAACCGCTAAAACTGAAATTAAATTTAATTGGGATCTACCTGTAAAAGGATCATCAACTGCTATAGGAACATTAGCCAATTGTTCTGGCGGTATTACACCTTGGAATACATTTCTTACATGTGAAGAAAACTATGACGATTGTTATGGTGAAAATGTTTATGATGAAAATAATGTAGCAACCAGAGTGCCTAGTAAATACAATTGGTGGGAAGATCATTATGATTATCCACCAGAACACTATGGATGGGTTGTTGAGGTAAATCCAAAAGATGGAACAGCTCAAAAACACATTGCTTTAGGACGTTTTGCGCATGAGTGTTGTACAATTTATCGCCTAAAAGATGAGCGTGTTGTTGCTTACACTGGTGATGATTCTAATAACGAACATTTATACAAGTTTGTGTCCTCAAAACCTAATTCCTTAAAAGAAGGTACATTGTATGTTGCTGACACAGTAAATGGTAAATGGTTGGCAATAGACTGGGAAAATCAGCCCGTATTACAGGCTAGGTTTAAAGATCAAACCGAAGTGTTGATAAGAGCAAGAGCAGCTGCAAAAATACTCGGAGCTACAGAACTTAATAGACCAGAAGATATTGAAATTGACCCTATTACAGGAAATATTTTTGTGTCATTAACCAATAATAAAACTAAGGGTGATTTTCATGGGTCAATTTTAAAAATTGAAGAATTCAATGGAGATTTTGATGCTTTGACTTTTAAAGCTTCTACTTATAAAGCTGGTGGAGAGGAAAACGGTTTTTCTTGTCCAGATAATTTAGCCTTTGATCAGTCTGGGAATCTTTGGTTTACTTCAGATATGTCTGGTTATGCTATGAATAGAGCAGATAAGCCCTATTTTCCATTTAAGAATAATAGCTTATTTGTAATTCCAAGATATGGTAATGATGCCGGTAAAGTTGTTAGAGTGGCATCAGCGCCTAGAGATGCTGAATTAACAGGACCTTGGTTTTCACCAGATGGCAAAACATTGTTTTTAAGTGTACAACATCCTGGTGAACAAACTAAAGATAAAAACAATCCAACAAGTTTATGGCCTTTTGATGGCGACAACATTCCAAAACCAGCAGTTGTTGCAATTACAGGGGATTTAATTCAAAAAATGAATCTTTTAAATAAACTTGAAGCTTAGTAGATATTCACCAAGTATCTCGGCTTTTAATATTAGCATCGCAGAGTCTTATGATTTCTGCGATTCTTTTTTGTTTTGTTGCGTCGCGTTTAGCACTGTGTAACCACGATAAATAACTTTTTCTGTAGCCCTTAGAGAAGTTTTTGTAATTTTCAAAAGCTCGTGGATTTTCATCAAAAGCCTTTTGTAGATTTGGTGGAATCACACCATTTTCTACATCATCCATTTCAGTCCATTTGCCAGTTGCTTTAGCAAGATTAATCATGTTGTAACCAGATTCTTGGATGAGACCATTGACTTCAAGATCAGTAATGTATTTTTTATTTAGAGCACTCCAAGAGCTCTTAGGGTTTCTAGGTGAAAAGTATTGTTTGCGTTTTCCGTTACCTAAGCTTTTAACTGTAGAATCTATCCACCCAAAACAAAGTGCAACTTTTACAGCTTCCTCCCAGCGCATGGATGGCATGCCCGTTTCTAGTTTGTAGAATATAAGATAAACCGCTTTGTGTTTGTCATGGTTATGAAGTAACCAATTGTACCAATCGGTATCTCGTTCAAAATAGAGTTCTGGGAATTCCATACTTAATTCACCTGTTTTGCATAGACATAATAATCTCTATCAACTTCAAACGTTTTCCCTTGATATGGGATTGATTTCCACTCTGAGTTGGGGAATATCCACTTGGTTTTTCCATCAATTTCTACTTCAATAGGCATATCAAAACCATCTACAATATTGACATAACGAAAGGAAAGTACATCATCCGAAATTTTATATTCAAATTTAGGGATACGAATATCTCTTAAATATTGATTGAAGAAAGCCGTTAAATCTTTTTTTGTTTTTTTACTGAAGTAATCTTCAATTTGCTTAGTAGTTACCGTTTGATGATAAAAATCTGAATTTAATCCACGTAGAATCTCTCGCCATAATTCATCATCCTTCACTAATTGCCTCAATGTATGAAGCATGTTAGCACCTTTGTAATACATGTCTCCTGAACCTTCTTTATTTACACCGTAAGGACCAATTATTGGTTTTCTGTTATTAATGTTATCTCTTGTGCCAATGACATAATCAGCGGATGCTTTTTTACCATAATAGTAATCTAAAAATAGGTTTTCTGAATATGCTGTAAATCCTTCATGAATCCACATGTCTGCAGCATCCTTATTAGTTATGTTATTGGCAAACCATTCATGTCCTGCTTCGTGTATAATTATGAAATCAAACTTTAAACCCCAACCTGTACTAGATAAATCACTACCTAAATATCCTTTTTTGTACTTGTTGCCATAAGTTACTGAGCTTTGGTGTTCCATTCCTAAATATGGTACTTCCACCAATTTAAAACTGTCTTCATAAAACGGATATGGACCAAACCAATGTTCAAAGGCCTTCATCATTTTTGGTGCATCTTTAAAGTGTTTTTTTGCTTTTTCTAGGTTATACGACAAAACCCAATAATCCATGTCTAGTTTACCTTTTTCGCCGTTATATTCTTCAGAAAAATTTACATAATCACCAATATTAACGTTTACACCATAATTGTTAATTGGGTTACTAACAAACCAATGCGATTTTACTTTTGCACCGAGGTCTTCCAATTTTCTAAGACGACCATTAGAAACATTCATTAATCCTTTAGGATTTGTAACACTTATCAGCATACTATCTGCTTCATCATACATATGATCTTTATTAGGCCACCAAACACTTGCGCCTAATCCTTGACATGACGTCGCAATAAAATGTTTACCATTATTGTCTTTTTTCCATGAAAAGCCACCATCCCACGGAGCACGTTTTGCTTCTCTCGGGTAACCTTTATAATGCACAACGATTGAATTATAGTCACCAATATTTTGAGGTTTATTAAGCGAAATGAAATGTGCATTTCCGTCATGTACAATATCAAGGTTTTGACCATTTTGAGTCACCTTTAACATCTGCATAGGATCTTGCAAATCAATTTGCATCACCTGTTTTGATTTTAATACCTTGTAGTGAATGGTGTTTTTTCCTGAAATAAACTTTTCATCTGGTGAAACTTCAATATCTAAATGATAATAGGTGAGATCCCACCATTCGCGCTCAGGTGTAATACTGCCTCTTAATGTGTCTTGTCTTGTAAATTGAGATTTATCCTTTAGCAACTGTGCTTCAGCTGAAAAAAATATCAGCGTAAAGAAAAAGAATATATTGTATTTCAATGTTTAATTATTTTTTATGAGCCGCAGTGTCCCAAATATATTTGCATCTATCCAACCACGATCTTTATCAACTCCTTCAACAAATATTGAGCCAATAAAGTTTTCTCTATGTTCACTATAATCGTTATCGCAGTAAGCTAATGCAAACCCAATATTTTTGTTTGGGTATAATTTTACGGTGTTATTTTTTACATCATCAATATAGCTGTCATCATAAAGTAAAATCTTAACTTCCCAAATAGTGGTGTTATTGTCAGTTTTTCTAGCTGAACGGACATGAGAATTGTATAGTTTGCCTTCTTTTGTATAATTAACGTCTACTACATTTCCTTCTAAATCTACGTGATAAGCAAATGCATTATGAGTGTACTGATGGCCACCACCACTATTGTCTTCATCTACAAAAATTTCTAGGCAGTCTTCATCCCACCATCTTTTAAGAGGATCTTTAAAAACGTCTCGTAGTGTATCATCTTTAATCTCAGCCAATAGGTATAAGGCGTCTTCTCTCCATGCTAGTTTATATCTACCTTTAAAATCGTCAGACGAAACAGGTGAGCCAATCCATAATTGGTCGATACTATGCCATTGAGAATTTTTCCAAATGCTTTCATTTGGCAGTCCATCGATTACTGGTACATCCTTTGAATAATTCACCTCTATTAATTGTTTAATAGGCTTTTGGTTCAGAATGTCTTTAGTGTAATGAAATGGCATTACAGATACGGAACCATCTTTTTCTTTCATGTCCACATGTACAATCATTTCATTATCTGAAATACGTTCAAAAGTCATTCCTTCAAAAACAACTTTGTTTAGAGTGATTTCTTTTAATGGAAAATCTACAGTTTCGTCTTTTGTTTCCCAACCTTTTAAATCTGGTCCAAAGTGTTTTAATTGAAGTATTAGTGAGTTTTCTATTTCACGAATAATTTCAATTTCATAAAAGGTGACTTTTCCATCATTAATAAGTTTGAAGGTTGCCATCATAGAACCACTAGAAGGTTCACTCCATATTTCTTCTGTAATACCACCGAATGCTTTTCCATGCCATGTGCCGGCAATCCATGAAATGTTTTCAAGTTTAGGTTTTAGAGTATTCTGCTGAGCTTGGCAGCATAAAGAGATTAGAGTAAAAAATATGATAACCTTTTTCATTGTATTACTGCATAAAAGTGACTCTGCTTATTAATCCGTTTGTAATTTCATAAATGGCAACAGTTTTAAATAATTTACCATTAGCTGTAACATGTTCTTTATCTATAACCTTATTACCTATAACAATTCGGTCAGTGACTTTTGCTTTTAGATCGGGTGTGCGATTAAACCAGGCTAAATAATCTTTTCGCATTTGTGTTTTACCTTGTGATAAAAGCTCGTTTGGATAATTGTATAACTGAATATCATCAGAAAATTGCGCCATAAACGTTTCAACATCTTTGGAATTATATGCGTCGAGTTGTTTTTGTACAATAGTCTCAAATTCGGAAATTAAATCAGGATCCTCTGGTTCAATTTCTTCGATTTCGTCGTTTTCTTCAGTGTCTGCTCCATTAGATGTATTACCTACAAGTAAAAGTTTTGTTTTACTAGAATCGAGATTAAGTCGTGTAATTGCATTGATACCATATTCGGAAAGATTAGCAATCTTTTTCCATTTCAAATCTTTTTTTAGTGTGAGTTTATATAAATCACTACCATTACCAGAAATAAGTGTTCTATTATCTACCCAGCATAAGTCTTCAACGCCTTTAATCGTATATGCAACAAGTTTAGTAACGCCATTTTTTGGATTGAGTGAACGGATTTCCCATTCCTTATCACTAGTTTTAGATATGTAGCTTATGAGACTAGTACCAGGAATTTTATGAAATGATCTTCCAACGTTTGTAGCATACTTTCTACTTTTACCATCTAAAAGATTCGTGACATATAGATTTAAATCTTCACCTTCTATAACAGCAGATACTATTGTATTCTTATCAAACCAGGTATAATATGCCACCATTAGATCTTTTATAAGTTCTTGGGATTCGCCATTACTCCAAGAGTAACGATATAATCGTTGTTTACCGTCTTTATCTAATCTAACAGCAGATACGGCGTCGCTGTCAGGAATTGATTGAGGCGAATATTCTCCACCTGCAGTATAATTTAACCAGGTTCTAGAATTATACCTCTGGTCGTATTTTGCAATATCTGTTTGTTCATTTCTTGAAGAAGCAAATAATATGTAACGATCATTGTAAAATGATGGTTGATTATCGTATCCATCGTTTTTTGATAGGTTCTTCTGATATTTTATAGCGATATTATTAGCTTCTTTTGAGAGGTCAAACAGATAAACTTCTGTATTTTCTTGTGCTAATAGAATTGCAGAAAAGAGGAGGCAAATAGATAAAATGAAGTGTTTCATATTGTTAATAGCATTGTATTGATAAATATAATGATAAACCTAATTCATGTAATATCTATGAGATCTGATTTTATCAAAAATGTTAACATTTGATAATAAAAACGCATTTCATCGAATAAAATGTTGTTTTTATCGAAAAAACATGTATCTTAGCTTCAGATTAAAAACACAAATACTCTTACAGATGTACTTCAAATGTTTTTAAGAATGTATTAAAAATGTAATTTAATCTTCATATTTTTTAGTTAGTTAGTTAAAAAGATCTCAAACACTCAATTTGGGATCTTTTTTTATGCATAAAAAAAACCAGTTCAATGCGAACTGGTTCTTTTCTTTCTAACTTAAACTTAACTAAAAACAGTATCTGTTTTCTTCAGATAACTTATCAGCAATTTGCGTTCTTAATGCCACTACATTTGGCATGTTCGTATATTTCGTAAATCGTTTAAGACCCATAAGCATCATTCGTTGCTCATCGCCTTCAGCAAAACTTACAATACCTTCTTTTGCATTTTTAATGACAATATCAACTGCATTGTATAGGTATAATTTTGCCATAGCTATTTGATGACTTTGCGCCTCTTCACCAAATCTTTTAGCATTTTTTTCTGTTCTTAAAATAGTGGACTCTGCCATATATACTTCAATTAATATATTTGACGCAGCCATTAGTAATTGTTGATGTTCTTCTAATTGAGGTCCATATTTTTGAACTCCAGCACCAGCAACCATTAGGAATACTTTCTTAAGTTTTGCAATCATCTCTTTTTCTTCAGAAAATAATTCTGAATAATCAGGCGTATCAAAAGAAGGAATTCCCATTAATTCGTCAGCTACCGCTGTTGCAGGTCCTAAAAGATCAACATGTCCTTTCATTGCTTTTTTAACCAACATGCCTACAGCTAACATTCTGTTGATTTCGTTAGTACCTTCATAGATGCGGGCAATACGAGCATCTCTCCAAGCAGACTCCATTGGTGTGTCTGCAGAGAATCCCATACCTCCAAAAACTTGTATGCCTTCATCAGTACAGTTTTGAGTATCCTCTGAAACTGCTACTTTAAGAATAGAACACTCTATGGCGTATTCTTCAACACCTTTTAGTTCAGCTTCTTGATGTGTATTACCAGATGCCTGACGAATTGCAATTCTGTCTTCAATATTTTTTGCCGCTCTGTATGAGGCAGATTCACCAGCATATGCGCTAGTGGCCATTTCTGCCAATTTAGATTTAATTGCGCCAAATTGAACAATAGGTGTTTTAAATTGAACACGTTCATTAGCGTATTTTACAGCTTCAGTAATTGTACGACGTTGCGCGTCTAAACAAGCTGCGGCTAGTTTAATACGACCAACGTTTAAAGCATTCATTGCAATTTTAAATCCGCCGCCTCGCTCAGAAAGCATATTTTCAGCGGGTACTTTGGTATCATTAAAGAAAACTTGACGGGTAGAAGATGAATGAATACCCAATTTGTGTTCTTCTTCACCTAAGGTCATGCCATTAGGGTTATCTTTATCGTATTCAACTATAAAACCAGTAATGTTTTTATCATCTTCAATACGTGCAAAAACGATGAAAGTTTCAGCAAAGCCGGCATTTGAAATCCACATTTTTTGTCCTGAAATCAAATAATGCTTACCATCTTCAGATAATACGGCTTTAGTTTTACCAGAATTAGCGTCCGATCCTGCACCAGGTTCTGTTAGACAGTATGCACCAAACTTTTCGCCTGAAGCTAAAGCAGGAACGTATTTTTTCTTTTGTTCTTCGGTCCCATAAAGTGTAATTGGCATTGTACCAATGCCAGTATGTGCACCAAAAGCCGTAGAAAAGGATCCTGTTGCCCCAGAAATGTAATCACATACTAACATGGTAGAAACAAAGCCCATTTCTAAACCATCATATTCTGCTGGAACAGCTATGCCTAAGAGTCCCAATTCTCCAGCTTTACGCATAATTTCTTCAGTAAGTGCGTAATCTTTTTTCTCAAATTGTTCCTTTTTTGGCCAAATTTCTCTATCTACAAACTCTTTTACGGTTTCGAGCATCATTTTTTGTTCTTCTGAAAAATCTTCAGGGGTAAAAATGTCATCACAACTTGTTTCTTTAACGAGAAACTGTCCTCCTCTTAAAATGTCTTTCTCTAGTGTTTCCATAATTTTTTTGGGTATTGTTTTTAGTAAGAATGTTGCTCTCCTACGATTATGATTTATTAATTGGTTTAATTCAAAAATTCAAAAATTCCAGCGGCACCTTGACCTGTTCCTACACACATTGTAACCATACCATGTTTTCCGGTCATGTTACGTTTACGCATTTCGTCAAATAACTGCACCGAAAGTTTAGCACCTGTGCAACCTAATGGATGTCCTAATGCAATAGCTCCACCATTTACATTAACGATGTCTTGGTTTAAATCTAGTTCGCGCATTACAGCTAAAGACTGCGAAGCAAAGGCTTCATTTAACTCAATAAGTTCAATATCACTTTGTTGCAAACCAGCTTGCTTTAAGGCTTTTGGAATTGCCGCTACTGGACCAATTCCCATTATTCTTGGTGGAACACCTGCTGCTGCATAACTTACCATTCTGGCAATAGGTTCAAGATTTAATTCCTTCACCATTTCTTCGCTCATTACTAATACAAAAGCAGCACCATCACTTGTTTGCGACGAGTTACCTGCAGTTACACTACCATTAGCAGCAAATACTGGACGTAATTTCGCTAGAGCTTCTTTGCTTGTACCTTTACGTGGACCTTCGTCTTTAGTTATTGTAAATTTTCTAGTTGCTTTCTTACTTTTTGAATCTAAGTAAGTTTCTTCAACTTCTATTGGTGCAATTTGGTCTTGAAAACGGTCTTCAGCTAAAGCACTTAGAGCTTTCATGTGAGAGTTGTATGCAAACTCATCTTGGTCTTCTCTAGATACATTATATTTATCCGCAACAGCTTCAGCGGTATTTCCCATTCCCCAGTAGTAGTCAGCGTTTCCGTTGCTTACGATATCATAGTTCAGTTCAGGTTTAAATCCTGTCATAGGAACAGAAGTCATACTTTCGGCACCACCTGCAATAATACAATCTGCCATTCCAGATTGAATTTTTGCTACTGCCATACCAATAGTTTCTAATCCTGAAGAGCAAAAACGATTTACAGTGACACCAGGTACATCAACAGTATTTAATCCTATTAAAGAAATAATACGTGCCATGTTTAACCCTTGAGAACCTTCTGGCATAGCATTACCAACAATGACGTCGTCTATGCGTGTTACATCAAATTCTGGCATTTTACCCATCATGTATTGGATGGTTTCTGCCGCAAGTTCATCGGCTCTTTTAAATCTAAAACCACCTCTTTTTGATTTTGCTACGGCAGTTCTATATCCTTTTACTATATATGCTGTTTTCATTTTTTAGTTTCTTAGTGGTTTCCCTGTTTTTAACATGTGCTGAATACGTTCAAGAGTTTTACGCTCTGTACATAAACTTAAGAATGCTTCACGCTCTATATCTAATAAGTATTGTTCTGAAACTTTTGTTGGAGCCGATAAATCTCCACCAGCCATTACATAAGCTAATTTATTTGCAATTTTTTGGTCGTGTTCTGAGATGTATCTAGAGGCTTTCATTGAATCGGTACCTACCATAAATGCTCCTAAAGCCTGTTTTCCTAATACCAATATATCTTTACGCATTGGTTTTTGAGAATAACCCGCTTCAGCCATTAGTAAAGCATGCTTCTTAGCTTCTGCAATTTGGCGCGCTGTATTTACCACCACTATATCTTTTCCGTTTTGAAGCACATTCATATCAAAGGCTTCATAAGCAGAAGTGGCAACTTTTGCCATTCCGATAGTTAAAAAATGTTCTTGTAATACATTAAGTTGTACATCTCCTTTGTGAAATAGGTCTTGCGCTCTTAAAGCCATTTCTTTAGAGCCTCCACCACCTGGAATTACGCCAACACCGAACTCAACCAAACCTATATATGTTTCTGCTGCAGCAACAACTTTATCTGCGTGCATTGATAACTCACAACCACCACCAAGTGTCATTCCATGAGGTGCAGCTACGGTTGGAATAGAAGAGTAGCGCATACGCATCATAGTGTCTTGGAAGTATTTAATAGCCATATTAAGCTCATCATATTCTTGCTCAACAGCCATCATAAAAATCATTCCGATGTTTGCACCAACTGAGAAGTTTGCACCTTGATTTCCAACGACTAAGCCTTCAAAATCTTTTTCGGCTAAATCAATAGCTTTGTTTAATCCTGCCAGAACATCACCACCGATAGTATTCATTTTAGATTGGAACTCACAGTTTAAGATTCCATCACCTAAATCTTCAACCACAACACCAGAGTTTTTGAAAACTTCATTTGTTTTTCTGATGTTATCTAGAATAATGAACGCATCTTGACCAGGAATTTTTTCCATAGCCTTTTGACTAATGTCGTAGTAGTATGTTGCACCATCTTTAACGCTATAGAAAGATGTGATACCTGCAGCTTGCATATCAGTCACCCAACTAGCAACTTCTAAACCTTCCGCTTTAGCATATTCAATACCTTTATCTACACCTACAGCATCCCAAACTTGGAATGGTCCGTGTTGCCATCCAAATCCGGCTCTTAAGGCATCATCAATTTTGTATAAATCGTCTGAAATTTCAGGAATTCTCTGTGATGCATATGCGAATAATGCACCAAAACTTTTTCTGTAGAATTCACCAGCTTTATCTTTTCCGTTACATAATACTGGGAATCTGTCGGTAACGTTATCTATGGTTTTAGTTAGCTCTAAAGTGGCGAATTTCGCACTCTTTTTAGAGCGATACTCCATATTATCTAGATCTAGAGTAAGGATTTCTTTTTTGCCATCTGCACCCTTAGATTTTTTGTAAAAACCTTGACCAGTTTTGCTTCCTAACCATTTGTTATCCATCATAGTTTGGATAAACTCTGGCATTTTAAAAGCTTCTCTTCGTTCGTCGTCTTTACAGTTATCATATAAACCATTACCTACATGAACTAAAGTATCTAAACCAACAACATCTACAGTTCTGAAGGTTGCCGATTTTGGACGACCAATAACTGGACCAGTTAATTTATCAACCTCTTCAACTGTCATACCTAAGTCTTTAATGACATTGAATAAGGCAAAGATTCCGAAAGTACCTATTCTGTTACCAATAAATGCAGGTGTGTCTTTTGCTAAAACCGATGTTTTACCAAGGAATTTTTCACCATACATCATTAAGAAATCAGTAACGTCTTGGTCGCAATTAGGACCAGGAACTACTTCAAAAAGCTTTAAATATCTTGGTGGATTGAAGAAGTGCGTTACCGCAAAGTGTTTTTGAAAATCTTCGCTTCGTCCTTCGTTCATAAATTGAATTGGAATACCAGATGTGTTTGATGTAATTAACGTGCCTGGTGTCCTATATTTTTCAACCTTTTCAAAAACTTGTTGTTTGATGTCTAAACGCTCAACAACAACCTCCATTACCCAATCAACATCTTTAATTTTGTGTAAATCATCATCTAAGTTTCCTGTACTAATTCTACTAGCAAACTTTTGTGAATAAATAGGTGATGGCTTTGATTTTAAAGAAGCTTGAAGCGAATTGTTTACAATTCTGTTTCGAACTGCCTTGTCTTCAAGTGTTAGACCTTTTGCTTTTTCGGCATCATTAAGTTCTCTAGGAACAATGTCTAAAAGCAGAACCTCAACACCAATATTGGCGAAATGGCATGCAATACCGCTTCCCATTATACCGGAACCGATTACTGCTACTTTTTTAATTCTACGTTTACTCATTTTTGTTTGAAATGGTTTCGTTTTGGTTATATATTTTTTTATTTGAGATCAGATGATTTACGATATCTGCAACCTTATAAAAGCTTTCTAATTCTTCTTCTGATACATTGTTATGTATAGCTTCATTAAATGTTAAAACTTTTTCTCTAGAATATGCTCTTTTCTCTTTTCCAAATTCCGTTAAGCAGATGAGAACTCCTCGACCGTCTTCTGGATTCGGTTTTCTTATAATAAGTCCTTTGTCTTCCATATTTTTTAAGGTTCTGGATAAGCTTGTGGCTTCCATACCCATTTTAGGACCTAATGAAGTAGATGGTGTACCGTTTTCTCTATCTATGTTAATTAGAACAAATCCGGTTGCCATAGTTGTGTCAAACTTTGCGGCTTCTTCATTATACATTTTGTTAATGGCTAACCATGTTGTTCTAAATATGTAATCTATAGTTTTATCCTTCATAGGGTTTTATCATCGGGACACAAATATAGTAAAATATGTTATGCGTGCATAATAAATTTTCAAATGTTTTTTGATATTGTTAATTTATCAGGTGATTACTAAGAATATCTTAATAAACAGGAGTGAATATTTTAAGATTCTTAGTTCTGTTGATTGATTATAAATTGTGAAATATGTTGTTTTAAAAACAAAAAAATCACATTCGTAGAATGTGATTTAATTATTCTTTGTTGCCCTGAACAATAATCAGAGCAGGAAAAGTTTTTATCCTCGATACATTTTTTCGTATAGGTCTTTGTAAATGTCTAATATGACGCTACGTTTCATTTTCATTGTTGGAGTTAAATGTCCTTCATCAATAGTCCAAGCCTCTTTGGTAAGTTCAAACTTTTTAACTTGTTCCCACTTTCCGAAGTTTTTATTGTATTTATCTATTTCCTTTTGAATGCGAGCAACTACAATTTCAGAAGAAGAAATTTCTGCTTCGCTCGTGCCAATAGTATGTCCTTTATGGTCTATCCAATCTCTCACAAAATCAAAGTTGGGTTGGATAAGTGCACATGGCATCTTTTCACCTTCTCCTACAACCATAACCTGTTCTATAAACAATGACTGTTTAAAGTCATTTTCTAATAATGTCGGAATAATGTATTTACCACCGGAAGTCTTAAACATTTCTTTTTTACGTCCTGTAATTTTTAAGAAACCGTCTTCATCAATTTTCCCTTTATCGCCGGTGTGAAAATAATCACCTGTCATAACTTCAGCTGTTCTTTCTGGGTCCTTATAGTAGCCCATCATCACATTAGGACCTTTAACCATAATCTCACCATCTTCAGCAATTTTTACTTCAACATTCTTTATAGGTTTTCCTACTGTGCCTACTTTATATTTATTACCATCATATTGACCAACAGAAATTACTGGTGAGGTTTCAGTTAAACCATAACCTTCCATCACTTGCATTTGAGCCGCTCCAAAAACACGAGCTAATCTTGGTTGTAAGGCAGCACTTCCAGAAACCATAGTTGTTAATTCACCACCTAAAGCTTCACGCCATTTACTAAAAATAAGTTTGTTTGCTATCTTTAATTTAAATTCATACCATGAACCATTTGCTTGGTACGGTTTCCATTGTTCTCCAAGGCTAACAGCCCAAAAGAATAATGCTTTTTTAATACCTGTTAGCTCTTCACCTTTAAGCATAATTTTATCAAAAACCTTTTCTAATAAACGTGGTACAACACTCATTAAGTTAGGTTTTATTTCTTTAGCATTATCACCAATTTTGTCTAAGGCTTCAGCGAAATAAATGCTTGCGCCTGCATATTGATAGATATAAATAAGTACACGTTCAAAAATGTGACATATAGGCAAGAAACTTAAGACTTTGGTATCACCATCAAGTTTTGGAAGACGCAATGAGGCATCAACTGCGTTACTAGTAATATTCCAATGCGATAGCATAACACCTTTTGGTTTGCCAGTTGTTCCTGACGTATAAATAATGGTAGCCAAATCTTCAGGTTTTACGGCATCTTTTCTAGTTTCAACTTCTGGCTGAGTACTCTGATCTTTACCTAGCTCGAATAATTCAGAATAATGTTTGCATCCATCAATATGATCAAAAGAAAACACTTCTTTTAATTTGGTATTTGCTTTAATCTTATTCACTTTAGCCAATACTTCTTCATCAGAAACAAAACAATAAATCGATTCGCTATGATTCAATACATATTCATAGTCTTCTGACGAAATAGTTGGATAAATAGGAATATTTTGAGCGCCGACTTGCAGTACACCTATATCCATAATATTCCATTCTGTGCGATTTGTTGAAGAAATTACAGCAATTTTATCATCTTTTTTTACACCTAACTTTATTAAAGCTCTACTAACCGCATTGGCTTTATTGAGGTATTCTTCAGTGGACATAGCAGTCCATTTACCATCATATTTTGTAACAAGAGCTTTGGAGTTAGGTTTGTGTTCTAATTGATAATAAGGAAAATCAAAAAGGCGTGTAATATCAGTCATAAAGAATTGCAAATATTAAATCTTTAATATAAAAGTCAAATGATTTTTAGAGTTTGAAAATACCAAGGCAGAATACCTTTTTTATTCAAACACGAATGCAATAATACTTCAAATTACAAAATTTAACACAATTTAATTTTCGAATTATTAATTTTTTAACGCTTTTTTTTGAGAATAATTAAACCGAAATCGATTTAGTAATCCTTTTAAAATTGTGTTTATTCAATTATATCTAAAATTGTATAAAACCTTTCATAATAAGGGTTTACTGATAAATATCATAAATCTTCACGTGTTCTGTTGCTAACTTTGAGAGTATAAAAAGCGCATATAATTTTTCAATATCTTAAATAAATAGAGTAATGGAAGTAAAACATTTTAAACCAGGAATTTGGACGGATAAGATTGATGTTAGGAATTTCGTCTTCAATAACATTACACCTTATTATGGAACACACGAATTTTTGGTTGGTCCAAGCAACAAAACCCAAAAATTATGGGCGGTATGTAAACAAGCTACATTAGAAGAAAGAAAAAACAATGGAGTTAGATGCCTAGATACAGACACAATTTCTACAATTAGTGCTTTTAGTGCCGGTTATATAGACAAGGACAATGAAGTTATCGTAGGTTTACAAACAGACGAATTACTTAAAAGAACCATGAAACCTTTTGGTGGTTTTAAAGTGGTACAAAAAGCACTTGCTGAGCAAGGTGTTAAACCCAATGAAAATCTTACTGAATTATTTTCAAAATATGTAAAAACCCATAATGATGGTGTATTTGCTGCATATAACGAAGAGATTAAAAAATACCGTTCTTTAGGGTTTTTAACTGGTTTGCCAGATAATTATGCACGTGGTAGAATTATAGGTGATTATCGTCGTATCGCTTTATATGGTGTTAATGCATTAATAGAAGCTAAAAAACGCGATTTAACCAATATTACTGGTCCTATGACAGATGCTGTCATAAGATTACGTGAAGAAGTTACAGACCAAATTAAGGCATTAAAAGAAATCATAGCGCTTGGTGCTAAATATAACTTAGACTTAACGCGTCCTGCTGAAAATGCAAGAGAAGCAGTACAATGGACGTATATGGGTTATTTAGCTGCAGTAAAAGAACAAGATGGTGCAGCAATGTCTTTGGGTAATGTATCTACATTTTTAGATATTTATATAGAAGAAGATTTACAAGAAGGTCTTATTACAGAAGTTGAAGCTCAAGAAATGATAGACCAATTTGTAATGAAATTACGTATGGTACGTCATTTAAGAATGAGTGCTTATGACGAAATTTTTGCTGGTGACCCAACTTGGGTAACTGAAGCTATTGGTGGTATGTTTGAAGATGGAAGAACTAAGGTGACTAAAACATCGTTCCGTTTCTTAAATACCTTATACAATTTAGGACCTTCACCAGAACCAAACATGACAATTCTTTGGTCTAGAGAATTACCTCAAAACTTCAAAGATTTCTGTTCTAAAGTTGCTATTGATACATCGTCAATTCAATTTGAAAATGATGAATTAATGCGCGTAACTCGTGGTTCTGATGATTATGGTATTGCTTGTTGTGTGTCTTACCAAGAGTTAGGTAAATCTATTCAATTCTTTGGTGCAAGAACAAATCTTGCTAAGACCTTATTATTAGCTTTAAATGGCGGACGTTGTGAAATCACAGGAACTCAAATGGTTGATGGTATTAAACCTTTAACATCAGAAGTTTTAGATTACGATGAAGTCATGGCGAACTACAAAATTGCTATGAAAGAAGTAGCTAGAGTGTACAATGATGCGATGAATATTATTCATTACATGCATGATAAGTACTACTACGAAAAAGCTCAGATGGCACTTATAGATACCAATCCAAGTATTGATATTGCATATGGTGTTGCAGGTGTTTCAATCGTAGCCGATTCGCTTTCTGCAATTAAATATGCTAAAGTAACGCCAATTAGAAATGAAGAAGGTTTAACTGTAGATTTTAAAATTGAAGGTGAATTCCCTTGCTATGGTAATGATGATGATCGCGTTGACGTTTTAGCAGCAAATGCCGTTGCAGATTTTAATAATGAATTAAAACAACTGTCGGTTTATAAAGATGCACAACCAACAATGTCTGTACTTACCATTACATCAAATGTAGTTTATGGTAAAAAAACAGGTGCTACACCAGATGGTAGAGCTATGGGCGTGCCATTTGCGCCAGGTGCAAACCCAATGCATGGTAGAGATGCAAATGGTGCAATTGCTTCATTAAGCTCGGTTGCAAAAATTGACTACAATGATTCATTAGATGGAATTTCAAATACATTTTCTATAGTTCCAAAATCTTTGGGTGCAACAGATGAAGACCGAATTGATAACTTAACATCAATTTTAGACGGTTACTTCTTAAAAGGTGCACAACACGTTAACGTTAATGTTTTGGATAAAGAAACATTATTGGATGCTATGGAACATCCTGAGGAATATCCACAATTAACTATTAGAGTTTCTGGTTATGCTGTAAACTTTGTCCGCTTAACTAGAGAGCAACAAATGGAAGTCATTACTAGGTCTTTCCACGAATCAATTTAAGAAACAACTCTATTTATTAATACTAGTACCTAAAAATGAGACGTCAAAGTCTTGTTTTTAGGTGCTAATTTTAAAACTAATAATTATCAATACTAAAGATAACATACTGCGAGTTCATTCTATAGAATCTATGGGTACACATGATGGTCCTGGTGTTCGAATGATTGTGTTTTTACAAGGTTGTAAACTCAATTGTTTGTATTGTCATAATCCTGATACCATAGATACACATGCTGGTAAGGAATATGATATCGAAGATTTGGTACAGCAAGCGGTTAGACAAAAACCATATTTTGGTAAAAAAGGTGGAGTTACAGTATCTGGTGGTGAACCAGTATTACAATCTAAAGCTTTGGTGCAGTTCTTCAAAAGATTGAAAGAAGAAGGCATTCATACAAATCTAGATACCAACGGAAGAATTCTTAATCATTTTACGGAAGAATTGTTAGATGAGTATACGGATTTAGTGATGTTAGATATTAAACATATGACTGAAGAAGGTTTTCAATACATCACAGGTCAGAAAAATAAAGAAACGACTTTCAATTTTGCCAAATATCGCGAGGCTTCAGGCAAACCAATGTGGTTACGCTATGTTTTAATTCCTGAAATTACAGGGAAACCTGAACTTCTTCATTCTATGGGTGATTATTTTAAGGATTATGAGACTATAGAAAAGATTGAGATTCAGCCATACCATACGTTAGGTGTCCACAAATGGGAAACCATGGGAATGAATTATCCTTTAAAAGACGCCAGAGAAAACACAGCAGAAGAAATTGATGCAGCCGTAGATATACTTCAGCAGTATTTTAAAGAGGTAAGAGTGAATTAAGATAGTAATGCTATCTGTAGACTTTTAAGAAAACATGAAAACACAAAAACTAAAAAATCGTTGGTTAATTGCTGCTTCTGCCGTAGGAATTCATATTTCTATTGGTTCGGTATATGCCTATTCAGTAATGACCAATCCAGTAAAAGATATATTTGATGTAGATGGAAGTGTCATAAAATGGGCATTTAAAATTGCTATTTTATTATTGGGGCTTTCTGCAGCATTTTTAGGAAGATGGGTTGAGAAAGTTGGCCCTAAAGTAAGTGGAACCGCAGCCGGATTATTCTATGGTGTAGGTATTTTAGGTTCTGGTTTGGCAGTACAATTAGAATCATTATGGCTGTTTTATTTATGCTATGGTGTTATTGGTGGTATTGGTCTTGGTTTAGGTTATATAACACCAGTAAGTACATTGGTAAAATGGTTTCCGGATAGACGCGGATTAGCAACCGGAATGGCGATTATGGGTTTTGGTTTTGCAGCTTTGATATTTGGACCTGTAATGCAATCATTATTTAACTATGTTGGTGTATCTAATGCTTTTTACATCTTAGGTCTTATTTATATGATACTCATTTTATCATCTGCAAGATATATTGAGCGTCCACCAGAAGGTTATTTACCTGAAGGTTTTAAGCCTGGTGAAGGCAAAACAATAAAAAAGGATTTAGCAAATATTTCAGCAAATGAAGCTTTAAAAACCAACCGTTTCTATTACATCTGGATTATGATGTTCATAAACATTGCCTGTGGTATTGCAATAATTTCTGCAGCAAGTCCGATGATGCAAGAAAAATTGAATTATACACCAATGGAAGCTGCTGCTGTAGTCGGTCTTATTGGAGTGTTTAATGGATTAGGTAGAATTTTATGGTCAAGTTTATCTGACTATTTAGGAAGAGCTAATACCTATATCATCTTCTTTGGATTTCAAATTTTAGCTTTTTTCTTGTTACCAAAAATTGGTGTAGAAATAGTTTTCTTGGTGGTGTTATTTACTGTAATAACTATGTATGGTGGTGGTTTTGCGACGCTTCCTGCATTTTTAGGAGATTTATTCGGAACAAAACAATTAGGTGCAATTCATGGTATGGTCTTAACAGCATGGGCTTTAGCTGGTGTGGTTGGTCCAACAGTTTACGATATGGTTAAAAAGGCAACAGGTTCATTAGACACAACACTTATGGTGTTTGTAGGATTATTTGTTGTTGCTTTAGTTGTTTCCTTATTCATGAAACGAACCGTGGACAAAGCACATCAAGATAAAGACAAACGTTTGCATAAAAAACTTAAACTAGCTTAGCTAGGGTTCTATTTTTTTATATTCAATATGACGTAAAAAGCCAATAGTGATTATTCATTATTGGCTTTTTCATTTTAAGTAATGATTATGAAATTAAAACATGGACTTTATCCAGCTAGAATTTAATTCGGCAATATTTTTTATTGAAATCCCTTCCGGGCATTCCACTTCGCAAGCTCCTGTATTGGTACAATTTCCAAATCCTTCTAGATCCATTTGGTAAGTCATTTGTTGCAGTCTGTCTTTAGCTTCAGCTTTTCCTTGAGGTAAATTATTAAAATGAATGATTTTAGCTGAGGTAAAAAGAACAGCAGAAGAATTTTTACATGTGGCCACACAAGCACCACATCCTATACAAGCCGCAGCATCCATTGCTTTATCGGCTACTGATTTTGGTATTGGAATGGCATTTGCTTCCGGTGCAGTACCAGTTTTAGAACTGATGTACGCACCAGCTTCAATAATACGATCAAAAGCCGAACGATCTACAACCAAATCCTTAATTATTGGAAAAGCTTTTGCACGCCAAGGTTCAACAGTAATGGTATCACCATCCTGAAAACTTCTCATATGCAATTGACATGTCGTCATATTAGCATGAGGTCCATGAGCTCTACCATTAATAAAGACTCCACATTGGCCACAGATACCTTCGCGACAATCGTATTCATAAGCAATAACTTTTTCATCTTTTAAAACCAATTCTTCATTAAGCTGATCTAAAGCTTCAAGAAAAGACATGTCTTCAGTTAAGTTGTCTAATTCATAAGATTTAAAACTTCCATCCGAATTCGGATTGTCTTGACGCCATATTTTAAAGGTTACCTTCATGTTAATTTATTTATAGCTTCTTACTGTTGGTGTTACAAATTGGAATTCTAATTCTTCCTTGTGGAGATTGAAATTACCATTATCATATTCCCATGCGGACACATAAGCGTAATCATCGTCTACGCGCATTGCTTCACCATCTTTAGTTTGGAATTCTTCCCTAAAATGTGCACCGCAAGATTCGTCTCGCTGTAAGGCATCTGTACACATTAAAATTCCGAGTTCAATAAAATCTGCTAAACGATATGCTTTTTCAAGTTCTGTATTCATTTCGTTAGAGTCACCTGTAACTTTAACATCAGTCCAGAAGTCTTCTTTGAGTTGCTTTATTTGAACAATAGCTTTCTCTAGGCCTTCTTTTGTTCGACTCATTGCGCACTCATTCCACATAATTTTTCCGAGTTCTCTATGAAAATGGTCTACGGTTTTGGTGCCGTTTACGGACAAAATGTTTTTAATATGAGCACGTGTGCTTTTTTCCGCATTATCAAATTCTGGATGATCTGTTGAAGGATGATCAGATTTTATTTCATTAGCCAAATAATTATTTATCGTATTGGGTAAAATAAAGTAACCATCAACACTTGCTTGTAACAAACTATTTGCTCCAAGACGATTAGCACCATGATCCGAGAAATTGCATTCCCCAACAGCATAAAGTCCAGGAACTGTAGTCATTAATTCATAATCTACCCAAAGTCCTCCCATTGAAAAATGCGCAGCTGGAGAAATTAACATTGGTGTTGTGTAGGCATCAATACCGGTAATTTTATGGTACATTTTAAATAGATTACCATAGCGGTCTTTAATAGTATCTAGGCCAAATTTTTCAATAGCATGTTTAAAATCTAAATACACCGCATTTTTAAGTCTTCCAACACCAAATCCAGTATCAATTCTTTCTTTAGCTGCTCTAGACGCGATATCTCTAGGTGCTAAATTTCCGAAACTAGGATAACGACGCTCTAAGTAATAGTCACGCTCGCTTTCTGGAATATCTTTTGGTAATCTTTTATCTCCTTTTTGTTTGGGTACCCAAATACGACCATCGTTTCTAAGTGATTCTGACATTAGTGTCAGTTTAGATTGTGCTTCACTTGATTGTGGCAGCGCTGTTGGGTGAATCTGAGTAAAACTTGGTGCAGCAAAAAATGCACCTTTTTTATGAGCTTTCCAGATTGCACTACCATTACAACCAATGGCTAATGTAGACAATCGAAACACTCTTGAGTAGCCTCCTGTAGCCAACACTACAGCATCTGCAGCATAGCGCTCTAATTCACCAGAAACCAAATTTCTAACTATGATGCCTTTGGCTTTACCATTAATAACCACTAAGTCCATCATTTCACTACGCGTATACATTTGCACCTTTTTGGCTTTAATCATTTTATAAAGCTGAGAGTAGGCGGCCAACAATAATTGTTGTCCTGTTTGGCCGCGAGCATAAAAAGTTCTTTGTACTTGTACACCACCAAAACTTCGATTTACAAGTGTGCCACCATATTCTCTCGCAAAAGGCACACCTTGTTGTACAAAATGATCAATTAACGGAGCAGATAATTCTGCTAGACGATATGTGTTAGCCTCTCTAGATCGAAAATCCCCACCTTTTAAAGTGTCATAAAACATTCTGTAGACGCTATCACCATCATGCTGATAGTTTTTGGCAGCATTTATGCCACCTTGAGCAGCGACTGAATGCGCGCGTCTTGCAGAATCTTGGTAACAAAAACATTTTACATCATAACCAAGTTCTGCTAAGGTCGCAGCGGCACCAGCACCACTAAGACCAGAGCCAACCACAATAACGTTTAGTTTCTTCTTATTTGCAGGATTTATGAGTTGAGAATTCAACTGATAATTGCTCCATTTTTTTTCTAATGGTCCTTCTGGGACTTTTGTATTAAGTATAGTTTTCACAGCACCTAAAATAGAGATTTGATGACACAGTAAAAATGAGAAATGTCATCTTTAATTGTTAAAAATGATATCTCTTTAAATTTTTTAGAACGAATACCTTAAAAACTATTATTCCTTGTAAATAAAGGGCTTAACATGATTTATATCATAATAATTGGTAATACTAAGAAGTACTTTTATAGAAACTTTTTAAATAAAATAATTTTAATATAACAAATCTTGGAAGTATTACAAGACGTGAAGAAAAGAGTCTTCAAATTTGGTAACAAAACCGCAGATGGCAACAGCGAGATGCGTAACCTTCTTGGAGGTAAAGGTGCGAATCTTGCTGAAATGAGTTCAATTGGTATTCCTGTTCCTCCTGGATTTACAATTACGACAGAAGTATGTACCGAATACAATGAGCTAGGGCAGATTGCTGCTATCAATTTAATTAAAGATGAAGTTGAAGCTTCAGTGGCGAGTATAGAATCTCAAATGGGTGCTACTTTTGGGGATAAGGATAATCCATTATTAATCTCTGTGAGATCTGGTGCAAGAGTATCGATGCCAGGTATGATGGATACCGTTTTAAATTTAGGTATTAATGATGAGGTTGTTTTAGGTTTAGCTAAAAAGACAAATAACGAGAGATTTGCATGGGATTCTTATCGCCGTTTTATTCAAATGTATGGTGGTGTCGTTTTAGGTATGAAGCCTGCTTCAAAAGAAGATATAGATCCGTTTGAAGAAATCATGGAGCATCTTAAAGAAAAGCGAGGTATTACTTTAGATACTGAGTTTACACTTCAAGATTTACAAGATTTAGTTTACGATTTTAAAGATGCTGTTAAAAAGAGAACAGGTAAAAACTTCCCGACAAATCCATGGGATCAGCTTTGGGGTGCAATTATAGCGGTATTTAATAGCTGGAACGGCGATCGAGCTGTGTATTACAAAAATATGAATAGTTATCCAGCAGATTGGGGAACTGCAGTTAACGTGCAAGCCATGGTATATGGTAATATGGGCGAAAACTCAGGTACTGGTGTTTGTTTTACTAGAGATGCAGGTACAGGTGAAAACATATTTAATGGTGAATATCTTATTAATGCGCAAGGTGAGGATGTTGTAGCTGGTGTTAGAACGCCACAACAGATCACAAAAATTGGATCACAACGTTGGGCAGAATTAGCTAAAATTGAAGAAAAAGATCGTGCAGAGAATTATCCGTCATTAGAAGAGTTAATGCCAACCATATTCTCAGAGCTTAACTCATATCAAGATATTTTAGAAAAGCATTATAGAGACATGCAAGATATGGAGTTTACAATTCAAGATGGTAAACTTTGGATCTTACAAACTCGTAATGGTAAGCGCACTGGTGCTGCCATGGTTAAAATTGCAATGGATCTTCAAAAAGAAGGTATGATTGATGAGAAGGAAGCTTTATTGTTAGTAGAGCCTAATAAATTAGATGAATTGCTTCATCCTGTGTTTGATCCAGAGGCACTAAAACGAGCAAAAGTTATCGCTCAAGGTCTTCCAGCCTCGCCTGGTGCAGCCACTGGTAAAATTGTATTCTTTGCTGATGAAGCTGATAAATACAAGAACAGTATTTTGGTGAGAATTGAAACATCACCAGAAGATTTAGAAGGCATGAACATAGCTAAAGGTATCTTAACCGCTCGTGGTGGTATGACGTCTCATGCTGCTGTTGTTGCTAGAGGTATGGGTAAATGTTGTATTTCTGGTGCAGGTGCACTTAAAATTGATTATAAGAGAAGAACAGTGACTATAGGAAATCAAAAATATCATGAAGGTGATTGGATTTCTTTAAATGGATCTACTGGTAATATCATTGAAGGTAAAGTAGCCACTAAAGAACCTCAATTAAGCGGTGAGTTTGCAGAAATTATGAATTTAGCAGATAAGTATGGTGAAATAAAAGTGAGAACAAATGCCGATACGCCAAGAGATGCAAAGGTAGCACGTAGTTTTGGTGCACAAGGTATTGGTCTAACACGTACAGAGCATATGTTTTTTGAATTGGACAGAATGAAAGCTATGCGAGAAATGATTTTAGCGGATACTGTTAAAGGTCGTAAACAAGCATTAGAGGAATTATTACCAATGCAACGTTCTGACTTTGAAGGTATTTTTGAAGCAATGGAAGGTTGTGCCGTAACCATTAGACTTTTAGATCCACCATTACACGAATTCGTACCTCACCAATTAGCTACTCAAAAAGAACTTGCTGAAGATATGCATATCTCATTACAAGCTGTTAAGAATAAAGTGGCAGAACTTGAAGAATTCAACCCAATGTTAGGTCACAGAGGTTGTAGATTAGGTAACACATATCCTGAAATTACTGAGATGCAAGCAAGAGCAATTATTGAAGCTGCACTTAACTTAAAAGAAAGAGGAGTAGTTTGTAAACCTGAAATAATGATTCCTTTAGTTGGTACAGTTAAAGAATTTGAAATGCAAGAGCAGATTATTCGTAGAACAGCCAAAACTATTTTTAAAGAGCGAAATGACTCTGTTGAATATTCTGTAGGTACAATGATAGAAATTCCAAGAGCTGCGCTTATGGCAGACCTCATTGCTGAAAAAGCTGATTTCTTTTCATTTGGTACAAATGATTTAACTCAAATGACATTTGGGTATTCTAGAGATGATGCAAGCAAGTTCTTGCCAAAATATATTGAAAAAGGTATCTTAAAAGTAGATCCATTTGAGGTTATTGATCAAGAAGGTGTTGGTCAATTATTAAAAATAGGAACAGAACGCGGTAGAAGTACAAAACCAAATTTAAAAGTTGGAATTTGTGGTGAACATGGTGGAGAGCCAAGTTCTATAGAGTTCTGCTATAATACAGGTATGGATTATGTGAGTTGTTCTCCTTTCCGCGTGCCAATTGCACGTTTAGTCTCTGCACAAGCAGCAATTAAGACTACGTTGTAGTATTTCCATAGTTTGTAAAGAAAAACCTCGAAGTAGCAATATTTCGAGGTTTTTCTGTTTTATAGCCTTTAGATTTTAGAATATTTTCTCATCCAATATATTATCCAAATAGTGATTAGTACTGTCGGGACTATCCAAACGAGCCAATGTTTTAATTGTAACCCTGCAAGTAAAAAGGCGGTGAAAGATGAAGTATATGCGCCAGACATTAAACCAATATGGCGCTTTATAAACTCGTTTGCTGGCTTATTCTTTTTTGCGAAGAACAAAAAATCTTGAATTGAGAAAAACAGGCTTAATATGCCAAAAAAATAAAATAACAGTGTTGGTCCATTAGGATAAAGAAGTTTAAAGGTACCTTCTAACATTAGAGCAATACCAAATGAAAACATTACACCACTAATGAGCCAATCTTTCCAAAGTTTTAAATGTAATAAATTTGTTGGTTTAAAAAGCAAAGCACGTTGTCCACTTAGAATACAGTAAATAGTAAATACTGCAATGGAAAAAAGTAACATATTTTCATGTCCTGGAGTAAAACACACAGGAATTGAAATTGCCGCACTTAAAATCATACTACCTACAAATAGTTTACCAGTTCGTTTGTGAAGTTGACTTCCCTTTTTACTAAACATGCTTATGCTACCCGAGATTAGCGCAATGCCACCTAAAGTAGCATGAACAATAATTAATAGCCTTACTAAATCCATATTTAATTTGTTTACACAAAGATGCATCATTCTACATACGCTGTAAAAATGGAATTACTGAATTGTATTTTTTTGATTACAAATTGTAATCTTTATTGATTGAGTTATCTGTTTTCAATCCACTTTCTAGCATTTACAAAAGCTTCTAACCAAGGCGATACTTCATCTTTTCTACCATCAGGATAGTTCGACCAATTCCATTGGAAAGTAGAACGCTCAATATGTGGCATCGTTACTAAATGACGACCAGTTTTGTCACTCATCATGGCAGTGTTAAAGTCTGAACCGTTTGGATTATGTGGATATCCTTCATAGCCATATTTTGCAACAATTTGATATTTATCTTCAGAATATGGTAAGTTGAATTTACCTTCACCGTGAGAAATCCAAACACCTAGAGATGTTCCTGCTAAAGATGATAACATTACTGAGTTATTCTCTTGAATTTTTACTGAAGTAAACGAACTTTCATGCTTATGAGAATCGTTATGAACCATTTTTCCGTGAACCTCGTGGTCTGGATTGATAAGGTCTAATTCCATCCAAAGCTGACAACCATTACAAATTCCAACAGATAAGGTGTCTTCTCTTTCAAAGAAGTTTTTAATCACTTTGTTGGCTTTTTCGTTGTATTTAATGGCGCCTGCCCATCCTTTTGCAGAACCCAATACATCTGAATTTGAGAATCCACCAACAGCACCTAAAAACTGAATGTCTTCTAATGTTTCACGACCAGAAATTAAATCGGTCATATGTACATCTTTAACATCAAAACCAGCCAAATACATAGCGTTTGCCATTTCGCGTTCAGAGTTACTTCCTTTTTCGCGAAGTATGGCTGCTTTAGGACGAGATTGCTTCGCGTCGCTTGCAATGACATCTTCTAATTTTCCTGTGAAATGCTCAGGAAATTTATATTGAAGCGGCTGATTTTTATAATTGTCAAAACGGTCTTTTGCTAATCCGTTTGCAGTTTGTTTTTGGTCGAGTAGGAAAGAGGTCTTATACCACATATCTCTTAATCGAGAAATGGTCATCGTAAACACATCATTGTTGTTAATTACACTTAAAACATCACTTTCTGTAACTTTTCCTATGTTGTGGAATGTAATTCCAGCGTCTTTTAAAGTAGATTCGATTTCATCTTCTGCCTGAATTACAATTCCTGAGTTTTCAGCAAACAACACCTTTAAAGAATCGGTTTCATTTAATGCTGAAATATCTAATTCCGCACCAACATTATTATCAGCAAAACATAATTCTAATAATGTGGTTATCAAACCACCAGAAGCAACATCATGACCTGCAATAATTTGATCGTTATTGATTAACTGCTGAATGGTATTAAACACAGTTTTTACATACGCTGCATTTTGAACGTTTGGTGTTTCGTTTCCAATTTTATTTAAAATTTGAGCAAACGAACTACCACCAAGTTTAAAATCATCTTGCGAAATATTGATGTAGTAAATGTTGCCTTTTCCAGTTTTGAAAACAGGCTCAACAACCTTAGTAATATCATTACAATTAGCAGCAGCTGAAATAATCACAGTTCCTGGTGCAATAACATCACCTTCAGGATATTTTTGCTTCATAGACAACGAATCCTTTCCTGTTGGAACATTGATTCCTAAATCTATAGCAAACTCTGAAACTGCTTTTACAGCTTCATACAAGCGCGTATCTTCACCTTCGTTTTTACAAGGCCACATCCAGTTTGCAGAAAGTGAAACGTTAGTTAAACCATCTTTAAGAGGTGCCCAAATTATGTTAGTTAAAGCTTCGGTAATTGAATTTCTACTACCAGCTTCAGGATTAATTAAACCTGAAATAGGTGAGTGGCCAACCGAAGTTGCAATACCTTCTTTTCCTTTAAAATCTAATGCCATAACACCAACATTATTCAAAGGAATTTGTAAAGGACCAACACATTGTTGTTTGGCAACTTTTCCACCAACACATCGATCAACTTTATTAGTTAACCAATCTTTACAAGCCACAGCTTCTAGTTGTAGTACTTGGTCTAAATAATTATAAAAATTATCTGAATTATATGATACATCACTGTAGTTTTTAGCGACAGTAACATCATTCATTATCGTTTTTGGTGAGCTTCCAAACATATCGTTTAGCGCTAAATCCATTGGTTTGTCACCATTGGTTTTAGACTCAAACGTAAAGCGATGTTCACCTGTAACATCACCAACATCGTAAATTGGTGAGCGTTCTCTGTCTGCAATTTTATGAAGTGTATCTAAATGTTTATCTGCAATAATTAATCCCATACGTTCTTGAGACTCGTTACCAATAATTTCTTTAGCAGACAATGTTGGGTCACCAACAGGTAATTTATCTAAGTCAATTTTTCCACCAGTATCTTCAACAAGTTCTGATAAACAGTTTAGGTGTCCACCAGCTCCGTGATCGTGAATAGAAACAATAAAGTTCTCTTCGCTTTCTACCATACCACGAACAGCATTAGCAGCACGTTTTTGCATTTCAGGATTAGAACGTTGTACAGCATTTAATTCAATACCTGAATCAAATTCACCAGTATCAGCAGATGAAACCGCAGCTCCACCCATTCCGATGCGATAGTTGTCACCACCAAGAATGACGATTTTATCACCTGCTTGAGGAACATCTTTAATAGCTTGGTCTGCTTTTCCGTAGCCAATACCACCAGCTTGCATAATGACTTTATCGTAACCAATTTTATCAGCTTCCTCTTGATGTTCAAAAGTTAAAACCGAACCACAAATAAGAGGTTGCCCAAATTTGTTTCCAAAGTCTGAAGCACCATTACTTGCTTTAATTAGAATATCCATTGGTGTTTGGTATAACCACTTACGCTCTGGGAACGCTTTTTCCCAAGGACGTTCGTCTTCAAGTCTAGAATACGCTGTCATATAAACAGCGGTACCAGCTAAAGGAATAGAACCCTTTCCACCAGCAAGTCTATCTCTAATTTCACCACCAGAACCAGTTGCAGCACCATTAAATGGCTCAACAGTAGTTGGGAAATTGTGTGTTTCTGCTTTTAATGAAATTACAGATTCAAAATCTTTAGTTTCGTAATATTCCGGAACATCAGCGCGTTTTGGTGCAAATTGTTCAACAACAGGACCTTTTATAAATGCTACGTTGTCTTTATATGCTGAAACAATATCGTTTGGATTTTGTTTAGACGTTTCTTTTATCATTTTAAAAAGAGACGTCTCTTTTTCTTCACCATCAATGACAAAAGTTCCGTTGAAAATTTTATGACGACAATGCTCTGAGTTTACTTGCGAAAAACCAAAAACTTCAGAATCTGTTAATGGTCGTCCAATTTTATTAGAAACACCTTCAAGGTATTCAATCTCTTCATTGCTAAGTGCTAAACCTTCTTGTTGGTTGTATGCTACTATATCTTCAATATTCTGAATACCTTCAGGTTCTATATTGATTGTGTAGATGTCTTGATTAAGACCAGAGAACTTTTCAGAAATCATTGGGTCATAATCTTTGAAATTTTCAGTAATAGATTCAAATTCTTCAATTCTAATAATACCTTCAATTCCCATATTTTGGGTAATCTCAACAGCGTTTGTACTCCAAGGCGTTATCATTGCAGCTCTTGGACCAACAAAAAAAGCATCTATTGATGCTTGTTCTATTTTAGGTTGGTTACCAAAAAGCCATACCAATTTTGAAATGTCTTCTGTAGATAATTCTTTTGTTACTTGAACAGCAAATACTTTACTGTTTTGGTTTCCGAAGAAATGAATCATTATGTGATGATTTTTCGTTAGCGTTTTAAAAATGCAAATTTAATGCATTTTAGGTTATTCTAGATATAATTTAATTGTCATATATTGAAGAAGTCAACAGGTTTTAAACAAAAAAAGCAACTCATTTGAGTTGCTTTTCACTATTAATTATATGTTAGTTCTTAGTTTTTTATCAATCGTTTTGAGATACTAGAATTACCTTGACTAATTTTTATAATATAAACACCAGTTTTTAATGATTGTACATTAATGCTTTTCGTAGTTTGTATCATTTCACTTAAAACCTTCTTTCCGAGTACATCGTAAATTTCGATACTTGCGTTATTATCAGTTTTAAGGTTTATTGATAATAATGATTTTACTGGGTTTGGATGAATTGATACGAATTTAACATTACTGTTTTGTATGCTTAAGGTTTGGTTGTGCTGACCCAAATCTGAACAATCATCAATGCTTACTACATTCCACTCATTGGCGTCATAAGTAGTTGATGGAAACTGAATTTCTGGTTTTCTGATTAACGTTACATTTTTTGCAAAGTCATTACCATCACCTTCAATACCCAAGATATCAATGAGGACATCGTTTTTGAATAGACCAATAGCATCATTTCCATTAAAACCAGTGATACTATTATTAACATCATCTTGTTCTGATTGGCACCCAGAATTTAGACCGCTATTTGCAACTACAAACACATCACCATTTGCTATTGTTGGACTATTTGGAAACGTATATGTGGTTGAAAAGTTGTTGCTGTTAGAGGCCAATTTTAAAGTATAATTAGATAAACTTACTGGACCACCAGTGAAATTTGCGATTTCTATGGCTTTATTTGTTCCACTTCCTTCAACATATTCAGAGATAAAAAGGTCAGTTGTTTGTGAGCCATTATCTGAGGTTGTTTCACAAGCTTGATTGCTAAAGCCTGAAGAATTACCAGATCCATCATTTGCTCTAACAGTAAAACAGTAATTTGTATTTGCGCTAAGTCCGGTAACTACAAAAGAGGTTGTAACTGTGTTGTAAAGATTAACACCATCTTGATAAATATCATATGAAGCTACACTTACATTATCAGTTGAAGCTGTCCAACTTAAATTAATGCTATTATCAGTTGGGTTAGAAGCAACCAAATTTGAAGGATCTGTTGGTGCTTGAGTATCTGGTACTGGATTCCAAATTAATGCTGCATATTCAGGATGATTCACAAATGGATTGGCGTTACCTTGAAAGTTATAAGCTTCGTCATTTCTGTCTAATTCTCTCTGACTAACAGGATCTGCCGCGTGCCAATCTAACATGGTATTGATAAACCATGTTTCATAAAATTGATCACTGGTTCCATTTAATGGGTTGTAAGGTGATGCATCAGGTGCTTCCCAACCGCTATCATTCCAGTTGTCCTCATATCTTACTGCAAAATAAAGCATGGCTCTTGCGATATCACCTTTAAATTCATCGATTGGTTCAAAAACCCTATTAGTATATCCGTAGTTATTTCCTGTTCCCCATTTTGATCCGTTAGAATAGGAAGTATTAGTATTAGAGACAACACCAAATGGGTAATTACTTCTTCCATTATTAACAAATCCATCTGTAGGCACTACGGTATGAATATCAGATACCATCGGTAATGCATCTGAATTGTTAAAGAATCCTTGAGGAAATAAATGCTCTCTATTGTAGCACAAGCCTTCATTAGGTATACTACCACCACATTCGTCATTAGGAATATTATAGCTAGTCTCCGAACCTGAAGGGTTTTCTGAATATATGTCTAGTAACGAGCCATCATTTTCATAATAGTAATCTCTATCTGTTGACGCATAAGCCGTGAATAAGTTATCATAACTACCAGCATTATAGGTATGACCGTTGGTAACAATAGTTTTGAGTTGGGTTTTTAAAGTATAACCAGTTAATCCATTTGCCGAATCGTAATAATTTGAAGGCACTTGTGCGTATGTTGCAAATGTTACGAATAAAAATAGAAGGTAAAATTGTTTCATCTGATAGGATTTATCTTTTGATTTAGTTGTCTTTATTTTTTTCTAGTAAAGCCATGTAAAAGCCATCAAAGCCAGATTTGTGAGCTAATACTTTTTTTTCTTTGACAAAGGTAAATGCTTTTCCGGCTTCTGATGTTAAGAATTTATCAACTTGTTTCTGATTTTCAGAAGGGAGAATTGAACAGGTTGCATACACCATTTTTCCGCCAGGTTTTACCATTTTAGAGTATTGTTCTAAAATTTCAAACTGTGTTTTAATGATGTTTTCTACAAATTCTGGTTGTAATTTCCACTTTGCATCTGGGTTACGTCTTAGAACACCTAATCCAGAACATGGTGCGTCTATCAGCAATCTGTCTGCTTTACCATAAAGTTTTTTAATAGGTTTTGTAGAATCTATGACCTTCATATCGATGTTATGAACCCCATTTCTACGCGCTCTTACTTTTAGTTTTTTCAATTTACTTTCGTAAATATCCATGGCAATGATTTGCCCTTTGTTTTGCATTAAAGAAGCTAGGTGTAATGTTTTTCCTCCAGCTCCAGCACAAGAATCCACAACTTTCATTCCTGGTTGCACATCTAATAAGTCTGCCACAAGTTGCGATGACGCATCTTGCACTTCGAACCAACCATTTTTAAAAGCTTCGGTTTTAAAAACATTAGCACGTTCAGTAAGTCTTAAAGCTGATGGATAATCTGATAAAAACTCAGTTTCTATGTCTTCTGACTGTAGCTTTAGACGTAAATCTTTTTTGTTGGTTTTTAAAGTGTTTACTCTTAAAATGACATCAGCCTGTTCATTTTGTTTGGTGATTTCTTTAGTCCATTCGGACTCACCGATTTCTTTTACACCAAGTTCATCAATCCAATCAGGAATTGATTCTCTAAACTTTCTAATTTTAGAAAGTTCATCAAAACGACCTTTTATTTTTCGTGTCGGTGTGTCTATAAAGTATTTCCAATCTGGTAGTCTGATGCCTTTTAACGTTGCCCAAACAGCAAATAAGCGCCATAAGTCGTCACGGGTAAAAGGTGCCTTTACATTTGCAATTTCACTGTATAATCTTTTATATCTAACAATGCTGTAAACCGTTTCTGCAATAAAGGATCGATCTCTGCTTCCCCAGCGTTTATCGCGCTTTAACAGTTGCTGAATCACTTTATCGGCATATTCACCTTCATTAAAAATGAGGTGTAATCCGTCGATAACTGCAAAGCAAAGATTTCTGTGTAATCGCATGATGCTTAATGTTTAAGTATTATAAGGCGTGCAAAGGTAATCTAAATCTTTAATAATATGGGTTTTGTTCTGTGTATGTCCTTACAGATATTTTTTTGTTTAAAATTTTAAATTTAAAGTTTGCATTTGATTTTTGTGAAGCAGTATTGATAAAATTATTCTAGCTTTAGTTTTATACCTGAAAGTAGATAGTCTGGATTATCAGAACCCATAGTTAAAAACAGGTATAAATAATTGTCCTTAAAGATTGGCGAAATGAAGCCGCCTAAATGATCAGCAGCCCATTCTAATTCAGGGAATTTATGGTGCAGCGTCATAGGATTGATTATTAATGGACTTCTATTGTCATGAGCCCATTTTGTCTTGTCTAAATGAATTAGTCCGTATTCTCGATTTAAAGAAGTGAGATATTCTGATGGATATTCTTCACTTCCAATAATAATATACAGTTCAGAATTATAAGTAATATAACTTGCATCATCCATTTTACCTTTTAAGTAACCTGAAGAAGTTTCACTATCGATTATGCATTGTAAAGACTGATTATTTATTCCTTCATTAAAGTTTTTCAAAATATCTAATGTCGTTACTTCATAAATCTTATGTGTATTGTAATTTCTATTATTGTCATAAATCAAAAATCGGTATACGCCATCATGGTTTATAATAGATAAGGGATAATAACTATTTAAATTTCCTTCTAGTTGAGGAATTCTTATTTTTGTTGGTTTTTGGATGATATTTAAATCAGAATCAATTATCATATATGCCGCCGTATAATTCCCGTCTGGGCATTCTACACCTAATAAAACTAAATATTTATTCTCTTCGAAAAGAAATGGATTATTAGTGCTGAAAATATTACCATCCTTTTTGGCAAATTCAATACTATTAGTGTCGAGTATTTTTCTTTTATGAAAAGTCCAACTTTCAAGATTTGTACTTGTTGCATAATAAATAGCTCGGTGTTTATGTGCGCCGAATACAACAGGTAAAAGCAGAACATAGTCATTTGCCTTTCTTTTAATGATACCACCGGATTGTATATAGCCAATGTAGTTGTCATCAATATAGGTAGGATAAGAATCTAATAAAGGTTTGTTATTAACGATTTCATAGTTTATAAAAGGGTTGAAAAATTCTAAAGTTTCGCCATCATCCATATTAAAATTGCCACACAATGTTTTTCCTAGAGTGATCCAACCTGAACTGTAATCAATTTTTTTATTTCAACCAATGTAGAAGCCTCCTCACCTTGTGTAAGAAACCATTTTTCGTATTTTCCTTCTTTATTTTTTAAGTTCTCTAAATTTAAATAATTTGTCTTAATTCTGCTATTTTGTTCATCAGTCTCAATTATTTGAATGGGATTAATTCTATCGATATTGTCTTTTACATCAGATATCAAAGCATTGTCAAAAATGTCATTTAACTTCTTATTACTTTGTGCAGAAATACTTGTAATACTAATAATAAAAACGACCCATTTCAGCATATAGCTTATTCTTTAATTTTTAAGTTTCAGATTTTTAGATGGTATCGGCTCTTTGTTCAAAATACAGAATAAATCTAATGTATCTCGATTGTACGGTTTTAGTTGATAATCATTTGAATTTATATCCTCTATAAGTTGCTTATTAACATTAAAAACAGATGCGCGATTCAGTCGATTTAAAATTTCATAAGGAATTTTTAGCAAGGCACGTGGTAAGTGTTTGTGCAAATTAAAAATATCAAAGGATAGAATTTTTAGTACCGAAGAATTACTTTTTGTGTAATATTCCTCAGTTTTAGAATTACCTTGAATACCCAAAATTTCATAGGTTTTGAAAAGAGGTTTTAGTAAAGCGTCTAGTTCATCAAATGAAAATTCTCTATAGTGCCATGGATTGGGAGCTACAGTTTTTAGTTTATTAGGTGTTGTAATATAAGCTTTACCGCTAGGTTTCAAAACTCTTTTTATCTCCTTTAGAAAAAGATTATAATCTTTGATGTGTTCTATAACTTGAAACGAAATAATTGTATCAAAAGTATTATCCTCAAACATATTTAAAGGTGGTATTCTTTTAAAGAAAAAAGTACATTTAGGATATGTTTTTTTAATTTTTTTAAGGTTACTTTTAGACTTGTCTACTAAGGTTAATGACCTTACATTCTCAATATAATGAGGTATTCCGTAACCCTCACCACAACCGATTTCTAGGGTGTCTCCTTGTGCTTTATTACTTATGATTTCGTAAGCCTTACGGGTTCTTAGATATAATGGACGATCAGAAAGAATTTTCGAAGAGGTGACTTCAGTAGAAAAAGAGGTCATAAAAGTTAGTATGGCCAGTTATTAATGTACCAAGTATCATATTTGTTTGCAAACGCTTCTAATTGAGATTTTGACGATTCATAATAAGTCTCATTAAAGGGTTTAATTTGATTCATCATTTGTTGATACATTGTTATAAGTTTTTTTGCATGTCTTACATTAATAATTGGATTTGGCGGATCTAGCGAGGTTATCCATTGTAATTCGTTCCAAATGTTCACCATTGCTGATTGGCAAATTTTATCGCCTTTTTCCTTAAAACCCATTCTGTAATATAGTCTACCGCATGCATAAGCGAATTGTTTAAAAGGTATCTCATGATTTGGAAACAGTTCAAAACATTTATTAAGTGTTTCCTTTGCTTTTTCAATATTGTTTTCTTCATATAAGGCTTGTGCTAAGAAATAATAATTTTGTCTTATTATCTCTCTTGCATAAGTTCTATTTTCATCCTTTATATAAATGCTATTAGAATCAAAAGCCTTAAAATTAGAATCAACAACAAGTATTTCATAGGATTTTTGGGTATCTACTAATTTTGGATTCATATTTTTATCATCTCTGACAAAAGGTAAAAGTTCACTAACCATACCTTTTTGAATGAGGAATTTGTTTAATCCTATTAGATGACTATTTTTTCCATTAATTGCAAAGCAAATTGGTCTTTTCCCAAAGTTGTTTTTAATTAAATTAAGTACAACTAGATCATTTAAGCCGTAGAATTTTTTTGTGTAGGTCCAATTAATTTCATTCAATAGCTTTAAATTATAGGTTTTGTTTTTTTCTTTTTGAATATAACCTATTGACGAATCAGCACTAATTTTAAAACTATCACCAGGAACATAATGTCGTCCTCTTCCGTTCCAATTGGTTAATGTTTTGTCAGAATTTAAAAACTGAGTCAATATCTCAAGTTCAATAAAATCATTTGTTTCTTTTTGTAACGGTACTATTTTTTCAATGCCATTTATATACAAATCTTTATCTAAATCTATGCTTATTGGTTTAGAATCTCCTTTTATTCTTTTGAGATTGTCAATATGTGTATCAATATTTAATTGATCAAAGTTTATAACTCTTACATCTTTACGATAGTTCTCAACTTCTTGCAAATACCAAAGGGGAAAGGTCATATTATCGCCATTAGTAATCAATATGGCTTGATTTGGGCAAGAATCTAAATAAGCCTTAGCGAAATCAACAGGGAAGGTGTCTTTAGAATTTTGATGATTATCCCAACCTTTTGCGCATAGCTGAATAGGAGAGGCTAAAATAAGAAGTAATAACAATGCTGTTTGGATTTCTCTGTTTTTACTAATCTTTGCAAAAAGTTTAAAAAATGCCACTGCAGATAAGCCTATCCAAATGGTGAAAATAATAAATGAACCTATAAAAATATAGTCTCTCTCTCGTATTAAAATACTGGAAGGCAGTGGATTTACAAATACAGTTATACCTATCCCGAAGGTTAAAAAAAGAAATGTAAGATATAGGAAAATTCCTTTTCTTTTAAAAGTCGAAATACAGCCAATTATTCCTAATAGAAATGGCAAAAGATAATAATAATCGTAGGCTTTATTGTTTTCGTAATACGTAGGTAAAAGCTCAATATCTCCAACTCTGTGTTTGTCTATAAAATTAAGACCAGTAACCCAATTTCCATCTTTTATATAGCCTAAACCATGATGGTCATTTTGTCGTCCAATGAAGTTCCAATATAAATATCTTAGATTAAGCCAAATGACTTGATAATTAAAGAAAAAGCTTAAATTTTCAGAAAAAGTAGGCGATATAATATTTTTAATCTCTCCATTAATGTTGTGAGCTATCGCTTCACCTTTTATAGAAGTCCAAGCACTATAATTGGGAGCATTTTTTGCATCATACATTCGAGGAAAAATTGTCTTAAATTTAGAACTGTAGTTAATTTTATTTGATACACCATCATGAGCTTCAATGTACTTTTTGGAAAATGTATCATACGATAAAATTGGATCAGTATTTAAGAATGGTCTTTTCTCATCGAGTTGGGCATTAAAATTAGGCCCATAAATTAAGGGTATATTGTCTACACCAAAACGTTCACCACTAATATAACCACCTAATCTATTTGTAGTTTTAACCTTTTCGGCTACCAAAGTATTTGTGTTAGATCTTATTATTGGAAAGGCATATAAACTCGATCCTGCTAAGAATAATAGAAGGGATAAATTTAATAAACCGATTTTATGCTTTTCCTTTTTCAATAGTAATAAATGAGAAATAAGTAAAAATGATAAAACGAATACAATAGTTATAATTGCACCATAATTAACAGGTAAATTTAGATTGTTAACACTGTAGATGTCAATTCTCGACATTAAACCAATAACACCTTTTAATATCACAGCATACAGTGTAAAGAAACTAATTACCCCAATTACTAAGCCTAAGGTTAGATTTTTAAAACTTGTATTTAGTTTTTTGCTAACAAAAAGTAATGAGGCAGGAATTATTGCGGCTAATAAAATTAAATGTACTCCAACTGATAGTCCTAATAATAAGAAGAAAAGAAGGAAATATTTTTTTTCTTTCTTGAGACATTTTTCTTTATACCATTTTAAACTACTGTAGATTAATAATGTAAAAAGCGCAAAAGACATAGTGTATACCTCTGCTTCTATTGACGCTGTCCAGAAACTAGTTGAAAACGCCAAGCTTAAAGCAGCCAATAAACCACCTAATACCTGGATTTTAATGATTTGTTTTTTGTTTTCAGTAGGGTTGTAAATGGCAATAATAAAGGCAGTGATTTTATAAACCATTACTACTGTGCTAGCGCCGAAGAAAGCAGAAACTAGATTGCTAATTAAAACTGCATATTGTGCAGAGAAAAAAAACAGTAGCGTCCCTGAAAAAATTGTGTACAGCGGTGCACCTGGTGGGTGCGAAGCCTGCATAGTGTAATTGCTAGTTATAAACTCTGGGCTGTCCCAAAAGTTTATTGTATTTGAGGTGCAATAAGCATAAACCAAAAAAATAATACAAAAAAGACTGAATTCGACAAGATATTTTGCTTTAAACATCTAAGCTGTAGTTTTTAGTTTTGACTTTAGATTTCGCTAATGTATTGATTTTTTTTCTGTATCGTAACAATGATTTTACCTGAATTAAAAAGTTGTAAACATAAAATAAATTTTGTTTAACTTTGCTATTCTTGTTTTCTTTAAAATTTTAATTAACTTTGAAACACAACCAATCACTAACTAATGAATGAATATTATAGTTTCTAGGCACAATAAAGCTAGTTATTTGCTTTTTTTTCTGTTAACTTTTACATCAGGTTGTTGCCTTGTGCTAGATGCACAGAATAATAAACAAGTAGATGAAGAATTTCCAACGCCAGTAGCATTTCCGTATGAGTATCTTGGCACCTATTCGGGTAATTTAAATGTTGCGGACCCTACAGGTAGTATAGCAAATGTACCAACAGATTTTATAATAAAAAAAACTAACGATAAGGAAGTTTTTGAGTACGAATTTTCGTTTTATCAAGGTGAAAATAAAATTGTCAATAAATATCTTTTACATATCATAGATGAAGAAAAAGGTTATTATGCCATAACAGATGAAGAAGGATTAGAGTTTATGGCAACTTTAATAAAAGGTGTACTTTACAGCACGTATGATACAAAAGACAAAATCATGTTCACCTCGCTCCAATTCACAAATGATGGTAAATTAAGATTCAATATTATAATTACATTGAAATCAAAAAAACAAGGCAAAGGCGGAACAAATTTATCGAATGTTGTTCAAGTTCAAAAAGCCTTGCTAAGTAAAACATAACCAAAACCAAAACTAATGAAACAGAACAACTATTTTTTTATTTTTTTGTTTGCCTTACTCAGTCTAGGATTGAGTGCACAGACATTAAATGAAACCTCAGGAACAGGATCTGGTGTAAGTATTTCTTCGGGAGATTTTAATACCTTTTACGGTGATAGTACAGGATCGTTTGTCACATCAGGATCTCGGAATACACTTTTTGGATATAGTGCAGGGCGCAGTGTAACAACAAGTGAACTTACAGCCATTGGGTATCTTGCAGGATACTCTAATACTACAGGATTTGATAATACCTTTATCGGATATGAAGCAGGTAGATTAACTATAAATGGTGGTGATAATACTTTTGTGGGTGCTGAAGCTGGGGAGAATAATACCACAGGATATGATAATACTTTCGTCGGAGAAGAAGCTGGTGCGAATAACACAACTGGATACGAAAACACCTTTATTGGGGAAGATGCCGGTTTTAGTAATACTACTGGATATAAAAATACCTTTGTAGGGAATGAAGTTGGTATTTCATCGGATGTTGGTTACAGAAATACAGGCTTGGGTAGTGAGTCTATGAGCGATGTAGATGATGGTCATCATAATACGGGTATTGGCGATTCTGCTGGGATTGATGTAGGAGATGGTATTTATAACACTTTCCTTGGGGCGGCCGCAGGGGTTGCAACCGAATGGGCAGATTATAATACTTTTATCGGGGCGCAAGCAGGATGGGACAATAATAGAACAAATAATACAGCAAATGCTAATCATAATACTTATGTAGGTTTCTCTGCTGGTTTTACAAATCGTGAGGGACAATATAATGTTGGTATGGGGTCACAAGCGGATTTTGATAACACCAACCGTTCAAATACTATGTTTTTTGGTTACAATATTACAGCAAGTAATAATAATGTAATGGGCTTTGGTAATGAGTCTTTCTTAGATGGGCAGTATTCAATTTCAATGGGTATAGACCACGATATACGCGGAGATTATTCTATTATGATGGGGTATTTAGGTAACATGACTAATCAAGCAGATTATTCTGTAGGTATTGGTGATCGTATTGATATTGAAGAAAATGATGTTGTTGGTATTGGACGTTCTGTAGATATTGATAATCCTTTTGCTATAGCCATAGGTTCTACAACAGTAGCTTCGAATGATGGTGCTATTGTTATTGGTTATCAAGCCTCGTCCACAGACCCTAGTGCTGTAGATCCAACAAATAATATAGCCATTGGTAATGCCGCAAACGTACAGGGCACAAATGCTGTTGCCATTGGTAATGCCGCAACAGCAATAAACGATAATACCATGGTGCTTGGCGGTGCTACAAATCCGCTTAGCGTAGGTATTGGGACAGATACACCAAATATAAATGCATCCTTAGACCTTACGGGTTCTAATAAGGGATTACTTCTTAATAGATTAACAACAGCTGAAAGAACAACCATAGAAGGTTCTTTGACTGCTACAGAAAACGGTCTATTAGTATATGATACTGATCTTGGTGCTGTGTATGTATGGGATGGTGCAGCATGGAGTAGTGCTACGAATACTGATTCCCAAGAACTTTCAGTAGCTTCAGATATTTTAAGTATTACAGGAAGTGCAGGAACGGTAGATTTAACACCTTACCTAGATAATACTGATGCACAAGGCATTTCTGTGACTTCGGACATCTTAAGTATTACAGGAAGTGCAGCAACTGTGGATTTAACGCCTTATTTAGATAATACAGATAATCAAGAATTATCTTTAACAACTAATGAATTAGGACTTACAGGTAGTTCAGCTACAGTAGATTTAACTACTTATTTAGATAATACAGATGCGCAGGCTATTTCTTTGACATCAGATATTTTAAGTATTTCAGGCAATGCTTCTACTGTAGATCTTTCGTCATATTTAGATAATACAGATGCACAAGCAATCTCTGTAAGTTCAGATGTATTAAGCATCACTGGAAATGCAGGTACTGTAGATTTATCGCCTTATTTAGATAATACTGATAGTCAAGATTTATCTTTATCAGGTACAACATTAAGTATCACAGGTGGTACAGGAGTGGATTTAGCATCATTACAAGATGGTACAGGTACAGATAATCAAGATTTATCATTGACAGGTACAACATTAAATATTTCTGGTGGAACAGGAGTGGATTTAGCGTCATTACAAGATGGTACAGGTACAGATAGTCAAGATTTATCATTAACAGGAACAACATTAAATATCACTGGTGGATCAGGAGTTGATTTAGCGTCATTACAAGATGGTACAGGTACAGATAATCAAGATTTATCATTAACAGGAACAACATTAAATATTTCTGGTGGTACAGGAGTGGACTTAGCATCTCTACAAGATGGTACGGGTACAGATAGTCAGGCTATTGCTTTAAGTGGTAATACTTTAAGTATCACCGGAAACGCTTCTACAGTTGATTTATCTGGTTATGCTAATACAGATGAACAAGATTTATCCTTATCAGGGACAACATTAAATATTTCAGGTGGTACAGGTGTTGATTTAGCGACTTTACAAGATGGTACGGGTACAGACAATCAGGATTTAAGTTTGACAGGTACAACCTTGAATATAACTGGTGGATCAGGGGTTGATTTGTCGTCTTTACAAGATGGATCTGGAACTGATGATCAAAATCTGACATCGGCAGTTTTATCTGGAACTACTTTGACAGTGTCAATTGAAGGTGGAACTTCAGTAAATGTTGATTTAGCACCTATTTTGGGCGCTTTAGAAACAGAGAATAATAATCAGCAACTACTAATTGATGATTTGTTAACTAGAGTTGTTGCACTTGAAGACTGTGCATGTCAAACTTTAGAGGTTGATGACAACATCGCTGGAAAACAAGGTCCAGCTTTATATCAAAACATACCTAATCCTTTCAATGAAACTTCGTCGATTCGTTACTATTTACCAAATAGTATTAATAGAGCTAATCTCGTGTTTAGTGACACTACTGGTAAAATTTTATCTAATATTGAATTAGATAAAAGAGGTGAGAATGAGATGATTGTGAATAAACAAGGGCTGCAAGCAGGTATGTATTATTATACTCTGTACATAGAAGGTAAGAAATTCGACAGTAAGAAAATGATAATTGAATAAATTTGTAATCAAATATTTAAAAACTGTTTAAATATATTCTTATTTAAACAGTTTTTTTATGTCCTACTATGAGGTATAATATTGACATACTTAATTTGGTTTTAATTACCATATCTCTTTTTCTAGCGATTATTTTTCCGTTTGAGTTATTTTTAATTGTCTATGCCATTTTAGGACCATTACATTACTTAACTGAAATCAATTGGATTAGAAATAAAAATTATTTTGTAAAAAGCAAGACTTGGATTTATACTGTTATTTTATTTGCCTTTATCGTTTCTCTTCCTGCAATTATGAGGCTCAATATTTTTAAGAATAGTGATTCCTCAATTGTAAATTTTTTAAATACAGACCTAGCAAACTATACAAACGGTTTAATATTTGGAAGCTTTATGTTCGCATACGCTTTGTTATTCATAAAAGAGAAACATTGGCAAATTACAGTTTTGGTAATAAGTATTGTATTAACCATATTTCTTAAGGATTTGGACGTCTATAATGTTTGGATAGGTATTTTTTTACCTACAATTATTCATGTTTACTTTTTTACCTTATTATTTATGTGGTATGGTACTGTAAAGGATAATAGTAAATGGGGTACAATAAATATTGTTTATTTGGCTTTGATTCCTTTAATCATTTTCTTAGTATCGTTAGAAGTTAATTTATATCGGTTTTCTTCAACTGTGGAATCACTAATTATAGAAAGCAGATTTCATTTGTTAAATATTAATGTTTCAAAGTTTTTAGGACTTTCAGATGGAACAAGTTTCTTTTTCAATGAAATTATTGATATAAAAATTCAAATTTTTATCGCATTTGCTTATACATATCATTATTTAAATTGGTTTTCTAAAACTTCCATTATTGGCTGGCATAAGAATTTAAGTAAAACCAAGACATTCTTGATAATTGGCATTTGGATCATATCAATGATAATTTATGCAGTCGATTATAAAATTGGATTGACCCTTTTATTGATGCTTAGTCTTATGCACGTGTTTTTTGAGTTTCCTTTAAATTTAATATCAATTAAAGGTATTTATAATCATTATTTTAAATAAAAATTAAGTTATGAAACACCTAGCCATTTTAGTTTTATTATTTTTCGGTGTTGTGTCTTGTAAATCTGAAATAACTCAACCTGACAAGAAATTTTCAACGATTGAAATTGAACATTTAATACAAGATTCACTTTTGAATGTGAGGGCATTAGAAGTTTATGGTGATTCGTTTGCGTGCTTTGCTACTTCTAAAGGAGAAATAGGTGCTTTTTCAGTAGACAATGGAATCTTTGAACTAGAATTTTTAGTTCAACAAAAGTATGATTCTATAATTCCAAATTTTAGGTCAATTGCTGCCAATAGCGAAGGAGGATTTGCATTAGGTATTGGTAATCCTGCTCTATTATTTAGTGTTGAAACATCTAATGAAAGAATAGTTTACCAAGATAACCACCCAAAAGCATTCTACGATTCTATGGAATTTTGGAATGATAATGAAGGCATAGCAATTGGTGACCCAACAGATGACTGCATAAGTGTTATTATAACAAGAGATGCGGGTGAAACTTGGAATAAATTATCTTGTGATGTGCTACCAAAAATAAAAGATGGTGAAGCAGCCTTTGCAGCTAGTGATACCAATATTGCAATTGTTGGTGACCATACATGGGTAGCTACGGGTGGAAAAAGTAGTCGTATTTTATATTCGCCAGATAAAGGTAATACTTGGAAAGTTTATGATACACCAATTATTCAAGGCAAAGAAACTACAGGTATGTATTCTATAGATTTTTATGATAAAAAGAATGGTTTTGCTATTGGTGGCGATTACACAAAACCTAAGGATACAATTGCTAATAAGATTAGAACTTCTGATGGAGGGAAAACATGGCAGGTCGTAGCAGATGGAAAAAGTCCTGGTTATAGAAGTTGTGTGCAATATGTCCCAAATAGTGACGCTAAAAAATTAGTAGCCGTAGGTTTTAAAGGTATAGATTACAGTAACGATGCTGGTAATACATGGGAGCATCTCAGTGATGAAGGCTTTTACACTATTAGATTCCTTAATGATTCTACAGCATACGCTGCAGGCAATGGTAGGATAAGTAAGTTATCATTTAAATAAAAAAAGGAAGCTCCTGCTTCCTTTATATAATTTACTACTTCTTTCCTTTTCGCTTTTCTCGGCGCTGTTTCAAACGCTCAATAAGTTTTTTGTCAAACTCACGTTCGGCACGCATTAATGCTATTATCTTTTTACTTGAGATGACATCTGAAAGTTTTGAGATCAATTCTTTATCTAAGGCATGTCTTTCATCTTTCATTTTTAGCATTTCTTGCAATAATTTGTCTGCTTCTGCTTCTGTCATATCAGCAGGTCGCTTGCCTATTTTTTTTAAGCTAGATTTTTCTCTAAGCTCATGTTTTTTCTCTTCAATCTCATTATAAATCGGCCAAAACTTTTCTGCTTCCTCAGAAGTGAGGTTTAGACGTTCTGTGATAAATGCAATTTTTTGAGATTTGATGCGCTCATGCATCATTTTTCCGCCGCGTTGTGCAAATCCTGAGAGACTTACAAGTAAAATTAGTACTGTGATTGTTCTTTTCATGATGTTTATATTATTCTAAAATGTATTTTAAATCTGCGTTATCTAAAAGATAAGTTTCTATGTTTTCTTCATCTAGATTTGTTTCTATAATTTCAAAATCTTCTTCCAAGATTTCTGTTTCAGTAAGTAATTCTGCTAATTCGTAACTGTCTAAATCTGTATTCTCAAAATAAGACTCTACCATTTCTACAGAAAGTTCATCAACTGTGTTTCTATTTATAAAAAGAGCTAAGATTAATACTATTGAAGCTGCAATACCTGCAATGTAATAGAACTTAGTCCTAGGTCGAAGTTGCACCACAGGTGTTTCTTCTTTGTCTAACTTGTCTAGTATAGTATCTTCTAATGTATCGAAATAATTATCAGGAACTTTAAAACCTGTATCATTAACACCAATATTGTCGTTTTGGTCTGCTAAGCGTTCAAAAAGCTTATCTTCAAAGGACTCAAAATAGTTGTCTGGTGTTTTAAAGCCAGTTTCTGATATATTATTTAAATCTTCTTTTTTCATATTTCTGAACTTAATTCAGTCTCTATTTATATGACTTCAAATTGATGAAATGGTTTAATTTGAGGTCAGATAGTTTTCTATTTTTTGTACTGCCAGATGATACGATGCTTTTAATGCTCCTTCACTTGTATCCAGTATTTCGGACATTTCTTTATATTTTAAATCATCAAAATATTTCATATTGAATACTTGTTGTTGCTTTTGTGGTAAGGTAGCAATGGCTTTCTGTAATTTTATCTGAATGTCATTACCTTCAAAATACACATCAGCTGTAAGGTTATTTATAGCGTTCTTTTGATATTCCTCGTTAGATATATGTTGTTGTTTAGCGTTTTTATTAATATGCGTAATAGACTCATTTGTTGCTATACGATACATCCAAGAAAATAATTTACTATCACCTTTAAACTTGTCTATACTGCGATATACTTTTATAAATGTGTTTTGTAACACATCGTCGGCATCATCATGACTAATAACAATTTTACGTATGTGCCAATACAATCGTTCTTTATAGAGCTGCAATAACTCTCTAAAGGCAGATTCTTTTGTTTGCGAATCTTGTAGGTGTTTTATAAAATCTTGTTCGTTGGTCAATTGTTTTGCTTTGGTAGTTTAGACCAGATAAATTACTAAAAGTTTAATTAGAAATTAATAAAATTCTAGCATCTATTTAAAGTGTTGAAAAACAGGTAGATAGATAATATTATATCGATTAAAAGCAAAAAAATACGACAAAAAGCAATTTTTTCTTGGTTTATATGTTTTTTTACTTTAAGTTTGACCCAGCTTAACCTATTAACTTTGTTATCAACTTCCCCAAATTTGATAACATAAAAAAAAAGGATGCATGAAATACTGCATCCTTTTTATATTTATAGTCTTTTTAGTTTTATTCGAAGCTTTGCATCTCAACAAGTTTCTTATACACACCATTTTTATTAATTAGTTCTGTATGTGTGCCTTGTTCAACAATTTCACCTTTTTGCATGACAACAATTACATCTGCATTCTGAATGGTTGACAAACGATGCGCAATAACTATTGACGTTCTGTTTTGCATCATTTTTTCTAAAGCATCTTGAACGATACGTTCGCTTTCTGTGTCTAGAGCAGATGTTGCTTCATCGAGTATCATTATTGGTGGATTCTTCAATACAGCACGAGCAATACTCAAACGTTGTTGCTGGCCACCAGACAGCTTACCGCCAGAATCTCCAATATTTGTATGAATACCTTGAGGCAAGTCTTTTACAAATTCCCAGGCATTGGCAATTTTTAAGGCTTCGATAATTTCACCTTCTGTTGCGTCTTCTTTACCAATCTTAAGGTTGTTAGCCACAGTATCATTAAATAGAATAGATTTCTGAGTAACTAATCCCATAAGACCTCTCAATGATTTTTTTGAAAGCTCTTTGATATTATCTCCATCTATAGAAATAGATCCTTGATTAACATCATAGAAACGTGTTACTAAATTAGCGATAGTACTTTTTCCACTTCCAGATTGCCCTACCAACGCGACTGTTTTTCCTTTAGGTACATTTAGTGAGAAGTTTTTTAGAACTAAATCATCTTCATACTTAAAAGAGATATGATTTAGATTTATCTCAGAATTAAAGTTGTGTTTAGATTTAGCACTTGGTCTATCTTCTAAAGGTGATATGGTTTCTAAAATTTCTAAAATTCTGTCAGCAGCTGCATTTCCTGCTTTTACTTTATAACTTGCCTTACTAATTGCTTTCGCTGGTGTTAATATCTGATAAGCTAAACCCATATAACCAATAAACGCCCCACCTGACAATGAGTTCTCAATTAACACCATTGATCCACCATACCATAAAAGCGCCGCAATAGTTACAATCCCCAAAAATTCGCTTGTTGGTGATGCCAGGTTTTGGCGATTCATTAGCTTATTTGAAAAATTATAGAAGCGACTGGTTGACTCTTGAAATTGGTTATTAAACTTATCTTCAGCATTAAATCCTTTGATGACTTTTAATCCACTTAACGTCTCTTCTAATGTCGATAAAAACACACCTTGTTCTGTTTGAACTTTATTGGACTTTTTCTTTAAACTTTTTCCAATTCTTGAAATAATGAAACCAGAAATAGGAATAAAAAGAAATACAAAAATGGTGAGTTTTACAGAAATAGTAAACATTGCAATGATTGCAAATATTATAGTTAAAGGTTCTTTCACAATTAACTCAAGTATAGCCAAAAGTGAATTCTTTACCTCATTTACATCACCAGAAATTCTTGCTATAATATCACCTTTTTTCTTTTCAGAATAGTAAGATATTGGTAGGTTTAAGACCTTATCATAAATTTCATTTCTTAGGCTTTTTAAGACACCATTTCTTAGAAACGTAATAAAATAAAGACCCAAATAATTAAAAAGATTTTTTAATAAAAATAAAGAGATAATCAGAATAATCATATACAGCAAAGAACGCTGAGGTCCGAACTCTTCTGATGTTGTAGTTATAAAATAATTTATAGAGTTTTCTAAATAATCTTTTATTTCTTCAAAACCTTTATAAACAGGCTTTTCAGTTACTTTTGCTCCTTTGCCAAATAATACATTTATCATAGGCATCAGAGATACCATGGCTAAGGTGCTAAAAAGGGCATAGAATACATTTGCTATGATATTTAAAATCCCATGGCGTTTGTATGGGATAATAAATTTTGAAAGCTTTTTTATATAATTCATCTATTATAAATTCATATCCTTGAGGATAGCGTCAATTCTGTGTTCCAATAACTGCTCCGTTTCTTTAAAAGCAGACACATTGTCAAGTTTTGTATTTACGCTAATGTAGAATTTAATTTTTGGTTCTGTACCACTAGGTCTTAATGCTACTTTACTACCATCTTCAGTGTAGTAAATAAGTACGTTAGATTTCGGAATGTCAATTGCTTCTTCAGTGTTATTAACTACATCTTTAGCTATCGATAATTGGTAATCTTCAATACGTACAACTTTAGAACCATTGACTTCTTTTAATGGATTCTCGCGTGCATCAATCATCATTTGTTTGATTTCTTGTGCACCTTCAATTCCTTTTTTAGTTAATGATACTAAACGCTCTTTATAGAAGCCATGTTCAACATATAAATCAATGAGTTTTTGATATAAAGTTTTTCCTTCAGCTTTTGCTTGTGCAGCAATTTCGCATGCTAAAAGCGTAGAAGTCACTGCATCTTTATCTCTCACAAAATCACCAACCATAAAACCAAAACTTTCTTCGCCACCACCAATAAAATCTAGTTGTGGGAAGTCTTTTATCATTTTAGCAATCCATTTAAAACCGGTTAAACCAATCTTACATTCAACATTGTATGCATTAGCTAAAACAGACATCATTGGTGTAGATACTATTGTAGAACCTACAAACTGATTGCCATTAATTTTATCTGAATTCTTCCATTGTTTTAATAAGAAATCAGTCATTAAAATCATGGTCTGGTTTCCGTTAAGAATTACAAGTTCGTTATCTAAATCACGTACTACAACTCCTAGACGATCACAATCCGGATCTGTACCAATAACAATGTCTCCACCCACTTTTTGAGCAAGTTCCATTGCCATTTTTAAAGCTTCAGTTTCTTCTGGATTAGGCGAAGCCACAGTTGGGAAATCTCCGTTAGGTTCGCGTTGTTCTTCAACAATATTTACATTGGTATATCCAGCACGTTTTAGTGTTTCTGGAATAGACATGATAGATGTGCCATGAAGCGATGTAAAAACAATATTTAAGTTTTCTTTAGCTTCGGAAGATGTATCAAAACTTCCATTTTCAATAGAAGCATTAATAAACACATCATCGACATCTATTCCTATATATTGAATTATATCTGAGTTTGATTCAAATTTAATTTCTGAATAATCTAGTTTATTAATTTCAGCAATAATCTCACCATCTTGCGGTGGCACCAATTGTCCGCCATCTTGCCAATATACTTTATAACCATTGTATTCTGGTGGGTTATGTGATGCGGTTAAAACAATACCGCAATGACAACCTAAATGTTTTAGTGCAAAAGAAAGTTCTGGAGTAGGTCTTAAGTCTTCAAATAAAAATACTTTTATGCCATTTGCAGAAAATACATCAGCTACTACTTTACCAAATGTATTACTGTTATGTCTACAATCATATGCAATTGCCACTTTAATAGTTTCACCAGAAAAAGTAGATTTTAAGTAGTTGCTTAAACCTTGTGTGTTCTTTCCTAAGGTATATTTATTAATGCGGTTGGTACCTAAACCCATAATACCTCGCATTCCTCCAGTTCCAAATTCTAAATCTTTATAAAAACTTTCTTCAAGTTCTTTAGGGTTTGAAGCAATTAAATTTTTGATTTCATTTTGAGTCTCTTCATCAAAAGTAGGTGTTAACCAAGTGTTTACACGTTCTAAAATCTCTGGTTTTATATAAGTCATGTAATAAAGTTTATTGTAAGACAAATGTAAACAAATAAGGTTTTTATTGCTTTATCTCTAAGTTAATAATATCAAGATTCTTAAGAAATATTAATTTCTTCTCTAATATGATAACGTTGACCTTGGCGTTTACTTCTAAGAATAAGTTCACCTAAAAAGCCGGCAATAAATAATTGAGCACCAATAATCATGGTTGCCAAAGCAATGTAAAATTGAGGTCTTTCTGTAATTAGTCTACCAGAGGTATTAATAAACAGCTTATCAATTCCTAAATATCCAGCAAAACCAAAGCCGATTAAAAACATAATTACACCTAATGAGCCAAATAAGTGCATTGGACGCTTTCCAAATCTTGAAATGAATGAAATGGTTATTAAGTCTAAAAATCCATTGACAAAACGGTTCATTCCAAACTTAGTTTCGCCATATTTTCTTGCTTGATGGGTGACTACTTTTTCCCCAATTTTAATAAACCCAGCATTTTTAGCTAGTACTGGAATGTACCGATGCATCTCACCATAAACATCGATATGTTTTACTACAGTATTTTTAAAGGCTTTTAAACCACAATTAAAATCGTGTAATTTTACCTTGGAGGTGCGTCTTGCTGCCCAATTGAACAGTTTTGAAGGCAGGTTTTTTGTGATTACAGAATCAAATCGTTTCTTCTTCCAGCCTGAAACTAGATCATAATTTTTATTGGTAATCATGTCAAAAAGTTCAGGGATTTCATCTGGACTATCTTGTAAATCAGCATCCATAGTAATGACTACATCACCTTGGGCTTTTGCAAAACCAGCATGTAAAGCTTGAGATTTTCCAAAATTTTTAAAGAAACGGATACCTTTTACATTAGGATTGCTCGTAACAAGCGATTCAATAACATTCCAAGAGTCATCAGTACTACCATCATCAATAAAGAGTAATTCATATGAAAATGAATTGGATTGCATCACAGATACAATCCAATCGTGTAATTCTTTTAAAGATTCTTCTTCGTTAAGTAGTGGTATAACTACTGATATATTCATATTAATGTTGTCTAAAATCTAGACTTCAAAAATAAAAGAAAATAATTAAGCTGCGTCAGGATCTTTTTTCTTCATAATAAGACCAACAATCAACCCAATGACTGCATAAAATATAAGACCTTTGGCTATGTTGTAAATTTGAGCTGAAACACCTAGATTGTCTTGATTAGCCGCTTGTTCCATTGCTTTGTCAATTTCACTTTCTGGTGCGCCCATGTTTTCCATGAAAGTTCTTGTTTTTTCCATTACAATTTCTTGAATTGTAGTTGCAGCTTCTGGGTCAATAAAATTGAAAATTACAATTGAAACTAATGAACTAATGATCATCGCAATTGCAATTGTTATGAAATAAGCTGAGAATGCATCTTTAAAACTTATAAATCCACCTAATATACTTTTAGCTTTAGCTGTAGAAATTACTCCAACTGCAATTGATGTTAATGGCAATATAAGAAGGTAAAACCAAAAGTTAGTCAATAATTCTAAACTAACAGCATAGCCGATGATAGTGAACGCAGAAAGTCCCAATGCTAAATAAATCCCGTAATTAATTGCGGATGAACGATATGATTTTTTTTCCATGATTTGTTGGTTTTTAGTTAATCGATTAGTTAGTACCTAAAGATAACGAATTGTTACAATTAATTTTTAAGAATGTCTAATTCTTACTAGATTAGACAGGATTAGATTTTAGAGCTACATTAAAAGCAATGTGTATGTATGAATTTTAATTAAAAAACTTGTTGAAAAAGATTGTAGGTTTGTAAAAAATAATTAAATTTGCACCTCGAAAAAATCGAAATTAAATAAAGCATTTAGCGATGAAAGCAGGAATACATCCAGAAAATTATAGAGTAGTAGCATTCAAAGATATGTCTAATGATGATGTGTTTTTAACGAAGTCTACTGCAGAGACAAACGAAACTATCGAGGTTGAAGGTGTTGAATATCCACTTGTAAAATTAGAAATTTCAAGAACATCTCATCCTTATTACACTGGTAAGTCTAAGTTAGTTGACACTGCTGGTCGTATTGATAAATTTAAAAGTAAATACGCTAAGTTTAAGAAATAATAACTTAGTCTACTTATATTCGAAAAAGCCTTTCTTTATTCAAGAAAGGCTTTTTTGTTTTCTGTATTTACCCTAATTTTGAAGTAATACGACAACTAAATCTTTTTCAATGAACTATATACTTTTTGATGGACCTTATCGAAATAGTCTTTTACCATTTACTTATACAAGACCTGTTGCGGATATTAGGGTTGGTATATTGACCATACGTCAGAAGTGGGAATCTTACCTCGAATATACCACTACTACAGTTACAGAAGATTATTTGTCTGATAAATATCCTATGGTAGAAATGGAAGATAACATTATGATTAATGCATCCTTTTTACCAAACAGAGAAGTTGTAGAAATTGTAAAGAACTTAGGTCATAACCATGCATTGTTTAAAGATGAAGATGTTATTGCCTTTTTTGCAAAAGAAGGAGAAGAAGTTAGTGATTTTTCAACCTTTGAAGCTATAGAGTTTGAAGGTGATATTATAAAGATTGAAAACACTTGGGATATTTTTTCTAAAAATGGTGAAGTCATTGCAGAAGATTTTACCTTGATTACAGACGACAGAACTTCAGAACCTATACCAAGTACAGTAAATGTTATTAACCCTGAAAATATATTTATTGAAAAAGGTGCTAAATTGACTTTTGCAACATTAAATGCAAGTTCTGGGCCAATTTACATAGGTAAAAATGCTGAAGTTATGGAAGGTTCTATTGTAAGAGGTCCTTTTGCGTTGTGTGAACATGCAGCATTAAAGTTAGGTGCTAAAATTTATGGTCCAACTACTGTAGGGCCTTTTAGTAAGGTTGGTGGTGAGGTTAACAATTCGGTGATTTTTGGATATTCTAATAAAGGGCATGATGGGTTTTTAGGAAATTCTGTTTTAGGTGAATGGTGTAATCTTGGCGCGGATACCAATAACAGTAATCTTAAAAATAATTATGCTGAAGTAAGATTATGGGATTATGAAACTGGTGGTTTTGCAAAAACTGGTTTGCAGTTCTGCGGCCTTATGATGGGTGATCATAGTAAATGCGGAATTAACACCATGTTTAATACTGGTACAGTTGTTGGTGTGAGTTCTAATATTTTTGGAAGTGGTTTTCCTCGAAATTTTGTACCAAGTTTTTCATGGGGTGGAAGTAAAGGGTTTGTCACTTATAAAACAAATAAAGCTTTTGAGGTTGCTGAGGTTGTTATGGCAAGACGCAATGAAGCCTTAACCGATAAAGATAAAGCCATTTTAGAACATATTTTTGAAGAAACTAAACAATATAGAAGAGAATAATGAAGAATAAAGCCCCACTAACACTTCTTTTTATTTTAATGTTTTCTATTTCTTTTTGTCAAAGTAAAGATGTAGAAGTAAAGAAACTAGACATTAATAACAGGTACGATCATTTTGCTGCGAGAGTTGTGGGTGATTCCTTGTATTTTAGTTATAACCTTACCACAAAACGCGGAAGACCAATTAAGGATAAGTTTGATGGTTACATTTATACCATGTATACCTCTGAAGTTAGTGAAGATGGTGAAATACTAAATCCAAAACCTGTAAAAAAAACAGATTTGAGTGCGTTCAATATGTCTGCTGCAACATTTTCTAAAGATGGAAAGTACATGTATTTTACGACGAATCAATTGAGTAAAGGGACAAATAAACTCAAAGGTATTGATACTTATAACTTGCAGATCAGTAGAGCTGAATATGTTCAAGGCAAAGGTTGGACTAACTTTGAAGTTTTGCCTTTTTGCGAACAAGATTTTAATTATGCGCATCCGGCTTTAAGTCCTGATGGGAGTACACTTTATTTTATTTCTGATAGAGAAGGTACAAAGGGTAAATCTGATTTATATAAAGTGTCAGTGTCAAATCATATAACTTACGGTGATGTTGTAAGATTGGATGACGATATCAATTCTTCACGTACCGAGATATTTCCATTCATAAGTGCTGATAATAAGCTCTATTTTACATCTAATAGACGCGGAGGTAAAGGCGGACTAGATATTTATGTCTATGATTTAGAATCTAATGATGAAGAACAAAAACCAAAATCATTAGCTGCACCAATAAATAGCAGAGGAGATGATTTTTCTTTTTTCTTAAATGATGATTTAACAACAGGATATATTTCGTCAAGACGTCTCAAAGGTGAAGGTGGTGACGATTTGTACTATTTTGAAAAATTTTAAGATGATTAACGATTTACGATGTCGACTAATTACTAATCATTAATCACTAATCACTTTCAGCTTTCCTTACATTTTTAAGTTCTAGCAGGTTAGTTGCATTTATACCTAAATTTTCAACTTCTTTTCTGGTAAAGCGTACCACTTCATCATAGAATAGAGGTACAATAGGCGCATTAGTCATTACTAAAGAGTCCATTTTGGTATAGAGTTGTGCTCTTGCCGTTGGATTCGTTTCTAAATAAGCCGCTTCGTACAAAGCATCAAATTCTCTATTAGAATAATGCGTGTAATTAGGTCCATTTGGGGCAAAGTTTTCGCTGTAATACAAAGACAAATAGTTCTCTGCATCTGGGTAATCTGCAATCCAACTTGCTCTAAAAAAATCGAGTTGCCCGTTTGCCTTACCATCTTTAAGACTAGATGCAGGTATTACATCAATATTAACTTGTAAGCCAATTTTTTGAAATTCTCTTTGTATAAATTCGCAAAAACTTAAATAATTACTGATAGTTGTGATGGTTATTTCTGGATTTTGAATACCTGTCTCAGATTTAAATTCAGAAATGAGTTGTTTGGCAGTCTCTGGTTGGTAAGTAAAGCCAATGGTATCATCATATCCTGGTAAACCTTTAGGGATAAAGCCTCCATATGCAGGTATGCCAATACCGTTACGTAAATAGGTCATCATTTTACTTCTATCAAAACCTAGATTTATGGCTTTCCTAAGTTTTACGGATTGAAATTCTTTGATTTCAGTTTCCATGTAAAATCCCAAGTACTCTGTATTTAAATATGGGCCTCTAATCATGTTAACCTTATCAACATATTTAGACCTTAATTTTCCATCCGCGGTTAATATTTCATCTTTATAAGAATCATCCAATCCTGAAACAAAATCTATATTTCCTTGCGCAAACTGCAGGAACTCACTTTGCTTATCTGGTAAAAAAGTGATAGCAATGGCTTCAAGATGTGGTAGTAATTTTCCTGTACTGTCTTTTTCGAAATAGTTATTGTTTTTTCTAAAAACGAGTTTAATATTTTCTTCCCAACGTTTAAATTCAAACGGACCAGTTCCAATAGGATGAGATCTAAAATCACTACCGAAATGATTTACAATTTCTTTAGGAACTACAGAACAGTATTTCATGGTTAATAAACCAAGAAAAGCAGGAAATGGCTGTTTCAGTTTAATTTGAAACGTAGAATCGTTTACTGCGCCAAATTCTTCAACCTTATTTAAAACCCAACTACCTGGTGATGCTATAGCTTTATCTTTTATGCGATTAAAACTATATTCAAAATCATGAGCTGTTGCTGTTCTTGTTAAATCGTTACCAAATAATTGGTGCTTATGGAAGTATACATCTTTACGTAAGTTGAACGTGTAGGTGGTTGCACTATCAGTGATTGTCCAATGTTTAGCAATACAAGGTTTTACATTAAGTTGATCATCCATTTGCACCAAGCCATTAAAGAGTTGGTGTGTTGCCCATATATCTGCGTTATCTTTGGAGAATGCGGGATCTAACGAACTAATATTCTTATGTTCATTATATCTAAAAACGAGATGGTCTAGACTTTTAGATTTATCACTGTCGCAAGAGATTAAAATACCACAAATGACAATTACGACATAAAGATATTTAACAGTTGAATTAAAAATACTTATTGTTCTGGTAGTGCTCGCCATTGTTTAATTATAGAAGCATAAAAGTACATAAATACGAGTGCAGAGACAAACAAGAAAACGCTGGTAGTTACAAAGCCTATATCATTTAAAAGGACAAAACAATCTCTCTCCTCAAAAACCAAACTTCTACAATAATCACTTTGATGACTTGTAATTATGGCAAGAATGAGTAAAACATATGGAATAAAACCTGCGATGGTTAGGTTAAGGCAAACCCCAACTAATAGTTTTCTGAATTTATCTTTATAGAACAATGGAATTATTAGAACAATTGTTGAAATAATTAAAGTTAAATACATTGCAAAATATTCACTAAAATCACCTTTGACTAAGTAACCATAAATAGCAATAATCAAAAGTGTAAATAAGAATAACACAACACCTGCAATTATTGAGAAAATAAAAGTTCTTAGGTTGCTAATTCTAAAACAAAATATGAGTATTGACAATGAAAAGGCAATCCATAAAAAGACGTGAATTGAGCCGTTGATAACCGTATAGTTTTTTATGGTGTCAATATTCTTAAACGCTGTTTCTAAATCTTCAGATTTAATATAATAATTGGTAGTAATCTCATCAATGTATTCTTCTAGTGCTGTACGTTCCTCAGCGAATTGAAATTCTCCTTTAATAGGTTTAGATTGTCCTATTAAAGCCTTGACTTTGTATTCTGGTCCTGTATTTATGATGTTGTACCATGTTTCTACAGAAATATTTGTTTCGATGTTATACTTGCTACAATAGGATAAAAATGTTTCTAATGTATTTTTAATTTTAGTTGCATCATTTTCTAAAAGTAAATCATGATTTGATTTGTTTCGTATTGCACGCTCAATACTGTTCTTTTTCTTTTGATATGGATATGTGCTTAAATAATCAAACTCAAATTCTGAATAATCATTGTCATTCCCGTTTTTCAGTTTGTAAAACGCATTTGAAAAATTAAAATAAGAAGGTTCAGCCTCATAGCTGTATTCATTAAAACTTAATGGAAATGTTTGATATGAAGTATGAAGATCTTTAATATCTACAACATTTTCCTTGTAGTAGTAGGTGCGTGTTGAGTCTGATGTAATAAAATAAACATAACCTTTTTTCTGTATGTTTTCATTAGAGTAAACATCTTTAAAATCAATGATTTCTTTTCTTAATGTATAAAACTGATAAGACTTATCATAGTATTCTAAATAGGTAAATCTTCCATCAACTAATCCTGAGTTGGTCTCACAATAAATTGTGTCGTATGGTGATGGATATTTTCTATGATTAATCATGTAATCATTTAAATTATGCGAAAGGAATACGGCAGCTTTATTTGCGTTATTCACCTCTTCTACAAAAACGTCATCATCATAAGTCAGATTGATATAGTGTTTTAGTCCGAACATGTAAGAAAAGTAGAATGTACAGCTCACAAAAACGATTATGAAATAATATACAAATTGTAAAAACAATTTGTATTTACTGGTAGGATAGAAGTTTTTAAAACCATTATTCTTAAACATTTGGGTCAACCAAATTACAATAAGCAGTATGGATATAAGAATGCTAAAAAAGATAGAACCATTCTCAAAGAAAATATCCACGTTTCTTTTTTTATGAAGCGTCTCTACATTAGACAATGCGATAAAACCAAGGATGTAGAATACCAAGTGAATGATAGCGCTGATGCCAAGCATCCAAACAATTTTAGTATTCCAGATATTAGGAAAGCGTTCTAGTAAATATTGATTTGTATTGTATATAAATTTTTTCATTGCAGGCAGCATTACGAAACAAAAAAGCGTCTGGTTGATTTAGTAATATTTCTAGTATAAGTCACATCTATTTCATGATGACCTAAAACTTGGAGAACTTCATGAAATGCTGTTGTTTCATCAAAATAACCAACATAAATTCCTCCATTAAATATGAGCTTATTTAATTGTAAACCTTCAAATATTGAAAGTAGTTTTTCACGATCGGCATTACAATCAATTTCAACAATTAATTGATTTTCATCTTCTACTTGTTCTTCTTTGTTGTCCTTGTATTGTCCATTCTTAAGATAAATAACCTTGTCTGATATTTTTTCAACCTCGTACAGCTGTTGAGAACTTAAAATAAGTGCTACAGGATTGTTTATAGAGTTACAAAGTGATTTTAAATCTTCTAATATTACTTGTTGTGCTAAAACATCTAAGTTAGCTAATGGCTCATCAAGTAATAGTAATTCTGGCTGTCTAAGCATAGTTCTTGCCAGTTCAAATCGCATTTTATAACCAGATGACAGTTCACTCCATTTTAGATGCTTATAATTCCATAATCCAAAACGAGCAATCATCATTAATACGCGAGTCTCATTTTCTTCTGGTGAAACACCATAACTAGATAACACAAATTTGAGATTGTCCTTTAGGCTACCGTACCATTTTTGTGTACGTTGTGGTATATAAACGAGATTAGTTCTAAGGTCATAATCCGAATCATAACTATTATCAAATTCAAAATCTAAAGAACCACTATTATGTTTTAATTCTTTGGCAAGTAATCTAAGTAATGTTGTCTTTCCGTTTCCATTTTCACCGACTAAACCATAAACTTCACCTTTATGTATTTTAATAGATATAGGTCCAAGTTTAAAGCGTTTATATCCATAGCTTTTAATGAGCTTTTTACCAATGACTAATGGTTTGTTGGTATCATATTCGGTTACAGGTATTTTAGAAACACGATCTAGAATTTGTAATGACCTTTCAATCAGTTCTTTTTCCTCATTCGGATGTTTTTCTTTCCAATCTGTTAATGAAATGACTTCGTTATAAATATCTAGGTCTTGCCTATCAATGACGCAATCCATGAGTTTTCTGTATCCAAGAACAGTATCATTATTTCTAAAAAATGATTTGACTTCTGCAATTCTTGCATCAACTTTAGACATATAAGATGTAGTTTATTGAGTTTTAACGTTTGAGGTCTGAGTTAATTGTGAGATTGTCTAACAATTGCGTAAATTTGCGCACTTTAATTTTAACAAGTAAATATAAATAGATTTCTGACTTGGCTGAAGTAGTTGATAGACAAATGAATAAAAAAGTAGCTTTCTATACTTTAGGTTGTAAGCTAAACTTCTCAGAGACCTCTACAATTGCTAGAAGTTTTAAAGACGAAGGTTTTGATCGTGTGGACTTTAGTGAAAAAGCAGATATTTATGTTATAAACACGTGTTCTGTAACCGAAAACGCTGACAAACGCTTTAAAACCATAGTTAAGCAAGCTCAGAAGGTCAATCCTGAAGCTTTTGTTGCAGCTATTGGTTGTTATGCACAACTAAAACCAGAAGAACTCGCAGATGTTAATGGTGTGGATCTGGTGCTTGGTGCAACGGAAAAATTTAAAATTACCGATTATCTTAATGACCTATCCAAGAACGATTTTGGTGAAGTACATTCTTGCGAAATTGAAGATGCCGATTTTTATGTTGGTAGTTATTCAATAGGTGACAGAACTAGAGCATTTTTAAAGGTTCAAGACGGATGCGATTATAAATGTACCTATTGTACTATTCCTCTTGCAAGAGGAATTTCTCGAAGTGATACTATGGAAAATGTGCTAAAGAATGCACATGAAATTTCAGAAAAAGGTATTAAAGAAATTGTACTTACTGGTGTGAATATTGGAGATTACGGTAAAGGTGAATTTGGTAATAAGAAACACGAGCACACGTTTCTTGATTTAGTTACAGAGCTAGATAAAGTTGAAGGTATTGAGCGATTGAGAATATCCTCAATAGAACCTAACCTATTGAAGAACGAAACGATTGATTTAGTGTCTCAATCAAGAGCTTTTGTGCCTCATTTTCATGTGCCATTACAAAGTGGTAGTAATGACATTTTAAAGAAAATGAAGCGTCGTTATATGCGAGAATTATATGTTGATCGTGTTACCAAAATAAAGGAAGTGATGCCGCATGCTTGCATTGGTGTTGATATTATTGTTGGTTTCCCAGGCGAAACTGAAGAACATTTTTTGGAAACCTATAACTTCTTAAACGAATTAGATATTTCCTATTTGCATGTGTTTACGTATTCTGAGCGTGATAATACAGAAGCCGCAGCAATGGATGGTGTTGTGCCTAAAAATGTAAGAGCTAAGCGCAGTAAAATGCTTCGTGGATTATCTGTAAAAAAACGAAGAGCTTTTTACGAAAATCAAATACATACAGAGCGAACAGTATTATTTGAAAGTGAGAATAAAGAAGGCTACATCCATGGTTTTACCGAAAACTATGTCAAAGTGAAAACTCCTTGGAATCCAGAGTTAGTTAATACACTTCATCAGGTAAAGCTTTCCAAAATAGATGAAGACGGCCTGGTAAGATTCGACTTTATGAATCTTCCAGTTTAGGTTTATTTTCTGCAGTTAATCGTTAGAATAGTAGTGCTAGTCTATAAGTTTTTAGTAAAGTAGAATACCGATATATATTTGTATCAAACTTCTATACGCCCCAAATGTTAAAGAATAGTTTACAATTAGTTTTATTAGTATTCGCATTTATTTGTACTACAAGTTGCTCTAAAGAAGATTCACAACAAGACGCTCATATTGGTTCATGGCAATTGGTGGAGTGGAATATTGGTATTGATACAGATTTTAATAATGATGGTATTATGAGCACCAATATTTTAGATGAATTTGATTGCGACTTTAAAGAAGTTGTCTCATTTGATTCTGAAGGATTAATGACACATCGTTTAGAATACTTACCAATAGTTGATATTAGATTGCGAGATGTTGATATGTCAAATTACACGTTTCAATACAATTGTGGTGAAGGCATAATAAGTAATGCAGTAGTATATACTCGTGAGGATTTAGAGTCATATATTTTAGAAGGCAATACCATGACCACGGTTACAGTTGATGCTGTAGAAATTCAAAACGAAGCAGGAACAGAAGTTGTGTCTTATTTAACATCAACAAAAGTTTATACAAGACAATAGATTTCTAAAATTACATACAATATAAAAAAAACCGAAACTCAAAAGTTTCGGTTTTTTTTATAAAATATGTTTCAATTTTATATTCTAATACCAACAGGTAACATTCGTTTGTATTTTCTATTGCTTCTTACAAATTTTGCAATTTCAGGACTGGTAGGAACAACACTGATATTTCTATCTTTAATATCAGCAAAAACTAATTCTAAAAATTCTTTTTTAAAATCGGTTGATTCAATAGTCTCAGGAATTACCATTTTAGTTAAGAATATTTTGCGCTCTTGCAAAGAGTATTCTATAACAGCCATGTTATTTTCAACCTTTAATTCGTATTGGCGTAGAAAGTCATTATCAATCAATTCAGCAGTTTCTGTCATAATTTTTCTTCGTTTATAAAGTTAAGGTTGGTAGGTGGGAACTATATTTCATAGTTTTGCAGGGCAAAGGTACAAAAATTTAACATAAATTTTAAATTGAGGTTGTTAAAACATTAAATCATAATCAATTACCTTTCCTTTTTAAAAGCCTATAAACAGTAATGAATAGAGTTTTAACACATGTGTATTTAATGCCTGGTATGGCTGCTAACCCTACTATTTTTGAGTACATTAAGCTTCCAGAAGACAAGTATAAAATACATTGGTTAGAATGGTTTCTTCCAAAGAAAAATGAAAGCTTAACAAGCTATGCCAAACGAATGAATGAGGAAATAAAACATGATAATGTCGTGCTTTTAGGTGTGTCTTTTGGTGGAATCTTAGCTCAAGAAATGCGAAAGTATAAAGACTTTAAAAAAATTATTGTGGTTTCGAGTATAAAGTCTCGTCACGAATTACCAAAACGTATGAAACTTGCGAAGTACACTAAGATTTATAAAATATTACCAACACATTTAGTTAAAAACGTTGAAACCTTGGCCAAGTATGCTTTTGGCGAAACTATGAAAAAGCGTATAGATAATTACAGAAGATATCTGTATGTCTCTGATAAGCATTACTTAGATTGGTCTATAAAACAGATAGTCTGTTGGGATCAGGAAGAACCAATGGATGATGTGATTTACATTCATGGAGATAAGGATACTGTGTTTCCGAATTCATGTACAGATGGTACAATTGTTGTTAAAGGTGGAACACACGCCATGATTATTACCAAATACCATTGGTTTAATGAAAATTTACCAAATATTATTGAATCTTGATTTTGAAAGGATTAAATTGACACTTATATTTAAAGAAAAATACGCTATGCAAATTTTAAAAAACATATTCGCAGCAATTGGATTAATTGGAGTATCGGGATTATTTATTTTTTCCATGCAAAAAGCACCATCAGATAATAATATAGGAAAAGAAACTCCTTTAGTTAATGATTATAACGTCTATGCTTTAGAGATGCCAGAGGATTTAAATTTTGCTGGTGAAAGAATACCAATAGAGAATCCTGATATTTATGAACGTATGGATAGAGAATTGTTGGTGAACACCTATTGGCAATCTAATGGGCTTCTAATGTTTAAAAGAACGCAAAAGTACTTTCCAATTATTGAACCAATTTTAAAGAAAAATGGTATACCAGAAGATTTCAAATATTTGGCTGTGATTGAAAGTGGACTAATACCAACAGCAAAGTCACCTGCAAAAGCAGTTGGTGTATGGCAAATCATGGCAACAACAGGCAGAGAAAACGGTTTAGAGGTGAATAAGAATGTTGATGAGCGTTACCATGTAGAAATGGCTACCGAAGTGGCTTGTAGATATCTTCAAAAGGCTAAAGATCAGTTAGGTTCTTGGACGCTAGCTGCAGCAGCATATAATGCAGGTAATTATGGCGTATCTAAAAAGTTAAAAGAGCAAGGAGTCTCTAATTATTATGATTTGTTGTTAGGGGAAGAAACAGGCCGTTATTTATTTAGAATAGTGGCTCTAAAAGAAATTCTAAATAATCCTACTAAATATGGATTTAATTTTAATACCAATCAGTTATATAATGCAATTCCTACTTATAAAGTAGAAGTAGATACAGCAGTTACAGATTTTTCTCAGTTTGCGAAAACCTTTGGTATTAATTATAAGATTCTAAAGATTCATAATCCATGGCTAAGAGAGAAACATCTGAATAATAAGTCAAGGAAGTCATATAAAATTGAGATTCCTAAAGAAGGTTACTACAAATAATAAGTTATTAATAAAAGTAGATAGTAATAAGTTTATGTGTTTAAGATTGCAGCTTCAATTTAAAAAGTAGCAGTTTCACTACTCACTATCGTCTACTTCTTCTATGTTGTCTTGCAGAAGTTGGCTGTCCGTAATGTTGTCTTGGTATTGACGCCTTTTTCATCTGTTGCTTCATCATTTTTATTTGGTCTGCAAGCATATCTCTTTTGTCTAATTTTTCAGCCTCAGATAAAAGTTTAGTTGCTTCTTGCTTACGACGTTTAGAAAATGCGATACCTGCAAGGTTTAATTTTGCCATAGCTAAATCATGATCCATTGATAGACCAAGACTAATAGCTTTTTTAAAATATTTTTCAGCTTCATTCATATTGGTCTGAGATACCATTATACCATTTAAGTAGTTGAGGTAACCTTGTTGCTTTTTTACAAGAGCCGTTTCTGGATTTTTAATTTTATCTAGCCATTTCTTCGCACCTTCAAAATCTTGCTTTCTCAATTTTAAGAAAGCCAATAGTATCATTTCATTTTTAAAGTATAAGAAAATAAATATCGTTGAGAAAAGAATATACATAATACCATTACCTATATATCCTTCTGTAAATTGGTATATGGCATAAGCTATAATTAATCCTGTAATGACGAGTTTTATATTTTTATTGAACATATATCTTATATATTTTTTAAGGTCAGCAAAGGTAATAAAAACTAATAAAAATATTTTTATTTAGGTACTTGTTAAAGTAAAAACTTGTTGTATATTTGCACGCAGTTTTGAGGAAGCCTCAAACATATATAATAAAGATTTCAAGATTTTAAAGATATAAGACATGAGCAAAAGAACGTTTCAACCGTCAAAAAGAAAAAGAAGAAACAAGCACGGTTTCAGAGAAAGAATGGCTTCTGTTAACGGAAGAAAAGTTTTAGCACGTAGAAGAGCTAAAGGAAGAAAGAAATTGTCTGTGTCTTCAGAATCTAGACATAAAAAATAATGATTAACAATTGTTAATAATATAAAGGTGTTGCTTATTGGTAACGCCTTTTTTTATACACCATTCATAACTATTTTTGCAAAACAAAACACAATAGCATGCCAAAAAACGACAAAATCAAATCAATTTTACTTATAGGTTCAGGTCCAATTGTAATCGGTCAAGCGTGTGAGTTTGATTATTCTGGTTCTCAAGCATTACGTTCATTAAGAGAAGATGGCATTGAGACTGTTCTTATTAATTCTAATCCTGCAACGATAATGACAGATCCATCAATGGCGGATCATGTTTATCTATTGCCATTGAATACAAAATCTATTTTAAAGATTTTAAAAGAGCATCCTCAAATAGATGCTGTTTTACCAACAATGGGTGGACAAACAGCATTAAATCTTTGTATTGAAGCTGATGAAAAAGGAATTTGGGAAGATTTTGGCGTAGAAATTATAGGTGTTGATATTGATGCTATTAATATTACAGAAGATAGAGAGAAGTTTAGAGAATTAATGACTGAAATTGGTGTTGGCATGGCACCTCAGGCTACTGCAACTTCTTTCTTAAAAGGAAAAGAAATAGCACAAGAATTTGGTTTTCCATTATGTATTAGAGCATCATTTACATTAGGTGGAGCAGGAGCTTCTATTGTGTATGATGAAGCAGAATTTGATAAAGCATTGACTCGTGGTTTAGAAATTTCACCAATCCATGAGGTAATGATTGATAAAGCAATGATGGGTTGGAAAGAGTACGAGCTAGAGTTACTTAGAGATAAAAATGATAACGTTGTTATTATCTGTACAATTGAAAATATGGACCCAATGGGAATCCATACTGGTGATTCTATTACTGTTGCACCTGCAATGACATTATCAGATAAGACGTTCCAAAAAATGCGTGATATGGCAATTCATATGATGCGAAGTATTGGTGATTTTGCTGGTGGATGTAATGTACAGTTTGCTGTTAGTCCAGATGAAGAAGAAGAAATAATAGCGATTGAGATTAATCCACGTGTATCGCGTTCTTCGGCTTTAGCAAGTAAAGCAACGGGTTACCCAATTGCTAAGATTGCAGCGAAGTTAGCTTTAGGTTATACTTTAGATGAATTAAGTAATCAAATTACAAAATCTACTTCTGCATTATTTGAACCAACATTAGACTATGTCATCGTAAAAATACCACGTTGGAACTTTGATAAATTTGAAGGTTCTGATAGAACTTTAGGTTTACAAATGAAAGCTGTGGGTGAAGTAATGGCGATTGGACGTTCTTTCCAAGAAGCACTTCACAAAGCAACGCAGTCATTAGAAATTAAACGTAATGGTCTTGGTGCAGATGGAAAAGGTTACAAGAATTATGACCAAATCATTGAAAAACTAACTCATGCGAGTTGGGATAGAGTTTTCGTTATTTTTGATGCCATTGAAATGGGTATTCCATTAAGTCGTATTCATGATATCACAAAAATAGATATGTGGTATTTAAAGCAATATGAGGAATTATTCCAATTACAAAAAGAGATTTCTACATATACTGTAGATACTATAGATAAAGAGCTGTTATTAGAAGCTAAACAAAAAGGATATGGTGACAGACAGATAGCGCATATGCTTAATTGTCTTGAAAGTGAAGTTTACAACAGACGTAGAGAGCTTAAAATCAATAGAGTTTATAAACTCGTTGATACTTGTGCTGCCGAGTTTAAAGCACAAACCCCATATTACTATTCAACGTTTGAAAGTGAAGTAGAAACGGCAGATGGTGTGGTTTCTGTTGCTAATGAAAGTGTTGTCTCAGATAAAAAGAAAATTATTGTATTAGGTTCTGGTCCAAACAGAATTGGCCAAGGAATTGAGTTTGATTACTGTTGTGTACATGGTGTATTAGCAGCTGCAGAATGTGGTTACGAAACCATCATGATTAACTGTAACCCAGAAACGGTATCTACAGATTTTGATATTGCAGATAAGTTATATTTTGAACCAGTATTCTGGGAACATATTTACGACATCATTCAGCATGAAAAGCCAGAAGGTGTTATCGTTCAGTTAGGCGGGCAAACAGCTTTAAAGCTTGCTGAAAAATTAGAACGTTATGGTGTTAAGATTCTTGGGACAAGTTTTCAATCGTTAGATTTAGCTGAAGATAGAGGAAACTTTTCAACCTTATTAAAAGAAAACAACATTCCTTATCCTGAGTTTGATACAGCAGAAACTGCTGATGAGGCTCTTGCCATTGCAGATAAATTAGACTTTCCAATTTTAGTGAGACCATCTTATGTACTTGGTGGACAAGGCATGAAGATTGTAATCAACAAGCAAGAATTAGAAGAGCACGTTGTTGACCTTTTAAGAAAAATACCAAACAACAAATTACTTTTAGACCATTATTTAGATGGTGCTATTGAAGCAGAGGCAGATGCCATTTGTGATGGTGAAAATGTGTATATCATTGGTATTATGGAGCACATTGAGCCTTGTGGAATTCACTCAGGTGATAGTAATGCAACCTTGCCACCATTTAACTTAGGTGAGTTTGTGATGCAACAAATTAAAGACCATACAAAGAAAATTGCTTTAGCATTAAACACTGTAGGTCTTATCAATATTCAGTTTGCAATAAAAGATGATACGGTTTATATCATTGAAGCAAACCCAAGAGCATCTCGTACTGTACCATTTATTGCAAAAGCATATAAAGAACCATATGTAAATTATGCGACTAAAGTAATGCTAGGTGAGAAGAAGGTGACTGATTTTGACTTTAATCCACAATTAGATGGTTATGCGATTAAGCAACCAGTGTTCTCTTTCAATAAGTTCCCTAATGTAAACAAGAAATTAGGACCAGAAATGAAGAGTACAGGTGAAAGTATTTTGTTTATAGACAACCTTAAAGAAGACGAATTTTACGATTTGTATTCTCGACGTAAGATGTATTTAAGTAAGTAGTTCATCTATTTTTTATAAAATGGTTCAATTTTTGTCCATAAAAATTGTACTTTGGATAATTATAATGTCTAGTCTATGAAAATAAGATTACTTGCAATACTTCTAATTAGTTTATATTCTTCGTTGTTATACTCTCAAGTAACAGTAGGACAAGTTGATGATTTTGAGGATGGCACCAAACAAGGTTGGTTTGAAAATGGCTCACCTACAGAGACTGTTGAAAACGCTCCAGACGATGAGCAAGCAGGTACTACTGGTAATTATTTAAGAGATTTTACAACTGGTGCTGGTGCTGGTGCTGGATCACGAATGATTATAAGAAACACCACGTCATGGGTAGGTGATTGGAATAGTACCAACCCAACAAGCCAAAATATTGATAATATAGCATTAAAAGTAAGAGCATTAAATTCAAACATAACTGTGCGACTTTCCATTACAGGTCCAGGTGGTAAATTTTCTACAACAGCTGGATATTTAGTTGAAGCTGGTTCTGGTTGGTCGGATCTTAATATCAATGTTAATTCTGCGGATTGGACTTCAGTTTCAGATGGTTTAGATGGTGGTAATGCAGGAACAGATATAAATGCGACATTGGCTAATGTAACTGAAATGAGAATTATTAGTAATAATAATCCAGCTTGGCGTGGTCAAGTTACTAGTGCTGAAATGCACATCGATAATATCACTGCGCAGGCACTTTTGAGTAATAACGACTTTGAACAAAACACTAAGGATTTTGAAATTTCCCCTAATCCAGGAAAAAATAGCCTAAACATTGAATTACCAAACATAAATAATAATATTAAGTTAGAAGTATTTGATGTGTTGGGAAAACGTGTTTATCATGGAAAGATTACACAATTGCGTAAGACAGTTAATATTTCTAATTGGAAAAGTGGAGTATATCTAGTAAGAGTTAGCGGGAATGATTTTCTGCAGACTAAAAGATTTATTAAGCAATAAATAATTAATATTTAAAATATAAAAACAAGTCATTTCTAAATATAGGAATGACTTTTTTAGTTTTCAGGTAACGTGACTTTTACTCTATAACCTTCTAGTTCTTTAAGGTAATTTTCAACAGAAAAGTTAGTGCTATCAAATTCTAGTTTACGTTGACGTTTGGTTTCTGAACGCTTTATGGCTTTAAGGAAGCGCATCACTTCAACCTTATCATTAATAATGAGCCCAGGAACTTCCGTTGGTTTACCATGGTCTCCTTTAGCTACCATAGTAAAGTATGAAGAATTACAATGTTTAGTTTCACCAGTTTGAATATTCTCAGATTCTACTCGTATACCAACAACCATTGAGGATCTACCTACATAATTTACCGATGCTTTCATAGTAACCAATTCGCCAACTTCAATTGGGTTTATAAAATCTACAGTATCTACAGAAGCCGTAACACAATAACTACCAGAATGCTTAGAAGCACAAGCAAAGGCAATCTGGTCCATAAGGTTTAAGACATAACCACCATGAATTTTACCACCAAAATTAGCATTAGATGGTAGCATTAATTGTGAAATTTGTACTCGAGATGAGTCTATGGTTTTATGATCCATTGTAAGATAAATTATTCTTCTGTAGCTCTTTTTATAATACTATCAGGGAGCGATTTCTTTGCTTTCGCTCCCATTTTTTTAATATTTTCAACACGACTGATAAGGTTTCCACGTCCTTCTACGAGTTTATTCATCGCTGCAGAATAGTCACTTTTTGCAGCATCAATCTTTTTACCTACACCAGTTAAATCGGTTACCAAACCTTCGAACTTATCATACAAAGCACCAGCTTGTCTCGCGATTTCAATGGCATTTTGTTGTTGCTTTTCATTGTTCCACATGCTATCAATAGTGCGTAAGGTTGCCAGTAGGGTTGAAGGTGTTACAATAACTATATTTTGTTCAAAGGCTTTATTATAGAGTGTGTTGTCTTCGTTTATGGCAACTGCAAAAGCAGGTTCTATCGGAATAAACATAAGTACAAAATCTGGTGACTCTATATCATATAAGTCCTGATAGTTCTTTGCAGATAGCTGGTCTACATGTTTTTTAATAGAATTGACGTGGGATTTTAAATAGATGTTACGCTCTTCATCTTCGGCATTGACCATACGTTCGTAATCCGTTAATGATACCTTAGAATCAATAATCATCTTTTTAGAGTCTGGTAAATGCAATACAACATCTGGCATAACACGTGTACCATCTTCTCTCTGAAAATTTTGTTGTACAAAATATTCTCTATCTTTTTCTAATCCAGATTTTTCTAATACACGTTCTAACACCAATTCGCCCCAATTACCTTGGGTTTTACTATCGCCTTTAAGCGCCTTAGTTAGGTTGGTGGCTTCCTTAGCCATTTGTTGGTTAAGGTCTTTAAGCCCTAGTAATTGCTCTTTTAACGCGGAGTGCATACTAATGCTTTCCTTTTGAGAATCTTCAACTTTCTTTTCGAAGGTTTTTATCTTTTCTTCGAGTGGATTCAAAATATTTTTGATATTCTCTTTATTCTGGATAGTGAATTTCTCTGATTTTTCTTCCAAAATTTTTGAAGCCATAAGTTCAAAATCTTTTCGAAGCTGTTCTTGTTGTTTGGCTAATTCTTCATCACGTTTAAGATTTTGTTGTTGAAGGTTTTCAAACTCAGTATTACGTCTAGAAAGTTCGGTATTTAGAAATTCTTTTTCTCTTCTTATTTCTTCGCGTTCTGTTTCTGTTTTTTCAACAGTTTGTTTTAACTCGTTGATGGTATTATTCAGTTGTAGTTGGCGTTCTTCAAGTGTGCTTTTATCACTTTTACTTTTTAACTGCCCAAATTTTAGTCCAATATAAGCACCAATTCCGGCTGAGATGATAATTGCTATAAAGAGAATAAGTGTTTCGTTCATTAGTTATGAAAAAGATTTCATCAAAGATAGTTCTAAATGTTATAAGTGTAAAGTGATAAGAGATTAGTTTAGATACAGTGTTGATTCCTACTTTCACGAGGATAAGAATTACTTAGAAACCCTAAAACTTCCTGTTTGATTATCGAATGAAATTAAATCTTTTGGAAAGAGCGAATCAAAAACACCTTTTGAAATAAGGTTACACGGTTGGTCGCAAACCAATTGGTCTTGCAACATTACAATCATGGTATCGCATAATTGAATGGCTAAATCTATTTCATGCGATGAAAATAAAATGGTTTTACCAGTTTCTTTAGTCAATTTTTGAAGCAGTTTTAAAATATAAGCCTTATGATACATGTCTAGATGTGTAGTAGGTTCATCTAAAATAATTATATCTGTATCTTGGGCTAGAGCACGTGCTATCATCACTTTTTGTAATTGGCCATCACTGAGTTCGTAACAACGTTTGTGTTTTAAATCTGTTATGTTCACCAATGTTATGGCATTGTCAATAATAGTCTTGTCTTCAAGACTTAAAGTGCCTATCCAATTTGTGTATGGATGTCTTCCTAAAGCGATCAATTCGTAAACGGTTAAGTTTTTAGAGGTTAAGGCGTCTGTTAAAACAATACTTAATTCTTTGGCAAGATGTTGAGATGGAACTGTACTAATGTCTTTATCATTAATTTTAATAGTTCCAGATAATTCTGGTTGTACTTTAATGAGTGTTCTTAGTAGAGTAGATTTACCAATACCATTAGCACCAACCAATCCTATTAGTTGACCCTTTTCTAATTCAAAATTAATATTAGAAGACACGACACTTTCTGCTTTCTTGGTTTTATAACCAATGGAAAGGTCGTTTGCCTTTAGAATGATATGTTTTATATTATTATTCATTAAAACATCATTCTACGTTTTCTTACTAACAACCAAATGACTACAGGTGCACCAACCAATGCTGTTACCGCATTTATAGGTAATGTGTAGTCGCTACCCGGAATTTGAGCAATACTGTCGCAAACTAACATTACAATTGCACCAATGATTAAAACAGCAGGCAATAATATTTTATGACTAGAGGTTCTAAATATTTGTCTTGTTAGATGAGGTATAGCTAAACCGATAAACGCTATAGGACCTGTGAAAACAGTAATTGTACCAGCTAATAAGCTTACAGATAATATAACCACATGTCTAACTCGTTTTAAGGGTACACCAAGACTTTTCACATAATTATCACCAAGTAAAAAGGCATCTAATTGTTTAATAGAAACAATAGCGAGTACTAATCCAATACCATAAAGTCTAGAAAAGACTTTTAACTCTTCCCAAGTAAGATTACTAATGTTTCCTAATCCCCAAAACACATATTGTTGTAATTGCTCAGCTGAGCTAAAATAGGATAGCACACTTACTATAGCTGCGGTAATACTTCCAAACATTAAACCTATAATAAGAATAGCCATAGTGTCTCTAACTTTGCTAGACACTGCTAAAACGGCTAACAACACTAAAAAACTTCCTAAAGCAGCAGCAATATAAATGCTCCATTTATAACCAAGTATAGTTGCCAATACACCACCAAATAGGCCTGAACCCAATATAACTATTGCTACACCAAGGCTAGCTCCTGAACTAATACCTAATACAAATGGACCAGCAAGTGGATTTCTAAACAGTGTTTGCATAAGTAAACCAGAAATCCCTAATCCGGATCCGACAATGATTGCAGTAATGGCTTTTGGTAACCTATAGTTTGTAACAATAAATTCCCATTTTGAATTATCTATTGTTCCAAAAAGACTACCAAAAATACTATTAAATGGTATGTAGATAGAGCCTAAACTAATATTGGCAACAAAACATAGTATAAGTACCAGCGACAGTACAATAAATGATAGTCGATATGTGTTGCTAGGTTTCAAAAAAAAATGATTCTATCGAATGTGTTATTTCTTTTCCAAATGTAAGATAAAAGATTATTCAGAATTTGATGAATAATGCTAAATCTATTTCAGTGCTTTAAAGAAAAATGGCTGGTAATCTTGTAATAATTCAGGATGACAGATTTTTATGATATCCTTAAGTACCAAGTCTGGTCTTGTTGTTCCTAATTCATAATACAATACACCACCAGTTTCTCCTTTGGTATTAGCAAATGAATATACCTTTTTACTCCTAAAGGCTTCAAAATTCTTATACAGCGCATTGGCATTTTCAATCTGCTCTAAACTCCCATAATATGAAGGATTAATCCAAAGTTCTGCATCTTGTCCTTTTTCAAAGACCGTTTCAAAGTTAAGTGCCAGACTGCCTTTTCCTGTGGTTTCACTCCATAAATAGTTGACATTAGCATCCTTTAAGAATTGTGCTTCTGGACTTGTGCCATTCGGTAAATACCAAACATCTTTGTGCATTGCACCGCTTAAAACAGTTGGCGAACTTTTTGCCTGAGAAGCAATCTTTTTGGCTTCGTTATAGTTGTTTTCTATGTCTTTAAAAATAGAATCCGCTTCTTTTTCTTTATTAAATAATACCCCAAAAAACTTTATCCATTCCGCTTTTGCAAGTGCTGATGATTCTACCCAATCACCATTATATATTACAGGAATACCAGCTTTTTTTACGGTTTCAAAAGTCTTGTTAACACCATCAACACCAAAACCAACAACAATATCAGGTTGTAAGCTTAATAGCACTTCTGTATTAATACCTTCATTTTTTCCTAATTCTCTTACTTTACCAGAACTAATACGCTTTCTGGTTTTTTCTGAGGAAATATAATCTGTTCCTGGAAAACCAACCAAAGTGTGTTCTACACCGAGAAGTTCTAAAGCTGGAATGTGTGTTGTTGAAGTAACTACTAATTTTTGAATATTGTCAGTAATAATAGCGTCAAATGCATTCTTATCATAATTCAAGTTATCAGCGTTATTATTAGAAGCTAATAGATATTTGTAAGTTTTTTTAGATTCGGGCCAAGGGTTACTAATAGAGAGAATCTTGTGAGTAGAATAATCTTCTAATGAAAACCCTTTAGCATATTTTAGATGAAGAGCTTTTTTATCTAAACTCGGAAGCGTTCTGTCCTTTGGTTTTTCATTCTTACAGCCTACTAGAAGAATAGACAAACAAATTATTGAGTGGAAAAATAGCTTTTTCATAGTATAGAATTTGAATCAAAAATAAGATTATTTAGACTTTTGATAAGTGCTTCAATAAATTGTTTTACTTTCGCAAAGAATTTTGGTTTGATTTAGAAAATATTCTAAATCGATTAAAAGGGAATTTGGTGTAAATCCAAAACTGTTCCCGCAACTGTAAGTTCATACCGAACTGTCACACTGAGCGCAGTCGAAGTGTCGTTTCGGTACCTTTTAAAAAGGTTACTATTTTCTGCAATACCACTGAGAGATTGCCACAGTTGACTTTAAGTCAACTTCGTAAAGACATTCTTGGGAAGGTAAAATAGTAAAGAATAAGTCAGGAGACCTGCCAATTTCAACAATGAAGTCAAACTTTCGGGATAAAAGTTTAGAGTGACATGAGGTTATTGCTATTGGTTTACATACTGCTGGGTTGCGTTTATGGTTACGCACAGAAGCCTTTGGATTCTATTCAGAGGTTAGATGAGGTTGTGCTTAGTGATGTAAAATTAAAGCGTTTTGCAAACGGTTATAAACTCATTGTTTTAAACGATTCTGTCCTAAAAAAGAATACTACCTCATTAACTGATGTCTTAAGGTTTAACTCAAGTATTTATTTTAAAGAGAATGGTTATGGAATGGTGTCTTCGCCATCATTTAGAGGAACCAATGCTTCTCAAACAGGAGTCATTTGGAATGGTATTAATATAAATTCTATACTCAACGGTCAAGTAGATTTCAATATTATTTCATCTGTTAATTATGACAATGTCACCATTAGAAATTCTGGTGGAAGTGTACAATATGGAAGTGGAGCTATTGGTGGTACTGTACATCTGTCTAATGAGCTTGATTTTTCAGAACATACTGACCATACCCTAAGAGTTGGGTATGGAAGCTTTAACACATTTAACACAAATTATAATTTTTCATTCGGAAAGGAAAAATGGTCAGGTAATTTTGGTGTGGCTTATGTAGACTCAGAAAATGATTATGAGTTTATTGGACTTGATAGAAGGAATGAGAATGGGCAATTCAATAATTTAGATATTAACTTAAATCTTGGCTATACATTATCAGATAAAGATGTATTGAAGTTATATCACCAAAATTTTAGAAGTGATAGAAATTTATCAGCCACAATTGTAGCGCCATCTAACAGTAGATATGAATCTGAAGATTATCGCACGATGATTGATTGGGTTCATGCAGAAAAAAGTTATAAATCAGTATTAAAGGCTGCTCATTTATCAGAACAATTTAAATATTTTGAAAATAAGGATTTAGATATCTTTTCTAAAGGTCAAGCAACAACATGGTACTTAAAACATAACTATGAACGAAAGCTTACTAATAGTATTACCACTACTGTACTTACAGATTATACAACCATAACTGCTGAGGGAAATAGTTTTGATAACCCAAAACGTGATGCATTTTCTACGACAGTAATTTTTAGCCATCAACCAAATAATAAACTAGCTTATAATCTTAATCTTAGAAAAGATTTTATTTCAGATTTTGAAAGTCCGTTTGTGTTCTCTGGTGATTTAAGTTATGAACTAACCAAAAATTATACTGTAAAATTAAATGCTTCAAAAAACTTTAGAGTACCAACATTTAATGATTTGTATTGGACACCTGGCGGCAACCTAGATTTAAACCCAGAAGAATCGTATCAGATAGATTTAGGTCATAGTTTCACTACCAAATTGGTGGAATTTGATATCAATACATTTTATATCGAAACTTCAGACCTCATTCAATGGCGACCAGATAGTTCTTTAGGATATTGGTTACCCATTAATATTGCGAGTACCAAGCATTATGGGTTAGAGGCAGACTTAAGATTTAAGAAGGAATTTAATAATCATAAACTTTTATTAGTTGGTTCTTATTCCTATACGGAAACTGAAGATGTTGAAAGACAAGAACCTTTGATTTATGTGCCAATTCATAAAGCAAACCTATCGGCTTCATATAATTATAAATCCTTTAGTGCAATCTATCAACATTTATTTAATGGTGAGGTTAATATTATAGGTAATACACTTAAGGAATTCCAAGTTGCAAACATTGGTTTGTCGTATAATTTCAAATCAAATTCTAAACTAGATTACACAGTTGATTTAAATATCAATAATATATACAATACATATTACGAAAATGTGGCATTACGACCAATGCCAAACCGAAACTTAAACATGAGACTAACTTTAAACTTTTAATTATGAACACAAAAAAACTTCTTTTACTTTTCTTATGCGTAGGGTTATTATTTAACTCTTGTAGTGACGACGACGACAATAACAACAATGAACCATTAGGCGATTATGATAATGGTATATTAGTATCTCACGAAGGTAACTTCGGAATGGGAAATGCCTCAGTATCATATGTGTCTTATGATTTAAGTACTGTTGAAAACAACATTTTTAATAATGTCAATAGTACATTGTTAGGTGACACAGCTCAAAGTATTGCCTTTAATGGTAATTTTGCCTATATCGTATTAAATGTATCTAATAAAATTGAAGTTGTTAATAGATACACATTTGAATCTGTTGCAACTATAAATACAGGTCTAAATAACCCAAGATATATTGCTTTTGCAAACGGTAAAGGTTATGTAACTAATTGGGGCGATGGCTTTGTTACAACAGATGATTATATTGCTATTTTCGACGTAGCTTCAAATACTATTAACGCTCAAACCATTGCAGTAGAAGAAGGTCCAGAAGAAATTGTTGCTTCAGGTAATTCGGTTTATGTTGCTCACCAAGGTGGATTTAATCAAAATAATGTGATATCTGTTATAGATGCTAATAATGATGTTGTTTCAACAACAATCACTGTTGGTGATGTGCCTAATTCTTTAGTGTTAGAAGGTAATAATCTTTGGGTATTATCTGGAGGAAAACCAGCTTGGACAGGTGATGAAACAGCTGGTAAATTGTCAAAAATTAATATAAGTAATAATAGTGTAACATCTATTGATTTTGCAACAACAGAACATCCAAATTACTTGGCATTTGAAAATGGTAAACTGTACTATTACATGTCTGGAAGTGTTTATGAAATGGATGATAGTTCTTTAACGCTACCTACAACTGCTAATATAACAGGAGTAAACTTTTATGGTATGACAGTTAATAATTCTGTTTTATATGGAGTAGATGCTGTTGATTTTGTAAGTAACGGTTCTCTTTTTGCGTATGATTTAAATACCAATGCATTAATCAATTCTACTACAGTAAATATTATTCCTGGTGATGTTTATTTTAACTAAAACCTATTAATATCAAAAGCCACAGCGTTGCAATGTTGTGGCTTTTTATTAAATAATTAAAACATATCTAATTTAATAACACTAAGCTGATGAAAGATCCAAATTATATGGGTTGTTTAGATATTTTTATAACTAGTGATGAGAGTTCTCAACACGAAGACATCAAAAAAGCTATGGAATTGAAAAGATTTAAAACTATGCCATTAATGAGTTGGGATATTTATATGATGGGTTATCAAGAAAGAATTTCTGAAACAATAAAAAACAACGAACTAAAGGAAGTATTGTCTTTAGCTAAGAAATATAAATGGCAAAATGATCTTAAAACAGCCTTTAAAGAAAATGACTATGAAGCCTTAATTGTTACAGATAAAAACCAAAATATTATTTGGGTAAATGATGGTTTTACAAAAATGAATGGTTATTCTAAGTCGTTTGCTAAAAACAAAACGCCAAAGTTTTTACAAGGAGAAGATACTTCAATTACAGTGCGAAACAGAATACGTCAAAATGTTATTGATTGTAAGCCTTTTAAAGAAGTTATAATTAATTATAAAAAGGACGGAACACCATACAAGTGTCAAGTAAATGTAATTCCGTTATATAATGAACAAACAACTCACTTTATGGCGTTTGAAAAAGAGGTTGTTTAGTAAGAAATCACCATTTTTACGAAGAAAATAAATCAACATACCAAAATCCCCTTTTTTCTTCTTTTAAAGTGTTATCTGTATCTGTTTTTGGCGCTTTGTACTCTCGATACACTTTTTGCCCAATACCAAAATTAATAGGTTGTTTAAATATCGGACCATCAAAACAGAAGGTGTGAAACTCACCGTTTTCCCCACATGGGTCGACATCTTTAGGTAACTTATCTATAAAATCTTTGTCTATGATAGTACCAACAAAACGTTTATCAAAATATTTAGCACTAGCACTAACGACTATGGTTTTGAAGCCTAATTCTATAAATTCATTAATAAGTTGAGATGTGTTTTTTTTCCAAAGTGGATAAATGGTTTCAATATTTTGAGCAGATAATTGTGCATCTCTATACATTCTTAAATCTTCCAAAAAGATATCTCCAAAAGCAGCATGTGTAAAACCTTCTTTTTTAAGACTATTTAGAGTATCTGTCATAAGATCATTATAAATTTCCATTGAGGGTTCTTTAGGAAGCTTTATAATATGAGATGATATTTCTATAGATTCTATTTGTTTAATAAGTAACTCCTCTCTTAGCCCGTGCATAGTGACTCGTTCAGTCGCTTCATTAGTGGTTGTAAGGAGTTTCTCAATAGAGTACTTTTTATTTTGTAATAAATAAAACAGCGCCAATGCAGAATCCTTCCCAGAACTCCAATTAAAATAGGTTTTGTGGGTCATATTGAAATAAAAAACTATGTGATCGTTCAGTCTTTTTTAGTCTTCAAACATAAGACCATCAATAAATGACCTTAGTCTGCTAGAATCTAGTTCTTCTATGCCTCTTAAGTTTGGATTTAGAGAAGTTCTGTCACTATCTGTGATTTCCACAATAGCCGCAGCCAATAACGGATCTGATGATGTGCCTAAAGTACCAAGATTACCTGGCATTTCAGTAAGAGTAATATCTGGTTCCAAACCATTTGTAGGTACCAATTCATCGTTGACATTAGTAGAATTCGCAATTAAAGGGATGATACCATAAGTATGACCAACATTAACATCATTACCCTCGAAATTAGCTGAATCAAAAAATAATCTATTTGCCTGTGTTTTACCTGCTGTAAAATCTCCAATATGAATAACGTCTATGTATGAACTTAAGCTATTTATAATTAATTCACTAGCAGAAGCCGATCTGTCAGATGTTAATACATATACCTTATTAAGGTTTAAGCTATTAATCGCAGGACCATTAATGATACCGCTGGTAAATTCGTAATCTCTGTTACTGGATTCTTGATTATTATTGAAAAATAATTTTGAGAACACCTCACCATTAAATTGTCCTGTAATCATACTCGCTAAATAGGCTGCTGTTTGTATACTGCCACCACCATTATATCTAAGATCTAATATAAGTTCTTGCACACCATTAGCTTGAAGCTGACCAAAGGCATCATTTAATTGATTATCAAAATTTCTAACAAAACCGTTATACATTAAATAGCCAACGTTGATGCCATCAAAACTCAACGTTTCTACAATATGTACAGGGTTTTCAGTGTAATTTTCTTTAGTTAAACTTGTGCTATTACCATTTAAAGTTACAGTATCATCATCAACTTCAGACGTACCGTTGGTGCCATAATCTGCAAAATTAAGTGTATATGTATTTTGACTTAATAGCTCATTAAAATTGTTATTAGTTAGGTTTACTCCATCCACTGCTCTAAAAAGTTGTCCACGTGTTAAACCAAGATTATCAGCCACACTATTATTTAAAACTAATGTAATTGCACCAAAGACTTCAGTTGTGCTACCAGGGACAAAGTATAATCTAAATTCTAGACCATTAGATAAAATTGTGCCCTGTTGGGCATTTAAAACATCAAAATAGTTAGGAACAATAACACTAAATTCATCTAAATCATCAAATGTAAGTGCGTTAAATAATGCTTCAGGTGTATCGAATCCATCTAAGAACTCTGAATACTCTTCTGGTTTTTCATAACGATTTTGTATACCATTTATACCAAATCTATCATTTGTGAGATTTGGTGATTGATCTGGACCGTTGTAGAGATAGTAGGCATTCATGCCTTTCCATACAAAATCCTTAACGTCTGTACTAGAAATGGCATTGTCATCCATATCTTCAAAACAGCTCATAAATGTGGTGAGTACAACACATAACAATAATAACTTTTTCATAGTTTGCGCAATTGTTTTTAATAGTCGATAAGACTTTAAATTTACTTACATTATTATTAATAAAAAAAAGTTTGTAACAAAATGTAATGTCTCTCGTCGTAGTTATGAAGACCAATAAAAAGGTAGTCGCCAACCAATCAAAAAAGTAATGAAGCAAACAGATTTTGTAAGCTTAGTAATGCCATTTAAAGATAAGGTGTTTCGTTTAGCGAAACGTTTACTAGTTTCTCAAGAAGAAGCTGAAGATGCTACGCAAGAAATATTATTAAAATTATGGCGGAACAAAGAAAAGATTGGTGAATATAAAAATGTGGAAGCTTTTTCAATGACAATGACTAAGAATTTTTGTTTGGACAGATTAAAATCTAAACAAGCACAAAATTTAAAAATCGTACATAGTAATTATACCGACAATAGTTCGTCATTACAGAAACAAGTAGAAGCAAAAGATAGTATGAGTTGGGTCTCAAAGATTATGGAAGACCTACCAGAACAACAAAGGATGATAGTACAACTAAGAGATATTGAACAGTATGAATTTTCAGAAATAGCTAAAATGCTAGAAATGAATGAAACTGCGATAAGAGTTAATCTGTCAAGAGCAAGAAAAACAATAAGAGAAAAATTGACTAATACACATCGTTATGGTATTAAATAATATAGAAACACTTATAGAAAAGTATAATAATGCAGAGACCACACTTAAAGAGGAAGCACAATTAAGAGCTTATTTTGAAAGTGAAGATGTAGCGCCACATTTAGAGCATTACAAGCCGTTATTTTTATACTTCTCAGAAGCGCAAAACGAACAGTATACTAAAGACGTTCCATTAAAACCTAAGAGAACAAAATTGTATCAATGGATTTCTGTCGCAGCAGTTGCAGTTCTAATGCTAGGTTTTATGGTGCCTCAACTTCTAGGGCCTTCCGAGGAAGAAATCAGACAACAGCAGATAGCCATGGAAACATACAATCAAACCATGGAAGCTTTAAGTTTAATTTCTCTAGGCATGAATGAAGGTAAAGCACAAATGACCAACTTAGCTCTAGTTAGCGATAATCTTAATAGTGGTGTATCGCAAGTCAATAGACTAAGTGAATTTAACAAACAAACAAGTAGAATTTTAAAGAACAAGTAAAACACACAAAACAAGAAATCATGAAAAAAATAGTAATTATTCTAGCACTTATTGCAGCACCAATGTTATCAGGCGCTCAAAGTATCTTTGATAAGTATGAAGATTTAGAAGAGGTAACATCTGTAATTGTAAATCAGAAGATGTTTAAGATGATCGCAAGTATCGATATGGATATGGATGATCCTGAAGCACAAGAAACTTTAGAAATGATCAAGAAAATCACAGGTCTTAAAGTGTTTACCACAGGTGATGAAAAGATCTCTGCTGACATGAAGGCTACTGTGGCAAAATATATTAAGTCTTCAGATTTAGAAGAGTTAATGAGAATTAAAGATGGTGGTCAAACTGTAAAGTTTTATGTTTTAGAAGGTAAAGATGAGAATCACGTAAAAGAATTATTAATGTTTGTAAGTGGACTTAAAGAGGTAACTGAAGGTCAAAACATTGAAATTAATGGCAAAAAACGTGAAATAGAAACTGTTTTATTGACACTTACAGGTGATATAGATTTAAGACAAATCTCTAAGATTACAAAAACAATGGATATTCCAGGTGGTGAGCAATTAGAAAAAGCTGGTGAATAATAAGTATACCATGAAACAATCAATCAAAAAAATAATCGCGATGCTGACTTTGGTTGTGGCTTTTACAAGCTGCAATCAAGGACCATCATTGCAAACGTATTTTGTGGACAATGAGCTTAAACCAGGTTTTATTTCTGCAGATTTACCAACGAGTTTAATTAATGTTGAAAACGTTGATTTTACTGATGAGCAAAAAGAAGCTTATGAATCTATCGACAAATTAAATGTATTAGCATTTAAAGTTGATGTAGATAATATTGAAGAGTATAAAGAAGAACTGAAAAAAGTTAAGGTGATACTTAAGAATGAGAAGTACGAGGAATTAATGCGTGGGGGAAATAGCACTGATGGTAAATTTTCAGTGAATTTTATAGGTGATGTAGACAGCATAGATGAGCTCATTGTATTTGCAAATGCCAATGATAAAGGTTTTTTAGTTGCAAGAGTATTAGGTGATGATATGAACGCAGGAAAACTAATGTCGCTTCAATCGGCGCTAAAGGATATGAACTTTGAAGATGCCAATTTAAATGGAATTACAGATTTTTTTAAATAAACTGACAGTTATTTAGAATGTTAATAGGTCGCTCTCGAGTTAATCTTTAGAGCGATTTTTTGTTGCATTATTTATACCCGAAACAAATGCTATTATTGATATTGTAGCTATACCCAAAAATAAAAGTGCCTTCACAATAACATAATCGAGTATGTCTAGCATTCCACACACAAAAAATGCAATGGCAATGATACTTACTACAATTAAGGCTATCGTATTTTTATTTAATGAGACTAAACTCATATACCTGTATAATTACTTGGTGTTATGCTTTTTAATTCAGCTTTTATTGCATCAGAAACCTCTAAGGTATCAATAAAATTCGAAATAGAATTTTGGTTTATTGCGGCATTGGTTCTCGTTAAACCTTTTAAAGCTTCATATGGATTAGGATAAGCTTCACGCCTTAATATGGTTTGAATCGCTTCCGCAACAACAGCCCAGTTATTCTCTAAGTCTTCTTCAAATTTTGAAGCATTTAATAATAACTTACCTAAGCCTTTTAATGTAGATTTAAATCCTATAATAGTATGTCCAAAAGGCACACCAACATTTCTTAAAACAGTACTATCTGTAAGATCTCGCTGTAATCTTGAAATCGGAAGTTTTGCAGCCAAATGTTCAAAAATAGCATTAGCAATACCTAGGTTTCCCTCACTATTTTCAAAATCAATAGGATTCACCTTATGTGGCATGGCTGAACTACCAACTTCTCCTTTTTTAATTTTTTGTTTAAAATAGTCCATAGAAACATAGGTCCAAATGTCTCTATCTAAATCTATAATAATATTATTTACACGTTTTAAAGTATCAAATAAAGCTGCTGCATGGTCGTAATGCTCAATCTGAGTTGTTGGGAATGAGTGTTGTAGACCTAATTTTTCTTGTACAAATTTGGTTCCAAAAGCTTTCCAGTCAATATTTGGATATGCTACTTTATGCGCGTTAAAGTTACCAGTTGCACCACCAAATTTAGCAGCACTTGGTATGTCATTCAATAAATTAAATTGTTCTTTTAATCTTGTCGCAAATACCAGGATTTCTTTTCCTAGACGCGTTGGTGAAGCAGGTTGACCATGTGTTCTTGCTAACATCGAAACTTCTGCCCAGTCCCCAGCCAATTCCTCAATTTTCTTTAATAATGTCAGATATTCTGGTACATAAACATCATTCATGGCATCCTTAATACTTAACGGAATTGCAGTATTATTGATATCTTGAGATGTTAATCCGAAGTGAATGAACTCTTTATATTCAGATAAGCCTAAAGCATCAAATTTTTCTTTAATAAAATACTCAACAGCTTTAACATCATGATTTGTGACTTTCTCTATGTTTTTTATTGCAGTAGCATCTTCTACGGTAAAATCTTTATAAATAGATCTCAAACTATCGAAAAGCGTATTAGAAACAGACGCTAATTGTGGTAATGGTAATTCGCATAATGCAATAAAGTACTCTATTTCAACGAGGACTCTATATTTTATAAGAGCTTCTTCAGAGAAATAGTTACCTAGAGCATCTACTTTTGATCTGTATCTGCCATCAATTGGTGAAATTGCATTAAGTTGTGAAAGTGCCATCTGAGTTCAAAATTTTAAAGCTTCAAAGATAACAAAGTAAGTATAAAGTAAGAAGTTAGGGGTTAGAAGTTTTTTACACTTAACTAATCCATAATTTTGGACTTTATTTTCTTTAAAATATGTCTTGCTCTTGCTTTAAAACCCGAACTTTGCATCTGAAAATCGCGCTCTAAAATCAACGCCAATTCCGGATGTATCCAATCGTATTCAGAACCTAAAAGATATAAAGCATTCATAGAGTATGCCTTTGGTGCAATTTTTTCATCATTTATCATCCAATCAAAACAGGCTTCAATAATTTTTTCTTTATGCTTTTCAGTCAAAGCCGATTTTATTTTAGATGGTTTCTTAGCATAGAAAGCTTTGATGAGATATTCACAAATCTTTGCCATTGGTCTCACAGCCGGATCTAAATGAACTTTAGATACATTTGCAGTAAAGACATCTAAATGAGGGATGATGGCCTCTAACTTCTCACCACACATAAACTCAAAAACCCATGCTGCTCTGCAAGATATTTTATCGTCTACTTCAAAGAGAATTTCTAGTAATGGTGCTATTAAATTAGGATTTTCTATTACCATGTTGGCGTAGAAAAGGCGTTTCTTTCTAGAGTGATTGACGTAATTTAATTCTTTATAAAGTTGGTCTTTTGTCAAAACCTTTGTTATTTTAACCGACGTAAAATAGTAAAAAACCATGATAAAAAAATCTCTGAAGAAAATAGGTATTGTACTTTTAGTTGTATTAGTTATTGCCCAGTTTTTTGGCCCTGAGAAAAATGAAGGTGATTTGGCGTCTGTAGAGGCGTTTTTTGAAGACACCAATCCACCAGAAGATGTGAAACTCATACTTAAAAATGCATGTTTAGATTGTCATAGCGATCATACAAGATATCCTTGGTATAACAATATTACACCAGTAAATTATTGGTTAAATGATCATATAGAACATGGCAAGGGACATTTTAATGTTTCAAAGTGGGATGATTACTCCGATAAAAAGAAAGACCATAAATTAGAAGAGCTAGCCGAAGAAGTAGAAGAAGGACACATGCCTTTACCAAGTTACACTTGGACGCATAGTGATGCTAAATTAACAAAGGAACAGATTGAGTCCGTTGAAAAATGGGTGCAAACAGCTCGCATTAAATATGCGTTTTTAAAGGAACCACAATAGCCTTAAAAGATGCATTTAATCTTTGTCTCAATCAGATTGTAAAGTATCAAATTAATGACAAAACAGTTATTAATCATAGGTTTCGTGTGGCCTGAGCCAGATAGCTCAGCAGCAGGAAGCCGAATGTTGCAGATTATTGAGCAATTTCAAAGTCAAGCTTATGATATTGTTTTTGCTTGCGCTGCTAAAATCTCTGACAAGACTTACAATCTAAATGCTATCAATGTTGAGACTACAGAGATTCAGTTAAATGATAGTACGTTCGATGCCTTTGTTGCAGAATTGAATCCTGATATTGTCGTATTCGATCGCTTTATGATTGAAGAACAATATGGTTGGCGAATAGCTGAGCAATGTCCCAAGGCAGTTCGAATTTTAGACACAGAAGACTTTCATGGCTTAAGAAAGGCTAGGGAACAAGCTTTAAAAGCCAATACTGAATTATCAGTAGAATTACTTCAAAATGATACAACAAAGCGAGAAATAGCTAGTATATATCGCAGTGATTTAAGTATAATGATTTCTGAAGCTGAAATAGATATTCTTAGAAATCAGTTTCGTATTGATGATAGCTTACTACACTATTTACCGTTTTTGTTAGATAAGATTACTGAAGAAAACACAAACCATCTGCCAGCTTTTGAAGAACGACAACACTTTATGACTATTGGCAATTTTTTGCATCCACCAAATTATGATAATGTGTTATACTTAAAACAAACGATATGGCCATTAATTAAAGCGAAACTTCCAAAGGCAGAATTACATATTTATGGCGCGTATGAGCCTCAGAAAGTTACCCAGTTGCGTAATGATAAGGATGGCTTTTTAATAAAAGGTTTTGTTGAGAATGTTAATGAAGTGATGCAACATTATAGAGTTTGTCTAGCTCCTTTACGTTTTGGCGCAGGTCTTAAAGGTAAACTTTTTGATGCCATGAAAAATGGAACACCATGTATGATGTCAACAATTGCCTCTGAAGGTATGTTTGGTGAATTAGAACCTAACGGATTTGTGATTGATGATGTTAGAGCGTTTGCTACAAAGGCGGTTTCGCTTTATACTGATGCAAGTGTTTGGAATACCAAACAAGCCAAAGGTTTTAAAGTTATAAATGATAGGTTTAATACCTCTCAATTTAGTGAAGGCTTCGCCGCAAAAGTATCTAATTTAAGAGGCACACTTAAAACACATAGAGAAAACAATTTTATAGGGAATATCTTGCAACATCAGACTTTGCAAAGCACCAAGTATTTGAGTAAATGGATAGAGGAGAAGAATAAATAAACTCTTTGTAAGGCAACCTAGATAATTTCATAATACTTTATAAAATCAATCATATACTTTTGTGGAAAAATAGAATCATCAATACCTTCTTTTCCACCCCAAAAACCACCTACGGCAAGATTAATAAGTAAATAGTGCGGTTGACTGAATGGCCAAGTTTTGATGTCATTTTTTTTGTCATAATAAAAACTGAAATACTTAGTATCATTAAAATAAAAATCTACTTGATCTTCAGTCCAGTCAATGGCATAAAGATGAAACTTTTCGTGCAACGTATCATTTTCAATAAAAGCTCCTTTATTAGTTTCTAAATTGTGGTTGAATGCCTTTGTATGAATATTACCATGTACTTTGTTAGGATCGTAGCCAACATTTTCCATTATATCTATCTCACCGCATAGAGGCCAATGTATCTCATCTATGTTTGTACCCAACATCCATATAGCTGGCCAAATGCCTTTACCTTGCGGTAATTTAGCACTAACCTCAATTCTGCCATAGAGGAATTCTTTTTTATGCTTTGTTATGATACTGCTGGATGTATATTGATATCCTTTGTAGTCTTCTTTATGTGCTTCAAGAATGAGTTTTCCGTCTGTAATTCGACAATTCTTATTTCGGTTTTTGGTGTAATATTGTTTTTCATTATTACGAACTTCACCTTCTTCAAAAGACCAAATATCTGAGTTAAGAACATCAATATTAAATTCTTCGGACCATATGAGTTTATAAGATCTTTTTTTCAAACTCTTTTAATTTTTTAATCGCTTCATTAACAATTCCATCTGAATGTCATTATGAACCCCTTTTTTAAAGTGCTCTTGCATCCAATGTTCGGCGTTAGTTAAATCTTCTTTTTGTTTGTACAAGAATGCTAATATATACTCGTCTGAAATGATCCGTATTCCTGCTTCTTGTGATGGGTGAAGTAATTCTTTCTTTAGTGATAAAATATTGTCATCAATGGTGCTATTTTGTTTAAACCACGTGTTAAAAGGTGTAATGTTTTTTTTAAGAACGTATTTTAAGGTTTTTTGAAACTTCTTTGCATTGGCGGTATTTATACGATCAGGATTTATAGGTCGATGAGTTTCAATTGCATTTTGCCAACGGTCTGATCGTTTATAATAGATAAGCTTTGTTGATTTTTCTGTGCGGTGATGTATTAATTTTTTGCCAGAAAATGTTGGTACAAAATTGTAGCAATTACCATATGTGAAACCACCTGAAAAACCTTTGAGTAAATTAAATTCAATAACATGCTTTATACCTTCCGAATTAAAATCACTGTACCACTGGTATTTGCCATTCCAATGGTTTAAGCCAATATCTCTAAAAAGTGGTGTTGCTATGTTGTTAAGTAGTTCTAACCGTTTGGCGAGTAACACATGATCTAGATTCCTAGCATCGTCATATAGCTCATTTAGAAACATTTCTCGTTCAATATAATCGCGTATTCTTCTTAAAAATGCCATGAGATACTTAATCTACTACTATAAAATATGACGTATTTAGGTTGCGATTAAGATTGTGTTCTAACATTTAGCTTGTTTTCTTTTTGCTGATAATCCAATCCTCCATAGCTTTTGGTGACATTACATTAGGATCACCAAGGTCTTTATCTTCAGCATCAACAAGTTCTTCTGGTAAATCATTTATAAGAAGATCTAGGTCGTGATGTGTTTCGATATGTTCCATCACAACTCTTGCCATATCTTCATTATGATCAATTCCTCTAGCTCTAAGCGCAGTTATTAAGCCTTTTAAAAGGGTTTCCCAAGTTGTCATAGGGCCTTGAACTATGGATGCAGACTCAGCAAATGAGTCCACAAATGCAAAAGGAACCATTGCAAATTCTTCACCCATTCCAATAACACAGGCAATCCAATCTGAGTCGAATGAGAAGTCAAAAACAGAAGGGTTTTTCAAGATTTCTGTAGCGATATCTTTATGATATAGTTTAAATGCAGCCTGTGAGTCCCTAATGTTACGAGAAAAAATATTAACACCAATCATGCGTTGCATATGTCTTAAGGCTTTAATACCAATTCCCCAACGGTTCTCTTGCTTTACTAATACGGCATTTGGGTCCTTTCTGTTTCCTAAAACAACGTTATGTCCAGCTTCAAGATGAGGTCTTAGCAGCAATCCTATTTGAGATAAATGCACCGAATTATCAGCATCCGTATAAATAACAACATCTACATTATCCTTTAGTGCTTTGTCACAACCTAAAAGAATAGCGCCACCTTTTCTAGAGTCGTCAGCAGATTTTAAATTTTTCAAAGGTTGACTAGTGGATGGTAAGTTTTTTTCTAGAAATAAAACTTCAATTTGATCTGCGTATTCTGAAGACTTACGTATAGATTCTGCTAAATCTCCACTGCCATGAGGACAACCATCATCTACAGCATAGAGTTTCCATTCTATATTAGAGTCCTTCAAAAGCCATGATAACTGATTCACTTTAACGTTTAAAGAATCTTCGCCATTAGGATTATCGTCGCTTCTTTTCTTTAGTCTATTTTGTTCGCCCCACATGGCATATACCACACCTATTTTTAGCTTATGATTTGAGTCATCAATATATTTTTTAGAATCAGCAATTTTCGCTGCCATTCTAAATGCTAAAGGCGAGTTTTTATCATTACCAAGCTCAAGAATATCACTTATAGGGTAGTCCTTAATAGTCTCAATAAGGTCGTATAAATAAGTCTGATCTGAAGCCGATGTTAAATCAAACTTAGTTTTACTAGAGTTACAAATGTCTTTTAATGATTGGTCCATGAACAAAAAGGTGTTTAATAAGACTGAAATTCTTTATCAGAAAAACTGTCTAGATATTGGTATTCTCTCAAATATATGAAAATTGTAAATATTTTCCTATCACGGAAATTTAAGAGAAACAAGCCTTGATGCTACTTTTAATGCAGTGGCTTTATTTTTATTATGTCTTATGATATTTGGTTAGTTTATTTTCTATACGAACCATAATCAACTATGCTCCAAATAGCAAATAGACCTATTAGTCCGATGGTGGCGTAGCCATAAAATGCAACGACCAGAAGTAAAAGGCTCAATATTAAAAGCACAGTTTTAATATTGCGATCCAAGGTGGTTTTAGACTTTTGCTTTTGTTTATTATTTACAAGTTGATTTAAATAGATCTCATCAGACTTTTTCAAATAGTGCTCTATTTGAATACTATCAACATCTTTTTCTTTTAATTTGGCTTTAATCTCGTTTTTGTTGAGGCCTTGATGTCTTAAAGAAACGCAATAGTCTAATAAATTCAATACTTAAGCGTGTTTAATTCCTTAAAGTTAAGCCATTAATTTTAGTACAATCCAAGGTACTACATTGAAAAGAATAATCAGAATTTTATAAAAAGCAATGGTTAGATATAAGGATTTACCAACGGTCTCTTCAGGTATATTAAAAATCTTACCATGCAAACGATGCACCCATTTACCAGATATAGTGATTATGGTGAAACTAAATAAAAGCACACCAAAGTTAATTAGAGACATATATCCGAAGAAGGTTATTAAATCTTGCAATTCCATAATATTATACTTTTAAATTGAGTTCTTTCTTAAGAATGTTTTTGAATCTTGTATTACTGATATAATGGTCTACAATAAGTCGCCCATCTCTTAATAAGTTAAAGACACCAAAACCGGAAGGTGCTGCTTTGGCCTCTTTCACTGACGTAATTTTAGTAAGTGTCATATCTAGTCCTACGTCCATTGCTAGATTTAAAATGGCCTCTGCAGACTTTTCATTCCAAGGACACTGATCTGAATATAAAAGATGCCATCCTTTATATTTTTTTTGTTCTGCGTGCCAATCTATTAGTTTTGGTGGTAAGGCGGCGGTATTCCAAGTTTTCGCCAGAAGTTGAAATCTGTCCTTAGTTTCAATTTGATGAAAATCATTCTTTTCGAATAATGATTTGTTTGCTAGCCAACCGCCATCACTTGTCATAACGCAAAGTCCGTCTAATCCATTTGCTTTCGCTTCATTTTCAGCATCTTTTAGTAATAGAGCACCATAGCCTTTTTGGCGCTCTTTTTTAGAATAGATATAGATGCAATGTATAAACATGTAGTTATCACCTTCAATAGGGCGCCAAGCAAATTTTGCTGGTACATACTCAATGAATCCGAGCATCTTGTCCGCATAACTTTTTAGAATTTTAATGCGCATACCTTCTTTATGGCGTTTGTTAAACCAATTATATTTGTCCTTAAAGCCATGACGTTTGGTATCCTTAATACAAAAAAATGTCTCTTGTAAAGCGTTTTCTGGTGTAACTTCAATAAGTTTCATCGTACGATTAATTAACTACTAAAACTAATGAATATTTAATTAGTGTTTTATGATTTTGGTCATCGTAGTTAATAAAATAGCATTGCTAAAAATTAGTTCTATTCTAAGGTTAGAACAAAAGGTAGAAAGTCCTTCTTTTTTCTGTAAGTAGCTAGAAGTGCTTTTTTAAGTATTTCATTATTTCGCATATACATAAACATTGCACCTTGCGCTCTTAAAAGTCTTTGGTTAGCATCAATGCCTAAGTTGAGCGTGTATAAAGCTTTTATACCATTAACAAATTCGTTATATAGGTTATACTCTTCAGAATTAAGATGATTCAATATAGTAGTGAAACAAAAAGCCTCAACATGAGGTTGTCTTATAGGTTCAGTAAGTTTTATCCCATTGATACCAACACAGACCTTTCCTTCATAGTAGCCTTCTTGGGTAATACCCTTAATTGAAAAAAACTTTACTGCAATATTCATAAGATCATCAGTTGATATGGTATCTGCAACAAATGACTTATCATTAGGTGTTTTTTTTGTTAGCTTTTGCATGACACTATTAAAAACACTATCATTTTTTAAATGCTTTATGTAAGTCCGTTGAAGTTTTATAGAATCCTTTATGGCCTTTAGTTTCTCATTTTTTGAGTTATCAGTAAAATGAGTTCTTAAGTAATCAATGTAACGGATATTCTCATTGATTAATTTAGAAAAACAAGATGAAGAATCTATTGGATTTACCTTTTTCATTAGAAATTCCCGATCGCGAAAAGTCTCCTTTGTTATCGTGAAAATTTGAGCGTATACTTCTGTTATTTCACATTTTTCTTGACAAAAAACTGTCGTATTAAGGCATAAAATGGTAAGGATAAATAAAGCAGACTTCATAATTATAAGATTTGAGTTGGTATGAATTACATATGATTTTAATCTCTTGCTCTTGTAGAGTGCATCATTTTTAATCGCCAGCCATCATCCGTTGGCACTGCAAGGGCACTTTCGAGCCATTTTGCCTTTCCGACAAGTGTATCTGCTTGGGTAAATTCAGCGTAGTTATAGTATGCAATTTGGATTGATGGTCCATATTTATCAATAGAAATATATTCCATCTTATTAGTGCGTTTAGCACGGTTTGGATTTGATACCATACCACGCATATAGGTTTTAATTCTTTCATTGTCCCAAATTTCACCTTGTTCTAAGATGATAAAATCATCGGTATGGTAAGACATTATTTTTGTAGAATCTCCACCTGCCCACAAATCATCAAATGATCCCTGAATAAGGTCTTTAGCTATTTTAATTTCAGCCTCTGTGATTGATGTGTTAGTATTAGCTTCATGTTGCGATAGACAAGAGGTTAGGACAATGGTTATTATGAATGAAAGGACTATAAGTGCTTTATACGTTTTTTTAAAGGTCATGGTTCTATTTTTTGGTTTTAAATTCATGCTTTACCCAATCAACTTCCATTTCCCAATTTTGAGTCATTGGTGCATCGTTAATTTTTGCAAAATTTAGAATGGCGAACAATGGCTCAGGGAAATTATCGCCTTGATCTTTGGCTCTATACACTTCTTCATTATCTAAGCGGAATACCAAGTCTTTTCCGTCCCATTCTACAGAATAATCATGAAATTCACCTAACTCAGCTTCTTGAACTAACATTTTACCTTGCCAATCTCCACTTTGACATTCCCCAAGGTTCACAATAGCACGTGCGGCATAATGATTTGGTCCACCATCACTATGATGTTCAAAAACATCAATTTCACCAGAGCCAGTTAATGGCCAGCATACTGTTTCATCTTCATCTTCAATTGGCGGTTCGTTATTTCTTGCACCAAGTAACCACCAAGCAGGAAACATACCTGATTGACCACTATTCTCAACTTTTAAGCGTGCCGTCCATTTTCCCTTAATAAATTCCTTACGATTTTTTGAAATAATTCGCCCAGCTACATATTGAGTTTCTGGATGTTGCGCACCAGTTTTTACATCTAAATTATCACATGGTTGCTTTTCACCAAGATCAATAACTCTCAGCTTTAGTGTACCATTGCTTACTTCTCTAGTATTATATTTACCATTAGGTACATAGCAATGATTCTCATTATTCACCCAGATCATTTGGTCTTGCCAATGCTCTGCATTAAAGGTTTCAAAGTCGTCAAAGAAATCGATTGTCCATTCTGGTTTTTCGTCCTTGTTAGGAAGGTCTTTGTTTTCTTTTTCTTTGCAACCAAAGCAAAGTTGAAGAAGAACGATTGAGATAATTACAATGCGTTGATTCATAAGGCTAATATCTTTTAGAAAGTTGTCAATAACATAAGTATTGACTTCATAAAGATAGTCCTTGTGTGGTTAGTTTGCAATTGATTTAATTGCATTAATTATTTGCAGTAATGTCTATTAGTCAAATTTAAACGTCAACGGTATCCTAAAACGAGTTTTTACATTTTTACCATTAAACGTTGCCGGAATCCATTTTGGCATTCTTTCAAGTTTTCTTATGGCCTTCTTTTCAAAGTTTAAACTTTCTTTGTTCAGTGGTTTAAAATCTGTAAGATTCCCGTTTTCGTCAACAATAAATTCTATAGTAATTCTTTTGTCAATACCCAACAACTGTGCAAAACCTGGGTACTTTACATTCTCGGCTAAATCTTGATAGAATGGACGTAAACCGGTTTTCGGATAAGCGTCAGTATCTGTTTTAATATGAATGGTATCCTTTTTAAGTGTTCTGATTAAATAACCTTCTGTCTCAGTAGAATCTTTAAAAATACGCACTAATTTTTCATTGACCGATTTAAACTCAAGTTCAATTTTTCCGGTGCCTTCAACCAAATAAGGAATACTATCATACCAAACTTGTAGGTATTTGGTTTTGTCTTCATCATAGAGAATTTCTTTGGTGACATTACCTTTTATATTATAGTACTTAACATATCCTTTTCTATTAGTAACTCTAAGATTAGGGTTTCTATCGTATTGGTCGTTTGAGTTGTACCAAATAAATTCATCTAAGTTTTCAAGATCGGTGAACCCATAAAACTCTCCGGTTCTATATAACCTTGATTTTTTGTAATCTTTTACCGTTATCAGGCTATCTGTTACCGTATATTCTCTTTTGTTTTTACTCCTTGGGTCATCTGTTTTCTTATGAAAACTTCTGTCGAACATAGCAGTTTCCTGTCCGTAGGTTGACATACAGACTAGCATTAATATAAGGTATAAGTAATATTTCATTTTTTAGCTAAGTGTTTTAATATGGTCAGCAATCTTCATTCCAAAAGTATGTACTTTTTCCCAATTTGTATAAACGATAGGTTCATCAGTTGTAGTTGGGCCATTGGTAAACTTCATGATGAGTTTTATCATTAATTTATCAAAAAAACCATAGGACTTATAATCTAACTTACCAGCAAACACTTCCATAAAGTCAGCTTTCCAATTAATGGATTCCAATAGTTTAATCATGTATGGATTTGTAGTAGGCGAACTCTTTTCTTCTTTCCTTGCCACAAGGTTCACCGAAAACAAAGCTGTGTTTAGGGTATTAAGTTGTTTTGCATTGTTTTGGATAAAATTAATGATGTTTTTATTGTGTTTACCGTACCGTACACTAGCACCAATAATTATGGTATTATACTCTGAAATATTAAAATCTAAATGGTCTATATGGTGCAATTCTGAGGAAAGATTTTCTTTACTTAATGTCTGTTGGAGCGCCTCACAAATTTTTTTGGTGTGTCCGTCAACAGAAGCATATATGATTCCAATATTATGTTTCACAAACTGTACAACTACAAAGTGATAAATACCTTTCTCAAATATAGTAAATTGAAAACTCTACAACATCTAAATTGATCACTTTTATTTACCAATTAGCACCAAAATGAGTCACCATTACAAACCAAAACGAGTATAAACAACTAAAACCTGTTCCTAATATAAAAAAGAGTAACCTCAGTTTCTTTACGGAAAGTTTATTGTTAAAATAATACCAATCAAACAGTTCTATTAATGTGCCAAAGGAATAAAAGAGATTAGCACCGATGCCCCAAAATAGAACACTTAGAGTATCCAATATTTTCCAATCATATGGTTTTTCAGAAATTGCGAAATAAATTGCTACAATTCCTATTAGGCCTACCAGTAAATTATAAATCCATCTTTTGCTTTCCCACCATTGTACATTTGATTTTAGGTTGTCAATTGTCATACCCAACTATTAATAATTTTTAAGAAAATAAAGGCCAAATGAATGCCTTAAAAATACCGTAGCCAATAGCTCCTACAATCAATCCGAAGAAAAAGCTTTTTTTGAATTTTTTTGGTTTTTCTGTTTTCATATTACTAGACTTATTTATGCAATGTGCTGAGGCATCACTTAACATAATCCTAAGAAATTAATTTTTATCTGATTTAGGCGATATCATAATATGCGCTTTATGTGTACCTGGATTCATTATCCAAGGATGATTGGAGCTTATTGGTTGTTCAGGTAGTCCTGTTGATGCTGAAGTTGCAAACGGTAAATACACCACATATCTGTAAATAGCACCATCTACTTCAGACGTTTTTGGATCATATAATGCATCTTGCCCATAGTAAATGTGTAGGGTAGATCCTGGTTTCCCCATATCCAATTTACCAGATTTGGCTTCTTCCTCTCTAATTTCAAAGATTTCTGTTCTGCTTTTGCCCATTGCTTTTAATGCTCTACCACGCGCCATAAAAGGTTCTAAATCTCTGTGATAGCATGCAGCACTAAAACCAGAATCATTGGGATTGTCTGCTAAGACTATAAACTCATTATTTCCTTCTTTTAAAGTCACAAACTCACCAGCCATATTATAGCCTATAACCGTGCAGTTATCTCTACTTTCCTTTGGTGCAGCCATTAATGCCGTAGCGATTAAGGCAGTATCTGTATCAATGGGTACTAAATGTGTTTTGTCTACTGATTTTTTGTTAGTTGTATCTTTTAAGTCAGAGGTATTTGTGTCTTTCTTTGCGGTGCTATCTGAAGAATTACATGATGATAATAGCAGTAGGCAGGTAAAGACAAAAAGTAATTGTTTCATATCGGTTAGTATTTTTTTTCGTTGGAGATACAATTGTTAGCGTTTAGCTTTTTTCAACAAAACCATGACGACAGGCATCTCATTTTTACTAAAGATAATGAATTGTGATTGTTTCATTTGTTTTTGATGCAATAATAATTTCACCAATAGGGATGAATTTGAGAATTTATTGAAAGGTATTTAGGCACGTCTAAACTCATTTGCACCTTCAATAGCGCTGAAAACTTCGAATACTTCATTTTGATCTTGTATGGTATCCCAACCCATTTTTGTTAATTCTGCTCTGATTTCTTCTTCTTTTTTATCTTTCACCATGTGGTAATAGGCAAAGTCAACAACTTCCATTGGTACTCTATTGATGAGGTATTTTATTAGCATTGATGAGAGTCTTAGAATAGCAATAATGTAGGTAAAGATCATTTGTAAAACCCAACTGACTAATAAACCTACCCAACCAGTATTGAAATCATCAAATCCTAAACCTGTATTCATTCTTGCTTTCATAAAATCCCAAAAGCCAAATGGTTCAAGATTGTACCTATACACTATAATTTGGTATTGAAAAAAATGGTTTGAGATATAGGTTAAGATTATCATTCCAATCAAAATATAATGCAAATGGTCATAAAACGTATAATTACTCATTTTTATGAGCTGATTCAACATAAACATAAGTGTTAATCCTGCACCAAATTCAAAAAGTATCATGATGTAAACACCATTAAGCGTGAGTGTAGCAATTATAACACCTAACAATAGTGCAGAAATAAGGCCACCGGTAATTGGAATCCACAATTTAGGTGATCTTGTTTTATGAGACTGAGGTAAGCTTGTAGGGATATCATAGTCTTCCCAATTATTCGCTTTCTCAATTTCAACTTCTAGTTTTTTTAGAGCCTCACGATCATAGGTTTTTAAAGTTTCATTAAACGCATGAATGAACAAACGTACTCTTTTTGAGTTTCGGCCATTGTCCCACATTTCATTTCCTAGTGAGACACTTTTTACTTTTACAGTACCATAATGGTAAGAAACAGTAATTTTCTCTGTCCAGCGATTCCATTCACCTTGTCTTTTAGCTTCGGCAGATGTATCATCTTTGTATACGATATCCCATTCTAGAATCTCAAACGTTTTTAGAACAATTGCAATAAAAATGTGCTGCTGAAGATGGGTTCTAAAATCTTCTTCATGATTCGGTTCCCACCAATGAAAACTGTGTTTTTTCTTTATAGATGATTCAAATTCTTTAAGGGCTTTATTCATATAAATCTAAAAGGTTGATTATACATTTTATATAGATACTATGAGAAGCAAAAGCATTAAAGGTGCTAGGATAATTAAAATGGGGAGAATCATATTGAGAATTGCTTTACCGATGGTAAAGTTTTGTACCATAGCTATACCTTTAACCAGAATAATTATTGTCCATACTCCTAAGGTAATTTCCATAATGCCGAAAATAAACCAAGCGATACTGTTTACGGCAGTATCAACAATGGGTTCGCTTTTGAATAAATCGTCACCTAAAATTATAAGTTCTGGTATTATTAGAAATAATGATGCTATTGATGGTACTAAAGACCATGCAATAACAGTTCTAAATTTTGAGGCATTAGCTTTACCTTTTAGCCATTGTCCTGTAACACTTAGCGCCCAAGCATAAATAAAATTTGTGATTAAACCGAATATACCACCAAATAGAAAGGCTATTAATAAAACTGAAAGTGTAGATCTTGAGTCTCCAAGACCTTTGTCCGAAGCTCTAGAGATGGCATCGACAATTCCACCCAGCATAAATAGAACAATCATGTACTTTTCTGGGCAGTTTTTTAATATGTATTTTAAAGTTTCTTTAGGTTGAAACCAAATTTGGTAAAGTAGTTTGCCTTCTTCTATATCTGTAAGTTCGTTCTCAAATTCTTCAAATGGCTGTTGGTTCATTTCGTCTTTGATGTTGATGTATTCAGTGTATTCCCGATTTAAATCAAAGATAATTAAAGAGATTTAAATTCCGATTAGAAAATTCTAAAATAAAGAACGTTGTTCATTTATCATTATAAATTTTAATGTGTTGTCTTTACTTTAGATAAAAGTTTATTTTTCAGTATGTCTTGCAGTGTCATGTTAGACCTTTCATAACCTAATTCAATAGCCTTTTTGTAGCATTCTATAGCTTTTTCTTTTTCGTTATACTTGATATAGGCTTCACCTAGTGAATCCCATAAGTTTCCATCGTTTGGAAATAACTTTACATTAAGCTTAAACAATTCTAACGCCCAACCTGGTTTATCTTCTTTTTTTAATCTAGCGTGTCCGAGCCGATTGAGTATAGCATGGTCGTTAAATTCATTTTTAAGTGCTTGATTTAAATATTTTGGTAAGTTTTCCGCATTTTCAGATGGATTAGTCTTCATAAAGTCATGAACTAATTCATAAATGTTTTTGGAAATTGGTGTTGGGTTGTAGTTTTCATCAAAAATGATATTACCAATTTCTTTAGCAACGTATTCTGATTCACGACCAAGAAATGCGTTTGTCATATATATAACAACAACAACATCATCTATAAATCTTACAAAATCAGCAAAATATAGTCCATTACTACCGTTATGAGTAACGATTTTAGTGTTTCTATCACTTTGAAATATAGCCCAACCGTATCCATAAAATGATGTGTCCTCATCATTTTCAGCTACAAATGGTGTTTCTTGAAGAGATCTGGTTTCTGATGTTAAAACTATATTGTTTTTTAAAGCGACGTGCCACTGATACAAATCCTCAACGGTGGAGTGAATATCACCTTTACCTATACTGTACCAATGGTTATGATTGTATGGAAGGTGTTGTTGAGTCGTTCCCCAATCTGTCCATTGCTCATCATTTCTGTTATAGTAATAGCCATGTGCTAATCTATCTGTAATAAAACGGATACTTTTATAACCGGTGCTCTCCAACTGAGTTGGCTTAAATAAATATTCATGAAGAAATGAACTATATGTTTGGCCTGAAACAATTTCAATAATGGCAGTTAGCATTATATAATTAGCGTTAGCATATAAATGCTCTGTTCCGGGTTTAGACTGTAATTTTGATTCAAAAAATTCTTCTAAGAATTGTTCTTTACTTGCCTCGTTATATCTAAAACCTCCTGTCTTATGAGAAATACCTGATGTGTGTGTTAACAATTGATGAATGGTTATATCTTGCTTGTCAGAAGGTGCCTGCTGAAAATATGTGATTAATTTATCAGATGTTTTAAGTTTTCCTTGTTCTACAAGTTTAAGAATAGCGGAAGCTGTAAATTGTTTTGTTATAGAACCAATATTAAATACGGTTGAAGGTGAATTAGGAATTTTATTTTCTCGATCAGCCCAACCATAGCCTTTAGATAAAATAACTTCTCCTTTTATTGCGACTAATACTGTTCCTGAAAAACCATTTTTTGTGCTTGATTCTAAATACGTATCGATTTTATGAAACAATTCCGTCTTTCTATCTTGAGTAAAGGCGCTAAAGGAAATGAATATTACTAGACTGAAAATAATAGGTTTAAAAAATAAATGCATGTTGTGAGTTTTGATTGATTGATTGATTAATGAATGCTGTATTTAGCAGTCATAGCGATTTGAATTTTAATTCAAATCGCTATGACATCATTAAATTATTATAATTATTTAACGCTGACTTGAGTCCAAATACCTGTAGCAGCTGTTTGTTGGGCATAGGTCTCAAAATCCTTTGCAGGTCTGCCTAACACTTTAGCAACATCATTTGAAACGTCCTGGTTATCAGGGTTACCTAATACTTCTTTAAACAAATACCCAAAAAGCCAAACATAAGAATCTGGTAATCCTGCTTTTTGCATACCATCTTTAAATTCTTCTATTGTTATTGGTACATACTGAATGTGCTTCGAGGCAGCTTCAGCCATGATATCTACTACTTCTTTAAATGTTCTTTTTTGAGGTCCTGTAACTGTTATGGTTTGTCCGTTATAAGTATCATCAATAAGAACTTTAGACACAACGTCTGCAATATCATCGGCGTCTACAAATGGTATTTCGGCATTAGGCATTGGTAGTGCCACTGTACCCTCTTGTACAAAATCTAAGAATGCACCTTCACTAAAGTTTTGATTGAACCAGGATGCTCTTACCAAGGTGTAATTTAAACCAGAATTGGCAACAATATCCTCACAAGCTTCAGCTTCAGTTTCTCCTTTACCAGACAGTAATACCACTTTTTCTAATCCGGCTTCTAAGGCTTTTTTAGTTAGTGTTGTAATGGCATCTCTTGAACCTGGAACAGCCAAATCTGGATAGTATACAATGTAAGCTCTATCCATATCCTTTAAAGCTGCGTCGTAGGTGTCAGTATTTTCCCAATCAAAAGATGGTGCTGTTTTTCTCCCTACAACACGCACGTTGTGACCTAGTTTTGTTAAATTTCTTGCAACTCGGCTTCCAGTTTTTCCTGTACCTCCGATAACTAAAATGTTTTCTGATTTCATGATTTTAAATTTTTATTATTTATTATTATTTGATTTATTGAATATTTAGGTGTCGTTTAAAAAGTTGAACTTTTTGCGTCAAATCCTTATTTAATTCTGTGTTAGACACGCTACCATCTGAGAAATTATCAAAGAAGCTCGGCAATGAAAAATCTGTAATTTCTTTAGCACCTAAAAACGGAAAGTAGTTGACTGCGGCCTGCAATACAGTAGCACCGCCGCGACCACCAGGTGAAGTCGCCATTAAAAATACGGGCTTGTCTCTCCATACATTCATATTTGCACGAGACAACCAGTCTAAGGTATTTTTAAATACGGCTGTATACGTACCGTTATGTTCTGCTAGCGATAAGATGAACCCATCAGCTAGATCTAATAGATCATTTAGTTTTTTTGCTGCTTTCGGTATACCATTTTCAGCTTCTAAATCGACGCCATAAATCGGAAGCTCATAGTCGTTCAAATCAATCGAAATGACTTCAACATCTTCTAATAGGCCCGATGTATATAACAACAAACTTTTGTTGATAGAGGTCTTGCTATTACTTCCAGCGATTGTGATGATTTTCTTCATGTTATATAATTTTATAAATAGATATTTCGTTCATTAATATTTAACAGCATTATTTCTACCTTGTACTTTGATGAACCAAAACGCAGTTGTCGTTGCTATGAATTCTAACCCTATGAGCCAAAAACCGGTAGCAGTAAAAAAACTGTAGTGCGTTCCTCCATATGGTGCCACTAAAAAGGGAACTGTAATTAGTGCGTCTAGAGTAGTTGCAATTAAAAAGAAAACTAAGCCTAACCAATATCCTTTTGTTGTACTTTTCTTTCTGTAGTATACTTTTGTTCCAAACCATACTACCGGCAATATGCCTAAGGACAGTAAAATATTAGCTTGTAATTCTGTGTTTTTTATAATTGGGAATTGAAAGGAAAGTAAGTAAATACTAACGCCAATAGTCCATATTATAATCCCAATAACTATGATCTTCAATTTTTTCATGATGTTTAAGATTTAAATTAACAGTTCGTTTTTTGATTGATGAATGGCATTATTTTGAATAGAGTATTCCTATAATTAATAGCAAAAAGGCGCTAATTGATGAAAGTGTTCTAATAGTATGTAATTGGTTCCAAGGCTTTTCAAATTTCTCTCTAAGCGTTTCTAACTCGGCTGTTGAAAGTATCTCAAGGTTCGTTTTATCCAAAACTTCGTTTAAAGGGACATTACCAAAAATGGTTACTAAACCTATTCCTACGAAAAAAAGTACTGCTGCCATTAGAAATAGCCAAAAACTAGTGCTGTAATCTCTGAATAGATATGTGTTAAGAAATAATAGGATAACAGGACCGAAAAATACAGTTAGAAATGTTCCGTTTATGATAGCCCTATTCATGACTTGAAAAGCTTTTAAGAATTCGAGGTTATCAAGTCGTCCTATACCAGGTGTAACAGCATTAGACCAAGTAAAACAAAGTCCTGCAGTTAGACCAGTAAATACTAGGCCCAATACAAATACGATAAATTTTAGTTTAAATTCCATGAGTTGAAGTTTTTGTGGATGATATCCAAGTTTGTAAATCTTTATATTCTCTAGAGGTGAGCTTTATATTTTTGCCTTTCGGCATGCGCTTCTTTACAAAGACTTGGGTATTGATACGATCAGCCCAAGAATCCATATTGTTGGCCGTGAAAACGCATCTTTTATTACGTTTGCGATGGCAAACGTTACATTTATTGTCTAATACTTGAAAGGCTGTTGTTTTAGAATCTGTAATAGTTTCGTTTGATAGATTAGCTACCGTAGTATATGCGTTGTACTGCTCATTTGAAGCGTAGTTATTAATTACGTTTACTAGAAGTATCCCAATCAGTCCTATTAAAAATTTCCCAAGTGTCAGCATCATTAAATTGTGTTAATTAATTTGATGATACAAAGGTGCAAAGTGTTCAAAGGGAATTTTTGACACTTAAAGACAAGGTTTTGACATTTTACGCCAAAAAGCTATTTCTGGTTAGAATTTCTAAATTCTAGTGGTGTTTGGTTTGTCCATTTCTTAAATGCGCGATTGAAAGCACTTTGCTCTGAAAAACCTGTGAGAAAGGATATTTCACCTATACTTTGTTCAGTGTTACGGAGAAGATTTTTGGCAATAGACTCTTGGGTTTTTTTAATTAAGTCCCTATAGGTTACACCAGCTTCGGACAATCTTCTGGTGAGTGTACGATTGCTCATTGCTGTGAGATCGGCAATATGATAAATACTTGGGATACCAGTAGGCAATGCATCTTTAATTAGAGATTCAACGTCGCGCACAAATTTTGAGCCTGGTATTTTAATGCCTTTTGTTTTCTCATCAACTTGTTGTAATAAATAATTATTAATACTAGCATCAGCTTTGGCTGTTCTTAAATTAAGATCTTCTGTTTTATAGCTTATAGCATATTGAGTTTGGTCAAATAATATGGGACAGTTAAATGCTTTATGAAAACTCGATAAATCTTTTGGTGCACTGTGCTTAAAACTGACTTGAGTTGGCAATATTTTTTGATCAGACATGGCTTGTAAAACAACAACCGTAGCCGATAGACTTGCTTCTGTAGATAGTTCCATACCTCTTCTATGTGCTTCTCTATGAAGAATAACATGAGAGATGTCTCCTTCTATCTGTGTTTGCCATACAAAAGTGTTAGATAGAAGTTTAAAAAAACGTTCACTCCGCTCATAAATTTCGCCCACTCGAGAGCACGTGCGCCAAGATAGACCTAATACACCATAATCTTCAATTACCATTTGTTGCCCAACACGGACACTAAATCCTGGACCAAGCGCATCATCAAGTAATTCGTGTGCAATTAAAAATTCTTCTGCAGAAATGACTTCTAATTTTTTTGCCTCTTCTAAAGAAGTCCTCCAGTCTTTAAAATCGTCTTCAACCATGCCTTCAGCAATGGCACAGTTAAGCATTTTTTCATAGAGACGAGCAGAGAAGTATTTCATTTAATCGCGGCCTTTTGAGTTTATATATTGATTAACTGTAAAAATTAAGCTGACTAAAGTTAAACTATTTTTTGCTTTTCTGTTGAGGTAAATGACATCAATCTGCAAGATATTTTATTTCTCTTTTTTCTAAACTTGTTAGTTTTTCATTAAAATATACTTCTCTATTTAGCCAATTTTTATTGGAATCAAATTCGGTGTATTTCCATTGAAATTGACCATAAAGACTATCGTTGACTAAATCGTATTCTATTAAGGTTTCAAACTCATTAAAATCAGTATAACTATAAATTGAATTAGGTCTAAAAATACTGTCATTTAAAGGTCCTTTTTCTTCAATTTTGCCATTATCTTTCCAACGATGTAAATAGCCTTCAACAAATTTACCATCAGCTTTGAAGGATTCACTTTTGATTATTTTACCATCTTTATTGTAAGTCATATTCACATAGCGTACAATGACATTGTTTTTGTTTCGCCAAGTTACCTTAGTTTTATTACCATGAGTATAGCTGTTTTCAAACTGCATCATTATTGAATCTTCTTTGGTGTAGTAAATTGAACGAACTTCATTGCCCAAAGAATCAAATTCTTTAATTATATAACTTGAAAGTGTAAGGGTATCTTTCTTTTCATTTGTAACTCTATAACGTTCTATCTTAATTTTTGATATACTAGGCATACCAATAGCTTCGTCCTTTTTATTTTGATGACAAGCCGTAATAAAAATAAAAATTTGGCTTAGTACTACTATGGTTTTGATGGTTTTAGTCATCCCTTTTAATAAATTGGTTGTCATATAGGAAATCTATAATACTGATTTGCACAATTGGTGCTATTCGATAAAAGCGCCAATAAGATATTTTATTGGTCAAAGTCACGAGCTTTTCTTCTGTTTCAGTGCCATGCTCGGCATCATAAGCAATAATAGTTTTAAGGAGTTTACGCTTCTCATTTTTATAAATCTTATGCAATACGTCTACATTTTCTTTAAACGGTACAATCCAATCTATTTCACCATAAATAGCTAATAAAGGCTTATTGAAATTATGAAGTGCAGATTCGGGGTCGTAATCATGTCTTCTTACCCATAGGTTATTAATATCATCCTTACTTTTAGGTATGTCTGTATCATCTAATAATTCTCGCCATCCTTCTGCTTGGCTGTAGTTGAGTAATTCTTTAAATCGTTCAAAATTCTTTTGCGTTGCTTTGGCCTCTAACATTAAGTTTGTGTATGCTTTGAGATGTTCTTTTGCATTTTCATTTAACTTATAAAAATTAGCGCCATATTGCATAGATTGTAATTGCTGCTCTTTCACAGAAGTTGAAGGCGCCACAATGCCAATCATGAAATCGAAATTGGCACCATCTTCTTGTGCCTTAGTCATTACCCAACCACCAGCGCTACTTCCTAAAATGCCAATGTTTGTAAATTGTTGATATTCATTTTCTAAAAAGCGTTTCCATGCCACAACGTCACTTGCTAAATCTGAAATTGTAGCCATTTCACAATTGCCAGTAGATTTTCCTGTTCCTCGCTTATTATAAACTAATACTGTAATTCCATAAGAGCGCAAAAGTTTGGCATAAAGGTCATATTTGGTTGAACCAGCATAGCAACCTCTTCCGCCAATTATAATCATAGCAGTATTAGTGGCTAATTTGGGTATGTGCATATGACCAGTTAATATTACACCATCATTTTCAATAGTCTTTGCAACAGTAGTATAGTTTTTTGGTGGCGGCTTAGGTGCTTTCTTCAAATGCAAGTAGATTGGCGTTGAGGTGTTCTCAATGTTTCCATTTAATTCTAAGGCGTTTCTATCTAGATTGAGGTTAGCTTTTCCGTAGCCTGTATTAAAGCTTATATTATGAAGAGAATCAATTTCAATCGGTATTTCAAATTCCCCAAATTGTGGATGCCATTCTTCTATAATTTGAAACGACATCATTTGATCTTTATTTTTGAAAAAATTTATCTCAAACTTCTGAGAACTATTATTTTTTATAAAAGCACCTTCCCAATAACCTTCTAATATTTTAAATGTTGTATTTGTATTCTGGGCAATGAGCGCTTGATGAAACACTGATATTACAAAAAACGTCACTAAGATTGTTCTTGGATTCATAGTTTAATATTTAGTTTTTCAGCAGGTACGCTTTTTATATTGTCACCATCGGTATAAAGAAATTGATTGTTGTTATTTATTATACGGGCATTCCAACCATAAGAAAGCGCCTTTATTTTTTCTGGTTTTTCCCATATTGGTTGATCATAAGACCCAGAATTATAACTAATAAAAAATCCTTGTTGTGATTCTTCTCCTTTCAAATATCTTGTGAAAATTATATATGATTTTTGTTTATCCACATATGGACTAAACTCAGTTGCCAAATTGGAATTTAAGTTTTTTAGCTTATCCGTAATTTCCAATTGATTGTTGTTTATTTTTCCCTGAACAATATCGCCATTACCATGTTTGGTATAAAAAAATAAATCTGTTTCATTGTGCCAATGAAAATAACCACCTGATATATTTGAGTTTTGAGTAATGTTTACTGGTTTAGACCAATCTGTGCCATTATTTTCAATAAGCCAATTGGTTTCTATATTATCATTTTTTTTTGTGAATATTATACGATTACCTGAAGGTGAAATGGCTCCATTATATAAAGTGTCTAAAAATGTAGGTGTTTTAGATAATGTATATAAGCCATTGGCATAAGTGTATAATTTACCTTTTTGAATATCCCAATCCTCTGTTTCTGTTAAGAAAAGACTTTTTTTGTCCGCTGTAAAACTGAAAACGTTCTGTGATTTTTTACGCGTTGAAATAAGGTTGGGATAATAAATGCTGTCCTCTGTTGTAAAATGGTTGTTATAGTATACCTCCCGAATTTGTATCTCGCGTATGGTGTCTGACATTATTTTTTTTCTAGCTATCCAATCACCGAATGGGTTGATTGAATCATATATAAACGTGCGGTCATTAAAGATTTTACCCTTGATATTAGTGAAGAATATACGTTTAGGAAATCCTTGAGATGTATAAAAGGTAGAATCATACCCATGAATTTTATCTCCTTTAAACTCAGCACGTATTGTTTTGCCATTTTCATTGAGATAATCTGTCATTGTATAATACACTTCACCATTAGAATCTAACCATTCGGTAACCTGGATCGTTTCATTTATGAAACTAACTATTTCAATACTATAGTCTTCTTCGCCTTCTTCACGGTATTTTGCACCTATATGTAGATTAGCTGTATTGTATTGATAGATATATTCAGTTTCTATTTGTTTTAATGAATCAAGTTCTAACCAGCGGTGTGGTCTGTTGTCATTAAAGTAATAAGTGAGACGATACTTAAATGGTTTCTGATTCGCCTGTTTAGGGTATTTGTAATAATTAATTTTTTCAAACCTTAATGATGTTTCATTATCCATCTTTGGTTTGTCATTAGTACAACTGAATATTATTGCAAAAAAACAAAGGAATATAGCGGCTTTCATATCTTTAAATTACCAACAAAGTTTTAGGCTAAGAATAAATTTTTAGTTCGTGACTTTCAGAATATCCTGTCCTTTAAGTTAGAATTACAGTCTTATTAAACTAAGCAAACTGATTTTAGTAATTCTATTTTAGTAGAAATGAAGTTGTATAAAGTTAATCAAAAAATTAAAATAGACTTTTGATAAAAAAGAGTATGTTTAGATCACCGCAAACGTAAAAAATACGGTGCGTTAAATTTGAATATTAGATTTAGTTCGTGGTCTACCAATAAATTTAACTATTGAAGTCGAATTTTTCTTATGAAAACATAAGGGGTTTTATGACTGATTTTATTTACCTGTGTTGATCTAATAGGATGACATTTCCATCTGGATCTGTGAGCATAAGACTTGCTGGGCCATGTGACTTTTCGTCCACTTCGGTAGTTAACGCTATCCCAGCGTGTTTTAGTTTTTGCTGAATGGTACGAATATCTTCAAAAGCCTCTAAATTGTTTGCATTTTCATCCCAACCCGGATTAAAAGTGAGAATATTACCTTGAAACATGTCTTGAAAAAGTCCAATAAGTGTTTTGTCGTTTTTCATAATTAGGTAGTTCTGGTCTATATTTCCTGCAAAGACAGTAAAACCTAAAACTTCGTAAAATGCTCTTGATGTTTTTAAGTCCTTTACGTTTAGACTTACAGAAAATGCTCCTAATTTCATTATCCTTTGGTGTTTGATTAATTGATTTAAATACGTCGTTTACCTGAGTTAGTATTTCCAACTATTAAGTGATTCGTTCTACTAAAGTTAAACTATTTTTCGGAATAGGTGAGTAGTAGCAATTAATTATAGCTATTGTTAGGCGTTCGTTTTTTATTTAGGTTCATATTCTTTTCGGAAGACGAATTCAATCGGTTTGTTATTTATTTTCATTCCGTTGTATTCAAATAGCATTTCATTTGTTAAGTGCTCTTCATTTTCTCCGAATAAGAACAAAATTGAATTCCGATTTGTTACATCTCTATTTTCTAATTCCGCAATAAGTTCATCGAAAAAAAATTCAGAGTCGAGTAGGTCTTTTCTATATTCAGTCAGTTTATTCAATTCAAGTTTGTTAAACCACCAACTTTCCATGAAATCCTCATCGTAATATTCCAATTCAGCATCTTTTCCGAATTCAGATTTAGGCTCATCTTCGTTTTCATAGTCAAAATTCAGATAGTTTTTGTAGAGTTTATCTTCTGATTCAAAAGTTCCAATCCAAACGCAAATTATTTTTTTAGTCATCGATTTCAAATGTTTGCCAACGGTCTCGGTTATGAGTAGTATCTTTTTGAAGAAGCTAATATGACCTGTCAATTAATTTTAAAGCAATTGGTTTTCTTTAATCACTATATCAAAGTAATTAGAATCATTAGGATTATCCTTTATGTTTTTGGCAAAATTATCTCGACAGCCCGGATTACAAAATCCAACTGTAAAGCCTCTATATGTTGTGAGTGAATCTTTAGATACAGGTTTTCCAGACCGTGGACAAAATTTATTAATTGTTTCTTCCATTTCTAATAGCAGCTAATGTGTTGTAAAAGCATTTATTGTAATAAATACTCAAACGAATTCTTCATCGTTGCACTAAAGATAGTAAATACCAATAAGGAAATATAAGTGGGTTGAAAAATAAAACCACCTTAAGCATGTTGCTTAAGGCGGTTTCGGGCTATTAATCAAGGGTTTCTACTAAAACTCTAAGTCTACGACTAAATCAAATTCATCATAGATGACTTTATCTTTTAATCCGTCAAAGAAACTAGACGAACCATATCTTACATTAAATTTTGTACGGTCTACTTTTAAAGTAGCATTGGCCTTATTACCATATACTGATAAATCAAAAGTAATAGATTCTGTTGTACCTTTAATAGTAATATCACCAGTAACTTTATACGAATTTTTACCAGTAGCCTTTACGGTTGTAAAGGTTAATGACGCAGTATTGTAATTATCTACGCCAAAGAAATCATCAGATTTTAAGTGACCTTCTAAACTTGCCTTAGAATCTCCCTCTAAATCCGTTACCACAATACTTGTCATGTCTATAGTAAAAGAGCCACCAACTAAGGTTTCACCATCAAATTCTAAATCACCAGATTTAATAGCGATTGTACCTGTGTGAGAACCTGTTACTTTATAACCTTTCCAAACTACTGTACTGTTTGTGGTTTTAACTGCTTTTTTGTCTTTGTCTTCTGTTGCATAGGCAAATGTTGTAAATGCGACTAATAATAATGCAAAGGTTTTTCTAATTGTATTTTTCATGATTGTAAATTGTATTTTAATTTGACAAGACAAAATTCTGAAATACAGGTTTTAGAAAAAATGAACTAGAATACAAAATGATGTTAATCTAGTTTAACTTTTTTAAGCTTTGGCAAGTTCGCGTTTTATTTTACTGAGAAACTCTTTAGTAATTCCTAAGTATGAGGCAATCATATATTGTGGTACACGCTGGTCTATCTTTGGGTAAGTAGTTCTAAATAATTGGTAACGTTCTTTAGCACTAAGACTAAAATTTCTAACAATGCGTTTTTGTGAGGCTACAAATGCGCGCTCTACTATTTTTCTAAATAAACGTTCTAGTTTCGGAATTTCGGCATAGAGTTCTTCTAGATTCTCATAAGTAAACTGAATGACTTCACAAGGTTCTAAACATTGCACATTATAATCTGCTGGCGATTGGGTAATAAAACTCCCCAAATCAGAAGACCACCAATCTTCAATAGCAAACATTACCACATGTTCTTGTCCGTCAGCATCCATATAAAACATTTTCGTACAACCAGACACAATAAAGTTAGCACTCTTGCAGACATCACCTTGTTGCACAATAAATTGGTGCTTTAGATAACTTCTAGGGATAACCTTAGATAATAAAAGTGCTTCTTCCGCTTCGGTAAGCGAAATATAGTGGTTAATATAGTCCAAAAATGGTTTGTAATCCATAGTATAAAAATACAGTATTTCTTAAGAATTACTCCAATATATCGATCAGTACTTTTAAGCCTTCTGTTGCTGTTTTGGCAATGACATTTATATTTTGATGGCGTACGGTAGCAGGTTTAGGATCTATGTAATAAATTGGTGTAGATTCGTCTACATAATGCATTAATCCTGCTGCTGGATATACTTGCATGCTTGTACCTATTATTAAAAGAATATCTGCAGTAAGACAAATCTCTACGGCTTTATCGATCATTGGCACATCTTCACCAAACCAAACAATATGAGGTCTTAGTTGATAACCACTCTCGCAAGTATCACCAAGTTTTATGTCTTCTGTCCAAACTTTAACATCTCTAGGATTACCAGTGCTACGAACTTTTTTAAGTTCGCCATGCAAATGCACCACATTAGTGCTACCTGCACGTTCGTGCAAATCATCTACGTTTTGAGTTACAATGGTGACTTTGTAAGTGCTTTCTAATTGTGCTAAGTCTTTATGTGCTTGATTTGGTTGAACTTCTTTCAGCTGTCGACGCCGTTGATTATAAAATTCTAATACCAACTCAGGGTTTTGTCTAAAACCATCTGGTGATGCTACTTGCATCACATCATGACCTTCCCATAAACCATCATGGTCTCTAAAGGTTTTTACACCACTTTCAGCACTCATGCCGGCACCGGTTAATACAACAATGTGTTTCATAATTTAAAAATAAGAAATGTCATTACGAGGAACAATATGACGTGGTAATCTTTTTTAGATTGAAATAGATATTGAAGATTCGTAATTACTAATAAGGTTTGCTATTTTTGACTCATGTCAGACAAAAAACTTTTACAGTACTTAGAATCTTTTCTTACCGATCATAGAAGACAACGATTTCAAAAGGTTTTAACAGAGCGTACCAAACATTTTACCGTAGCCACGGAAGATGTGTATCAGTTGCATAATACAAGTGCTGTGATTCGCTCTTGTGATGTCTTTGGAATTCAAGAAGTGAATATTGTTGAAGAGGTGAACTCTAAACGTATTGATAGAGAAATTGCAATGGGCGCACAAAAATGGGTAGACCTTAACCGATACCATACAACAAAATCTTGTATTTCAGATTTACGATCACGAGGCTATCAAATTGTAGCTACAAGTCCGCATGTTGAAGATTGTGAGCTTATTGATTTTGACATTACAAAAAAATCTTGTTTTTTCTTCGGAAGAGAAACAGAAGGTCTGTCTCAACAGGTCTTAGACGAAGCTGATACATTTCTGAAAATTCCAATGTTTGGGTTTACAGAAAGTCTTAATATTTCGGTATCAGCCGCCATCATATTGCAACACGTTACTTCTAAGTTACGAAAGTCTCAAATAGAATGGAAGCTGTCAGAATCTGAACTGATCGAAAAACGCTTTGATTGGGTAAAGAAAACGCTTAAAAACTATGATGATATTGTAACGCGTTACAAGTCAGACCAAAATTAATATAACTAAGATCTTCGTCTTCTTTTCTTCTTGTCTTTTTTACGCTCTTTACTGCGCTGAATTACCTTGTAATTTTCGTAACATTCGCTAATAGCATCTAAAATTTGAAGATCATTAGCCGTATTAATAAAGTCTCTAGAATAGTCGCATTGATTTACAATCTCATCTAAGTCATATTTAGTTACTTGAAGTAAAACCATCAACATTTCTCGATCAAAACGCTTGGCAAGCTGATTTCTAATTTCATCGTCTTCCTTCATCTTTTTTAGCTTACGCATTTCGTTTGGCTTTTTACCAAACATGTTATAAAGGAAATCTGCTGGATTAAATATGGCTCCTAATACCTTAGTTGCAATATTTGGTTTTGCTGTCTCGTAACCTTTGCCATAAATACCGTTTATTCTGTAGCGATTGTTAGATTGTATAGGCACTTGCTTCATATCTACCTCGAGATAACCGGTAAGCTGTAAAGATCTAACGGTTACTTCTTCTAAGGCCAATGCTAACTCAGTCATTACAATCTCTGTATTCCCAAATTTTAGCCAGTCATTGGTAACTCTTACTTTAATTGATTTATAACCCAGATAAGAAATATGAAGTGTATCGTTAACTTTTGCCTTTAGTTCAAACTTACCTTCATCATCGGTAGCGACACCAACAACCTGATTAATGTTTACAATATTAACTTCACTTAATGGCTTTTTTGTAGTACTACTGGTAATGGTTCCTTTTACCTTTTCAGGAAGTTTTGTAGCAGTACTATCCTGACCATAGCTGAAAACTGTAGTAAAACAAAGAAGTAAGATAAGTATGTAGCGCATTAACATAATTTACGTGGTAAATGTACTAAACTAAACGCATTTTGTTTTTAGCAATTATAGTTTTGTCTTAAAATTAACAAAAGTCTGTAAGATTCAATTCAAAAATTAGGCCAATAGGTAAATATCAAATTCTAAAACCCAATAGCCAACAGCCAAATTCCAAAATCTAACCATCTAATAATCTAACCATCTAAAGATCTAAACAGTCTAAAGATCTAACTATCTAATAAAGTTTATCTTCTTCTTGAACGTCTTGGTCTGTCCGAACCAGATCTTGATCCAGATCGTCTTGGTTTAGGACTATCAGATCGTCTGCCGCGTCTTTCGCTTCTGTTTTCTGAATGATCACTTCTGCGAGATCGTCTTTCGCCATGTGATTTATCACCACCATCTCTACGTTTTCCGCCTCTGCTACGTTTTCTGCCACTTCTACCTTTATTTTCAGAGATTTCTACATTAACATAACGCCCATTATATTTAAAATCTGTGAAGAAATCTAAAACCTTTTTCTCGTTCTCCTTTTCGGTATTAAAGAATGAAAAACTATCCTTAACATCTACTTTAAAGACATCGTCACGACCCAACTCTAAAATCTCTTTTAAGAAGTCTTTTAAAGACATCCAATCGTAACCATCTTTTCGTCCTACATTAATGAAATAACGTACATCATCACCAGAACCAGAACCACTACTTTCTCTAGATTCTGACACTGTTAAATCTTTAGCACCTTTATAATAGTTAAAGAATCTGGTGAATTCAACAGAGAAGAATTTCTTAATCAATTCATCTTTATCGGTGTCTTCAAAAAGAGCGTTTATACTATTTAGATACGTGTCAATCTCATGATTTACTTCGGTATTGTGAACTTTATTAGCAAGACTCATTAATTGCACTTCACAGATTTCTATACCAGAAGGAATATCTTTCTTTTCAAACTGCTTTTTAATGATACGCTCTATACTCTTTATTTTACGCACTTCACTCTTAGCAACAATCACCATAGAAACTCCTGTTTTTCCTGCACGACCGGTACGACCAGATCTGTGCGTGTAGGTCTCTATTTCATCAGGTAATTGATAGTTAATAACATGAGTAATGTCATCCACATCAATACCACGAGCCGCTACATCGGTTGCCACAAGCATTTGAATCTGTTTGTTTCTAAAGGCTTTCATTACCAAATCGCGCTGATTCTGACTCAAATCACCATGTAAGGCACCTGCACTATATCCATCCTCAATTAATTTTTCAGCAACACGTTGTGTATCGCGTTTAGTTCTACAGAAGATAACCGAGAAAATATCTGGGTTGGCATCAGCCAAACGTTTTAAAGCTAAATACCTATCGCGACCATTGACTAAATAATATTCGTGAGAAACTTGACTTGTACTTTCATTTTTGTTTCCAACTGTGATTTCAATAGGGTCGTACATGAAATCTCTTGCTATGGTTGCGACTTCCTTTGGCATAGTTGCAGAGAACAACCAAGTACTTTTATCGTCTGGTGTATGCGATAGGATAGAAGTGATGTCCTCATAAAATCCCATATTAAGCATTTCATCAGCCTCGTCAAGTACACTATACTGTATTTTTGAAATATCAACCAACTTTCGGTTGATCATATCTTTCATTCTACCAGGTGTAGCTACTACAATTTGCGCTCCTTTTTTTATTTGTTTTGCCTGATCAGTAACACTAGCGCCACCATAAATAGCAACAACATTTAAACCTTTACAGTACTTGCCGTAGTTTTTTAATTCATTAGTAATTTGAAGGCAAAGTTCTCGTGTTGGAGATAGAATTAATCCTTGCGTTGTACGACTGCCAACATCAATCTTTTGTAACATCGGAAAACCAAAAGCAGCAGTTTTTCCTGTACCTGTTTGGGCTAATGTCACCAAATCACGTTCTTCTTCTAATAAAACTGGTATGGCTTTTTGTTGGACTTCACTTGGAGTTTTGAAGCCTAAATCTTCAATAGCGTTAATTAGGTCTGCATTAAGACCTAGTTCTTGGAATGTACTCATTCTAATGTTTAATGTATGCGATATTTGTTATAAGGTGTTACCTTAGAAGCGTATCGACATACTTTAAACCTAAACTTCTTGTAACACATCCTCACGCTGAGGAATTTGCCGCAAAGATAGACTTTTAATTGGATATGTGTATAGGTAAAAAAAATCCGCAATGATTTTGCGGATTTATGGATTTATTTCGTTTTATTTTTATTGATTTCATCTTGAAGTTGACGCCTTACTTTTTGTTCGCGCTCCAAAGCGACGCGTCGGTGTTCTTCAAATTCGGTTTCAACTTCTTCTAGCTTGTATTTGGCTTGTTTAGTTAAGGAATTACTATTCTTAAACTTAAAGATGAAGAATAAGAGTAGTGCAAATAAGGCAGCAATAATACTCCACATAATGGCTTTATAACTTGTTTTGCTAGTTTGCATACCGAGTAGTGCCATATTATTTTTTTCTGTATTAGTTTGGTCTAATGTACTTTGTGTGTTTAGTAACTTCGTCTTTAAGTCTTCAATTTCATTAGCCTGATTTTGAACTGTATTCTCAGAATTCTCTAATTTTTTATAAGTCGTCTTAAGTGAGTCTAAAACATGATTTTTTAAAGTCAGTAAATTAGAGTATTTCACTGCTTCGTACTTAGAACCATCTGTACCTTTAAAATTTCCAGATTTTCTAAATACATATTCAAATTGATTATCTATTGTTCCACTATTTAAGGAATATTGTTCTTCAGTTTGATCATTTGAGTTTTGAGCGGTGACTTCAACACTATATACTATGGCTAATAAAAAGGCAATTCTTATTAGGAATTTCATCTTTGATTAATTTTGGTTTGTTAGTAATAAACGATGCCAATATAATAATAAAATAAACCTTTAGGTCAATTAAGAGTATTATAATTTGACGGTTTATATACGCCTACATCACCCAATTTAGATGTTTATGGTGCTTAAATGTGTGATATTTGTAATGTCGTTATTATCCAAGCTGTATTGATATAATCCATTGTCGCCAATTAAAACCAACTTACCGTTATTAATAATAACATCAAATGCTTCTACGTCTATTGATGTAACCAGTTGAGAACTTTCTGGATTAGATACATCAAACACCTTCAATTCATCATCACACACAAAAAGGTAATCACCAAAAAGACCAAGACCTATAGGACGTACTAAGTTTCTGCTAGAGATTAAGATCGGGTTTGTAACATCTGTAACATCATATATTTCTAGGACATTAATATCTATTCCACAACCTATATTAGTATGTAAAGTGACAAAGGCGTGTGTGTCATTTGCTACAACCGGATCACAAGCTGTAAAGTGTTGCACATCTGACATATATGAAGGCAATTCAGGATTTGTTACACTATAAATAAACATACCATTTCTAGAGCCTATATATAAATAGTTTTTATAATTAAAGAGTGTCTCAATATTAAAACCAATAGGTATAGAATTAACAAGGACTGGTTGTTCTCTATTGGTAATGGCGAATACATTTAAATCGCTTTCGTCAACCACATAAAGATAATCTTGATATATAGCAAATCTTGCTAAAGAACCTCCTTGGCCATTCTCTGAAAATGAACCAGCGTCATTTGCGGTGCCACCTGCATTATCCGAACTACAGCCTATGAGTATTAATGTACAAAGCAAAAAAGTATAGTTCTTAAAATTAAAAAGTGATGATATGTGCAATTTTATATGTTGAATAATTGATTTCATGATGATTTAGTTTATAAATTCCCAATCTATGATAACTTCATTGTCTGCAATGTCATAAAAGCCTGGACCTTCAGGTGTCCAAATCTGTGGAAACACATTTTCTAAGCGTTTGGTGATAGTAATGGTTTCTGTACTTTCGTCTAAAGTAAAAGCGAGAAGATCAGTGGCATTATTTACGTAAAAGACATTCTCTTTAATACTTAAATCTGAAGAACCCAGTACTTGTATAAATCCAATGTTTACAGGATTTGTTGGGTCTGTATTATTAATAATATGAAATCCTTTATTAACTTCATTGACATAAATATAATTACCCTTTACATAAATCTTTCCTGAATTAATAATGGTACGTGGTGTAGATTCTACAGAAGTTGTAGTTTCAAACTCAGCGCGATTCATAGTAACAGGTTGATAATTGAAAGTTGGACCAAAAGGATCTTCATTAACGACGTCATCGTCTAGACCCCAACCGATACAGCTAGTGATAAGTACACAAATGATACCGAAACACAAGAAATGCTTTTTCATGATTGATTTTTTAGCGTTATATTATTTAGATACAGAAATTGCAATTTGGTTGCGTTAAAACAAAAAAATCTTGCCAATCGGCAAGATTCTCTTCTTTCTTCTTCATTTCTATTCTAATAGTAAGTAAATCGTCTTACTTTAGAAATATATTTTGCCAGGCGTATTACTTGGTGTGAATAGCCATATTCATTATCATACCAGATATATAGAATAGCGTTTTTTCCATCTGGTCTTACAATAGTTGCTTTACTATCATAAATAGATGGTGCAGAACTACCAACAATATCGCTAGACACTAGTTCATCACTCATTTCATATTTAATTTGCTCTACCAAATTACCTTCAAGCGCATATTTTTTCATGATGGTATTAACTGCATCAACCGAGGTTTTCTTTTCTAATTCAAGATTTAGAATTGCTAAAGATCCGTTAGGTACTGGTACTCTAATGGCGTTAGATGTTAATTTACCTTCCAAAGATGGTAAAGCCTTACTCACGGCTTTTCCTGCTCCAGTTTCTGTGATAACCATATTTAAACCAGCAGCTCTACCGCGTCTGTATTTTTTATGGAAATTATCCACCAAATTCTGATCGTTAGTATACGCATGTATAGTTTCTAAATGACCCGATTTTACACCAAATGAATCTTCCATTGCTTTTAAAACAGGCGTAATAGCATTAGTGGTACAAGATGCTGCAGAGAAGATGTTTACTTTTTCAGGGTCATGTTCTTTATGATTAACACCATGAACAATATTTGGCACTCCTTTGCCTGGTGCAGTAAGTAAAACTTTACTAACGCCTTTAGCTTTTAAATGTCTTCCTAAGGCTTTATCGTCTCTAAAAGCACCTGTGTTATCAATAACTAAAGCATCATTAATTCCATATTTAGTATAATCAATATCTTCTGGATTATTAGCCGAAATAATCTTTACGGTAGTACCGTTAATAATAAGTGAGTCCTGTTCAACATCAATAGATACCATACCAGAGAAGTCACCGTGAACAGAATCATTTCGTAATAAGGATGCGCGCTTTTCTAATACAGTGGCGTTAATTTCGCCTCGAGTTACTATTGCTCTAAGTCTAAGCTGCATGCCTTTACCAGCCTGAGTCATGAGCTCGCGAGCAACAAGTCTTCCGATTCTTCCAAAACCGTATAGTACCACATCTTTAGGTTCTATAACTCTAGCATTTTTTGCTTCAACAAGTTTATCAGAAACAAAAGCAGTGGCATTTCCGTATTTCTGATCCTCTAACTGATACTCATACGTTAATTTACCAATGTCTAATTTAGCGGGTTGCAAATTAAGTTGTTTAATAGCTTGAGCTATTTCAACGGAATCAAAAATTGAAATTGGCTTTTGTACAAATTCACCTGCGTATTCGTGAAGGTTTAAAATTTCACTGACGTTTCTGTCAATAAGTTGATTTCTGAATAATACCAATTCAATGGAATTGTCATACCATAAATCGCTTACAGTTTTAATAAATTCTACAGTCGCTCTTCGACGATCTGCTTGAAAGGCTAACTCTTTTTCATAAGTGTCATTAAAACCCATTTTGTGTAGATATATTAGTGTTAAAATTTGATCAAAAGTACATATTTCAAACGTTTTCGTAGCATGTTTTGTCAATATTTTTTTCTTGTAAGAAATTTATAGGTGATGAGGTTGCGTATGTATAGGTTTTAGGACATAAAAAAACCTTCAAGTACTCACTTGAAGGTTTGAATTTTATAGTTTGTAAAAGGTTATCTAAAATTATAAACGACCTTTTCACCTTCTTTATTTAAGATTTCAATTTGAAACGTTTGATTATAGCTTCTTTTCTTGATAGCCTCTTCAACATCATTTATAGTATATAATTTTTGCCCATTAATACGTGTGATAATACTGCCTTCATCCACACCATTTTCCTTCCAATAAGATTCAAATTCTTTATCATCAACAAGATCAGTTATTTTTACACCATACTCAAGATTATTTTTTTTCAATTCTTTTTCTGTGGCGTTCTTTACACTTCCTATAATCGGGATGATGGTCATATTTTTCCTCAACAAGGTAACAGGAACTATTTTTTTGTCACCATCTCTATGCAATGTCACCGAAACAATATCACCAGGACTTCTGGTTTTTAAGTAGCCAGATAAATCAGAGAATTTATTAATTTTTACATCATCTAATTTCTGAATGATGTCACCAGATTGGATGCCTGCTTTATCAGCACCAGTGTCTTCAGTAACTTCACTCACATAAAAACCTTCTGTAATATCTATACCACGACGTTCGGCAGCTTTACTATTTAAAGCTTCGCCAACTACACCTAATATGCCATTTTGCACATTACCATATTCCATAATATCATTTACAATTTTACGTGTAATATTACTTGGTACCGCAAATGAGTATCCGATGTAAGAACCGTCTCTCGATGAAATTGCAGTGTTTATTCCTATAAGATCACCATTTGTATTCACTAAAGCACCACCAGAATTTCCTGGGTTAACTGCTGCATCGGTTTGAATAAAAGATTGCAAGTTCTTTCCGCTTAAATCTCTCGATTTTGCACTTATGATACCAGCAGTGACCGTAGAATTAAGATTAAAAGGATTACCTACTGCTAATACCCATTCTCCAACCTTAGCGTTATCAGAATCACCGAATGCCATAAACGGTAATTCTTCGTCAGCTTCAATTTTTAATAGTGCGATGTCAGTGCCTTCATCAGTACCAACAAGTTCGGCAGTGTATACTTTATTGTTATTAAGCGTAATACTTATTTCAGTGGCATTTTTAATCACGTGGTTATTGGTAACGATATAACCTGTTGGTGAAATAATAACACCACTTCCTGTACCTATTTGTTGTCTTTGAGAACTGCGACCAAAGAATAAATCTTCCATGGTGTATCTTCCAGAAACTACAGCGGTGTTCTTAACATGTACTACGGCGTCGATAGATTTTTCTGCAGCTTCAACGAAGCTTGGTGTTACAGCTGTGCTATTTAAAATAGGTGAGGTATTTGTTGGAACATATATTGGTGTATCTTCAATTTGTTCAACCGCAAGTGATTCTTTTTGAGTGTCTTGTTCTACAAAAAGTTTGTAACCACCAAGGGTTAATAGACCACCTAATGCCGAAACAAATACCAATGTCAAAATTCTCTTCATGATTTTTTCAGATTTAAGTTTAACTATTTAACGACTAAATTTAGATTTTTATTGAATCTTCATTACTGTTTTAACGACTATTTAACGCTAACTTTAACGCTGCCTTAACTCCTCAATTTTACTCGCATTATTCTTATATTTGCGGCTACTATGCAAGTGACATTTTATAAATATCAGGGTACAGGAAACGATTTTATTATTGTTGATAATCGTTCATCTCAAATAGACAAAAATGATACCAAACGTATCGCAGAATTATGCGACAGACGATTTGGCATTGGAGCTGATGGCTTTATCTTACTAGAAAATGACAAAAATACTGATTTTAGAATGGTTTACTTCAATTCAGATGGTAACGAAAGTACCATGTGTGGTAATGGTGGCCGAAGTATTGTGGCTTTTGCAAAAGACATTGGTTTAATTGAATCTGAAGCAGAATTTCTTGCCATTGATGGTTTGCACAAAGCAGAAATTAATGATGGTAGTGTTAAACTACAAATGCAAGATGTTGACAGTATTGAAGCTCATAAAAATCATCTATTCTTAGATACAGGTTCGCCACACCATGTTGAGATGGTTTCTAATCTTAGTGAATTTGAAGTGAAAACCAATGGAGCTAAAATAAGGTATAATGAACCTTATGGTAAGGCTGGAAGTAACGTTAATTTTGTTGAACAAATTGCAGATGATACTTTCGCTGTAAGAACCTATGAACGTGGTGTTGAGGATGAGACTTTATCTTGCGGAACTGGAGTTACTGCAGTGGCACTAGCCATGCATAAGTCTGAAAAATCTATGGCCAACAACATCACTTTACAAACACAAGGTGGTGAGTTAAGTGTGAAATTCCGGAAAAATGACAACGGCTATGAAGATATATGGCTTATCGGACCAGCCAAGTTTGTTTTTAAAGGTGAAATAGTATGGTAACACTAAATGGTGAACATATCTATTTAAGAGCTTTAGAGCCAGAAGACCTTGAGTTTATCTATGACATTGAAAATGATACGTCACTCTGGCAATTGAGTGATACGCAAACACCGTATTCTAAATTTTTAATTAAGCAATATCTTGAAAATGCGCATCAAGACATTTATGAAGCTAAACAATTACGATTGGTCATTTGTGCTCATAATGATGAGGTAAAAGGTCTTATTGATGTTTTCGATTTTGACGCAAAGAATAAGCGTGCAGGGATAGGTATACTTATTAAAAACGTTAATGATCGCCATCAAGGTTACGGTAAGGAGGCGCTAGATCTCTTAGTGAATTATTGCTTTAAAACATTGCATTTACATCAAGTTTTTGCAAATATTTCAGAAGATAATGTGCCAAGTCTAAAGCTATTTCAAAATAATGGCTTTAATATTGTGGGTTTAAAAAAGGATTGGATATGTCATGGTGAAACATACTCTAATCAGTATATATTACAACGTATTTCTAAATAGTTTATGTATTTAAAAAGAATTCTTTGGGCTATAGCACTTATCGGACTTCTCGTTTTTGGTGCCTTTGCATATTACATTTATGGTGCTATGTTTGAGCCAAATACAAAATTTAATAATGATAGTGCCTTTATAAATATTTCGAGTAAAGATAGTTATGAGGATGTTAAAGCTCAGTTGGAGCCTTTACTGAAGGATATTAGTTCGTTTGACGCTTTAGCAAAACAAAAGAAATATACCACAAACATTAAAGCTGGTAGATACACTATCACAAAAGGAATGAATAACAATGACATTATTAATTCCATTAGAAGTAACAATATTCCTGTAAAATTATCATTCAACAATCAACATACTTTAGAAGATTTAGCAGGAAGAATAAGTCGTCAAATTGATGCAGATAGTGTTTCACTTGTTAAAGCTATGAAAGATGAAACCTTTTTAGCTGAGAATGGATTTAGTGCTGCTACAGCATTAGGATTGTATTTGCCAAATAGTTATGAATTCTTTTGGAATACGTCTGCAGAAGGTTTTAGAGATAAAATGTTGGTTGAATATAAACGGTTCTGGAATGCCGATAGAATGGAAAAGGCAAAGGCATTAAACCTTACACCAAATGAGGTGATGACTTTAGCTTCCATTGTACATGAAGAATCTAAACAAGCAGATGAACAACCTAGAGTAGCCGGAGTGTATTTAAATAGGTTAAGAATAGGTATGCCATTACAAGCTGATCCGACATTAAAGTTTGCCGCTTACCAGCTACCGAAATATAAAAATACTGTGATAAGACGTGTGCTTAATGTACATAAAGACATTGATTCACCTTACAATACCTATCAAAATAAAGGATTGCCACCAGGCTTAATTGCCATGCCAGATTTATCTGCAGTAAAAGCCGTATTAAATCCTGAGAGTCATAAATACCTATACTTTGCGGCTGATGCAAAACGTGTAGGATACCATAAGTTTGCAAAGACCTTAGCGCAGCATAATAACAATGCTAGAGCTTATCAAAGATATTTGTCTTCTAAAGGTATTAACAAATAGAGATTGAAATATTCGGTTTATAGCATAGTAGTATTCTTTTGTTTTCTGTGTAATACTTCAGCTCAGTCTAGAATTAATCAGTTTTTAAAGCCTAGTGATACCCTTAATAATTCAAGAAAAAATGCAGTTGTAATTACAGAAGCAACTTTTGCGGCTGTAACATTGGTAGCTCTTGATAGACTTTGGTACGCAGATTATCCACGCTCAAAGTTTAAAACACTGAATGATAATGAAGAGTGGTTACAAATGGATAAGCTTGGCCATGTGTTCTCAGCATATCAATTAGGACAATTGGGTGCCAATACCTTGAATTGGGCAGGTGTTTCTGAAAAAAATCAATTGCTTTACGGAGCTACTTTAGGATTAGGGTTTTTAACCGCTGTAGAAGTGATGGACGGCTTTTCGCAAGAATGGGGCTTTTCTTGGGGCGATATGATGGCTAACGGATTGGGTACAGGTTTATATGTAGGGCAAGAGTTACTTTGGGAAGAACAGCGCATATTGCTTAAGTATTCCTTTTCTAGATCTGATTTTGTAAGTCAACGGCCAGAAAAGTTAGGAAATGGTTTGTCTGAAGAATTTCTTAAAGATTATAATGGACAAACCTATTGGCTGAGTGCAAATATTAGTACATTCTTTAAAACCGAAAATTTTCCAAAATGGTTAAATATTGCATTTGGTTATGGTGCCGACGGCATGTTAACAGGAAACCCAAATGATGACAATTTTCTTAACCAAAATAGAGTGCGACAATTTTATTTAAGTTTAGATGTCGACCTTACCCGAATTAAGACAAATTCTTCCGTCTTGAAAACAATTTTTAGCGTTTTTAACATAATTAAAGTTCCATTTCCAACGTTTTCGTTAAATAGTCAAGGCGCTGTAAAGTGGCATTATATCTACTTTTGATAACTTTTAACAAAGCTTAATAGCCTGACTTTCAGTATTTAGAAAAAATTCGTATATTTGCACCGCAATTTAGTAAAGTCTATTTGGGGAAATATTTTACTAATAAAGGTTAGCTGTTATGGTTAAAAATAGAGTGAAAAACTTTGTATTACCCTTCGTAATTTGTTTACTAATCGCATTGGCGTTGTATCCAAATTCATCCTTAAATCCTAGCGATTATTCTACAGAAGGATTAGATCTCAATTATAATATTTCAAAAGATTTAGCAATGACTGCTGAGTTAGATGATGCAAAAGAGGTCTTCACACCACATTTAGGTAAGTCTTTTGATGGTTTCAAAGAAGCTTTGGCATTCAAAGAATCAAGAGGTGACTATTTTACAGTAAATACATTAGGTTATCTTGGTAAGTATCAGTTTGGTGCTTCAACCTTAGAGATGATAGGCATTTATTCACCAAATCAATTCTTATACAACCCAGAATTACAAGAAAAGGCATTTATAGCAAATGCTGAACGTAATAAGTGGATTCTAAGACGTGATATTAAACGTTTTGACGGTAAAGTAATTGCTGGTGTAAAGGTGACTGAATCGGGCATTTTAGCAGCTGCACATCTTGCAGGGGCAGGAAGCGTTAAGAAATTCTTACGCAGCTATGGTTCAGATAATTTTGCCGATGCTTACGGATCTACTGTAAGATACTACATGAAGCGATTTGCAGGTTATGACACTTCTGTGATTAAACCGAATAAAAAAGCTAAGGTGACTCTTTAATCTTTTTGAATTATAAAAATAGCAGGCCTCTTATGGAGGTCTTCTTTATTTTGTTTCCAATCTTTCGCAGTCTTGGTTCTGATGTACTCAGTAGGTAATGTAATATCGCATGCCACACAGATTCTTGAATTAGGCTGCAATGTCTTGGTTAAATCTTCAAGCATTTTCATATTTCTATAGGGTGTTTCAATAAAAATTTGTGCTTGGTTGAGTTCTGAAGAAATACGTTCTAAGGCTTTAATTTTTGATTTCCTTTCGCCTTTATCTATTGGTAGATATCCGTTAAAGGTAAAACCTTGTCCGTTCATTCCAGAAGCCATGAGCGCTAACAGAATAGATGAAGGTCCTACTAATGGTACAACCCTAATATTCATTTGATGCGCAAGACTTACAATATCTGAACCAGGATCTGCAATGGCCGGACAACCAGCTTCAGATAGTAAACCAACAGATTCACCTTGAAGGCATGCGTTTAAATAGGTGTTGCGTTCAGCTTCTGTGGTGTATTTATTAAGAACACTAAGTTTTAAAGACGGTTGAGATTTACTTGGTGTGACACGTTTAATAAATCGTCTTGCTGTTTTTTCGTTTTCCACAATATAATGATCTAAGTCTTCAATGACTTTTTTAATAGAGATTGGAAGGACTTCTAATGGTGGATTATCTCCTAAACGCGTAGGGATAAGATAAAGCGTGCCTGGTTGTATTTGCATGTTATTTGATGGCTATTTTTTTAGTAATACGGCCGTAATTTTCAGATTGAATGACTAATATGTACATGCCATTTGTAAGATTAGAGACGTCAAGTTGTAGTTTATGCACTTCGTTTTTACTCTGAACATTCAATCTTTTGCCATGAATATCAAATAAGTTAATATCGATGTTTCTTATTGTCGTATGATCTGAAAATTCTATAAAAAGTGTGTTGTCAACTGGGTTTGGATATATTAAAAACTCGTCTTCCCTGTTATCATTAATGCCCAAAGAATCGGTGTCAATAATGCTATAAATATCACCTTGTAGCGTTGATACATATAATTCGCCGTTTTGATCTTCACCAAATGCCACAAAATTTCCGGAAAAAGAAATAAAAGTGGAATTCCAATTGTTATTTTCTAACTGCAAAAAACCGATTTCTTGAGAACAGGCATCAGCATAAAGATAAGTGCCTTGCAACCCAGGATGCGCAGTACCTCTATACCTATATCCACCTGTGATTGAGCATCTACCACTAGAGTGAGTGTACTCTCCAACAGGAAAAGTTAATGATGAGCTATTTGGGCAGCCAGTTGTATTGAAAGGTAAATTACCCTCATAACATCTCCATCCATAGTTTAAACCTCCCGGATCTGAAGCTAGAGTTAAGTTGATTTCTTCTCTATTATTTTGTCCAACATCACCAATCCAGAGGTCACCTGTACTTCTATCAAATGAAAATTTCCATGGGTTTCTTAATCCGTAAGACCATATTTCGTTTTGAGCTGTAATACTTCCAAAAAAAGGATTGTCAGATGGTATGTCATAAAGGTTGGTAGCAGAGCTATTATTCACATCAATTCTAAGGATTTTACCTAATAAATTTCCGAGATTCTGGGAATTGTTTTGAGGGTCTCCTCCAGAACCGCCATCACCCGTAGAAATGTATAAATAGCCATCTGGACCAAAATGCATCTCGCCTCCGTTGTGATTAGAAAAAGGTTGCGTGATTGTAAGTAAAATTAATTCTGAATTAACATCAGCAACCAAAGGATTTCCGGTACTTCTCGTAAATCTTGAGATTACCGTATTTCCTGAATTATTTATGTAATTGACAAAGAAAAACCCATTGTTGATATAGTTGGGATGAAATGCCAAACCCAATAAACCTTGTTCATTACCAATGCTTCTGACTATTGGGTCTATATTTAAAAATGGTTGAGTTTCAATAGATCCATCTGCATTTATAATTTTAATAATACCATCTTGTTCTGCGACATAGAGTTTGTCATCTCCAGCATGTTTTATGTTCACAGGCCTGTTTAGTCCGGTAGCAAATAATTGTAAATCTAAATTCTGTGAAAAGGAAAGCTCAATAGAACAAGTGAGTAGAAGTATAATAATTTTTTTCATCACAGTAGAGATATTCTGTACCCTAACAAAAATACTAATAATCAATTTGAAAGGAAAACTTGGTTTAAAGATGCTTACGCATCAATTTTTCTGAAAGAATAGTAGAGGTTTCTTCAATTAGCTTGTAAACACGTTCAAAACCATCAGGACCACCATAATAAGGGTCAGGTACATTTTTGTTCGTGACAGTATCATTTTCCTCTAGAAAAAGCTTGACTTTATCAATATGATAAGAGCTTTTTGCTAAGCTAATGATGTTATTGTAGTTAGACTGATCCATAGTGTAGATATAATCGAACAAATCAAAATCCATAGTTGTAAACTGTCTGGCACTTTGATGACTAATATCTAATCCATATTTTTTTGCGACTGCAATAGAACGAGAATCTGGTTGGTTTCCTGAATGATAAGATGCAGTTCCGGCAGAATCAACATAAAAATGATTAGACGGTAATTTAGACTCTAAAATACCATGTGCTAATGGTGAACGACAAATATTGCCAAGGCACACCACTAAAATTCGAGTCATAACAACAATGATTTAAAGCGAAAGCTTTTTAGATAGATCTTCTACGTACTTTCTAAATTGCTTATCTGTAGAGGATAAGTTATCAACCGTTTTACAAGCATGAAGTACTGTAGCGTGATCACGTTGCCCAATTTGTGAACCAATACTTGCCAAAGAAGCTTTTGTATACTTCTTAGCAAAGAACATCGCTAATTGTCTTGCTTGAACTATATGACGCTTTCTTGTTTTAGATTGTAGTGTGTTAACATCCATTTGAAAATAATCTGAAACTACTTTCTGGATATAATCAATAGAAACTTCGCGTTTGGTATTCTTAACAAACTTATCTACAATATCTTTTGCTAGGTTTATTGTAATCTCTTTCTTATTGAAAGAAGATTGTGCGATAAGTGAAATGATAGCACCTTCAAGCTCTCTAACGTTTGTTTTAATATGCTTTGCAACATACTCAATGATCTCTTCAGGCATTTCAACACCATCTCTGTAGAGTTTATTCTTTAAGATTGAAACTCTTGTTTCAAAATCTGGTGTTTGTAACTCTGCTGATAAACCCCATTTAAAACGAGAGAGTAAACGTTGCTCAATATCCTGCATATCTACAGGTGCCTTATCACTTGTTAAAATAACCTGCTTACCGTTTTGGTGTAAGTGATTGAATATATGGAAAAAGACATCTTGCGTTCCAGACTTACCAGATAAGAATTGAACATCGTCAATGATAAGTACATCTATAATTTGATAAAAATGAATAAAGTCATTTCTATTGTTCTTTTTTACAGAATCTATATACTGTTGTGTAAATTTCTCTGCAGAGATGTAAAGCACCGTTTTTTCTGGATATTTATCTTTAATATCAACACCAATAGCGTGCGCTAGGTGTGTTTTACCAAGACCAACACCACCGAAAATTAAAAGTGGATTAAATGATGTGCCCCCAGGTTTGTTAGCAACTGCTATACCTGCATTTCTTGCCAATCTGTTAGAGTCACCTTCTAAGAAGTTTTCGAAACTATAACTTGGGTTAAGTTGAGATTCAATCTTAACATTTCTAATCCCTGGGATTATAAATGGATTTTTTAATTCTGGACTTTTATTATTAAATGGCACATCAACATCTTGTGACTTTACAGGTGTTCTATTAGAACTTGGTATTTTTTCTGTAAATGGTTGTCTGTTACCATAGGTGTTTTCCATTTTAATAACGTATACCAATTTGGCATCTTCACCTAACTCTTTAGTAAGCGCTACTTTAAGTATTTTAACATAGTGCTCCTCTAACCATTCGTAAAAGAATTTACTAGGCACTTGAATGCTTAAAGCATTACCCGAAAGTTTTACAGCTTGTATAGGTTCAAACCAGGTTTTGTATGCCTGAGGTTGAATATTATCTTTTATAAAAGCGAGACAATTACTCCATACAGATTGCGCTGTGATCTCCATTCGTTTAGTTAGATTTTATTGTTAGTTAGATTAGCAAAAAAAAAGAGAATGATGTGATTCTCTTATTGACTTTTACATGACAAATATGTGAACAAAATATTTAAAAAAAAAATCAAAATTAATAGAATATTAAGAATTTTTTTCTCATGTTTAATCCCGTTGAAATGTACAAATTTTTTCCTAAATCAAATATAAAATTAATGAAAAGTAATGTTACTGAAATTCGTGTTCGTTATGGTGAGACAGATCAAATGGGTGTGGTGTATCATGCAAATTATGCGGTGTATTTTGAAGTGGGAAGAACTGAATGGTTAAGAGAGTTTGGTTTGAGTTATAGTAAGATGGAGGAAGAAGGAATAATGTTACCCGTTATTTCGTTGTCTGTAAACTACAAAAATTCAGCACGTTATGACGACCTGCTTAAAGTAAAAACTAGATTGAAAAAATTGCCCACAGCTTCTATAGAATTTGAATATGAACTCATAAATTATAACGAACAATTGTTAGCTACAGGTAATACAATTCTGGCTTTTATTGACAAAAAAAGAAATAGACCAACAAGATGTCCTAAGTACCTTTTAGATAAACTGCAAGATTATTCGTTATAATTCACTGATTTCTAGTTGGTAAAATTGATTGAATATTTCAAAAACTTCTGGTGCGTTACTTTTTCTTACAGATATTTTAAGATTACAATTATGTTCTAATTTTTGTTGTAATACGTTTAATCGGTATTCCTTAATAATTCGCATTACTTTGCTCATGTGTTTGTAGTCAAATTCGAGATTAAATACAGTGTTAATTGTTTTTTCAATAATTTCAGCATTTTCTAATGATGACTTTGCAGCTGTACGGTAGGCATTAATTAGTCCACCAACACCTAGTTTTACACCACCATAATATCTAACGACTACAATTAAGGTATTTGTGACGTCAAATGATTTAATCTGACCATAAATTGGCATTCCTGCCGAGTTGCTTGGTTCGCCATCGTCATTGGCTCTATATACGATTTCACTGGTGCCTAATTGATAAGCATAACACCAATGTCTTGCAGCATGATGTTCTTTTTTAACAGCTTCAATTCTCAATTTAATGTCGTTATCATTCAATACGGGAAATGCAAATCCTATGAATTTACTGTTCTTGTCTTTAAAAAGTTCGCCTTCGGCCTTTTTAGAAATGGTTTTATATGTATCTTTTGATTTCATTAATTCAGTGTTGCTAAACTAAAGATTTCAGTTGTATTTATATCTTTTTCTTAATACAAAACTATTTTTATATAAGTTTCTGATAATCAAAATACTTATTGGTTTATGTAGAAAATGATGACTTTATATTTGTGAATTATGTTAAGGATTTACATTTTTGTGCGACATTTTTTATATTAGCTAAAAAAAGAAAAAGCAATGAAGAAGATTACATTATTCCTAAGTTTGATCCTTATCAGTGTTTCTAATTCACAAGAAACGATAGGTTTAGTTTACAACGATGTCAATATTGATAAGTATGAAGGTTATACCTTATTTAAAGCAACTTCAGACGACAATGTTTATTTGATTGATAATTGTGGCGAGGTTTTAAATCAATGGACTTTTACAGCCAACAATTCTAGAAATACTTATTTACTAGAAAATGGAAATATATTATTGAGCAGTGGTTTAGAGGCTATGATAAAAGACTGGGACGATAATGTGTTATGGAGTATTAACTATCAGTCTACTTTTGGTTGGCGTATACATCATGATATTGAGCCTTTACCAAATGGAAATTTTTTGGTATTAGTAAGGGATTCATACACAAATACTGAGATGTATAATTATGGAATGGATACAGCATATACTAATCCTACTTTTGTAATTGAAAGAATCATAGAAATTGAACCTGTAGGTACAGATTCGGCAAATATTGTTTGGGAATGGAAAATGATAGACCATATAGTTCAAGATTTTGATAATACAAAACCCAATTTCGGAGATGTTTCCAATCATCCGGAGTTGTACAATATTAACTATGATAATGGTAATGGGTCTAACCCTATACATGCTAATGCAATTGATTATAATCCAGTATTAGATCAAATTGCTGTCTCTTGTAGACATTTAAGTGAAGTTTTTGTAATTGACCATAGTACCACTACAGCTGAGGCAGCTGGCCATACTGGCGGTACATATGGTAAAGGAGGTGATTTTTTATGGCGTTGGGGTAATCCTGAAGCATACAATCAAGGTACTATCACTGACAGAAAATTAGGAAGACAACATGATATAAAGTGGATTACTGATGGTCCAAACGCTGGTAAAATGTCTGTATTTTGTAATGATGGTTATGGGAGTAATATGACAGCATCTTCTGTTCATATTATTGACCAGAATGACACTAATGGGGTTTATAGCATGAGTAATGGTAAATTTTTACCTAATGATTACTTTTGGTCTTGGGATGGTACTATAATGACAGAGGTAATGCATGCTGGCGCGCAATGTGGTTATCAGGTATTGCCTAATGGTAATTCTTTAATTAATGAGTCAGATATAGGAAGAATTACTGAAATTACCAATACTGGTGAAATTGCATGGGTTTATATAATACCTGTTAATGATGGGGCAGTATTCGACCAGTTTGCGACACCAACTGGTAATGGTTCATTTAGAGCTCACAGATATCCTGTAGATTATCCAGCTTTTGATAATGTCACCTTTAATAACACAGGTATTATAGAAAATCAGAATGTAATATCTGATGATTGTGTTGTTGCACTTTCAGTAGATGACAGAACATTAACTTCTTTGACATTCTATCCTAATCCAACTAAGGATATGTTGAGGTTTTCTACTCAGGTTGTCCTTGATGAAATAAAGGTATTTGATATGTCAGGTAAACTATTGTTGAATGCTTTGAATGTAAATGACATTAGTTTAAAAACACTAACAAACGGCTTATATTTAGTAGAAGTGACTTCAGAAGACCGATCACAAGTTGTGAAGGTGATTAAGGAGTAATACACCTTAACAATTCTTGAATTATAAAAGATAGGAATTAGTAGAGCGTTACTAATACAATTGAAATTAACGCTATACCAATTCCTATCCAATTTTTTGAGGATATCTTTTCTTTAAATATGACGAGTCCAAAAAGTGTACTCAAGGCTACTATTGCTACATTATTTACTGTAAATATGGTTGAACTTTCAAAACCTTCTACTCTAAGGGCTTTTAGCAAGTAGTGCATTGAACTATAATTTACAAGACCAAGTGCAACACCAAAAGGAATGGTTTTTATTTTAAAGGGAAGTTTCTTTTTTAAAGATTGGTAAGTGGAAATTAGTATGCCGATACTGCCTGCAATTCCAAATATTAATGCTAAAAATAAAGGTTTTTCATTTTCTGGTGCAAAATGGTTGGTACCAGTGTCGATGATACCAGATCCTAGAAATAAAATAATAGGTAAATATATAGATCGGGATAAAACGATATCGCTTTTAGGTTTTACAGAGGTGAGATAAACGGCAAATAAGGCAAGTATAATTCCAATTATTTTTAGCATTCCAGCGCCCTCGTTGTAAATAATAATTCCGAATAAAACCGGAATAATAACACTCATTTTGCTTGCTACAGATGCTACAGAAAGACCATTTCTTTGTGCAGTAAGCGCCATGACATAAAAGATGCTAATAAACAGAAAGCCCAGACATATGGCAGCATAAAAATAGCTAGAACCGATTATATCGCTTAGGTTTATCTCTTTATTCTGAATGAGTAGTCCGCATGTAACTGCGGTTATATAATTTACTATTAAGGCATGTAGCGTATTAACATTGTATTTCCTAAAAAGTTTAAATAATACAAATATGCCAGTTGATGATAAAATACTGATCGCTAGGAAAATCAAAACAATTCACTTTTAACTTTAAACAAATTCACAACATCCTCTTTAGTCTCGTCTATGTTCCAAGTATGTATACCAAGTTTAGACGCAGCAATTGTATTCTGCTTAGTGTCATCTATAAACAGACATTCTTCCGGTATAAGTTTGTTTTCTGATAGAACGAATTTATAAATGTCTTCATTTGGTTTGCGGTAACCTATTTCATGAGATAAGTAAAAGGCATCAAAACAAGCTTTGAATTCTTCATAGAAAGGAACATATTCTATAATATGATTAATATGAAGCTCGTTAGTATTGCTTAAAAGAATAAGTTTATACTTCTGTTCTTCTTTAAGCTGTTTTATAAAATCTAATCGATGTTTAGGGAAGTCTTTTATCAATCCATTCCATAAATGTATTAAGTCTTCAGAAGAAACATTTTTAGCAAACTTTGTGTAGAAATGTATAAAAGCTTCAGTGGTTATTTTCCCGGTTTCATAAGCTTCATTTGTTTCGGAAATAGCATTACTAGCAATGCCTTTTTGTTCTGAAATAATATCATACCCAAAGATATTTTTAGCGCGTTCTATCGTACCTTTTTTGTCAAGATTGATAAATACATCACCGAAGTCGAAAATAATGGTCTTAATCACGTGTATAGATTTTTAAGATATCCTCTAGTAGTTGTGATTCTGATTGTAAATCACCTATGAGATGTGGTGCTTTAACGCCTTCTTCAAATCGGATATTCCCATGAAACACTCTAGCTTCATCCCATAAATCTTCATCAATAAAAGTTTGAAGTGTTTGTGAGCCACCTTCAATAATTACCGAATTAATATTATTGGAGTAAAGTAAAGCACAAATCTGTTCGGCAATTGGTTTACTATAATCTAAAAAATCTTGGTTGAAGGTGAAGGTTTCTGAACTGTTATTATAGATATTAAATGAAGTACCCTGTTGGTTGATTTTTCCAAGTACAATTCTAATAGGATTATGGCCTTTCCAATCCCTCACGTCTAAAGTTGGGTTGTCTTCAGTCACCGTATTTGAACCGACTAAAATAGCTTGTTCTTCAGCACGCCATTTATGCACGAGCTGACGCGAATAGGTGTTCGTAATCCAAACAGACTTTTTATGACGTTTAGTTTTTGGTGCAATAAATCCATCAATACTTTGTGCCCATTTTAATATAACATAAGGACGTTTTTTATTGTGAAATGCAAAGAATCGTTTGAGGTGCGTTTTGCATTGTTTTTCAAGCACACCAACTAAGACTTCGCATCCAGCAGCCTTTAATTTGTTGACACCTCTTCCAGCTACCTCAGGGTTGTCATCTATACAGCCAATTACCACACGAGGAATTTTATTTTTAATGATCATATCACTGCAAGGAGGTGTTTTACCATAATGGCTACATGGTTCAAGAGTGACATAAAGTGTACTTCCTTCTAACAACGACTTGTCGGCAACAGCATTTATAGCATTTACTTCGGCATGTGCACCACCATATGGGTTTGTAAATCCTTCTCCGATAATTCTATCATTATAAACAACTACAGCGCCAACCATAGGATTTGGTCTGGTAGTTCCTAATCCGTTATTGCCTATTTGTAAGCACCTATTGATATAGATTTCGTCCTTATTCAAATGATTTTAGCTACTTGGTTGAAAAGTTTTATGAAGTTGTTAAAAATCAAATCAAGACATTGACTTAAAAGATTTAAAATAAAACTATCTTCACACTGCAAAAATAAGCTTTTATCGTGAGTGAATCAGCGTTAATAATCAGAGAAATACAAAAGAAAGACGACCCAAAAATTGCACAGACCATTAGAGATGTGCTCATAGAAATGGGAGTGCCAAAAGTTGGTACAGCTTACGAGGATGTATCGTTAGATCATATGACCGAAACCTATAATCATCCACGAATGAAATATTTTGTTGTTGAAGATGGTTCAAAGATAGTTGGTGGTGCTGGTATTGCTGCATTAGCAAATTATGAAGGTAATATATGTGAGCTTCAGAAAATGTATTTTTTGCCAGAAGCAAGAGGTAGAGGTGTAGGCACACAGATGATGCAATATTGTTTGTCTTTCGCAAAGGAATCTGGTTTTGAAAAGTGCTATTTAGAAACTATGCCATATATGGATGACGCGAGAAAGTTGTATACAAGAGTTGGGTTTGAATTTATTGATGAACCAATGGGTGATACAGGTCATTACTCGTGTAATGTATGGATGTTAAAGGATTTGAAAGATTGAAAGCGCTAGATTTAAGAGAAATATTTCACAAGACGTTAGATGAAATGTATGGTTCTGATGAAGTTGAAAGCTTTTTCTTTTTGACAACAGAACATTTCTTTAATGTTCCCAGAATTCACCTCGCGTTAGAACCAGAATTTACTTTTTCAAAGGCTGAATCTGATGCAATTTTTCAAGTACTTGAAGATTTAAAACAACAAAAACCAATTCAGTATATTTTAGGAGAAACCGAATTTTTTGGTTTAAAGTTTAATGTTAATGAGCATGTACTTATTCCAAGGCCAGAAACCGAAGAATTGGTAGATTGGATTTTGTCATGTGATTCAGAACGAAGTGAAGTATCTCAACAATTAAAAATTCTTGATATTGGCACAGGTTCTGGTTGTATTGCAATTAGTTTGGCAAAGCACTTGCCCAATGCAAAAGTTTATGCTTTAGATGTGTCAAAAGAAGCGTTAGAGATTGCTAAGAGTAATGCTAAAATGAATGAGGTTGAGGTGACGTTTATGAATTTAGATATCCTTGACATTCTCAATTGGAATTTGATTTTTAAAGATTTGGAATTTGACATTATAGTATCTAATCCGCCATACGTGCGACAATTAGAGAAACAAGAAATGAAACCTAATGTGTTGGATAATGAGCCACATTTAGCTTTGTTTGTTGAGAATGATGAACCATTCGTCTTTTATAATGCAATTACTGATTTTGCTATTAAAAAGTTGACGATAAAAGGTGAATTGTATTTTGAGATTAACCAATATCTTGGTGATGAAATGATAGCATTACTTGAAGAGAAAGGGCTTAAAAATGTAGAGTTGAAAATAGATTTGTATGGCAATGACCGAATGGTGAAAGCAACTAAAGATTAAATAAAACATTACAGTTTTCTTCCTGTGGAAGGATTAAGGAAGGCTTATGAAAAGCATATCAGTATTTTGTGGAAGTAGTGAAGGAAATGACCCAGAAATCATTTCAACCGCATATCAACTTGGTGAAATTTTTGCAAAACGAGACATAGCACTCGTATATGGTGCTGCCAAGATTGGCATTATGGGTAAAGTAGCACAAGCAGTTATTGATAACAATGGTGAAACAATAGGTGTAATTCCAAAATTTTTACAAACCAAAGAAATTGTAAACACAGAACTTACGGAGCTTATCATAACAGATAATATGCACGACAGAAAAGTGTTGATGTACGATAAAAGTGATGGTTTTATTATTATTCCTGGTGGTTTTGGTACTATGGATGAGTTTTTTGAAATCACCACTTGGGGACAATTAGGTCTGCACACCAAACCGATAGGGATTTTAAATATTAACGGCTATTACGATGCTTTAATAGAACAATGCAAGGTTATGGTGCAGCGAGGTTTTTTAAAACAAGAAAACTTAGATGCTGTGGTTGTAGATACAACTATAGAAGGGTTATTAGAAAAAATGAATAATTATGTGCCTTTACCAGCACCAAAATGGTTAAATAAAGAAGGACTTTAGGATTTACGATTGATGAATTTAGATTTACGATTTTTATTAATTATGTCATTCCTGCGTCCGCGTTCGTTGAAGCTTTAGCGGAGGCGCAAGGCAGGAATCTCATCAAGTTAAAGCAATAATTGAAAATAATAAAATTCCTATTTCTTATAAGGAATAACAGACAGAATGAATACACAACAAAAAATAGAAGCATTAAGAGACGAACTACGTCAACATAATTACAATTACTACATTTTAGATAATCCAACAATTAGTGATTATGAATTTGATATAAAATTAAAAGAGCTTCAGGCTTTGGAGGATGCCAATCCTGAGTTTTTTGATGCCAATTCGCCAACGCAACGCGTTGGTGGTACTATTACCAAAAACTTTAAAACTGTAGTTCATGATTTTAGAATGTATTCCTTAGATAATTCCTATTCCAAAGAAGATTTAGAAGATTGGGAAAAACGTATCAAAAAGATGGTTGATGGTGATGTTCATTATACTTGCGAGCTGAAATATGATGGCGCATCAATGAACTTGACTTACGAAAACGGAAAACTTATTAGAGCAGTAACACGTGGCGATGGTGTGCAAGGTGATGAGGTTACAGCTAATGTAAAGACTATAAATACGGTACCACTTCGGTTAAAAGGTGATTTTCCTGAGCGATTTGATATTAGAGGCGAAATCATTCTTCCTATTGAAGGATTTTTAAAAATGAATGAAGAACGCATAGCTAATGATGAAGAGCCATATAGAAATCCGAGAAATACAGCTTCTGGAAGTTTAAAACTTCAAAATAGTTCAGAAGTTGCAAAACGACCATTAGAATGTTTATTATATAGTATAAAAGGAAATAATCTTAATATTTCAACACAATTTGAAGGTTTAGAAAAAGCTAGAGAATGGGGTTTTAAAGTACCAAAAGAAGCTAAGTTGGTAAATTCTATTAAAGAGGTTTTAGACTATGTTGCCTATTGGGATGAGCATAGGCATAACTTACCTTATGAAATCGATGGAGTAGTGATAAAGGTAAATAGCTTGTATCAGCAAGATGAACTTGGCTTCACAGCAAAAGCGCCACGTTGGGCAATGGCTTATAAGTTTAAAGCAGAACAAGTGTCCACGCGATTAAACGAAATTACCTATCAAGTTGGTCGTACGGGTGCTATTACACCTGTAGCTAACCTTGAACCTGTTCAATTAGCGGGTACAATTGTAAAAAGGGCTTCATTACATAATGCTGACCAGATAGAGAAGTTAGATATAAGAGTAAGAGATGAGGTGTTTGTTGAGAAAGGTGGAGAAATCATACCGAAAATTATTTCAGTTGATTTATCAAAACGCCCTGAAGATTCAGTAATAACACAATATATTTCGCACTGTCCTGAATGTGGAACTGAGCTTATTAGGCCAGAAGGTGAATCAAAACATTACTGTCCAAACTATAATGGTTGTCCACCACAAGTTGTTGGTCGTATTCAACATTATATTTCTCGTAAAGCTATGGATATAGAAGGTTTGGGCGGTGAAACAGTAGCCTTGTTAGTAAAAGAAGGTTTAATTTCTAACTATGCTGATTTATACGAACTCACAAAGGAACAAGTGATTCCTTTAGAGCGAATGGCGGAAAAAAGTGCTGAGAACTTAGTAAATGGAATTGAAGCTTCTAAACAAATTCCGTTTGAGCGTGTACTTTTTGCCTTAGGAATTAGATATGTAGGAGAAACAGTAGCTAAGAAACTAGCAAAACATTATAAATCAATAGGTGCTTTAAGTTCTGCATCAGCTTTAGATTTAGTAGCTGTGGATGAAATTGGTGAACGCATTGCTGAGAGCGTTGTAGAGTTCTTTTCCTTAGAAGAAAATAAAATAATTGTTGAGCGGTTAAAGACGTTTGGGGTACAATTAGAAATTTCAGCTGACAAATTATTAAACCAAACCGAAAAGTTAAAAGGTCAAACATTTGTTGTGTCAGGTGTATTTGAAACCATCTCGAGAAACGAATTAAAAAAACGTATTGAAGATAATGGCGGTAAGGTATCTTCTTCAATTTCTTCTAAAACAAGTTACCTTGTAGCTGGTGATAAAATGGGACCTAGTAAACGCGAAAAGGCGGAAAAAAATAATGTGCCAATAATCTCTGAACAAGACTTCTTGTTAATGGTATAGTAAGAAAAAACTTCTCAAATAAATCTTTTAAACGATAAATAATGTTTTTTATCGTTTAAATATTGATTATTATTTTTATATTTGCTTGAAATAAAGAGAATTACTTAATGCCGCTAAGTAAAATTGTAAAAATACTAATCATCCTTTTATCCGTATCCTTTGTTACGCTACAATGGATGGGTTTAGAAAAAATTAGCTTACTTGCTGGTTCAGCTAGTTTAGTGTTTTTTTTAGTCTACTATTTAATTTGGGGTAATACCAAAGCAACGAATTTTGTGTTGTTTATTCTCTTTTTCACTCTTGGATTTTTAGTGTCGTCAATAGACTTTTTCATTGAAGATATAAATCAAAGTACCTTAAATACACTTTACTTTAGTGGAAATATACTTTATATTTCTGCCTATACATTCTTAATAATGAAAATCATTCAGGGACTCAATTTGAAAAAAGTACTCCTGAAGTCACCTTTCGTCTCGATTGTATTGCTAGTTTTAGACGTGTTTTTCGTCATATTAGTTACGGAGGTTACACTTTCAGAACTACCAAAAGATGAGTATCAAATATTCAGTCAACTAGTAGAATATTTTTATACGGGTATTATTATGTTAGTTTTATCCATGGCCTTAATAAATTATTTACATCGCTATGATAATAAATCGATGCTCATTCTAATTGGATCAATCTGTATTGTATTTTCTGAGATAATGCAGTTGACCTATTTTTATGTGCTCGAGGAACCCTTTATTAACTTTATCTATGGGTTTTTCATAGTTTTAGCCTTTGTGTTTTTGTATAAGCAATCTAAGCTTAAGTTTACTGGTCCTGAGCCTGAGCCAGAGTACTTTTAAGAAAAAAAATTACACCAATATTGTTGTGCCTTCTGCTTTCGGTGCTTTCCCTTTTTCGAAGTAAAAATCTATTTTCCCTAAATAAAGTCCATAGGCTCCAACTTGGTTGACAAGAACATTTTTGCCAACACTATTTTTTTCTATCGTAGGTTTTGGTAAAAACGTATGCGTATGTCCGCCAATTATAAGGTCAATATCTTTTGTTGCTTTGGCTAGGTTTAAGTCACAAACACGGTTAGGACTATTCTTATAGTAGTAACCAATATGTGAGAGACAAATAACCAAGTCGCATTTTTCATCCTCTTTTAAAATTCTTGACATGTCTTGGGCAATTTCTACTGGATTGTGATAAATAGTTTCTTTATACATTTTTTTGTCTACAAGACCTTCAAGCTGAATGCCTAATCCAAAAACACCAATTTTAATCCCATTTTTGACAAATGTTTTATAAGGTTTCACATGTGTGTCTAATACTGTATTAGAAAAGTCATAATTTGCTGAAACGAAGTCAAACTTTGCGTGTGGCAGTTGAGCGTATAATCCATCAATGCCATTGTCAAAATCATGGTTACCAATAGTTACCAAATCATATTTAAGCATACTCATAAGCTTAAATTCTAATTCACCACCATAATAATTAAAATAAGGTGTACCCTGAAAAATATCACCTGCATCTAAAAGAAGCGTATTGGGGTTCTCCTTCCTAATGCGATCAACTAAAGTGGCTCTTCTAGCGACGCCACCTTTATTTGGATTCTTTTTATGATCTGGTCCAAATGGGTCAATATGGCTATGGACATCATTGGTATGAAGAATGGTAATTTTTTTAGTGGTATACGTTTCAAAAGATTGCAGACCTAAACCAGATAGTCCGACTAGAGCTGTCGCTGCAGTAGATTTTTGTAAAAACTGTCTTCTTTTCATTTAAAATTTCATTTACCTTTTCAACGGATTGAAAATGAATTAATCATTAAGTTTAATAAATCTATTATCGCGTTTAGGATGAATAGTATCATGTTTTTTGAAATGATCTATAAGGACATTTCTAATTTTATAATCTAAAATTTCTAAACCTTCATTTGGCTGAAAGAATCCCATTCTGTCACCTCCATTATATAGGTAATCATTCGTTGCTACATAATAAGTCTTGTTTAAATCTATTGGTTTACCATGTATAGAGACCGATGTAATCTCAAAGTCTTTTCCTAATGTAAGTTGTAACTGTTTAGATACCGGATGTGCCTTTTTAGCCTTAGAAAGATAGTTCATCATTTCCATGACTTTGTCACCTTTCATACCAACAACTACGACAGAATTTTCAAATGGCATTACTTCATAAGCTGTTCTAGTTGTTATATCACCTTGAGAAATAATCGATCTTATTCCACCAAAATTTAATAAAACCAAGTCAATATTATGACCTGTGCGTTTATTAAAAATAATATTGCCTTCTTCAAGTACAGCATCTGCCATAAAATTCCCAATAGCCGTATTAAACGCACCATCACCTTTTGCATAAGTCTCTGGTGCATAAGAAATAACACTGTCTAAGTTTTTATTGACGTTTTCTCTATAGGGAGCTATGAATTCTTCAATTTCAGGTTTAGGTTTAAGATCATTGTTAATTTCAATGCGTTCGCCTTCAATTTTAGTCAAAGTACTTTCATTATTACTCTGCCGACAGCATAAAACTAAAAACGAAAGTAGAAGTAAGACATAATGTTTATTAGCCATTAAATAACTTGTGATTAGTTAACAATTATTTGTGAGTGCTTTTGTTAAATTTGCACAAAGGCTAAATATAAATGATTTTAAAGGCATTTAAAGAAAAATCAAATCAAAAATACATCAACAAATTATTGTCTAGCCGTAAATCAATGGTTAACAATAAAAAGGTGAATACCATAGCGGTGTTATTAAATGTTGATGAATTTGATGATTTTGAGGCTTTTAGAGCGTATTTTAAAGAGTTACAATTATTGTCACCAAAACATAGGATCATTGCTTATTCGAGTAATGATAAATTAGAACTGAATCACTGGGATACCATATACAGTCCAAAAGATTTTGGATGGAAAGGTAAATTGAATAATATCGATTTAAAGAATTTTATTCAAGAGGATTTTGATGTATTAATTAGTTATTACAGGCAAGGCGGTTTAGAGTTAGATATGATAACAACTTTGTCTAAAGCAAATTTTAAAGTTGGTTTGTCACGTAATGACGAACGATTATACGATCTCATCATTGATTTAGATCCTAAACAAATGAACATTTTCAAAAAAGAATTTAAAAAATACTTAAACATACTAAATAAGATATAATGACCAAATTTATAGGAACAGGAGTAGCTTTAATTACACCATTTAAGGAAGATCTAACTGTAGATTTTGAAGCGCTAGAACGTTTAATTGAGTTAAATGTTAAAAACGGAACAGAATATCTGGTTATTAGCGGTACTACAGGTGAAAGTGTGACAATTACAGCTGAAGAAAAGCAGGAAATTGTCAATTTTATTATTAAAACAAACAATGGGCGTTTACCACTAGTTTTAGGCATTGGTGGTAATAATACAGCTAGCATAATCAAAGAAATTGAAGCAACAGATTTATCTCATATAGATGCTATTTTATCTGTATCTCCATATTATAGTAAACCAACACAAGAAGGAATTTATCAGCATTTTAAGGCCATTGCCTCGGTATCTCCAAAGCCAATTATAATATATAATGTACCCGGAAGAACGTCTTCTAATATGTCCCCAGAAACTACAATAAGGTTGGCCAATGATTTTGAAAATATTATAGCAGTTAAAGAGGCTGGTAATAACGTACATCAATATTTGGAATTACTAAGAACAAAGCCTAAGGATTTTCTTGTACTTTCTGGTGATGATGATTTAGCGCTTGGTGTTGCTTTGGCTGGCGGTTCTGGTGTAATTTCCGTTATAGGACAAGCATTACCGAAGGAATTTACAGAAATGATTCGTTTAGGGATTGCTGGTAAAGCAAAAGAAGCTTACGATATTCATTTTAAGCTAATGCCATTAACAAATTTAATATTCTCGGAAAATAATCCGGCTGGTATTAAAGCAGTGTTAAAGGCGCTAAATGTATCTCATTCTTACGTGCGTTTACCATTAGTCGAGGCTACCGAAGATCTCAAGAAAAACATTAAAAAGGCCTTGACTGAATTAGGTAAAAGTTAAACTTAATTTAAATTGTATTAGCCAGAATTAACATGGTTTATTTTCGCTCATAATTTTTGTTTTCAAAATCCGTTAATTATGTGTAGTTTTGCCACCTGTTTAAAATATATGAAAAAAGGACTTTACATACTATTAGTAACACTTTTACTCGTTTCTTGTAGTGATTTTCAGAAAGTATTAAAATCTGAAGATTCTGCTGAAAAATTTAAAATGGGAATAGAGCTTTTTGAAGCGGAAAAATATAGTAAGGCTTATCGTCTTTTTGATCAAATTTTACCTAAGTATAGAGGTAAACCTCAGGCAGAAAAATTGACTTTTATGCATGCGATGTGCTCTTACAAAATGAAGGATTACTACTTTTCGAGTTATCACTTTGATAAATTTAAAGATTTATATCCCCAAAGTGAAAAGGCAGAAGAGGCAATGTTTTTAGCAGCAAAGGGTTATTATTTTAATTCGCCCGTATATTCTAAGGAACAAAAAGAAACTGTTGAGGCCATTGAAAAACTACAGTTGTTTGTGAACGCTTATCCAACATCAAGTTATTTGTCAGAGGCAAATAAGCTCATAAAAGAATTGGATTATAAACTAGAAAAAAAGGCATACGAAATTGCTAAACAATACGACTTAATCAGAGATTACAAGGCATCAATAAAGTCATTTAATAATTTTTTATTAGATTTCCCTGGAACATCTTTAAGAGATGATGCGATGTTTTACAGATTTGATGCAGCCTATAATTTAGCTGTAAACAGTATAGAGCAGTTAAAGAAAGAGCGAATAGAAGATGCGCTTGGTTATTACAACGCATTTAAAAAGGCATATCCAAGTTCTGGGCATATGGATGATGCCAAACAAAGAGAATCAGAATTGCAAGAGCAATTAAAGTTATATAGTACTACAAAATAAAATCACTATAGAGATGGATTTAAAGAAGACAGATGCACCGGTTTCTACGGTAACTTACAACAGAAATGAGATAGATGCTCCTACAGACAACATATATGAAGCAATTTCTGTGATTGCTAAGCGTGCTGAGCAAATTAATACAGATATCAGACGTGAGTTAATAGATAAGCTAGAAGAGTTTGCGACGTATAATGATAGTCTTGAAGAAATTTTTGAAAACAAAGAGCAAATAGAAGTTTCTAAGTTTTACGAAAAATTACCAAAGCCTCATGCATTAGCGGTTAAGGAATGGTTAGATGATAAAATTTATCATAGAAATACTGAGGACACTCAGTCATAAGTATTAATGTCTGTACTAAAAGACAAAAACATTTTATTGGGCATTACTGCCGGTATTGCCGCATATAAATCTGCAAGTTTAGTAAGATTATTTATTAAAGCAGGCGCTAGCGTTAAAGTTGTTATGACGCCTGCTTCAAAAGACTTTATTACACCACTTACATTATCTACACTTTCAAAAAATCCTGTATACTCGTCATTTGTTGATGAAGAGGACGATAACCAGGTTTGGAATAACCATGTTGATTTGGGGCTTTGGGCGGACTATTTTGTAATAGCCCCAGCGACTGCAAATACTATGGCAAAAATGGCTAATGGTGTTTGTGATAATATACTTTTAGCAACGTATTTATCTGCAAAGTGTCCGGTGTATTTTGCACCTGCAATGGACTTGGACATGTATAAACACCAGTCTACAAAAACATCCTTTGAGAAATTAATCAGCTTTGGTGATAAAATGATTCCAGCTGGCACTGGTGAGTTGGCAAGCGGATTGGTTGGTGAAGGCCGCATGGCAGAGCCAGAAGATATTATTGCTTTCATAGAGAATGATATTTTAGATCAATTACCTTTAAGAGGAAAAATGATTTTAATAACTGCCGGTCCAACCTACGAAGCAATCGATCCTGTGCGTTTTATAGGTAATCACTCAAGTGGTAAAATGGGATTTGAAATAGCTTACGCTGCTGCAAATTTAGGTGCTGAGGTTACTTTGGTGACTGGTCCTACACATCAAAAAATTAATCATTCATTAGTAGCAGTAAAGCCAGTAGTTAGTGCTGAAGAAATGTATAATGAAGTTCATGAGCACTATAATACTTCTGATATTGCTATACTTTCTGCAGCAGTAGCAGATTATAAACCAAAAATTGTAGCTCAACAGAAAATAAAGAAGAAAGAATCTACGTTTAGTATTGAATTAGAAAAAACAAAGGATATTTTAAAATCACTTGGTGAAATTAAAACAAATCAATTTTTAGTTGGTTTTGCTCTCGAAACAGATAATGAGTTAGAACATGCTAAAGGGAAATTAAAGTCAAAAAACTTAGATTTGATCGTTTTAAATTCGCTAAGAGATAAAGGTGCTGGTTTTGGAGTATCGACAAATAAAGTTACATTTATAACGGCTTCAAATGAAGTTATTCATCAAGAGCTTAAGTCAAAGTCAGAGGTTGCTAAGGACTTAATGAAACAGATTATAAAACAATCTAATGCGTAAAGTACTATTTTTATTAGGGTTTTTATTTCCAACATTGCTTTTGTCTCAAGAGCTTAACTGCACAGTTAGTGTAATTGCGCAGCAAACAGGTAATGATAATAATGTTGTTTTTAAGACATTAGAAAAACAGCTTAATGAGTTTATAAATAATACAAAGTGGACTGAAAAGACCTTTAAAGCAGAAGAACGTATTAATTGTAGTATGGTAATTAATGTTAGTAATTACGAGAATGATGCGTTTAATGCTACGTTACAGGTTTCATCTTCTCGACCAATTTTTAATTCTACATACAGTTCACCAGTTTATAACTACAACGATAGGGACTTTAATTTTCAATATTTAGAGTTTCAAAATTTAGTGTATAATCCTCAGCAATTTGAGTCAAATTTAATATCTGTCTTATCATTTCATGTGTATATGATTTTGGCTATGGATGCCGATACGTTTTCATTAAATGGTGGAGATGAATATTTTGCACAAGCACAGACAATAGCAAATTATTCCCAACAATTAAATGGTCAAGGCTGGAAACTTGAGGATGGATTACAATCGAGATTTGCATTAATTGATAACCTTTTATCGCCAACTTTTGAAGAAGTAAGATCAACAATGTATGTGTATCATATAGAGGCCTTAGATTTGATGAGCGATAACATAAAGAAAGGAAAGGAAGCTATTATTGCATCGCTTTCGGAATTGCAAAAGGTACATAGAAGACGTCCAAATTCATTTGTATTACGTGTCTTTTTTGATGCCAAATCTGATGAAATCATGGATATATTGTCTGGCGGTCCCAGCGTTAACATTACTGAAGCTTTAGATATTCTAAACCGCATAGCGCCTATGCATTCGCAAAAATGGCGAAACATTAAGTTTTAAAATATCCATATTTATCTTTGTTATTTGAGTCCATACTTTACCTAGATTCAATATTTTTGTATTTATAAATCTTAATAATATTGCTGACGTCATTATACATAAAGAATTACGCACTTATTGACGAATTAAATGTTAGTTTCAAAAACGGATTAACCATAATTACTGGCGAAACAGGTGCCGGAAAGTCAATTTTACTTGGTGGATTATCATTGGTTCTTGGAAAAAGAGCAGACTTATCTCAAGTAAAAAGTAAAGATTATAAATGTATAATTGAAGCTACCTTTGATATAGCTAATTACAATCTAAAACGTTTGTTTGAAACTTTAGATTTAGACTATGAAGTGCAAACTATTATTAGAAGAGAAATTTCACCATCGGGTAAGTCAAGAGCATTTATTAATGATACTCCGGTAACCTTAGATGATTTATCAAAATTGAGCAATCATCTCATTGATATCCATTCTCAGCATCAAACGCAAGAGTTAACAAAGGATGATTACCAATTTAAGGTTTTAGATGCCTTAGCAAATAATTCAGAAGATTTACAACAATATTCAACACAGTTATTACAATTTAAATCACTTGAAAAGGAATTAGAACATCTGATTAAGGCTAAATCTGAATTGATTAAAGAGTATGATTATAATTTATACTTGTTAAAGGAATTAGAAGAAGTTAAATTAGAAACTATTCGACTAGAAGAACTTGAAGAAACTTACGAAAGTTTAAATAATGTTGAATTAATAGGAGAGAAGTTGAATGCAACAAAAGCAATACTCAACACTGAAGATGTTGGAGTAATGGATCAATTAAATATGATTCAACAAGAGTTGACTAAGCTCACCGCATTTGGTAAAATTTATGAAACACTGTACGACAGAGTATCAAGTGTCAATATAGAACTCAATGATATTTCTTCAGAATTAGATAATCTAGAAGATAGTTTAATTACTGATCCACAAGAGCTAGAACGCGTAAGCAATACACTTCAAACCATTAATAATTTAATGCAGAAGCATTCTGTATCTTTAGTTGAAGAATTAATAGTAATTAAAGCTAACCTCGAAACTAAGGTTTCAAATACAGAAAGTTTAGATGACGATATTGCTTTGAAGGAAATTGAAATAGCAACTTCAAAGAAAAATTTAACCGAGTTAGCTTCAATAATTGGCGAGAAAAGAAGGCGTATTGTACCTAAACTTATTAAAAAGCTTGAGGCCATGCTTATTGACTTAGGAATGCCTAATGCTAAATTTAAAATTAAATTACAATCAATTGAACGTTTCTTATCAAATGGGACTGATGAACTTCAGTTTTTATTTATGGCTAATAGAGGTTCAAGTTTTAATGAGCTTAAAAAGTCAGCTTCTGGTGGTGAGCTTTCAAGAATTATGTTAGCAATAAAAGCGATTTTAGCCGAGTATATTCAATTACCATCTATAATGTTTGATGAAATTGATACTGGGGTTTCAGGTGAGATTTCTCATAAAATGGGAAGTATTATGAAACAAATGAGTAGTAGAATGCAAGTTTTTGCAATTACACATTTACCTCAAATTGCTTCTAAAGGTAGTATGCATTTTAAGGTGTACAAAACCGATAGTGATGATACAACACACACCAATCTTAAACAATTAAATGAAGATGAACGCATCGTGGAAATTGCTCAAATGCTCGGTGGCTTAAATGTTACTGAGTCTGCATTGGCGCATGCAAAACAATTACTCAATTAATTGTCAATATTACAGCGGCAGGAATCTATAATTAAATAGTATATTTGAAGCCTAATTCAAACAAAACTGACTAAAAATAGATACAATGTATAATTTATTAAAAGGTAAAAAAGGAATTATATTTGGTGCATTAGACGAAAACTCAATTGCATGGAAAACTGCTGAGCGTGTGCATGAAGAAGGTGGTGAATTTGTGCTTACTAACGCGCCTGTTGCAATGCGCATGGGGCAAATTAATGCACTGGCAGAAAAGACAGGCTCTCAAATCATTCCTGCGGATGCTACCTCAGAAGAAGATCTCCAGAATTTAGTAGAAAAATCTATGGAAATTTTAGGTGGTAAATTAGATTTCGTTTTGCATTCAATAGGTATGTCTATTAATGTAAGAAAGGGGAGAGCGTATACGGATCAAAAATACGATTGGACACAAAAGGGAACCGATGTTTCGGCAATGTCATTTCATAAGGTAATGCAAACTTTGTATAAGGCAGATGCAATGAATGAATGGGGTAGTATTGTTGCCTTAACCTATATGGCCGCACAGCGTGTATTTCCAGATTATAACGATATGGCAGATAACAAAGCGTATCTAGAAAGTATAGCACGTAGTTTTGGGTATTTCTTCGGTAGAGATAAGAATGTAAGAGTCAATACAATTTCGCAATCACCAACACCAACAACAGCAGGTAGTGGTGTAAAAGGTTTTGACGGTTTTATAGCTTATGCAGAGAAGATGTCACCATTAGGTAACGCTACAGCAATGGATTGTGCCAATTACACAGTAACCTTATTTAGTGATTTAACTAGACGTGTGACATTGCAAAACTTATACAATGATGGTGGTTTCAGTAATATGGGAGTAAGTGATGCGGTAATGGATGCATTTATAGATAAAGAATAACCTTACAACAATTGAATAAATAAACCACCTCACTGTAGGTGGTTATTTTGTTTATAACCTGTTAATAGCATTTTTTTTTAACTTTTTTTAACGAATATTATTACCATTTATCGATTAGTGTAATGACAATAGCGGTCTTCTAAAGAATTAACATATTTTTAAAGAATTACTAACTTAAACTTATAGTTTTTTATGAAGAAAATTACGATTTCAATAATGAGTTTCTTATGCGCATTATTGTCTTACGCTCAGGTGACTATTGGTGCTGGAACAAATGAGGCACAAGCAGTGCCCATAGAGGCCTATTTTGGTTACACCTATTCGCAATCAATTTACTTACAATCGGAGGTAAATGCAGGTGGTGATATCACTTCTATACAATGGTATTTTAGTGGTACGTCTACTTTGACCAATACTCAGGATATTGTGGTATGGATGGCTCATACTACTAAAACACAATTTGATAATGGAACGGATTGGGTAGATAATGCAGGTTTAACACAAGTTTATGCGGGTACACTTGGTACACCAGCAGGTCCAGGATGGATCACAGTAACGTTTGATACTCCGTTTACGTACAACAATACCGATAACCTGTTAGTTGTTGTAGATGAAAATACCGCTGGATGGGATACCTTCGATGATGATTTTTATTGTTCGGCAGTAGCGAATGATAGATCTATTTGGTATAGAAATGATAATACCAACCCTGATCCTGTAGCACCTCCTGCTGCAACAGGTACAGCTGCGTTTATACCAAATGTTATATTAGGTGGTATCACGCAAGCTTGTCCTACTCCTTCAGCATTAGGTACTGGAGTTGTCGGAGCGACATCTGCAGAATTAACATGGACAGAAAATGGCTCTGCAGCAGCATGGAATATTGAATTGGTAGATATTACAGCTGGTGGTACAGCAACAGGTACAGCAACAGAAACAGGTGTTACAAATCCATATACAGTAATGAGTTTAGCTCCTGCAAATGACTACGAGTACTATGTACAGGCAGATTGTGGTGGTCCAGTATCAGCCTGGGCAGGACCGTTTGCCTTTTCTACTGAATGTGTTACGTTCACGGCACCTTATTCTCAAGATTTTGAAAATGCTGGTGCTGCTCCATTGTGTTGGTCAGTTGATACAGGTGCTGAGAACTGGGTGTTTGCTGATGATGGTGGTGATCATGTAGGTAATGCGGGTGATATTACAGGAAGTACTGCTTCTGGTGGTTATTATGGGTACGTAGATGCGTCAGGTACTGATGCAGATGCGATTTTATTAAGTCCATTAGTAGATGTTTCTGGTCTAACAACTCCTTCTTTATCTTTTTACATTATAAGTGATAATGAAGGTAATGCTAATTCTCAATTAGACGTAGATGTTTGGGATGGAGCTGCATGGAATTTAGTTGCAACATATAATACTAATACTACAGGTTGGGAACTTCAAACATTAGATTTATCAGGACTAACTTTTACAGGTGATGCACAAGTAAGATATACATTTACAGAGCCAACATCTAGCGATTTTTATGATGATATTGCAATAGATGATTTTATGATTGATGAGTTACCGTCTTGTATTGTACCTGGTGGTTTATCCGCAAATGCAACATCATTAACAGAGGCTACAATTTCATGGTCAGCAGGACCATCTGCTGAAACAGCTTGGAATTATGAATACGGTGTAACTGGTTTTACGCAAGGTACTGGGACAACTGGGTCTGTGGCGACAACACCAACAGTTGATTTAACAATGTTAACTGCTGGTGAAACATATGACTTTTATGTACAAGCAGATTGTGGTGGTGGTGACACTAGTAACTGGATTAAGGTTACTTGGACACAACCTTCATTAGGTGAGACATGTGCTGCGCCAATTGATTTAACAGTAGTTGAAGATTGTTCTACTGAAACGCCGTACACTATGGATTATACTGATGCATTTGATCTTGGTGAACCAGGGTCTTGTGCTCAAGGTTGGCAAACAAATACTGGTTTATGGTTTTCTTTTGAAGCTCCATTTACAGGTGCAGTATTTGTAAATACTTCTGATTCTAATGAAATAGTGGTTTTAGATTCATGTGGTGGTACAGAAGTGGTTTGTAATAACCCAGGTGCTGCTTCTCATGAAGTGGGAGGTTTAACTCCAGGTAATACCTATTATTTAGCAGTTTTTAAAGATTCAGGACCAACGACAGGTACATCAGAAATTTGTATTGAAGCGATATTATGTTCTAACCCGTCAGATATGGTAGGAGATTTTGTTTCTAATACAAGTGCTATTTTAACTTGGACTGAAAATGGATCTGCAACGGATTGGGATGTAGAGTGGAAAGCTGGTGCAGATTTTACTCCAGGAAATATGGAGGAAGATGGCGCAACATCTGTAACAACAAATCCTACTGCTACACTTTCACCTTTAACGTCAGAGACTGAATATTACGTATATTACAGATCTTCTTGTTTTGGTGGAGCTGTTGATAGTGACTGGATAGGACCTTTTGTATTTACGACAGCATGTGACCCAATAGCAGCACCATATACGCAAGACTTTGAAAATGCTGGTGCAATCCCTACTTGTTGGTCAATGGGTGGTGGAGAAGATTGGTTATTTAATCTAACAGGACCAAATAATGTTGGGTCTGGCGGAACGTTGTCTGGTAACACAGCTTCTGACGGATATTATGCAGTTGTTGATGCTAGTGGTGATAATGGTCCTTCGTTCTTAACAACTAGATTAGTTGATGTTAGTGGTTTAACTTCACCAACATTAACATTTTATGAAATTAGTGATGCAGGTACGGATGCAAACTCTCAATTAGATGTAGAGGTTTGGGACGGTGCAGCATGGAATTTAATGAATACTTATAATACTAACACCAACGGATGGGAATTAAGAGTCATTGATTTGTCAGGTTTAACCTTTACTGGTCCAGCTCAAGCGAGATTTACATTCTCTGAACCAACTCCTGGCGATTTTGCCGACGATATAGCTATTGACGATGTTAGTTTTAACGAACCTCCTGCATGTATCGCTGCGGAAGCAACAGTTGCTGTAGTACTTGACTGTGCGAATTCCCAATTCTCATTAGATGTAGATGTAACTAGTTTAGGTGATTCTGCTGCAATTTCCATTGCAAATGACGCTGGTGTAGCTGCAACTACAGGTGTAAACGCCTTAGGTGTTGTTACTGTTGGACCTTTCGCACTTGGTGCGCCAGTAGAAATTACTTTAGTACACGAAAGTGATACGGATTGTGACAGAGTATTAGGCACTTATGATCCTGCTTGTCCACCTTCAAATGACGAGTGTGAGGATGCAATAGCACTTACAGTTAATCCTGATTATGGTTGTGGCGTAGTAACACCAGGAACTACGGTAGAAGCAACGGCGTCACCTCAAGCAGATGATGTTAGTGGTACTCCAAATAATGATGTATGGTTTACATTTGTAGCAACTAGTGCAGAGCACAGAGTATCGCTAGAAAATGTTACAGATGCACCAGGAGGTCCTACTTCTACTGATATGGGAATAGGTGTATATGATGGTACAGGTGGATGTGGTGCTCTAGTATTTACAGCAACAAGTGATCCTAACTCATTAGACTTAACAGGACTAACTATTGGTAATACGTATTATGTAAGAGTATATGGATGGTCATCAAGTGTTGACTTTACAGCTCAAACTACTTTTGATGTTTGTGTTGGTACTGCACCTTCTTGTTTTGAGCCTACTGGTTTAGCTGCTCAATATGGTCCAGCTGGTTCGGCTGATATTTCATGGGTTGCACCATCAAGTGGTACTGCACCAATAGGATATAACTGGGAAGTTGTGCCTACAGGTAGTGGTCAAGGTGTTAGTGTTGTTGATAGTGGAAGTACTGTAGATTTAACTGCAACAGCTACTGGTTTAATGACAGATTCAGTTTATGACTTATATGTACAGTCAGATTGTGGTGGAGGTGATACTAGTATTTGGGCAGGACCGTTTACTTTTAATGCAGGACATTGTGAATCTGTGCCTTCAAGTATTGATGGAAATGGTATTACCAATGTACAAATAGGAACTACTGATTTTGTAGGTACTGCTGTATCATACGAAAACTTTATTGGTTCCCCAGTAGAAATTCTTCAAGATGGTACAACCAACTTACAAATTACGTTTGAAACAGGCTATACTTATGATGTTAATGTTTGGATAGACTTTAATGATGACTTTGTATTTGAAGCTACTGAGCAAGTTTTTGATGGTATGTCTACCGCTGACAATCCAACAACATTCGATGCGTCATTTACATTAGCTGCAGCGACGTTAGGTACGCACAGAATGAGAATTGGAACTGCTGATAGTGGGCAGGCTACTCCAAACCCTTGTTATAATGGTTCTTGGGGTGTAACTGTGGATATGGATGTAGATGTTGTAGTTACTCTAGGTGTTGATGACTTAGAGAGAGAAGCGGCATTTACTTACTATCCAAACCCTGTAAACGATATGCTTACTTTAAATGCACAGAACGCAATAGAAAATGTAACTGTATATAACATGTTAGGTCAAGCGGTCTTACAGACGCAACCTAATGCTGTTAATGGTGAGTTAGATATGTCAAGATTAGAATCTGGTGCATACTTCGTAGAAGTAACCATTTCTAGCATAACTAAAACTATTAGAATAATTAAGCAATAGGCTTAGTTTAAGATAATTTTTAAAAGCCGCTGCGAAGCGGCTTTTTTTTTTGTGAAAAAATGAATATCTTTCTAGTTATGATATCAGGATTATGAGGTTTTTGATTTTAATTTTTTTTGTAGGCAGTATGGCCTCTGCGCAAGTGAGCTTTGTTGAGAAGGCTCAAGATTTAGGTATTTCTGTAACTTGTGGTTACACCTTTTTAGGTAACGGCATTAGTTTTTATGATTATGATAAGGATGGATGGGATGATATTACTATAGCATCTGCTGACGGTGATCCTATACATTTTTTTAAAAATTTTAATGGGAATTTTATCTCGCACAATATCAATATTCCAAATAATGTTTTAGAAAACAAACAAATTAATTGGGTAGATATAGATAATGATGGTGATAATGATTTGTTCGTAACTTCCGCCAGTTCTGGAAATAGATTGTATGAGAATACAGGCAATATGATAATGCAAGACATTACTTCTTCTTCTGGAATGTTACCTGATAATTTTCCATATTATGGTGCATCGTGGGGTGATTATAATAATGATGGGTTTTTGGATGTTTTTATTTGTGTAAGAGATAATAGCATACCTAATATTTTATATAAGAATAATGGCGATAAAACATTTACCTTAGTTAACAATCAAGCAGGTTTATTAACAACTGGTTATATGACTTTATGTGCTGCTTTTTTAGATTATGATAATGACGGTGATCAAGATATCTATGTATCAAATGATAAGACTGTTGTACCTAATTTAATGTATAGAAACAATGGTGATGGGACCTTCACGGAGGTGGGCGCCATAACGGGTACTAACATTAGTATAGATGCTATGTCGGTGACGGTGGAAGATTTAAATAATGATGGTTGGCTAGATATGTATATTACTAATGAACCACAGGGGAATGTACTTTTTGTTAATAATGGTGATGGTACTTTTACTGATATGGCTCAAAGTTATAATGTAACTTATAATAGTACATCTTGGAGTGCTATTTTTATTGATGCAGATAATGATAAAGATTTGGACTTATATGTGAGTGGTGAAAATAATGGTATAATATCAAATCAGTTGTCTTCAGCATTTTATATCAATAATGATAATGGTACATTTACACTTAATAACAGCGCAGTTCCGGGTGATTTTGCATCAAGTCATGGAAATGCATTAGGCGATATAGATAATGATGGCTTTCCGGATATAGTTGTCAATAACATCAGTCACAACAACATATTTTTGTGGAAGAATAATACCAATTTTGTCAATAATTGGTTGGGTGTTAGTTTAGAAGGTACTGTAAGTAATAAACAAGGTATCGGATCATTTATAGAAATTTCTATAAACGGTGAAATACAAAATCGCTATACATTGTTAGGGGAAGGTTACTTGTCTCAAAATTCAGGTACTGAGTTTTTTGGTCTAGGCCCTGCAACAACCGTAGATTACGTTAAAGTTAAATGGCTTAGTGGTTTAGAAGACGTATTTTTTAATGTAAATGCAAATCAACATCTAAATATTACAGAAGGTGCTTCTTTGTCTGTAGATGAGTTTGATCCTAATCACTTAAAGATTGGTCCAAATCCAGTAAACAATATGTTATCATTAAGAGCTCAGAATACTATTGATAATGTTACTGTTTATAATATGTTAGGTCAAGCTGTTCTTAAAGCGCAACCAAACAATGTAAATGGTGAGATTGATATGACTAGATTACAATCTGGTGCTTACTTTGTAGCGGTAACAATTTCTAGTATTACTAAAACAGTAAAAGTTATTAAGCAATAACCAAAACTTTATATAAGTTATCAAAAGCCACCTTTTAGGTGGCTTTTGTATTTTGTTTATTTACTTTTGTTCTAATGATACCATTAGAATTTTCTTTTATCATACCTGTTTACAATAGACCTCAAGAAATTAAAGAACTTTTGGATAGTTTTTGTGAGCTCGAAGGAAATTTTCAATTCGAAATTGTAATTGTGGAAGATGGCTCTGAGCTTAGTTCAGAAAATGTGATAATTTCTTACAAGTCTAAGTTAAATGTTGCTTACTATTATAAGGATAATTCCGGACCGGGTGATTCAAGGAATTTTGGCATGCGTGTGGCAAAAGGTAATTATTTTATCATTCTAGATTCAGATGTTATTTTACCAAGTAATTATCTGATTAATATAAATTCATTCTTATCAAAAACATATTATGATTGCTTTGGTGGTCCGGATGCAGCCCATCCTTCTTTTTCTAGCTTGCAAAAGGCGATTAGCTTTTCTATGACCTCTTTTATAACTACAGGCGGAATAAGAGGAGGCGATAACCAGGTTGAAGATTTTCAGCCAAGAAGTTTTAATATGGGGATTTCAAAAAAAGCGTTTTTAGATTCTGGTGGTTTTGGCAAAATCCATCCTGGAGAAGATCCTGATTTATCATTAAGACTGCATAAATTAGGTTATAAAACGACACTGATTAATAAGGCATATGTCTTCCATAAACGTCGTATTTCTTGGTCTAAGTTTTTTAATCAGGTTAATAAATTTGGTAAAGTAAGACCTATATTAAATCAATGGCATCCAGAGTCTAAAAGTATGGTGTATTGGTTTCCAACATGTTTTTTGGTAGGTTTAATGTTTTCTATGGTACTCTTAGTTGTTAATATACCTTGGTTGTTATATGGCTATATTTTGTATTTTGTTATAGCTTTTTGTTTAGCTTTTATTTCGAGTAAAAACATAGTTGTTGCTGTAAAATCAGTTTTAGCTATTGTGGTACAATTTGCTGGTTATGGTTTGGGGTTTTTAAAATCTTACTTTAAACTAGTAATTTTAGGAAAAAAGCCAAAAGAAGCGTTCCCTAAATTATTCTTTTGAATTCTTAAATAATTTGAAAAAGGAATCATCAATATCAGAATTTTTAAAAAAGCGTAATGCAAAGCGGTTTAGCATTTTTTTGGCTATTGCCTTTGTCTTTTTAGTGTTTTCAAAATTATCTACTGACTATAAGCAAAAAATCAAATTAGAACCAAACCTCATAAATTATGAGGATGAAGTTATGTTATTAAATGACTCATTAAATGAAATTGAGGCATTTGTTGAAGCTAAAGGATTTTCATTAATTCCATTTCTGTTTAAAGACTCTAAGACTATTGTATTAGATGCCAATGAGGATGTGGTCTCTAGGCCAGATCATTTTATATTCGATGTTCAAAAACACAAATATCTCATTGAGGCGCAACTTGGTCAATCTTACAATGTTTTATCTTTAAAACCAGATACACTCACAATTTCATATTCTAAAAGAGCATCAAAATATGTTCCTATAGAATTGAATACAGATATAAGTTTTAGTTCTGGCTATGATACTTTTAAAAGTATACAATTAAACGTAGATAGTGTAAAGGTTGTTGGTGCTATGAGCTATATCTCAAAAATTAAATCTATAAGCTCAGAGCAATTTCGAAAACAAGATGTCAATAATAACATAGATGAAGATATTAAACTTGTAAAACCTACCGATGTTGAAATATTTCCGGATGTGGTTAATATAAAAGCAGAAGTTAAACGTTTTACAGAAGGTAAAATAGAAGTGCCTGTATCAGTTATAAATAAGCCTAATGATATAAGCTTAAATTTCTTCCCTAAAACAATAGTAGTTTCTTATTATGTTGATTTAGATAACTATAAGAAGATTGATAAAACGAGTTTTGTTGTGGAATGTGATTACAACGAAGCTATAGATAATCAAAGTTATATGATATCAAAAATTGTGAACAAGCCAGAGTTTGTTAAACGAGTAATCATTAAACAGAATCGAATAGATTATATAAAACTATAGTATGATTATTGTCGGATTAACTGGTGGAATAGGTAGTGGTAAAACAACTATTGGTAAGTTTTTTAAATCTATGGGTATTCCGGTATATATAGCGGACAAAGAAGCCAAGGATCTGATGAAACGCTCTAAGGTTATTAGAAGAAAACTTGTCAAATTGTTTGGTGAAAAAGCCTATGTTGGTGACGAACTTAATAGAAGTTATTTGTCATCAAAAATCTTTGCAGATGAGGCACTTTTATCAAAAATGAATGCCATAGTTCATCCTAAAGTAGGTGCGCATTTTAAACGTTGGTTAAAAAAACAAGATGCTCCGTATATCATTAAAGAGGCTGCAATTATTTTTGAAAATGGTCTTGAAGGGCAATATGATGTTATTATTACTGTTGTTGCAGATGAAGATTTAAGGATAGGTCGTGTTGTAAAGCGAGATAATTCATCAATAGATAGAGTGAAAGCCATTATAAATAATCAACTATCTGATGATGAGAAAATTAAAAAATCAGATTTTATCATCGAAAATAATGATTTAGATACCGCAAAAAAACAGACAGAAGAAATACATCAGTTACTACTGCAAAGAACTGCATAAACCATACATTGTAGTTTGTTAATGTAAGGTTAAACATCATAATCCCTAAATGTTAAAATGTTAAATTTGAATGATGGGCAAGAAGCTATTCATCTTATTGGTAGTATTAATGAGTCTGTCTCTTATTGGGATAATTTTTGTACAATCCTTCTTTATAAATAATAGTTTAAAGAATGAGGATCAAAATTTTACGCTAAGTGTTACGAGGGCGTTAAGTCGTGTTTCTAGGGACATAAAAGACTATGAATTAAGGAAGTATATAGATTTAATTCAACCTTATGTTCAAAATCAAAAGGAACCAGATTCTATTATAATAAGAGACTTGTATATCACAACAGAAGATGATATCAATGACCAGACTATAGTACACCGTAATACAGTTTTAGAAGAGCGCTTTAAGGTGCCGCCATCATTGTTCTTTGAAATTGATGCAGACAGTATTGATATAAGTAAATATACCAACGAACTTAGTACAAAATATTACAGTAAGTCTAGTGTTGATGGCAACAATGCTATTAAGCCACAACGCAGTATAACTGAGTTTTCAAATCTTCCTGACATTAGTAAGAAGATGTATGAAAAAATATTTGAGTCATTGTTAGAGACCACTCCAATATATAAAAGGATATCTGTAAAACAAGTCGCAACATTACTCAAAAGAGAATTAGAAAGTGAAGGTGTTGACTTAAATTTTGAATTCGCTATTTATGATGAGGATTTGGCTACTAAAATTCAGACATTAAATTTTAGTAAAGACCCAGATACCACTATAGGAATCTCAATTTTATTAGATGGAGCAAATAATGAGGGTTATACTTTGTATGTCGATTTCCCAGAAAGACGAAAGTATTTGTTTTCGTCAGTGATGTGGATGATTTTCTTATCTGTTTTATTTACAGGTGTAATCATTATTGCCTATTCAAGTGCTATTTATCAATTAATTAAGCAACGTCGTATATCTCAGATTAAAACTGATTTTATTAATAACATGACGCACGAGTTTAAAACTCCTATTGCCACAATTAATTTGGCTTTAGATGCGATAAGAAATCCAAAAATCATTGCAGATGAAGATAAAGTAAAGCGTTATCTTAAGATGATTAAAGACGAAAATAAGCGCATGCATGCTCAGGTTGAAAATGTATTACGTATTTCTAAACTTGAGAAAAACGAGCTTAATATTAGTAAGGAACGTCTAAAGTTACACGACATAGTAGAAGACGCAATAACTCATGTAGAGCTGATTGTAGAGAATAGGCAAGGTTATATTAAAACGCATTTTGATGCTGTAAAATCATCAGTTCTAGCAAACGAAACACATTTTACTAATGTTATCGTTAATATGTTAGACAATGCAATAAAATACTCGGATGATGAGCCAAAGATTGATGTTTACACTGAGAATGTTGGGACAAATATCATACTTAAAATTGCTGATCAAGGCAATGGAATGAGTAAGCAAGTTGCAAAGAGAGTGTTTGAAAAATTTTATAGAGAACATACTGGTGATGTGCATAATGTAAAAGGACATGGACTTGGGTTGGCTTATGTTAAACGAATTGTAGAAGACCATCAAGGACATATAACAGTAGAAAGTGAAAAAGGAAAAGGCAGTACTTTTATTATAAGATTGCCGTTAATATCATAAAAATAAATTATGGAAGAACAGAACAAGAAAATTCTTTTGGTTGAAGACGATCCAAATTTTGGAATTGTTTTAAAGGATTATTTAATAATGAATGATTACGATGTTGTTCATGCCAAAAATGGTATGGAAGGCTTTGAAAAATTCAAGAAAGGAGATTACGATCTATGTATTTTAGATGTGATGATGCCTTACAAAGATGGATTTACTTTAGCTAAAGAAATCCGTGAGAAAAACACAGACGTACCTATTATTTTCTTAACGGCTAAAGCTATGAAAGAAGATGTACTTAAGGGATATAAAGTAGGTGCTGATGATTATTTAAACAAGCCTTTTGATAGTGAAGTTCTTCTAATGAAAATTAAGGCAATTATGCAGCGTAAAGCTACAGATTCTATTGCTGACAGCAAACAGTTTGAATTTAAAATTGGACGTTTTGATTTAAACTCAAAATTGCGTTTTCTTAAGTTTGATGGTGGAGAACCAACAAAATTATCACCAAAAGAAAATGAATTATTACGTCTTTTGGCATTACATGAAAATGACTTAATGCCTAGAGAGTTAGCGTTAACTAAAATCTGGCGAGATGATAATTACTTTACGTCTCGTAGTATGGATGTTTACATTGCGAAACTTCGTAAGTATTTGAAACCAGATCCTAAAGTTGAAATTTTAAATATTCATGGTGAAGGATTTAGGTTAGTCATTAATAGCTAGTTCTTTCTAAATATATAAATTAAAAAATCCGACTTCTATGTCGGATTTTTTATTTGGTCTTCAACGTGTTTGATGATGTCTTCAGTATTGGTTTCGTAATCAAACCATTTGGTTTGGTTGTCTTTTCGAAACCATGTCAATTGACGTTTAGCAAATCTTCTTGTATTCTTTTTGAGTTCTGAAATAGCAAAATCTAAAGTCCACTCACCTTCGAGATATTTAAAGATTTCTTTATAGCCTACTGTGTTTAGAGCGTTTAAATGTTTATACTCAACTAGTGTCTTTACTTCATCAATTAATCCATTAGCAACCATTATATCAACACGCTGATTAATTCTATCATAAATAACTGGTCTATCCGCAATAAGTCCGATTGACATGGTTTCAAAGTCGCGTGTTTTTTCAGGATTGGTCAAAAATGAAGAATATGGTTTATTGGTGCCAATACATATTTCTAAAGCTCTAGTGAGTCGTTGAGGATTATCAATTGCAATGGTATTGTATGCAGTTGGGTCTAATATTTTTAGTTGTTTTTGAAGTGGTTTTAAACCGTCTTTTTCATTGATTCGGTTCAGTTCTTCTCTAATACTTGAGTCAACTTCTGGAAAATCATCTAATCCTTTGGTTACAGCCTTAACATATAAACCAGAACCACCAACCATAATGGCAACATCATGTTTAGAATGAATGTCTTTTATGGTAGCAATAGCATCTTTTTCAAAATCACCAACAGAATAGTCTTCTTTGACAGATTTATGTTGAATGAAATGGTGTGTTGCCGCATTGAGTTCCCCTTCATCAGGTACAGCAGTACCAATATTCATTTCTTTAAAAAACTGTCTAGAATCTGCAGAAACAATCTCAGTACTAAAATGCTGTGCAAGTTTTATACTTAAAGCTGTTTTACCAATAGCAGTAGGACCTATTATAGAAATAAGAAATTTAGTCATGATGCAATTCGTGCCCGCAGTTGTAACAATATCTAGCATCATCTTGATGATTTTCTGCTAAACAATTTTCACAGCATTGCGTATTTGTATCAACTTTATGCTTATTTACTTTTGTCATTTCAGAAGATACTATGCCCGTAGGGATAGCGATAATACTATAACCCATTATCATAATTATTGAGGCTATAAACTGCCCAATTGGTGTAGTTGGAGCAATATCACCATAACCAACAGTTGTCATTGTTACTATTGCCCAGTACACACTTTTAGGGATACTTGTAAAACCACTTTCAGCATTTCCTTCAATTAGGTACATAATGGTACCAAGAATAATGCACAAGACAAAAACAAAAAGTAAGAATACCGAAATCTTAGCTCTGCTTGCCTTTAATGCTCTAATTAAATTAGTAGATTCACCGATGAAGCGTGCTAGTTTTAAAATTCTAAATACACGCATTAATCTTAATGCTCTTAACGCTACTAAAGACTGAGAACCTACTATAAAGAAGGATAAATACATTGGTATAGTGGAGAGAAAATCTATTATACCATAAAAACTAAAAACGTATTTACTTGGTTTTTTTACAGTAACAACTCTTGCAATATATTCTAATGAGAATAATATGGTAACTACCCATTCTGCAACGTAAAAGAATTGTGCATTTAAGAGTTTAACAAAATCACTTAAAATGCTATTATCACTTAATCCAAAATACTCAGATGTACAACCAGAATCGCAAACACTTTCTAGCATTACAAGCACAATACTTAAGATAATTAACACTAATAGTGTAACATCAAATATTTTGCCTGTTGGTGTATCAGCTTCATAAATGATTTCATGCAGTTTGCTTCGCCAGCTATGTTTGGTATTAGCTTCCATAATTTAAAAATACAAAAAGAAAATTCTATTCTTATTTCTCTAGTACAACAAGTGCATTTTTTTGGATATCTACAACCCTATTCATAAAGGTCTTTAAATAGCTATAGTAATTAGAACTGTATACTGCTTTATCAAAGCTTACTTTGAAATTTAGTGTAAGTATATTATTTTGAATGCTAGTATTAAACGTAAATGAACCGGAGTCATTAGGTAGTTTAATATTTAACGCTTTTGGAGTTTCTAATATTTTAAGATCATTTCCAAGTTCTATCAGCATGGTGTATGAGTATGTGTCCTTATATCCAAAGTCAATGGGATAAGTTCGTTCTTGGAGTTTAAATGGATTTTGTTCAAAAAATTTTATTAGGAAAGGATTTAGATAAATTTTATTCCCAATAAATTCTGGCTCAAATTCAAAATCTATGAGTTCTTTAAAGTCGTAATTATCTTTTTCGAAGTCTACGACATCATGAGATGTCACTTCAATGGATTCGTATTGTTCAGCTTTATTCTCTTTATAAGCATTTGCATTTTTGTCATAGGACTCTTTACTATTATGTGCGTGATAACCAGTAAATTTACTTTCGATTTTGCCTGTAACGGATACGGATGTAAAGTCATCTAAAAGTACTCTATGTTGTCTGTAAGAACTATTTTCAATAACGATGTCTTCCCAATAACTACCATCCTCAAAATCCATTAACCTACCATATTGGTTTAATGTTCTAAACGGAATTTCTCCAAAAGATAAATAAGGGTTGGTCGCGTCTAAAAGGTAGTCTTTCCCGTCAATAGTTGTTTTTAAAATGACATAGTTAAAATCTGTTAGAACGGGATACACTTTAGTTGCTAACCCATTAGAACGTGTTGATATTAAAATAGGGTAAATTTTAAAACCTTGACTAGAGAGCAAGTTTTCTAATAGTAGATTAATTTCAAAAATACTTCCAATTTTTTCTTTGAGGAGGTTTTTTATTGAGACATCATACCTACTATATTTTTTATTCCATTTATAGTTGTCTTGTACAAATTTATAAATGGCTTTTGCCTTTTCTATATTTGGTTCGAGTTTTATAATTTCAGAAGGTAACACCTTTTTTACCAAACTCTTTTTACTAATTTGTTTGCCAAAGTCTTTATCTGTTCTAAGTTCTTTATCTACATCTGACCATGTCTTAGTTAGTTTGTCAACACTGCCATCAAAACCTTTTATAACACTTAGTTCATATTCTATACGCGACATATAGTTTAATGCTGTTGTTGTAAAATCTTCAGGTTTATAAGCTGGTATGTTCCGCATCACATATTTAGCAATACTACAATCTGCGCTACCGTTATAACCAAAATCAACACATTCTTTTTCTATACCAGTTTCTTCTGTATCTAAAGGTATTTCACCAACAAGTTTAATATTGTACTGATAATTACCGGGAATACTAGTGTTATATTCACTGTAAATTACAGGATCTTTACCCTGAAAATACCACGGCTGATATTTAGAAATAAATCGAGATTGAGTCTCATAGCTTACAGTAATTATAGAACCGACCTTAACTTCGGGTAAAACGAATTTTACAACTGTGTATTTGTCCTCTTCAATTTCGAAGATAGCATCCTTTTTGAGTGAAGACGTTTTAACTGAACCATTTTCTAAATTATAAGTTGTTGCCTTAATATTTTTTATTCTTTCCTTTGATGATTTGCCTTTATATAGTTTTATTTCATATTGACCTCTATCGACACCTTCTGGTCTAAGTATCTTAATTTTCTGTTCTATTTGACACCTTAACCAAAATGTTTCACTGTCAAAAAAGCTTTTACCATAATCATAGATTACAAGTGCGTTAGCCGTAGTGTCTTTGTCATATCGGTTTGTTTTTAACTCTATTTGAGATACAGACATTTTTGGAAAAAAATTCTGAGAAATACCCTGAAAGGAAATTATTGCAAGAGCAATAAACATGTAGTGTTTCATTAAATTGTATTGATTTAGTTTTAGAATTATTCTGTGGAGTAATTTATACTTTTTAATCTAAAATTCCACAATTTTTAAACGTTTATTTCTACGAATATAACTCTGAATTATGTGCTGTGTATCTCTATTATTTTCCATTGGAGTAATTAGAGTTTGTAAAATGTCAGGGTTGTTAATTTGATAGTTTAAATCGAAAAAGCCTAAACCTCTAAATACTCCATTTTCTATGAGTACGACACTTTTTTCTTCAATATCACGACCACGATCTATGACAAGCATATTTTTATTTTTATAGCTATGCTTGTCTATCAGCATTAGCACACGTTTGTTATAATCAGCTGAAGACTCTTCTAAAACACAAGCACCATTGCATTCTTTGACTTCATGTCTAAAACAATTGGTATTAGTATGATACATACCTATTAGTTTTTGGCATAGCATATAGTCATCCATAATTTTAAGCATAAAATGCTTTGCGCTCTGTCTATTGGTAAAAGTAGTTACTGGTAAATTTTCTTTGTTTGCTTTTTCTATGCTAAGGTTTATATATCCATTTTTATCTTCAAAATGGTATAATCCATGTGTATATAGGTTACGACGTAATGCACGATTTAGAATAGGCTTGTTCTTTTTTATTTCTTCACTTTCTTTAAGAAGTGCCACAAGTTCACTACCTGTTTTTTCATAAGTTACTGATGCAACTAATGTCTGAATTTTTCTAGATTTAGAGTTGGTATTGGTAAAGTGCTGTGTAATCCGCTTTTTGATGTTATTACTCTTGCCTATATATAATATTGTTCCTTTTGCGTCATGTATGTAGTAGACGCCGGTTGCATTTGGTAATTCCTCTAAAATTTCTTTGAGGTTGGCTTTAATTTTAGACTTCTTCTCAACTTTAATTGCATTTTTAACAATAGACTTATCGGTGTCTTTGCTCAGTAATAGTTTAAATAGTTTTATGGTTGCCATAGCATCACCGTTAGCACGATGCCTGTCACTCACAGGTATGCCTAATGCTCTAGCTAATTTCCCTAAACTATAAGATTCCATATCAGGAATTAGTTTCTGAGAAAGCTCTACCGTACAAAGTGTTTTTCTCTTGAATTCAAAACCAAGGCGTTTAAACTCTGTTTTTAGAATGCGATAATCAAATTCAGAATTATGAGCAACAAGGATACAGTCTTCTGTGATTTCTACAATGCGTTTCGCGACTTCATAAAACTTTGGTGCATTTCTAAGCATATTGTTATTAATGCCAGTAAGTTTTACTACAAAAGGTTGAATCTCACGTTCTGGATTTACAAGACTTATGAATTTATCAACAACTTCGTGTCCGTCAAATTTATAGATAGCAATTTCAGTAATACCTTCTTCGTTGTACTTACCGCCAGTGGTTTCTATGTCTAGTATTGCGTAAATGAGTTATAAGTAATTAGGGATTAGTTGTTAGTATCATTTTCAAGCTTCTGTCTTAGTGTTTCTAGCTTTAATTGTAATTCCTAGAACCAAATATACTACTTCCAACTCTAACCATTGTACTACCACATGTTATAGCTAATTTATAATCGCCACTCATTCCCATTGAGATGGTTTGTAGATGACAGTTTTCAGTTTGATCTGTTTTTAATTTATCGAAAGTAGATTTTAAATAATTAAACTCGTTTTCAACCTGATTCATATTTTCTGTAAAGGTTGCCATTCCCATTACACCAACTAGTTTAATATGTTTTAACTCTGAAAATTCTTCAGACTGAAGTAGTTCCGAAGCGTCATTTGCAGACATACCAAATTTTGAATCTTCTTCTGCAATTTTTATTTGAAGTAAACAGTCAATGACTCTGTCATGCTTTTGAGCCTGTTTATTAATTTCTTTCAAAAGTTTGAAGCTATCAACACCATGAATAAGGTCAACAAACGCTGCCATATATTTAACCTTGTTAGTTTGTACATGCCCAATCATATGCCATTGTATATCTTTTGGCATTTGCTCATGTTTATCAACCATTTCTTGTATTTTATTTTCACCAAAAATGCGCTGACCAGCATTGTAGGCTTCCATAAGGTCAGAAACAGGTTTTGTTTTAGAAACTGCTACAAGCGTAACATGGCTTGGTATGGATGATTGTATCTTCTGAAGGTTATCGCTTATCCTCATTTTATAGTTGATTCGTTTATCTGATTAATCGTTTAAATTACTTAAACACCTAAACGACTCAGCAGATAAACAACGTTTAATATTCATAAATCGTAATTGCACTTCTCAATTTTGGTAAAATATAAGTGCTTTTTGGTGGCATTTTTAAGCCTTCATCTGCAATCTCTTTCATTTGCTCTACAGTAGCAGGACACATACCAAAGCCAACACTAAATTTACCACTATCAACAGAACTTTTCATTGAGGTCACTTCATGTTTACCATGAATGTATTCAATTCTGCTATCGTTTCGTAGGTCCTCAATTCCTAAAATAGGTTGTAGAATGGTTTTGTAAAGTAATTGCGCATTAAGCTTTTCTAGTGCAGTCTCAAAATTATAGATGGTCTTTCTGAGATACAAAGAATAGAATTCACCATCTAGATACATACTAAAATGATGGGGTTTTGAAGGTGAATAGGGTTCTTGACCTCTATTTTTTATTCTGAAATTAGCGTCTAGTTTTATTAGAAATTCTTCCTTAGATAAGCCATTTAAATCCTTTATCAATCTGCAAAATTCTTGAATAACCAAGTCAGATTCCGGAATTAAATAAGACATAAAATAATTGTATGACTCACTTCCATTATGAGAAGAGTTTTTCTCTTTTTGGTCTTTGTAATAGAGAAAAGATGAAGCAGACCTATGATGACCATCAGCAATGTAGATGGTTTCTATATGTTCAAATTCCTTTTCTATTAAGGCATTTGTTTCTTGGTTATCTATTTTCCAAAGATAATGAGTGTCTCTATAGGTCATCGTGAACTCAAACTCTGCATGACCTTTTTGAGTTTCTATGATAATTGATTTTATAATGTCATTATCTGGATAGGTGAGAAGTACAGGTTCTGCATTAAATCCTACTGTTTGTAAATAGTTTTTAAAGGTTTGTTCTCGATTTGCAATGGTTTCTTCGTGCTTTTTAATAATATCCTTTTCGTAATCTTCAGCACTTGTAGCCGCAATAATTCCATTAAATTCTTGCCCATGTCTATTCACAATTTTATAGACATAAAAAGAAGGCTTTTCATCTTGAATAAATATGCCATCTTCTTTAAATTCGAGATATCTATTTCTAACTAATTTGTAGCGTTCTTCACCTGTAATAACTTGGTCATATTTATAGCCAGGATTCACAATATGAAGAAAACTATAGGGATTATAATCCATTCTAGATTCTCTTTCCTCAATAGTATAACTTTGGTAAGGACGAGCAGCAACTAAACCAACAATTGCTCTTGTTGGACGTACAGCTTTAAACGGTTTTACTTTGGCCATGGTTTAAGGGATTAGGGATTAGGGATCAGGAATTAGTGTGAAGTATTTTAGTTCTAATGCCTATTACCTAATGCCTTTTAACTATTTCGTAAACTGATTCGCAACTTTCTCAGCTTTTCTACTTTCTGAATAATCATAAAATCCTTCACCAGATTTTACACCTAATTTCCCAGCTCTAACCATATTGACTAATAAAGGACATGGTGCGTATTTCGGATTTTTAAATCCATCGTACATGACGTTTAGAATAGACAGACACACATCTAGACCAATGAAATCGGCAAGTTGCAAAGGTCCCATTGGATGTGCCATTCCTAATTTCATTACAGTATCTATTTCTTCTACACCAGCAACGCCATTATATAATGTTTCTATTGATTCATTAATCATAGGCATTAAAATTCTATTCGCTACAAAGCCAGGATAATCATTTACTTCTGTTGGAATTTTGCCTAGGGTTTTTGATAATTCCATAATGGTGTTTGTCACTTCATCACTTGTATTATATCCACGAATGATTTCAACCAACTTCATAATTGGTACAGGATTCATAAAGTGCATTCCAATAACCATATCCGGTCTCGACGTCACTGAAGCAATTTGAGTAATTGATATTGAAGATGTATTTGTTGCCAGGATTGTATCATCTGGGCAAGCTTTATCAAGTTGTCTAAAAATATTAAGCTTTAGATCCACATTCTCAGTAGCTGCTTCAACAACAAGACTTGCATATTCAACACCAGCAGTGATATCACTAAATGTCGTTATATTGTTTAAAGTTGCTTCTTTATCAGCTTCAGAGATTTTTTCTTTAGCAACCATTCTATCTAAGTTTTTAGAAATGGTTTCTATACCTTTTTTTAGAGAAGCTTCGCTAATATCAATAAGTTGTACTTTAAAGCCAGATTGAGCAAATGTGTGCGCAATACCATTGCCCATTGTTCCTGCTCCAATAACTGCTATGTTTTTCATTAAAAATTTATTTTCATTCCCACGAAAGCAGGAATCTATTAGTTGTTATTTATTTGGTATGCTTCGATTTTCCTTCCTATGGAAGGATTAAGGAAGGCTTTTTTTTAAAATTGATTGATAATCATTGTTGCCACACGTAATGCTTCAGTACCATCGTGTAAAGTTACAATAGGTTTAGTGTTGTTGTTTATGGCATCTGCAAAGGTTTCTAGTTCATCTAAAATAGCATTATTGTTTTCTATTTCCGGGTTATCAAAATAGATTTGTTTCTTCACACCTTCGGCATTTTGAAGGATCATATCAAAATCTCCAGGATTTTCGGGAGCATCCTTCATTTTAACTACTTCACACTTTTTTTCTAAGAAATCAACAGAGATATAAGCATCTTTTTGAAAGAATCTGGATTTGCGCATATTCTTTAGTGAAATACGACTTGCCGTTAAATTAGCAACGCAGCCATTTTTAAATTCAATTCGTGCATTTGCAATATCTGGTGTTTCACTTACTACTGATACACCACTTGCTGAAATATGTTTTACAGGTGATTTAACGACACTGAGAATAATATCTATGTCATGAATCATCAAATCTAAAACCACAGGAACGTCTGTACCTCTAGGGTTAAACTCAGCCAAACGATGCGTTTCAATAAACATAGGGTTTTCAATATTGTCTTTTACACTTATAAAAGCTGGATTAAAACGTTCTACATGTCCAACTTGACCTTTTACACCATGTTCTGCTACTAAAGTTCTGATGGTTTCAGCCTCTTCAACCGTATTTGTAATCGGTTTTTCAATAAATATATGCTTTCCTTTTTTTATGGCTTCTTTGGCGCAATCGTAGTGAGATAAGGTTGGTGTAACAATATCTACGACATCTACAGCGTCAATTAATTTTTCTATGGTATCGAAATAGGTGTATCCAAATTCTTCTACAACGCGTTTGGCATTTTCTGGGTCAGCATCATAAAAGCCAACAAGCTCATATTTTTCTGATTGATTAAGCAGTCTTAAATGAATTTTCCCGAGGTGACCAGCACCAAGAACACCAGCTCTTAGCATATTTTTCAGTTTTGAACAAAAATAATTGATTTCCTCTAAAAATTTAAAAAAGAAACTATAAAAAACTGCGAATTCAATAATTGAAAAATGGGATTGGAAATTGCCATTCTTTCAACTAATTTAGCGCTAAACCTAACTAAGATTTGAAAGACACTTTTAAGCATCAAGGGATGCGACAACAACTTGTTGATACTCTGATAAAAAAAGGTATTACAGATAAAGCAGTACTTAATGCTATTGGTAAAATACCAAGGCATTTATTTATGGATTCTGGTTTTATTGATCATGCTTATGTAGATAAGGCCTTTCCAATCGCTGCGGATCAAACTATTTCCCAACCATATACGGTTGCATTTCAGTCTGAGTTATTACAAATTAAACCTGGTGATAAAGTGTTAGAAATAGGTACAGGTAGTGGCTACCAATGTGCCGTTCTAATTGATTTAGGTGCTAAAGTCTATAGCATTGAAAGACAACAAGAATTGTTTAAGAAAACCTCAAAATTTCTCCCTAAAATAGGCTATAGAGCTAAAAAACTCATCTTTGGTGATGGTTATAAAGGTTTACCAAACGAAGCACCTTTTGATAGTATTATAGTTACTGCTGGTGCCCCATTTGTACCAAAACCGTTATTAAGTCAGCTTAAAGTTGGTGGTCGTTTAGTGATTCCTGTTGGTGATGAAGTGCAAGTGATGACCCTTTTTATAAGAAAAGGACCTAAAGAATTTGAAAAACATGAGCATGGTGAGTTTAGATTTGTACCAATGCTTGAAGATAAAAACTAACTATGAAAAAAATTACTTTTTTATTCGTTGTATTATTTCAGTTTTCCTTTAGTCAAGGTTATACAGAATATTTAACTGGTAATGCCACAGATGTAAATACCAGTCATGAAAGTGGTATTTGTCTAATGGGCGGTGCTAGTGAAAATGATGAGGCCATGGCTTGGTTTTTAAATAAGGCAAATGGTGGTGATATTGTTGTTTTAAGAGCCTCTGGTAGTGATGGGTACAACAACTATTTTTATTCACAGTTAGGCGTCACTATTAATTCTGTGAGAACATTTGTCATATCTAGTGAAGCAGGAGCTACAAATGCGTATGTTTTAGATAAAGTAAACAATGCTGAAGCTATTTGGTTTGCAGGTGGTGATCAGTTTGATTATGTCAGTTTCTTTAAGGATAATGCTATGGAAGATGCCTTAAACAATTTTGTAAATGTAAAAGGTGGTGTTATTGGTGGTACAAGTGCAGGTATGGCAATTTTGGGTAGCGGTTATTTTTCGGCAGAAAATGGCACTGTAACAAATGCACAGGCGTTGTCTAATCCTTATCATAACAGAATGACAATAGGTTATAATGATTTTTTAGATATTTCCTTTTTAGAACATGTAATTACTGACACACATTATGATGATCCTGATAGAAGAGCTAGACATACTGCTTTTTTAGCCAGATATGCCACAGATAATAGCTCTCGCGCGTTTGGGATAGCCTGTAATGAATATACGGCAGTATGTGTAGATGATGATGGTAAGGCTTATGTCTATGGAGAGTACCCTACATACCCTGAATATGCATATTTTTTACAATCTAATTGTGCTAATGAGTTTTTACCTGAAAACTGTACTGATGGAAATGCCCTTAATTGGACACGCAATAATGAAGCTGTAAAGGTTTATAAGGTACCAGGAATGGTTGGTGGTACAAATTATTTTGATCTATCTGATTGGCAGAGTGGAAGCGGTGGTACATGGGAAAATTGGTATGTGAACAACGGTGTTTTTATGACTGCTTCAACGACTAATCCAAATTGTAATGATGTTTTAGACCTTGAAGAGGTTGGCATAGATAACCTTACAGTTTCACCGAATCCTTTCATTGACTTTATTAGACTTTCTTCAGATTTTGATGGTGTAGAAATTAGAATGTATGATGTATTAGGCAAACAAGTTGAGATTGCCTTATCTGGAGATCATATAGATGCAAGTAGTTTACATGGTGGTATATATTTTCTTCAAGTGACAAAGGGTGATGCTGTAGAAACTTTTAAGTTGGTGAAAAACTAGGTAGTTCTTGCAGAGTACGAATTTTTAATCCGCTTGTTTTTAGCAGGTTTTATATTTTAAAGGATAAAAAGATGTTCTTCTTTTTTGTTATTTAAATTGTTTTAGACTTTAATAAATCCTAATTAGATATTACCTCGAAGTAACCACTTTTTCTAAACTAAAATAGTCAACACTATTCACATACCTGAAATAATGTTTATCTTTATTTCAAAGGCATTTATTATAATCAGTTTAAAATAATCTTATATTGAATAATGATTGATTAATAGCGTTAATAAATCATCAATGAGGCACTTGTGTAAATAAGTGCCTTCTTATTTTTCTGTAGATATTGAAGGTTCAAAATTTTCATTTGGGTAAGTATTCTTAATCCAAATGTTTATATCTTTAAGAATAGGTATGATACTTTCACCTCTTTTGGTTAATTTATAATACACTTTGTTGTCTTCAACGTTGAGCTTACGTTTAATAAATTTGTGCTCTTGGAGCAATTGCAAATTTTCACTAAGTACTTTTTTTGAAATTTTTGGAATTAAGAAATGTAATTTCCCGTAATGAGTTTCCCCTTTCGATAGCACAAATAGAATTGGTATTTTCCATTTGCCACCTAATATTTTTGTAAACTTTGTTAAAGGGCAGATGAGAGTCTTTTTCTTAGTCATATACGCTCAAAGATAATTTGATTTAATCTAAATAAAAAGTGTGTTTATGTATTAGTGGTTACTAAAAGGTAACTATTAATTGTTTGGTAAGCAATTATTTGTAGTCTTGAAAATTCATTTGTCGGAGTTTTATGCATTTTAAGGTGAAGTTACCTTGGGGTAACCATTTTTTTAAGGGAAATTCAATTTTTTTAAAGAAAAATGAAAGATTAACAATCTATCTTTATGAAAGTTATTAATTAATTAAATTACTAGAAATTATGAGAAAATTAAGTTTATTATTATTGACAGCCTTGTTTGTCTTTTCTTGCTCTAAAGAAGAAGTAGATGACTCTATTGACACTTCGTTAGATTCAAAATCAAATCCTGTTTTAGTTTCTACTGATGTTTTAACAGACACTTCAACGTTTGATTTTGTAGAAAGTATTTATGGAAATACACATCGCGCATATAATAGAGGTGAAGTAGAACTTGGGTTTATTGTTAAAGAAAACTCGCAAAATCCCGGACGTGTTTATTTAAGAACAGGTGCAAACGAGTGGACTAGAATAAATGAAGCAAGATCAAGCAGTATTGCCGGATTTTGGGATACATTGAGCAAAAATAATTCTAAGGATGCTAGAATTATGCAGCCAGGAAACAATTCTAATCAAATCTTTGTATTCTTTGGTAACAATGGTAGAAATTACAAGATGTTTAGAGTAGATAATGGTGAAGTATTAAAAGCACATAATCAACCAACAAGAACTTTGCCAAATGGATTTGTAGCTGGAAGATTATTTTATCATGATTCAGACAGAGCTGACTTTCCTGCAAATTGGTTAGGTGTAAAAGGTAAGAGAGTATGGAATTTTGGTTCTGACTTAAGAAACAGCACGCCTAGTTTAATGATTATTAGACAGAACGGATTTAATGGTGCCAATTTAAACAAAGATATTAGCAAAATAAAGGGTTATTGGCCTCATAATAACCAAAGAATAATTCTAGACAGAACTGGTAATAGAAGTGATGTAACAATTCAAAAGGAACGTAAAAATGGTGTTAATTACTATAAAAGCTAATATAACGTCATATAACTAAGAAAGAGCGCAAATGCGCTCTTTTTTTGTTAGCCGTCTTTTGTCTTTCTTTTAATATTAATGATCATCTGTTTCTCTGGTTTTTGGTTGTCATTGGTCAAGTATTGTAAATAAATATCTATTATCACGATTATTATTCTGAAATTAAATACGACCTAAACCTCATAAAATGCTTAGATATTATGTTTTCTGTTAGATTCAAAAATCCAGAATACCTAGGTGATATTCAAAAAGGATTCTATTGATCTAAGAATATCAATTTATGAAAACAATAATTAAGTAATGTAATTTCCTAATAAATTTGTAGGATATTAAGTTGTGAAACACATCAATTTTTTATCGTCTATTTTAATTTCCAAATTGCAAAAAAATATATTAGAAAAACTTCAACCCAAACATAATAGCATCACCTTGATAGCCGCCTTGATAAGAACGAATGTAATCTACTCTTAAGAAACGCCATTTGCCCCAACCAATATTGTCTAAACCTACAGTAAATTCTTGGTAAGGTTTATTATCGGGTGTAGATAGATTGTGTGCGCCTAGGATAAGATTAAAATTAAGTTTGTTTAAACCAGGAATTTTACCAAGTATAAAACCATTAAAATCGTGCTCAGCATGCATTTCTAAATAACTATCATTTGTGCTGAGGTCATAATAGCCGAGATTATTAAACACATCCGTATAATTGCCACGTCTACTTATATGTATTTGGTTACCATTAAAATGTTGATAGTCCATAAAAGCGATATCATCAGCATTAAAGAATTTACCAGCACGCATGTTATAACTAAACCTACCTTTGTTGGCAATATTAAAAGATTGGTAAATTCTGGCTTTGATTTGATCAAAATTGTAATCTTCATTAGTTGATCCAAATCCTTTTTCATAACTCAACACAAGAGTAGGATAGGCATCACTATTAATGTTGAATTTACTATCTGGATAACTCAAATATTTTTGTCCAAAATTTATGCGACTGGTGATGTTGAATTTCATGATATTATGATTCTCAAAAGGTGCATCTGTACTTGTAGGATTTACAGGGTTATTTGAGGTGTATATTTTGTCCTCTTGAGGATAAAAGGTTTGGTCGGTTGCATTAAATGAAGCAGTTCGGTTTTCATAAGACAAACCAGAATACAATCTAAAGCCATTAAAGAGTTCTTCGGAATAGTCTAATTGCAGAAATCGACGCTCATAAAGTTTCATGTAGTTTTCTTCAAAAAACAGTGTAGCTAAAGTGTTGCCAAATGGTGTTATAGGATTTATTGGATTAAATTGTCGTACTTCAGTTCCACCACTAAGTGTTAGAAATCGTCTATTGGTATTATTAAACTTATAGGTTAAATAACCTTTCGCTCTGAGTCTTTTGTCAGAAAAACCGTATTGTATAGCGGCACTAGCGCTAAAGTAGCGTTTGTAATCGTCAAAACTTTTGTTAAAGAAAAGATTGGCCTGAGCTGTATAACCTTGTACTGTATTAAATTGGACACCACTAAGCGGTATGTCAAAACCGATTCTATAGTCTTTGTAAGAGTTTTGATAAGTATAGCCAAGAACGTCACTTAATTTAAAGGTATTTTCTACCTTATCAATGGAGTCTAAGTAAGTTTTAGATTCTCTTACAGTTTGAATACTATCTTTCTTGGTGTAATCAGTTTTTTCTTCAAGTGTTAATGGAACTGGTCTAATAGTCTTCCAAAAAAGCGAATCTTTTTTGTTAGCTTCATTTTCAAACGATACTAATTCGGCACCAAAATCTTTTTTGGTAAGCCCAGAATTAAACTCATAATCACTATAGACAGCAGTAAATCTTCCATCACCTTTAATGCCAAAAAATTTATAGCTAAAATCTATACTCTGAGAAATCAATGCCCATATATTATCTTCTTCAGAATAAGAAAAACTTTGTTTTAATGATATAATATCTGCAGCCGGAATCCTAGCCTGAATACCTGTAATATCTAACTCTAAGGCATAAATAGTCCATTGATCTTCTACAATGTAAATGGTTCCCGAAAATACAGGATCATTTTCGCGTTTTGGAATAACTTTAATTTTATTGATGAGATTTCCTCTCTCGTCATAAAATATACCTTCTAGTTTGTAACGGTAATATCCAAAGGCATTATTTGCAATTGGTGAAACATTTTCACCACCAAAAGTTATGACGTTGTTGTAGAAATTAAAATTAACGTCTTGAGCGTTGTTAAAACTAAATCCACTATCATCACCGCTAACTTTTGATGCGGTAATACGTTCCTTAAGTTGATTAGGCTTAAGATATTGTATTTTAGAAATGGTTTCAGAAAGATAAATAATACCGCTACGTGTAGAATCTAATCCGCCCCCAAGATCGCCAACTTCTTGTCCGAGAATTTTTTCTGGGGCATCTTTTATTCGTATTAATCCTCTTGAATAGAATTCAGCTCTAAAGGATTCAATTTTATCTAAATTTTCTTTTCGTTTTGCTATTGTCTGACGGATGATGGCATTGGCAGGATTATCTTCTGTACTAACAACAACTTCATTAAGCGAAACAGATTCTTCTTCTAAAGTAATATTTAGTTTAAATGGAAATTTGTCAATAGCGACTGTTTTTTTTACCGTTTTATACCCTAAATATGTATAAACAATGGTATATGTGTTTGGTTGGGTAATATCTAGTTCATAATAACCGTCATCATTTGTGGTTGTGCCTTTATAGGTTTTTTCTATAAGAATATTTACAAATGGTAAAGGTTGTTGATTTGTGTCTGTAATTGTGCCTGTGACTTGCGCAGTGGAAATGATTGTGCATAAAAAGATGAACAGCGCACTAAGCGAATGTTTCTTCATAAATTATGATTGATGGTTTTTAATAAGAGACGTCATTTTTAGTAAAATGGTTGTCTCGAAAAGTCAAACTTATGATTTTTAAAAGTTTTGGTAAGTTGTAATTTTCCTAAAATTATCGAAAACTTTTCTTAATACGATCTAAACTACGCTTGTTATCCCGATCTTTAATAGTTTCTCTTTTGTCGTATAGTTTTTTACCCTTAGCTAGAGCAATTTCTAGTTTTGCTAGGCCTTTTTCATTGATGAATAGACGAAGCGGAATGATAGCATTGCCTTTTACATTAACTTCCCTTTCAAGTTTTTTGAGTTCGCGTTTATTGAGGAGTAGTTTACGTTCTGCTTTTGGTTTGTGATTGTAGTAATTTCCATAAACATACTCTTCAATGGTCATGTTAATAACAAATAATTCGCCACCTTCATTAAATTCACAAAAACTCTCAGCAATAGAAGCTTTGCTTGCTCTTATGGATTTAATTTCGGTACCGGTGAGTACTATTCCAGCAGTGTATTTATCTAAAATTTCATACTGAAATTTTGCCTTTTTGTTGAGTATGTTTATGTTTCTCTGCATTGAAGACAAAGTTAATCCTTAAAGTGAAAAGTTAAAAGTAATTCCTTAAAACTTGAAAGTCATATCTAATTGAATTAGTTTTAGACCATAAAATTAACAATACATGAAGTATATATTTCTAGGATTAATTTGTTTCGTATTTTTTGGGTGTAAAGAAGAAAATAAAGCCAAGGATTTGTCAGCGGATGATATTATCAATGAATCGATTAAAGTATCAGGTGGCGAAAAGTTTAAAAATTCTGTTATAAGATTCAATTTTAGGGATAAGTTTTATGTGGCCAGGAGATCTAATGGTAATGCGACTTATATCAGAATTTTTGCAGAAGGTAAGGATTCTATTTTTGATTTGATGTCAAGCAATAACTTTGAACGTTCAGTTAATAGCTCTTCAGTAAGACTTTCAGATTCTTTAAAGATATTGTATTCAGCATCAGTAAATTCGGTACATTATTTTTCAGTGTTACCATTTGGGTTAAATGATAAAGCAGTCAACAAAGAATTACTTGAAGAGGAATCGATAAATAATGAAAATTATTATAAAATCAAGGTAACGTTTGATGAAGAAGGTGGCGGTGAGGATTTTGAAGATGTCTTTGTGTATTGGGTGAATAAGAAAAACTTTAAAGTTGATTATTTAGCATATTCCTATAATGAAGATGATGATATAGGGATACGATTTAGATCATCATACAACGAACGTTATTTAGAGGGTATTAGAATTGTAGACTATAACAATTACAAATCTGAAGAAAAAATCGATCTTTTTGATTTAGGTAAAGCTTTTGAGGATGAGCAACTCAAACTACTTTCTAAAATTGAATTAGAAAATGTTGAGGTAGAACTTATAGAATAAAAAAATAGCATTGAATCATATTCAATGCTATTTATATTTTTCTGGATATTAGTTATCTTCCTAAATAACCGCCATCAACAGGAATGATTGTTCCAGTAATGTAGTCGCTTGCTGCAGACGCTAAGAATACAGTTAATCCTTTAAGATCATCGCCTGTTCCCCAACGTTTCATAGGTACTCTCATAAAGACTTCTTCTGTACGCTTTTTATCGTTTATAAGTGCCGTATTTAATTGCGTATCCATATAACCTGGTGCAATTGCATTAACGCAAATACCTTTTGCGGCGAGGTCATTAGATAGTGCTTTAGTTAATTGCCCTACACCACCTTTTGAAGCCGCATAAGCCGGAATTGTAATGCCGCCCAAGAAACTCATTAAGGATGCTATATTTATGATTTTTCCACCACCATGTTCTAACATCGTATTAATAGCGTATTTACAATAGTAGAAGGTTGCATCTAGATTAATTGCAATGACTTTACTCCATTCTTCTTCTGGAAAATCTTCACTAGGATATCTTCTTTGTATACCTGCTGAGTTCACCATAATATCCACACGACCACCCAACATTTCTAAGGCTGATTTATAGGAACTTTGAACTTCTTCAAGTTTGCTAACATCTGCTTTTATCGCTTCTACGTTTAGGTTACAGGCTTTAAATGATTTTGCTATTTCAAACATTCTATCATCTAGGTCAATAATGACAACTTGAGCTCCAGCTTCAGCTAAACCCTCAACCATGGCTTTACCAAGGTCTCCAGCGCCACCCACAACAATGGCTTTTTTACCCTCTAAACTAAAAGCTTCTAATATGTTTTTTTTCATTTTATTACTTATTCTCTCATTTCATTTTTATTTTTTAATAGAATTGAAATGATAGTTTTTTTGATTGGTTAGTTATAAATTAGTTATAGTTGATGACTAAAATCATCTTCATTCCAAAGTTTTGTCCACTCTAAAACCATATCCTCATCATTTTCATCCTTAACATCTAGTATGTTCTGAATGTCTTGTATTGTTTGGTTTGTTTCTTTGACTGAATCAGATACAGTATAAATTCTATAAAGTACTTGTCTTTCTGTACCTACCATTTCTGGCGCTACAGTATCACCTTCTTTAAATCTTTCTACTACAAAGATTACATTTTTATGATTTTTAATAGCGTCAAGCCCTTTTATAGATTCAATTTTACCTTCTTTTAATAGTACCCAAATAGAACACGCTTTTTTGCCTCCTAACATGTAATCATTTTGTTCTGAAAAGTTATCTTCTCCAAATTTACCAGTTAAAGCAAAATTGATTAACATTTTACGGTGGTCAAAGCCGTTGATATCAGCAAGAGCGATATGTGGTGCTTCACCTTGTAACCTAAACCCTGGGTCATAACTATAAAATTCTCCATTCTCAACAAAAAATTGAACATTAAGCACACCACTTTGAACTTTAGTGCCTTTAAAAAGCTCAGAAAGTTTTGGGTGTACTTTTTCAACAAATGCTTCGGTATACTTTGAAGGATATAGCGTGGCAAGCCCAATAGGGCTAGAGTTTCCTTGAAGTCTTGTTAACGTTCTATCATATATTGCAGATAAATACGGAATACCATCTTTAAATGTGTAGTAAGCAGCCATATCATCGCAATTAACATCCATGTATTTTTCTACTAAAACAATACCTTTTTTAGAGTATTTAAGAACATGCTTAACAGTTTCTATATAATCAGCTTCTTCTCTACATATTTTCATACCAACGCCACCGCCACTATCAACAGGTTTTACCATTAAAGGTAAATCTACATTGTCTGGTTTTCTTATTGCTTCACCTCTTTTTATATAGATTCCAGGAATATCTTGAACGCCGTATTTTTCACAATAGCGTTTGTAACCGTCTTTGCTACAAAAAGCTTCAATAGCACCATCTGTAGCATAGCAAGGAAGACCAAGTCTTTCGCAAATTTCTTTATATGGTTTTACTAATATATCGGCAACTCCAACTAATACTGCATCAACATTATTTTCTTTAGCAACATTAACGATTCCTTCGATATCAAAACCATCGATATCAAAAGTTTCGGTAGCAAATTTTTTAGCTGGTGCATTAGGATTTGGGTCTATAACAATAGTATGAAGTCCCATGCTGTTTGCTATTTCTACTAAAACGCCAGTTTCAGGATTACCACCAAGGATTATTATTTTTTTAGACATGTGTTTATGTTGTTTTATTTTGTTAAATAATTTATTTTTTTACTGCAATATCTGCTTGAAAAAGAAAATTCTCATCGAAACCCAAGTCTTTGAATAGCTGATTTATTTTTGAGTCGTTGATTTCTATTTTTTCTATTTTATCTTTTGAAATTCCAAAAAGTTCGAGCTCTTTTTCTATCATTCTATGAGTTGAAGGATTGATGGTAGCTATAATTAGATTATCGATATCATCATTGTTAATTGCGCTAATTGGCTCGACCATGGTATTCCCTATTTTTAAATCATGATAATCGATATCAACCCAATTCATTATGTTGAAGTAATTGGTTTTTAAATTCGTCGAAACCACATGTTGACCAAAAGAACCAGAACTGTATACTGCAATTTTAGAACCTTTTTTTATGTTTTTAAAAGGATTGAAAACTTTCGAACCATTATCTAGATTAATTAATCCACCAGACCTCACTAATAATTGAGAATACAAATAAAAGTCGATTTGCTTTTTAAGAGCAACTTTGTCAATAGCTACCTCTAAGTGTCTGTATAAATGATTCATTAAAAGACCAAGTCTGTAATATTCCATCGCAGGATTTTCAATAGATTTTACTATTGAATCGTGTCTCTGTCTGTAGTAATACAGTGGAATTTTACTTATTACTAAGCTTTTAGAGAGTGCTAAGTATGAGTATGTTATGGCAGCATCTTCTCCCATTACAATATCATTATGAACATTAAAAAGTACTTTTTCTAGTAGGTCTTTTTTATATAGTTTATTCCAGACATATGTAGACATGCCATGTTCACAAAATTCTCCATTAAAGATAGCTTTTGTAATGATAGAAGACTTAATTTCTTCTTCATTGTAAACACCTGGATTATTTGGTTTTATAGTTTCAATCTTACCATCAAATTCTCTAAAATGTCCGGTAACTGTAAGATCTGCATCATTCTCTTTAGCTAGTTTATATAAAATACTTAAAAAATGAGGATCTACCCAATCATCACCATCAACCCAAGCAATATATTCGCCAGACGCCGCTTCTAAACCAGCTTTTCTAGCAGAAAGCAAACCACCATTGGCCTTATGAACTGCTTTTACTCTAGAATCTTGTTTTGCGTAACTATCACATATTTGTGGGCAACTGTCTGGACTTCCGTCATTGACTAAAATCAGTTCAAAATCTTTAAAAGATTGCCCTAACAAGCTGTCTACGCATTGTGGTAAATAGTTTTCAATTCTATAAATAGGAACAATGACACTAATTTTTGGTGTGTTCATAAATTCTAAAACTTGTTTAATTCAACATAAAATAATCCACTTCCATTATTTTCTGTTACATCTTCTTCTTTAGCTGTTGTAATGTATAAGTTTGAATTGTTATCAAAACAACAAGAGGTCACATTTTTATATGGTAGTTTTATTTCATTTAGTTTTTCTCCTGTATTAGGATTCCATTGAGATACGCAGTAGCCATTCCATTCTGCAATCCATAGCATTCCATCTTTATCTATGGTCATACCATCTGGATTTCCTTCGTTTGTAAATTTAATCACATAAGAATCGAAGTTTACATCACCAGTTTCAATATCATAATGATACTTGGCCACTTTTTGAGTTGGAGTATCTATAAAGAATAAAGATTTTTGGTCGGCAGCAAAAGCTAAGCCATTAGAAATAGTAGTGTTTTCAATAATTACTTTAGATATTCCATTAGAGTAGGAGTAAACCTTGCCTATATTACCTATTACCTCAGGATATCCCATAGTGCCAATGATGTATCTGCCTTTGGGATCTACTATGCCATCATTATATCTCACATTAGGTGCTATATCAATTTGAAAGGCAAACTCAGCTTTAAGCGTATTGAAATCTATATTGTAAAAGCCATTTTTTGAAGCAACTAATACTTTTTTAAAGTCTATTACATATATGTTGCTTGAAGGCGAATCTAATTTAATACTAAGTATTTCCTTTGTTTCTGGATTATAACAAAATGTCAATCCATCAAGAATAGAAACAAAATACAAAAGTTTGTGTTTTGAGTCGAAAATAGGTCCTTCAAATAATTCAGCAGTTTCAGAAAAATGAACGAGTGTAGGTTTCATGAATTTCAAACTATATATATTCTCCGCCTGTTACTCTCATTATAGAACCTGTGGTCATTGCAGAGTCATCTGAAATAAAATGCATTACTGCCGGTACAGGATCATATGGACTTAGCATGCGCCCCATTGGTATAATTCCACTAGCTTCATTTTTTAAATCTTCTTCGCTTATACCTTCACTAGCTCGTAAAGCCAACTCACCTTCTGTATGCGTCCATCCCATAACTAAGTAATTAGATCTAACTCCATATTTGGCATAATGATGCGCAATATGGTTAGATAAAGTATAAAGCGTACTTTTAGTCAAAGCATATGGTGTTCTATCCTCTTGACCATAATCCATATGTGCAGAACCAAAGAATATGATGGAACCTGTTTTGTTTTCCATCATGTTTTTAATAACATGTTTGGTTAAAAAGTAAGGTGCTTTAAGATTTACATTAAATATTTGGTCATAAACCTCTTCTTCAGTATCAATTAAAGACGCCACAGGAGTCACTCCAGCATATAATACTAAAGCGTCAATTTTTTTGAATTTTTTGATGGTTTCATTGTAATAGCTTTCAATACCATCAATTGAGTTTAAATCAATTTTATGAAAATACAGTTTATCCTCTGCATTAAGGGACTTGATGATTTCATTACCAAGTTTTTGATCTCTTCCGCAAAATGCGACATTATAACCTTTATTGAGGCAAGATTTAAGTATTTCTTTGCCGACTCCTTTAGAGCCACCTAAAATCATTACTGTTTTCATAGATTATTTAGCGGTTAATGGTTGATTTGTTACTCCAAAACTAGCCATTATTTCTGAATAAAAACGAATTATCCATGAATTGATTTAATATTCGATTAAGTCATGAATTTATCGAATCAGATTTATTATAAATTAGATACTAATCTTTTGAATTGTAATCAATTAATTTTTAAAAGTGTAGATGTTATTGAACTATCATTCTTGTTAATTATGTAAAGATTTGAATTGTTAGTTTCATCAATCTGAGAATACTTATCCTCTTCAATAATTTTATTGGCTAGAGTAGGAGTTGTATTACTATGTCCTACAATTAACACAGTTTTTCCTTTAGTTTTTTCCATGAAAGTGTCTATATCCATATTTCTGGGATCGTAATAGATAATTTCCAAATCATTTGCTTTGGCGGTTGGAAGCGCAGTTTCTATGGTTCTATGATAATTTGTTGAATATATCATATCGAATTCAACATCTTCAAAAACATTAAGCCAGTTTTCAGCTCTTTTTTGGCCAATGTCTGTTAGGTGTGGATTTCTATTTTGTTTATCTGATTTATCTTTTTCTGCATGTCTAATCAAATAATATGTGGTAACCTTTTGTTCTTCTTGGTATTTATCTTGATAAGGACCTTCCCAAATGACTTCTTCAATCATCCATTTATCATTGTCTTTGGATAATAAAACATAATCAATTCCCCAAGCTGCAGTGACCTTTGCAGATGCAATGTGATTACTAATTTCTAGGACCTTAACACTACGCATTTTGCTTTCAGTACGTGTTCGTCCATTGTCTTTAATTGATTGGGCAAGTTTTAAGGCATTGTCATAACTTAGATGTTGATAGTATTTATATTTGCCTGTTTCTTTATCTTTTAAATAACCGAATTTGTATAGTCTTGGTTTAAGAGCCGCTTTTAGCTTGGTTGTGTCTCCTTGATAAAAGCCGTCAATATAGTTGTTTAAGGTGGCTTCAATTAGCTCTTTGTCCGAACGCTCTTGACCGCATAAAAAGAAAGAAAAGAAGAAAGATAAAGTTATTAATAGAGGTTTCATACTGTGAGTGTTAGATTAATACTCTCAAAAATAGCCTAGAAAATCTCTTTTCTATTTAAAAGCATGTTAAATATAATTAAGCCAACTCTAATGCTATTTCAATCATACTTTTAAAGGTGGTTTCTCTTTCTTTACTAGTAGTGCGTTCTCCAGTAACTAAAGAATCAGAAATTGTTAAAATGGCTAATGCTTTTGCATTATGTTTAGCAGCTACAGTATATAAACCGGCAGCCTCCATTTCTACACAAAGTACACCAAATTTAGACCATTTTTTATAGGATTCTATATTGTCCTCGTAGAATTCATCAGAAGATAAAACATTACCAGCCTTAATTGGTATGTTTTTAGTCTTGGCAATGTCTACAGCCTTTATGAATAATTCAAAATCGGCTGTTGGTGAATAGTCAGCACCTCCAAAACGAAGTTCGTTAACACCAGAATTTGAAGATGCCGCCATTGCTAAAACAACGTCTCTTATTTTAACATCTTTTTGATAAGATCCTGCGCTTCCAACTCTAATAAGATTTTTAACACCGAAATCTTTTATTAATTCATTGGCATAAATAGACATGCTAGGTATTCCCATCCCAGAGCCCATTGTAGAAATGCGTTTACCATTATAAGTTCCGGTATAACCATACATACCTCTAACTTCGTTAAAGCAAACTTGGTTTTCAAAAAAGGTTTCGGCTATCCATTTTGCTCTTAGTGGATCACCTGGTAATAAAATAGTTTCTGCAATGTCGCCTTTTTGCGCTCCGATATGTACACTCATGCGGTAAATTTACACAAAGTAATCTAAACTAATAGGCTGAATGCGAAGTAAGATTTGACATCATGGCAACACCTGAAGATGCGCCAATTCTATGCACGCCAACTTCTATGTATTTAAGTGCCGTTTCTGCATCTCTAATGCCACCAGAAGCTTTTATTTTAAGAACATTCTTTACGCTTTTCTTCATGATTTTTACAGCGGTCAGCGTAGCACCACTCTTAGAGAATCCAGTAGAGGTTTTTACAAAATCCGCCTTTGCATCAATACATATTTCACAGGCTTTGACAATTTCATTTTTTGAAAGCTCACTTATTTCAATAATTACTTTTAGAGGTACATCACCTATCGCAGTTTTCACAGCAGAAATGTCTTTTAAAACTGCCAAGTAATTTTTACTTTTTAAGCGACCAATATTCATCACCATATCTATTTCGGTAGCGCCATGTTCTATAGCGTTTTTTGCTTCGAAAGCTTTGGCTTCAGAAGACATTGCGCCTAGCGGAAAACCGACAACAGTACAAATATTTACATTTGATTTATCTAATGCTTGTTTTGCTATTGGAACATAACAACTGTTTACACAAATTGAATAGAACTCGTGTTCTAGAGCTTCTTTGCACAGTTGTAAAATATCTCCTTCAGTTGCTGATGGGCTTAATAATGTATGGTCTATATATTTATTCAATTCCATTGTTGAATATTATTTTTAAGTAAATTGTTTGATATTGTAATTCCTGTCTAATCCGAGGGAATACAAATAGATTTTCGATCTATTTAAATGGAGATAATTAATTGGTCCGACTAAAGTAGTAATTAATCCGTTAAAACGTGAATTTAATCGATGAAATAACATGTATTTCATCGAAAAGTTTCTGTTAGATAATATAACCTGTTGAAAATCAGTAAAGGGTTATGAATAAACATTAGTCTGTTCTATTGAATTTTAATAGTATTATATACTACTCGGTTATTGGTTTTACAGTATAGCCTTGCGCCTTTAAAAGTTCAATAACACCATATTTGCCAGGTAAATGACCAGCGCCAACACCAAAGAATGTGGCTTTTTCCTTGGCTATTGATTCAATTTTAGGTATCCAGTTTTTGTTTCTATTTTCTAATAATTTATCAGCATGTTTAGAGCTTACTTCATAACTTTCATCCTTCATGATTTCATTAAGCTTATTTAAATCTTCATCTGCATAAGCTTCTAGCATACTCTCAAAAAATGCTTTGTCGTATTCGAGATTATCAGTTGCGCCTCTGATGATGTCTTTTAATTGATCTTCGTAAGGAATATCGTCAAAAACTTGAATTTGTTCCGCTACAGTTTCAAGACCTAAAACCTCTTCTTCTTGTTCCTTTGTTATTTTTATAAGTTCGGTCTCAAAAGATTCCAAAGGACAATCAAGCATTATTTGATAAAACATGGCATTTATAAAAAAGGGTTTCATGTTGTTTAACATTTTTAGTGGCATACCCAATTTTTCTGTTGTAAACTTATCCAAGGTTTTATAGTCTTCTTCAGAAAGAAAATCGCTCAATGTTTCCCCATCTTCAAGCATCATTAATTTCATTGCTTCTGCTTGCATGTTGATGTCATCCATGTCTAGTTCTAAAACAAGTTGTTCTGTATTGTCTAATGCTTTAAGAATTTTGCTGCTCAATGTGGCGTCGCAAGTAATATGAATTGTTCCGTATAAATAGGATGATTCTTCTAAACCATTTCCCGAAATTTCCCAAAGTAAGGTATCTTCTAAATCTTGTGCGTTGAGATTAAATATGCTAAGTAGTATAGTGGTAAATACGAGTGCAATGCTTTTCATATAAATAAAATTCTTTACTGTTGGTATTAATGATATTAGAATTGTTACAAAAAAGTAATGAAAAAAGGAAAGCAACACAATAATGTAAATCTACGCGTCGATTTTTTCTGTGCTGCTTTCTCAACCAATCATAATATAGACTATTGAAAAGTCATTTTGTTACAGGAAAATGATTAAAGAGAATAAAAGTAATAAGTACTGATAATTATCAGTTTTTTCATCATTTCTTGACAATATTTTTGCATCAAACATTTAAACGAAAAATTATGAGAAAATTATTTTTAGCAATTATCGCAATGACTTTTATAACAGTTGGTGTTAATGCACAGGACTCTGATAATAATGGATTAGAAGGTGCTTGGTGGGCTTTAGGTCAATTAGAATATACTGATACTGAAGCAACCGACACACAGTCTTTTACAATATTACCTGTTGCTGGTGTATTTATTAGCCCAACGGTAACTATTGGTGCAGGTGTTGGTTACACAAGTACAACTGTTGGTAGTGCTGATGCGGTAGATGCAATTATTCTTCAACCATTAGCAAGAAAGTATTGGTCTATTACTGATAACTTCTTTTTCTTTGGTCAAGCGGACGTCCCTGTTTTACTTTTTGAAGAGGCTACAGGTTACGGATTTAATTTAAGACCTGGAATTGATTACTTCGTAACTCCTAAGGTAACTTTAGAGGCAACTTTTGGTCAGTTTGGTTACAACGCTGTTAAGCCAAAAGAAGGTGATGCTACTGGTACAACTTCATTCGGATTTAACTCTATGAATATAAACTTCGGGATTAAGATTATCTTGTAAGAATCTAACTAAATAAATAACTAGTAATCAAATCAGCGCTTATCTACTTAATTGAGATAAGCGCTGATTCTTCTTCAACTAACTAACCAACTAATTTTTAAAATTCTTCACTCACTAAATCACCTTGATTTCTAAACACCAATTCGTCATCAAAGGCATCTAGTAAAATAATGCTATCTGTTGTGACTTTGCCAGCAAGTATTTCTTTACTTAAAGCATTCAATACTTCTTTTTGAATCACACGCTTTACAGGTCTTGCACCATACTCTGGATTAAATCCTCTATCTGCTAAATATGTGATTGCTTCTGGTGTAGCGTCAAAAGTAATGCCTTGTTGTGCAATCATTTTTGTAACAGACTTTAGCTGTAAGCCAACGATGTCTGTAATGTTTTCTTTTGTTAAAGGCGTAAACATTATAGTATCATCAATTCTGTTTAAGAATTCTGGTCTTACGGATTGTTTTAAAATCCCTAAAACTTCCACTTTAGCTGCTTCCATAGCGGTGTCTATATCTTTAACAGCTTCAAATTTTTCTTGAATAATATGACTTCCCATGTTAGACGTCATAATAATAATGGTATTCTTAAAATCTGCGACTCTTCCTTTATTATCTGTTAATCTGCCTTCATCTAGAACCTGTAGTAATATGTTAAACGTATCTGGATGTGCTTTTTCAATTTCATCTAATAATACTACCGAATATGGTTTACGTCTCACAGCTTCGGTAAGTTGTCCGCCTTCATCATAGCCAACATATCCTGGAGGTGCACCAACCAATCTACTAACAGCATGACGTTCTTGATATTCGCTCATGTCAATACGTGTCATGGCATTTTCATCATCAAATAGGTATTCTTCTAATGCTTTTGCTAATTCGGTTTTACCAACACCAGTTGTTCCTAAGAAAAGGAATGTACCTATTGGCTTTTGCGGATTTTGAAGTCCAGCTCTAGAACGTCTAACAGCATCACTTACAGCAACAATGGCTTCTTCTTGTCCAACCACACGTTTGTGTAATTCTTGCTCAAGTCTTAATAGTTTTTCGCGTTCACTCTGAATCATCTTAGTTACAGGAATACCTGTCCATTTAGCAACAACTTCGGCAATGTCTTCATAAGTAACCTCTTCTTTAATCAGAGAATTATCTTGTTGCTTTGCTAAAACAGCTTGTTGTGCTTCTAGAGCTTCAGTAGCTTCCTTTATTTTGCCATAACGTAGTTCAGCTACTTTGCCATAATCGCCTTCGCGTTCTGCTTTTTCAGCTTCAAGTTTATAATTCTCAATATCTTGTTTTGTATTTTGGATATTTTCAACTACTTCTTTTTCCGATTTCCATTTAGCATTAAGCTCATTTCGTTCTTCTTTTAGATTTGCCAAATCAGAACGTAAAGACTTTAGTTTTGCTTCATCCTTTTCACGCTTAATCGCTTCAATTTCAATTTCAAGCTGCATTACTTTTCTATCTAAAACATCTAATTCTTCAGGTTTAGAATTGATTTCCATGCGCAGTTTTGAAGCCGCTTCATCCATAAGGTCAATGGCCTTATCTGGTAAAAATCTGTTGGTAATATATCTGTTTGAAAGTTCTACAGCACCAATAATAGCTTCATCTTTAATACGAACTTTATGGTGTGTTTCGTACTTTTCTTTAATTCCTCTAAGGATTGAAATGGCACTTTCTGTGTCCGGTTCATCAACCATTACTTTCTGAAAACGACGCTCTAAAGCTTTATCTTTTTCAAAATACTTTTGGTATTCATCTAATGTGGTAGCGCCAATAGCTCTAAGTTCACCTCTTGCTAGTGCAGGTTTTAAAATGTTAGCAGCATCCATTGCTCCTTGTCCACCACCAGCACCAACTAAAGTGTGAATCTCGTCTATAAATAAAACAATATCACTTTCACTTGTAGTTACTTCTTTTATTACAGCTTTGAGACGTTCTTCAAACTCACCTTTAAATTTTGCACCAGCAATTAAAGCACCCATATCTAAAGCGAAAATCTGTTTGTCTTTAAGGTTTTCTGGAATATCGCCATCAATAATACGATGTGCTAGACCTTCTGCAATAGCCGTTTTACCTGTTCCAGGTTCACCAACCAATATTGGATTGTTCTTTGTGCGTCTCGATAAGATTTGAAGAATACGTCTTATCTCTTCATCACGACCAATTACTGGGTCTAATTTACCATCTCTAGCAAGTTGATTTAAGTTTTTAGCGTATTTATTCAAAGAATTATAAGTGTCTTCTTGGCTTTGAGATGTTACTCTATCGCCTTTTCGTAGTTCTTCTATTGCAGCTTGTAAACCTTTTTCGGTAACACTTTGGTCCTTTAATATTTGTGCAATTTTACTTTTTGATTTAAAGATTGCTAAGACTAAATGCTCTATAGAAACAAAATCATCTTTCATGTTTTTAGCGATGATTGAGGCTTCATTTAAAGATTTACCAGCTTCTCTAGATAGCATAATATCTGTACCAGATACCTTTGCAATACTGCTGAGTTCCTTATCTAATATTTGTTCTAGTAGTGAAACGTTAACATTCAATTTTTTTAAAATAAATGGAATGACGTTTTCATCAACCGTCATCATAGCTTTAAAGAGATGCTCGTTCTCTATTTGCTGATGACCAAAGCCTTGAGCGAGCTGTTGTGCTTGCTGTATCGCTTCTTGTGACTTTATTGTGAAATTATTGAAATTCATTTATGTAATTTTTATGTTTGGTTGATGTTGTTCAATTTTCTTACCAATTAAAAAAGAAGGACATTTTGACTGATTTTGGGTAATTTGTAATGACTTTTTGTCTGTATTTGAGTGTTTTGCATCATTTGTATGGCTTATGTCGTGGTTTTAGCTTTTTTAGTTTTTGCTGATTATATGTATCTTGAAAAAAAAATGAAATATGAAGAATTGTTTACTATTCGCAGCTGTACTATTTTCTTTTGTTACGCATGCACAAGTACCTTTTGATGACTTTGAAGGTAACGGTAATATAACGTCGTGGTTTGGTGATGATTGTGGAATAAATACGAGTCTGTCAAATCCCCATATAAATGCTGAAAACACATCAGCTACTGTTTTAGAATACAATGATATTGGTGGGCAATATGCAAATGTGCGTTTTGATGCCGCTTCAAATTTCGATTTGACTCAGAATAACGCCTTCAGCATTAAAATATATGTACCTTCAAGTGGAATTACTGGTAATCAGAACAATCAAGTGTCTTTAAAATTACAGGACGGAACATTACCACAACCTTGGACAACACAAACTGAAATTATTAAACCTTTAGTCCTAGACCAATGGCAAGACATTGTTTTTGATTTTGAAAATGACGCTTATCTCAATTTAGATGCTGGCTCACCTGTTCCGATTCAAAGAACAGATTTAAATCGTGTTTTAATTCAAGTAAATGGTGAAAATAATAATGATCTTGTAGTGGCCTACATAGACGATGTTACACATTTTTATAATAACCCATATCCAAATGATCCTGTGTACGATAATTTGGTGTGGTCTGATGAGTTTGATGTTGATGGCGCTTTAGATAATACCAAATGGCATCATCAGTTTTTATTGCCAAATGGCAATAGTTGGTATAATGGAGAAATACAACATTACACAAGTCGCATAGATAATTCTTATGTCAGCAACGGCATTATGTATTTAGTTGCCAAAGAAGAAACTTATACATCACAAGGTGTGACAAAAGATTATACATCAGCACGATTGAATTCTAAGTTTGCATTTACATATGGTAGAGTAGAGATAAGGGCAAAATTACCATTTGGCGTTGGGACATGGCCTGCAATGTGGATGCTTGGACAAAATATTATTGAAACAGGTGCGTATTGGACCACACAAGGTTTTGGAACCACAAATTGGCCAGCTTGTGGTGAAATTGATATTATGGAACATTGGGGACATAATCAAAACTATGTACAAAGCGCTATGCATACGCCATCTAGTTTTGGTGCTACAGTAAATCATGGTGGACAAACCATACCGACGGTTTCAACAGAATTTCATATTTATACGGTAGATTGGTTTCCAGACAGAATGGTGTTTAAAGTTGATGGTGTTACGCATTATGTGTACGAACCAGATGTGCAAAATTTAGATACTTGGCCTTTTATTGCAAATCAATATATACTTTTGAATACAGCTATTTTACCTTCTATAGTTGGTACTGGCTTTACTGAAAGTGCCATGGAAGTGGATTATGTGAGAGTGTATCAAGAAAGTACCATGTCCGTTGATGAATTTGATGCAAACAACATGATAAGTTTGTATCCTAATCCTGTAAAGGATGCTTTATCAATTCAAACATTAAGTCCAATAAAGAAACTTCAAATAGTAGATTTAAAAGGCCGACTAATTAAGGAAAAAGATTTCTCTACCAATCTCAATAATCAATTACATTATGACATCACTTTTTTAAACGAAGGCTTGTATGTTGTTGAAGTCACTTTTGAAAATGGCACAACGGCAACTCAAAAATTTATTAAAGAATAATATTGTAAGTTCTATAATTTAAGACCGACAACAAGCGCATGGGTTTATTTAATAAAATGTTTGGTTCTACAGAACCTAAAGAAGAAAAGGTATTACCGTGGATTGCACTTAATTCAATTGAGCAGCTCAATGCTATAGAAGACAAATCTAAAACCAAAACACAGCTCATCTTTAAACATTCTACACGTTGTGGTATTAGTCGAATGGTGATGAATCAATTTGTATCACAATATGACTTAGATACAAATGCAGATTTATACTATCTTGATTTGTTGAGCTACAGAGATGTTTCGAATGAAACAGGTTATAAGTTTCAAGTATTGCATGAATCGCCGCAATTATTGGTGATTAAAAATGGAATTGCGGTTGCTTATGCGTCTCATGGTGCCATAAATGATTTAGACTTGAGTAAATATTGAGTGTAAATTAATACTTCATAAATAGGAAAATCTACTAGATTATGTTGTATCAGTTTAGTTTTTAATGAATTATGATTTGTGGGTCAATGTTTTTTTGTTAAATTGAGAGTCTTAACTAAAAACAACCAAGACATGACTCAACTAAAACGTTTTGGAGTATTATTACTTAGTACTCTGGTCTTCATCGCATGTAGTGAAGAAGATAATTCTAATAATCAGACCGATGAAGCACTTTATACTATAGTCAATAATGGTCTTGGCGCTGTAGATGGTGAAACTGATTCTGATGACAATGAAGCTCTAGGAATTGCACAGGCCGTACCTTCCGTTCAAAATGCAACATATCCTAAATCTATGCCTATTATATTATTTTTTAATGATAAGTTAGATACTTCAACAATAGAAAGTAATTTTGAAGTTACAGAAAATGGAGAAATGAAAGGCGGAACAATTACTATTAACGAAGCAGCAAATGGTTATGCAATTTTAACCTTCATACCAAAAAATGGTTTTGAGCCAAATGCGTCAATAGAACTTACTTTAAAAAGTGGATTTAGCGACGATGGTGGAAACAGTTTTGATGCGGGTGAAGATTATATAGTAGCATTTTCTACAGATAATACACCAACAGGCAATTTTGATAACAATGGGAGCTTTGAAAATGGATCGGATGGAGTTATTTTCCTAGGTGATGGAAATATTATGCAAGGAACACAAGGTTGTGTTTCTGCTACTGAGGGTAATGATTTTGCAGCAATTACTTCTGGTGATAGTTTGGTGTCCTCAGAAAATGCAATCGGTGATGCCTCAAGTATGATGATTTTAGGTCCAATTACATCTGATGTTACTAATGTGTCGTTTGATTACAACTTTTTATCAGCTGAGTTTCAGGAATGGGTATATAGTGAGTTTGATGATTCCGTTTTACTAACTATTGTGGGCGATGCTGGGGTGTATTCACAATTTTTAACAAGTGTAAATACTGTTGGTACGACTAACACACAATGTGATGGTTTTGCCGGAATGCCTGATGATGGTGATCCATATTCAGGTGAAACAGGTTGGATAAATCAATCAATAGACGTTGGTGATGTCGGTAGTTCCGCATTTATAATTTTTACCGTTACCGATGTTACGGATCATATTTTTTCTTCGGCATTAACTATAGATAATGTGATATATAATTAAATGATTAAAAAGAGAGATTACTACAAAACCTTTTGAATTTTCAAGAGGTTTTTTTCTTCATACAAAATAGGGATGTATAATTTAGAAACATTCTTATTTACTTTTCTTTAGTGTAATTGTGCTAGAATATGATTAAATTACAGAGGGATCATTCATTATTTCTCGAGTCTATATCGAAATAAATCCAACTAAATTCAATCTAAATCATTTAAATAAGTTAATCTATTATTGATTTTGTAGTATGAAGTCTTCCGAGGGTAATAAGAATTTAAAAGAATTAACGAAAGAACTTGAGTATACCAAGCAAAGGTTACGACTAATTGAAACCGAGTTAAATAATTTAAAGGGTAGCAAAGGTTTTAAAAACTTCGGTAATGATAAAACTAAAGATTATGTGTTTATTGATAATGAAGATTTTTTAAATAGAACTGGTGAAATTGCAAAGGTAGGAGGTTGGTATCTTAACATTAAAACCAATCAATTATATTGGACTCAAAGTACTTTTGATATCCATGATTTACCCAACAATGTTTTACCTACGTTAGAAGATGCAATCAACTTTTATCATCCAGAGGATCAAGAATTAGTTACAAGTTCAATTAACGATGTTATTAGATTAAAAAAAACTATCAGCTTTAAGGCGAGAATAATAACGGCAAAAAATAGATTGAAATGGGTATATGCCATAGGTAGACCAGAAATAAAAGATAATGATCTAATAGGGTTATCTGGTGTGTTTCAAGATATAACAGATAGAGTTTCACAAGAATTAGAAACTAATAAACTACAGAATCAGTTTAGACAGATAGTAGACTCTATACCTGGAGTTATTTATCAGTTTGTTTTTAATAAAGACGGTTCTTTTTCTATGCCTTTTGTACATGAAAAAGCAATTAATCATCTTGGTTTTACGGCAGAGCAAATGACTAATACAGAGTTTTTGTTGTCAAAGATTCATAAAGATGATTATGAAGGTATAATGCAATCTATTTTAGCTGTTAATCATGATCAAACCAACTGGTCTCACACTTTCAGGGCGTTTAATAATGAAAACGAATTAATTTGGATTGAAGCATATTCGTCAGGTTCTAAAGATGATAGTGGTAATATAGTCCATAATGGTGTGTTTTTCAACATTACAGATCAGAAGAACGCTGAATTAGCATTAGAAGCACGACGAAAAGAATTTCAAAATGTAACTGACAATGTTCCAGGAGTTGTATTAAAGTATCAATTAAATACTGATGGAACGGACAAGTTGTTATATATAAGTAAAGGTGTTGAAGACTTGTTTGAAATAACTCAATCAGAAGCTCTTGAGGATAGAGCTTTAATTTGGGATAAAATACATGAGGATGATGTAAGACTCATGATACCGTCTATACAAAAATCTGCGGCTGAACTGTCCATTTGGGAATTTCAGTATCGAATTGTCTTTGCTAATAATAGAACAAAATGGGTAGATTTAAGAGGTGTGCCAAGCAAACAAAAAGATGGTTCAGTCATATGGGATACAGTAGGTATTGATATTACTAAAAGAAAAAAAGCTGAAGAAGAGCTGGCACAGATTAATAAGAATCTGGAACAACTAGTTGAAGAACGTGCTCAAAAGGCAATTAACCTTTCAAGAGAATTAGAACGTTATTATTTAGTTGCTGAACATGCAAAGACTGGTGTTTGGCATTATGATGTACGCGATAATTCATTGATATGGGATAATATTATGTACGATCTCTATGGGATTGACAAAGAGAGTTTTAGTGGTGCTTATGAAGCATGGGAAACAAGTCTTCATCCTGACGATATAGAACCTTCTGTAAAAGCACTTCAGGTTACGATAGAAAACCAAGTTGATTTTGATACATCGTTTAGAATAATTCATCAAAAAACAGGTCAGACACGTTATATCCGTGCAAAGGCTAAGGTAGAATTAGATAATGAAGGTAATACTATTGCGGTGTTTGGAACTAACTATGATATTACGAAGGAGATGCAGCTTGCAGTCGAAAAAGAGGAAATCATTAATCAATTAAAGATTTATAAGACTGCTGCTCAAAATGCCATGGTAGGTGTTTGGTATTTAGATATTAAACAAAACTATGCTTTATGGGATGATACTGAGTTCGCCATATTTGGTTTAAACAAAGAAGATTTTAAAGATAATAATGTACCGTTTGAAAGTTTTTTAAGAACCATAGAACCAGAATTTGTTCCATTAATTCAAAAAGCATTACGTGAAAGTATCGAGGATGGGAAACCAATGGATCTTATGTATAAAATTAAAACATTAGATACTAATCAAATAAAATACATAAGAGTTAAAGCTGAAGCTCAATTTGATGATGAAGGAAATGTAATTGCCGTATTTGGGACAGACTATGAGATAACAAAGGAGATGGAACTCGTAGAAGAACGGCAATTGGCTTTAAACAAATTAAAGGCAACACAATCTCATTTAATTCAGTCAGAAAAAATGGCGTCATTGGGTGTTTTAACAGCTGGTGTAGCTCATGAGTTGAATAATCCACTCAATTATATATCAGGTGGTATCAATGCCATCAGGGAAGAGTTAAGAGCTGAAACTAATTTTAGTAAGGATAATTTATTAGAATATTTAGAATGGATTGATGCGGGTTTTCATAGAAGCGCAGAAATTGTAAAAGGATTAAACCTCTTTAGTAGAGAAAATAAGGAGAAAGTAGAGTCGTGTAATATTCATGAAATAATAGAAGATTGCTTATTAATGCTTAGGAATAAGTATTTTAATAAAGTTGATATAATAAAAGATTTCACCTCAGAAGAAGTTATTGTTAAGGGAAATAACGGTAAACTTCATCAGGCTTTTCTCAACTTAATAGCAAATGCTATTGATGCAATTCCTTTAAAAGGTAAAATTGAAATTAATACGTTTATAAAATCTGGTGAAGTCTATATATCTATTATAGATAATGGTACAGGTATATCTGAGGAAGATATAAATAAAGTGATGGATCCATTCTATACTACAAAATCTCCAGGTAAAGGAACAGGACTAGGCTTGTACATTACATATTCTATCATTAAGGATCACGAAGGTATTTTTAACATCACTTCAGATGTAGGAAAAGGGACCAAGGTTGAAGTTTCACTACCTTTGTGATTTAAGTCGATATTGAAAGCAAAAAACCTCCCGGTATTTCCGAGAGGTTTTTTTTATTTCTAATCATTAAAAGCATAGGTTCTAATAATATCTTTAAGCTGTTGCTTTAGATCTTCACCTGAATCATAAACCATTTGTTCGTTTGTAGGAAACTGTATTTGTTCTTGCCTCAATAGTCTTCTGTCATCTCTATTTAGGGCTCTTCTATCTCCTCTAAATCTTCCAAAAACATTTTCAAATACAAATCCGCTATCAATAGTAAAGGTGTCAACTATTTGATTTTGTTTTAAATCGGTATAAACGACCTCTGCAATAACTTGAGCAGATTTAGTCTGTAACACCTCAAAGAATCTAGCTCTAGTAGTAATAATTCTGTCAATTTTAATGTCGTTACCCAAGCTGTCTTTGGCAACATTACCATTGTCATCTAAAAGATATTCCCATCCATCAACAATGTCTTTTTCTCTTAAGAGTTGTCTCTCATTAATTCTTTCTGGTGACACATTAATTTGTTTTAGTTGTAATTCCATAGCATAATCGTATTCAATTGTATCATCTGCTATAGCGTGATAGCTTGTCCAGAATTGATTTAATCCATAAGTATTGAAATCTAATAACTCATTTTCTAAAAGTTGAGGTATCATTTGTTGTGTATCATTTTTAATAGATACATGTACATAATTTATACCAGCCAAGTGTGCTTGTTGCATTAAAGCACTTACATTATCATAATCAGGATTAATGTTATCTATATACTTAAAAAGGTTGTAAGCTTCTCTAGCTTTAAACTTGTTATCTATATCCAAAAGACCTGTGCCTTTATCTAACAAGTAATCAGAAGTTTTGTATTTGTAATCTACAATTTTAGTACTGTAATCGTTAAAGCTAAAGGCAACAGTTTTACCATTAATCTTTAAAGGTAGAATTCTTTTAATGGCTGTTTGTCTCGCTTCAAGATCTACATAGCTTTCAAATATAGTTTTATATAATTCCGGATTGCCGTCTTTTTCTAGATAAGCAATCTGCTTTAAATCTTCAGTTAAAACCTTATCGTAAGCATCCTTAAGCATAACAATGTAAGCTTGCTTTCGTTTTTTGTCTTTATTGTTTTCTAGCCTTCTTAATGCTTCAGAAATGGCTTGGTCATAATTACCATTACTAATGGCTGACTCAATTTGTTTTTTGGCACTACAAGATAATAGTACCGAAACAAGGACTGTTAAAAGTAAAAATTGTCTCATAATCTTACGGTTTTTAAGGTTTTATACGAAGTATAAACCAATGATTATGCCAAAAAAATAAAGCGCTAATTATTAGCGCTTTATGATTTATTTAAATTTTAAATTAAGTAGCTACTTCTTAAATACAGGAAGCAGTTGCGTTTTTAATTGACCAAAACCAATACGAACATCATCATTTTCACAATAACCTCGCATTACAACAGTATCATGGTCATTGATAAATTTACGTTCTGTACCGTCTTTCATTTTCAGAGGTTTTGTACCTTTCCAAGTCAATTCTAACATAGAGCCGTATGAATCTTCAGTAGGACCAGAAATTGTTCCGCTTCCCATCATATCACCAGAATTAACAGGGCAACCATTAACAGTATGATGTGCTAGTTGTTGCGCCATATTCCAATACATATATTTAAAATTGGTTTTACAAACTGTAGTTTCCTTTCCTCCTTTAGGTACAATACCTGCTTCTAAGTGGATGTCAAAACTGTGTTTCCCTTTAGTTTGAAGATAAGGTAAAGGTTTAGGACTTTGTTTAGGACTTTCAACTCTAAATGGCTCTAAAGCATCTAAAGTTACAATCCATGGTGACATTGAAGAAGCAAAATTCTTGCCTAAGAAAGGGCCTAAAGGCACATATTCCCATTTTTGAATATCTCTAGCTGACCAATCGTTAAACAATACAAGACCAAAGATATATTCTTCAGCTTCTGAAACAGGTATGGGCTCACCTAAATCATTAGCGTCAGTGGTTATAAAAGCCATTTCTAATTCAAAATCAACCAATTTACTTGGTCCAAAAACAGGTTTAGTGGCGCCTTCTGGCATTGTTTGACCTTGTGGTCTATGAATAGCTATGTGCGTTGTAACTATAGATGAACTTCGACCATGATAACCAACAGGTACATGAAGCCAGTTTGGTAATAAAGCATTTTCAGGATCTCTAAACATGGCGCCTACATTAGTCGCGTGCTCTTTACTAGAGTAGAAATCTGTATAATCACCAACGTGAACAGGCATTTGCATTTCTATCTCATCTAATCGAAAACAAATGATTTCTTTATGTTTTGTATTATCTCGTAAGGTTGCATTTTCAGAATCAAAAACTTCAGCAACACGGTTTCTTACTGCACGCCAAGTTTTTCTTCCATCAGCTATGAAGTCATTTAATGAATCTTGTAAAAAAATGTCATCAGTTAGAGGGATACCATCAAAGTAACCTAACTGGTGCATAGCACCAAGATCAATGGCTGTATCACCTATTCGTGTACCGATTGTAATAATATGTTCTCTTGTAAGAAAAACACCGAATGGAATATTCTGAATTGGGAAATCAGAATATTTATTTACATATAACCACGATGTTCTATTTGGATCGTTAGCTGATAATGGCATATTAATATAGTCTTGTTGTTGATTAGTTGTTCATTATTTTCTATTCAAACCTAATGATTTTTTGATATTAAAACTAATGATTCATTATTTTTGTTCCGATTTAATAATAGAGATAATTTATGCAACGCGACGAACAAATTTTTGAACTTATTCATGCTGAAAAGGAGCGCCAGTTAGACGGATTAGAATTGATTGCTTCTGAGAATTTTGTTAGCGATCAAGTAATGGAAGCTGCAGGTTCAGTGCTGACAAATAAATATGCTGAAGGTTATCCTGGAAAGCGTTATTATGGTGGATGTGAGATTGTAGATGAGGTAGAGCTAATTGCTATAGAAAGAGCTAAAACATTGTTTGGTGCTGCGTATGCAAATGTGCAGCCACATTCTGGTAGTCAGGCAAACACTGCAGTTTTTCATGCGTGTTTAAAACCTGGTGATACTATTCTTGGTTTTGATTTATCACATGGTGGACATTTGACGCATGGTTCGCCAGTTAACTTTTCAGGTAAATTATATCGTCCTACATTCTATGGTGTAAAGAAAGATACAGGTTACATAGATTATGATATGTTAGCTGACCAAGCTCAGAAAGAAAAGCCAAAATTAATTATTGCTGGCGCTTCGGCGTATTCACGTGATATAGATTTTGCTAAATTTAGAGAAGTTGCTGATAGTATTGGTGCTATCTTATTAGCAGATATTTCTCATCCATCTGGTTTAATTGCAAAAGGTATTTTAAATGATCCAATGCCACACTGCCATGTTGTAACAACAACAACTCATAAAACATTAAGAGGTCCAAGAGGCGGAATGATTATGATGGGTGAAAATATTGAAAATCCTTTTGGTATTACTTTAAAAAGCGGAAAACTTCGAAAGATGTCCGGCTTATTAGATTCTGGAGTTTTTCCTGGTAATCAAGGTGGTCCATTAGAACATATTATAGCAGCTAAAGCTATAGCCTTTGGTGAAGCGTTAACAGATGAGTTCTTGCATTATATGCTTCAGGTAAAGAAGAATGCTGATGCTATGGCTAAGGCATTTGTGGCTAAAGATTACAACCTTATTTCTGGTGGTACTGACAACCATATGATGTTAATTGACCTCAGAAATAAAAGTATAACAGGCAAGGATGCTGAGCAAGCACTTGTTAAAGCCGATATTACTGTTAATAAAAATATGGTACCATTTGATACGGAATCACCATTTGTAACATCTGGTATTAGAGTTGGAACGCCTGCTATTACGACGCGCGGTTTAAAGGAAGATGATATGAGCTACGTTGTGGATTTAATCGATGAAGTGGTTAACAATTTTGAAGACGAAACTGTACTAGAAGGTGTTGCTGAAAAAGTGAATGAATTAATGGGTGGACGACCACTTTTTAATGCTTAGTGCAAGCTGAGCACGTTTGAGCATCTCATGTATAGTAGCTGCTAATTCAAAATGAATAACAGAATATTGAGCCTTTCATCTTATTGAAAGGCTTTTTTATTTATTGACCATTTCTTAACAATAAAAGTACAATCTAATGACATTTGTCATGTTCCAATGTATTTAATATACGGTACTTTGTTCCTTTAAAAATAACACCCAAATTATGAAAGATTATAGCACATGGATGCACCCATATAAACCAGCTAAAGCATATAACAAAAGAGTCGCATATTTTAGTATGGAGTTTGGTATTGACCAAAGATTTAATATTTATTCAGGAGGATTAGGATTTTTGGCTGGTTCTCATATGAGATCTGCTTTTGAACAAAAGCAAAATATGATTGGAATTGGTATGCTTTGGAAATATGGTTACTACGACCAAGCAAGAAATGAGGATGAAACTCTAAGAACTGAGTTCTTAGAAAAACGTTTTGAGTTTCTTGAAGATACAGGTATAGAAGTTGAAGTACAATTGCACGATAATCCACATGTAAAGGTGAGAGCATATGTATTAAAGCCTGAAGTTTTTGGTACTGTACCAATGTATTTTTTAACTACAGATGTTGAAGGTAACGATCATTTGTCTAGAACTGTAACTAACCATTTATATGATGCTAACGAAGTAACAAGAGTATCTCAAAGTATTATATTAGGTATTGGTGGTGCCAAGGTGGTAGAAGCTTTAGGTGGTGCAGATACATATCATTTAAATGAAGGACATGCCTTACCAGCATTTTATTATTTAAGAGATAAAGGCATTAAGAAAAATCAAATGGTGTTTACCACACATACACCTGAAAAGGCTGGAAATGAGGAACGAGATGCAAGACATTTAAATAGATGCGGATTCTTTGGAAGATACCTTTCAGAAGAAGAACTCTCTAAGGAAATGGTGAACAATGGAATGATAAATTATACCATTTCTGCTTTAAGAATGGCTAAAAAAGCAAATGGGGTTTCTAAACTTCATGCTAAAGTGGCCAATGATATGTGGAAGGATTATGAAGGAGTCAGTAAAATTATTCCTATCACTAACGCACAAAATCAAAACTTTTGGCAAGATAAAAGCATCAAAAAAGCTTGGACAGATAAAAAAGTAAGGTCGTATAAGAGTCGAAAAACTAAATTAAAAAAACAGCTTTTTGAAACTGTTTTTGAACAAACAGGGAAAACATTTGATCCAAAAGTACTTACGATTGTTTGGGCAAGACGCTTTGCGGGTTATAAGCGTGCAGATTTGTTGTTAGGGGATTTAGAACGTTTTAAAAAATTAATTTCAAATGAGAAATATCCAGTTCAGATTATTTGGGCAGGCAAACCTTATCCTTATGATTTTTATGCGATAGATGTGTTTAATCATTTGGTAAGACAGTCTAAAGAAGCACCGAATTTAGCCGTATTAACCGGTTATGAGATGGATTTATCTAAAAAACTAAAAGATGGTTCTGATGTTTGGTTAAATACCCCAAGAATAACTCGAGAAGCTTCGGGTACAAGTGGTATGACCGCTGCAATGAATGGTTCTGTAAATGTGTCAATAAATGATGGATGGATTCCTGAGTTTCAAAAACATGGTAAGAACTGTTTTGTTTTACCTGAATTAGATCACAATTTACCGGTTTGGGAACAAGATAACATAGACAGAGATAACTTGTATGATATATTAGAAAACGAAGTTATTCCAACGTACTATAATGATCCTAAGAAATGGCAAAGTATTGTATTTAAAGGTATGGACGATGTCATTCCAAAGTTTACAAGTCACAGAATGGCAGATGATTATTATCAGAAATTATTCTAGAGTGAGTTTTAACTTTGATTAATAGCGAAAAAGCCTTTCAAAACTGAAAGGCTTTTTTATGCGCTATTTATTATCAATTATATTCCAAAAAGTTTCCTTGTATGTTGCACTAATTGGAATATATTCTTTATTAATTACGATTCTATTACGCTCAATGTAATCAATATGCTCTAAAGCTACGATATATGATTTATGAACACGTATAAATCTGTCTTTAGGTAAATCCTTTTCAAAATCTTTCATGTTCTGGAGCGTTAAAACCTTGCCTTCTTTAGTCTGAATAGCAACATAATCGCTTAGCCCTTTTAAAAATAAAATATCAGAGAAAAAGAGCTTTTGATGTCTATATTCAGTTTTAACAAAGAAATAATCAGTAGTTGGTTTAATTTCTTGGACAATTTGTTTTTTCTGCGTTACTTTTTCTAATGCTTGTAAAAATCTCTGAAATGTAATTGGTTTTAAAAGATAATCTATTGCGTTTAAATCGTAACTCTCTAAGGCATATTCAGAATATGCAGTTGTGAAGATGACTTTTATATCTGGATTTATAATTTTTTTGAATTCAATTCCTGTAATTTCTGGCATCTGTATATCTAAGAATAAAATATCTACGGTTTGTTCTCTTAAAATTTTAAGTGCCTCAAGTGCATTGTTAAATCTCCCAACAACTTGTAAATCTTCAATTTTAGAAGCATATGATTCTAGCAATTTGATTGCTAATGGTTCGTCATCTATAATTATACAAGTCATTTTAAAGGAATTTCGAGTTTAGAAATAAAAATGCCATTTTCTGCTTTACACTCAAAGCTATGCCTTTTTGGAAATAAAAGTTCCAAACGCTTTCTTAAATTTTCTAGTCCCAAACCGCCAATTTTATCTTTTTGTTTCTGTTCTATTTCATTGATAACTTCATATTGCAGTAAATTTTCAACAATTGAAATTTTTATCGTAACAGGTGTGGTTTTACTTTGTAGATTGCCATGTTTTACGGCGTTTTCTACAAAAGGTAACAGTATAAACTGTGGTATTTTAAGGTTTGAAATATCACCATTTAAATCTAGCTTAACCTGTGGTTTTTTAGGATGTCTAATACTTTCTAAATCAATAAAGTTTTTAATTTGTGCAATCTCGTCTTCTAGAGTAACATTAGTTTTAGTTTTGTACAAAGAATAGCGTAATAAAAGTGATAATTTTTCAATGGCGCTTAATGCCTTATCGGAGTCAATATTGACTAAGGCATAAATATTATTAAGTGTATTAAATAAAAAGTGAGGATTGGTTTGAGAACGTAATAAATCTAATTCCATTTGCTGGTTTTCAATTAATAACTGGTTACTACGTTGTTCATTGTATTTTGAATATTGCCAGAAATAAAATATAATGCCTAAGATGACATACTGAATAGTGTAATAAAGGTTGTCTAGAATATAATATGACGCAGAAACATTGCCCTTATAATTACCGAATCCAAAAAGGGTTCTAAATAGTACTTCTTCTAGGAGATATCTTAAACCAATGATTATAAATGAGACCGTTATAATTACAGTCAAGATTTTCCATAATGTCCATTTGTTATAAAACCTCCAAAATGCGGTGTATGATGTCATAACATATAGAAGCAATACGCACATTACTGATATGGTAAGAACTATTATATAACCTTGAGAAAAGTAGTTAATGGCATTGGTGAATCCTTTATCGAACAATTCTTTTATAATATCTGTAACCAAATAGTATAAAATGAATACAACGCAAAGCTGTTTTAATTGGTATTTCATAGTTACGAATCTAAGAATTTGCAAGGTTTCTTAGAAAATCTATCTGTGAAATCAATATTGTAATCGGTCAAATTTCACTTTTTTACTTCAAGCCAACTCTCTGAAAAATAACCGATAAGACTTTAAAGTTCATAGATTCTCTTTTTAAATGGAGTAGAAGTATATGACCTTTGAGTTGTAATTAAAAAACACATCGTCATGAATCATTTATCAAAATTACTTTTAGGGTTATTCTTCATTTTAGCAGTTACTGTGAATGCTCAACAAATACAACAAGAGATATTAATAGTTGGTGATATGCACCAATTACCAAAAATTGTTAAAGGTGCTTATAAACCAATGGCTAAGAAAATCATTAAGTATAAGCCAGAGCTTATAATGGCAGAATATGCTAAGACAGCTGATACAGCAGCTATGGGCGAATGGAATGGCTGGTTTAAAGAAGCTTATCTTAAACACAGGGATACTTTCACCTACCATAAGGATGAAATAAAACGACTTATTAATACACCAAATATTGAGTTGGACAGTCTAGACTTTAAAAAACTTCAGAGTTATTATTTAAGTATTGGCGACCAAGGTAATACAAGAATGTATAGATATTATGCTATACATGGTGCTACCAAAAAATTTAAGCCTTATGGTAACCAGAATCCGGATTTGACATTCCAAGTGATGCGAAAATTAGGACTTAAAAACGTTTATGGCGTAGATAGTCATGCTGGTTATCAAGGCTATTGGCCAGCCTGGAAACGTGCATTGAGTGCTGGAACAAAAGAAGGCAAAAAGACATTTAAAAAGGTAATTAGAAAAGACAAATGGGGAAATATTTTTGCCGGTGCATCATGGTCCTTGGGTAGATATGTAAACAAGCCAGAAACATTAGACATGTATTATAGAATAAATTCTTTAAGATTTGAAGGTTTTGAAGGTGAGGATTTTAAAATTCAACAGAAAAAATGGGATGACAGAAATGTAAACATGGCAAAGAATATTCTTGAAGTTCTTTCTGAAAATAAGGTTGAACGTAGTGTGTTAATTGTTGGAGCTGGACATGCAAAAGCAGTGAGTGATGAACTGAAGCGACTAGACCCAAATTTAAAAGTGATAATGTATCACGATTTATGATATAAACAATTCTAGTTTATCATCTCTCTCAAAATCGTCGTTAAATGATAAAGAGTCATATTATGATAATCAGTTTTATTTTCACCTGAGATAGATAGGCCAGAAAACATCTCCATTTCTGGTTTATAGGGATTAGTTTTATGTTTAATTATTAGTTTCTCTTTAACATATCTAACAAGTTTCTCTCTACGTTTTCTTAACCTTTTATCGTTTTCAAGATTTATGTTATTAATAACAGAAACTAAATCATAATATTCTTCTTGGTAGTAGCTGTATTTAATAGGTTTATCGTTTAAGGTGTTTATTTTTTTTCTATTTAACTTCTTAATGAATTGCCTTAGTTTTCTAGCGAAATGACCAAATTTTTTATTATTTAAAAGTGTATAGGAGCTATACATGTTTAAAGCTTCGTATTCCATGATTTTATTTGCCAAATCTTCTGAAGAAACATTGTCATTGTTAGATAGATATTTAAATACCTCAGGATAATAATAATTTGGTGCCCCAAGTTCTAACTGAGAAGCCATCGTGTATTTACTCATGTTTTTAAATTCGTACAAAGGTTCGATAACGGATTTTGTGCAAACTTGGAAAAAAAGTAAATCAATTTTTGATTTATATAATTCTTTATAGGCTTCTTTAATTTCTAAAATGGTTAAAAAACCATTATTAGGGAATTCATCTAAGCAAACTTCATTTAGTTTTCCTCCATGATCTAAAAATATAACTGCGTGTTTCTTGTAATCGACTTTTGATTCTACCCAATTTAAATACCTCGTGTAAGTTTCTATATTATCTGATGATTCATCTTTAGTTTTTTCAATTTGAGTTCCTTTAGATGTTATAAAAAATCTACTAGAACCCTCAGTTTGTTTGTCATCGAGCTGAACACTTACAGAAATTTTATCTGTATTAATATTTTCCTCAATCATCTTAATAATAGGTTCACTAAAACGAGCTAAGTTGTTATCATATGGCATGTAGTAGCTAAAATGCCAATCAGATTTAAATTTATCTTGATTTTGAGCATTATTAATTGTGGGATTTAAATGAAAGAAAATTATGATTAAAGTTTGAAAGAATCTTTTCATTTTAATATACTCTAGAAAATTAGTCTTCGAATATTACACTCTTGTAGGCACCAGCATCTGGTGGTGTTGTACGCGTTTCTCCTGCAATATCAACATTGATTAAAAAGTCAGTGCTGCCAATTTCAATGGCGCCAGAGTTTTCACCTATGCGCAATTTGTTGTCAAAAGGTGCTTCAAAATCTGGATCTTCGTTAAAGACATTATTTTCATAAAAGTTGTCGTCATTAAAGTCGTAATTGCCAGAACCGCTTAAATTATCATTGTTAAAACGAATTAAGCAATTATTAAACTTGTAGTTAAAGACAGCACCTTGATCTTCAAGCAATAATTCTGGATTATCATTACCGTAGATAATACAATTATTAAAATTAGCTTCTGTTAAATCATTGGTAAACACTGTGTTGTTTTCGTCAACTACAAAATCATTTAGTAATACTGACGGAAATTGTCTAAAACTACTATTCCAGTAATTGACAATAGTACAATGTGTAAAATTATAAGCGCCGCCTAGCGTACCTGCAAATGAAGATTGTCCAGAATTATTAATTACCACATTTTCTGCAGTAATGGAAGTGGCACGTCCTAAAATCCCAAACCCACTAGAGTTGTATATCTGAGAATTTGTAATGTTGAGTTTGTCCTCTGTTTGGTTGCCTTCAGATAAAATACCAATGGTTGCATTTTTGATTGTCGCATAATTAATAGTGTTATTGGCACTACCATTAAATAACCAAATGGTGCCCCATTGACCTGGAACATCCTCAAAAAGCGGTTCTAATCTGTCGCCTTCTAAAATGACTTCATTTTCTAAAGCATCTAGATCTGTACTTAAAGCTCCATTAATATTTAAGGTACCACCATCTGTTACAATAATGCCAGAATCGGCGTGGAAGTGCACGCGTGCACCAGCTTCCATGGTTAAAGTTTGACCATCGTTTACTCCAGCATAACCATAAATAACGTACGGTTTTTCATTGGTAAAAGTAAGTTCGCTATTATCTAAAAAACGTCCTTGTAGTGTGGTGTCGTCTGGTGTACCATCACCATCTACATCAAAAGTGAGTGTTTCAACAATACCAGTTTCCTCATCTCTGTTCGGATAAATGAAAATAGCGTCTTTCACTAAAGTTACAAGGTCTACGTCTTGTTGATTGCTACCTGCATCAAATAAAATACGATCTGTGTAAAGGAATTCGTTTGTTGGTATTGGTTCAGTGTCTGTATTGTACGTAGTTTCAATAAATATAAAAAGGCTATCATTAGCTAAAAGTTCAACATCTTCAAAGAATTTGCCTTCTTGTTCTCCTTCTAAACCTGTGGTGCCATCTACATTAAGTCTGTAAAATGAATTGATGCCATTTTCTAAACGTATTGTTGGGATAACGATATCTTCGTCACTTCTGTTATATACTTTTAAGTTATAAGTACTAGACCCAATGTTTGTAAAAACAGTATCTAAATACACTGTATCTCTTTCAAATCTTAAGTCACCAGTACTCGGTGAGAATTCAAAATCATTACGACAAGAACTCCAAAACAAAAGAACGCCTAGAAGAATAAGAAATGAGAGCAATCGCTTCATAAGTGCAAAAAATTAAGGTCTAAAAATATAACTTTTGAACTTATGATTTATTATGAAGAAGAATATTTTATAGTTATTTTTCATTACTGCGACTTGTGCTGAGCTTGCCGAAGTAAGGCATGCATCTTATATAGAGTAACAATTAATCTTTACTCGTTTCTTCGCCTAATTCTTCTTGCTCAGTAGCTTTGGCCTTACCGTATTGCTCAATAAGCATTAGGAAGAGTTCACTATTGATTACAAATTCTTCTAACAGTTCCATTTGTTTATCCTCCTTGAGCAAGGCAGAGCTAATGCCTTTGGCACTGCAAAAATCAAAAAACAGATTGGTTTTGTTCTCAGGGATTTTTAAATCTTCTTTTACCAGTCTTTTGTTAAAGAAAGAACTTTTTGTAAAAAGTGAATCTAATTGATCGTAAGTTAATGGATGATAGACCGGTACTTTAGGTTTTTTACTTTTAAAAAGTTTGGCAACCAAGTCTATTACTGCGAGTAAATTTACGCCACCTCCATAACTATCTTTCGGCATGTATAAATGAGGATTTTTTTTGATGTCCTCCTTAATCATGTCTTTGAATTCTTGATTAAAAGTTTCAGCTTCAAAAACGGGTTGCTCAGGTTCTGCCTTAATTTCTACTTCATCTAATTGACTAACAAGCTTCTTTATTTCAAAAACAGAGATATCATCTAAGTGAAATTGTTTTACTTCAACGGTTAGCGGTTCGTAGAATAATGATTCAAAGGATAATGTATCACTTATTTTCGCGATAATTTCAAAATCACCGTTTTTATCTGTTACAGTAAACCTATTTTGTGTCGTATTACGCACCTTAATGTTTTTTACTACCGATTTTGAATCGTAGACTTTACCTTTCAAGGTTTGTCCATTTACATAAAAAATGGTGCTGATAAGAAGCGTAAGTGTTATTAAATAACGCATTAATAGTTGATTGATGGTCGTAAATTAAATACAATAAAAAGCTTCAGCCTAGTGCATTTATAAAACTTTAACCTAAATATATGTTAACTAGATTGAGGAACTAAAACAAGAATGTTTGTCATTCTGAATTGTCACATTGAGCCTGTAGAAGTGTTATTTCAGAATCTCTATGAATTGGTTTTGATGTATTGATAGAATCTAAATCAAGTTAAGATTGATAACGTCATTCTATTGTGTAAGCTAGTTATTGAAATAACGTGACGATTTCTTCAGTGATTCTTGTAGGTCTTTTTGAATTAATAGCCATCAAACACCATTTGGTTTCAGAGGTTACCAAATGCTTACCGGTTTTAGAGTTGTAAATCTCAACATGTCGTATTGAGGTAATTCCTTCAGACTTTGAAACAAATGTTTTTAAATTTAAAACATCACCTAATACAGCTTCATCTTTATAATTTATAGTATGTTGAACCAAAACCCAGAAGTAACTGTTTCGTATATCTTCAGAAGCATTTTTCAGCCAATGCGCTTCTGCCATATCTTGTACCCATTGTACATAACGTACATTGTTAACATGATTGAGCTGGTCTAAATCATCCTTTGAAACAGTTATTGTTTTTTCAAAGATCTGCAATGTATTGTTACTTAGAGATTTTTACTTCAAATAATTTATCCCAGTTTTTTCCTGTAACAAATATGGTTTTACGTTCTGGATGATACGCAATACCATTAAGTACATCTAATTCTGGATGTTGTGTTACAAGTTTTTTTAGAGGTTTAAAGTTTACAATACCTTCAACACCACCTGTTTTAGGATTAATAATGGCTACACCATCCTTTTGATAGATATTAGCGAATATTTTACCATCAATCCATTCGAGTTCATTAAGCGCTGGGATTTTTCCTTTTTCAGTATAGGCTTCAATATGACCAATTTCTGTGAGATTTTCAGGATCTAATAACCAAATTCTGTCCGTACCATCAGATTTATACAATGTTTTACCATCATTACAAATTCCCCAACCTTCTTTACTTTTTCCGTAGTTGAAGGTACTTAGTTTTTCAAATGAATTCACATCATACACAAATCCACGTTTTGCTCTCCAAGTTAACTGATATATTTTATCATTAAGTACAGTTAAGCCTTCACCAAAGTAGTTTTCATCTAGGTTTAGGTTATTGATGACTTCACCAGTTTCAAAATTTACTTTTCTAAGTTTTGATTCTTTATACTGTCCTGTACTTTCATATAATTCACCATTATAAAATTCTAAACCTTGTGTATAAGAGGTAATGTCGTGTGGATACGTATTTACTACTTCATAAGTGTAAATTGCAGGTATTACGTTATTGAATATTTTAATAGTTTCAGATAGTATTTCTGTATTGTCTCCATAAGTTATAGAAGCCGTTAAGGTTTTACTACCTAAAGAGACATCATTTAAGATGGCGTTGTCTTTAATTTCATTACCATCTAGTTTGTAGACTATCTGTTGAATCTCAAGAGTTTTAGGATTTTTAACAGAGAGTTTTAAGGTATCTCCTAACTGAAATGATTTTCCATTTAGGTCTAATTTTAATCCTGTTTGTTTTGAGCTATTAGTGTCACCACAATTAATCAATGTTAGACTTAAACTAAAGAGAATGAAATATTTAAATAACTGCATTTTAAGGTCATATAATTTTGAGGCAATTTATAAAAAAATCGGTTTAAAAAAGGTTGGTAAAGTATTAAAAGATTGTATCTTTGCAGCCGGCAAGTCCTACACAACCAGCTCCTGCTTAATCCTCCAGGACGGGAACGTAGCAAAGGTACGCGGTCGTAGCGGTGTGATGTAGGTAGCTTGCCTTTTTTTGTACCCTAAATTTAAATCTCTAATTCTTCAATTGTTTAGAAATACTTTTAACTTCGTACTTCTAACTCCTAACACAATATAATGTCTAAAGTTGTTTTAATTACAGGTGGTTCTTCAGGAATAGGAAAATCTGTAGGCGAGTACCTTCAAGAAAAAGGCTTTACAGTATTCGGAACCAGTAGAAACCCTAAAAACTACCCAAATAGCAAATTTCCAATAGTGGCTTTAGATGTTACAAAAAAAGAAACCATAGCATCTTGTGTATCTGAGGTAGTTGAGAAAGCATCAAGAATAGATGTTTTAGTGAATAATGCAGGTGCAGGTATTACTGGGCCAGTAGAAGAAATCCCAGACGAAGAAATCAAACGAAATTTTGAAACCAATTTTTTTGGACCTATTAACGTTATTAAAGCCGTTTTACCAACCATGCGTAATCAAAATTCTGGAATGATAATAAATGTGACTTCTATTGCAGGTTATATGGGTTTACCCTACAGAGGAGTTTATAGTGCAAGTAAAGGTGCGTTAGAAATCATTACCGAATCTTTTAGAATGGAACTAAAGGATTTTAATATTGAGATGACAAATGTTGCGCCAGGTGATTTTGCCACAAATATTGCTGCTGGTCGCTATCATGCACCAGTTTTAGAAGACTCTCCATATAAAGAGAAATATGGATTTTCTTTAAAGACTATGGATGAGCATGTTGATGAAGGCAATGATCCAAAGCAAATGGCAGAGGCTATTTATAAAATTATTGAAACCAAGTCCCCAAAAATTCATTATAAGGTAGGTGCGTTTATGCAGAAGTTTTCTATTGTTTTAAAACGCGTGCTTCCAGATAAAGTTTACGAAAAGATGTTGATGAATCATTATAAACTTTAATTAAAGGGCTTGTTAATATATTCTGAAAAGTTATTAAACTGAAAGCCTGCTTTATATTGTAAATTCGCAGCAACTAAAAACACAACAAAACAAATATAATTCACAATGAAATTTTTTATTGACACAGCCAATCTAGATCAGATTAAAGAAGCTCAAGATATGGGTATTTTAGATGGTGTTACAACCAATCCATCTCTTATGGCTAAAGAAGGTATTACTGGTACAGATAACATTATGAAGCATTATGTAGATATCTGTAATATTGTAGACGGAGATGTTTCTGCAGAAGTAATTTCTACTGATTTTGAAGGTATGGTTAGAGAAGGTGAAGCTTTAGCAGAGTTACATGACCAAATCGTTATTAAGCTTCCAATGATTAAAGATGGAGTAAAGGCTTGTAAATATTTTTCAGATAGAGGCATTAAGACAAACGTTACTTTAGTATTCTCACCAGGACAGGCATTACTAGCTGCAAAAGCGGGTGCGACTTATGTATCTCCTTTTATTGGTCGTTTAGATGATATTTCTACAGATGGTTTAAATCTTATCGCAGAAATACGTCACATTTTTGATAATTATGCTTTTGAAACAGAGATACTAGCAGCTTCAGTTCGTCACACCATGCATGTTATTGATTGTGCAAAATTAGGTGCGGATGTAATGACTGGACCTTTATCTTCTATTACAGGGTTGTTAAAACATCCTTTAACAGATATAGGCTTAGAAAAATTCTTAGCGGATTACAAAAAAGGAAACTAGAGGAAACCTAATAATACAATTTTAAAAGCATCTTATTTTTGAACAATAAGGTGCTTTTTTTGTAGCAATTTATCTAAGGTCTCTGAAAAATCAGGTTTATAGATGTTAACATTTGGGTGAAGAATAATACCATTCTTATTCACTATAATCGCTTTGTTAAGATAATTTATAGCAAGCGTTCTTTTTGCTTCTTCAGGATCTTTAAATCGATACTCATACGTTTTCGGAAAATCATAGTTTTCTATGATTTCTTTCCAAGATGCACTGTCGTTTCTATTAAGATTAATAGAAACAAAATCAACATTCTTAAAACGTGACTTTAAATCTCTTACTTTATAATGACTATTTCTATATTGCATCTTAGAGTTTGAAGACCAAAAATGAATAATTGTAGGTTTGGTTATAATATTCGGCAAATTGTGTTCAGTCTCGTCAAAATTAACTACAGCCAAATTTGGTAATGGATTACCTTGTCTCAGTAATTTTAAGGATGCAACCAATTCGGTCATAGCCTTTATGTCATTCTTATTTGAACTTTTTTCAACATAATAATCCAACATTTCATTGGCTTCAGCTTCTGTATGATTATGACTAATATAGTCAGCCGTCTTATATTTTAACAGCTCATTTTTGATAGTTTCATCTTCAATGATGCTATCAATTAAATCGAGCTTAGACTTATTATAGCTCATAGAGTGTCTATCAAACGCACTATGAAAATTATTTTTCTTGTAATAAGAATGTGTAGCTAAATTATCAATATGCGAAAACAGGAAACGATTATATGTATAGAAATGACTTAAATGTCTTGCATTGTAATCTATATCTTTTCTGTAAGCGTAGAAATCTTCAGGTAAGTCTTTAATATGAATCAATTTGTTGTTGCCAAAATATGCAAAAGGATAAATCTCTTTATTGGCGTAAGCGTTGTAGTTGATATTGTCTTCAATTACAGATTTAAAGAATTCTGATTCATCATTATGCTCTAGAAATTCATAAAATTCATTGAGTTGTTTTTCTCTATGACTTTCTATGTATTCGTTAAAGGCTTCGGGTTCTAACTTTGTATGCTTAATCAATTGCATTTGATCTTGCTCATTAGTTAGGTATGTTTTGATTAAGTAATTATTACGTTTAGCACCATTACCTGTAAAAACAAGTGATTCGTCAAAGTCATAGGTGTTTAGTCGAAACATTATACTGTCCTGAGGTTCTAAAATCACCATTTGGTATTCACCACCATGTGTAATGGTATAAAGGCCAGGCTTTAGATTTTCAATTTTATAGATAAACCTATTGTCTTCATCCAAAGATATAGAGTCTACAACTTCTCTCTGTGTATTGTACAATACAACGTCATTATTTTTTGGATTAATAATTTCCCCACCAATGTAGGCGTAGTTGGTTTGGTCACCTTCGATAACCTTACAACTGATGATTATTGACAAAAGGAAAAAAATTACAAAATAATGTATGCTCCGCATAGGATTAATTAACACAGTTAGCTGAACAAAAATATATGTTGCTATAAAAATCTCTTGTTAAGGCCTCGTTAAATGTTGTTATATGACTATTTATTTCGTTCAGTCGCTTTAATTTTCTACTTTTGCCGAAAATTTAAAACCTATAAAATGTTATCAGTTTCTAATCTTTCGGTACAATTTGGAAAACGTGTACTTTTCGATGAAGTAAATACCACTTTTAATAATGGTAATTGCTATGGAATTATTGGTGCTAATGGCGCTGGCAAATCTACTTTTTTAAAGATTTTATCAGGTAAAATGGATCCTACATCAGGACATGTGCATTTAGAGCCAGGAAAGCGTATGTCTGTTTTAGAGCAGAATCATAACAAACATGATGACGATACGGTTTTAGAAACAGTTTTAAAGGGTAATAAACCGTTATATAATTTAAAGACTCAAATTGACGCCTTATATGCAGATTACACCGATGAAAACGCAGAAAAGATTGGTGAGCTTCAGGTTGAGTTTGAAGAAATGAACGGCTGGAATGCTGATAGTGATGCCGCTGCAATGCTATCTAACCTTGGTATAAAGGAAGATTTGCATTACAGTTTAATGGGCGATCTTGATGGTAAGCAAAAAGTTCGTGTGTTATTAGCTCAGGCCTTATTCGGAAATCCAGATGTGTTAATCATGGATGAGCCTACCAATGATTTAGATTACGAAACTATTTCTTGGCTTGAAAACTTTTTAGCAAATTATGATAATTGTGTTATAGTTGTATCTCACGACCGTCACTTTTTAGATGCGGTCTGTACACACATTTCAGATATTGATTTTGGAAAGATTAATCATTATTCTGGTAACTATACATTCTGGTATGAGTCTTCTCAGTTAGCCGCAAAACAACGTGCACAACAAAACAAGAAGGCAGAAGAAAAGAAGAAAGAACTAGAAGAGTTTATTAGACGTTTCTCTGCTAACGTGGCAAAATCTAAGCAAGCCACAAGTAGAAAGAAAATGATAGATAAACTGAATATCTCAGATATAAAGCCAAGTAGTCGTCGTTATCCTGCAATTATTTTTGAACGTGAGCGTGAAGCTGGTGATCAAATTCTTAATGTTGAAAAATTATCTGCCAGTATAGATGGTGAGGTGTTATTTAGCAATGTAGATATTAATCTTGCTAAGGGAGATAAGGTGGTAGTATATTCTAAAGATTCTAGGGCAACCACAGCATTCTATCAAATTATTAATGGTAAGGAAGAAGCAGATTCAGGAAAATATGCTTGGGGTGTGACTACAAATCAGTCCTATCTACCTCTAGATAACAGTGAATACTTTGATAATAAACTGACTTTAGTAGATTGGTTACGTCAATGGGCAACTACTGAGGAAGAACGCGAAGAAGTTTATATTCGAGGATTTTTGGGTAAAATGATCTTTAGTGGTGAAGAAGCATTAAAAACGGCAGATGTTTTATCTGGAGGTGAAAAAGTACGTTGTATGTTAAGCCGAATGATGATGATGAGAGCAAACGTAGTTATGGTAGATGAACCAACAAATCACTTAGACTTAGAGAGCATAACTGCGTTCAATAACTCATTAAAGAACTTTAAAGGAACAGCACTATTAACTACTCACGATCATGAGTTTGCACAAACTGTCGGTAACAGAATCATTGAGTTAACACCAAATGGAGTTATTGATCGCTACATGACTTTTGATGAATACATGAGTGATAAAAAAATAAAGGAACAACGCGATAAGATGTACGGTGTAGAGGTTTAAAAAATTTCTGCGCTAATTTGCAGCCTCCATTTGACTTTTAACTTGATCAACAATTGCTATAGCTTTGTCTAATTCCTCGTTGTTGACATAAACTTCTTGGAACCCTTGATTTAAGGATCCGTAACCGGCCAATCGCTGCGATTCACCTTCATCTTTTATAATAGGTACAATACCCATGTGCTCTAATTCCTCTCTTACACGGGTTACTAAAATAAAATTACCTTGATAAACTTTTGTATAGTCCGAATTACTCATAATTATAGGTATTGATTAATACCTAAAAGTTACAAAAAATAATCCAGATAATGAAGTGATGTCATTATCTGGATGATGTGTTTTATCGAAATATAATTTTACTTATTTGTTGTAATACTTACTATTCCAAATGGAAGAGCTGAAGTTTTTGCCCGATACAAAACCATAGTAAAATGCAATGGCCACAACAAATTTAAAAACAAATAAAAATATAAGGCCAGCATTTTCAGCTGTAGGGCTGCTTAAAAACAAACCGTCTGGAATTAATCCGGTAATAACCAAGCTCATTAAGAAAAGTAAAAACAAAAAGTTTTCAAAGTTTTTAAAAGACCACATTTGCCAGCGTCTGTGTGGACTCAAATCATTTCCCCATTTATGAATTAAATAATAATAACCATTTGCAATTGGCGCAAACAATAATGGGTCATCGTAATTTTCTAGCTTAAATAGTTTGGCAGGTGCCACAATTTTAAAACCTTCAATTTTAATGTCGTGAATGTTCTCTAGTTCCTTGATTTTAGATATGGCCTCATAAGGTAATTCACCTTTAAAATACTTTGAATCTAAAAACCGCAGTCTGTAATCCACACATATTTTTTTAATCTGACTAATATGGTAGATGTTTTTGGTTTCTAACAAATCGAATGTAAATTTATTATCAATTTTATTTCCGTTGCTAGAAGCTATTGTTTTTTGAATAAGATCATCTTTAGCATCATCTTCTCTCAAAATAGTAGCAACTTGATCTAAAATATAAACTGATTTGTCTTTTGTTCTGAGAGCATTAAGTCTCTCTTCTAGGTTAGTCCTTTTCATCTGCATTTTTCTCTTTTTTGTATAAAAATAGTACCCATTCTTAATTGATACAAAAATTTAACATTCATGCATAGAGCACTATTTCAGTATTTTATAGCTAAGCCCTTGTCATTATTGGGTTAAGTATTATTTATAATTATTGTAAATAAAGTTGTGATAGATAAATCCAATGAAAAAATAAATAGATAGTATCTCATCGTATTTAAGTGCGTCTTATTGTTTTATAAATTTGAAGAAACAAGTAATTAACTAAAAAAACGATATCACATGGATCATTCTAACAACGGCGATATAAGCCAATGTCCTTACATGAGTGGAGCACAAAAACTCACAGCAGGACGAGGAACTAGTAATAGAGATTGGTGGCCGAATGAATTAAAATTAAATATTCTTAGACAGCATGCTGCGAAATCAAATCCAATGGGTGATGATTTTGATTATGCTGAAGCTTTTAAAAGTGTTGACTATGATGAATTGAAAAAAGATCTTATCAACCTAATGACGGATTCTCAAGATTGGTGGCCAGCAGATTATGGTCATTATGGCGGATTTATGATTAGAATGGCTTGGCATAGTGCTGGTACATACAGAGTAGGAGATGGACGTGGTGGTGCAGGAACAGGAACGCATCGTTTTGCACCATTAAATAGTTGGCCAGATAACGGTAATTTAGATAAAGCAAGATTGTTACTTTGGCCAGTAAAAAAGAAATATGGGAACAAAATTTCTTGGGCAGATTTAATGATTTTGGCTGGTAATTGCGCTTTAGAATCAATGGGATTCAAAACATTTGGATTTGCCGGAGGACGCGAAGATGTATGGGAACCAGAACAAGACATTTATTGGGGAAATGAAACAGGTTGGTTAGAAAATGATGAGCGTTATGATACTAAAGATGGCTTATTAGAAGGAGACCTTGGAGCGGTGCACATGGGATTAATATATGTAAATCCAGAAGGCCCAAATGGTGAACCAGATCCTTTAAAGTCAGCCCACGACATTAGAATAACCTTCGGTCGTATGGCAATGAATGATGAAGAAACAGTAGCATTAGTTGCTGGAGGACATACCTTTGGAAAGGCGCATGGAGCTGCAGATCCAGATAAATATGTTGGTGTAGAGCCACACGGCGCATCTATTGAAGAGATGAGTACAGGTTGGAAAAACACCTATCAGTCAGGCGTATTAGATGATACGATTACGAGTGGGCTAGAAGGTGCATGGACGCCAAACCCAACACAGTGGGATGCAGATTATTTTGACGTGTTGTTAAACTATAACTGGGAATTAACTAAAAGTCCTGCTGGTGCACACCAATGGACACCAACTGCAGATTCAAATGCACGTATGGCACCAACCGCAAGTGGTAACGGTCAACAAGCTTTAATGATGTCAACAGCTGATATGGCACTTAAAATGGATCCTGCATTTAGAGAAATTTCAGAACGTTTTCATAAAGATCATGATGCTTTTGCAGATGCATTTGCTAGAGCATGGTTTAAGTTAACGCACAGAGATATGGGACCAATTGACCGTTATTTAGGTCCAGAAGTACCAAGTGAAGAATTAATCTGGCAAGACCCAATACCAAAAGTAGATTATACATTAAGCGACTCAGATATCACTTCGTTAAAGAAAATGATTTTAGCTTCTGGTTTAACAATCTCAGAATTGGTAAAAACAGCTTGGGCATCTGCTTCTACGTTTAGAGGTTCAGATATGCGAGGTGGTGCAAACGGTGCACGAGTGCGTTTAGAGCCTCAAAGAAATTGGGAAGTAAACAATCCTGAAGAATTAAATAAGGTATTAAATGTACTAGAAGGTATTCAGAATGAATTCTCAGGTACGATATCAATGGCGGATTTAATTGTATTAGCAGGTAATGCGGCTATAGAAGAAGCAGCTAATAATGCAGGTCATTCTATTACAGTGCCATTTAGTCAAGGAAGAGGAGATGCTTCACAAGAACAAACTGATGAAGTGTCTTTTGGTCATTTAAAGCCTATAGCAGATGCGTTTAGAAATTACATTAACGAAAAGGTTGATGTAGCATTTGAAGACTTATTAGTAGATAAAGCTAATTTATTGACATTGTCAATTCCAGAAATGACGGCTTTAGTAGGTGGAATGAGAGTATTAGGATCGAACTATGACAATTCAAATCATGGTGTATTTACTGACAACATAGGCCATTTAACAAACGATTTCTTTACAAATATTTTAGATTTCACGTATACATGGAGTGCAACATCAAATGATGATACCATATTTGAAGGTCGTGACCGTAGAACAGGTGAAGTCAAATTTACAGGAACAAGAGCAGATCTTATTTTTGGTTCAAATACAGAACTTAGAGCGGTTTGTGAAGTTTATGGTGCAAATGATGGTGAGGTAAGATTCATTAACGACTTCGTTACTGCTTGGTCTAAAGTTATGGACTTAGATAGATACGATTTAAAATAATAATTGATTAGTAGTAAATCCAAAAAAGGAATGTGTTGTTATGATGCATTCCTTTTTCTTTCAAATAGATCATAATGAACGAACAAGAATTATTTTTTAGAACCATACAATCTGGTAATATTGATAACGTCAAAGCGCAATTAAACACAAACCCACATGTTGTCAATGCCGTTGACGCAAGAGGTTTTACACCACTGATATTTGCAACCTATTTTGGTCAAGAAGCTATTGCTCAATTGCTAATTGATAACAAAGCCCATGTAAATGCTCAAGATGGCTCAGGTAATACAGCGTTAATAGGAGTAAGCTTTAAAGGGAATTTAGAGCTAGTACACATGCTTCTTAAAAATAATGCGGATGTCAATATTCAAAATAACAAAGGTGCAACCGCATTAATTTTTGCCGTGCAATATAATCAAGAAGCTATAGTGAAAATGTTATTGCAAAATAATGCCGATGTGTCTATTAAGGATAATGATGGGAAGAATGCTGCAGATTATGCAAAAGAAAAAGAACATACAGACTTATTAGAATTATTTTAATAAGGACAAAAAAAAGCCTCGACATCGAGGCTTTTTTTATTTAAAATATGATTTCTTAGTTCATATGGTTTTGTAAAAACTCAGCAGTCGCTTCGTGAGTAGCTTGCATACCAGATTTACCTTTGTTCCAGTTTGCTGGACATACTTCACCATTTTCTTCAACAAATTGTAAAGCATCAACCATACGTAACGCTTCATCAACGTTTCTACCTAATGGTAAATCGTTAACGATTTGGTGACGTACAATACCATCTTTGTCAATAAGGAATAAACCTCTATACGCGATTAGTTCACCGTCGGCTTGTAGCATATCATTTTCATCGTAAAAATAATCACCAGCTAAAACGTCATAGTTTTTAGCGATGGTTTTGTTTGTATCTGCTACTAATGGGTAAGTGATACCTTTAATTCCTCCAAGGTTCTTATCCATCTGTAACCAACCAAAGTGTGATTGCTCTGTATCCGTTGATACTGCAATTACTTCAGTGTTTCTAGATTTAAATTCTTCTAATTTTTCTTGAAATGCGTGTAATTCTGTTGGACAAACAAACGTAAAATCCTTTGGGTAAAAGAATAATACAACATGTTTTCCTTTAAATTGTTCTAATGAAAAGTCTTCAACAAATTGACCTCCATTTACAACAGCTTGAGCGCTAAATTGTGGTGCTTTTTTTCCTACTAATACAGCCATTTTATATAAATTGATTTTAGTTTTCGGCTGCAAATATAAATAAAGGACTAGTCTAGCTATATAGCATGTGTAAATTAATTTAATGATATAATAGTGTAAGACTATTAAAATGCCTCAACACCTTGTGTTTACAGTAAATTTATGATATTTATAACAATTCTAATTAAGACTTTTTGTGGACATATTCTTATCTTTATTAGGAATCAAAAAAAGAATTATTATGAAGAATTTGTTTACTCTTATTGTTACGTTATTTCTCTTTACGAGTTGCGCAGTTGTTAGGCCCGGTGAGGCTGGTGTGAAGCAAAAACTTGGGAAACTAGACTCAAAAGTTATCACCCAAGGTACTGTTTTTTATAATCCAATTACTACAAAAATAGTTAAGGAGTCAATACAGACCAATAACCTAGAGTTGGTGCTTCGATTACCTAGTAAAGAAGGTTTAAGTGTTGATTCTGAAATCTCCATTTTATACCGATTAGAAGTTGAAAAAGTACCTAGTATTTTAGAAAACATAGGTCCAAATTTTAAAGCGGTTATTACAAGTGTTTTCAGATCAGCCTCTGCGGATGTTTGTTCACAATTTTTTGCTAAAGATATGCACTCTGGAAGAAGAGCTGACATAGAAGAAGCTATTCAGAAGAAAATGGCTGAAACCTTAGATAATGAAGGTATAATGATTGAAGCTGTTTTAATGAAGAGTATTCAACTGCCAAGAGGTTTATCTACTTCTATTGAACAAAAATTACAAGCAGAACAAGATGCTATGCGAATGGAATTTATTTTACAACAAGAGCGATTAGAAGCTGAAAGAAAAATTATAGCCGCTAAGGGTACTAGAGATGCTCAAAAAATCTTAAGTGAAGGCCTTACAAAAGAAATTATTCAATTGAGAAGTATAGATGCTTTTAAAGAGCTCGCGAAATCTGCAAACAGCAAGGTGATTATTACCGATGGGAAGACACCTTATTTAATAAATTCTGACGATAAAAAGGAATAGTTAAAATCTATATCAATTAAAAGTGATACGTTTTTGTAATTGTCAAGAACGTATCATTTTTATTTTAAGACGTAATGCTGCAAATAATAATGTCGTAAATGGGCTTAACCAATTAAATATGGCATAGAAAAAGTACTCTCCTACACCAACACCTAATACACCACTTTGGTAAGCTCCACAGGTATTCCAAGGAATTAAAACCGATGTTACTGTACCTGAATCTTCAAGCGTTCTACTTAAGTTTTCCGGCGCTAAGCCTTTGTCCTCATATGCTTTTTTAAACATTTTTCCAGGTACTACGAGCGCTAAATATTGATCTGAAGCAGTTACATTTAATGCTAAACAACTCGCTACAGTACTTGCAAATAAACCAAAGGTAGATGAAGCTATATTTAAAAGTGCTTTACTAATTCTCGCCAAGGCACCAATAGCATCCATGACACCACCAAAAACCATTGCACAAATGATTAACCAAATAGTGCCTAACATACCTTTCATGCCGCCAGAGGAAAATAAATCATTGAGTTCTTTACTTGTAGTTTCCACTGAAGTATCAACAGTTATAGCTTTCATTACTCCTTTATAAGCAGATTTGAAATCTAAGGTTTCGGTCTCAGCTATAGCTTTTATGATGTCAGGTTGGGCGATAACTGCAGCAATTCCGCCAAGTAGTGTTCCGATTAATAATGCTACTAAAGGCGGTGTTTTCTTTACAATAAGGGCAATAACAACTACTGGGACTAGAAATAACCAAGGTGTAATGTTAAAAGCACCTTTGATTGCACTTAATTTATCTGAAATGTCAGGTGTTCCTGTAGTGTCTATAGATAATCCAATTATGATGAATACAATTAGCGTTACCGTTATGGTAGGAATAGTGGTTATTGACATATATTTTATATGAGCAAATAACTCACCTCCTGCCATTGCAGGAGCAAGATTTGTTGTGTCACTCAATGGCGACATTTTATCACCAAAATAAGCGCCAGATAATACTGCGCCGGCTGTCATACCTAAAGATATTCCTAGCGTTTCACCAATTCCTATAAGTGCGATACCTACTGTTGCCGACGTCGTCCATGAACTGCCGGTAGCTATCGAAATTATAGCACATATGATGACACATGCTGCTAAAAATATAGTTGGATTAAGAATTTGTAAACCATAATAAATCATCGTTGGAATAATACCACTTACCAACCAAGTACCAGCTAGTGCGCCAACCATGAGTAAAATTAAAATAGCACCAGATGTAGATTTTACATTTTCCGCTACTTCATCTATCATTCGTTTGTAAGATACTTTATTGTAAAACCCTACTATAGCAGCAACTGCAGCACCAAGGAGAAGAATAAATTGGTTACTTCCACTTAAGGCATCATCACCAAAAACAAAGAAAACATTATAGAAAAGCATTGCAACAAGGGCAAAAACAGGAATCAAAGCTTCCCAAATATTTAACTCGTTATTTTCTATAATTTTTTGATTGTCAGCTTCTATCTCTGTAATATGATTTTTTTCTTCCATAGTTAGTTCATTGTATCCGTAATGTTACAACATTGTGCGGCCATTTGCAAATACAGAAAACCGTACTTTTGCATTCTATTTATTATGGATTCAATAACTCAAATGGTTTTAGGTGCTGCTTGTGGAGAGGCAGTTCTAGGAAAAAAAATAGGGAATAAAGCGGTATTGTTTGGCGCCATAGGTGGTACCATTCCGGATTTAGATGTTTTTGTTGGTAGTTTACTTTATGCCAATGAGATTGACGGTATGCTGTTTCATAGAGGCTTTATGCATTCCATATTGTTTTCAATTTTAGGGGCGTTTTTGTTTGGATGGCTTACATTCAAACTTTATGATAAGGGTAAACGGCGTGGCTCAACTAATCATAAGGATTGGATATTATTATTCTTTTGGTCTTTATTAACCCACATGTTCTTAGATAGTTTTACACCTTACGGAACACAGTTATTTGCACCATTTTCAAACTATAGAGTGGCGTTTAATAACATAGCTGTTGCTGACCCATTTTACACAGTGCCTTTTTTGATATGCCTCATTACTTTAATGTTTTACAACCGCAAGAATAAAAAACGTCGTTTTTGGCTAAAAATGAGTCTTGGTTTGAGTTCTGCGTATATGATTTTTACGCTTGTTAATAAGGTACACATTGACAATGTTTTTGAATCATCACTTGAGACAGAAAAGATATCTTATACAAGATTCAGTACTCAACCTGCCATATTGAATAATATTCTGTGGTATGGCATTGCCGAGACTGAAAAGAATTATCACGTCGGATTCTATTCCTTGCTTGATAGAACAAATCAGTTTTCAGATTGGAAGATCATTCCAAAGAACAGAACAATATCAATTTCAGATTTTGAAGATATTAAGGATTTGGCGTGGTTCAGTAATGGATATTATAATGTTGAATCTTTAGGTGATGAGAACTACCTATATAAAGATTTAAGGTATCCGTTGGTAAAAACTAAAGAAGGTTATAAAGCTGTTTTCAACCTTAGATTATTTGAAACAAATGGCAGGTTAGATATGAAGCCATTTGAGCCTGAAATGGAAGATTTTAATTATACCATGAAAGCCCTATGGGAACGCTTAAAAGGAAAATAAGCTTTCTCGTCAGTTCGAGTGATTCCGAATGTAAACTCGGAATTGTATCGAGACTTTTTAATTGAAAATAATCTTCAATACAATTCCGTAATAGTTTATTTAAACCAATTCAGGTTTTAAAATATCAAGTTCAATCATGCAATCCTTCATCATTTGGTAAGTGCGTTCAATATCTGCGTCTAAACCAATTGAAAAACGTATAAGTCCATCACTAAGTCCCATTTCTTTTTGTTCATCTTCAGGTATTTCAGAAGACGTAGAGCTACCTGGTGCAGAGAATAATGTTTTGTAAAACCCTAAACTTACAGCCAAATATCCAAGGTTGCGTTCTTGCATCAGTTCCATAAGTTCATTGGCTTTTACTAGGGAGCCAACATCAATAGTGAGCATACCACCAAAACCATACTTCTCGTTCATCATAGATGAAAATAAACGATGAGAAGGATGCGATGCTAATCCTGGATAAACCGTTTTTAAGCCATCACTTTCAAATTTTTCAGCCAAATACATGGCGTTATTACTGTGCTGTTGTATTCTAATATGTAGCGTTCTTAAATTCTTTAGTACTGAAGCTGACCTTAAGCTATCCATTGTTGAACCCAATAACATCGCAGCACCGTCATTTACATTTCTTAATTGGTCAATGAATTCTTGTGTACCACAAACAACACCACCAACAGTATCTGATGAACCATTTATAAACTTTGTTAGACTATGTATAACGACATCAGCACCTAAAACAGCGGGTGAAATAGATAAAGGTGAGAATGTATTATCTACAACAAGTTTAAGGTTATGCTTTTTTGCTAAGTCAGCCAAGCTTTTGATATCTGCAATTTCTAGCAATGGATTACTTACAGACTCACAATACAAAACTTTTGTTTTGGGTGTAATAGCAGCTTCAATGACGTCTAGTTTTGTAATGTCTACAAATGAGGTTGTAATTCCCATTCGTGGTGCAAAATTTTTTAAAAATGCATAGGTGCCGCCATAAATAGTTCTGCTACTTAAAATGTGCTCTCCAGAATCACAAAGCTGTAATAAGACAGGCGTAATAGCACCCATTCCAGAAGCGGTTACAGTAGCCGTTTCTGTACCTTCCATAGCAGCTAAGGCTTCACCTAGGTAAAGGTTGGAAGGTGAGGAATGTCTAGAGTATAAGTAACAACCATCTGCATTGCCTTCAAATGTGTCGAACATGGTTTTTGCAGATAAGAATGTATACGTAGAAGAATCTGAAATAGATGGATTCACTCCACCAAATTCTCCAAAATATTGTAGGTCTTGAATTTTGTTAGCAGGCTTAAATGACATATGTAGTGATTTATTAGTTTAATGCAAATTTCCGTATTAAAAGAAATAAAATCAATATATATTTAACAATACAGAAAATAAAACTAATTTTTAATTAAAAATTAGAATAAAAGTTTATTTTTGATTTGAAACATGCTTGTTTAGCGAAAAAACAAAAGTTATGATAGATGAAAAAGACAAAGAACTGCTAAGATTACTTCAAGAAGATAGTAAACAGACTAATAAGTCTTTATCTAATAAATTGGGATTGTCAGTAACTGCAGTGTTTGAACGTATTCGAAAACTAGAAAACAATGGAGTAATTACAGACTATGTGGCCTTACTAGATAAAAAGAGGATAAACAAAGACTTTGTAGCCTTTTGCCATGTGAAGCTAGTGCAACATTCACAAGATTATGTCGTGAGCTTCGAACGACAAGTGGCTAAGTTAGATGAAGTGTTAGAATGCTATCATATTAGTGGCGATTATGATTACTTATTAAAAGTGATGGTTGAAGATATGGAAGCCTTTAGAGAATTTATGGTTAAAAAACTCACCAAGATTAATCATATAGGTAGTACTCATAGTATGTTTACAATAAATGAAGTAAAACATACCACAGCTATTACGTTATAATATGAAAGAATCGTTATATAAATTGATTGAACTTTTTGTTCTTTTTGTTATAATTCCGGTAACACTGGTGATTAACTTATCGATTAGATTAAAAATAAGTATCGCGTTGATTGGTTTAATATATACAATTGTTCTCCTTGTACGAAGTTTAAAAATGAACTTTCGTATTTCAAAACAAATAGAATGGTTAAAGTTCTTTAAGCATTTAGGTGGTAAATTTCTAGTTCTTATTTTACTGACTACTTTTTATGTCTACGTTTACAATAGAGAGAACCTTTTTGGTGTTATTTCTAAGGATCCTAAAGTATGGTTGTTTTTTTCTTTTGTATATGTTTTTTGCTCAGTTTATCCTCAAGAAGTAATCTACAGAACCTTTTTTTTTATGAGATATAAAGCTCTTTTTAAAAACGAGACTATGTTGATTTTAGTAAATGCCGTGCTATTTTCTTTAGCACATCTTTTTTTTAGAAATGCACTAGTAATGATACTCACTTTTCTTGGTGGTATTGTATTTGCGTTAACTTATCATAAAACTAAATCCACATTATTAGTTGCCATAGAGCATGCCATTTATGGTTGTTGGTTATACACTGTTGGGATGGGCGAGATGCTTGGTTTTCCTACTTAATTTGTATATTTAACAACATTACTGTCTATGGAATATAAAAGCATAAAGGAACTTTATAAGAGTATTTTTAAGTCTTACGACAAACCTTCATTAGAAACGCACATACAAAGAATTATGGATCTTGATAGGTTTCTGCCTTATAGCTCAACATTCTTTTGTATCACCAACACACAAAACCTTTCCTTTGAATATATCAGTAAAAATTACGCGACATGCCTAGGTTTATCTGCGGAAGAACTAAAGTTAAAAGGTATGCGCTATTTTTGGGATAGAATTCACCCTGGTGATCTAAACAGTTGGTTAAAAGCGCTAAATGAATTAATGCAATTTACACTAACTAATATAAGTTTGGAGGATAGGCAAAAGGCAAATTACACATGGAATTACAGGTTTAAAAATGCAGATAATGTCTTTGTTAACATCATTCAAAACACCACACCTTTAGCATTTGACTCTACAGGAAAACCTATCATTGGTCTTGCGCATTATACAGTATTGCATCCTAATGTTAAGATGGATATTACTGCTTCTGCCAAGTTGCTTAATGACAACAATGAGTATGATACCGTGTATTTTAATTCCTATTCGCAGAAGTTATTATCAGGAGGCATAAGCAATAGAGAGCGCGATATCATAAGACTGTTAATTCAAAATAAAAGTAGTAAAGAAATTTCAGAACGTTTAAATATTAGCTCACATACCGTAGATACACATCGTCGAAATATTCTGAAGAAACTAAATATATCCTCTACAGGCGAATTAATTGGGATTTTAAAGCTCAATCAAAACCTAATTTAAATACTTTTTTATTTGAAGTACATTTTTAAGTGAAAATACTCAATTTGAGTATTGCACAAGCTTGTGATAAGAGCGACATTTGAATTGCTATTAATTATTCTATTAGAGGAACCTAGTTGAGTGTCAATAAGATTTCTTATTGGCACTTTTTTTATGAGTGTGTTTTCCTAATAAAGTCTTAATGTAGTTGTCTTATTGATATTTTATGTATTGTTTTAGGTACTTAATTTAAATACACCATCAACTTGAAGAATTTTTCACCAATCAAAAGACAAAAACAACAACTAAAACAATTTACAGTTTTATGCTTAGGTTTAATCCTAATCACTTCATGTAAAAGTATTGAAACCTATAATGAAGCTGTAGCAAAACTTCATCCTGTAGAAGACGTACATGAAGATATAGATAAGCTATACAAGCAATTAAGGCGTCATCATCCAAGATTATATCAATACACATCAAAAGAGCAGTTAGATTTTAAATTTGATAGTCTAAAACAATCCATTACCGAACCAATCACAAGTAGAACGCTCTATAAACAATTAGCGCAAGTTACAAAGTATGTTGGCCAAGGTCATATGTCTATAGCACCTTCAGATAAACGTTTCAAGAGAAAAGAACGAAAGGCATTAAACAAGATGAAGTTTGATATCAATAATATTGATACCGAATATTTAGATGATAAGCTATTTATAAGAAATGCCCGAAAGAAGGATACTGTTTTAATTAATACAGAAATCATTGCAATCAATGGACAGAAACCTCAAGATCTGTATAAGAGTTATTTGCCTTTAGTGGCTTCAGATGGCTATAATACAACGTTTCAGCCGCGTGTAGTAGGTGATTATTTCTTTACTTACTACAAGTTAAACAATGGACGATTTGATAGTATAAGTTTAACGTTACGAAATTCAGATTCAACATTTGTTAAGACTTATAAACGTTTGCCTAGAAATCTCAGTAATGTTTCTAAAGACTCAACGGTCACCGATTCCATTAAAACAAAACAAAAATTAACCAAAGCAGAGAAGAAGGCAAAAAAATTGGCGTTTAAGAAGAAGAAAGAGGAGAGAAGTAAGAAGGGTTTTGATTATAACAGAAATGAATTTAGGCGAGAACTCACGTTTATAGGTAAAGACAGTACAGTTGGTTATTTAAGAATAAAAAGTTTCACAGGATGGAAATACAAAGGCTTCTACGAGGAAACATTTAAAGAATTAGATTCCTTAAAAACCGAAACACTCATCATAGATTTACGTAATAATTTAGGTGGAAGTCTCAAAGAGATAAATACTTTATATTCTTATTTAACAGATGAAAATTTCACGTTTATCAACCTGAGTGAAGTCAATAGCCGTATACCACTTATGAAAGCTGCTATGACCAATACTAGAAGTACATTTGGTAAAATTTTGACAGGGATTTTTTCGCCGATCATAGTGACGCATAACCTGATAAAGACAAAAAAGAAAAATGGTAAAATATATTATAAGTTTAAAGCTTCTAAAGAGCAAGAACCAAATCCATTAAACTTTAAAGGCAAGTTATATGTGCTGATTAATGGAAACTCTTTTTCAGCATCTTCAGTCCTCTCTACTACGCTAAAGGGAACCAATCGCGCAACTTTTGTTGGTGAAGAAACTGGCGGTGCATACAACGGTACTGTTGCTGGTCAATACAAAACCTATGAGTTGCCGAATACAAAAATTAAAGCTAGGATTGGACTAATGCATGTAGACTCACCATATAAAACGACACCTGATGGTTATGGGATAAAGCCAGATGTTGAAATATTACCAACATATCAAGATAGATTGGATGGTGTAGACCCAGAATTAGAATGGATTTTACAAGATATTGAAAAGGAAAAATAACTTATAAGATTAGCGGAAATATAGCTTTAAAAATTCTGAAATATTTCCGCTTAAATTGTACTTTTGTAATCATTTTAATCGAAAAATTTTCTCATATATGAATTCATACGATGTAGCAATTATAGGTTCTGGTCCTGGTGGATATGTAGCAGCAATCCGTTGCGCGCAATTAGGCATGAAAACAGCACTTATTGAAAAATATTCAACACTTGGCGGAACATGTCTTAATGTAGGTTGTATTCCTAGTAAAGCCTTATTAAGTTCTTCTCATCATTACGAGGAAGCTACAAAGCATTTTGCTGACCATGGTATCGAAATTCCTGGTGAGATTAAAGTAAACCTCGAAAAAATGATTGCTCGTAAGCAGGCTGTTGTGGACCAAACTACTGGTGGCATTGATTTCTTAATGAAGAAAAACAATATTGATGTTTACGAAGGAGTTGGTGCGTTTAAAGATGCGACTCATATTACAATTGAAGGTAAAGATGCTGGCGAAATTGAAGCGAAATATTCAATCATTGCAACAGGTTCTAAACCTTCTAACTTACCTTTTATTTCTTTAGATAAAGAACGTATTATTACATCTACAGAAGCTTTAAAACTTAAAGAAGTACCAAAGCATTTAATGATTATTGGTGGTGGTGTTATTGGTTTAGAATTAGGACAAGTATATCGTCGTCTTGGTGCTGAGGTTACTGTTATTGAGTACATGGACAGAATCATTCCAACTATGGATGCAGGACTTTCTAAAGAGCTTAATAAAGTATTTAAGAAGGCTAAGTGCAAAATGATGGTATCGCACAAAGTGCAATCGGTTGAGCGTAATGGTGATGAAGTAATTGTAAAAGCTGAAAACAAAAAGGGCGAGCTTGTGGAATTTAAAGGTGACTATTGTTTAGTATCAGTTGGTCGTCGTCCATATACAGATGGATTAAATGCCGAAGCTGCTGGAGTAAAAATAAATGATAGAGGACAAGTAGAAGTCAATGAACATTTACAAACATCTGCACCAAATATTTATGCCATTGGTGATGTTGTAAGAGGTGCAATGTTAGCGCACAAAGCTGAAGAAGAAGGTGTGTTTGTTGCGGAAACGTTAGCTGGGCAAAAACCACATATAGATTATAACTTAATTCCTGGTGTTGTATATACTTGGCCAGAAGTTGCTGCTGTTGGGAAAACAGAAGAAGAATTAAAAGAAGCTGGTACTGCCTATAAAGTTGGACAATTTCCATTTAGAGCACTTGGTAGAGCAAGAGCAAGTGGTGATATTGACGGATTTGTGAAAATCTTAGCAGATAAAACTACAGACGAAGTTTTAGGTGTACACATGATTGGTGCACGTTGTGCAGATTTAATTGCCGAAGCAGTTACAGCAATGGAATTTAGAGCATCTGCAGAAGATATTTCAAGATATTCTCATGCGCATCCTACGTTTGCAGAAGCAGTAAAAGAAGCTGCTTTAGCTGCAACTGATGATAGAGCATTACATGTTTAGTGTCATTCCTGCTAAAGCAGGAATCTCAAAATAAAGAAGCGAATTGGTCACTGAGGTTCTCGAAGTGCAATTCGCTTTTTTTATTTTAGCCATATAAATGCCAAAAAAAGTCTAACTATAATGAAAATTCTTCGCTCAATATTTCCCGTTTATTATTGGTTGATTTTAATGGTTGGAGTTGTTTTTTTGTTTGCTAATCAACCTAATGCTTATATTTTGTTAAATCTTGCTGCGACATTGTTTTTTATTAAAATAGTAGTTGTTATACATGAAATTGGTCATCTATTATTTGGTAAGTTAGTTGGTGGTAACCCAAAGAGGATTGTATTAGGAAAAAGTCATCAGCTTAAAAGATTTAGCATTTTAAATGTTAAAATAGTTTTGAATAAAGATTTTAATGGCGGTTTTGCTTTTGTAACCTTCCCTAAGGGTAAGAAAACAAAATTTAATCAGTTTGTCTTAACTTCTGGAGGGTTTTTAACCAACTTTCTAATCGCTTATTTATGCTTTATTATAGGTGGTTTTAATCCGTTGTTTTTATCTGGGAAGTATGGTTTGGACTTTAACTCGACTTTTATCATAACAAATATTCTTATAGGAGTATTTAGTCTCATACCTTATTATGTAGACTATTAAGGAATGAAAGTATCAACAGATGGACTTACTTTAATAAAATTACTTTTTCAAAAGAAAAATGATTCAAATATTGATTTTAATGACTTGTTAGATGCTAATGAAAGGGTTGAGGAAAAAGATTATGATAAAGCAATTGAGCTTTATAAAAACTACATAGAGCATGAGGAAACCTTTGTGTTAGCTCGCTATAATATAGGATATGTCTATCTTAAAAAAGGACTGGTAGACGAAGCTATAGATTGGATGAGTTCTTGTTTAGAGCATGTAGATAAAGAAAAAAACAAAATGCTGTATGCTCATGTTCATAATGGATTAGCTTGGGCTAAACTATTAACCGATGATAAACAAGATATAGATATCCTATCTAAAAAGGCTTATTCTATAAATCCGAAATTTATACATTTCATTGGGACTAGAGGTTCAGTTTTAATTGAATTAGGGAAAATTGATCAAGGGCTAAAATTGTTATTGCCTCAAGTAGATTTTCAATTTCCTAATAGTCAAACTTTATCATTGTCTATGTATATTTATTATGCTTTCATCACATTAGAAGAAAGTAAGAAAGCAATGAAATATTATAATTTTATTTCTAAAAATGAAGATAAATTAGAGACTGACGATTTAATTCTTTGGAATTTAATTCAGAATAAAGTTTCAAAAGTTAATGTATCATAACTCTTGCATCAAATCTGCAATACGCATACGTTTTGAGTAATCATCTTCATTAATATCTCTTACAAAACAGTACGCACTAATTTCTTCGTTTTTAACTTTGTTAGTTAATTCTTCGGTCGTGAAAGGACCATATTCTTTAGATTTTGAAATGTAATAGAACTTATGGTCATAAATGGTATTTGAAACTTTCTTCTTGTATTTTTCTTTTAAAAATGCTTGAATGTCTTCCACAGAATTCAATTCCTCATCATAGTTAGTTGTATTAATATAAAGAGCAAACTCTTCTTTACCTTCATTATCAAGAACCAATATGTCATCGTCCTTAAAATAGGCTTTAACAGTGATTAGACCATCTTCAGTTTCAATAGAGAAGACATTAAGAATATCAACCGACCAAGATGTTCTTATAGTTTCATTTTTACGAGATATTTCTAAGATATTATCTTCTTTGAAAGTATATATAGACTTTTTCTTAGAAATGCCATTGACTAGAACCCAGCGTTGATTTATGAAAAGCGACTCATAATGACGCTCATAATTAAACGGTTTTAAATTCGGAATTCTATTATGTAGATAGTTGTTCATCAAAGTAGGTCAGTAGCCGTGCTATTGTAACGTGCAATTTGGGTTTTTATTTACCTAAATTTAATATTTTTCTAGGTGATTTAAAACTTCCTTCTTGTAACTTCGACTAATTGGTAACGCATTTCGATGAATTGTAACCTCTTCGTTAGTAAACGATTCAATTCTAGAAAGGTTTATAATAAAAGAACGATGTATCCTTAAAAACTGATGTTGAGGTAGTTTAGCTTCAATGGCGCTAATAGTTTCGCGTGTAACGATAGTTTCACTTTCAGAACTCTGATTTTTGATATGAATTTTAATATAGTCACTAAAACTCTCAACGTATAGTATAGTAGTAAATTCAATTTTTACCATTCTACGGTTAGACCTTACAAATATGAAATCATTTGTATCATTACTTGAAGCTATTTCAATAACCTTAGAAGTGTTTATCTCAAAATATCTATTTACAGCTTTAAATAAACGTTCAAAAGAAATAGGTTTTAATAAATAGTCAACAGCTTGTAAATCAAAACCTTCAACAGCGTAGTCTCTGTAAGCAGTTGTAAAAATCACTTTGATGTTTGTATTAATAGATTTTGCGAAAGCAATTCCTGAAATTTCAGGCATATTAATATCTAAAAAAATTAAGTCTACTTTATGGTTATTGATGTAATTAAAAGCCTCAATCGCATTTTTGCATGTAGCAACGAGTTCTAATGCACTTATTTTAGAGATATGCGACGCAATAATATCACGAGCAACAGATTCATCATCTACAATAATACAAGTTACTTTATTGGACATTTGCTGGTTTAGATTTTAAATTTAAGATAAGTAAAACCGTGAAATTCGTTTCTGTATTGTTAATCGTTAGTTGGTGTTGGTTAGGATATGCCAATTCTAAACGTTTTTTAATATTCTCTAAACCGATGCCGTTCATTTTAATCGCTTCTGTTGTGCTGCTATTTTTTATTTTGAAAATCACTTCAGAAGTATTTGCTTCTATAGAGATATTAATATCTAAAATACCATTTTTAATGGCACCATGTTTAAAACTGTTTTCAACAAAAGGAATCAGAAGCATTGGTGCAACTTCTATATGTTTTGAATTTATAGATTTTTGAAGACTTACATTTAAAGTATCATTAAATCTAATTTTCTCTAAGCTTATATAATCTTCTATATGATTAATTTCATCATTTAAGCTCACAAAAGGTTTATCAACTTGATATAATAAATAATCTAAAAGATTAGATAATTTTAAAATCATATCTGGTGTTTCTTCAGCCTTTTTTAAGGCAAAGCCATATAACGTATTTAGCGTATTAAACAAAAAATGCGGATGAATCTGCATTTTTAAGTAATTCAATTCTTGTTCCTTAAGTTTTAATTGAGTTTCAAGGATTTTGGTTTCTAAAGCAGCATTGTTTTTAGATTGTTTAAGATTAAGCTGCAAGAGTTTAAAGGCGCTAACTACAACAACTACCAAGTATACACAAGTAATAATAAAAAGAGCACTTTTACTAATAGATGTAATGTTGCTAAACTCAAAATTAGTTAGGTAAGCTAATGCGTAAAAGATTGAAAATACTATTCCGAATACAGAAATAACAAAAGTATAAACGCTGTATAGCGTAAACTTATAATAATTCTTAGTGACTAAGTATTCTGGTATTAACTTATATACGCTAACATAAGTAGTAGCTATTGTTACTGGCATTAAAAAGATAGAAAAGTATAGCACATTAATATTAATTGCACTATCTACACTAAAAACGGAAGTGAAAAGAAATAGTACAGCTACCCAAAAAAGTAAATGAGCTAAAGCATGTTTTAGTTTTTTTAATACCATATTAATGTAATACTAATACAATGATAACTTATTTTTCTTTTTTATTTTGAGTTTGTAGACGAATGACGAATTTAGCAAAGGTTTTAGCAGATAGGTTAAAACCTTACTTAAAATAGTAATCTATCGCATTACTAATTTTTTATCTAAAGTGTGAGTTATGTTTGTCTCAAGTTTAATTAAAAACATTAATATCTATGTTTAATCAATTATTATTTGCACGTTTATTACAAGAAGGCGGCACAGGAATGTACTTTATTTTAATTGCTTTTTTACTATCGCTATTCTTTGTTATTATGGCATTTGTAAAGCGAAATAAAAATAAAGATGACGCAAAAAAAATGATTAGTTTGGCGAACGAGACTAGTATTATAGCTTTAGTCATTGGCTGTTTGTGTTCTATGCTGGGAATTATCAATTTATTCGATATGGTTGAAGCTTTAGGAGATGTAGAACCATCTATCTTTTCTGCTAGCCTGAAAGTATCTTTGCTTACTATTACATTTGGTTTATTTTCAATAGCGTTAGCGCGCATTGGTATATTAATTTATAAGTGGACACAGCCAAAAAGCTAAGACTTATGATCTATTATATAAAAGAGAAAATAGGGTTACAACCTTTAGTATTGCTATTAGTCATTTTTTTAGGTTTATTATGTTTTTCTTGTAATGAAGCGCCAAAACCTTCAAGTCTTACAGAAAGTAACTTAATAATAAAAGTTAATGCTGTGCAAGAACAGTTAATGGCACAAGGAGACATTGCGAAAGAAGAAGAGCAAGCATTATTAAGTTTGTGCAGCATTATATCGCATAATGATGGTTTAGCAAATTACGATTCTAATGAAAGAATGGTATTAAAAGATGTTGAATTTGTACCTGTATGCAAAGGTTGTGAGGCACTTTCTAAAGAAGAAACAGAAACCTGCTTTAATGACAAAATTTCAACATTTATAGAACAAGAGTTTAATATAAGTCTGTCTAAATATTTAAATCTTAAAGAACAAAAAACCGTTGATGCCTTTTTTATAATAGACGAAACCGGAAACGTAACGGGTTTAAAAGTTAGAAATTCTGAAGTCACTATTCAGGCAGAAATCTTAAGAACACTTAGAAGGATACCAGTCATGAAACCAGCTATACATAACGGACAACCTGTTTCAGTTTTATGTTCCATAGTTGTAAACTATGGAAAAGAAATAGATGTAGATGTCGCTTACATACCAGAAATTCCAGGGGATTTAGAGTTAAATAACTAAGAAACATACTCTCTTAAATAATTGATTATTAAGAGATAAGCTACCTAATTAATTTAAAAAATAACATATGAAACGATTACTCATTGTTGTCGTAATGATCGTCAACACACTAAATTTAAATGCTCAAGATTTAAAACATCTCGATGAATTTTTAGAAGTTTTAGAAAATAATGATAAACTCATGGCAACTATGACTATTACTAAGGATAATGTTGAGATCTATAACAAAGCCTTAGGTAATGCAGATTTTGAAAGTAAAATTTATAATACTTCAGATACAAAGTTTAGAATAGGTTCTGTGACCAAATCATTTACAGCTGTAATGATTTTTCAACTAATAGATGAAGGTAAAATAAAACTCAATACACCAATATCATTATATTTTCCTGAAATTAATAAAGCATCAGAGATAACTGTAGGTCATCTTTTAAACCATAGTTCAGGTTTATTTAATATTACAAATGATAAAAATTTTGAAGATTGGATGATAAAAGAGTCTTCACAGAAAATAATGTTAGATCGCATTAAATCTTATGAATTAGACTTTAATCCAGGTACAACGACAGCTTACAGTAATACAAATTATATACTTTTAGGTTATATTATTGAAGCGATTGATAAATCATTATATGCTGAATCACTAAAAACCCGAATCATTGATAGGATAAATCTAAAAAACACTTATGTTGGAAATAAAATAGGTTTACGGTCTAGTGAAAGTCATTCGTATATCAATGTAGAAGGTCAATGGCGAAAGCAACAAGAAACAGATATGTCAAATCCTGGTGGAGCTGGAGCAATAGTATCTTCATCTTCAGATTTAACTCAATTTATGAATGCACTTTTTTCAGGAAAGTTAATATCAGATAAGAGTTTAGAACTTATGAAGAAAACTAATGATGGTGAAACATGTCATGGGTTGTTTTATGCAAAAACTAATGGTGTGGATATCTATGCTAGTGAAGGAGGAATAGATGGATTTCAATCCATGTTGGTGCATGTACCAGCATATAATATAACCATAGCTTTAACCGCCAATGGTCTAGATTATAGTAAAGTGAACATTATGCTATCTGCTTTTAAAGTTTTAAGCGGTCAGCCTATTGAAATACCAACGTTTAATTAGAAGATAGAGGTTAGTGTTACATATTGAAATTTAGCGAACTTAAAAGTTCGCTTTTTTTGTTAATAGGTAATTATTTACATTTGTTAAAATGTTTTTATGCAACAACTTACCTTAACGACACCAGCATTATTATTTTCTGCTATTTCTTTAATTATGCTAGCCTATACAAATAGGTTTTTGGCATATGCAGCTGTTATAAGAAATCTAAGCGATAAGTATTTGGAGAAGCAAGAATATGCTCTTAAACGTCAAATAAATAACTTAAAATTACGTCTTAATTTGACGCGTTGGATGCAAATTTTTGGTATATCTAGTTTATTACTTTGTGTATTAACCATGTTTCTTATTTATATAGAATATGATATTATAGCGGTCTGGGTGTTTGGATTGGCTTTACTACTTTTAATACTCTCTTTAGCCATCTTAATTAAAGAAATTCACATTTCTGTGCAAGCATTAGGTCATCATTTAAATGATATTGAAGAAAAATTAAAGAATTAAATGTGACATTTAAGAAATGAGTGTGTCATAAAACTATAACCATCAAAAAAACAACCGACCAAATTTGACTTTAGACGCTGCTCATAAGGTATCAGATGAAGCACTTGTGGAGGCTATCATTAAAACCAATGACACTTTATTGTTTGAGGTTTTGTACGATAGGCATGCGACAATGGTCTATAACAAATGCAATGGCTTTGCCAATAGTGTTGATGAGGCAAAAGATCTTACGCAGGATGTTTTTTTAAGAGTTTTTGTGAAGCTTAGCAGTTTTAAAGGAAAATCAAAATTTTCAACTTGGCTATATTCATTTACATATAATCACTGTGTAAATTACGTCACAAGAAATACCGCAAAAAAGATTGAGAAAAAATCTGTTAGTTCAGATAGTATTGAAAATATTGGTGAAGAAGATTTAGATTCTACCAAGGCGTTTCAAAACATGCGTGTTGAGAAACTCCAAAAGGTAATGGACCTAATTTCGCCAGATGATAAAATGATCATATTACTAAAGTATCAAGATAATTTATCTATTAAAGAGTTGTTTCAGGCTTTAGATATTGGCGAAAGCGCTGTAAAAATGCGCTTAAAACGAGCCAAAGAGAAATTAATAAGAAAGTATAACGAGTATACAAAACATGGAGAATCCATTTAAACAATTAAACCAGCCTTTAAAAGAAGTTCCGCCAGAACTCAAAGGTAAAGTCATGCACGATATTGCTATGGCTAAGCTGTTTATGGAGTTGGCCGAGCTGTTTTCGTATAATCTCGGACATGTTATAGATAGTGTAACAAGAAATAGAGAGAAAAATAAATAGTAATCCCGAACTAAAAATGGAAAAAATAACAAGTTTTAAAGACACTGCTTTACAGTCTTTATCAGATATGTGGCCACAATTTACGGCTATAGGATTAAAACTTTTAGGAGCTTTAGTGTTGCTTATTGTTGGATGGTTAGTGACAAAGTTAGTAGTTAAAGGTGTCAGAAGATTATTAAAATTGGCTAAGGCGAATAAGTTAGATGATAAGTTGAATGATATCGAGATAGTAGAAGGAAAGCGACTTAGTTTCGATACAATTAAAATTGTGTCAAAGTTTGTGAAATGGGTAATGTATATCATTATCATTATTATGATTTCTGATATATTAGGGTTAGAAATCATTTCTAAACAAATAAGTGAGCTTTTATCTTATTTACCACAATTATTTGCTGCACTAACCATTTTTATTCTTGGTTTATTATTTGCAAACTTCGTTAAGAAAGGATTGAAGTCTTTCTTTGAGTCTATGGATTTATCAGGCGGAAAGATAATTAGTCAGGTTGTATTCTTTCTCATCTTTATATTCATCTCTATTACTGCATTAAACCAGGCAGGAATTGATACTACAATAATAACAAGTAACATAACAATGATACTGGCTGCATTTTTGTTGGCCTTTTCCATTGCCTTTGGTATTGGTGCAAAAGATGTAGTGGCTAAATTGTTACAAACATTTTATGCACGTAAAATGTTTGAAGTAGGTCAAAAAATTATCTTCAATGAAAAACATTATGCGGTTGAAGAGGTGAGAAGTATTTCTCTAGTTTTAAAAGGTGAAAACGGAAAACTTATCGTACCCATAGAGGATATTATGGAAAACCAGATTAAACTTAGAGATTAAAATTATACTTACAACTTACTTAATTATACAAAAAAACCTCGTCAAATTTTGACGAGTTTTTTTTATCGACGTCTTTTATTGCGCTTATTTGCATTTTTATCTCCTCTAGTTTTGGGCTTCTTATACTTTTTAGCCATTTCGCGTCTATATGAACCACCTAAGTTTACCTTTTTATTCTTCTCTTTCTTTTCGTGAAAAGCAGGTCCCGGAATGTCTTCAGTACGTCTTTTTGTTGGATTGTTACGTTCTTTGATTTGTGGACGCTCTTCTTCAATAAGTTCAGTAGAAATGATAACCTCTTCTGGGAATTCAACTAAAGGAATCTGCATTTGCATTAATGATTCCAAATCTTCTCTTGCTTCTTGTTCTTTTTCAGTAGAAAACAATAAAGCGTGCCCTTTCTTTTCTGCACGACCAGTCCTACCAATTCTGTGCATATAGTTTTCAGGATAATCAGGTGTATCAAAATTAATAACGTGTGTAACGTCATCAATATCTAAACCTCTAGCCATAACATCTGTAGCGACCAAAAGCCTGTGTTCACCATCGCTAAATTGCTCAATGCTGCGCAGTCTATAATTTTGTGTTTTATTAGAATGAATTACGCAAGATTGACCAGGAAATAATTCTTCTAACTTATCAAAAAGACGGTCAGCCATCTTCTTGTAAGCCACAAAAATGAGCACTCTAGAAAATGTTTCATCATCTCTAAGTAAATGCTCTAATAAATTGACTTTGGTATAAAAATTAGGAACATCATAACGCTCTTGACTAATATTCTCTAAAGGTGTACCAGAAACTGCAATTGATATTTTATTTGGATTAATAAAGAAGTCCGAAATCAACTCATCTACATCTTTTGTCATCGTTGCCGAAAACATAATGTTTTGTCTTCGCTCTGGTAGAATATCAAAAATATTCATTAACTGATGTCTAAACCCTAAGTCTAACATTACATCAACTTCATCAATGACTAACTTTTGAATAGATTTTAATTGCAATACTCTACTCACAGCCAAATCGTATAATCGCCCAGGAGTAGCTACAATAATATCTTGTCCTTGAGCAATAGCTTGCTTTTGGGTATTAATATTTGTGCCGCCATAAACACCTAACACACGATTGTTGATGTATTTAGATAACTTTTCAATTTCATTCACCACTTGTACCACAAGCTCTCGCGTTGGCACCAGCACTAAAACTCTAGGATTTTCTTGTCTAGAATATTTTAAATGACGTAGAATAGGCAACATATAAGCAAAGGTTTTACCTGTGCCAGTTTGCGCAATGCCAACCATATCTTTACCAGATGCCACAACATTAAAAGCTTTTGCTTGTATTGGCGTAGGATTAACAAACCCTAAATCCTCAATGGCATTGTTAAGAGGTGTATTTAAATTTAAATCTTGAAAAGTCACAGTGAACAATTTGTCTGCAAAGCTACTATTATTAATCTAGACTAGCTTAAATGTGCTTTATCAATTTCGATACTGTAACTCGCATTAAAAGTAGAATTAGGCAGCAGTTTTATCATACCTTCTTTGTCTTTAAGTTTTTGATTGGTGGTTTCAGCATCAGCGATACCAAGCCAAGGTTCAATACAAACGTAAGGCGCGTTTGGTTTTGCCCAAATCCCTAAATATGAAAAGTCATCAAATTCAACTTTGAGTAAAGGGCCTTTTTCTTTGTGTTTTAAACTTACTGCACGAGATTTTAAATCTTTAAAAATCAGCGCATCTTCATTAAATAAATCTGTTTTGAGTTGAATTTTATTTCCTTCCGAAAACACCTTTTTTGTGTCATTTGTTACTAATCCGCTAGACATATTCAGAAGATGAGATTCGCTGGTTTCAGGATATTCAAATTCTAAAACATAATCTGTGTAGGCTTCGTTAGTATTAATTGGGCAATTAAAAGCAGGATGACCACCAACAGAAAAGTACATTGGTTTAGAATCTCTATTTTTTACTGAATGATGAAGATGTAAAACATTGTCAATCAATTCGTAAGTAATTGAAAATTCAAAATCAAAAGGATACAATTCGTGTAATTCGTCATTTGTTTCAAGATTAAAGCTTGCTTTTGTATCTGAATGTTTTTCAATTTTAAAAGCTTCATTATGTCTTACAAAACCATGTTTTGGCATATGATACATCTTTGAATTATAGATATAACTACTATCTTTCATCATACCAATAATTGGGAAAAGGTTAGGCGCGTGACTTCCCCAAACATCAGGATTTGCTTGCCAAACAAACTCTTTTTTGTTAACAACAGATTGAATACTACACAATTCAGCACCTTTAGATTTTATATTAACTTTAAGACAGTCATTCTTTAAAATTGTCATCACTTTAATTTTATTGAAATATACAATTCTTATTCATTTGAAAAGTATTCTGATTAAATTTGCATGAATAATTTTTCTATTGAGAACCTCACAAAAGTATGTATTAAAAAATGTTGAAGCTTTCAAGGCAAATCTTTTGCTTTGGAGTCAGCGATTTGATGATGTTGTGTGGTTAGATTCTAACAACCATAAAGATAAATACAGTAGTTATGATGCCGTTTTGGCTATAGATGCGTTTACGTCTATTACAACAGATAGTTTTGAAGCATTTAGTAAATTAGACGAATATCAACAAACTACAAACGATTGGATTTTTGGATACTTAACTTACGATTTAAAAAATGACATTGAAGTTTTAAGTTCTAAAAATTACGATGGATTGGAATTTCCTGAGTTGTATTTCTTTCAACCCAAAAAGCTGTTTTTAATAAAAGATAATGAATTAGAAGTACAGTACTTACGTATGGTGGATGACGAAATTGAAGAAGATTATCAATCTATTTTGTCTGTCACTCCTTGGCAAAGCGAGGAGTCTCATAATTCATCTTTAGTTAAAATTAAATTACGTATTCATAAAGATGAATATTTCGAAAAAGCAAATACAATGTTAGCTCATATTCATCGAGGCGACATTTATGAAGCTAATTTTTGCCAGGAGTTCTATGCAGAAAACAGTACCATCAATCCAGTAGATACTTTTAAGAGACTTAACGATATTTCTGAACCACCATTTGCAACGTTTTTAAAGCTAGAAGATAAATTTCTTTTGTCCGCTTCGCCAGAACGCTACATTAAAAAAGAGGCTGAAACTATTATTTCTCAACCTATAAAAGGAACAGCAAAACGTTCTGAAAATGAAGTCGAAGACGCCAAGCTAGCAGAAGAATTAGCTAACGACGAAAAGGAGCGAAGCGAGAATATTATGATTGTTGATTTGGTGCGAAACGATTTGTCGCATTCAGCAACAAAAGGAAGTGTAAAGGTTGAAGAACTTTGTAAAGTGTATTCGTTTTTGCAAGTACATCAAATGATATCAACAGTAACTTCAAAAGCTTCTGAAGACACTAAGCCAGTTGAGATTCTAAAAACAACATTCCCAATGGGAAGTATGACTGGAGCACCAAAAATTTCGGCAATGAAAATCATTGAATACCTCGAAGAAACTAAACGAGGATTGTATTCTGGTGCAGTTGGCTACTTTTCACCAGATGGTGATTTCGATTTTAATGTCATTATTAGAAGTATTTTATACAACGCTTCAAAAAAATACATCTCATACTCAGTAGGAAGTGCAATTACAGCTAAAAGTAATCCTTTAAAAGAGTATGAAGAATGCTTAATAAAAGCAAAAGCGATGCGTGAAGTACTGGAAAACAAAAGTTTCAGTTTTCAGTTAAAAGTTAACGGTAAAAGGTTGTTACCTTAGTAGAGGTCTAGTAAAATGAAAAATTAAGTTTGTTTAATAATTTTATCGAACATATAAATATTAACTACTCATTCCTAAGTGAAAGTAATCTACTGATTGCCATTTCTGGTGGAATTGATAGTGTCGTTTTAGCGCATTTGTGTAAGTCTTTAAATTATAAATTCGCTCTAGCCCATTGCAATTTCAATTTACGAGGTGAAGAAAGTAATGCAGATGAAGATTTTGTTATTGAGTTAGCAGAACAATTAGATGTAGAGGTTTTTGTTGAGAATTTTGATACTGAAGCTTACGCTAAAGAGAAGAAGTTGTCCATTCAAATGGCAGCTCGAGAATTGCGTTATAATTGGTTCGATGAGCTCTCTAATCAGTTGGAGTTTGATTACGTATTAACGGCTCATCACGCAGATGATAATCTAGAAACCTTTTTAATTAATTTTTTACGAGGTACAGGAATTAATGGCTTAACAGGAATTCCGAAACATAAGGATAAGTATGTTCGACCGTTATTAGACTTTTCAAGAGAAGCCATCGAGGCTTATGCGAAAGAGCATAAAATTAAATGGCGAGAAGATAGTAGTAACAGTTCTCGAAAGTATCTCAGAAATAAATTACGTCACGAAGTGGTTCCAATTTTAAAAGAAATCAATCCAGAATTATTAAAGAGCTTTCAAAACACGTTAAGTTATCTAAATGACACGGCTGATATTGTTGAAGAAAGTCTAAATGCTGTTGCTAAAAGAGGCATTGTTGATATTGATGAAAACGGTATCATATACAAAGTTTCAGAGTTTAAAAAGGTTAATAATTCAAAGGCATATCTATTTGAAATGTTTAAAGATTTTGGATTTACCGAATGGAATGATGTTGTTAATTTACTAGGTGCTGAAAGTGGAAAATACGTGACTTCAAATACACATAAACTCACCAAGCATCGTGAGTTTTTAATCCTTACTGATTGTCATTCTGAACTCGTTTCAGAATCTCGAACTGTCGCACTGAGCGCTGTCGAAGTGGAAAATGAAGTCTTTAATACACAAATCGGTCAATTAATTTTCTCTGATGTAGATTCTAAATCAGACAACCAAAAGCATGTCATTTACATAGATAAATACAAGCTTCAGTATCCATTAGAATTTCGACAATGGAAAACAGGTGACATCTTTCATCCATTAGGAATGAAAGGAAAGAAGAAGTTAAGTAAATACCTTAAGGATGAAAAACTAACACCTTTTGAAAAGGAAAATACGTATGTGTTAACTTCTGAAGATAAAATTGTTTGGGTTGTTGGTATGCGAGCAGATGATAGGTTTAAGGTAACAAAAACTACTAACCAAGTTTTGAAGATTGAGTTAAGAAAATAATTTAAGGCTTAGCGCAATTGTATTGCTGAAAATTCAGCCTAAGAACAGCCGAAGTCTAAAGAAATATAAGAATTTGAAATTAAAAGGAAACATCGTTGATATCCAAACCCGAAGAATCTTCAAAGGTGAAATCAGTATTGAAGACGGAATCATAAAAGATGTCGTAGAAAAAGACTGCGAAGAAAACCACTACATCTTACCAGGATTTATTGATGCACATATTCATATCGAAAGCTCAATGTTGGTACCAAGCGAGTTTGCCAAAATAGCAGTAAAACATGGCACTGTAGCTACTGTTTCTGACCCTCACGAAATAGCAAATGTACTTGGTGTAGAAGGTGTTAAGTTTATGATAGAAAATGGAAAACAAACACCATTTAAATTCAATTTTGGAGCACCAAGTTGTGTGCCTGCAACCAATTTTGAATCTGCTGGAGCAATAATAGATTCTGAAGATATTAAGATGCTGATGGCTAATCCAGATATAAAGTATTTAGCAGAGATGATGAATTATCCCGGAGTGATTTATGATGATGCGGAAGTGCTAAAAAAAATAGAATGGGCAAAACATTATAATAAACCAATTGATGGTCATGCACCTGGATTACGAGGTGATGATTTAACCAAATATATGTCAGCAGGAATTTCAACAGACCATGAATGTTTTACTTATGAAGAAGGTTTAGAAAAACTTCAAAAAGGAATGAAAGTCATTATTCGTGAAGGAAGCGCGGCAAAAAACTTTGAAGCTCTGGTAGGTCTGCTGGATGAATATTACGAGAATATGATGTTTTGTAGTGATGATAAACATCCAGACGATTTGTTGCTAGGTCACATCAATCAATTGTGCGCAAGAGCTGTGGCTAAAGGCAATGATGTGTTTAAAGTACTTCAAGTTGCTTGTGTTAATCCTGTAAATCATTATAACTTAGACGTTGGGTTATTACATGTTGGAGATTCAGCAGATTGCACTGTTGTAGGAGATTTAAAAGATTTTAAAACGCATCAAACTTATATAAATGGTGAATTGGTATATGATAATGGAATTTCAAAATTAAAACCTCTTGCTTTTGAAAACCTCAATAATTTCAATACTAATAGCAAAGAAGTTTCCGACTTTAGATTGGAATCAACGGATGATGCTGAAGCTCTCGAAGCGAACAAAATTAGAGTCATAGAATGTTTAGGCGGAGAACTCATCACAAATCAACTAACAGAAGAAGCAACTATTGTTGAAGGAAATCTTGTTTCAAACACTGATACAGATATATTAAAAGTAGCAGTTGTAAATCGTTACAAAGATGAAAAACCAGCAATAGCATTCATTAAAAATTTCGGATTAAAAGAAGGAGCGATTGCATCGTCCGTAGCTCACGATTCTCATAATATTATTGTAGTTGGAGTTTCTGATGAAGCAATTTGTAAAGCAGTAAATTTGATCATTGAAAATAAAGGCGGCATTTGTGCAGTTTCAGATTCAGAAGAACAAATTGTATCTCTTCCTGTTGCGGGAATTATGAGCGATAAAGACGCAGAAACTGTTGGTAAACAATATGCAGACTTAGACCAAATGGCGAAACAACTTGGTAGCAAACTCAATGCACCATACATGAGCTTATCTTTTATGGCTTTACTAGTCATACCATCACTAAAACTAAGTGATAAAGGACTTTTTGACGGGAATTCGTTTCAATTTACCTCACTGTTCGCGAATTAACATTTCGTTCAAACTTTCGTATTGCTATAATGGGTTATCTTTAACTTTTTTAAAACCAACCCATACATGTTAAAAAATTATATAATTGCATTGTTTATAGCTTTCGTTGTTGTGAGCTGTAAAGACACTAAACAAGACGCTGCAAAAAACACGGAAACTACTGAAGAGAATACCTTTGCCAAAGAGAATTACACTAAAAAAGAAGTAATGATAGAAATGCGTGATGGTATTAAACTGCACACTACGATCTATTCACCAAAAGACACTTCTAAATCGTATCCTATGCTTTTAAAGCGTTCACCATACAGTTGTAGACCTTATGGTGAAGATAAATTCCCTTCTAGAGTAGGACCCAACAAATACCTTATGGAAGAAGGTAATATAATGGTATATCAAGATGTGCGAGGTCGTTGGAATAGTGAAGGTGTTTATGACAATATGCGAGCATTTATTCCGAATAAATCAGGTAATGAAACCGATGAAGCTAGTGATACTTATGACACCATAGAGTGGTTGATTAACAATGTGGAAAATAATAATGGTAATGTAGGTACTTATGGTATTTCCTATCCAGGATTCTACACGACATATTCATTATTGTCCGGTCATCCAGCATTAAAGGCAGCTTCACCACAAGCTTGTATAGGTGATTTCTTTTTTGATGATTTTATTCATAATGGCGCATTCTTACTCACTTATTGGAGAATTACTTCATTGTTTGGAAACATGAAAACTGAGCCAACAAAAGAATCTTGGTACACGTTTGCGGATGTTGGAACAGAAGATCAATATCAATTTTTCTTAGACAATATGCCTTTAAGTAAATTGAATGCCTATTACGATTCTACGAATGTATTTTTAGAACAAATTAAGGAGCATGTTACGTACGATGACTTTTGGCAAAGTAGAGGCATCATACAACATTTAAAGGATATAAAACCAGCAGTAATGACTGTTGGTGGTCAGTTTGATGCAGAAGACCTCTATGGACCTTACAATACATATAAGCATATTGAAGCGAATAGTAATAATTACAATACCGTTGTCTTTGGTCCATGGAGTCATGGTGATTGGTCTAGAACCAAAGACAGACAAGTGATTGGGAATATTCACTTTGGTGATGGAATTTCGGATTATTTTCAAAAAGAAATAGAAACTAAGTTTTTTAATCATTTCTTAAAAGGTAATGCCGATGGGAATACGGGTTTGCCAGAAGCTCATATGTTTGATACTGGTGCTAAAAAATGGTTTTCATTCGAATCTTGGCCTCCAGAAAACACATCAAAACAACACTTTTATCTGCATCCGAATGAAAGCTTAACACAGCAAGTACAAAAAGGCATACAAACAAGTTCTGATTTTGTAAGTGATCCTAAAAAACCAGTGCCATACTCAGAAGACATAAAATTTGTATTTACACCTCGAAAATATATGACAGATGATCAGCGTTTCGCGTCTAGACGTCCAGATGTTTTGACTTTTGAAACTGAAGTACTTGACGATGATATTACTTTGGCGGGTGACATACTTGCTAAATTAAATGTATCAACAAGTGGTGATGCCGCTGATTGGATAGTGAAAGTTGTAGATGTTTTTCCGTCTGATATAGAGAATACAGATGACGTTCAAGATCACTTAAAGTTAAGTAATTATCATATGATGGTGCGCAGTGAAGTCTTAAGAGGACGTTTTAGAAATAGTATGACAAATCCAGAGCCATTTGTGCCAAATGCTAAAACAGCTGTAAATCTTAAGTTGCAAGATGTTTTTCATACCTTTAAAAAAGGACATAAGATTCAGGTACAGATACAAAGTACATTTTTCCCATACATTGATGCGAATCCTCAAACGTATGTGGATAATATTTTTGAGGCTAAAGAAGATGACTTTCAAGCACAAACACATAAAGTCTATCATGACTCTTCTATAGAATTTACCGTTTTAAAATAGTTTAAATAGCTAACGACCGAAAGCAAAAAGCTAAAACCCAACAGCCACTAAAAATGCCAATAGTTGAATCTACATACAAACCACCATTTTGGTCTAAGAAGAGTTTTGTGGCTACCGTGTATTCTGGTTTAATAAGACGTGTTAATGGTTTAGAGCAAATTAGAGAGCGTTTAGAATTAGACGATGGTGATTTTATGGATTTAGATTGGAGCCGCACATCATCCGGTTCTAATCGGGTAATTATACTGTTGCATGGGTTAGAAGGCAATGCGCAGCGTCCATATATAACAGGTCCTGCAAAACTCTTTAATGCAAATGGAATAGATGCGTGTTCAGTAAATTTTAGAGGTTGTAGTGGTGAGCCAAACCGTTTATTTCGAAGTTATCACTCTGGATCTACCGAAGATTTAGAATCCGTGATAAATCATGTTATTAATAAAGGGATTTACGATGAAATTTATATCAAAGGCATTAGTCTAGGTGCTAATATGGCTTTAAAGTATGTGGGCGAACGTGACGATGTACCAAATGAAGTTAAAGCTGTTATTGCTATTTCTGCACCTTGTGATTTAGAAGGTGCTTGTAATGAGATTCTTAGTTGGAAAAATAAGCACTATGCTATTCGATTTTTAAACCATTTAAAAGCAAAGCTAAGACCTAAGTTGCAGCAATTTCCTGATTATATAAGTAAGAGTGATTTTGATGGAATTACTAATCTTCGTGATTTAGATAATGTGTATACGGCCAAGGCACATGGTTTTTTAAATGCAACTGACTACTATACGAAATCGAGCTGTTTGCAATTTTTACCAAGTATAAAAGTACCGTCTTTAATTATTAATGCCCTGAATGACTCTTTTTTGTCGGCGTCTTGCTATCCAGTAAAAGAAGCAAAAGCTAATGAATTTTTGCATTTAGAAATGCCAAAGTTTGGCGGCCATGTTGGTTTTATTGACAAACAAAACAATTATTACAACGAAAGAAGAGCACTAGAGTTTGTAAATCAACTTTAATTTGTAGTTTTAGAGAAAGAATTTTCTTATGCTCAAAAAAATCTATGCTTCTGCTGTTTTTGGTGTAGAAGCTTCGACTATTACAGTAGAGGTTAATATAGATAAAGGAATAGGCTATCATTTGGTTGGTTTACCAGATAATGCGATTAAAGAGAGCAATTACAGAATTGCTGCTGCACTACAAAATAACGGTTATCGCATACCAGGCAAGAAAATTACCATTAATATGGCACCTGCCGATTTACGAAAAGAAGGTTCAGCTTACGACCTTACTTTGGCAGTCGGAATTTTATCAGCTTCAAATCAAATAAAAGCAGATCATTTAGAAGATTGTTTGATTATGGGTGAGTTGTCGCTAGATGGCAGTTTGCAACCAATAAAAGGCGCGTTGCCAATCGCAGTTAGAGCAAGAGAAGAAGGTTTTAAACATTTTATTTTGCCCTGTCAAAATGCAAAAGAAGCAGCAATTGTAAATGATTTAAAGGTTTATGGAGTGGATAATATACAACAAGTTATTAATCATTTTGATAAAGATGAACCACTACAACAAACCATTATAGATACCAGAGCAGAGTTTTCAAAAAGTTTAAACTTTCCTGAGTTTGATTTTGCGGATGTCAAAGGGCAAGAAAGTATTAAACGTTGTATGGAAATAGCAGCTGCTGGTGGACATAATATTATTTTGATTGGCCCACCAGGATCAGGTAAAACTATGTTAGCAAAGCGTTTGCCTAGTATCTTGCCGCCAATGACGCTTCATGAAGCTCTTGAGACGACAAAAATACATTCCGTTGTGGGTAGAGTAAAAGCGCATTCCGGATTGATGGCGCAACGACCATTCAGAAGTCCACATCACACGATTTCAAACGTGGCCTTAGTCGGAGGCGGAAGTTATCCTCAACCAGGAGAAATTTCACTCTCACATAATGGAGTATTGTTTTTAGATGAATTGCCAGAGTTTAAACGAGAAGTTTTAGAAGTCATGCGTCAACCATTAGAAGATAGAGAAGTCACGATATCAAGAGCTAAGTTTACGGTGACTTATCCTAGTTCTTTTATGTTGGTGGCAAGCATGAATCCAAGTCCTGGCGGTTATTTTAATGATCCTGATGCACCAGTAACGTCAAGTCCTGCAGAAATGCAACGTTACCTAAGTAAAATTTCTGGACCATTATTAGACCGTATAGATATTCATATAGAAGTAACGCCTGTGCCTTTTGAAAAACTTTCTGATGATAGAAAAGGTGAATCTTCAGTTGATATCAGAAATCGAGTGACCGCAGCTAGAGAACTTCAAACAAAACGTTTTCAAGATTTAGAAAATGTGCATTATAATGCGCAGATGAGTACCAAACAGATTCGAGAATATTGTAAACTAGATGATGCTTCATTACAATTGTTAAAATCTGCTATGGAACGCTTAAATTTATCTGCTAGAGCCTATGATAGAATTCTTAAAGTAGCGCGTACAATTGCTGACCTAGATAATTCAGAAGGCGTAACTGGTAATCATATTTCAGAAGCGATTCAATACCGAAGTTTAGATAGAGAAGGTTGGTTGGGATAATTATGTATTTTTGGTAAGAACCATCAAAGCCATATAATGAAACCATATCTTGTTTTTTTTCTGCTCATCATAGCAGTTAGTTGTAATCATTCTAAAACGATTGATACAGAAACCGATTCTCTGCAAGTAGAGATTGTTGAGATTTCAAAACTTAACTTGGAACAAGCCAATCGCTTAGCAGAATTACCTTTAGCATGTGTTGGCGTAGAATATCCAAATAAGTTAGGTCAGGTTCTAGGTAGTAACGAAGATTTGCAATCACCGAAGGCTTTGCATCCCGCGTTTTATGGTTGTTTTGATTGGCATTCTGCGGTTCACGGGCATTGGAGTATGGTAACTTTATTAAGGCAATTTCCTGGGTTAGAGAAAAAGGAGGAAATGCAAAGTTGGTTGCTTCAAAGTATTTCAAAAGAGAATATCGAGAAAGAGATTGCGTATTTCAAAGGAAAACATAATAAATCATACGAGAGAACATATGGTTGGGCTTGGCTACTAAAGTTAGCCGAAGAGCTACGTATGTGGGATGATGATGTCGCAAAAACTCTCGAAGACAATCTTCAGCCTTTAACAGATTTAATTGTTGAACGCTATTTAGAATTCTTACCTAAGCTCAATTATCCAATAAGAGTTGGTGAACATCCAAACACCGCATTTGGGTTGAGTTTTGCTTATGATTATGCTAAAACTGTCAATCATTCAGAATTCAAGACTTTAATAGAACGACGCGCTAAAGATTTTTATGGTAACGACCAAAACTGTCCGCTGAGTTGGGAACCAAGCGGGTTCGATTTTTTATCACCATGTTTGGAAGAAGCTGCATTGATGAAACGTGTGTTATCGATTCAAGAGTTTAAGGTTTGGGTGAATCAATTTTTACCGCAATTAAAAGATGTGTCTTTTCAATTAGAAACAGGAAAAGTCTCAGACAGAACAGACGGAAAACTTGTACATTTAGATGGAGTGAACTTTTCTAGAGCTTGGAGTCTTAACTACATTGCTAAAGATATACCAGAATATAAGCATCTTCAAAATTTAGCTAATCAGCACATTAACTACTCATTGCCTAGTATAGTTGGTGATAGTTACGAAGGTGGACATTGGCTTGGTAGTTTTGCTATCTATGCTTTAAATTCTATCGATTAATGATCACGAAGTGGTTTAAAAATATTGGTCCTGGACCACTTGTGGCAGCAGCTTTTATTGGTCCAGGAACTGTAACGCTTTGTACACTTGCTGGTGTTAATTTTGGTTACAATTTGCTTTGGGCAATGGTGTTATCTGTAGTTGCAACCATTGTATTGCAAGAAATGGCGGCTAGAATAGGTATTGTGTCTCAAAAAGGATTATCAGAAGTCATAAGACAAGAATTAAAACATCCAATAGCCAGAACTATTATAGTGGTATTAATTCTAAGTGCTATTGTGGTAGGGAACTCAGCTTACGAAGCCGGAAACATTAGTGGTGGCGCATTAGGGCTAGAAACTATTTTTGATAGTTCTAGAGTTTCTATTTTAGGTAAGGATCTGAAGGTAATGCCTCTTATTATAGGTTTTTCAGCATTTCTGCTGTTGTATTACGGTAATTACAAAGTCTTAGAAAAATCGTTGGTGGTATTAGTGATTGTAATGAGTTTAGCCTTTTTAATTACAGCAGTCATAACAAAACCTAGTATAGTTGAAGTATTATCAGGATTAATTCCACGTACACCAGAGAAAAGTATTTTAACAATAGTTGGACTTATAGGCACAACTGTAGTGCCATATAATTTGTTTTTACATGCATCTTTAGCCAAAACCAAATGGAAACAAAAAGAAGATTTAAAACTAGCTAAAAAAGACACGTTTGTGGCTGTTGTGTTAGGTGGTTTGGTGTCTATGTGTATTATTATTTCTGCATCGGCTGTAGCTAACCAAGATATTTCAAATGCTGCAGACCTAGCCAAAAGTTTAGAACCACTTTTTGGTATTTATGCTAAGTATGTTTTAGCAGTCGGTTTGTTTGCTGCTGGTATTACAAGTGCTATAACAGCGCCTTTAGCGGCGGCATATGTTGCAAGTGGCTGTTTGGGTTGGGAATCTAATTTAAAATCATCACACTTTAGAATGATTTGGATGTTCATTCTATTTCTTGGTGTTTTATTTTCGGTTATCGGTTTTAAATCCATAGAAATTATAACATTCGCGCAAATTGCTAATGGCTTATTATTACCAATAATAGCAGGTTTGCTACTTTGGGTAGTAAATAAGGTTTCGGTAATGGGGAAATATGCCAATTCCGTATTTCAGAATGTTTTGGGAGTGATTATCGTTCTTATTGCAATAGGATTAGGTTTAAAAGGAATTTTAAGTGTTTTTAAGGTAATATAATGGGGTTTGTTGTAGATATAAATGCAGATGTTGGCGAAGGATTACATAATGAAGCCTTGCTAATGCCTTACTTGTCTTCTTGCAATATAGCTTGTTGTGGTCATGCAGGTGATGTTGATACCATGAAAAATGCAGTGACGCTTGCTGAAACCTATAATGTAAAGATAGGAGCGCATCCTTCATTTCCTGATAGAGAAAACTTTGGAAGACTAGATATGAATATACCTTTAGATGAATTGTTTGGAAGTTTAACAAGTCAAGTTATAAGTTTATTAAAGGTTTTGGATACTTATAATTTGAAATTAAATCATATAAAACCTCATGGGGCTTTATATAATTTAGCAGTTAAAGACAACAATATTTCAAAAGTCATTTTGAAGGTTATAAAGCGCTTACCGTATCCTGTGATATTGTATGCACCTTATCAATCAGTAATTTCAAAATTAGCTATTGAACAAAATATTGAAGTTGTTTTTGAAGCGTTTGCAGATAGAAATTATAACGATGATTTATCGTTAGTTTCACGCCAAAAATCTAATGCGATTATCCATAAAAAAGACGAAGTTTTTGAGCATGTATTTTATATGATTTCTAATCAAAAAGTGAAGACAATAAGTAGGGTAGAAGTGCCTATAAAAGCATCAACATTTTGTGTGCATGGTGATACTGAAAATGCAGTTGAAATCTTGAAATATTTACATGTAAATTTAAAACAAAAAGGAATCAAAATTGTGTAGGTTTTATGTCTTATAATCTTCGATATTTTCAATATAATGAACGGTCAATTTTAATTGAATGGCCTTCAGTAATTGATGAAAATATCTTAAATGACATCCTAAAATTCAAACATTTAATAGAAAACAAATATATTAAACAAAAAGTTGAGGTAATTTCATCATATGCTTCATTATTAATAATTTATACATCTACTATTGATAAATTCAATGATACGGTTTTGAGCTTAAAAGAACTATATGTGACTATCAATGCAACTGAAACTATAAAATCTCAATTATGGGAAATACCAGTTTGTTATGATGATGAATTTGCAACTGATTTAGATGATTTTTCAAAACAAAAATCGTTATCAAAATCTCAAATTATAGAGCTACATTCATCTGCAATATACACAGTTTATTTTACTGGTTTTTTACCAGGATTTTTATACTTAGGTGGTCTAGATGAACAACTCTTTTTGGACCGAAAAAAAACACCAAGTTTGGATGTTAAAAAAGGTGCAGTTGCCATAGGCGGAAAACAGACAGGAATCTACCCGCAAAATAGTCCTGGCGGTTGGCATGTAATTGGTAATACGCCTGTAAGTTTATTTTCGCCTAAAGCCAATTCACCATGTTTTATAAAGTCAGGTGATAGGGTGAAATTTATTCCTGTTGATAGGTCAGAATATAATAATATCAAACAAGCGGTGGAAGCTTCAGATTATAAATTAAGACCAAAGGTATAGATGCTTAAAGTTTTACATCCTGGTTTTTATAGTACCATACAAGATTCTGGAAGATTTGGGTATCGATCTTTTGGTGTTCCTATATCTGGTGTTATGGATGCACATTCTAGCCGTTATGCGAACACGTTATTAAGAAATCATGAAAATGATGCTGTATTAGAGATGACAATGCAAGGTGGAAAATTTCAGTTTTTAGAACCAACACAGATTGTAATTTCTGGCTCAGATATGCAGCCCCGATTGAATTCTATTCCAATTAATAACAATACAATTATTAATATTGCAAAAAATGACATTTTAGAATTTGGTAAATTAAAATCTGGTATTAGAGTATATTTAGCCATTAAAGGTGGATTTAAGACCGAAATTGTATTAGGAAGTAGAAGTCAGTACAAATGTATAACGAAAGGCTTCAGATTGCATAAAAATGATGTTATTGCTTATGATTCTAATAATTCAATCATAAAAGTATCTTATTCTTCAGTAAAATATGATGATTCAATTCTGAAAAGCGAAAAACTAGAAGTATTTGAAGGACCTGAATTTAAATTTCTCTCTGAAAAACAAAAGAAAGAATTAATGGAAATAAAATTCACAATTACTAACAAGAATAATAGAATGGCTTATCAGTTAGAACCTTTGTTCTTAAATGAGATGCCTTCAATTTTAACATCTCCAATATTACCAGGGACAGTACAATTAACACCTTCAGGTCAATTAATTGTGTTAATGAGAGATTGTCAAACAACTGGTGGTTATCCCAGAATATTTCAATTAACAGAGCAATCTATCAATATTTTATGTCAAAAGACGATTAAACACAACATAAGTTTCAGACTTCTTTGAATAGAAAAAAGAAATATATTTTATACTTTTAAACTCCCTTATTTGAAAACCTTTATACCGATTATTAATTTAGATTTTTAAAAAAATGAGTCAACCAAAAGGACTAATTACGCCTGCAGAGGCACAACGTTTAAATGATGCGTACTCATCTAGACACAATTTAATATCTCAAGATATTACTAAAAGAGATGATAATCGTTCATCTTGGGTTTCTTTAGAGGATTTAAAAGCGTTTATTGAATATGCGGAAAATCAAGCTAAGGATTTGGGATATGAAATGAATGGTATTAGAATTTATTCTGGAGCTTATCCTACCGATAATGGTCAGGCAGGTTATACAACAGCTTTTCTTGTACCTACTACTAAAGGTCAAAATGGTAATAATAGCGATATTTCTAAAGCTGATTGTTTAGACAGAATGGGTAATGGTTTTCCACCTGGAGCAAATTACCCACAGTAATAAATATGATATCGGCTCAAGTTTTAATAATCCATTTTGTTGAGTTGGTGGCTGCGCTGTCAGCTTCATATTATTGGATAAAAACAAAAGATCAAGCCATTAGGCCGTTTGTATGGTACTTATGGCTTATTGTTTTTATTGAGACATTTGGATTTTATCCATATTTATATATTCATTTTGATCATCCCTACATCGATTGGATTGAGCATTCAGTCATTAGAAGAAATACATGGCTATATAATTTGAAAAGTATTATTGATATATTTCTTATAGGATTATTTATTCTGCGAAACACTAATAAGAAGTTTGTACATCGTGGTGTAAATCTTGTAGTTGTTTCCTGTACAGTTTTTATTATAAGTTATTATTTAATAAGTGGTAATTTTTTTAAGACCACTATCGCCTATGACAGTGCTATTCAGACTTTTGCCATTTTTGTAATGGTAATATTGTATTATCAAGAATTGTTAAAAAGTGAAGATTTTTTAGAGTTTTATAAGTCTCATGTTTTTTATCTTCTGTCAGGTCTTTTAATATTTCAAATATGCCTAACTCCAATATCATTATTTATGGGGTATTATTTAAAAACAAACCAAAATTTTGTAGAATTTAGAAAATCATTTTTTACTATTTCTAATGTATTGTTATATTCATGTTACACTTTTGCCTTCTTTTATTCGCTTCATCACAAAAAACAATTACAAATGAGGAAATCGCATTAATCACTTATGTGATTTTCTTCACATTAGTATTGGTTGGAACCTTTATAGTATTTTTTATTACGTTCCAAAAACGTAAAAATCAATTATTGTTTAAACAAATAAAGCAAAAGCAAGAATTTGAGGAAGAATTGATAAAAACACAACAAGAAATTCAAGAAGAGACGTTTAAACATGTCGGTCGTGAGTTACACGACAATATTGGACAATTACTTGTATATTCTACTATGCAAATGAATTCAGCTTTGAAAAGTGTTGATGATATTACCAAGTCAAAAGTTACTAAGGCGTCAGAATCGTTAAAACAGTCTTTGGAAGAGGTTAGGGCTTTGTCAAAATCATTGAATAGTGATGTTATTTTTAATTTAGGCTTTAATAAATCTCTGCATAATGAGATACAACGTTTAAATAAATCTGGTTTAATTACGGCAAAGCTAAATACAGCTGGTGATTTAGTTGAATTTGAAAACAATAAAGATGAAGTCATACTCTTTAGGATATTACAAGAATTTTTTTCAAATACTTTAAAGTATTCTGAAGCAGAAGTATTAACTGTAGATTTAAGCTATGATAATGAGAGTCTCGTTATTAAAGTTACTGATAACGGAGTGGGTTTTGATAAATCTTTAGTTGAGGAAGGTTCGGGAATGACTAATATGAAAAAGCGTGCAGAGATGCTCCAAGCAGAGTTTAATTTAAAATCTGAAATAGGTAAGGGTACAGAACTAAAAATCTTTTATAGTTTTAGGTCTAGTTAAGCTTCACACGCCTTCCAGAGGGTTTCATCTGGTAATGGTGCAATTATTTTTATATGTTCCTTTTTTACAGGATGGACAAACTCTAATCGCCTAGCATGGAGACAAAAACTACCATTTTTATTGCTTCTTTCAAAACCATATTTTAAATCACCTCTGATGGGGCAGCCTATTTTGGCTAATTGGGTACGGATTTGATGGTGCCTTCCGGTTTCGAGTTTAATTTCTAGTAAATAAAAGTTTTCAAGCTTTTTTATAACTTCATAATGTAGAATTGCTTTTTTACTGCCTTCAATATCTTTATTATGCGCCGTAGATTTATTGTTTTTTGGGTTCTTTTTTAACCAATTTATAAGTGTGTCTTTCGCTTTTGGTGGTTGGTTTTTTACCAAAGTCCAGTAGGTCTTGGTAGCTTTCTTTTCTGCAAACAGTTTATTTAATCTTGGTAAAGCCTTACTGGTTTTAGAAAATAAGACAATGCCAGTAGTAGGTCTATCTAAACGATGGACAACACCAAGATATACGTTGCCAGTCTTTTTGTATTTGTCTTTTAAGTATTCCTTTACAACATCACTTAGTGGCTTATCACCAGTTTTGTCACCTTGTACAATATCACCAGCACGCTTGTTTACCACAATGAGGTGATTATCTTCATAAATAATTTGAAGGTTATCTTTTGTAGAGTGAAGTCTATTGCTTTTTTGCATTAATGTCTTGTAAATTCCTTAATAAGGGATTTATATTTTGGGAATTCTTTTGAAAGATTTTGGTAAGATCCCAATTGAAAATCTTTAAAATCAAAGCCAGGTGAAACTGTACAACCAACCAAAGCAAAAGTTTTAGGTTCTTTAACTTTTGCAGCAAACCAATGGTGTTTTGGCACAATTGCTTGAGGGAGCTCGCCTTTATTCACTTTATTACCTATTTCAATGGTCTTTAAGTCACCAGTTTTGGATAAGATATGCAATTCAATAGTACTGCCTAAATAAAAATGCCAAATCTCATCTTGATTAATCTTATGAAAGGCCGAAAAATCCTTTGATTCCAAAAGGTAATATATACTAGTAGAATAATTTCTATCCCCATCAAACTCATCTGAAAGTGTAGACTTATTCATAACATCATCACTTCTGTATAGCTCTCTAAAATAACCTCCTTCAGGATGTGGTTGTAAGTTAAGTTTTTCAATTATCTCTGATACAGATATCATTTTCTTAGTATTGTTCTTTCTCGTTTGGAAAGTCAACAGATTTTACATCACTTACATATTGCCCAATTGCCTCGGTCATTTCTTCATATAGATTCATGTATCTTCTTAGGAAACGTGGATTGAATTCATGGGTCATCCCAATCATGTCATGCAATACCAAAACTTGGCCATCAACTCCAGCGCCAGCACCTATACCAATTACAGGTATTGAAACACTTTCAGCAACTTCTTTTGCTAATTTAGCTGGGATTTTCTCTAGCACAATTGCAAAACAGCCTATACGTTCTAGCATTAAAGCATCTTCCTTTAAGCGAAGGGCTTCTTCCTCTTCTTTAGCTCTGACAGTGTATGTCCCAAATTTGTAAATGGATTGTGGTGTTAAACCAAGATGCCCCATAACAGGAATTCCTGCATGAAGTATACGTTTAATAGATTCTTTAATTTCTTTCCCACCTTCAAGTTTTACAGCATGTCCCCCTGATTCTTTCATTATTCTAATAGCCGATCGTAATGCTTCTTTAGGGTCACTTTGATAAGTTCCAAAAGGTAAATCAACAACTATAAGAGCTCTGTCAATAGCTCTGACTACAGAAGATGCGTGATAAATCATCTGATCTAAAGTAATCGGAAGTGTAGTTTCATGTCCTGCCATGACATTACTAGCAGAATCACCAACCAAAATGACATCAGTACCTGCGCCATCAACTATTTTTGCCATAGTGTAATCATAAGCAGTTAGCATAGATATTTTTTCACCATGTTTTTTCATGTCTACCAGAGACTTTACAGTAACTCTTTTGTATTCTTTTTTTGCTGTCGACATATGTGTTAAATTATGTAGTTCGTAAAAATAATGAGTTTTGTTAAACTTTTGTTTAATCTACGGCATAAATACCATTGAATCTTAATTTTGGATAAAACAATATCAATCATGAAAAAACTACTTCTACTTTTTAGTTTCTCTTTTGTTTTAAGCGTCAATGCCCAAAAATCGGAAGAAGAAAGTGTAAAAAATACTATTATTGAATTCTTCGAAGCTTTTCACAAACAAGACACCGTTGCATTAAAGAAAATGGCAAAGAGTAATGTCATTCTGCAATCTATTTCGGTTAACAAAGAAGGGAAAACAATTGTTAGTGAAAGTTCTTACAATGATTTTGTGAAAAGTATAGGAAGTATTCCAGAGGAAAGTACCTTTGAGGAAAAACTTTTAAGTTATAATATTCAAATAGATGGTAATATGGCAAATGCCTGGACTCCATATGAATTTTGGTATAATGGTAATTTTAGTCACTGTGGTGTTAATTCTTTTCAGCTTGTAAAAGAAGACCAAACATGGAAAATAATATATTTAGTTGATACTAGGCGGAGAAAAAATTGCAAATAATAAAAAAACCCAATCAGTACGATTGGGTTTTTTATTTTATTTAATAGCAATTACTGTACATAATTTACAACATCGTCATAATTGTTAATATCAATTTGATTACTATTGATTAAGTCTACAGGTAAAACAACCACTCTAAATATTTGATTTAAAGTATCTGCTGCTGATAAACTATCAAAGTCAAATTCTGCTGGGGCATCTAAAAAGATTCTAACATCACCAAAGCTACTATCATAGTTATATTGAAATTCTCCGTTATCTGTGTAAATTGTCTGAGGTAATAATCGCCAGATATCAGGATTTTCATCCCATAACAAATAAACTAAAATCATGTCAGTTTCAAGAACCTCAACATTGTTTGGTATAATAATAAGTTGTTCATAGTTGTTTTCAACGAAAAAGTCTAATGGATCAGTTTCAAAAGACTGCCCAACAAAATTCACACCGTTTAACCCATTAAGTCCATCTAAACCTGGAGGTCCTTGTGGTCCTTCACAAGAAGTTAGTAAAAGTGTAAATACTGCGATAAAGGAAAATATACGTTTCATAATTAATAGTTTTTCTTTTTAATATCAAAACACGTACCAAAAACGAATGTTTAAAGACAAATTTAGATATTCAATGTGACATCATGTCATAATTATTGTCATGGCATAATCATTGTCATAAGCTAGATGAGTTTAAAAATTAACACACAATACATTTCCGGTTCGCCGGAAAATAATTAACAAATACATATTATGAGTAAGATTATTGGAATTGATTTGGGTACTACAAACTCTTGTGTTTCTGTGATGGAAGGTAATGAGCCAGTAGTTATCCCAAACGCTGAAGGTAAGAGAACAACACCTTCGGTTATCGCTTTCGTTGAAGGTGGTGAAATTAAAGTTGGTGATCCAGCAAAAAGACAGGCAGTAACTAACCCTACAAAAACGGTTTATTCCATTAAACGTTTTATGGGTAATAAATATTCAGAATCTAAGAACGAAGCAGAACGTGTACCTTATACCGTTGTAAAAGGTGATAATGATACACCACGTGTTGATATAGATGGTCGTTTATATACACCACAAGAATTATCAGCAATGATTCTTCAAAAAATGAAGAAAACAGCTGAAGATTACTTAGGACAGGACGTTTCTGAAGCTGTAATTACGGTACCAGCATATTTTAATGATGCACAAAGACAAGCAACTAAAGAAGCTGGTGAGATTGCAGGTTTAAAAGTTAGAAGAATTATAAATGAGCCTACAGCTGCAGCATTAGCTTATGGTTTAGATAAAAAATCTACTGACCAAAAAATCGTAGTATTCGATTTTGGTGGTGGAACACACGACGTTTCTATCTTAGAATTAGGTGATGGCGTTTTTGAAGTATTATCTACAGATGGTGATACGCATTTAGGTGGTGATGATGTAGATGAAAGAATTATAGATTGGTTAGCTGAAGAGTTTATCGCAGATGAAAGTATGGACTTACGCAAAGACCCAATGGCTTTACAACGTCTTAAAGAAGCTGCTGAGAAAGCTAAGATTGAGTTATCGTCTTCTGCACAAACAGAAATTAACTTACCATACGTAACTGCTACAGCGAGTGGACCAAAACACTTAGTACGTACATTAACACGTTCTAAATTTGAACAATTAATTGATGATTTAATTAAAAGAACAATTGAGCCATGTGAGTCTGCATTAAAAGCTGCAGGTTTATCTAAGAGTGATATTGACGAAATTATTTTAGTTGGTGGTTCTACACGTATCCCAGCTGTGCAAGAAGCAGTTCAGAATTTCTTCGGTAAAGCACCAAGTAAAGGTGTTAATCCAGATGAGGTTGTATCTCTTGGTGCTGGTATTCAAGGTGGAGTTTTAACTGGTGATGTAAAAGACGTTCTTTTATTAGACGTAACGCCATTATCTCTTGGTATCGAAACTATGGGTAACGTTATGACAAAGCTTATTGATGCTAATACTACGATTCCTACAAAGAAATCTCAAGTATTCTCAACAGCAGCAGACAATCAGCCATCGGTAGAGATTCACGTATTACAAGGTGAGCGTCCAATGGCAGCAGATAACAAGACGATTGGTCGTTTCCATTTAGATGGTATTCCACCAGCAAGACGTGGTACACCACAGATTGAAGTAACTTTTGATATTGATGCCAATGGTATTATCAAGGTGTCAGCTGAAGATAAAGCTACTGGTAAAAAACAAGATATTAGAATTGAAGCGTCTTCAGGATTAACGGAAGATGAAATCCAAAAGATGAAGGCAGAAGCAGAAGCAAATGCAGAGGCAGATGCTAAAGCAAAAGAAACTGCAGATAAGTTAAATCAGGCTGATGGCATGATTTTCCAAACAGAAAAGCAACTTGAAGAGTTTGGTGATAAATTATCAGCAGATAAGAAGCAACCTATCGAAGATGCCCTAGCTGAATTAAAGAAGGCTTATGAGACAAAGGATATCGCAGTAATAGATCCAGCTTTAGAGAAAATCAATGAAGCTTGGAAAGTAGCTAGTGAAGAAATGTACAAAGCACAAGCTGAAGCTCAGCAAGGTGGTGCTGCAGGTCCAGATGCTGGAGCTCAGGGTCAATCAGCTGACGAAGGAAGCGATGTTGAAGACGTAGACTTCGAAGAAGTTAAGTAATGTCATTCCAGCTAAATCAGGAATCTTACAATAGTAAAACGCAATCTCAAATGAGGTTGCGTTTTTTATTGCACTTATTTTGTTAGCTTTGGATAAACTAACAAATTAATCTTCCAAAACATGAAAAAACTGTTTATTCTCTTCTTATTGTCCTTTAGCTTATTGGCGTGTTCTTCAGATGATAATGATTCAAACAACACTTCAGGTAATATTTTAGGAACATGGAATGGAGTTTCTGTGGATTTAACTGGATCTACTAATGTTGATTTTCAGGGTCAAAATTTTGATGTAAATTTTGTAGGCGAAAGTTATGATGAAGATTTTTCAATTTTAGTGACTGAAGATCCGAATGTTATTACGAGCACTGGTACTTATAGTCTTGAGTTGACAGCAACAATTTTAGGTTTACCAATGTCTGAAAATGTTGAAGATTTATTCTTATTAGAAGATTCAGAATGGTCAAGAAACGTTAATGAACTCACATTAACAGCACAAGGTCAATCTCAGACTGCAACAATTGTAGAACTTACAGATAATTCAATGATTATAAGTCTAGAGGTAGTACAAGAGATTATGGGTAATATGGTAACTGCTGATGCTATTGCAGTTTTTGAGAGGTAACTTGAAAATTATTGAAATAAATAAATTTAAAGAATCATAGTAATGTAAAAGTAACGTGCAAAAATTATGAACGTATTTTATTTCCTGTAATTATTGATTACTTTACGACGTTTCCCTGATGATAGTGGAGGTATCTCATTCACATAAGTAATTTTAACATTAGCATCATCGCCAAAATCTGATTTAATATTTGTAATTAATTCATCTTCATAGTCAAAAACAGTTCCTTGTAAATTAAGTTTAACCTCATATTCTTTTTTACCATGTTGAATGAATTGATATTGTTTCAGTAAATGATAATATTTGAATACTTTAGTATATACCACATATGATGAAATTACCTCGCCTTTAGAATCATAAATTATGTCCATTTTACGCCCTTCAATTCTTTCGAATTCCATTATGCCTTCACTATTAAAGCAACATTTAGCAATGTCTCCTGTATCATATCGAATAATTGGCATAGCATAATTGAAAAGATCTGTAACCACGATTCGTCCTAATTCTCCTGTTTTTACAGGTTCATCGACATCGAATTTTAAAACTTCAACATAATAGCTTGCATGATTAATAATGAAATTATCTGGTGACTCTAAGGTTTGTTGGGCAATTATACCAACTTCTTCACTTGAATATCTTGATAGGACTGGAGTGCTAAGATGTTTGCTTAAGGTTTTTTTAGTGTAATCATTTAAATATTCAGAAAAAGCAACTGCAGAATTAAGATTGAGATTTGAATATATAAGATTATTTTTTTCTAAATATTGAGCAATTGTTTCATAAGACGAGGCAAAACCAATCATGGTTTGGTTTTTCTGATGGTCTGATTTTAATTCATCTAGTAAATTTACGATTTTCTCGTTCGATAATCGTGACATATCAAGTTGATATATATTTTGAACCCAAGATTTAAGTTTAGATTTTCTGTTGTGAGAACCTAAAACTTTGAGCTCATAAAGTTTATTTCCTACGTCGTAACCCAAGATTTTATAAAAATAAATTGTGTCTGCATGATTGCGTCGTCTCTTTTCTTTGTTCAGATATAAAAAGAACGGTACCCCAGTAGAGCCACTAGTTGAGACTTTGAAATTTTTCTGATTTATATGTGTTTTTGATTTGAACTCTTCAAAATTATTCTGAATAATTGTTTTTTTTACAACAGGAAAATCTTGAATACCACAACCGTGCGAAATGTCCTTGTAGAATGGAGTAGTTGTGATGGCATGATTTAACAAAGTTTTTAAATGGTCGGATTTTATTTTTTGGACTTCTTTAGAATTAGGATTTTTTAAGCATAACTCAATTTCTTTAAAATGAGATCTTACCTTTCCTCCTTTAATAAAATCTACAAACCAAAATGATCTATTTCTTAATGAGTTTATTAGCATTATGATGATTTAAATCTTTTAAAAATGTGTCAAGAGATCTGTTTTTAATCGTATTAATAGGTACTCCAAAAGCCAATTTCTTACTTTTAATCGATTTTAAAACTAAAGAAGCTCCACCGATAATGGTATGGTCTCCAATTATAAGGCCTTGACTTACTGAGGCACTTAAGCAAATAGAAGAGCAAAATCCAATTTTTACATTACCCGCAACCGTTGCACCAGATGATAGACTAGAGAAATCTGACATAATTGAGTCATGTCCTAGGGAAGCTTTTGTGTTTAGAACGCAAAATTTACCAATTTTTGCATCTGCATTAATAATAGCCCCTGCCATTACAACTGTACCATCCGGAATAAATACATGTTCTGCTAATATTGCACTTGGATGCACAACGGAGATAAACTCAATTTTTGGTGCTACTTTAATTATATTGTAATATGCACGAAGTCTCATCTCATTATCACCTATTCCAATAACAATACCATCGACATCAAATTTTGCAATTAGTTTTGGAAGTGAATCTAAGTCACCAACAATTTTAGTGTTGTAAATTTCGAGATTATTTGGCTTAAAGGAGTCCACAAACCCAACAAGGTTATATTCGTTAGTTTTACTGACTATATCTGCAATCATTTTTCCATGACCAGAAGCACCATAAATTAAAATATTTTTCATTTCGATTGTGGTTAACAATTTTATGGTTTGAGGGCATTAAAATCAAATGTATTAACATTTTTTGTTTACGGGCATTAATAAAGATAAACTGTGTTGTTTTATCTGTAACAAACAAATAAATGATATTTTTACTCTATATTAAAGATTCTAATACATTTTTGGTTATTAAAAATTTAAGCTCATTACCAAAATTAAAACGAAGTAATAAAAACCTTGCTGTAAAACTCAATGCCTCGGGTGAGAAATCAGTTATTAAAGGTCATCCATGGGTGTTTTCAAATAGTATCGTTAAGATAAGTTCGGAGGCGGAAACAGGAGATTTAGCTATTGTTTTTAGTAAGAATAAGAATAAAGTAATCGGTATTGGATTGTATGATGCCAATTCACCAATAAGAATTAAGGTTATTCATAACGGTCAACAAAAGGTAACAGTTAACTCAGATTTTTTTCATCAAAAAATTGAAAAGGCCTATCAGAAGAGGCTTTCGCTTTTAAGAACACAAACAAACAGTTACCGACTTTTGTTTGGTGAAAATGATGGTTTTCCTGGATTAATTGCGGATGTATACGACTCGGTTCTCGTAGTTAAACTATATTCGGAAATTTGGTTGCCATACCTAGAAAGTATTCTAAAAAGTTTGCGAGAAGTTTCAAAAGTTAAAACTATTGTTATTCGGTTGAGCCGAAATCTTCAAAATAGCTCGGATCATAATTTATCCGACGGTTTGGTTGTTTATGGAACTTTAAAAAGTGAAGTAGTTAAATTTATAGAGCATGGGGTTAACTTTTCTGCTAATGTTATAAAAGGACATAAAACAGGATATTTCTTAGATCACAGAGAGAATAGGAGAAGAGTAGGCGAGCTGAGCGAAGGAAAAACAGTTTTAGATGTGTTTTCTTATGCTGGCGGATTTTCAGTTCATGCTCTGGCAAATGGGGCAACGGAAGTCACTAGTTTAGACATTAGTAAGCAAGCTTTGGAAATAGCTAAAGAAAATGGAAAACTAAATCTTTTTAAAGGTATACATAAAACCATTGCAGGTGATGCTTTTGATAAGATGAGATTACTATTCAATCAGAATAAAACCTTTGATGTAGTAGTGATTGATCCACCTAGTTTTGCCAAACAAAAATCAGAAATAGACTTAGCAAAGAAAAAGTATGCACAACTTGCAGAATTAGGTATAAAACTTACTGCTAAAAATGGTATTCTTGTTTTAGCATCATGTTCTTCACGAGTAACAGGTCAATCATTTTTTGATATTAACCACAATGTTCTTAGTTCAATGGAAAGACCCTTTGAAATTATGATGAAAACAGAACATGATGTAGACCACCCAATTGGGTTTCCAGAAGGTGCCTATCTAAAGTGTGGTTATTACAGCTTTTTATAATCTTTGATAGACCAGCTTTTTTTCTTCTTGCTTTTTCTTTTTACGTTTACCTGTAAAAATATTGAAGGTATAGCTAGCTGTTAAACCGCCTAAAACTGTAGATAGTAATTCACTTGTGTCAAATTTACCTTCAATTATATAACCATCATAAACTTCTTTTCCTAAACCTGCAAATGTAGATAGACCCAAACTATACCAAAACGCTTTGCTTTTATTTTGGGTTCTAGAATAGACAAAAGCATATGTGCCAGAAGAAATGGCAACTCCAGTTAAAAAATGAAGGCCGTCATCTTCAGTAATTTCTTGAGAAAAAGATAAATTAATACAAACAAGTAGTAGGATTGTGGTAAAAATTTTCATGGGTTGTTGATTTAGATTGCGAGAAAATAGAGATTTAAAATAAATATTAGTCTTATATTCGATTGAAGTAATATTTATACGATTAAATAGATGTTTAACAAGAAAAGTTTGTTTCTATGGGCTTTTGTTACACTTGTCATGAGTTGTAATCAAAAATCAATTATTAAAAATGGCGACATCATCTTTAGAGGTGCTCACAGTAGTGAATTGTCTGAAGCTATAAATGAAGTTACACAAACCAAACAGTCTACTAACTATACACATATGGGTATTTGTGCCATTGAAGATGACGAAGTGGTTGTATATCATTCTGATTTAGGAAAAGGTGTTGTTAGGGAATCTATAAAAGCGTTTTTGTTAAGCAAGGATGATAATACATACAAAACAGATGTATATAGAATTAGTAATATTACATCTTCTCAAATAGATAAAGCAATTCAACATGCAAAAGACTTATTAGGAAACCCCTATAATACCACATATATTTTTGAAGATGAAGGTTATTATTGTTCAGAATATATTTATGAATTATTTAAAGAAGATTCTATTTTTCAATTAGAGCCAATGACTTTTAAAAATCCAGAAACAAATTCGTTTCATAAAGGTTGGATTTCACATTATGAAGCGTTAGGAATAGAAATCCCAGAAGGTAAATTGGGTTGTAACCCTAATGGAATGGCTAATAGTGATAACTTAGTTTTTATTTCACATTTGCAGTAATAATTAAATGTTTTAGTTTTAAATGTTTTGCATTCAATTTGTTTGTAACTATCAGTTAAGTTTTACTACTAATACAATAAATGAGGTTCAATACCTAAATTAAAGAATTATGATACATAAAGCAACTATAGTACTAGGAACGATGATCGGTGTGGGAATAGGTGTATTACTAGCGCCAGAAAAAGGAAAAGATACTCGCGATAAACTTAAAAAAGAAGGTTTAAAAATAAAGGATCAAATCACAGATGACCTTGCTGAAGTAAAAGAGGATTTGTCAAAAACTGCTCAGTCAGGCAAAGAAAAGTTTAAAGAGGAGTTCAAAGATTTTAGATCTAAGGCTAGTATTAAGACAGAACAAGCCATCACGTTTTTAGAAAAACAACTGGCAATCCTTAAAGAAAAGAACAAAACGTTTCAACAGACAAGTTAGAAATTCTTAAAAATGGTCATTTTAATAAGTGGCCATTCCTCTTTTAATATACCATAGCAACAAGTGCTTCGTCTAAATCCATCTTTCATAAGTACATCCTTTCTTAAGATGCCTTCTAAAGTGGCACCTAATTTTTCAACCGCTTTACGCGATTTTTTATTGCGCTCATCAATCCGAAATTCTACTTTTTCAAACTCTAAGGTTTCAAAGGCATATTTAAGCATTAAAAACTTCATGTTTTTATTCAATCCAGTGCCTTGAAACTCTTGTCCTATCCATGTCCAACCAATGTGTAGTACTTTATTTTTCCAATTAATCGATCCAAATCTTGTACTTCCAGCATAACGTTGAGAGGCTTTATCAAAAACCAAAAATGGTATGATAGTTCTTTCTTCATTGCCCCTAATAGCAATTTCAACATAATCTTTAAGAGCTTCAGGTGTAGAAATATTGCTAGGTGAATAGTAGATTAAGTCCTTTTCGTTTGCAATTGTATTTAGATTGTGATAATTGTCTAAAGTTAGAGGGCTAAGTCTTACACGAGTATTTTCGAGAGTTGGTGTTGTAGGCATTAAACAAGACTATTTATAATATCAATATTGACGATGTGTTTGCCATCAAATGGAATAACCTTAAGAACATCACCAAATAATTCATTGGCACGGTTGGTTTCATAAGCGATTCGTTCTTCGTTTAAGTATTCATCGTCTGTACCATAAACGATAGAAACCTTTCCCTTAAAATGATTAAAATCTTCAGTATTTAATTCCTTTGGTATGCCACCAGAGTGTAAAACAAGTTGGGAACAATTTAATTTTCTATGAGCAATATATCGCATTGCTACGCTGACACCTTGAGAATAACCAAGAATAATAAGATTACAGTGTTCTGGAATGTTTTCAGCTTCAAATATGGCATCAAAATACTTAAGTATGTTTTGCATACCAGTTTCGGTCTCATCCCTAGTTAACCAATTTGCACCAACATGCATCTTAGGTTGAATGTAATATTTGCTTGGTGCTTGAGGTGCTATAATGTAGTTGTCTTGTGCATTAAGTCCTTTAAAATACCTAAGAAAATAACGACTGAGATAACCCATGCCATGACACACAAACCATACGTTTTTTGTGTCTTTTGTAAGTGTATTGAGCGTAGAGTATGAGTTGGAGGTAGTGTAATTGATTTCTTTTTCTTGGGCATTCATTTTTCCTAGGACTTTCAGTATTTTTGTGTTCGACTTTAAAAATACACTTTTATAATGCAATTATCTAAAGAAGAATTATTAGAGAAGGCTAATTCTGTTTCTAAGAACACTTTACTAGAAACACTTAGTATTGAGGTTGTTGATTTTGGTGAAGATTTTCTTATAGCTAGAATGCCTGTGACACCAAAAGTACATCAGCCAGACGGTGTTTTGCATGGTGGCGCAACTGCTGCGTTAGCAGAAAGTGTTGGTAGTTTTGCTTCTCATATTTTTATTGATACAGAAAAGTTTTTTGTGAGAGGTATTGAGATTACAGCGAATCATTTAAAAAGTGTAAAAGATGGATTTGTGTACGCTAAAGCGACTTTTTTACATAAAGGCAGAACAACACAATTGTTAGATATCAAGGTCACTGACGAATCAGATAATTTAATTTCTGTATGTAGATTATCTACTATTTCTTTACCAAAATCAAAGTAATACATGACTATAGATTCTTTTTTTGAGAGTTTATATGAGCAATACCAAAACAAATTGCCATTTGTTGTTTACAGCAGACCAATCAACTCTATTATAAAATGTTGGTTGCAAAAAGATAATGTGCTGAATACGACATCTAATTTTACTGAAAGTGGATTTGTTTTTGCCCCATTCGATTTAAGTCATAAAAGTATTATATTCTCAGTTGACAGTTGTGAACATCATTCAATTGAAATTTCACAATTACCTCAAGACCCATTCTCAAATACAGCACTCAATGATATAAAAAAACAAGAGCATTTAGAACTTGTGACGAGAGGAATAAAGGCCATTACTAATGGTAATCTTAAAAAGGTTGTTTTATCTAGAAAAGTGCAAAAAGATAATGTAAAGGAGCATCCATTAGATATTTTTAAGCGTTTGTTTAATACGTATAAAAATGCAATGGTGTATTGTTGGTATCATCCAAAAGTTGGTCTTTGGTTAGGTGCTACACCAGAACTGTTATTTAAGGTTGAAGGAAGACAACTCACCACAATTTCATTAGCCGGAACACAACCTCAAAATGGTAAAAAAGCAGTATGGTCAGAAAAGGAATATGAAGAACAGCAAATTGTTACAGATTACATTATTGATCAAGTAAAGCCTCATGTTAGTTCTATAAATGTATCTAATACAAACACAGTTAGTGCAGGCAACTTATTTCATCTCAAAACTTATGTTACAAGTTTAGTAAAGAAAGCTAATTTAAAATCAATAGTTGAGGCGTTGCACCCTACACCTGCCGTTTGTGGTTTTCCTAAATCAAAGGCTAAAGAGTTCATACTACATAACGAAAATTACAATAGAGCTTATTATACTGGATTTTTAGGGGAATTAAACTTGAAGCAATCAAAAACTAGAAATCCCAACAGAAGAAACGTTGAAAATAGTGCGTATGGTACTTTAAAGACAGTCTCAAACTTTTATGTCAATTTGCGATGTATGCAGTTGATTGGTACTAAGGCCATTGTTTATGTTGGTGGCGGAATCACAAAAGATTCTGATCCTGAAAGAGAATGGCTTGAAACAGTTAATAAAACAAAAACCATAAACAATATATTGGGTTAAAATTAGGGATATCATTATTTTTGCATTCTGATGAAGCATTCTAGTATTCCCTTATCTCAGACTGTAGTAACCTTATGTAAGACACATAATGTTAAGCATATAATTATTTCACCTGGAAGCAGAAATGCACCACTTACAATTGGCTTCACAAATGATGATTTCTTTAAGTGTTATAGTATTGTAGACGAAAGATGTGCAGCATTTTTTGCTCTTGGGATTGCACAACAAACGCAAGAGCCAACTGCGGTTGTATGTACCTCAGGCAGTGCATTGTTAAATTATTATCCTGCAGTTTCAGAGGCATTCTATAGTAATATTCCGCTTATTGTGCTATCTGCAGATAGGCCTAAACATTTAATTGATATTGGTGATGGACAAACCATAAAACAAAAAGATGTTTATGGAGAACATGTCATTTATAGTGCAAATCTAAAGTTAGATTTAAGAGATGATAAAAAGGTCAATGTAGAAGAGGTGCCTTTAATAAAGAATATTGAAAATAAACTCGAACGTTTTTTAGGGCTTCAAAAAGATATTCAAACATACAATGAATCCGAAATTCACGAGGCTATTACGTTTGCTAGAATGAAATCGGGACCAGTACACGTTAATATTCCTTTTGATGAACCATTATATGAAACTGTTGATTCTTTAAGTATTGCACCAAAACCATTTAATTTAAAAACGATAAAAGAGGTTGTTGATGATTTTGAGATAAAGAGTTTGGTTGATGTTTGGCATAACGCAAAACGTAAGATGATATTAGTAGGGGTTTTACAACCTAACTCTATAGAAATCCAATATTTACAGGAATTGGTTGATGAAGATAGTGTTGTTGTTTTTACCGAGACAACATCCAATTTACACAATAAAGACATTCTACCTGGTATTGATAAGATAATTGCACCACTAGAAGAAGCAGATTTTAAGAGATTACAACCAGATATTTTACTCACTTTTGGGGGCTTAATTGTATCAAAAAAAATTAAAGCATTTTTACGACAATATAAGCCAAATCAACACTGGCATGTAGATTTGTTCAGAGCTAATGATACCTTTTTTAGTCTAACAAAACATATTAAACTAAAACCGAATACCTTCCTGAAGGAATTTTTATCTAAAGTGACGCATCATATAAAAAGTGATTATAAATCTACTTGGCTAGCGGTGCGCGATAAACGAAGAAAATTGCATGAGGAATACCTAAAAACCATTCCGTATTCTGATTTTATCGTATTCAATGAGATACTAAAAGCTTTACCCAAAAATACCCAATTACAAGTAGGAAATAGTTCAGCTATAAGGTATACTCAATTATTTCAATTAAGAAAAGATATTACTGTCTTTTGCAATCGTGGTACAAGTGGTATTGATGGTAGTACGAGCACCGCAATTGGTGCAGCAGTAAGTTCGTGCAAGAAAGTCACCTTTATTACTGGTGATTTAAGTTTCTTTTATGATAGTAATGCTCTTTGGAATAACTATATGCCAAGTAATTTCAGAATTATCATAATTAATAACGAAGGTGGTGGGATATTCAGAATTCTTCCAGGGCACAAGAATACTGAGAATTTTGACACTTATTTTGAAACTAAGCATCAATTGACGGCTGAGCATCTTTGTGCTATGCACAATTTTGAATATCAATCAGTGTCCGATAGGTCTGATTTAAAAAATGCTTTAGAGGTATTTTACCAAGCATCAAATAAACCTAAAATCCTTGAAGTTTTCACACCATCAACAAAAAATGATGAAGTGTTACTAAATTATTTCAATTATATAAAATAAATAAATCAGCTTTCTTGTTTAAAATTTAATAAACTGACTTTAATTCACATGTGTAAGGTTAAAGGTAAAGTTATTATTAAGATGTGACTTCCTTTTTTTTTATGTGTCTAAAAATTGACTACCTTTAAAAAGTAGAAGAAAATATTAACTAAAAAATACTATTCAAATGAGTAAAAGAGATGAATTAATCGCTAAGTACGCCGCAGATTTAAAAGAAAAATGTGGAGTAGATGCTGACATGGATTTATTAACTAAAGTGACAGTTGGTTTAGGACCTTCTATTTATAATGCAGATTCATCTACGGTTTCTGGTTCTGATGATAAAGAATTAGCAACAGTTAAGAACAACTTTTTAATAAAAAAGTTAGGATTATCTGAAGGTGACGATTTAGATGGTGCAATTGATTCTGTAATGGAAACTTATGGAAAATCAAATAGAAATAAATATAGAGCTGTAGTCTACTACATGTTAGTTAAGCATTACGGAAAAGAATCTGTTTACTAAGAAGTAAATTTTTACCTTAGAATAATAAAGCGTTATAATATATAATTATAACGCTTTTGTTTTTTCGCTATCTCACATTAATAAATACCTTTGCAGCATGATACATATTGGAGAATACAATACTTTAGAAATACTTAGAGATACTGAACCAGGCTTGTTTTTGGGTGATGGTGAAGACAATGAAGTGCTTTTACCAAATAGGTATGTACCAGAAGTTTTTGATCTTGGTGAAAAGATTGAAGTATTTATTTATTTAGATAATGAAGAACGTTTGGTTGCAACTACAGACAATCCATTTATAAAAAAAGGTGATTTTGCATTTTTACGATGTAATCAGGTGACCAAGTATGGTGCTTTCTTAGATTGGGGATTAGTAAAGGAATTGTTTTGTCCATTTAAAGAACAGGCTTTTAAAATGAAAGCAGGTGGTTGGTATTTGGTCTATTGCTATTTAGATGATGAAACAGACCGTTTGGTCGCATCAAGTAAAACCAATCGTTTTCTAGATAATAAAGAGTTGACAGTTTCAAAGTTTGAAGAAGTAGACATTATTGTGTCACATCCATCAGAAATAGGTATGAATGTTATTGTAAATAAGAAACATTTGGGCTTGGTTTTTAAAGATGATATTTATAAGGATATAAGTGTTGGTGACCGATTAAAGGGTATCGTTAAGAAAATTCGCCACGATAATAAGATTGATATTTCTCTAAGTCAGATTGGGTATAGAAATATTGAACCAAATGCACAATTCATTCTAAATGAATTAAAGGATAATAGTGGTTTTATTCCACTTCATGATAAGTCAGACCCTGAAATAATTAAAGAGCAAATGCAAATGAGTAAAAAGAGCTTTAAAAAAGCGATAGGCGCTTTGTATAAAGATCGACTTATAACGATAAGTGAAGATGGAATTAGATTAGCTGACTAATTTTATTATATCCTTACTCCTAAGCAATTATCATCAAGTAGTTTTTATCAGAGATTGAATTAAACTCTAATTTTTAAAAAAAATAATAATCAATACTCAGCCATAATTACTAGACTAATTAAATATTCAAAATATTTGAAAATCTGAAAGTTAGGGTATAACTAAAGATTAGTTATTTCCTTAGAAATAGTGCCTTTTAATTGTTACATTTGTGTTCAAATTTTTTAAAAAAAGATGAGCGAAATTAACTGGAAAGTCGCCAAGACTTATGAAGATATCACGTATCATAAATGCAATGGTGTAGCGAGGATAGCGTTTAATAGACCTAATGTAAGAAATGCATTTAGACCACAAACAACTAGTGAGTTATATGAGGCTTTTTATGATGCAAATGAGGACGTAAATATTGGTGTAGTTTTATTATCAGCTGAAGGTCCTTCTACGAAAGATGGCGTTTGGAGTTTTTGTTCTGGTGGTGATCAAAAAGCGAGAGGACATCAAGGATACGTGGGTAAAGATGGATATCACAGGCTTAATATACTAGAAGTACAGCGACTTATTCGTTTTATGCCTAAAGCTGTTATTGCTGTTGTACCAGGTTGGGCAGTAGGTGGGGGACACAGTTTGCATGTGGTTTGTGATTTAACATTAGCAAGTAAAGAACACGCTATTTTTAAACAAACTGATGCAGATGTTACAAGTTTTGATGGCGGATACGGATCAGCGTATTTAGCAAAAATGGTAGGTCAAAAAAAAGCGCGTGAGATCTTCTTTTTAGGAAGGAATTATTCAGCACAAGAAGCATATGAGATGGGTATGGTAAATGCTGTAATTCCTCATGCTGAATTAGAAGATACGGCTTATGAATGGGCTCAAGAAATATTAGCAAAGTCACCTACCTCTATAAAAATGCTGAAGTTCGCCATGAATCTTACCGATGATGGTATGGTAGGCCAACAAGTCTTTGCAGGTGAAGCGACTCGTTTAGCTTATATGACAGATGAAGCAAAAGAAGGTAGAGATGCTTTTCTTGAAAAACGCAAGCCGAATTTTGAAAAAAAATGGATTCCTTGATATTGCAAAGTAACTTCTTTTATGTTTAGAAAATTAAAACCTTGGATTTCTGCATTTCGTTTAAGGACGTTACCATTATCAGTTTCTGGGATTATTTTAGGTACTTCATTTGCTTTTTATAATGGTAAATTTAGCTATTGGGTATTAGGATTAGCTATTTTAACCACAGTGGCACTTCAAATCTTATCGAACCTTGCAAATGATTATGGTGATAGTGCAAACGGTGCTGACAATGACGATAGAGTCGGACCAATGCGAGCCGTACAAAGTGGTGATATTACTCCTGAAGAAATGATGGAAGCCATCAAATTTAATGTGGTATTAGTTATCATGTTTACAGTATGCTTGATTTGGGGAGCTTTTGGACCAACCAACTTTCTTTTTCTATTGTTGTTTTTGTTTTTGGGCGGATTAGCTATGTACGCTGCGCTAAATTACACAATGGGTGAATCGCCATATGGTTATAGAGCACTAGGTGATGTTTTTGTATTTGTATTTTTTGGTTTAGTTAGTACTATTGGAAGTTATGTTTTGTACCGTCATACAGTCGATCATTTAGTAATTCTGCCTGCAATAAGTTTAGGTTTATTAAGTGTTGGTGTACTTAATCTCAATAATATGAGAGATATTAAGTCAGATGAGAACTCTGGTAAAATAACATTGGCTGTTAAATTAGGTTTATCTAAAGCCAAAAAATATCATTTCCTTTTAGTAGGCGGTGCGATGTTAATGGCAGTATTGTTTTGCGTGTTTTATTATGTCTCGTACTTTAATTTACTCTTTTTAATCGCGTTTTTACCATTTACTATACATTTACTAAAGATTAAGGCTGCCAAACAACCAAGTGATTTTGATAGTCAATTAAAAGTTTTGGCCTTATCAACGTTCTTGTTTTCTATTTTATTGGGTATAGGATATATACTTTAATAAAAGTAAATTACTCTAAGTATTTTACTTTATATTTAACTATCTAAATTTTCAAAATAATCAGTCGACATGAAGCATCTTTTAACTCTAGTATTGTTCGCAATTACTTTAATCAGTTATGGACAAAGAACAACACTTAAAGTAAGTGAAAGTGCCGAGTTTAAGGATAAAGTTAAAGCAAGAGATGTACTGACAATTCATACAACAGATAATGGTTCTACGGGTATTGTAAGAGAGAGCAAAAGAGATATACTTTTTGATGTGTTTGATGCTGATTTAAACAAAAAGCATAGTGTTGTTGTTGAAAGTAATAAAAAAGAAAAGTATGTTGGTGAGGTCGTGTATGATGATAAAATTAAGGTGTTTACAGTTTTTTCTCCAAAAGCAAAAGAGCGTGAAGTTTATTGTCATATTTTCGATATTTCAAGTGGTAGTCACAGTAAAAAATTGCTTTTTAAGGCTACTGTAGCAAAAAAGCGATACTTATTTGGAAATAGAAATGATAGGCAAACAAGTTTTGCCATTTCACCAAATGGTCAGTATTTGGCTATCGCAACTGATAATATTTACAAAGATGTAAATGATTATGCAGTTAGAGTTTTTGATGCAACTTCGCTACAATTACTTTTTACCAAGAGCTATCAAAAACATAAAGAGAAACATTTTAAGCACAATGATATTTCTGTTAATGATAATGGCGAGGTGTTTGTTGTTGGTAAGTTGTATAAGGAGGGCAAGAAAGAAAAGAAAAAAGGTGAAGCAAATTATGATTTCGTTTTAAATAAGATTACAGATGGCAATACCCAAGATCTTATCATAGGATTAGATGAAGAACATATAAGAAGTTTAAATATTTCAATAATTGAAGATGAGTTACACCTCATTGGTTTTTATTCAGAAAAAAGAAGTGGTAATATTAAAGGTGGTTGTAACTTTATAATAGATTCAGAGAATTTTTCTATATCTAGAAAGAACAATTATGAATTACCTTTAAACGTGTATGAGGATTTATTTGGTGACAAAAGAGGCTCAAAGAAAAAGGGTAAAGGTAAAGAGTTAACCAGTTTTTATATTGATTATATCCTTGAAGATACGCAAGGAAATACTTATTTGTTAGCAGAAGAATTTTACATTACAGAAGTATATGTTAATAATGGAATGAATGGTGGTTATTGGCAAACTGTATATCACTATGATGATATCTTAATATTAAAATTTAATAGTTCTGGTCAATTAGATTGGGGTAGAAGTATATTTAAAAGAGCAACTGCACCATCTTATAATGCTTTTGTTAAAGATGACGAGCTTCATGTGTTATTGAATTCAGGAAAGAATTTGTTAGAAAAGAAAGACGGAAGAACTAAGGTGTCTAAAGGTTGGTTTGAGTCAACCTCACTGTATGATATTGTGTATGATAAATTTGGTGAGGTTACTTACAGAAAGATTCAAGATAATAAAGGTAAAACATTTTACTTACCATATTTTGGTACTTTCGAAGAAGGAAAATTCATAATGATGAGTTCAGGTAGAAAGAAAAGACAGTTTATGATTTTACAATAAATAGTTTAAGTTATGAAAATTACATTTTACGGTCATGCTTGTTTAGGCATCCAAATTAATGACATTCATGTACTGGTAGATCCATTTATTACTGGTAATGAGAAGGCTTCTCACATAGATATAGATACAATACAAGCAGATTATATTCTTATTACTCATGCCCACCAAGATCATATTTTAGATGTTGAAGCGATAGCAAAACGTACAGATGCAATTATCGTTTCTAATTATGAAATCGTAACGCATTATCAAAACTTAGGGTTTAACGGACATCCAATGAATCATGGTGGTTCATGGGAATTTGAATTTGGTAAGCTTAAATATGTAAACGCCATTCATACATCATCTTTTCCTGATGGAAGTTATGGTGGACAACCAGGAGGTTTTGTAATAAAAACCTATGGCGAAAAGAGTAAGTCTAAATCTATTTATATCGCTGGTGATACAGCTTTGACGTATGATATGAAACTTGTAGGGCGACAGTTTGATTTAGACATTGCAGTGCTTCCAATTGGTGGGAATTTTACAATGGATGTGGACGATGCAATAACAGCCAGTAAGTTTTTAGATGTACACAGAGTACTTGGCTATCATTATGATACTTTTGGATATATAGAAATTGATAAAGTAAGAGCAAAAGCCAAATTTGACTCGAAGTTGAGAACATTAAAACTTCTTGATATCGGCGCTTCTATGGAAATATAAACAGAACTATCTCACCTTACTTTTTAAAGTAATTCTATGAAGTAGTTTAGGTGAAATACGTTTTACTAGGACACCAATTTTTTCAAACTTACCAATATAAGCTTCAAATTTTTCTTTACGGATGGCTTTTATCATGCGTTGGGCAAACACATCGGCATCTAATCCGTTGTTTGTTGCTTCATCTTGTGTGTTAAGAGCAGTACCATTCCCAGTTAAAGCATTTCGAGCAACATTAGTATTTACAAATCCCGGGCAAATCATGGTAACATTAATATTGTCTTTTTGGTGCTCTAAACGTAAAGCATCAAAGAAACCATTCAATGCATGTTTAGCGCCACAGTAAGCAGACCTGTACTGCGAGCTAAATTTTCCCATGAGGCTTGTTACTGTCACAAAATGTCCAGACTTTTGAGCAACAAAATGTGGTAAAACCGCTTTAGATAACGCTACTGTACCTAAATAATCGACTTCCATTAGTTTTTTATCTACTTCTATACTCGTATCTATGATAAGTGAGCGTTGACTAATACCTCCATTATTAATGAGAATATCTATGGTGCCGAAAACAGAAATGGCCTTTTCAACAACAGATTGCATTATATTGTAATGTGCCAAATCAAATGGAATAATAGCTACAGCTTCAGGATTTGAACATAATTGCTTTACCTCTTCAAGTTTAGCTTCTCTTCTTGCTGATAAAATGACTTTACAATTATATTTTGAAAACGCTATGGCGAGTGCTTTGCCTATTCCACTAGAGGCACCAGTAATCCAAATAACCTTATTATCAAAATACATATTAGTTAGAGTTTTCTTGTAACCATTCTTCTCTTAGGTCATCACTCATTTTTCCTGTGCCATCATGTTTCCAGCCTGGTGGTTTTATGAGGTATAATAGTCTGTTTTTTATAGACTTCTTTCCAGAAAAAGCATCTTTAAGCATGTAAACCCATTCAATAAATGCAATTTTGATTGGGTTGTAGGTGTTAATATTTTTCACCAATCCGTAAACCACTTTTTCATTTTCAAGTTCTGGTTGAAATGTTCCAAACATTCTGTCCCATATAATTAGAATTCCCGCGTGATTTCTATCAAGATATAAAGGATTACTGCCATGATGCACTCTATGATGCGAAGGAGTATTAAATGTAGCTTCGAACCATTTTGGAAGTTTGTTTATAGTTTCGGTGTGTATCCAGTATTGATATAATAAACTTACGGACATCTGAAGCATAATCATTGCAGGATGAAATCCTACCAAAGGTAACCAAAGCCAAAACACAAAGCTGAAAAAGCTGCCAGACCAAGTTTGTCTTAGAGCAGTGCTCAAATTGTAATGTTGAGATGAATGATGCACGACGTGCGAAGCCCAAAAGAAGCGACATTCATGCGAAACTCTATGAAACCAATAATACGATAAATCATCAGCGAAAAAGAGTAAGGTAAAAGACCACCAAGCCACTGGAATTTCAAAGAATTTGAAATTATCATATATCCAAAAGAAAGCTAAAAGTATAATTGCTTTGCTCGCAAAACCAATAATAACGTTACCCAAACCCATAGCTATAGATGAAAAAGCATCTTTAGTGTCGTAGCCCTTTACATGTCTAAGTTGCTCTCTTGTAGTTAGAAAGAGTTCAATAAGCATCGTTAAAATAAAAACGGGTATGGTGTATAGTATAATATTTGGAAATTCGGGATCTTGCATCAGTCTTCGATTTGCCTCTAAAATACAAATACTATTACTATTTTTGAAATTCAATATGAAAGCGAATTACAAACAATATATACTCAATTTTAAACAAGCTAGTGGGACATCACGAGGCGTTTTAAAAACCAAAGAAACATGGTTTATTAAGCTTGCTGATGAAGATAAAGTTGGTATTGGGGAATGTGGTTTGTTTAGAGGTTTAAGTATTGATGATAGAACAGATTACGAAACCAAATTACAATGGGTTTGTGATAATATACATATAGGACTAGAGAAGTTGGTCAATGAACTTATAGAATTCCCAAGTATTCAATTTGGTTTAGAACAAGCTTTTAAATCTTTGAATAGTGAAACGTCTTTTGAATTGTTTCCATCGGCGTTCACAAATGGTGAAGCTGTAATACCCATAAATGGACTCATATGGATGGGAAGCGAAAGCTTCATGAATCAACAAATTAAAGATAAGATTGAAGCAGGTTTTGATTGTATAAAAATGAAGATAGGTGCTATTGATTTTCAGACTGAATTATCACTACTTAAATCTATAAGAAAAGAGTTTTCGGCTTCAGATATAGAGCTTCGAGTAGACGCCAATGGCGCTTTTGCACCTCATGAAGCTTTGGAAAAGTTAAAGAGACTTGCAGAATTAGATTTGCATTCTATTGAACAACCGATTAAACAAGGTCAAATAGAAGAAATGACTCGGCTTTGTGAAACAACACCATTACCTATTGCATTAGATGAAGAATTAATAGGTGTGTTTTCTGTAACTAAAAAAGAAAACTTGTTACAAACAATTCAACCACAATATGTCATATTAAAACCGAGTTTAGTTGGTGGATATAATGGTAGTCAAGAATGGATTAATGCATCGGAAAACTTAGGAATAGGTTGGTGGATTACTAGTGCTTTAGAAAGCAATATTGGTCTTAATGCCATTGCACAATGGACATATACCTTAGATAGCAAAATGCCACAAGGACTTGGTACAGGAAGTTTATTTACAAATAATTTTGATTCACCATTAGCAGTGAGAAATGGTGATTTAAACTATGATAAAGAAGAAGATTGGAAATTTAATTTAGACATATGAATTATATACAACAAGCATATAAAGGTCAGCGAGAAATCTGGATGGTTATACTCACAACTGCACTGGTTGGTGGTGTATTTCTCTTAAACTTTATCTATTACTTGTTTGCTGATCCTGGTGAGTTAGATGCGGCTTATGACATCATGAAAAACATTCCGCCAATAATAAGCTTAACAATGAATCTAATACCTTTTGTTGTGCTTATAGGACTACTATTTTTATTAGTGAAATACGTGCATCAACGCAGTATCTTGTCCTTAACTACGGCAAGAGATAAGGTAGATTATGGACGAGTATTCTTCTCGTTTATGATGATTACTATTTTCACTGTTAGTAGCTTTTTAATTGCGTATTCAGCGGATTCTTCGGAGTTGGTGCTACAATTTGATCCCATGAAGTTTGGCATTTTGTTTTTGGTAAGTATTCTATTATTTCCATTTCAAATAGGTTTAGAAGAATACCTATTCAGAGGTTACTTGATGCAGCATATAGGTATTATTGTAAAAAATAGATGGTTTCCGCTAATCTTAACGTCTATACTTTTTGGTATTGCACATAGTGCTAACCCAGAAGTTGCAGCTATTGGTTTTTGGAAAATGATGATTTTCTATATTGGTACAGGTTTATTGTTGGGAATAATGACATTAATGGATGATGGTTTAGAATTAGCCTTAGGCTTTCATTTGGGTAACAATTTATTGGCAGCATTATTAGTTACGGCAGACTGGACAGCATTGCAAACAGATGCTATTTTCTTGAATACAGCAGAACCATCAATGAGTATTGTTAGCGATATCTTAATACCAGTATTAGTGATTTACCCAATAATGCTATTTATATTAGCAAAACGATACGGTTGGAAGAATTGGCAAGAACGTTTATTTGGTAAAGTAACAGAGCCAATAAAAGAGGATTATAAAATTATAGAATAATGACACCTACATACGATAAGATTCATAATAGATTTAAATTAAATGGACTTCATTACAATTTTGAAGATCTTAAAGAAGTAGCATACAGTTTAATAAAAGAAGGTGAGGCCTACGAAAAGAATACAGGTAACTTTCTTATAGATTGGTTAAATAATGAGGATCATTTATATGTGAACACCTCAGGATCTACAGGAAAACCTAAATCTATAAAGATACAGAAGCAAGCCATGGTGAACTCGGCCATTGCTACGGGTGATTTCTTTGGGTTAATACCAGGTGATAGAGCTTTAGATTGTTTACCAAGCCATTATATAGCAGGTAAGATGATGCTAGTTAGAGCAATGATTTTAGGTCTAGAGTTAGACTTTGTAGAGCCAACTACGCATCCGCTCTTCAATTATGATAAGAAATATGATTTTTGTGCGATGATTCCGTTGCAACTAAAGAATATCATTAATCAAACAAAAAACATAGAGACAATTATTGTTGGTGGTTCTAAGGTGACTAAACCTTTATTAGAACGTATTAGATTGAGTGGGTCAAAATTCTACGAAACTTATGGCATGACGGAAACTGTGACACATGTTGCAGTGAGAAGATTACCTTCTCAGATTGTTGAAGCTGAGCAATACTTTTATGCCTTGCCTAATGTTGAGTTTTCTCAAGATGAAAGAGATTGTTTGGTAATACATGCAGACAGATTACACGATGAACCAATTGTAACAAATGATATTGTGGAGTTAAACGATGCAACTAGTTTTCAGTTATTAGGGCGTTACGACAATGTCGTTAACTCTGGTGGCGTAAAGTTATTCCCAGAGCAAATTGAAGAAAAGCTACAAGTTGTCATAGATAACCGTTTTATTGTTGCAGGAGAAGAAGACGAAGCTCTTGGTGAAAAACTGATTCTTATTGTTGAAAACCCTCGTGATTCTATAGAAAGTATAGAAAAGAGAGTGAAACAATTAAAAGGTTTAACTAAGTTCGAATTACCTAAGAAAATATATACTATAGATCGTTTTGTAGAAACTGTAAATGGTAAAATACAACGCGATAAAACAGTCAGTGCTGTAATTGATTAGTTAACTCAACCGAAAGTATAGTTAGCTCATTTTCAGTTTCTTTTTGGTATTAGTGTGTTTAGTTTTATGTAAACTTTAAACACCAAACCAATGAAAACACTAATTATTTCTAGTCTAGCTGTACTATTTTGTTTCACAGTTAGTGCACAAGAGAAAAATGTTGAAACCGAGTCAACATCAGTAGACGAACTCATAACATTTATTGTAGAACATTACAGTATTGAAAAGGATTCTACCAAAACCAAAAACATTGTATTTTTAATAGAAACCTATTCTGATAATTTCAATGTTGAAGACAGTGTTATATTAAAACAAGCTTTTAGATTATTATCAAAACGACTTAACGACACAGATAAAATAAGCTTTGTAGCATATTCTAATTTTAATGGGTTGATGTTGAGTCAAGTTGCTGCGACAGACTTGAAGAAAATTTTATATGCTGTGGAACATCCTAAAACAAGTATTTCTGAATTCAAAAAAGACGGAATAACACTTGCGTATGAGCTTATACAAACAAACTACGTTGAAGGATCTGAAAATACGGTAATTATGATTAGAATGCCTGGTCGTAAATCTGAAGTCGTCGAAACAGAAGTAAATTTAAAATATGACAGTACAAAGAAAAAGGGAAATGCTGTCATACTAACTGCAATTTCATTGCTTCCTGAGCTTATATCAGTCATAAAAGAATAAAAATCACTAAATGCCATGCATTTGATGGTTTTGTTTACTCATTTGTAGTTTTTAACCGTGTCAATCTACTCTATGTTTGTTTTGAACTTTTAATACAATCATCATGAAAAACTTATTTTTATTTACAATTTTTCTTTCTTTAGCTGTTCATGCTCAAGAAAAAGTTATTACAGGAACTGTGACTACTGCAAGTGATGGTCTACCATTACCTGGTGCTAGTGTTATTATAAAAGGATCAAGCAACGGTACACAAACAAACTTTGATGGAAAATATAGCATAAATGCACATGTTGGTGATAAATTGGTTATCAGTTATGTTGGGATGGATTCAAGAGAAGTAACTATAGGTGCAGCTAATATCTACGATGTAGCCTTGGAAGAAGGTTCAGAATTAGATGAGGTTGTGGTTGTTGGCTATTCTAAGACTTCATCTGTCAGTTCTGTAATTAGTCATAGCCACAGAGGACCTAGTAAAGCTCAACTTAGACGACAGGCTAAAAGAGCATTTCATGATAAAATTTCTAGTCAATTAGCTGGTAGTATGTCAGGCGTAAAAATTAGAGGATCAAAAACTAAGAAATCAAACGAAAGTGTCCTTTATATCGTTGATGGTGTGCCTATTCAAAAAGGGTATAACGACTTAATCAAACAAATAAAACCAGACGATATTGAGCATATGAATGTATATAAATCGGTTGAAGCGGTTGATAAATTTGGGGAATCGGCGAAATATGGTTGTATTGTTATTAATACAAAAGCAGGTAATTATCGCGTGCAGTACGATGAAAAATATGCTAGTATAACAGAAAATCAGTTCGAAAAAACAAATCTTTCACCATTTTCCACATTTTCCATAGATGTAGATAAAGCGTCTTACAGTAATGTTAGACGAATGATAAATAATGGGCAAACAATACTAAGCGACGCTGTTAAAATAGAAGAAATGGTCAATTATTTCAATTACAATTATCCACAACCTACAGATGAGCATCCATTTTCCATTAATACAGATGTCGTTAAAACACCTTGGCATAATGATACTAAACTAGTAAAGATTGGTCTTCAAGGAAAAACATACGACAATGAAGAATTGCCTGCTTCTAATCTAACTTTTTTAATAGACGTATCTGGTTCTATGGGTTCTCAAAATAAACTACCACTTCTTAAAAGTGTATTTAGATTATTAGTAAATCAATTAAGAGAAAAAGACAAAGTATCTATTGTGGTATATGCTGGCGCAGCTGGTGTTGTGTTAGAGCCAACATCTGGTGCTAATAAAGAAAAAATTCTTCAAGCATTAGATGACTTGCAATCAGGTGGTTCTACTGCAGGTGGCGCAGGCATCAAACTAGCGTATAAACTTGCAGAAAAGAACTTTAAGAAAAACGGAAACAACCGTGTTATCCTAGCAACTGATGGTGACTTTAATGTAGGAGCGTCTAGTGATAAGGATATGGAAACTCTAATAGAGGAAAAAAGAAAATCAGGGGTCTTTTTATCTGTCCTAGGTTTTGGATATGGTAATTATAAAGATTCAAAACTAGAGATATTAGCTGATAAAGGAAATGGTAATCATGCCTACATAGATAATATGCAAGAAGCTCAAAAAGTATTTGGTAAAGAATTTGGTGGTACGCTTTTCACCATAGCTAAAGATGTCAAAATACAAGTTGAGTTTAATCCGAGCTTGGTACAGGCATATCGTCTTATTGGTTATGAAAATAGATTATTAGCTGATGAAGATTTTATAGATGATACCAAAGATGCAGGTGAATTAGGAAGTGGCCATACTGTGACAGCTTTATATGAGGTCATTCCAAGAGGTGTTAAAACGGATTATCTTAGAGATATACATGATTTAAAGTATACCCAATCTGAAACAAAAGCAGATTTTAGTGATGAGTTGTTTACAGTAAAGTTTAGGTATAAAAAACCAGATGGCTCTAAAAGTATTGAGATGGTGCATGTGCAAAAAAATGAAACAACCGCAGTAGATGAAGACATGAACTTTGCAGCATCTGTAGCACTTTTTGGAATGCAGCTTCGAAATTCTAAGTTTCATAATAATTCAAACATCGAAAGTGTTATAGAATTAGCCGAAAATGGCAGGGGAGAAGATAAAGAAGGTTATAGAGCAGAATTTATAAGACTAGTAAAGACTTATGATAGATTAAAATAACTCAAAATCTAAAATAAAAGCCCAATGCGTTGCATTGGGCTTTTTATGTTTTAGTATTATGCAATCTAATTGCCTGCAGATAGATTTTTCATTTCTTTCTCTATCATATCGTAGAACTGGTCAATTTTAGGTAACACTACAATGCGAGTACGTCTGTTTTTTGCTCTATTTTCGGCAGTGTCATTTTCAACTAGAGGTACATGGTAACTGCGACCAGCCGCAATTAGTTGTTGCGGATTTACTTTTAATTCTTCTAAAACTCTAACAACAGATGTTGCACGCTTAACACTCAAATCCCAATTGTCTAATAATGGTGGTTTGCTATAAGATACATTGTCTGTATGTGACTCAACCATAGCTTCAAAATCTGGTTTGCTATTAATCACTTTAGCAACCTTACCAAGTACTTCTTTTGCTCTATCAGTGACATCGTAACTACCACTCTTAAATAACAACTTATCAGCAATAGAAATAAAAACAACACCTTTTTCTACATTCACTTCAATGTCAGGATCATCAATACCAACTTCTTTTTTCAAGCTAGATACAATGGCTAATGTAACACTATCCTTTTTTGTTAAGGCATCTTGTAGACGTGTAATTTTCAAATCTTTTTCTTTTAAACTTTCCAATGATTTTTCAAGGTTTTCAGCACCTTTTTGAGTTAAGGTGGTTAGATTTCCTTTGGTGTCAATTAAATCTTGGTTCGCTTTACGTAGATCTTCTAATTGATCTTTCATGGTTTCAACTCTAGCTTGAGCCGCTGCAGCGTCGGTAAGGCATTTGTTTAGCTTTACCGTAGCAGAGTTTAATAAATCTTTTGTTTTTTGATGTTCCTCTTCTAAAGTTAAGTACTCTTTTTTTGACACACATGATGCTAGAAATAACATCGAAAAAATACTTAACGCTACTAATTTTCTCATAATTCGTTTTCTGATTAAAAATGTTGTCGATTACATCTCAAAATTATAGAAAAGAAAAATGGAGAAGCCTAGGATTAACAAAACTTTTAACCTTTTTATAAACAGATTAAAATGTTTTTTGTCCTTTTATAAAATAAGACCAAACAATGGATGGTCTTTCAAAATAATGCTTCTGTTTAGAGATTTGTTTACGAGCATTTAATAAACGCCTTAATGAAGCATAAAATGAAAAATGAGCTCTAATAATAGCTAAGAAAAAGCTGGGTTGTAGTCGGATTAAAAATCGTATTCCAGCGATACCATCGAGTAGCATTCTAACAAATAGTCTTGAGACAAGATTTTTATCTGTGTTTTTAAAAAGTGTATATAAGCTATTTCTAAAATTGAGATACGTTTTTTTAGAATTAGTGTTACTCAATGTAGCACCACCAACATGAAATACAGTAGAAGTGCCAACATATTTTGCTTTAAAGTTTAAATTAAATGCACGCCAGCATAAATCAATTTCTTCCATATGAGCAAAATAGCTTTCATCAAAGCCATTTAGGGTTTCAAAAACATCTTTTTTTATAAAGAAACATGCGCCTGAAGCCCAAAATATAGCTCTTGTATCATTGTATTGATTTTTATCTTCCTCAAGCGAATCAAAAATACGACCACGACAATATGGATAACCATATTTGTCAATAAATCCGCCGGCTGCACCAGCATATTCAAAATGCGTTTTCTTTTTAAAATCTAAAATTTTAGGCTGAATGATTGCAGCATCAGAAGTATTGAATTCTTCAAGTATAGGTTGAAGCCAATGTTCAGTGACCTCAATATCACTATTTAATAAGCAGAGAAGAGGTTCGCTAACATGTTTTAAAGCATCATTGTAACCTTTTGCATAACCGCCATTTTCTGTGTTCTTAATCACTTTAATGTCGGGAAAATGGTCATAAAGAAAAGCTACAGAATTATCAGTAGAAGCATTATCAGCAACATAAATTTTAGCACTTTCTGAATAATTAACAACAGAAGGTAAAAACTGCTCTAGAAGCGTTTTTCCGTTCCAGTTTAAAATTACTATGGCTATGTCGCTAAGTTGATACATTTATTTAGTCTTATAATCTGGAATATCTCTTAAAAATGTGTACTGTTCTGCTTCAGAATCCATTTGACAATAATAATGATTTATCCCATTAGTCACCATTAAATAATCTGAATTTAAGACCATATTATATCTTGCAATTTGGTCAAAAGTACTCTGACTGATAGCTACAGAATGCGATTTGCACTCAACAATTAAATGAATACTACCGTCTTTATTAAAAACCACAATATCATACCTTTTCTTTAATCCGTTTATGGTTAATTCCTTTTCAACATTGATTAAAGATTTCGGAAAGTTCTTTTGATTTATAAGGTAATGCACGCAGTGTTGCCTAACCCATTCTTCGGGTTGAAGAATGATGAATTTTTTCCGAATGACATCAAAAATAGAAACTTTATTTTCTGTACTTTTGAAACGGTATTCAAACTTAGGAAAGTTGAGTTCTTGCAAGGCAGTTATACATTTTGTTTCAAAGTTAATGTAGAATACTGCAAATCACAATCTTTAAATTCCAAAATTCAAAATTTACATTTTGAGTTTTTGATGTTTGGAATTTAGGATTTGGAATTTGAAAATTTTTACAGATTTGGACGAAGTAAAACAACTGGTCGCAGGTATAAAACAGGGTAATCTTAAACCTATTTATTTTTTAATGGGTGAAGAAGCCTATTACATTGATAAGATTTCAGATTTTATTGAAAATAATGTTTTAGACGAAGCTGACAAAGGCTTTAACCAAATGGTGCTTTATGGCAGAGATGTATCTGTTGACGATATTGTAAGTAATGCCAAGCGTTATCCAATGATGGCAGAACGCCAAGTTGTTATTGTAAAAGAAGCGCAAGATTTAAGCAGAACAATTGAGAAGTTAGCTTCTTATGCTGAAAATCCGCAACCTACAACAGTTTTGGTTCTAAACTATAAATACAAAAAACTAGATAAACGCAAAGCTTTATATAAGGCGATTTCTAAAAATGGTGGTGTCGTTTTTGAAAGTAAAAAACTTTACGATAATCAAGTGCCAGATTGGATAAGAAGAGTGCTTAAAGGTCAAGGTTATGAAATCTCACCAAAAGCAGCTCAAATGCTTGTTGAGTTTTTAGGAACAGATTTGAGTAAAGTGAATAATGAGTTAGATAAGCTAAAAATTGTTTTACCAAAAGGTACTCAAATTACACCAGAACATATTGAAGAGAATATTGGGATTAGTAAAGACTTCAATAATTTTGAGTTACGAAAAGCTGTTGGTGAGCGCAACAGTATAAAGGCATTTCAAATAGCAAAGTATTTTGCGGATAACCCAAAAGATAACCCAATGGTTGTAACTGTAGCATTGTTGTTCAATTTCTTTTCTCAGTTATTGCATTTACATGGTATGACAGATAAAAACCCAAGAAGTGTGGCCTCAGCACTTCGTGTCAACCCTTATTTTGTAAATGAATACCTCACAGCAGCTCGTAATTACCCAATGAAAAAAGTAAGTGCTGTCATTGCTCTGCTAAGAGAGTTTGATGTAAAAAGTAAAGGTGTTGGCGCAAATGCAGTTCCTCAAGGTGATTTGCTTAAAGAGTTGTTAGTAAGAATATTAGGTTGATTTATTTTGCTAAAAGCTAAAGGAAAAATATTAGAGTACCATCAACCGCTTTGTAGAAACACGGTCTGAGTTTAAATCTTCAATTTTCACTAAATAGACACCAGAATTAAATTTGGAAATATCAATACGTTTTTCAGTCGTTGTTTTTACTAGTTTCCCGGTAATGTCATAAATCCTAACTTTTAGATTGTAATGGCTCAATATAATAGTTTTGGATGCCGGATTAGGTGAAAATGAAAATTCAATCGCGTCAACCTCGTTATTGTTCAAGGTTGAAATATTAATACTATATAATCCTTGACTTAAAGTGTTGCTAGATTCCGCCGTGATATAATATTCAGTTGCGCTAAATGGCACAATAGCTTCTATTTGAGGTGAATAATTACTCGGTGCATCAATGGTAGTTTTAGAGATATTTCCATTAGAAAACAAACCAGAATGAAAGCCGTCTAATTGAATTAAAAATGCTCCATCAGCATCATAACCACTTAACATAATTTCATTTGCAGAAGCATTATAAGTTGCTCCTGTAATTAGACCTTGGGCATTTATGGTATCAACCATATTAATGGTGTATGTACCAGGTGATTTTGAAATTTGATAGATGTTTGTGTTATTATCATCCCAGTTTTTTGAAAATACATATAAGGCGCTGTTATAATGTATCAAGCTTTCAGCATCAAAATTTGTATTGAATGGATTTGGAAAAAAACTGTTTTGATTACTGTAGCTAAAGTTTATAATATCAGCAGTTACCGATGTGCTCGCTAAGTAATCTGTAATTGCAATACGATATATTTTTAAATCAGTTCTTGTACCATAATTATTTCCAAAATCACCAATATAAATATAGGTGTCATCCATAGTGATGTCTTCCCAATCTACATTGGTGGCGTTTGTAATAGTAACGGTTCTACTAATATTACCTGTTGAAGTATCTATTTCGAATAATTGATTGGTGTTTCCAGAGTCGTTATGTGTAATTAGTGTATTGTTTAGGATAATAATTCCTGAAGTTTCACTTACAGCAGCATCTAGGGCAGTTTCTAGCATGAACTGCTGAGATTGAGCAGTGATGCCTAAACTTATAAGTAGTATTGAAATGAATGCTTTCACTGTGAATTGATTTAATGATTTAGTTTAAATCGAAGATACTAATTCAGAAAGGAATACCGCATTATCCTATGGTAAATTAAATAACATGAATTATTACAAATCCAATTTTCTATAATAACGTAGTAATTCGGCATCGTCATGAGGTAAATTGTCTTTACCAATGGCTTTAAATCCTAAGCGTTCTAAAAGTTTTCTAGAGGCTTTATTTTCTTCTAAAGTGTAAGCACTTAATTCAGTTAAACCGTAATCGTTTTTGGCTGTACGAATTAATTCAAAAGCAGCTTCATAAGCGTAACTTTTGCCTTGAAATTCAGGAAGAAATGCAAAACCTAAATCTGGGTCTACTTTCCCTTCTCTGTGATATATTCCAAGAGTCCCAAGTTTTACATTATCTACTTTTCTTATGGCAACATTATTAGTATAACCATGTGTTTCTAATTGCACTAATGCCTTGTTTTTAATATATTCTTTAGCTTCTTCAATGGTATGCACATTTCTATCTCCAATGTATTTTAACCAACCAGGCGAATTCATGAGTTCGACAACGAATTCTGCATCGTTAACAGAAATAGGTCTGATATGTAATCGTTTTGTTTCTATGATTTCTATTCCCACATAAGGCAGGAATCTTTAAAATTTTATAAAATGTCAAATACTGAGATTATCCAAGGACTAAGTCTAATTTAAGAAAACTTATTTTTATTCATTCAATAAAAACATTTTCAATTCATCATACGTTGCTATAGCAGTAGCTTCCTTTTCTTTATCCATTACTCTCATTATTTGAGGTGGTAATTCAATATTTTCCTTAATAACATCTGCAACAACATCTAAAAATTTAGTCGGATGAGCAGTTTCTAAAAATACTACATGAACGTCATTACTTTTAAGATGTGCTTTAGCACCAAGATAACCAACTGCGCCATGTGGGTCAGCAACATAATTGTAATCTTTATAGAGTTCTAATAAAGCTTCTCTAGTTTCTTCATCAGTATAACTATACGACGACAGATTAGCTTTTAAAGCTTCAAAATCCTTGTTGTGTAATTCTTGTATTCTTATAAAGTTACTAGGATTACCAACATCCATAGCGTTGCTAATGGTTTGTACAGATGGTTTTGGCTCATAAGATTGTGTGTTCATATAATTAACCACAGTGTCGTTGGCATTGTTACTCGCAATAAAATGTTTTACAGGTAAGCCAAGTTTTTGTGCAATCATACCAGCGCAGATATTACCAAAGTTTCCACTTGGGACAGAAAATGCAATGTCTTTGTGTTTAGATTTTAACTGCTTATACGCAAACATGTAGTAGAATAATTGAGGTAACCAACGTGCTACGTTTATAGAGTTTGCAGATGTCAATTGCATTTTACTAGTCAATTCTTCATCCAAGAACGCACGTTTTACCATGTCTTGACAATCGTCAAAAACACCATCAACTTCTAAAGCTTTAATGTTTTGTCTTAGTGTTGTTAATTGCTTTTCTTGAATATCACTCACTTTTCCGCTTGGGTAAAGGATAACAACATTAACACCTTTTACACCTAAAAATCCATTAGCTACAGCGCCACCAGTATCACCAGATGTTGCTACTAATACTGTAACTTCGTTAGTGTTAGACTTGTTAAAATACCCAAGACAACGTGCCATAAATCTCGCACCAACATCTTTAAAAGCCAAGGTTGGTCCATGAAACAATTCTAAAGTAGAAATGTTTTCATTGATGTTTACAACCGGAAAATTAAAGTTCAAGGTTTCTTCAATAATAGTTTTTAAAACGTCCTCAGGAATTTCTGGAACTATAAATTGCTTAATTGCCTCAAAAGCGATTTCAGCATTTGATTTTTCTTCAATAGTTTCAAAAAATGAAGCATCTAAAGGTGTTATCGATTCTGGAAAATATAAACCTTTATCTGGTGCAAGTCCTCTGACTGCGGCATCAGCGAAAGTTGTATTTGGTGCTTTTTTATTTAAAGAGTAGTAGTTCATTTTGTTTTTTATTATTCGTCAATCGTCGATCCTCTTGATTCCTTCTGTATTTATTTTAGACACATACGTTTCGAATACTATATCTGTTTTTGAATATGCACTGCGTATCGATTCTTCAACTTTTTTAGCGGTTTTTTCACCTTTACTCAATACAAATATAGAAGGTCCAGAACCTGAAATAGCACAACCTAATGCACCAGCTGAAAGCGCAGAGGATTTAACATCGTTAAAATGTGGAATCAATTGTTTTCGGTAAGGTTCAATTACCACATCATTTAAAGCAGTTTTAATTAACTCATAATCTGATGTGTGTAGTCCATGAACTAAACTACCAACATTTGCCCATTGTGTAATGGCATTTTGTAAAGGAATCTTATTTGGTAAAATCGCTCTAGATTCTGATGTTTTTATTTCAATTTGAGGATGAATTAGCGTTGCATATAAATCTGATGGCGTTGGTAATTGAAGTACTTGAAGCGGATTCACACTTTTCACTAAGGTAAAACCACCAAATATTCCTGGCGCAATGTTATCGGCATGTTCACAATTACTTGCTAGAGCTTCACCTTTCATGGCGTATTTGGTAAGCTCAGTTTTATTAAGCGGATTGCCTAAAAGCGCATTCATACCAAAAACACTTCCAGATGCGCTAGCAGAACTACTGCCAATACCACTTCCAGGTTTTATCTTTTTATAGATTTCAATTTCAAAACCGCAATCTGGCTGTAAGGCTTCATACATTGCTAAAGCCGAAACACCTGCAACGTTTTTTTCTGGTTCAAATGGTAAATCGTAACCTTCAATTTTAGTGATTTTAATGCCTTTTCCTTCAGTTTTTCTAATCACCATGTCATCACCAATGGTATCTAAACAAAAGCCTAATACATCAAAACCACAGGCTACATTGGCTACAGTTGCTGGGGAAAATATTCTAATCTCTTTGCTCATAGTTTAGTTATTAGCAATTCTCATAATATCCGCAAAAAGACCAGAAGCAGTTACCTCTGCACCAGCGCCAGCACCTTTAATAATCATAGGTTGCTCAGGGTAACGTTGTGTGTAGAACATTACGATATTATCTTTTCCTTTGAGGTTATAAAATGGATGACCTTCAGGGATTTCTTTTAATCCAACTTTTGCTTTTCCGTTATCAAATTCTGCAACAAATTTTAACTGGCAGTTTTTGTCTTCCGCAGATTTATATAAGCTTTGATAATAGACTTCATCATCTTTCAACGTATTGAAGAAGTCATCAACGGTATCAGCTTTCATAGCATTATCAGTTAAGAAATTGTCACTTTCAAGCTCATTTAATTCAATCTGATGTCCACTTTCTCGAGCTAGAATTAGCACTTTACGAGCAACGTCAATGCCACTTAAATCAATTCTTGGGTCAGGTTCTGTATAGCCTTCTTCTTGGGCTTGTTTTACAACATCATAGAAGGTAGTTTCAGAATTAAAGTTGTTAAAAATGAAATTTAAACTTCCTGACAATACTGCTTGAATCGTATTGACTTTATCACCAGAAGCAATTAAATGACTTAAGGTGTCAATAACAGGTAAACCGGCACCAACATTGGTTTCAAATAAGAATGATGCGTTATATTTTCTTGATAATTGTTTAAGTTCATTGTAATATTCAATATTACCAGAACACGCTATTTTGTTACAAGCTACAACAGAAATACTCTGTTTTAAATAATCACCATAAATCTTAGCAACTTCATCGTTTGCTGTAATATCAACAAATACAGAGTTACGAAGATTAAGAGTTTTTGCATGCTCAAAAAAACCATTTAAACTTGCTTTTTCACTTTTAGCTAAATCCTCTTTCCAAGTTTCTAAATCAATGCCATCATCATTGACAAGCATGGTTCTAGAATTAGAAAGACCTACAACTCTCAAATTGATTTTGAAGTTTTCCTTAACGTAAGCGCGTTGTTGTTTTATTTGGTCAATAAGTCGTTGCCCAACATTACCAACACCTGTAATAAATAGATTGATTTGTTTGGTTTTTATTTCGAAGAACTGCTCATGTAAACTATTTAATGCTTTTTTGACATCATTTTTATGAATAACGGCAGAAATATTACGTTCTGAAGCACCTTGAGCAATAGCTCTAATATTCACATTGTTCTTACCTAATGTGCTGAACATTTTTCCGCTAATGCCTTGATGACTTTTCATTTTATCACCAACAACCGCAATGATTGATAAATCTGTTTCAACTACAATTGGGTCTAATTTCTGTAGTGCAATTTCGTACTCAAACACAGCATCAATAAGTTCTTTAGCACGTTCTGCATCACTATCTGCAATTCCGAAGCAAATAGAATGCTCAGAAGACGATTGCGTAATTAAAATAATATTGATTTTTTCTTGGGCTAAAGCTTCAAACAAACGTTTGCTAAATCCAGGAACCCCAACCATTCCATTACCTTGCAAGGTCATTAAAGCGATATTATCAATATTGCTTAATCCTCTTACAGGTGAGCCACCATTAAGTTGGTCGTCTTCAGTGATTGTAGTACCAATTGCTTCAGGTTCCATAGTGTTTTTAATAACAATAGGAATGTTCTTTTTTAATACTGGCATTACAGTTGGCGGATACAGTACTTTTGCACCAAAATGCGATAATTCAACTGCTTCTTGATACGACAATTTTGTGATTGGTGCGGCTTGTTTTACCAATTTAGGGTTGGTAGTAAACATACCGCTAACATCTGTCCAGATTTGTAATTCCTTAGCGTCTAAAGCCGCAGCAATAATAGCAGCTGTATAGTCAGAACCACCACGACCAAGCGTTGTAATCTCACCATTATGAGCTTTAGAAACAAAACCAGGTAATAAGACAATCTTATTAAAGTTTGATTCAAAAAATGCTGAAATGTTTTTGTCAGTGGCTTTAAAATCTACAATAGCATTGTTATAATTTAAATCGGTAACAATAAGCTCTTGCGAATTTTTTAAAACTGCATCTATATTTCTAGATTTAAGTGTAAGTATGATGATTGTTGAAGATAATGTTTCACCAAAGCTTAGTAGTTTATCTTTCGTTTTTGGTGACAATTCATTAATCAAATAGATGCCATCAAGTAAATTTTTTAACTCATCAAGTTTCTCTGTAATAAAATCATGAAGATTGTCTTCTTGTTTCTTTAAGCCAGAACCTTCAAAAAGACCTTCAATAATTTTATTATGCTTAGACCAAATTTTGTTGTATTTGGTAATATATGCTTCATCTTTAGCACAAGCTAAATTTGCAGCTTCGAGTAATTTATCAGTGATGCCACCAACGGCAGACACAACAACCGCAATGTTAGATACTTCAGCTTGCTGTTGTAATATTGAGATGACTTTATTTATATTTTCGGTTGAACCTACAGATGTTCCACCAAATTTTAGAACTTTCATAATTAATAATAGTTTGAGAAAACAAAATGTCTGTATATAGACAATTAATGGACGGAAGTATATAATTAAAATGCACCCCTAAGGGTCATAATTGTAGCAATAAATAACATTGTAGTGTATGTGCACAAAGTCTGTGACATTTGGTTTAATGATATGTTATTTTTGTTCTCCATTACATGTCAAATGTATTATTTTTACAACAATAAAAAAACTCATCTTTTGTTTTTAGTGAATTTTTAAAAAACACTAATTCTTTCTTAAAAAAATGAAAGATGCTTAATATTTTACCTAAAGTTTTAATAAATACACATGAAACTATTTTCTAAAGAACAAATCTATGAAGGTGACAGAATAACTGAGGAACGTCAAAACATTTCTTCATCTGATTTGATGGAACGTGCAGGCACACAAATTTTTAATTGGATGCATATGCGTATGCAAGGTGCTCAAGTGCCGATACATGTATTTTGTGGTATAGGAAACAATGGTGGCGACGGGTTGGTATTAGCGAGACATTTAATAACACATGGATATTCTGTTGTAACTTATATAGTTAATTACAGTGACACGCGATCTAAAGATTTTCTGGTTAATTACGATAGAATAAAAACAGTAACTAAAGATTGGCCAAAAGTTTTAAGCTCGGGTCGAGACTATTCGGAGATTGTAATCGAAGAAAAGGATATTATTGTTGATGCTGTATTTGGTATAGGCTTAAATCGTCCACCTGCAGATTGGGTGAAAGAATTATTTATGTTATGGAGAGCATCCAAAGCATTTACCTTATCAGTTGATGTACCATCTGGACTTTATACGGATAGAGCTGTTGATGATGAAGATGCAGTGGTTTATGCCGGTTATACTTTGAGTTTTCAATCTCCCAAATTGGTGTTCTTTTTGCCAGAAACAGCCAAATATACAGTGCAATGGGAAGCTTTAGATATTGGTATTGATAGAGCTTATTTGTTTGAGACTGAAACTGAGGCAGAATTAATTTCTAAACATGAAGTATTACCCATTTACAAGCCAAGAGATAAGTTTAGTCATAAAGGACATTTTGGTCATGTTATGATTTTGGGTGGAAGTTATGGTAAGATAGGCGCTGTAAACTTAGCATGTCGCGGCGCTTTTGCTGCGGGTACAGGTTTGGTGACAGCTTATACACCAGAATGCGGTTACCATAGTTTACAAGCTTCATTGCCAGAAGCAATGGTAATCACAGATTCTGAAGAAAGACATATAGAATCTATAAAATTTGATATTAAACCATCTGTAATTGGAGTAGGAGTTGGATTGGGTACAAATGATGAGACACTAAATGCGTTTGAGGAATTTTTGAAATCAAACAAAGTACCTTTAGTGATTGATGCCGACGGCATTAATTTACTTGCAAAAAAGAAAGCACTTTTAAAATTATTACCAAAGTTTACGGTGTTAACACCACATCCAAAAGAATTGGAAAGATTAATAGGTAGTTGGTCTGATGATTTTGATAAACTCAATAAAACAAAAGCGTTTTCTAAAAAGTATAAAGTGATTATACTCGTTAAAGGTGCGAATTCAATAACACTTTTCGGTGATAAATTATATATAAATACAACAGGGAATCCTGGAATGGCAACAGCAGGTTCTGGAGATGTTTTAACCGGAATTATTTCTGGATTAATTGCTCAAGGTTACGAGCCTTTAGTAGCAACTATTTTTGGTGTGTATTTGCATGGTAGATCTGCAGACATATCTTTAGAAGATTATGGATATCAAAGCTTAATGGCAAGTCATATCATAGAAACCATAGGAGAAGCTTATATAGATCTATTTAAACAACCAGAACAACCTGAACATACAGAAGAGGAACAACAATAATTAAAAAGCCTTCATTAAGAAGGCTTTTTAATTTATTTAGCGTTAAAACTTTTAGATATCTTGTGCGTTGAACAATTCTTTTAATTTTGGATTTGAAGGTCTAGGCGCGTCAGCACTAACAATATTCCCATTAGGGTCTATTAAAATGAACCTTGGAATTCCTTCAATGGCATATCCTTGCACAAAGTCAGACTTCCAATCTTTGTCAGCCATAATTTGTGTGCCTCCTAATTCTTTATCGTTTACCATTGCCACCCATTTATCATGATCTGTCATTCTATCAATTGACATACTTACAAATTCAATATTTTTGTCATGAAATTCTTTTTCTACTTCTTTTAACGAAGGTATTTCTCTAATACAAGGACCGCACCAAGTTGCCCAAACATCAACATAGACATACTTTCCTTTTAGGTCATCTAAAGAAGTTGTACCACCTTTATGATTTTCATAATCAAAGAACTTTGGTGAAGGCATACCTAATGCTAAATTTTGCAATTTTTCATATTTCGTAGTTAAATTTGCCTTAAGTAAAGAATCGGTAGACATAGCCATAATCCCTTTGTAAAAGGCGTCATGATGTTCATTATTTAAATTGACATCATAAGCTAAATTCTCAGCAATATCATCTTTTACAGTTTGAGAAACTTCACTGCTTATTTTATCAAAAACATCTTTTGGTGAATCACTTTTTCTAATGTCATTTGAGTAAGAATTAAGCACTAAAACCTTATAGTTTTCAATATTTTTATAATCCTCTTCATTTGTTAAATCAATACCACTAATTCTATTGTTAAAGTCATTAGATACACTGAACTCTTCCTTTTTTGTAAAGTACTTATGATAATCAGGATATCTTATTAAGTTTGAAAGATGTTCATATTCAATTGCTTTTTCTTCTAATATCCTAAATTCTGGATCGATGCTTTTAGCTGCGTTTAAAAACTCAAGTTTAGAACTTTTGATTTCATCCATCATAGCTAAAAACTCGGTTTCTTCCATTGAGTAGATTTTAGGGATGTCGATATCCATTTGTTCTTCGTTGATAAATTTTTTAGCTAAAAAATTACAGTTTTCAGAACCTAAACCAGTGTATGTTAAGGTTTCATCAAATTCTTCGGTATTTAAAGTCAATTGAATACTATCTCCAGGAACAAGATAAATAGCAGAACCTTCTCTACCATGGTTTAGAGTGTAATATCCTTTTTCAATTTTTAAGGTGTCAGCAAAGGTATTGTCATCATTAAGGGTGATTTCTTTTACCATATCTCTACCTTTATAAATAGTTACTACTTCACCGGTAGGATTTTCAATTTTACCAGAAAATAAGGCATAGTCAATTTTGGGTTCTTCATTACCACACGCTAATAGTAATGATACCAAACAGATTGTAAATATTTTTTTCATTTAATTAGTATTTTGTCTAAAAATAGAGTAATAATTGTTTAGTATCAAAAAACACCGAATTATTAACATTTTGTTGTGTTGTCAAAAAATATTCTCAAATTTGAAACACATAAACTAACTCAATGAATAACTATCACATCATTTCTTCTGATGCTCTAGATATTGTTACGATTTACAACATTTTCAATGACAACAAAAAGCTAAAACTTTCTGAAGAATCTATTACTAAAATTAAAGCTTGCAAGACATATTTAGATAATAAACTTGCCGATGATAAAAAACCAATGTATGGCATAAATACTGGTTTTGGTTCATTGTATAACGTTAAGGTATCAGATAAGGATTTAACTAAACTGCAAGAAAATCTGGTAATGTCTCATGCTTGTGGTACAGGTGATCGCGTTCCAGAATCTGTGGTTAAGGTGATGTTACTTCTAAAGATTCAATCTTTAAGTTATGGCCACAGTGGTGTGCAATTAGAAACTGTTTTAAGGTTAATTGATTTTTTTAATCATGATATTTTTCCTTTTGTGTTTACGCAAGGGTCATTAGGTGCTTCAGGTGACTTGGCACCATTAGCGCATTTGGCATTACCATTATTGGGAAAAGGTAGAGTAGTGCACGAAGGTAGTGATTATGACGCATCAGAATTGTTAGAAAAATTTAATTGGAAACCGATAAATCTTCAGGCAAAAGAAGGACTTGCGCTTTTAAATGGTACACAGTTTATGAGTGCATATGGGGTTTATTTATTATTGTTATCTCACAAGACATCTTATTTGGCTGATATTGTAGCTTCGATATCATTAGATGCTTTTGATGGTCGAATAGATCCATTTCATGATCTGGTTCATGATGTAAGACCGCATCCTGGACAAAGAAAGGTTGCGAAACGCTTTAACGAACTTTTAGATGGTAGCGAGCTAATAATTAGAGAAAAAGAGCATGTACAAGATCCATATTCGTTTAGATGTATTCCGCAGGTACATGGAGCTACAAAAGATACACTTGATTTTGTTGAAAAAGTAATACTTACTGAGATCAATTCAGTTACAGATAATCCAAATATTTTCCCTGAAGAAGATAAAATTATTTCTGGTGGTAATTTTCATGGGCAACCTTTAGCATTGGCTTTAGATTATTTAAAAATTTCTATGGCTGAAATTGGAAATATTTCGGAGCGTCGAATATTTCAATTGGTATCAGGTTTAAGAGGTTTACCTGCCTTTTTAATAGGTGAACCTGGATTAAATTCTGGGTTTATGATACCGCAGTATACAGCCGCAAGTATAGTTAGTGCCAATAAGCAATTGGCATCTCCAGCAAGTGTAGATAGCATTGTATCTAGTAACGGGCAAGAAGATCATGTAAGTATGGGTGCAAATGCGGCAACACAGGCGTATACTTTGATTCGAAATGTTGAACGTATTGTGGCTATAGAGTTGATGAATGCTTCGCAAGCACTAGAATTTAGAAGGCCCGAAAAATCATCACCTTTACTCGAGTCCTTTTTAGAGCATTACCGAAAGGTTGTTCCATTTATTAAACAAGATGAAGTGTTACATCATAGTATCGAAGCATCAATACAATTCCTGAAAGATGTTGATATTGAGGTGGAAGAACTGTTCTTGAATAATTATGGAGTAGAAAAGCATTAACTAGTTTGAGCTATCTGTTATTTCATTAGCCCAATGAATTGCATTTTCAACAGAATCAAATAGTTTAAAGGGCTTATTAAAAAACATTCTTTCAATTTCAGCATTAATTTTGGCTTGATAATTATTTGTGACAACAGCAAACCCTTTTAGGTTTTTTATTTTGGCTGTTTCGTAATATATTTTAGGGTCAACAGAATAGGAGTTTACTCTATTGGTGATGTATACAAAAGATGTTTTAGAGAAATATTTTTTAGTAATATTTTCTAAAATGGCATTATAATCAGGTGTGATATTTACTCCTTCTTTCATAACTACAATTAAGTAGTTATCAAAAATGGAAATATCACAAAAATCGAAAGATAGAGTCTCTTTCATTCCGAGAAATGATTGATTTTAATGTTTTTAAGATAAAAAAAACTCCCCATAAAATGAGGAGTTTTGAATTAAATTATAATTAATTTAAGATTCAGTTGCTTTACCAGAAGTTTTAATTTTGATTTTCAAACTATCAGTTTTAGAATCTAAATCCATAGTAATTGTATCACCTTCTTGTATTTTTGAATTGATGATTTCTTCAGCTAAGGCGTCTTCAACATACTTTTGAATAGCTCTTTTTAAAGGACGTGCACCATATTGTTTATCAAAACCTTTTTCTGCAATATAGTCTTTAGCACTGTCAGTTAATTTAAGGATATAGCCTAAATCTTTAATTCTATCAACTAGCTTAACAAGTTCAATATCAATGATTTTGTTAATGTCTTCTTTTTCTAGTGCATTAAACACAATAACATCATCTATTCTGTTCAAGAATTCAGGTGCGAAGGCTTTTTTCAGTGCGTTTTCAATGACTGCTTTTGCATGATCCGATTCTTGTGCTTGCTTTGCAGAAGTTCCGAAACCAACACCAGTACCAAAATCTTTCAGTTTTCTAGCACCTATGTTAGAAGTCATAATTATGATTGTATTTCTGAAGTCTATTTTTCTACCTAAACTATCAGTTAAATAACCATCATCTAATACTTGAAGTAGCATATTAAATACATCTGGATGTGCTTTTTCAATCTCATCTAAAAGCACAACTGCATAAGGCTTACGTCTAATTTTCTCAGTTAATTGTCCACCTTCTTCATAACCGACGTATCCTGGAGGTGCACCAATTAATCTTGATACAGCGAATTTCTCCATGTATTCACTCATGTCTATGCGAACTAAAGCTTCATTACTATCAAAAAGTTCATTAGCTAATACTTTAGCCAATTGTGTTTTACCAACACCTGTTTGACCTAAGAAGATGAATGAACCTATTGGCTTATTTGGATCTTTTAAACCAGCTCTATTTCTCTGAATCGCTTTAACTACTTTTGCTACAGCATTGTCTTGACCAATTACTCTACCTTTTATTAAATTAGGTAATTCAGCAAGTTTGTTAAGTTCTGTCTGAGCAATTTTGTTTACAGGTATTCCAGTCATCATAGAGATTACGTCTGCTACATTGTCTTCAGTAACTGTTTCTCTATGCTGTTTGGTTTCTTCTTCCCACTTTTCTTGAGCTGTTGCTAATTCTTTTTCAAGACGCTTTTCGTCGTCTCTTAGTTTAGCAGCCTCTTCATATTTCTGTTTTTTAACAACACTATTTTTTGTCTCCTTAACTTCCTCTAATTTTTTTTCTAATTCTAGAATTTGTTTTGGAACATCGATATTAGTGATATGTACACGAGATCCTGCTTCATCTAACGCATCAATAGCTTTGTCTGGTAAAAAGCGTTCCGTCATGTAACGATTCGTTAATTTAACACAAGCTTCAATAGCCTCATCTGTATAATCTACATTATGATGCTCTTCGTACTTACCTTTAATGTTGTTTAAGATTTCAATAGTCTCTTCAACTGAAGTTGGCTCAACAATGACTTTTTGAAATCTTCTTTCTAAAGCACCATCTTTTTCGATGTACTGTCTGTACTCATCTAATGTAGTAGCACCAATACATTGAATTTCGCCTCTAGCTAAAGCCGGTTTAAACATGTTAGATGCGTCTAAACTACCAGTAGCTCCACCAGCACCAACAATAGTGTGAATTTCATCAATGAACAAAATGATATCATCATTCTTCTCTAGTTCATTCATGACAGCTTTCATGCGTTCTTCAAACTGACCTCTATATTTAGTGCCGGCAACTAAGCTTGCTAAATCTAGTGTCACAACTCTTTTGTTGAACAGATTACGTGACACTTTACGTTTTACAATTCTTAACGCCAAACCTTCTGCGATTGCAGATTTACCAACTCCGGGTTCTCCAATGAGTAATGGATTATTCTTTTTTCTCCTACTTAATATTTGAGAAACACGTTGTATTTCTTTCTCACGACCTACCACAGGATCTAATTTTCCTTCTTCTGCCAATACAGTTAGGTCTCTACCAAAATTATCTAAAACAGGAGTTTTTGATTTTTTATTTGTTTTACTAGACTGTCCTCCACTAAATGGGTTTTGTCTAGATTCATCTTCTGGACTTAAATCGTCATCAGAATATGATTCCGCCTTTGGCGTTTCTAGATATTCGTCTTCGTTTGTTATCATAGATTTAAATTCTTCTTTAACGTTATCATAATCCACTTTGAGTTTATTTAACAACTTTGTAGTAGGATCATTTTCATTTCTTAAAATACACAGTAACAAATGTGCTGTGTTAATAGATGTACTTTGAAACAACTTAGCTTCAAGAAAAGTTGTTTTCAATGCGCGTTCTGCTTGCCTTGTGAGGTGCAAGTTCTTTTTTTCGTTTGATATAGAGGTTATATTTGGGTTTGCCGGACTTAATATCTCAACTTTTCTTCTAAGATGATTTAAATCTATCTCTAAAGAAGTGAGTATGTCAATCGCTTTTCCGTTCCCATCTCTCAATAAACCAAGCATTAAATGTTCCGTACCAATAAAGTCATGGCCTAATCTTAAAGCCTCTTCTTTACTGTACGCAATAACATCTTTTACTCTCGGGGAAAAATTATCGTCCATAGTGTAATCCTTTCTGCATTAAAAATAATAAAAACATATGATTAAAGGTCAAAAACCATACCTAAATAAATCATAAAAACGAAGAGACTAAAAAAGCATTTCAAATCAAAGAAAAATAGGGGATACTTATTAACGAAACAGATATTAAAAATTGTTAATAAAAACTCTTAAAATACACATATAAAAAGTGCATCAACACTATATAAATGGTTATATTAGCACGTTTTGAAAACCTATAAAAAAACTAATTAAATTAATATATGGCAGAAGGAGAAAAACTCATTCCAATTAACATTGAAGATGAAATGAAATCAGCCTACATTGATTATTCAATGTCGGTCATTGTGTCACGTGCTTTACCAGATGTAAGAGATGGTTTAAAACCAGTTCATAGAAGAGTACTTTACGGTATGCATGAGTTAGGTGTTAGAGCAAACACGGCGCATAAGAAGTCTGCAAGAATAGTTGGTGAAGTTTTAGGTAAGTATCATCCACATGGTGATACATCAGTTTATGACACAATGGTACGTATGGCTCAAGAATGGAGTTTACGTTACATGTTAATTGATGGACAAGGAAACTTTGGTTCTGTAGATGGTGATAGTCCAGCAGCAATGCGTTATACAGAAGCAAGAATGCAAAAGATTTCTGAAGAAATGCTTGCGGATATTGACAAAGATACGGTTGATCATAAACTTAATTTTGATGATACTTTAAAAGAGCCAACGGTTTTACCAACACGTATTCCAAGTTTATTAGTTAATGGCGCTTCAGGTATTGCAGTTGGTATGGCTACTAATATGCCACCACACAACCTTACTGAAGTTGTAAATGGTACTATAGCATACATAGATAATACAGATATCGAAGTTGATGAGTTAATGCAACACATCAAAGCACCAGATTTCCCTACAGGTGGAACTATTTATGGTTATGATGGTGTTAAAGAAGCTTTTCATACAGGTCGCGGACGAATTGTCATGCGAGGAAAAGCTAACATTGAAGAGGTTAACGGTAGAGAATGTATCATTGTAACTGAAATTCCTTACCAAGTTAATAAGGCAGACATGATTAAAAAGACTGCGGACTTGGTGAATGATAAGAAGTTAGAAGGTATTTCTACAATTAGAGATGAGTCTGATAGAAAAGGAATGCGTATCGTTTACGTTTTAAAGCGTGATGCAATTCCTAATATCGTTCTCAATAAATTATTCAAATACACGGCTTTACAATCATCTTTTAGTGTGAATAATATTGCACTAGTTAATGGTCGTCCTCAATTATTAAATCTTAAAGATTTAATTCACTATTTCGTTGAGCACAGACATGAGGTAGTTGTAAGACGTACAAAATATGAATTACGTAAGGCTGAAGAAAGAGCTCATATTCTTGAAGGATTAATTATTGCATCAGATAATATCGATGAAGTTATTGCTTTAATTAGAGCATCTGCAAATGCTGATGAAGCACGTAACAAATTGATTGAACGATTTAAGCTTACTGAAATACAAGCAAAAGCAATTGTAGAAATGCGTCTACGTCAATTAACAGGACTAGAGCAAGACAAGCTGCGTGCTGAGTATGAAGAGTTAATGAAGACCATAGAAGATTTAAAAGACATTCTTGACAAGAAAGAGCGTCGTATGGATATCATTAAAGATGAGCTTGAAGTTGTAAAAGATAAGTATGGCGATGAGCGTCGTTCTAACATTGAGTACGCTGGTGGAGATTTATCTATTGAAGATATGATTCCAAATGAGAAAGTAGTGATTACAATTTCTCATGCAGGTTATATAAAGAGAACATCTTTAACCGAGTATAAAACTCAAAATAGAGGTGGAGTAGGACAGAAAGCATCTACGACAAGAAATGAAGATTTCTTAGAGCATTTATTTGTTGGTACAAACCATCAGTATATGTTGTTCTTTACCCAAAAAGGGAAATGTTTCTGGATGCGTGTTTATGAAATACCAGAAGGAAGCAAAACTTCAAAAGGTAGAGCAATTCAAAACCTAATCAATATTGAGCAAGATGATAAAGTAATGGCATTCATTTGTACGCAAGACCTTAAAGATGAAGAGTACATTAATAGTCATTATGTAATTATGGCCACGAAGAAAGGTCAGGTTAAGAAGACATCTTTAGAACAATATTCTCGTCCAAGAACTAATGGAATCAATGCAATAACCATTAAAGAAGACGATACATTATTAGAAGCTAAGTTAACAACAGGTGAAAGTCAAGTAATGTTAGCACTTAAGTCTGGTAAAGCTATCCGTTTCGAAGAAGCTAAGACAAGACCAATGGGAAGAAATGCTTCTGGTGTTAGAGGAATTACTTTAGGTCACGAAAATGACGAAGTTATAGGTATGATAGCTGTCAACGATATGGAAAGTAATATTCTTGTGGTTTCTGAAAATGGATATGGAAAACGTTCTAGCCTCGATGATTATAGAATTACCAATAGAGGTGGAAAAGGTGTTAAGACAATTTCTATTACAGATAAAACAGGAAGCTTAGTAGCTATAAAAAATGTGACTGATGAGGATGATTTAATGATTATCAACAAATCAGGTATTGCCATTAGAATGGAAGTTGCAGACCTTAGAGTTATGGGTAGAGCCACTCAAGGTGTTAAGTTGATCAACCTAAAAGGTAAAGATGCTATTGCAGCTGTTGCCAAAGTAATGAAGGATGAAGAGGAAGAAACTGATTTAGATGAATCTATTGATAATCAATCTTCTGCAGAAGATGGCACGGCTATTGATACTACTGAAACTGAAAACTAAAAATTAATATTAAAACTATTTACTACACAATGAAAAAGTTAATGACATTAGTGCTTACTCTAGTCCTTACAACTATGTCTTTTGCTCAAAAAAATGAAATAAAGGCAATAGAGAAGGCACTAAAAAGTTCGAATTTTTCCAATGCAAAATCTGCAGTTTCTGCAGCTGAAGGTTTAATGGCAAATATGGATGATAAAACCATATCGAAGTTTTATTTTCTAAAAGCTAAAGCCTTATATGCGAATGGTGCTGCTACTGATGCAGATATTGAAATGGCTGTATCTACACTAGAGCAATTAAAGAATCACGAAGCTAAAATTGGTAAAAAGAAATATACCGAGCAAGCTGATGAGATTAAAACTGAGATTTATAACACCTTTTTAAAGAAAGCTAATGACGCTTTTAATAAAAAGAATTTAGGTGTAGCTTCGAAAGCCTATGCTAATATTTATAAGATTTCTTCCAAGGATACAATTTACCTGTATAATGCAGCATTATTAGCTGCCCAAAATAATGATTATGACACTTCGTTAAAGCATTTTATCAAGCTTAAAGAACTTGGTTATACTGGTATAAAAATGAATTATACTGCTGTAAATAAGGAAACAGGTGGTGAGGAGTTTTTTCCTGAGAAAGCGAATAGAGATTTTGCGGTTAAAACTTTAAAAACTCATATTAAACCGGTAGATAAATTAGAAGAGTCGAAGAGAGCTAATATTGTTAAAAATATAGCATTCATATACGTTTCTCAGGGAAAGAATGAAGAAGCTTTAACAGCTATAGATGACGCTAGAAAAGAGTTTCCCGAAGACAATAATTTAGTGTTAACAGAAGCTACAATTCAAATAAAGGTTGGTAACAGTGAAGCGGCTTTCGAATTATTTAGAGAAGCCTTAAGAAGAGATCCAAACAATCCAGATCTCAACTACAATGTAGGTATTACTGCCATGGAGGTGAGTCAAAATGAAGTAGCTAAAGAAGCATTTTCAAATGCCCTTAGAATTAAGCCTGATTATGCTAATGCCGCGTTAAATTTATCATTTTTGGAAGTGAGTAAAGGGAATGCCCTAAATGATGAAATGAATTCGTTAGGAAATTCAGCTGCAGATAACAAAAGATATGATGAGTTACGTGAAGAGAAAAATGTATTATTTACTGCTGGCGCTAAAATATTAGAGGACTTTATTTCAAATAATCCAAGTTTACAAAATGCTGATATTTTTAATCAATTAGCTAATATTTACAGTGCTTTAGGTGAAGTAGATAAATATAAAGCTAATAAAGCTAAAGCGGAAGAAATTAAAGCTGCGGGTAATTAACAGCTGTTATTTGTATATATTAAAAAAAGCGACTTATTTAAGTCGCTTTTTTTATATCACTTTTTTAATCACTCTAAGCTTGTGCGTATGTTTGTTTTGATCAACATTGTAAATTCCACTGTGATCTAGTCTATCAATTCTGACTCTGCCATGAGCATGAATGATGTAGTTATCTTGCATTATAATACCCACATGAATAATGTTACCTTCTGCGTTATCAAAAAAAGCCAAGTCACCTGGTTCACTTTCTTCAATAAAACTTAGAGCTTCACCTTGTGTAGCCTGTTGAGAGGCATCTCTTAATAATTTATAGCCATTAAGTTTATAAACCATTTGAGTAAAACCAGAACAATCAATTCCAAATGGTGTTTTCCCACCCCATAAATAAGGCGCATTTAAAAATACGAACGCTGTCTGTATTAAGTTTTGCTTCGGATTTTTTTCAGTTAAAGTATTACCATCGAAACTATGACCTAGTAATGCTAGTCCGTTAAGATTTGAACCAATAGGAATGGTGTATAATCCATTTGAATTATCAGAAACATACTCAATTAAATCTATTGAAAGATTAAGATTTACATCAGCATTTTCTTTATAATCTGTTTCTGTTATTTCTTTGTATTGCTTATTATCAATCCAACCCTCGTATTTGTCAAATGCAAAGCGTATTCGGCTCCATTTTTTCCTTTTTTCTAGAACCTTAAAAAAATCACCATACAAGGCTTGTGTCACCATTTCGCTTGTATCGCTTGGTTCTAGACGAATAGGAACAATACCTAGATTACATAAGCCGTATTGCATAAATAGAATTTAGGAACGTTCTAATACCATCGCAGAAGCGCCACCGCCACCATTACAAATAGCAGCCGCACCAATTTTGGCATTATTTTGATGTAAAACATTTATTAGAGTTACTAAAATTCTTGCTCCAGAACAACCTAATGGATGGCCTAAAGAAACAGCGCCACCATTAACATTGACGTTATCGTCAGATAAACCAAGAATTTTCATATTTGCTAAACCGACAACTGAAAAAGCCTCATTGAATTCGAAGTAGTCCACATCACTCAATTCAATATTAGCTTTTGCAAGTGCTTTAGGTAAAGCTTTTGCTGGTGCAGTGGTAAACCATTCTGGTTCTTGAGCTGCATCTGCATAACTTTTAATTGTCACTAATGGTTTAAGACCTAATTCATCAGCTTTGTCTTTGCTCATTAGAACTAATGCAGCTGCACCATCATTTATAGTCGAAGCATTAGCAGCGGTCACTGTACCTTCTTTAGTAAAAGCAGGACGAAGAGCTGGAATTTTTTCCATTTTCACGTTTGTATATTCCTCATCTTTACTAAAGACTACAGGTTCCCCGCGTCTTTGTGGTACTTCAACAGGAACAACTTCATTATCAAATTTACCAGAATCCCAAGCCGATGCAGAGCGTTCATATGATTGAATAGCAAAGGCATCTTGGTCTTCTCTAGAAAAATCATATTCTACAGCACAAGCGTCAGCACAAACACCCATGGCGTTGTTATCATAAGCATCTACTAAACCATCTTTCTGCATACCATCTTCCAAAGTTGCAGGTCCAAATTTAGTAGCACTACGTGCATGGTAATAATGTGGAATTGCACTCATGTTTTCCATACCACCAGCAACAATAATATCAGCATCACCTAAACGAATAGACTGCGCTGCTTGCATTACGGTTTTCATACCAGAAGAGCACACTTTATTTACAGTTGTACAAGGAACAGTATCAGGTATACCAGAATAAATAGCAGCTTGTCTTGCTGGAGCTTGACCAGTACCAGCCTGCACCACATTACCCATTAAAACCTCATCTACAAGTTCTGGTTTTAAATTAATTTTATCTAATGCACCTTTTATGGCAGCTGCACCTAATCTTGGTGCAGGAACACTAGATAAACTACCTAGAAAACTACCTATTGGTGTTCTAACAGCAGATACAATTACTACTTCCTTATTCATGTGTTTTTTGTTTTTATTTAGTTGGCACGAAATTAATCATTTTTTGAGAGATTAGGGAATGTTATTAGTATTAAGGCGGTTTAAAAATTTATTATTTACTACATTTGATTACCTATGAAAGAACTTCTAGATAAATGGTATAAAAATCACGCCTTAGTATATAAGGTTTTACTGTTAACATTTACTACATTATTTATTGTTTATCTTTTTCCGAAGACAGGAAAATTCAGATATAATTTTGAGAAAGGTAAACCTTGGCAATCTGAAAATTTATATGCCCCATTTAACTTTGCAATTAAGAAGACCGAATCTGAGTTAAGCAAAGAACAAAAAGAAATTGAAGTAAATTCAGCAATTTATTTTGATATTGATGTTGGGGTTAAAAACAAAGTTTTAGATAGTTATAAGGATAAATTTAGCGAAGTTATTAACGACTCAATTGGTAATTTTTATACCAACTCTCTAGTTTTTAAACATGGTAAGGATTTACTTGATAAACTTTATTTAAATGGAATTGCCGACCTAGGATATAACTACAGTAATAATAAACCTGTTGTTATAGTAAAAAATAACACAGTAGAAAAAGAATTACTTTATGGTGAAATAGTAGCTATAAGTCAGTTGCCAAGTACTATAGAAGATCATTTTAATTCTAAAGTTACGATTGACTACAAAAACAAAATGATTTCACTCTTTTATGATATCATTGTTCCCAATCTGACTGTAAATGAAAATTTAACTAATAAAACTAAAGAAGAACAACTTTCACAGATTTCTGAAACTCGTGGTAGTATCGAGGTAGATCAATTGATAATTTCTAAGGGGCAAGTAGTAGAAGAAGAAGAGTTTATTATCTTAAATTCTCTAAAGTCTGAATACGAATCTCAGGTATGGAACTCTGCCAATTACAATTGGGTACTTGTAGCGTACACATTACTTGTGGCATTAGCATTATTAATGCTCTTATTGTTTTTAAGAAAGTACCGACTAGAAGTATTTTTAAATAATACAAAAGTCACGTTTATTTTCTTTAATATCATGGTCATGATATTACTCACTACTCTAGTAATAAATTATAATTCAGAGTATATATATGTAGTACCTCTTTGTATTCTACCATTGGTTTTGAAGGCCTTTTTTGATGCGCGCTTAGGACTCTTTTCTCATGTGCTAACCGTTTTGCTTTTAGGATTCATAGTACCAAACAGTTATGAATATATGTTTTTGCAAATCATTGCAGGTATCGTAACAATTCTAACAGTTTCTGAACTTTATAAACGCGCTAATTTATTTATATCTGTTGGTCAGATTACATTAATATACATCATAGCATATTTTGCATTCTTTGTTATTCATGAAGGTCAAGTTACAAGTATAAAGTGGGAAAATTTTGGACTTTTTATACTCGGTGGTTTAGCAACATTATTTGTTCAACCGTTAATTTATATATATGAAAAGATTTTTGGATTGGTCTCAGATGTGTCTTTATTAGAGCTTTCAGATACCAACACCAAATTATTGAAAGAATTATCAAATAAGGCACCAGGAACGTTTCATCATTCGCTCAATGTTGCCAACTTAGCTGAAGCTTCAGCAAATGAAATTGGTGCCAATGCTATGTTAGTTAGAGTAGGAGCGCTTTATCACGATATAGGTAAAATGAGGAACCCGACATATTTCACCGAAAATCAAAGTACAGGTATTAATCCTCACGATGAACTGTCAAACAAGGAAAGTGCTAAAATCATTATTGAACATACCATTCGAGGTATCGAAATTGCGAAAAGAAATAATCTTCCTGATAGAGTAATTGATTTTATAAGGACACATCATGGAACAAGTTCAGTGTATTATTTCTACATGAAAGAGAAAGCTGAAAATGAAGATGCAGACATAGCACATTTTTCATATCCTGGACCTAAACCATTTAGTAAAGAAACAGCCATATTAATGATGTGCGATAGTGTTGAAGCTGCATCTAAAAGCTTAAAAGAACCAACGACTACTAAGATTAACGACTTTGTCGAAAACATTATCAATAAACAAATGGAAACAGGTCAGTTTCTTAATGCAAATATTACTTTTAAAGAAATAGAAGCTATAAAGAAGGTGCTTAAACTCAAACTGGCTAACATTTATCACCTTCGTATAGAGTATCCTGAATAATAGTTGAATAATGACGTTGTAAAAGATGAATGATTATCTTTTTGTTAGATAAATTAATTTCAAAATTTGTTCTGAATAGGTGTAACTATTCGTCTTTTTAATAGACTAACTCTTCAAATTAAAAAATTAGATAAATGAAGAGTTTTTTTGGTCGCGTATTTTCGACATTAGTTGGACTAACTATATTTTCAATTGTAGGTTTTTTTCTGATGATTTTCTTTTTGGCTGTCTTAGGAAGTTCGGGTGAAGAACCAATAATTGTAAAAAGTAATTCAGTTTTAAACCTAAATTTAGATTTTCCAATAGAAGATCATTTAGGAAAGAAAGAATATAAAGACTATACATTTTTAAATGAAGACCCAAAGCATAGCTTATTTGGGATGATAAGTGCTATTGCCTACGCTAAGGAAGATCCTAAAATTAAAGGTATTACCATAGAAAATAATTTAACCTTTGCCGGTTATGCGCAACTTAAGGCATTGAGAGACGCCTTAATTGACTTTAAGGAAAGTGGAAAGTTTGTTGTGGCTTATTCAGATATCTATACACAACAATCCTATTATTTAAGTTCTGCAGCAGATACAATGTACGTAAACCCTTCTGGAACAATAGAGTTTAATGGTTTAGCTTCAGAACAGTATTATTATAAAGATTTTCAGGAAAAGACTGGTTTAAAAATGGAAGTGGTGCGCCATGGTAAATACAAAAGTGCAGTAGAACCATTTTTAGAAAATGAAATGAGTGAAGCTAACAGAGAACAAATAGAATCCTATTTAAATTCTATGTGGGCAACTATTAAGTCAGATATTAGTGAAAGTCGAGCAATTTCTTCAGCAGATCTAAATATTATTGCAGATAGCTTGTACAGCAGAACGCCAAAGCTGGCGCTAGAGCATAAAATAGTTGATAAAATAGGTTACTATGACGAATATGTTAATGGTATAAAACAACACATTGGTATTAATCCTGAAGATAAGTTGGCTAGTACGGATATTAAAGAATATTCAGAATATGTATCAACAAAACAAAAGTCGAATTATAAGAAAGATAAGATAGCCGTCATTTTTGCTGAAGGAGAAATTATTTATGGTGAAGGTGATGAAAATTTTGTTGGTCAAGGTATTATTAATACATCATTAAAAAAGGCTAGAGAAGATGATAGAATCAAAGCCATTGTTTTGCGAGTAAATTCTCCAGGCGGAAGTGCATTGACTAGTGAATTGATTTGGCGAGAAATTGAGTTAACTAAAAAAGTGAAACCTGTTGTCGTGTCAATGGGTAATTATGCAGCTTCGGGCGGTTATTATATTGCTTCTAATGCAGATTACATTGTTGCAGAACCAATGACTGTTACAGGTAGTATTGGTGTTTTTGGAATGTTACCTAATGGTACAGAATTATTTAAAAAATGGGGAATCAGTACACATCAAGTAACCACAAACAGTAATTCTATTGCCTATAGTTTTACAAAACCAATGACAGAAAATCAGAGAAGATACATCAAGGAAGGTATCATTGATGTTTATGATTTGTTCTTAACTAGAGTTGCTGATGGAAGAAAAATGACTAAAGAAGATGTGAACACGATTGCTCAAGGTCGCGTTTGGACAGGTAATGAAGCAATTGAGATCGGTCTTGTTGATGAAATTGGTGGATTAGACACTGCTTTGGAAAAAGCGACTGAATTAGCAAATATAGAAGAGTACGCCATTAAAGAATTTCCTGTGTTTAAGAAAGATTTTGCAGAATCATTAAGTCAATTTGGATTAATGCAAACCAAGGAAGAGCTCATAAAGGAAGAACTCGGTGAAGAAGGTTATAAAGTTTGGAAGGACATTAAAACACAAACACAACGTGAAGGTGTACAATTGTTATTTCCTTACGGAACACATATCGAATAACATTTGATCCTGATAAATTAAAAAAGACAACTGCACTTCGAAAACCTCAGTAACCAGTTGCCTTTTCATAACACTATTAATCAACTTTACTTTATAGGTGATGTCGCAAAGTAGGTTTCAACATCTATTACACCAGCAAAATCGGCATATTCTTTAGATGCAAAAACTGGTTGTGCTGCTGCTTGAAACTGCTCTGCATTGTCCCAAACAATTACCACTGCTTGAGTGTTTTCTGCTAAGTTAGGAATACCTTGTTCGTTAAGTTTATATACTTTAAACTCTCTAGCAAACCGGTAACCTTCATAACTTTCTAATGACTTAAAGAATGCATCTCTTGTTGTACCAAAAGCATCTGAAGTTTTTCCTTTTCTAACAGCAAATTCTACTACTGTACCTTCTTTTTTGATGGATTCAATATCAAAAGGTTTTCCATCTACTGTTTCTAATAAAGCATAAGCTAAAGGATTAAACGTTAAAAAATAATCTACAGCTTCTTTTTGTGGTAATAAACGCATTGCAGCTTCTCCAAAACCTTGCATAGAGTTCCATTCGGTCATTCCTGCTAGCACACGACCTAAATCCATATCTGGCACTACAGTAAAAAATGGTTGCCATTTGGCTTCATTCAACGTTGCTTTTTCTTTCCCTAATACATCCACAAATGCAGCACGTGTATTTAAAAATTCTTGATGTTGATTTTCTTTAGACTGATTAATTGCGAGTTCAAAAATTGAGTTCATTGTTTCTGGTTTTTTTTCTTCATTTACTTCTGTTTTCTTTTGTGCTGAACTTTCAGCTGTATTCTCTTTTTTTTCAGTTTTACAACTTGTAAAAAGTGCTAAGCACATAAGAATTGTTAGACTACTTTTCATTTCTATTTGATTTAAATTATTCCTATAAAATTTCTGTTATGGCGTCTTTTACAGACAGCTTAGGTTTGCCTAAAACAGTAAATGTATCTTTAGCAGAGAATTGCTCTTCAAACTCTTCAAAATAACGAAGCATATCACCAAAATGACCTAAATCATTTTCTGGAACTGGTGCATTTATCACATTAAGAGGTAATTGTTTTATATCTACAAATGCTTGTGCAGCATCTGGATAGCTCATTGCTTCTTCACCTTGTAATGCAAAATCTTTATTAAAGGCATCTTCATTAGCTATCGAAGCTGTAACATAATCCGCTAAGTCGGTAGTATTTGTCCAATACATAGGTGTTTTGTATTCTCCGAACACAAATAAATTCTCCTCTTGAACAAACCAAGGCAATGCATTTATAAACCACGTACAATGAAATACAGTATGAGGTATACCATAGTTTCTAATGATTTCGTGACCTTTTGAACGCAACTCATTATCAATAATTTTCTTTCCTGTTGGATGATATTCTGGATGTAATGCTCCTAATCCTGAAATCTGTATGATTTGCTTTAATTGCTCACGAGCTGCTTCAAGTATATTTTCAATACCTTGAACTTCTGGAATAAAATCTGCATACGGATTTGGTGCTGAAAGATTCAAATACAAATACTCTGTTCCGTCAAGTGCAGTTCTAAGGCTGTTTACATCTTCTAAATCTCCTTGTACAATTTCTACTTGTTCTGGTAATTTTTCTTGAGCAGATTCAATATCTCTTACAACTGCTTTTACAGCAACACCATTTTCTACTAATCTTTTTATTGTTGGAACTGCAAGTTTACCTGTTGCTCCAATTACTGTTAAGTTTTTCATTTTTACTGATTTAGATTCTGTACAAAATTCAAACATAAACACTATATTTGCAAGTAGTTATTATTTAATAACCTAGTAATAAAAAGTAAACTATTATTGAAAATCAGATAATTATGCCTGAAAATATTTTAAGCCAAGAAGAAAAATTATTTAGATTCGAACAAATTTTTCAAGATTTGAATCAATGTCCAGTCACTGTAACCTTAAAAGTTATTGGTGGAAAATGGAAACCAGCCATCCTTTATTTAATTGATTTAGGTATTAATCGTTTTGGTGAAATGCACAGACGCTTACCAGGAATTAGCAAACGTATGCTAACTGACCATCTTAGAGAATTAGAAAATGATGGTATCTTACACAGAGAAGTTTTTGCTCAAGTGCCACCTAAAGTTGTTTATACACTTACTGAAAAAGGTGACACGCTTACTCCTATTTTTAAAGCTATGGAAGAATGGGGAACGATGTATGGTAAGGTTGAAAATGAAAAAAAAGTGCCTAAGAATTAATTTGTTTTAAAATATCAGCATAATCTGATTCAAAGTCTGATATTGAAATCGGTTGCACACTTTTTATACATTGTAATACGTCACCATATTTAGCAAACCGAATACTAAAGGGTTCAAATTCTAGATAGGTAAAATTCCAGTCGTAAAGGTCGTATTTTGAATGTCGTAGTTTAGGAAGTATCGAAAAATCAGACACTACTTTTCTGTAGTAATGAAAAGAATCTATTGCGTTTTTAAATCGGTATTGCTCAATAATGTATTGATGTTCACCAATTTTTATGTTACGTTGATTTACTAATAAACCATACGAGATGAGCTTACTTTGTTTTCTGAAAACGAAAAACAAAACCAATACTATTGCGATACAAATTGTGATACTGGTTAACATCATTTTATTGATTTATTTTGATTTCAAATACTTTTCGATACATCCAAAACTGTCGCACTGAGCTTGTCGAATTGCAACAGTTTTAGACACTCGAAGTGACTTCAATTAAAACATTGTATTGCTATGTGCTTGCTCTGCTGGTATTTCTTGAATGATATCCCAATGCTCAACAAGTTTACCATCTTCTATTCTAAATAAATCGTAATAAGCGTGTGGTTTTCCGCCATTCCATTCACCTTCACTTTGCGTCAATACAAAATTTCCTTCACCTATAATTCTGTGGATTTTATGATAGACAAACATATTGTTTTGAGAAGTTAAATATTCAAGTGCTTGACCTAATCCTTCTAATCCATCTTTTACTTGTGTATTATGTTGGTGGTATTTTTCAGGATTGATGTATTCTGAAATTTTAGATGGATTTTTACCCATTAACACATCATTTACAAAGTTCATAACCAAAGCTTTGTTTGCTTCAGTTTTATCTAAATCTGTTATAGTTGTTGGACCATTAGTCTGACTTCTTCCGCTTGCAGTTTCGGTAACTTTAGGTGTGATGGCATCCCAATGCTCAGCTATTTTTCCATTTTCTACTCTGTAAATGTCAAAAGCTACGATTTCTTTGGCCCCAAAAGCCTGCGCATTATCATAAGAGTTATGAGCTACAACAAGGTCACCATCTTGCAATAATCTATGTGTTTTTACTGTTGTTCCTGCTTCTTTTAAATTTGGCAAGAAACCAACTACTGGTTCTAATCCTGCTGGCACGTGTGGATTATGCTGAATGTAATCTTCATTAAAGTAAGTTCTTAAATCGCTTTCATTATAGTCTTTAAAAAAAGCGTCTTGCCCTTTGTTGACTATTGATTTTAAATCTTTTATTGTTGATTCTGTTTTTACTGTTTCTGTTTCCATTTTGTCTTTTGTTTTGTTTTCTAATGTTTTACTAGCATTATTACAACTTACTAATAGTGCTATACTGATTCCTAATGTGATTAATTGAGTTTTCATTTTTATATGTAAATAAAATTGTTACAGTTTAGGTTAAAAAATTTTAGAACTGGTTTTTGAAATCTTTTAAAGATGTGTCTTTTAACGTTTGTTCTATATTATTATCTATTGTCCTATAAAGATTACGTAAATTACTATTCATTTGTCTACCAACAGGACATTTAGGGTTCGGGTCATTTTTGGCCAATCCGAATGTAAAATTTTCGCCTTTAACCAGGTTGAAAATTTGAGAAAGCTTAATGTCTTCTGCTTTTTTAATCAGTTTTACACCACCATTTTTCCCTTCCTTACTTTCTATTAAGCCTTGTTTTTTCAATGCAGCAATCTCTTTACGTACCAAAACAGGATTAATATTAAGACTGCCAGCAATGTCGTTAGAAGACATATAATCATCATCAAACATTGCTAACAGTGTTAAAATATGCGTTACTATGGCAAATCTGCTTTTGACCATTTTTTAAATGTAATATATTTTATTACAGTACAAAAGTATGTGCTTTATTTTACTTTTCCAAATAAGCCCAAGTAAAATTTGGATGATGACCATCACGACGTGCCATTTTTACCCAAAGTAATGTCATATGTTCTAAGTGAAGTGCTTGGTCTAAACCACCAACATCTTTAGCAAAAAAGCCTGTGTCATTAATAATAGCTTTTGCTTGTGCTTTGGCTTCAGTATCATTTCCTGCAAAAAGCATTACTGGTTTCACTTCAGAATTAAAAGCCTCAGGATTGCTGAAATTTTCAAATCCGTAAATCGTGAATGCCTTAACCACTTGAGAAGTCGAAGCCCATTCCTGAATTTTTTCAGAACCTGATATTTCACTTTTCAATCCGTGAGAAATACCAGCACCAACAGGATTGGTACAATCAATTAATGTTTTACCTTGAAAATCTAAGCCTTCAAGAATCGCCTGATTACTATTAAAAGGTGTTGCTAAAAACACCACTTCAGATGCTTTTATTGCTTCCTGAACTGGTGATACTTCAAAATTCGAATTTTCTGCAAGTGCCTTTTGTACACTTTTTGAATCTGGATTGTCATTAGCTACAACAATCTCGTATCCTTTTTGCTGTAAGTTGTTTGCTATGGCAAAACCTACATTTCCTATTCCTATAAATGCTAATTTCATTGTTTTTATTTTTTTCTTTCCTGCGAAAGCAGGAATCTCTTTATTCTTATAAGATAACTTTATCGTTCCTCTTTCGTAATGACGCTATTACCTATTCAATTGTTCAACAACCATTTTCGCGACAGCGTGACCAGAATTTTGTTGCTGACCTGTAATCAAATTACCATCTTCAATCACATACAACGCAAAAGGTGATGCAACTTTAAATGTTGTACCAGCTATTTTTCTAGCTTCATCTTCTATTCTGTATGGCTGAATTTTCATCCCGACAGCATTATCTGCAAAATCCTCTTCAGCATTAGCGAAACCAGTCCAAGTTTTATCTTTTATCAATAACTCACCATCAGATGTTTTCGCATCTAACAACAAAGTTGTTGCGTGACAAACTACTGCGCTCGGTTTGTTGTTCTCGTAAAAGTTAACAAAAAGTTGTTGCAATGCCTCATTATTTCTAAACGTATACATAGGTGCTTGTCCACCAACAAGAAAAATAGCATCGTAATCTTTTGCATTCACTTCTGAAAGGCGCTTTGTATTTTCTAACATTGCATTGAACCAATCTCGCTGCATATAACCCAACGTAATCACATCGTGTGCTGCATAACCACTTTCATCTGTAGGATTTGAATAACCATCCATTTCAATTTTTCCACCTTCGGTAGAAACTAATTCAACCTCATAACCAGCTTCTTGAAATACTTGAAGTGGATGCGTTAATTCGGCAGACCAAAAGCCAATTGGCCAACCTGTTTGTTCTGAAACTGTTGGACTACTAGCTACCATTAAAATTTTCCCTTTAAATTCTGCACCGTGAAAATGTACATACTGTTCTTGCTCTTTAACTTGTGTGTTCATCTCTTTTATGTTTTATTATTACTGTAATTAATTTTATTACAGCAAAGATATTTTGAAGTTGAATGCGTTCGACAAGTACGACTTAATGTAAGTAGCTAACAAATATGTTAGTGAACTAGCTATCCATGATAATTATTTAATAGACTGATTATTAGTTCTTGAAATTTTAGAATTTATTTAACAAAGGCAGTAATTTTTGACATTATGTTTTGTTTAACTTTACAACATAAAAAATTAAACAAAAAAGCAATGAAACAAAATTACATTAAGAGTAAGGTGACTCACTATGGACTAAAGTTAACGTCCGTGATTCTCTTAACGCTAAGTATAATGCTTAGTTCGGAACTTCAAGCTCAGTGTACTGCTGATGCAGGAACAATTACAGCAGATGCTACACCAGTATCATTAGTATCAGGTTCAGCAACCATTAGTGCAACACC
>NZ_JABSSU010000003.1:213146-239695 GCF_013213835.1 Winogradskyella sp. | reverse complement strand
AACTTTTTAGATTTAGGTGTTATCACAATCGGTGTCACTACAGGTGTTGATGTACTTAATTTAGTAGCAGCAAATAATTTATGTGCATCCTTAGATGCAGCAGGAGCACCAATTACAGTATTAGAAGAGTGTTTAGCTGATGCAGGAACAATTACAGCAGATGCTACACCAGTATCATTAGTATCAGGTTCAGCAACCATTAGTGCAACACCAGATGGTAATATCAATGTACCAGCGAATTACGACATTACATATGTATTAACATCAGGTGCAGGCTTAGTTATCGAAAATGCAGGTGCTACACCAAGTTTTACAGTAACATCAGCTGGAGATTACACGATTCACACATTAGTAGCAGAGACTACAGATAATACAGATCCAAACTTTTTAGATTTAGGTGTTATCACAATCGGTGTCACTACAGGTGTTGATGTACTTAATTTAGTAGCAGCAAATAATTTATGTGCATCCTTAGATGCAGCAGGAGCACCAATTGTGGTTCAGGATCAATTAAGTATAGATGATAATATTTTAACAAGTATTAAGCTTCAATCAAATCCAGTTCAGAATAGCGTAACCATATTAAATTCTAGAAATATTGCTTTAAATAGTATTCGTTTTTATGATATATCTGGTAGAGAAGTGAATCAATTCAGCCTTAATACTAACAGTAGTAATATAGAATTAAACGTTGAAGATTTATCAACTGGGATGTACCTAATGGCAATTGAGTCTGACTTAGGTAGCATTACAATGAGAGTTATAAAAGAATAAATATTTAATTATCACTTTATATTTAAAAACCCTCTCAATTTTTGAGAGGGTTTTGTTATTCAATACTGTGTATTTTATAAGTAAAACTTTGGGCTTATTCTTTAATAATTTTTAATGATTGCTTGATACCAGAATCATTTGTGTATACCAACAGATAAAGTCCTGATTGTTTAAGAATGCTATTGGAATCTATATTAGAAACGGATAAAGTGTTCGTATAATTATAATCCTTATCAAAGACGATTTTACCTGAGGCATCAATAATCTTGACGTTATGAAATTCATCTTTGGTGATATTTGGTAATTTTATACTAAAAATGTCTTTCACCGGATTTGGATATACTTCAATACTATTCAAATCAATAGATTTAGCATCAGTAGATTCTAGGAATACCTTTTGTTGAACCTCTGCTACGTTACCATTAGGATATCCTATAAAAATAATTTCATTAACACCTACATATGGACTATCTAGCATTACCAATCTAAGTCTTGAGGCATCTATATCAGTTTCATGTAATTTCCAAGTATTGTATGAATTACAAGGTTCTGTAATTAATGGTAACCATTGAGAATTATCTTGGTATTCAATAATGAAATTACCACTTGAATGCATATCGTGCATATATATTTTTGAGATATGATATTCCTCTCCAAAGTCTACAGTAGCGTAATACGGTGCTTTACTATTATTATAAAATGGTTTCCAATTTTTACTTGTTGGATGCTCATTTATTTCTGGATTCACAGATTCTTGCTCGTCAAATAGGTATAAAGGTGAATCTACACTTCCACCAATAACCAAATCATCAACCATTTCAGGAGTTACTACGATTTGACTTTCAATGATGCTATTGTCAGCAACAGGCAAGCTCATGATTGGGTACCCATAAATCAATATTTCATTGACTGAAGCATATGGGCTTTCAAGCATCGTGAAACGTAAGAATTTAGTAATTACGTTAGTTTCATGTTTTTGCCAAACTTTAAAACCATCACACTGTTCTGTAAATAGTAAATCCCAATTTTCGCCATCTGTACTCGCTTCAACGATAAAGTCTTTGGTGTTGTGCATGTCATGTAAAGCAATTTCTGATATGCGATATTCACCATTAAGATTTATTATTGCGTGATAAGGTGCTTTAGTTTCGTTGTAAAAAGGTTTCCACGATTTACTTATAGGATGAGCATTAGAATTAATATCAATAGACTGTTCATCAAATAAATATAGAGGTGAATCTACACTACTACCATTAACTAAGTCTGTTACCATTGATGAGTCAACAAGGATTTGTTGTGAGTCTTTAACCAATGGATAACCAAATATGATGATTTCATTTACAGCGGCATAAGGACTATTGTACATTGAAAATCTAAGATATCGCGTTGTAATTTCGGTATCGTAAGTTTTCCAAGTATTGAAGTTGTCGCAAGGATCAGTAATTAGGTTTATCCAAGAAGTTCCATCATAGTACTCAACTACAAACTCATGAGTATCATGCATATCATGAAGATTAATTTGAGAAATATGATGCTCATCGCCTAAATCTACAGTAGTATGATATGAATCTGCATTCATATAATAGAAGGGTTTCCATGACTTACTTATTGGATGTTCATTAGCCTCAATGTCTGTGGATTGTTCATCAAATAAGTATATAGGGGAGAAGATGCTGCCACCTATGACCTCATCATTTATCATATCAGAAGAGATTACTAATTGCCTGGAAGTTGTTGCAGGATCATCGTAAGGTAAAATCTCTGGTCCGCCATCAGCACCTAGATTCTCATACTCAGGAGAAATACCAGAAGCTAATGCATAATCATTAGTTGAAGGATCATTAAAAGTGATTTCATTAACCGTGCTTAAGTAATTATTACTTATGGTTTCATTATCAACACCATTTAAATCCTTGTAGAAACTGATATCAATATCATAAATGTTGTCTAAGGATATCAAAGCATTAAATTCATTCATGTTTCGAATGATTTCATATCCGAGTGTAGATTTAAAATAATTAGCACTAATGGAATTGTTTAAAGAAATGTCAGATATGGTTCTATTGTCACTAAACACGCCTTTACAATTAGCAATGTAATTATTAAAAACATGCACATCACCTTTACCAAAATTTATAACACCATAATCTGGTGCATCAATGAGAATGTTGTTATAAATCTCAGCCACAGAATTATCACCAATTTGTAAGATATTCATATGAAAATTTTCACCCTCTAAACCTGCATTTAGTAATGTGTTATTATATATCTCTACATCTTGAATCGCATTGGCAATTTGAATTGATTCACGTTGTGTATTGCGAACAATGTTATTATAAATTTTAAGCCCGATAAATTCCATACCAGGTGTTTTAGTTTCACCGATATACATACCTTCAGAAACATTTTCAATAAAGCAATCATGTATTACTAAATTTTCGAAAACAGGATGAGGAGAAGGCGGATTTCCGTTGTAGTCTTTTTTAGCATAAATTCCGAAAAAACCATCATGACTAATTTTAATACCTTCAGCCTCACAATTAGAACTTAATTCAGTAAACGCTAAACCACTTTGTAAGCCAGACAGTTCAAAACCGTATTTAAAACCGGGATGACCTTTACCACTAACTTTGATATGTTTACAGTTTTCAAATGTTAATGCTCCCCACGAATTATTACTAACACCATCAATTTGTACTTGACCATCTTTATTAATAATTACAATAGGTTCTATATTGTTACCTTCAAGAAACTCAAATTTAATAGGATTGACTCTTTCGGATGAGATAAAAATAGTATCACCACCAACTAAAGTTCTACCTAAGACTTGATTATTAATAAGGTATGGAGAATTTGAGTCTAAAGTGACATTAGAATTGGTCTGTGAAATGACGAATGTTGACGACAATAAAGTGACGAATGTAATTGAAACATGTAAGTTTTTAGCACACTTTAAAGCACGCAATACTTTAAAGCATCGCGTGAGGCGTTGAGGGAACTTCATATAATTGATTTAACTAATAGCGAGGTTAACATACAATTATCTATCGTTGAGTATCCATTATGCGTCGATTAATTGACCAAATCATCGTATTAATTGATGAATGGTAATTTTTAATTTAAGTAAACACCAAAATTAAAACATAGACTAATGTTTTATTTCTTAACGTATTTCAATAAAAATATAGCTGTTTGTTATATTTGTAAGCAACTAACATCTATGTAAGCATGCCTGATTTTTTAAAAGACAAGAAACGTTTTTACACACCTGTTGAATATGTACTCGATAAAATTGGGGGATTATACAAAATGCCAATTTTATGGCGTTTAAAGGATAAACCTTGGCGTTTTTCAGAATTAAAAAAGAGTATAGATAGAGCTTCAGATAGAATGCTCAGTAAGACACTTAAGGAATTAGTTTTTGATGGTTTTGTTGCCAAAGAGATTATTCCAGAAGTGCCTGTAAAAACAGTGTATTCTATTACTGAAAAAGGGCAGCGTTCTATAGCTATTATTATGGCATTGCGTAATTATGGTTTTGAACTAATGAAAGAAGATAATATCGAACATAACGACTAATGGACAATCCAGATTTTAAAGAACTCTCATTATTTTTTGAAACCGAATATCCATTGAATAAAGACGGATTAAAAGAGTTGTTTTCGTTATTTAAAATGAAACAATTCATTAAAGGTGAATTAATCCTTTCGGCAGAACAAGAAGAGAAAGAATTGCGTTTTTTAAAAAGAGGTATTGTTAGAGAATACTATGCTAATTCTGAAAAAGAAACCAATATTAACTTCTATACAGAACCTCTTTTTATTACAGATTTAGTGTCTTTTAATAATGATGTTTCTACCAAGAAATATCAAGAATGCTTAACTAAGGTTGAATTACTATCTGTCGAAAAAAAAGAGTTTAGAACACTTTTAGAAAAGTATCAATGTGGAAAATCATTTATCGATTTATCATTTCAGAAGTTGCTCAAACATAAAGAGCTTTTAGAATACAATAGAGTGACCAAAACAGCCGATGAACTCTACAAAGAACTACTGATTTATAAACCCAATTGGTTAGAGAAAATTCCGCAATACCATATTGCATCATACTTAAACATCACACCAGAAACCTTGAGTAGAATACGAAAACGTATTTCTTGATTTGAATCAATGCAGATCATTTTAAAAGTGTTCAATTTTGCAGTATTAATTAATTAAAACAATGAAAATTCATCACATTAGAAATGCTACAATGATTATTGAAACCAATAATCACGTAATTTTAGTTGACCCAATGCTAGGTCCAAAAGGTAGTATGGCTCCTTTTTCTTTTATTAGACATAAAGCAAGAAAAAATCCTATCGTTTCAATGCCAGTTAATTCAACAGAATTATTAACTAAGGTCACACATTGCTTAATTACACATTTGCATATGGATCATCTGGATAAAGCTGGTGAACAGTTCTTAATTGAAAATAATATTCCAGTGATCGGAAGTGTGAAGGATGAAAAAGAGCTACTAAAGAAAGGTTTAAATGTTGTTGATGTTATTGAGTATTGGAAACAGAAGGAATTTTTAGATGGGACCATTGAAGGTATACCATCAAGGCATGGATATGGTTACGTTGCTAAGCCAATGGGGAATGTCATGGGTTTTTATATAAAGCTTAAAAATGAACCAAGTGTTTATTTAAGTTCAGATACTATTTATACTGATGATGTCAATAAAGTTTTAATGGAATATAAACCAGATATAAGTGTGGTTGCTTCAGGTTCAGCACAGTTAGATCTTTTTAAGCCATTATTGATGACAATAGATGAAATCTTAAAATTCACTAAAAACGCCCCAGGACAAGTCATAGCTAATCATTTAGAAGCTGTAAATCATTGCCCTACGACTAGAACGCAGTTAAGAGAAATATATGCCCAAGAAGGTCTTACAAATAAAACCTTTGTTCCTGAAGATGGTGAGGTGATGGTGTTTTAATGTCTTTACAAGGTATGAAATGATAAAATCTTTCCTTTTAGAGGTTATCAAAATATCTAAACTTTGTCAATCTTAACTTGTTTCAGATTCTACAATAAATTCAGAATAACAGCTTATAGAACTATAGTTATGGAATCTTTAGAAATTCAACATTTAATTCATCGTTGTAAGTTGTAATTGATTTTTGTGAAAAACCTTCGATAATTAAAACACCAATGAATAGCACAGCCACAGCAAAGGATATACCTTTTGCAAATGGTGATTTCACAAAAAGGATTACAATTAATGATGCTACAACGAATGCAGCAAAACTCATTTGATACACAATAAAACCTTTATTCACCTTGCTCATTCGGTTATATTCTGTTTGTATAAATTTTGTAGGATTATCACCATAAATTTCTTTTGCGTTATACTGAATCTTATCACTAAAATTTCTATATGAAAATCCACCTATTATAATTAATAAACCTGTACAAAGTGCTCCCCATTTTAAGCCATCTGCTAGAGGTGATTTATTTATGAAAAAAGCTACTGTAGTAGCTAATATTAAAAGTAAACTACCAAGAATAATAAAATTTGTGCCTACCCATTTTTGAGCATTAGTATAAGTTTCTAGAGATTGAATAAAGTTCATTGAATTAAATGTGTGAGGTTAATTCTGCTAAATTAAGAAAACTCATGTAACCGTGATTATCGAATTGTATCGTTATGCTAGCAAACACGATTCGATTTCTTTATCAATTAAATTCTATCAATTATCTGCTTAGCCGAAAGAATAGCACCTTCCATATAACCTGAGAATTCTAAAGCAGCTTCTGTTCCTGAGAAAAAGAGTTTATTATTCATATAAGAATGTTGCAACAAAGGATGTCCATTATTTTGATGGGGTCTTTGGATAATTTGATTGTCGCTCATTATAAACTCATCTATCCAGACTTTATCAAAATAACTGCTAAAATTTGAGGTCTCTTTACCAAGAAGAGAAGCTAGTTGTTTCACTACAATATCTCTACGAACATCTTTAGAATATGAATGAGCGTTACTATTTAGAAAGCCAGTGAAACCAAATCTATTTTCTTCAAAATTTGTGTGATCATACATTTCTGTGACAATACCGCAGTGACTGAACAACATGCCTGATTGTCCATTATTTCGCCAAAATGGATTTTCATATTCTAACACAAACTTAATAGCTCCTGCCATCCAAGTTTGAACAGTCGGTAAAATCTTTGAAATATCATTTGGTAACTGAGGTGAAAATTGAATTTGTGACCCTACTAGTTGTGGTGGTAAGCAGAGAATTACTTTATCAGCCTTTAATTTTTGCCCCTTAGAAGTTTCAACTTCTAAAATACTTCCAAGATCTGTGATAACTGTAGCTTTAGTGTTAAGTCTGATAGTTTTAGTGTCTAGTTGATTTGCTAATGTAGTAATAAGTTTTTGTGTTCCATCTGCCAATCTGTAGGACGGACTTTCAGATTCTGGTACGTTAAACTGTTGTGGTGGTTCGAACGATTTTGTTTGAAATAAAGATTTTCCTTTAGAATACTGTTTAAATTTATGAAGGCCTAAGTCGTCAATAAGGTGAAGCATATTCTGATGCATATCTGAAAACCAGGTTGCACCCAATTCTAAAGGTGTTTCAAATGCTCCTGATACTGTTTGAATGCGGCCGCCGAGTCTTGGAGAAGCTTCTAATATTATTGAATCTAAACTATGTTTTGATAGTAAATATGCTAGTGTTAAACCACTAAGACCACCACCGACAATAATTATTTGTTTCTTCAATGTGAGAGGAATTTTAGATAAAATTAGATTGTCTGAAAAGTAACAAATCCATTATTAAAATTATATTTAAGAATTTAACTGTTATATAGTTTAATAAGAAACTTAAACGCTTTTAGTCTTATATAAATATACCTTTCAGACAATTAACTTACTAATTTCTACCAGCCATTACACCACCATCAATATCCCAGATTGCTCCTGTAACCCAAGAACTTTCATCTGTCAATAAAAAGTGGATGGTTTTAGCAATATCATCTGGTGTTCCAATTCTACCAATTGGGTGGAATTCATTAAAGCCTTGTAGTGTTTCTTCAATTTTATCTTCTTCTATAAAGGCACCATATATCGGTGTTAAAACCACTGCTGGTGAGACTGCATTTACTCTAATATGTGTTCTGCTAGTTCCATAGCTAAGTGTTGTGTTAAACTGTGTAAACCAGCTTTTGCCATTGAGTAAGCTGATGATGGTGTGGCTTTAATGGCTTGTTTTGCCCACATAGAACCAATATTAACAATTGAACCTCCACCATTTTCTTTCATCAAATTAGATACAGCTTGGGTGATAAAGAAGAAGGCTTTATTGAAGTTATGGTAAATATCATAGTCTTCTTGAGTATGGTCTAAGAATGATTTCGGACTGAAGTATCCTGCGGCATTAACCAAGTATTTCACGTTTGGTGCAAACGATTTAAGTTCTGAAATGAAGTTTTGAACTGCTTCTGCATTGAATAAATCAATACCGACTGTTTTTACAGTTCCAAGTTTTGATAATTCTTCTTTCGTTGTTTCTAAGTTTTTATTTGGTCTACCTATTACAATAACCTCAATTCCTTCTTGCAAAAGTAATTTTGCTGTTGCTTTACCCATTCCTGTTGTGCCTCCAACAATTATGGCTGTTTCATTTTTTAAAGTATTCATTTTTTTGTTTTTAATTATTAATAATATACAGACAAGTCTGTCTTTTTAAGTTAAAATTTTTTTAATCTAATAGTTGTTCACAAACCTTTTTCATTTCTGAAATTGGCCAATCATTTTGGTGTAAATGACTTTCACTAACACCGGCTTCATAAAGTAAATAAATTTTTCTGCTAAGAGAATCTAAGTTTTCATTAGAAATATCTAAGTTATTGACGACTAGTTTTCTGATTAAGTTAATGAAATCATTTTTTTGTGATTGAATTTCGGTTCTGATGTTTTTATTTTCCTTTGGGATTTCTGCTACTGTTTTGACACACCAACACCCATTAAAATCTTTTTCCTGATAGAATTTTTGTAAAAAATCAAATAGTGCTAAAACTTGTTTACTTCCTTTTTCTTTTGAAGTAGTAAAGTCTTCAATATCTCTTAAGAAGGTTGAATTCTTAAATTGTAAGTATGCAATACAGATGTCTTCTTTAGATTTAAAATGACTGTATAGTGTTGCTTTTGCAATACCAGCTTCAGAAATAATTTGGTTAATCCCTGTTGAATTATATCCATTGTTATAAAACAGAGTTGAGGCAGTTTCAATAATTCTATGTCGTATTTCTGAATGTTTCACAATGCAAATATATCAATTATTATTTAAAAACAGACAAGTCTGTATGTTTTTTGTTAAATTGTATTTCGATAGTATCTCACATACTTCGAAATGACTTTCAGAGTCCTTGCAAGCTTACACGCGTTAGGGATTGAAGCATTTGATTGAGCTCTTTTGTGATGTCAATAGATTTCACTTTGGTAAGTTAAGTGCGATAATAGATTCTGAAACAGGTTCAGAATGATAATTACAATCTCACAAAAAGCGAGTGCGGAAAGCCCGACCCGTTTGGGAAACGCCTAAATTATATTACTGCCTATATTGAGATGGTGTTTTATCCGTATGCTTTTTAAACAGTCGAGAAAAATAGGTTGGATATTCAAAACCTAGAGTATAACCAATTTCTGCAATAGTCTTGTTGGTGTTTTGTAGTCTTTGTTTTGCTTCGGAAACGATTTTTTCTTGTATGACTTCTGATGCTGTTTTGCCTGTATGATGCTTTATTAAATCTCCAAAATACTTTGAAGATAAGTTCATTTGTTCGGCAAAATAATGTACTGAAGGCAACTCGTTAGTATCGTTTTTATAATAGGTATTGAGCAAGGTTTTGAATTCAACAACTACTTTATTGTAAAGCGGTTGACGAGTATCGAACTGGCGTTTGTAACACTTGCCAACATACGTGAAAATTAAGTTGCAATAGGCAATGAGTAAATCGAGTTCGTAATTGTCTTTATGATATTCTACAATGATTTGCTTGTAAAGGTTTTCAATTTGAGTTTGCTCATCTGAAGTTAAAAACAACGCTTCGGTCATTTCATAGTCAAAAAAACTAAAGTCAATATTGTATTCTTGCAACAAAACTGGAGACACCATAATATGATAGCCTTTCCAAGGTTTATCGGTTTCCCATTGATATGCTTGATTGGGCTTCATAAAGTATAGAAAACCCGATTGCTTATCGTATGAGGTGTTTCCGTAACATGTTAAATCTCCCATTCCTCTTTTAAATGCCATTTTATAGTAGTCTGTAGAAATTTCTGGACTTGACAGCCTGAGATTCTCAAAATCATCATAACAAACAATGTCTATTAAATCTTTTTTAGGTGAATTGTAGCCTATGTAGTTGTTGTAATCTTTTATGTTTGAAAAGTGTTGCATTGTAATACGACTAAAAGGCTGTGAAACTTAATTATTCCACAGCCTATTCTAATTTATAAAATTAGGATGACTCATTGAGATTTAGAAATCTTGTCTTGTTGGACGAATTACAATCTCGTTTACATCTTCATCTGAAGGTTGCTCGATAGCATATGCAATAGAACGCGCGATAGAATCTGATGGGATTGCTGTGTTTGCATAAAACTCGTCTAGATAATCTAAAGTTTCTTTTCCTGAACTTCCACCTTTTAATTCAGATTCAATAGCTCCAGGCTCGATAGTTGTGGTTCTGATGTTTCCACCAACTTCGTGACGTAAGCCTTCAGAAATAGCACGAACAGCAAATTTTGTTCCGCTATAAACTGTTCCTCCAGGGCTAAAAACTTTTACTCCAGCTACTGAAGATAAATTGATAAAGTGACCTGATTGTTGTTTTTGGAATACTGGTAGTGCTGCTGCAACACCATATAGTACGCCTTTGATATTGATGTCTATCATTCTGTCCCATTCTTCTACTTTTGTTTCTGCCATTGGTGCAATTGCCATTAAACCTGCATTGTTCACCATAACATCTACTTTGCCAAACTCGTTAACAGCTTTATCTACTAAAGCTTGTACATCGTCTTTTTTAGTAACGTCTGTTGTTGCATAAATCGCTTTTCCGTTACCTGCATCATTAATCTCATTTGTAATGTTTTTTAGACGCTCTTCACGACGAGCTCCTAAAACTACATTAGCACCTTTAGCTGCTAAATGACGTGCTGTTTCTTCGCCTAAACCACTGCTTGCTCCAGTAATGATGACTACTTTTCCTGTAATATTATCTGATAAATTCATATTGTTTTGTTTAAAAATTATAATGCAAATTTAAAGTAGATGTCAAATTCATTTCTAAAACAAAACAGGGAAAAGCTGAAACAAATTACAGATTAACACAATTTAACTTGGTCAATAATTTAGCGTTTTACTTCTTATTTTTCAGTTTATATTCAGGTAAAGGCACAAATTCGTTATCGTCATTAGGAATTTTTGGAAAGGCTTTAACATTTTGAGCCTTCCAATTATCTTTAGCTTTTTCTAAAACAGCTCTGTCTGAATGCACAAAATTCCAAAACATATGACGTTTTTCTTCAAAAGGCTCACCACCAAAAAGGTAAAGAGTCGTTTCACCAACCGTTTCAAAGGCACATAAATTGGCATTTTTAGCAACAATAAGTTGTTTTGTTCCGTAGGTATTACCTTCAATTAAAACTTCTCCTTCTAAAACATACATGGCAACTTCACCATAAAGTTTATTACCAATATCTATAGTTTGCGATGTTGATGTTTTTATTTCAATAAAATATAAAGGACTATGTACAGGTACTGGTGATTTTATATCTTTAATTTCTCCAGCAATCAGTTTGTATTTTATGTCAGTTTCCTCCCAAGTTGGAATATCTTCTTTATTGATATGAAAAAACGATGGTTCAGTCTGTTCTAATGATTTAGGTAATCCTATCCATATTTGAAGTCCGTGTAAAAACTTATCTTTCTTTCTTAAATATTCTGGTGTACGTTCAGAATGCACAACACCTTTTCCTGTTGTCATCCAATTGACTTCACCTGGTTTAATCTCTACGGCATTTCCCATACTATCTCTGTGCATAATTGCTCCATCAAATAAGTAAGTTAAAGTAGATAAACCAATGTGTGGATGTGGTGGTACATCTAAATTTTGATGCTCAGCAAGGCAAGCAGGTCCCATATGATCAATAAATAAAAACGGACCTACAGTTCTTTTTTGTCGAAATGGTAGCAGTCTACCTACCATAAAATTCCCAATGTCAGCAGCTTTTTCTTCTATTATAAGACCAATATTAGATTGCATATGTAATGTTTTTGAAGTATACTTTAAAAATACGATTAAGGTTTGAAATTTTCAATTTATGAATACTATCCTTATTGTCGATTCTATTTTTTGGTTAGAATTTATTCTTTTACTTTTTGGTATTCTAAAAATTCATAATCCAAAGGATTTCCTTCTCCTGCATAAAACGATTCTTGATTTATAAGATGCCAATCTTTATTAGATATCTCAGGAAAATAGGCATCTGCCTTAGCAACGGTATGTATTAATGTTAAATATATATGGGTAAGATAAGGCATAAATGACTCAAAAACTCTCTGGCCACCTAAAATGCAAATTTCTGGTTCATTTTCATAATATTTAAGTGCTTCCTCTATACTTGAGACCGTGGTACAATTATCAGGTAAGTCATCAATCTTATGACTCGTAATAATTAGATTTTGATTATTAGATAGAAATTGGTTTGGTGATTCATAGGATAATCTACCCATTACAGCAGGTTTATGATAAGCTAAAGTCATTAAACGTTCATAGTCACATTTCATTTCTGGCCAAGGCAACCAACCTTTATGGCCAATAGCTCTGTTTTCGCTTGTTGCTACAACAGCAAATATTTTTTGTTTCATAAAATGTAATTATGATTCCTTATTATGATAATTCGCTATAAAATTTTTTAATTCTGGTATACTTGGATTTTTTAAATGCTTATTGCCCAATATAATTGTTGGAAATTTAAGTTTTCCTTCATACAGGTTTTTAACCCGTTGTTCAGCATCTGAATCCGTTTCTACATTATAGTCTGTAAATTCTATCCATTCTGATTGTAAAAAATTTCTAAGAATGGCTGATTTTGGACACCAACCAGTGCCATATAGTTCTAGTTTATTTTTGTTCATTTGTTCTTTTTTTGTTTAGGATAGGATGTATTTTTTCTGAGTTACTCACTATAAATGGCGTCACAGACATAAGTAATATAGAGACTGCTAAAAATATTTGGTAGTTATTTGCAGATATAAGGTCGTATTTTAAGCCACTTTGGGCAAGTACAAATGAAAATTCACCGATCTGTGCAATTGAGAAACCTACCGCGATAGCAGTTTTCCATTCTAGTTTCATAACCTTAACGGCTAAAATCCCCGCTATAGCTTTAACGAGTAAAGCAAAAACAAACCAGAAAACAATCCATCCAAAATCAGTAATGAAAATTTCATAATTAAGAAGCATCCCCATTGATATAAAGAAGAAGCTCATAAACACATACCTGAAGGGTAAAAAGCAAGAAATAGCCATATGATTATATTCCGTTTCCGCAATGATCAATCCTGCTATAAATGCACCTAAAGCAAGCGATAAACCCATTTTTTCTGTGAGTAGTGCAATTCCCGTAACTAAGAAGACCGTAGCAATTAAAAATACTTCTTGACTTTGAACCTTCATCACAGTCTTTAAGAAAAATGGTATCACGTATTTTGCTAATAAAAAAGCAATGCCGCCCATTAGTACAAGCTTACCTAATAAAATACCCAATGCAAATAGTGGATCATCTCCTTTTCCCGCCAAAATAGGTGTAAATAACATTAAGGGGACAATCATAATGTCTTGAAAAAGTAATATAGCTAATATGAATTTGCCATGTGGTGTTGCTATTTTATTATCATCTTGTAAGGTTTTCACAACAATTGCTGTACTACTTAAGGCATATAAAAAACCCCAGAAGAGACTTTCTTGAAATGGTCGTCCCATTAAAACTGAAATGAGACCTCCTGTAATTAAAATGGTAAAGAGAACTTGAGACGTGCCACCAATAAGAACATAATTTTTAATCTTTTTTAAATTAGTGAATGAAAATTCTAGACCTACCGTAAATAATAGCAGAATAATGCCAATTTCGGCATAGACTTCAACTTCATTCATGTCTGCAAAATACTCTGTAGTATTTGGACTTAATAATACGCCTGTAATCAGATAACCAATGATATATCTTATTTTCAAAAACTTACAAATGATTACTACAGCAGTAGCAACGCCAAATATGGCACATATATTTATTAAGATATGATGTTGCATGATTATAATTTAAATGTTCTTAAATCAGCTTAATATTGATGAACTTGACCTATTCCCATAGAACCTCTTCCAACTGCTTAGGTCTTATGTTTCACTTATCCTTTTCTTATATCGTCAAATTAAAAAATAAGGTCTCATTTTCAAAGGATTCAATTACAACAAGTCACTTCAGTTTAATGATTTTGTTTTTTGTAATTCGTAGAAATTTCTGGTCGGTCATTGTAAAACTCGAATAATCCTCTAAGTTGGTTTATTTTAGTAGGTATTATAACTTATTATACCCTTCAAATCTTTCGCTTACAATGCGCTTCCATTCTGGATTTCTTTTAATGTAAGCAAAAACATATGGACAGTAAGGCATCAAAAGCTTATTGTTCTCTTCAATATATGTTAAGGTTTTTTCTACAACGGCTGACGCCGCACCTTTACCGGCAAGTTCAGGCTCTGCTTCGGTATGTACCAATGCTATATGGTTACCAAATTCCCCAAAGTTTATAAACGCATAATGTCCATCGATCTCAATTTCAAAGCGTTTTTTTGCATCGTTTTTGATTAATGGTATCTCTTTGTATTCCGTTTTCATAGATTTTATGTTTTTATTAAAATTTAAATTCAGTAGTTATTACAAAATGATATAATGTATCGCCAAGTCCACTTTCTTTTAAAAAAGCTCCAGGAAAAATAATATTAGATTCTAATTCAATAGCAATATGATTATTTAATTCATGACTAATAATTGTTCCTATTTGATGCGCTATAAAACCTCTATCATTTATGGATGCATAGTCTAAAATTAATGGTGGATTATACACACCATCTTCGTTAGAAAATCTCCAAAAGGCTACATAGTCTAATTCAAGATTAAAATCACCAATCGATGTGTCAAAATATGGGTGAATATCAAATAAGTTAGAAGGACCAAATCTAGCGACTCGGCCAAAATAAGCACCTCTTGGATATAGACCATCAAAAGTATTTAATGCATCAGAATTGGTGTTATCACCACTTATTGCCTCGGTTTTAAAGCCTATAGTGCCAAATGACCATTCGCGTTCTACATTGAATGAAGCTGTCCAAGCACTAATATTATTACTACCAAACGATCCAAATTGGTATACAAACTCATTATTATAATTCAATCCTTTCCATTTTCCAAAATGTCTTAAACCTAAAGAAGCTCTATTGTCATCAGCGGTGCCAGAATTCCAAGTTTTATTCTCTTCGGTTTTATAAAGCAGATAGAAATCGGTATTTGTATCACTCGTCCAATTTTGAGTCCAATATACTGCACTTAAAGATTCATTTCTTTCTAAGAAATCATTATCAAAAACACCTTCTTGTTGCTGTACTGGTATGGCATGAAATAGTCTAAGATTTGTGTTTTTGTGTTTGTACTCAATCTGAGCCATATCAAATGATAAGCGTACATTAGGTCCTTCTCTTATATCAACCAATCTTCCGCTTCCTAATCGCATATTTTGTCTACCGATTAAAACATTCAATTGTTTATTAAAATGATACCTTACAAATAACTGGTTAAAGCTTAATTCATCTTTGTCTACCGGAACTAAGTTATCTTTACTCGTTATTAAACTTGAATTGAGTTCAGCAAATATTTCGAATGACTCGGCAATTTTTAAATGAGAATGAAACATCAATCGATTTAAAAACCAATAATCAGTCTCATCTACATTTTTATTAAATTGTTCATTGATAAAAGCTTCAGTTTGAAAACGATAACTTCCTCCAAAACTAAGTGTTGAATTTGGTGAAATTTCTATTAGCTTAAACTTGTCATATAAAGATGTCTTTTCACCAATTGTTACAGCATCATTTTGTCTTAGAAGCCTAAACTGAAACTTTGGTGCAGATTCCTGTGCTTCAGAAAACTGAATTATAGATAGCATAATTGCTAAGACAAAGACAACCCTTTCCATTTTCTTAATACTTTCTAATTAGTAAAACCCCGGCAATCAATAAAGCTATTCCGCACATGCGTTGCCAATTAATTTGTTTTACAGGTAATCCAAGCAGACCATAATGATCTACAATCACTGAAACAGCCATTTGACCAGCAACCACTAAGACAAAAGTTAAGGCTACACCCAATCTTGGTGCTAAAACGATTACGGCAGCCACATAAAAAGCACCTAAAATACCAGCAGTCCATACCCAAGGTGATACATTCTTAGATTCGCCTATACTCGAAAAGTCAAATTTTAGGATGAATAGATATATAAGAAGACCTATAGTACCAATTAAAAAGGATGCAAATGCTGCAAAAATAGGTTGGTGTACAGATTTACCTAACTGTACATTAAGTCCAGCTTGCACTGGTAATACTGCACCAGCTAAAATAGCCAGTACAATTAAAAATAATTGTGATTTCATATTATTTAAAGATTTTATGATCAATTGAATATTTTCCTGGACCCAGAAGTAATAAGGCAATAAACACGAGCGAATACATTGCAGGAACATCTCTAATAGCCCAAGGATCATTACCATGCACAATAAAGAAACCCATTAAGGTAACGGCAAGTATTGGTAAAATGGCAAGTCGTGTGGCAAATCCAAAAATGATAAAAATAGGTGCTATAATATTTGCAATAATAGCCATTATTGCACTCACTTCGCCACCAACTCCTAATGGATCGGGTATGTGAGCGATGGTGCCTTCAAAATCTTTAATTTTTTTTAAACCATGTGTATTTATCATTGATAATGACACTAATATTCTAAATAAAAGCAAGGTGAAATCCTGGCTAAAAAATTCTGGTTTAAATGAAAACACTTTCTTTGTCAGAGTATTCATAGTTTTAACTATTGTTAAGTAAAATTTTAATATCATTTTTTAATTTAAGCACGTCATTATAGTCTAATCCGTTATAATATCCACGTATTCTAGATAATTGATCGACTGGTATAATGTAGAGACTATTTGCGAGGTTCCAATACCCGGAACTGACCAACGGGCTTTCTTTAAAAACGATCCTCTTGAATTAGATTCGTTTTTTCACTGGTGGTGATTTTAAATATTTGAAGAAGGAAATTACATGTAAGCTATTTATAAGAGATGACATGAGAGATCGAGAGAATTATAGAGAGTACTTTTGATTATCAATTTCCTCTCTTTTTATTCCCTTAATTTGGCATTCTAAGCCTTAATAAATTGCAGATCTATAACTAATTTTACTTTATCCGCTACTACCACACTTCCAGCTTCAGTTACTGCGCCCCAGGTTAAGTTGAAATCTTTTCTGTTGATAATACCGGTAATTTCAAATCCGGCTTTAGTTTGACCATACGGATCTACTGCCACACCATTAAAATCTACATCTAATTCAATTTCTTTGGTGACGTCTCTTATGGTTAAATCACCGACCATAATTGATCCGTCAAAAGATTTTGAATTAAATGTCATTTCAGGATAAGATTCTGCATTAAAAAAATCATCGGATTTTAAATGCGCATCTCTATCTGAATTTTTGGTATTTATTGAATCAATTCTTGCACTGAAATTAAATATACCATTTGTAAAATTATCATTATCTGTTTCTACAGAAGCACTGAAATCTTCAAAATGACCAGTTACTGTAGATATCATCATATGCTTCACTTTAAAAGCTATTTCTGAATGTGCTGTATCTACATTCCATGTTGTTTTAATTGCTGTTTCCATTTTCATTTTTGGTTTTATCTTGTTAATATTTACTTGCTTTAAATTTTATTATCCTAAATACAGTTTTCTAAAATCACCTGTTCTATATAGTGGTGACCAATCAGGTGCTACGTCTGGTAATGCTGGTGGTGCAAATTTTTGGAATTCATTATAAGCATGAACAATTTTACCGCCAACGGCTGTTAATTTTGAATGTGTGCGTGGAATAAGTGCATCAGGTACCTCCATTACATCTTGATTTAAGATGGTAAAGTCCGCTAATTGACCTTCTTGAATTGCACCTTTTCTTCCCATGTCTCCTGTAAACCAAGACGATCCTACTGTCCAAAGTCTTATAGCTTCTTCTCTTGTAAGAATATTGTCATCACCGTACATCTGTCTTCCGCCTCGAGATTGTCCTGTAGCTAACCAATGAATAGAGTACCATGGATTATAAGAACTTACACGTGTGGCATCAGTTCCACCGCCAACAGGTATTCCCATTTTAAGCATCTTTTTTATAGGTGGAGTTTGTGCTAGTGCAGCTGGACCATAACGTTCTACAAAGTCTTCCGCTTGGTATGCAATTCTGTTTTGTACTGCAATACCCATTTCTAGTTTCGCTATGCGTTCTAAGGTTCTTTCAGAGAATGTTTCGCCGTGATCAATAAAAGTTCCTTTCGGTAATTTTCCGCCGCCACCTGCAGCTACTTCTTCATATATATCTAAAAGAATTTCAGCAGACTCATTATAAGTAATATGCTGTCTCCAAGGCCAGTTGTTTTCCGCGAGAAGTTTATAAATTGGTGTAGCAACTTCTTTTACATTTTTTTCTAGGTTTGGACGTTCTTGAGCAAATATTTCATAGTCATAAGCTGCCCATGCTATATTTTCACCACCACCAATAAATTTATACATATCGTCACCTTGCCCAGATTTAATCATTCCGATCCATCGTTTATAGTCATCATATTCGCGTCCTCCAACTTGAGGGAAAGTATGGATACCTACACGTACCGTTGATAGACCTTTTCCATGAACATCTTGAATGACATCATAAGCGTCAGGATATTGCATACCGCCACCACCAGCATCGGAGATAGACGTAAGTCCTAAAACATTCATTTCATTCATAAAATGACGTGTTCCTAACACTTGTTGGTCTCTAGATTTTGTTGGTAATTTTGTTAACGTTTTATACATGATTAAGCCAGATGGTGCTGCGGTAATGATACCTGTAGCTCGTCCATGTTTATCTTTTTCAATTCTTCCTTTATGATATAGATCAATTGGTGCGTTGTCGTAATCAAGAACCTCGATAGCTTTTTTGTTTAACATACCATAAGCATATAAATAGAATATATATACTGGATGATCAGGCGCTACTTTATTAATTTCTTCAAGCGTAGGCATACGCTTTTCTCTGAATTGTTCCCAAGAGAATCCACCTACTACTCTTATCCATTGGCCTTTTGGTGTATGCTTTACTTCTTCAGCAAGCATGGCTAAGGCTTCTTCTACAGAATCAACCCAATCCCATCGTAATTCTAAACCGTAGTGCAGACCTTCTCTAACACCATGTGTATGTGAGTCATTAAGACCAGGGATTACTCTGTGTTTTTGGGCATCAATAACTTTTGTATTTGGGCCTATTAAATCTGAAACGGCACTATTTGTACCAACTCGGTAAAACATACCGTCTTTTATAGCGAATGCCTCTGCAGTTGGATATTTAGGGTTAATTGTAGTCACCTTTGCATTTCGTACTACAAGATCAGCATCACCTTCAAGATTCATTAAGGTTCTTCCAAAAGCTGAAGACATAAACAATGTTGATGCACCAAACGCTAGAGTATTCTTAATGAAGTCTCTACGTTGCATGTTATTTTTTGAGTTTTCTCCCATGATTAAATGTTTTTATTAAATGAGTATGTTTGAATTTTAAGACTATATAACTAGGAAAGGCGCTAAGTCATTAAACTAAGCGCCTTTGTCATAATATTTAGTCTTTATTATGACCTTCAGCTTCACTTGCCTCTTTACCAGTCATCCATTTACTCATAGTTTTGATATAATCAATACCTAATCCGTAAGCTCCTCCATATCTTTTAGATATTGCCACTACGTCATTGTACTTGTCACTTCTTGCCCAATCTCTGTGAATTTCTAATAAGTATTGTAAAGATGTAATTGGTTTTACACCGGCTTGAATCATACGTGTCAATGCCATATCATGTGCTTCTTGAGAAGTACCACCATTTGCATCAACTACTACATATACTTCATATCCGTCTTCTAGAGCAGAAAGCGAAGCAGATAGTGTACATACTTCTGTCCAAAGGCCTGCAATTACTAATTTTTTCTTACCAGTTTTTTTAACAGCTTCAACGACACGTTTATCTTCCCAAGAATTCATAGTAGAACGATCTATATAGTCGTCACTGTTAGGGAAATATTCTCTTATTTCAGGAAATACTGGACCTGAAAATGATTTCTCTGCCACTGTAGTTATAATTGTAGGAACATTATACAGTTTTGCAGATGCAGATAATAGACCAACATTATTTCTTAATTCTTCAATCGGTTGAGATTCTACAGCAAATGCCATTTGACTTTGATGGTCAATCATTAAAAGAGTATGGTTTGTAGGGTTTAATAATTGACTAGCTGCATTTGCAGGATCATTATTAGGATTTGGGTTATACATTTCCCATTGTGCAAATGATACTGTTGAGATTAATAGAGCTACTAGTGTTAATTTAATTGTTTTCATTTTTCGTTTTTTGTTTGTCAATATTGACGGTTATACTTGTTTATAATTAATTGTTTACTAATTCATTGGTACTTCCATAAGAAGTAATTCGGTGTTAGAATCTGCTTTAATATCTATGTCATTAATATCCCACATTCCAAAACCATCTCTCTCGTTCAAACTTTGATTATTTATTGTAGCATCGCCTTTTAATACAAAGACGTATACACCGTTTTTCTCAGGCTTATTGAGATTATAGGTTAAGGTTTTACCTTCATCTAAATTTGTCATATTAAACCAAGCATCTTGGTGAATCCAAACTCCTGAATCTTCTGGATTAGGAGATAACACTTGCTGTAATTTGTTTTCTCTATCGTTAACATTAAGTGTTACTTGGTCATAACGTGGTTCTACGCTTTGTTCATTTGGAAATATCCAAATCTGAAGGAATTTCACATCCTTATCTTTGTTTTTATTGTATTCTGAGTGTGTAATCCCAGTGCCGGCACTTAATACTTGTATGTCACCTGATTTTATAACAGCAACATTACCCATACTATCTTTATGTTCTAAGTCTCCCTCTAACGGAATGGAAATAATTTCCATGTTTTGATGAGGATGTGTCCCAAAGCCCATAGCTGGAGCCACAATATCATCGTTTAAAACTCTTAATAGTCCAAAATTCATGCGTTCTGGATTGTGGTAATTTGCAAAACTGAATGAATGTTTAGACTGTAACCATCCATGATTTGCATTTCCTCTTGTATCTGCTTTGTGAAGTACTGTATTCATTGTTCTATATTCTTTATTTGGTATATGATTATATCCTAAGTTCTCTTTTTTAGTATTGGTCTGAATATTTGATTTAGCTAGAGCAGAAGCACCTATTGCTGAAGCTGCGCTTCCTGCTATTGCTTTTTTTAAAAAATCTTTACGTTTCATTTGTGTTTTATTTTACATGTTAAATGCTATTCTTGTGCCAAAAATATAAAGTATTGAAAATCAAATATATAAGTATTATTAAGGTTAGTATATATTTCTGTATTTATAGAATATTCTATTATTTGAGAAAAATTAACGTATTTTTATAATTACTAAAAAGTGCGTAATGAGTAATACTAATTCTAAAATTAAGATCAACGAATGGTTAATCGAAGCCTTACCTTATGAAGTGATGTGGATGGATGAAGAAGGTCAAATCATTTATGCTAATTACAAATTTTGTGAACGCTTAGGGTATAAAAAGTCAGAAATAACAGGGCTTTCAATATTTGATATTAATACAACATCTACGGTTGAAAGTTGGAAGGCACACTGGGCTCAAGTAGAAAAAAAACAACTTTACAGCTTTAAGGCAACACATAAAACCAAAAGAGGTAAATACTATAATGTTGAAGTATTTGCTCAGTTTTTCTCAAATAATGGAAAAAATATAATTTGTGCAACTGTTAATGATATTACCAATTCAAGTTTTTATAAAAACTTGCTAGATAAGTCAGAGACAATGGTAAATGTTGGTGGATGGAAACTTAACCTACAAGACGGTTCTTTAATTGTTACAAATCAAACTTTGCAGATTTTTGAAACAGAAGAGAAGGATGAATTGGTTCCTGGAAATTTGATACACTTTTTTGAAGAAAGTGAACGATTAAAAAAGTTAATAAGTGATTTAATTCGCAAGGCAGAATCTTTTGACATCACTTTAAAGATGAGGGAAATCAACCATCGTTATTTAAGAATTATTGGTAAACCTGAGTTAAAAGGCGATAAAGTAATTAAAGCTTTAATAGTTTTTCAAGATGTGTCTTTACAAAGACAGAAGGAAAACCAACTTAAGTTTTTTAAAGAAATCATAAATAATACTCAAGATTTAGTTTACGTCTATAATCGTGAAGGGAATTTGCTACATTATAGTAAGTCTGTTTCAACAACTTTAGGGTTTTCAGCAAAAGAACTCGATAAGTTCACCATTTATGATCTTGATGCAAACATTACACAAGATTGGTGGTATAATCATTTCGAAGAGATTAAAGCTGCTGGATCACTGCATTTAGAATGGTTAGTTACAAGAAAAAATGGAACCAAGTTTCCCGCGGACATTATTGCAAATCATCTCGTTTATAGAGGTGAAGACATAAATTGTGCAATTGTGCGAGATGTGACAGAAAGAAAGGCGCGAGATTTAAAATTATTTGAAGCCTTAGAAGAAATAAAAACTTTAAAAACACAATTAGAAAATGAAAATGAGTATTTACAAGAGGAAATAAACAGTAAATTAAATGCAGATAATATTATTTGTGTTAGCGATGCCTATGCAAAGGTTTTGGAGTTAGTCAATCAAGTAGCACCAACAGATACAACGGCTTTAATTACAGGTGAATCAGGAACAGGAAAAGAGCTTTTGGCAAGTGCAGTTCATAATAATAGTTTAAGAAAAGAAAGACCTCTAATTAAAATTAATTGTGCAACACTTCCTAAAGAGTTGATTGAAAGTGAATTGTTTGGGCACAAAAAAGGTGCCTTTACAGGTGCTTTAAATGATAAAATTGGAAAATTTAAACTCGCAGATGGCGGCACTATTTTTTTAGATGAAATTGGTGAAATGCCAATAGATCTGCAACCAAAACTACTAAGAGTCCTTCAAGAAGGTGAGTTTGATGAATTAGGTGGTACCAAAACAAATAAAGTAGATGTACGAGTTATTGCAGCTACGAATAGAGATTTAAAAACGATGGTTAAAGAAGGTACATTTAGAGAAGACCTGTATTATCGTCTAAATGTTTTTCCAATACATAATATCCCTTTAAGAGCGCGTAAAGATGATATAGTACCATTATCAAAGTTTTTCCTTGAAAAGTATTCTAGTAAGGCAGGTAAGGCGTTTAGACGTTTAGGAAAGAAAACTATTGATGCTTTAATAATGTATGACTTTCCGGGAAATATTAGGGAATTAGAAAACCTCATTGAACGTGCGGTTATCATTGAAAATGGTACAACATTAAATCCTGGAACCTGGCTACCTAAATTAGAAAATGAAATCACTTCAAAGGAATTCACCTCATTTGAAGATATGCAGCGTCAATATATTATCGAGGTTCTAAATCATACCAATTGGCGAGTGAGCGGTAAAAAAGGTGCAGCAACAATACTTAACATGAAAGATAAAACACTCTTCGCTAAAATGAAACGATTGGGTATTGAGAAGCGAATTACTTTAAAGAAATAGAAACAAAAAAGCCACTTCTGTTAGGAAGTGACTTTTTGTGATCGCGACAGGATTCGAACCTGTGACCGTCTGCTTAGAAGGCAGATGCTCTATCCAGCTGAGCTACGCGACCATTCAAGGATAATTTATCCTGAAAATTGTTGTCGGGGTGGCAGGATTCGAACCTGCGACCTCCGCGTCCCAAACGCGGCGCGATAACCGGGCTACGCTACACCCCGAAACTGGTTATCTTTTTGCGGAGAGACCGGGATTCGAACCCGGGCAACACTTACGCGTTGACAGATTAGCAATCTGCTCCATTACCACTCTGGCACCTCTCCTCAACAATAAATTATGAACATCTCATAAAATGCGGATGCAAATGTAACTTTTCAGAATTAAGAACGCAAGATTTTAGTATGATTTTTTAAGATTTATTTTAATTAAATGAGCTTAATGGGTATATGTCTCAGATATTCAATTTATTGTATATCTTGTCGGGCATACTTTTTATTTACTATGTCAATATATAAAAGCGATAGGGCATTCTCTGATTACATCCATAAGAAGCTTGCTTTACCATTGATTTATGAACATCTCAATTGGGAAGAGGTACAATTACGACAAGATTATGCTAAATATATCGATATGTTAGATGGTATAGATTATGTGTTTAGAAGCGGAAATTCCGTAATGAGTGTTCAAGAACGTTTTAGGGATAAAAAGTATACAAGTTTTAATGATTTCACCATTAGATATAGAAGAGATTTTAATGCAGTTGAGAGTAGACACCAGTCTGAATATTACAAACTCAAAGCTCATTATTTCACTTATGCAATTGTAGATTGTTCCAAAGAAAATTTCATGAATGCCACATCATTTGTTAAGTACGCTGTAATAGATTTACGTAAGGTTTATGAGAAAATTGATACGCAAAAGATAGTTGTAGTAGATAATGGCAAGCATTTATGCCAGCTAACCAATGATAAGCGTATAGAATGCCCAATACTATATAATTCTGATGGTTCTTCGTCGTTCTTTCCGATTGACATTGCACTTTTAGTTAAACTTTGGGGTAGTGAAATGATCATAACTCAGATGGGTTTTATCTAAGAAAATTTAACGAAACTTTACTACCAATGTTTTAACAATTTCAATAGCTTCGTTGCACGATGTCTTTGGAAAATCAACTCATAAAATTTACAAAAAAAGGAATTTATTGTCCTCAAGGTAAGTTTTACCTTGACCCTTGGTTTCCTGTTGACTATGCAATTATTTCTCATGGCCATGCAGATCATGCAAGATGGGGAATGAAACGTTATTTGTGCACCAATGATTCTACAGCTATTTTACAACATAGATTAGGTGCAGGCATTACTATTGAAAGTATTCCATATCATTCAGAACTTAACATCAATGGTGTGAAAGTTAGTTTTTATCCGGCTGGTCATGTCATTGGATCTGCACAAATCAAACTAGAGTATAAAGGTTATGTTGTTGTATTTACGGGTGACTATAAAACACAACCAGATTTTATAACGACGCCTTTTGAATCGGTTAAATGCCATACTTTTATTACTGAAAGCACCTTTGGTTTACCAATATATAATTGGAAAAGCGAAGCATCATTACAGAAAGAGTTGCACTCTTGGGTGAAATTAAATCAATCTAGTAATAGAACATCGGTCTTTTTGGGTTACTCCTTAGGCAAAGCACAACGATTAATGTCTTTGTTAGAAGGAACTGATGAGATTTATGTACATCGTTCAATTCACAATTTAAATACCGCCATAGCGCATTCTGGTATTCGATTACCAAACACAAAATTGTGGACAGCAGATTTAGATAAAAAGTCACTTCAAAATAAAATTATTATTGCACCACCAGCGATTTTAGGTTCAAGAATGCTAAAGCGATTACCTAATCCTGCGACTGCAGTATGTTCTGGTTGGATGCAAATTAGAGGTAACAGGCGTTGGCAAGCTGTAGATGCAGGTTTTGCTGTCAGCGATCATGCCGATTGGCACGGACTTATAGATGCTGTAAAATCTTCAGAAGCGGAACAAGTTTATGTCACTCACGGATCACAATCCGTGTTTTCAAAATATTTAAATGAAATAGGTATAAAAGCTGACGAGCTTATAACAGAGTATGGTGAGGAAGCGCTTTCTAATGCTGAAACTGAAAATGAAAAAGTTGTAATAGAATGAAGTTGTTTTCAGATTTAATAAGTGCCATCGAAATAACTAACAAAACAAATGCAAAAATTGAAGCTTTAGTTAATTATTTTAAAATTGCTCCAGATAAGGATAAGTTATGGCTTATTGCATTATTTACAGGTAAGCGACCCTCAAGACCCGTGAAAACCTCATTAATGAGAGAATGGTGTATTGAGATTACCAAATTACCGGAGTGGTTGTTTTTAGAGAGTTACAGTACAGTAGGTGACTTAGGTGAGACCATGGCTTTGTTGTTGCCATCACCAACTCATAAATTAGAGATCTCCTTGCATGAATGGATGACCGAACTCAAACAGCTTAAATCTAAAACTGATGAAGAAAAAAAAGCATTTGTTCTAGAAGCATGGTCTGGTTTAAATCAACAAGAGCGTTTAATATTCAATAAACTTATTGGTGGTAGTTTTAGAATTGGGGTCTCTAAAAAGACCTTAGTTAACGCTTTGGCCAAGTTGTCAAATATAGATCCTAATCAGTTAATGCACAGCATTATTGGCCATTGGGATGTAGACTCTATATCGTTTGAAGAGTTAATACATGGTAAACA
>NZ_JABSSU010000003.1:0-213136 GCF_013213835.1 Winogradskyella sp. | reverse complement strand
GGTAAACATATTAATTATGATAATTCTAAACCTTATCCGTTTTGTTTAGCCTATGCACTAGAAAAGGAGCTTGAAGATTTAGGGCAACCCCAAGATTGGATTGTAGAACAAAAATGGGATGGTATTAGAGGTCAGATAGTAAAGCGTAATAATGAAATTTATATATGGTCGCGAGGTGAAGAATTAGTCACTAAACAGTTTCCTGAATTGGTATTAGCCATGCAAAACTTCAAGGATGATTTTGTAATTGATGGAGAAATTCTGGCCATGAAAGGCAATGACGTACTGTTATTCAATGATTTGCAAAAACGTCTTAATCGTAAGAATGTGACCAAGAAACTTTTAGAAGATGTTCCTGTTGGCTTTAAAGCTTATGATATTTTAGAATACAATGGTAATGATATTCGTGAAATAGCTTTTGTAAAACGTCGTGAACAGTTAGAGTTTTTATTTAATTCAGTGGCATTGCCAGAACATATCAAATTATCTTTTCTGGTGAATTTTAAAAAATGGGAAGAACTTCATGCTATTCGAAGTGATTCAAGAGCGATTAATAGTGAAGGCTTAATGCTAAAGATGAAGCAATCAGCCTACCATACAGGGCGAAAAAAAGGCGACTGGTGGAAATGGAAGGTTGATCCATTGACAATCGATGTTGTAATGATATATGCTCAAAAGGGTAGTGGACGACGAAGTTCTAAGTACACGGACTATACATTCGCTGTGAAGAAAGGTGATGCCTTAGTTACTGTAGCTAAGGCATATTCTGGATTAACCGATAAAGAAATTACAGAAATATCTCAATGGGTAAATAAAAATGCTATTGAGCGATTTGGACCAGTAAGAACGGTAAAGCCAGAATTAGTGTTTGAGATAGCATTTGAAGGAATCGCACTAAGCAATCGTCATAAATCTGGTGTTGCCTTACGTTTTCCTCGTATTTCTAGATGGCGAAAAGATAAACCAGTAGATGAGATTGATACCATAGAAACAGTAAAACAACTAATTACTACACCTTGAGTCAATTTAAAGAAAGTGAAGGTCTAAGAATAATAAACAATTGGATGGCAGAAAAAGGCCAAGCACCATTTCCTTTCCAATTACAGACCTGGCAGCGTTTTTCTAATAGGTATTCAGGAATGGTTGTGGCACCGACTGGTTTTGGGAAAACATTTTCGGTGTTTCTTGCAGTGGTCATAGACTATTTAAACCAGCCAAATCAGTATTCAAAAGGATTAAAATTACTATGGATAAGTCCTTTACGTTCCTTAGCTAAGGATCTTGCCAAAGCTATGACAGAAGCAGTCGATGAAATAGGTTTAGACTGGTCAGTACAAGTACGAAATGGTGATACACCAACTGCAGTAAGACGCAAGCAAGAACGACTAATGCCCGATGTGTTGTTAACAACACCAGAAACAATGCACTTATTGTTCTCACAAAAGAAGAATTCGAAATGGTTTAGTAATGTGAAATGCGTGGCTATTGATGAGTGGCACGAACTTATTGGTAACAAACGTGGTGTGCTTACAGAGTTAGCGATATCACAATTAAAGCGCTATTCACCTAAGTTGAGAATTTGGGGAATTACGGCAACTATAGGCAATTTAGAGGAAGCAAAGCATGTTCTTTTGCCTTACGATGATTTGAAGATTACTCAGGTCACTGCCAAACAACAGAAAAAATTGGATATCATTTCAGTTTTACCAGACCAAATTGAAGTGTTGCCATGGGCTGGACATTTAGGTGCTAGTATGGTAGACAAGATTCTTCCAATTATAGCTGCCAATACAACAACTCTAATTTTTACGAATACACGCGGACAAGCAGAACTTTGGTATCAACTTTTATTGAATGCGCAGCCCGACCTTGCGGGACTTTTAGCCATTCATCATGGTTCTATAGATAAGAAACTTAGAAATTGGATAGAAGACAATATTTCTTCTGGTTATTTGAAAGCTGTGGTTTGTACTTCCTCATTAGATTTAGGTGTAGATTTTAAACCTGTAGATTGTGTGATTCAGATTGGATCCGTTAAAGGTGTTGCACGTTTTATGCAGCGTGCGGGTCGTAGTGGTCATTCACCATTTGAGCGTTCAAAGATTTATTTTATTCCGACACATTCTTTAGAGTTAGTAGAGGTTTCTGCATTAAAAGCAGCAATTAAAGAAAAGCGTGTTGAAGCTAGAGATCCGATGGTACTCACTTTTGATGTCCTGGTACAATTTATGGTAACATTAGCGGTTGGTGAAGGTTTTAATTCCGAAGAGTTATTTCATCAAATTAAAGCGGTGCATGCTTTTCAGTACATTACTAAAGATGATTGGCAATGGTGCTTACATTTTATTACCAAAGGCGGAAAAACGTTAAAGTCTTATGAAGAATTTCATAAAGTTATTTTAGATGATGATGGAAAATACAAGGTGAAGCGCAGACGTATTAGTATGCTCCACCGCATGAATATAGGTGCTATTGTCAGTGAGGTTAATGTCATGGTAAAATATAAAACTGGCGGTTATATAGGCATGATTGAAGAATTTTTTATTTCAAAATTGAAACCTGGTGATAGTTTTATTTTAGCAGGAAGAGTTTTAGAATTGGTGCAAATCAAAGATATGACTGTTTTAGTGAGACGTAGTAAAGCAAAAAAAGCGATATCTCCTAGTTGGCTCGGCGGAAGATTACCGTTAACATCTCATTTGAGTCATTATTTAAGATTGAAGCTATCAGATGCTTTGCTTCCCAGTCGTTTAGAGAAAGAACTTCGATTTCTGAATCCACTAGTGTCAAGGCAAGATAAGCATTCGCATATTCCTAAAGCTGATGAGTTTTTAGTAGAGTTAATAGAGACTAAAGATGGGTATCATTTATTTATGTATCCTTTTGAAGGTAGATTAGTACATGAGGTGTTTTCTTCATTAATGGCTTACAGAATCAGTAAATTAAAAGAACTCACATTTACCATTGCCATGAACGATTATGGCTTTGAATTGTTGAGTGATCAACCGATTCCAGTTGATGATTCTAATATTGAAACGTTATTGGGTAAAGATAATTTAATGGATGATGTTATTGCTAGTATTAATGCTTCCGAAATGGCGTCTCGTAAATTTAGAGATATTGCTGTAATAGCTGGTTTAGTAGTGCAATCACAACCAGGTACAAGAAAAAACAATAAGAGTTTACAATCATCATCGGGTCTAATTTTTAGAGTTTTAGAAGATTATGAACCAGATAATTTATTGTTACGTCAAGCATATACAGAAGTCTTTAATCAGCAATTGGAAGAAGCAAGATTGCAACAGGCTTTTGATCGTATTTCTAAGAGTAAGATCATAGTAAAACACGCTAAATCATTTACACCATTGAGCTTTCCATTAAAGGTTGATAGTTTAAGAGGTACAATGAGCAATGAAAGTTTAGATAAACGTATTCAACGTATAAAAGAACAAGCTTTTAAAATTGATTGATTGCATATAGTTAAAGAACATATCACCATTAAAAATGAGGAATTAATCCTTACCAATCAGCGCGCTTTATATTGGCAACGAGAACACGCATTGATTTTATCTGATTTACATATAGGTAAGACAGCTCATTTCAGAAAGCATGGTATTCCTATGCCAGATGAGATTCTTCAAAGAGATTTGCAGCGATTAAAAGAATTAATTAACCATTTTAAACCACAAAGGCTTTATATAGTTGGTGATTTGTTTCATGCCGAACGCAATAGTGATATAACCACTTTCAAAAGCTGGTTACAACAGTTTCCTGAGTTGAAAATTATTTTAATTCAAGGAAATCATGACCGGCAGTCGAAATCTTTGATGGATGACTTAAATATTAAAGTCTTATCAAAATTAGAAATTAATCCATTCACATTTATTCACGATATTTCAGAGATTCAAACTGATAACTTTAAGATTTCAGGACATTTACATCCTGGCATTTTGTTAAAAGGTAAAGGTAAACAAAGCCTAAAATTGCCATGTTATCAAATTACAAAACATCAACTCATTCTACCTGCGTTCAGTTTGTTTACTGGACTTAATACTAAAAATACACCAAAAGACGCCATTTTATATGCTTTTACTGATACTTCAATCACTAGGTTCTAGAGATTTTTACTTATGTTTTATTAAGGTCATATATGGTGAATTCTTAAACTTTTAAAACCCTAATTAAAAAATAATTCCTACTTAAATATGCATTTTACCGAATAAATATGTTTTTAAACTGTTAATATTTATTAATTTGTTAAATTTGTAAAACCCAAATTATTGATAAAAACAGATGCAAATCTGACTAAATAATATTAAAAATTTATATCCATGAAAAACCTACTTAACTTATCCATTTTTGTTTTTCTTTTTATCATGTTTTCGACCTGCTCATTGAATGATATAGAGGACGATTTTGACTTAAATGTCAATGAAAACGAAACCTGTTTAGATAGTGATCCAATAACTAGAGTTGTTAACAATGGTACATCAACGTATCATTTAAAAGTTGTTGATACTAATGGTCTTGTTTTAGTTGATATACCAAATATTCCACCAAATACAACAACCTCTTGGGCATCTTTTGCGCCTGGTGAAGTATTATTCTCTTTAGATGCAAATCAAACTATGGTAAATGACGATAAAGTTGTATTACAAATGAATACGTGTATGGCTTATGATATTGAAATAGCGCCAGATAATACGATTGTATCTTATACACCAACTATACTTTAGTACATTTGAGAATAATCTTTTTATTATCAATATCTGTTGTAAAAAATAGGTAAAGGTCACCGCCATCTTTTATTTTAAGTTTCTTCCTGATATCATTAACAGAGACAGGAAAGTTTCTAGTAGTAATATTGGCTTTTGTAATACCTTCTTTAGAAAATAGCTTTTTATTAAAAGGAATTACTTTTTGTATTACAAATTGTCTACCAGGAAAGTCGATAAGCTCGTCTGATGTATAAAGATGTGAGTGCTTGTGAAGTTTGTTGAGGTTTAGATTGTAACTTATCGAATTGAATGCTCCAGCTTTCAAAATAGAGGCATTTGGTTCAAAAAGATACTTCTTTGGTAAGGAATAAGTGGCATTAAAATGTGCTTCCTCTTTATGAATAAAGTCAAATTTCTGAGTATTTGGTTTAGTGATATTTACTGTCCTTATCCGAACATCACCCACATAATCGCGTTTTAATAACCATAATAGTTCTTTAACTTCATTATTAACAGCTACAATATGTATTTCTTTTACATTGTTTATGTCATTTAAAGAGGCCTTTATATCTAATAGTGGCGATGTTTTAATCATCACACTCTCAGCGTACTTTAAGAAAAGACCTTTAAAAGTTTTGACATTAGGTTCACAATCGGCTAAAAGAAACACTTTCTTTTTAGTTGCGTCTCGTCTCGAAGGATCTAAATAAATCCAATCAAAAGGTTTATCTAAACGTTTTAATGCATCAATACCATTTTCATTTAAACAAGTGATGTTTAAGGCATTTAAAGCGTTATAATTATATGAGGTGATTTCTGAAAGTGCCTTGTTAATTTCGCAATGAACGACTGTTTCAATTTGCTTAGAAAAATAATATGAATCTATACCAAAACCACCAGTAAGGTCAATAAGTGATTTCCCAGAAACTAACTTAGCCTTATAGTCAGCAGTTTTTTCTGAAGACGTCTGTTCTATGTTTAGTTTGTTTGGGAAATAAATTCCTTGAGTATTAAACCAAGTCGGAAGTTTCTTTTCACATCTTTTTTTGGCCTCAATCTGCTCAATGATTTCCTTAGATGATACATTTTCGAATGCAATACCTTTTAGTAATAAACCAGAAATATCAGATTTCATATTTTGGTTTATAAACTCTTGTATTTCAGTATTTAAAATATGCTTGTTCAAGACGACATTATAAATCCTTAGTGAGTTTATCCACAACTTTATGATCTGATAAAAACTCTTTTAGAATGACTTTAATTGCTGTGTAGACTGGGATAGCAACAATCATACCCACAATTCCAAATAAAATACCTGCAATTATAATTACTAGGAAAATTTCAAGTGGATGCGATTTTACACTCTTAGAAAATATAAATGGCTGTGAGAAGAAATTATCCACCAACTGAGCGATAATAAAACCAATCATTACATAAAGAGTCTTCGGTAAAATGACATCACTAAAGCTTTCACCTAAGTTACTAGACATACTTAAAAGCAACATTAAAAAACCACTTACCAATGGCCCAACATAAGGCACTAGATTTAATAATGCACATAAAAAAGCAATAACAACTGCGTTGTCAATTCCAAAAATGAGCAGGACTAAAGTGTATATGACGAATAGGATTAAAATCTGAAAGATGAGTCCAACAAAATAACGAGACAACAAATCTTTAATCGTGTTCCATGAACGTCGAGATCGTTTTTCATTTCCAGAAGGTACTAATGACATCATGCTTTCTTCTAACAACTTACTATCCTTTAGAAGGAAAAACGAAATGAAAATCACCGAAAATAATCCTATACTAAAACTACCTAAACCACTTACGAGCCTATTGAAAAAATCAGGAATGACCGCAAAGTCTAGTTTAGATAATAGATTTGAGTCTTTTATGGATTGTTCAACGTCAATACTATTAAGTTCAAAATAGGTAGTAAACTGATGGTATAAGTCTTCAATATTACCTTCTAATTCTTGAATATTTAAAAGCGAAAGTTTCTCACCTTGATCTACAATAAGTGGAATAAACATGCCAATTAAACCAATAATTAGACTCACGAATAATAGCATTGTGGTGATGACCGCAAATGTGTTTTTAAACTTCAATTTTCTTCTTAAAAACAGCACAATCGGACGACCAATAAGTGAGATAACAGCCGCAACTACAATGTATATAATTACGGATTGTATTTTGTACAGAAAATAGAGTACTACAGCTACTCCAAGAATAATACCAATTGCTCTAAGTATACCGTTAGAAATGATTTTTGAGTCCATGAGTCAAATATGCTGAAATATATTCAGCATGACAAATTTTATAAATGAAGTTGTCGTGTTAGTTCGTATAAACTGATTGCTGTTGCTTGAACGACATTCATACTGCTATTGTTGCCAAACATATTAATGTGTACTATATCATCACATTTGTTTAAAATGTGTTCTGAGACACCAAAGACTTCATCGCCTAATATAAGCGCAATGGGTTTGTCAGTTTTTAAGTGATAAGTTGTTAATTCCTCACTGTTTTCGGTGATTTCTAAAGCAATAAGGTGATGCGATACTTTCAAATCTTCTACAACATTTGATATATTTTCTTCAATTAGGTAGTTGACGTATTTTTCTGTTGAGCGCGAAGTTTTAGTCATACGTCTCCCAATAGGAATATTATCTCCGCAAAATATGATGTTCTCAATACCAAAAGCATCTGCTATTCTAAATAAACTTCCAATATTTGGGGCGTTAGTAATATTATCACAGACTAGTGTGATTGGATGTGTTTTTTTATTAAAGTTTGAATTATAATGGGTGAGTTGCACTTTTGGATGTTGGAAGTTAATTCCTAGTTTTTAGTAAAAAGTAATTAGTTAATTTTCAAAAGCATATTTAATAATATTAGCTCCCATTTTTAAGGCCTTTTCTCTAACATCTTCAGGATCATTATGTACTTCTTGGTCTTCCCAACCATCACCTAAATCGCTTTCAAAGGTGAATAAAAGCACTAGTCTATCTTCATAAAAAATGCCAAGTGCTTGAGGTGCTTTACCGTCATGTTCATGAATTTTTGGTAATCCATTAGGGAATTTAAAGGCAGTATTAAAAATCTCATGATCTTTTGGAATTTCCACTAAATCTATATTAGGGAATACTTTTTTTAGCTCTTTGGTAATGTATGGTTCCATCCCATAATTATCATCAATATGTAAGAAGCCACCTGAGATTAAGTAGTTCTTCAGATTTTCTGCATCATCATCACTAAAAAAGACATTACCGTGACCTGTCATGTGTAAAAATGGATATTGAAAAATATCAGTACTACCAACTTCTACGGTTTGTATGTTCTCATTAATATTGGTGTCAATATTGTCATTGCAATATTTTACCAAATTAGGTAGCGCAGTTGGGTTACTATACCAATCGCCACCACCATTATATTTCAACACAGCAACTTCTTGTGAATGCAAATGAAGGAATGAGTTACCAAAAAACGCAAACAATAAAATTGTAAGTAGATAATATTTTTTCGACATATAAAACATAATTCAAAAGTAAAAAGAAATTCTATGAAGTCTACTTTATTAACTTTTTTTACCATTTTTTCCATTATCGTATTCAATAGAGAAAAATACGATTCTGAAATTGATAATATTGTTGTTCTAGAATTGTTTACTTCACAAGGTTGTTCTAGTTGTCCGCCAGCAGATAGGTTATTGGATGAAGTCAAAAATGATAAGATTATTGCTTTATCGTATCATGTTGACTATTGGAATTATATAGGATGGGATGACCCTTTTAGTGCTAAAAAATATACCGAAAGACAAAAACTCTACAGTAATAAGTTTAACAGCAGCACAATTTATACACCACAACTCGTTATAAATGGTCAAGAGCATATTGTAGGCTCAAATAAGAGTTTGTTATATACCAAGTTGAGGTATTATTCTAAAAAGAAAAACTTAAATACTGTTAGACTTTCTAAAATTACTAAAACAGCTGAAAAGGTAAAATTGAATTATGCAGTTACTGGTAATGTAACCCAAAAGAAAATTCGATTTATTTTGGTGATTAATGAGCGCAAAACTTCTATTAAAAGAGGTGAAAATATAAATAGAGAATTATTAAATACTAATATTGTCATTAACAGTATTGAAAATGAGCTTAAGGACTTATCAGGTATTGTAACTATTGATATTCCAGATGTAGTAGAGTCTTCAGATGAGCTTACAGTAATTGCATTAGTTGAAAATGATACATTAGATATTTTCGGTGCAAGCCAAATAAAGTTATAATCCTTCATTTATAAATTGAACTGAATGGCAAGCCACAATGGCAGCAGTTTCTGTTCTTAATCGCGTATTACCCAAAGTTACAGGAATAAAATTGTGTTGCAAAGCCATTGTAATTTCTTTAACGCTAAAGTCACCTTCAGGACCAATTAAAATTAGACAATCTTCTTTAGTTTTTATTTCTGTTTTAAGCGATTTTTTGTCTGTTTCTTCACAATGCGCAATAAATTTTTGTGATGTATTATAGGTCTCTATAAAGGCTTTAAAACTTAAAGGTTCGTTGAGTTTTGGCAAGTAATACTGTAAGGACTGTTTCATCGCTGATTGCAAAATCTTTTCAAACCGTTCTAACTTTACCACTTTTCGTTCGCTATTATCACATATAATTGGTGTAATCTCATCAATACCAATTTCAGTAGCTTTTTCTAAAAACCACTCATAACGATCATTCATTTTTGTAGGAGCTACCGCAAGATGAAGTTTAAATGGTCTTTTGTTATGGAAACTTGCTGATGTAATCGTAACCGAACAATGCTTTAAATCTGAAAGTGTTAGTTCTGCTTCAAACAAATAACCCTTTCCATTTGTGATGTAAAGCGTATCACCAACTTTCTTTCTGAGCACCTTTACTATATGTCGACTTTCGTCCTTATCAAAACTAAAAGAAGTGTCACTATCAGATATGTTGGGATTGAAAAATAACTGCATTAATTATTCGTTTCTGAAAGTTTAAGAACTTTTATTTCTTCAATATCCTTAGCGTCGTGAGTTTTTAGGATAACATAATGCCATTTCTTTTCTTCAATATCTAAGGTAAAGATATCGCCATTATCATGTTCTAGCAGAGCTTCTTCAAATTCTGGATGCATTTCGCCTTCAGGAAACCAGCCTAAATCTCCACCACGTTTAGCATTGATGTCCATAGAATTAATCTCAGCAAGTCTACTAAATTTATAGCCTTGTTGATATTGCGAAATAATTTTTCTACGTTTAGCATCAATCTCTTCTTTTGAAAGTTTTGAACCATCAAAAAAGATATAACTAGCTCTATAATGGGTCACTTTTTCTTTATCTATGATTTTATAATAGGTTTTCTTGAATTCAGTCTTTACAACCTTAGTGCCACCTTTAGAGAGTTTGAACAAATCACTAGCTAATCGTGTCTTATGTTTTTGTTTATTGAAAACATAGAACTTTCCTTTAGCAGCTTTGTGCTCTTTAATATAAGACTTGGCCTGTTCTTCGGTATTAATAGAATCTATTTCTTTTTCTAAAGATTCTTGTGCTAAACTAAAACAAGGAATAATAAGTAAGGTGATGAATAGCAATCTCATTTTTTTATATAAATTGATTTGTATAACAAAGCAACTAAATTTTAAAATGTCATCTAGGAAATTGTATTTAGCTTATCAACAGATGTTTTAACAATTCATGTTTTAATGATATACTTTCTAAATAGAGCAAAGATTAGGTCAATTATAAACACTAATTGTGCAAAAAGGAAGAGTGCAATTAGTACCATTGTTATTATATCTTTCAAACCAGAATTATCAGATAATGGCCAACTGGGTGTCGTAAAGTAATCTATTAACAAACGAATAGAGTAGTCTAAAGGAACTATCAGTACTGTTGTTATCATATGAAAACGTCTTACTAGTTTAAGTAATTCTAGTTTAAGCATTTTTATTACACAATAAATGACACCATAGGCAGCATAGATAATTGCTAAAAATAGAAGCAGATGTGCATAATGAATCACAAAGTAGGTGTCATGAACATTAATATCAAAGGTAAAATCATAATTTGATAGTACGATACTAGAAATAACAAGAAATCCTGCAACTATCCAGAAAATTTGGTATGATTTAGAAATAAAAGTTAGCATTCTAAATCTTTAATCGAGCTGTTGCCATTACATCAAAATCAGAGAAATCTTTCTTCAAATATTTTAAATAACCAACTATGGCAATCATTGCGGCATTGTCTGTAGTGTATTCAAATTTAGGTATGTATGTGGTCCAACCAAATTTATGTTCAGCATCTTTAAGCGCTTTTCTTATGCCAGAATTTGCAGAAACGCCACCACCAATTGCAATATGTTTTATTCCGGTTTGTTTTACTGCCAGTTTTAGTTTATCCATTAAAATACCGATAATTGTATATTGTATTGAAGCACAAATATCGTTGAGGTTTTCTTTTACAAAGTTTGGATTCGCCTTAGTTTCACGTTGAACAAAATATAATATGGCTGTTTTCAACCCTGAAAAGCTAAAATTTAAACCATCTACTTTTGGCTTTGTAAATTTATAAGCTTTCGGATTTCCTAATTGAGCACGTCTATCAATTTCAGGACCTGCAGGATAACCAAGTCCTAAAACTTTTCCACTTTTGTCATAAGCTTCACCAACAGCATCATCTATGGTTTCACCCAATACTTGCATATTAAAATGATCGGTAACCTTAACAATTTGAGTATGTCCACCAGAAATGGTCATTGCTAAAAAAGGAAAAGGTGGTTTGCTGTAGTTTTCTTCTTCTATAAAGTGCGCTAATATGTGCGCTTGCATATGATTCACGTCAATTAAAGGTATATCTAATCCATAGGCTAAAGATTTGGCAAATGATGTGCCAACCAATAAAGAACCCATTAAGCCTGGACCTCTTGTAAAGGCAATAGCACTGAGTTGTTCTTTATTAATATTTGCCTTTTTTAGAGCTTGGTCTACAACCGGAACAATATTCTGTTGATGCGCTCTAGAAGCCAATTCTGGTACAACACCACCATATTCTGCATGAATTTTTTGGTCAGCCACAACATTGCTCAAAATTTTATCGTTACAAAGTACAGCTGCAGAGGTGTCATCGCAAGAAGATTCTATACCAATAATGTAAATTTTTTCTTTTTCCATATTTAAGAATTAAGGCACAATAATTGTTAATTTTACAGCTATAGTCCAAAATCGCGTCACAGACGTAATTAAAGGACAAAAGTACATGAATTTTTCATCAATCATATAAGTAAAGGCTTATCAAAAAAGTACTAAAAATATTAGGTAAAATAGCAGGGATTATCCTGTTGTTATTTTTCATTGTGTTTTTGATACTTGGTATTCCAGCTGTTCAAACTAAACTTGGCAAATACGCTACCAAAACAGTTAATGATGATTTTAAAACAGATATTACTATTGGCAAAGTTGGTCTTCAGCTTAATGGTGATATTGAACTTAAGGAAATTCTTATTAGAGATCATAAGAAGGATACCTTAATTAGCATTGGTGAACTCAATAGTTCAATTATAAGTTTTAGGAATTTATATAACAGTAAATTCAATCTTGGCGATATAGATATTCAAAATTTGTTTTTCAATCTAAAAACCTATGAAGATGAAAATGATACAAATTTAGATGTTTTTGTAGAAAAGTTTGAGGATGATAATCCTAGAGTTGGTCCAAGTAAGTTTTTGTTTTCATCGAGTGATATGTCTATCGAAGAAGGAGTTTTTCAGTTGATAGATGAAAATCTCGAAAATCCTCAGATTTTCAAACTGTCACAATTAAATGCTAACACAACGGACTTTTTGATAAGTGGTCCTGATGTTAGTACAAGAATAAATACATTTAGTTTTAGAGATAGTAGAGGAGTTGTCGTAGATAATCTTATGGCAAATTTTGAGTATACACTATCTCACATGAATTTTAACGGGTTAAAAATTGAAACTAAAGATTCGGAGCTTACGGGAAACTTACGATTTGATTATAAGCGTGAAGACTTAAAAGACTTTACTGATAAAGTTGAGGTTACAGCAAATTTTAAGGATTCCAAGATTTCACTAACAGAATTGAATGCATTTTTTGATGAGTTTGGTGTTAATCAAATTGCAAGTCTAGATACTGATTTATCCGGAACACTAAATGACTTATACGCTAAGAATCTAAAGGTTAGTACCACTAGAAATACACGAATTATTGGTGATATTAAGTTTAGAAATTTGTTTAAAAAAGATGACGAAGACTTCGCTATAGAAGGCGACTTTAAAAATTTAGCCTCGAATTACTATGATTTAACAGCACTTCTGCCTAAGATCTTAGGAAACTCAATACCAACAGTATTATCTAAAGTTGGAAATTTTAGAATTAATGGTAATTCTTTAATAACCTCCAAACAGATAGATGCAGATATTAATATTAATACAGACTTGGGTCTAGTAAAGTCTAATTTAGAAATCACAGATTTTGACGATATTGATAATGCAAGTTATATAGGTAAAATCATTTTTGAAGAATTTGATATTGGTGCAATGGTCAATGATCCTAAAGCTAAATATGTTTCAGCAAATTTAGATGTCGATGGAAAAGGATTTGTTTTAGATAATCTTAAAACTGATATTAAAGGTGATGTATATAGCCTAGTATACAATAACTATACATACATAGGTGTTAATGTTTATGGGAATTTGGGGAATAAAATTTTTAATGGTAAACTAAATGCGAACGATCCCAATCTTCAATTAGATTTTGATGGTTTAATTGATTATTCTCAAGAACAAAAGAAGTATGACTTTAGAGCTAATGTAGGTTACGCAGATTTAAATGTACTTAATTTTGTAGAACGAGATAGTATTTCAGAATTTAGAGGCTTAGTGAATATTTCTGCGACAGGGTCAGATTATGATACTGCAACTGGTGCCATAAGAATCAAAAATACGACTTATAAAAATCAAGATAGTAAATATCGATTTACAGATTTTGATATCGTGTCCTCTTTTAAAGGTGATGAACGTACTATTACAGTTAACTCTCCAGATATTATTAGTGGTAATATCACAGGGAAGTACAAGGTAAAAGAAATATTAAAGCTTGTTGAAAATTCTATCGGAAGTATCTACACCAATTATGTTCCAAATGATTTAGAAGAAGGACAATATCTCAATTTTAAGTTTAATATTTATTCTAAAATAGCTGCAGTATTATTCAAAGACTTAACCTTATCTAAAGATACATTTATAGAAGGAAGAATTGAAACTGAAGCAGAGGCTTTTAGGTTGACCTTTAATTCACCAGAAATCAAGTACCAAAAATATTTTGCAAACGATTTATTAGTAGAGGTTGATAATAGCAATCGGCTATATAATACCTTCATAGAAATTGACAGTTTAAGTACAGGGATATATGACGCATCCAATTTTACTTTAGTCAATGTAACTAAAAGAGATACTTTATTAATTAAGTCAGAATTTAAAGGTGGTAAAAAGAACAGAGATGATTATAATCTCAATATGTATTATACCATAAATGAAGCCAACAAATCGGTATTAGGCTTTAAGAAATCTGATTTAAACTTTAAAGGATTCCAATGGCTTATTAATTCGCAAAAGGATACACTTAACAAGGTGGTTTTTGACAGAAAGTTTAAATCATTTGATATTTTTCCTATTAAGGCAAGTCAAGGCGATGAAGAAATTGTTCTGTCTGGTAATATCAAAGATTCCATTAATAAGAATGTCACCGTTGGTTTTAAGGATGTCGAGTTGGTGAAAATTACACCTAAAATAGATAGTTTGGCTTTAAAAGGTGTTGTTGATGGCAAAGTCAATATCACGCAAAATGATGGTGTTTATTTACCTAAATCCGATATTAAAGTAAGTAGCCTTTTTGTAAATGATTATGACTTAGGAGACTTATCTGCAAAAGTGCAAGGTGATAATTCCTTGACTAATTACAATGTTGACGTTTCTTTAATTAATGATAATTTGACATCCTTTTTAGCTAAAGGCAGTATTGATGTACAAGAGAGAAACCCTACTATTAATGTAGATGTAGCTTTTGACGAGTTTCTTCTAGATCCTCTAAATCCGCTAGGTGAAGGTGTTATTAGTAATATTAGAGGATTAGTCTCAGGTGATGCTAGGGTTACAGGTAATCTAAATAAACCTAGTATAGACGGACAATTGCTTATGGATAGAGCAGGTCTTTCTATACCTTATCTTAATGTAGACTACGGTTTTGATTTTGATTCTAAAGTGACCTTAAAAGAGCAGCAATTTATTTTTAATAATGTTGCTATGACAGACTCTAAGTATTTCTCACAAGGCTATCTCAATGGTTTTATTCAACATAATAATTTCTCAGATTGGGAGTTGGGACTAGACTTGTCAACAGATCGTTTATTGGTCTTAAATACTGAAGAGTCTGAAGATGAATTGTACTATGGTACAGGATTTATTTCGGGTTCAGCAGAAATAAAAGGTCCAACAGATAAATTAGTCATTGAAGTAAATAATGGTAGAACTGAGTCGGGCACGGAATTTTACATTCCGTTAAATGATTCTGAAAGTTTCGGTGACAATTCTTATATCCATTTTATAACACCAGAAGAAAAAGCTGCCCGAATAAATGGTGCTATTGAAGAACAGATATCTGTGAGTGGATTAGTGTTAGATTTTGATTTAGAAGTGACACAAGATGCAACTATTGAAATTGTCATAGATAAAGAATCCGGAAGTACTATTAAAGGCAGTGGTGAAGGTAACCTGAACTTTTTGATTAATACCAATGGAACCTTTAATATGTGGGGAGATTTTGCTGTATTTCAAGGTATTTATAACTTTAAATATAGAGGTTTGGTTGAAAAGCGTTTCGATGTAGAACCTGGTGGTACTATAGTTTGGGAAGGAGAACCTCTTAAAGCAGCTATAGATTTAAAAGCTGTTTATAAGGGAACTGCAAATCCATCTGTATTATTAGATAATCCTATAAGTCAAACTATCCCTGTTGAGGTTGAAATTTATTTAACCGGACAATTAGAGCAACCAGATCCTGAGTTTGATTTTAGGTTTCCTTCTGTAAATTCTACTATTAAATCTGAGTTGGATTATAGATTGTCTAACAAGGATGAAAAAGACAATCAAGCACTAATATTTTTGGCTACAGGTTCTTTTGCAAGTGGGTTTAATGATATAAATGTGTCAGGTACAATTGCAGAGAGACTGAGTGGAATAGTAAACAACTTATTAGGAAGTGATAATGAAAATCTTAATGTTGGACTTGACGTTGAGATTGGTCAAAACACACCAGATTTGCAAACCAACAGTAGAGTAGGAGTTACTTTGCAAACTAAAATATCTGATAGAGTATTGGTAAACGGTAAAGTTGGTGTTCCGTTTGGTGCAGCACAACAAACCATTTTTACTGGTGATGTACAAATAGACTTCTTACTTAATGAAGAAGGTACGTTGAGAGCTAAGGTTTTTAACCGAGAAAATACGATTCGGAACTTTGGTGAAGAAATTGGTTACACCCAAGGATTGGGACTTTCATATAGTGTAGAGTTTGATACCTTTAAAGAGTTAATTCAAATTATATTTTCAGGTAAAAACAGAAAAGATAAACTTCAAGAAGAAACCCCTAAGGAAGAGGAAGAAAACAAAGAAAAAATGTTGCCTGACTATATGACAATGAAGACCAAGAAAACGAAATCCTAGACCTAAAATTTCAGTATTAATACATTTTATTAAAATACTTATTAACGAAAACGTTTGAATTGTTTTCGCTACTGTTATTTTATGATTTTAGTCACTTTTTTAAGTGTATTGTTTCTTAATTTTACATAAATTAATTAAAAGATAATGCTAAATACAATAAAGAAAATAGGTGTTTTAACCTCTGGTGGTGATTCACCAGGTATGAATGCTGCAATAAGATCTGTAGTAAGAACATGTGCGTTTCATAATATTGCATGTTACGGTATTTATAGAGGTTACCAAGGAATGATAGAAGGTGATTTTGAGAAAATGGATGCACGTAGTGTTAAAGGTATTATCAATAAAGGAGGAACAATTTTAAAGTCTGCGCGTTCTCAAGAATTCAGAACTAAAGAAGGAAGAGAAAAGGCATACGAACAGCTTAAAAAAGCCGGTATAGATGCTTTTGTAGTTGTTGGTGGTGATGGTAGTTTTACTGGGGCAATGATCTTTAATCAAGAGTTTGGATTTCCGGTAATGGGTATTCCAGGAACCATAGATAATGATATTTATGGTACTACACATACATTGGGTTATGATACTGCAATGAATACAGTAGTAGATGTCATAGATAAAATTAGAGATACAGCGAGTTCTCATAACCGTTTATTCTTTATTGAAGTAATGGGTAGAGATGTTGGTCATATTGCCTTAAATGTTGGTGTTGGTGCTGGTGCTGAGGAAATTTTAATTCCTGAAGAGGATTTAGGGTTAGATAGGTTATTAGAATCTTTACGACGAAGTAAGCAATCTGGTAAATCTTCTAGTATTGTGGTTGTTGCAGAAGGAGATAAAACAGGAAAGAACGTCTTTGAATTAAAGGATTATGTTGATGCCAACATGTCTGAGTATGAAGTGCGTGTATCTGTACTTGGTCATATGCAACGTGGTGGATCTCCATCTTGTTTTGACAGAGTATTAGCAAGTAGAATGGGAGTTAAAGCAGTAGAAAGCTTATTAGAAGGTAAAAGCAGCTACATGGTAGGTCTTAAAAATGATGTTATGGATTTAACACCATTTGATCAAGCTGTAAAAGGAAAATCAAAAATAAATATGGAACTTCTTAGAGTTTCAGATATAATGTCAATATAAAACTAAAACACTTAAACTAAATTAATAGAAAAGATGTCAAATTTAAAATTAGGAATTAACGGATTCGGTAGAATAGGAAGAATCGTATTCAGAGCAACAGTAAAGAGAGATGATGTTGATGTAGTAGCAATAAACGATTTATTAGATGTAGAGCATTTAGCATATTTATTAAAGTATGACTCAGTTCACGGTAGATTCGACGGAACAGTTGAAGTAAAAGACGGTAACTTAGTGGTTGATGGAAAATCAATTAGAGTAACTGCAGAAAAAGATCCTAAGACTTTAAAATGGGATGAAGCTGGTGCTGACGTAGTAGCTGAGTGTACAGGTATTTTTACAACTTTAGAAACTGCTCAATATCATATAGATGGTGGTGCTAAAAAAGTTGTTATTTCTGCACCAAGTAAAGATGCGCCAATGTTTGTAATGGGTGTTAATGATGATAAATTAACTGCAGCTGATACAATTGTATCTAATGCCTCTTGTACAACTAACTGTTTAGCTCCTTTAGCGAAAGTTGTTGAAGATAACTTCGGTATTGAAGAAGCATTAATGACAACAATTCACGCAGCAACTTCTACGCAATATACAGTAGATTCACCTTCTCGTAAGAATTACAGATTAGGACGTTCTGCTTTAAACAATATTATCCCAACGTCTACAGGTGCTGCTAAAGCGGTAGGTAAAGTAATTCCTGAATTAGATGGTACATTAACTGGTATGGCATTTAGAGTACCAACGGCTGACGTTTCGGTTGTTGATTTAACGGTAAAGACTAAAAAAGAAACGTCTTTAGAAGAGATTAAAGCGGCAGTTAGAGAAGCCTCTAATGGTGCTATGGCTGGTGTATTAGGATATACTGAAGATGCTGTAGTTTCTCAAGATTTTGTGAGTGAAGTACAAACTAGTGTATTTGATGCAGATGCTTGTATAGAACTTAATTCTACATTCTTTAAGCTTATATCTTGGTATGACAATGAGTTTGGATATTCAAACAAACTTGTAGACTTAGCTCAAAAGGTAAATAGCCTTTAAGAAATATCTTTAAATTTTAAAATTTCGCAGTCTCATTATAGGCTGCGGAATTTTATTCTTACTTCATACGATTATGATTTTAATTACTGATGGTGGTTCAACAAAATGTGATTGGATTGCAATAAACTCTAATGGCGAAAAGGCAGCGGATAAGATAAGAACCAAAGGTTTAAACCCTGCTATTCTTGATGAAAAGAAATTAAGAAAAACCATTAAGAAAAGTGATGAGTTATTAGCGCTATCACATCAGGTAACTAATGTTTACTTCTACGGTGCTGGTTGTGGTACTGAAAAGCCAAGGCTCATGTTGCAATCTGTATTAGAAGATTATTTCCCAAAGGCCTTAGTTGAGGTACGCGAAGACACTTATGCGGCAGTTAGAGCGTGTATTAACACCAACGACGAAGCGGCTGTAGTATGTATTCTGGGCACAGGATCTAACTGTAGTTATTTTGATGGTAATGAGTTACATCAACGTGTGTACAGTTTAGGTTACACACTTATGGACGATGCTAGTGGTAATTATTTTGGTAAACAGCTAATTAGAGATTACTACTTTGATAAAATGCCTGAAACAATTCGTTTAGCGTTTGAACATAAACATAATTTAGATGCTGATTACATTAAGTATAATCTTTACAAACAAGCTAATCCTAGTGCATATTTGGCAGACCACGCTGAGTTTATGTTTTTAAATAAAGATTCAGATTATATAAAAGATATTATTAAGAAAGGAATTCGTTTATTCTCTGAGAATATGATCATGCAGTTTAAAGAGGAATTAGAAACTGGTATTCCAGTGCACTTTGCAGGTTCTATTGCTTATTTCTCTCAAGATGAAATTAAGGAGGTAGCTGAAGAGTTTGGTTATAAAGTTGGAAACTTTGTTAGAAGACCTATAGATGGACTCGTAGGCTACCATGCGAACAATATCTAAGTATTAATAACATGTTAATAAATCTCAATTAGGCTATTGTAAAACAGATTTTTTGGTTATATCTTTGTGACATCAAAAAAAAATTAATAAAACGTAACTATGTTCGACTTTGACCAATATTTAGGATTTTTAGCATTTTTAACCATATTAACAATAGGGTTCTGGTTAATGATTTTCCTTTTAACTTTTGTAATTCCTTACTGGGTTTTTGGTTCAGCAATTGAACGTTTTAAAGAAATTAGAGAAGAAAAGAAAGCTAAGCAAGCGTAAGTTGGCTTAACATTACACATAAATGAAAAGAGCACTTTTAAAGTGCTCTTTTTTTTGTTCTTATTCATTCTTTTTAAACCTGTAAGACTCCAAGATTAAAAGGTTTATCAATGGGTGCATGATTGGCTGCCTCTATACCCATACTAATCCAAGTTCTGGTATCTAACGGATTTATTATGCCATCAGTCCAAAGACGTGCAGCAGCGTAGTATGGAGATACCTGATTATCATATCTCGATTTTATCTTGTTATAAAGCTCTTCTTCTTTCTCTTTGGTAATGGTTTCGCCTTTCTTTTTTAATGAAGCCGTTTCTATTTGTAATAGCACTTTGGCGGCAGATTTCCCACTCATAACTGCAAGTTCTGCACTAGGCCATGCAGCGATTAATCTTGGGTCATAAGCTTTACCGCACATCGCATAATTACCAGCACCATAACTGTTGCCAATAACAATTGTAAATTTTGGTACAACTGAATTACTTACTGCATTTACCATTTTTGCACCATCTTTTATAATGCCACTATGTTCACTTTTGCTACCAACCATAAATCCTGTAACGTCTTGTAAAAATACTAATGGAATTTTTTTCTGATTACAATTAGCAATAAAACGTGTTGCTTTATCTGCGCTGTCATTGTAAATAACACCACCAAATTGCATTTCACTAGGTTTAGTCTTGGCACCTTTTGTTTTTACAATTTGTCTTTGATTAGCAACTATACCAACAGCCCAACCATCAATACGAGCATAACCAGTAATAATGGTCTGCCCATAACCAGCTTTATACTCTTCAAACTCAGAATTATCAACCAAGCGTTTAATGATTTCATTCATATCGTATTGGTCTGCTCTAGATTTTGGTAATATGCCGTAGATATCTTCAGGGTTTTCAAATGGCTTCTTAGATTCTACACGATTAAATCCAGCTTTGTCGTAATCACCTATTTTATCAACTATGTTTTTAATGGTGTCTAACGCATCTTTATCGTCTTTGGCTTTATAATCTGTAACACCAGATATTTCGCAATGTGTTGTTGCGCCACCAAGAGTTTCATTGTCAATAGATTCCCCAATAGCCGCTTTTACAAGATAACTTCCTGCTAAAAAGATACTGCCAGTTTTGTCTACTATAAGAGCTTCATCACTCATAATTGGTAAGTAAGCGCCACCTGCAACACAACTTCCCATAACAGCAGCTATTTGTGTAATTCCCATACTACTCATCACCGCGTTGTTTCTAAAAATGCGGCCAAAGTGTTCTTTGTCTGGAAAGATTTCATCTTGCATAGGCAGAAATACACCTGCACTATCAACAAGATAGATAATAGGCAGTCTATTTTCAATCGCTATTTCTTGTGCTCTTAAGTTCTTTTTTCCTGTTATCGGAAACCAAGCACCAGCTTTTACGGTAGCATCATTTGCAACTACAATGCATTGTTTGCCTTTTACATATCCTATCTTAACTACAACACCACCAGAAGGACAACCACCATATTCAGGATACATATCTTCACCTGCAAATGCACCAATTTCAATAGACTTAGATTTTGGGTCTAATAAATAATCAATACGCTCTCTTGCTGTCATTTTACCTTTAGAATGGTGCTTTTCTATACTTTTCTCGCCACCACCTAGTTTAACTTTGGTAAGTCGTTTTTTGAGTTCAGAAAGTAAGAGTTTATTGTGATCTTCGTTTTTATTGAAGTTGATGTCCATAGTTATAGTTATTTGGCACGAATTTACAAAACATTACTGTTTGTTCTAGAAGCAATTTTCTAAATGAAACGTTAAATATAAATTACATGGAAATATATTCCTTGGAATATATATATATATGTTATAAATTTGTAACAAATAAAATAAACAAGCATGAAAATTTTAAATATCAACGCAAGTAGTAACAGACAATCTTCCATATCTTCAACGTATGCTAATAAGCTTATAAACAGAATTAAAGAGGTTGAAGTCGACACAACTGTAGTAAATAGACATACAACGTATTCAGATTTACCTTTCCTTAATGAAGAAATGTTAGCTTCATTATTTGTTAAAGGAGAACGTACTGACGAACAGAAGAAGGTACTAGAAATATCACAACAACTAGTAGAAGAATTATTAGAGGCAGATACTATCGTGATTGCATCACCAATTTATAATTTCTCAGTTCCAGCCTCTTTAAAAGCGTATTTTGATTTAGTAGCTAGAGCAGGATTAACGTTTCAATACACCGAAAATGGACCTGTTGGTTTACTGAAAAACAAAAAAGCTTATGTTGTTGTTAGTAGTGGAGGAACAGAAATTGATAGTGAGATTGATTTTGCAGGCAGATATATTCAGCATTTCTTAGGATTCATAGGGATTTCTGATGTAGAAATGATTAAATTAGACCAGCTTATGTTTGATGCTGAAACTAAGCAAGAAACAGCTCAAAAACAGATTAGTCAAATCACAAAACAATTACAAACCATTTAATTCTTAAAAATGAAAAAGGTAATCGCATTCGCAGGAAGTAACAGTAAAAATTCAATTAACAAGCAATTAGCAACTTATGCAGCCTCTTTAGTTGAAGGTGCTGAATTAACAGTTTTAGATTTAAATGATTTTGAATTACCATTATATGGAATTGATTATGAGCAAGAACACGGAATCCCTAAAAATGCTCAAAAGTTTTTAGATTATATAAAATCATCAGATGGTATAGTTTTGTCTTTAGCAGAACATAATGGAGCGTATGCAACGGTTTTCAAAAATATTTTTGATTGGATGTCTAGAATAGACGGAAAATTATGGAGTGAAAAACCAATGTTATTAATGGCAACTTCACCAGGAGCTAGAGGTGGAGCAACAGTTTTGGAAGTAGCTAAAGGACGTTTTCCGTATATGGGCGGAAATATAGTTGCTACTTTCTCACTACCATCATTTGGACAAAATTTTTCTGAAGCAAAAATTACAAATGAAGAATTAAACAATACATTGTTAGGTGAAGTAAAACAATTTGAAATTAGTTTATAGACATGAACATTCAACATACTGAAGATAATAAAAACGGCGAATTTTACTATGAAGTTGATGGTAGAAATCTAGCAAGCATGACTTATACTTACGCAGGAGATGATAAAATTATTATTGACCATACATCAGTTGATGAATCATTAAAAGGTCAAGGTGTTGGTTACAAATTGGTAGAAACTGCTGTAAACTTTGCAAGAGAAAAAAACATTAAGATAATGCCGCTTTGTCCTTTTGCAAATGCGGTTTTTAATAAGAGAAGCAAATATTCAGACGTAAGATTCTAGAGATATAGTCTAAGACTAACTACTCAATACTTTATACTAAGTACTCAGATAATGGGGGATATTTCAAAAGATATAAATTCAAAGTTTCCAAACAACCGAGTAAAAGCGTTATTAAATATTATTTATACTGCAAATTGGATTAACAGTTGTCAAAATGAAGCTTTTAAAACATTTGGAATTTCACCACAGCAGTACAATATTTTAAGGATTTTACGTGGTGCAGGAGAGCCTTTAAAAGTTCAAACGATTAAAGATAGAATGTTAGAACGCGCACCAAATGCCACACGATTAATGGATAAGCTTTGTGCAAAGAATTTAATTGTACGTTTTCCTTCAGAACACGACAGAAGAGTCGTTCAAATTTCGATTACAGAAGAAGGATTACAGCTTTTAGAGTCAATCCCAAAAGACTTGAACAGAGAACTATTAAAAAACTTAACCGAAAGTGAGGCAGAGGAGTTAAGTAATTTACTTGATAAAATGAGATAATCAAATATCTACTATTCCTACTTATGCAGGTATCTCGTAACGAGTAATAAACTATTTTTTTAATAAAATATTTTCCATGGAAAATATTTCAAACGAAAGGAATTTAAAAATGAAACTAAATACAATAAAAAGAGCAGGTAAGAGTCACTTTGTAAATATGGGACCAACACGCTTGCGTCAACCCTTTCCAACGCAACACATAGAGATGATTGACCCTTTCATCTTATTACATCATTATGGGCCTTATCATATAAGTCCAGAAAGTAATCCGTTCGATTTAGGTCCACATCCACATCGAGGTTTTGAACCAATTACATTTTTGGTGCAAGGTGAGCAGTTACATCGCGATTCTTTAGGAAATGAAAGTGTCGTTAATGCTGGCGATGTACAATGGACAACAGCAGGACGTGGAATTATTCATTCTGAAGGACCAGCAAAATCATTTGTAGAAAAAGGCGGTTATATAGAAGGCATTCAATTATGGTTAAATCTTCCAGCCGAAAAGAAAATGATGCAACCTAATTATCAGCACGAAAAGCACGAAGATTTTAGAGTAATTATTTCAGAAGATAATAAAGTTAAAACACGAATCATTGCTGGAGAAATAGATAATACCTTCGGAAGAATTCTAACGCAAACTTCTGTGAATGCTTTTATGATAGATGCAAAAGCAGGCGGAGAATCCACAATTCCATATTCAAATTCACATCAAAGTATGTTGTACTTACTTAATGGAAAAGTAACTGTAAACGATGTTGAAGCATTAGAATTAGATAAGAATCAATTAATGGAATTTATGCAAGATGGCGAAGGCATTAAAATAAAAGCCGAAGCGGATAGTAAGTTATTATTTCTATCAGGAGAACCTATAAATGAAACCGTCGCAACTTACGGACCATATGTAATGAATTCGCAAACCGAATTGCTTGAAGCAATGCGAGATTATCAAATGGGTAAAATGGGATTTTTACCAGCTTAATAAATATGAAAATCAAAAAAACTGTATGTCAGTTAGCGTATTATGCTGTAGTATAATGTATAGAGAACGATAAAAAAATAGAAAACTATGAAAACAATAATTCACAAAGCAAACACCAGAGGATTCGCAAATCACGGATGGTTAAAGTCTCATCACACATTTAGTTTTGCAGGTTATCAAAACCCAGAACGTATGAATTTTGGAATGTTACGTGTTTTAAATGATGACGTTGTACAACCAGAAATGGGATTTGGTAAGCATCCACATCAAAATATGGAAATTATTTCAATTCCATTAAAGGGAGCATTATCACACAAAGATAGTATGGGAAACAAACGTGCTATTGAAGTCGATGAAGTACAAGTTATGAGTGCAGGAACAGGTTTAACACATTCAGAATTTAACGATAGCAAAACAGATGATGTTAATTTTTTACAATTATGGATTATACCAGAAGAAATGAGTGTAAAACCAAATTACGAACAACGTATGTTTGATGTTTCAGAACGGAAAAATCAATTACAAACGGTTGTTGCACCAAAAGATAAAATAGAAGGTGAAGCGTTACCAATTAGCCAACAAGCTTATATATACAGAACAACTTTAGATGCTGATAATGCTGTAGATTTAAATTTAAAATCAGAAAATAATGGAGTCTATGTATTTGTTGTCGATGGTGAAGTAGAAGTAGCAGATAATACTTTAGAGCAAAGAGATGCATTAGGTGTTTCAGAAACCGAAAGTGTTACAATCAATGCTAAGAAAACTTCAGATTTGGTAATTATTGAAGTACCAATGAATTAATAAAATTTAAGAATTCTCAATTTTTAGATAATTCCTTTACCAAAAAAGCACTTATTAAGTGCTTTTTTGGTTTATTTAAAAGTACTATATTGCAACTGTTATGCGCGCATAATAATTTTCACTAATTCAAAACCAATGCAATGAATAAGTTTCCTCATATTTTTGAACCTTTAGATTTAGGATTTACAACGCTAAAGAATAGAATTTTGATGGGATCTATGCATACTGGACTCGAAGAAGAGAAAAATGGTTTTGAACGAATCGCAAAGTATTATGGTGAACGTGCAAAAGGTGGAGTAGGTTTAATAGTTACAGGTGGAATTGCACCAAACATACAAGGCTGGACAGGTCCTTTTTCAGCAAGAATGTCATCGAAAAAACACGTAAGAGAACACAAAATTATTACCGACGAAGTGCATAAGTATGATGGCAAAATATGCATGCAAATATTGCATTCAGGTCGTTATGGTTATCATCCATTTAACGTAGCACCTTCAAAAATTAAAGCACCTATTAATAGATTTACTCCATTTAAGCTAAAGCAATCAGGCATAGATAGAACCATAAAAGACTTTGTAAACTCAGCAAAATTAGCGCAAGCAGCAAACTATGATGGTGTTGAGATTATGGGTTCAGAAGGATATTTAATTAATCAATTTATCACAAAGCGAACTAACAAACGCAATGATAAATGGGGTGGAAGCTATCAAAATAGAATGCGCTTACCTGTTGAAATCGTTAGTCAAATAAGAAAAGCAGTTGGTGAAAACTTCATCATTATCTACAGACTTTCCATGCTAGATTTGGTTGAAGGTGGAAGTTCTTGGCAAGAAATAGTAACCCTTGCCAAAGAAATAGAAAAAGCAGGAGCAACCATTATCAATACTGGTATTGGTTGGCATGAAGCACGCATTCCAACCATTGCAACTTCAGTTCCTAGAGCAGCATTTACTTGGGTGACTAAGAAAATGCAAGGAGAAGTTTCTATTCCGTTGGTTACTACAAACCGAATCAATATGCCAGAAACTGCAGAGCAAGTTTTAGCAAATGGTGATGCAGACATGATTTCTATGGCTAGACCATTTTTGGCTGACCCAGAATGGGTTAATAAAGCAAAGCAAAACAGAGTTGATGAAATTAATACTTGTATTGGTTGTAACCAAGCATGTTTAGACCATGTTTTTCAGCAGAAAGTAGCAAGTTGTTTGGTAAACCCAAGAGCGTGCCACGAAACAGAATTAAATTACACCATTACAAATAACGTAAAATCAATAGCAGTTGTTGGTGCTGGTCCAGCAGGTTTAGCTGCTTCAACTGTCGCTGCCCAAAGAGGTCATAAAGTAACCTTATTTGATGCAGATTCAGAAGTTGGTGGTCAGTTTAATATGGCTAAACAAATCCCTGGTAAAGAAGAATTTTATGAAACGATAAGATACTTTAATAAACAAATAGAATTACACGGCGTAAATCTTAAATTAAATACCAGAGTTACAGCTGAAGATTTAAAAAATGGTGGTTTTGATGAAGTTATTTTAGCAACAGGCATTCAGCCACGAACGCCAAAAATTGAAGGTATTGAGCATTCTAAAGTATTAAGTTATATTGATGTATTAAAACATAAAAAACCTGTCGGAAAGAAGGTAGCAGTTATTGGAGCTGGAGGTATTGGTTTTGATGTATCAGAATATTTAGCTCACGAGGGCGAAAGTACTGCATTAAATGTTGATGCTTGGTTAAAAGAATGGGGAATTGATAAATCTCTTGAAGCTCGAAGCGGAATTGAAGGTGTAAAAGCAGAACATGAACCTTCGGCAAGAGAAATTTATATGTTTAAAAGAAGTAAAGGTAAATTTGGCGGGAATCTTGGGAAAACTACAGGCTGGATTCATAGGTCAACATTAAAAAAGAAGAAGGTTAATTTTATTAACGAAGTACAATACACCAAGATTGATGATGAAGGTTTGCATTACGTTCAAAATGAAGAAAATAAATTGCTAGACGTGGATAATGTCATTATATGTGCAGGTCAACTTCCGTTTAAAGAATTATTAAATCCACTTGAAGAAAAAGGAGTAAAAACACACGTTATTGGCGGTGCTGATGTTGCGGCAGAATTAGATGCCAAACGTGCTATAGACCAAGGAAGTAGGCTTGCTGCAAGTATTTAATCTAATCTTATATCTATACAAAAAGCACCTGTTTGGTGCTTTTTTGTTTTTAAAAATCCGATATTTGTGTTTACACAAACTAACAAAACTACATTTTTTAATATGGCAATGAATAAAAACACAGTCTTAGCTTGGGCTACTTGGATTATGATTTTTGTAGGACTTGGACTTATCGCCTTAGGTGCATTTAGATATGATGACGTAGCAGGTTGGGGTTTTGCAGCTGTTGGCTTTGGATTTTTCTGTAATGCATGGGTATTTAATGCTCTAAAAGGAAGAGTATAATTGAGAGAATAGTATATTATTATTTCCTAATCGCTAATTACTAACTACTAAATACTATAATAATGTCTGACGATAAAAAAATAATTTTTTCAATGTCTGGTGTTACCAAGACATTTCAATCTGCTAATACACCAGTTTTAAAAAACATCTATTTAAGTTTCTTTTACGGAGCTAAAATTGGAATTCTTGGTCTTAATGGTTCTGGTAAATCTACTTTATTAAAGATTATCGCAGGAGTAGATAAAAACTATCAAGGTGATGTCGTTTTTTCTCAAGATTATTCCGTTGGCTATTTAGAGCAAGAACCTCAATTAGACGAAAACAAAACTGTTTTAGAGGTAGTTAAAGAAGGAGCTGCAGAGATTGTTGCTGTATTAGATGAATACAACAGCATTAACGACCAATTTGGATTAGAAGAAGTGTATTCTGACCCAGATAAAATGGAAAAGCTAATGAATCGTCAAGCTGAGCTTCAAGACCAGATTGATGCAACAAATGCTTGGGAACTTGATACCAAGTTAGAAATCGCAATGGATGCTTTACGTACACCAGATGGCGAGAAAAAAATAGCAGTTTTGTCTGGTGGTGAGCGTCGTCGCGTTGCATTGTGTCGTTTATTACTTAAAGAACCAGACGTATTATTATTAGATGAGCCAACCAACCATTTAGATGCAGAATCTGTACACTGGTTAGAGCATCATTTAGCACAATATAAAGGAACTGTAATAGCAGTAACTCACGATAGATATTTCTTAGACAATGTTGCCGGTTGGATTTTAGAACTTGATAGAGGTGAAGGTATTCCTTGGAAAGGAAACTATTCTTCTTGGTTAGACCAAAAATCTAAACGTTTGGCTCAAGAAAGCAGGTCTGCTTCAAAACGTCAGAAGACCTTAGAGCGAGAGCTAGAATGGGTTCGTCAAGGCGCAAAGGGTCGTCAGACAAAACAAAAAGCACGTTTGAAGAACTACGATAAGTTAATGAGTCAAGACCAAAAGCAACTTGATGAAAAACTTGAAATTTATATTCCTAATGGTCCACGATTAGGAACAAATGTTATTGAAGCGGTTAGTGTTGCTAAAGGTTATGATGATAAGTTACTATACGATGATTTAAATTTCAATTTACCACAAGCAGGAATAGTTGGAGTAATCGGACCTAATGGTGCTGGTAAAACCACTATTTTTAGAATGATAATGGGTGAGGAAACACCAGATAAAGGTGAGTTTAAAGTTGGTGATACTGCTAAGATTGCCTATGTCGACCAAAGTCACTCTAATATAGACCCAGAAAAAACCATTTGGCAGAATTTTAGTGATGAGCAAGAGTTGGTGATGATGGGTGGAAGACAAGTAAATTCTCGTGCGTATTTAAGTCGTTTTAATTTCTCTGGAAGTGAACAAAACAAAAAAGTAAAACTACTTTCTGGTGGAGAACGAAACCGTTTACACTTAGCAATGACACTCAAAGAAGAAGGTAATGTATTACTTTTAGATGAGCCTACTAACGATCTTGATGTTAATACTTTAAGAGCTTTAGAAGAAGGTTTAGAAAACTTTGCGGGTTGTGCCGTAGTGATTTCGCATGATAGATGGTTCTTAGACCGTATATGTACACATATTTTAGCTTTTGAAGGCGATAGCCAAGTGTATTTCTTTGAAGGTGGATTTAGTGATTATGAAGAAAATAAGAAGAAACGTCTTGGTGGAGATTTAATGCCAAAACGTATCAAGTATAAAAAGCTTGTTAGATAAGATAATAAACTATGAAGCTTTAAAAAATAAAAACCTGCAACTTGCAGGTTTTTTTATTCGTATAAATGATTATCACTTATGGTGTAATTATTTTTTGATTCTGTACTTCTCTTAAGCTCTTTAAAGTTTGATTCAAATTTTTTTAGCCCTTTGTTAAATGTGGTTTTTTGTTTAGGTTCGCACAACAAATAAATGGCATACACTAAATACGAAAAGGAAACAACCACTAAGGCAAAAGATAAAAACAGTTTCATCCGATTATTTTAGTTATCACCATAAAGATGACCTCCAGTAAAATCTTTATAACTTTCGTCGACATCTTTAAAAGCATTAGTCTCCATTAATTTTTTATTTTCTTTTTTAAGTCTATACATTTTAATAATGGCTATTATAATAAAAACTGAAAATATGGAAGCAACGGCGATTAAAACCATTGTCAGCTGAGTAGTAGTTACAGCTACAAGCGATGACATTAAGTATTTGAACATCATAGATATGATTAAATTAGATTTGGGATATATAATGCTAAGATATAAAAAATATTCCAACCTAAAAGTCTAATTATAAAACGTTTAGTGCATTAGAATCTTAATAACATCGATAAAACGCATGTTAAATCCGTTGAAACACAGGGTTTTTCGGGTCAAATTCACTTTTCAGACCTTGTTAATAACTTGAATAAAAAATTAACTTTTTGTCATTTTTATTAACATATGACAACTTTTTGGCTAATTATATTACAAATATTCAAATCAATAACCTCATTATATTTTGTAACATTTTCCATGCCTTAACTACATATATTTGAGCATATAAAGTTTTTTTAGTCTTAAAAAATTACCGAAATTGCTTATTCTAAAATTTGTTCAACTAAATTATTTTGTAACATATGTCTGATGATTTTGATTTATTAGAAACCAATTCAAGCGAAAAAACAGAAAAAGTAGACGTTAACTGGGGAAAAGCCATAGACCAAATGAAGTCTAAGTTGGCCCAAGAAGATGATCCAGAAAGTCGTCAGAAAATATTAAATGCAACATTAGACAATGTCGTAGATATGGCTGAGAAGGATAGATCTACACTTCTAGATGCTATTAAAGACCTTACAGATTACCAAGATGAAGTTGGTATTATGTTCGAAGGTTTTTCAGCACTAAATGCAGCTGAGCAAAAAATCATTGATGATGCTGTAAAACGTCTTCAACGGGCGCAAATAGAATTAGAAGACGCAAAAAATAAACCAGACACATGGTGGAATAACCTTTGGGGAAGAAAAAGTAAAATTAAAAAGGCAGAAGATGAATTGACAGCTGCTCAAAAACAACGTGATGGAGCTGATAATAAAGCCAAAGCAATGTTTCAAGAACGTATTGAGACTGCCGATGTTCAGACATTATTAAATGAGTTGTCTTTTAAAAGTCAAGCAGCAATAAAACGACTAAAAGATCGTGAACTTGAAATCAAAGAAGTTGAAGAAAGCCTCAAAACGGCTATAGTAGAAGCAAGTAATAATCATACAAAAGCTTTAGAGAAAAAAGAACAAGTAGTAGCGCAACTAGAGGAACAATACGCTTTATTAAAACAAGCACGTCAGGCTTTAGAAGAAGTTGCAGACAAACAATCACCAGAGTATTCAGAAGCTTTAGAACGTGTAACGCAACTAGAGCAAAAGGTAGAGGAATTAGAAGGTTTAAAGAATGCTTACACAACTTTAGCGGCTTCAAAAGACAGCTTCGTACACAAGCATAACTTGACTATTAAAGTATTAACGTCTTTACGTAGTAATTTACAAACACACAGAGCAAAATTAAAGTCAGATACTGATGAGCGTTTAAAGTATTATGACGGTTATGTAGTTGCTTTAAAAGCGAGAACAGACCAAGAGTTTGCAGCTATCTTAGAACATTTAGGTGTTAAAACAGATGAGCATATTGGTGAGACATTAGCTGCAATGCATACGGCAAGTGCTAAAGCACGTCAAGATATGATGGATAACATCCCAGTACATGAAAAAGTGATGCAAGGTATCTACGGAAGTTATGCTGAAGCTCTAAAGGATATTAGAACTAAAGATGCCGAACTTCAGAAGAATTTTGCTGATAGATACGGTATTGACATGAAGGATATCTTCAATGAATATTATGAAGCTGATCCTAACGCACCTGCTGATGGTGGCGAGCCTGAAGGTGAGACAAAGCCAGAAGAAACAGACGATTTGTTAGGATAAAAGTAATCAGTTAGCAGAAATCAGTAACTATATACTGATTTCTGCTACTGCAAACTGAATACTAAGAACATGATTGCAACACCGTTAGATTCCGCAGTATTAGATTCTAAAGAACAATATGTGTTTTATCACAAGATGATTGATTTTGCGTTAAAAGAAATCATTGTTTCTACACAAGAACACAGAATACTTAACGAAAACGAAATAAGACTTTTTAAACAGTATACAGATTTGTTATTGTATTCTATTGAGGCAATGCGTGTAAAATACATGTATGATGAAGAGGAAAATATGAAAGTGGACCTAACGGATTCTGGTTTTCCAAATTATCTTGAATTCAGATATCTTTTTAATGATTTAGAATTACGAGAAGAGTTTTTAAATAAGTTGACTGATATTGAAACACTTAAAGACGATTTCTTAGATACATTAATGCGTAAAAAGCAACCAATTTCTAAACGTAATCTTTTTCAAGCATCGTCTATTGTGTATTATTCATCTGCAAAAAAGGAATACATATTCAATCGTTTTGTTCAAGGAAAAATACAAGAATTATCAAATCAAGACACTGATTATTTAGTGAGTTGGAGTTTTTATGATGTCACTCATAATAGACCATTTATTTGCTATATGTATTTTAATTATGATGGAAGAGATGTAAATGGTTATAAAGATGAGATATATAAAGTCCTAAAGAATACGTCAGATAGAGAAATGGCTTTAGATACAATGGCTTATGCCATTGACAAAAGATTACCAAAAGTGTTTCCGAAGTTAATCAAACGAATAGATTTAGGACCAATACATAATGTATTTGCAAAGGATGAAAATGAAATTACACATGCTATTTTAGATGGGATTTCAAAGAAAAACATTCCGTTAGAATCTTTTGCCGTATCACTTAAAATTGATGAATTAGCATCACAAAGTGAGTTTAAAGAAGGTGGTTTTTTTAGTAAACAAACCTATCAAAAATGGGCAAGAACCTTTAGGCAACGCTATGTGTTTGCACCACATAGAATCATTCAATTATTGCACAATAAAACTCCAGATGTTATGAATAAACTGGCTTTGCCACCAGTTCAGGTCTCTGATTTAAAAATTGATAAATAATTAACATGAAAAAGATATACAAATTACTTTTTGTTTTTGTGCTATTATTTTCGTGTTCAAGCAATGACTCTGAGGATGATAATACTAATGATGCTACATCAATAGATTTACTTACAGGAATTAATGCAAAGCAAGATGATATATCAGGCTATTATCTATTAGGAAACCCTAATGTTAGAATGCCATTAAATATAGCTTCTACATCAATAATTGCATTTCCAAACCCATCAACTGGTTATTTATCTGTGAAACTAATGATGACAAATGATGTTATTTCAGATGTGTGGATAGTTCCTGGAAGAGTGGATAAAGAACAGTTTCAAAATGTAGATTTTGATGACATACTAACAGGTATCACCTATACTATAGATGAAATCTCGGATATTGCTACAGAATCATTTAATGATTTAGATAATAACGAGTTAGTTTTTAATCTTGAAAGTTTAGAAACAGGATATTACAGAGTATTTATAAAAACTAATCAGAATTTATATTGGGATAATATTTATCTTGATAATGGTAATGGATTAGATATCACCGAGATATTTGATTATTGGGATTAAATAGAAAAATAACGAGTTAAGTGTATTGAGACTGAGAGTAAACATCAGACTTATTACTTATAACTTTTTACTTATAACTTAAAAGAATGCAACACAGTTCGACCTTTCCTATAAAACAAAATGAACTCGATATGCTTCGTGATGAAGCAACATCCTATTTAAAATCTATACAATGGGAGCAGAGTCAACGAGCCAAAAATAGAGATGATAATGGAAAGGATGAATCTATATTATTGTATTTGTCGCGTGCAAATAATGGCAGTAATGTATCTGTAACATCTGTTTCAAAAACAGTTTTGGGTTTAAAGAAAAGATTGTTGCCAGAATCTGTTGCAATTCCTATACACTTAAACCATTCATTGTATGCGGTACAAGAAGGTATTACAATGGGAATTTGGATAAAGGATAGTTATTACGATGCATCAGGTTTATCCACTTTACACGAAAATAGGTCAGCATTAGATAGTAAAGGGAAGCGCGAGTATGAAAGTAAGATGCAAACCGCTACTGCATTTATGTTGTTTGCGACTGCATATAAAATTTTACACGATTTAAAGCCATATGCTTCCGACGATTTATCAGTAATGAAGCAGAAATTCGCCGGTATTCCTGAGGTATCATTTATGTCGCCATTAAAAGGGATTTCGTGTCAATTGTTCTATTATGATAAGTATTTAGGTCATCCGGATATTATAAAATCAGATAAAGATGTCATTGATTTTACAGCAGTTTATTTTGAAGCTTTAATTGATGAAATACAACTTCGTAAAAGTAGTTTAGAATACACAGATACTATTGAAGATAGAACCTATAAGCTAGATAATTCAGATTTTGCTGTTGATGGCTGGAATAACGTATTTTCTGGCACTGCTGTCAGTGTAGAGTTCAATAAAATTCAGTTTGAACAAATTGTAGGTAACAAAGATGCTAAGCATTTTGCAAGGCGATTGACAGAGCGTTTAATGAGCTACGATTTTGACGCTAAGAAAAACCCGTTTCAAGAATTAGGTGGTTTTATGCCTGTGTTTATGGGATACGGAATACCAGGAACAGGAAAAAGTATGTTGATTGCGGCTATTGCAACACGACTTAAAGAATATAGTGAAAACCTAGAAATTCCATTTTTGTTTCATCCAATGCCAGATACTTTGATAAGTACATTTCAAGGTGGTTCTGCTGAGAAAATGGTAGAATGGATGAAACCATTACAAGACCCAACACGATTAATCTTTGCACCGATTGATGATGCCGAAAATAATTTGCAAGAACGAACTACACAAGGTGTTTCTGCTGGTGTAAAAGAAGTGATTGGTGTCTTTTTAAGATATACAGAAGGTGCTTATGCTGTAAACTACGGAAATAGTTCTATTGGTTTATTTACTAATCTTCCAGAAATGCTTGATAAAGCTGTGATTTCGCGTGTACAAGGTCGATTTAAAATTGATGGAGCTAGAAATGAAAAAGATTTCATAGACCAAGATTATCTCTGGTGGAAAAACATTGAAGATACCATGCCTAATTTTATAGATATGGATCATCCTGAAAACTACAAGTATCTAGATGCGCAGCGTGTTGCTAAGAATTTGGGTGAAATATTAGATAAAATTGATAAGCCTACAGAAGAACGTGTTTATGAAGTATTTGAAAAAGTGTCTAAGAAACATGATGATGACGACCATATGTTTTACGCACACTTGTATACTGAAATTCAAAAGGTATTTCCATTCTTTTCGTCACGAGATGTAAGGAATATTCAAAAAGCAGTATCTCTAAGACTCACAGATTTTGATTTAGAATCTGATTGGTTCGAAAATCCTGAAATTTATTTCAAACAAGATTACGAAACTAAGTTCGGAATGCTACAAGAACTGATGCGTTCAAACATGAAAGGTCTTGATTTTAGTGATATTAGAAGACAAGAAGTTGTACGTTATCTAGACAATGTAGCGACCATTGCAGACACTGATTTCAAACGTAAAGTAGATGCTAGAATCAGTCAATTAAATATAGAAACTGAGGCGAGAGAACGATTCAATAAGCAAGAATAGAATTTTATGGGATTAGGAGCAGGTCATGTTCTGGATATGGTTAATCGGATGAAACAGAACCGATCTATGCGTCCATCAAATAGAAAGAAATTTAAGGACAATAGAGAATCAATCCGTTCTGCTTCAAAACATAGTTCTAAATTAAGTTTTAAAGAGGTTTCTACAGAACAATTGAATAAAGTAAAAGAGAAGATCAGAAGTGAAGCCGCCTTGCGAAGAAGAAAGGAAAGGTTCATTTATGTTTTGGGTTTTCTAATTGCTTTTTTTGTAATATTTTTCATCATTAAATGGATAAACTGAAAAACATAGAACATATTAGCTTATCAAAAGCATGGGCAACTCTAGACCGAATAGATTACGATTATAAGTTTAAAAACGGAAACTGGAAACGCTTATCTCGTGAAACCTATAATAGAGGAAATGGGGCTGCAATCTTGCTGTATAACAAAGAAAGAGGTACTGTAATTTTAACGAGACAGTTTCGTATGCCTATTTTTGAAAATAACCCAGATGAAGGCATGTCAATAGAAGCTTGTGCAGGTGCCATTGATAATAATGATCATCCTTTAGAAACCATTATCCGTGAAACGGAAGAAGAAGTAGGTTACAAGATAAAAGAAGCAAAGCAAGTGCTTACGGCATATACCTCACCTGGTGCATTAACTGAAAAGATGTATTTATTTATTGCAGAGTACGATGATACAATGAAGGTTAATGGTGGTGGCGGCTTAGATACAGAAGACGAAGAAATCGAGATATTAGAGCTTTCTTTTGTTGAGGCCATTGAAATGGTTAAAACAGAACACATTCGCGATGCAAAAACAATTATGTTATTGCAATATGCGGAAATAAATAAATTGTTAGACTAATTGTCATTCCTGCTAAGGCAGTAATTTGAAACATGCAAAATGTAATTATTAAATATTATGTACCTGTTTTTGTATTTGTTTTTACAATGAGTGCAGGTATGTTTCTTTCTGCTTACTTTAGTAATTCAGGTATTGAAGATATCCAAATGATGGTCATTGCATTTATAGCTTTGAATGTTGGAATTACATTTACTTTTGGAACAATCCTTTATAAGTTTGGCGGAAAATGGAAAGATAGATACAGTAAAAAAGTATTAAACAAAAAAGAGCTTAAACGTTTTCATGACATTGGTTTTTATGAAAGGTCAAATCGATTATTAGGATATATAGATAATTACTTGATTATAATTAAACCTGAAAAAGATAGTTTAGGACAAAGACAATGGATTCACATTAATATCTATTTTAATCCTAAAATGCAGAATCAGTTTATTCCAGAATACATATTCAAAAAGCTCAATCAAGTCAAGCCCAAAAGGACAAAATTTAGTAGAAATTGTGCGATAATTGAAAATGATTTTACATTATTTATACCTCTGAAATTCAATAAGATAATGTCAAATATTACAATGGTAATTAAATGCTTGAAAAATCATGATATAGAACCAATTTCTTATTGGGATATTATTGAGGTAGAACCAGAATTATTGAAATATGACCAACAAGTAAACGCTTTGATATAAATAAATTATTCAACTAATTGTCATTCCTGCGCAGGCAGGAATCTAAATATTACAAAAAGATTACCGCTTTCGCGGCAATGCAATGAACAAACTAAAACAAGCAAATCTATACAGAAGTGAACTTATACCGGTAAGTGGGAAACTGGTTCAGCGCTATAATAAATGCCTCAAAACTCTTGGGTTTCAAGAAACAAAACTCACATCATTTTCTATTGATGGTATGGGTTGGAGTCCAGAAGTTGCAGAGGAGAAAAATGATATGCAATATCTTAACCATGGTGATGCAAATCCTCATGGAATCATTATTTCCCCATTACAAAAAGCAAAACCAGTGTATTTGCCATTTCATTCGTTTGATAGAGAAATGTTGCAACATATTTTTAAAACGCATGGTAAAAAGATTGAAGATATTACCAGAGATTCTGCAATATGCATAGATTTTGACCAAGATATTGATGTGTTTTATGAACCTTTAGATATTTTGAAGTATGAGGATGTAAGTATTTCTTTTCGACTTATTGATAAACTTGAAGAAAAACAAAAAGAGCAACTTCGTTTAGTAGATAAGTTTAGAACAGGCAATAACTTCATCGATGAAGATATACACCAAGAATTATTAGAATCTGCAAAGAAATATGGTGACTTACGAGAAAGAGATTTAAATCTTCATCCATTACATTTTAATACAAGTTCGTTTTATACACGCGCTTTTGATGGTGTTTATGTGCTTAGAGATTTTATAAAACCAATTGTGGTTTTTGAAAGTATGGATTTTTATAAAGAAGCCATAAAAGATACTTTACACGATGTGTTGATTTATCATATTTCTCAACCAGAATTAATAGATAAACTTAAGAGCCATATCATTATAGAATGCAATTTAGAGTACATGGTGACTACACCAATTTATGAACGCGTTAGAAAGTTTGAATTATATCAAAAACTAGAAAAACCGACACATCCAGTTCGTGATATTTTAGAGAGTAAATCTTTGTTTAGGAGTTATTTAAATAAAATAGATATTGAGGCCAGAAAGCAAGTCATGGGAGTAGAGCTGTATCTTGATAAGTTAGAGAGAAGTAACTCCCATAAAATTGAAGATTTGGTAGATGAGTCTGTGTATTTTGCATTGCATCAGCCTCATTCATCATTATCTACAGAGCATCGCGATTTAATTCATAAGTTATTAGTAAATATTTCACCAAAGGATGTTTTGTTTTTGTATTGGTATGATAAGGAACAGTTTTATAAAAACTATGATACTTGGGACGAATCATTTCAAGATTGGGTGATAGAGACAATTCGTAACAATATCTAGGTTTTTTAGACTAACTTTATAAGAACTTAAATCATTAATTCATGGGACTAGAACTTGTCATTTTTATCGCAGCAATATTATTCGGTATTTTCTTGTATTGGCGAGAGTCTAATGGTAATGGTGTATATCGGTTTTTTAATAAAATTCTTAATAGTAAAGAACTACAAATGAGAGCAGACGATCCCAAAGGATTTATTTACAAGCAGCCTTTTATTCCTAGACTATTGTTTGTGGTGTTTTCTTTATTGTTGGTTGGATTGATATTACAATTCTTGACACCAATTTCAGTATTTTCAAGTTATAATGGTATATCCGGATTTTCATCATTTGCTGTTGGAACCTTAATAGGAACTTATGTTGCAAATTTTGTACTTAAGTCCTCAAAAGTTATAGAAGAAAAAAGTGATTCTTTAGGTGATTTGGTTGGTGATGCAGTTGAAAAAGGAAAGGACCTTATAGAAGATTTAAAACCGAACGATGACGTTGAAGAAATTAAAGAAGAGGTAGATACAAAAACAGAAGAAGTTACTGAAGAAAAGAAAAGCGCACGTGAGCGTTTAAAGGACAAGGGGCTAATGTAATGTCATTCCTGCGAAGGCAGGAATCACATAATAAATAACAAAAAATAGATTCCTGATTTCTCAGGAATGACAGATTAACTATGATAAAAAACTACTGGAAAAAAGGTGCTAAACAAAAACGGATTACCATTTTTGTTGGATTACTAATATTGGTATTACTTTTCTTTTTTAGAGATGATTATCAGCCTTTGTTATTATTTATTAGAAAGTATATTTTTGTTATTATCGTTAGTCTTTTGGTCCTAACTTTAGGATTACGAAAATTTAGAAAAACAGCTAGCACAGGCGGACGATTAGGTATTCTTGGTATACTCTTAGTATTTTTCGGAGTCTTGTATTTTTTAGGGTGGAATCAAGGGTTATACGATTATATGAAAACTTATAATGTGTATAACAATCTTAATCGTGTTGAAATTGATGACTTACCATTAACACAAAATGAACGTATTCAACCATTAAGAAATATTTTTTCTATGGCCAATGAAAGTGTTGGCGAAACAAAAGATGTTTCCTTACCGCATTTGGTGCGTATCGGTACAGATAACCAATGGACTATGGCAATACAGCCTAGTGAAAAGTATATTATGCAACGCATTAGTGATAATACAGAAGAAGTGTTTTCTGTTAGTAGTACGACGCCTTTTCCACGATTTTCTAACGAAAATAGAATTCCGGTAACCTTTTCAATTGGTGAATCCTTAAAGTTCAGCAGAAATACATACAATGCTGTTGTACAGCGTTTTAATCCTTGGATGCTTTTTAATTACGAGCCAAGTGATACCTATTATATGCAAAATGATGATGGCAAATGGGTGCAAGTGGTAAGTTTAATTAAGTGGAAAGGTTTCTTTTTTCCATACCCAACATTTGGTGGTGTAATGATAATTGACAATGGTGAGCATGATTTTAACGACTATATAGAACGTATAACTATTGGTAAGGGCACATTTGTGAGTCCAGAAGAAGTAAAGAACTATAAATTTCTAACAAAGCAAAATACGCTATCAGAAAGGGTTTCACAATTACAAGCGGAGTCTTTAAAGTTTTTAGGTGGTTTTAGTGATCCATTACCTTGGAATATGGAAACTGCGGTTAAGATTCCATTGATGCCTAAAGATCAAAACCAACAACCTTATGTTACTGATTTTGATTTTGCCGGTAACAATTCTGATGCTTACAGTGGTTTATACCATTGGTTTGGTTTAGAGCCAGTAGGCGATGAACGTACAAGTTTAAGTTACAGTGTCTTTATTCCTGCGGACGGAACTAATAAATTATATTATTATGATCATGCGAGTAAGAAGCAAGGTTATGCTGGTGTGTCTGCAATGCCTTTAAAAGTTAAAGAATCTCGTAAAGAATACGACTGGAAAGCAAGCACACCTGTAGAATTTAGACCCTACATTAAAGACATAGCTGGTAGAAAACGCATGTTCTTTTTAGGTACTATTTCTTCAATAAGCGAGAAGAATGCAAAACAATTTGATGGATCTGCTACACCAGATATAGTACTAATAGATAGTGAGTATAGAGATGTTATTTGGATAGATGTAAAACATCCAAGTACATGGGATGAAACCGTCTATAATCAATTAAATGAAGCTTGGAGAGCAAGTGAAGGTATTGGGTATTATTACCAAGAGAAACCAAAAGATGAAGATATTATAGAACAAGCTGTAGATTCACTTAGAGCGATTCCAAAGGTAGATGACAATACAGAAAAGATAGAAGCACTACAGAGACAGATAGATTCATTAAAAGCTATTGAGAATAATTAATGTCAATTTTGTAATAGTGTTTAATGGCAATAATTAATAGTGTAGATATCAAATTTGAATCTGTTGTATGCGAAGATATTGGCATGTACGTTATTGGCAAATATCCAAGATTTGAATATGGTGTATTGACGTCTTCAGCACCTTTTAATTGGAAATTATACACATATACTACTTTAAGACTAGCTCTATTAAATCTTTTAAATAATGGAGTTGTAGAAATAGAGAAAATAGAAACTTATCGTTCTTCATTTTTTACTAATAACGTCAAAAAAGAGGTAGATTTTAGATTTAAAGTGGTCGATCTTCAACTTGATAAGGATTGGCTATCGGTCAATCTTTATAAAGCAATTAATGAAGTAAATAAATCTGAACAATTCAATTTATCCATGTACATTCACGAAATCATGGATACGATTTTAACTTCCTATGCAGCTTATAATAATCCATCGAGAGCTTTCATAATTAATCTTTTGAAGCAATATGCTAAGATTCATAAGTGGATTACAATAGAAAAAACTAAAGAATTTTCAGGTATCCTAGATAAATTCAGAGTTAAAATTGAAGAAATCTATATTCCAAGAATAAATATGCAACATGAAGCACTTGTGAATTTAGATAATCAACTTTATAAAACAAATGTTGGCTATAGAGTCTATTGTAATGTACTAGAGCAGTCTACACATAATGAGCTTTGGATGAGAAAAAATAATAATGGTAAAACGTTTATAGATTAATAACAGCTTAGTATTAAGCAAAATATACTTCAAAATCATAAATATTAGTTAATTTTTCCTACACTCGTTTTTTTAAATTTTCATTGAGACTTAAATTAGTGTTTAACGATAATTCTTTAATCGTTAAACACGAAAAACAAGAAAAACTCTAATTAAAAAAGGAAAATGAAATGAATACAATTACAAGTTATTCTACTGACAGTATAACAGAAGCAGAAGTAATCGCTGCTCAGAAAGAATGGGGTGAAGGTATTGTAAAAATAGGGCAAGTATTTACAAATGGCGGTGATTATGAAAAGGCCGCATCAGATCATATTGAACGTTTATATGCCTATGATTTAGGTATGGTACTTTTTAAGCCAACGTTGGCGTCTGAGGATCAATTTAGAGGTACGTTTGACGCAGCGTTATCTTATTTTGTTGGTGGTAACGAGACATATCCTGAAGATAGCGGATTTGCGATTAAACCATGGACAAAAGTGCGTTGGAAGAATATCGGAATTATAAATGGTGGCACAAATATGGCAATTGCTATGGGTAATTATTTCTTTACAAACTTAGATGGTGACGAAGTAAAAGTAGAGTACACTCTTGGTTATGTAAAAGATGGTGAAGGAAATCTAAGAATAGTAGTACACAAATCCTCCTTACCTTATAATCCTAATAATTAATAAAGCTTTCAGCTTAAAATAATCAACCTTTCAGGTGAATACAACGTTGAACAAATCTGCTAAGTAATATAAATGTTGCATTTCTATCTGAAAGGTTTTTTCTTTACTCATCTAACTAATCAATTCATATTATGCTTTCAAAATATTACGACTTTAAATATTTCAAAGGTGATTTAACTGGTGGTTTAGTTGCTGGTGTTGTCGCGTTACCTTTGGCTCTTGCTTTTGGTGTACAATCTGGTTTAGGTGCTATCGCAGGTCTTTACGGTGCTATTGCTGTTGGAGTTTTTGCGGCTATTTTTGGTGGTACGGCAACACAGGCAAGTGGACCAACAGGACCTATGACTGTCGTTTCTGCTGCTTTAGTTGCTTCTGCTTACGAAATTACTGGCAGTATGGAAGCTGCTATGCCAATCATCATTTTAACGTTTTTACTTGGCGGTATTTTTCAAATTGTATTTGGATTTTTAAATATAGCAAGCTATGTAAAGTACTTTCCATATCCTGTAGTTTCTGGATTTATGAGTGGCGTAGGACTTATAATCATTATTCTACAAATATTTCCGTTTGCAGGATTAGATCCATCTAAGTCTACTATGGATGTTATTTATAATTTCCCAAGTTTATTTAGTGATTTTAATTGGAGAGCATTAGCACTTGGTGGATTAACAGTCGTCATTTATTATGTCTTTCCATTTGTCACAAAAGCTATTCCTAGTGCATTAGTTGCTTTGATTGTAGCGTCGTTGGTAGGGTATTTTTTAGGATGGCATTTGGATAATATTGTTCCTATTATAGGTGAAATTCCATCAGGATTACCTTCTCTTCAAATTGATGGACTGTTTTCTGTAGATGCAAAACATTATATGCTAATTGGTGAATATGCAACTGTTTTGGCAATATTAGGGTCTATCGATTCTTTGTTGACCTCTGTTATTGCTGATAACATGACCAAAACAAAACATAACAGTAATAGAGAATTAATTGGGCAGGGAATTGGGAATGCTATTGCTGCAATTTTTGGTGGTATTCCAGGCGCAGGTGCGACTAAAGGAACTGTAGTAAATATCAATTCTGGTGGACGTACAAGAGTTTCAGGTACCATTCATGGTCTCGTATTGTTAGCTGTACTTCTTGGATTAGAAAAGTTAGCCGGTTTTATTCCGCTTTCTGTTTTGGCCGGATTATTAATTCCTATTGGTTTTAAAATTATAGACACTAAAGGCTTAAAACATTTATTAGTAGTGCCAAGAGCTGATGCATTTGTACTCGTATTGGTATTAATGGTAACAACTTTTGGAAGTTTAATTCAAGCGGTAGGAATGGGCTTATTACTGGCATGCTTATTATTTATGAAGCGATCTAGTGATATTGGTGAAGAAGGTATGGAAGTTGGTACTCTGGCTGGTTTTGATGGTGAAAAACCTTGGCAAGATGAAGTTGAATTTTACGAGGCGCATAAAGACAAGGTATATATCAAACACTTATATGGTCCTTTGTTTTTCGGTTTTACCTCTCATTTTCAAAATGAAATAAAAAATATTCCAGATCAGGTGAAGTCTCTTATCATTCGTATGGATAGAGTACCATATATAGATCAGTCTGGTTTATATGCTTTGGAAAATGCAGTTTTAGATTTAGAACAACGAGGCATACAAGTGCTATTGACTGCTGTACAAGAACAACCTAAAGATAAGCTTGTCTCTATAGATATAGTTCCAGATTTAATTTCAGAGGCGCATATTTTTAATAACATTAATGATGCCTTTGATCATCTTGAAAATAAATTGAAACTCTAATAAAATGAAGAAGCACCTTTCCTTAGTTATCATTTTACTCTGCACACCTATAGTTTGGGGGCAAGTTTTAAAAGGTGTTGTTATAGATAATATGACTAAAACACCTATTGACGGTGCGCATGTTTTTGTGAATAATTCTAAAGGCACTTATACCAATGTTGATGGTGAATTTAGACTAAAAAAGGTGAAAGCGTCAGATATTGTGTTTATAACTCATATTGGATATGTAACTAAAGAAATAAAGGTATTAGATATTGTAGGTCGTGACACAAGCATTTATTTAGAACCAAATACAGAAGCATTATCCGAAATAAATATCAAAGGAAAAGTGAAGCTAAGAACCACTTTAGACTACACTAAAATAACCTCCATGGATAAGGCATTATCGTCATTTGCCGCAGGGTTGTATCAAGGAAAAATATATGTTATAGGTGGTGAAACAACCGATGAATTTGATTCTGGTAGATTTGCTTTAAATCAAGCAGCGTCAAAGTATTTAGACCCAAGCATAGAGAATATTGTAAATGAATATAGATATGCTCCTAAAAGCTTAGGATATTTATCAAGTGATTTCTATATCTACGACATAGCAACAAATACCTGGGAAAAATCTGAAGTGAAATTTAGAGAGCGCACTGGGCATAGTCTTAATATTTATAATGATAAGATATATGTTATAGGAGGTATAAGACAAGGTACGAGATCATCGAAGTATCTCGATGATGTCATAGAGGTTTATGATATAAATTCAAAAAATATTGAGATCGATTATTCCAACCCTATTCAGTCAAATAATTTGAGTACTATGCTTTATGATAAATATATTTTAGCGTTTGGTGGTATTAAGAAAATTAAGGATAATGGGTCTAAGGTTTATGCAAAAAAGATGTACAGTTATAATCTCGAAACAGGTTTATGGTTTGAGATAGGTGAGATGAATAGACCTAAGCAAACTAGCGCTATTGTTGTAAATAATAAGATTTATCTTATTGGAGGACTAAATCATAAAGCATTAAATAATATTGAATCTTTTGACTTAGCTTCAGGGAAATGGAAGACTGAAGGTGAGTTATTCTTTAGATCAGAGAAACCTGCTCTGGCTAAAAAAGATCATCTTATCTACATATACGAAAATGGAAAGTTAGTAGTTTTTAATACGCTATCAGGTGTTTTAAATCAGTATCTCATTAATCTTAGAATTAGTTCAGCCAAGATGTTTTATGATAATGACTACCTATATATTCTTGGTGGTGAGGTAAACAAGGAATTTTCAGTTGAGTCCTCTCAAAATCTTTATAAGATAGATATTAATGAACTGAGGAAAACAAAAATCAACAAATCTGTTGTAATAGGAAATAATCTTGTTGAAAATTAATACTTAAATCAAAAAATTTCAATCCTGCTAACGTTTTTTAAGTTGTAGACATGTAACTTTTATGAATTCATAAAGACTTATAATTAAAGACTTTAGTTATGGGTTATATGGGTTTTGGTATGCAAAAATGGATTTACGCTATGCGTGCCAGAAAACCATTTGAGATGAATAGAAAGAAATCATTTACAGCCTTATCAAAACATAAAAGAGAATTTAAAATTCAATACTCAGAGAAAAAGGAAAGCTTTCATATTGGTATTGTCCTTTTTATATTGATAGTATTTATTCTGTATACTTTATTACCAAATTGGCATGAGTACGAAAAAGAAAGAATAAGTCAAGAAATGACACATACGACAGAATTAGACAATAGAGCTTTCAATTTTTTAAAAAAGTCTGGTTTGCAAAGGTTAAAATCGAAAAATTATGTTGGTGCACTATCAGAGTTTAAACTTGCCCAAAAAATAAAACCTCATTCTGAGGAGATAAACCTACTTTTATTTGAAACAATAAGTATTTTATGTGAAAAGGATGAAAGGTATTGTTCTGATTTTGAAATTTTACAATTCTAACAACATTTTAATATTACCTCGATTGTAAGGACTGTTTTCTTCTAATTGTAGTTCTATAAAGCCATATTTACGATACAAATAAATGGCGTTTTTTAGTTTTGTATTTGAGTAGAGTAGTAATGATTTTAATGCCTTTGCTTTCGCAAAATCTATGCAATAATCTAAAAGTTGTTGTCCAATTTTTTCACCACGTCTTTCTGGTAAAACAGCCATTTTAGTAAGTTCTAAAATACCTTCTTCATTGGTTGGCATTAAGGCGACAGTGCCAAGTATAGTGTTACCTTCTTTGGCAAAGAAAATATAACCACCTTTATTTATGATGTATGTTTCAGGTTTGCTTAAAACTTCTTCGTCGTATGGTTCAACATAGAAAAAGGTTTGTAACCACTCAATATTAAGCTCAAAAAAATCTCGAGCAAATTCGGGTGTGTAATTAATGATGTTAATTGCCATTTGCTCTGATAAAATCGGTGATTAGGTAGCTAATAAATTTACCAACTTTAGGATCTGTTTTTTTCTTAGGTGCTGCTTCACAAATATGCAGGTAACTTGCATTTTTATGCTTTGCAAAGTGGTGTACAATTTGTCTTGCTTGCTTTGTACTAAATCCACTTGGTGATTTAGCACTGCTAGTCATATTTTCAATGGCATCACAGTCTATTTCAATACCAAAGGTTTTCTCAGATATATAGTTAAGTGCAAAATCTAATTCAGAATTAAAATCTGTTTCATTTCTAACTTCTAAACTTTCATAGGTGTTATACGAAATGTGCTTTATCTTTTTTAGTGTTTTAAAAAGTTTATCAGAAGTATAGTTTTCATGAAGTCCAAAAATAAAGTAACGTTTCAAAAATCCTTCAGCATAAGCATAACTAAAACCATTACCACTATGTCTACCTTCCTCTGGTCTAAAATCGGTATGTGCGTCTAGGTTAACAACGTTAATTCTTCCATTTTTAGCAAGTGCAGTTCCTTTAATATTACCATAAGAGTTATTATGCCCACCACCAATTATAATTGGTGTTTTTCCTGCTCTAACAATTGAGGAAACTAAGTAGGTTACATCTTTATCAATAGTTTCAACAAATGTCCTAACTTCTGCTAGGTTTTTCTTTTTATCTAAATCTAACCTAAGTAACCTCTTCCTATCATTATCATAACTTAAGTCACCTAAAATCAACACACGTTTTCCGCTATTTTGTCTATTATTTTGGGTATTAAGTAAAAAATTTAAAGAATTTTCCCAAGCCGTGTAAGTCCCTGGTTTTCCGTGGTTAGCATAAACGCCAATGTCTTCAGAAATACCAAAAATGACATAGTCGACATCTAAATTAACAATATCATCGTATATGTTAGTAAGCTTAGGTAATAAGCGTACATGTTCTCCAAATTTTGATTCTCCTTTACGAACTTTTAAAAGTGAATTGCGATCTTTTATAGTGAATAAATTAAAATTTTCCATTTGGTAACATATATTTAGAAATTTAAAATTACAGCTTTTACAGAAAATAAAAGCACAATTCAAAACAAGAATTAACGACAAACTAAAACAAGAATTTTATGGAAGGTTCACAAAAATCTAACACAGGATTAAAAGTAGGATTAGCAATTGCCATTGCGTTATTTATTGGCGCATCCTTTGTTGCATCTAAACTCTACAGCGATGTTGAAAAAGAAAAAGAACAAATTCTAGCTAAAAAAGAACAATTAATGACTGAGTTAAATGGTCTTACTACACAGTACAATGACGCTATTGCTGAAAATGAAATTGTAAACCAAGATTTAGTAGATGCGAGAGACCGTATCCAAGGATTAATTGACTCTTTAAAAGTATCTCAAAACAGTGTAAACAGCTTATGGAAGTACAGAAAGAAGTTTTTTGCATTACAAAAAGAAATGGATGTATTGCTTGAGGAGAATGATAGGTTAAAAGTTGAAAATGAATTATTGGCGACTACTTTAGATAGTACGCAAATTCAATTGGCAGAACGTACTATGTTTACGGATTCATTATTAGTACAAAATACAGAATTGGCTAATGTGGTAGAAGATGCATCAGCATTACAGACTGTTGGTTTAATTGGTATAGGAGTACTTGAAAGAAGCAGTGGAAGACAAGTTCCTATGGAAAGAGCTAAAAGATGTGACAAAATAAAAGTGTGCTTTACTGTTGCAAAAAATGCACTTGCAGAAGCAGGTGATAAAGAACTTTACGTTCAAGTAATTGATCCAAAAAACAATGTTTTAGGTGCTAATGATCAGGTACAATTTGACGATCAAGTTTTAAATTTTAGTTTAATTAGCCGTTTCAACTACGAAAACAGAAATCTTAATATTTGCGAATATGTAAACAAACCAGACGATTCTAAGTTTTCAGCTGGACGTTACACAGTAAATATTTTTAATGATAAAGAATTAATTTCTAGTTCAGAGTTTACTCTAAAGTAGATATAGAATTTTTGATTGATTGATAGTTTTAAATCCGGAAGTTTTCTTCCGGATTTTTCATTGGTTTTAATTGCCCATTAATGATGACATGCTCAATGGGATTATGAGAGAAATTATATGGAATCTCTCTATAATGATTCAAAGGTTTTGTGACCAAAACATTTGCCTTTTTACCTCTTGTTATACTACCATACATGTTGCTAATTCCCATTGCGTAGGCACCATTTATAGTAGCTGCATTAATAGCTTCTTCAGGTGTCATTTTAAGTTTTACGCAAGCAGAACTTACAATAAAGTTCATATTACCACTTGGTGCCGAACCAGGATTATAATCTGAAGCTAAAGCTAAAGGCAAACCTGCATCAATAATTTTACGTGCAGGAGTATAAGGAATTCCTAAAAAGTAAGAACAGCCAGGTAGAGCAACAGGAATTGTGTCACTCCCTTTTAGAGCTTCAATATCAGCATCGTTTAATTCTTCTAAGTGATCTACAGAGAGTGCATTGTACCTTACACCAAGTGCTACACCACCAAGAATATTAAATTGATTAACGTGTATTTTTGGTCTTAAATCATAGGTTTGAGCAGCCTTCAAAATACGTTCAGTATCTTCTAAATCAAAGTAACCTTCTTCACAAAATACATCTATATACTTGGCAATATTAAGTTCTGAAGCTTGTGGAATAAGCTCATTGATAATTTTGTCTACGTATGCTTTTTTATCTTTTTTGTATTCTTGTGGAATAGCGTGAGCAGCAAGTAAAGTCGGTGTAATCTTAATTAAGCTTTCGTTTTTAATCCGCTTAATTACTTTTAGCATTTTCAATTCAGCCTCGACTGTTAAACCATATCCGGTTTTTATCTCTATGGCACCTGTACCCATTCTTACGAGTTCATCCAATCGTTCCATTGATTGTGTAAATAAGGCATCTTCAGAAGTATTCTGCAATGTTTTTGCTGAATTTAATATACCTCCCCCGTTTTTAGCAATTTCCTCATAACTCAAACCATGAATTCTGTCAACAAATTCAGCTGTTCTATCACCTGCGTAAACCGTATGGGTATGAGAGTCGCACCAAGCTGGTAAAACTATTCTACCTTTAGCATCAATCGTTTCTTCTGCATCAATTCCTTCACAATATTCCATATCTCCATACTCAATAATAGTATCATGCTCAATATATAGATAGGCGTTTTCAATTACAGAAAGGTGCTTCATATCGTTACCTTTTAATATAAGTTCATTGTGATCATGAACTTGTAAAAGTTGCTTAATATTTTTAATAAGTACTGACATAGTTTATGATTGAATTGATGTAAAAATTACTATTTTTTTTTGAACTAAAAAACGCTAACCTATGGAAGTTAGCGCTTTGTTTATATTAAGTATTGAGTCTATTTCAAGCTGCCAACCATGTCTTCTGGTTTTACCCATTCGTCATAGTCTTCGGCTGAAACATAACCTAAATTGATAGCTTCTTCTTTTAAAGTTGTACCATTTTTATGTGCTGTATTAGCTATTTCAGCAGCTTTGTAGTAACCAATCTTTGTGTTTAATGCAGTAACAAGCATTAGTGAATTGTTCAATAATTCTTTAATAGTTGCATGATTTGGCTCAATGCCACTAGCACAATTCACATCAAAACTCACGCATGCATCACCTATAAGTTGAGCAGATTGTAATAGGTTAGCTGCCATCATTGGCTTAAATACATTAAGCTCGTAATGCCCTTGAGTTCCTCCAACAGTAACGGCGACGTCATTACCCATAACTTGAGCACATACCATTGTCATCGCCTCACATTGTGTAGGGTTAACTTTTCCTGGCATAATAGAACTTCCAGGTTCGTTAGCAGGAATAATGATTTCCCCAATACCTGAACGTGGTCCAGAAGCCATCATTCTTATATCATTGGCAATTTTATTAAGCGAAACAGCTATTTGCTTTAATGCGCCGTGGGTTTCTACAATAGCGTCATGTGCCGCTAATGCTTCAAATTTATTCTCAGCAGTAATAAATGGTAAACCTGTAAAGTCGGCGATATATTTTGCTACTAATACATCATAACCTTGAGGAGTATTAAGTCCTGTACCAACAGCTGTTCCACCCAGTGCTAATTGACTAAGGTGTTCAAGCGTATTATTAAGTGCCTTTAACCCATGATTTAACTGTGACACATACCCAGAAAATTCTTGTCCTAAGGTTAATGGAGTAGCATCCATAAGGTGTGTACGACCAATTTTCACAACATCTTTAAAAGCTTCTGCTTTTTGTTGCAAAGTATCGCGCAACTGAGTTACACCAGGAATTGTAGTTTCGACAACTTTTTTATAGGCTGCAATGTGCATACCTGTTGGAAATGTATCATTAGAGGATTGAGATTTATTCACATCATCGTTAGGTGCAATAGTCTTTTCACCTTCACCAATAGCTTTTCCAGCAAGTTGATGTGCTCTGTTTGCAATAACTTCATTAACATTCATATTACTCTGTGTACCAGAACCAGTTTGCCAAATTACTAGTGGAAATTGATCATCATGTTGACCATCTAGAATTTCGTCACATACTTGTGCAATTAAGTCGCGTTTAGCTGTGTCTAGCACACCTAATTCGCAGTTAGTATATGCAGCAGCTTTTTTGAGATAAGCAAAACCATAAACTACCTCCAATGGCATTGATGCAGGTGCACCAATTTTAAAATTATTTCTAGAACGTTCAGTTTGTGCACCCCAAAGTTTATCTGAAGGCACACGAACTTCTCCCATAGTATCTTTTTCAATTCTGTATGACATGTCGTAATTGTTTTTAAGAGCTACAAAATTAAAGATTTCGAAGGTTTATAAACTGAGATTTGTCATTTTTATTTCAAAATATTTAAGAAAAAACTAAGAGCCTTTTAATTGATTTCTGAAAGCAAAATCACTATTTTCGTTTAAGCATATTTTATATGTTATTTTAGAGTTTAAAGACATATGAATAAATAAACTATCACTAACTATGAGTTATATTAAATCATTGATTATTAAGAATGTAAGAGCTTTTTTTCTTCTTGTAGCTTTCGGCTTTTTGTGTAGCCATAATCTTTATATAAAATTTGACACCTATTTTTTATTTCCAAATGATGAGGCGACCTTTAGTCTTTTTAACGGCACATTTGAAAATAGCGAAAACATTATTACTAGAGATCGTATTATTGATGCTACTATTGTGGGTAACAATGAAAAATCTGCTATTGATACAAATCTATGGAAAGATAAAGATAGTACAGTGACCTACGTTGAATTTAAAACTGGTGATGCAGGAACGTACGTAGCTGGTGTGTCTACCAAGCCAAGAAATATTGAATTAACAGCAGAAAAGTTTAATGACTATCTAAAGCATGATGGTGTAGTTGACATGCTTAAATTTCGAGAAGACAACAATCTACTAGCTAAGGATGCTGTTGAGAGTTATCAAAAACACGTAAAGGCGATATATCAAGTCGGAGATGTTAAATCAAATGATTGGCAAACAGAGTTTGGATACCCTATTGAGTTTATTCCTCTTGAAAATCCGTATGAAAAATATACACATGAGTCTTTAGAAGTTAAATTATTACTAGACGGTAAACCATTACCAAATCAGTTGGTTTATGCCGATTATTTGAAGACCAATTACTTTGAGGATGAACATAATCACGATCATTCACATGATAATGATGAGCACGAACACGCTAATCATGAAGGTCATAATCACGAAGGACACAATCATAATCACGATGAACATGACCATTCAGACCATGACCATGACCACGACCATGAAGGACACGACCATGAAGGTCATAATCATGATAACGATGCTCATCATCATGAAGGTGACGACCATAATCATGACCACTCACATTCAAAAGGTCAACAATTACGCACCAATGACCAAGGTGTTGTAAAAGTAGATTTGCCAGAAGATGGTATTTATTATTTACGAACCATTCATATGACTAATGTTACGGATAATGCTCAATTAACTCATGAATCTAAATGGGCAACATTAACCTTTGAAGTCATTCATAACATTGACGAGCACGGACATGATCATAATCATCACGATCACAATCATGGAGAGCATCATCATGCCCATGACGGACACGACCATGACCACGAAGGACATGATCATGACCATCATCACGACCATGAGCATGAAGATGGATTACCATTATGGGTTTTCGTTTTGGGAAGCATCGCCATTATTGGAGTTTTATTCTTAGTATTTAGAAGAAAGAACTAATGAAAACACTGAGTTCTAAAGGAGTAATCACTTTTTTGTTTGTATGTGTACCTTTTTTAAGCTTTGCACATGATGTGACGAGTGCAGACCAAGAGATTTTACGAAATGGTGGTTTATGGGCATACATTAGAGTAGGTGCCACGCACATGTTAACTGGTTATGATCATTTATTGTTCTTAGCTGGTGTCATATTTTATCTTAAAGGGTTTAAGGATATTCTAAAATTTATCACTGTTTTTACAATAGGGCATTGTATTACATTGATTGGTGCCACTTATACTGGTGTAACAGCTAACGAATATTTGGTGGATGCAGTTATTGCCTTAAGTGTATTTTATAAGGGTTTTGAGAATTTAGGTGGTTTTGAAAAGCTAAATATAAAGTCACCTAATTTACTGCTGATGGTTGGACTTTTTGGTTTAATTCATGGGTTTGGTTTATCAACAAGATTACAGTCTTTTGATATTGGATCTGATCAGTTTTTAGCTAAAATTTTATGTTTTAACCTAGGTGTAGAAGTAGGGCAAATATTAGCTTTAATACCAATTGTTTTTATAATTACAATGTCTAGAAAACAAAAGCAATTTGAGGCGTTCTATAAAGCAGTGAATTGGTATATCGTTTTGGCTGGTGTGTGTTTATTTATATATCAGATGTATGGTTATTTTAATGGGTATCATTAAAATAATAGGAGACAATACTATATGACAATTTTCCCATCAACCATAGTCAATTTTCTATCGGCCATGTCGGCCAATTCTTGGTTGTGGGTGACTACGACAAAAGTTTGCCTAAACTCATCTCTAAGTTTAAAAAAGAGCTGGTGAAGTTGTTCAGCAGATTCACTATCTAAATTCCCAGAAGGTTCATCTGCAAAAATAATTTTTGGCTGGTTAATCAAAGCTCTAGCAACGGCAACACGTTGTTGCTCACCACCAGACATACTATTGGGTTTATGATGTATGCGCTCTTTTAATCCTAAATAGTCCAATAACTCAATTGCACGCTTTTCAGCGTTTTTTTTATTGGTATTATTAATGAACGCAGGAATACAAACATTCTCTAAGGCTGTAAACTCAGGTAATAACTGATGAAACTGAAAAATAAAACCAATATGTTGGTTTCTAAATTTCGCTAAAGATTTATCGTTTAGTGATTTGATGGATTTCTCATTGATTATAAGTTCTGTATCAGAAGTATAATCAGGTTTATCTAATGTTCCTAAAATTTGAAGCAAGGTGGTTTTACCAGCACCAGAAGCGCCAACTATGGAAATTATTTCACTCTCTGAAATTGTAATATCAACAGCTTTTAAAACGTGTAAATCATTATAAGACTTGTGAATATTTTTAGCAGTAATCATGTAAGGGCGAAAATACTATTTTCTTAGCACTCCTACGAGAATAGGATTAATTTTTACAGTTCTCTATTTAGGGAAATCCGAATCCGAAACCAGATTGCGGATTAAATTCACCACGGTTATCAATATTTTTAGCCTGAACATTATTTGGTACTTTTTGCTTTCTTTTAAAAATACCTTTTAGGCCATTATAATCAATAAAATATTGAACACGTAAAGAGAACGTATTTTGCATTGGTTGATTAAAAAGTGAGCTTAAACTCTGTGAAAAATCTTCTTGTGACTGATTATTGGAATTGAATAATTGGTTACGGTATAAGAAAGTTAAAAAACTACCTTGTACAAACTGCCAAGAATAACTCAAATCAATATTCCATGTACTGAAATTCATATTTGGGTCATTGCTCACATTATCAACAGTATAACCGGAATCTGTAGTAACTCTACCGTTGTCTAATAATGTAAATAATTCATCATCGTAATCAACCGTATCCCAATAATGCCTGAAAGTAAGTCCAACAGTGTGAAAAGGATTAAACGTGTAATTACCAGTGATACTATTCGTGATTACTTGTCTGTTTCGTTCTCCCAGTATAGGTTGGTCGTCTTCAAACGTTGCATAACCTCGTTGCCCGTTAGACATTCTCATGTTAAAATCATAAACCATTAAGAGCTTATCATTAGGTCTTAATCTAGGGCTTATTCCAAAGTTATATCCAAATAGATCTCGACCTTTTTCAAAAATTTTAAACATGTTTAAATTAAGATCTAAAGCAAATACTTTGTTGTAGTTTGAAGAATAAAAACCACCCCAACTTAATATGTTTTCGAAGATAAACGGTCTACCATCTCTTGATTCAAAATAGTCAAACTGTTTTCCGGGACTAAAATTTAATCTAAAACCGTAGTCGTTTAACTTTTTTGTTTGCGCATTATAATTGGCTCCAAAATTTGTACGTGCAAAAACATTAGGGTTAGCTAGTCTTCTGTAGTTTACCCATGCACTAAAGCTATATCGGTTGAGATTTCCTTTAGGTTCAAAAATTTGATACCATACATCAGCACCAAAATCGTTTTGATTGTTTCTGAAATTCAGCCCTAAATCATTAATATCCCATTTAGTATCTGCAAATCTATGATCAAAGCTATATCGCCAATTTCCATGCGTTTTACCAATGTAGAAAAAAGAACTAAAACCAGTTTCACTATCTGCATTCTGATAGTTATTATTACTCATCCTGGCCTCAACATCTACTCTATAAGTATTTCGTTTATTTTGAATATTAGCGACTAGTGCAGTAGCATTACCATCTCTAAATTCACCTTCACGTGTTACATTTGTATTGATAAGACTAATAGAAGAGTTACCATTAAATTGCTGGTCTACAACTAAAATATTATAATTAGCAAACGGTTCAACAACCTCAAGTCTAGTTTCACCGGTATCAGAGTTAGTAATAGTAGCTGATGTTTTCTCTGTGATAGCATTGAAGATTCCAACACCAAGACCTTTTTTAGTTCTTCCAGATACTTTAACGGCATTTAGTACTTTAACTTCATTTGGAATATCTGCACTTTCGTTATCGGCCAAGCCAAGTCTACCAGTTGGAGCGCTACCTACACGTCTAGAAAAGAATAGTCCACCTTTAGAAAATAGGTCTACACCTTCGGTGAAAAATTGCCTCTGTTCAGGAAAAGTCTGTTCAAAAGGTCCAAGATTTAGCACTAAGTTATCAAAACCAGCTTGACTAAAATCTGGAACCAAAGTTGCATCTAAAGTAAAATTATCTGTAATACCATATTTTACATCCATCCCAAATGTTAAATCCGTTTCTGTATTACCATCATAACTATTTACAATACCCGTAGAAAAAGGGTAGAGGTTAAGCCTCACAGGTGGCTTAAGGTCTCTTAAACCTTTTAACTCACCGTGATACAATCCTATATTTCCTTGTGTTGGATCTAAAGGATTCCAAGTATATTGAGATTGATCCCTTCTCATGTGTCTATGAAACTGAACTCCCCATGTTGGTTCTGCTTGGTCAGGAAAACGTAAGGTTCTATACGGTATTTCCATTTCAACAATCCAGCCGTCATCAACAATTTGTACAGCACTTATCCAAACAGCATTCCAACTAAAATCTTCACCAATAGTAGGGTTTGCAATTGCATCTGCTTGTTGACCAGAGCTAAAGACGAAAAATAAGGTGTCATTTTGCGCGTCGTTATTTGGGTTAAGTACTAACGCAAAAAAGTCGCTCTGACCAAAATCGTCTCTATTAGTCAGCTGGTTTAACATTAAAGAAGGATCGTCATGTAAATATGCAGCTACATAAATGGCTTTATCATCATAAGCCATTTTCACTTCTGTGCGTTGCTCAAATGGTAGTGAGTTACCGATATCTGGTTGAAACTGCACGAAATTAGTAGCTATTTCAGCAGTGTCCCAAATAGCATCGTCTAAGACACCATCAATCTTTGGTGAATTTTGTGCTCTTGAGATATTTAAAACCTTCTTATTTGTTAATCCTTGAGAATTATCATTATCCTGGGCAAAGGAAAAGCCCAGAAAACAAAGCAATAGAAAACTTAAAACAGAACGTAAGTTCATGTGTAATTTTGATTGATGATATTATTCTGTAATGTTTAAGATGTAAAATTTAAACCTATCGCAAAACTACATTTTGATGGCTTATTGCCGTCATAATTAAACGTTAAAAAGAGTAGAGGTATTTAGTTTTAATTTACCGACTTTTTGACAATTTTCTAATTTGGAACACTTATTGTTAAAGTATCTAGTAGAAATACAATGAAATACTGATATTTCTTTGAAATACTAAAATAACAAATGAAAAAATCTCAAAAATTACTATTAGGCTTATTGTTTGATGCTTTAGGTTATGTCTCCATAATATTTCCGCCATTTGACTTTATTTGGGCGCCATTATCAGCTTATTTGATGACTAAACTCTATAAAGGCAAAAAAGGTAAAATTGCAGCGGTAATTTCTTTTGTGGAAGAAGCGTTGCCATTTTTAGATGTGGTACCGACATTTACATTAATGTGGTTAAATAGTTATTTACCAAGTACTGAGAATAAAAGTTCTATGATTAAAGCATAAAAAAAGCTGAAGTTTATCTTCAGCTTTTTTATTGTAATACGACTTTATCTATTGTACTTGTACACTAAATGTTACAGTAATATCGATAGATCCAGGACCTTCGTCTGTACCAATTAAAGCATCATCTACTGTACCATCATTAGGTTTTTTACCTTCATGGACTACGGTTACAGTTAATAATCCCGTACCAGCAGCTCCTGTAGTTACAGTAGTATTGAAACCTAAAGGATTAGAGTCTTCATCTACATCTGTAGTTGTTACATTTAAACCAGTTATATTGGTGATGTAGAATACCTCATGTTCATCTGCTTGTTCGGCAGCAATTTCTGCTCCGATATTATCTATTTCTCCATCTTCTTCTTCATGTAATAATTCTAATGCACCTGTGTAAGTAGTATTGGCAGATAAAGCGCCAGAAACTTCAAAAGTTCCATCAGCACCACCTTCACCATCTAAATCTGTAAATGTAAGCGTTACAACATCGTTTCCGTTAGTAAGCGTATACCTTAAGATGTTTATCTCTTCATGGTCATGGTCGTGATCTCCATCATGGTCATCGTCGTCGTCACTAGAACAGCCTACAAAAGCTAAACTAGATATAAATAGTATTGCTAATAATTTTAGTGTTGATTTCATTGTTTGGTTTTTAAAATTTGACATAATTTATTTAATAATTGAATTTAAGTTTAAGGTTAACGTTTCTTCCTAGATCGTCCGCGAAATAGCGAAATCTATTTAGGTAATTTCTATAGGATGTATTAAAAACATTTTCCACATTAAAGCTTACATTAAGATGACTTCGATCCGAAATCTTGAATCTTACTGAACTATTAAAATGGAAAAGTGTAAATGCATCTGTTGGTGTACTTATATCTACATAGACATCTTCTAGTAGTATGGGATCAAATGTTGTAAAGTTATAATCAGGAAATCTATTTTGTCTTAGTTCAGTATATTGTGTTAGACTTAATGATAACTGATTTAGATTTTCATTTTTATATGATATTGAATTAGAGAAATTAGCAGATGGCATATGAATTAATGGCAAATCCTCAGTAAGGTTATCACCTCTCAATACACTTAGACTACCGCTATAGTCAAAATGTTGACTCAACTTTTTATTAACATCTATATCTATACCAAATATATGAGCATTAACTTGGTCATAGTTCCATTTTACAAATGATCCTCTAATAGATTCTGATACTTCACCAGACGGAATTAATTGAATAAAATCATTAATGTATTTGTAATATGGACTTACTGTAAAACCGAAGTTTTGATTGTTTCGTTCTAGTGAAAGAATGAATTTATTGGCCACCTCTTTATTTAAAGTGAGATTACCAGTCTCAATTCTGGCTGCGCTGTGATGTAAACCATCACTAAAAAGTTCAGCAACATTAGGCATTCTTGAAGCTAAACCATAGTTAAAAATGAATTGAATATCATTTTCAAAATATCGTGTTATTCCAAGACTGGAAGAAATATTATGAAAATCGAACTCAGGAAAAGTGAGTATTTCAAAATCTTCAACCATACCAGAGCTAAATTGAGGAAACAACTCATCATAATTGTTTTCTTCCCAATCCGCTAATTTGTATTCTTTTTCAGCTTCTATTCTAGAAAAGTCATATCTAAAGCCTGCACTTATCTCTGTGTTTAGATTAAGACTGTAATTACCTGTGAAATATATACCTGCATCATACTTATCATAGTCAGGTATTAGAGGTATGCTAATATTGGTAACTTCAAAACCAGCTGCATCATTCTGTTGATATCTTACCAACAAGCCTGTATTTACAACTAAATCGTCAAATGCATCAATCCTTAAGTTTGGTTGTAAAGAGGTTGTAAATAATCTAAAATCAGCTGCAGGATCATCTCTAAAGTTTTGTCTGCGTCTATCAAACTCTCTTCTTCGATTAATTTGAAAATCGTATTGAAGAGATAGCTTACCAATGCCTTGAAAGCGCTTGTAGGCTTCAACTTTTCCTAGATGATGCGTAATTAATTGTTTAGGATTATTAATATCATAAGAAAAATCACCAACAAAAATAGGTTGACTGGTATTAATAGCTCTCACTAAATTATTTACGTTACCTAAGTGTGCTGTACTTAAAATACCAATAGTATTATTTACATAACTGTAATATGCATCAAATCCTTTTTCAAAAGATTTGTATCCAAACCTAGCAGAAGCATTAATACTTTCGATATCAGAATTCGTGAGATCATAATCAGCAGCATTAAAGTCTCCAAAACGTTTGTAGTTTGCTTGCAAACGACTGTAGAAGCCACTTTTATAGGTTTTTGTTAGTTCAGAATTAATAATACCGCCTAAACCATTAGAATTTAATGATAGCGAGGTACTTCCGAATAGACTATCTCTTAAGGCATAGTTTTCTGGTTTAATTAAAATTAATCCACCAATGGCATCACTACCATAAATTAGTGTATTAGCTCCTTTTATCACTTCAATTTGTCCACCTGAATTGATATCAATTGAAGGTGCATGTTCATCTCCCCATTCCTGATCGAATTGCCTAACATTATTATTTATTATCAATAATCTACTGCTATGTAATCCGTGTATCATAGGTTTAACAATTGAATTTCCTGTATTTAAAGAAGACACACCACTGATGGTATTTAAAGCGTCACCTAGAGATTTATCCGTATATACTTCAATAACTTCTTTAGAAATAGACTGCTCAACACTAGTTACCTTTGTTTTAGATTTACCTGATACATTTACTTCATCAAGTTCTTCTAAGTGATGTTCTAGGGTGATGGTTACACTCGTCTTTCCTTTTACCTTAACGGTTTTTGTTATCGTTTTACAACCTATATGAGATACTTCAATGGTATATGTTCCTTCACATAAATCTTCGAAATTGAATATTCCATTTTTATCTGATATAGTGATCTTATCAGTGTTCTTTAGTTTAATTGTGGCATCCTCTAAAGGCGTATTAGCATGAAAATCTATTACACTACCTCGTAATCTATGGTTACAATTTTGAGAATACCCTAAATATGAACAGAATACTGATAAGACTAGTAAGATATATTTCATTATACTTTTAATATCTTATTACTGATCTAATTCTTGATTGATTGGTTCTTAAGTTAAGTAAGGTGGCGCTTTATTCTTATTATGACTGAAAATATTTTTGTCATAAAAGAACTTAGAGTAAGATGATACTGCAAGTAATTCATCGCAATCAGTTGTTGTTTCGGGCTGAAAGGATGAATTGAAATCTAAGTGATAGTTTAAATGATTTAAACATTGGGTAATAACGCAAAGTTGGCACGATTCCTTTTCAGTATTATCGTCGCTATTATTATGTGAATGGTTATGACACACTTCTATTGACGTGTGATTGTGGAACAAAACATGCAGGTTAACAAAGTTACTAGAGAGTAAGATTGTTAAAAAGAATAAAGATAATATTCTGAGAAAAGTGTTTTTCATGCAACTAAGTTGCAAAAATAGGACTTATTAATGTTGCGTCAAAGTGGCTTCTTCATTTATTTATTATTAGTCTTTAAAGAATCCAAAACGTCTGAGCATTTTCTTTTCAAATTCCCAAAAAAATTTATGTTGTCCAAAAAGCCAACCAAAGAAAACTAAGAGTATCTGATAGAAAACAAGGCCAATGAAAATAAATAAGACCCAGTAAATAAAAGGGTTTAGGTTATCTTTAGTGATGCCCATCAATTTTATTAATGGTCTCCCAACAAACATGGAAGAAGAACCCGTAATTGCAAAAACCATAAACACACGAATCATTTCCCATCTATAATCTAGGATCCACTTATTTTCAAGTTTTTTAAATAAGAATAACGTAAATTTCAACAGGGCAAAATACAAGACAATACTTACAGGAATCACAGCGTATAAACCATAATCACAAAGTAATGCATTCGCAATCTTAAAAGCTGAATAACCTAATATTAAAATACCTAGCAGTGGAAAAATGAGTTGCCAATTCTGTTGTATTTCCCAATGCTTTTTAAATTTTTCCATAGCACTTTAAAAAGTGCACAAATTTACATTAAATTCTAGGAATAAAAGTTGTCAATTGTTGTTTGTATTTTAACTGAAAATATAAAAAGTAGTTGTAGAGTAAATAATTAACTTCATAGCCGTAATCTGTGCGCGTATCATAATCAATTCTTAATTGGTATAGATTGGGATCGTAAACCGTTGGTTGCAGGTTTCTTTGATTCCAAGCTTGAACTAAAAGTGCATTTCTAGTTTCTAACCAATTTTGAGAATGAAAACCGCGAGGCCTAGCACTACCAAGTAACCATCCATTAAATCCAGGTTCAATTATAATAACTTCATAGTCAGTTTCATCACTACTAATACTTATGGTGTCATTCTCAACCAAATCAGCAGTAAGACTATTGTCTATAATTTGATCAGAGTTATAGGATTTACAACTAAAAACTAAAGCCAGAACTAAAAAAAATAAAAAAAGTAGTTTTTTCATGATTTGAAATAATTGAATTTAAAAATGCTTTTATCTACACTACAAATCAATAACAAAATTAAGTCTTTTTAAATAATGATTGTGTGTGGTGCTATTCTAATTGAGTAAATGTCTATTATGAATGAGGAAATAAAAAAAGCAGCTCATATTATGAGCTGCTTTTTCTATATAGTATATGTATAATTATTTTCCAAAAAGACCACCTAATAAACCGCCTAGACCACCTTTTTTCTTGTCACCACCTAATACCATTCCGGCCACATCATCAATTACGCTTCCATCACCATCAGCATCTAATATTTTTTCGAAGAAGCTTTGTTCATTTCGTGCTTGATTGCCACCAAGTAATCCGCCTAAAAGACCCGTTAAATCTCCTTGAGAACTCACATTATTTTGTCTAGATTGTTTTCCTAAAATTCCCATTAAAATAGGTGCTGCTACTTTAAGAATTTCACCTACTGAATTAGAGTCTATTCCAGCTTTTTGACCAATAACTTGTTGTACTCCTTGCTGTTTACCACCTAAGATATGACCTAGAATTTTAGATCCATCAACTTTTACATTTTCATTTACACCGCCACCAAAAAGATCACCGAGATTGTCAAGAATACTTCCATCATGTTTCCCACTTAACGCACCCATTAATCCATCTGCACCTTCTGGTGTAGCCGCATTACGTTCCATAGCTTTCATTAATACTGGTAAAGCCATTGTTAGTACACTTGAAGTTTTATTTTCGTTTGTTCCTGTTGATCCTGAAACACCGTTTATAATTGTTTTTCCTAAATCACTGTTTAATAAGTCTAATATTCCTGACATTGTGTTATGTTTTTAAGTTATATTATAGAGAGAATGAAAGGTACAAAAAAAGCCCTAACATATGTAGGACTCATTTATTATGTTTAAGTCACATATTTATCCTAAAATGTTGATAATTTGATCTGCGAGCTCTACACCAATTCTGTCTTGTGCCTCATTGGTGGCCGCACCTGTATGTGGTGTAAGAGACAAAGAGGCATTCATTAATAATTGAATTTCTGGTTGTGGTTCTTTTTCAAAAACATCTAATGCTGCACCAGCAACTTTTCTGCTTTCAATCGCCTTTACTAGCGCAAATTCATTAACAACACCACCTCGCGCTGCATTAGCGATAAAAACTCCATCTTTCATCATGTTTAGTTCAGCTTCATCTATGACATACTCTTTTTGAGCAGGTACATGAAGTGAAATAAAATCTGCTTGCTTTAAAACGTCTTCCTTAGAGATGGTTTCTATTTCAAAATTAAGTCTTTGACCATCAAAAAAGTCTAATTCTAAGTTAGCTTTTTCCATAAAAGGGTCAAAAGCAACAACCTTCATACCAGCACCAATACCAATTTTTGCCGTAGCTTGACCAATTCTACCAAAACCAATAACACCTAGTGTTTTACCTTTTAATTCTATTCCTTTAGCATAAGCTTTCTTAAGTGCCTTAAAATTGGTATCTCCTTCTAAAGGCATATCGCGATTAGAGTTATGTAAGAATCTTGCTAATCCATAAAAGTGACCAAATACCAATTCTGCAACAGAATGCGAAGATGCTGCAGGCGTGTTAATAACGTGTAACCCTTTTTCTCTTGCATAATCAACATCAATGTTATCCATACCAACACCTCCGCGACCTATAATTTTTAGGTTAGGACAGTTGTCTATGATATCTTTTCTCACTTTAGTTGCGCTTCTTACTAAAAGCACAGAGATATCATTTTCATTGATATAATTTTGTAATTGCTCTTGCGCAACAGTTGTTGTTAAAACTTCATAACCAGCTGCTTCTAAAGCATTGATGCCGCTTTGCGAAACTCCGTCATTTGCTAATACTTTCATTGTTAAGTTAAAAGTTTAAAGTTAAAAGTTCATTGAACTCTATAACCTAAATTAATGGTTTGTTTATTTATTATGCTTTACGTTCTAATTCGCTCATAACTTCAACCAACGCCTTAACGCTATCTAAGCTAAGTGCATTGTACATTGAAGCTCTGTAACCACCAACACTTCTGTGGCCATTAAGACCATTAATACCAGCTTCTTTCCACATAGCATCGAATGTTTCTTTGAGGTTCTCATTTTCTAAGGTGAAAGTAGCATTCATATTAGATCGGTCCTCTTTAACGGCATATCCTTTGAAAAGTGGGTTTAAATCAATTTCTGAATAGATTAAACTTGCTTTTTTCTCATTTTCCTTTTCAATAGCCTCAATTCCGCCGAGGTCTTTTAACCATTGAAGTGTAAGCATTGATACATATACAGGAAAAACAGGTGGTGTATTAAACATACTACTTTTATTAATATGGATTTTATAATCCATCATAGATGGTATCTTACGAGATACTTTTCCTAAGATATCTTCTTTTACAACGACAAGTGTTGTTCCTGCAGGACCCATATTTTTCTGAGCACCGGCATAGATTAAATCAAATTGTGTAAAATCTAATGTTCTAGAGAAAATATCACTACTCATATCACATACCATAGGGATATTAGTAGAAGGGAAACTTTTCATCTGAGTCCCATAAATAGTATTGTTAGAAGTACAGTGGAAATAGTCATATTCTTCAGAAATTTCATAACCTTTAGGTATGTAATTAAAACCACCACTTTCTGAAGAAGCAACCTCATAGATATCGTCATAGATTTTAGCTTCTTTAATGGCTTTTGTGCTCCAAGTTCCTGTGTTTAAATATCCAGCTCTTTTTTCCAAAAGATTAAGTGCTACCATCAAAAATTGAGTACTAGCACCACCTTGTAAAAACAATGCTTTATATCCTTTGCCTTCTAAACCTAAAAGTTCTAGTGCTAGAGATCTTGCTCTTTCCATAATATCTACAAATGGCTTACTGCGGTGAGAAATCTCAATCAACGAAAGTCCTTCGTCATAGTTAAGAACAGCTTCAGAAGCTTTTAACATTACTGATTTTGGTAAAATACAAGGTCCTGCACTAAAGTTATGTTTTTTCATTAAGCTTTATTTTTATTTCCAACAATTTGGGAATCTATTTTGTTTAAAATTTAAAGAGATACAAAGGTGGTGATTAATTGCTTATTTCACATTAATAAATTGATAATTTTTAATTCAAATTTTTAACAAGAATTCAACAGTGTCAACTCCATCTGCATAGTTCCAAAGTTCCGGGTTTTGAGTTTGTCCAAATTCTATTTCGTTTTCAGCAAATCCTTTACTCACAATACATTGAATCTTTTCTTTGTCTTCTTCAAGTTGATTTTTAAGTGCATCAACGCTGTCATATTTGTCATAAAATATTGTGGCTATTGGCGAACCGTAATTTTGGTCTTCTTTTACCATTAAGAAACCATTTTCTAGCATGTCAAATTCACTCATTAAATAAACTGCCTTATTATAATCGTAATTATTTGCATATTTGGCTTCATGAATGATTGGGTGCCACTTGTAAATGGCTTTAAAAAAGTCATCAAAATTGTAATCATTAGGGATAAATAGTTTTGATACATTTCTACATCCCAAACCATAATATCTAAAAATGTCGTCAGATAATAATTCGAGTTGTTCAACAGTTTCGTTACCTCTTAAAATAGCAACTGAGTTTCTGTTTTTTCTAATGATAGATGGTTTATTTTTAAAGTAATATTCAAAGTAACGCGCTGTATTATCACTACCAGTAGCTATAACTCCATCAAAATTTTCAAGCTTTTCTTCAGTAAAAGTGATTTTACCTTTAAATTGGGGTTCTACAACTTCTAAATATTTAGCTAAAAAGGGTAGGAGATGCTTGTCATTAGAGGATTGCTTTACAACAACATTATGACCTGTAATAAGAACAGACAGGAAATCATGAAATCCAACTAAGGGAATATTACCAGCCATTATGATTGCTATGTTCTTTGATGGTTTGGTATTAAAAGTATACTTACTTATCCATAAATTTAAATTGTCTATGGTCAATGCATTTGACCATGATTCTAAACTATATTGAATGTTTTCTTGGGTAAACCAACCGTTATTTTCTTTAGCTATTTTTATTTGATGTTTAAAACCATCAAAGAATATATCATTTGCTTCGATATCAGCCTTTTTAACAATTCCTTTCGTTGTAAATTGACCAAAAAACTGACCTAATTTTGCGAAAGCGTTAATTCTATGTTGTAAATCCATATACTGTTTGGTAAAATGCTGTTTAGGCTTTATTTTTGCAACTGCAAAATTACGGAAAAAAAGAAAAATTACTATGGCAATTATTATTACAGATGAATGTATTAATTGCGGTGCTTGCGAACCGGAGTGCCCAAATACAGCGATCTATGAAGGAGCAGATGATTGGCGATATTCTGATGGAACGAGTTTAAAAGGTAAAATTGTGTTGCCTAACGGAAAAGAGGTAGATGCAGATGAAACCCAAGAGCCAATAAGTGATGAGTTATATTACATTGCACCTGATAAATGTACAGAGTGTATGGGGTTTCATGAAGAGCCACAATGTGCGGCTGTTTGTCCTGTAGATTGTTGCGTACCTGATGAAAACATCGTTGAAACTGAAGAAGAATTACTAGGGAAACAACGCTTTATGCATCCTGAAGATTAGAAAATACTTTATTAAAAATGAAACCCGATGCTTTTGTTTAGTATCGGGTTTTTTTATTTTATTCCAAGCATTTTATTGAACAACCTCTTGTCACATTGATAAAATCTAATGAGTTTCTTTTTTAAAGTCTTGAAGTAATCTTTCATACGAACTGATGTTTTATTTACTAGTCGCATAATTACATGTTTGTTACAAATATGAGCGTATAATAATACTTTTAAATTATTTGTAGACTTGATTTTCTTGTTCAGCTACTCTAATAAAAGTAGTTCTTTTGGTCAATTCTTTAAGTCGTGGGGCACCAACATAAGTACACGTACTTCTTAATCCACCAAGAATATCTTGCACAGTATCTTTGACATCACCTTTATAAGGCACTTCAACCGTTTTTCCTTCGCTAGCTCGGTATTCAGCAACTCCACCAACGTGTTTTTCCATAGCAGTGGTAGAACTCATACCGTAAAATTGCTTGTATTGTTCTCCATTTTTGGTAATTATATCGCCACCACTTTCTGTATGGCCAGCAAACATACCACCTAACATCACAAAGTCTGCACCAGCTCCAAAAGCTTTAGCGACATCACCAGGTATTATACAACCACCATCACTAATAATTTGACCTCCAAGACCGTGTGCGGCATCTGCACACTCTATAATGGCAGATAATTGGGGATATCCTACACCAGTTTTAACACGCGTTGTACATACACTACCAGGACCTATGCCAACCTTAACAATATCAGCACCAGAAAGTAATAGTTGCTCAACCATTTCACCAGTTACAACATTGCCGGCAATAATAACTTTATCAGGGTACTGTTCTCGTGTTTTTTGTACAAATTCAGCGAAGTATTCAGAATAACCATTGGCGACATCAATACATATGAACTTAAGCGAAGCATACGTGTTTAAAATTGTTTTTAACTTATCAGAATCTGATTGACTTATTCCTGTGCTCACAGCAATATAGTTTTCTATATTCTGAGGTGCATTTTCTAAGAATTCGTTCCATTCTGACAAACTATAATGTTTGTGTATGGCAGTAAATAAATTGAAGTTAGATAGAGATTTTGCCATTTCAAAAGTACCAACGGTATCCATATTTGCGGCCATTATTGGTATACCTTTCCAGCTACTTTTGCAATTTAAGAATGAAAATTCTCTTTCTAAGGTGACTTCTGATCTACTTTTAAGTGTTGATCTTTTAGGACGGATCATAACATCCTTAAACCCAAATTTTAAGTCATTTTCAATACGCATTTTTAGAAAAGTTTGGTTTTAACCAAATTTAAGAGTTCTTTAAAACGACTTAAACAAAAAATGGAGATGTTCCGTTTAATTTATCAACAATTGTTTATTGTTGAAGTATCTATTTTACAGCAATCATGCTAATTTCAACATTTACAAACTTTGGTAAATTAGCCACTTCCACTGTTTCTCTTGCCGGTGCCGAAGCTTCATCAAAATATTGACAATATACCTCATTTATTTGTGCGAAGTTATTCATATCGCTTATAAAAATGGATGTCTTAATCACATTCTCAAAAGTCATATCAGCAGCTTCTAAAACAGCTTTCATATTCTCCATAACTTGTTTGGTCTCAGTCCTTATATCATCTAAAACCAACTCCGTTGTTTCAGGATGTAGGGCTATTTGACCTGATGTGTAAAGAGTGTTTCCTGATAAAACAGCTTGATTATATGGCCCAATTGGTGCCGGTGCCTTGGGAGTATTAATGATTTTTTTCATAATAGAAGAATGAATTGAGAAAGATTTTAATTACCTAAGTTACGATCTGGCTGACGACGCTGATCATACTTAAGGTCTTTTAATAAGTTAGACTTTATACCAATAAAGAAATTCCAAGAGGTGTTTATGCCTACTGGAACCCAACTAAAATTCATACGCCAACTCAATAAGTCTCTTTCAAAACGTAATTGTGTAAATGTAATTCCCTTATTCAGAAAATCATAACCTGAAGAAACACCAATGCTCCATCTTGGTGATAACTCAACATCTCCAGAAAACATTAATGAGTGTGATGTAATTTGATCTTGGCGTCTTGTATTGTTATAGTTGGTAGCATACCTAAGTCTAAGATTCCACGGCATTTTATAATTGTAAAAATCATTGTTATCTTCCTCGGTATCTTCTTTCTTTTCTTTGTTGTCATCATTTAATCTTTGGTCAGCAAAATCCTGAGATTCCCCAAACAAACCATCAATATCGCTATTAGTAGCTGCTGCTCGTCTTTGTTGTTCGGAGTCTCTAGAATTATCAGTTTCTTTGCCATTAAATGTTTCGTTTGATAAGCTGTAACTGATATTTAAATTGGCTGATGTTAATCTAAAAAGACTGCCACCATTATCAATATTAAATGTATTAATGATGTTGTTGTTATTGTCTAGAGCATAAGGGTTTAACGTCATCCCAAAGTTGATGTTCATTTTTCTATTCAGAATTTGAGTTCCACCACTTATTCTCATTGGGCTCCAGTTAAGTGAATCTGCTGCAATATCATATGATGTTTGAAAATTTAAGTTGTTAAGCAGCATTACTTTTTTAGGTTCGGTATCTGTGGAATCTTTGGCTCTCACTTTAGCTTCAAAATTGTTACCTAAAGAAAATCCGATATTACTAGAGAATGTATTTCCAGGTCTACCTAATGGTGAATTTTCAAATCTTGTATAGACCTGATCACTAGTAGTTCCGTTAGCATCAACAACTTCAAACGTTTCGTAATACTGATTAAAAGCTGGGGTTATACTATAACTTATTGAAGGTCTCATGACATGTCTTATTGCTTGTATTTTAGGATCCTTACCTTCTTTTTGAAAATTAAACATGCCATAAAGGGTCGTACCAATACTAGCTCCCACATTGTAAGTGAAGAATCTGTCAAAACCGTTAATATCTAAAGTAACAACTTCATCAGTTGTAGTATCAAAGAATTTTCGAACTGTTTTGAGAGTCCAAGTTTCTTGAAGGTTTGCATTTGCACTAACACTAAAATGATTAAAAACTTTAAAATTAGTATTTACAGGGATATTGTGTCTCATACCCGCTAAGGCATCATCAAACATCTCGCTTTTCCCAAAAAGTGAATCTGTGGTCTGTATGCGATATTCACCTCTCGTATTTACTTGAAAGTTAATATTCTGAATTGCTCCTTTTTTTGTCCCTGATTTAGGTGCAAAAGGAAAAACACGACTCATAGAAGCTTGCATCGTAGGAAGTGTCAAATTAATTGCTTCTGTATTTGTATTTTGATTATGGGTTGCTGTAAGGTTCAAATTGACCTGAGGTTCACCTTGAAACGTTTTAGAATAGGATACGGAAGATGCTAATGTATTGTTAAGCGTACTATTTAGGTTAACTTGATTAATTGACTGTCTAAAGAATTGACTACTACCTAAGTTTACCGAAGCAGAAAACCTTGAGTTAGGATTAGCTTTGGCGTCTTGTGTATGCGACCATCTAATGTTATAAATAGTACTCTGGCTAAAATCTGGAAAACCTCTTTCACTATTTAAGAGATTCTCGTACCTAAATCCTACGTTTCCGCGAAATCTATACCTTAGAGCGTAATTACTTTCTAGTCTTAATCCGTAACTTCCGTTGGTATAATAGTCTCCCAAAACGGCAAGATCAACGTGGTCACTAATGGCAAAATAATAACCACCATTTTGCAAAAAGTAACCTCTGTCATTTCCCGTATCTTCCCCAAATGATGGAAAAATAATTCCTGATGTCTGTTTTTTCGACATTGGAAAATATGCAAAAGGAATTGCAATTGGTGTTGGTACATCGTAAATGTACATTTGACTTAAGCCAGTTACAATTTTTTTATTTGGTACAATTTTAGCTCGGTTCATTAATATGTAATACTCAGGATCTTCTAGGTTTTCAGAAGTTGTAAACTTTCCCTTATGTATAAAATAAACCGAATCATTTTCACGCTTTGTTCTTTGCGCAATAACAGTACCTCCGCTTTGTTCAGTAACTGAATTGAAAATTAAAGCTTTACGGGAATCTGTATTAAAAATTATTGAATCAGGTTCAATAATATTTGCACCTTGCTTAAATACTGGTTTTTGAGAATACCCTGTAGAATCTTTTAATCGACCGGCATACACCAAATTCTTACTGTAATCTATAACAATGATTCCAGCGGTAATTTCCATATCTTCGTAAAGCACTTCAGCTTCGTTATATAATGTAATCTGCTGTTTTTTCTGGCTTACCGAAACATAATCTTTTGCCTTGTAAGTCACAATGTCTTTTAAAAAACCTTCCTTTTTTACAGAATCTTGCTTTGTAGAATCAATTTCTCTTTCATTTGTAGGTAAATCCAATAAATCTTTGGCCGGAATTACAACTGAATCTTTTGGTTTTTCCGCAGGTATTGGAGTGCCACTTTTAGGTAGTTCTTGAGCAAAGCTTAAAGTGTTGATAAGCACTGTAAAACTCAAGATAAAAAGTATGTGTAAGCTATTTGTACGCAATCCTTTTAAATGTATTTTTGTAAAAGTATGGCTCGGTTTATGAATCGCCAAAAGTACAGATATTTTTTTGTGATTGATTTATTAATCTTATAAAGTTTAAAAATACTGTTTTACTAAACAAAAGCTTGTAATAATTCAAGTATTCAAACCGTTAGAACAATTATGCAAACGACACATAAATATACATTAGTATTCCTGCTTTTTACTTTTATCACTTATTTAACATCAATTGAAGTTTTACCTGCTCAAAATAAAGATTTTGTTGTAGTATTAGATGCTGGTCATGGTGGCAAGGATCCTGGTGCTTTAAGTAATGGATACAAAGAAAAAGTTATTGCATTAGATGTTGTATTACAGCTTGGTAAAGCATTAGAGAAAACAGAAGGTATTAAAGTTATATACACAAGAAAGACGGATAAGTTTATAGAATTATGGCGACGTGCAGACATTGCAAATAAGGCTGATGCAGATTTATTTATATCGGTACATTGCAATTCTGTTGCTAATTCTAAGCCATTTGGCACTGAGACATGGGTTCTAGGAGAAAAGAATACTGATAGAAATTTTGAAATGGCTAAACGCGAAAACGAAGTAATTTTCTTAGAGGATAATTACGAGGAGAATTATGCAGGTTTCAATCCAAGTTCACCTGAATCTACTATAGCTATTGGTATAGAGCAAGAAGTTTATGTAGAACAAAGTATAGTCTTAGCAAGAAAGATTGAAAATAATTTTGTTAGCAAGGCAAAAAGAAAAAGTAGAGGTTTAAAACAAGAGAGTATCCTTGTTATCAGAAATACATATATGCCTAGCGTGCTTGTGGAGCTTGGATTTATTAGCAACAAAAAAGAAGGCGCCTTTCTTAACTCTAAGGCAGGACAAAATAAAATGACTCAAGCTTTAATAGATGCTATTTTAGAGTTTAAAAATGAAATAGATCAAAACATTGGAAGCGAATTAGGAAGTAATACCAACTTAGAACTTGATAACAGTTATTCTCAGCCTGAATCTCTCATTCTTGAAGACTATACATTTAAAGTTCAGATTGCTGCTAGTTCAAGAGATTTAGAAACCAAATCATATAATTTCAATGGATTATCAGACATTTCTAAGCAGAAAACAGGAAAGCTAATCAAATACTATTATGGTAGTACATCCGACTATAATAAGGCAAAGCTTTTTAAGCAAGAAGCCCAGCAAAAAGGGTATTCTTCTTGTTTTTTAGTAGCTTATAAAGATGGTAAACAAGTTGACATTTCTGAGGCTTTAAAATCTGTTTCTAATTAGAATTCATTATTCGTATAATTATACTTAATTTTGTTTCAAATCAAAGTTATTAAAGCATTGAAAATTACAAGAGAAGCTAAAACGGGTATATTAGTACTTTCGGGTATAGCATTGTTTATTTATTTGTTTTCCTTTTTAAAAGGTGATGATTTATTCACAAGTAAAGATGTCTTTTACACAGAGTTTGACTACAATGCTCTGAGCTCGTCTTCACCAGTTACGGTTAAAGGAAATAAGGTAGGTAAGATTGAATCTATTGATTACATGTACGATACTGGAAAAACAAGAGTGACATTTTCAGTAAATAAAAAACTCAAGTTTTCTAAGAACAGTACAATTAGTCTTTATGCAACAGGCATAATGGGTGGTAATGCCTTAGAGATTATTGATGCCAATGATGGTAAATATGCAAATCCAGGCGATGTTTTAACTTCAGGTGTAAAGAAAAGTCTAATTTCTAGTTTAGAAAGTGAATTGCCAAAAGTTACAGAAGGTCTTGGTGGTACTTTAAGTAACACGGATGTAATGGTAGCAAATTTAAATAAATTGCTTACAGATGAATCGGATGATGGATTACAACATGCGATTTCAGAATTAAATAAGACGCTAAAATCATATAATAGCGTGGCGCAATCTATTGAAACAGTCGTAAAGGATAATGATGATAAAATCGCTTCTGTTTTGGATGGTTTTGATAAATTAACTTCTGATTTCAAAGAAATTTCGGGACAATTGAAGGATGCAAATTTAGCCGGAACTGTTAAAAGTTTAGAAGGTACTTTAAACAAATTTCAAGGTATTCTTACAAGTATCGATGAAAACAAGGGTACACTAGGTAAGCTTCTTAACGATGATGCTCTGTATAATAATCTAGAAGCGGCATCAAAAGAAATGGAAGAGTTGTTGTTGGATATAAAGTTGCATCCTGCAAGGTACAGACGTATTCTTTCTAAAAAAGAAATACCATATACACCACCAACTGAAGATCAAAAAAATTAGATTATTTCTCATATGGAATATATACCAAATATACTTTTTGCCATAATCCTAGTATTAGGTATTGGCTATTTTGCACGAAATGTAAAAAGACTAATAAGAAACATAAAGTTAGGTAGAGAGGTAGATACTAGTGATAATACATCAGAACGTTGGCGAAATATGATTCGTATTGCACTAGGTCAAAGCAAAATGGTAAAGCGTCCAGTTGCAGGCATTCTCCATATAATCGTTTATATAGGTTTTGTGATTATCAATATAGAGGTTCTTGAAATTATTATTGATGGGATTTTTGGAACACATCGTATAGGATTAACGGTTTTACCCGAATCGGTATACGGTTTTTTAATTGGCGCTTTTGAAGTTTTAGCGGTTCTAGTTTTATTGGCTGTGATTGTGTTTTGGACCAGAAGAAATGTTGTAAAACTTAAACGTTTCTTAAGTGCTGAAATGACAGGCTGGCCAAAAAATGATGGTAATATTATTCTGTATTTTGAAGTAGTCTTAATGTGCTTGTTCCTTGTGATGAATGCAACTGACACAACGTTTCAAGAAGCTAATTCAGGTAATATCATTTCACAATTTATAGCGCCTTGGTTTGGTGATAATGCAGATACTTTGGTTATTATTGAGCGTACAGCTTGGTGGTTACATATTATTGGTATTTTAATCTTCTTAAATTATTTATATTTCTCAAAACATTTACATATTCTGTTAGCATTTCCAAACACCTATTATGGCAGTGTTGAACCAAAAGGAAAATTTAATAATCTGGAAGCTGTTACAAATGAGGTGAAGTTAATGATGGATCCCAATGCAGATCCATTTGCAGCGGCTCCAGAAGGAACTGAAGAAGAAGAACCTGCTAAGTTTGGGGCAAGTGATGTCATGGATTTAAATCGTGTTCAGTTGTTAAGCGCTTACACATGTACAGAGTGCGGCCGCTGTACTTCAGCATGCCCGGCAAATCTTACAGGTAAAAAATTGTCTCCACGTAAGATTATGATGGATACAAGAGACCGTTTAGAAGAAGTTGGTAAAAATATTGACGCAAATGGTGGCGAGTTTAAAGATGATGGTAAACAATTATTAGGCGATTATATTACAAATGAAGAATTATGGGCATGCACAACATGTAATGCATGTGTTGAAGAATGTCCGGTAAGTATTAATCCATTATCAATTATATTAGATATGCGTCGCTATTTGGTAATGGAGCAAAGTGCTGCACCAATGGAGCTTAATAATATGATGACAAACATTGAGAATAATGGCGCACCATGGCCATATAATCAAATGGACCGTTTAAATTGGGCTAAAGAAGAATAATATACTATGAGTGAACAACTAAATGTTCCTACAATGGAACAATACATGGCAGAAGGTAAGCAACCAGAGATTTTATTTTGGGTGGGTTCTGCAGGTAGTTATGATGATAGAGCTAAAAAGATCACTAAGGCCTTTGTGAAAATATTAAACAAGGCAAATGTAGATTTTGCAGTATTAGGTGCTGAGGAAAGTAATACAGGTGACGTAGCCAAAAGAGCAGGAAATGAGTTTTTATTTCAAATGCAAGCCATGATGAATATTGAGGTGCTTAACGCGTATGAAGTAAAACGTATTGTAACATGTGATCCGCATTCATTTAATTGTTTAAAAAATGAGTATCCGAGTTTAGGTGGTAACTATGACGTTATTCATCATACCCAGTTTATCAAAGAATTAATGTCTTCAGGTCGTTTATCTACTGAAGGGCAAACCTATAAAGGGAAACGTATTACGTTTCATGACCCATGTTATTTAGGTCGTGCAAATAATGAATACGATGCACCGAGAGACGTTTTAAAAACTACCAATGCGACTTTAACCGAAATGAAACGTCATAAATCTACAGCATTATGTTGTGGTGCTGGCGGAGCACAAATGTTTAAAGAACCAGAAAAAGGTGATATGGACATCAATGTATTGCGCACAAAAGACGCTTTAGAAACAAAACCAGACATTATCGCAACAGGATGTCCTTATTGTAATACCATGATGAGCGATGGTGTAAAATTCAATGAAAAAGAAGGTGAAATTCAAGTGTTGGATATAGCAGAACTGATTGCTAATGATCAATAGCCTTTAAAATAAATCAAAAATATAATTATTATTTAATGAAAAAATACTTTTTCACAGTACTAATATTATCTGTTACATTAAGTCTAAGTGCACAAAAACTTTCTAAAGAAGAAGCATTAGATCTTATGGCAAGTGATACTTGTGAGTGTCTTAAAAATAAAAAGATTAATCCTTCTGAAAGCCTAGACAATAAGCAAATGGCATTAGGTTTGTGCTTAATTGCAAGTTTTAACGAACATAAATCTAAATCAAAGTTCTTTTCAAAAAAAGGATTAGAAGACATAGAGGAAATTGGTGAAATGGTAGGTATGAAAATGACTACAGTATGTCTTGATGATTTCATGTCACTTTTTAGTGGTGAAGAAATGGTAGATATGTTGGAAGATGATGAAGACATTGAGTTTAGTGATTCGCCAAGAGATAATTTAAATATTGAAGTAGAATTAACCTCATTAAAAAATGACGCCATTTCCTACATAGAGACTAAAGATGATTTTGATAAAACGCACACGTTTATAATACTTGATGATTTTGATGGCTATGAATTACTTAATAAATCTAACTATGGCAAATCCTTTTCAATAGAGTATGAGGAAAAGCAAGTTTTTGACTTAAGTGAAAAGCAATATATTACAAAGAAAGTGATTACCAAAATTGATCTCATAGACTAAAAAGATGCTAGTAGATTTTAACCAATTACCAGACGAATCTCGTGTTTGGATATACCAGGCCAATCGTTCATTTTCAGAGGATGAATTAAAAGAAATAAAATCAAAACTTGAAACTTTTATTACATCTTGGACCGCTCACGGAAAGGATTTACAATCAGGTTTTAAGATTGTTTATAAACGATTTATAGTGTTAGCATTAAATCAGATTTTAAATGCTGCGACTGGTTGTTCTATTGACGCTTCGGTACATTTTATTCAAGAATTAGAAAAGGCATATAATGTCGATTTAATGGATAAAATGAATGTTTCTTTTAAACAAGGAGAATTCGTGGCATACAAGTCTTTAGTGGATTTCAAAAAGATGGCAAAAAATAATTCTGTTTCAAAAAATACCATTGTATTCAATAACCTTGTTACAAATATTGCAGAGTTTAACGAAAACTGGGAAGTACCTGCAAAAGATAGTTGGCATAGTCGCTTTTTGAAATAATAACTTTGAAATATATTCAATGAAGTTTCAGAATTATTACAATATTCGCAACTCACAAAACTTTTAAATTTCAATAAGAATAGTCATTTTTACACTTTATAATTTCATTTCAACATTATAATCTTAAATCGTAATTCTAAAAGTTCAAATTTATATGGCTACAGATATCTTTTTATTAAACATTTCAGGACAAGATAAACCAGGTCTTACGTCATCTTTAACGAGTGTTTTAGCAGAATACGATGCAAAAATATTAGATATCGGGCAAGCTAATATTCACGATACCTTATCGTTGGGTATGATGTTCGAAATAAAATCTGGAAAAAAATCAGCAGCAGTTCTTAAAGACTTATTATTTAAAGCATATGAGCTAGGCATTACCGCTAAGTTCACACCTATTTCGCTTGATGATTACGAGCATTGGGTAGGCATGCAAGGCAAAGACCGATATATTGTGACTATTCTTGGGGAAAAGCTTGCGGCAGAACAGATTTCTGAAGTTACAAAAGTCATTTCAGATAAGAATATGAATATTGACTCTATTAAACGTTTAACCGGAAGAACTTCTCTTGTTAACGAAGAAGAGTATCCACGAGCATCAATCCAATTATCAATACGAGGTGAGTTATTAGATAAGACTGAAGTGACCTCTAAGTTCATGGATATTTCAAGAGAACTAGATGTGGATATCGCTTTTCAGGAGGATAATATATTCAGGAGAAATAGACGTTTAGTCTGTTTTGATATGGACTCGACACTTATTCAAACTGAGGTTATTGATGAACTCGCAGAACGCGCAGGTGTTGGAAGCCAAGTTAAAGCCATAACAGAATCTGCAATGCAAGGTGAAATAGACTTCAATGAAAGTTTTAAGCAACGCATGGCACTGCTTAAAGGATTAAGTGAGGATGTTTTACAGGATATAGCTGAAAATTTACCAATAACAAAAGGAGCAAGGCGACTTATCGATACTTTACATTATTATGGATTCAAAACAGCTATACTTTCTGGTGGATTCACATATTTCGGACATTATCTCCAAGAAAAACTAGATATCGATTATGTATTTGCTAATCAGTTAGAAATTAAAGATGGTGCTTTAACTGGTGGTTATATTGGTGAAATTGTAGATGGTAATAAAAAAGCAGAATACCTACAACAATTGGCGGATGAAATGGGCATAGATATTGGTCAAACAATTGCAGTTGGTGATGGTGCAAATGACTTGCAGATGCTAAATCTTGCTGGTTTAGGTATTGCGTTTCATGCAAAACCAACCGTGAAGGATAATGCGCAAAGTGCCATCTCGAGCATCGGCTTAGATGGTGTGCTGTATTTATTAGGTTACCATGACAAATACATTGATCTTCTTAAATAATTTGTATTGACATTTTAAGGTTAATAAAAGATTCTTAAAGTCTTTTTAGTTATTTTTATATTATGCTATTTTGGCATAATATTCGTTACTACTTATATAAATAGTTATTTGCCTATGCGATTTTTTGCCCTCATTTTCTTATGCCTATGTTTTAAATTTAGTTTATCACAAGATTCAAGTGTAAATCCACTTCATACTAAGGATTTTATCAAACAAAAACAATGGGTTGATAGCGTTTATAATGCACTGTCAGTTAAAGAAAAAATAGGGCAATTGTTTATGGTACAGGTGATGTCTAAGCATTCTGACGAGGAGAATTCTAAAATTTTTGATCTCATAAAAGAGCAGAAAATAGGTGGTGTCATTTATTCCTTAGGTGGACCATATAGACAAGCTAGGCTTAATAATGATTTACAAGCTATTTCTAAGATTCCGCTTTTAGTCGGAATGGATGCTGAATGGGGTTTAAGTATGCGATTGGATTCTACTTATGCATTTCCTTGGAATATGACTCTTGGCGCCATATCAGATAACAACTTGGTAGAACAAACAGGTCGACAAATTGGTGAACATTGTAAACGTCTTGGAGTGCATTTTAATTTTGCTCCTGTTGTAGATATAAATACTAATCCAAAAAACCCTATAATTGGAAATCGTTCTTTTGGTGAGGATAGAGATAATGTCACTGAGAAAGCTTTGGCATTTATGAAAGGTATGCAAGATGCTGGAGTTTTAGCCAATGCAAAACATTTTCCTGGCCATGGCGATACTGATGCTGATTCCCATAAAACATTACCAACTGTAAATTTTAGCGAACAGCGCATAGATTCTGTTGAGCTTTATCCCTATAGAAAACTGATAAAAGAAGGATTGTCTAGTGTTATGGTAGCACATCTCAATGTGCCAAGTTTAGAAAAGAGAAGAGGTTTTCCATCATCTTTATCAAAACATATTGTGACGGATATACTCAAAGGTGAATTAGGTTTTCAAGGTCTTATTTTTACAGATGCTTTAACGATGAAAGGTGCTGCTGATTATGTTGAAAAAGGGGTAGATGGCGTTAACTCTAAAACCTTAATGAAAGGTGGTGAAATTGATCTAATGGCATTTTTGGCAGGTAATGATGTGATGTTGATGTCTGAAGACCCAATTAAGGGTATTGCGAAGTTTGAAGAAGCTTTTAATGAAGGGATTATTTCAGAAGAACGCTTAGCACATTCAGTAAAGAAGATTTTAATGGCAAAATATAAAGTAGGTTTACATGAGTATTCGCCAATTGGCATGTACAATCTTTCAAATGATTTAAACCGTATTAAAGATGATGCACTTTATGAATCCTTAATGGAATCCGCTGTTACTGTAGTTAAAAACGAAAATGCATTATTACCGCTTAGAGATCTTGAAACAAAGAATGTAGCTTATGTAGAACTTGGAGATGATAGTGGTTCTGTGTTTTTAGATGAATTAAAAAAGTATACTAAAGTTCATTTTATAAAAGCTGAGAAACTTGATGAGTTAATAACCAAACTTCAAAGTTATAATACGGTAGTTGTTGGTTTTCATAAATCTAATGCTAACCCATGGAAAGGATATAAATTTACTGAAAAGGAACTGGCTTGGTTGTATGAAATCGCCAGAACAAATACACTTATTTTAGATGTTTTTGCTAGGCCATATGCTTTAAATGACTTTGAGACCATTGAGAACTTCGATGCCATTGTAATGAGTTATCAAAATAGTAGAATTGCTCAAGAAAAGTCAGCGCAATTAATTTTCGGAGCTACTGAAGCGCAAGGAAAATTACCTGTGAGCGCTGGTCCTCATTTTCCGGTTGGTAAAGGTGAAACTTTCAACGCGTTATTAAATTTAGGTTATTCAATACCAGAACGTGTTGGTATGGATTCTGAGTTATTAAAGAAAGTAGATTCAGTGGCTAATCATGCGGTTAATAATAAAATGACGCCAGGCATTCAGTTGTTAGTAGCACGAAAAGGAAAGGTTATTTACAACAAGAATTTTGGTTATCATACCTATGCCAAGAAAAACAAAGTAGATTTTGATGATGTTTATGATGTTGCTTCTTTAACTAAAATATTAGCGACATTACCAATTGTGATGGAACTACAGCAACAAGGGTCAATTTCTTTAGATTCTAAACTCGGAACTCTTATTCCAGAATACAAGGATTCCAATAAAAAGGATGTTACCTTAAAAAAGATGTTATCGCATTATGCACAGTTAAAACCATGGATTCCGTTCTACTATGCAACTTTAGATTCGGTAACTAAAAAACCTGACCCCAAATATTATCGAAATAAAAAGGAAAAAGGATTCACAGTTGAAGTAACAAATTCACTTTTCATGAGAGATGATTATCAGGATTCTATTCAAAAGATCATCAAGGAAAGTGATTTATTATCTAAGTTACGTTACCGTTATAGTGATTTGCCTTATTATATTCTTAAGGATTACCTAGAAGACTTTTATGATAAATCTTTACATGAAATTACACAAGATAGATTCTATAAATCTTTAGGTGCTAACTATACAACGTATAATCCACGAGATAAATTTAGCTTAAAGGATATTGTACCATCAGAGGTTGATAGTTATTATCGTTTTAATAAAGTTCATGGTTATGTGCACGACATGGGAGCAGCTATGCAAGGAGGTATTGGCGGACATGCTGGTATTTTTAGTAATGCTAACGATGTGGCAAAGATTATGCAAATGTACCTTCAAAAAGGGTTTTATGGTGGAAAGCGTTATTTTAAAAGTGAGACGTTAGATACATTTAATACGTGTTATTTCTGCGATAAGGATAACAGAAGAGGTATTGGTTTTGATAAACCACAGTTGCACGATGAAGGTCCGACATGTGGTTGTATTTCTATGACAAGCTTTGGGCACTCTGGTTTCACAGGAACTTATGCTTGGGCTGACCCTGAGGAAGAATTGGTGTATATATTTTTAGCAAACCGAACGTTTCCAGAAGCTGGTGAAAACCTGTTATTAAGAGAGAATATTAGAACAGAAATTCAACGTCTTATTTATGAGGCAATTATAGAATAGTTGCATTTAATTATAAGTTAAAAATGTTGAAGTTGTAAGGATTTACCATAACTTGCTACCAAGGTAAAGACCAATAATCTTTCAAATTTTTATGAAAATAGGCATTGTTTGTTATCCAACATTTGGTGGAAGTGGTGTAGTGGCTACAGAGCTAGGATTAGAACTTTCAAAACGTGGACACGAAATCCATTTCATTACTTATAGCCAACCGGTACGGTTAGAATTATTAAGTAATAATGTGCATTTTCATGAAGTACATGTCCCTGAATATCCTTTATTTCATTACCAACCTTACGAGCTTGCTTTATCAAGTAAATTGGTTGATATGGTGAAATTACATGGCATAGAACTTCTTCATGTACATTATGCTATTCCGCACGCTTATGCAGCATTTATGGCCCAACAAATGCTATTAGATGAAGGTTTATTGGTGCCAATAGTGACTACCTTACATGGTACTGATATAACCCTTGTAGGAAATCATCCTTTTTACAAGCCTGCTGTTACTTTTAGTATCAATAAATCTGACGCTGTGACTTCTGTTTCAGAAAGTCTTAAAAATGACACTTTACGACTTTTTAATATAAAAAAAGATATACACGTTGTTCCTAATTTTATTGACCTAGAAAAACATACAAATAACTTTACTGATTGTCAACGTGCAATGATGGCTAATGACAAAGAGCGTATCGTTACACACATAAGTAATATGCGAGAAGTGAAGCAAATACCAGATGTCATTAAAATCTTCTATAATATCCAAAAGGAACTTCCTGCTAAATTAATGATGGTTGGTGAAGGCCCAGAAAAAGAAGGTGCTGAATTGTTGGTTACAGAATTAGGTATTGAGGATAAGGTCATATTCTTTGGAAATAGTAACGAAATAGATAGAATTCTCTGTTTTAGTGATTTATTTTTATTACCATCGGAGACCGAAAGTTTTGGATTAGCTGCGCTTGAAGCTATGGCAAGTGGTGTGCCTGTTATATCGACCAATACAGGTGGTTTGCCTGAAGTAAATGAAGATGGTTTTTCTGGCTATTTAAGTGATGTTAATGCTGTTACTGATATGTCTGCTAATGCCATTAAAATTTTAAAAGATTTGAATACGTTGAATACTTTTAAATCTAATGCCAAAGCACAATCTAGGAAGTTTGATATTCATAATATAGTACCACAGTATGAAGCTATTTATGAGCAAACCTTAGAGCGTTTTTCTGAAATGGTAATTAATTAGACCAAACGGCGTATCCTTCTCTGCGTAATTCCAGCGTAATTTCTTTTTCTGCTATTAGAGCATCATTACTTGTTACAAAAGGATCAATATGATTATATAGGCTAGGTCTAAGATATAAACCGTATTTCTCTACAATATTAGATGAAAGCTTATAACCTTTCTTGTTTTTATATCCTGTCTTATGCTGTTCAAACCGTTCTGTCGGTAGTTTACTCGTCATGCCAACATATAGGCATTCTAAAACACCATTGTATTGAGGATTTGATTTTCTGAATTTAACACTTTCTGTATAAACGCGTTTAGATAATTCAATGACATAGATACGATAAAGTGTTTTAGGCATATTATTTCTTAATGATACTCAAAGATATTAAAAGGTTGAATAAGACTTATGTATTTCCTTATATGATAATTTAATATTTATTATTTTTTTGTTTATTGTTTTTTTTCTGTAAATCAACAAATATATTGATTTTGGAATTTTACTGCTAAATTAATATATTTATGCTAAAATAATATATCTATTATTATGAAAGTTGAATCTTGTCCTAATTGTGGTTCAGATAATTATGTGAAGAGTGGAATTATTAAAAATAGACAACGGTATAAATGTAAGTCATGTGGCTATTATTTCACAGTAAACAAATTAGGAAAAAAGATTGATGATTACTATGTTAATAAAGCCTTGCAGTTATATTTAGAGGGATTAACATATCGCGAGATTGAACGTATTCTTGGGATTTCTCACGTAAGTATTATGAATTGGGTAAAGAAATATAATATTAAAAGACCGTATAATTCAAAGTACCATCCAACGTATAAAATATTAAATGCTGAAGAGTTATCAAACTTTTTTTCCGATAGAGAAAATCTTGCTGGGGCTGGAACACTTGTAACGGAATTGGGTGACAAATTCATGTTGATTAAATGGGAAAGATTCCGTGAATAGTCATAAATAATTACTTTCAATAATTTTTTGTTTAATATATTTCTTACACCAGATTGATGTTAAAAATCTTACTTAAAATATACTAAATTAACATATATATATATTAACTTTTTTTTCAGACTTTCTTTTTTAGAGTTTAGTAGTGCACACAAAACCAATAAATAACTAACTAAATTTCTAATTTTATGAAGAAAACAAATTTAATCTTGTTTCTTTTTGCTTTGATTTTGATGCCTTTAACGGCTTCAGGTCAGCAAGAAGATTCAAAACCAGACCACTCTTACAAGCCGCTTCAGCTTAAACTGAATGAAGATGGAAGTAAGTATGTTAGATTTATCATGTGGCATCAGTTATGGATGGAAGCAAATTCTAACAGAGAAAGTTTAAGATACTCTATTAGAAGATCTCGTTTCTTAGCTTATGCACAGATCTCACCGCGTTTTTTAATATTAACACATTTTGGTTTGAATAATCTAAATGCAGGTAATTTAACAGCAAATCCTAATACACAATCTTCTAATCAAAGTAGTTTGTTGTTTTTACATGATGCTTGGGCAGAATTCGCTGTTGAACCTGGAAAACTACACGTTGGAACAGGTTTACATTACTGGAATGGTATTTCAAGATTATCAAATCAAAGTACATTAAATATGATGACTTTAGATAATCCAGGTGCTGGTAATTCTGATGCAAGACTATTTCCTTGGGGTAATATTACCACAAGTGACCAGTTTGCACGTCATTTAGGTATATATGCTAAAGGATCTTTAGGGAAATTTCACTATAGAGTTTCTGCCAATAATGCCAGAAATAATATTGGAACATTAGGTGCTGTACCTTCATATCAAGTAGATAATTCAAATGAAGATGCTACAGGACTTTGGAATTACGCAGGTTACTTTAAGTATGACATCTTCGACAAAGAATCTGATAAATTACCATATTTTGTTGGTACTTATTTAGGAAAGAAGAAGGTACTAAGTGTTGGTGCTGGTTTCTTCCATCACCCAAACGCATTAGCTGTTAATGACCTAGAAGATAGAGAATCTGTAACCCATTTCGCTGCAGATGTTTTCTATGATGCGCCAATAAATGATAAGCTTGCAATAAATGCATTAGGTGCTTTCTACAACTACAAATATGGTAGTACAGATGGTTTCGCATCAGGTGGTTTAGTACCATCTTCAGGTTCTGTCCTACATGGCCAAGTAGGTGTTCTTTTCAGAGATGCTAAATTGATGCCTTACCTTACTTACAATTCTGTTGATTTAGATTTTACACCAGAAACAAGTAATGAAGTTGGTTTAGGACTTAACTATTTCATCAACGGTCATTTCGCAAAAATTACAGCTGAATTTACAACAGGTTCAAGAGGTGCTACGGGTGCTGAATCGACTAATATTTTCAGATTACAAACACATATTTTCTTATAAAAACAATCTCAATTATGTCTGACAATAAAAGCAATGCAGTCGCATATTGGAAGGAAAACGTAAAATACCTTTCCATACTTTTAGTCATTTGGTTTTTAGTATCCTATGGCTGTGGTATCTTATTTAAAGATGCTTTAAACGAAATAAGACTTGGTGGTTTCAAACTAGGATTTTGGTTTGCACAACAAGGTTCAATATACGTATTCGTAATTCTCATCTTCGTGTACGTAAGAATAATGAATAAACTAGATAAAAAATACGGTTACGACGAATAGTCCTAACTAATAACCAAAAAATTATAAAAATTATGAGTGTACAAACTTGGACATGGATATTAGTAGGAATCACATTCGCACTATATTTCGGAATCGCAATTTGGGCTAGAGCAGGCTCAACAAAAGACTTTTATGTTGCTGGTGGTGGTGTTTCACCGTTAGCAAATGGTATGGCAACAGCAGCAGACTGGATGAGTGCTGCGTCATTTATCTCTATGGCTGGTATTATTTCATTTACCGGTTATGATGGTTCAGTTTACCTTATGGGTTGGACTGGTGGCTACGTATTACTCGCCTTATTACTCGCACCTTATCTCAGGAAATTCGGAAAATTTACAGTGCCAGATTTTATTGGTGACCGTTATTATTCTAATACAGCAAGAACAGTAGCTGTAATCTGTGCATTATTAGTGTCGTTTACATACGTGGCAGGACAAATGCGTGGTGTTGGTGTTGTATTTTCTCAATTCTTACAGGTAGATATTAACATTGGTGTAGTTATCGGTATGGCCATCGTATTGGTATTTGCATTCCTTGGGGGAATGAAAGGGATTACATATACTCAAGTAGCACAATACTGTGTATTAATCTTTGCATTTATGGTACCTGCATTCTTTATTTCAATGCAGATGACAGGAAACATTATTCCTCAAATAGGAATGGGAGGAACTGTTGAAGATGGCACATTTTTACTCGATAAACTAGACGCATTACATACACAATTAGGTTTTAAAGAATATACGGATGGATCTAAATCTACTTGGGATGTTTTTGCTATTACCTTAGCATTAATGGTTGGTACAGCCGGTTTACCTCACGTAATTGTACGTTTCTTTACAGTGCCAAAGGTTAAAGACGCACGTAAATCTGCAGGTTTAGCATTATTATTCATTGCAATACTTTATACAACTGCACCTGCAATTGCTGTATTTGCAAGAACTAACTTAATCGAAACTGTTAGTGGTACTGAGTATACTGAAGTTCCTGGTTGGTTTAAAAACTGGGAAGATACAGGTCTAATTGCTTGGTCAGATAAAAATGGAGATGGTAAAATTCAATATGTAGCAGGAAGTGCAATTGAAGGCAAAAAACCTGTTTATACTAAAGAAAGAGGAACAAGTGGTGAAAGATTAATATCAAATGCTAATGATTCTGCAAACGAATTATATGTAGATAGAGATATCATGGTATTAGCAAATCCTGAAATAGCAAAATTACCTAATTGGGTTATTGCTTTAGTGGCTGCGGGTGGATTAGCCGCGGCATTATCAACAGCAGCAGGATTACTATTGGTAATTTCTACTTCAATTTCTCATGATCTTATCAAGAAGCAAATTAAACCAGACATTTCTGATAAAGGAGAATTAATGTGGGCAAGAATTGCAATTGTATTTGCTGTAATCGTCGCAGGTTTAGCAGGTATTAAGCCACCAGGTTTTGTCGCCGCCGTAGTTGCGCTAGCATTTGGATTGGCAGCTGCGTCATTCTTCCCAGCAATTATCTTGGGAATATTCGATAAACGTATGAACAAGCAAGGTGCTATTGCTGGTATGGTAGTAGGTATTTCTCTGATGTTGTTCTACATGATAAGATATAAAACAGGACTTATAGGAGTAATGGATCCAAGACCAGCAAGTGAATGGTGGTTTGGTACATCACCAGAAGGTTTTGGTACAGTAGCTATGCTAGTTAACGTTGTAGTTTCAGTAGTTGTGTCTCGTATGACACCTGCACCACCACAACATGTACAAGAAATAGTTGAAAACATAAGAATTCCGTCTGGTGCCGGAGAAGCTCAAAGTCACTAGATGTCTTATTTATTAGTTAGTAGAAACAGTGCTGTTAATGACAGCACTGTTTTTTTTATTAATAGTAAAACCGTTTGAGAATCTTTTATTACATTTCAAGAACTAATTAAATCAAGCTTTCCTTTTGAAAAAACGTCACGAACAAAAACTCATTATTCTTTCTATAGCCACTTTTGTGTTGTTGAGTGTTCCTGTTGTGTTTATTTTTAACGGTGATAGTCAATTATTTGGAATCCCGTCGTTTTATATTTCAATTTTTTCAATCTGGTTGGCGGTCATTGTGGTGTCTTACATCGTCTTAAAACGTCATTATGAGTAATTACGTTTTATTTTCCATAATAATAGTATATCTCATTGCATTATTTGCTATTGCTTATGTATCTGAAAAGAATGCAAAAAGCAAATGGGTGAATAACTCAATAATATATACTTTATCACTTGCTGTATATTGCACAGCTTGGACATATTACGGTAGTATAGGTATTGCGGCAAATTCAGGGATTAACTTTTTGCCAATATATTTAGGACCTGTAATTGCAGCACCTTTATGGATTGTGGTGCTCAGAAAAATCATCAGGATTTCCAAACAACACAAAATCAGTTCTATTGCAGATTTTATTTCATTGCGTTATGGTAATCATAGATTTCTTGGCGCTTTAGTAACATTAGTGTGTTTGTTTGGTATTGTGCCATATATCTCATTGCAATTAAAGGCAGTTTCTGAAACATTTCAGATTTTATCCGATGATACAAGTTATATGTCAACTTCGGTATATGATGATTCTACGTTTTATATTGCTTTACTTTTAGCGGTATTTGCAACATTCTTCGGCACTCAAACTACAGACGCTTCAGAAAAACATAAAGGCATTGTAATGTCCGTTGCTTTTGAATCTATACTAAAATTAGTGTTTTTTCTGTTTGTAGGTATTTACGTGACTTATTTTTTATTTGATGGTACTGAAGATATTTATTCAAAAATATCTCAAACAGAAAATTTTGATAGGTTGACTAAAATCAATGGATTCGAAGATGGCTTTAATTGGTTGTATACCATTTTATTATCATTTATGGCTATTTTCTTATTACCAAGACAGTTTCAAGTAGCAGTTGTAGAAAATGTCAGAGAAAAACATTTAAAGAATGCCATATGGATGTTTCCCTTGTATTTATTGTTGTTTAATGTGTTTGTAATATTCATTGCTTGGGCTGGAAATCTCACTATTGGTGATACTCAAAGAGCTGAGTATTATGCCTTACTGTTACCGTTAAAAAATGGAAATACATTTTTATCCGTGTTGGTTTTTCTTGGTGGTTTTTCAGCAGTGATTTCAATGGTTGTTGTGGCAACACTAGCTTTATCTACAATGGTAAGTAATAACCTAGTGATTCCTTATGGATTTTTAGATCGTTTTTCTAAAAGCGGTTCTGAAAGCAATGCCAAATACATTAAGAATATTAGACGTATTTCAATTTTCTCTATAATCATACTTGCTTATGCGTTCTATGTAAATTTTTCATTTGAACTGTCGTTATATTCTATCGGACTCATAGCTTTTGTAATAATAACACAGCTAGCACCATCATTTTTTATTGGTTTGTTTTGGAATCGCGGTTCGTCAAAAGCTGTAATTGCTGGAATTTTAGCTGGTTTTATAGTCGTTTTTTATACACTCATTTTACCATTTTCATCTTACGCATTAACCGGCACGGATGACTTCATTCAAAATGGATTTTTGAATATAGAAATGTTAAAACCACATGCGTTATTTGGTATAGATTTCTTGAGTCCACCTGCACATGCATTTTTCTGGAGTATGATTGTAAATATATTCTGCTTTATCACTTTTTCAGTATTGATAAAAGGAAATTATCGAGAACGTAATTATGCCGAAATGTTTATCGATAGTCAAAACTATAAAGATCTTCAGGATGGCGCATTAGTTTGGAAAGGTGAAGCCTACGTAGCTGAAATTAGAAATGTATTGGTCAAGTTTTTAGGTGAAAAACGTACTGAACGCGCGTTGAATTTATTTTTTAGAAAGTACGATCTGCCTGCGGATACACAGATGGCAGATGCCAGATTAATTAATTTTTCTGAAAAGCTATTAACTGGAAGTATTGGTAGTGCTTCAGCAAAGATTTTAATTTCTAGTGTGGTAAAAGAAGAAGAAGTGAGTTTAGTTGAAGTTTTGAAAATGCTTGAAGAATCTAAAGAGACCATTGCAAGAAATAAGTTGTTACGTGAAAAGTCTGAAGAATTAACAACATTAACGAATCAATTAAAACATGCCAATCAAGAACTTAGAGAAAAAGACAAACAAAAAGATGAGTTTTTAGATACTGTAGCACACGAGTTAAAAACCCCAATTACCGGAATCCGTGCCACAACTGAGCTTTTGATGGATGATGATGACGACATGCCAGAAGAAATTAAAACACAGTTTCTTAAAAATATGCTTCAGGATAGTGATAGGTTATCACGTTTAATACATAACATTTTAGATTTTGAAAAATTATCGAAAGGTAGAGCACAATTAAATATTCAAAAGCATAATATTAGAGAAACTATAAAAAGAACCTTTGATTCAGTCAACCATATTGCGACAAAAAAACAAGTAGAAATGGTAATGGCTAGCAACAGTGATATAAATGCAGAATATGATGAAGATAGAATATTACAGGTACTGACAAATTTGCTTTCTAATGCATTAAAATTTGTTGAAGTAAAAAAGGGCAAGATAATTGCTGACTATAAATATGTAAAAGGATATTTGGAAGTCACGATTAAGGATAATGGTAAAGGCATACCAAAGCAAGATCTACCGTATATCTTTGATAAATTTTATCAATCTGATAACCAAAATATTCAGAAACCTGAAGGTAGTGGTTTGGGTTTAGCAATTAGTAAACAAATTGTCGAAAACCACAACGGAAAAATTTGGGTGAGAAATAATGAAAAAAGTGGCGTAACCTTTGGTTTTAAGCTACCTTTTAAGTAAATTGTAATGTTCTTATAAAGATGAACAAAATTGTAATCGTCGATGACGAACCTAACATAGTGATGACCTTAGAATATACCTTCAAAAAAAATAATTTTGAAGTTTATATAGCAAGAGATGGTAGCGAAGCGTTAGAGATTTTAGAAAGTGTTGTTCCAGATGTAATTATGTTAGATGTGATGATGCCTAAAGTAGATGGTTATCAAACACTTAAGTTGATTAAAGAAAATGAAAAGTTGAAGCACACAAAAGTAGTGTTTTTAACTGCAAAAAATAAAGCTTCAGATATTGAAAAAGGCTTAAAACTTGGGGCTGATAAATATTTAACCAAGCCGTTTTCAGTGAAAAAAATAGTTTCAGAAATTAATGCGCTTTTAGCGTCTTAGTTTCAACTTTAATGAATGTTGGTTTTGTGTGCAAATAAAACCATGTTTAATTAAAGTATACAAAAATGAAACGTCTTCGTATTAATGCTTTAACGTCTGATATTTTAATCAGTATTTACGTTATAGTAACTCTCTATTTTCGTTTTAAACTAGAAAGCGAAACAGCAACAGGTCCGTTTGAGTCTTTGGCTATGGGTATTTGTTTTGTTGTAATTATTTGGGCATTAATTAAGCTCAAAGTGTTGAACCCTAACTGGTTTGGTTTATTTAACTCTAAAAAAGCCAAGACATGAAGTATCAAGATTTATATTCAAAAAGTATTAATGAACCAGGAGAATTTTGGAGAAACCAAGCTGATAATTTAGCTTGGTATGAGAAACCTTCAACCATATTAGGTAAGGATGAATATGAGTATCCGCAATGGTTTAAAGATGGTAAACTCAATGTAAGTTATCTATGCATAGATAAACATATTGAAGATGGATTTGGTGAACAAAATGCCATCATCTATGATTCGCCAGTGACCAATACTAAACAATTTATAACCTTTAATCAATTGCATCAAGAAGTTGCTAGGTTAGCTGGTGGTTTACATAATCTTGGTTTGGAAAAAGGTGACACTTGTGTCATTTACATGCCAATGATCCCGCAAGCATTATATGCAATGCTTGCTTGTGCTAGACTTGGTGTAATTCATTCTGTAGTATTTGGTGGATTTGCACCTCATGAATTAGCCATAAGAATTGATGATTGTAAACCAAAGGCAATTATTACAGCTTCAAATGGCATTGAAATTGAACGGATTATTCCGTACAAACCTTTTGTGGATGAAGCGATTGTTGAAGCTATGCATAAGCCAGAACATGTGGTGGTATACGATAGAAGTTTGGGTGTAGATATTCCAAATAAACCCTACGATGTTAATTATACAGAATTAGTTTCTAAATCTGAGCCAATTGCGCCTGTAGCGGTGGAATCTAATCATCCATTATATATTTTATATACTTCTGGTACCACTGGAAAACCTAAAGGTATTATTAGAGATTCAGGTGGTTATGCCACTGCCTTAAAATTCTCAATGAAACATGTTTATGGTGTTGAAGAAGGCGATGTGTATTGGGCTGCGAGTGATGTCGGTTGGGTTGTAGGTCATAGTTATATTGTTTACGGACCATTATTAAATAGAAATACTACGGTATTATTTGAAGGTAAACCAATTAAAACACCAGATGCTTCAACGTTTTGGCGAGTTATTAGTGAGCATCAAGTTAAAGTGATGTTCACAGCACCTACTGCAATTAGAGCTATTAAGAAAGAAGATCCAGAAGGACATCATATAAAACGATATGATTTAAGTTGTTTAAAATATCAATTCTTAGCTGGTGAGCGATGTGATGTTGCCACATTGAGTTGGACAGAGCAACACCTTAATGTACCTGTTATTGACCATTGGTGGCAAACAGAAAGTGGTTGGCCAATGTTAGCCAATATGGCTGGTGTAGAGCTAATGGATGTAAAACCTGGTTCAGCGTCGTTTCCAGTTTGTGGATATGATATACAAGTATTAAGCGAAGAAGGTAAAGAGGTAGCGTCTGATGTAGAAGGTTACGTTGCGGTAAAACTACCAATGCCACCAGGATGTTTATTAAATCTTTGGGGAAATCCAGAACGTTTTAAATCAGGTTATTTAAATAAGTTTCCTGGATACTATTTTTCAGGTGATGGCGGTTATAAAGATGAAGACGGTTATGTTTTTATAACTGGTCGTGTAGATGATATTATCAATGTTGCTGGACATCGCTTATCTACTGCCGAAATGGAAGAAGTTGTAGCAAGTCATCCTTCAGTTGCTGAATGCGCCGTTTTTGGCGTGCATTGTGATCTTAAAGGTCAAAAACCATTAGGCTTAGTCGTATTAAAATCTGGCACAAAAATAAGCGAAGAGACCATTACAAAAGGAATCATTAAAGATGTACGACGAGAAATTGGTGCTGTTGCTTCATTAAAAGATGTGCTTGTGGTAAATCGTTTACCCAAAACGCGTTCAGGTAAAATTTTAAGGAAGTTGCTTCGAAATATTTCAGACGATTTAAAGTATAATATTCCATCAACCATTGATGATGTTAATATTATTTCAGAAATTGAAACAGTTTACAAAAAACATCAGATAGGAATACATAAAAGTGAAATTTCAATTTAATAACAATAAATAAGGTCTTGATATAACCTGGAATTCTTTCATAACATTCAAACTGACGTAAATAGATCATTTTGTCACTTCGAGTGATTTTTGTGAAGTACGAACAAAATTATATCGAGAAGTTATCACATTTATAAAACTAAATAACTAATTAAAAAATAAATCAACAATGAGTAATTATCATATAAAACATTTTGAAGAATACTATCAAGTATATCGAAAATCAGTCCGAAATCCTGAATCCTTCTGGGAAGAAATCGCAGAAGAACATTTTACATGGCAGAAGCGTTGGGATAACGTTTTGAGTTGGGACTTTACCAAGCCAGAAGTAAAATGGTTTGAAGGTGCAAAGTTAAATATTACAGAAAACTGTATTGACCGTCATTTATGGTCTCGCGGGAATAAAACAGCTATTCTATTTGAGCCTAATGACCCTAACGAACCTGCTGAACATATTACGTATCGTGAGTTACATGAGCGCGTTTGTCGTTTCGCAAACGTCTTAAAAGATAAAGGCATCAAAAAAGGTGATCGTGTTTGTATTTATTTGCCAATGATACCAGAATTAGCAGTTTCAGTATTGGCATGTGCTAGAATTGGTGCTGTGCATTCGGTTGTGTTTGCTGGGTTCTCAGCTACGGCTTTATCTACTAGAATCAATGATTGTGATGCTAAAATGGTACTAACATCAGATGGTTCCTATCGTGGTGCAAAGACAATTGATTTAAAAGGTATTGTTGATGAAGCTTTAGAAGATTGTCCTGGTGTTACATCTGTATTAGTAGCTAAACGTATCAATTCTGATATTAATATGAAAGAAGGTCGAGATGAGTGGTTACAACCATTATTAGATGAGGCTTATCAGGATTGTGCTATAGAAGTGATGGATGCTGAAGATCCATTATTCATACTTTATACTTCTGGTTCTACAGGAATGCCTAAAGGTATGCTGCACACAACAGCTGGTTATATGGTCTATTCTGCATATACCTTTAAAAATGTATTTCAATATAGAGAAGATGATGTGTATTGGTGTACTGCGGATATTGGTTGGATTACTGGTCATAGTTACATTGTTTACGGACCATTAGCTAATGGCGCAACAACAGTAATGTTTGAAGGTGTGCCTAGTTATCCAGATTTTGGGCGTTTTTGGGAAATCGTTCAAAAACATAAAATAAATCAATTCTACACTGCGCCAACGGCAATTCGAGCATTAGCAAAACAAGGAACTGAACTTGTAGAAAAGTATGATTTATCATCCTTAAAGGTTCTTGGTTCTGTAGGTGAGCCAATCAACGAAGAGGCTTGGCATTGGTATAATGATAATATCGGAAAGAAAAAAGCACCAATTGTTGATACTTGGTGGCAAACTGAAACAGGTGGAATTATGATTACACCAATTCCATTTTCTACACCAACAAAACCAACTTATGCAACATTACCTTTTATAGGAATTCAACCCGCATTAATGGATGAAAATGGTCATGAAATAAAAGGAAATCAAGTTGAAGGTCGTTTGTGTATCAAGTTCCCATGGCCTTCAATGGCTAGGACTATATGGGGAAATCATCAGCGTTATAAGGATACTTATTTTTCAGCTTATGAAAACAAATATTTTACTGGTGATGGTGCTTTACGTGATGAAGTAGGATATTACAGAATTACAGGTAGAGTAGATGATGTTATTATTGTTTCTGGACATAATTTAGGAACAGCACCAATTGAGGATGCTATTAATGAACACCAAGCAGTTGCAGAATCTGCCATTGTAGGATTCCCGCATGATGTTAAAGGTAACGCGCTTTATGGCTACATTACCTTAAAAGATGCTGGTGAAGGTAGAATGCATGATAATGTTCGTAAAGAAATTAACCAATTGATTACGGATAGAATTGGGCCAATTGCTAAGCTCGATAAAATTCAGTTTACTAGTGGATTACCAAAAACACGTTCAGGAAAAATAATGCGTCGTATACTTAGAAAAATTGCATCTAACGATACAAGTAATCTTGGTGATACAAGTACATTGTTAAATCCTGAGGTTGTTCAAGAAATTATGGATAATGTTTTATAATTGATTCTTTAGATTGACCATTTTTAAACTTTGATAAACTTGTGTGCTATAAGTCAAAGTTGTAATTGTGTTAATTCTTTAAAGCCAAGTTCTAATCGCATGTTTAGAATTTGGTTTTTTCTTTTATAAGCCTTGTTTAGTTTGTTACTTTTGCCAAAAAAATGAGGAATCATGCTTAAAGCAGTTTTATTTGATATGGATGGTGTTATTGTAGATACAGAGCCATTGCATAGAAAAGCCTATTTCAAAATGTTTGCTGATGTAATGATAAATGTTGATGAAGAATTGTACGCTTCATTTACAGGTCAATCAACAATAAACATATGTAAACGTTTAGTCAATCACTTTAACTTATCGCATTCGCCAGAATATCTCGTAAAATTAAAGCGTCAACACTTTAAATATCTTTTTGAGCACGATACAGAGCTGTCCTTGATTGATGGTGTTTTAGACTTAATGAAAGATTATTATGCTAATAATGTTAAGCTAGTGGTAGCATCATCGGCTTCTATGCCTAATATTAATCGAATTTTTGAGCGTTTTGATTTGAATCAATATTTTATGGGCAAGTTTAGTGGTGCCGACTTAAAACAGTCAAAACCACATCCAGAAATTTTTATAAAAGCTGCAGAGCATACTGGTTTTTCTAAAAATGAATGTATGGTCATCGAAGATTCTACAAATGGGATTCAGGCTGCTAAGTCCGCCGGAATTTATTGTGCAGGTTTTATGAGTCCGCATTCATCACATCAAGATTATTCTAAGGCTGACATCATTATTTCAGATTTTAAAGAAATCTCATATCAAAAGGCAACTCATTTATTTTAATTAGCTACTATATTTATTTTGAATATCTCTAACAACTTTGGCAGTTTTTTGTTCTTTTTGTTGAGATTCTAGAACTGTAGGAGGTGTTTTTCTAACTTCACAATCAAGGATATTACAACGTTCGCATGTGACACTAACATCTACTTTTTCAATGGACTTGTGATTAATGAAATTGAGTTTACGCTCAGATTGTCCGTTCAATTTAATACCTACTGAAATACTTCTATTACGGTATTTTTTAAAAGGATCTTTAGTTGCTGAGGCAAGCACTAAATATTGTTGATCCTGATCTTTATAGTTTGAAATTTGAACGCTAAACTCATGCTCAGAATTATTTTGGTTTATAGCATCTAATACTTTTAAAGAGGCCCATCTTCTACAATAATGTTCGTTAGTTTCACTAGCGCGTGGTGATTGTTGTTTAGAAAGGTGCAATTCTTTGTTTAAAGTGAAATCATCAGTATTCACCTTATGCGAAAAACGTAAGAAGAATAAATCCTTTAACTTGAAATCTTTTGGGAGAATGTTGGTAAGGCGCTGATATACGCTTTCTGGAGAAGCATTATACTTTAATAATAAAGCTCTGAATTCCTTTTCATTAAATTTTTTCTGATTAAATATTTGTTTTAAATCAGCTACTATACTATTTCTTGGAATAATGAGCGATCCCGCAAAGTATGATGCATAAAAATTATTGAGAACTTCGTCAAAGCTGTCAAACTTTATCCATGAAAACGTATATAATCTTTCTGTAATATTAAGATAATTATAAGCTAATTCTTTAGCATAAATAAAAGCGCGCTGCGCATCATCAATACTTTTGGTAATTAATAAGGTCTTTGTTTTTGGGACAAAAATAGACCTTAAATTATCGAGTTCGCTGTGCGCTTCAAGTTCTTCATTATTAATGTTGTAGCCATATTCTTCAACAAGTATTTCTTCTAATTCTTGCGCGGTAATTTCTTTAGAAAGGTCTATATGATAGGTTTTAGCAAACTTTAAAACAGACTGTTCTAAATCATCAAAATAATTATTGTTAGCCTCTTGAAATGAACGCACAGATGCCAAGAAGAAATTCTCTCTACTAAAGTTGTAATTCTTTGCAATTTCAATAATAGTACTTATAAAGGCTGTAACTTTTACAGGTGCGTTAGAAATAATATCTATTAATGTACTTTCTTGAATTCCGAAAAGTTCTAGCGGTATCTCTTTTAACAATTTAGATTGAAGAATTTCACCTATTGGAGCAAGATTTTTGTCAAGTTTTAATGATACTAAATCGTCATAACTAACTTCTAGATGTTCAGAAAGTGAAGCAATTTTATCTGGTTTAGGATATTTTTTTCCTTTTTCTATTTCGTTTAAATAGGATTTTGAAAGTCCAGATAATTTTGACAGCCCAAATAACGAAAGTCCACGTTCTGTGCGGATTTGCTTTAGTTTTAATCCGAAAATTAATTTGATATAATCTTGTTCCATATATACAAATATAGCATTATTTGCGAACTATTATAAAAAGCGAAAAACAAAAAATAGCGAACGTTCGCTTGTTTTTCTGAAAAAGTTGTTGTAACATTGTTTCATCAAAATCAAACAATTATGGAATACCTTATCGCAACACCAGACCAAGTAAAGTTTTCGAGAGAAGTAAATAACTATTATCCAGAGATATTAAGTGAAGATGCTTTAGAGTTTTTAAAACAACTACATGTAAAGTTTAATAAGCAGCGTTTGCAATTACTTTCTAAAAGAGAAGCCGAACAGGCTTATTTTGATGCAGGTAACTTTCCGTCATTCCCTGCCGAAACAAAACATATAAGAGAAGGTGAGTGGTCGGTATCTCATATTCCAGAAGACCTTATAGATAGACGTGTTGAAATTACTGGTCCTGTAGACAGAAAAATGGTAATCAATGCATTAAATTCTGGCGCCAAAACATTTATGGCAGATTTTGAAGATAGTAATGCGCCAAGTTGGAAAAATACAATTGAAGGACAACAAAATCTTTTAGATGCAAATAATGGAACTATTGAATTAATTGATGAAAATAGAGGGAAACATTATAAATTAAATGATAAAACTGCTGTTTTATTGGTACGTCCAAGAGGTTTACATCTTAATGAAAGACATGTACTCGTAGATGGTGAAGAAATGTCTGGCAGTTTATTTGATTTTGGCTTGTATGTATTTCATAATACTCAAGTCTTAAAAGACAAAGGATCAGCACCATATTTCTATTTACCAAAATTAGAACATTACACAGAAGCACGTTGGTGGAATGCTGTTTTTGAATATGCTCAAAGTTATTTAGGTGTTCCGCATGGTACATTCAAGGCCACTTTGTTAATAGAAACTATAACGGCAAGTTTTCAACTCAATGAATTTATTTATGAATTAAAAGACCATATCGTAGGACTTAACTGTGGTCGTTGGGATTACATTTTCTCATACATCAAGAAGTTTAGAAATCATAGGAGTTTTATAGTACCTAACAGAGACCAAGTAACGATGACAACGCCATTTATGGCTGCTTATTCTAAGCTAGTAATTAAAACCTGTCATAAGCGAGGCATACATGCTATGGGCGGAATGGCAGCTCAAATTCCGATTAAAAATAATCCTGATGCTAATGCTAAAGCACTTGAAAAAGTGAGAGTAGATAAAGAACGTGAAGCTAAAAATGGTCATGATGGTACATGGGTTGCGCATCCTGCATTGGTTGAAGTGGCAATGAATGAATTTGATAAATATATGCCAACACCAAACCAGATTTTTAGAAAACGTGAAGATTTTAATGTCACTGAATTAGATTTGGTAGAATTACCATTAGGCACCATTACAGAAGCTGGAATACGAAAGAATATTAACGTAGGTATTCTATATATGGAAGCTTGGCTTAGAGGATATGGAGCAGTGGCTTTATACAATTTAATGGAAGATGCTGCTACAGCTGAAATTTCAAGAACTCAAGTTTGGCAATGGCTTAAAAATGAAGCGCTTCTTGAGGATGGAAGGGTTTTTAATAAGGACTTATTTGAGGCCATTTTTGACAATGAAGTTGAAAAATTAATAAGAGAAGTAGGAGAAGAGAAAATAAAGTATACGAAATTTTGTGATGCCATATCCTTATTTAAAAGGTTAGTAACGCAAGATGAGTTTGAAGAATTCTTAACATTATCGGCTTATCAACAAATATAAAATCAACAAAAAACTAAATAAATAAAAAATAATCCCGCTAATGCGGCAACATTAAACGGGATTAATATTAAATCTAGTATATCATCTTTAATACATTTCAAAACTATGAAAAATTTACCACAAACTAACTATGCTTCTGCTTTGCAAACAGTAAGAGATCTTAAGGCAAAGTATGGAAACACATGGAATGCAATCAATCCGGAAAACGCGGCAAGAATGACAACTCAAAACCGTTTCAAAACAGGATTAGATATTGCAAATTACACAGCAGCAATAATGCGTAAGGACATGGCAGAATATGATGCGGACGCTTCAAACTATACGCAATCATTAGGCTGCTGGCATGGTTTTGTTGCACAGCAAAAAATGATTGCAGTTAAGAAGCATCATAAAACAACAAGCAAGCGTTATTTATACCTTTCTGGTTGGATGGTTGCGGCTTTACGTTCAGAATTTGGACCATTACCAGACCAATCTATGCACGAAAAAACTGCTGTACCTGCACTTATTGAAGAGATTTATGATTTCTTACGTCAAGCTGATGCTATAGAACTTAATGATTTGTTTAGAAGACAAGCTAATGGTGAAGATGTGCAAGCAGAAATTGATAATTTTGAAACACATATCGTACCTATTATTGCTGATATTGATGCTGGTTTTGGAAATGAAGAAGCAACTTACTTGTTGGCTAAAAAAATGATTCAAGCTGGTGCTTGTGCTATTCAAATAGAAAATCAGGTTTCTGATGCAAAACAATGTGGACATCAAGATGGTAAAGTAACTGTTCCTCATGAAGATTTTATAGCGAAGTTAAATGCTGTTCGTTATGCATTTTTAGAGCTTGGTGTAGAAGATGGAATCATTGTAGCGCGCACAGATTCTGAAGGTGCAGGATTAACACAAAAACTTCCTGTTAGTAAAGAACCTGGTGATTTAGCATCTCAATACTTAGCATTTGTTGATGCTGAAGAAATAACCATTGCGGAGGCCAAAGAAGATGATGTGTTACTAAAGCGAAATGGTAAGTTAATGCGTCCAAAACGTTTACCAAATGGTTTGTATCAATTTAAGGAAGGTACTAATATTGATAGAGTAGTGCTTGATTGTATTACAAGTCTTCAAAATGGTGCAGATTTATTGTGGATTGAAACACCAACACCAAATGTGAAGCAAATTGCTCACATGGTGAATAGAATAAGAGATGTAGAACCAAGTGCTAAGTTGGTTTATAACAACTCACCTTCATTTAATTGGACATTGAACTTTAGAAATCAAGCATATGAAGACATGCAGCTAGAAGGTTTAGACATGTCATACTATGATAAGGAGAATTTAATGTCAGCTGAATATGATGGTACAGAACTTTGTGTTAGAGCTGATGATAAGATTAAGTCATTCCAACTAGATGGTGCAAGAGAAGCTGGTATTTTTCACCACCTAATTACGCTACCAACATATCATACAACAGCATTACACATGAGTGATTTGACTGAAGGTTATTTTGGTGAAGAAGGTATGCTTGCTTATGTAAATGGTGTTCAGCGTCAAGAAATAAGAAAAGGTGTGTCGTGTGTAAAACATCAGCGTATGGCTGGTTCTGATCTTGGTGATGACCACAAAACATTCTTTGCAGGTGAAAAAGCTCTAAAAGCTGGTGGTGCTAAAAATACGTCTAACCAATTTGAAGCAAAACCAAAAGAAAAGAAAGTTGAAAAAGAACTCGAAATAGTTGCTTAAATTATGTTTATAAATTTATAATCCCTGATTCTTTAATCTGTTTTATAATTTAGTTAGGTGAAAACACACTCATATTTGGGTGTGTTTTTTGCTTCCGAACTTGTTAAATATCTGAAATTCAACATATTTTAAAGCTTGTGAAAAATTAAAAATTACATCTTGTATTTAAACAAACTTATTTGACATTTTATCTAAATTATTCAATAATTTTTTAAAAAATTCAGTTCTTTTGAGGAGCTATTAATTTTACTCGTAAGACAACTTTTGTACTGTAGATTACTTATACCCCTATTGATTCTTTCATTTAATACTAATTTAAATGCTCATGGCGATCTGCACGAAAGAATTTTAAGGGCCACAGAAGAAATTGCGATTCATCCAGATAGTGCTAGTCTGTATATAAAAAGAGGTAAACTTTATTATCAACATCAGAAGTATGAAAATAGTTTATTTGATTTTCAGACTTCTCAAAAATTAGGGCTTGATAATGATGTCGTCAATTTTTATTTAGCTAAGAATCATTTTCAACTTAGTAATTTTGAATTAAGTAAAAAAATTATGCTTCGAATGCTTAAGAGTAACAATGAAGATATTAATTATCAAAAATTGTTAGCTCAAGTCTACAAAAAGTTAGGAAATTATAAAAAGTCTGCTAAGGCTTTTGAAAAGGTTATACTTCATTCAAATAAAGTACTTCCAGAAAATTTTATAGATGCTTCTAATGCATGGTTTCTAACCAAAACAAAAAAAGGTATAGAACGGTCTCAAAATATTTTAATTCAAGGAATAGAGAAGCTAGGAAATGTTATTGTACTTTATGATTTATTGGTTTCTAATGCTATTGAAATTAAAGATTACAGTACAGCACTAAAATATCAAGAAAAGACAATTGATATAAGTCATCGAAAAGAAAGAGCTTACTTAAAATTAGCAGATATCTATATAAAACAAAAAACTTATAAAAATGCTTTATTAGCAATTAGTGAAGCAGAATTTCATTACAAAAAACTACCTCATAGAATTAGAAATACAAAGTTTATGAGAGAATTTTATTCTGAACTAAGGGTTAAGAAAACTGAAATAACAAAGCTATAAAAATGAAAAAAGATTACGTGTCATTATTATTAATATTAGGGTTTGCAGTCGGATTTGCCCAATCTGTTGTGAGGGGACCATATCTTCAAAAAAGTACCGAGACTAGTGTTATTGTTAGATGGCGTACCGATGTTAATGATACCTCTGTAATAGAGTATAGTACAGATTCTGGATTTGCTTCATTTTCTACAATAAGTAACACTACGTCAAAGACAGAACATCAAATAGAGATTATGGGGTTAACTTCAGGTACTAAGTATTATTACAGATTAGGAACATCAGGAAGCTTAGTGTCTGGCGCAACAGATTTGTTTTTTAAAACACATCCTACATTAGGTTCTACAGACCTTTATAGATTTTGGTTCTTGGGTCATACAGGAAATGGAAGTGCTACCAATACAACTGCTGTAAATGTAAGAGACCAATATTATAGTTATATAGGCTCAAATGATACAGATGGTATCTTTTTAACAGGAGATAATGGTGGTAGTCAAGGAAATGATCAACAATATCAAGCATCTGTTTTTGGTATGTTTGATGATAAATTAAAAAACTCAATGCTGTGGTCTTGCATAGGTAATTTAGATGGACCTTCTTCTGACACAGCAACTCAGACAGGTACTTATTATGATGTTTTTAATTTTCCAACATCTGGTGAGTCTGGAGGAATGGCTTCTGGTACAGAATCATATTATTCTTTTGATTATGGAAATATTCACTTTATAGTTTTAAATTCTTTTGATGAAGACAGATCAATTGGGGGTACAATGTATAATTGGGCTTTAAATGATATTCAAAATACAACTCAAAAATGGATAGTAGCTTTATGGCATCATCCGCCTTATTCAGGTGGTTGGCATCCGTCTGAAGGTTTAGACTTTTATGGGGTACCAGCAGAAGTTCAACTTATAGAGATGAGAGAAAACTTTATACCAATGCTAGAAAGTAATGGGGTAGATCTTGTTGTTGGTGGTCATTGTGAATCTTATGAGAGATCTTATTTAATAAATGGACACTATGGTTTATCAGCATCTTTTGATTTGTCAATTCATGCTGTTGGTGTAACTGGTAGTGGTGATGGAAAAAGCTCAGGTGACGGTGTTTACAGTAAATCAGAAATAGGAGATGATGCAGGACTTGGAACTGTCTACACAGTATTATCTAACTCTGCAACATCGGTTACTAAACTTTTTAATCATAATGCTATTTTTTATTCACCAGGGTATTCACATGGTTCATGTGTTTTAGAGGTAGAAGGTAATAACCTTACTTTGAGATATATTAATGAAAGTGGAACAGAAGAAGATAATTTTACGATCCATAAAGGACCAGATTATGTTTATGATAATGGTTGGCAAGATGGAAACAACCCAAATGGCATTGCTACAAATTTAGAAGATTTAATTGTTGTTTCAGGTGATGCAACCATTTCTAGTAATACAACTTTTAACACTATTGTTGTTAATCCTGGTGCTACATTGACAATTGATTCAGGGGTCACCTTAACAGCTAATAGTATTTTATTGGAGTCTGACTCTAACAGCTATTCTAGCCTAAACCCAGATGCAACAAGTACAGTTAATGCTTCAACAAGATATGATAGATTCGTGAATCAGGTTGGTTCAGTTTCGGGTAGTGGAAATGATTTAGTTTCTTCACCTGTAAGTGGTGGAACTATGGAAACATTTAGTGATTTTGCCGACTGGAACAAGAATTTAGCTGCTTCAAACGATTTACGTGCGTTTGCACCTTATAACAATGTGTCTGGTAATTATGAAAATTATGATATTGTTGTGAATGAATTAACATTGTTAGAAGCTGCCAAAGGTTATCGTTCTGCAACGAATGACGGAAGTGTTGTTTCTTTTAAAGGCGATGTAAATATAGGGAATGTAAGTACAACAATATCTATAGGTGCTTCAAACTATTGGAATTTGGTAGGAAATCCGTATACGAGTTATATAAATTCTCAAGAGTTTCTTAGCATTAATGGTGCTTCTGGTAATGATGTTTTTGATGCCAGTCATAACGCAATTTATGGTTATAATAGTGGAACAGACGGCTCAGGAATATGGACGATTATTAACAATGTTCAAAATACAGGAAAAAACATAGCGCCTGGTCAAGGATTCTTTGTTGCGTCTAATGGCACGGGTGGAACCAATAATTTATCATTTACACCGGCTATGCGTACAATTAGTGGGGCTGATGATTTTATTCTTGGAAGAAATGATAACAGTAATACTTCTTTTGCACACCTCGGTTTAAAAATGGTGAGTACCTCTAAAGTTTACACTACAGATTTTTACTTTACTGATATGGCAAGTACTGGCTTAGATGTAGGGTATGACGCTGGGTCACTAGATGCTACTAATGCTAATTTTTCATTGTATTCTCATTTAGTTGATGATAATACAGGCATAGATATGGCAATACAAGCTTTATCTTTAACTGATTTAGCAAATGTTATTGTGCCTTTAGGTGTTAATTTAAATGCTAATGAAAGTGTAACTATTAGTATTGAGGAAAATGAATTACCAGGCAATACTTATGTCTATTTAGAGGATAACGACACGAATTCTTTTACATTACTAAATTCTAATGATTATACATTTACTGCTAGTACAGATTTAAGTGGAACAGGAAGATTCTATCTTCATTATTCTAATTCGACATTGTCAATTGAGATTAACGAAATAAATAGCTTGCAAATATTTACAACTGATAAACCAAATGTGTTGAATATAAATGGTAGTTTAAAAGATGAGTCTATAGTTACTTTATATGATGTTCAAGGTCGTTCAGTACTTTCTCAAGAATTAGATCATAGAAGTCATTCTAATTTGATAAATGTTGAGCACTTAAATTCTGGTGTTTATATTGTGAAATTAGAAATGGGAGAGAAGCTTAGAACAGAAAAAATCATTCTAAAATAATTTAGTTAGGTGAAAACACACTCATATTTGGGTGTGTTTTTTCATAATAATCCTATACGCTTAACAGGACTTAAAAGGTCGTTTAGTTTTAATTTGTTTTTATCATTAAGCAATGACAATAATTTTAAAAACAGAAGTGAAGTAATATAAGCATCACCAGAAGCTGTATGCCTATCGTGCATAGGTATATGAAATCGTTTACAAAGTTCATCTAAGCTAAAATGTGTTTTGCTAGTGTCTATTTTTGTCTTTTGAAATAAATGACCAGTATCAAGAACTTTGTTTTTCAGTTTAGGCAAATCATTTCTTTTAAGCATTTCATTAATCATAGCCACATCAAAAGCTGCATGATGTGCTACAATAACAGCATCCTCTATATAGTTTAAAAATTCTTTTAATGCTTCAAGTTCATCAATCTTAGTTAGCTTTCCATCCCTTAGTAAACCATGAATTTTTACGGTGTCAGCATTAAATAATTCTTGTTTTAAATACACTTCAAGCTGATCGGATACTTTAATTTTTAATTGACTAATAGCAATACATCCTATAGATAAAACTCTGTCTTTTTTAGTCTCTAATCCAGTGGTTTCTGTATCAAAAACCATGAAACGGATTTTTTCGAGCTCTTGACTTTGAGCTCGTTTAAAATGTGAAGCATAATTATTCCAAAATTCAGGATAAGTTTTACGTTTAAACCAATGCATTTTATAATAATTGTGATAATTTAAAACGTGTTTTAATAAGTTCTTGTATCGATTTTACTGCTTTAAAACTCCGTTTTAATCTTAATCTATCACTTTTATTGAGAGATTCTAAGTCAATAAATCTACCTGAATCATCATTAGCTAAACCACGTTGTGTTCTAAAGCGTAACAGATTTTTATATGATTCTAGGCAAAATATATAAGTGTCTTTGTTTTGTGGTTCTAGTTCCGCTAATTTCTCATAGCGTTCTAAGGTGTTATTAGTAGATTTAATATTGTGTGAAAGAATTAAGAGTCGTGCTGCATCTACCAAAGGCATCATTGCTCTAGATTTTATATCGAATTGATCTTTATGTTCGCCATCATCTTCTACTAAAAATTGTCTAAAGAAACTTAATGGTGGTGGATTTTGAAGTGCATTTCTGCCAAGGTAAGTCAAGAAAATATCATGCGAAGCAATGCTTTCAAAGATTTGTTCAGATAACTGATTTACAAGTGATGTGTCACCATAAACATGCTCGTAATCAAAGAAAATAGTGCAAAGCATCAAATTATCTTGATCTGGTGTTGCTATCCAACTCTTAAATTGTTGAGACCATTCAGTAATTGAATTGCACCATTTTGGATTATTAGCCATCATTTGAGCAGGACATAACTCGAAACCAACAATTTCTAAAGAATGATTTATATGATCTGTAAGTTTTAAAAAGTATGATTTTGTGTCTTCATATTTGGATGGCTCTACATCTTCAAAAACCAAGGCATTGTCTTGGTCAGTCATAAGCAATTGCTCTTGTCGTCCTTGACTACCAATGGCCAACCACGTAAATTTGGTTGGTGGTTTGGAGTCCATTTCTGTCAATGCAAACTCTATAATACGTTGTGTAATCGCATCATTTATAGCAGAAACTAACTTTGAAATAAAGTCAATAGGAATATCTTGTTCTAGATATTTAGTTAGTAGTGTTTCTGTACGTTCTCTAATATCTTTAAGTTGTTCAGGCCAATAACTTCGCTTAATTTCTTTAATTAGCGAAGAGGCATTATTTTCTCTTAAAACAATGATGTCATGTTCGGATAATATTCCTGTTAATTCAGAATTATCTGTACCATCTTTTGTAATGCATAAATGAGTAATCTTATTTTTTAACATGGCAATTTGTGTCTCAGCAACTGTAATTGTTTCAGGATAGGTGATTACAGGCGAAGACATTATTGCTGATACTTTATCATCAATGGTGAATTTCCCAGTTGCGATTTTGGTTCTTAAATCTTTATCGGTGATAATACCAATGGGCTTGTTGTCATTTACAATAATTATCGATCCAACATGTTTGTGTGTCATTATTTGAGCTGCCTCTTTTACACTAGTATGAATGCTGCAAGTTATAGGGTTTTTTGAATAATCAGCAGTTTGCAGATACGTGTATTCAGATGAGCGATTTAGAGATTCTATAAAGTCATTATCATCAGCTTGTTTAACACGTGTGTTAGATGCAAAACTTGCCATTAAAAACTGACTAGCATCCTTGTTTGTAGTGATGTATTTTTCTAATAACTCTGATGAAATACTGTAGACAATACTTTCTTCAATGGCTTTTGCATTTAGCTTATACAGACCAGTACGAAGTAGAGCTCTTAAGCCAAAAATATCGCCTTCATCACATTCATCAACTAAACTATTATTTTCTCTGAATAATCCTACAGCGCCATCTCTAACTACATAAAAATGATCCTCGACAGGTTTGTCTATTTCAAAAAGATATTTATCTTTTTCAAGATAAATGACATCAACCCTTTCAGAGACGGCAAAAAGTTGACTTCTTGTAAGTAGATTGAATGGCGGAAAGGCCTTTAGGTAATCGAAGATACGTTCTGCAATGGTATTCATGGCAACAAGTTAGCCAAAAATGGGTTTACCATATATGAGAAACGTCATGTTTGTTGATAAAATGGTATAGTTAAAAATTCATTGTTAGGTGTGATTAGTTTCATCTTTTAAAAGGATTTACCTGCATTTTATCTAATAAAAATAGCATTAAAAAATTATTTATTATAGCTTTAAGATGATTCACTGAGTGTCATCTCCTTAAATGATACTGAATACATAATTCGTTGTTGACATTGCGATTATAAGTAAAAGATACCTTGTATTGGGTATGGTTTACAGTTTTTATTGCAATTAATTTTGAAACATTAACCAACTAAATTATACGGATTATGAAACTTCGATTACTGCTAATTTTAATTTTAGCGACCCTAACTAATGTTTTTGCACAAAAATCGGCACCAGTCGCAGGAGATGCAGCAGAGCTGATGGACTTATTGAAAAAGGACTATAATGCAGTTGATCCGGAGTTAAGGAATGAAACCATATCAAAAGATATGTTTAGGGTTACGTCCATCTTTAAATCATATTTAACAGATATAGAACGCGATGTAGATAAAGGTTGTGAAGATTTTTTTGATAAACTAATTAAAGTAATCTCAATTTCAGAAGAACAGTTTGTTGTTGATTATGTACTTTTTGGGATAGATGTTGACAACGATGATGATTCAACAAAAATCGCAAAATTTTGCTTGAAAGTAAGTGAGTTGCAAGAAGCATTCGAATCTTATAATAAACAGAAACTACTTTACAACAATGAGAGAAATCAAAATCGATTAAATGATACTGACATAAGAAATTACGAGGCCGAGAAGAAAAATTATTATCTAATAAAATTTTATTCAGATTTAATTTCATTCTCTCAGTTGAGTGATATTTACGAAAATTCAAAGAATACTTATTTAAGTCATGTTCTAGAACTATTTATTAAAAAGTATTCAACGGTGTTTTTTAATAAGGAAGATTTCTCTGCTCAAGTCAACTACAGCTCTTCAATTCAAAAATCCCTGCCTTTTTTAGGAGGGGACCTTACTTTTGAAACCATAATTGATGGCCTAAGTCGGTTTTTAGCGAAGCGGATTAAAGAGGAATTAACAACCCATGCCATAGAGAAAATTCAGAACTATTTAAATAATCCTAGTCAGGAGAGTTATTTAAACGAATTAATTGTATTGCTACCTGAAACAACGGATTACATAAAAAGCTTCGAGGCTAGCCAAGTATTGAATTTCACTGATGATTTTAAGCAATACATAGAAAAGGACTTAAATAATCTATTGGCAAATGCAAGTAATTTACAGACGACGCCAAGATTTGAAAAGTTGATAAAGAACAATCCAGATATAGGATTTGCTTTTGAAGCCTTGGATTTAATACCTCAGATTTCAAAAATAAAAGAACCATTAGACTATTTCGAAATTTTAGAGAATAGCCCTAACCTTCAACGCTGGGCAGAAAATTCAAGAGAAAAGATAAAATTCAACATTGCAAACACCATTAAACTAACATCTCTACTTGCTCATAGTTTATTGGTCATTGATGATGGTAAACAAAAATTAGTGTCTTTAGACTTTATGAGTAACTATGGATCAGAAAAGGAATTCTATTTTTTGTACATAGGATTTTTAAACCAGCAACAAGAAAAATACTTCAAAGTTCAGTTTGTCAAAGACGATTATGCTTTAGTTAATTTGAAGTTTAAAAAACTTATGGAGAATGTCACGCCAGATAATGTCACAACTACTGAAACATCGATTAAGTTTATTAAAAACCATATTAATCACATTGTCACTAATGTAGAAAAAATTCAATCTGATCTCGAGAATATTAAAAAAGCAAATAAAAACAATGAAAAGATAGAAATTACCCAAGTACACAGTGTGGTTGGAACTCTAATAGAATTTTCAGAAGCTTTAGTGAATACAGTTGATGACATCCTTATTAAAGGCCAAACTCTTCATTTTTTGGATTCCAATATTGATGAGAATATTGTAATAAAAAAGACCAAACCATATTTTGAGACTGCCAAATCAGTTAATGATATATTTTTAGATCTGCACAACAAAAATTATACGACAGCTATAATAAGTGCTCTAGAAATTTCTTCTAATTTCTCGAAAAACAAGGTGTCAATATCTGCTATAACCAATTTGAGTAATGCACTTGAGGTTTCCAAAAATATCAAAGTGTTAAAAACATTCTTAAGCACTACAAAAATTCCAAATTCTGATAAGAAAAAGAAAGATTTAAAAGATTTAGCAGTGATAGTAGAACAAATAGTCAATTACCCCTTAGATCCAAAATTAGCCAATATAAAAATACAATTTAAGAAAGTTGATAATGCTATAAAAGCTGATAGTAATGAGGATTTTAAAAAGGAAATTGAAAAGTTAAAAACTGAGTTTTTGTCTGATTTTGAGGAAGTTTTTAATGAATATACAGATGTAGATTTAACGAACTCCATAATTCTTCCGATTGAAGAATATATTGATAATAGCGGACTAAAGGCTAACATACAATCACAACTAAAGGGGTGTCTCAAAAGTTTAATTAAAAACACCTACAACGCATATCTTTTGAATGATAGCTCTAAACTAGAAGAATCCAAAGAAGAGTTTTTAAGATATTTTAACGCCTATCTTCCAGAATTGACTAAAAAAGTATTTAAAATTAAAGACCATAATGTCTTGAAAATTGTTCATTTTATCACTGATATTGCCGTATCTAAAAATTCTGAAGATGTTGAGGCAGCGCTTGAGGCATTCGCACTTCCTGCTGGTAGTTCGTCGGCAAAAGAAAAGACATCTACCTATGTGTCTATAAATTCATATCCTGGAATTTTGGCAGGTTTTGAGTTTAGTGACAGTGGTTCAGATAAGGACGCGGAACATTTAGGTATTACTGCTCCTATAGGTATATATGGCCAGTTTTTCGAAACTAAAAAAGGGAGCTTTGGCTTTTTTGTTCCAATCATAGACATTGGTGCACCTGTGAGACTTAGATTAGATAATGATAGTAACACAGAAACACTACCTGATTTTAATATTAAGGATATCTTTTCCCCAGGGTTGTACCTAAGTTATGGATTTAACAATTCACCCTTTGCAATAAATGCAGGTGTTCAGTATGGTCCAAAACTTAGGGATATTGATAATGGTGCTGGTGTATTTAATGATATTGAATCTTATAGAGTGAGCTTAGGCCTAGTAATAGATATTCCTTTGTTTACATTGTTCAATAGAGGTGTAGATTAGGATGAAATATTTAAATCAATTAATGGTCCTGACTTTTCTTTTTTTTCCATTTTACTTAATTGGGCAAGTAAAAGATACCATTGTTGTTGAAAATAATGTGAAAAGTGTAGATTCTATAAAACAGAACTTAATTATAGGAATTATCACCAATAATGAAGGAATACCATTATCAGAGGTAATAGTTATAAATAAGACGGACTATAACAGCGTTTTAACAAACCAGGAAGGAAACTATGCAATACATGCTGTTAAAGGCGATACATTGAGTTATCTTCTTTTTGAATATTACAGCAAAGAGATACAGGTTAAGAATGAAAAAGTAATTGATGTTATTCTTGAGGAGTTTGATGACGTTATTATATATGAACCAGACCAGATCATCGAAGAAAAGGAAATTCTAGAAGCTTACGATATGGAGACTGAAACTGTGGTTGAAATGGCGCTCATGGTTGCTGCACCAGAAGAAGAAGATTTAGAAAATATTAATCTACCTTGTCTAAATGCGAAAAGGTTAGTAGGTAAAAAAAGATATGATAGTCGATTCGAACGTTCTGATTTAGATTCAAGTGTCAAATGGCAATCTTCAATTCTTGAAAAGACTGAATCAGTTGCCGTAATTATGGAGAAGGAGAAATTGTTTAAGTATTCGTTAGATAGTTATCAATTAGATACTTCGAGTAGTTTAGGTGAAATATATAATCTATGTGACAACCAAATTTTCAAGAATCAACCCGTTGTCGGTACAGGTACAGGATTTATTGTTGGCGAAAATTCAATGTTAACTGCTAAGCATGTATTTGAAAGGCATATTGAGGATTATGTTGTCGTTTTTGGGTATGACATTTCAAATGGTGATGGTCAAATACAATCAAAAATCCCTAAGTCTAACGTTTTTTATCCTAAATCCTTTGAATATGTAAATGAGGAATTAGATGTAGTTCAATTTACAGTAGATCGGGAATTTAAAAGACCAATTTTAGAATGGGAAAATTCACGTTCCATTGACTATAAAACTGAGATTTTCATGATAGGTCATCCAGCAGGTTTACCAATCAAGATTGCCCTGAATGCTAACATTGAAGATAATGCTCCTTTTCAATATTTTTATACGTCCTTAGATGGATTTCAGGGTAATTCAGGTTCTCCGATATTTAATTTATGTACTAATAAAGTCATAGGCATTTTGGTTTCGGGTCAATTAGACTACGAGTTTAACGGCATTTGCTATGAGACTACACTTTGTAAGTTTCCCTATTGCCAAGGAGAAAAAGTAATACGAATAGAACAGATTTTAAATAATTAAATAAACCCAACCATGCCACCAGAAAACAACTTTCCAGATCAAATTTCAATTGAAACCATACGAGCTTCAAAGTTTGATGGTATTGCTTATCAAAATGTTAGAAGAAACCGCCGAGGAGAAAGAGATCATCATTCTACATCGTTCTTTATAAGCCGAAACTTTCTGTTAACTTCAGCGCATAATGTTTCAGGACTCATATTTGGACTTAATAAGCCTAATAAACTCTCAATCTATCCTTCAAAAATAGGTAATGATGAGCATCTTGGTTCAATTATTTACAATATAGGTTATCGTCGAAATATCAGTATAGCTCCAGGCTATAGTTTTAGACGAAGAAGAACACATATTTCGCACGATATGGCTTTGATATATATTCCCGAAGAGATCGTATCTAATAACAGGCATTTAGATAATCTCCCAATTTTACCAATATTAGAGGATTTAACGAGTTTAGAAGAGGGCGAACCTGTATACTGCGCTGGTTATCCAGCAGCAGATGAATATGCTGATCAATTTATTATGACACTCGATGAGTCCACACTAGGAAGAATAAGGAATTCTTCCTTTAAGCATAATTTAGATACTAAAAGAGGAAATAGCGGATCACCAATCATGGTAAAACGAAATTCAGAGTATCATGTTATTGGAATTAATTCTATTCGTCATAATGGAACGCTAATTAAAGATTCAAAAAAACGATGGATTCAAAGTACTATGGAAAGAATGACGAGATAAAGTAATGAAGGAATTTAATACATAAATAATATGAAATCAAACCTACAACACTCAGATTACCGTATCCGTAAACTTATAGGTACATTAGGTTTACTATTACCAATTGTATTGCCAATAGCTAAAGGTGAATTTTTAGCATCAATTAGTCATTATTATTACCATACATTATCGTCGCTTATTTTTATCATTATTCTATCTTCTTTTGGACTCTTTTTATTGTCTTATAGAGGTTATAAAATAGATACATCAACAGAAAAAATAAGCGATGATTTTTTAACTAATATTGGTGGTTTAGCAGCTTTGATTGTGGTTTTAATACCTACATGTTGTTACGATAGTGGAAATGAAGCGATAGAAAAGTTATGCAATACGCCTTTAGAACCTTTATTTGGGCATATAGATAAAACATTTAGCACCATTCATTTAGTGGCTGCTGGTGTTTTTATTTTGTGTATGGGTTGGATGTCACGTTTTAAATTTACAAGAGGTTCAGATGATGGTAATCATAAATTATATAAATGTTGTGGTAATACGGTTTTTGTTTCTGTGGCACTTATTATAATTTGTATTGTTATTGAGAAATGGATAACTAAAGAATTTATAATACACGATTACTATGTTTATATTTTTGAGACCACAGCAGTAATACCATTTGGAATTTCTTGGTTAGTAAAAGGAAAAGCCATTGATGACATTCGAGGTATGACTAATAGAATGTTTAAACGTAAATAAAAACAAAAAAATATTGTTTGACGAGTCTTTTAACTTGTTGAACTTCTTCTAATTAATTGATAACATCTATCTTTAATAGGTAGATGTTTTTTTTATAAAAGTTAATAAATGAAATTAAAAATGGAATTTAGAAACACAACCGTTAGTTAATAAAATACTGGAACCTTTTATCCCTCAAACTCAAAATCACCACCATTTCTTCCACCATTGCGCTCACGCTTCTTTTGTTGGTTAAACCTATAGGTAAAAGCCACATTGAATGAGCGTACACGCCACTGAAACTCACTATAGTTATTAAAAGTGTCAGTGAAGTTATCGCTACGTCTTTTACGAGAATTAAAAACATCTCTCACATTAAAGGCAATAGAAGCTTTATCCTTAAATAAGTCTTTACTGAAGGCTAAATCGGTTGAGAATATGCCTTGATTTCTACTTTGGGCAGTTTCGCTTGGACCTCTGTAAAACACACGTGTTTGCCAATCTATATCACCAGGAAGCGTATATTTATTATTTAATCTTATAAACCAACTTAGGTTATCAGCATCAAAATTTTGTCCTTCAAAATCACCTCTTGTACTAGAATTAAATAAGTTGAAGTTACCGTTCAGATTCCATTTTTTGGTTGGTCTGTAGGTTAAAGTGAATTCTAAACCAAAGCGTTCATTCGTTGCTAGGTTAATTGGTGTACGTCTAATAACAGGTATTAAATCAAAATCTTCATTGAGTTGATCAAAGTTAGAATCGTTAATGTTAACGGTCTGATTATTTTCAAAAATGTAAAAATTATCAGTACTTAATGCTACAAAATTAAAGGCGTCTTTAGTATGTTGAAAGTATATAGAACTTGTTAGAGATAATTTCCCAATTTTTTTGAAGTATCCAAAATCTACAGCATCGGTTGTAGTCGGATCTAAATCTGGATTTCCTTGAAATAGGTTAGTGGCACTACTTCGAGAAGGAAATGGATTGATGAACCTTGATCGTGGCCTTCTAATACGTCTGTTGTAGCCAAAAGTAATATTCTCGTCTTCAGATAATTCAAAAGCTAAGTTTACTGTTGGAAATAGTTGGTGGTATTCTTTTTTATCAAAATCGCCACTTGTAACCTGATCTATAGTAATGCGAGTGCCTTCGTAACGCAAACCTAGAAGATATGAGAATTTTTCACCGATCTTATTTCCAAATTGACTATAAAAAGCATTTACATGTTGTTTAAAATCTAAGCTGTTGCTAAGATTTGTATTAATCTGGAAAGTATTTCCTTCATCAAAACTAGACTCCACTAAATAATCGGTAACAAGATCAAAGAATTCACCTCTATAACCAAACTCAAATTGACCGGTTTCCTCAACAGGTTGCACATAATCTGCTTGGAGTAATATTCTGTTCTGACTCTCATCAGTTTCAACGAATTCTACATCAAAACCATTTTGATTAATGAGTGACTGTTCTAATTCTTGGCTATCTTCAACCTGAAAATCTAGTGTTAATTTGTGTTGGCTGTTACCATTAAATTGTTTGTCATAGCTTAATGAATATTGTACAGTTTTATCGTCTTCAAACTCAGGATCTCTTCGGATTGTAGTGTTTGTGAGATTATTATTTGCATCAAATTCTCTTGCTAGATTAAAAGCATTTCTTTCGTTATCACTATCGCGATACACAAAGGTTCCGGTTATAGAACTCGTTTCATTGACATACCATTCTATGCCTGTGTTTGTGCTGTAGCCTTTTCGTTCTCTGTCAAAATCGCGCTCTTCAATTAAAAACGTACTAGGCTCCTCACCATTAAAAAATTCAGTTTCATTTAAAGCATTTCCTGGAGATTCTCTATAATCATAACTTGTGGTATTAAATATATTTATATCACCAGTTCTGTAGTTAATATTTCCAGAAATACCAGCTTGAGTCGGATAGCCACCATTTACTGTGATAGCTCCATTTAAGCCTTGTAATTTGCTACGCCTAAGAATAATATTAAGTATACCTGCGGATCCTTCTGCATCATATCTGGCTGAAGGTGAAGTAATAACCTCAACACGTTCTATAGATTCAGCTGGTAATTGTCTTAGAGCGTCTGTAGAGTTAAGACCTACCAAACCTGATGGCTTTCCATTTATTAGAATTCTTACATCATCATTACCTCTTAAAGCAACATTTCCTTCCACATCTACAGATACCGAAGGTACATTATCTAAAACATCACTAACAGTGCCACCTCGCACGGTTAAATCTTTACCGACGTTATATATTTTCTTATCTAACTTAATCTCTACTGTTGTGCGCTCAGCAACAATAGTAACTTCATCTAATGATGAGACATCTGGTGATAAGCTGACTGTTCCGAGATTAATAGATTTAGAAATTGTTTTGTTTAAGTATTCTTTTGTTTTATAAGAAATATACTCAACATATATATTGTAGGTTCCTGCTGGAATTTCAACTGAAAAGTCACCTTTTGAATCTGTAATTGAACCTGTAACTACAGCATTGTCAGAAGGTCTTTTTATTGTTATGGTAGCGTATTCTAAAGGGAAATTCAGCTCCTCATCAATAACTTTTCCTTTTACGGTGATATCTTTTTGTCCAAATGAAATAGAAGTTATAAATAGAGCAAATAGAAATGCAAAAAGATTAAGTTTCATAAAAAAATAAATGATAGTTGTGCTTAGTTGCGCAAAAGTACATTTACTATTTTCTACCTAACTTAATCTTTTGTTAAATGGTAATTAGCATTCCTTATACTATTATTGAAAGCATTTATTCATCTATTTTTTCTTTTTTATCTTCTTCGTCTTCGTTTTTCTTTTTTCGCTTCTTTTTCTTTTTTTTCTTCTTCTTTTTCTTCTTTTCTTTTTCAACCTCTTTTTCGTCAAAGTCACCTGTTATAAGTTCTTTGAGTTTGATCATGTCATTTTTAGAAATGAGTTCTTCTAATTCTTTAAAATGGGTATTGTTAAGGTTTTCAATCGCTTTTTCTCTATCGAAAGATCTTTCGTATTGAATTTTATAAAGCTTTAATTTTTCATCGTAATAGCTAGAAAGATATTGTTTTATTATTTCCTTTTGAAAATCGTCTGCCTCTAGAGTCGTTAAGAAGTTATTAATATACTCCGCTTTACGTTCTTCCATTTTTCTTTCACGTTCGGCTAATTCTTTTTCACTAGGTTCTGAATTATTATGTGGAATTCTATTAATCTCTCTGGCCGCCCGACCTCGTCCACCAAAACCACCTGTCATTTGGCTATAGCCATCCATGCCTACAATAAGAAGAACAATTAAAAATAATGACTTTTTCATACTAGATAATGTTTTTAATATTTTCTGGGGGTCTTCCAACCACAGCTTTATTATTATTTACGACAATTGGTCGTTCTATCAATTTGGGATGATTTACCATTGCTTTAATAATATGGCTATCTGATAAATCTTTTCCTTTATAGTCTGACTTCCAAATAGCTTCATTCTTTCTAACTAAATCTATTGGTGCAATACCTAATTTTTTGATTATAGCTTTCAAAGTGTCTTCATTTAAATGTTCATCTAGATATTTTACAATTTCAAAGTTTTTACCAGAAGACTCTAAAATCTCTAAGCCTTCTCTAGATTTTCTACATCTTGGGTTGTGATAAATTGTAATCATATATATATTTTCCCGATAAAGCAGGAATCTTATTTTAAATAGTTATTGAATACGTCTTTAATTCGTCAAGCAACTGTTCTGGTGTTTCAAAATGTATGCCATTAATACCAAGCTCTATCGCAGCTTCAATATTTCTTAAATTATCATCTATAAAGATAGCCTTTTCTGCTTTTATATTAAAGCGGTTAAGTGTTAACTCATAAATTTCTTTAAAAGGTTTACGTGTTTTTTCTTCACCAGAAACAAGAATGCCTTCAAACCAATGTAAGAACTCAAAGCGCTCTAAAGCAATAGGAAAAGTTTCGTGACTCCAATTTGTTAAGGCCACAACTTTATAGTCTGGATTGTCAATAAAACTTCTTAGAATATCAACAGTTCCTTCTATAGCATCACCAAGCATTTCTTCCCAGCGACCATAGAACATTCTAATATGTTCTTCGTACTCAGGATATAAATTAACAAGGTCTTCTGTAGCTTGTTGAAGCGGATAGCCAGCATCTTGGTTTTCGTTCCAATCGGATGTGCAAATATTATCAAAAAACCATTGCATTTTTTCTCTGTTACCATTAAAAACATCAAGAAAAACATATTCTGGATTCCAGTCTATTAAAACACCACCTAAATCGAAAATTATGGTATCAATACTTTTCATTTACAAGTTACTTGGGTTTTCTTCTTTTTGTCCCATCATCATAAGGTAGGCCTTTAAAAATGGTTCTAAATCACCATTCATAACGGCATCTACATTACCAGATTCATGAGCAGATCGTACATCTTTTACTAATTTATAAGGATGCATTACATAGTTACGAATTTGGCTTCCCCATTCAATTTTCATTTTACTCGCCTCTATATCTTCGCGTTGTGCCATTTGTTTCTGAAGTTCAATTTCATACAATTGAGATTTTAACATCTGCATTGCTCTGGCACGGTTATCGTGCTGCGAACGTGTTTCTGAACATTGTATTTGTATACCGGTTGGTTTATGTAATAGCTGAACTTTAGTTTCTACTTTGTTTACATTTTGTCCACCTGCACCACTAGAACGTGCTGTTGTAATTTCAATATCTGCTGGATTTATTTCAATTTCAATTGAATCGTCAACCAAAGGGTAAACATAAACTGAAGCAAAACTTGTATGACGCTTTGCGTTACTGTCAAATGGTGAAATTCTAACTAAACGATGCACACCATTTTCACCCTTAAGCCAACCAAAAGCATAGTCGCCTTCAATCTCTAGGGTTACTGTTTTTATGCCAGCGACATCACCTTCTTGATGATTCAATTCTTTGATTTTAAAACCACTTTTTTCAGCATACATTAAATACATACGCATAAGCATACTTGCCCAATCGCAGCTCTCGGTGCCACCAGCACCAGCAGTAATTTGTAGTACAGCGCTTAAGCTATCGCCTTCATCCGAAAGCATGTTTTTAAACTCTAATTTTTCGAGGGAATTTGTAGCTTGTTCAAAGCGATATTCTACATCTTCTTGAGTGGCTTCATCTTCTTTATAAAATTCGTAAATGACTTCTAAGTCTTCAGATAATGTTTTAGCAGTGTTATAATCTTTTACCCAACTTTTTTTCTCTCTTAAGGATTTCATTACCTGTTCGGCTTTTTTTGAGTCGTTCCAAAAGTTTGGGTCGAACGTCTGTTCTTCTTCGTTAGCGATTTCTATAAGTTTAGCATCTAAGTCAAAGATACTGTCTAAGTTTGTCTAGACGGGAATTAAGATCTTTAATTTGATCGGAAGTTATCATATATGTTTTAGTTTCTAGCAAATATAATATGCATCATTTCATTCCCATAATTTTGAATTGGATTTTTAAAATGTGTAGTTTTATCTTCATAAAAATGACATAATAATGATTATTGATTTAAGAAGTGATACAGTAACAAAGCCTACAAAAGAAATGTTAGACGCAATGTTATCTGCTGATGTAGGAGATGATGTGTATAAAGAAGATCCATCGGTAAATGAACTAGAAGAAAGACTCGCTAAAATGTTTGGGAAAGACATGGCGTTGTTTTTTCCAACAGGTAGTATGGCCAACCAAGCAGCTTTAAAATTACACACTAATCCAGGCGAACAAGTTATTTGTGATAAATATGCTCATATATATAATTATGAAGGTGGAGGTGCGTCATTTAATAGTGGAATTTCATGTAAATTAATAAATGGCCATAGAGGTATGTTTACAGCAGAACAAGCAGAAGCATCAATAAATCCACCAGATTTTTATCATAGTCCACTAACATCCTTAATAGCGATTGAAAACACTACTAATAAAGGTGGAGGAGCTTGTTGGGATTTTGAAGAGTTGCAACGCATACGAAAGGTAGCAGATAAACATAACCTCGGATATCATTTAGATGGTGCTAGATTATGGAATGCACTTATAGCTAAAGGTGAATCACCAAAACAATATGGTGAACTATTTGATACTATTTCGGTTTGTTTGAGTAAAGGTTTAGGATGTCCAATGGGTTCCGTACTTATAGGTGATAATGAGTTAATGCAAAACGCTATTAGAATTCGTAAAATATTTGGAGGTGGAATGCGACAGGTAGGTTATATGGCTGCTGCCGGTTTATATGCTTTAGAAAATCATATTGATAGATTAACAGAAGATCATAAAAAAGCTATCGAAATAGGTGAGACGCTTTCTGAACTTTCATTGATAAAGAAAGTTGAACCCTTAGAAACAAATATTATTATTTTTGAGTTGAATGATAGAGTAGGTGAAAATGATTTTATAGAAAAATTAAATGCCAATAATATTTTTATTATTGGAATGGGGAGTAATAAATTGAGAATGGTAACTCATATAGATTATACTGATGAGATGCATAATAAATTAATAACTACATTGAGAAATATCTAAGTTTTTGAAGAATCTTATAAATAAAAAAGAGAGATACATAAGTATCTCTCTTTTTATTGCTATTAAGTTTTTTATTTTAATATTTTACCAACAGTGTTGATATTCATACTCACATAGTTCACCACCTTGAGTACTTGTTCCACTTACAACTTCAACAACACCACGTTTATATCCTGGCCCAATGTTAAAGCTACAGTTTGTTTTAAATTTAGTGTAATAACAGTTACCAACGTATACATAAATCCATTTTCCAAAAGTACCATTTGGATTTGCGCCACTAACCGACATTAAATCATCTTGTCCAACAACATCATCGAAAATCTTAACAGCATAACATGTTTTCTTATATCGTTGATACAGTCTTACTCTCCAATCATGAGGCCAATCCCATTTAAATGTAATGTTATTTACTTTTCCTAAACAATCGTTACACACTTCAGGTTCAGGTAAATCTTTCATTATAATTAATGGCTGTTTGTCGTTATTAGGAATTAATACAACACCAACCTTATCACCGCATTGTGGGGTAAATCCAGCACCGTTATTCTTTGCTAAATTAACAAGTTCTTGTCCCATTGCGATATCATTACCATTGGAGTTCCAATTTCCAATTGGGTCAGTTAAGTATGTACAAGAATTACAGTTAAAGTCATCAATTAAATCCCAAATAGCATATTGAATATGTCCAAAGGTATAAGCTCCAAGACCGTTTGGACTATTTTCGCCAATGATAGTTTGGTTTAATAACCAATTTACCTTGTCAAAATTTTCTGGATGTTCAAATGCACCACTAGGTAGAGGTTCATACGAAGAATAAACTGTAAAATCGTGTGTTTCATTAGCGCCCAAACCTAAATCTACATCTACACACCAGGCAGGTATGTCAGATCCTGCTAGAACATCTGTTGAATCATTAATGTTTATTGAGAAATAACCTTCAGACCCAGGTTTTGCTGTAGTAGTGATACTTACAGAACTAGGTAAATCATCTCCGTTAACAAGATAGTCGCAGTTAGATGCATTTCCAGTGGATTTCATTAAAATCTCACTAGATTTGTTAAACATTAATTCTTTATCCTCCTCACCGTCTCCAACAACAATACCGTCAACGACTCTTAATTCAGGATTTTGATTTGTGTCATCTGTGCTTTCATTCTGACAAGAGGTGAATGAAATTAAGAGACATAAAGTTAATACTCTAAATAATTGCTTCATAATTGATTATCTTTAGTTAATAGCGAACCAAATATATTTGTTTAAGAAAGTGTTAATGAAATTAATTGTTGAATTTCTACAAATAATAGACGAATAGACAAAAGGTATTTTTTATAGATAAAACGAGAGCCCTAAGTTTATAAATACCTTATTTAAACATATCCATACCAGGTATATTAGGCATTCCAGCTTTTGCTACAGATGCAACTTCAGTTTCATGAATAGTGGTAGCGCGTTCAATAGCTTTATTAATGGTTAGAATTAAATAATCTTCAAGCATTTCTTTATCTTCAAGTAGATTATCATCTATTTCAATAGATTTAATGGTTCTATTGGCTGTGATGCTTACCTTTAATTTTTCGTCACTACTTGACTCGTCAATAAGGACACTATTTAATCGTTCTTTCGTTTCTTCAACTTTTTTCTGAGCTTCCTTAAGTTTGCTCATCATTCCCATCATATCACCAAACATAGGATTATAAATTTTAGAATTAATAAGGCGTAAAATTAGTAAATTGCGCTCATTTTTTAGACTATCGAAAACACTAATGAATAAAACTTATAATCTGGAAGCACCTAGAGCTAAAAAGGTTCCGCAAAAGCTACAGAAACACAATGATTTAAGAATTGATGACTATTTCTGGATAAACGACAAAGAAAATCCTGAAGTTATTCAGTATTTGAATGAAGAAAATACTTATTGCGATAAAATTCTAACGCATACGAAGAGTTTTCAAGAAAACCTGTTTGAAGAGATGAAATCAAGAATCAAAGAAGATGATTCCTCGGTTCCCTATAAGTATAATGGTTATTGGTACATCACTAAATTTGAAAAAGGTAAAGATTATCCTATTTATTCTCGTAAAAAAGAATCTTTAGAAGCAGAAGAAGAGTTGCTCTTTGATTGTAATGTTATGGCAGAAGGACATTCCTACTTTAGATTGGTTGGAATAAGTATTAGTCCAGATAATAAGTTGGTTTCTTACGGTATTGATACCACGGGTCGAAGACAGTACACTATTCATATTAAAACTATTGCAACTGATGAGGTCAAGTCTGAAGCTATAGAAAATACAACTGGATCTTCGTCTTGGGCTAATGACAACAAAACATTGTTTTACACCAAGAAGGACCCAGTAACATTAAGAGCATTTCAAATTTTTAAACATTCCTTAGGGCAAAACTCAGACACACTTGTTTACGAAGAATCTGACGATACTTTTGGTGCTACCGTGTACAAGTCAAAGTCTAGAAAATACATCATTATAGCTTGCTACAGTACACTTACTAATGAATATCATATTCTTAATGCTGATAAACCTAATGGCAACTTTGAGGTTTTTTGCCCGAGAGTTAGAGCATTAGAATATAGTATTTCACATTTTGAGAATTATTTCTACATACTTACAAATAAAGATAATGCCACTAATTTTAAATTAATGCGTTGTAAGGAAAATGAGAGGAACATTGAAAATTGGCAGGAAGTAATAGCACATAGAGCGTCTGTTTTAATTGAAAACATAGATATATTTAAGGACTTTTTGGTCGTTAGTGAAAGAGAAAATGGACTAAATGAAATTCGAATTATTTCATCTTTCACAAACGAAGAATACTATTTACCTTTTAATAGTGAAACTTATACTGCTTACACAACTACCAATGTTGAATTTGATACAGACGTACTTAGATATGCCTATAATTCTTTAACAACACCAGCTTCTGTTATAGAATTTAACATGAACACTAAATCTAAAAAAGTTTTAAAAGAGCAAGAAGTTTTAGGAGGTAAGTTTAAAAAAGAAAATTACACTTCTAAGCGTATTTGGGCAACGGCAGATGATGGTACCAAAATTCCTATGTCTATGGTTTACAGAAAAGGAATAACTATGGACGGTAAAAATCCATTGTTACAATATGCATATGGTAGTTATGGTTCTACCGTAGATCCCTATTTCTCAACCATCCGATTAAGTTTATTAGATAGAGGCTTTATATATGTTATAGCTCATGTCAGAGGTGGTGAATATTTAGGGCGAGATTGGTATAACGATGGAAAGCTTCTAAATAAGAAAAACACTTTTACAGATTTTGTAGCATGTTCTAAGTATTTAATTTCTATGGAATATACATCCGCTAAACATCTATATGCAATGGGTGGAAGTGCAGGTGGATTATTAATGGGTGTTATTGTTAACGAAGCTCCTCATTTATATAATGGTGTGGTAGCCTCTGTACCTTTTGTGGATGTGGTAACAACAATGTTGGATGATTCTATTCCTTTAACAACTGGGGAATATGATGAATGGGGAAATCCTAACGAAGAGACCTTTTATAATTATATGAAGTCTTATTCACCTTATGATAATGTAACAGGACAAAATTATCCAAATATGTTAGTGACCTCTGGTCTTCATGATTCACAAGTACAGTATTGGGAACCGACAAAATGGGTAGCAAAATTAAGAGATTTAAAAACAGATTCTAATAAGATTTTACTTAGAACTAATATGGATGCCGGTCATGGAGGTGCTTCTGGAAGATTCGAAAGTTTAAAGGAAGATGCAGAAGAATTTGCATTTCTTTTAGATTTAGAAGGTATTTATGAGTAATTAAAAAAAATTGATTAGTTTTGTGGGGTTTTAGAGTATATAAAAGTTACTCTCATTAACTAACATTTATGGACAAAAACAAAAATGTGTTTAATAATGTATTACAACTGATAGGTAGTACACCGCTTATTAAACTAAATCAAATGACCAAAGATTTTGATGGTGAGTTTTATGCTAAAGTAGAAGCCTTCAATCCTGGTCACTCTTCCAAAGATAGAATAGCATTACATATTATTGAAGAAGCTGAGCGCAAGGGAATTTTAACTCCTGGAGATACAATCATTGAGACAACCTCGGGTAATACCGGTTTTAGTATTGCAATGGTGAGTATTTTAAAAGGCTATGAATGTATTCTTGCTGTAAGTTCAAAGTCTTCGGCAGACAAAATAGATATGTTAAAGTCAATGGGTGCAAAAGTATATGTTTGCCCAGCGCACGTTAAGGCTGATGATCCGAGATCATATTATCAGGTAGCAAAACGTTTGCATGACGAGATTAAAGGATCTATTTATATAAATCAATATTTTAATGAGTTAAATATTGATGCGCATTATAAATCAACCGGACCGGAAATATGGAATCAGACTGAAGGTAAAATCACGCATTTAGTGGCGTGTAGTGGTACAGGTGGAACAATATCTGGTATTGCTAAATATCTTAAAGAACAAAATCCTGAGGTTAAAATAATTGGTGTTGATGCTTATGGTTCTGTACTAAAGAAATATCATGAAACTAGAGAGTTCGACGAAAAAGAAATTTACCCATACCGTATAGAAGGATTAGGAAAAAATCTTATTCCAACGGCAACAGACTTTGATTTAATCGACAAGTTTGTTAAAGTAACCGATGAAGAAAGTGCCCATACTGCAAGAGAAATTTCAAGAACTGAAGGTCTTTTTGTAGGTTATACAAGTGGTGCGGCGATGCAGGCATTAAAGCAACTTAATGAGCAAGGTGAATTTAAAAATTCTGATAAAATTGTCGTTGTTTTTCCAGATCACGGTTCTCGATATATGAGTAAAGTTTATAATGACAAATGGATGGAAGATCAAGGATTTTTTGATAGTCAGAATGAAGTACATGCTCCGATAGAGTATATTAAATAAGCTAACGAACTAATAAACAAGAACCTATCACGTTAAATGATAGGTTTTTTTATGTTTAAAAGTCGGTTAATAGTTAATGGAATAATATTATGCTATCATCATAATATTACCTAATTTTGCCAACTGAACTAGATTAACTAACTTAAGGTGTGAGTACAAAACAGTGCAGGCACAAGTAATAGCAACCGTTATTTATGAAGGACTTATTTGATAAAATTTACAAAGACAAAGGACCGTTAGGGAAGTGGGCTTCTCAGGCTGAAGGGTATTTTGTTTTTCCGAAATTGGAGGGTGAAATTTCTAACAGAATGAAATTTCAAGGAAAAGATGTTATAACTTGGAGTATTAACGATTACCTAGGTCTTGCAAACCATCCGGAGGTAAGGAAAGTTGATGCAGAGGCTGCTGCCAAATATGGATCTGCTTATCCGATGGGAGCAAGAATGATGTCTGGACATACAGATCTTCACGAAAAATTGCAAAATGAATTGGCTGATTTTGTAAGTAAAGAAGCTGCATATTTATTAAACTTTGGTTATCAAGGAATCATGTCTACTATTGATGCACTTGTTGCTAAAGATGACATTATAGTTTATGATGTGGATTCTCATGCATGTATTATAGATGGTGTAAGATTACACATGGGCAAGCGTTTTACGTATAAGCATAATGATATTGAAAGCTTAGAGAAAAATCTTGAACGCGCTACGAAAATGGCCGAGCAAACAGGTGGTGGAATTCTTGTGATTTCTGAAGGTGTATTTGGTATGCGTGGTGAGCAAGGAAGATTAAAAGAAATTGTAGAATTAAAAAAGAAATTCAACTTTAGACTTCTTGTTGATGATGCTCATGGTTTTGGTACTTTAGGGAAAACTGGTGCTGGAGCAGGTGAGGAGCAAGGTGTACAAGATGATATAGATGTGTATTTTGCAACATTCGCAAAATCCTTAGCAAGTACAGGTGCTTTTATAGCAGGTGATAAAGAGATTATTGATTATCTAAAATATAATCTACGTTCTCAAATGTTTGCAAAGTCTTTACAGATGCAATTAACAGTCGGTGCATTAAAGCGTTTAGAAATGTTACGCACTATGCCAGAGTTAAAGGCTAAACTTTGGGAAAATGTAAATGCATTACAATCTGGGTTAAAAGAGAGAGGTTTTGATATAGGAACTACTCAAAGTTGTGTGACACCAGTGTATTTAAAAGGTAGCATTCCTGAAGCAATGGCATTAGTTAAAGATCTAAGAGAAAATCACGGAATATTCTGTTCTATAGTAGTTTATCCTGTTATACCTAAAGGATTAATTTTATTAAGAATGATTCCAACTGCAACACATACATTAGAAGATGTCAAAGAAACTTTAGACGCTTTTGACGCTATTAGAGAACGTTTAGAAAATGGTACTTACAGAAGAATGTCTGCAGCTTTAATTGCTGCAATGGGTGAGTAACCAACGTTGTAAATTAAAAATAGTAAAGGCTTTACATATCGTAAAGCCTTTTTTAATTATAAATCCTTTTTAAATGTTTTTCGACGTCTGTATACTACTGGATCAAAATGTTTCCAAATTTTATGGATAGCTTCATTATCCTCTAGTTCTGGTGTTCTGTAGCAAGTTTTTATACCCTTTTCAGTGAAAACTTCATAATATTCATTAAAAATCACAGCATGTACACCTTTATTCTGATATTCTGGATGTATCCCTATTAAATAGAAAATAACATCTTTACTATTTTTCTTGGCTTTTAAAATATGCCTAAAGCCAAAAGGAAATAAATTACCCTTAATTTTTTGAAGCGCTTCAGCAAAACGAGGCATTACTATAGCAAAACCAATAAGTTTGTCCTCACTATCCACAACAAATTTTATGTATTCAGGATTAACAAAACTTATAAATTTCTTCTTGAAATATTCTTTTTGAATATCAGTAATTTCAACAAATGAAGATAACGAAGCATAACTTTCATTAAATAAGTCAAACATTCTATCCGCGTAAGGCATGACTTCTTCTGTCTTCGTAAACTTTAGAGCCTTAAGTCCGTATCTTCGTTTAATAAGTTCTTGTGCTTTTTTAAAGGCCTCTGGTTTTACATTTTCAAATAGAAACTTACTTTCTGAATACTTTTTTTCAATTATGAAACCATGTGCTTGGTAATGATTTACATAATAAGGATAATTATACCATGTAATCATTGGGCCAATGTTTTCAAACCCTTCTGTTAAAATACCAACCTTATCTAAATTAGAAAATCCTACCGGACCTTCAGTATACTCAAGATTATTTTTCCTTCCAATCGTTTCTACAGTCTCTAGAAGTTTCTTGCTTACTTCTAAATCATCAATAAAATCAAACCAACCAAAACGCATTTTTTTTATGCCTTGATTGTTAATCTCTAACCAGTTAATAATTGCTGCTACGCGACCAACAACTTTCCCGTCCTTAAAAGCGAGAAAAAAGCGAGCGTCAGCATCCTTGAAAATAGGATTTTTATCTTTATTAAATGTTTCAAGTTCTTGTTTAATTATTGGAGGAACCCAATATTCAGAATCTTTATATAGCGAGAAAGGAAACTTTACAAATGCTTTAAGGTCCTTTTTACTTATAGCTTCTTTAATTGTAATCATGTGGCTGGTTATAGATCGTCGTCAGTATCTTCCTTTTTCTTTTTCTTCTTTTTGTTTTTTCTTTTTTTCTTGAATTTTCCAGTATTTCCGTTGCCGTTATCAATTTGTTTATCTTGATGAAAATCTAATCGATAAGAAGCACCAAAGGCAATATTAAAAATTGAAGGAGTATCCTTAGTATTAAAAGCAATATTCGCATCTAGCTGAAAATTTGAACTCCATAAATAAGCACCACCAACTCTAAAAATATTATCAGCGTAAAAATCACTCTTGATCCCTTGTGTTTCACCAAAAACAACCCATTGTGGTGTGAAAGAATGTGTCAGTGTTAAAATATATTGAAAATCAGAGAAATCTGTACCAATTCTATCTTTAATAAGGTTCATTACAAATACCCAGCCGCCATTAAAATTATTTTGAGTCGCAAGCATTACCTTAGGACTAAATCCTTCTATTCCAGGACCTGTGTAAGGATTATTTTCTGTGTCAAAATTTGCCCCAACAAATAGTGATACAGCAGGAATTAGTGATTTCCACTGAAATTTTCTATTCGCATGGTAGCTGTATAAATTTGGTTTAGCCTCTTCTGCATTTTTGTATGGATCGTAAAGTAGATACTTTGCACCTAAAGTAAGATTTCTAAAGTTGGCTCTTGGATTTTCTACTGATACTGCTGAACTGTTTATAGTTTGTGTGTCATTTTGATATACACCATCTAGCTGTAATTCTAACTCTTCAAATAATAGGCCATATCGGATTGCAAAGTCTAGCCCAAATCCCGAAACATCATAATTTAATCTAGAATGTTCTTCGTTAACAGTAAATGCCCCTGCTTCAAATTGAACAACATTGGTCCCGACAGAAAAGGCACTTTCTGAAACACCAGGACGATTTGAGTTAATCACGTCTGTATATTGTGCAAAAGAAAAGGAATAGGTAAGTAGAGCAGTAAAAATTAAAAGTGATTTGAGTCTTCGCATTTATCTATGGTTTAAATTCAAATATATGTATTTTATACTTTTTTTAAGGAATAATAACGGATTATAAATGTGTATAATTGTATTTTTGAATAATATATTAAACAATATAACAATCTTGAGCTTATGGGCTTATTAAGAACAATTCTAATCATCTTACTAGTGTACTACGGGTTAAAGATTCTATCTAGAATATTTGCACCTGTACTTATGAGGTTTGCCGCTAAGAAAGCTCAAGAAAGATTTGGTCAGCAGTTTGGTGGTTTTCAGAATCAAGCTCAACAAAGAACTGAGCAAAAGCGTAAAGAAGGTGAAACAATAATTGACAAAATGCCTAACCAAACAAAATCATCAAACGAAAAGGTTGGTGAGTATATTGATTTTGAAGAAATTGATTAATCTTCTTTTCTTACCAAAAAAATAATTACTTTTCAGATTCAATTTTTAGGATTTTTTCATGGCATTTTCTTTAAAACGTTTACTACCACATATTCTTGTTATTATTGGCTTTGTGGTATTGTCTTTAGCATATTTTAGTCCGGTTTTACAGGGAAAAAAAATATTTCAGAGCGATATTATGCACTATATTGGTATGGCTCAACAACAGAAAGAATTTGCTAAGGATACTGGTGAAGAAACATATTGGACAAACAGTGCATTTGGTGGTATGCCAACCTATCAGTTGGGCGCAAAGTATCCCCATAATTATATTAAAAAGCTCGACTTAAGTCTTAGATTTTTACCAAGACCAGCTGACTATCTGTTTCTTTATTTTATTGGTTTTTACATTTTATTGTTAGTCCTCAAGGTTGATTTTAAGCTTGCTGCTTTGGGGTCATTAGCTTTCGGTTTTTCAACATATCTCATCATAATATTAGGTGTTGGGCATAATGCAAAAGCACACGCCATTGCTTATATGCCGCTTGTTTTAGCTGGAATTTTGCTAACCTTTAGAAAGAAATACATTTCGGGATTTTTACTTACAATAGTTGCCTTAGGACTAGAGTTGGTAGCTAATCATTACCAAATGACTTATTATTTATTATTGTTAGTCATTGTCTTAGGAATTGTTTATTTGATTGATGCCTACAAGAAAAAAGAATTACCTCATTTCTTTAAATCAGTAGGTTTGTTATCCGTTGCAGCAATATTGGCTGTTGGTTTAAATGCGACGAATATATTAGCTACTCAAGAGTACGTCAAAGAAAGTACACGCGGTAAAAGCGAATTAACAATCAATCCTGATGGTACGGAAAAGGAAGTGACTTCAGGATTAGATAAATCCTATATTACAGAATATAGTTACGGATTAGCTGAAACCTTTAATCTGTTTATTCCCAAGTTTATGGGTGGAGGAAATTCAGAAGATATAGGAAAAGATTCTGAAACCTATAAAACTTATGTCACTCTGGGCGCGTCACCAATGGAAGCGTTAGAAGTGACTAAAAACGCCCCAATGTACTGGGGAGATCAGCCAATAGTTGAAGCACCTGCATATGTGGGTGCAGTTATAATTTTCTTATTCGTATTGGGCTTATTCCTAGTAAAAGGTCGACTAAAATGGTGGTTAGTTGGCGGAACAATTTTGTCATTATTACTGTCTTATGGTAAAAACTTAGGGTTTTTAACCGACTTTTTTATTGATTACGTGCCGTTATATAACAAGTTTAGAGCAGTTAGTTCTATCCAAGTGATATTAGAATTATGTATACCTATTTTGGGTGTTTTTGCATTAATGAGATTATTTAATGATTTTGAAAAAGATGAAGAAAAGCTTAAAGCTCTGATGTATTCAGTTACTATTACAGCAGGCTTATGTATCATCTTTTTATTATTTAAATCTTCATTATTTGATTTTGAAAGTTTTAGAGATAATGGTATTCCAGAACCTTTAGTAGATGCATTAATTAAAGATAGAAAGTCACTTTTTACAACAGACACTTTAAGAACACTTTTACTTGTTTTACTTTCAGCCGCTGCGGTTTTCTTGTTTATTAAGAAAAAGCTTAATGAAAATATTGTGGTAGTCGTATTTGCAGTTTTAATTCTATTTGATTTGGTGTCAATAAATAAAGGATATGTCAATAATGATGATTTTGTATCAGCATTACGAGTAGACAAGCCTTATCAGCCAAATACGGCAGATAAACAAATATTAAAAGACAATAGTCATTTTAGAGTTTTTGATGCTGCCAGTAATGCGCCAGCAAAAGCATCTTACTATCACAATTCGTTATTTGGATATCACGCCGCAAAGCTGGGTCGTTATAATGAATTATTAGAGTTTCATGTGTATAAGAACAACCCCGAAGTTCTTAACATGTTGAATACCAAATATGTTATTGAAGCTAATGACCAAGGACAAACCAGAGCAACTACAGCATATACAGAGCCAAACGGTAATGCCTGGTTTATTAAAAATCTCAAAAAAGTTGAAAGTGCAAATGCAGAAATTAAAGCACTTGATGATTTAAAAACTAAGGACGTAGCTGTGACTACAAGTGAGATGCTTTCTGACGCTACTTTTGTTGTTGATTCCATGGCTTCGATTGAATTAAAAGCTTTTAAACCAAATTATTTAAAGTATGCTTCATCTAATCCAAATGATGGTTTTGTAGTTTTTTCTGAAATTTATTATAGTAAAGGTTGGCAAACCTATTTAAATGGCGAACAAGTTTCTCATGATCGTGTTAATTATGTTCTTCGAGGTATGAAATTACCAAAAGGTAACCATACTATAGAATTTAAGTTTGAGCCTAAAGTTGTTAAAACTGGCAGTACCATTGCTTTAGCTAGTACAGGTATATTTGTTATCTTATTAGGGTTAGGACTATTTTTTAGTTTTAAAAAGAAAGAAGCTTAATTGTTGTCATTCCTGCGAAGGCAGGAATCTCTTTAAATTTCTGAAAACATATAGATTCCAGCTTTCGAAGGAATGAAAGTTATGAACAAGAAAAAAGTACTTATCATCTGCTATTACTGGCCACCAGCTGGTGGACCAGGCGTACAACGTTGGTTAAAATTTGTAAAGTACTTACCAGAGTTTGGCATAGACCCCATTGTATATTGCCCAGAAAATCCGAGTTATCCTATTGTAGATGAAAGTTTAATAAGTGATATTCCTAATGAGATTATCATTATTAAACAACCGATTAAAGAACCATATGCTTTAGCTAAGCTATTTTCTAAAAAGAGCACAAAATCTATAAGTTCTGGGGTTATTCCGAAGAAAAAGAAGCAATCTTTTATAGAACGTTTGATGCTTTATGTTAGAGGCAACTTCTTTATACCAGATGCTCGGAAAAATTGGATAAAACCTTCAGTAGCTTTTCTTTCAAAATATATTGAAGAAAAAAATATAGAGACCATAATTACAACTGGTCCACCGCATAGTTTACATCTTGTAGGTTTACAATTACAAAAGTTAAATAAAGTAAAATGGTTTGCAGATTTTCGAGATCCATGGACTACAATAGGTTATCATAAGGCACTAAAACTAACAAAATCTTCTGCAAGAAAACATATTGCTTTAGAATCTGAAGTGTTGAATTCTGCTGACCATATCATTGTAACAAGCAATCATACCAAGCAAGAATTTGAAACTAAGACCGAGCAGCCTATTACAGTAATCACTAATGGTTATGATTCGCATTCTGTAAGAGTAGAAGAGAAGGATAAGAATTTTACGCTATCACATATTGGTTCATTGTTATCTGAGCGAAATCCATTAATACTTTGGCAAGTACTTTCAGAGTTAATAAATGAGAACAGTGAATTTTCAGAAGCTTTTCAATTGAACTTAATTGGTGTTGTTAGTGATGATGTCGTTTCTTCAATAGAAGCTTCAGGATTAAATAACCATCTAAATATTGTTGGATACGTTAATCACGAAGAAGCTATAAAATATCAAATGAAGTCTCAGGCTTTATTACTCATTGAGATTGATTCTGAAGACACAAAAGCAATCATTCCTGGGAAATTATTTGAGTATATGATTTCTGAAACACCAATATTAGCAATTGGTCCTGAGAATTCAGATATAGAACAAATTATTAAATCTACAAATACAGGCTCGTATTTTAAGTATCAAGACAAGAATCAATTAAAAGAACAGATATTAAAGTATTTTGAATTATTTAAAAATAATGATCTTAAAGTAAATGCTATTGGTTTACAACCCTATAGTAGAAAATCACTTACTGAAAAATTAGGTAATTTACTTTTGGAATAATAGAAAAGCATCTGCGATTACAGATGCTTTCTAACTGAGAAATCCCATAAGTGCTTTAAGGCAAACATCACAGGATTTCTACTAACCAACCAAAAAATCTTTATTTCATTTATCCTCTAGATCGTCTTGTGTTAGATCTTGAAGAAGCTCTATTGTTACTTCTCCCTTGATTAGATCTCGTCGATACTGAAGATGACTTTCTTTTACTTTGTATTGTACTTCTTGTATTTCTACTGCTTGTACTTCTACTATTTAATGAACTTCTATTTGTTCTTTCTACTTTGTTAGACACAGCACTTCTGCTTCTGGTCACATTATTATTAGAATTGCTTGAAACTCTTGCGCTTTCAGAACTTCTAAACGTTCTGTTTGATCTAGAAACTCTACTGTTTTCAGTTGAACGATTACTTCTAATTGATCTAGTATTATTGGAGGTACTTCTGTTTGGAGTAGTCACTCTATCCGTAGATCTCGTACTTCTAATAGATCTTGTATTTCCAGTTCTAGTACTTGGTGTTGCGTCAATAGAATTATTTCTAGTTCTAGTTTCTACGCTGCGTGTCGTTCTCCTTCTTGTATTGTCATTACTAGTCAATCGTGTATTTCTAGTCCTCGTTATTTCTCTATTACTGCGTTCTACTCGTGTTCTCGTTGCACGCTCTGCTCTTGTTCTAGGTCGTTGTACATACCTTTCATTGATTCTTCTATTCCTTCTAGTTATTTGAGCATTTCCACGTCTTCCATTATGAACTGCAAAGTGTCTCAGATTGTTTCTATATGGTCTATACCAAATGTGTCTTACAGGTCTATAAAACTGTCTATATGGATTCACATTAACTACACAGAAATTTACTGGTGGAACCATGTAAAATCTATGCCAAGGTCTCCAAACATATACTCTATTGTAAACATTAATGAATCCATCATATCTCCAAAAGACATTATTTCTATAGTATATGTTTAACCCACCAATTCTGTTAATCCTACCAAAGTTGTTATAATTGATAAAGATGTTACCAATTTGATTTACTCTTCCATAAAAATCATAGAATATTGGTGTATTTTCAATTTGAATGATCGCACCAAAGCTGTCATACTGTACATATGGGTTGTAATCAAATCCACCATTAAAACTTAAGGTGAATCCAGGTGCATTAATTCCAACACTTACATCTGGTCCGTAATTAGGCATGTAAAAGTCAAATTGCCCATCTGCATATACTGAGAACTCAATGCCTGCCTCATTAAAAATGAAAGAATTTCCGTAACCTCTCACAAAATTGTTTAATGAAGCTTCTGCTTCTGTAGCTGTGTTGGTTGCAAATACAGTTGTGCTAAAAGCAACCAAAACTGTAAATAAATATAATATCCGTTTCATAATTAATAGGTTTTAAGATTAAACTCATTATTAAGAGATCAAACAGCATGCCAAAAAACATAACTAATTGATATTAAGTACTGTAATTATTTTCAGTAAAAACCCCGAACAGTTCTCTATACTATTCAGGGCTTTATTTTTACCTAAACTAAAGAAGCCTTATCCTCGATGCTGACTGTTCACTTTCTTATGTCTTTTAACTTTTCCATTTTTTCGGTAATAGAAATAATCATTGTCGCTTTCCCAACCAGATTCCCATGGATTAAAATCATAATCATTAAAGGTGTAATCTGAATTGAAAAATTCATTATCCCAAAGACCACAAGTCGTATTATTGAAATTAATTTGTCCTCTTGAACCAATTATCTCACCATGTCTATTATATAATAATCGTAATCCACCAACTTGTGTCATTCTACCTCTTCTGTAGGTTATATATAAAGTGCCAACTCTTTTTAAACGACCTTGTCTATCGTAATTAAGAAAAACATTCCCAATACGTCTTACTTGACCAAATCTATTGTGTCTTATAAGAATACCACCATTTTCAGAATAGCCGCTTCTAGGTGCGCCATATGTTCTATTTATATTACGACGATTTCGTTTATAATAGAAGTCGTCATGATATGGTTCTGAATTAAACAGATCTGTGTTAAAATCGAAACTTCCGTCAGGAAAGATTAAAAATTCAATACCACGTTCTACAAACGTTATCGGTTGTGTAAAATGGTAACGTTTTTTATTTAAATCTTCCCCATTTGAAACAGCATATCCTGCTGTTGTAGCTGTAGCAGATGTTATTCCTAATAACACCATTGCCATAAAAAGTACTTGTTTTTTCATACTTATAGGTTTTTAGATTCACCTAGTCTCTAACTCGTTTAGGACTTTTAGGCTTACGTTCTACTTTTGAGTTTTCAATTAACGTGCCATTATTTTAAATCTAACAAATACACTATGTTACGAATATGATGAGCTGTATAATGTCTAAGTTAGTAATATTCATTTTTCAATTAGTACTTATAAATTATAAAATTCTTTATCTTTAATCGTAGCTAACTAAGACCAATGAGCGAAAACTTAGAGACATGCAAAAATTGTGAAAACCAATACGAACAGGGTTTTAAATTTTGTCCGCATTGTGGTCAGAAAACAAATGACGAACTCACAATAGGTGTATTGTTTTACAACACAATTAGTAATTACTTTTCTTTTGATGCGCGATTCTTAAAGAGCTTCTTACCATTGATGTTCAAGCCAGGTTATTTAGCTAAAAGATTTGTAAACGGTCAAAGATTGATGTATTTGCATCCTGCACAGATGTATCTTTTTGTTTCTGTGATTTTCTTCTTTTTGTCTTCATTTACAATTGCTAATTGGGAAAAAGGCGCAAATGAAATCAACGAAAGAATTGCAAATACACCTTTAGAAATTAACGAAAAAGATAATGTAGTTGTTGAGATTGATTCGACTCAAAGAAAAGAAATCATTAAGACTTTAGATAAGAGCAAAGATGCATTAGGTATTGACGAAGTAGATATTAAACAAGTTGATTCTTTAATTCAGGCAGAAAATGGAAATCAACTTATAGATTGGGACTTTGATAAAAAGAAAATAGACTCATTGATAAATAGTGGCGCAAAAGATAAAGTCATTTACAAGGAGCTTGGTATGTCTGATGATGCTGGGTATTTTGAAAAAGGCATATACAAAGGTGTGGTCAACATGGCCAAAGGTACTGGTTTAGGTAATGCACTCCGACGAGCATTTGATGCAGTGCCAATTTCTATGTTTATTTTACTGCCGCTTTTCGCTTTAATGCTCAAAATATTATACTTTAAAAGAGGTCGTTACTCTCATCATTTAGTATTTACATTCTATTTGTTTTCGTTTTTATTTACACTGTTTGCCTTATTGATGGCGATAGATAGATTCTTGTTTGAAATTCCTGGTTGGATTAGCCTTTTAATTGTACTGTCTACATTTTTCTATTTTTATGTAGCATTACTAAAATTTTATGAAAGACATTGGTTTACAACATTTCTAAAAAGTTTTGTAATTACTTTTATGTTTTCTATCATGGTTATGATATCTACAGTGTCATTGTTTTTCTTTGGGATGATAAACTCTTAAAAGATATTACAGTTTTTCCTGAAGATATTTTCCTGTAACAGAATCTGCATTATTAGCAATTTCTTCTGGTGTACCTTCTGTCACAAGAGTTCCGCCTTGTTTTCCACCATTAGGTCCTAAGTCAATAACATGGTCAGCACACTTAATTAAATCAATATTATGTTCTATGACAATAATAGAGTGACCTTTTTCTATTAAAGCTTGAAATGACTTTAATAATTTCTGAATATCATGAAAATGTAAACCTGTTGTAGGTTCATCAAAGATGAATAAGGCATTATCACTTTTACTACCTTTTCCTAGGAATGTTGCCAACTTAATACGTTGCGCTTCACCACCAGAAAGGGTAGAAGAGGACTGACCTAATGTAACATAACCTAAGCCTACATCTTGAAGTGGTTGCAATTTCTTTTGAATTTTAGTTTCCTTATACGTTGTAAAGAAATCGATAGCATCATCTATTGTCATGCTTAGAATATCATGGATAGATTTACCTTCAAACGTAACTTCTAATATTTCCTTTTTAAAACGCTTTCCACCACAAGTCTCACAGGTTAAATGCACATCTGCCATAAACTGCATTTCTATAGTCACTTCACCTTCACCTTTACATGTTTCACAACGGCCACCATCAACATTAAAACTGAAATGTTTGGCTTGGTAATTCCTTATTTTACTCAATTTTTGAGAAGCGAATAATGCTCTAATGTCATCATAAGCTTTTACATAAGTTACAGGATTTGAGCGCGATGAACGACCAATTGGGTTTTGGTCAACAAACTCTACATGTTTGATGTTAGTAAAGTTTCCTGCTAATTCTGTAAACTGGCCAACTTTATCACTAAATCCAGTTAGTTTTTTCTGAATTGCAGGAAATAAAATCTTTTTAACCAACGTACTTTTTCCGCTTCCAGATACACCAGTAACAACAGTTAGCATATCTAAAGGAAAAGTGATATCTATGTTTTTAAGGTTATTTTCTCTGGCACCAACAATATCTATATGGTATTTTGAAGTTCTTCTTTTTTCAGGCACTTCAATTTCTAGTTTCCCATTAAGGTATTTTCCAGTAAGTGTATCGGAAATAAGAATATCTTTAAAAGTTCCTGCCGCAACAACCTCACCGCCAAATGTGCCAGCTTCAGGACCAATATCTATAATCTCATCAGCAGCTTTCATGATGTCTTCATCATGTTCAACCACAATTACAGTATTGCCTAAATCGCGTAACGATTGTAGTACTTTGATGAGTTTCTCGGTGTCTTTAGGATGCAAACCAATACTAGGTTCATCTAAAATGTACATAGAGCCTACAAGGCTACTTCCTAAAGATGTTGCCAAATTGATACGTTGACTTTCACCACCTGAAAGCGTATTAGATCTTCTGTTAAGCGTTAAATAATCTAAGCCTACGTTTGAAAGGAATTCTAAACGTGTGTTAATTTCAGTCAACAAACGTTTTGCTACTTTATTTTGATAGTCGTTGAGCTCTAAATTTTTGAAGAATTCAGTAAGTTCATTAAGTGGTAAGTCGACTAAGTCAGTTATAGTAGCGCCATTTATCTTTACATAATTGGCTTCTTTGCGTAAGCGTTTGCCGTTGCAAACATTACATTTCGTTTTACCACGATAACGCGATAACATAACTCTATTCTGAATTTTATAAGCTTTAGATTCCAGTTCAGCAAAGAAACTGTCCAATCCTTCGAAGTATTGATTACCTTTCCAGATAAGTCGTTTTTGTTCTTCACTCAACTCAAAATAAGGTTTGTGAATCGGAAAATCGAATTTATGTGAATTGTTTACCAATTGGTCTCTATACCAGCTCATACTTTCACCTCGCCAAGGAAAAATAGTATTTTCATATACTGAAAGTCCTGTGTTTGGTATCACCAAATCTTCATCTATACCAATTACATCACCATATCCTTCACATTTAGGACAAGCACCATATGGATTATTAAAACTGAATAGATGTACATTGGGCTCTAAAAATGTCATGCCATCCAATTCAAACTTATTATTGAAGATTATTTGCTTTTTATCAGCAAGCGATTCTATTATACAAGCGCCAACACCTTCAAAAAAAGCAGTTTCAATAGCATCAGCTAATCTATTTAAGAAGTCTTCATCGTCTTTAAAAACAATTCTATCTACAACTAAAAATAAGTCCTTATCAGAAGTTATATTTTGTTTTAAAGCATCATCTATTCTTAAAACTTCATCTTTCACTTTAATACGAGCATAACCTTGTTGTTGAAGCGTTTGTAGTTTGTTTTCTACTGTTCTATTTTCTTCAAGAATAATAGGTGAGAGCAGAAGAAGCTTAGAAGCTTCTTCAAAAGTTTTGATGTGTTCGATAACATCAGTTACTGTGTGCTTTTTAACTTCATTACCAGAAATAGGTGAGTAGGTTTTACCAATTCTGGCAAATAATAGCTTTAAATAATCGTAGATTTCTGTTGTTGTTCCAACAGTTGATCTTGGATTGGTTGAATTTACCTTTTGTTCTATGGCAATAGCTGGCGCAATACCTTTAATATATTCAACTTGAGGTTTATTTAACCGACCTAAGAATTGTCTCGCATAACTCGATAAACTCTCTACATAACGTCTTTGACCCTCAGCATATAAGGTGTCAAAGGCTAAACTAGATTTTCCCGAACCAGATAAGCCTGTGATTACAACCAATTTATTACGAGGAATAACCACATCAATATCTTTTAGGTTATGCAACTTTGCACCTTTTATAATGATGTTTTCCTTAGGGTTTACTTCGAGCAGATTGGTCTTCATAGCATTATTGAGAATATAATTTTGCAAAGATACCTAAACTATTTAAGCTGATAAAATGCATAAATGATAGATAAAATGTTAAAATTTATAAGGTTTTCTTGTTTTTTAGAAATCTTTGTTGTTATATTTACACTTCATTCATTCAAAAAACACCTGCGTATAGCATAATATTACTTTTAAAAAAGCTTAAAACCCCACGTTGAGAACACTATTCTCAGCATAAAAAGTAATATTATGAGAAACGAACTTATCCAGGACGCAGCTTTAGTTAGCAATTACATTAGAGGAGACGAAAATGCTTTAGCCGTTTTAATTGAAAGGCATAAACAAAAGATTTACAGTTTCATTTATTCTAAAGTGTATGACAAAGACATCACAGAAGATATTTTTCAGGATACCTTTATAAAAGTAATTAGGACACTTAAAAGAGGAAAATATAATGAAGAAGGTAAGTTTTTACCATGGGTTATGCGTATTGCTCATAATCTTGTAATTGATCATTTCAGAAAAAATAGTAGAATGCCTAAGTTTGATAATGCTGGTGAATTTAGCATATTCTCTGTTTTAAGTGATAATAGTCTTAATGCTGAAAAATCCATTATTAAGGAACAAGTTGAATCTGATGTAAGGCGCATCATTGAAGAACTACCAGAAGACCAAAAGCAAGTATTATTAATGCGTATGTATCAAGATATGAGTTTTAAAGAAATCTCAGAGCGTACAGGTGTTAGCATCAATACTGCATTAGGTAGAATGCGCTATGCACTTATTAATATGCGTAAGGTTATAGAGCAGAATAATATAATTTTAACAAATTGATACAATAAAGAGTTTTAGATTGCGTTTTAGTCATATATCAAATCTTAAAATGATAATATGGCAAAACTTTACTCTAAACCAAATCCAAAAAATGATAACCTAACACCAAAAGATGAAACAATAAAACGTCTTTTGGATTATTCAAAGGCTTTAAGTGTTATAAATTATAATAAATTGAAGTTTGAAGCACTTCTAAATTAAGTTGTTAAGAATCCTGATTGTGTTAAATCAGGATTTTTTTTGCTTTTTGTAATAGTCGTCTAAAACTGTTTTTCTACCTATAGTTTTAGTAATGATGTCTTTTTCTAAATCCCAACCTCTGGCCGGTGAATATTCTCTACCATACCAAATAATCTGAAGGTGCAAATCATTCCATAGTTCTTCAGGAAATAAACGCTTTGCATCTTTCTCAGTTTGAACAACATTTTTTCCATTAGTAAGATTCCAACGATACATTAAACGGTGAATATGTGTGTCAACAGGAAACGCTGGTATGCCAAATGCTTGCGATAAAACCACTGCTGCAGTTTTATGACCAACAGCAGGCAGAGCTTCTAATTCTTCATATGTATTTGGGACTTCACCATTGTGCTTTTCTATAAGAATATGTGACAAACCATGAATACCTTTACTTTTCATAGGTGATAAACCGACTGGTTTAATGATTTCTCTAATTTCATCAACCGATAGTTTAATCATGTCATAAGGATTATCAGCACGTTCAAACAATAATGGTGTTATTTGATTAACCCGAACATCTGTACTTTGTGCAGACATTAAAACAGCAATAAGAAGTGTGTAAGGATCTTTATGGTCTAAAGGAATTGGAATCTCGGGATATAACTTGTTTAACGTATCTACAACAAACTGTACCTTTTCCTGTTTTGTCATGTTTTTTGATGTTTGTATTCAAAATTAATATATTTCGTTCTATAATTTTTAATGTTTTTAGTTAATTGAAATAATGAGAGTTACTTATATCGTGCGGTCAATAAATGGTACTTCAGGGTTAGAGCGTATGATTCTTTTTCAAACTAATTATTTTATAAATAAATTCAATTATGAGATAGATATAGTTTTACTGAACACCCAGTTTAAACTCAATAATTCCAATTTTGAAATTAATGAAAATATAAAATTCACCCATTTAAAGTGTTTTAAGGATAATTCAATTGGCTATTTAACCAAGGTCAACTCAATAAATAAAGCAATCAAAAAGATTAATCCAGATGTAATTATGGTTTGCATTGATGAAATATTTGGATTAACTCTCGGTGTATTTTTAACTGACCAAATTCCTAAAATTTATCAAAGACATACCACAAGACAGATGAATCTTGGCTTTAGTTCTGAATCATTTAAAAATAAAGTTATAAATTTTATTAAAACTCAATTAATTGTAAGGTCTGGTTTTAGTTATGATAAGTTTGTAGTGCTTTCTGAAGAACATAAAAGCCATTGGAGTCACTTAAATAATCTTGAAGTGATAAATAACCCCATCACTACAGAATACTCCAATAAAGCCGCAGAATTAAAGAATAAAGTTGTTATTGCTGTAGGCAGACAAAGCTATGAAAAAGGCTTTGACATGCTTTTGAGAAGTTGGAAGAAAGTATTAGATAATTTTCCCGATTGGACATTGAAAATATATGGAAACGAAAATCCAAAACTGGCGCTAAAAGATCTTGCTAAAGAATTATTGATTAATGACAACGTACAGTTTTATAATCATACTTCAAATATTGAAGAAGCTTATTTAGGTTCTTCTTTATTAGTATGCTCTTCGCGTATAGAAGGTTTCCCACTGATCTTATTGGAAGCAATGGCTTTAGGAGTACCAGTTGTTTCCTTTGATTGTGATATAGGTCCAAGAGCAATTATTAAGCATAATGAAGATGGTTTGTTAGTACCGTTTAATGATATAGATGAACTTTGTAACTCAATAAAAATATTAATCAGCAATTATGATCTAAGACAAAAATTTGGAAAGAAAGCAAAAGAAAATATAATTAGATTTTCACAAGAATTAGTTATGACTAATTGGAAAATCCTAATTGAAGAGCTTGTAATTTAGCATGACTCATTTAACGTATTTATAACAAATTGTGCCTTTTCTTGCTTTGTCATTCATTGTATTTTTACAAAAAACAAAAATTAAGCAATATGACGCATTTAAAAGTAGGTGACAAAGCACCAGAATTTAACGCTTTAGACCAAGATGGAAATTCTATTTCTTTGAGTGACTATACTGGAAAAAAGTTAGTGGTTTTCTTTTATCCTAAAGCAAGTACTCCTGGTTGTACGGCTGAAGCTTGCAATCTGAATGATAATTATGAAAGATTTCAATCGCAAGGTTATGAAATACTGGGCGTTAGTGCAGATAGTGCTAAACGTCAAACAAATTTTAAAAATAAATATGGGTTTCAATATCCTTTATTAGCAGACGAAGACAAAGTTGTTATTGAAGCATTCGGCGTTTGGGGACCAAAGAAATTTATGGGTAAAGAATACGATGGTATCCACAGAACTACTTTTGTAATAGATGAAAATGGTGTGTTAGAAGATGTAATTACCAAAGTTAAAACAAAGGACCATACTGCTCAAATTTTAGCAGATTGAGAAAAAGAGCTACGATAAAACAAAAAAGAGCGACAAAATTGTCGCTCTTTTTTGTTTATAAATACGTTTGATTATGCTTCATGAATGACTTCTTCCTCTGACTCATATCCAAACAATGCTTTTTCTTTGATTAATTTAGCAACACCTTCAGGAAGCATTTCTTCCCAACCATCTTTGCCTTCAGCAATCATTTTTAAAACTTTTCTTGAGAAAACCGTTAAAATAGACTTTTCAAAGTCAGTAATGTCAACGACCTTACCATTATATTTAAAGAACTTATAAAGTTCCTTCATTCTTGGATGCACTTTTAGATTTTCACTTGTAGTTAAGCTTCCATCTTCGTTTAGCATTGGATATAAATACACACGTAAGTCTTTATAGAACAACTTGCCAAAGGCTTCTAGGATTCCACCACTAAGATGACGGTAATATTTTTCATCAAAAATATCGACAAGGTTATTAACTCCCATGGCTAATCCCATTCTATTTTTTGAATATTGAGAGAAGTATTCAACCAATTTGTAATATTCCTGGAAATTAGATATCAATACCGTCTGACCCAAAGAACAAAGCAAACGAGCTCTATCCATAAAGTCTTGCTCATCAATTTCACCTTCAGCTCTTAAGTTAGATAAAGTGATTTCAAAGATTACTTGAGTTTTGTTTTTGTCAACCTTATTTTCTTTGATAAACATTTCATATGATTTTTCAAACATATCCATGTTTACCTTGGTTACAGGTCTAAAACTACCTCTAAAAGCCAATATATTTTTTTTGTACAGAACTCTCGCTGGTAATACGTTATTACCATCAGGAGCAAACATTACGGCATCGGTCATTCCGTTTTTAACAAGTTGTAAACTCATTAATCGGTTATCAACGTCTTTAAATAAAGGTCCAGAGAAATTGATAGTATCAATCTCTATTTGATCTTTATCTAAATGGTCGTACAGATATCTTAAAAGTTTTCTTGGTTTATTGTATTTGTAAAATGCGCCATATATTAAGTTTGTACCTAGCTTACCTAATGTTTCTTGCTGTAAACGCGCATCATTTTCTTTAAACCTTATGTGCAATACAATATCATTATATTCTTGGTCTGGAGCAACTTGATACTTTATACCAACCCAACCATGTCCTTTGTACTTTTTGGCAAAATCAATAGTCGCAACCGTATTTGCGTAAGAAAAGAAGATTTTATTAGGATGATTTTCCCTTTTGATACGTTTTTCAATAAGATCAACTTCATGATTGAGCATTTTTCTAAGACGTGCTTCAGTGACATATCTTTTGTCGTCTTCAATACCATAAATAGCGTCACTAAAGTCCTTGTCGTAGGCCGACATTGTTTTTGCTATTGTACCTGAGGCACCACCAGCTCTAAAAAACTGTCGTACAGTTTCTTGACCAGCACCAATTTCCGCAAATGTTCCGTAAATATCTTTGTTTAGGTTTATTCTAAGGGCTTTGTCTTTTAACGATGGAATATTCTCAATTTGAAAATCACCTTTATACGTTATTTCTTCCATATATTATTGGTATTGGGTACATTGGCAAAGGTATCAATTTACTACTTCAAACAAAAAAATAAGCTTATTTTTGTATTAAACTTAACAACTGTTGAAAGTAACATTTCTAGGTACTGGAACTTCACAGGGAATCCCAATAATTGGGAGTACTCATCCTGTTTGTTCAAGCGAAAATCCAAAAGATAAAAGACTAAGAGTTTCTATTCTTGTTGAATGGGATAACTACACTTATGTGGTAGATTGTGGTCCAGATTTTAGACAACAAATGCTTAATGCGAATGTCTCGAGAATTGATGGAGTCTTATTCACTCACGAGCACGCCGATCATACAATGGGTTTAGATGATATAAGACCTTTCTTTTTTAGGCAAGGTGATATTGAATTGTATGCTCACAAGCGGGTTTTTAAAGCACTTAAGAAACGGTTTGATTACATATTTACATCAAAAGAAAAATATCCAGGTGTGCCAAGTGTTATCAAGCATAAAATAAAGAACAGACCTTTTAGGTTAGGTAATCTAGAGGTGATGCCTGTTGATGGATTACACTATAAATTGCAAGTTTTTGGATTTCGATTTGGTGATTTTGCCTATCTCACAGACATGAAAACTGTTGCGGATGAAGAAGTTGCTAAACTTAAGAATTTAGATACTTTGGTTGTAAACGCATTAAGAGAAGAACCTCATATGTCGCATTTTAATCTTGAGGAAGCTTTAGAGTTTATTAAAAAAGTCAACCCTAAACGTGCTTATCTTACACATATCAGTCATCATATGGGATTTCACGATAAAGTACAACAAAAATTACCTAAAAACGTTTACCTAGCGTACGATAACTTACAAATTACTATATAATTTATGAAGAGCAGAATATTCATGTACTTGTTTATATTTTCAGCTTTATTGTGCATTTTTCAATATGCCAATTCTAAAAATATTTTAGATAAGTACGAAGTTGATATAAAAAAGCTTAAAGCGACAGTTGAAGAAAAAGAACAAGCTATAACTGAGCTAGAAGATCAAAATTTTGAGCTAAACTATTTTAATATTGATAGAAACGATAATGCTTTAGATTATTTCATAATGCAAGGTTATGATGTTGACAAGCTAATTACAGCAATACATGAAGGTTTATATGAGATGAATGATTATGAAGGTGAAGACCATCCAATTGTACCATTTGTGTCAATGACTGAATCTAAATTAGTAATTAATAAAATTAGAATTTTAAATCACAGATGGATTGTGGCTAATTTTACTGATGGTGCAAATTGGGGCGAGATTTTCTTAACCTATGAAATTGATGAAGAAAATAACCTTAAATATCATCTATCAGAATACTTTATGTATCCGACCTTTAATTAAATATATTTTTTTAGCCAGTCCTTGAAATCGTAGAAATTCTGTGGTGCCACGCCATGACCAACAGGATATTCTTTGTAAACATGATTTATTCCTAAATGTTTCAAAAAGTCTGGTGTTTTTTGAGCCCAAGCGACAGGAATCACTTGGTCGACATAACCATGAGAACAGAAAAAGTTTAAATGCGCGACATCTTCATTTTCTATGACATCAGGAAAAATGTCTTCATTGAGATAACCACTTAACGCAATTATATTCTTAACTTTAGACGGATAGTTAAATGCAACCGCATAGCTTAAAATAGTACCTTGACTAAATCCTAAAAGTGTTACGTTCTGTGAGTTTACAGGATACTTAGCGCAAGCGTAATCAATAAATCCACTAATTTTATCTACAGATGCTGCAGCTTGTACATTATCATTCCATTTGCCTTTTTCAGCATCAAAATTAATGGCATACCAAGCATTTCCATAAGGTTGCATAGGATAAGGTGCTCTCAATGATATTATGAATAACTCTTTTGGTAATTCTGAAGCAAATGAAAATAAATCATTTTCATCGCTACCATAACCATGACACATTATTAGTAATGGTGCATTTTCTCTTAAAGACGAAGGTCTAGTGATGTAATGAAGGTTGCTCAAGCGATTAAGAATTTATATTTCTAAAGGCATTTTGAAAATAACTACCAAGTACAGGAAGTTCTTTAGTTTCGCCTTTAATTGCGAAGAAAAGGCAATATAACCAAGACCCAAATGTTACAAACCATAGCATAGTGCCAAACCATGAATTGACATACCTTTCACATACATTAGAAACTAGAAGCATGATGATTAATCCTAACATTTGCCTTGCATGAAAAGCTACATAAGGATTTTTCTTTTCCATATTCATGAAAATAGCAATGATTAAACCAATAAAAGTAATGTAGGCAACAATGGCTAAAGTTTTTCCTTCTTCAATAGTTTGTCTATCTATCATTTTAAAACAATTTTATTGTTTGCAATAATTCCATAACTTTTTCCTTTAAGCTCAACACCAAAAAAGGCGCTGTTTTTTGACCTTGATGAGATGTCATTCTTACTGAATGTGTATCGTTTTTCAGGATTAAATAAGCTTAAATTAGCAATTTCACCTTCATTAATAGTACTAGATTCTATACCAAATATTGCTTTTCCTTGAGTAAGAATACTAATAGTTTTTTTAGTTGTGAAAATAGTCTGCAAAGCACCAAAAGCAGATTCTAAACCGATTGTACCATACTTAGCATGGTCAAATTCAACTTTTTTATCTTCAATATCTATAGGATTATGGTCAGTAGTGACCATATCAATAGTGCCATCCTTTAGACCTTCGATAAGCGCATCACAATCTTCTTGAGTTCTTAATGGTGGCAAAACTTTATATCTAGTGTCAAAACCATCTAAAGTATCATCTGTAAGTACTAAATTATGGATAGCAACACTACAAGTAACGTTAAGTTTTTTTGATTTTGCAGCTCTAATCAACTCGACAGATTTAGCAGTTGAAATGGTCGGAATATGTAATTTGCCGTCGGTATATTCTAATAAAAATAAATCTCTAGCAACTTGTAATTCTTCAGCTAACGCAGGATTTCCTTTTAAACCTAATCGTGTGCTATTAATATGTTCATTAACAACACCAAGACCAGAAATCTTTGATTCTTGTGGAAAAGAACAAACCAAACCATCAAAATTACTAGCATATTGCAAAGCAATTTTTAAAAGGTTAGGATTAGAAATCGGTTTCTGATAATCGTAAAAGGCAACAGCACCAGCATTTTTCATATCAAACAACTCAGCTAAGTCGACACCTTTACTAGATTGGGTTAAAGCACCAATAGGATAGAGACTAGTAGCTTTGTTTTGAGCTTTTGATTTTACAAAAGTGATGTCTGCATAGCTATCAATAACCGGATTAGAATTGGCATTTAAAACCACATCGGTAAAACCAGACTGAGCTGCGGTTTTTAATCCGTTTTCGATAGTTTCACGTTCTTCATAACCTGGTTCACCAAAAGATACACTACTATCAAACCAACCTTGAGAAACATGAAGGTTATCTAACTTTATTTCTTTGTAATTGTCGGGATTAGATATGCGTTTAGAAATTTTCGCTATGCGACCTTTTTCAATTAAAATATCGACCGTTTCGTTGTGAAAATCACTTTTTGAATCAACGATAGTGGCAGATTTTATGAGTGCGTTCATTTAAGATATTTTAATAATAGTATCTCAAGAATTAAGAATACTAGCACAAAAATAACAAACCATTTCCATAGCGCATTAACATTTGCGCTACTTTTTATATCATTAATGGCTGTTGATAAATTGTTGCTAACTGATAAGTTGTTAAACGACTCTAAATCATAATACTTAAGATTACTTTCGGATCTATTATAATTAAAGCTTAAGTTTTGTAAAACTTCTTCTTTGTTTTTAACCTTTAAAATTCCTGCTGTATTAGGATATTCTTCAGTTTCCAAAACAACAGATTTACTATAGGTTTTTTGCAATGGTATAACCGAAGTGTTAGCTGAACTTAAAGTTAAAATATCATCTTGCCCAATAACTGTATTAACAGCAATAGTATTAGGCTCGCCAATAGTATAGAATAGTTTTGGTAATTCTAAGCTCTGTTTTCCAATATTATAGAGTACAGGTACAATCAAAGGCGACTTTTTAAAGTTAGAATTATCATCGTTTAGTGCGGCAGAGAACACAAAAGATTTAGAATTTCCTGTTAAAAAAGCAGAACCATCTTCAAAAGATAACACAGCATTTCTGTTTGATACAAAACGATAAGACTGTTCTACTTTTGGATACTGAAAATTAGTAACCTTAGAATAAAAAGCATCTGCCAAAAGCGGATGATTATAGTTAATAGTTGTTACTCGTTTTTGCTTATTATTGGATTTGCCTAAAGTTGATAGATTTAAATTCTTAAACAAATGTATATAAGTATGTAAAGCAGATTCACTTGAAGGAATAATTAATATTTTTCCACCATCTAAACTAAAATCAAATAGTGCAATTCTTAAGGCATTTGATATGCTTTCTAGTTCATTAAGAATGATTAAATTTTGATTTGGGATTAGATTGAAATTTAAAGCATTCAGTTTGAAAGATTGATAGTTAAACTCATCATCAGTATAAATACGTTTTAGGAAATTATCATCAGAGGATTCGTTAATACTAAGTACTTTGATTTTTGGTTTAGAATTAATATTAAAATAAAAGATGTTATCATATTGTAAACCCACATCTTCAATTACAAGCTTTCCATTTACAACTAAATTATTAGCAATTGTAAAGGTTGCTTCAGCACCATCATCGATGTCAACGGCACTCTTTGATAAAAGTACATCGTCATTATATAATGAAATGGTTACATTTTCTATTGGCTCAGCGGCATTAGATAAATTAACACTTAAGTCTAAAGTCTCGGCTGAAGCATTGGAAACATAAACACTATCTATGCTAATATTTGTACGTATTTCAGATTTTGGTTGTACCAATTTAAGGCTTATGCCTTCGTCAAAATTAAATGTAGAGTTTTGGCTTTCTTGCTGAAAATCAGAAACTATAATCAAATTCTTTTTAGCGGTTTTTGAATCTGAAAATAATTGAGAGCCCTTCAATAAAGCTGCGTCATAATTTAATTGATTTGAAGAGTGGGACAACTGAATAAGGTCGTTTTTTAAAGCCTTTATCGTCGTATTCTTATAAGTGTTAGAATTAGTGAATATACTAATCTCTTCATCTTCCGAAAAACTATTTATTATATCTTGAATAGATTCATTTAATAACGAGCCATTTTGTCCTCTGGCTTGCATACTAAAGGAATTGTCGAGATAAATTACCGTTTCTTGTTCCTCGTTGTAAGCTTCATCATTTGGAATAAAAGGTTGCGCAAAAGCAATGATAGCACATGCAAGAAGTAGCATTCTTGTTAGAAGCGTAAGCCACTTTTTTAATTGCGAACTTTTGCGTGTTTGTAGCTCAACATTTTTAAGGAATTTGACATTCGTAAATTTTACTTTCTCAAATCTGCGAAGCTGAAATAAGTGAATCAAAATAGGAATAATGAGTAAAAAAAGCGCGTAAAGTAATTCTGGGTGTTTAAACTGCATTCCTAAGTCTTAAAATCTTTAGCATCAAATATAGATAATGCCATGAAATTTGAGGTTTTGCTTTTGAGAATTTTTAACAGAAAAAGAAGTAATCTTGCATTGACTTCATATTTAACTCTTTGAGATACTTTGAAATTTCAGCTTGCTCAATCTCATTAGCAACAGTAACAATACATTGTGGGTTTTTGAGTTCTTTGAGATATTTAAAACCATGAAGTTTTTGATTGTAAATATCTTTTCCAATTTTTTTATCATTATCGCAAATCCAATGAAATTCTATTTGCTTTTCTAATAGTAATTTAGCAATAGATTTACCTTTTTTACCAGCGCCCCAAATGACTAATGGTCTGTGATTATCAAATTCTAGCTCTAAGAAATAATCGAGTTTTAAATCTAAAAAAGTGTTCGCTGCATAGTGTTCATGAGTCCGCGACGTTCTATTGCTATAATCACGCCAATGAAGCAAAATTTCATCACAAGGAATACACTTATAATTAGCTTTATAAAACCGAAAGGCTAAATCGTAATCCTCGGGATAACGATTTGGTTCAAATCCATCACAAGCTTCAAAATCTTCTCTATGAAGCATCCAACAAGGTGATGGAATTACACATTCTTTGTAGATTTCAGAAAAATTAGAACCTGTCTTTGTCAATTGATTTAGCCATCTTTCATACTTGGCAAAACCTTCACTTAAACCATCTTCTCTAAAGTACTTTACTTGTCCGACAGCTAAATGATTTTTACCATAAAATTGTAGAGAAGAAATCATTACCTCTAATCGATTTGGTGACATTATATCATCACTATCCATACGAGTGATATAATTTCCAGAACAATGACAATATGCTGTTTTTAGAGCTTTAATAATGCCATTTCCAGTGTTTCTAAGAAGCTTTATTCTGTTGTCTACTTTTGAATATTTCTTTACAATATTCAAAGAGGGATCTGTTGAGTTATCGTCAACAAAAACAGCTTCCCAATCTTTGTGTGTTTGATTTATAAGAGATACAATACATTCTTCAATATAAAGTTCTGTGTTTTTAAAAGGAATAACTATACTAACTAAGACTTGCGACATGAAGCGAATTTAACAAAACCTTTAGATAAAAAGTGGTAACAGATACTAGTTTTGAGCGACTTGTTACAAAATCAAAAATATTAAAATGAGGAATTATTTAGCCATTATAGGTTTGAGTGTAGTTTTAGCGGGCTGTGGCTCTGCAAAAACCAATGCAGATGATTTAGCGATTAACAATCCTATTCAAACTACTCTAGATTTAACAAAAGTTACAGACGATAAAGTGCCAGTAACAATTAATCCTGGACGTTTTACTTGGGAAACAGTAACATATAGGCTTCCAAGAGTTGTTCAAGGCACATATTCGGTTAGTGACTTCGGAAAATATGTAGATGATTTTAAAGCTTTAGATTATAAAGGCAATGAGCTTAAAGTAACAAAAGTAGACGTTAATACTTGGTCTATTGAAGATGCAGAAAATCTTGATAAATTGACGTATTACGTTAATGATACTTTTGATATTGAAACCAGTGGTGGAATAGGTGGTGAGCAACCATTCTCACCTGCCGGAACAAACATTGAAGAAGACAATTTCGTATTAAACCTACATGGGTTTATTGGATATTTTGATGCCTTAAAGAATAGTCAATATGGGTTAACCGTAATCTCTGATTTAGATTTTAAAAGAACTTCTGCCTTAGAGGTTAAAAGTGAATTCTTAACAAATGATGGTAAAGCTATAACCACATATGCTGCGCCACGTTATTTTGATATTACAGATAACCCGATGATGTATGGTAAACTTGATGTAGAAGAGTTCATGGTTGGTGATATTAAAATCGTATTATCTGTATACTCGCCAAATAACGTTCATACTGCCGCGAGTCAAAAAGAGACTGTTTTTAAAATGATGCAAGCTCAGAAGAATTATTTAGGTGATATAAATAGCACAGCACGTTACGACATCTACTTATATTTATCTGACGGATCTGAAACAGCACCAAAAGGTATGGGTGCTTTAGAGCATCATACATCTACTGTTGTAGTTTTACCAGAATCTTCAAGTAAAGAGTCATTAGCATCTTCTATCATTGATGTTGTTGCGCATGAGTTTTTTCATATCGTAACACCACTTTCTGTACATTCTGAAGATGTGCACTATTTTGATTATAACAAACCTACTTTTTCAAAGCACTTATGGATGTATGAAGGTACTACAGAATATTTTGCGCAACACTTTCAAATCTATGAAGGTTTAGTAGAACCAAATGATTTCTATAATACTGTAATGACTAAAATCAATACATCTAAAAATTTAGATGATGCTATGAGCTTTACTATAATGAGCGAAAATGTATTGAAAGAACCATATGCAGCTAATTATTATAATGTCTACATGAAAGGTGCATTAATCAATATGTGTATTGATATTTTGTTGAGAAAAGAAAGTGAAGGTAATAGAAGCATTTTGTCCTTAATGAAAGAATTATCTAATATATATGGTAAAGAAAAGCCTTTTGTGGACGATAATCTTATTGCTGAAATCACAGCAATGACGTATCCTAGTATAGGCGAATTCTTAAATACGCATGTGGTTGGTAATGTGCCGATTAATTATAATGATTTCTTTGAAATGGTTGGTCTAACGATGGGACAAACAGAAGTGCCTACAAATTACATCTTTGCTGGTGGGCAGAATATTATTTTTGATGCTGACCAAACTAAAGGGAATATATTCTTCTCACAGATGGCACTTAAGAACTCATTCTGGAAATCTCAAGGTGTTCAAGCAGGTGATATCATTAAAAAAGTAAATGGTGCTGATTTAACATTACAAAATGCACAACAAGTTATTGGTGGCATGTTTGGATGGCAAGCAGGACAAGAATATTCTTTAGAATTAGAGCGTGAAGGTGAAGTTATTTCACTTTCTGGTACGTTAGAAAAAGCTACAGGAATCAGTGAGTCTTTAGTAGAAAGTTCAGAAGCAACGACATCTCAAATTGAATTAAGAAATGCTTGGTTAAAAGGCTAATAAATGCCAGCATGCTCACTGAGTTACTCGAAGTGAAAGCAAGAATCTTTCAATAAAATAGAAGACTTCCATTTTTGGAAGTCTTTTTTATTTAAAACCCTTCAAAAACACCCAGCCCAAATAAGGCGAAATCATATTTTACTGGATCTTTAGAGTCTAGCTTGCGTAAACTTGAATCCAATTCGGCTAAAGCTTTTGCGTCATTTTGTTTACGCTTAAGCAATTCTAATTTTCTGGCAACATTACCAGAATGTACATCTAAAGGACAACTGAGTTGAGATGGCGATAAGGATTTCCAAATCCCCAAATCTACACCTGCATTATCTTGTCTTACCATCCAACGTAAAAACATATTTATTCTTTTCGCTGCTGAATTTTTTAATGGGTCACTTACATGTTTTTTTGTACGTTCTAGATGAGATATTTCAAAGAAAATAGATTTAAAGTGATGAATGCTTTTTTGTAGTGAATCTTTTTCTGAATATTTAGAAAATACAGCTTCCAATCCTTCATGCTTAGTGTAAATATGTTGTAAGTTTTTTACAAATTGCACAAAATCATCACCATTAAACGTGCGATGCACAAAAGACTTTAAAGGCTCTAAATCTTCTTTGGTATGGTTTAACACAAAGTCGTGTGGCGAGTTATCTAAAAGTTCCATCATTCGATGCGCATTTTTGATAATGCTTTTTCGGTTTCCCCACGAAATTGTGGCAGTTAAGAAGCCTGAAATCTCTATGTCTTCTTTTTTCGAGAATTTATGCGGTACTTGTATAGGGTCACTTTCAATAAACTTAGAATTATTGTAGCGTTCTGCTTTTTCGTTTAAAAAGTCTTTCAGTTCAGAAATTTTAATTTTCACTATTGATAGTATTACAGGTAAAAATAAGCGAACTTAAAACTTTTAAAAAATAACTTTAGTAATTAAAATGAAAATTGTACTGGGCATAACTGACCGCCAGTAATAGTTTCACCATAAGTCACTTCTAATCCGCTTATTACAAAACCAGGTCCAATAATCTGAGAACAATCAGTTGCTAGAATGTCTGTTTGTTGATCATTAATAAAAACTAAGAGGTCACTGGAGAATGCACCATTATTTTCATCTCCGTAAATTGTAAATTCCTCATTTAGTAAAACTGTATTTTCAAAAATGATATCTCCTGATATTGTTTCAAATCTAATTGAGACTTGCTCTAAACCACCAATATATGTAAACGAAAGTTCGGCTATACTGCTTTCGCATGTAACACAAGGAACCTCATTTTCTATTTCTAATGCAATGTTATCTACTGCGCCAGAACTATTCATTATTATTTCCATATATGACGCGTCTGAAGTGTTTAATAGATCGACATAATACTTCGAATTGTCACCATTTGCCATGACTTCTTGACTGTAAAAAATATTTCCTAAACTATCAATGAGATTAATCACTTTAGGATTATTAGATACTTCTATGTCTAATATATCAAAACCAACTAAAGTCAGATTATCTAAGTTGCTAAAGTTAAAAGTAAATTTAGCGCCAATTTCATAAATATCATCAGGGTCACTGGTGTCTAAATCTTCCGATAAGATTAGAACATTTCCTAACGCAGTGTCATTTGATGAACCACCACTGCCTATGCCTGGGCCACCATATATTTCATTAGGTGTTCCTAAATCAAAATCATTACCAGTAGGGTTAGAGGAATCAAATATCATTGCTGCATTAGCATTAGGGAAAGCCATTGTTGATCCATAAACTTCTATATTGCTATTAGAAATTGGTATTGTAACATTTGAAACAAAATCACCAGGATTAAATGCTTCAAAGTCTATGATGTATGATTCTGTAGTTGTAATTTGTTGATTTGTATTATAACTATATGACATTTGGGTATTAGGCTCAATATTGTCTTCACAAGCCAAAATTAAGACCATAAATAATGGCAAAATGTAATTGTAATTTTTCATTTTAGGTAGTTTGTAGATTTGTTATTACTCTAAATTTAATAAATAACTAAGTTTATTGATTAATTTATTCGTTTTAAGGTTCGTTTAAGTAAGAATATACTTAATTTTATATGTAAAGAAAATAAGTCTTTATTTTTTTTATATGTTCTATGCTTTAGATAATTTTTTAAATAGTTCTTTTTAACAAAGGCTATTTGTTCTTTTAAAGTATTAGATGAATTAATTACATTTGCACTCGCAAAAAAGCCAATCCTTAATTCTTCCCAACTGGAATGAAGAGAAATAAGGATCAATTGTTTAATTAATGTATTACCCGCAAGATTCCCTTTCCACAGGAAAGGGCTAGGGAAAGGCCCATGAAAGCTGGAATAGTAGGATTACCAAACGTAGGAAAATCAACTTTATTTAACTGTTTATCTAACGCAAAAGCGCAAAGTGCAAACTTTCCGTTTTGCACTATAGAACCAAATATTGGTGTGGTAAATGTACCAGACCCAAGATTAACAAAGTTAGAAGAGCTAGTTAACCCGGAAAAAGTGATTCCTGCAACTGTAGAAATTGTTGATATTGCAGGTTTGGTAAAAGGTGCAAGTAAGGGAGAAGGATTAGGAAATCAGTTCCTAGCAAACATTAGAGAAACCGATGCAATTCTTCATGTTTTAAGATGTTTTGATAACGATAATATTGTACATGTTGATGGTTCTGTAGACCCAATAAGAGATAAGGAAACCATTGATATGGAGCTTCAGCTTAAAGATTTAGAAACTACAGAAAAGAAGCTAGATAAAGTAAAGCGTGCTGCAAAAACAGGAAATAAAGAAGCGCAAGCGGAAGAAGCGGTCTTGCTTAAAATAAAAGACGGTTTAGAATCTGGTATTTCAGTAAGAGCATTAGAGTTTTCTGAAGAAGATTATGATGACTATGTAAAGCCTTTACAATTTATTACAGATAAGCCTGTGATGTACGTTTGTAATGTAGATGAAGGTGCTGCAAATACTGGTAATGCTTATGTAGAAAAGGTTAGAGAAGCAGTTAAGGGCGAAAATGCAGAAGTATTAGTTTTAGCAGTTGGTACAGAAGCTGATATTAATGAGTTAGAAGACTACGAAGAACGCCAAATGTTCTTAGAAGACATAGGTTTAGATGAACCAGGTTCGGCTAAATTAATTAGAGCAGCATATAAATTATTGAATCAGCAAACCTATTTTACAGCTGGTGTAAAAGAAGTAAGAGCTTGGACAGTAACCATTGGAGCGACTGCACCACAAGCTGCTGGGGTTATTCATACAGACTTTGAAAAAGGCTTTATTAGAGCAGAAGTGATTGCTTATGATGATTATGTGTCTTTTGGTAGTGAAGCTAAAGTAAAAGAAGCTGGTAAAATGCGTGTAGAAGGAAAAAATTACATTGTGAAAGATGGAGATGTAATGCACTTCTTGTTTAACGTGTAAAAAGACAATATAAAAATATCGTAAAGCCCAATGTTTTCAACAACATTGGGCTTTTTATTGTTAATTACTTTGTGTAGTTGTGGTTTTATTTTTTGAAGTGTTATATTATATTGTTCATCTATCTAACGTTTCATCTATTTATGTCTCAACAAGCTAATTATACTGAAGATAATATACGTTCACTCGACTGGAAAGAGCATATTAGAATGCGTCCAGGAATGTATATCGGAAAACTTGGTGATGGTTCGTCACCAGATGATGGTATTTATATTCTTTTAAAAGAAGTTTTAGATAACTCTATTGACGAATACGTCATGGGAGCCGGAAAAACCATTGAAATTTCTATTCAAGGTAACAAGGTGATTGTGCGCGATTATGGTCGTGGTATTCCACTAGGAAAAGTAGTTGATGTGGTTTCTAAGATGAATACAGGTGGAAAGTACGATTCTAGAGCATTCAAAAAATCAGTTGGGCTTAATGGTGTTGGTACAAAAGCCGTAAATGCGTTATCAACCTATTTTAGAGTAGAATCTACAAGAGATGGAAAATCTGCTTCTGCTGAGTTTGAAATCGGTGAATTAAAGAATAAAGAGCTTTTAGAAGATACGTCGCGCAGAAAAGGAACTAAAGTATCTTTTATTCCGGACGAAACCATTTTTAAGAATTATAAATTTAGAAATGAGTATGTGGCTAAGATGCTCAAGAACTATGTGTACTTAAATCCAGGTTTAACTATTGTTTTTAATGGTGAAAAGTATTTTAGTGAAAATGGTCTTAAGGATTTATTAGATGAAAATATTAATGATGAGGCAAAGCTGTATCCAATCATTCATCTTAAAGGTGATGATATTGAAGTAGCGATAACACATCATAAAACACAATATTCTGAAGAGTATCATTCTTTTGTAAATGGACAAAACACCACGCAAGGTGGAACGCATTTAGCGGCCTTTAGGGAAGCAGTAGTAAAAACTATTAGAGAATTCTATGGTAAAAACTATGATTCATCTGATGTTAGGAAATCTGTAGTTGCTGCGGTTTCTATTAAGGTAATGGAACCTGTTTTTGAAAGTCAAACTAAAACCAAATTAGGTTCTACGGATATGGGTGGCGGATTACCAACCGTTAGAACTTACATCAATGATTTTGTAAAAACATATCTTGATAACTATCTGCATAAGAATCCTGATACTGCTGAAAAGATTCAAAAGAAAATTCTTCAAGCTGAACGCGAACGCAAAGAGCTTTCAGGAATCCGAAAATTAGCTAGAGATAGAGCCAAAAAAGCAAGTCTTCACAATAAAAAACTAAGAGATTGTCGTGTCCATTTTGGTGACACTAAGAATGAACGTAATCTTGAAACAACCTTATTCATAACTGAGGGTGATTCTGCATCTGGTAGTATTACGAAATCCAGAGATGTAAATACACAAGCGGTTTTTAGTTTGAAAGGTAAGCCACTAAACTGTTACGGATTAACAAAAAAAGTGGTGTATGAGAATGAAGAATTTAATTTACTTCAGGCTGCTTTAAATATTGAAGAGTCTTTAGAAGATTTAAGATACAACAATGTCGTAATTGCTACCGATGCCGATGTAGATGGTATGCATATTAGATTGCTACTCATTACATTCTTTTTACAATTCTTTCCAGAAGTGATAAAAGAAGGTCATTTATACATTCTTCAAACACCATTATTTAGGGTAAGAAACAAGAAGGAAACTATTTATTGCTATACCGAAGAAGAACGTGTAAATGCGATTGAAAAATTAAAACCAAAACCTGAAATCACACGATTTAAAGGACTTGGTGAAATTTCACCAGATGAGTTTAAGCATTTCATAGGTGAAGACATTCGTTTAGACCCAGTAATGTTAGATAAGGATACGACTATTGAGGATTTACTAAAATTTTATATGGGTAAAAACACACCAGACAGACAAGAATTCATTATAAACAACCTAAAAGTAGAACTAGATTTAGTTGAAGAAAACGCATAGATTCTATGATTGAAGAAAACGACGATTTATTACACAACGATAATCAGGATAACCAAGAAACCATAACCAAAGTTACAGGCATGTACAAAGATTGGTTTTTGGACTATGCCTCATATGTAATTCTTGAACGTGCTGTACCTGCAATAGAAGATGGTTTTAAACCTGTGCAACGACGTATCATGCATTCTATGAAAGATTTAGATGATGGTCGTTACAATAAAGTAGCCAATATTGTTGGTCACACCATGCAATATCATCCACATGGTGATGCTAGTATTGCTGATGCTATGGTGCAAATTGGTCAGAAAGATTTATTGATAGACACGCAAGGAAACTGGGGAAATATCTTAACTGGTGATAGAGCGGCGGCATCGAGATATATTGAAGCAAGACTTTCTAAATTCGCTTTAGATGTTGTGTATAATCCTAAGATTACAGAATGGCAAGCGTCTTATGATGGTCGTCGTAAAGAACCTGTGAATCTTCCAGTAATGTTTCCGTTGTTATTAGCGCAAGGTGCAGAAGGTATTGCAGTAGGTTTGTCAACAAAGATATTACCACACAACTTCTTAGAATTAATTGATGCATCTGTAAAGCATTTACAAGGTAAGCGTTTTAAGTTAGTGCCTGATTTTCCAACTGCTGGTATTGCAGACTTTACCAACTACAATGATGGTAATCGAGGTGGAAAGGTTAGAGTTAGAGCAAGAATTTCTCAACACAATAAGAATACTTTAGTTATTACCGAAATTCCGTTTACAACAACAACATCTTCATTGATAGATTCCATCTTAAAAGCCAATGATAAAGGTAAAATCAAGATTAAAAAAATTGAAGATAATACTGCGGCAGAAGTAGAGATTTTAGTGCATTTGCCTTCAGGTATTTCACCAGACAAAACTATTGATGCTTTATATGCATTCACAAATTGCGAAACGTCTATTTCGCCTTTAGCCTGTATCATTGAAGACAACAAACCAATTTTTATTGGTGTTTCTGAAATGCTAAGACGTTCTACGGATAATACAGTTCAGCTTTTAAAGAGTGAACTCGAAATTAAGTTAAGCGAACTCGAAGAACAATGGCATTTTGCTTCACTCGAACGTATTTTTATTGAAAACAGAATTTATCGTGATATTGAAGAGCAAGAAACTTGGGAAGGCGTTATCAATGCGATTGATTTAGGTTTGAAACCACATATCAAACACCTTAAAAGAGCTGTTACTGAAGACGATATTGTACGTTTAACTGAAATTAGAATTAAGCGTATTTCTAAATTCGATATTGATAAAGCACAACAAAAAATAGATGCTTTAGAAGACCAAATTGCTGAAATAAAACATCATCTTGAAAATCTTATAGATTATGCGATTACGTATTTCCAAAGATTAAAGAAAGATTACGGTGAAGGCAAAGAACGTAAAACTGAAATCAGAACATTTGATGATGTTGATGCCTCTAAAGTGGTTATAAGAAATACGAAACTCTACGTCAATAGAGAGGAAGGTTTTATAGGAACATCGTTAAGACGCGATGAATATGTTGCCGACTGTAGCGATATTGATGACATTATCGTATTTACTAAAGAAGGTAAAATGATGGTGACTAAAGTCGATAGTAAAACCTTTGTAGGTAAGAATATTATTCATGTTGCAGTCTTTAAAAAGAAAGACAAACGTACCATTTACAACTTAATTTATCGCGATGGAAAAGGTGGACCTTCTTACATTAAGCGTTTTGCCGTAACTTCTATTACGCGAGATAGAGAATACGACCTTACCAATGGAAATAAAGGTTCTGTGGTATGGCATTTTTCAGCAAACCCTAATGGTGAAGCAGAAGTGGTAACCATCATGTTACGCCAAGTAGGCAGCATTAAAAAGCTAAAATGGGATGTAGATTTCGCAGATATTTTAATAAAAGGCAGAACATCTAAAGGTAACTTGGTTACGAAATATTCAATTAAACGCGTTGAATTAAAAGAAAAAGGTGTTTCTACTTTAAAACCACGTAAAATCTGGTTCGATGAAACCGTACAACGTCTCAATGTAGATGGAAGAGGCGATTTGCTTGGTGAATTTAGAGGTGAAGACAGACTGTTAATCATAAAACAGACTGGAATTTTAAAAACGATTATTCCGGAAATGACTGCACATTTTGATGATGACATGATTGTCTTAGAAAAATGGATTCCTAAAAAGCCAATTTCAGCCGTGTATTATGATGGTGAAAAAGAACGCTACTATGTAAAACGTTTTCTTGTTGAAAACGAAAGCAAGGAAGAAGTTTTTATTTCAGAACATGCAGATAGCCAATTAGAGATTGTATCAACAGATTGGAAACCAGTTGCAGAAATAGTTTACGCTAAAGAACGCGGAAAAGACAGAAGAGAAAATGCCACAGTAAACCTTGAAGAGTTTATTGCAATAAAAGGGATACATGCTTTAGGAAATCAGTTGTCTAAGTTTAAAGTTAATCAAATCAATCTTCTAGACCCATTGCCATATGAAGCACCAGAAGAAGTACATGCTGATGAGCTCGAAGTTGTTGATGAACAAGAAGTTGAGGTTAAAGAAACCGCTAATTCTGAAGAAAAAACAGCTAGTGATGATTCAGATTCAACCTCAGAGACTGATGATAATGGACAGGTGACTTTGTTTTAGTCTAAGCTAGAATGAATATCAAATAAATTATAATAGCAAAAAGTATATAGGATGCTAAATACCCAATCAAGGAAATTAGCATCCATTTTTGTTTTTCTTCCTTAGATGAATTTTTGTTAAGTATAACATTACCGATTATTAATGTTACAACATTTATAAGGCCTACGCCCAAGAAATTAGAGGCTATACTTCCGATAATTATCGCCTTTCCAATAGTTCTATTATTTAAAGACATAAGACTTAACTTATTTCTTTAACTTCTTTATTCTTTTTAGTTCTGTAGTTTAAGAACTCTACAAATAATGAAAATGCTATGGCAAAGTAGAGATAACCCTTTGGTATAGCGCCAACTGTAGTACCAAAAAATGCGGTATGCGATAGGTGAGCAGCTTCAGTAATTAACATAAAACCAATAAGAATTAAAAAGGCCAAACCTAAGATTTGCATACTTGGGTTTTTATCTATGAATATTCTAATCGGATTTGCAAAAGCAATCATTACAATAATAGAAATGATAACAGCAATAATCATTAATACTAGCGTATAGTTATGATTTGGGTGTAAGCCATTTGTCATACCAACAGCTGTAAGAATCGAATCTATTGAAAAAATAAAATCAATAATTAGAATTTGAACAATGGCTTGCTGCAATGATTTAATATTCTTGGACTTCACAGCATCTTCATCATGCTTTGGGGTTTCAACCTTTTCTCTAATCTCTTTCGTACTCTTATAAATAAGGAATAAACCACCAACAAATAAAATAATAGCTTGCCAACTTACAGCAACACTTAACCAATCTTCGTGATATTCAAAAAAAGGTTTGCTCAAGCCAATTAAAAACGACACAAAAAACAATAATACAATACGCTGTACCATTGCTAGTATTAAACCAATATTCGTTACTTTATTGCGCTTCTCTTCAGGTAGTTTGTTAGCTGCAATAGAAATAAACACAATATTATCTATACCAAGTATAATTTCTAGAAACGTTAGTGTTAATAATGCCATGATGGCATCTGTAGTCAATAAAAAATCTAACATATTAATCAATCTTAGTTGCAGTTCCTATTTCGGTGCGTTGTGGTCTATTTGGTTTTTTTACAGCAAGCTTATATTCAAAAGTATATGAATTATTAGATGTAGTAAGGATTTTCATGTGTATTGCATCCTTGTCTGCATTGGTCTTAGGATTTATCTTTTTAAGGATAAACTCGCAGTCATTAATCCAGCGTACAGAAGAAGTGTCCACTTTTCCTTCATACATGTCTATATTTAAATCATCAGTACGAATAAACTTTCCTGTTTTTTCTACACCATCAATGGTATATTTAAATTTAAAGATGCCAGTTTTAAAGTCCTTACAATTTCTTTCAACATTATAACAACTCGAAAGAAGCAATAAAACAAAAAGTGAATAATATAATCTCATTTAAATCCTTTTCACAAAAATAGGAAATAGCAAATTCAAACTAAGGCTTATAACTTTTAAAAGTTCCGTTTTTGTAGAATATTACAATTTTTTCTATTTCTGAATTCGATTCATTTATAGGTTGTTTGACTTCAGGGTTTGTTTCAACATTATTTTCTTTTCTCTCATCGACTAGAGTAGACGTTGTACTTTGTAAAACTTCTGAATGTGTTTTTGGAAAATCACCTTTGCCATTTAGTAACCAGTATAGTTCTACATCAGGATAGGCGTGAAGCACTTTCATAATAAAGTCTAAACTTGGCTTATTTCTTCCAGACAGAATATGCGAAATACTTGAGCGCTGTACACCAATTTTTTCAGCAAAACTAGATGAAGATTCACCGTAATATTGAATGACTTTTTGAAGTCTATTAGAAAAATCACTAACGTTTAGCATTGTAAACAAACAGATTTAATATTGTATGTTACAAATGTAAATAATTATAAAAACTATACATAATTAATCTGCAAACAATAAAATAATTTCTAACTAATCACTTTAATTAAACAAATTTAAATTACTGATATAAAGCATTATACTATTGTTTTAACTAAACTAATTTAAATTATAGCTACTATTTTAGCAATCAATAAACACTGAAAGTATTTACTGTATACAGATGTAACATTGTTGTTGATTGTTTATGTTTACAATTGTAAATATTATAATAGTTACATTTGTAAACAGTAAAAAAGAGTCATGAATTTAAACAACATAAACAGCTTATATTCTTTATTAAAAACTTCAGAATTATTCGGGCGATATATTACCAATTCAGACATTGAAAGATGCTTGAGTAAGATTCCAAAATCTATGTATTCCGTTATTGGTTATTCTGTAGAAAATAGACCAATCTATGCCTTGAAATTTGGAACAGGCTCTAAAAAAGTGTTGTTATGGTCTCAAATGCATGGTAACGAATCTACAACTACAAAAGCTTTATTTGATTGTTTTAATCTTTTTGAGACTACAAATAAACTTCCAAATAAGATACTTTCCGAGTGTACATTATTTATTATACCAATCTTAAATCCTGATGGCGCACAACGCTACACACGTTTAAATGCCAATCTTATTGACTTAAATAGAGATGCCCAAGATTTATCGCAACCAGAGAGTTTGGTTTTGCGACAGGTATATGACGATTTTAAGCCAGATTATTGCTTCAACCTGCACGGACAGCGTACCATATACAATGTTGGTAATACTAATGTCTCGTCTAGTGTTTCTTTTTTAGCGCCTTCTCAAGACGCAGAAAGGTCTTTAACAGCAAACAGGAAGGTTGCTATGGAAATCATTACAGATATTAATAAAGTTTTGCAAAATGAAATTCCAAATGGTGTAGCACGTTATGACGATGGGTTTAATTTGAATTGTGTTGGTGACACTTTTCAGAATTACGGTGTGCCAACCGTATTATTTGAAGCTGGTCATTGCACAAATGATTACGATAGGGAAGACGTAAGACGCTTGATGTTTATTTCAATATTAAAAGGTTTAAAATCTATTTCTGATGGTGTTTCGGGTGATAATTATCAATCTTATTATGATATTCCAGAAAATAGTAAGCAGTTTTATGATGTAATTATTAGAAAAGCTAGAGAGAATGAAAACTCTTCACTTGCAGATATTGCTATTCAGTTTAAAGAACGATTAGTGAATGGTAATATAGATTTTATCCCAAAGATTGAATCAATTTCAAAATTAGATAACTTTTTTGGACATAAAGAAATTGATGCAAAAGGTAATATTGTTTCAAATTCAAAAAATGAAGCACTAAAAGTTACTAACGAAATCGATTTCGTACTGATAAATAATGAGAAATTATTGCTAAAACCTTAAAAAAACACATTTTAAGTGCATTATTGTTAATATAATTCTCTTATTTTTGCATAAAGTTTAAAGAAAATACATTTATGGCAAAGTTTAAATTAGATGAAGTAGACCACCAAATTCTCGATATGCTTATCGATAATACACGTATTCCTTTTACTGATATTGCAAAAAAATTATTGATTTCAGCAGGGACAGTTCATGTACGCGTTAAGAAAATGGAAGAAGCAGGAATCATTAAAGGTTCTTCTTTAACTCTAGATTATAAGAAATTAGGATACTCATTTATTGCTTATGTAGGTGTTTTTCTTCAAAATACATCTCAGACGAAATTTGTCTTAGAGCGTATTGAAAGTATTCCTTATGTAACAGTGGCACATATTACTACTGGAAAGTTTAATATTTTCTGTAAAATTAGAGCAAGAGATACAATGCACGCTAAGGAAGTTATCTTTCAATTAGATGATATAGATGGTGTTTATAGAACAGAAACAATGATTTCTTTAGAAGAAAGTATAAATGATAAGAAAAGATTGATGCATACAATCTTTAATGAATTATAATATTGGTTAATAGCAAATCTTTATTAGAAAAGGCTCTTGAAAAATTCAAGAGCCTTTGTTTTTACTATCTGTTTATGAAGAGCTTATGTTAAGGTATGTGTTGTAATACTTAAAGGCTTCAAATATTAATTCGTTATCAGCTAAACAATCTATTTTAGGTTGACCAATAGTTTCTAGTAAAACAAATTTCACTGTCCCATGACTGTTTTTCTTATCGTATTTTAATAAATCTATAATGACTTCTTGGTCTCTATTGGTTATTTCAACTTTAGAGAATGTTTTAAGAATTCCAGTTTTAATAGATTCAAATTCTTCTAGAGATAAACCACATACTTTAGTTGAAATGTAGGCCTCTAATATCATTCCAATAGCTATAGCTTCACCATGAAGTAGTGGTTCTTTATCAGCGATTCCTAAGAAGTAGCTTTCAATGGCATGGCCAAGAGTATGCCCAAAATTTAAAATCTTACGTAAACCTTTCTCAGTTGGGTCTTCCGTAACCACTTTATTCTTAATCACTACAGAATCATAAATCAACTGATTAAGATGAGAAATGTCTAAATCTTCGAGATGCGTTAGTGTATTCCAATAATCTTTATCTCTGATTAGGCCATGCTTTAACATCTCGGCATATCCAGAAACCATATGGTTTCGTGGAAGTGTAGCTAAAAATGAAGGGTCAATCAATACCATTTCACCTTCGCTTATAACACCAACAATATTCTTTAAAGTACCCAAATCCACACCGGTTTTTCCACCAACAGAAGCATCTACCATGGCAAGTAGACTTGTTGGTACATTAATGTAACTAATACCTCGCATATAAGTACTAGCTACAAATCCGCCTAAATCGGTAACAACACCGCCACCAAGATTTATTATTAGACTTTTTCTGTCTGCATAATACTGTGATAACGCTTCCCAAACTCCTGTACAAATATCAATCGTTTTGTGATCTTCGCCATCTGGTATTTCCATCACTTCAACTTTTATATCTCCATTATTTAATTCAGCCATAAAACTCGGCAAACAATAATCGTGGGTGTTTGAATCAACCAGAATGAAAATTTTGGAAGGATTTGTTGTTTTAATATAATTATTTAATTTTTCATAAACCTCTGAATTAAAGTGCACTACAGCGTCTTTTGTAACTATTGATTCCATGTGATATTCTCTAAAGAATTAATATGTGAAAATACTTAGATTTTTCACAAAAATATAAGATAGATAATAAATATATTTGTAGCATACGTATTAGATTATGATAGATAGAACCCTATTTGAAAATACTGGAACAGCTTTCAGTCTAAAATCAGATTCTGAATTAGAACGTGCTTATTTCTTATTTAAAATGATTTCTTCACAACCATTAGTTAGAATAGGTACTGCAGCGACCAATTTTGCGCTAAAAGCTAATTTACCCATTGAAGGACTTATACGTTCAACAGTATTTGATCATTTTTGTGGTGGTGTTAATGAAGAAGATTGCTTACCTGTAATAGATAATCTTTTTTCTAAAGGTGTAAGTTCGGTATTAGATTATTCTGTTGAAGGTAAAGAAACTGAGCAGCAGTTTGAAGATGCTGTAGAAAAGATTTTAAAAATCATTCGTTTTTGTGATGAAAAAGAAGCGATGCCTATTGTAGTATTTAAACCTACTGCATTTGGTCGCTTCTATTTATATGAAAAGAAAACTGAAGGATTAGATTTTACAAATGAAGAACAAGACGAATGGAATAGAGTAGTAGAACGCTACCATGCTGTTTGTAGCTTGGCTAAAGAGAAGGATGTTGAAGTTTTAATTGATGGTGAAGAAAGCTGGATGCAAGAGGCGGCTGATGATTTGGTAGAAGATATGATGCGTATCTACAATAAGGAAAAGGCAATTGTTTATAATACGTTACAATGTTATAGATGGGATAGAGTAGACTATCTTAAAGCATTACATGATAGAGCACAAAAGGATAATTTTAAAATCGGAATGAAAATTGTCCGTGGTGCTTACATGGAAAAAGAACGTGAACGAGCAGAAGAAAAAGGTTATCAATCACCAATCTGTGAGACTAAGGAATTGTCTGACGAAAGTTTTAATAATGCGCTTTCTTATATTTTGAAGAATAGTAAGGATATTTCTGTATTTATTGGTACTCATAATGAAGACAGTTGTTATTTAGCTATGGATTTAATGAATCAATTATCAATAGATAAAAAGGATAATAATGTATGGTTTGGACAATTGTATGGTATGAGCGACCACATAAGTTTTAATCTTGCCGAGCAAGGGTATAATGTTGCTAAGTATATTCCTTTCGGGCCTGTTAAAGATGTAATGCCATATCTTATTAGAAGAGCTGAGGAAAACACTTCTGTTGCCGGACAAACTAGCAGAGAGTTAACACTTTTAAAGACTGAGAAGAAAAGACGAAAGCTATAAAAAAAGCCTCATTATTGAGGCTCTTTTTTTATGAGAAGATTTTATACCATTTCTTCTTGTTTTTGGCTGGAGAGTTTCCGTAACCATAGCCGTATCCATATCCATAACCTTTAGCACCTTGTTTAACACCATTTAAAAGCATGTTTATATTTGGTAGTCTTCCTTCATCATGCAGTGGTTGAGCAACATGTACAAGTTGACGCTTATCAACATTATCAGCACTTACAACATAAATAAATATATCAGCAAAATGAGAAATTAAGAAAGTATCACTAACTAGTCCAACTGCTGAGGTATCTGCAATTATATAGTCGTATTTATCATCAAAATATTCAAATAATTCAGTCACTCTATCACTCATTAATAATTCGGATGGGTTAGGTGGTATGGTTCCTGAAGGAATAATATCTAAGAAAGAATTATCCTTATGCTTATAAACTACACTTTGCGGTTTTATTGTTTTGTCAACTATATAGTCTGTTAGTCCTTTTTTAGGTTTGTCTATAATCTCTAAATAGTCAAGTATCTTAGGTACTCTAATATCCATTTCGATTAAGAGGACAGATTTGTTAGAAAAAGAAATAGATGAAGCTAGATTAGTACTCGTATGAGATTTCCCTTCTTGTGCTTTAGTGGAAGTTATAAATAATTTTTTTGAACTATCTTTTTTGTCTTTCAAAAGGAAATCGATATTAGCTCTTAAAAGTCTAAAAGCTTCTGCTTTAGCTGAATAATCTACTTTCTTTATCAATTTTTGTTTTTTTGAAGATTTTGGTATATCACCTAAATACGGAATATCAACTGTGTTTAATAAATCATTTTTATTATAAATTTTAGTATCTAAAAGACTTATCATATAGATTAGACCTATTGGAATAAATAAACCTAAAATGAATGAGGCTATATAAGTCATTTTAGTATTGGGTGAAATAGGTAAAAAAGATGAATAGGCTTTATCAATGGTTTTTGCTATTGGTGAGTCCATCCCTAATCTGATGGCTGACTCTTCTCTTTTTTCTAATAAAAACAAGTAAAGAGTTTCTTTAATACTTTGTTGTCTCTGTATTCCTCGAAATTTTCTTGCTTTAGTGGGGGCTGAATATAATTGACCACTAATTCTATTGCTTTCAGCAGTTAAATTATTTAATGTTAATTCAGAGGTCTCTTTTATTGTTTGTAATGAGTTTTGCAGATTAATTTTTAGTGCTTTAATCTGATTGTTTAACTCAATAATCACAGGATTCTTAGAGCTTGAATTTCTTAATATTTTATCTCTCTGCACAACAAGCTCATTATGACTTTTAACAATCTGAGCCGTATTTGCATCTCCAATACCAATATCAGCAGGAAGCAAATCACTCATCTTACTTTTATCATTAATCTCATCTTGCAAATAGGATATCATTTGAATATTAGTAGAAGTTTGTGTAATTTGTTGATCAACCTGCTTTCTTGCTTGTAAATTTAATTCAGTTTGAGTACCTAAAGCAGTGAGGTTATTTTGTTTTTGCACTTGTTCTGCATCAGATTCTACTTTTCCAAGTTCTTCGCTAACTTGTTCCAACCTATTATTGATAAACTCTGATGTTACTTTTACTACCTTTTCTTTATCTGCAAGAACGTCATTATTGTATTCAGTAATTAACTGGTTTAAATAATCTATAGCCTTTTGAGCAACTGTTTCCTTTATATTGAGTTTTAAAATAGTTGAACCTGGTTCAGATGCTATTTCTACTTTTTCAGTATAAATATTAACAAGTATATCTGTTGGTATAATGTCTATTTTAATAAAAAGATCCCTTGTTAATGGTAATTCAGAATCAACATTTGGTATTATAACATATCCACCATATTTAGTTTCAACTTTATCACCAAAAGTGTATTCTCTACCTTCTAGATTACTTTTGTCTAAAAACGATTTTTTATCATCTTCAATAAGCAGATACTTGGTGTTAGATAGAATTTTTATATGAATTGTTTCAAAGACATTGTCAATTACTGAGTCGCTTGCAAAAAAGTTTATAGTTACTGGTGAATTTTTGTAAAGTTCTATATCCTTAATATCACCTTCTGCGTAATATAGGATATTTAATTCGAGCTTTTTTATAATATTTTTTGCAATTGTTCTTGATTTAATAGTAATAAGCTCGTCCTTAATTTTATCGGCGCCATCTGAAAATAACCCTTTATTAGAGAGATCTTCTAAACTAGGTAATTTCTTGGATTGTTCTTCGTCTTGTATTTTTATTGTTGCAGTAGCATTATATTCAAAAGTAGTATAACGTAAATATAGAAATGCAAAAATTAATGAAAACAAGACTGATATTAATATCCATTTCCAATAATATAAAAAGTTTTCTAATGTTTGTTTTATATCTGAAGAATTAGAATTCATATTTTAATAATATAAATTTATCGATTTACTAAAAAAACCGTTGCTATAGTTGTTAGTGTTCCAATGGCAGAAATTAAAACTGCATTATTTTGATTATAAGTAGATGACCTTATTCTTGCATTGTTAGGTTCAATATAGATAACGTCATTTTGCTGTAAATAATAAGCCGGAGAATTAATAGAATTAATAGAGGTTAAATCTATTTCGGCAAACTTTTTTACCCCGTCTACTTCTCTTATTAATTTTATTGTTTTTCTATCACCAAATATTGTCAAATCACCTGCCATACCTAATGCTTCCAGCAATGTGATTCTCTCATCAATTATTGTAAAAGTCCCAGGATTATTCACTTCTCCAATAATTGTAATTGTAAAATTAACAAGCCTAATATTTACAATGGGATCTTTAGCATATTCGGCTATTCTTTTGACTAACATATCAGTAGCTTCAGGTCTGGTTAATCCAGAAATTCTGACCTTACCTAGCACTGGGAATTCAATATCTCCATTATAATCTATTAAGTATGTTTGTTGTTGGAAATTACCCTGAGCCTGAAGACCACCACTTAGGTCGTTTGCTACAACTGGTAAATTAAAAGCTGAAACTGTTTGAGGGTCAAAAGCAGATACATTTATTGTTAAAATGTCGTCTGGTTTATAAATAATTTGCTGAGGTTTATTATCAAATGAATCTTCTTGCAAAGGCTCATCTTGAAAATAAACAACATCTTTTCTTGAGGCGCAAGAAGATAAAAGTATTAAACAAAATATTAGTGTTGAAATAAATTTGTTTTTCATTTTTAAATGTGATTTAGCTAGTAAGTTATATTTACATATTTATTTTTTTATCTAAAACTTCATATGTAGAGTTGTTAGATATATATTCTGGTATCAATGCTTTTATGTGTGACACAATTTCTAGTGGTTGTGTAAGTGTGTTAGTACTTGTTAAAGCATTTATTTTTTTTTCTGCACTTTCTGTGTCTAAACGTCTAGATTTTGCGATCATTATCTTTTCATGATAGGTTTTTTTAGTGTTTTCGCCATCAGCTAGAAGTTCTTCATATATTTTCTCACCCGGTCTAAGTCCAGTAATTTTTATGTCAATATCTTGAGGGTAACGTAATCCTGATAAAAGAATCATGTTTTTAGCAAGATTAAATATTTTGATTGGCTCTCCCATGTCGAATACAAATATTTCTCCACCATTACCCATTGCAGCAGCTTCTAATACCAATTGACAGGCTTCTGGAATAGTCATGAAATAGCGTGTTATCTCTCTATGTGTTACAGTTAAAGGTCCACCTTTTTCAATTTGCTTTTTAAATAAAGGTATAACCGAACCATTTGAACCAAGAACATTCCCAAATCTTGTGGTAATAAATTTTGTATGTCCTTTGCCTTTTAAACAGGTAACATAAAGTTCAGCAATACGTTTTGTAGCACCCATAACATTGGTTGGATTTACAGCTTTATCTGTAGAAATGAGAACAAATTTATCAACGCTATGTTTAACTGCAATATCAGCAACATTTTTAGTACCGCCAATATTTACACTAACTGCTTCAAAAGGATTGTTTTCCATTAGTGGTACATGCTTGTATGCTGCAGCATGAAAGACAACCTTAGGTTTATGGGTGTTAAAAATTTGATCTATCCTTGTTTTGTTTCGAACGTCTGCAACAATAGCTTCAATATTTTTTAATCCTAATTGTCTAAACTCTTGTTGTATGTCATATAAAGCAGATTCAGCATTGTCAACCAAAATTAATTTTTTGAAATTATACAAACTTACTTTTCTGCATATTTCACTTCCAATAGATCCGGCTGCACCTGTAATTATAATTACTTTGTTATCGTATTGCTCTTCTAAATCGGGGTTTTTTATATTTATAGGTTCTCTGCCAAGTAAATCTTCAATTTTAACTTCCTTAATTTGACCAACACTTAAGTCGCCATCTATCCAACTCTGAACTGGTGGTACAATTTTCACTTTAAGACCTAATGTAAATAAACCGCTAGTGATTTGTAAAAGACGTGTAGAATCAATATTCTGAATTGAAATTATTACTTCTTCTATATGGTTTTTAGCTATATATTTTTGGTCAATATTATTTAGATTTAAAACTGGAAGTAGATTAATTTTTTTACCAACCTTTCTTTCATCATCATCAATAAATCCTACGACTTCAAGCCCGTTCTTTGTGTCATTTTTAATGGCATCATATGTAAGCATACCAGAACTTCCAGCACCAAAAATTAGAACGTTTGTTATTATGTTAAAGTCTTGGGTAATATGGTTATATAAAGACTTTATGAATAATTTACTTCCTATTAGAAATAATATATTCAATAACAAATGTATATATATAATGGAGCCTGAAATATTAAGAATTTCATATCCATTAATGAATTTTCTGCTAATAAAGGTTAAACAAATAAGTAAAGTGGCAATAATATTTGCACCTATAACAACATTTAAAATATCCTTAAAACCAGTGTAACGAACAACACCTCTATGTGAACCTACTGCCAAAAAACTAATAAATGATACGATTCCAACAAAGGGAAATTGCTTTATTACTATAAAAAAGTCAAATTCCAACTTGAAATTATATCTTATTAGATATGCAACGATAAATGTGAACAGAGTTAATCCAATATCGAAAAGCATCACCATCCATTGCGAAGCATAACGTCGAGATATTTTGAGCAATAACTGAATCAACATACTTTAAAATATTTTTTTATTGTTGTCGTTACTCTAATTAAATCGGTTTTTGAAAGATTTGACCCACTTGGTAAGCATAATCCTTTATCAAATAAACCTTTGGAGACACCGTTCATATAACTCGGAAAATCAGCAAAAACAGGTTGTAAATGCATAGGCTTCCATAACGGTCTAGATTCAATATTCTCTTTTTCTAATGTCAATCTAACATCTTCTCTTTGCGATTTGTTTTCAAGCAATATACAAGTTAACCATCTATTTGAATAACTCCCAATAGGTTCATCTAAAAAAGAAATTTCATTTATATCATTCAATGACTGCTTATAAAATTCATAATTAGAACGACGTTTTTTAACATGCTTATCTAATACTTGCATTTGGCCACGACCAATACCTGCAACAATATTAGACATTCTATAATTGAAACCAATATGAGAGTGTTCATAATGAGGTGCATTGTCTCTAGCTTGTGTTGCTAAAAAAACTGCTTTGTCCTTGTCTGATTGAGTTCTCGTAACTATTGCACCGCCACCAGATGTTGTGATGATTTTATTTCCATTAAATGACAAAATAGAAATATCACCAAATGTACCACATTTTTGGCCTTGATATGTACTACCCAATGATTCAGCACTATCTTCTATAATTGGAATATTATAAGATTTTGAAATATTATGAATCTCATTAACTTTATAAGGCATTCCATATAAGTGAACTGCAATTATGGCTTTTGGCTTTTTTCCTTTGGCGATTCTATCTTTTATGGCAGTTTCTAAAAGATCTGGACATATATTCCAAGTGTCACACTCACTATCAACAAATATTGGTGTTGCACCTTGATATATAATGGGATTTGCAGAAGCTGAAAAGGTCTTACTTTGACAAATTACTTCATCTCGTGTATTTACACCTAATAAAATCAAACTTAAATGTAATGCGGAAGTTCCCGAAGCCAAGGCTCCTACATATCTTTTTTCATTCAGATAAAGTTGTAAGTCCTGTTCAAAACCATTGACGTTAGGACCAAGCGGTGCTACCCAATTTGTGTCAAAGGCTTCTTGGACGTATTTTTGTTCGGCTCCACCCATATGGGGAGATGATAGCCATATTTTAGGTTTCATAAGTCAAAATTCTTGAGTAATAGCTACTGTTCAACTCATGTCTTTTTAGAGGGATTTGGGACACGATTAATAATCTTAAGCCAAGATGCATCAATAATTTGGTATCACAAAATTAAACACGATAAAAAGCAAATTTATACGTTTTACTTAATTGATTATAAGAGTATTCAGAAATTACTAATCGAAAATTAAAAGCAAAAAATGAACTTTATGAAAATGTAATAATCAAGTAACTGAACTTAATATCACTTAAGTCTTTTTATTTCCCATAAACTCAGGCATAGGTTGATTACTAGAAGAATTTATGTCTTTTTTAGCAATTACATTCTTTATAGTTTTTATCAAAATTTTAAAATCTAATATAAATGACTGATTATCTACATAAAACACATCTAGTTTGAATTTATCTTCCCAACTTATGGCGTTTCTACCATTAACTTGTGCCCAACCAGTAATTCCTGGCATAACATTATGCCTGCGGTTTTGCTCATTACTGTATCTTGGTAAATATTTTGGTAAAAGAGGACGAGGTCCAATTAAACTCATGTCACCTTTCAGGACATTGAAAAGCTGGGGAATTTCATCTAAAGAATATCTCCTGCAGATATCACCAACTTTCGTAATTCTTTGATGATCTGGAAGTAAATTCCCTTCGCTATCCTTTTTATCGTTCATAGTTTTAAGCTTAACAATTGTAAAGATATTTCCTTTTTTCCCAGTTCTTGTTTGATAAAAGAATGGCTTTCCATTGTTTGCAATGGTTAGTAATAAAATTATCGTTATTATAATTGGGGATAAAATCAATAGTCCAATTAATGCAACCATAAAATCTATAAATCTTTTAAAAAATAATTTGTACATGTTATTCGTTGGTCATAGTTGTGACGAAAGTATATATTAGGCATATACAAACAAAGAATAGTTAACTTTAGTTATAAACAGGAATTGGCTTGAAATGTTCATATTATATGCCTTTTAGTTATTTAAATAGAATTAAAAAATGTAGTTTAGCGACAATAGAATAGTTTATTAATTACATATTCTTTGCTTTTTTAGATAATATTTGTACCTCAATGAATTTCAAAGAATTAATACCAGTTTACGAGAAACAACCTTCTGAATCTTATAAATTTAAGTTTACTGTTTTTACACCAGTATATAACTGTGAAAAATCAATATTAAAGGTGCACGAATCTTTATTAAGTCAATCATTTAAAGATTTTGAATGGCTAGTTATTAATGATGGTTCAACAGACAACTCTCATCAAGTAATTACAGAGATTGTTAGAACCTCAAATCTTAATATTCATTATTTCAATAATGATGTAAATAAACACAAGATGAGTTGTTTTTTTCAAGCGATTAATTTAGCACAAGGTGAGTTTTTATTGCCTTTTGATGGGGATGATGAGTGTGTGCCAAATGCTTTAGAAGTTTTTAATAACACCTATAATGATACTCCTGAAGAATTAAAACCTAAAGTTGGTGCTGTGACTGTTTTATGCGAAGATCAACATGGAGAATTGGTAGGAGAATTATTTCCTAAAGATCCATATTATTGTGATACAGTTGACGCATGGATGTCTCATCAGATTATTGGTGAAAAATGGGGATTTACAAAAACGGATGTTCTAAAAAGCATCAAAATAAATCCAGAAATGTTAAACATAGGATTTGTACCTGAAGGAATTGTTTGGAATTTAGTAGCCAAAAGTGGTTATTTAACCAAATGTGTCAATCAAATTCTTAGAATTTATCATACAGGTGTAGAAGGTTCAATAATGAATACACCTATGTCTTCAAAAAATGCAAGAGGAGTCATACTCAATTGTATTACCGAGTGTAATTGGTTTTTTAAAAAATATGGACTTAAACATCCAGTGTTTTTTCTAAAACGTATATATATCATTTTAAGAGCGTCAAAGTTGATGAACTATCCCCTAAAATCCTATACAAACTCTTTAGATCCTGTTTTGCTAAAATTAATCGTTTATTTTTGCTGGCCCTTTAGATCTATGCTGAAATAGTATTTATTCAATGACTATTTCAACAATTATAGGCTCATGATCAGAAAACTTTAACTCGAAGTTTTCATGTTTTAATAATTCTATTTTATCATTGTATAATACATGATCTATTCTAATAGGATACTTAAATATTTCATATGTTTTTCCCAACTTATAACCGTAGTTAGAGAAAGAATTAAACATATCTTGTTTAAGAGTTCGGTAAGGTAAGCTAAAAGCAGTTGCATTAAAATCCCCACATATTAGTACAGGCATGTCTGTATTCAAAATATGCTGTTTTAATATTTTTGCTTGTTCTATTTGCTTATTATAATTTATGTTAAGATTATTTATAATCTCACTAACAGATAGATCTTTTATTAATTTGTACGACTGTAAATGAGTATTGTAAACTCTGAGTGTATCACCATTTGCAATTATATCTGCATATATCGCGCTATTTTTTGTCTCAGGGAAATCTACAAATCCTTGATGTATGATTGGGTATTTGGAAGAAATAGTAAGAAAGGATTTTACAATTGAGTCTCTGTATCCTAAAAATGTATAATCATAACCTTTAATTTTTAATCCTTCTTTATAAGTTGGCTCTTGAAGAATACAAATATCTGGACTAGTCTTATTTATAAATTTCACAATTTCTGAAGGTGCATCATCTGTTGTTATGTTATTTGGATGATCAAATGCATTAACATTGTAAGTTAAAATGCTTATTGAATCTTTTTCAGTTGATAGCGACTCAATCAAATTTAGATTGGAGAAAATAAAATAAGTAATAATTAAAAATCCATATACATACTTTTTTTTCCAGATAGAATAAAGGGCAATTATAAAAGCTAAACCAAAGAATACAGGATATAGAACACTTATAAATACTGATACAAACCCAAGATTAAAGTATAGGTTAAGAGAAGGAATAAAAATCAATAATAGAATGAAAATATCTAAATAATCAATTTTTATGAATTTTGATTTCATCACACCTGTAACAATTCTAACCAAATTTTCAACTCTTTTAATAAAACAAAGTTATGGTTAATATTTTATGCCAATGTTTTGTCTATTAGGCGAATTAAATCATTATTAATAATTTTAACATCAAAACGTTTTTCGGCATATTTTCTACTGTTAATTCCCATTTCCTTAATCTTTTCGGGATTTTTAATAAAGAATTCCAAAGCGTTTACTAAAGCATCTAAATTTTTAGGCTCAATTAAAAATCCATTCACACCTTCTTTTACAGATTCTCTACAACCAACGGAATCAGTTGTTATTATTGGGTTTCCACATGCGCAAGCTTCTAAGGTAGTTCTTGGGATCCCTTCTCTATAATAACTTGGTAGTACAAAAATATCTCGTTTATGTAAATGCTCGTTAACATTCATTTGCTTACCATGAAAAACAATTGTGCCAGCTTCATGCAATTTATGAAGTTCGTCTTCACTAATAGCACTAGGTGATGTTTCTAAAGCACCAATAACATGAAACTCTGCCTTTGGGTATTTTGGTTTCAATATTTTAGCAGCTTCCATATAAAGGTCAATACCTTTTTCTTTGATTAATCTTGCAACAAGTAAAAAGCTGACTTTATCAGTTGGATTCTTTTCTTTAAAGGAATATTCTGAAAGATTCACGCCAGAACCACTTACAAATGCTACAGGTTGCTTTTTGGAAATTACTTTTCTGTCAACAAATAATTGATGGTCATCTGTATTTTGAAAAACAATAAACTTATTTTTTCTAATAGATAATTTATAAAGTGTTTCGTTTAAGCGTTGTAAAATTCTAGCCTTACGAGTAAGACCTGTAAAGGCAAACCCTAATCCTGTAATTAAAGAAATAACAGGTGTTTTGTTAAGGTTTGCTGCAATAGAACCATAAATAACAGGCTTTACAGTATACGGAAATACTAAATCTATGTTATTATCCTTCATAATAGACTTAAGCTCTAAAATAGATTTAAAATCTTTAAAAGGATTCAATCCAGTACGTTGTAATTTAAATTCTATTGGCGTTGCACCTCTTTTCTTTAATTCTTGTATATCATTATCTGTATAGCTTGGTGCAGCAGTAAATACTTCAAAACCACTTTCAACTAAGCTAGAAATATAATCACCTCTAAATCTTATTAACGAACCCGCAAATGAAGCTATTATTAGTATTCTTTTCTTTTCCATTGTTTTAGCTTTCTTTCAAGAAATTAAATTTGTACCATTTTTGGAAACAGTAATACGACCAAACTCTAAACGTGCTATCTTTTTTACTATCTAAATGGTCTTTGACTAATTTGGTGATAACGTCGACTTTAAAAATGCCTTGTTTTTTAAGCATTTCTGGTTCTATGTAGCTTTCTAATTCTTGTCTTAAACTTTGTCTTAACCAATCTCCTGTTGGTGAACCAAAACCACTTTTACCTTTTTCTAAGAAGTTCTCTGGGAATTCATCTCTAAAAGCTTCTTTTAAAATATATTTCTTATTCCAGCCTTTCATAAGATAGCTTTCTGGAAGTGTATTTGTAAATTCCCATATTTCCTTGTTAAGAAATGGCGCTCTACATTCAAGAGACGTAAGCATGCTTGTTCGGTCCACTTTTGCTAACATTCCGCCTTCAAGACTCAAAATCTTATCTACAAGTCTAAAATCAGTTAAACTCTCAACTTTTTGCTTACCAAGAACTTCTTTATATTCATTAAATAAATCACCATCATAAAAGTTGTCTTGCATTATTTCAGCAAGTTGATTGCTTGTGTTTGCTAATGAGATAATATCCCAATAAAAATCACCCTCATAATTAATAGCATTCAGTAATTTATTAACCTGAAACTTTCTACCACGAGTATCGTCTTTATCAATAAGATATTTATTGCTTAAACCAGATACAATTTTATGTAGAAATTTAGGTACAACACTAGTGTACTTTTTGTTCATTTTACCAATGTAATACTTGTTGTAACCGCCAAATACTTCATCGCCACCATCACCAGTAAGCGCAACAGTTACATGTTCTCTAGTTTTTTCTGAAAGTAGGTGAGTAGGCAATGCTGCTGTGTCTGAAAACGGCTCATCAAAATTCACTAAAATTTCATGAATATTATGCTTTAAATCATCTTCATCTATAATAAACTCATGATGATTACTATCTAGCATTTTAGCTACAACTCTAGATTTATCGGTTTCGTCGTAAGCTGCCTTTTTAAAACCAATAGAAAATGTATCAATTTTTTTGTCAGTTGCTTGAGATAAACACAATGATACAATTGATGAATCTACACCGCCAGACAAAAACGTTCCTAAGCCAACATCTGCAATAGATCTGCTATCTACACTGTTGTAAACCAGTTCTTTTGTTTTTGCCTTAGCATCTTCAAAAGAAATTTCTGCTGTTTTTGGTGCTGGTTCGTGGTTGATTTTATGAATGCTGTGTTGAAATGATTCAAAATCATATTCTAAATAATGATTAGCCTCAAGTTTGTGAATACCTTCATAAATGGTATTTGGAGCAGGAATGTAGGTTAATCTAAAATAAAGATTTAATCCTTTTTTTGAGATATTTGGCTTATAATCAACCGTATCAATAATTGATTTTAATTCTGAAGCCCATAAAAACTGTTTGTCGTTTTGAGTGTAATACATTGGTTTTTCACCAAAGAAATCGCGTGCTATAAACAACTTATTCTTTTTCTTGTCATATATGCTAAAACCATACATGCCATCTAACCATTGAAAAGACTCAACACCATATTTTTCGTAGGCTTTAAGAATAACTTCAGTGTCACTTGTGGTATTGAATGTTACACCTTCAGATTCTAATCTCGATTTTATTTCTCTGTAATTATAAATTTCACCATTAAAAACAATTACAATTTGTTTATCGTCTGTGAATATTGGTTGTTTTCCTGATGATAAATCAATAATAGATAAACGGCGCATTGCCATTCCTATTGAAAACTCATCATTTTGTTCTGCAAAAACACCATCTTCATCTGGACCTCTATGAAATATGAGATCGTTCATATTATTTAATACGAAAGACATTTTGTCTTCGCTTATTTGGGTTTTATCTATTAGTCCGTTAATTCCGCACATTGTGTAATGAGTTACTAGAGTTTAATTATCAACTATTAATAGTTTCTATATACTTACTTAGAATGTAATTTTTTTCAAAATCCTTAATTCTAGTTTTTCCGTTTTGTTTACATTCTTCTATGTAGCTATCGTTATTTATAAAATACGCGATTCCTTTTGCCATAAGATCTGCATTTTTTATTGGTACTAAAATGCCATAATCTGTTATCATTAAATCTTCTTTAGCTTCTCCTAGTTTCATGATTTCACTTGGTCCAGATTGGCAATTTGTAGTTAATATAGGTAATTGGCAAGCTATTGCTTCTAAAAGCACATTAGGGAAACCTTCGTGATTAGATCCAAAAACAAATAGGTCTGCACATTTAAGATATCTATACGGATTGGCATCAAAGCCCATTAAAAATACTTGATCCTTTAAGTTTAAAGTACCTATAGTCTCTTCAAGTTCGGTTCTGATATTTCCTTCACCAAATATATAAAGTCTAGTGCTTGAATTCTCTAATTTACCAACAGCTTCAATAAGCATTTTGTGGTTTTTACCAACATCTAATCTTCCAACTGTAACAATATTGAATTTTGAATCATCAAAAAAACCATTTTCAGGTTCGATATTCTTAATTTTATCTAGGTCTATTGGATTATGAATTACCTTCATTTTATCCGACGAAACTTCAAAATTATCAATAAGATCCTGAGCATTTCCATGCGAATTAGAAATGAGTAAATCCGCCTTTTTATAAAGCGTTTTTATCATTTTTTTATTGAATTTAGATTGTAGTCCTTTGTAACTGTATTGAAGGCTAGGAAAAGCACGTTCGTTTGTTATAAGCTTAAACTTATGAGACGTAAACTTTCTAGATAAAATATTAATAAAACATGGTCTAGTAAGAAAACTTAAGCTATGTGTAAGTTGTAGTTTCTTCACCAATTTAGCATATTTAAAAGCTAGTAATGGTATTTTTAGAGCTTTTAGTATACCGCTTTCATTGTCTTGAGATTTTTCTATATAATGCACATTAAGACCTTCAGGTATTTTGTACTTTTTATTGGTGTTCATCAAAATAAGATGCACATCTATTTTGTTATTATGGCAAAATGTTACCAAATACGATACAACACGTTCTGCGCCGCCACCTGCCAATGAATATATTAAAACACCTAATCTCATTTGTCGTTGTACACTTGAGTGAATAAATCTTCGTATTTCTTAATGATAATTACGCTACTGTATCTTTCACTTACAGATTTACTTACATCTTTAGGTTTAAAACTATAATTAAGATTTGTGTTGTTAAGCTCTAAAATAAACTCATCAACATTGCTAACTATTTTTCCATTAACGTCCGGATAAATAATTTCGTTAATTCCGCCAGGTGCATCGAAAGCTAAAACAGGTGTGCCAACCATACAACTTTCTATAATTGAGTTTGGAAAACCTTCGGTATATGAGCCTTGTAGGTACAAATCACTTTCTGATAAATATTTACCAATCTCTTTAGTAAAAGGAATATGGGATATTTTATCCTTTAAATTGTATTTGTCTATTTGTGAAAAAATCTCGTCACGCAAAGATCCTTTTCCAATTATAGTGTAGTGGAAGTCAAAATCTACTTTTGCCAAAGCTTCTAAGAGTCTATTGTGCCCCTTTTCACCATCTAACCTAGCAACAGTTATAAACCTAATAGGCTTGTTAACTTCGCGTTCTTCTTTAACTTTAAAATTATCAGTGATAGGGTTATTTATAACAACTAACTTGTTTTTATCGATATTGAAGTTTTCGTTAAAGTCATTTAGCATATCTTTTGATTGACAAATAACCTTATCAAAAAAATTAAATCTATTGTCTACTAAAGAGCCTAAGATTGTTTTTCGTCCTCTTTCATTTTCGTAATCCTCAAGAACACTAAGTACATTTACTTCTCTAGCAATAAACTTAGTTTTTGGAAAGAACATTGAAAATAATGCAGTAACAGTGTTTAAGTGACCAATAGCACTTATTAAGATATCTGGTTTGGATTTACGGATGAATTTAAATAAAGAAAAGGCACCTGTTGATACTCTTGCTTTTTCTAAAAATACAACATCAATACCTTTAATATCGTATGATGCGTCCTTAGAAAAACCAACAATAACTAATTTAGTATTAAATTTTGTTGGGTCAATCTTTTGTGCAACAAAGGACATTACACGTTCAGCACCTCCGGGTAATAAATTTGGCAATGCAAAAACGATATTTATCTTCTTATTTGATGTCATATCCTTTGTTATTGTTTAGCCATTGCTTTAAGATTAACAATTTCCATATTAAGCCATAGTTATTTGCATTACCTTTCATGTGCTCATTAATTTTTTGAGTTACATAATCGGCTTTAACAAGAGGAATGTCCTTTAAACTATTAGGATTTAGTTCTTCTAAAACATAATCTTTTAATTCATTTCTAAACCAAACTTTAAAAGGTATAGAGAAACCTGCTTTTGGTCTGTCAAAGATTTCTTTAGGAACATAGTCATACAATACATCTTTAAGAATTCTTTTCTGGTTTTTCCCTTTGAATTTAAACTCTGTAGGCAACGATTTTGCAAATTCAACAACGCGGTAATCCATTAGCGGCGAACGAGCTTCTAAAGAATATGCCATTGTAGCTCTATCTACCTTTGTATTAATATCCCAGTTTAAATACGTCTTTAAATCAAAATCTGACGCTCTTTCTAACAGATTTTTGTTAGTATGAAGCAAGTATTTTAAATCATATACATCTTCTGGGTTGAAGCTATCTTTTCTAACATGTGACAATCTATTCATTTTAGAATCTAAATAGACATCGTTAATAGATTTATAAGCCATAAAGTTGGCAATAATCTTAAGTCTATAGTTTGGCGCTAGGTTAGTAAGCTTAGATAATAAAACTCTTAATGGATAAGGAATTTTCATGAATTGACTGCCTTGTTTTATCCAGTTATATCTATGATAACCTAAGAAGTTTTCATCACCAGCATCACCAGAAATTGCGACTGTTACTTGCTTTTTTGTATGCTTTGCTAATAACATTGAAGGAATTGCTGAAGAATCATCAAATGGTTCGTCATAATAATGATGAAAGTTTTCAATTAAATCTAAACCTTCATTGTAATCGCATTCTATAATATTGTGATTCGTGCCTAAATGGTCTGCAACCTGTTGTGCGTACACACTTTCGTCAAAACCCTTACTATTAAACTTAACAGAAAAGGTTTTTACATCAGAATCCATAGACTTTGCTGCCATAGCTGCTACTAAAGACGAATCAACACCACCAGATAAAAACACGCCAACAGGAACATCTGCAAACATTCTAACTTTTACAGCATCTAACAATAAATTTTTTAGCTCTGACTTTGCCTCATCATAACTTCCAGTAAATAAAGTAGTGCCTTTATAATCAATATCCCAGTATTTTTCAATATTAAGTTCTCCAGAGTCTAATTTGAAACTGAATCTATGTCCTGGTAGTAATTTTTTAACTTCATTGAATATGGACATTGGATCTGGAATAGCTCCCCAAGTAAGATATGAACTTATAGCATTCTCAGATATACTGAGACTTTTATGATGTAATTGTATAGATGAAATCTGACTAGAGAACTCAAAATCAGTTCCTTTATGATAATAAAAAAATGGTTTTTGCCCTAATCTATCTCTTGCACCGAAAAACTTGTTCTTCGCTACATCATATATAACAAAAGCAAACATTCCATTGAAATGATGAACACAATCTTCACCATATTCTAAATATGCAGCACAAATAACTTCTGTATCACTAGAGGTACTAAAACTATGTCCTTTTTTGTCTAATGTATCTTTTATGTCTTTAAAATTGTAAATCTCACCATTAAATACAATTTTTACTTGATTTTGGTAATTGAAAGGTTGATTAGATCTTGGGTCTAAATCAATTATAGAAAGCCTGTTATGACCAAATGAAACAGTTTGATTGTTATGCTCATAAACTTCCCAACCCATTTGATCTGGACCTCTAAAAGAAGTTCTAGATAATTTGTCTTTAATTTCAGATTCAGAATAAATTACTGTACTACCGTAAATTCCACACATGTTTTCTAATTTATAATTTACTATCCGAAGTTAAAAGGGTATTTGTATACTAATTTGTTCTGCTGCTCTTTCATGTCCATAACACGTCCAATGTGAGTCATAATCAAAAGTCCAAGTTTTATCATTTTTAGAATCTAGAAGAATGGTTTTAAAACCAGCTTCTTCTGAAAGACTAATAATTGTTTTGTTAGAATTTGGGTGAAAAACTAAGGTTTTATCTGTTAATTTATAATTGCTTTTTATATAATTAAGAAGCTTTATAATTTCTTTTGTATACTGAGTTTTCTGAATAGTTTCCGTCTCTTTTTGTGTTGCTTCTAGTTCTTCGTTAGCAGAGCCACTAATAGGAAATCTGTTATAGAAGTAATACAGCAATTTCCAATTGTAAAGCACTTTTTTTAATTCAGGTGCTTTCATTTCGCCGTACACAATCATACTATCTTTTAAGCTCAGTTGTGTAATGTCAGCCATAGGCTTTACTTCAACTATACTTTCATAAAAATCATGGTCATTTACATATATGAGATGTTGTTTAGGTTTTAAAGTATCTAATTGTTTGCTAATTTCCATAGCTTCAATTAGCGAAATCCCAGAACGACCTGTTTCCATAAAATTATATTCAGGCAACATGTTTTTTAAGTATTCAGATTGATGACATTCATTTGAATTCATAAAGTTTTCTATGAAAGAATCTCCAATTACCATAACAAGGTTATCATAACTTTTTGGTAAAATGCCTGGCCAACCAAATTCATTTACAACCCAAGTATGATCTCCCCCTTTCCAATAACCTCTTTGATTAGGTTTGTATTTTTGAATCCCAAATTCATCTATTGTACGTTGTGGAATGTCCGAAACCGCATGAGTAAACCTTACGGTAAGTTCACCAGTTACTAGCATTAATAGAAAAAATAAAATAATATTTTTTGTAAACTTTTTCATTTTCCCTTAAAATTGAAAATAGATAAACTCTTGTTGTTCGCCTGTAAAAGCAAACATTAATATAATTAGCAGCATATAAAATCCCCAACGTATAGGCTTCTTTATACCATCTACTTTTTCAATAGCATATTCACCACTTCTTCCAAGCCATTCTATAACTAAAAAGGAGAATACCAATAATAATATAGTAGATGGAAAAACATCTAACTTATTTATAAATGACGACGAAAACATGTTTCCTAGATATGATATTGCATGAGATACGTTGTCTGCTCTAAAAAATACCCAAGCAATTAATGTGATGAAAAATGTAAACAACATTTGGTATAGCTCTTTAAAGTTTGGAAGATATCTTCCTTCTGCAACCTGATTGGTGTTAACCCTATTCTTCTTCATTAAAAGTAGAGGTAGAAAATAGATTGCATTTAAAGCTCCCCAAACTATAAACGTCCAATTTGCACCATGCCAAAAGCCGCTAACTACAAATATGATAAAGGTATTTCTTATTCGCATTTGTGTTCCGCCTTTACTACCACCTAAAGGAATGTATAAGTAATCTCTAAACCAAGTAGATAACGAAATATGCCATCTTCTCCAAAACTCGGCAATATCTCTCGAGAAATACGGAAAGGCAAAATTTCTTTTTAAGTTAAACCCAAATAATCGTGATACACCAATGGCTATATCTGAATAACCTGAGAAATCACCATAAATTTGAAAAGCAAAGAAGAAAGCACCTAGTAATAATGTACTACCAGAATAGTCTTCGTAATTATTAAAGATGATATTGGCATATTTAGCACAATTATCTGCAATTACTATTTTTTTAAATAGTCCCCAAAGCATTTGTCTTAATCCATCTATAGCTAATGAATATGTGAATTTTCGTTCTAGGTTAAATTGAGGAAGCAGGTTAGTGGCACGTTCTATAGGACCAGCAACTAATTGTGGGAAAAAGCTAACAAACGCCATAAACCCAACAAAGTCTCTCGTTGGTTCTAGTTTATTTTTATACACATCAATAGTATAACTTAGAGTTTGAAAAGTGTAAAAACTAATACCTACAGGTAGAATAATATTTAATGTGTTAATCTCTAGGCTTTTTCCGAAAAATGTAAATGAATCTACTAAACTATCAACAAAGAAATTGAAATATTTAAAAAAGCCTAGGAATCCTAGATTTATACAGATGCTTATCCATAGTAACATCTTTCTCTTTGTGGGTTTTGAGTTCTTTTTTAATAATAAACCTATAGAGTAATCTACTATTGAACTAAATAAGATTAAGAATAAAAATCTCCAATCCCACCAACCGTAAAACACATAGCTTGAAATCGCAATCAATATGTTTTGACTTTTGATGTGTTTACTACCAATTAACCAGTATAGTGCAAAGACTATTGGTAGGAAGATGAAAAATTCAATAGAATTAAATAGCATTTTTGGAGGATTGGTTTGGGGCTACTTACTAGTAGTTTCTTATTTCATGATAAAGATGTTTCAACTTAATTCAATATTCAAAATTATTCTACAAAAAACCTTAAAACACTTCTATCTGCAAAATTTTTAAAGAATAAATATAAAAATTAATGAATCTCTGTAGATAAATTTTTACATATCTGTCTTATTTATAATGATTTAGTAAATAATTTGCTTTATGAATTTTGCTGCTTCTAGTGATGCTTTTCTTGCACCTTTATAATTAGCATGATGATAATCTGCAAAGTCCTTATCCTCATAGAACTCGTCATAATTCTCTTTTGCGTTTATGTCAAAAAATGGAATTTGAGCTTTTGATGTATACTCTTTAAAATAAGTGCCTTCATCATCAGTATCCTTTAAACTTAATCGTGTTGGTGGATAAGGTGCTCTTAAACAAATTAATTTGGCATTGTTTTTCTTAACTAAAGCATTAATTTTATTAAAGTATTTATCAAAACGTTCTTTACTAAATGAGGTGTTTTCAAAATTAGATATTGGACCAAAAGCAGATATTTCAGAATCGCTTACGATGAGTGTGTCATGCAGATGTCCTTTTATCCAATTGTCTTCAACCCTTAAAGATTCTTTACGACTAAAGAGTTTAGAAACATCTTGCTTTATGTAATTCTTAAATCTTACCAATGGTATTGCATAATTGAGAAAACCTGATGATCCGTAACCGTCAGATATTAAGCTGAACTTTCGTTTATTAGATTTAAAAAAAGATGAATTTGAAAAAATTTGATAGTAATCATAACTCTCGTCTGCAGTTTCAAAAAATAGATCGAGTACTATATATTTGGGTTTTTGGTGCTGATAGATTTCTTCTAAAGCATAATACGTTTCTGCAATATCTTGCGCAGAAGTACTCATGTTGTATGAGTTTGTATCCAATATAGAATCAAAAACTACAGGATTAAAAGCTGCATAACATCTACTTGTACCAATAATAATCATATCAAACGAGTTTGATGGACTATGAATTGCGTCCCATTTTAGATAGTTTCTATGGGTTTTATTTTGAATAGCTTTATATGATGGATATTCATAAACACCCATAATTATTGCGTTAACAGCTATAAAAACTAATAATCCAATAATAATTTTTTTTAAGAATTTCTTCATTTCTACTAAAACTGAAAGTATATGAATACTTGGTCTTCACCTGTGAATAAAAACATAAGCATAATTAATACAAGATAAAATGACCATCTAAGAGGTTTTTTAATAAAATCTATACGTTCTATAGCATATTGTCCGTGTCTTCCTAGCCATTCAACACTGACAAAAAGCGCTACTAAAGCTAAAACAGTATATGGTAATACTTCTGGCAAAGAAAATAACGAACTGTCAAATATACCTTTAAGATATTTAAACGCATGCGCTACTGAATCTGCTCTAAAAAACACCCAAGCTAGTAGTGTAATAAAAAATGTAAATGACATTTGCCATAACTCTTTTAATTTTGGAAAGTATTTACCTTCAGCCACCAAATCTGTATTCACTCTATTTTTCTTTGCAAGCAATAATGGTAAAAAATACAAAGCATTAAGTGCGCCCCAAACTATAAATGTCCAATTAGCACCATGCCAAAAACCACTAACTAAAAAGATTACAAAGACATTTCTAATTTTTAGGCTTAAGCTACCACGACTTCCTCCAAGTGGAATGTAAATATAGTCTCTAAACCATGTGGAAAGTGACATATGCCATCTTCTCCAAAACTCTGCAATATCTCTAGAGAAATATGGAAAAGCAAAGTTTTGCTTAAGGTTAAATCCAAAAAAACGAGATATACCAATAGCGATATCTGAATATCCAGAAAAGTCTCCATAAATTTGAAATGCAAAGAAAAATGCACCAATTAATAAAGTGCTACCAGAGTATTCTTCCGTACCATTAAAAATTTGATTTGCATATTTAGCGCAATTATCTGCAATAACAACTTTCTTAAAAAAACCCCATAATACTTGTCGAAATCCGTCTACTGCATTTTCGTATGCAAACTTTCGTGTTTTATAAAATTGTGGAAGTAGGTTAGTAGCACGCTCTATTGGCCCAGCAACCAACTGTGGAAAGAAGCTTACAAACGCAAAAAACGCAATAATATCTTTAGTAGGCTCTAATTTTTTATTGTAGACATCTATGGTATAGCTCAAAGTTTGAAATGTGTAGAAGCTGATACCGACTGGTAGTATAATATTTAGTGTACTTGAATGTAATTCTACACCTATAAGAGAAAATGTATCTATAAAGCTCTCTACAAAGAAATTATAGTATTTAAAGAATCCTAAAAAACCAATATTAACACAAATACTTGTCCATAATAAAATTTTACGTTTACGTTCTTCTTCTTCATTTTTAAGTAAAACACCAATGGTATAGTCTACAAAAGAACTAAACACTATCAGAGATAAAAAACGCCAATCCCACCAACCATAAAAAACATAGCTAGCAACAACTATTAGTAGATTTTGAAGTTTAAGTTTTTTCTTAAATAAGAACCAAAATAAAACAAAAACAACTGGAAGAAAAATGAAAAATTCTAACGAATTAAATAGCATTTAAGGTTGATTTAGTATGGTTATCTAATGTTATGATATCGTAGTGTAAATATGTTGCATCTATATTTTATAATCAAAAACTATCTGCAAATTACAGTTATATACTTTTATCTGCGTTAATTTTCATTAATCATGAAATTTATTCGATTTTCGGTTTTCTGCTATCTATCTGATAAGCGATGTATATAAATATTGCCATAAGATATGGCTGATTTATAACACTGTGCAGGCTTAGCATAAAAACACTCATTGAAATTAAAACAGCCCAAATAAAGTACTTATATTCTTCAATACAGGTAAATCCTCTTAAAAAATTCATAATCAGCATGATAATAAAAAACATAAATACAAATATTCCTGCATCTGCCCAAATACCTAAATAGGTATTATGTACTTCGTGTAATGCACCGAAGTCAACACCATTTCCGAAAAATGGATTCTTGTAAATATAATGTAGTGTTTCAGCAGCTAAATCTCCTCGTCCTGAATCATCGACTTTATCAAAATTAAAGGATAATACATTAACTAAATTATTAACCTTATCTCTTTGTTGACCGACTAAATTCATGTCTGCTGTAATAGTATTTAAATTCAACAAGAACACATAAAATATTGGTATTAGGATTAACCCTAGAATAAGTCTTATACCAGTAAAAAACTTATAGTTAAGCATTACTAGACATAGTATAAAAACTGAAAGTCCGGTAGTTGAGAATGTTTTAAACAAACTAAGCGCAATAGTAGCTAATACTGCTAGTCGCAAAACTTTGAAGAATTTATTTTTTAGGTTGAAAAATTTATAGAAAAACAAGAATGTTAGGTTACAAACCAATGCCATATTATTGGCATCACCATACACTCCTTGAGCTCTGTCTACTGTATATATATGAACGCCTCCTCTGTCTAAATCAAAATTTATACTATCAAAATAAATACATAATACACACGAGATAAAAAGAGAAATCATAAGAACTCTAACAAATATCTTTGTATTTTCTAGAATACTTAGGTAATAAAAAAAACCTACGGTATAGAATAGAGGTATCATGCTAGCTACAACACTAGAACTATTTCTGTGAAACACTCCTGCTGCAATAGCAATTACAAAATAAAGTGTATAAAAAATTATCCAAAGTCTAGCGGTTTTTGATAATTCACCTTTAATATTAATTATTAGTCCTATTCCTGCTAAAATAAGACCTAAGTTCATGTATGCTATAACTTGAGCTATGGTATCATTAATAAAAATAGATATTAAAACCTGAAGGTTTAAAACTGTAAAGAATAAAGGTATTAACAAACAAAGATGTATAAGCAATCTTTTATTCATGTATTATAACGACTTAAACAAGTTTATAAACTTATTGTAAATTTCTTCAATATTAAATTTATCTAACGAATTAATACTTTCTTTCGCAAATTTTATTCTTTGCTCTGGATTCTTTATTAATTCTTCTAATGCAATTTTCATCTTTTCAGAATCTTGATTTTCTACCAAAATACCGTTTACATTGTGAGTTATTATGTCTGAAGGTCCTGAGATACAATCGTAAGAGATACAAGCCATACCTTGCGACATTGCTTCTATTAAAACCATAGGTAAGCCTTCAAATCTAGAAGTCATGATAAAAATTTCTGACGCTCTCATAATTGCAGAGACCTTACTTGAAAATCCTTCAAAAACTATATGGTCTGTAGCCCCTTCTTGCTCTGCTATATCTTTTAATACATCTAAGCCTTTTTCTCCACCACCTACAATTCGTAACTTCCAATCTGGATGATTTTTTAATACAGGTGATACAATTTTAATCAAATTATCAAACCCCTTATGATGGTATCTGTCTAATGAGCCAACAGCGATAATTTGCTTTTTTCTATTTCTGTTTTCTTCTTTGTAGATATCAAATGCACAAGGATTAGGCATTGTGTGTACATTTACTTTTCTTTTCTTATAATAAGGTTTATCAAAGTTTGTTAGTACAGTTAAAGCACTTCCAAACCTATAACCATATTTTCTAGTAAACTTGCCTATTTTATCAGTTTTTTCAAGATGATTATTGTGCTCAGCGGCTACTGTTTTTATTTTATATAGTTTACCTATAATTATTCCTATTAAGTTTGTATGAATAATAAATGGCAATAAAATATCTGGTCTATTTTCTTTCTTTTTGTAATATTTAAAAAGATTAAATAGACTTCTAATCATATGGTTTTTAATTTTTCCATCATGAAGCCTTACTCTTTTTATGCCTTCATCTGGTTTCCAGATATCTGGTTCATTGAAAGTAATGATAGAAACCTCATGTCCTTTTTTGTTGAAGTAATTGGCCAAAAGAACCAGTACACGTTCTGCACCGCCAGACATAAGAGAATTAACTAAAAAATCTAATTTCATCTACTCAATTTTTTATATTGTCTATATGTGTAACCAAAATAGAAGCAACTACTAATTATTAAAACCAATGATGTACTCATAGCTAATCCAAAGACGTCGTAGTATTTAATCAAAATTATATTTAGCAATATATTCAATATTAAGTTGGCTAAAGATATCCAAGCCATAAAGTTATTTTTATTAATACTTGTTAGAAATTTTACAAGTATTAATGTGCATAAATAGAAAGGCACATGCACTAACAAAATTTGTTGTATAAATGAGACTTTATTGGTGTCGTCACTTGTAAACTGATCTCTTTCTAACCACAGTTCTATAATAAACTCAGAAAAGAAACCTACAATAACACTTACAATTAAGACAGAAATAAATACCCATTTTAGCACTTTAAAGAGATAATTATATGCGGATTTAAGATCTTCACTAACAAGTCTAGAAAAATGAGGCAACAAAACATTTCCTAAAGACATAATAACTATGGCGACAAAAAAAGCAGGTATTCTATTTCCGTAATTTAAAGCAGCCAGTGAACCTACAACAAGTTGACCAGCAAAAAATTGATCTACAAAATTATTCATAACTGACAAAAACCCAGAAGATACTTTAGGTGGTAACTGCCTAATCATTTGTCTAGAGTTCTTATTGAATATAGGTTTTCCTATAGCAACATATTTATATTTAAAAGAAAAGAACATTAAATATAAAAAACTGGCAATGGCACCAGCTAAAGTTCCATATGCTAATACCATTTCACCAAATTGATCAATGAAACAAAATAGGAAAACAATCATGGTGATTAAAGGAAATAATCCAGCAGAAGTAGAAACTAAAAACCGGTTTTCTACTTCTAATAACCCTGCAAGTACTGCATCTATTCCCCAAAAAAACAAGCAAGGTAATATTATAAATAATTGGTTTTTTACTAATAGATAATTCTCTTGAGGTTGATTAGGATAGATTATGTCTAAAATGTAATCTATGGACAATAGTATAAATACTGATGAGACTAAAGAAATGAGTATAACAATTATAAAGACAATACTCTGAAAACTGGATTTATTTCCTTTATTCTTTAATTCTACAATGTAATTAGGTATAAATAAATTTGTAACAGAACTTATAAATACACTATTGACAAAGGTTGGAATTAGAGCAGCAATTATAAAAGTATCTATAACTTCATTTAGTCCAAACTTACCAGCTACAATTGTTTCCTTAAAAAATGCTAAAGCTTTTACTAAGAAAGTAATAGCACCAACAATCAACATACTTTTCAACACTGGATTTCTTAGTGCTTCATTAAGTTTATTAGCAAGTATTTTAGTGTAGGACTTTATCATTTTTACGCGCCTTAAATATTTTAAAGCATTGCAATATTATGCTTAAATTATTAATTATTCTTATTTAAAATTATATTTTATGCACGATTCACTTTCAAAAATTAATTTTTCTTCAAATACTGTCTAAACCCACTGTAACTGCTTTTTTTTATTAATTCCGAAAGAATATTCTTATAATTATTTTTTAAATATTTATTATCTATTTAAGGTCTTTTCTATGGTATTATGCTTTTCAACAATTATTTGTTGATAAATAACGAGTTTTTTTGAAATCCAAAATTCAATGACAGTCGTATATTTAAAAAATTTTAAATTTGCTATGACATTATTTTCTTACATCAAAAAACATTACGTCGAATATTTAAACAAATATAAACCGATAAACGATTTTATTAGCTCTTTAACCTATTTTTTCTTAATATTGATATTCCAAATCTATTAGTAAGACTTAACCATGTTAACCCTTAAGCCTACTTTAGCGCCATTAGGTGCTATTATATTATTATTATCTCTCTGTACGAATATCTATTCGCAACAATTAGCCTTTCCTACTGCAAAAGGTGCAGGCGCCTACACATCAGGTGGAAGGGGAGGACAAGTTATCCATGTCACAACGTTAGATTGGGATGCATCTGGAGGACTTAGAGATGCACTTACTACTCCTGGTACCAGAACAATAGTTTTTGATGTAAGTGGTGAGATTGATGCAACACAAGAAACAGAATGGTCTGTGCTGTTGCAAGGAAGTCAATATGATAATCTCACAATAGCTGGTCAAACAGCACCAAATGGTGGTATTACATTAAAAGTGTCATGGTTTCAATTTTGGGATGTAGACAATATAATTGTTAGATATGTGAGATTTAGAAACTCTCTCACATATAATAATGGTGATGGTGGATGGTTCTTTGGTTGTAGTAATGTTATTTTTGATCATTGTACTTTTAGTCATGGACAAGATGAAGCATTTGACATGGCAACCTCTCAAGGTGAATCTGGTAATGTAACAATTCAAAATTGCTTTCTTCAAGATAGTAAAACGGGAGTAATTGTTGGAATAGACACTAGGGGAGAATCATTTCCAGGACCAGATCTAGGTAATTATACGTTTATTAATAATGTTTTTAGTAACATCTCACATAGGTTTCCAAATATTCAAGGTAATGGTAGGACAGATGTAATAAATAATGTAGCCTACAACTTTAATAATAGATTGGTGAGAACTGTTCAGTCTGGAAACCATAATGTAATAAATAATTATTACAAACCATCTTATGGTGGTTTGAGATTGCCTGAATGGTATGGTGATGGTGTTATTTCTCAGTTACATAAAATGCAACTGCAAACAGGAGATTCCCCATTAGTTCACACTTCTGGTAATATTATTACAGGTCAAAGAGAAACACCTCTAACTGATGATAGTGATATGTGGACTTATTTTTACGGTTCTTCGGGAGAATTTACTATTAATGCGCCTGTAGCAAGTCAATATTTTTCAAATACTCAGTTTGCTCTAGTTGGTGAGGCTTTTACTATTAAAACTGCTAACGAAACATATACTAATTTAGTAGTAAATGGAGATGTGGGTGCATATAGAACTTTAAATGCAGATGGTACGATAAATATATACAGAGACACCAATGATGTAAATAGTTTAGATCAGATTATAAATGATTCATTTGTACCTAGACCAGACTATATAACCGCTGGAAATTTCTATCCAGACAGAAGTTCAATCCCTTATGCTGTTATCCCTGAAAATACTAGATCTGGTAATTTTTATATTTCAAACCCGCACATCCCTGAAGTTTGGTTTCAAACTAATGTACCCGCTGGACAAGATCATAATGATATTGCACCAAGCGGATATACTTGGTTGGAGGAATATCTAAATCAAGTGGATTATGTAAATAGTATTCCTGAAATTAACGTCACTGGAGTAGAAGTGACACCTCAAGCAGGTCAAATTCAAATTCCTGAAACTATAGATTTAGATGTAATTTTCACACCCAGTGATGCAACTAACCAAACGGGAATATGGACCAGTAGTGATGAATCAATTGCTACAGTAGATGAAAATGGTATTGTGAATCCTGTTTCGGAAGGTGTTGTAACAATAACATTTACATCTAACGATGGTGGTTTTACAGATTCGGCAGTCATAACGGTTTTGGCTGAAGCGCTTGTTGCAAGCGCAGGTGAAGACCAAGAAATTTGTGTAGGCCAAACTATTAATCTAACTGCTTCTGGTGGTACATACTATTTATGGGATAATGGTGAAACTACTGCATCAATTGATGTGTCACCTAATACAACTACAACATATACTGTAACCGTGTCTAATGATAATGGAGAATCAGATCAGGCAAGTGTAACAGTAATTGTAAACCCTGTGCCTATAGCTAATGCAGGAGAAGATCAAACAATATGTGAAGGCGAAACCGTTACTTTAACAGCTAGTGGTGGTGATACTTATTTATGGAATACAGGTGAAACAACTGCAAATATAGAAGTAATACCGAGTTCGGTTACTACATATACAGTAGAGGTTTTCACTGGAAATTGCTCTAGTTTGGATGAAGTTACTGTTTTTGTAAATGAATCACCAGATATTACTTCTAGCGGTGATATAGTAATCATTGTAGGTGATTCAACAACTTTAGGTGTTAACGGTGGTGATAATTATCTATGGAGTACAGGTGAAACAACACCTTTTATAACCGTAACGCCAAATGAAACAACAACTTATTCAGTATCTTCGACTTCAATTAATGGATGTGTCACAGACTTAAATATAACAGTTACAGTTGTGCCAGAAGTAATTGCAGATGCAGGATTAGATACTACAGTTTGTGCAGGAGAAACAGTTACCTTAACTGCTTCAGGCGGAGAAACATATCTATGGAGTACAGGTGATACCACCTCGAGTATTGAAGTGAACCCATTTGTAACAACAACATATACTGTTGCAGCTCAAGATGCTTATGGTAATTCAGATTCAGATAGTGTTACCGTTACAGTAAATGAAACTCCAGATATTTCGGTATCTGATGATGTTGCTATACTTTTAGGTCAAACCGCTACGTTAATTGCTACTGGTGGTGATAACTATTTGTGGAGTAATGGGGAGTCGACAGCATCGATTCAGGTTTCACCAGAGGTAACAACCACCTATACGGTTGTATCGACTGCCCCTGGTGGTTGTGTAGACATAGAGCAAGTTACTGTCATTATCATTCCAGAAGTAATAGCCGATGCTGGTGACGATATTTCAATTTGTAATGGCGAAAGTATTACGCTCACAGCAAGTGGAGGTGGAACTTATCTTTGGGATACTGGTGAAACTACTTCGAGTATTACTGTTAACCCAACAATAACAACTACGTATAGTGTTACCGTTGAAGATGCATATGGCTATACAGACACTGATTCTGTTGTAGTGACAGTTAATGAGTTACCAATTATAACAGTTACCGATGATTTTACTATAGTAGAAGGAAATAGTGCAACATTAACCGCAGAGGGAGCAAATACTTATACTTGGAGTAATGGTATGACCGGAAATTCAATTACAGTAAATCCATCAGAAACTACTACATATATTGTGACAGGAACAATTAACGGATGTTCAAGCGAGTCCGAAGTAACTATAATAGTTGAAGACGTTTTTGTGGCTAATGCTGGTGTTGACGAAGATGTTTGTGAAGGTTATAATACCAATATTGTCCTTACGGCCAACAATGGTGATAGTTATCTATGGAGTACTGGTGAAACATCACAATCTATTACAGTAAATCCAGTATCGACAACTACCTATAGTGTAACAATAACGCAGGGTATTCAAGAAGATACCGACGAAGTTACCGTTTTTGTAAATCCTAATCCTGAAGTTGTCGTATTAAATGGTGAAAGTGTTAATATAATGGATGGAGATTTTGTAACATTATCAGCTAGTGGAGCTAATACTTATCTTTGGAATAGTGGTGCGACCCAACCAAATATTGCTGTTAGTCCATCTATAACTACAACTTACGAAGTTAGAGGTTTTGTTGGAGATTGTTATGATGATAAACAAGTTACAGTTAACGTCATTCCTGAAGTGGTGGCTGATGCAGGTGAAGATGTTGAAATTTGTGAAGGTGAGACAGTTCAATTAACTGCTAGCGGTGGTGATGAATATGTATGGAGTACCGGTGAAACTTCTCAAACTATTTTTGTTTCTCCATCTGAAACGACAGAATATACTGTTACTGTTTTTAATGCATTAGATTTTGACGAAGATAGTGTTATCGTAACAGTTGACACAGACTGTGAAACTGAAGTTGAGGATCCTGTAATACCTGGTGAGACATTGGACTTTTCATTTGATGTTTTTCCTAATCCTGCTTCTGAATATGTTGATGTAAAGTTGTCAGGTAGTGTAGAATTAAGTAGAGTTTATCTTTACGATATGACAGGAAAGTTAATTCAATATAAACGTATTTCTAATGAGAGTCTGAATATTACATCTACGACAAGAATGAACATTAGTGGTTTACAGCCAGGGTTTTACTTTATCAAGCTAGAAGATATTAATAGAGAATTGTCTAAACGATTAATTATACAATAATCTATTTTAATTCATTTATTGAATTAAACTCAACATACCATTTACTAAGTACATATAACTTCCAAATGTTGGCAGTATGGTCTATATTGTGATTCATGTGTTCATCTAGCATTGTTTTAAATTTCTTAACATTTAAATTAGGAACAGAATTTAAAAATTCATCATTTAATGCTTTTAGAAACTCTTCTTTTAATTCTTTACGCATCCATTTCTCAATTGGAACAGCAAAACCTCTTTTGGGTTGATTAAATACGCTTTCTGGTATATAATCTTTAAGAATGTCTCTAAGTATTCTTTTTTGCCTCCCACTTTCATATTTAAAATGCATAGGTAGTATACGAGCGAATTCTACAATTCTATAATCAAGGAATGGACTTCTTACTTCAACAGAATAAGCCATGCTGGCTCTATCAACTTTAACATTACTGTCATTCTCTAACCAAAGTTTTATGTTTAAATCAGCTGCTTTTTGCAGAAAAATATTAGACCAATACTTATAACCTTGGTAATATTTCATCCAAGTCTGATTTTTATTCTTTAATAACATTCCTTTTCGTGAAAAAATGTTTTCTATAAAATCGTTTCTTGTTTTAGTATTTAAAGCATTAATAATGCGGTGAGAATCCATCTTGAATACTTTTAATACACCAGAAGCTACAACTAATCTCCTAAACCAATATGGTAAGTCCATAATGCGTTTATTCTTAACAAGAGAGTCAAAGTGCCCATAGCCGATAAAACTCTCATCACCACCATCACCTGATAATGCTACTGTGACATATTGTTTTGTCACTTTATTCAGTAATAATGAAGGTAAAGCAGAACTATCAGCAAATGGTTCATCATACACTTCTACGAGTTTAGGGATGAGATCTAAAAAGTCATCTGGTTTACAAATCGTTGTTTTGTGATTTGAAGTAATTATTTCTGCATATTTCTCAGCTATTTTACTCTCATCAAATTTTGATTCATTAAAACCGATAGAAAAAGTATTTATTTTTTTATCTGAAACTTTAGAAGCAATACTAGATATTAATGCGGAATCGATACCGCCGGAAAGAAAAGATCCGATCGGGACATCAGACTGAAGTCTTATTTTAACTGCATCACAAAGTAATTCATGTAATTTATTTTTAGCTTCTTCATAAGATATGTCTTGAATTTCAACTTTTTTTAAATTCCAATACTCTTCTATTAGTAATTCGTTAGTGTTAAAATCTAATTCCATATAATTACCAGGAGGAAGCTTAAAAACTTCCTCAACAATTGTATATGGACTTGGAACAAACATACAGTCTAAAAAAATAGAAACAGCATCTTTGTTTATCTTTTTCCCTCTTAACAATGGCTTTAGTTGACTACATATCTCAATTTCCTTTCCATTCCATGAATAATAAAATGGTTTCTGCCCCAATCTATCTCTAGCTGAAAATAGTTTATTCGTTTCTACGTTGTAGATGCTAAAGGCAAACATACCGTTAGCCTTATCGAGAATAGATTTACCCCAATGCTTATAACCAATTAAAAGAACCTCTGTGTCACTTTCGGTTTTAAATTCATAACCAAGTTCAAGAAGTTCTCTTTTAATCTCTTTGTAATTATAGATTTCACCATTAAAAACTATGGTCAAGCCATCATAGGTCATTGGTTGATTAGATCTAGGGTCTAAATCTAGAATCGCCAATCTCAAATGCCCAAAAGTGAGATTCTTAATATTTTCGATACCAGTATAGTCAGGTCCTCTATAAGATATAGAGTCAAGCTTTTCTTCTATAGTATTTTTTTCAAAAGGAATATTAGTTAAATATATACCACACATTGGCTCTTATTTAATGTAAGCGATAAAAGTTATTTTATTTGCCAATACCTGAATACTCAAAACCTAATTTAGTAGTCTCTTCTTCATTCAATATGTTTCTACCGTCAAAAATGAACGCTGGCTTTTTCATTGAATCGTAGATTTTTTTCCAATCATAAGTCTTAAACTCATCCCATTCTGTCATAATCGCGATTGCGTGAGCATCTTTTACCGCCTCATAAGGATTATTAAACGTATCTACAAGTTCTTGGTTTTCCTCTTCAGAACGTGTATTAAGGTAATTTAAATCTGCTTGAATTCTTTGCTCAGACACTTTAGGGTCATAAACAGCGATTTGAGCTTGTTCACTTAATAAATGGTCTGCGACGTAGATTGCAGCTGATTCTCTAGTGTCATTTGTGTCTTTTTTAAACGCCCAGCCAAGCATAGCGATCTTTTTACCAGAAACAGTATTATATAATGTGCTGATTAAATTATCTGAAAATCTTCGTTTTTGATGATCATTAAGTGTAATAACTTGCTCCCAATATTCAGCAACCTCAGTCAAACCGTAAGATCTAGCTATGTAAACTAAATTCAAGATGTCTTTTTGGAAACAAGAACCACCAAATCCAATAGAAGCACTTAAGAATTTCGGTCCAATTCTTGAGTCCATACCAATAGCTCGAGCTACCTCATTAACATCAGCTTCTGTTTTTTCACATAATTCAGAGATTGCATTTATTGAAGAAATTCTTTGTGCTAAAAAGGCGTTAGCCGTGAGTTTAGAGAGCTCTGATGACCAAACATTAGTTCTTAATATTCTTTCATCATCAACCCAAGCACCATAAACTTTAGCTAAAGATTCAATAGCTTCCTCAGACTCGCCACCAATTAAAACTCTATCTGGACTTAATAGATCTTCTATAGCGGTACCTTCTGCCAAAAATTCTGGGTTAGATAATATATCAAACTTAACATCATTGCCAGTATTATTTAAAATACTTTTAATTGCTTGAGCAGTTCTTACAGGCAACGTTGATTTTTCAACAACAATTTTATCTGTTGTAGCGACTTCTGCGATATTTCTGGCACACAATTCAACATATTTTAAATCCGCAGCCATACCTTTTCCTTTTCCATAGGTTTTAGTAGGTGTATTTACAGAGATAAAAATCATTTCTGATTCATCAATAGACTTATCTATTTCAGTAGAGAAATGTAAATTCTTTCCTCTCGTTTCTTTTACAATCTCAGCTAAACCTGGCTCATAGATTGGTAGTTGAGAAACATCTTCATTGTTCCATGCCGCAATGCGCTCAGCATTAATGTCTACAATAGTTACTTGTATGTTTGGATTCTTTTTAGCTATAACTGCCATAGTTGGACCACCAACGTAACCTGCACCTATACAGCATATTTTTGTAATCTTCATAATCTAAAAATTAGGGACTTGGATTATTTTATAATTTAAGTTTTTGAATTTTCCTAGTTGTGTAAAGATAAAATTATTAATTGGTAGAATAATAATCTTTAAACCAATCTATAAATGACTTTACACCTTTTTGAATTGACGTGTTTGGTCTGTAATTATAATCTTTAATAAGCTCGTCGACATCAGCCCATGTCTTTTCAACATCACCTGGTTGAATATCCATCATATTTTTCTCAGCTTCCTTACCAAGATTTAATTCTATTTCTTTAATAAAATCTAATAACTTAACAGAATTGTTATTTCCTATATTATAAACTTTATATAATTTTTTATTTGTTAAGCGAACTTCTGAGTCTTCCTCACAAATTCTCACCACACCTTCTACAATATCATCTACATAAGTAAAATCACGCTCCATCTTACCATGATTAAATACTTTTATTGGTCTGTCATTTACAATGGCGTCTGTAAACAGAAACATTGCCATATCTGGTCTTCCCCATGGTCCATAAACCGTAAAGAATCTTAAGCCAGTTGTTGGAATATTAAATAAGTGACTATAAGTATGCGCCATTAATTCATTACTCTTTTTTGTAGCAGCATAAAGACTGATTGGGTGATCTACATTATCATCTGTAGAGAACGGAATCTTTTTATTTAAACCATAAACACTCGAGCTACTTGCATATACTAAGTGTTTAATTTTATTATGTCGACAGCATTCTAAAATATTAAGAAAACCAACTAGATTAGCATCTACATAAGTTTCAGGATTTTCTAAGCTATATCTAACTCCTGCTTGTGCTGCTAAATTACATACCACATCAAATGTTTCCTGTTCAAAAAGCTTTGGTAAATTTTCTCGGTCTTCAAGATTCAGTCTTATGAACGAAAATCCAGTATCTGTGCTTTGACACTTAGCATTGAATACTTCAGCATCATTTCTGTTTATTCCTAGTTCATTTAATCTTGAATATTTCAGATTGACATCATAGTAATCATTAATATTATCTAGTCCTACGACAGTATGTCCTTTTTGAATAAGTACTTTTGAAGTGAAAAATCCGATAAAACCAGCTGCACCAGTTACTAATATTTTCATGTTAATAGCATTAATTAAATAGCTTTCAAATATGTGAATTTAGATTGACACTACTAAATTTTAAAAGCTATTATTTTATAAAATCAGTTGAACGTATGTTTTATGTCTATAAGTGTCGCAGTAGAATCACAATTTCTTAGTTTAAGTTCAAGATTCTGAGATTTATAGCTATTTTCTACAACATAAATTTTACAGGAATCTAAATTAGTATTACTTCTTGAAAAATCTACATTTCCATATTTAATTAAATTAACTATAGCGACTGAATCTAAATCATTTTCGTCAACAAATTTTGAAGTCTTATCAGTATATAAAATTGGTTTTGAGGAAATGTTTTTGGTGGTTCGGGCATTCGGACTGTAGTCACATGACGCTTCTTTTCCATTAAGAAAAAACATTAGAATTATAAGTCCAATTGAAAAACCGCCTAAATAATAGGCAAGACGTTGAGTAAATTTCATTGTAGCTTTAGAAAATTAATAAATTGGCATCATTATAATCTAAGCCAAACCATTCTGATACAGACTTATTTGTTAATATACCATGGTAAAAATACAAACCATTTTTCAGACCTCTATCAAATCTTAAAGCGTTTTCTAATCCACCATGTTCACCAATTTCTAACAAGTATGGTGTGAATATATTACTTATTGATACCGAGGCAGTTCTAGAGTATCTTGCAGGAATGTTTGGAACACAATAATGGGTAACGCCATTATATTCAAATGTTGGGTGGTCGTGTGTGGTAACCTCACTCGTCTCAAAACATCCACCCATATCAATGCTTACATCAATAACTACAGATCCAGGTTTCATGTGATCTACCATAGCTTCTGTAACAACGATTGGTGAACGATTACTTCCTCTTACAGCACCAATTGCGACATCACATCTTTTCAAAGATTTCAATAAACTTTTTGGTTGCATCGTGGAGGTGTAAATATTTCTACCAAGATTATTTTGAACACATCTTAATTTCGTGATAGAACTATCAAACATTTTTACGTTAGCACCTAAACCGATAGCTGATCTCGCAGCAAATTCACCTACAGTTCCTGCGCCTAATATAACTACTTCAGTAGGTGGAACACCATTGATATTTCCCATCATAAGTCCATTACCGCCATTGACATTAGATAGTATCTCTGAGGCAATTAAAATAGAAGCAGTCCCTGCTATTTCACTCAAAGATCGCACAGCTGGATAAGCACCATCATCGTCTTTAATGTATTCAAAAGCTAAAGCAGTAACTCTTTTCTTAGCTAATGCTTCAAAATAATCTTTACTCTGAGTTTTTATCTGCAAGGCAGAGATTAATATGGTTTGCGGATTTATAAGTGCAATTTCATCTAATGATGGAGGTTCAACTTTTAATATAATAGGGCATGAGTATACTTTAGCAGTATCTTTTGTGACCTCTGCACCAGCTTCACTATAATCTTTATCCTTAAAATTTGCACCATCACCAGCACCAGATTCTAGAAGTACACGGTGTCCGTTAGCAGTAAGTGCAGAAACCGCATCCGGAGTTAAACAAACTCTTCTTTCTTGAAAATGTGTTTCTTTAGGAATACCTATAAAAAGTTCTCCTTTTTGTCTAAGAATCTCAAGTGTCTCTTCTTGTGGTAATAATTGAGCTTTTGTAAATGGTGATAACGGCTTACTCATTTAGCTAGATAATATTAAGTCATCTGCAAGATAGCAAAACACTTTCACAGTTTATTCTATTCTAGATCAAATTTATTAGAAGTATTGTTTTACTTTTCCCCAAACAGTTTTAGGTTTAATCATAAATTCTTCTTCTAATTCTTCCATGGTTTTGTCATGGTCATTGATCTTATTAAACATTCGCGCTCTAATAAGATATATTGAAGGAAATACTATTGCCATGATTGGTAATAGATAAATGATTTGAAATTCATCCATAAATACAATATCATCGTTTATGGCTCCAATGCATTGAAAAGAAAACATTGTAATTGGTATGATTAAAACATGATACCACCAATGCTTACATGTAAAAAACCAAATTAAAGATAGTAATAAGGGAATGATTTTCATGGATAGGACCCAAAATGCAACATTGGCACTTCCATATCCCTCACTTTTATATGTACCGAAGATTGTGTTCCATTCTTGTTCATCTGGTACATATTCATATAGATAAAACAAAAAAGGAGTAGCGGCTACCATTGTAGCCACTAAACTCCCCATTAAAATTCTTTTGTTGTAAAACTTCTTATCCCCAAGTTGGAACTTTGAGTTTTCTTTTGTCAACTTGTGCTTTACTTTGTCCATCTAAGTCAATGATATTTGTTGCCTGTGCAGTAAATAACATTCCACCGAAAATAGCAATTGCTAATACTAATTTTTTAGTTTTCATAATTCAAGGGATTTAAATTAATTAATTATAACACAAAGTTATCTTGTTAGATAATAGGTTAGAAATCAACAATTGTTAAAATCCGATGAAACTGTAGATTTTAATTACGGTTTTCCCGTAACACATCTATCTACTCGTAGAGATGTTATTTGAAAATTTGTCTATAAATTTACTTCTGTTTCGGCTGTATTAAGGGTTAAACGTTCTTGATCTATGGTTAATTTGAGGGATCTTTTATTTTCTTCAATAACTTTAATTTCAATTGATTGAGCATCGGCAGGTAAAAGTTCTTCAACATTTTCTGGCCATTCTGCAAATATCCATTGACTTGAATTTAAGTATTCTTCAATTCCAAAATTATAAGCCTCTTCAATTGATTCAATTCTATAAAAATCAAAGTGATATACTTTGTCATTCAAAACTTCATACTCATTTACAATTGAAAATGTAGGACTTGTAGCGCTATCAGTACTTCCCATAACATCTAATAATGCATTGATAAATGTGGTTTTACCAGCACCAATATCACCATGAAATAATATGGTCTTTGAAGTGAAATTTTTCAAGACCTTCTTTGCTACTTCATGTATTTCATCTAAATGATATGTGAATTTTAGGTTTTGCAAGGGTCATTATTATAATTTGGAAGAACAATATTATAAATAAAAAATGATAAAACCTAGAAAAAAGTGCATTTCGTCGGTTTTTTAATACACTTTAAAGATGTTTGTCAATTTCAAGATTATCAAATGTTAACCCTTTTTTATACTATTTAGGATCTAAAACAACAAACGGTATTATCATTTCTTCAAGTGAGACTCCACCATGTTGATAGGTGTTTCTGTAATAACTTACATAATGATTAAAGTTGTTTGGATAGGCTAAAAACATATCACCTTTAGCAAAAATAAACGAGCTGCTCATAGATAATGACGGTAGATGTATGGACTTAGGATTTTTTATGGCGAGCACATCTTTATCTTGATAAGTAAGACTACGGCCTGTTTTATATCTCAAATTCAGGCTTGTATCTCTATCTCCGATCACCTTAGATGGCGCTTTTACATTTATGGTACCGTGATCTGTGGTTAAAATAAGTTTGAAGCCTAACTGTTGAGAAAGCTGAATCATTTCAAGTAGAGGAGAGTTCTTAAACCAACTTACAGTTAGTGAACGATATGCTTTGTTATTGGATGCTAATTCTTTTACAACTTCCATTTCTGTCTTAGAATGTGATAACATATCTACAAAATTATATACGATAACACTTAGATCATTATTTTTGAGTCCTCGGAAGTTATCTACGAGTTTCTTTCCAGATTTTAAATTAGTGATTTTATGATATTCGTAGTTAATATGATTCAATCCTAAACGCTTAAGTTGCTCTCTAAGAAAATCATCTTCATGCATGTTCTTTCCTCCTTCATCTATATCGTTTTTCCAATATTGAGGAAAAAGACTCTCCATATCTGCAGGCATTAGACCTGAGAATATAGCATTTCTGGCATATTGCGTCGCTGTTGGTAAAATACTGTAGAATGATATTTCTGATGACTTCTTATAATAATTGTTAACAATTGGTTCGAAGGCTTTCCATTGATCATATCTTAGATTGTCGATTACAACTAAAACTGTCGGTTGTTGATCACTCAATTCTGGTACTACTTTTTCCTTAAAAAGTGTATGTGACATTACTGGTGAATCGGTATTAGGCTGAAACCAATCTTCGTAATTTTTTTCTATAAACTTACCAAATTGAATATTTGCTTCTGTCTTTTGCGATTCTAAGATATCTGTCATTCCAATGTCTTCAATATTTTCTAACTGTAATTCCCAATAAATTAGTTTTTGATACAGTTCTACCCATTCATCATAAGAATTAACCATAGATAAATCCATGGCGATTTTCCTAAATTCTTGTTGATAGTTAGACGTTGTTTTTTCTGAAATTAATCTTGAATGATCAAGGTTTTTCTTCAAGCTTAATAATATCTGATTTGGGTTTACAGGTTTAATGAGATAATCTGCTATCTTACTACCAATAGCTTCTTCCATTATATATTCTTCTTCACTTTTGGTAATCATTACCACAGGAAGATTAGCACGTTTCTCCTTTATTTCATTTAAGGTTTCAAGACCTGTAAGTCCAGGCATATTTTCATCTAAAAATACTATATCAAAGTTAGTGTTATTAATAATTTCTAAAGCCTCAGTACCACTTTGACACGTTGTAACATGATATTCTTTTTTCTCTAAAAAAATGATGTGCGGTTTTAATAAATCTATTTCATCGTCTACCCAAAGAATGTTTATCATGTTACGTATATTTGTTTTTTAATTAATGAATTTATAAAGTTTTGCCTACAAAGAATAAGCTCAAAATATTTAACGATCCAATTTACGGATTTATTACGATTCCCAATTCATTAATTTTCGACCTCATTCAGCATAAATACTTTCAGAGATTACGTAGAATAACCCAAATGGGATTATCATATTTGGTGTATCCTGGTGCGCATCATACAAGATTTCATCATGCACTCGGTAGTATGTATTTAATGCAAAATGCGATTAATGTGCTTCGTTTTAAAGATGTTAGCATCTCTGAGGAAGAAGAAAATGGATTGCTTATTGCCATTCTATTGCATGACATCGGTCATGGTCCATTTTCACATGCCATGGAACATAGTATTGTAAATGGCATTTCGCACGAGGAGATTTCACTTCGATTTATGGAAGAATTGAATGATGAGTTTAACGGAAGTTTAACTTTAGCTATTCAAATGTTTAAAGGAGAATACCCGAGAAAATTTATGTGTCAGTTAATATCTAGTCAATTAGATATGGATAGGGCAGATTACTTAAAACGAGATAGCTTTTACACAGGAGTTGCCGAAGGAAATATTAATAGTGAGCGCCTAATAACTATGTTAAATGTTATAAATGACGAATTAGTAATAGAAGAAAAAGGAATTTACAGCGTAGAAAAGTTTTTGGTAGCAAGACGATTTATGTATTGGCAAGTTTACTTACACAAGACTAGCTTGGTTGCCGAGCAATTAATAACTCGAGTACTAAAAAGAGCTAATGAATTGGTAAATCAAGGTGTGAATTTAAAATGTAGTGATGCCTTAAACTATTTTCTTAAAGGTGATATTAACCAGAGTTCTTTTGATGTGGAAACTTTAAAGACCTTCTCGTATCTAGACGACTATGACCTTGTTTCTGCATTGAAAGATTGGCAATTTCATAAAGATTTTGTTTTAAGTAATCTCTGCGATATGATTATCAATAGAGATTTGTTGCGTATTAAATTCAGAAATAAGCCTATTAAAAGATCTGAGTTAAAAACTCATGAAACAGAATTAATAGAAAAGTACGATATCTCGAAGAATGAGGCAGAATATTTTGTGTTTGATGGAAAAATAACAAACCAAGCATACCAGAATAATAAAGAACATATAAAAATATTGTATAAGTCAGGCAAAATCAAGGATATAGTAAAGGCTTCAGATCAATTAAGTTCAAAAGCTTTTTCTAAACCAATAACGAAATATTATATATGTTATCCTAAAAAGAAAATGTGATACATTTTTTCTATTTTTGCGAAAATCAAGCTCTAACTTAAAATCAATTCATTGAAGTTTACAGCAGAACAAATTGCAGGTATTTTAGAAGGAACTGTAGTAGGTGATTCTAATGCAGAAGTATCTAAACTCGCAAAAATCGAAGAAGGCACGAATGGTTCATTGACCTTTTTGGCTAATCCAAAGTACAAGTCATATATATATAAAACTAAAGCATCTATCACAATAGTTAATTCTGATTTTGAACCTGAGGAAGAATTATCAACTACATTAATTAAGGTTGATGATGCATATGGTGCATTCACTAAGCTATTAGAATATTACAACCAAATAAAATTAAACAAGTCTGGTGTTGAACAACCTAGTTTTGTTTCAGAATCTGCCACCATTGGCGATAACATCTACATTGGTGCGTTTACTTATATAGGTGATAATGTTACAATAGGTAAGAATGTAAAGATTTTCCCAAGTTCATATATTGGTGATAACGTTACAATAGGTGATAATACTATAGTATTTTCTGGTGGGAAAATTTATTCAGATTGTATAGTGGGAAATAATTGTGTGATTAATTCAGGTGCAATTATTGGTGCAGATGGATTTGGTTTTGCTCCAAATGAAAAAGGTGAATACTCAAAAGTCCCCCAAATTGGTAATGTTATACTTGAAGACAATGTAGATATAGGTGCCGGAACCACAATAGACAGAGCTACTTTAGGTTCTACGGTTATTAGAAAAGGTGTTAAGCTTGATAATCAAATTCAAATTGCCCATAACGTAGAAATAGGAAAAAATACTGTAATTGCAGCTCAAACCGGAATTGCGGGATCTACTAAAATTGGAGAGAATTGTCAAATTGGTGGTCAAGTAGGAATTGTAGGTCATATTTCTATTGGCAATAATGTAAAAATTCAAGCGCAATCTGGTATCGGCAGAAATGTGAAAGATAATGAGGTATTACAAGGCTCACCAGCGCTTACTTATGGAGATTACAACAAATCTTATGTATACTTTAAAAATTTACCTAAGATTGTGAAAAATATAAACGAAATTGAAAAGAAAGTAAATGGCGATAATTAAAACTGAAAATAAACAGAAGACCATTGAAAAAGAAATAACTCTAAAAGGTGTAGGATTACATACCGGAACAGAAGTTACTTTAGTGTTTAAACCAGGTGCAGAAAACTCTGGTTTTATTTTTGAAAGAATTGATTTAGAAGGAAGCCCAAAGATTGAGGCTGACGCAAACTATGTGACCAATACGCAACGTGGTACTTGCTTAGAGAAAAACGGTGTTACCATTCAAACGTGTGAGCATGTATTAGCTGCTTTAGTTGGTTTAGATATAGATAATGTGTTAATTGAATTAAATGCATCAGAGCCACCCATTATGGATGGTTCGTCAAAGTTTTTTGTCGAAGCATTAGAAGAAGCTGGAGTTGTAGAACAAGATGCATTCACAGAAGAGTATGTAGTAAAAGATGTGGTTTCTTATACCGATGAATCTACTGGTAGCGAAATTATTTTAATGCCTTCAAACACATATAAAGTGACAACGATGGTAGATTTTGGAACCAAAGTTCTAGGTACTCAAAATGCAACTATGAATTCTATTTCAGAGTTTAAGGATGAAATATCAGATTCAAGAACTTTTAGTTTTTTACATGAACTAGAAATGCTACTTGAGCATGGTTTAATTAAAGGTGGTGATTTAAACAATGCTATTGTGTATGTAGATAAAGAATTATCTGCTGAAACAATGGATAAACTACGCGATGCCTTTAATAAAGAAAATATTGCTGTCAAACCTAACGGTATTTTAGACAACCTTACGTTGCATCACCCTAATGAAGCGGCTAGACATAAACTATTAGATGTCGTTGGTGATTTAGCGCTTATCGGAACAAAAATACGAGGTAAAGTTATTGCGAATAAACCTGGACACTTTGTAAATACCCAATTTGCAAAGAAAATGTCTAAAATCATTAAGAATGAGAGACGTAATAATGTACCGCAAATAGATTTGAATTCTGCACCTTTAATGGATGTAAATCAAATCATGAATATGCTACCGCATAGACAGCCATTTCTGTTATTAGATAAAGTCTACGAGCTTACTGATAATCATGTAATCGGCATGAAAAATGTCACAATGAACGAAGAGTTCTTTAGAGGTCATTTTCCAGGTGCACCAGTAATGCCAGGTGTTTTAATAGTTGAGGCAATGGCACAAACCGGGGGAATATTAGTATTAAGTACAGTCCCGGATCCTGAAAATTACTTAACGTTCTTTATGAAGATTGATAAAGTTAAGTTTAAGCAAAAAGTCGTTCCTGGTGATACACTAATCTTTAAGTGTGAGTTAATAACACCAATAAGAAGAGGCATTTGCCATATGCAAGGTTACGCCTATGCAAACGGTAAATTATGTGCAGAAGCCGAATTAATGGCGCAAATAAGTAAAGTAAAGTAACATGAACCAACCATTAGCATACGTACATCCGGGAGCAAAAATTGCAAAAAATGTAGTTATTGAGCCGTTTACAACCATTCACAGTAATGTAGTAATTGGTGAAGGTACTTGGATTGGTAGTAACGTTACTATCATGGAAGGTGCCAGAATCGGGAAGAACTGTAACATTTTCCCAGGTGCTGTAATCTCAGCAATTCCACAAGATTTAAAATATAACGACGAAGAGACTACGGTTGAAATAGGTGATAATGTTACCATTAGAGAATGTGTGACGATTAACCGAGGTACTACAGACAAAATGAAAACTGTTGTTGGTAACAATTGTTTAATTATGGCTTATAGTCATATAGCTCATGATTGTATTGTCGGTGATTATTGTATTTTTTCTAATAATACAACTCTAGCCGGTCATGTAACAATTGGTGACAATGTGGTTTTGGCTGGTATGGTTGCTGTGCATCAGTTCGCTTCTGTTGGTAATCATGCTTTTGTTACTGGTGGTTCACTGGTTAGAAAGGATGTACCACCTTATGTAAAAGCTGCACGCGAGCCTTTATCTTATGTTGGTATCAATTCTGTTGGCTTGAGACGCCGAGGTTTTTCTACAGAAAAGATTAGAGAAATTCAAAACATTTATAGAATTCTGTATCAAAAAAATTACAACAATACTCAAGCTTCAGAGATTATTGAAGCTGAAATGGAAGCTACACCGGAACGTGATGAAATTCTTCAATTCATTAAGAATTCTCACCGCGGAATTATGAAAGGCTATTTCAAATCAAACTAAAAAATAAAATTAAACTACGAAAAACGAATTATGGCAAGTACTTCAGATATTAGAAATGGTTTATGTATAAAATATAACCATGATATTTATAAAATTATAGAATTTCTTCATGTAAAGCCAGGTAAAGGTCCTGCATTTGTAAGAACAAAATTAAAGAGTGTTACTACTGGAAAAGTTATTGATAATACATTTTCTGCAGGTCACAAAATTGATGATGTGAGAGTAGAAACACATAAATTTCAATATTTGTATAACGATGGTGAATACTACCATTTTATGAATGAAGCTGATTATTCTCAAATTCAACTTACCGAAGGTGCTTTAGATAGACCAGATTTGATGAAAGAAGGTGAAGTGGTAACCATTCAAATAAACTCTGAAGACAATATGCCACTTTCTGTTGATATGCCTGCTAGTGTTATATTGGAAGTAACTCACACAGAGCCTGGTGTAAAGGGAAATACTGCTACAAATGCAACTAAACCTGCTACTGTAGAAACAGGTGCCACGGTTAACGTTCCTTTATTTATTAACGAAGGAGATAAAATTAAAATAGAAACGGAAAAAGGGACTTATAAAGAGCGTATTAAGGAATAGATGAAATTTCCTAAACCATATAAGCTTAAGGACATAGCTAAAATAATCGGTTCTGAATTTGTAGGTCCAGCCAACTTCCCTGTGCATGGCATGAATGAAATTCATGTTGTAGAACCTGGTGATATAGTCTTTGTAGATCACCCAAAATATTATGATAAAGCGTTAAAGTCTGCCGCAACTATTGTGCTAATCAATAAGGAAGTTGACTGTCCTGAAGGAAAAGCGCTTTTAGTTAGTGAAGATCCATTTAGAGATTTTAATAAGCTAACTAAACACTTTCAGCCTTTTAAATCTTCAAGTGTTTCTATATCTGACTCGGCTAAGATTGGACATAATACAGTAATACAACCTAATTGTTTTATAGGGCATAACGTTGTTATAGGTGACAACTGTGTCATCCACTCAAATGTAAGTGTTTATGATAATACCATTATTGGCGATAATGTTATTATTCATGCTGGTACTGTTCTTGGGGGAAGCGCATTTTATTATAAAAAACGTCCAGAAGGTTTTGATCAATTACTTTCTGGTGGTAGAGTAGTCATAGAAGATAATGTTGGTATTGGGGCATCTTGCACAATAGATAAAGGTGTTACTGCCGATACTACCATTAAAAGAGGTACCAAGATTGATAATTTGGTGCAAATAGGACATGATACTATAGTTGGGGAAAAATGTTTAATCGCTTCGCAAGTTGGTATAGCTGGTTGTGTTGTAATTGGCAACGAAGTGACCATTTGGGGTCAAGTTGGTATTACGAGTGGTATTACTATAGGTGACAAAACAGTCATTTCTGCTAAATCAGGAGTTAGTAAATCCTTAGAAGGAAACAAACATTATTTTGGGATTCCGGCAGAAGATTTCAGAACTAAGTATAAAGAGATTGCTAATATTAAGCAAATACCCGAAATTTTAAGATTGTTAAAAGAAAAACAATAAATGGATTTAAAAAACATTGTAAAAAAATACTATGAGACAGATTTCGCAAATACTGCAGAAGCTATAAATGATTTTCTTCATAAAGATTGCAAAATTCATTGGCATAGTAGTAAAGGTTATAATGAATATGTGGCTACCGAAATTAAGTCAATGTTTAAGGATGTTTATAATACATACGAATCTTTTAGACCCGAAATAAGCCACATGTTACAAGATGGTAATTTTGTAACAACACGTTATACTTTGTATGGTAGTACTATTGAAACACCAGACACAGAAAACCCTATTGCGCATTTTATAACGATATGGGAATTAAAAGATGGTAAGCTTTTTAGTGGTCATGAGATAAGCCAACTGGCAGATGATAGTGAAGCAAGCCTTAGTTCATTTGAACAAAAAAAAGTTTAATATTTATTTAAATAAAAACAGAAATAATGAGTGTAAAACTTGTTATTTTTGCACAGTATTAATTTAAAACTATAAAAAATACCATGAGTGTATTAGTTAATAAAGATTCAAAAATAATTGTTCAAGGATTTACAGGAAGCGAAGGAACGTTTCATGCGGGTCAAATGATTGAGTATGGCACCAATGTAGTTGGTGGTGTAACACCAGGGAAAGGTGGTCAGACTCACTTAGATAAACCAGTTTTCAATACAGTTTCTGAAGCTGTTGAAAAAGTAGGTGCAGATACAACTATTATTTTTGTTCCACCGGCATTTGCTGCAGACGCTATTATGGAAGCTGCTGATGCTGGAATAAAAGTTATTATTACTATTACAGAAGGTATTCCTGTAGCTGATATGATTAAAGCTGCCGACTACATTAAAGACAAAGGATGTAGATTGGTAGGTCCTAACTGTCCTGGAGTAATTACACCAGGTGAAGCAAAAGTTGGTATTATGCCAGGTTTTGTTTTTAAGCAAGGTAAAGTAGGTATTGTGTCAAAATCAGGTACATTAACATATGAAGCTGCTGACCAAGTTGTGAAACAAGGTTTAGGAATTACAACTGCAATTGGTATTGGCGGTGACCCTATTATTGGTACAACGACTAAAGAAGCTGTTGAGTTATTAATTAATGACCCAGAAACTGAAGCTGTTGTAATGATAGGTGAAATCGGTGGTCAGTTAGAAGCTGATGCTGCAAAATGGTATCAAGAAAGTGGTAGCTCTAAACCTGTTGTAGGTTTTATTGCTGGTGAAACTGCACCTGCAGGACGCACAATGGGACATGCTGGTGCTATTGTTGGTGGTAGTGATGATACTGCTCAAGCTAAGAAAGCTATTATGAGAGATTGTGGTATCCATGTTGTTGATTCACCTGCTGAAATAGGTAAAAAAGTTGCAGAAGTATTGGGTTAATTCCTTTTACTTGTAGACATAAAAAAATCCGATTGTTTAGGCAATCGGATTTTTTTATGTAGATATAATTTGTTTTTAATAGTCTATAAGTTCTCCAGTAACATCATTCATAATATAATTACATTGGTCAACATCATCAGCATTTAATTTTAGTGTACCAGTAATAACAATGACCTGATCTGTTTTAAAGTCTGGTTTTTCTTTAAAATTAACTTCTATAACAGTTTCAGGGCCAGCACCTCCACAAAAAAAACAAGAAGCCATAGGCTGTTTAGAGAGTAAAAGCACTTCTCCATTACCTGCTATATCTAAAAAATAACCAACTATTCTTACTTTTTTACCATCAAGACTTCTTATGGTTTCTCCGAATTCTGGTACCAAAAAAAATGTACCGTATTCTTCATTATAAACTCTATTGAATTTAACATCAGATAAATCATACCATGTCATTTCTTCTTGAGCAGTCACTATCGAACTACTAAAAAAAATGATTGATAGAACTAAGACTATTTTTTTACTAAGCATCTGATAAAGTTTTAGCAACGTTTAATTTAAAAATTGATACTGAAGCCAGTAGTGTGGCTACGAGAGTTATTACAAAGATAATGCCGAAGAACATTAACTCAAATTTATCTGGAGATAATAGCTCTAAATAATAGCCATTAGTCCCTTGCATATACTCAGACACAAACCAAATTCCAATTCTACCTAAAATCCAACCTAAGATAAATCCGATGATAGATATAAAAACACCTTCTAATAATACGGACAATAAAATCTTTGGTGTACCTAGACCATAGGTTCTTAATAAGGCTAACTCTTT
>NZ_JABSSU010000024.1 GCF_013213835.1 Winogradskyella sp. | reverse complement strand
CAGCGGAAAGAGCAAACGAACACCAAGATCATATCGAAAAATTAAAAAATTGCTGTGGGATTTCGTGAAAAATCTAAATTTTTTCCGGCGTTAATAGTTGTAAAATTATTGGAAAAATAGTTTAAAAGTTTATTACAATTACAAAGTCCGAGAATGAATTTGAAATTAACTGTGGAAATTATTAATACTAAAATATCTTGGTCTGTATATCAAGATAATTTTAAAAACAGTTTTTGATACAAAATGCCACAGTAGAAGCAGCAACTTATACGCATCTTCATAATAAATATTCAATTGGCATCTACGTTGACGAGTTGTCTTATTTGATTGAAAAAATGGCGAACAAAAATAATTCTGAAGGCAATGTCTGGCGTGTTTTCCTTTTACAAGGCAATACCAACAAACACATTGATGTAAACAGAAAGACTACTGAGAGTTATAGATTAGAGCAATCCTACCCTACTCTATTAGGATCACTACAAACACAAAAAATACCTAAGCTATTCGGTAACGGAAACCTAGAAAGTGGCTTTGTTGATCGAATACTGTTTACAAATAAACTAGAAGGAAATGAAAAAATATCTAAAGCCTTAATGCCAGATAGTACAGTTAATAATTACAGTCATTCGTTAAACAACCTCATATTATACCGCAAATCAATTGAAGAACAAGAAACATCATTGTTAGTAGAAATAACCGATGATGCAGAAAACATACTTTATGAGTATTCACAGCAGTTACTACTGAGACAAAAAGCAGCCTATGATAATACCAAAGAGTATATTTCAAAAATGATGATTAGTATCCATAAGTTGACACTTATGATGCATCTCATTCAGACTTCACACAATAGCAGTTTTCAAAATCCTATTGTACCGAATACAGTGCAACTAGCAATTTATATTAATGAATTTTACTTTACAAATTTTAAAATCATTTTAGCCTATCAAGATCAAGGTATAGATCGAAATCTATTATTAAGAAAAATCATTGAAATGGCGAAAATAAATAGTATCACACAGAAAACTATCGAGCAGTTAACTGGAAGAAGTAAAGCTCACATTAGTAAGATTTGGAATAATAAATATTAAAAAATCTTAGAAACTAGAAACTTAAGTGAAAATTTATGGATAGCCCAGTAATAATCAATGATGTCGAAGTTTTTAAAATAAACAAAAAGTTTCTTACAAATTACCTACATAATTTCTTTGGAAACTCAAAAAAAAGGAAAATTAAGTATATAAATCTGGATATCAAACCATTACATTAAAAAAGGTAAAGTTTCCAGTTTCTAATAAAAATTTTATGACCATAGAAAAAGCAATAACGATAATGCATGATCTGACGTTATCACAAAATGAACATTTTAATAATGCAAAAGAGGCATACAACACTATTGTAAAGTATATCACGGACAAGGATAATAAGGATAATAACGTGTATAAAGAGTTAGCATTTAAACTTTATGTTATGTGTTATAACCTCTATTTAAATTTAAACAACTCTTCAGTATACGATCAGATTGCGGTTAAAGAATTTCATAAAAAAATTGACAAGTCCATTAATTTTCATGTATATGGATTTCTTAACGACTTGATAACTTATGATCAAAGTTTATTACTAAAGCGTTCCAATATAAGTCTTGTGCATCCTAATCAAAAGTCGAAAATCATCAATGATAAAGAAAATGAGGTCTTTTTAAATGCAATGGAAAATCCTAATAACATAAAAATCGCCTTTGGTGAATCGTGGAGCTATGACGAAGTCAATGAAAAACTACATAATCAATTTTTAAACCTTAAACATTAATATAACTAATAATTAAAAACTATGAACTGGCACGAAAGATACAACCGAATGAAAAATGATCTTGGTTACACTAACAAAGACATCGCAGAATTGACTGGGTTTGACTACAACAGTATTAAAACGATGACACAACCCAATAGAAATTTTCCAAAATCATTAAAATTAGGTATTGAAATATATGAAAGACATGTGTTGGGAGTGCCTCACTTAGGACACTATATCATATAAGAATTAAATACTAACTTAAATTCTCGTTTTACAACAAAATTTCCATGCTTTAGTTGGTAAAACATGTTTTACAATCAGTTGTAAAAAGTTGCAAAATAGTTGTAAAAATTGCAAAAGTTGTAAACGATGGTTTAC
>NZ_JABSSU010000023.1 GCF_013213835.1 Winogradskyella sp. | reverse complement strand
AATTTGTTAATAGATTGCATAAAAAAACGGTTTAGAGTGAACTAAACCGTTGATTTTGGTGCGACTTACGCCTTGTAACGGGAACTGGACTCGAACCAGTGACCTTCGGGTTATGAGCTCAACAAATTACCCGAAATTTGCCCTAAAAATGGCTTTTCGCTATAAAAACGTTTACTGAATTGTGTACTGTGATTAAACTTTAATTCAGCTAATATATTTAAAATTGGAAACATTAATTAGTTTGATAAGAATAATATAATTATGGAACCATTTATTCTATTTAGCTCCCTAAGCTATACTTCTAATAAGTTCTAATTTATAAAAATCAAAAACCACCCATATAAATAGGTGGTTTTTTAAAAACAATACTTAATTGTAATTTATTTAAAACTAGAACTTCACTCTAAACAATATCTCATTAGTGTTTTGAGCCCTTGCTAGTTCTCTCCTAGAACTAGTTTCATAGGCAAATCCAAAAGTAAATTTCTTCTTAAATGTTATAGATGCAATTGCAGCATAACTATTATCTGTTCGAAAAGTACCTCCGATACTAAATTTATCATTAAAAGATAACATATTATTAAAATCCATTGAAATAGGTGCCCCATCCACATATCTAAAGAAAGTAGATGGTTTCATTAGAATTGATCCTGTTTCATTCAATTTGAAATCATAACCAAAGGTGGCATAAAAATGAGGACGATCTGTAGCTACAGTAGCAATACCATCTTCATTTCTAGAACGCTCCGTATTTAATAATCTTGGCACAGACAATGACAAATACCAATTTTTAGTCTTTAAGAGTAAACCCGTACCAATATTGGGATTAAAATTACTTATCCCAAATAGTGAAGGATCAGCCTGGAGACTATATGTCTCAAGTCCTGTAGTATTTACGTCGTAAAAATTACCACCTGCTTTTATACCGAAATATAAATCCATACCATTTGAGAGTGCCAACTTGTATGAAAAATCAAGCCCTAAAAAGGTCTGTTTTTCTATAAAGGTCTTATCTCTTACCATAGATATTCCTAAACCCACATTTTTGCCTAAATAGGTACTTATTGCTAAAGTTTGTGTTTCTGGTGCTTCAGCTATACCTGTCCATTGCGAACGAATACCTGAAGTTATTACAGTTTCATTATCAACACCCGCATAGGCAGGATTAACAATATTCATATTCTGGAAGTATTGAGTAAAGATACTTTCTTGTTGTGACCACGATGTATTACAATACATTAAAAGGCCGCTTATAATTATATATTTGATGTATTTCATTTCTATTTTAATTCTATTAAACCTTTTATTTTCTTGTGATGTATAACCATCCATCATAATCTATTATCCCATTACCGTCTAAATCTATTTGATAATAATAAGATGAAGATTCTGGTAAAGATTGAGATCTGTTCTTATAATGACCATTCCAAGTATTTCGATAACCTTCAGCTGAGAATACTTCATTACCCCAGCGATTAAATACTCGAACCGTATTGTTCGGATAATTCTCAATGTTGTAAATCATCCATATATCATTTATACCATCGCCATTCGGTGTAAGTGCATCCGAAATGTTTATCTCAACGGTATCACAAACATCACCTAAACCGTCTCCGTCTCTATCTTCTTGACCAGGATTATATGTTAGTGGACAATTGTCTTCACTATCAATTACACCATCATCATCGTCGTCGTCGTCACAAATATCACCTAGTCCGTCACCGTCAGTATCTAATTGATCTGTATTACTCTCCAATGGACAATTGTCTTCATCATCAAAAATCCCATCGTTATCATCATCATCATCACAATTATCAGCTAAGCCGTCTTGGTCGTTGTCACCAAATGAGTTCAATACAGTAACTATTACATCTACAGCTGAAACATTTCCATATAAATCTATTACAGTCATTGTTACAGCATTTTCTCCAACAGAACTACAATCAAACATCGTTTGACTTAAAGAAATTGTCTGAATACCGCAGTTATCAGAAGAGTTATTATTGATTTGATCTACATCTATAAATGCTTCGCCAAATTCATCTAAACTAATGGTTACATCTTGTCCGATGGCTATTGGATCAAAAACATCTATAACGGTTACCGTAGCATTAGCTTCAGCTACATTACCATTAACATCTGTAACAGTCAATATTACATTATTTTCACCCAAATCATTACAAGTAAACTCTGTAGGTGATACATTTATTGAAGCAATACCACAATTATCGGTACTACCATTATCAATATCTTCAGCTGTTATTGAAGCAAATCCATTGGCATCTAATTGTATAATAATATCTTGTACATTAACTGTTGGCGGTATATCATCAACCACTGTAACTAATTGTGTAGCAGTGGCTGTATTTCCTGAACCGTCTTCTACAGTCCATGTCACTACTGTATCTCCTAATGGAAAAGCCGATGGTGCATCATTACTTACTGAGGCTACACTACAATTGTCTGAGGTCACTGGTGTACCTAAATCATAGCCCGTCA
>NZ_JABSSU010000022.1 GCF_013213835.1 Winogradskyella sp. | reverse complement strand
CAAACAGCGTTATTTCCTTTTGAAGAAAGGAGGTTGCTTGAGAACTACTGCTCTGGTTTTTCTTTGTGGTTTGTATGTTATCTAATTGAAACCCCATCAATTCATATAATTGGTTGCTGTATTTGTTTTATAGATAAAAAGGTATTTATTTGAATGAACTTTGTCAGTCATCAATTTGATAGCATCAACCTCTAAATCCTTTGTCTCCTGACCATCAAAATAGAATACATTTGACACCACATTAATTGGAAAAGTGTCTTTTACTTTAACGACATATTCTTTATAAAAGTTATAGCTGACGGAATCGATTTCATTCTTAAATGATAATTCAGAATCTAACGGATTATAATAAATATGAGAATATCGGTTGAAGTCCAACCATAAAGAAGTCTCAAGTTTCTTTAACTCTAAATTTTTATTGTAATTGCTAGTAATAGCTCTCATATGATTTTGAACCAAACCTAAAACGGTAAACGCCAAACCAACAACGATACTTGTTAATATGAGTACCGTTATCATTTCACTGAGTGTGACTGCTTTTATTTTTTTATTCCATTGCATGAACTACTTTGCTTACAACGTTATTGGTTGCTTTATTGGTTGCTTCAAATACGATTATATTGTTTCCACCCTCTTTTTGGTTGCTAACCATAATGTCCCAATTATCGAATGTATCAGAATAGGGCAACCGGATCTGGTTGTGCGATTGCAAATACTCCAATTCATTCAAATGATTCGTTATTACTGAGATATTGCTATTAATAGAGCTTGAAAACAGATTGTTTAAAACCAAACTTGCAACCACAAACACAACCATTATCAAGATGGTTGCAACCAAAGTTTCCATTAATGTTGATCCCTTAAGACGGGATTTGTAACCAAAAATCTTATTTGCAACCTCTAGTACAACCATTTCGCAACCACCTTTTTTGAGTCATTAAATAACAACCCTGAATACTGCTCAGGTAAAGCATCAATATCTATGACACCATTATAAATATGGTTTTGATATACTGATCCAGATTGCTTTGCAATAAAATTATGAGTATACACGGTACCAAAGACCTTACCTTTTAAATCTATATTTTGGTTGCAGTACAATTCACCATACACTTTGGAATTTTCTTTTAATTCAATTTGAGAGTTGTAGTTGTTTAATATATCCTCACCTAAAAACACAATAGCACCTTTAATAGTGGTATTCTCTTCTATAGTAATTTTATCCCTCTCCTCATATGGATTAATTGCCACTGCCTGTTTGCTATCTGGTTTTTTATGTAATACAAGAGCTGAAGGGTAATTCAATTGTACGTTTTTAGCAACCGAAACCGCTTTAGTCGCGATTGCTTGGAAACTCCCAACCACGTTTGGTTTTATTTCAACCTCTGAAGCAACCAGTAGCACATCTTTTAGTTGACTTGAGGCGTCAACAACAATTTTAGTTTTTGATTGTACAATAATGTGACCTGTAAGTTCAATATCATTTAAATTAATTGTTTGATCTGAGTATATAATTTGTAATGCATTTTTAAATGAATTGCTAAACTTCACACCTTCTTTTATGCTCAAAAACTGATCCTCAGTGAGATGAGATAACACATTTATTAGAGACTGAATCTCATTCAATATACTTTTGCTAATCGCGGGTAAATTCTTAGACACTTTGGTTGAACCATAAATCAATTGTGAACCATAATATGAGTGACCTGCGATAGACCCTGCTTTCACCCCTGGCTTTGGTAGATATGCTAAACCATTAATTTTGGTATTCCCTACAACTACCAATGGCTTAGAATTATCTTCAAGGTATAATACCGATCTATTTGTGGAATTTGACGTAGATCCTAGCAAAGCAACTTTTTGAAATGTCTTATTTCTAATGGAGGATATACTTTTTACCTTTTCAAATACACCCCAATTATCTTTGTGAAGTTTCAATTTTGAATTTGGAATTTCAGTAGATTTTAAATTGAATGTATCTCTCGGTAAAATAGTTTGATTTAAAGCATATCTAATGCCCTCGTCAGTGCTTTTGATAGTATGTATTATAGTATCAGACTGAAGTACAAATTGTTTGTGGGTGTGTATTAAAAGAATAAATCCTGTTAATAATAGTGCAATAACTATAATGATATATGTAGTCAGCTGTAATGCTCCTGCTTTATGTTTTAACAACCATTTCATACATCACAATTTAATAGTCTGTGTATGTCCATTATAACTCACAGTTATTGACGACTTATGACCACTTATCAATTTGACACCATGGATGGTTTGACCTCTCTTTAAAAGATGTTGCTGGTTATTAATTTCAACTACAAATATTCTATTGGCGTTACCTTCTTTTTTAATTAATCCATTATAAGTTATATGGGGTAACTTTACATTTGACCTGAGTGTTCTATTATTTCTACTAAGATCATTTTCTGCCTTACTCACTTTACCTAAAAATGGATCTCTTGCTATTGCATCAATCGCAAAAGTATCTATGTCTTTGTGAGACGTAGGATGAAAAGTGACCTCAAATTCTAATGCGGTTGATGGTGGTTGCTCCGGGTTTAAACCATTAATAACTTTGAAGGTAATTGTTCCCCAAATTCCTAAAACTGCAACTAATAATACATATGTCTTGGTTTTATTCTTCAATTGAAAAGCTTTGCGTGGTGAATACTGTCTGATAATCTGAATTTTCAGCTCTTACACGCCACTGGTAATCACCCGCACCTAAGTTTTTGTTGAAACCGGTTGCAATAATGGTTGTATCTAAAACAACCTGGTTGGCTTCTTCAAAACTTGGCGTCACAATCTGTAATTTATATTGCTCTGCATCTTCAATACTTCCCCACGAAAAATTGACATTTTCAATTGTTAGTGTTGAATTATTGGTTGGAGCGATTATCTCTATTTGGTCATTTGATATATCGGATACTTCTACGATTTCACTACAACCAAAACTAAATAAAGAAAGAAACAACATAAAGATCTTAAATCTTCTACTTAAGAATGGATTATAATTTATAATCATTTTTTGGGCTTAATTGTTGAATACCTACTCGTTTGAGAATTGACGTATGATAGCTAATCATATAGCCCATCTCGACATTAATTAGAACTAAATTAAACATTTAGCTATGTTATTATCCGAAATCGTCATTATTAATTGTAAGGTGAAACATTATATAACAGATAAAATTTTAACCTTAAAAGGATGGACATTAGGTCCATCCTTTTAAGGTTAAATTTAGAACTAAATCATTATTTTGCAATTGTTTGCTCTTTGAAATAGCAATATAAACTAATATTTACAACTACAATTTGTTCTATTGTTCCTTAAATTCTAAGTCTTGTTTTAGTTCAGAACAAAGAAGTAGTGAAGCAGAAATAATCGATAATATTCTAGTTCTTTGGTGATTTCTTGTAATATTCAATAACTATGTATAATCTAATCTTTAAGCTTTCTAGTATTTTCCTAACTATCCTATACTTGCTTATCACAGTATAAGTCTAATGAGTGACTTAAAATGCTATGTGGTATAGCACTTTCAATTGATAATGTCAGACTTAAATTTTCTAATTTGTTGAGCTCTTCCACATCTAATTCCCTGTTTTATAAATGTTTCGAGATGTAATTATCTGTAGATATTGCGCATCCAGCACTGCCTTAATGATTTTAAAACTCGTTAATGATATAAAGAAAGGCAATAATAATTTATCAATAATATATATACTTTAATGTTTGAATAATTTCTATAACATTTCATTTTTAGCGTTTTAATACTTCATAAAATCTACATAAAAATTCGATAGATGAATAATTAAAAGAGTCAAGAATAGTTAAAAATTTATTTCAAAAAGAACTAGCGAAAATTTTTATTCCAATTAATATAACCATTATA
>NZ_JABSSU010000021.1 GCF_013213835.1 Winogradskyella sp. | reverse complement strand
TGATAAGTCTTCTTTCCTTGCATAACATAAGATACGTATTTTCCGTATCTTTAACAAGTAGTTGTGCAACAGGCACACCGTGTATAAGTAATAGCGGGTTAAGTGATAAAACAAAAGAATAAACATAAAACAAAAATCAGTGTAAAACCGAAAGGTTTGTGAGTAGAAATCCGCTACTACTCATACACGAGACCGTTGGCAATAATTAAAATCGATAGAGATAATTCAAAAATGAATCGTGAAATAATAGATATAAATGATTATACAATTTTATTGGAAGAGGCTTCTACCGATAATAATCTAATAGATTCATGTTTTTTTGACGAGCCTATAATAGCTATCGCTTTTTATGGTACAGGTGATGTTGGTCTTAACGTGAAATTTAATGGAAAAACCAAAGAGTTCCATCACACCAAAGGTATGGTACTATCATTTTATGCAGATAATATGGTAGAATTTGAACATCATGTTTCCAAACTAAAATCACTACAATGTCTAGTAATTGCTACAACAATTAGAAAAATAGACAAATTGCCTAATGGTGAAGGTCAATTCTTGGAACAATTTTTATATCAACTAATCCACCCAAAAGACCATTATGTTGAAGGTCCTGTATTTAATATGAGTCCAGAAATGTTTCAATTAGTTGAACAATTATTCAGCAATACTTACGAAGGTGAGATTAAAATGATGTTTTATAAAAGCCATATCATAGCTTTACTTTCTCATTATTTTGGACAATTGGCAAAACAACAAAGCACAAAATTTGATACTTCACAAATAGAAAAAATCAATCTTGCTCAAGAAATTTTATTATCCAATTTAGAAAATCCTCCTTCCTTAACAGAATTGGCCAATAGAATTGGCACCAACACCAATAAGCTTAAAATAGAATTTAAAGCACACTTTGGTGTTCCTGTTTTCAAATACTTACAAAACGAACGTTTAAAAAAAGCGTACAGTTTAATTAAAAATGATCAAAAAACAATTCAAGAAGCCGCCTGGGCTGTAGGTTACGATAGCCTCGGTTCTTTCTCTAACGCTTTTGAAAAAAAGTTTGGCTATAGACCCAGCCAAGTCTAAAATTCTTTTTGAATAAATCATAATTCTTTTTGAATAAGTCGCTGCAAGACAGCTACTATAGATTTGTATCATAATTAAAAGCGATAAAATTATGATCAACAAAATCCTATACAGTACTATATGCGCCATCTTAGTATGGATCCTGGGTGTAAGTTGCTACTATCTGTCTTCTTTCTTGACAATTTTGGAAAACACCCAACTACAATCAAATATTGTAGTTGCGCTTGCCATTGTACCATTTGCATGCATTGGAACCTATCTGTTTTATAAAAGAAGCTTTATCAAACCCTCGGTATTAGCATTAATCTTTATTGGGGTTTCTATTGTGTTAGATGCCCTAGTTACAGTCCCACTGTTTATTATTCCAAATGGCGGAAGTTTCTCGGAGTTTTTTGGTGATGCCATATTTTACACCCTAGCCATAGAGTTTTACTTTATAGTGCTGTACTATGGTAACCATATAACCCAAAGGTTTGAAGCTTAAACAAACACATAATTTAACCACCGACCCTGAAATTATTCTTCAATGCAATCAAATAAACATTCCAAAAATAGTCTTCAAATATGGTGACTCTAATTAAAATCTCAATAGGATTTATAGCGACTCTCGTTATTATTACTGAAGACTCTTATAATTCTAATGAGGCAACTAATGAGTCCATTGCGCAGCATTCTTCAATAGATTTAGATAAATCTTGCAAAGATAAAGCTTATAAGATTCTAAAAAGTAAATGCAATATCTGTCATCGTAAACGTAATAGAAGAAGAGTATTTACAAAAGAAAATATGGACACCTGGGCAAATGATATTTACAAACAAGTCTTTATAAAAAAAAGAATGCCAAGTGGAAAGAAAGTAAAACTCAGTCCAGATGAATATCAAGATTTATTAACATGGATAACAAACACAAAAAATAGTAAAAATGGAAATCAACTATAAAATTATTGTTCTCATATTAAGTATTCTATTTACAGGTTTAACAGCTGGGTTATGTTTTACTTGGTTTAACGCAGTTACTCCTGGTATCGGAAGATTAGATAATCTTAGTTTTTTAAAGGCTTTCCAAGCCATGAATAGGGCTATTATTAATAGTCAATTCATGATTATTTTTATGGGACCAACCATTCTACTATTTGTGAATGCTGTTCTTTTTAGAACTAATAATACAACTTTCTGGCTTTTTCTTATTGCAGCAATAATCTTCTTTATTGGTATAGGTCTGCTAACTGTTTTTGGTAATGTACCTTTAAATGAGATGTTGGATAACTCGAATCTAGAATCACTCTCAAAATTAGAATTACAAACACTTCGAAATAAATTTGAAAACCCCTGGAATCGATGGCATACTCTGAGAACAGCATCATCTATCACCTCATTTTCACTTCTAATAGTAGGAACACTTTACCTAAAATAAAACATTATAAAAATTAAGAAAACAAATACTTAAATATAAAATTATGCCATTTTTTAAACAATTAAATGAATTATCTGATATTACAGATATCACTTGGAATGACCGAAAGCGATTAGGTCCTTTAGACAAAGCCTCTCAGAATATAATGCGTGGAAAATCAAACTTTTCTCATGCTCAAAAAGAGCTTTTCGCAGCCTATGTTTCTGGACTTAACGCATGTAGTTTTTGTTATGGTTCTCATGTAGCTGTTGCTGAAAACTTTGGTATTTCTCCAAAAATAGTAGAATCTCTTTTAGAAGATATAGCCTCGGCCCCAATAAAAAATAATGAAAAACCAATATTCAATTATTTAAAAAAACTAACCTTATCGGCAAGTAAGCTAACACAAAGTGATGCAGATGCTGTGTTTAATGAGGGTTGGAGTGAAGAAGATTTACAAGAGGTAATTCTTATTGGTTGTCTTTTCAATTTTTATAATCGATTACTTGACGGTCACGGAATTAAAGGCAACAAAGCTATTTATCATTTTGGTGCAAATCATCTACATAAAAATGGCTATAGCGTTCCTTGGTTTATTGGACTAATAAAAGGCTTTATTAAAAAAAGTAAGCTAAAAAAACTTAACGAATTCAAATCCTAAATAATATCAAATATAAAAATATAAGAACATGGAAAATATTTTAGTAATTGGAGGCACAGGAAAAACTGGTCGTCGCGTCGTAGAACAATTAAAAAATAAAGGAATTGAGCCTAGAATTGGTTCAAGAAATGCATCGCCAAGCTTTGATTGGGACAATAAAGATACTTGGATAGAAATCTTAAGCGGCATCGAAAAAATGTATGTTACGTATTATCCTGATCTTGCTGTTCCAGGAGCTAAAGAAGCTATAGAGAGTTTAACTTATTTAGCAAAAGAATTAGGTGTTAAAAAAATGGTGCTACTCTCTGGAAAAGGCGAAACTGAAGCTGAAGCTTGTGAAAAAATTGTCATGAATTCTGGTGTGGATTATACAATAGTTAGGGCATCTTGGTTTAATCAGAATTGGAGCGAAAGCTTCTTTTTAGACCCTATTCTTTCAGGAGAAGTGGCATTACCAATGTCTGATATATTAATCCCGTTTGTAGACGCGAATGATATTGCAGAGGTTGCTGCTACTGTCCTACTCAATGATACATACAATGGCGAAATTATTGAGGTAACAGGACCTGAATTAATCACTTTTAAGGATATTGTCAATATCATTTCAAAGACTAGCAATAGAAAATTAAACTTCTATGAAATCACATTAGAACAGTATATTGATGGTATGAAGCAAATGCAAATACCTAATGATGTTGTGTGGTTAATCGAGTATTTATTTAGTCATGTTTTAACTAATCCAAAGAATCAACAGGTAGTTAATGATATTGAACGAGTTTTAGGAAGAAAAGCGAAAACATTTCTAGAATATGCGCAAGAAACTGCCGAAACCGGGATTTGGAGTCAAGTTGAAGTCCAATAACTATTGCCAACAACGTGTATAAGTAATAGCGATTTGAATCTTAAATCAAGTCGCTATTACTTTTTTATTTTGTACTTTACTTTCCGAAAAGTATGACATATAAGCTCGCTACTACTCATACACAAACACGTTGTATGCCATTTAAAAAGACTCTACCTGAAATATGATAATGCCTTCTGACAAGGACTATAAGTCAACCAAAAAAATAAAACAAAAGGTCTCGAATATTAAAGAGGAATTCGAGCCACTTGCTAAATGGATTGACGAAAAATATAATGTCAAAACATTAAACCTAATTTTCGATTATATAGATAACGACAAATCTCATCCTCGACTTCAAGTTTGTTTAGAATATGCAAATGACAAAGGAAAGTTTATGGACAACAAAACCTATAACTTTGACGAAAGAAAACAGAACGAAATTGCGAAAAAGTTTGTAGAAATAACTTCAGATTATGACAAATAACACCACGTGTTAGGCACTGCCACTAACATAGGGTAAAGCGAATAACGTCTAAAGGCTTATATTGCTTATATTTACAAATAAATATCGCAACTCGCCTTACCCGTCTGGCCGTTAGCTGTAAATGCAACCTATCAGAATCCTAAACAGATTGTGATGAAATAATTAGTTACCAACACAATATTTCCAAAACCTAAGTAACAAAAATTAAACTGTATCGTCATCTGTGTAAAAATGAATAACAGACAAGATATAGATATGATTAAAAAGGTAAGCCCATTCTTTTCAGGTATAACAATGCTTATTGTCATAGGTATTATAATGCTACTACCCTTGGACAAATTAATTACTGAGCAAGACTTTTCCAGTTTTCAAGTTGAATATGTAATATTAGCAATTAAAATGCTTTTGATTCTTTCAATCAGTCTCTTACTTATAACAAGGCTAAACGAGAAAGCATTATCTGGGATTAGTTCAAAATACAAATGGTCTTTTAAATACCTCAATTTAATACCTTTCTATTTATTCTTACTAGGCACTTTGGGTTTTATAAATAAGGATTTATCATCAATAGATTTCTCTAATATGGCACTGTTACTAATTGCTTGCCAATTAGTTGGCTTTGCAGAGGAGTTTGTGTTTAGAGGTTACCTACAGCCTGTTTTCCTAAAAAAATATATTTCACGTGATAGAGGAATCTTCTTGGGAGTACTCTTTCCTGCTATATTCTTTGGTGCTTCGCACTTGTTAAATCTAACTGTAAATGATAATGTTCCACAAGTAATAGGTCAATCGATTTACGCAATTTTCATAGGATTCTTTTTTGGAGTGGTCTTATTAAAAACCAATAAGTTAATCCCACTTGCCATTACGCATGGATTTATTAATTTTTTCTTCCTTTTTAGATTACTTCCCAGTTTAAGTAGCAATATGGAACCTGCTGTTGCGATGACACTTCTAGAACAAATAATATCCGCGGCAGCACCCCTTCTAATTTTTATACCATTGTTTGTCATTGGTCTTATGTTGTTAAGGAAAATAACACAAGAGGATGTTCAAAAGAAAATTAACCTATAACCTATGAGATACACACTATTAGTTATAAGCCTATTATTAGCATCTCTTGTTTTAAACGCTCAAAATAAAGATTCAGAAAAGGAACTAGAACGTGTAATTGAAGAATTTAGGGTATCCATAATCGAACATAATGATATTGAAAAGTTTAGCAAACTTTTTTTACACGATTCAATAACTTGGGCAGCAATTTTCACCAAAAAGACAAAGGAAATGACCTTAAAGCAAATGCCTGATTTTGTGTTTCATTCAGGTGATTATAAAACCTTCTATAATAATTTAAAGGAAAAGACTGAAGAAAAGTTTTATAATGTGAAAATTAATAGACGAGGAGAATTTGCCACAATTTCCTTTGATTATAATTTTTCTTTTAACTCAAAAATTCAGAATTGGGGTATTGAATACTGGTCGCTTATATTGGTTAATGAGAAATGGAAAATAACCTCTGTTACTTGGACCATGAACTACCAAGACATAGAAAAGTGTCCGTTTTCTAACGAAACAGAATTCCGTTTAAATTAGTAAGATAAAAGAGATAGCGAGTTTGAAAGGACTAAAAAACTACAGCTAACAAGGTGTATAAACAATAGCGGTTTGAGTTCTAACTCGAATCGCTTTTCCATTTAAATAAAGTATATTGTAGGCTGAAAAGTAGTCGCTTAAAACCCGCTACTGCTCATACACAAAACCGATGATAACACATTCGCCAAAGGCGAACTTCAATCTGCGCTGCTTCGCAGACAATGCATCTTAAAGTAGATGTG
>NZ_JABSSU010000020.1 GCF_013213835.1 Winogradskyella sp. | reverse complement strand
CATCTACTTTAAGATGCATTGTCTGCGAAGCAGCGCAGATTGAAGTTCGCCTTTGGCGAATGTGTTATCATCGGTCTTGTATATGAAAAGTAGCTGACAAAATTGTACTATCCTTTCTGTAGTAAGGTAGCAAATAAATGGAAAAACGGTTCAAATTTTCGCAAGAACCGCTATTTTTTATATAGGTTGTTGGCTACAGTTTTTCTGATCTTATTGATATATTTGACTGACCCACTTGGTAATAACACCAATCTTGTCAAAGTATAGTAATGTGATTCCGATAGTATCAAAAAAACCGTGTATAAGTATTGGTAGCCATAAATTTTTACGATGTTTCATAAAAATGGCAGAAATCATCACTGACCAAAAAAAGACTGATGTCGCTCCACTAATACCTTGATAGATATGCCCTAAGGCAAAATATATGGATGTAATAATAGAAGCAAATAACCATGATTTTTTTGTGTCCCCCAAGAATTTGGCTAGCCATTTCATGTAAAAACCACGGTTTAGGAACTCTTCACCGAACGCAGCAAAGACCCACATCATTAACATTAAAATTAGATAGCTCGGGAAACTACCTTTAATATCATTGAACGAAGATAAATCAGTTTCACCAAAGATTGAATAAAGAATAGGACCGATAATTATGTAATCGGCAATGAATAGTATAAAAGTGTATTTCAAACTTTTATATAATGTATTCCAATTAAGCTTAGTGTCTAATCCAAACTTAGATCTGTCAAATTTACTTCTCCAAAAAATGAAGAATGCAATACCAATCCCGAAAAAGTAGACAAAGTTTCTGTCAATAAAGCCCAAAAGAGGTGCAATTAACATTATAAATACAACAATGTAAGGTTTGTTAAGTGTATTATAGATTTTAGTTTTCATAATTTATTTAATTTTTAACTCAAAGGTTTTTTGATTGTTTAAAAGCCTGATGTATTTATCATCCTTGATTAAAAGCCCTTCAGATTTTTTCTTTGGCCAATTATCTTTATAATCTTTGGGATGTTTCACATCTATAGCAAAGACTTTATTATTGTATAAAGATTTTACAGTCCACTGCGGTGTGTGACCTACTATTACTGCCTTTGCGTCAAACTTTTCTAAAGTGTTATCTATCTCATCTTGAGTTAACTCATTGTCAAAATATCCTCTATACCAACTCAGACCTTTTTTAGTTGAGAGTATTAATTGGTCGGAAGAATCCTCTGGTTTAGGAAAAAATGGTTTTCTATAATTTTCTCTTGCAACCTTATTGATGTCATCAAGAGAAATATCATATTTTACAATATCTGGATGAATCCCTCCGTGCGTAAATAGATTACCATTTATCATCTCAATAGTATTTTTTGAGGCCATCCATTTTCCAATAAATGAGCTATCATCATATAAATTGTGATGCTGTTTTCCCAGAATAGAGGCTACTCCGTAATATTTATAGGATGCAGATTTGTATTTACCTTGCATGTTGTAGAGTTCATGATTTCCAATAATGAAATGTACATGCCCTCCTTGTTCTTTTGCTTCTTGTTCTAATTTATATATGAACCATAACACCTGAGTTGTAGACATACCACGATCCACGAAATCACCAACTAGAACCAAGTGACCTTTACCAAAGGACCAGTTTAAATTCTCATCAACAACTTTATTATTAATTAAATAATCGCGAAATGTTTTATATCCACTTTCAATATCTGAAATGGCTATTATTTGTTCGCCGTCGTTATAAAATGTTTTAGGTGGTTCAAAGTTTGGATTGAGATTAATATCAAACTTGGTTTGGTCTAATGGAAAGTAACAATTGATGTTGGCTGAATTATTAAATTGATAGGCTTTAGTATCTAAATAAAAGCCTTCATGTTTATTTCCTCGGATGTAGTTAACGATAAAGGTACTGTCAGATTCAATGAAGACGTATGGACCTTCTCTATCTAGATTTAAGCCTAGATCATTTTGATTATAGTCAAAGGTCCCGTTCATTGCAATAATGACAGTAGCTCCAATTACTGCTAGAGTAAAGACCGTTCCAAAAATGTGTGCTAAATATCTAAAAATTCTTTTAGTCATATTGTTAAGTTTTAAGTTAAAAAGTTCGTTTTTTGATTAACGGTTGGGCAAACATATATGGCATTTACAAGTGAAAGAATTTTAAGTGATAAAATGGCAGTTTCTAGGTTCAAATGGATATAATGTCTACTGAATTCAGTTTGTCACTCGATACGCCAATTTCATCATGTGAATTAAAGGATTCGTAACTATTTACAGAAGATTTGTGAGGATCAACCTATATTTGAATTATGAAAAATATTTTAAAAGAGGGATTTAGGAATTTATTAAAGACAATTTTATTTTTTCTAGTATTAATTCCAATCCTAGTAATTGGTTATATTTTTTTTAGTAAAACAGATTCTGTAGAACTTAACCTATCAATTATTACGGTAGCGATAATAATTGTATGTTATTCAGTTCTATTGGTAATTGGTATCGTCTGGTTGGTCCAACAATTACGATCTGTATTAAGTATAAAGAATGAAATGCATAAAAGCGAAATATTACATTTACAAAGCCAAGTTAATCCTCACTTTTTTTTTAACATGCTTAATACTATTTATGGTACCATCGACAAAGATTCTGCACTAACAAAACAACTTGTATTGCGTTTGTCTGATTTAATGCGTTATAGTATTTATGAGGGTAATAAGCAAAAAGTGCTACTTAATGATGAAGTTGAATTTTTACAAAACTATATCTATTTACACACCATTAGGTATCATAAAGCTATTGATGTGAAATTTGACATTGACATTGATGACCCTAAGCTTGAAATAAATCCATTATTATTAATTATTTTATTGGAAAATGCATTTAAGCATGGAATTGAGAAATTACGAGAGAATGCGTTCATAAATGTCCAATTAAGAACTAAGAATGGGATGTTAGATTTTGGAATAGAAAACAATTTCGATGAAAACGATAGTGATGAAGATAACGGCTTAGGAATTTCGAACCTTAAACGAAGATTAGAGTTAGTTTACCCTGAAAGGTATAAACTTAATATTTATAAATCTAACTCAATTTATAAAACTTATTTAGAGATATTATTATGACGAGATATATTATTGTAGATGACGAGCACATTGCACATGATATCATTAAAGGGTATTGTGATTTATTACCTAATATGAAACTATTAAAGCATTGTTATGACGCTATTGAAGCCTTAGATTTCTTAAGAATTAATTCTGTAGATTTAATATTTTTAGATTTGAATATGCCTAAGTTGAGAGGGTTTGATTTTTTAAGAGCATTACAAAATCGACCCCAGGTTATCATTACTACAGCCTACAAAGAACATGCTTTAGAAGGTTTTGAGTTAGATGTTATAGATTATTTATTAAAACCTTTTAGTTTTGAGCGATTTCTTAGAGCTATTAATAAAACTACTAAATTACAAAGTAATTCTAGGCTAATAGAACTTTCTACTATTACCGAAGAACAGCATATTTTTTTATACAGTGATAAAAAGCATGTTCAAGTTAAATTAAAAGATATATTATTTATTGAAGCTGCTGGAAACTATTGTAAAGTAGTTTTAGATGAAGATAAAATACTTATTCGAGAAAAAATATCGAATATTTTAGAAACCATTCCTTCAGATAGATTTATTCAAGTTCATAAATCTTATGCAGTAGCGAAAGCTAATATTAAGGCTGTTGAAGGTAATAGAATTCTTATTAAAGATTATCAAATTCCTATTGGGAAACATTATAAAGGGAATGTTGTTGAGTTTTTAAAATTGTAGCCAACGGTCTCGTATAACCGTCAGTTACGGGTTAATATGCGTTAATATTCGGTTTGGTACTGACTTTAGCAATTCCGAGTGGATTCGGACGTAGTCGAATCCGTCGTAATTGCGGTTATACATTGTTGGCAACTGGCTTTTTTTATTCACGATTAAACACTTGGTTGTAATATTCATTCAACAATCCTTTTCCGCTATGTTTAGTTTTTAAAATCAGTTTTGATTCAGCACAAGCGTTTTTATATAAACTCTGTTCTTTCTCATTCAGACTCTTTGAACCCAAATAAACCATTTTATAAATCGGATTAGATTGTTCCAATTCAAACGCCTTTTTTAGCATTTCTTTCCCTTTAATTTCCAACTCTTCGTAGTCGCCAAATTCGTAAGGGAAAATTGAAATCGCATATCCAGCAATAAAATTAAATTCAGCTAATTCCGAGTATTTTTTCAGTCCGTTTTTTAATTCGGATTCCAATTCGGTTCGTAAGTCAATATCTTTTTTAAAAAGTCCGTTCACATCTTCAAGCATAGACCACAAAAAGAAGAAATAATATTTCCACGTTTCAAAATCCGCGTTGTTTTCCGAAATCAGGTTTCGATATTCAGAATATGCTTCATTATATTTTTCGGCAGATTCTAATTCAAATATTTGTTCCAGATTTTGATTCATTCGTGATTTTTTCAGCTTGTTGCCAACGGTCCGTATAACCGTCCGTTACGGGTTTAAGTTACTATTTTTCGATTAAGCACTGACGCTCGCAATTCCGAGTGGATTCGGACGTAGTCGAATCCGCCGTAATTGCGGTTATACATTGTTGTAAGTAGTCTTTTCCAATTAAAAGAAAAACCAAATTATCCATGATTAATTAGAACCATTTGACATCGTTTATTATTAATTTATGAACATGGATGAATAGATCAAATTATAGTCAATACTTAATCATTATTTAGCGGGGGTTACTAACTCTATTTTTTGTTGTTTTCCTCTGAGCGTAATATTACCAACGGACTTAAATTCTACATCTAGAAATTTTAGATCAATTTGTTTCATTAAATTATTAGATAGTAATATATCAGTGTTCATTTCGTTACAAAGTGATTGTATCCTAGAAGCCGTATTTAAAACATCGCCAGAATATACAATTTCTCTTTTTACAATTCCCATTTCACCAGTAATGACATGACCAAAATGTAACCCAGCTTTAAACAGAGGTTGAGTTCCGTAGGTTTCATGAAAATAAACGGACTTATCCTCTAGCAGTTCGATTATTTCATAATAGCAGCGGATACAATTTGCTCTATGAACCCCATTTTTTATCAACCAGCTAATTACTATTTCATCACCAACGTACTGGTAAATTTCCCCTTGTGTAACTAATATTCCAGGAGTTGCTATTCTAAAGGTGTCATTTAAGAAATTGAAATAGCGTTCTTCACCAAGCCGTTCAGCGATTGCAGTGGACGATTTTAAATCCATAAACATAAAGATGCGCTCTTCGCGTTTTGGTCTTAGGTATTTTCCTTTTAAAAAATTAACAAACGTAATTGGGCCGAATTTATCCCTAATGAATAAAAATAAAATAGTCAAAAACGTAATAACAAGCCAATAGATATAGTTCGTCAAAAAAACCAGATTAAATCCTTCTTTAAATTTAAGCGCAAGGACCTCTACATCCGTGGTTTGATTTGTGTTACTCAGCTTAATCATTCCTTGTTCTAAACTGAATAAAATAGAAAACAGCAAGGAGTAAAACAGCATAATGAAAAACATGGCTTTGAAGTAAGCCATTCTTCTCAGCCAACGCTCCCAAAGAAATACTATACTGGCTCCAACAAATAAACCTGCAACAAGAGTAATAAGAATACTCGATGCTAACTCTTCATTTAATTCTATAAAATCCGGATTGCTAGCATAGGTTTCAAAAAATCTAAATAATCGTATTAAAGTCCAGATTAAGGTTATCCATAAAACGGTTATTATTTTTCCTTTAATGCTATAATGAGAAAGTTTTTGTCTTATACCTACGAATATACTCATGGATGATTTTTAAGAAGCAAAAAAATTAAACGTCCAATGATAAAAATACTAATTTTAGAATTAGGGCATCACGCTACTTTTCGATATAGCATTGTTATTTTTTGATTTTTTTGACTTGTTACGTCCATTTATTTTAATTACTAGTTTTCTACGAAATCAACTACCTAAAACAAATAATGAGATGATCAAAAACCTTTAAATTAATTCATATTACTTACAACTAAAGGGTTAAACGTAGTTCTGATTAGAGAATGAAAAGATAATAAATTCCTTAGCAATAATTAGAGAAAATTACATACTATTAATCTCTAATTATTGATTGTCAATTAGCTTCGCATAGCGAAGTGTAAATTGTAGAATTTATTAGATTGGGAATTCGATGATCAGGGCCAAATTACTTTTAACCGACGATGTTGCACGTTTTGGCTCGAAGCCCGTTGAAGGCGATTGACTTTGGTAAAGCTGAAATAGTAATTTGGTTTAACCCTTTAGATGATAACACATCTACTTTAAGATGCATTGTCTGCGAAGCAGCGCAGATTG
>NZ_JABSSU010000002.1:110936-129158 GCF_013213835.1 Winogradskyella sp. | reverse complement strand
AGAAATAAACTTTACTCTATAGAAGAAGCTTCAGCTTTACTAAAAGAGATTACATACACTAAGTTTGATGCTTCAGTAGATTTAGCTGTAAGATTAGGTGTAGATCCACGTAAAGCCAATCAAATGGTTCGTGGTGTGGTTTCTTTACCACATGGTACAGGTAAAGACATGAAGGTTCTTGCATTAGTAACTCCAGATAAAGAAGCCGAAGCAAAAGAAGCTGGTGCTGATTATGTCGGGTTAGATGAATACTTACAAAAAATTAAAGACGGTTGGACAGACGTTGACGTTATCGTTACTATGCCAAGCGTTATGGGTAAGTTAGGACCATTAGGTAGAGTATTAGGACCAAGAGGTCTTATGCCAAACCCTAAGACAGGTACAGTAACTATGGATATAGGTAAAGCTGTAAGTGAAGTAAAAGCAGGTAAAATTGATTTTAAAGTAGATAAAACAGGTATCGTACATGCTCCAATTGGTAAGGCATCTTTTAGTGCTGAAAAATTAGTTGGAAATGCAAATGAGTTACTTTCTACATTAATAAAATTAAAACCAACTGCTGCTAAAGGTACTTATGTAAAGAGTATTTACATGTCAAGTACTATGAGCCCAAGTATAGCAATTGATACAAAAATAGGATAGTAGTTAAACTTAGAATATTATGACAAGAGAAGAAAAATCCCTAGTAATTGAAGAGTTAACTGCTCAATTAGCTGAAAACACAAATATCTATTTAACTGATATTTCTGGATTGGATGCAGTAGATACTTCAAAATTAAGAAGAGCTTGTTTCAAATCTAACATTAGATTATCGGTTGTAAAGAATACACTTTTAGAGAAAGCAATGGAAGCATCGGAAAAAGATTTCGGTGAGTTGCCAACAACTTTAAAAGGAAATACATCTGTAATGTATTCTGAAACTGGTAATGCTCCAGCAAAGGTGATTAAAGAGTTTCGTAAGAAATCTGAGAAGCCTTTATTAAAAGGTGCTTTCATTGAGGAGGCAATTTACGTTGGGGACGAGTTGTTAGATACACTTGTAGAAATTAAGTCTAAAGAAGAACTTCTTGGAGAGATTGTTACAATCTTACAATCGCCTGCTAAGAATGTTATTTCAGCACTTAAGTCTGGTGGAGGAACAATCGCTGGTTTAGTTAAAACATTATCTGAAAGAGAAGGATAATAAGAAAAGAAACACACACAAATTTTATAAAACACACATTAAAACAATAGAAAAATGGCAGATTTAAAAGATTTCGCAGAACAATTAGTTAACTTAACAGTAAAAGAAGTTAACGAATTAGCAACTATATTAAAAGATGAGTACGGTATCGAGCCTGCTGCTGCTGCTGTTGCAGTTGCTGCTGGTGGAGCTGCTGGAGCTGGTGAGGCTGCAGAAGAGCAAACTGAATTTGACGTAATCTTAAAAGCAGCTGGAGCTTCTAAGTTAGCAGTTGTAAAATTAGTTAAGGAATTAACTGGTTTAGGATTAAAAGATGCTAAAGGTTTAGTTGACGATGCGCCAAGCACAATAAAAGAAGCAGTTTCTAAAGATGAAGCTGAAGGCTTAAAGTCTTCTTTAGAAGAAGCTGGAGCTGAGGTTGAGCTTAAGTAAGCTCGGTTTAGCCAACAACATAAGGTTTAGGTCTGGAGAAGCTCTCTGAGACCTAAACCATTTTGTGTATATAAATGTTATATACACTTTTTATATTTTTTTTAATAAAAATCTCGTTCATCAATGTTAGCAAAAAAAGCTGAAAGAATTAATTTCTCTTCTATTGTAAATAGAACAGATTACCCAGACTTTTTGGACATCCAAATAAAATCTTTCCAAGATTTTTTCCAATTAGACACAAAGTCAGAAGAAAGAGGAAATGAAGGTTTATACAATACCTTCATGGAGAATTTCCCAATCACAGACACGCGTAATCAATTCGTATTAGAATTTTTAGATTACTTTATTGATCCACCAAGATACTCAATTGAAGAGTGTATCGAAAGAGGATTGACTTACAGTGTACCATTAAAAGCAAGATTGAAATTATATTGTACAGATCCTGAGCATGAGGATTTCGAAACAATAGTTCAAGATGTATATTTAGGTACAATACCTTATATGACACCAAGCGGAACATTTTGTATAAATGGAGCTGAGCGTGTTGTTGTATCTCAGTTACACAGATCTCCAGGTGTATTCTTTAGCCAATCGTTCCACGCAAACGGAACAAAATTATATTCTGCAAGAGTAATTCCTTTTAAAGGATCTTGGATAGAATTTGCTACAGACATTAACAGTGTAATGTATGCTTACATTGATAGAAAGAAAAAGTTACCTGTAACAACACTTTTCCGTGCAATAGGATTTGAACGAGATAAGGATATTTTAGAAATATTCGATCTAGCGGAAGAAGTTAAGGTTTCTAAATCTGGATTAAAGAAAGTTATCGGTCGCAAATTGGCGGCACGTGTACTTAACACATGGCACGAAGATTTCGTTGATGAAGATACTGGTGAAGTAGTATCTATTGAGCGTAACGAAATTGTTTTAGATCGTGATACAATTATAGACAAAGATAATATTGAAGAAATCCTTGAAGCTGAAGTAAAAACGATTCTTTTACATAAAGAAAGTGCGCAGCAAGGAGATTACGCGATAATTCACAATACATTACAAAAAGATCCAACAAACTCTGAAAAAGAAGCTGTTGAGCATATCTATCGTCAATTACGTAATGCAGAGCCGCCAGATGAGGAAACTGCACGTGGTATTATTGACAAATTATTCTTTTCTGACCAACGTTACTCCTTAGGTGAAGTAGGTCGTTATAGAATGAACAAGAAATTAGGTTTAGATATCGGAATGGATAAGCAAGTACTTACTAAAGAAGATATCATAACTATTATTAAATATTTAATTGAGCTTATCAATTCTAAAGCAGAGATTGATGATATCGATCACTTATCTAACCGTCGTGTGCGCACAGTAGGTGAACAATTATCTTCTCAGTTTGGTGTTGGTTTAGCTCGTATGGCTCGTACTATCCGTGAGCGTATGAACGTTCGTGATAACGAAGTCTTCACACCAATTGACTTAATTAATGCAAAGACATTATCTTCTGTAATTAATTCCTTCTTTGGTACAAACCAGTTATCTCAGTTTATGGATCAAACCAATCCATTAGCAGAGATTACTCATAAACGTCGTTTATCAGCTTTAGGACCTGGAGGTTTATCTAGAGAAAGAGCAGGTTTCGAGGTTCGTGACGTTCACTACACACACTACGGAAGATTATGTCCTATTGAAACACCAGAAGGTCCAAACATTGGTTTGATCTCTTCACTTTCAGTATTTGCTAAAGTGAATTCAATGGGTTTCATTGAAACTCCATATAGAAAAGTAGAAAATGGTGTAGTTGATATCGCAAATGCACCAACATATTTAAGTGCTGAGGAAGAAGAAGATATGATGATTGCTCAGGCAACTGTCGAGGTTGATGATAAAGGAAAAGTAACTCACGATAAAGTTATTGCGCGTCAAGAAGGTGATTTCCCAGTTGTTGAACCAACTAGTGTAAATTACACTGACGTTGCACCAAATCAGATTGCTTCTATTTCGGCTTCATTAATTCCATTCTTAGAGCATGACGATGCAAACCGTGCGTTAATGGGATCTAACATGATGCGCCAGGCAGTTCCATTATTAAGACCTGAAGCACCAATTGTAGGTACAGGATTAGAGCGTCAAGTAGCTAAAGATTCTAGAGTTCTTATCAATGCAGAAGGTGAAGGTACTGTTGAGTATGTAGATGCTGAGAAAATCATCATAAAGTATGCTCGCACAGAAGAAGAAGCCATGGTAAGTTTTGATAGCGATACTAAAGAATATCCTTTAGTGAAGTTTAGAAAAACAAATCAAGGAACTTCTATCAACCTTAAACCGATTGTAGAAAAAGGTGATAAAGTTTCTAAAGGACAAGTTTTATGTGAAGGTTATGCAACTCAAAATGGTGAGTTAGCATTAGGTAGAAACATGAAAGTTGCCTTCATGCCTTGGAAAGGTTATAACTTTGAGGATGCAATTGTAATTTCAGAGAAAGTTGTAAGAGACGATATCTTTACATCTATTCATATTGATGAATATTCATTAGAAGTAAGAGATACAAAATTAGGTAACGAAGAATTAACGAACGATATACCAAATGTTTCTGAAGAGGCTACAAAAGACTTAGATGAAAATGGTATGATTCGTATTGGTGCAGAGATTAAGCCAGGTGATATTTTAATTGGTAAGATTACACCAAAGGGTGAATCTGATCCTACACCAGAAGAAAAGTTACTTAGAGCTATTTTTGGAGATAAAGCAGGTGATGTAAAAGACGCATCATTAAAAGCTTCACCTTCATTAAATGGTGTTGTAATAGATAAAAAACTATTCGCTAGAGCCGTAAAAGATAAGCGTAAGAGAGCTCAAGATAAGGAGGATATCGAAGCATTAGAAAATGCATACGATAATCGTTTTGATGACTTACAAGCTATTTTGGTTGAGAAACTATTTGCTATTGTAAATGGTAAAACTGCTCAAGGTATTTATAATGATTTAGGTGAAGAGATTATTCCAAAAGGAAAGAAGTATACCTTAAAGATGTTAAATGCTGTAGATGATTATACGCATTTAACTTCTGGTAAGTGGACGACTGACGATCATACAAATGCTTTAGTTGCAGATTTAATTCATAACTATAAGATTAAAGAAAATGATCTTCAAGGAGCATTACGTAGAGAGAAATTTACAATCTCTGTAGGTGATGAGCTTCCAGCAGGAATCATCAAATTAGCAAAAGTTTACATCGCGAAGAAACGTAAACTTAAAGTAGGAGATAAGATGGCAGGTCGTCACGGTAACAAAGGTATTGTGGCACGTATCGTTCGTCAAGAAGATATGCCATTCTTAGAAGATGGAACACCTGTAGATATCGTACTTAACCCACTTGGTGTACCTTCTCGTATGAACATTGGTCAGATTTATGAAACTGTTCTTGGTTGGGCAGGTCAAGATTTAGGTAAAACGTACGCAACACCAATTTTTGATGGTGCTACATTAGACCAAATCAATGCATATACAGATGAAGCTGGTATCCCAAGATTCGGACACACATATTTATATGATGGTGGTACTGGAGATCGTTTTGACCAACCGGCAACTGTAGGTGTTATCTACATGATTAAGCTTGGTCATATGATTGATGATAAAATGCACGCACGTTCTATAGGACCTTACTCATTGATTACTCAGCAACCTCTTGGTGGTAAAGCACAATTTGGTGGTCAGCGTTTTGGTGAAATGGAGGTTTGGGCACTTGAAGCATATGGTGCATCAAGTACACTTCGTGAGATCTTAACTGTAAAATCAGATGACGTTATTGGTAGAGCAAAAACATACGAAGCTATCGTTAAAGGTGAACCAATGCCAGAACCAGGACTTCCAGAATCATTCAACGTACTTATGCACGAATTGAAAGGTTTAGGATTAGATATTAGATTAGAAGAATAATTAAAAGTCAGCAGTAAAAAGTAAGCAGTATTTCTGCTGCTTACTGAAAACTGTCTACTGAATACTAAAAAAGTATGGCAAGAAGACAAGATAAAAATACAGTACAGAAATTTAATAAAATTTCTATCGGTTTAGCATCACCTGAATCTGTTTTGGCAGCGTCTCGTGGTGAAGTATTAAAGCCAGAAACAATTAACTATAGAACACACAAACCAGAGCGTGATGGTTTGTTTTGTGAGCGTATTTTTGGTCCTGTAAAGGATTACGAATGTGCTTGTGGTAAGTATAAGAGAATCCGTTATAAAGGAATCGTTTGTGATCGATGTGGTGTTGAAGTTACTGAGAAAAAAGTACGAAGAGATAGAGTAGGTCACATTAACTTAGTAGTTCCTGTTGCTCATATTTGGTATTTCCGTTCGTTACCAAACAAAATAGGTTACTTATTAGGTTTACCATCTAAGAAATTAGACATGATTATCTATTATGAGCGTTATGTTGTAATTCAACCAGGTATTGCAATGAATGCTGAAGGTGAACCTGTTCAAAAAATGGATTTCTTAACTGAAGAAGAGTACTTAAATATTTTGGATACACTTCCACAAGAAAATCAATATTTAGAAGATACAGACCCAAATAAGTTTATTGCTAAAATGGGTGCTGAGTGTTTAATTGATATTTTAGCTCGTATCGATTTAGATGAGTTATCTTATGACTTAAGACACAAAGCAAATAACGAAACGTCTAAGCAACGTAAAACTGAGGCATTAAAACGTTTACAGGTTGTTGAAGCGTTTAGAGATTCTAACAAAAACAGAGAGAATAAGCCAGAATGGATGATCATGAAGGCTATTCCTGTAATTCCACCAGAATTAAGACCATTAGTGCCTTTAGATGGTGGACGTTTTGCGACTTCAGATTTAAACGATTTATATCGTCGTGTAATTATCCGTAACAATCGTCTTAAGAGATTAGTGGAGATTAAAGCTCCAGAAGTAATCTTACGTAATGAAAAACGTATGTTACAAGAATCAGTAGATTCATTATTTGATAACACACGTAAGTCTTCAGCTGTAAAAACAGATTCTAACAGACCATTAAAATCATTATCAGATTCATTAAAAGGTAAGCAAGGACGTTTCCGTCAAAACTTACTTGGTAAGCGTGTTGATTACTCTGCACGTTCTGTAATTGTTGTTGGTCCAGAATTAAAATTATTCGAATGTGGATTGCCAAAAAATATGGCAGCAGAACTTTATAAACCTTTTATCATTAGAAAACTTATTGAAAGAGGTATTGTAAAGACGGTAAAATCTGCAAAGAAAATTATAGATAGAAAAGAGCCTGTAGTTTGGGATATCTTAGAGAATGTTCTTAAAGGACATCCAGTATTATTAAACCGTGCTCCTACTTTACACAGACTCGGTATTCAAGCATTCCAACCAAAGCTTATCGAAGGAAAAGCAATTCAGTTACACCCATTAGTGTGTACTGCATTTAACGCGGATTTCGATGGTGACCAGATGGCGGTGCATTTACCATTAGGACCAGAAGCAATATTAGAAGCGCAATTATTAATGTTAGCTTCTCATAATATTCTTAACCCTGCAAATGGTTCGCCAGTAACAGTACCTTCTCAAGATATGGTACTTGGTCTTTACTATATGACTAAGTTACGTAAGACTGATGAGCAATTAACTATTAAAGGTGAAGGATTAACATTCTACTCACCAGAAGAAGTAACTATTGCTTACAACGAGAAGAAAGTAGACCTTAATGCTGGTATTAAAGTAAGAACTAAAGACTTTAATGAAGAAGGAGAATTAACTACTCAAATTATAGAAACAACTGTAGGTAGAGTATTATTCAACGAAAAAGTACCAGAAGCTGCAGGATATATAAATGAAGTATTAACTAAGAAATCACTTAGAGATATTATTCATGGTATCTTAAAAGTAACTTCAGTTCCTGAAACTGCTGCATTCTTAGATGAAATTAAGACTTTAGGATACAAATTTGCATTCCAAGGTGGTTTATCATTTAGTTTAGGTGATATCATTATTCCACAAGAAAAGCAAGGAATGATTGATTCTGCTAATAAGAAAGTAGATGGTATTATGGGTAACTATAATATGGGTCTTATTACCAATAACGAAAGATACAATCAGGTTATTGATATTTGGACGTCTACTAACGCTGAATTAACTGAACTTTCTATGAAGCGTATCCGTGAGGATCAACAAGGATTTAACTCTGTATTTATGATGTTAGATTCTGGAGCTCGTGGATCTAAAGAACAGATTCGTCAGTTAACAGGTATGCGTGGATTAATGGCAAAACCTAAGAAATCTACTTCAGGTGGTGGATCTATTATTGAAAACCCGATTCTTTCTAACTTTAAAGAAGGTCTTTCAATTTTAGAGTACTTTATTTCTACTCACGGTGCTCGTAAGGGTCTTGCGGATACGGCTCTTAAAACTGCCGATGCAGGTTACTTAACACGTCGTTTAGTAGATGTATCTCAAGATGTAATTGTATACGAAGAAGATTGTGGTACATTAAGAGGTATTGAGGTTTCTGCACTTAAGAAGAATGAAGAAATCGTTGAAAAATTAGAAGATAGAATCGTAGGTAGAACATCTTTAAACGATGTTTACGATCCACATACAGAAGAGTTATTAGTTGAAGCTGGTGGTCATATTGATGATGTTATTGCTAAGCGTATTGGTGACTCTGCAGTAGAATCTATCGAAGTACGTTCTCCATTAACTTGTGAAGCTAAGAAAGGTATTTGTGTGAAGTGTTATGGACGTAACCTTGCTACCGGTAAAATGGTACAAAGAGGTGAAGCTGTTGGTGTAGTTGCTGCTCAGTCTATTGGTGAGCCTGGTACACAGTTAACACTACGTACATTCCACGTAGGTGGTATTGCAGGTAACATTTCAGAAGAAAACAAATTAGCTGTTAAGTTTGACGGTATTGCTGAAATCGAAGATCTTAAGACAGTTAAATCAACAGATAATGAAGGAAACGAAGTAGATGTTGTCATCTCTAGAACTTCTGAATTAAAACTTGTTGATGTTAAAACAGGAATCGTTTTAAGTACAAATAATATTCCTTATGGATCTCACATTTTCGTTAAGCCAGGTGCTAAAGTGAAGAAAGGTGATGTAATCTGTCAATGGGATCCATATAATGGTGTAATTATTTCTGAGTTTGCTGGTAAAGTGAAGTATGAAAACATCGAACAAGGTGTTACATACCAGGTAGAAATTGATGAGCAAACAGGTTTCCAAGAAAAAGTAATTTCAGAATCTAGAAACAAGAAATTAATTCCAACGTTATTAATTGAAGATAACAAAGGCGAAACAATCCGTTCATATAACTTACCAGTTGGTGCGCACATTATGATTGATGACGGAGAAAAGATTGAGATTGGTAAAATCTTAGTTAAGATTCCGCGTAAGTCAGCTAAGGCTGGTGATATTACTGGTGGTCTTCCACGTGTAACTGAGTTATTCGAAGCACGTAATCCATCTAACCCAGCTGTTGTAAGTGAGATTGATGGTGTGGTTTCTTTTGGTAAGATTAAGCGTGGTAACCGTGAAATTATTATAGAATCTAAGCTTGGTGAAGTTAAGAAGTACCTGGTGAAATTATCTAATCAGATTCTTGTACAAGAAAATGATTTCGTAAAAGCTGGTATGCCTTTATCTGATGGTTCTATAACACCAAACGATATCTTAAATATCAAAGGCCCTTCTGCAGTACAACAATATTTAGTAAATGAAGTACAAGAGGTATATCGTTTACAAGGTGTGAAGATTAACGATAAGCACTTCGAAGTTGTTGTAAGACAGATGATGCGTAAGGTTAGAATAATAGATTCAGGTGATACTATTTTCTTAGAAAATCAATTAGTACACAAGTCAGATTTCATTGAAGAAAATGATAAGATTTTCGGAATGAAAGTGGTTGAAGATGCTGGTGATTCTGAGAACTTAAAATCTGGTCAAATTGTAACTGTTCGTCAACTAAGAGATGAGAATTCAGTATTAAGAAGAGAAGATAAAAACCTAGTTTCAGCAAGAGATGCTCAACCAGCAACTGCAACGCCAATACTTCAAGGTATTACAAGAGCTTCACTTCAGACTAAATCATTTATCTCAGCTGCATCGTTCCAGGAAACTACTAAGGTATTAAACGAAGCTGCCGTAAATGGCAAAGTAGATACTTTAGAAGGGTTAAAGGAAAATGTAATTGTTGGACATAGAATACCTGCAGGTACTGGTGTTAGAGATTACGATAACATCATTGTAGGTTCTAAACAAGAGTTTGACGAAATGATGAAGGCTAAGGAAGAAATGAACTTTAACTAGAATGTTTAGTCCTGCGAAGGCAGGAACTTTTTAAAACTAAGAGCCTTCAAATAGTGTTATTTGGAGGCTTTTTTTAATAAATCAATAATCATACTTCCATATTTATGGAAGCTTAAACAAGTTTAAGATGGCAGACGAAAAAAATAATCAGAAAAAAGGGCAAATAAATATAGAATTAGACGAGAAAGTAGCAGAAGGTACATATTCTAACCTAGCAATTATAAATCATTCAGTTTCTGAATTTGTAGTTGACTTTGTCAGTATAATGCCTGGCACACCTAAGAGTAAGGTGAAATCTCGCATAATATTAACGCCTCAACATGCTAAACGTTTATTAAAGGCATTAGGTGATAACGTAACACGTTTTGAAAAAGCCCATGGTGAAATCAAGGATTATGAGCAACCACCAATTCCATTAAATTTTGGACCAACAGGTCAGGCATAAATTTGGAATTGAGTGTAGCTCGACATATTTTCACAAGCAACCACAAATTCCATTGAATTTCGGGCCAATTGATAAGGCAGGAATTTAGATTTTTTTCAGGATAGAATATAATTATAGATGAAATAAATAATAAAGCATCTAATAATTGAATATATATATCATTATTGAGTTAATATAAAAGCGTTTACGAGCTTTTTTTATATCAAAAAGGTGCATATATTATATTTGAACAATGAGTAATTAAGAAACGCTTATTTGAGAGATTTTTTCAAATAGGCGTTTTTTATTGGAGAGTTTGTATGTTGAATACGGTGATTTGATCAGGCTACATCTTTTTTGTTAAGATGAAATTTCAAAGCACCAGAAGGGCATTTTTTTATTTGTTCAATTATTTTATTTGTATCAGCTTCATCCAATTTTATCCATGGGATAACAGTTGTTCTAAATACGTCCGATAATTGTTTAGCGCATAACCCAGCATTAACGCAGTGTTTTGGCTCGTAGGTAACAGTTATATCACTATTACTGTAGGTGTTATGATTAGTTTTCATAATGTGTAGGTTTAGATTGAGGTTGATCTAATTTTCCTAGTTTGGGCTACATAAAACTAATCTAAAACACGTTTAAAAGCAAATAAAATCGATGAAATACATTTTTTTTTAGCAAATGATAATTTCCTTATTGTATAATCTATTCAAATTCTGAAGTCATATGAAAGGTTATGCTTGGATACTTTTGTTGGGTCATTTGTAGTGAGAATGCAGAATCGGCTAAAAACACCAATTGTTCTTGTTTATCTCTTGCTAAATAACGCTGTTTTACTCTTTTAAATTCTTTAAATTCTTCACTTTTTTCATCTTCAGTTTGAACCCAACATGCCTTATAAACGTTAAGATTTTCATACGAACATTTAGCACCATATTCGTGTTCTAATCTGTATTGAATAACTTCATATTGTAATGCACCAACAGTGCCTATTACTTTTCTTCCGTTGTAGTCTAAAGTAAATAACTGAGCAACACCTTCGTCCATAAGCTGATCAATTCCCTTGTAAAGCTGTTTAGCTTTCATAGGATCTGCATTGTTAATATATCTAAAATGTTCCGGTGAAAAGCTAGGAATACCTCTATAATTAAGAATTTCGCCTTCCGTAAGTGTATCGCCAATTTTAAAGTTACCAGTATCTTGTAATCCTACAATATCACCAGGATATGAAATATCTACAATTTCCTTTTTCTCAGCAAAAAAGGCGTTAGGGCTAGAAAATTTGAGCTTTTTGTTATGTCTAACATGTAGGTAAGGGGTGTTTCTTTTAAATTCGCCAGAAACTATCTTTATAAAGGCTAATCTGTTTCTGTGATTAGGATCCATATTGGCATGGATTTTAAAAACAAAACCAGAAAACTTATTTTCATCAGGTTTTACAAGACGCTCTTCTGAATTTTTAGGTCTTGGTTTTGGTGCTATTTCTACAAAGCAATCGAGTAGTTCTCTAACACCAAAATTGTTTAATGCAGAACCAAAGAACACAGGTTGTAAATCACCATTAAGATAAGCTTCGATATCAAATTCTGGATAAATACCGCTTACTAATTCAATTTCATCTCTCAGGGTACTTGCTGAATTTTCACCAACTAATTGGTCTAATTCTTCAGATTCTAAATCAGAGATTTCAATTGTGTCATTAATATGTTGTTTGCTGTCACCATCAAATAGATTGACATTCTTCTCCCAAATATTATAAATGCCTTTAAAGTCATATCCCATGCCTATAGGAAAACTTAGAGGAGTTACTTTCAGGCCTAATTTTTGTTCTACTTCATCAAGTAAATCAAAAGCATCTTTACCTTCTCTATCTAGCTTGTTAATGAAAACAATCATCGGAATGTTTCGCATTCTACAAACTTCTACAAGCTTTTCTGTCTGTTCCTCAACACCTTTAGCAACATCGATAACAACAATAACGCTATCTACAGCTGTTAGTGTTCTAAAGGTATCTTCAGCAAAATCCTTATGACCTGGTGTATCTAGAATATTAATTTTAATCCCGTTATATTCAAAAGCTAAAACCGATGTAGCCACAGAGATACCACGTTGGCGCTCAATTTCCATAAAGTCACTCGTAGCACCTTTTTTAATTTTATTACTCTTTACAGCACCAGCTTCTTGTATGGCACCACCAAATAGTAATAATTTCTCTGTTAAGGTTGTTTTTCCCGCATCTGGATGCGAGATAATACCAAATGTTCTTCTGCGTTTTATTTCCTCTATTAAGGACATACAAATAAATTTTGGCAAATATAATCAAGTTGGTTATTAATTGCTTTCTTATTGTAACCTTTACTATTGAATAAATTTAAATTAGACCATATTAATTTTTTCAGATATTAGTTTTTAAATTATAGTTTTCATTGATTAAAAATTCATCACTTTTATCGAAAACATTTACCTTTTTTCTGATTTTTTAGATTTTTAGCCTTAGTATATTAAATTTAGCAACAGAAAAGCTATTTTTGTAGCGAAGCCTCAACTCTTTAACTTACATCTTCCCTCAAATAATTGTAAATTAAATTTGTTTATTACGCTTTAACGAATATATTTGCTTTTAATCGATAAATTACGCCGCAAATATTTAGTGGATTAAAACTTTAAGACCAACGCTATTACACACATACTATGAAAATCACTACTCGATTCTCGTTTAAGTCTAAGTATTCTTTATTCTTTATTTTAATTTTTTTTATTTCATCATTGGTAAGTGCACAATGTCCTGATACTACAGCAACAGGTGATTGTGACGGAGACCTAATTACAAATAATCTTGATCTTGATGATGATAATGATGGAATTTTAGATAGTGTCGAAGATGCTAACTTAGATTTCGACAATGATCACACAACAAATCCTACTGACACAGATGGTGATACTATTCCTGATTATTTAGATTTAGATTCTGATAACGATGGTATTTACGATTTAGATGAAGCTGGCTATAGTCTTCAAGATACAAATGATGATGGTGAAATTGATATTAACGATGTTGGGTTTTCTGATGGTAATAGTAATGGTATCGATGATGTCGCTGAATTAGCATCTCCTATAGACACAGGAACTGACGGTAGTTTTGATTTTCAAAATACAGATAGTGATGGTGATGGCTGTTCTGATGCCAATGAAGCTTATGGTTATAATGGTGCCGATGGTAATGATGGTGAGCAATTTGGAATCAATGATCCTGCTACTGTAAATGGTAATGGATTAGTTATAGAAATTGGAGTTGTATATTCTTTAGGAACAAATTTTAATGTTACTGATGGTATATCTTCGGTTTGTTCGTTAGCTGTTTTGCAATGTGGTGTTATTAACTCTTTATATCAAACTCGAGGTACAGGATCAACAGCAGAAGTATTTAGACTAAACCCCTTCTTACAAGCTTATGTGCAAGTAGGGACTTTACAGAGTTCTACAAATACTAATGCTACAAATAGTTCATACAATGCGGTAACACAACTTGTTTACTCATCTCCTGCTGGTGGTAGTGTAATAAACGTATATGACCCTGCAGATAATTATAATTTTCTTGGTGTTATTAATTTAACTGGTGCATCTGCTAATACAAATAATACATTATTTTCAAATGGTAATAATGTTGGTTATGTTAACGGTGGAAGAATTGTAACCTTTGATGTTTCCGGTGTTTCGACGTATCCTGCGAGTGTTCCGGTTAGTGAGGTTGTAATTAGTGGAACATTTAGTTCCGCTGCAGATTACGATTTAGTAGGAAGTCATATTTATGGCATGTCTAATAGTTCACCACCAAGGTTAACAAAAATTGACGTATCCACTGGTGTTTCGCAAAGATTTGATTTAACAGTTGCCAATGCAACGACCAATACGGATCCATTATCCTCAAACACTTATGGTGCAGTATGGCAAGATGCACAAGGTAACTTTTACGCATTTAATAATGGTAACGGTGACATATATCAGATTACAGATGTAGCAACAGCAACGACTGGAACAAATTTTACTAAGATATTGGTAGCAGATCCTTCAGGAACTAATGATGGATTTGGTTGTGAGATAGGAAGAAACCCTTTAGATTGGGATAGTGATGGTATTGTAGATTCAATTGATATTGATGATGATAATGATGGAATTTTAGATGTTGTTGAAGATGAAAATTTAGATGGTGACAATAATCCTTTAACAAATTTCACTGATACGGATGGCGATAATATACCAGATGGATATGATTTAGATGCAGACGGTGATGGTATTCCAGACAATAATGAAGCCCAAATAACAGTTGGATATATTGTACCTAACGGTATCTATGATGCTCAAGGTCTAGATACGGCATATCCAGGAGGACTTACTCCTGTAAATACTGATGCTGTTCTTACAAATAATGATTCTGTACCTGATTATTTAGATACAGATTCTGATAATGACGGTATTAGTGATACCGTAGAAGCTGTAATCACTTTTTCAGGAGATGATGTTGATCAAGACGGACTCGACGATGCAATTGATGCTATTACTACAGGTTTGGAAGATGCAAATGGTATTATCAATGATACTGCAATCTTACAAGATACAGATGGGATTAATGATGTGGATTTTAGAGATGTTTTAGATTCAGATAATGATGGGATTGTAGACACCGAAGACATTGATGACGATAATGATGGTATTCTTGATACAGCAGAAGCAGAAGGTAGTAACGATCCACTTGGTGATGAAGATGGAGATGGTGTGCCAAACTTTGCTGATAGTAATGATAATGGTGGCACTGGTGATGGGTCAACAACTGATTATACAGACTCTAACCTAGATGGCATACCAGATGTATATGATACAGATAACGATGGTATACCGAATCACTTAGATACTGATAGTGATGGTGATGGTTGTTCTGATGCTAATGAAGCATATGGTATTAACGGATCAGATGGTAATGATGGTGAACAATACGGTTTTGGAGATCCTTTAACTCTCGGAGAAGGCGAAGTAAATGCAAATGGTACTGTAGTTAGTGCAAGTTATGGAGGTACTAATGCAGCTGTAACAGATGCAGGTGATAGTTCTATTTGTGATCAATGTCCAGATGTTATACCTACGGGTAATCCAACAGCAGCTTTATTAGCTGGTGATGTTACTTTTGATGTTAACACTGGTGGAAATGAGTTTGATCCAGCTATATTAAATTCTATTACTGTATCTGGTCAACCAAATCCTTTTACAGGAATAGCAAGGCCAGAATTAACAACTTACCAATTCGCTAACCCAGCAGCTTCAAATCAGTTTATTACAGAGCAGTTAACTACTACAAATGATATATCTGAAGGTCCTGCAATTTTTGATCCAGCACTTATTGAGGCTAATTCAAATACAAATCTTAGAAATTTCTTGGCACTTAACGGTGGAATAGTATCTACTGATTATGTTCAATTTATTTATAATGCAGAAATAACTTCTGCTTCAAATAGATATGTTGTAATTACTGAACAAGGTGGAAATAATGAGGTTACAATCCAAGCACTAGATAATAGTTTAAGCTTAATAGGAAATGCAGTTACAGTAACTGCTGCGGATTATATAGATACTGGTGTCCTTATAACTTTTGGGGTTAATGTAGAAGCTGCTATATATCCTTTAACAGCGTTAGTACCTTCAGGTACAGATGTAAAAGGTATAAGAGTTACTCAAAGTGGTGCGTCAGGTGATGGTGGAGATGGAAAAGCATTTATTTTATATGACGAAGCATTTTTAACCCCTCCACCTACAATAAATGCTGTTACTAATATTGTTCAGCCTACATGTCCTACTAATGAAGGATCTATAACTATAGATGCAACCGATAATGGAGGTGGAATTATTGAGTATAGTATTAATGGCGCGACTGGTCCATGGCAAACATCTAATGTGTTTAACAACTTAACACCAGGAACTTACACACTAGCCGTAAGATATCAATCAGCCCCATTATGTTTAGCTGAAGCTACAAATACTACTGTTTTAATTGAGTCAGGATATAATATTACCAATATCACAGCATCAGATATTACAGCTTGTAACGACAATGGAACATCTTCAGTTATTACTGACGATACATTTACATCAGACCTTACGGTTACATATGATAATGTACCGCCAACAGGAACTTTGGAAATAACAGGAGATGTAACTATTAGTATACCAGTAGGTAGTTTAGATAGTGCGACAAGTCATCTTTTTGATGATGTGGTTTTACCGGCTAATGGGGCAGACCTATCGTTTACTGCTACATTCTCAGATGCACCTTCATGTACATATACAGATTCAGCAGTGTTAACAGCTCCATATGAGTGTAGTGATGATACGTGTCTTGATATTGTACCTTCAGATAATCCAACAGCAGCTTTATTAGCAGGTGATGTTATTTTTGATGTTAATACTGGTGGAAATGAGTTTGATCCTGCGATATTAAATTCTATTACAGTTTCTGGTCAACCAAATCCTTTTACAGGAATAGCAAGGCCAGAGTTGACAACTTACCAATTCGCTAACCCAGCAGCTTCAAATCAGTTTATTACAGAGCAGTTAACTACTACAAATGATATATCTGAAGGTCCTGCAATATTTGATCCAGCACTTATTGAGGCTAATTCAAATACAAATCTCAGAAATTTCTTAGCGCTCGACGGAGGAATAGTATCTACTGATTATATTCAATTTATTTATAATGCAGAAATAACTTCTGCTTCAAATAGATATGTTGTTATTACTGAGCAAAATGGAAATAACGAGGTTACAATCCAAGCACTAGATAATAGTTTAAGCTTAATAGGAAATGCAGTTACAGTAACTGCTGCGGATTATATAGATACTGGTGTCCTTATAACTTTTGGAGTTAATGTAGAAGCTGCTATATATCCTTTAACAGCATTAGTGCCTTCAGGTACAGATGTAAAAGGTATAAGAGTTACTCAAAGTGGTGCGTCAGGTGATGGTGGTGATGGAAAAGCATTTATATTATACGATACAGCTTTTTTAACACCTCCACCTACTATAGAAGCAACAACAAGTAATGTTCAGCCAACATGTATAGTTAATCAAGGCTCTATAATTGTTGATGCTACAGATAATGGTGGTGGAACTATAGAATATAGTCTAACAAGTTTAAGTGGAACTAATGATCAAACTTGGCAAGGTTCTAATACATTTAGTAATTTGCCTCCAGATACCTATACAATAGTTGTGAGGTATCAATCTACGCCTGCATGTACAGCTATATCTACTAATCCTATTCTATTAGATGATGCGACTTGTTCATTGAGCCTAATTAAAAGCATAACAAGCATTACTTCTGCCGGTGCAACAGGTCTTTTAGATGATCAAATCGAATACACATTTACAGTAACGAATACTGGTGACGAAGATTTATCGAATATTATAGTTACAGATCCAAAAGTAGGAACGGTAGCATGTTTAGCTACAACTTTAATTCCAGGTGCAAGTACTACATGTACAGCTATTTACACAATATTGCAAAGTGATGTAGATGCTGGTGGTGTTGAGAATTCAGCGACAGCTACAGCCGAAGTTCCAGGAGGTGATACAGGAAATACGGCAGATGATATTATAGATATATCAGATGCAGGAACAGAATCAGACGGTACAACAGTTGTTGTTTCACCTGAAACCGAGGAGACATCAGATTTAGATAATGTTAATGGCGACAACAATGATGCAGACCCAACAAATGATGTTACATCATTAGTTATACCTGAAGACCCAAGCATTGAGTCAGTAAAGACAGTAGCCATCAGTAATGATGTGTTACCAGCGGGTGCGAGTTTAGGTGA
>NZ_JABSSU010000002.1:0-110836 GCF_013213835.1 Winogradskyella sp. | reverse complement strand
CGGACACCAATGTTGATGACACGAGTGATGATGGTGATGACAGTGATGGCAATACAGAAGACGATCCAACGGATACTGATATTCCAGAGATGCCAGAATTAGAGTTAACAAAAACAGTTGTAATTAGTAATGATCTTACACCTGTTGGAACCCCAAGTTTAGGTGACGAGTTAACATATACATTTACTGTTGAAAATACAGGTAATGTAACAATGAGTAATATTGTTATTGACGATGCGTTAACTGGATCTGCAGGTCTAGCGATTAGTCCATCTTCATTAGCACCTGGAGAAATTGGAACTGTAACAGCAACTTATATCATAACACAAGCAGATGTCGATGCAGGTAATGTAACGAATAGTGCGACTACTACAGGTGATAGTCCTTCAGGAACTAGTGTAACTGAAACTAGTGATGATGGTGATGACAATGATGGTAATACAGAAGATGACCCAACTGTTATCGATATTCCACAAGATCCAATGTTGGCAATAGAAAAAACAAGTAGTTTAGATTTAGGCTCAGATAATATTGCAACGGTAGGTGATATTATAACTTATACCTATACTGTTACCAATACAGGAAATGTGACAGTCTTTGATGTTAGTGTGACTGAAAATGCAGTAAACTTTACAGGAACTGGGACATTACCTGTACCAACATATCTTAGTGGTGGTGCTGACCTAGATGGTGAAGCAGATCTTGAAGATATGATTGTCGGTGCTGAGACAATAGTTTATACTGCTACTTATGCGATTACTCAAGCAGATATTGATAGTGGTTTTGTAACTAATCAAGCACTAACAGATGGTACAGGACCTCTTGGTGATGCAGTTAACGATATTAGTGATGATCCATCGGATACAACTAGTGACGATGACCCTACAGTTACAACAATCCCACAAGAGCCAAGTATTGCAATAGAAAAGATAAGTAGTTTGGACTTAGGAACTGATGGTATAGCAACAGTAGGTGATATCATTACTTATACATATACAATTACCAATACTGGTAATACTACAGTCTTTGATGTAAGTGTAACTGAAGATGCAGCTAACTTCACAGGGACAGGTGTATTACCAGCACCAACATATGTAAGTGGTGGTAGCGATGAAGATGGAGAAGCTGATTTAGAAGACATGATAGTAGGTTTAGGTACAATAGTGTATACAGCAACATATGCAATTACCCAAGCTGATATTGATGCGGGAATTGTAACGAATCAAGCTTTAGCAGTTGCAACTAGCCCGCTAGATGTTACTATTGATGATAATAGTGATGATCCATCAGATACTACAAGTGATGATGATCCTACAGATACTATTATCCCTCAAGATCCTAGCATCGTTGTTGATAAAACCAGTAGTTTAGATTTAGGGGCTGATGGTATTGCAACAGTAGGTGATATCATTACATATACTTATACCATTACAAATACTGGTAACACTACAGTCTTTGATGTAAGTGTAACTGAAGATGCTGCTGACTTTACAGGTACAGGTACTTTACCTACACCAAACTACTTAGGTGGTGGCGGTGACATAGATGGTGATGCTGATTTACCAGATATGATAGTTGGTTCTGATACTGTAATTTTTGAAGCAACATATGCTTTAACACAGGCTGATATTGACGCTGGTATAGTTACAAACCAAGCTGTGGCTGGAGCAACAAGTCCACTCGGTGTAATATTAAGTGATGACAGTGATGATCCGACGGATCCTACAACGGTAACAGATGATCCAACAGATACTGAAATCATTCAAGTACCTTCAATAAGTCTTATTAAAACGGCATTACCGTTAGCGGATACTAATGGTGACGGAATTGAAGGAAGTTTAGGAGATGTTTTAACCTATGTATTTACAGTAGAGAATACAGGAAATGTTACTTTAACGAATATAGTAGTTGAGGATTTATTACCAGGCTTAAACTTGGTAGGAGGACCTATTGCCTCTCTTGCACCAAGTCAGGTTGATAGTACTACATTTACGGCGACATACGTAATTACTCAAGAGGATTTAGATATTGGATTTGTAACGAATTCCGCTACGGTAAGTTCAGAAGCACCATTTGGTGATCCAACCGATCCTTCAGATGACATAGTAGATACTAGTGATGATCCTAATGATGATGAAGAGGAAGATCCAAACGGTGATGGTAATCCTGATGATCCGACAGTAACAGAATTAAATTCAATTTTCGATTTAGAGGTAACTAAAGTTGTTGATGAATTAACACCAGTAGTAGGAGACGAAGTAACCTTTACAATTGAAGTTGCTAATGTTGGTAATGTGACTGCAACAGATGTTATTATAAGTGAAGTAATACCAGATGGATATGTGTTTGTTTCGGCAATAACAACAACTGGTACTTATTCTGAGTTTGACGGTGAATGGATAGTTGGTCAATTAAACCCTGATCAAGTAGAAATACTTCAGATAACAGTTGAAGTTCTTGGTTTCGGTGACTATCTAAATACAGCCTTTGTTGCCAATGCTAATGGTGGTGATGATATAAATACAAGTGATAACGAAGACGATGCTTCAGTAGATCCTATTTGTTTAACGATTTGGAATGAATTCTCGCCAAATGGTGATGGTGTTAATGAAACATTCTTGATTGATTGTATAGAAAGATTCCCAAATAACACATTAGAAATTTATAATAGATGGGGTAACATCGTTTATAAAACAAAAGGCTATTTAAATGATTGGTCAGGAACATCTAATGGTAGAGCTGTAATTAATGGTTCAGACCATTTACCAGACGGAACATATTACTATGTGTTAGATCTAAAAGATGGTTCAGAGCCTAGAGTTGGATGGTTATACATTAATAGATAAGACTAATTAACACTTAATTATAAAATACATTAAAATGATACATAAATCATCGATAATAAAAGGATTAGTAGTTTTAGTATTTACACTAATGAGTGCTAATAGTTTTGCACAGCAAGACCCTCAGTATACACATTATATGTACAATACTCTGAGTGTGAACCCTGCATATGCAGGTCAGAGAGAAACACTTAGTGTAGTAGGACTGCATAGATCTCAATGGGTTGGTATAGATGGTGCACCACAAACACAAACTTTAGGAATCCATTCGCCACTAAGAAATGAGCGTATTGGGTTAGGTTTAAATATTGTGAGTGATGCTCTTGGACCAGCAAGAGAAACATCGGTTGATGCAAATTTTTCGTATACCATTCCATTAAACGCTAATGATTTAAAATTGTCGTTTGGAGCAAGAGGAGGATTTCATATGTTAGATACAGATTGGAGTAAAGGGCGTTTCAGAAATCCGGATAGAGTTTTTAATAATAACTTAAATCTTATATCACCAACAATTGGGGCAGGTTTATACATGCACACTAGAAAGTGGTATTTAGGACTATCAGTTCCAAATATTTTACAAACAGATCATTATGATGATTTCCAAGAGTCAATAGCTACTGAGAGTCAACATTTCTATTTAATAGGCGGTTACGTTTTTAATGTAAGTGAAACAACTGAATTTAAACCAGCATTTTTATTAAAAGGGGTTTCAGGAGCACCTTTAATTGCTGACGTTTCTGCTAACTTATGGTTTCAAAAGAAACTAACAGTGGGTGTCGCTTGGCGCTGGGATGACTCAATGAGTGCTTTAGTAGGATTTCAAGTAACACCAGGAATGTTCATAGGATATGGATATGATGTTACAACCACTGGCTTAAATAATTATAATGGTGGATCGCATGAACTAACATTAAGATTTGAAGTAAAACGACTAGGTAGAATTTTATCACCAAGATTCTTCTAATATATAATAGTATGAAAAAAACAGTGAGATATATAAGTATAGTGTTAATTGGATTACTATCTCTTCCAATACTTGCACAAAATGGAAAAATCAAAAGTGTTGAAAATGACTATAAAGATTTTGCTTATGTAAAAACCAGTGAAGTCCTTCTCGAAGTAGCCAATAAAGGATTTAAATCATCTGATCTTTTTCAAAAATTGGGGAACTCGTTTTATTTCAGAAATGATATGGAAAATGCATCAAAATGGTATGCTGAATTAATGACAATGAGCGATGTCATAGATCCTGAATATTATTTTAGATATGCCATGTCTTTAAAAGGAATTGGTGAATATGAGGAATCTGATAAATGGATGAAAAAGTTCAATGAACTTAATCCAAAAGACACCAGAGGTAAAGCCTTTTTATCTAAAACGGATTATAAAGCGTCAATAGAAGAATTAAGTAGAGACGATATCGAAGTTGAAAATTTAGATTTCAATACTGAAGTCTCAGATTTTGGGACTACAGAGTATGAAAACTCTATTGTATTTTCATCTGCACGAGGTGGTGGAAGAAAATATAGATGGAACGAAGAACCTTATTTAGATATTTATTCAGTTGAAAAAACTGAAAGTGGATTTGGAGAGGTTACAGAAATACAAGGTAAGGTAAATACTAAGTTTCATGAGTCTAGTGCAGTATTTTCACCAAATGGACAATATATGTTCTTTACAAGAAATAACTTCTTTAATTTAAAGTATAAAGAGGATGAAGATGGAGTTAATAGACTTCAGTTGTATAGAGCTACAAAAAGTGAAGACGGAACTTGGGACGAAATTCATAAAATACATTTTAATAGTGAAGAGTATAGTGTTACGCATCCAGCTTTAAATCTAGAAGGTAATAGATTATACTTTGTTTCTGATATGCCAGGATCCTTTGGCCAATCAGATATTTATGTTGTAGATGTTAATGATGACGGAACTTTAGCACAACCAGAAAATCTTGGACCTGCAATAAACACAGAAGGACAAGAGTCTTTTCCATTTGTAAATACTAATGGCGACTTATATTTTGCATCTAATGGTTATCCTGGTTTAGGAGGATATGATGTATACAAATCTGAAGAATTAGACAAAAAAGTAGCATCTGGTAACAATAAAAACTTTCCAATTGAAAATGTTGGGATGCCTGTAAATAGTCAGTTTGATGACTTCGGATACTATGAAAACCTTGTTACAAAACGTGCTTTTTTTAGTTCTAATCGTGAAGGTGGAAAAGGTAGCGATGATATCTACACATTTGTTATTCCAGAATGTGAGCAATTGGTAGCAGGTACAGTGGTTGACAAAAAGACTAGTGATTTAATACCTAATGCCACAGTCATTTTATACGATGGTGAAGGTAACGAACTTAATCGTATGACTGTTGGAGAAGATGCGGCTTTTAAGTTTGAGTTAGATTGCGAGATGGAGTATTTAATTAGAGGTGAGAAAGAAACATATACTTCTGATGAAAAACGCTTTACTACACCAAAGAAGAGTCAAGAGCTTACTTTACAGTTATTATTAGAGAAGGATGAACAAGAATTATCACCTTGTGATGATTTAGCGAAGTTATTAGATATACCAACTATCTATTTTGATTTAGATAAGTACGATATTAGATATGATGCTGAAATAGAACTACAAAAAGTTATAGCTGTATTAAACAAGTATCCAACTATGACTATAGATATTCGTTCGCATACAGATTGTAGAGCACCAATGGCCTATAATGAAAGACTTTCTGAAAATAGAGCACAGTCTACGCGTCAATATCTTATTGATAATGGCATTGCTAAAGAGCGCTTAACAGCCAAAGGATATGGTGAGTCTCAATTGGTTAATGATTGTGGCTGTGAGCCAACAAATGAATCTAGTTGTACAGAAGAAGAACATCAGTTAAATAGACGAAGTGAGTTTATTGTTACAAGTATCAACGGTAAGACATGTGATGATAAGGAATAATAAGTCATAAAACTTGAAGTAAAAAGAGCCGCTTAATATTTTAAGCGGCTTTTTTTTATGAATTCCTTTACTTTTTTTAAATTTTAACAACTTAATTTTGCTTACATGATAGAAGAACAAGTTATTCTCGTTGACGAATACGATAATCAAATTGGCTTAATGCCAAAGATGGAAGCTCATGAAAAGGCTGTTTTGCACAGAGCATTTTCTGTATTTATTTTTAATAACAGAAATGAATTAATGTTGCAGCAACGAGCGATGCACAAGTATCACTCGCCAGGTTTATGGACTAATACATGTTGTAGTCATCAACGTGATGGTGAAAGTAATTTAGAAGCTGGCAAAAGACGTCTTGAGGAAGAAATGGGTTTTGTAACAGAGTTAGAAGAATCAACATCATTTATTTATAAGGCGCCGTTTAGTAATGGTCTTACAGAGCATGAGTACGATCATATTATGATTGGTTATTATAATGATGAACCAATTATAAATAAAGAAGAAGTTGCTGACTGGAAATGGATGAATTTAGAAGCAGTAAAGCTTGATATAGCTCAACATCCAGAGAATTACACGGCTTGGTTTAAAATCATATTCGAGAAGTTTTACGAATTCATAAATGTGAATAAATAATGAAAGTTACTGTACATAGAAAAGCACACTTTAACGCTGCGCACAGATTATATAGAAGAGACTGGAGTTTTGAGAAAAATGAAGAAGTATTTGGTTTATGTAATAATCCTCATTTTCACGGTCACAATTATGAATTGATTGCCAGTGTTACTGGTGAGGTTGATCCAGAAACAGGTTATGTGATTGACGCAAAGGTTTTAAAGGATATCATTAAATCAGAAGTTGAAGATGCATTCGATCATAAGAATCTTAATATTGAAGTACCTGAGTTTAAAGAAATGAATCCAACCGCAGAAAATATTTCAGTGGTAATCTACAATAAGATAAAAGCCAAAATAGATCCAGAATTTCATTTAGAAATAACTTTGTACGAAACTCCACGTAATTTTGTAACTTACTCTGGAGAATAATTATTTCATGAAAGAATCTTTACATCCATTAAAGTTTCAGCCTATATTAAAGGACAAAATCTGGGGAGGAGAGAAACTTATTAAACAATTTAATAAAGCATCAAAATCAAAAATCTTAGGAGAAAGTTGGGAAATAAGTACAGTGCCAAATGATGTGTCTGTAGTTTCAAATGGAGCTCTTAAAGATAAAACCTTGCAAGAATTACTAGATTCTTATAAAGCTGATTTATTAGGTAAGAAGAATTACAGCAGATTCGGTAACGATTTTCCTTTACTCATCAAATTTATTGATGCTAAACAAGATTTAAGTATACAACTACATCCAGATGATAAACTTGCTAAAGAACGACACAATTCTTTTGGTAAAACAGAAATGTGGTACGTGATGCAGGCAGATGAAGATGCAAATCTAATTGTTGGATTTAATCAAAAAATGGACAAGGAAACATATCTAAAGCATCTAGAAGATAAAACCTTAACGCAAATATTAAATTTTGATAAAGTAAAAGAAGGCGATACCTATTTTATTGAAGCAGGTAGAGTACATGCAATAGGTGCAGGAGTTTTATTGGCAGAAATTCAGCAAACTAGCGATGTGACTTATAGAGTATATGATTGGGATAGAGTAGATGCAGAAGGTAACTCAAGAGAACTGCATAATGATATTGCTATTGACGCATTTAACTTTGAAATGGAAGATGATTTTAGAGTTGAATATGATACAGAGCAAAACATCTCTAATGAAATGGTAAGTTGTCCATTTTTTACAACAAATTTCCTTGAATTAGATACATCAAGAAGTATCAAAAATACATATGATTCATTCTTGATTTATATGTGTGTTGACGGTGAAATTGAAGTCACAACTGAGAATTCTAAAGATACAATTTCTAAAGGTGAAACAATTTTAATACCTGCTTCAGTAGATGCGTTTAATATTAATACAAATTATGCTAAGCTTCTTGAAGTTTATGTGTAAAACTTCAGTTGGCTAAAGTGAGGATTTAGTATTGTAATCATTACCTTTGTATCACAAATTATAAGTAAATTATGGCAAATAAAAGAGACTTAAAAAAAGATATTAATTACGTTTTTGGTGATATTATTGAAGCAGTTTATTACTGGGAACTAGAGAATGCTCAAAAACCTTCAACTGAAAGTGAAGCTATTATTGACGATGCCATCGCTTCTTTTGATGAGTTAATTACGCGTGTAAATGATAGAAGCGTAGAGGATAGAAAGGCACATTTTAAAGCTATTAATACAGATCTTGAAGCAAAAGGAAAAGCTTTAATAGAACGTATTAATAAATTAAGTTAAAAGTATTTGCAGATTTAAATTTCAAGTTTAAATTTGCGCCCATCTTTTGCCGATATAGCTCAGCTGGCTAGAGCAGCTGATTTGTAATCAGCAGGTCGTGGGTTCGAGTCCCTCTATCGGCTCAAAAGAATAAAAAAAGTCCAATCGTTTTGATTGGACTTTTTGTTTTTAATATTCAGCATTCGGTATTATCTTATAGGTCTATTTTCAATATATTCTCTCAGCTTTATTCCGTAAAATGATTTCTTAATATTAGTATCTAGGCCGTTATAAACCGAATCTATATATCTTGGATTAGCTGAAGGGATTTCATAAAGTGCTAGGTAAGGTGCAATTTCGCTGTCCTTATGATTTAATGCAAACTGAATGGTGAAAGAGTATTTTCGTTTTAATAAAGTCTCTGAAACTTTTGTTAAAGAATCAACCGCAATACTATCATTTTCTTTTTGGGCTAATAATGAGGCTTCAATGATATCTAGATTTTTATCATTGTATTTCCCCATAATTTCAAGATACTCATCTAATAAGGCTTGTTGCTTTGAACCACTAATTTCTGCGTCAAAATTAAAGTTCTTTAAAGTTGTATGTAAAGTCATTTCGCCTTTATCTGCAAAAAACGGAATGTAGTGTTCTTCATTATCGTTTTTGTGAAGTTTTAGGTATAATAATAACGGTTCTTCAATATTTGTTCTAAGGCTAAAGTCTGGCTGACCAGTAATGATCATAGAGTCTAAGTCTATGATATCTGTAGAGTCACCATTTTTTTGTAAATAAACGATGCCTTTTTTTAATCCTTTTATGCTTGCATTAAGTGTAAAGTTGGTGTCCTTATCCTTTCCACAAGAAACATTTAATAAGATAATTGCTATTAAGCTTAAAAGTTTTGATGTTTTTGTCATGTTATGATTATAATATTATTAGTTAGGTTAAAGGTGCTACTATTCGCATGAGTTCTGCCGTAAGCATTGCGCCATAAGTTCCAACGACATAGCCAAATACTGCTAGTAAAACTCCCACTGTAGCTAATGAAGGATGAAAAGCTGCGGCAACAACAGGTGCTGATGCTGCACCCCCAATATTTGCCTTGCTACCAACTGCTAAAAAGAAATATGGTGCTCTGATTAATTTAGCTACTAAAAACAAAAGACCTACATGTATAGCCATCCAGATTAAGCCTACTACAATTAATCCTGGATTGTCTACAATCTTTGTAAGATCCATTTTCATACCTATTGATGCTACTAAAATGTAGATAAAAACACTACCAATTTTACTTGCCCCAGCACCTTCATATTTTTTCACTTTAGTAAATGACAGAATAATACCTAAGAGTGTAGCAATAGATATCATCCAAAAGAATTGAGAGCCAAATGAAGACCATGCCGATTTCTTATCACTTACAGCCTCAATATTTGCCTTAAGAAATTCTGAAATTACATTTGCACCAAAGTGAGAGACACCAACAACTGTAAATGCAACGCCAAGAATCACCATAAAGTCTGTTAGTGTAGGATTTCGTGAAATACTTGCGGCATAACTAGACACCTTTTCTTTCAAAGATTCTATGGCCGTATTATCTGCCTTTAGCCATTTATCAATTTTCTTTTGTTTACCAATACCAAGTAATAATATAGCCATCCAAATATTAGCAACTACAATATCTACGATAACCATACCAGCATAATTATCTGTGTTGTATTCATATATTTCTAACATTGCAGCCTGATTAGCGCCACCACCAATCCAACTACCTGCAAGTGTGGAAAGTCCTCTCCATACCGCATCAGGTCCAGCTCCACCAACGGTTTCTGGTGAGATTAAAGAAATTAAAAATACTGCTATTGGACCACCAATTATGATGCCTAAGGTACCGGTACCAAACATGGCTAGAGCTTTCCAACCTAAATTAAATACAGCCTTTAAATCTACACTTATGGTCATTAAAACAAGTGCTGCTGGAAGCATAAATCTACTCGCAATAAAGTACACCTGAGATTTATGTTTTACCACTTCACCTGAGGTCTCAACCGTTTCCCATTCGGGTGCTATTAATCCGAAAGTAGTTAAAGCTGCTGGCATCATATATGCCATTAATAAGGCTGGGATGTATTTGTAGAATTTTTTCCAAATTCTATATTCACTAGAAGACGTGTAGAATACAAATCCTAGCATTAACATTAATAGTCCGAAAACAATTGTGTCTTGTGTAAAGAAAGGAGTAGAGTCCATAATTGATAAATTGAAGGCGCAAAATACCAAAATAATGTGCATTAAAAAAGTGATCTGTTAGGATCACTTTTTGTTAGTATCTGTTTTGTTTTTGGGTTCTCTTTTATGCGCTTTAAGCTTTTGCATAAGCATCCATTCTATTTGACCGTTGGTACTGCGAAATTCGTCAGCTGCCCATTTTTCAATAGCTTTTAACATGTCTTCATTAAGACGTAATGCGAATGCTTTTTTCTTTGCCATATGTCGTTCTATTTAATCATTCTTTTCTGATAAATCAATATTACTATTGGCAGTAAAATACTAGCACCAATTATCGTAATAACAAATCCCATTCCTAAATCTGTTTCATTTGTCTTTGCTCCTAACAGTATTTGATAGTTGATGTATGCAAACATTATGGTGCAAAGAAGATTAACAACACGTAAGACGGTTACTGAAAAACGATATTGTTGTGGTGCATTTTTTTCAGTTATATTAACCATATAATTGTGCTGATGCGGATATTTTGTTAATACAAACATTAAGATATAGAGTCCTGTTGCGAGTATCGGAAGAAAGAATAAAAAGTTCTTTCCGCTATAACTATCAGGTTGTCCAGCACTATTAAAATGAGAAGGAACTGTTTCTGGAAGCTCACCAAATACCATTGCAAAATGAACCCAGATGTACACTAGTAAGCCAATTGAACAACATTCTATAATAATATCAAAAGGTGTAAAAGGGACTTTATGGATCGGTCTATTGGAGTGGAACATAACTACCTATTTTTTTCACGCTCTAGAATAACTGAAGACCAACCATAAGGTATTTGTACCATTCGCCAACCTTCTCGAGCATGTTGATTTAATAAATCTTCGAACCTTTGGGATCTATTTCTAAAACCAAGTTTGAACTCTACTACTTTATATTCTTTCATAATATTTAAATTTTAATGACTTAAGGTTCCTGTATTAACTACTGGTGAAGCTTCTTTATCACCACAAAGTACTACCATAAGATTACTAACCATGGCAGCTTTGCGCTCTTCATCTAAATCTACAATTTGGTTTTTGTTAAGTTCTTCAATTGCCATTTCTACCATACTAACTGCACCTTCAACAATTTTATGTCTTGCTGCTACAATTGCGGTAGCTTGTTGACGCTTTAACATGGCATTTGCGATTTCTTGAGCATAAGCTAGGTAACCTATTCTAGCCTCTAATACTTCGATGCCAGCAATAGATAAACGCTCATCTATTTCTTTTTCTAAGGCTTCACTTACTTCATTAACGCTAGATCGAAGTGTTATGTCTTCATCATGGCCTTCATCAGCAAAATTATCATAAGGATACATGCTGGCTAGTTTACGTACAGCAGCGTCAGTTTGCACACGAACAAAGTTTTCATAATTGTCTACGTCAAAAGCAGCTTTATAAGTGTCTTGTACACGCCATACTAAAATGGTACTTATCATTACTGGGTTTCCTAACTTATCATTTACTTTAAGACGTTCACTATCAAAGTTACTCGCTCTAAGAGAAATTTTCTTTTTTGTATAAAATGGGTTTACCCAATAGAAACCGTTCTTTTTTATGGTGCCTACATACTTGCCAAATAATAGTAAAACCCTTGATCCATTTGGTTGAACCATTACAAATCCGAAAGCCATTACTAATGATAAGAATATTACAATTGCCGGTGTTGGTGTTTGATACATTATGATTGTCGCAATACTGCCAAAGAACAATACTAAAAATATTAATAGCATAAAGTAGCCATTTGCCGGAACGATGATTTTCTCTTCTTTCATAATTTAAAAATTTAATAGGTTAATCATTTGAATTCTATATGATATTAAAATGATATCATAAAGATATAATTTATTTCATTAGTAGACAAATGAAATGTTTTGTTACACTTTTTATATTTTTTTCAAAAAAAGAAGTTTGGCACGCGGTTTGATACCAAGTAAGTGTAATGGATACAGCGAGAGTTACAAACGTAACACTTACTACAAAATCGCGACATTACATTTTGGTTGGTTAGTTAGTAAAAAAGCATCTCTTAGAGATGCTTTTTTAGTTTAAGTAAATTGTACGATAGATGGGTTACTTTTTCACGAAGTTTACGATGTTTTCAATGAGTAATGCTGATATTTCTCTAGAAGATTCATTATAAGATTTTGAGTTCTCTAAATCACCCCCAACAATCTCAAAAAGGACATGATTCATATTTTCAATGATATTTAATTGAGCATTCTCGTTTGCCTCTTTTAGTAAATTTGCCTCATTCTCTGAAACTTGAAGATCTTTAGTGCCATTGATAATGAGTATTGGAATTTTTAATTCATGGATAATTTCTGTAGGCTCATATGACATCCAATTTATCATAAAATCTTGAATATCTGCATTAAAAACACTAGCTAAAGCTTGTGGAAAATCTGTTGTCTTTTCTCCAGACTTTAATTTATTTACAACTTTCTGTGCTTCTTCACCAAGTTGTGGAGACATCTTAGCGACTTGCTCAACAATGACGTCACCAATGTTTTGACCTGCACCAGCGAGTGAAATAAATCCGTCTACATCCTTTTCTGAAGCTAGCATACCTACTAAACTTCCTTGACTATGACCAGCTATATAAATTTTTGAAAATTTTTCTGATTCTGTAAAATAGGTGACTACAGCTTTTGCGTCGCTCACAAAATCATCAAAGAGAAGATCTTTGTCAATATCTCGATTCAGTATTTGTTTAATAATACGTTTGTCGTATCTAAATGTCGCAATGCTTTTGGCAGTTAAACTTTCGGCCAATTTTTTTAAAGCATCGTTTTTCATAAAGTTTTGATTTCCATTTCTATCTGTTGGTCCAGATCCTGCAATAATGATTACAAGAATTGGCTTTTCGATGTCATTGGGAATTAATAGTGTGCCATCTATATGTTTAGAAACAGAGACTTCAGTTTCTTTATATGTCATTTCTTGAGCTACAGCAATATGTATTGTAAACAATACTATTAAGATTGATAGAAAATTTTTCATGATTTGTATTTAATTATCCTAAACATAAATGTAGTTGATATTTACAGAAACTATTAATTCTTAAACAGAAAAAATATGGATTTCGTATAGGTATTAAGAAGGTATCATATGTTAATATTTCACAAAACCATCGACGAAATGCGTTTTTTCACTGCTAAATGTTAAAATACGATGTATTTCATCGATTAATAGTGTTTTTAAACGGATAAAATAGAATCTAATATTATATTTGACTTGTACTAAAATGTAGTTTTTAGTTCAATGGATTAATTAATTAATATTTGCATTATGTTGTGTTGAGTTAGAGACCCTAAATCTATCACATAGAAAAAGCAAATAACGAAAACTGGGTTTGAGGGAACCCAGTTTTTTGTTTTTATGAGTGTATTAAAGTTCTAAACGTTAGATTAATCCTAGGCTCAACTTTCTTTTTTGTTTTAGCAATTTGATGTAACCAAAAATGTTGCATTTCTCCTTTCATTAGTAATAAGCTTCCATGAGATAAATTAATTTTATAACGCTCTTCTTTTATACTGCGGTGTTTAAAATGAAATGGTCGTTCTTCGCCAAAACTAACGGAAGCAATAACAGGATTTTGCCCTAGTTCTTTTTCGTTATCCGCATGCCAACCGTTACTATCATTACCATCTCTATAAAGATTAATTAGTAGTGTATTAAAATGGTGTTTGGCATATACTTCAACTTTATTTTTTATTGTTTTTAAAGTTGTCGTGAATGGCTCCGGATACATTGTAATGTTAGAATAACTATAAGGTTGTTGATTATCTCCAAAAAGCGCTGTGAGCCTTGGTTGCTTATAAGTTTTACCAAAAACTTTAATGTCATCATGATGCCAATTTGTTTGGTGGTTGATGGTATTAAAAAAACCATCTGACTCTTGTTTCGAAAAGAAGTTTGAAACATATATTAATTCAGCATTAGGGAGAACAAATTGCTCTTTCTCTTGTGAAAACAACTCCATAGATTTTTTTTATCTAAATTAGTGTATCAGTATAAATGAAGCAAATGGTTATACTTTAGCTTCAAGAAATAGAAGAGTATTACATGAATTACAAATCATTTATTTATGTGTTTTCATTGGTTATTATTGCATTTTTGTCTCAGAAACAGAATTTACCAGATGGTTTTGTGTATGTGAAAACAATAGTTCCAGATTTAGAAGTAGAATTAAAATATTATAGTGTCGATAATTTTGTTGGTGACACTATTGATGGTTATAAATCTAATACCCTGATTTTAACAAAACCTACTGCAGAACAGCTAAAGCTGGTTCAAGAAGAGTTACAAGAACAAAATTTATGTTTAAAAGTGTTTGATGGTTATAGACCACAGCGCGCAGTTGACCATTTTATACGTTGGGCGAAAGACTTAAATGATACTATAAACAAATCTCAATTTTATCCTGATGTCACAAAGAAAAATCTGTTCGTTGAGGAATATATAGCATCGCGGTCTGGTCATAGTAAAGGTAGTACAGTAGATTTAACTATTATAGATGGTAATACTGGTGAGCCTTTAGATATGGGAACACCATTTGATTTTTTTGGAAAAGAATCTTGGGTAAATTATGCAGGAATTTCAGAAGAACAAAAAAAGAACAGACAGTTACTCCAATTTATTATGCTTAAGCATAATTTTAAAAATTATTCACAAGAGTGGTGGCATTTTACATTAAAGAATGAACCTTTTCCAAAGACATATTTTGATTTTGAGGTTGAGTAACTATTTGTTAATTTTTAAATCAACATTAACATCTTGTGTTCCATGATATTTTTTACCAAAAGTGATGTCAATGTCATATTTAATTCCGTAAAGTTCTAATACTTTGTAAACATCTTCTTTTTTCGATTTTGCAAGTTTTAAGTCATTTAAATAAGTATTTAATGGGCCAGTAGCCAAAGGAATAACAAATAGCAGACCAACTAAAGAAATAACAAATGGTGCAGCTGCAACTACTCTAAATTTTAATAAGTATTGTGCTAAGAAGTAACCAGTTAAGATTACTGCTATGCCAGCAATAATAAATATCACAAAATTTGTATAAACTAACCATTTCTGGTTCAAAACACTTTGATACTCAACATTAGTAGATTCAATTTTTTCTTCTAGTTTAGAATTGAATTCTGCATTAATACATTTGTTTACGAAAATGGGCTTTTTCATGGTTAAACCGCATAATGTTCCAATTCTAAAATCTACTTCTTGATGATTGCAAAGTTGACAGTGTTTAGTGTTTTTCATTTACAAGTTTAGTTCTCTTTAAACGTTTTATACTTTAAACCAATGCCATAATTGTATAGTTCTCTTTTAAGTAAACTAGATTCAAATCCATTGCCTTTATCAAACTTCACCCAATTATTACCATTTATAAAAACGCGTTTTATAAAAGTATTTTTATCTTTAATTTGATTTGTAAAAGGTAAAAGTGGTCTAAAATTGGTTGGTATTTTTACAACACCATTTTTAGATTTTATCTCTTTGTACTTTTTGTTAGGTAAAAGCTTTCCAGATTTATCGGTATAACCCATGGCTTGTATGGAAACAAAAAAACCGTCTTCTGGCATATGTAAGTTGTAATCTTCAACATTAAGCTCATAAGAATCACCATCTTCTTCTGTAGCTCTAAAAACTATAGTTTCGTAGGTGAGTACTTGTCCAGGTAGTCCATGATCATTCGCATAAAATTGAACCTTAAATAGTGTAGAAAACTTTTTCTTATCACTATTGGAACGTTTTCGTTTTTTCCAGTCTTTGGACTCTAAGGCAATTGGAAAAATAATTGAACTCAGTTCTTGATCTTTATTAGTGGTTTTTGGGAAGTATACGGCAATTTCAGATTCTATTGTTGGTAACCAACAATTATAATAATCATCATCTAAATAAGGCTTAAGAGTTTCAATTTTAAATTTCCTATTTAGTATGTTACCAATAACAACTACTTCGTCTAGTTCATCAGTACTAGCGGTCATAAAAAGTTGCTTAGGTAATTGATTTGTGGCAACAGCAATATTTTTAAAGCCAATTGCAGATACAAAAAGAGAATCTACATCTGGATATAATTTTGTATTAAATACAAACATGCCTTCATCATCAGCAAAAATACCTTGTCCATCACCAAAAGAAATTGTAGCATAACTCACAGGGAATTTAGAGACACTGTCTAGCACGGTTATCTGAGCAAGACTCAGGTTACTTATTAAAAATATGAAGAATAAGAATCTGGGCATAAGGTATACTTTGAGTTAAATATACATTATTTATAGCCATAAAAAAACGCCTCACTAAATGAGACGTTTTTAAATGATTGATTGGTTTTTATTTATTCTTCTAAGGCTTTCTTTGTCTGCGTAAACCCTACATAGAGTCCTAAACCTGCCATTAAGAATATCATCGATGGATATACGGCTTCGTCATCTAAACTCGTGTAAGTGTCTAAAATATTTGCAATAAATACACCAAGACCAATACCCATTAAAAGAAATGCTAAGTTGAGTACAATGACTTTCCATGAAGACCCAGATTTCTTTCCTATGTTAAATATACTTGCATCCGCACCTTTTTCTATTAATGCTAATCGCTCTTTATTTCTTGTTGAATAATACAGATAGACCATTCCAAAAATTGCTGCAAATAATGAGATTGGTATTAAAATTTCTTCGTCCATAATGTTTATTTTTTAATTGATTATTAATTGTTGGTTCAATGCTTATGACGACATATATTTGATTAAGGTTACACTTTTTTTAAAAAATATTTTTTTACTACTTTATGTAACCTAATTGAATCATTTGTCGTCTTAACAAGAAATGACCACCATCGACGAGAACATATTAATAGATTCTATTAAGAACGGCGATACTAATGCTTATGCAAAGTTAGTAGATCGTTACAAGGACCTGGTGTATACTTTGGCTATAAGAATGCTAAAGAATAGGGAAGAAGCAGAAGAAATAGCGCAAGATACCTTTATAAAAGTATTTAAGTCTTTAGATAAGTTTAAAGGTGATTCAAAGTTTTCGACGTGGATTTATAGAGTGGCATATAATACATGTCTAGACGCTATAAAGAAGAATAAAAAGCATCAAAATGATGTGGCAATAGATGAATATACATTTAATAAATTAGATACTATTGATAATGCTTTAGAGAGCATTATTAAAGAAGAACGAAGTGTACTAATAAAGAATTGTATCAGTAGATTGCCAGAAGAAAGTAGTGTAATATTAACGTTGTTTTATTTTGAAGAATTATCTTTAGAAGAGATTTCTAAAGTTATTAATATTGAAGCTAATACTGTAAAAGTAAAGTTATTTAGAGCTCGAAAAAAATTAGCTGTAATTCTTGAAGAATATTTACAACCGCAAAACAGAATAAGCTATGGAAAAGGATGATAAGAGAATAGAAGAAATTGTAGAAAAATTAATGTCTGCTGATAGTTTAGAAAAAGCACCAGAAGATTTTACGTTTAATGTTATGTCTAAAATAGAGGCGTTATCTACAAGTTCAAGCACCACAGAATACACGCCTTTGATACCAAAATATATTTGGTGGATTTTAAGTGCAGGTTTTGTTGCATTGATAGCTAAAATTATCCTTGGTAAATCTAAAACCGATACTAGTGTAGCTGAGCGTTATAATCTACCAGAAGTTTCGTTTAATTTTTTAGAAAATCTATCAGTTGATTTTTCTAACACCTTATTATATGCTTCAATATTTTTAGCTGTTATGGTATGTATACAAATACCATTATTAAAACAGTATTTTGATAATAGATTATCCTATTAATTAGGAAAATACCAAAAAGGAATCGTAGCATATCTTACTGTTTGTGTATCCTTTTTCCTAATACGTTTTCTCAATATATTAAGCATGTGTTTACCTTCACTAAGGTTTTTTAATCCAACATAAGTTTCAAAACCCTTTTGATTTTTGATACTCTTACTTACAATAAATTCACTTTTATAATCTATAGAGTCAATTTTAATCATAAAAATTTCATTTAAGGTTTTCATGTAAGATGTTCTTAAACTATCCCGCTTTCGCCATGGCAATGAATTAATAATGAGCATATCAGAATCTAAACCTCTAATATCTTTTTCGGGTTTAAGGCCTTCATTAAAGGTAAATACGTAATCATCAAAATCATCATCCAAGACCATGAAAATTTTCAAATGATTATTAAGTATTACTTTAGAGTCTATTGCCACATTTTCAATAAATTCATCTTCTTCTAACATGTTTTCATAATTGTTACTATTGGCAATTATTTTATTTGATGATAAATCGCTATTAAAATAGTTTGAAGTTTTGTAGTTAAAACTTGTGCCAACAAGGATTAAAAAATAGGAAGGTACTAAAACCATGCTTATGCGTCTACCAAATTTATTGTCCAAAAAATTATAGACCAGCGGACGATATAAAAATGCCAATGTTACCTTGCTAAAAACCCAATAAATAGGAAAATAGATTTTACTAATCCAATTCTTTTTCTTTAACCAACCAAGTGTAATGAAATCAATAAAAGTAAATAATGCGCCAAAAACCATAAACATCATTAACGGTATCCCTATCCAATAACTTATGGTGTCATTTTCAATGATTTTAGAATCATTATCTAAGAATAACCTGGCAATTAAAACGAATACTATAATTGTAAAGGTAAAGGCGAGTACATAAAAAATAAGCATAAATGAGATAGCGAAAATAACACTACAGTAGTTTTCTAACTTGGCAATGTACTTATCAAAAGACCCCACTTTTTTCTTAAGATAACTGCTGAATTTTTTACCGTAATTGAGTTCATCATAATCAATATCTCCAGAAACATAACGAAGTCCTAGAGCACCTATCCACAATCCTCTTAATACCACATGAAGTAGTAAATTAAAAATTAGTATGGCACATGAAACAAGGACAACTAGTAAAATTATAAATGAATAAATTTGATGATCGTTTTTAGCCGCCTTTACAGCTATATTTATATGTGGGAAGGCTGTAAATAGACCAAAGATGGCAAAACCAGAAATCAGTAACTCTAGTTGCCAACTTTCTTCTTGTAATTTTTGTAAAAGCTTTTTAAATGCCGGACTATTATGCTCTTGACTCATCTTAATGAAATTAGAGTTTTCCTTTTCTAAATTTACTCATTATCCATTAAATTTCACTTTTTCACTCAAAATTTGAAACCCTAATAAAAATCTTTAGTTTATCTTAAAACGGATCTTTACGACACAAATAAGTGGGTATATAAATTTAATTGTTTATTGTCTAAGAAATGAGATCAAAAGATTTAGAAAATAGTTAGCCTAGTATATTAAGCCCTTGATAGCTCTTTTCTAATTCTACTTAAACTTTCGGTAGTAATGCCTAGGTATGAAGCAATGTGATAATTCTTTACATTTTGTTCTACTTCTGGGTAATCATTAAGAAACGATAAATACCTTTCACTAGCATTTAATGATAAGTAAGATAAAATTCTTTTCTGCATTGTAGTACAAGACCATTCTGCACGTTTACGAAAAAACGTTTCAATCTTTGGGATTGCTTTGTACAAGTAATTTAAATCTTCAATTGAAATTTTTAAAAGATCTGCATCTTTAATGACTTCTACATTCATGATTGCCTTTTCCTGAGAGAAAAATGCTGTATAATCACTTATCCACCAATCATAGATACCAAATTGAGCAGTATGTTCTTTTCCGTTTTTATCTACATAAAAGGATCTAAGGCAACCAGAAATGATAAAGTATTGACAATCAACATTATTGCTAATTTCAACTAGTCGTTCCCCTTTTTTTGCAAAGACGCGGTCAAGACGCGATTCAATTAAAATCACTTCTTCATCGGTAAGCACTAATCCTTCAAAAATCTGAGGGATAGATTGATTGAGAGATAGTTTTCTTAAATTCATAGGGCTTCTTGGCGGTTTTTATTAATAGCTACAACAAATAAATGTTGGGTTATAAGTAGGTTTTTGGTTAATGTAAGAACAACTGCAGATTCTTTAATGTTTGATAATTAATATTTTATGTTTAATTAATCATCATAACATTGGTCAAATTATAAAAAAATGTCTACACATACAAAAAAAATGAACCGTTTAACAAGAATTTTGTGTCTCTGAACAAAAAATCCATCTGACTGGCAGATGGATTTTTATATTTAGTAAAATAGATGACTAAATTTATTTAATCATATCGTAACTTCTTTTAATAAAGTTAGTTAGCTCTTCACCTTTAAGTAGGCCTTGAGATAATCTCGCTAAATCTAAACTTTGATTAATCAGTCGCTCTTGCTTTTTCTTAGTCTTAGTGTTTAAGATTTCACTCACTAATTCGTGATTTGTATTAACAACCAAATTATACATTTCTGGCATGTTACCCATACCAAACATTCCACCACCAGTTTGTTGCATTTCTTTCATTCGTCTCATAAACTCTGGTTGCGTTATCATAAAAGGTGACGCATTACTATCCATAGCTTCTAATTGAACCATAAACTTTTCAGATGGTACTACCTCTTTAAGTAGCTCATCTAATTGTGTTTTTTCTTCATCTGTCAGTTTTGAAATTGCTGTGTCGTCCTTTTTGATAAGGTTGTCTATGTGGTCAGCATCGACGCGAGCAAAAGAAATATTTTCTTTAGTAGTCTCTAACTTTTGCATTAAATGACTAACTATAGGAGAATCTAATAATAAGACCTCGTAATTTTTGTCTTTTGCGGCTTGGATATAGCTATGTTGTTCATCTTTATTTGACGCATAAAGAATCACCATTTTATCATCTTTGTCTGTCTGCTTCGCCTTAATAGCATTGGTTAACTCTTCAAAAGTGTAGTATTTACCGTCTACTGTTGGGTAAAGCGCAAAGGCATCTGCTTTTTCGAAGAATTTTTCTTCAGATAACATTCCGTATTCAATAACGATCTTTATATCATCCCATTTTTTTTCAAAATCTTCTCTATTGCTATTGAATAATGACTTTAATTTATCTGCAACTTTACGGGTAATGTAAGAAGAGATTTTCTTCACATTTCCGTCAGCTTGAAGATAAGAACGCGATACGTTTAATGGAATATCTGGAGAATCGATAACACCTCTTAGCATCGTTAAAAATTCTGGTACAATACCTTCAACATTATCAGTTACAAATACTTGGTTTTGGTATAATTGAATACGATCCTTTTGCATGTTAAGATCGTTAGTCATTTTTGGAAAATATAAGATACCTGTTAAATTAAACGGATAATCAACATTAAGATGAATATTGAATAATGGCTCTTCAAACTGCATAGGATACAGTTCTCTGTAAAAGTTTTTATAATCATCTTCTTCTAAATCTGCAGGTTGTTTTGTCCAAGCCGGATTTGGATTGTTAATGATATCATCTACAGTAATTTGTTTGTGTGGTTCAGTAGTTTCTTTACCATCTTTATCTGTAGTAGTTTTTGGCGTGAAATCTGGGTCGTTTATTTCTTTAGTTCCGAATTTAATCGGAATAGGCATAAACTTATTGTACTTGTTTAGTAACTCACGAATTTTACCTTCTTCTAAAAATTCAGTAGAATCTTCTGCAATATGAAGTATAATCTCAGTTCCTCTATCTTGCTTGTCAGCTTCTTCCAGTGTAAACTCTGGTGAGCCGTCACATGTCCAATGTGCAGCTGGTGCATCTGTATGAGATTTTGTGATTATCTCAACTTTGTCTGCAACCATAAATGCAGAATAGAATCCAAGACCAAAGTGTCCAATGATTCCGGTTTCTTTAGCAGAATCCTCATATTTGTTTAAGAATTCTTCAGCACCAGAAAACGCTACTTGGTTAATGTATTTTTCTACTTCTTCAGCAGACATACCTAAACCTTGATCAATGATGTGAAGCTTCTTTCCTTCTTTATCAATCTTTACTTCAATTTTTGGTTCACCATATTCTGAGTTAGATTCGCCAATACTTGTTAAATGTTTTAATTTTAAAGTTGCGTCTGTAGCATTACTAATGAGCTCACGTAAAAAGATTTCGTGATCACTGTATAAGAACTTTTTAATTAACGGAAAGATATTTTCTACAGATACATTAATACTTCCTTTTGCCATTTTTTTTATGTTTTTAGAGTCACTTCGAATGTTTTCAACTAGTAAAAATGTATTGAGAAGTTCTCGATACTTTGACTTCGTTTCAATTCGAACTGACGAGCGTTGATATTTTTTATACAATACTGCTTATTCAAATAAAATACCAAGTCAATAATTGTGACAAGATGACATAAAAAAGCCTTTCACTTTGGAAAGGCTTTAATGTCATTCTGAACTTGATTCAGAATCTAAAATATTTTCAAAGTTGAGGTTAATCCTTAATAGTTTCATCTTTTTTAATTTCTTGTTCTTCAACTTTTCTGTTCTTTACATGCTTTTCTAACCATTGGTCTTGTTCCCAAAGCATATGCATTATAGATTCTTTAGCTCTGTAACCATGACTTTCTTTAGGTAACATTACCAATCTTACAGGTGCGCCTAAACCTTTAAGCGCATTAAAATAGCGCTCACTTTGTAATGGGTAAGTTCCAGAATTATTATCTGCTACACCATGAATAAGAAGTAATGGTGTTTTCATTTTGTCAGCATGCATAAAAGGTGACATATTATAATAAATTTCTGGAGCATCCCAATAACTACGTTCTTCACTTTGAAAACCGAAAGGTGTTAACGTTCTATTATATGCACCGCTCCTTGCAATTCCGGCAGCAAATAAGTTAGAATGCGACAATAAGTTTGCGGTCATAAAAGCACCATAGCTATGCCCACCAACAGCAACTTTATTTCTATCAATATAACCAAGGTTATCTACAGCATCAATAGCAGCTTTACCATTGGCAACTAACTGCGTTCTAAAAGAGTCGTTTGGTTCCTCGTCACCTTCCCCAACAATAGGGAAAGCGGCATCATCTAAAACAACATAGCCTTTAGTTACCCAATAAATAGGTGAACCCCAATAAGGGTAAACAAATTCATTAGGATTAGCTGTACTTTGCGAAGCACTAGACTTGTCTTTAAATTCTCTTGGGTAAGCCCAAAGAATCATTGGGTATTTTTTACCTTCTTTATAATCTAGCGGGAGATAAAGTGTGCCTTCTAAATCTAATCCGTCGTCACGTTTGTAACTTATAACACGTTTATCAACCTCCTCGAGGCTTTTAAAAGGGTTTTCGAATTCAGTGATTGCCTCGAGTGAATTCTTTTTAATATTTCTAATATAATAGTTAGGATATTCTTTTTTAGATTCAATTCTTACTAGAATTTCACCAGTTTTCATATCGATGGCATCATAAAGACTTTCTAATTTATCTGTGTACTCAGAACGATATAGACGCTTTGTTTTTCCTGTTTTGATATTGTATTCATCTATGAATGGAAATTGTCCTTCTTTAGAATATCCATCACCCATTAGGAACAGTTTACTACCATTCATTGTTAACGTGTAGCGGCCGTAGTCATTTTTTGATGTTATAAAACTACCAGGATCACTGTAAACGTCTTGGTAATTTCTATCTGTAATTACTTTAGTTTTTCCGTTTGAAGGGTTGAAGTGATACGTTTTTAAGTTTCTAGTATTCCACCAGTAGTCATATGCTATAGCATTGTTATCATCTCCCCATTGTATGCCAGAAAAGCGTTGTTTAGTTTTTAAAATCTCTTTTGGCTTACCATTAAAAGGTGCATTTAATTCATAAACAACATCTCTGAAATCTACTTCTACTTCAGGATCACCTTGGTCTAATGCCTCTGCCCAGACTAAAGTGGATGGTTTATCTCCTCGCCATTGCATATTTCGTTTACCCATTCTAGTAGACATAAATCCTTTTGGTCTTACTTCATCTAACGGAACTTCATTTACTATTTTTATTTTGTTTCCATCAGTATCATACATCACTGATTCGCTTGGAAATCTAGAATAGGTTACGATATAAGAAAATGGGCGTTTCACTTTAGAGATCATCACATACTTACCATCTGGCGAAAAACTCACTCCTCTATACATGTCAGCCTCGAGGAAATCTTGTATCTCACCATTTATTGATACTTTTTTGATTTCTGATCTGGCTAATTGTTCAAAATTAAATTCATCATTAGGTGTTTTTAGTAAATCTTGATAGGTTCTATTTTGAGCTTTAGCTCCATCACTTACAGAAATTGTAGGTCCTGTTGGTACCGCAGTTTCAGTATCAATTAGGGCTTTTCTGTCACTAGGAAGTATTTTTACTAGTAGATTTTTATTGTCTTTAAACCAACTAAGTGTGCTACCCATATTTGCATTTACATTATCATTAGTTAATTTGGTCACTTTTGCGTCTGCAATATGAAGTACCCAAACTTCTACACCTTTTGAGGTCGTATTTAAACAGGCAATCATGGTTTCATCTGGTGACCATCTAAAACCTGAAAGTCTTGCATTATCTGGTAAACCTGAAACTTGAGTTGCCTCATTATCTTTTACCTTTTTCACCTTAATATTGGTGATGTAGTTAGTTCTGCTTCCAATGTTTGTGACTGGGTTAATTCTTAAACCAGCTAACCTTAATTCGGTTTCAGATAACTCTTGAATGGATTTATATTGGTTTCGATACAGAAGAACCATGTTTTCACCTTTACTGTCAAGTTGAACACCTGGTGCAAGATCTACATCTGCCAATTCTAAAATTTCGTCAGACGGTTGCTGATAACTTAAACTTTGTTGCGCGTAACTATTTAAAACAAATAGAAACAATAATAATTTGATTAATGATTTCATAATTTTTATGATTAATTAGAGGCTTTAAGATATTTGAAAAAATGAAATATAATCTTTAAACGATTGTTAAATTTTTAGGCAAAAGAAGAATTCGTTTTTGTTATGCGTGCATAACGAATTGATTTAAGAATCCTTTGAAAAGGCGTAAATTTGTGTTTTTAACTTTATTATGAACGCATGTACAATTCAAGAATAACTGGACTCGGGAAATATGTCCCACAAAATGTTGTAACCAATAATGATTTAAAAGAATGGATGGATACTAGTGATGAGTGGATACAAGAACGCACTGGTATAAAAGAACGTCGTTGGATAGATCCTAAAACAAGTGATGATACTACATCTATAATGGGAGCTAAAGCAGCTAAAATTGCTATTGAACGTGCAGGTTTAACTAAGGATGATATAGACTTTATCATCTTTGCTACATTGAGTCCAGATATGTATTTTCCTGGTGGTGGTGTGAGAGTACAGGAGCTTCTAGAAATGGATACTATTGGTGCTTTGGACGTAAGAAATCAGTGTTCTGGATTTATTTATGGCTTGTCTGTTGCAGATCAATTTATAAAAACGGGTATGTACAAAAATGTGCTAGTTATCGGAAGTGAAAATCACTCTGGTGGGTTAGAACGTTCAACAAGAGGTCGCGGTGTTACCGTGATTTTTGGAGATGGTGCTGGTGCTGCAGTATTAAGTAGAGAGGAAGATAATGCTAAAGGTATTTTATCAACGCATTTACATTCTGAAGGTAAGCATGCCAAAGAATTAGCTTTAGAAGGACCAAGTACAGGGCGTTGGGTTGATGCTATTATGGAAGAAAACGATCCAGATGATGTGTCCTATTACCCTTATATGAACGGGCAGTTTGTGTTTAAACACGCGGTTGTAAGATTTAGTGAAGCCATTATAGAAGGCTTAACCACTAATAAAATGCAAAAGGAAGATATTGATATGTTGATTCCGCATCAAGCAAACCTTAGAATTTCGCAATTCATACAGAAAAAGTTTGGTTTGGGTAATGATCAAGTATACAATAATATAATGCGTTATGGTAATACAACGGCAGCCTCGATTCCTATTGCGTTAACTGAAGCTTGGGAAGAAGGTAAAATTAAGGAAGGCGATAATGTTGTACTTGCAGCTTTTGGTAGTGGTTTTACTTGGGGAAGTGCTATTATTAAGTGGTAGAATAACAATTTATTTAATAAACCAAAAAAGCCCAAACATACAGTTTGGGCTTTTTCAGCTATTAACCAACTTTTTAATTAACACTACTCGTCAATTAAAACTTATCTCTGATATATAGACGTTACAATTGGAGTATTATTTCAAACTTTAACATTTTTAGGTCAATTTTAACAAAAACCCGAAAACTAAAGTTTTCGGGTTTTCTTTCTCTAACGGCAACATTAACACTAACCATCAACTATTTTTGTATGCTGTTAGATAACTCTTGCTATGTTCTCTTCTATTATATAGACGACTCTAAACTAAAAATGTTGCACATTTTTTAGAAAAATCCGCCACCTCCAGATTTTTCGTCATTATCTCTACGTTTACGCGATTTTGCTCGGTATTTTCCGCCACCAAAACGGTATGATAATCGCCCTGTGATTTGCTGACTTTCCCAGTTAAACTGTCCGTTTTGTACAAATGGTCTGTCACTACTAAATCTTGCAAACATGGTGTCAAAAATATCGTTGTAGCTAAGGTTGAAGTTGGCTTTACCATCAAGAAATGTATACCTCATACCTAGGTTAACCATGAGCATATCTTTCATGTCAAATTGTACGTTTCTATTTTCACCTCTATACATACCAAATGCTGAAAAACTTAAACTTTTACTCACCTTAAAATTGTTAAAGGCTCTAAAATTTAATGCTACGTTGTCAACTTCAAATGTATTTAATACTATATCACCATTGGTGTCAAAAACTTCAGCGATACTTTTTTGGGTTTGAGAAAATACGTCAAAACTTGCATTAATACTCCACCATTTTGTTGGTCTATAGTTTGAAGAAACCTCTACACCATAGGCATATGTATTATCAAAGTTTAAATTTGTAAGAATTAATCTGTTTGGATCAGCTCTATCAATGAGAACAGCTTGTTGAATTTCATCCTCTATTATTCTATAGAATATACCTGTGGTAATACTACCTTTTTTCAACTGTCTTGTGTAATTGACCTCAAGAGAGTTAGTGAATTGTGGTAATAATTCTTGATTTCCAAACTGAGATACAAGAGCGGTATTAAACTGAGGTAAAGGATTTACCTGGTCAACACCAGGTCTGTCTATTCGTCTACTATAGCTTAATTGATAAGAATTCTTTTCGCTAGGTGAGTAGGTAAAGAAAGCAGAAGGATATAGCTCAAAGTAATCGTTTTCAAAAGGAATAATTAATTCTTCATTTGTTGATAAGTCTATTCGTAACGCGTCAGAATCAACATTAACATTTTCAGCTCTAAGTCCTACTTGATACGACCATTTTTCAAATTGTTTGCTGTATGTGGCATAGGCTGAATAAATATCTCTTGTGTAATCAAATTGGGTTGTAGTTGGGATATATTCTCCTAGAATATTTTGTTCTCGACCGTCAGATTCATAAAATAAGTTGCTCTCAAATAACCTAGCTTGTAAACCGGCTTCAACCTTTGTTGTTTCAGATAATGGATTTACATAATCTAAATTAACTGTTGTTCTTTCTCTGTCTGTATCTGTTATTTCAAAGAAATCTGGACGCTGTGCACTAAAAAAAGCATTATCAACATTAGCTAGACCTTCAAAAGCATTATAATCTACTTCAAGTTCAATATTATGTCCATCTTTATCAAAGTCATGTTTGAAGTTTAAATTGTACTGCTGTGAGTCGTTTTCATTTTCACCTAATATCGCCTGAGATTCATTTAAGGCAGGATTATTGAAAAAATCTATTGTCGTAGTAACATCTGCACCACCATCAAATATATTTTGATTAGTAAAAAACGAAAACGTGTTTTTATCGTTAATGTAGTAATCTAAACCTATCTTAAAAAGATGCGACTGATTATCATCTAAAATATTAAATCGTTGTTCTACCTCTTGTTCTGTTCTGATGAGGTTACCGTAATTAACGTTTTTTATAACACCATTGTTATAAGAGCCATACAAATTAACCTTACCATTTCTGTAGTTGGCGTCAATTGAACTGTTAAACTTTGGCTCTATATCATAGGCTAAACTTACATTAAAATTACCATTGAAACCAATCATCGTATTTTTATGAAGTACAATGTTAATGATACCACTCATACCTTCTGGGTTATACTTTGCTGAAGGATTGGTTATGAGTTCAATACTCTTAATTGATGTTGTAGGTATTTGTTTCAATAACTGATCAGCTGAAATATTTGACAATTTTCCATCTATCATTACAACAACATTTTGATTACCACGAAGACTTATCGCACCACTTTGTTGATCTACACTAACAGAAGGAAGATTATTCATAATTTCACTGGCAGTTGCACCAGCTGTCTGCAAGTCTTTACCTATGGTAATCACTTTCCTGTCTACTTTTTGTTGGATGGTAGAAACATCTGCGACTATAGTGACTTCATCTAAACTTGATGATTCTTCTTCTAAAAAGATATCACCCATTTTAATGTTATAGTTCCCTCTTCCGATGGTTTCTTGTTTCGTTATAGTCTTATAGCCAATAAAAGTCACTTCAACTATAATAGCACCTTCTGGAATCTTCTCTATCGTAAATGTTCCATCTCCGCTAGTTATACCTCCAGTTAATACCTTTTCTTTCGCATCTTTAACGACTATATTTGCGTATGGAATAGGTTCTTTGAGTTCGGCGTCTAGTACACGACCAGATACAGAACCGTTTCTGACATCTTTATTTGAATTGGGTTGGGCAATTGCTATTGAAGAAAATACAATAGCAAATACTGCGAGTAATTGTTTCATTGATTGTTTATTTTGATTGATTGAAAGTTTGTTATTGGGTAGACGACTATTAATAGAGCATGTTACTTATTTTAACATTTATTAACATTTTTAACACATGAATAAAAAAACCTTAGTAATTGGAGCGTCTTTAAAACCAGAACGTTACTCAAATATTGCAATCAGTAAGTTGAAAAGTAACAATCATGATGTAGTGGCCTATGGATTAAAAACTGGTATCATTAAGGATGTTAATATAGATACTGATTTGATAGATTATAAGGATTTGGATACCGTTACATTGTATTTAAACCCATCCCGTCAAGAAGCATATTACAACTATATTGTTGGTCTAAATCCAAAACGTGTGATTTTTAATCCAGGTACCGAAAATCCTGAATTTTATAAGATTTTAAAAGAAAATAACATAGCCTACGAAGCTGCTTGTACTTTGGTATTACTTAGTACAAATCAATATTAGACTATTTCAAAAATTCTAATTTAGAATTCACTAAATTTCCGACACCAATACCTTGTTCTACACCAACCTCTACTGCTGCTTTGTAGTGTATGCTACCGTATAAACGACTAACTGCGGCTTCTTGTGCGGCTAATCTAAAGGATTTAAAACGTCGCATCGGAAGTCCGTAAGGTAGTTCTGTCGTGTCATCAAAACTAAAATTATCACCAAAGATATCCGTTAGTGCTTCTGAGGAAGCTCCGGAAACTACAGAATGTCCGCTGGTGTATTCAGGAAATGGTGGAGTTTGAAGAATTGGAGACCAATCAGTGTCAATATGCTTATTTATAAGCGTTTCTGGTCTGATTAAATTACTTCTGTATTTCTCATCCCAGCAACTAATAAAGGCGTCAGCAATGGCTATTGAAGTTTTGGTATACGCAAATATTGTTTTCTGATAATCTGAGTTGGTGTCTTTGCATGCAATTTTACAAATTCCAATCCAATGTGCTCCAGGTGTAATTTTTTTCTCTGCAAACATAAAATGTCCCTTATTAACGGAGACAAACGGATTGCAATCCCAAAATCTTGCGATTTGTATTTCTTCGCAATTATCACCTTTGGCTCTAATATTATTGGTAACATTATAAACATCTATTAGCTCTTGGTAAAAAGCAGAGCCTTCTTCAAGTGAGAATTTTGGATGTTTTTTCGGTTTAAATTGTGCAGCTGAATCTAATACAAATGGTCTTATTTTGTTCCAATGAGGTTCTATGCCTTTCATATATGCTGGTGGAGTAGGTTCCCATTGCGAAGGATCATTTGTATAGATATTATAATCTGGCATTGTACGTGTTTCAGCATAGTTGTCTTTATTCATCCAAGCGATGATTTGTTGGGAGATCTCTCTTCCGTAAGACTTAGCAATGTTAAACTCTTTAGAATTAATGTCATCCCATTCCTTATAAAGACTATCGCGATATTTAGTTATGCTATCTTTTGAAAATACAAGTTCTTTGGCCACGTCCAAGTAAGCAACTATAGAAGCTAATTTTAAATTTGGCACATCAGCGTTTTCGGGCGGATTTAATGTTAGGTCATTGAGTTGACCATTTAATGACCTATAAGAAGCATTATTTTGATTTAATGTTTCGTAAGCCGCAATATTTGGATAAGCATATATTCTACTCGCAACAGGTGGTGAGAAAATATCATGAATCATCACCTGAGTTAATTTATCTACAGCGTTATGATAATCATTAGAGCTAATTTCAATTGGTTTTTCTTCTTTACATGAAAAAACTGTAAAGCATAGAACTGGAAATAGTATTAAGTGCTTCAATCTCATATCTTAGTCTTGAAAAGTATAGGTTCTAATGTCATCATTGTTAGTCACTACAATTAGAATGTTTTTATCCTTCATTTTGATAGTTTCTAGTTGTTTTATTTGACCATCAAAAGGACTTATGCCTTCTGTTGATATAGACTTAAATTTAGTAATATCATTAACTAAAAGTCCTTTAAGAGATGTGTATGATCCGTGATAGGTATTCACTTTGTATGAGTTACCCGCTACTATTAATTGAGGTTTATCGCCAATATTAATTTTAGAAAAAGTATTTACTGGTGCCATTTGAAAAGCATCTGGTAATTGTATTACTTCCTTATATTCTCCGTTATCATTTTTGAGATAACTCGTGGCGAATGTGATTGCTTCATATATGGTTGATTCGTTTAAGAAATTTGGTAAAATAATTTTATCAAATGGCTTACCGGCATAGCTTTTATGATCGGTATAAACTTTATTGACGAGATTCATTTGTCCAGCCATTTCATCTTTAGAATTTAATGGATAATAAACGCCATTTTTACTGTAAGCTAGAAGTGTTTCAAATTTACCATTTTCATCAAAATCATTGTGGTACATTTTAAGTGGTCCATCTGTATTTAAACTTAGTTTGGTGTTTGTTCCCCAGTTGCCCAATAAAATATCTTTATCGCCATCATTATCAATGTCAAAAGTGTTAATTGATTGCCATAAGCCCTTGTAATTTTCTGATAAGCTTATTAATTCAAGACCACCAGTGGAATTCAAATAAATTTTTGGTGTATCCCATTCAGTAGCTACAATTAGGTCTGATAGACCATCATCATTTATATCTTCCCATTTTGCATCGGTAACTTTAGAGGTTAATTCAAATTCATTATCAATAGTAAAGTTTCCTTTGCCATCATTATTTAAAATATATGAAGTCGTTAGTTTACCGAAATCATTAGCATCAGCGAGAATACCAATAAAAAGATCTATATCTCCGTCTTGATCATAATCACTCGCAGAAACTGTTGAAGTTACAAGAGTATTCTCTGGAATCTGATTTTGCGCTTTTACATAAGTACCGTCATTATTGATGTATAATCTGTCGTGTTGATAGTTTATATCTTTCCTTTCATTAACACCTGAGGCAACGTACAAATCTAAATCTCCATCATTATCCGCATCAAAAAATACAGCGTCGTTATCTTCAAATGCAGCGTCTTGTTCTAATACTGTTTGTTTAGTTTCAATAAAACGCGTTCCAGTATTCTTGAAAATTGTACCGACTTTGTCAGAAGCATTTCCTAAAAATAGATCTTCATAACCATCATTATCAATGTCACCTATTGCTACGGCTGGGCCTTGCATTGATATCTTATAGGGGATTAATTTTTCTTCGGCAAAATCATTATAAAGATCCTCAGTATGTGTATATTCAATCAAATCTTTCTTTTTAAAGATGGTGCTTTTTTGCTTAGAGTTGTCATAATCTTTTACATTATTCGATGGCTTAAAGCTTACCGATAATGATTGGTTGATTTCCGGGTTTTTAATAATTTGAACTTCGTTATTTGGCCATATAATTTCTAAAGAGTCTATAGTTTTAGTTTGGCCTAAACCAAAATGTATTTTGCTTTCAAATGAAGACATAAAACCACGTGATTTGAATAGCTGTTTCAACTGACGCTTTTTATTGGTGTAGATTATTACTTTTGATCCTATTCCTTCTATATTAGAATCTTTATAAATAAAATCTAATTCTATGTAGTTCTTATTTTTAGTTGTGTTTTCTAATAATGAAGCTGTTTCTCCATAATTATTTGTTACAATGTCTAAATCGCCATCTAAATCTAAATCTACATAGATGGCACCATTAGAAATATTTGGTTGGTTTTTAATCCAATTCCCAGTTTGTCTCTTAAATGTTTTAGAATTTCCTTCGAATATTTCATTTGTTACTTTTCCACTTGCCATTTCATTGATTGAGTTGTAAAGCCATGCTAAACCTTCAGCTTCAGATCTTCCTTTAAATGCACTTGAAATATACTTTTTAAAGTCTAAACCATTTGGTCTTCTCAATATTCCGTTAGAAACAAATAAATCTTGGTAACCATCATTGTTATAATCAGCAAATAGCGGTGACCAACTCCAATCAGTGTCTGCTACATTATTAAGAATGGCGGTTTCTTGAAAAAATTCACCAGAATTATTCATTTGCAACATGTTTCTAGAATATTGATCCTTATATCCAAGATTATTTAAATGCACCTGCATATTAAACATCGAATCGTCACCTTCAGTTTCTTTTAAAACAACTTCATCCCTAGGTAACATATCTAAAGTCATTAAATCTTGGTAGCCATCGCCATTTATATCCGATGCATCGCTGCCCATTGAAAACCTACTAATTGTAGTAAAACTTTTGGCTAATTGTTCTTTAAACTTACCATCTTTTTGATTGATGTAGTAGTAATCGTCTTCATGAAAATCATTACAGACATAAATATCGTCCCATCCATCATTATTAAAATCTGCTATAGTGGCACTGAGTCCGTATCCGTTAATACCACCATAAATGTTGGCTTCTTCACTTACATCAATAAATTGCCCATTATCATTTTTGAGTAGGACATCTCCAGTTAAAGGTTCTCTTTTATGTCTTAATTCCGCTTTTCCGTGGGACAGTGAAGTATGTACAGCATGATTAACAAGGTAAGCGTCTAAATCCCCATCTTTGTCATAATCGAAAAAATAAGATTGGGTAGAATAACCCTTAAAATCAAGTCCGTAATCTTTTGCTTTTTCCGTGAATGTATTATCTCCATTATTAATATAAAGTTCGTTATGACCTTTAAAGTCTAAGTATTCAGAAACAGCACATATATAAATATCTAAAAAACCATCATTATTGATGTCAACAAGTGTCACGCCAGTTTGCCAACTCGCATTTCCCGAAATATTTGCTTTGTCAGAAATATCCTCAAATTTAAGGTCTCCTTTGTTAAGGTATAACTTATTATTACCCATATTAGAAACAAAAAATAAGTCTGACAGACCATCGTTATTAACATCTCCTGTAGCTACACCACCACCATTATAATAATAAATGTAACTAATAATGTTGTGTTCCGCATCTTCGGTTACAATATTGGCAAACTCTATTCCTGATGATTCTGGGGAGACTGTTTCAAATAAATAAGATGATGAATTGAGCTTCTCTTGTTCGTTAGAACAAGAAAATAAAAATGCTATTGCTAAAAAAGCAACGTTTAGTTTCTTCATTAAAGTTGTGACAGTTAGTTGATGTCACAAATATAATGATTTAACAAATAATTAACTTAACAATAGTTGTAAACAAAACGTTTTTGAATAAAAAATAAGAAAACTATGAAAGTATTGTTTTTTTCTTAATTAGAAATAATCCCACAAAGGTTATTAAACCATTTATTGGTAGTATTTCCCAGTGAAAGTTGTAAAAGTATTTTTGTGCGTATAATGCTGCACATTCCCAATTTGATTTTGTGCAATCTTCTAGAAATAGCTGCTCACTAAAAGCATAGTAGGTTGGTATTTGTGTTATACAATACGTCAGGACTATTGATATTAATCCAACCATCCAAACATATTTATCCTTAATATTGAATTTGGTTAATATTCCAAACGCGAATAAACCTAGTAATGGGCCATAAGTGAAAGTAGCGAATTTGAATAAATTACCTACAACATTACCTTCTAACATATTAAACAATAAAACAACTATAATTAGCAAGATTGATACACCTATATGAACTTTTTTTCTAAGTGGTTTTTGTGCCTCAACAGGCTTTTTCTCAATATTTAAAAAGTCTACACTAAATGAAGTAGTCAAAGATGTTAAAGCGCTATCAGCACTTGAGTAAGCGGCTGCTATTAAACCAATTAAAAAGGTTATTGCTAAGCCAGTTCCAAGACCTTGGTTCATTGCAATCTCAGGGAATAATAAATCTGTTCTTGTTCTTCCATCCAAAAATGGTATTGTGAGATTAAATTTTTCGGAATAAATAAAAAGTAAAGCACCTAAAGAAAGAAATACAAAATTGACTATTATTAATAAGGTTGCCATACTAAAGATATTTTTTTTTGCTTCCCTGGGATTTTTACAAGTCAAGTTTTTTTGCATCATGTCTTGATCTAATCCAGTCATGGTTATTGCAATAAATATCCCTCCTATAAAATACTTCCAAAAATACACCTTAGCATTTGGGTCATCAAAAAAGAAGATTTTTCCTCGTTTATTGAATTCATTTGAATTAAGGAAGTCAAAATATGACCATTCTAATTTTGAATTAATGAGATAAATTGCAACACAGACTGAAACTAACATAGCTAGAGTTTGAAGTGTATCTGTCCAAACTATTGTTTTAATTCCGCCACGGTTGGTATACAACCAAATCAAAGCTATAGAGATCACCACCGTCAACCAAAATGGCACACCTAATTCTTTAAAGACAATATATTGCATGGCTATTGCAACTAAAAATAACCTGAAAGAAGCACCTGTAACCCTAGATAATAAAAAGAAAAATGCCCCAGTCTTATAACTCATAAAACCAAAGCGCTGTTCTAAATATTGATAAATTGAGGTTACATTTAACTTATAGTATAGCGGGATTAACACGGTCATAATAAATATGTAGCCAACAAAAAATCCGAAAACTCCTTGCATGTAAGCAAATTGTTCGCCTCCAACAATTCCTGGAACAGAGATAAAAGTAACTCCTGATAGGGAAGCTCCAATCATTCCAAAGGCAACAACATACCATGGAGATTGTCTTTTAGCTTTAAAGAAAACATCATTACTGTCATCTCTACCTGTTGCATATGAAATTAGGATAAGTATACTAAAATATCCAACGATAAGTAATAAGATTGACGCTGTGCTCATAAAAGTTAGGTTTAATGAAGATAAAGAAATTTGAAAAATAGTATTTTTGGGAGTAAATTGTACTCAAAAATTGAAAATTATGAAAAAGATTATTGCCATTCTGGCCTTTTCTGTGTGCTTTTTAGTGAGCTATGGACAGAATTATCAAGACCTTATTAATGACGGAAATTATACCGTTGAATATATTTCCCAGATAGCAGAAGAACATTTTGATTCTATAGGTAGAGGGAAAGGTACAGGTTATAAGCAGTTTAGACGTTGGCAGTATTTTGCGGAACGAGCAATGGACGACTCTGGAAAATTGAAGTCGCCAGAATTTTATTATAATGAATTAAGAAATTACAATTCACAAATAAATAGTGAAGGTGTTGCAAAAATGACAGAAGTTGGTGCATGGGAAGATATGGGTCCAACATATTGGGATGCAACTTCAGGTTGGAATCCTGGTGTAGGTAGAATAACGTCAATCGCGATCGAAGAAGGTAATCAAAACCACATAATTATTGGTGGAGAAACAGGTGGTGTTTGGAAAACTTTAGATGGTGGTGCAACATGGACTGTTTTAACAGATAATCTTTCTAATATAGATGTGTATGCATTGGCTATTGATCCTTCAAACAATAACACATATTATTGGGGTTCTACTGGTGGTACCATTTTTAAATCAATTGATGGTGGTTCTACATGGAATTTTCAAGGTAGCGTGTCTGGTGGAACAGTGAATAAAATAATGATTGATCCGACCAATTCAAATAAGGTTTATGCAAGTGCTCAAGGTAATGGTTTATATAAGTCAACGAATGGTGGATCTTCGTGGAGTTCAATTTACTTTGCAGGTACAGGCTCAGGTTTTGATTTTGAGTTTAAACCTGGTGATCCTAACACCATTTATGCGTCAAGTTCTAGCTTTTATGTCTCAACAAATGGTGGCACTTCATTTTCACCGGTAAACGGTACTGGCGGAAATCAATTTGGCGGTGGGCCTAAAATGATAGGTGTTTCTGCTGCTAATCCTAATGTGGTTTATGTAGTAGAGGCTTCTGGTGGCGCTTTTGGTGGATTATATAAGTCAACAAATAGTGGTGCTTCTTTCACAAAATTAAATCATGATGGTAGAAATTATTTTGGTTACAGTTCAAACTCATTGGATCCTGGTGACGCCGGGGTAGGACAAGCACCAAGAGATATGGATATTGTTGTGAATCCAAATGATGCAGATGATGTCCATATTGCTGGTATTAATACTTGGAGATCAACAAATGGAGGACTGAATTTTGGAATTACGTCACAATGGGTTCCAGGCAATGCGAGCAATGCGAATATCGGTTACTGCCATGCAGATGTTGATATATTGTTGTTTTCGGGTACTGGCGCGAATGCTAAATTATATGCAGGAACCGATGGCGGGATCTTTAGAGCAGATAATCCAACTGTGGTTAACAGTAATTATTATACAGACCTTACGACTGGTTTAGGTATAAGACAATTTTATAGAATAGGTATTAGCCAAACAGATCCTGTAGTGGTTACTGGCGGCTCACAGGATAATGGTTCTTCGGTTTTGAGAGAAGACGGTTTATGGAAGGATTGGCTTGGTGCAGATGGTATGGAAGGTTTTATTGATAAAAATAATCCTTCAAGAATGTTTGGAACATCTCAATTTGGGTCACTCTATTCTACAGAGTTTAATTTCCTAGGTTCTAATGGTGTCAATTTTCTAAATGGACCTGATGGAAAAGGCGGTACATTCCAGTGGAATTGGATTGTGCCTTTTGAGCAAGATCCTCTAGTTCAAAATACTATTTATGTGGCTTTTGATGAAGTCTATAAATCTTTAAATGGTGGTTTTAATTGGTCTTCTATATCTCCTAATATAAATGCTAACATAGATCACTTTAAGATTGCTCCGTCAAATAATCAATATATGTATATGGCTAACAATGGAACATTCAGATTTTCTACAAATGGAGGTGCGACTTGGAACTTTTCTTCACTTAACCTAGGAGGTAATTTTATAAATTCTATTGCTGTCCATCCTACTGATCCGGCAAAACTTGCAATTGCCGTTACAGGAAGTCAAAAAGTGTATACAAGTACAGATAACGGAGTATCATGGACGGCTATACCATGGGATTTACCAAATTTTTCTGCTCAAGCGGTGGTATGGCAAGATAATGGGAAAGATGGTTTGTATGTTGGAATGAATTATGGGGTATATTATACGGATACTGATCTTGGCAATAGCTGGACAGCATTTAATAATGGATTACCAAACGTTCGTATTAATGAACTGGAAATTAATACGGCTGATGGTAAAATCTATGCAGGAACCTACGGAAGAGGTTTGTGGCGATCAGACTTGTATCAAGAGAGCCTAAGTCTAGATGAATTTGGCTTATCAGATTTTTCATTATATCCGAATCCGGCAAATAATGAAATAAATGTAAGATGGGATAAATCAGATGGCGTAAGTGTAAGGATATATAACTCCTTAGGTAAGTTGATGTTTTATGGTAAAGATTTAAGTTTAATTAATGGCTATAAAATAGATATGACGTCTTTTGAATCAGGTGTTTACTTTGTGAAATTAAGTAGTGAGCTTGGTGAAGTTACTAAGAAGCTAATCTTAAAATAAAAATAATGAAATAGAGAAAGCCCAACTGATTGGTTTCAGTTGGGCTTTTTTGTTTAAAATCTGTACCTTCGCAAACATGGAATTCTCTTCTAAACTTCTAGAAAATGCGGTAAACGAAATGTCTCAATTACCAGGTATAGGTAAGCGTACAGCATTGCGTTTGGTGTTACATTTATTGAGACAATCAGAAGAACAAACCTTTCAATTAGCTGATGCCTTATCTAAGGTGCGTGCAGAAATAAAATTTTGTAAATCGTGTCACAACATTAGTGATAAAGAGATTTGCGAAATCTGTGCTAATCCTACTAGAAATAAAGAAGTTGTTTGCGTTGTTGAAGATATTAGAGATGTCATGGCCATTGAAAATACGAGTTCTTTTAAAGGTTTGTACCATGTTTTAGGTGGTAAAATATCTCCGATGGATGGTATTGGCCCACAAGATTTACAGATTAATTCTTTGGTAGATAAAGTGAAGTCAGGCCAAGTCAAAGAATTGATATTTGCAATGAGTCCAACTATGGAAGGTGACACGACTAACTTTTATATTTTTAGACAGATTCAAGATTATAATATTAAAATGTCTACCATAGCAAGAGGAGTTGCTGCCGGAAATGAATTAGAATATACTGATGAAGTCACTCTTGGTCGAAGCATTATTGATCGTATTCCTTTTGAAGCTTCGCTAAAATCTTAAGATATTATTTTTTTGAAGTTATCAGTCATCATACTTAATTATAATGTGCGCTACTTTTTAGAATTATGTCTAAGAAGTGTTGAAGCTGCGATTACAGATATTGATTCTGAAATCATAGTAATAGATAATGATTCTTCAGATAATAGTTGTGAGATGGTGATGGATCTATTTCCAAATGTTAAGTTGATTGAGAATAAAGAAAACTCAGGATTTTCAAAAGGAAATAATATTGCTGTTAAAGAAGCTAAAGGTGAGTATTTGTGCATTCTTAATCCAGATACGGTTGTGTCAGAAGTTACATTTATGATGCTACTTGATTTTTCAATAGAAAAAGAAAATTTGGGGATAGTAGGTTGTCAATTGATTGATGGTCGAGGTAAATTTCTGCCAGAAAGCAAACGAAATATTCCTTACCCTAAAGTTGCTTTCAAAAAGATGATTGGTAAGTCTAACGATTATTATGCTAGTCATATTCAGTCAGACGCTTCAAGTAAAGTTGATGTACTTGTCGGGGCATTTATGTTTGTTAAGAAAACTGTTTACGATGCTGTTGGTGGTTTTGATGAAGACTATTTTATGTATGGTGAAGACATAGATTTATCATACAAAGTCTTAAAGGCTGGTTATGATAATTACTACTTTGGTGAAACAACCATTATTCACTTTAAAGGTGAAAGTACGTTAAAAGACGCAAATTATGCCAAACGGTTTTATGGGGCGATGCAAATTTTTTACGAGAAGCATTTTAAACAATACTTAGTGTTTAACTTGTTGGTGTCGTTGGCAATTCAATTATTACAAAGATTAAAGTCAGTATCAAATGAAGAAAAGATATTGACTGATGAAGTATTTTTGTATTCAATTGAAAAGATAGAAGGATTACATCGTCATTTTAGATCATCTATTCAACATTACTCTGAAGTTAAAAGCAATATGAAGCCTTTCAGTATTCATATTTACAACTTGAATGATTTTGAAATTAAAGCTGTTATTCATGATATGAAACTAAAAGCAGGGCAAGACAATGTACTTTTTAGGTTTTTGCCGAAAAACGCTAATTTTATCCTCGGAAGTGACAGTAGCGTATTGCGTGGTGAAGTACAATCTATATTGGAATAATATTTAAAATAAAATCAAAAAAACATTACTTTTTTTAGTAATTTTGCATTCGATTATCAAATAAAGACCTTTAAATTATTAATATGGCAAAGTTTGAACTTAAATTACCTAAAATGGGAGAATCTGTTGCGGAGGCAACAATTACGTCTTGGCTTAAAGAAGTTGGCGATACCATTGAGATGGACGAAGCTGTTTTAGAAATTGCAACCGATAAAGTAGATAGTGAGGTGCCAAGTGAAGTTGATGGTGTTTTGGTAGAAAAGCTTTTTGATGTTGATGATGTAGTTCAGGTTGGGCAGACGATTGCTGTTATTGAAATTGAAGGTGAAGGGACAGAATCTGTTACGGCACCAGCTAGCGAACCTATTGTCGAAGAGGTTGAAGCACCACAAGTGGTTGAAGAAGTAGCGCAAACTGTTGTAACTGCTAAGGCCGTTGTAGAACCAGTAATTTCATCTGGAGACCGTTTTTATTCTCCATTAGTTAGAAATATTGCTCAGCAAGAAGGTATTTCTCAGGAAGAATTAGATACAGTTCCAGGTACAGGAAAAGATGGTCGTGTGACTAAAAATGATATCAAAGCTTATTTACAATCTCGAGGGTCTCAACCTGCTAAAATTAAAAAAGTTGAGGTAAAGCCTGTTAAAGTAGAAGTATCAAAATCACAACCAGCTAAACCTGTTGAGAAGAAAGTTGCTCAACAAGCAGTAGTAACGAATGGTGAAGATGAAATCATAGAAATGACCAGAATGGGCAAACTCATTTCTAAGCATATGGTCGATTCGGTTCAAACATCTGCTCATGTACAATCATTCATTGAAGCTGATGTTACAGATATATGGAACTGGAGAAAGAAACATAAAGACGCGTTTAAAAAACGTGAAGGTGAAAATCTAACCTTTACACCAATCTTTATGGAAGCTGTTGCTAAAGCTTTAAGAGATTACCCAATGATGAATATTTCCGTTCAAGGTGATAGTATCATCAAGAAGAAACATATTAATCTTGGTATGGCTGCTGCTTTACCAGATGGTAACCTTATTGTGCCTGTAATAAAAGATGCAGACCAACTGAATCTTTTAGGTATGGCAAAGAAGGTTAATGATTTGGCAAACAGAGCACGTGTTGGTCAGTTAAAACCAGATGAAATTCAAGACGGAACTTATACGGTAACTAATGTTGGTACATTTGGTAGTATTATGGGTACGCCAATTATTAACCAGCCACAAGTTGGTATTTTAGCATTAGGTGCAATTAGAAAAGTACCAGCGGTAATAGAAACACCTCAAGGTGATTTTATTGGTATACGTTATAGAATGTTTATGTCACATTCATACGACCATCGTGTGGTTAATGGTGCACTTGGTGGCCAATTTGTAAAAGCAGTTAAAGATTATTTAGAAGCTTGGGATAGCGATAGAGAAATTTAAAAATAGACTGCCATTGAGAGACTTTTGTGAAAAAGTCGTGGCGATCTTTTATCAAACACAAAAGCACAATCATCAGATTGTGCTTTTTTTATTAGTGAGTAACAAAACCTTCCCATCGACGCATATAATTAATAAAGGTATCGCTTAGACCTTCGGACTTTAAATACTCTGGAGAAACAGGATTTTGTATTGGTTTAAAATTAGAGTTTTCAATAACCTTTTTTGGAAAGTCGTGATGCAAAATACCAGACCTTCCAATAGTTACAAAGTCTACACCTGCATTTAAAATTTTCTGAACATCTTCACCACTTCTAATATTTCCAGCAACAGTGAGTTTTACATTTTTATAATTAAGCTCTAGAACATGTTCTAAAAGATTCTTATCACTATCAAGATATTCTTGAGGTTTTTTAAAACAATCCCAAAGTGATAAGTCTAAAAAGTCAATTAACTGACTATCTATAAGTTGTTGACTAATCAATTTTATTTCAGAAAGCTTCATGCCGAATCTTTCAGGTGAGAGCCTAATACCAATAAGAAAATTTTGTCCACATTTCTCTCTAATTCCTTCAATAATTTCAAAAATAAGTCGTGAGCGGTTATCTAAGGATCCACCATAAATATCGGTTCTTTTATTAATTTCTGAGCTTAAAAACTGGGTTAGAATATAGCCATGTGCACCATGAACTTCAACACCATCATAACCAGAAGTTTGTGCTCTTACAGCTGCATTAATAAAGTCATTACGTAATTTATATACTTCATCTAAACTGAGTGCTCTAGCATTATGTTTCTGACTTTCAGAAGGGCAAACAGCCTTTTGGTGAATGACATCAAAGGGAGACCGCATACCTGCATGATGCAGTTGTGCAACCGCTAAGCTGTTGTATGATTGTATTTTAGCGGTTAATTTTTTATGACCTTCAATTAATTTGTCTGAAAATATGCCAAGTTGACCAGGAAACCCTTTTCCAATCTCTTGAACATGCGAAGCGCATGTCATTACCAAGCCAAATCCACCTTTTGCACGCATGGTTAACCATTTAAATTCGTCATCAGATAATTGTCCATCTTCATGGCTTTGCTGATTTGTCAATGGCGCCAACATGAATCTGTTATTCATTATAATTCCACAATTAAATTGAATAGTACTATCTAGTTTAGTCTTCATTTTCTTTGATTAATCGATGTAACTAAATTCGGTTATTTTAACCTTAAAATCAAATTTGTTGGTAGTATTTAGTGAAGTAAATGCACTACATTTGCTTAAAACTATTGTTTATGCAACTCAACCTGAATAAACCTATTTGTTTCTTTGATTTAGAGACAACCGGAATCAATATATCTAAAGACAGAATTGTAGAAATATCTATTCTTAAAGTTTATCCAGATGGAAAGGAAGAAACATATACAAAAAAAGTAAATCCAACAATTCCTATTCCACCGGAGGTTACACAGGTACATGGCATATCTGATGCAGATGTTGCTGATGCACCAACATTTAAAGAGATTTCTAAGGAAGTGTATAACCTAATTAAAGATTCAGATTTAGGCGGTTTTAATTCTAACCGTTTTGATATTCCTTTATTAGCAGAAGAAATGCTTAGGGCAGACGTAGATTTTGATATGAAGAATAGACAATCTGTAGATGTACAAACTATATTTCATAAGATGGAACAACGTACCCTGAGTGCAGCTTATAAATTCTACTGCGATAAAAATCTTAATGATGCACATAGTGCAGAAGCTGATACCAAAGCTACATATGAAGTTTTGAAAGCGCAATTATCACGATATGAAGAACTAGAAAATAGTACTAAGTTTTTAGCTGAGTTTAGTGCACGTAAGAAGTTTGCAGATTTTGCTGGATTTATCATTTATAATAAAGAAGGTGAAGAGTGTTTTTCCTTTGGAAAACACAAAGGGAAGCGTGTTGTCGACATTTTAGAACAAGAGCCTGGCTATTTTGGTTGGTTGCTAAATGCAGACTTTCCGTTGTATACTAAAAAAGTGTTAACTGCTATAAAGTTACGACAGTTTAATAATAAATTGGGGTAAAAGTTTCTGTGAAAGTAGAAATCTCTAATGCTGTAAGGTTTTTGTAGCCTTGTAGGTTTATCAATCATAGACTGTCATTCCTGCGAAGGCAGGAATCTCAATTTAAAGTTATGCGACTGCTCTTTTTACTATTTCCAATTCTGCTATTCTCCCAATCCCAAACTGCAAAAGGTGTTGTATTAGATAAGGAGACAAATGCGCCAGTTCCTTACGTAAATATTTCAATTTTAGCATCTCAATCGGGTACTTCCAGTGATGAAGATGGTACTTACAGTTTAGATATTAAAAAGGATGATCTTAATAAAATAGTTAAGTTATCTTCTTTAGGTTATGAGGATAGTAGTTTGACTATTTCAATGTTTTTAAATGCCAGTAAAATCTATCTAAAATCTAAATCTGAAGTTCTTGATGAAGTTTTTATAAACGAAAAGATAGATGATGTTAATATCGTTGTAAATGAAATAGAAGATTCAGAGTTATGTCAAGGTTATGGTTCAATGGCAGAAAACCCCTGGATTATGGCATTGTACTTTCCATATAATGATGAATATGAAAAGACAGAGTTTTTAAAATCTGTAAAATTCCATTTTGGTAATTTTAAGAATAAAAAATCAAAATTTAGGTTACGATTATTTTCTGTAGGTAAAGACAGTCTTCCCGGTGAAGATATTTTAAAAGAAAATGTTATCGTAAGTCTAAAGAAGAAGCAAAAATTTGCAGAAGTAGATATTTCAGAATACTATATTCTTTTTCCGTATGAAGGTGTTTATGTAGCTTTTGAATGGTTGTATATTCCTTATAATGTAGAAGAGGTGACTTATCACTTTGAAAATAAAAAGAAAGAAAAGCGATTAAAATATCATCCAATTTTGTCAAGTACTTGTGAAGAAGCCGGGAAATTTACAGTTGCGACATATGTTTCTGGTAGATGGATTTTTTATTCAGCAAAGAAGTATAAGAGTGAAGAAAAATCTATTCCTGCAATATCCTTAACTTTGTCAAATTAATCTAAGCAAGTCTAACAAGTCTAAGTAGTCTAATAAAAGTGAAACTCATCTGTATAGGTCGCAATTACACTGACCACATTAAAGAATTAGAAAACGAAAAACCAACAGACCCAGTTGTGTTTTTAAAACCAGATTCATCTATTTTATTGAAGAAACAGCCGTTTTTCATTCCAGATTTTTCAAATGAAGTTCACCATGAAGTAGAAGTCTTGGTAAAAATTAAGAAAGTAGGCAAGTACATAGATAAAAAATTTGCTCATAAATACTATGACGAAATCGGACTTGGAATAGACTTTACGGCTAGAGACCTACAAGCACAATTAAAAGCAAAAGGTTTACCTTGGGAAAAGGCTAAAGCCTTTGACGGTGCTGCTGTTATTGGGAAATGGCTTCCAAAAGAAAAGTTTGAAAATTTAAACAATTTAAGTTTCAGTTTAAAGAAAAACGATGAGGTTGTGCAGTCTGGCAATACCAATTTAATGCTCTGGAAGATTGATGAACTTATAGAATATGTTTCAAAATACTTTACTTTAAAAATAGGAGACATTATCTTTACAGGAACTCCTGCAGGAGTTGGTAAGGTTTTTGCAAACGATGAATTAAAAGGATATATTGAGAACCAAGAAATGTTTTCGATAAAAATAAAATAAAATAAATGGCACAATATTATAAATTAGACATGGTACGTGAAATGGCTGATAATGATGAAGATTTTGTGATGGCACTAGCAGCAGCCTTTATAGAAGAAGTTCCTGAAGATGCGGAACGTTTGAAAGTTGCAGTACCATCTGGTGATTTTACTGAAGCCTACCAAGCTGCGCATAAAATGAAACCAACAATACAATTGTTCGATTTAGGTGTGTATGATGAACTTATTGAGGTTCAAGATTGGGGTAAGTTTAAGCAAGCGGATAAAAATGTTGAAAATCAACTTGCAGTGGTTTTAGAAGCCGTTGAAAATGCTACAAACGAAATAAAGGCCGACTTCGGATTATAAATGCAAGCCGAAATAATTACAATTGGCGATGAGATACTCATTGGTCAGACCATAGATACAAATTCTGCGTTTCTAGGTAAAGAATTCAACAAAATAGGTGTTTCAGTTTATCAAATTACTTCAGTTCAAGATGATAAGGAACATATTTTAAAAGCTCTTGAAGAAGCAGAAGGCAACGCAGACATTATTATTATCACTGGTGGTTTAGGACCAACTAAGGATGATATTACCAAACACACTATTTGTGAGTACTTCAATGATGTTTTAATTGAAGACAAAGATGTACTAGCTCATGTAGAGCACCTTTTTGAGAAATATATTAATACCCCAATTTCAGATTTAAACCGACGCCAAGCTTTGGTACCATCACAATCTACAGTATTAAAGAATAGGTTTGGTACGGCGCCTGGTATGTGGTTAGAGCGCAATGGGAAGGTCTTCGTGTCATTGCCAGGCGTACCATATGAAATGAAGGCTTTAATAACTTACGACGTTATTCCAAGATTGAGGGCAACCTTTAAATTTCCTTTCATTAAACATCGAACTGCACTTACTTTAGGTCTTGGTGAAAGTGCTATAGCGAATAGAATTGAAGCGTGGGAAGATGCATTGCCAAGTTTTATTAAATTAGCATATCTACCAAGTCTGGGTAGAGTGAAATTAAGGTTATCAGGGAAGCATAATAATAGAGCTGTTTTGGAGGCTGAACTTCAAAAACAGGTAGAAGCATTATTACCTCAGATTCAAGATATTTTTGTTGGTTACGAAGAAGATGCGTCGATAGAAGAGCTGATTGGAAATGAGTTAAAATCAAGAGGAAAAACCATATCTATAGCAGAAAGTTGTACCGGTGGAAAAATTGCACAAACAATAACAGCCATAGAAGGTGCTTCGGCATATTTTAAGGGAAGTGTCGTAAGCTATGCTACAGAGGCTAAGGTTGATATATTAAACGTAAAAGAAGATGATATTACAACATATTCTGTTGTAAGTAAGGAAGTAGCTGAATCTATGGCACAGAATGTAAGAACTTTGTTTAATACAGATTATGCAATTAGTACAACGGGAAATGCAGGTCCGACAAAAGGTGAGTCCGATGCAGAGGTAGGAACAGTTTGCATTGCTATCTCCACAAATGAAGGCGTGTATTCTGAAGAATTTAACTTCGGTAATCACCGCCAAAAGGTTATTAATAAAGCCACCAATAAGGCTTTTGAAATGCTTAGAAAAGAAATTTTAAAAAAGTAATCATTTCTATTTGTTGAAATGTAAAGTTTTACTAAATTTGCACCCTGTTTTGAAATATCCTTTTTCGGATGTTATGATTTTACACGAATTAAGGTTTGAAAATACTTTAAATTAAAATTGGTAAAATCAACAGAAAAGAATAACACACCTAAAGAAAGAATACAATGTCAAGAGTTTGTGAACTTACTGGGAAAAAAGCAATGGTTGGAAACAACGTTTCTCACGCCATGAATAAAACTAAGCGCAAGTTTAACGCTAACTTAATTAAGAAGCGTTTTTACATTCCAGAAGAAGATAAGTGGGTAACGCTTAAGGTTTCTACAGCAGCATTAAAGACTATCAACAAAATTGGTATCTCTGCAGCATTAAAGGAAGCTAAAGCAAAAGGTTTTTACAAATAATAGCATTCGATTAAAGTCAATTTACGATGGCAAAGAAAGGAAATAGAATACAAGTTATCTTAGAGTGCACAGAGCACAAGGCTTCTGGTCAACCAGGAACTTCAAGATATATCACAACAAAGAACAAAAAGAATACGCCAGGTCGTATGGAGATTAAGAAATTTAATCCTATCCTTAAGCGTATGACAGTACATAAAGAGATAAAATAATAAATCATGGCAAAGAAATCAGTAGCATCTTTACAGACAGGATCTAAGCGTTTGACAAAAGCTATCAAAATGGTGAAATCACCAAAAACTGGAGCATACATGTTTGTAGAATCAGTAATGGCACCAGAATTTGTCAATGACTTTTTAAATAAGAAATAATCTTATTATAGAGATATAGATTTACAAAACTGCTTTCATTTGAAAGCAGTTTTTTTATGGCTATATTTGAGCCCTATATGACAACTTAGCAGTTTCCAGCCAAGGGCAAGATTATTGCTTTAGTCAAAGCAAATAGAATATTGAATGAGTTTTTTTAAGAAAATCTTTTCATCGGAAAAGAAAGAAACACTTGATAAAGGTTTAGAAAAATCTAAATCCTCCTTTTTTACAAAGCTAAACAAGGCGGTTGCAGGTAAGTCTAAAGTAGATGATGATGTCTTAGATAACCTCGAAGAAGTATTAGTAACCAGTGATGTTGGAGTTAATACGACTTTAAAGGTTATAGAACGCATAGAAGAACGCGTTGCGAGAGATAAATATCTTGGAACTTCTGAGTTAAATAAAATTCTAAGAGAGGAGATTGCTGGTTTATTATCAGAAACCAATTCTGGTGAAGATACAGATTACACAATTCCGGAATTACCAAAACAAGAAGATGGAACAAAAACACCATATGTTTTAATGGTTGTAGGAGTTAATGGTGTTGGTAAAACAACAACAATTGGTAAGTTGGCGTATCAGTTTAAAAATAAAGGTTTGAATGTCGTGCTGGGTGCAGCAGATACTTTTAGGGCTGCGGCTATTGATCAATTGCAAGTTTGGGCAGATCGTGTAGATATACCAATGGTAAAACAAGAAATGGGCTCAGATCCTGCTTCAGTAGCTTTCGATGCTTTACAATCTGGTGTTAACCAAAATGCAGATGTTATTATCATAGATACAGCTGGTCGTTTACACAATAAGGTTAACTTAATGAATGAGTTGTCTAAAGTAAAACGAGTAATGCAGAAGGTTGTTGGGGATGCGCCTCATGATGTACTCTTGGTTTTAGATGGTTCAACAGGTCAAAATGCATTTGAGCAAGCTAAGCAATTTACTGCTGCAACAGAAGTAACATCATTAGCTGTTACAAAGCTAGATGGAACAGCAAAAGGTGGAGTTGTTATTGGTATTTCTGACCAGTTTAAAATACCTGTAAAATATATTGGAGTTGGGGAAGGCATCGAAGATTTGCAAGTATTTAATAAATATGAGTTTGTAGATTCTTTCTTTAAATAAAATAATTCCTGCAAGATCAGGAATCTTAATAAATAAACTGAGCCCTATTAGCTGATTTGAAATCTAATAGGGCTTTTTGTATTTTTATAGAAATACACTTACCATGCGATTTTTATTTATCATTTTCATTTTTCTATTAGTCTATTCATGCAAAGATTCTACTTCTCGAGACGCTAGAGAACCTGTATCCAAATCAGAAACTGTTGAATACAGTCAAGATTCTTCAGATTTAGATGCTATTTCAACTAAAGATGTCAAATTTAAAGTCTTAGATTCTAAGCATATTTCTAAATCAGATATTTGGGCAGAAATCAATCTTCAGATGGAAGATTTTACTAAAGCAGATTATGAGCGTTTAAAGCCATTAATTTTAGAACAAGATATTCCAAAACTTCAAAAGCACATTTCAGAAGGTAAATTTGATTATGTAGCATTGACAAAATTTTATTTATATCGTATCAGAAAGTTCGACAGGGAAAATAACTTATCACTAAATTCAGTAATTTCAATTAATCCAAATGTGATTAAAGAAGCAAAAGCTTTAGATCAGGCTAGCGATGAAAATCATTTAATATATGGAATGCCAATCCTTTTAAAAGATAATATAAATGCTTCAGGTATGCCAACAACAGCTGGTGCTGTCGCCTTAAAAGATAATATAACTGAAGACGCGTTTTTAGTAAAACAATTGAAATCAAAAGGTGCATTAATTTTAGGTAAAGCAAACTTGAGTGAATGGGCATATTTCTTTTGCGGTTCTTGTCCAAGTGGTTATTCGGCAATTGGTGGTCAAACCTTAAATCCTTATGGGCGAGAAATTATCGATACTGGTGGTTCTAGTTCTGGTAGTGGAGTTTCGGCATCCGCCAATTTTGCGGCCGCTACTATTGGCAGTGAAACCGCTGGTTCAATTCTATCACCAGCAAGTCAAAACTCAGTTGTTGGTTTAAAACCAACTGTAGGTTTAGTAAGTCGAAGTGGAGTAGTGCCAATCTCTTCTACATTAGATACAGCAGGGCCAATTACTAGATTTGTAATAGATAATGCTATTGTACTTGATGCCATTTTTGGAGAAGATGTCTCAGATTCTAAATCATTTATGATTCTTTGGGATTCAGGATTTTATACAGAAAAGATTCAAGAAGCAAATTTACAAGGAAAACGTTTTGGTGCACCTAAGTCTCTAATGAATGACTCATTGTTCAATAAAGCAGTTGAAGTTTTAAAACTTCAAGGTGCTCAAATTGTAGAAATAGAAGAGCAAGATATAAACCTACCTAATTTTATCAATTTACTGAATATAGATATGAAAAAGGATTTGCCAAATTACATGGAGAGTTATGCAAATTCCAGTATTAAATTAAGAACAGTAGCTGATGTCATGGCTTTTAATTCTAAAGACTCAGTTAGCACAATGCCTTATGGGCAAAGTCTGTTCAGAGGTATTGTTAATGATAATGGCGATGAGGTTTTTTTAGAAAAGATAAAGGATACTTTAAAAACCAATGGGAAACAGTTTTTTGATGTTCCTATGAAGCAAAATAATTTAGATGGATACCTTTCAATTAATAACTATCACGCTGCTTATGCTGCAGTTGCTGAGTATCCTGCAATAACGGTTCCTATGGGTTATACAAAAACAGGAGTCCCAAAGGGTTTAACTTTTATTTCGAAATCACTTAAAGAAAAACAACTACTTGAATGGGCTTATATTTATGAGCAAGCTTCTAAAGCGAGAAAAGCTCCTAAAGATTATAACTAATTAATAAGTGCGTTGATTTTTTCCCAAAGCTCATTATCAAAATTAGATAAAGCGAAGTTTTCGGTATCAGCGGCTTCACCCATTCTTAGGACAACGAGTTTTTTACTAGGTACAATATAGATTTTTTGGTCATTTTTACCTAAGGCTGCATACATATCGTTTGGTGCATTAGGAATGAGTTCACCTGTAAATTCAATTTGTGTTTGTGGCGATCTAAACGATGATTTGCCATTCAGCCACCACATGTAACCATAAGATTTGTTAAGGTTTTGAGAAGTATTTGTGGCTTCACTTAAATAGGCTTCAGGTATGATTTGTTCATCTTGCCATTTACCATTTGCATAAATTAGCAGACCGAATCTTGCCATACTTCGAGAAGTACTCCAATACACATTAAAATCATTATTTTGTAACCAAGCGCCTGTCATTCCTATTTTATTTTTCAATTTCGTATTGAAGTAATTAGACCAACTTTGGTTGCTTGCAGCAGATATTACATCTTGTAGTTTTACATAAACATTATGATAGGCCCAACGTGTACCAGCATCTGCGACGAATTGTAAATTTGTAGGTGACGTATCATCACCAATACTGTCATCTAAACCAGATGACATCGATAGAAGATGCTTACAGGTGATTAAGTTTTCCTTTTCTAAAGGCGCACTTGTCCAACCTGTACCGATATAGTCTGCTACTTTGTTATTAATGTCTAAAATTCCTTCATCTTCCGCAATTCCTGCCATTGCAGTTGTTAAGGTTTTACCGGCACTAGCCCAATACCAAGGTGATGTGTTTGAATGGCCGTTAAAATAACGCTCCACGACAATTTTACCATCATGAAGCATCATAAAGCTTTTTGTGTTTTTATTGTCTAAATAATCTAGTAGAGGTTGCAGTTCAGAGTTATTCCAATTAAGATCTGCGATTGTTTTTGTCTCCCAAATATCAGAGTTTATAGGCGGATAATAAATCTCTTCAGTTTGTGGATTATTATCATTAGGATCATTATTCTCATTGTTGCTTGAACATGAATGGCTAACAACCATGATCCATATCAAAACTAGATAATTTATATAGCGCATTTCGGTATTTTCTACTTTAGACGTATAAATATATAAAAGGTTTAATTCTTTTCATTATTTAGTTTTAGGTGTAAAGTAAAAAGTGTGAAGAGATAGTTTGTAGTTAGAACTCCCAAATCCCAAATCCCAAATCCCTAAATCGTAAATCAACAATCTGAAATCCTAATTTGTTCCTTATCTTTGCGCACTGTTTTATTGAAGGTATGAGAACAAAGACTTTAAAAAAGAATAGAATTAATGTTGTAACACTCGGTTGCAGTAAGAATGTTTATGACAGTGAAGTGTTAATGGGACAGCTTAAAGCTAGTGGAAAAGATGTAGTTCACGAACAAGAAGGTAATGTTGTAGTTATTAATACTTGTGGTTTTATTAATAATGCCAAAGAGGAAAGTGTGAATACTATTTTACACTATATGCAAAAGAAAGAAGAGGGCGATGTAGATAAAGTTTTTGTTACAGGATGTTTGAGTGAACGCTACAAACCAGATTTGCAGAAAGAAATTCCTAATGTAGATCAGTATTTTGGTACTACTGAATTGCCAAGTTTATTAAAAGCTCTTGGTGCAGACTATAAGCACGAACTCATAGGTGAACGTTTAACAACCACTCCTAAGAATTACGCGTATTTAAAGATTGCTGAAGGTTGTGATAGACCTTGTAGTTTCTGTGCTATTCCATTAATGCGCGGCAAACACAAGAGTACACCCATAGAAGAACTGGTTACTGAAGCTGAAAAATTAGCTGCTAATGGAGTAAAGGAATTAATCCTGATTGCTCAAGATTTAACCTATTACGGTTTAGATTTATACAAAAAAAGAAATCTAGCAGAGCTTCTTGAGAATTTAGTAAAGGTTGAAGGGATTGATTGGATTCGTTTGCATTATGCATTTCCGACAGGATTTCCTATGGATGTTCTTGATGTAATGAAGCGTGAACCAAAAATTTGTAACTATTTAGATATTCCTTTACAGCATATATCTGACTCTATTTTGAAGAGTATGCGTCGTGGAACTACAAAAGAAAAAACAACCAAGCTTTTAAAAGAATTTAGAGTTGCTGTTCCAGAAATGACGATAAGAACAACCTTGATTGTGGGTTATCCAGGTGAAACTGAAGAAGACTTTCAGACATTAAAAGAATGGGTTAAAGAAATGCGTTTTGAACGTTTAGGATGTTTTACCTATTCTCATGAAGAAAATACACATGCATATAATCTTGAAGATAATGTACCTGAAGAAGTCAAACTGCAACGTGCCAATGAGATTATGGAAATTCAATCTCAAATCTCTTGGGAATTAAACCAGCAGAAAATAGGTCAAGAATTTAAAGTAGTTATTGATAGAAAAGAAGGTAATTATTTTGTTGGACGTTCAGAATTTGATTCACCAGATGTTGATAACGAAGTCTTAATCGATGCCACTGCTACTTATTTAAAAACCGGTGAATTTACCACAGTAAAGATTGTAGAAGCCGAAGATTTCGATCTATACGGTGAGGTTACATCTTAAAATCGATGAGGTTACCTTGTATTTCAAAAGGATGAAACCTAGAAAACAATTCTTCTGAATACCAACCTAGCTCTCTAGTTTTTTTAACCATATCGGCGTGCTTTTGGTTCTTATAGGCATAAGCCATCATATCTTCACCTTTTTGCCAAAGTGAAAATGTGGCCTGCATTAAAATTGGCCATTCACCAATTCCTTTAGAATAAATAAGTCCTTTATGTCCGTCCATTGATTTTGAAACCGATGGTACATATTTCCAAAATTTATAAGCCAGTTTTGGTTTAATAGTAGCCCGTGTAATCACCGCGAGTGGTTTAGATTGGTTAAATTTTGCACTAGATTGAAATGGTGATTGTTTACTCCATTCGCCATGGGCTTTCACGGTATGCATTAATATATGGCTGAAATTTTCACTATCCTTAGTGTATTCATCCATTATATGAGAGGCTAGGAATGTTTTAGCATCACGCTCAGAATTAAAAACAGTTAATAAGCCAAATGTTGAGAAGTCTGGCCAAATTGAAAAACCATTGCCACTTCCACTTCCCAATGCTTTCCAAAAAGATAAACCTTCTATTGTTGATTTTAATAAAGGTGGTCTACCCATGCGGCCGAGGGCTTGCCATTTATTTCTAAAGCCTTTGTATTTAAAAAATGAAACAACTGAGGTTTGTGGCATTTAATTATAGCTCGTATGCGTTATTGTTTACAAAGAATATGGAGTTGACAAAAAATAATTTGCCATTTTCCCAGAAACTTCTAAATAATGTATTGTCAACAAAATAAATGAAGCTTCCATTTCCTTTGCGTTCCTCACCAAAAATTAGTGTACTTTCTAAATTTGCAAGTGCATCTTTTCCGGCAAAACCCGAGTACACTTTAGTATCATCTAGATAAGCGACATTATAACCATTATCTAATAAGTTATAGGCAGAACTACCCAATTTTAAGGTAAAGTAATCCTGACCATAACCAAAAGCCATGGGATGTGTGTCATCTACTTTTGTTTTAAAGATGGCACCAGTAATCAGTTGGTTTGTGTATTGACGTTCACGCTCAGCATATGGTACCAAATTGTTGTTTTCACTACTATTGTCTGATGATTTATAAGATAAGTTAAAACCATCTTTACCTGCAAAACTTCTCAATGCACCATCAATAGCAATTACCTTTCCACCAGAACGTACCCAATCCTTAATTTTTGTCATATTACTCTCGTTAAGGACACTACCATAATAGCCATTAGGAAGTATTAAAACGTTGTATTTTCTTAGATTGGTATTGCTTAAGTCATCTGTATTTATTGATGTTATTGGATATCCCAATTGTTGTTCAAAGAAATGCCATACTTCACCATAGCTTAGAGAAGACGTGCCTTCACCAGTTAATACAGCAACCTTTTGTTTATTTATTAACTTAATGTCCGGCGAACCAATATCTGGTGTGCTTTGAGAGAATCCTGAATATATCTCAGTAAGAGGTTGTTTATGCTTTTGAGCAAGTGTATTTAAAGTGCTTACAAAATCATTGATATGTTTGTTATCTCCTTTTGTGATGATTAAAGAACCTCTTTCAAAATTTGTATTATTTGATTTGAATGGCTTCTCAGTGAATCTTACTTTAATATTATGTTTTAATAATGCAACTAGAAACTGAGCATCATCCATAGAATTCCATTTGCTAACGTAACCATAAGCATCATTAATCTTAGAAATAGATTTGTTGTTGTCTGGTTTTGTACTGCTTACTTTGGTGGTAGTGGCAACCGCATCTAAACCATAGGCATAAGGTACTGACCAAGCAGTGATATCATAAGTTAGTGAATCTGAAAGTTTCGCATTAGGTTCAAAAAGCACCTTAATCATTTTACCTTTTGGTTGACTTGTATGAACCACTAAAGTGTGGTCGTCAAGATTTAAACTACCTTGTTTAGCTGTACTGTAATTGTAACCCGAAACTTTTGAGGTATTTGGTTTTTCATAGCTGATCTCATGCTTGTCTAGAAACGATATTAACTTGTCAATTTTATCCTCATTTCCATTTAGAACATAGCTCTTGTATTTTAAGTTGGAATTTTGAAAGAATTTCGCAAACTCAGTATTTAGCTGTTTTGCATTTTTTGAAGCAACTTCAACTGTAGAAAGACTCGTAACTGTATGGTGCGTTAAGCGTTCCTTTAGAGTTAAAACATGACCTTCATCGTTAAGAATACCAAGCCCGGAAATACCGTGACCTGCTTGTTCGTATGTCATCCCAATCGCGCCCATATATGTAGGGTAAGTATCCCCATAACTTGGGTAGAATAAGTCAAAACGCTCTCTAGTAAAGAATAACCAACCTTCAGCATCAAAATATTTCGCATTATTTTTTCCTACTTCGGTTTGTAGGTCTCGTTGCCAATCTGTAATTATCTCATGAAATGGTTCTGCCGCTGGTGCAAAATAATATGGCTCGTTTGGTCCTTGTTCGTGGTAATCTGCATGAATATGTGGCATCCATTTATTGTATACTTTTAAACGCGTTTCTGATTCAATTTGTGTTGCCCAAGCCCAATCTCTATTTAAATCAAAAAGATAATGATTTGGTCTTCCACCTGGCCAAGGTTCATTATGTTCGTTGGCTTGTATGTCTGTATTATATGGTTGATGCGCGACTTTGTTATACCAATTGACGTAACGATCTCTTCCGTCAGGATTAACACTAGGATCGATAATTACTACAGTGTTTTCAAGTAAATCCTTACGTTCAGTTAGTAATTTATACATGGTAAGCATCGCTGCTTCAGAACAAGATGCTTCATTACCATGCACATTATAACTTAACCACACAATAGCAATATCAGTGGCTGTTGGTTTACCTTCTAAAATTCCGGCGTTTTTAAGGTTATTCTCTCTTATGGTTTCGAGTTGAGCCATATTAGCCTCGCTAGTGATATAAGCCACGTATAAATTTCTTCTTTCAGTGGTCTCACCATATTTTTCAAGTTTTACATGACTTGGAACTGCTGCACTCACAGCTTTAAAATAATCTATAACTTCATGATTTCTGCTAAATTGTGTGCCCAATTCGTAACCTAAAAAATCGCTAGGTGATTGTAAATTTTGAGCATTTATAGTTGATGGAAAACTGATAGCAAGACATGCTAAGAGAATAAGATAACGCATATTGTTTTGTTAGTTTGAAAAAGTAAATATAATCACTTCAACTTTGAGATAGACCTTTGATGCTTGAATTAACTAAAAATTAGTAGTTATAATTTGCGCTTGCCGTATATTTACAGACCGAAAAATAAAACTATGCCAACCGACTGTATCGCTTTTAGAGACACTAATTACTTTTCAGATTTTATTTGTGATTATCTAGATCAGAAACCTGAATTAAAAGCACTCTACAACCGGTACCCAACCATAGAAGATTTTAAAGCGCAGATTGAAGAAAAGTTAAAAAGTGGTCACCTTGAGCGCAGTCGAAAGGTACTTTTTGACGTGCTGAGTAATCAGTATAAAGATTTACAAACCTCAAATGTGACACAGGTTAATATTGAAAGTCTAAAAGACTCTAGAACCTTTACAATCACCACTGGTCATCAATTGAACCTTTTTACTGGTCCGTTATATTTTTTATACAAAATCATTTCAACAATTAATTTAACTAAACAGCTAAAGGAAGCCTATCCTGAATATAATTTTGTGCCAATATACTGGATGGCTTCTGAGGACCACGATTTTGAAGAAATAAATTACTTCAATTTCAAAGGAAAAAAGGTGCGTTGGAATTCTAATCAAACCGGTGCTGTTGGGCGTTTTGGAACACAAGGGTTAGATGAGGTATTCAATGTAGTTGCAGGCGAATTTGGACTAAGCATTAATGCTGAACAGTTAAAGGCTTGGTTTAAAAAGGCTTATTTAGATCACAGTAATTTAGCAGATGCTACACGTTATATAGCAAATGCGTTATTTGGGGAGTATGGTTTAGTAATTATAGATGCCGATGATTCAGATTTAAAGCGACAATTTATCCCAAATCTTAAGCAGGAGTTATTGCAACAGACGTCGTTTAAAGAGGTTTCTAAAACCAATGAAATCCTTCAGGATTTAGGGCTAAAAGTTCAGGTGAACCCAAGAGAGATTAATCTCTTTTATATTGATGGAAATATAAGAGAACGTATTGTGTTTGAAGATGCTGTTTTCAAAGTGAATAATACTGATATTTCATGGGATGAAAAAGAGATTTTACAACATCTTGAAGAACATCCTGAGCGATTCTCCCCAAACGTTATTATGAGGCCTTTATACCAAGAAGTGATTTTACCAAACCTATGTTATATTGGTGGTGGCGGTGAGATGATTTATTGGTTACAGCTTAAGTCTAGTTTTGAAGCCCAAAATGTAACATTTCCAATGTTGTTATTGAGAAATTCTGTTTTGGTTGCATCAGAAAAGCAATCACGTAAGCTTCAAAATTTAGATATTTCCTTAGAGGATTTATTTCTAAATCGTAACACATTTATAAATAAAAGAGTTCGAAAAATATCGAATATAGATATAGATTTTTCATCACAGATACTGCATTTAGAATCTCAATTTAAAGGTTTATACGATTTAGCTGATAAAACTGATAAGTCCTTTTTAGGTGCTGTAAAGGCTCAAGAAATAAAACAAATAAAGGGATTACAATATCTTGAAAAAAGACTGCTTAAAGCTCAAAAGAAAACATTAGCTGATCAAATTCAAAGAAGTACTGAGTTGCAAGAACAATTGTTTCCTAATCAAAGTTTGCAAGAGCGAAATCGCAACTTTTCAGAATTATATTTAGAATATGGGAGTCAATTAATCCCGACGCTATTAGAATCATTAGACCCATTATCGGGTCAATTTACAATACTTAAGTTAGAATAGTTTATGCATAAAATAGATTTTGATCTGGTAGAAATGACCATGGATGTCATGAAGTATACCATAGATCGTATATCTCATACCAAACAAAAAGTAGGAAAGCCACAGAAAGCTGTGGTGCTCAAAGAACTTGTAGGTGAAACCATAACCAAAGAAGGTATTGGAGGTGAAAAGGCTTTTAAACTTTGGAAGAAGCACTTGGCAAAAGCTAATGTACCCGTAGATCATCCTCGCAACTTAGCCTTTGTACCTGCAGCACCAACACGAGCAGCTGTTATGTTTGATTTGGTAACATCAGTTTCTAGTATCCATGGTGCATATTGGATGGAAGGTGCTGGCGGTATTTTTTGTGAAAATGAAGCTATGAAATGGATGGTGTCATTAACTGGCATGACAGAAGGAGCATTTGGCGTTTTTACAAGTGGCGGTACAGCTGCAAATTTATCTGCCATTGTTACAGCAAGAGAACGCTGGCGAGAAGATGATACATATAAAAGAGAAAAAGGTCTTATTATCACATCTATTGGTGCACATTCATCAGTAAAAGCAATGGCGAAAGTTGCAGATGTTGATATTTTACTAGTAGATTCTGAAGAAGAATTAAAAGGTGAAGATTTAAGAAATACTATTGAAAATCTAACCTTCCACCAACGGAAACGTTTGTTTGCTGTTGTGGCGACAGGTGGAACTACCAATGCAGGTATTATTGACGATTTAGATGGTATAGCTGAAGTTTGTGAAAAAGAGAAACTGTGGTTTCATGTTGATGCGGCTTATGGTGGCGGCGCCTTGATTGCGGATTCTGTACGTCATTTATTTAATGGTATTGAGAGAGCAGATAGTATCACTATAGATCCACATAAATGGATGTTCTCGCCATACGATTGTGGTGCAGTGATCTATAAGAATCCAGATTATGCTAAGAACGCACACTCACAAGAAGGTTCTTATCTAGATATTTTTAAAGATGAAGGTGCACATGGTTTTAACCCTGCAGATTATCAGATTCAATTAACACGTCGTGTTAGAGGTTTACCATTATGGTTCTCTTTAGCGACTCATGGTACGGATCGTTATAAAGCTTCAGTAGAACGTGGTATAGAATTAGCGCAGATTGCAGGTAAAATAATTGAAGAGAATCCTAATGTGGAATTGGTACGTGAGCCAAGTTTGTCTTGTGTGTTGTATAGACGTATTGGTTGGCAACCAGAAGATTATACGCATTGGACTTATGAAAACCACAATAAAGGTTTTGCTTTAGTGACACCAACAAAGTGGAAAAATGGTGATATGTTTGAGACGGTTTCAAGGTTTTGTTTTATAAACCCGGACACAACAGAAGAAGATATTAGGCTAATTATAGAGTCCATGGCATAATCAAAATGATGTCAATAACTCGTGAAAAAATAAAGCAGTTAAAAACGTCATTCTAAAATCAATTATTACTTTTGCGCATGCAACACAACAAAGTACTTATTTTAGATTTCGGTTCGCAGTACACGCAGCTCATTGCTAGACGTGTAAGAGAGTTAAACATCTATTGCGAAATTCATCCATTTAATAAAATTCCTAACGATTCAGATAGTTTTCAGGCTGTTATTTTATCTGGTAGTCCAAATTCAGTAAGAGGTGAAGATGTATTACATCCAGACTTATCAAATATAAGAGGTGAGAAGCCGATGTTGGCTGTGTGTTATGGTGCACAGTATTTGGCACACTTCTCAGGTGGTGAAGTCGCTGAATCAAGTACTAGAGAATATGGTAGAGCACATTTAGAGTTCATTAAGTCAGACGAAGATTTCTTTGAAAACATTCATGAAGGTAGTCAAGTTTGGATGAGTCATAGTGATACCATTAAACAATTACCAGATAATGCAGTATTATTAGCCAGCACTGAAGATGTAGAAAATGCGGCTTATAAAATTGAAGGTGAAAATACTTATGCCATTCAATTTCATCCTGAAGTATACCATTCAACAGATGGTCACCAATTGTTACAAAACTTCTTAGTGAAAATTGCAGGTGTAAATCAAGATTGGACACCTAACGCATTTGTTGAGGAGACCGTTGAAGATCTCAAGAATCAATTAGGAGATGATAAAGTTGTATTAGGTTTATCTGGTGGTGTAGATTCATCTGTGGCTGCTATGTTATTGCACAAGGCTATTGGTGAAAACCTCTATTGTATCTTCGTTAATAACGGATTACTTCGTAAGAATGAGTTTGAAGATGTACTACATCAATACGAAGGCATGGGCTTAAACGTAAAAGGTGTTGACGCTTCGGCACGCTTTTTGGATGCCTTAGCTGGTAAGAGCGACCCTGAAGAAAAACGAAAAATAATTGGTCGTGTGTTCATTGAAGTTTTTGACGATGAAGCACATCTTATCAAAGATGTAAAATGGTTGGCGCAAGGCACTATCTATCCAGATGTGATAGAAAGTGTTTCAGCAACTGGAGGACCAAGTGCTACAATAAAGAGTCACCATAATGTTGGTGGATTGCCAGACTTTATGAAACTTAAAGTTGTAGAACCTTTAAAAGCATTGTTTAAAGATGAGGTAAGACGTGTTGGTGCATCTATGAATATGGATGCGCACCTGTTAGGTCGTCATCCATTTCCAGGTCCAGGATTGGCAATTAGAATTCTTGGAGATCTAACTCCTGAGAAAGTTCGTATATTACAAGAAGTTGATGCAATTTTCATCAATAATTTAAGATCTTGGAATTTATACGACAAGGTTTGGCAGGCAGGTGCAATGTTATTGCCTGTAAATAGTGTAGGTGTAATGGGTGATGAGCGTACGTATGAGAAATGTGTGGCATTAAGAGCTGTTGAGAGTACAGACGGAATGACTGCAGATTGGGTAAATTTACCGTATGAGTTTTTGCAGAAAACTTCTAATGAAATAATAAATAAAGTAAAAGGCGTTAATAGAGTAGTATATGATATCAGCTCAAAACCGCCAGCGACAATAGAGTGGGAATAAAATTGTGGTGACTTATGGCCAAATTTTGTTTCTTAATTATGGTCAACTAACATAAAGTACATGAGAAATTTTATAACCATCTTTTTAATTCTTTTCACATTTGTTGTTAATGCTCAAAAGTATAAAGAGCATAAGGTAAAGTCTGGCGAAACTATTGAAAGTATTGCGAAGCAGTATTTGGTTACTCCATTTGATATTTATGCCTTAAATCCTGATGCGAAAACAACACTTGCACCTAATACAGTTTTAATTATTCCCAATTCAAGGGTGAAGAATCAACCAATTGAAGAAGATTCTAGAGAGCTAATTGGTTATAAGAAGCATAAAGTAAAACGAAAAGAAACACTTTACGGACTTTCTAAAAAATATGGTGTGTCTGAAGAAGAAATTAAGAAAGCGAATCGTTTTTTGTATTCTGAAAATCTTCAAAAAGGACAAAAGATTAAAATACCTCAATATAAAACCTTCATTTCTAGACAGACATTAAAGAATACATTAAAAAAATACACTGTTCAAGCGAAAGAAGGTAAATGGCGTGTAGCTTATAAGTTTGGCATTAAAGTGGCAGATCTTGAAGCTTTAAACCCATCTATGAATGAGGTGCTTCAACCTGGTGATGTATTGAATGTGCCAAATATTGAAGATGAAGAGGAAAAACCTGTAGAGACTAATTATGACTATTATGAAGTCTTACCAAAAGAAGGTTTCTACAGACTAAAAATTAAAACTGGTTTAACACAAGAAGAACTCGAAGTACTAAACCCTGAGCTAAAAGAAACAGGTTTAGTAGCAGGTATGGTATTAAAGTTACCAGTTGGGGCAGAAACAAGTAGTATTAACGTTAATACGGAGACGACTCGATTAATATCAAGTTTAAACAATTTTGAAACCAAGAAGTTAGCCTTAATGTTGCCGTATCAATTACATAAGATTGATACTGATTCTGTTGACGTTACTAAAAGTGAAATAAGAAACAATAAACTACTTTCTTTGGTTTTAGATTTCCATGTTGGTGTGACCATGGCATTAGATTCTGCTAAAAAGCTTGGTATTTCTACTGAGTTAAAGGTTTTGGATACAAAATATAGTACTGCAGCAACAGGAGATTTACTTAGAACTCATGACTTTTCTGGCTATGACGCTGTGATAGGTCCAATAAATGAAACATCATTTGATAGAGTTGCTTCAGAACTTAAAAGTGATAGAATCCCAGTAGTGGCGGCATTAAAGAAACCAAAGGAATTATATAGTAATGTGTTTCAGACCATTCCTGAGGATGAATTGTTACGAAAGGCCATCATAGATTTTGTAAAAAAGGATACCTTAAAAGCAAGAGTAATGATTTTTGCAGATGCTGCTAGTAAATCTAATGTAGATAAATTAGTTGCTGAATTTCCTAGAGCCACTGTAAAATACGCTAGAAAAAGTAAGAAAACAGGCTTACCATTTTTCTACCCAACGGATTTGACGGATATGATTCCAGAGGGAAAGACTTATGTCTTTTTAGAGGCTAAAAGTAATGCATTCGCATCAAGTGTTATAAGTATGCTTAACGGTGAAGTTGATGACAATACCGAAATTATTTTAACGACATTAGATAAGGGCAAAGCATTTAAAGGAAAGGATATTTCCAATAATAACTTATCTAAATTAAAGTTTCATTATGCATCTGTAAATAAGGATTTTAATGAGACTGAGCAGAAAGGTTTTGTAGCGGCTTATAAGAAACAATTTGGAATTTTACCTAGTAAATATGTTGCTCGAGGATTTGATATTACTTTAGACCTATTATTGCGTTTGGCATCAAATGAAGACTTATATGAATCGTCTAATGACATTATCGAAACAGAGTATGTTGAGAATAAGTTTAGGTATAATAAATCCTTATTTGGAGGTTATAAAAATGAGGCGGTTTATATTGTAAAGTATCATGATTTAAGAATCGTAAAAGTAAACTAATACTATGACATCAAAAGTTAAATATTTGGGAGGTTTACGTACCGATAGTACACATTTAAAATCTGGAAATTCTTTTATCACAGATGCGCCAACAGACAATAATGGCAAAGGTGAAGCGTTCTCACCTACAGATACTGTTGCTACAGGACTGGCAAGTTGTATGCTTACGGTTATGGGAATTAAAGCAAGAGATATGGATGTAGATATGTCCGGAACTACAGCTGAGGTTACTAAAACAATGTCGAGTAACCCAAGAAGAATTTCTAAAATAGAGGTTGTTGTTCATCTACCATTTTCTGCTGATGATAAAACCAAACAGATTTTAGAACGTACCGCAAATACTTGTCCTGTGCATTACAGTTTACATCCAGATATCGAAAAAGATATCGTTTTTAACTGGCAATAACATGCAATTAAAATATGTTTTCCTAACTGTAATTTTTCTGATTTTTGGTAATCAACAGGATGAAGAAGTTATCGAATGGAACGAATCAAGAACCTTAACTTGGGCTGACTTTAAAGGTGACCCCATTCTAAATACAAACGCTGTTGCGTTAACGGCTTCGGGTATTACATTCGGTTATTCTGTTAAAACATCAAATGGAAAGATTGTCGATTTTTCAACAACTGTAGAATCTCATTTTTATCCGAATAAATCATGGCATATTAAATCAAAGTCAAATGATTACATCTTAAAGCATGAACAATTACACTTTGATATTACAGAGCTTTATACAAGAAAGTTTAGAAAACAGATTCAGCAATTAAAAGTCAATCCAAATATTAGACAACAATTAAATGATCTTCATAATGCTATCAACCAAGAATTGAGAGACACACAAAAACGCTACGATGAAGAAAGTGAACATTCCATTGTTAAATCGGAACAACAACGCTGGAATATGTATATCGCGGAAGAATTAAAAAAACTTGACAGCTACAAATCTCAATAAGTTGGAAGGAAGTAAAGAAGCACTTATTGAGTTAGCCCATTATAAAATGCCTTTCGGAAAATATAAAGGTGAATATCTAGTTGATATACCTGAATATTATTATACATGGTTTAAACAAAAAGGATTCCCTGAAGGTAAGCTTGGTCGTATGATGACACAGATGCACGATATTAAAATCAATGGACTCGAAGAAATGATTTATACCATTAAGAAGGATTTTAAGAAGTAAAAAGTACTCAAATAATTGATTTAAAATGTGTTACTACATTTACTGTTGACCACGTGATAACATATTAACAAACCTTAAACAATTCTTAAATTACTCGTTTTATTTTGTAAATTTGCCTGCGTTTTAATCACGCAATATGACTACAAATCCTAAGTATATTTTTGTAACTGGCGGAGTATCTTCATCTCTTGGAAAAGGTATTATCGCGGCATCTTTAGCCAAATTACTTCAAGCTCAAGGTTACAGAACAACCATCCAAAAACTAGATCCATACATAAATATTGATCCAGGAACATTAAACCCATACGAACATGGTGAATGTTATGTTACTGATGATGGTGCTGAGACCGATTTGGATTTAGGTCATTACGAGCGTTTTTTAAATGTACCAACATCACAGGCTAATAACGTTACTACAGGTAGAATTTACCAAAGTGTTATTGACAAAGAAAGGCGTGGTGAGTTTTTAGGTAAAACAGTACAGGTTATTCCACATATCACTGATGAAATAAAACACAGAATTCAAATTTTAGGTAATTCAGGTGATTATGATATTGTAATAACAGAAATTGGTGGTACTGTTGGTGATATAGAGTCGTTACCATACGTTGAAGCAGTACGTCAATTACAATGGGATCTTGGTGAAAATAATGCTTTGGTTATTCATTTAACCTTAGTACCTTATTTATCTGCAGCAGGAGAATTAAAAACAAAGCCTACACAGCATAGTGTTAAGACCTTAATGGAAAGTGGTGTACATGCCGATATCTTGGTTTGTAGAACAGAGCATGAGCTGAGTGAAGGATTAAAAGAAAAATTAGCGCGTTTCTGTAACGTTAAAAAGGAAGCGGTGATTCAATCAATTGATGCTTCTACTATATATGACGTACCAAACCTAATGTTAGAAGAAGGCTTGGATAAAGTAGTGTTAGAAAAGTTAAAGCTCGATAGTTCTCAACCAAATTTAGAGCGCTGGAACGAATTCTTAACGCGTCATAAGAATCCAAAAAATACGGTAACTATTGGTTTAATTGGTAAGTACGTAGAACTTCAAGATTCCTATAAATCAATATTAGAGGCATTTATTCATGCAGGAGCTGAGAACGAAGTAAAGGTGAAGGTTGAACCTATTCATTCTGAATTTTTAAATGAAGATAATATAGAATTTAAATTAGGACACTTAGATGGTGTACTTGTAGCGCCTGGTTTTGGTGAACGTGGTATAGAAGGTAAAATTGATGCTGTAAGATTTGTACGAGAAAATAATATTCCATTTTTAGGTATTTGTTTAGGAATGCAAATGGCTGTTATTGAATACTCAAGAAATGTTTTAGGGCTTCAAGATGCTAATTCTACTGAAATGGATGAAGCAACTTCAAATCCTGTGATTAACTTAATGGAATCGCAAAAAGATGTTGTTAATAAAGGCGGAACAATGCGTCTAGGTGCTTGGGATTGTGATATTGTTGAAAACAGTATCGCACATCAAGTATATGGTGCAACTCAAATTAAAGAACGTCATAGACATCGTTTTGAGTTTAATAATGATTATAAAACGCAAATTGAATCTGCAGGCATGAAAGCTACAGGTTTAAACCCAGATACAGGACTTGTGGAAATTGTAGAAATACCATCGCATAATTGGTTTGTTGGTGTACAGTATCATCCAGAATATAAGAGTACTGTAGCAAATCCGCATCCGCTTTTTGTATCATTTGTAGCAGCTTCTTTAAAGCATCAAAAGAAGAAATAATGTGTCATGTTGGCACAATTTAAGTAATTGGATAACTTTTTGGTTAATCGTAAAGAGTAATCAACTAATGCGTTGAAGATGATTTTCAGCGTAGTCGAAAGACAATAAGACATATGGAAGAAAAGAAATTAGACATCAATTCAATTATAGGATTCGTATTAATCTTCGGAATCCTAGTATATATGATGTATCAAAATCAGCCTTCACCAGAGGAGATTGAAGCACAAAAGAAAGCCGAACAAGAACAGGTAGAAGCTGAGAAAAAGAACTCTAAACAAAATGAAGCTGTAGTTACCACTGCAGAAGATTATTCATCAAGTCAAGTTTTAGATTCAGCACAGGTAGCAGCGCTGCAAACTAAAATGGGTGCAATATCTTATGCATCTACCTTACCAGGCGAAGAAATGACTACTGTTGAAACCGATGTTTTTGAATTGAAATTTCAAAGAAAAGGTGGTCAATTAGCAGAAGTTAGGCTGAAGAAGTTTGTAGATTATGATTCTCTACCTATTTATATGGTAAAGGATTTAAATAGTAATTTCAATATTACATTTGGTACTTCAGATAATCGTACTCACAATACGCAAGATCATCCTTTTCAACCAAGTGTAACAAAGAGCGGTGACAATACTATAGTATCAATGAAATTAAAGTTTTCTGAAAGTGAATTTTTAGAATACAGATATGAGTTGAAACCAGATGACTATATGATTGATTTTTCAATCAAATCTCAAGGGTTAAGCAACGTTTTTAATACCTCTCAGCCTATTCATTTAGATTGGAAACAAAAAGGGATGCGTCATGCAAAAAGTATTTCTTATGAAAATCGTTACACACGTTTAACCTATATGCATGAAGGTGATAGAGTAGAGAAATTATCTCAAATGGGTGATGACGAAGAGACTGTTGAAGATGTAGAATGGTTATCATATAGACAGCATTTCTTTAGTTCAATTTTAGTAACAAAAGATGCACCATTCAAAAAAGCAGAGTTAACTTCTAAGAATTTAGTGGAAGATGAAGAAGTAGATTCATTATTTACTAAAATGTATACGTCTAAAATGCCGTTGGCCTATAATGGTGGTGAAATCAATAAAAGTCTTGGTTTGTATTATGGACCGACGGATGCTAAAGTTTTAAAGGCTTACGATAAAAATCTGCAAGAGAGTATACCATTTGGTTGGGGAATTTTTGGTTGGATTAACAAAGCCTTATTTATCCCATTATTTGGTTGGCTAAGTAGTATGCTGCCATATGGTATCGCTATTATTGTAATGACAATATTAGTAAAGTTGATGTTGTCTTTTGTACAGTACAAACAATTCTTGTCTCAGGCAAAAATGAAAATTTTAAAGCCGGAATTAGATGCTATTAGAACGAAGTATAAAGACAACAAATTAAAAGCACAACAAGAAACTATGGCTTTGCAGAGTAAAGCTGGTGCAAGCCCATTAAGTGGATGTTTACCAGGTTTAATGCAAATACCTGTATTTTACGCCTTGTTTATGTTCTTCCCAACAGCTTTTGATCTGAGACAGAAGAGTTTCTTATGGGTGGACGATTTAAGTTCATATGATTCTATTGCAGACTTACCATTTAATATTCCATTTTATGGCGATCACGTAGCGTTATTTCCAATATTAGCGGCTATAGCTATTTTCTTTTACATGAAAATGACTACTGGTCAACAAACAGCTATGCAAGCACCACCACAAGAAGGAATGCCAGATATGGGTAAGATGATGAAGTACATGATTTACTTCTCACCATTATTAATGTTAATCTTCTTTAATAACTACGCTTCGGGATTAAGTTTATATTATTTCATTTCCAACTTAATTAGTATTGGAATAATGTTAGTAATTAAGAACTACATTATTGACGAGCAGAAAGTTCTTGCTAAGATTGAAGTGAGTAAGAGTAAGCCTAAGAAGCAAAATCGTTTCCAGAAGAAGATGGCAGAAATGATGGAAGAAGCTGAAAAGCAAAAAAATGCGCAACAAAAAAGAAAGAAATAGAGTAAGTAACTCAAATAAAGAAGCCTTGAACAGAAAAATGTTCAAGGCTTTTTTATTCATTTATGTTATAAACAGAAATTTTAGTCTCATATGTTCTATTTCATATGGCTAAATTATAAAGTGATAATAACTAGTTTATAAGTGCAATAGTTATGGTTTTAGAATCAGATGTTAAATTAAACTTACATTTCTTAAAGCTTGGTTTACCAAAAGGACGCACATTATTGCTAAACCCGTAAGGTTCTTTTGGTGGTCCATAAAACTTTTTATCTAATTTTCTGTTGCCATTAAGATCTTGAAAGGTTGAAACAGCATATTCACCTGGTTCCAGTTCAAAATTAGCTATAACTTTATCATTATTAATCTTAACGTATTGAAATGATATTGGTGTTTCTAAAAAGTTTTTTTCCTTAAAAATAGCCACAACCACTTCAGAAGATTCCTCCTTTTCAAATCCTTCTATTTTAACCGTCAAGTTAGTCTTGGTAACGTTATCAGATTGAAGTATCAAAATGGAAAATATAGCAACAATAATATGTTTCATTGGTGTAGAAATTAAATGTTATAACAAAATTAAGTCAAATTCAATAGAACAATCATTATTAGAAAAGAAGAAGCCAGACTCACTGAGTCTGGCTGTCTTACTAACTAAATCAATCAATATAAAAATGAGGTAATCAGCCTCTATTTTCCTAATTAAGTTTATAGACCTGGTAAGATTACCTTGTCTATAACGTGAACAACACCATTCATTCCCTGTATGTCAACTAGTGATGTTACAATGTTACTTACTCTATCGTTTGAATCTGTAAGTGTAAAGTTTGTTGCATCTGCGGTGATATCACCACCTAAAGTAGTTACTGTACCAGAAGCTAATTGATCAGATTGAACGTTTGCACTAACTAAGTGTAATAATAATACTGCATCTGTTGTAGCACCATTAAGTTGTCCTTCACCTTCACCGAAGCCTGATAACCCTAATTCAGCTAATACTCCATTTGTTGGGTCAGTAAAAGCTGCGTTTACTGGCGCAAATACTGTGAAAGGTCCTGCCGTGTCATCTAAAACTGTATTGATATATGGTACTGTTCCTGCACCTGAATCATCAGCGTATGATAAGGCTGCTACTAAAGTAGAAAGCGCTGGGTTTGATGTTGCAAATGTTCCTATTGTTGGTAATGCTATTACAGTGTCTACAATATGCACAACACCATTAGTAGCTGTAATATCAACATTATTTAAATCGATGTTTGACTGTCCGTTGATTACAGCGCCATTCGACGTATTAAAGTATAAACTTAAATTTTCACCATTAGGTCCTACTGCCGCAGTCTTCGCATATCCGTCACCAGCATTCACTAGATCACTTGACATAATTTCTGGGCCGATTATTACATGGTTTAATAAAATATTTCTTACTAAATCTTCTTGTGCATCAGTTAAGTTGTTTAAATCTAAACCTGTATCGTTTAATAGAGTGTCAAAAGCATCGTTCGTAGGAGCGAATACTGTAAAAGGTCCAGCTCCTTGAAGTGTTGTTACTAAGTCTGTAGCTTGTAAAGCAGCTGCCAGAGAAGTTAATCCATTTGCAGCAGCAATATCTACTACAGTCGTTGCTTGAACCCCAGGTCCGTTGTTGTCGTCGTCGTCACTACATCCAGTAACACCTAAAACCAATAGAAATACTGTAAGTAATTTGAAAGTTTTTGAAATAATTTTCATTTTTTTGAGTTTTTAATTGTTCATCATTGCACAAACTTCGCGTTAGTTTGTTTAATAAAAGTATTAAAATGATTAAACACAATTTATACTTAGTATTTATTTTTACAATAACTTTAACAGTTGGCTTTGCACAAAAGTCGGTTAATCAGTATGATAAAAACGGCAAACGCCATGGCTTATGGACGAAGGACTATCATGGTACAGACCAAAAACGCTACGAGGGAACTTTTTATCATGGAAAGGAGATTGATACTTTTAACTATTACACATTACATAACGGGAAAAGTGTTTTAAGTGCGATTAAAGTGTTTAATGATAAAGACAGTATTTCCCATGTTACATTTTACACCTCTACAAAAAAAGTAATTAGTGAAGGTCAAATGAATGGTCGAAAATATATTGGCAAATGGATCTTTTATCATAAAAATTCAACTGACATTATGATTGAAGAGCATTACAATGATAATGGCCAACTACATGGTAAAAGAAAAGTATTTTATAAGAATGGAATTGTTGCTGAAGAAACGAGCTATGTTAATGGTAAATTAGATGGCATGTCTATTTGGTATACTGAAAAGGATAAGATTTTAAAGAAGTCCATGTATAAAAATGATATGTTAAATGGTGAAAGTATTTACTATGATTCTGAAGGATATGTGACATCTCAGGGTAATTATGTAGATAATAGAAAAGAGGGTATTTGGAAATATTACAAAAACGGAAAGATTAAAAAAGAAATAGATCACACAAATAATATAGTGATAAAAAAGTATGAATAATTTTTATCTATAATGTTATAATTTTTTGTTAGGAATTAATTATTACAGTTTACCATTCCAAGTTGTAATTTCGCTGAAATTAATTCCAACCCTCAATTTTCGTAATGGATAAATTAGCGTATCTAGAATCTCAATTAGAACCTTCACGACAAAAACTCAATAATCACCCATTATATACCAATCTTAAAAGTATTGATGACATCAAAATTTTCATGGAAAATCATGTATTTGCTGTGTGGGATTTTATGTCATTGTTAAAGTTTCTTCAGTTGAAACTTACGACTGTTAAAATGCCATGGGTTCCTTCAAAAGATCCGATGCTTTCAAGATTTATTAATGAGATTGTACATGGTGAAGAAAGTGATGTAAATGAATTGGGTGAACCCAAAAGTCATTTTGAGATGTATTTGGATGCTATGATTCAAACTAAAGCAAATACAAATCAAATTAATCAGTTTATAGAATTCATTAGATCTGGTAAATCTGTTGCGGAAGCATTTCACAAAATTGAAGTTGACAATCGCGTCGCAGATTTTGTGAATTTTTCGTTTTCTCTTATAGATACAGACAAAGCACATTTGGTCGCTTCAGCCTTTACTTTCGGTAGAGAAGATCTTATTCCCGATATGTTTATTAAAATATTAGAACGTAAAGATTCTGACAACACAACTTATAATAAATTGAAGTACTATTTGGAACGTCATATCGAATTAGATGGTGATGATCATGGTCCTTTAGCACTTAAAATGATAACTGAGCTTTGTGGTGATGACGATCAAAAATGGCATGAAACTTTAATTGTTGCTCAGGAAGCGCTTGATAAAAGAATAGAGCTTTGGGACGCTATTAATGAATTAATATTAAAAAATGTTTCTACTACTCAAACAATAATATCCAAGATATAAGATTTAACTATAGGTAGAATAGTCTAAGACTATAAATTTTGCGGTATAATTACCTCTTTTATTTTGTAATTTTGCCGGAGTTTTAGAGACTAAAAAAATCATGAAAAGAGTAATCGTTGGACTTTCTGGTGGAGTAGATTCTAGTGTTGCAGCCTATCTTTTAAAAGAGCAAGGTTATGAGGTTATTGGCTTGTTTATGAAAAACTGGCATGATGACTCTGTGACCATTTCAGACGAATGTCCTTGGTTAGAAGATAGTAATGATGCTATGTTGGTAGCAGACAAGCTAGGTATACCATTTCAAACCGTTGATTTAAGTGCGCAATACAAAGACCGTATTGTGGATTACATGTTCAATGAATATGAAAAAGGACGTACGCCAAATCCTGATGTGTTGTGTAATCGCGAGATAAAGTTCGATGTGTTTATGGATATTGCTATGGACCTTGGCGCTGATTATGTTGCTACGGGTCATTATTGCAGAAAAGATAGCATTACCAAAAACGGAAAAGAAGTTCATCGCTTATTAGCAGGCGTTGATAATAACAAGGATCAGTCTTATTTTTTATGCCAATTGTCTCAAGAGCAATTGTCTAAAGCATTATTTCCAATTGGAGAATTAACAAAGCCCGAGGTTAGAGACATTGCTAAAGCGCAAGATTTAATAACCGCTGAGAAAAAAGATTCTCAAGGGTTGTGTTTTATAGGCAAAGTAAGGTTACCGGAATTTTTACAACAACAATTAAAGCCAAAAGAAGGTGTTATTGTTGAGGTTGATGCTGCTTTAGATGTTTATACAAAAGAACAACCAGTATTTACTTCAAAAGAAAACGAATTAGAATTCTTAGCTCAAAAACCTAAGTATGCTTTAGCTGATGGTAAAATTGTAGGGCAACATCAAGGTGCGCATTATTTTACTAAAGGTCAGCGTAAGGGATTGGCTGTTGGAGGTACAAAAGAGCCGTTGTTTGTTATTGAAACTGATGTGGAAGAAAATATCATTTATACAGGTCAAGGTAAACATCATCCAGGTTTATTGCGCAATGTGCTTTTTGTGTCTAACGAAGAATTGCATTGGGTTAGAGAAGATTTAGCAATAGCTGATGGAGAAACCATGGAAGTGATGGCGAGAATTCGTTACCGTCAACCATTAGAAAAAGCGACACTTCATAAAGTTACTTCAGGACTTTATGTAGAATTCGCAAACAAACAATCAGCCATAACTGAAGGTCAGTTTGTAGCTTGGTATACAGATGAGGAACTCATTGGTTCTGGTGTAATTTCATAAATTAAAATTAGTGTCATACTGAACTTGATTAAGCATCTTTTTGCATAACTTTACTGTACTAAATAAATAAGTCAATGCAAAATAGAATCACTTCACTTTTCGGAATAGAACATCCAATTATCCAAGCAGGTATGATATGGAATAGCGGTTGGCGATTGGCTTCAGCAGCTAGTAATTCTGGTATTTTAGGACTCATTGGTGCAGGTTCAATGTATCCAGAAGTGCTGCGCGAACATATTCAGAAGTGTAAAGCTGCAACCGACAAGCCGTTCGGTGTCAATGTACCAATGTTGTATCCAAACATTGAAGAAATTATGGATATCATTGTAGACGAAGGCGTGAAAATTGTATTTACGTCCGCCGGAAATCCAAAGACTTGGACCAAATGGTTACAAGATAGAGGTATCACAGTGGTGCATGTCGTAAGCAGTGTAAAGTTTGCTTTAAAGGCACAAGCAGCTGGAGTCGATGCTGTAGTTGCAGAAGGTTTTGAAGCTGGTGGCCATAACGGTAGAGACGAAACCACAACATTAACCTTAATTCCTATGGTCAAAGAGCAGTTGGAGATTCCTTTAATTGCTGCTGGTGGTATAGCAACAGGTAAGGCCATGTTAGCATGTATGGTTTTAGGTGCTGATGCAGTACAAGTTGGTAGTCGTTTCGTAGCCAGTAATGAATCCTCTGCTCATCAAGATTTTAAGCAAGTGGTTGTTGATGCTAAAGAAGGTGATACACAATTAACATTAAAGGAGTTAGCACCTGTAAGACTGATTAAAAATAAATTCTATAACGAAGTTGAAGCATTATATAAAACAGGTCCTACACCAGAACAGCTTAAAGAACTACTAGGAAGAGCACGTGCAAAACGCGGTATGTTTGAAGGTGACTTAGAGGATGGTGAGTTAGAGATTGGTCAAATATCGGGGCTCATTCACGACATTAAACCAGTGGCAGAAATCGTGAAAGAGATGATTCATGAATTTGAAGAAGCAAAATCTACGATAACATCTTTTTAAAACCAACAATGGATATAGCACAAAATCTATTATCATTTTTAAAACCTGAACTTGTAAAGGAAATTATGGATGCCTCTACAATTCAATATATTCCACAAGGAACTGAGATTCTTAGAGAAGACCAATATGTCAAGGTGTTACCTATTGTAATTGAAGGTTTAGTAAAAGTGCACTCAAGATTTAAGGAGAAAGAGCTGTTGTTATATTATATTGAACCCGCACAAAGTTGTGTGGAATCCTTTCATGCGGCGCTAAATAACAAGCCAAGTCGAGTTTTTGCACATACCGAAGAGGATACTAAAGTAATGCTGATACCCGCGCGTTATTTGTCTTCTTGGTTAAGGGATTATCCTGAGTTTAATTCCTTATTTTTCGATCAATACAATCTCAGGTATTCTGAGTTGTTAGATACCATAAGTCATTTACTCGTTGATAAAATGGATAAGCGAATTTATAACCACCTCAAAAAAAAGTTTGAACTATCTAATAGTACTTCACTAAAATTAAGTCATGGACAAATTGCCAACGAATTAGGAACTGCTAGAGAGGTCGTATCACGCATTATTAAAAAGCTTGAAAACGATGGATTAATTGAACAAAATTCAGGCTACATAAAAATCACTACTACCTTGTGACTTGAGTCACTGTGTGCCTCAAATTCAAACATTAAGTTTGTCTCAAACAATTAAATGTAGTCCCATGAAGAAAAATTTAGGTGCAATAGATCGTGTTGTGAGAATACTAATTGCTGCAGTTGTAGCGACATTATTTTTTACGAACATAATTTCTGGAGTTTTAGGTACCGTACTTTTAGTGGTAGCAGCAGTGTTATTGCTAACAAGTTTCATTAGTTTTTGTCCTTTATATGCGCCATTTGGCATTAGAACATGTAAGCTAAAGGAGTAAATTAGACAATTCATACTAATTAATGGCAGAAGTGGTTTTAGGGATATTCTAAACCACTTTTTTTGATGAATAGGAAACTTTAGGCCAATAGATAACGTCTATTTCGTTATAAAAGATGTTAATGTTTGCTTTGAATTCCTAATATTCATAATAGTTTCATAGTTTTGACGTTCAGGTAGAAATAGGCAAATTATGAAGTATAACATGGCAGATATGTATGCCTTAGATCTTTATCTGTCTAATGCAGACAAAAAAGATTATAAAACGGCAATACAAAATATAACAGTTCCGAGTGCCAGGCACATGTCTTTATTAAGTTGGGACTTATATATGAATTCATACAATGAGCGTTTAACGAACGCCATAAAGCGCAATGAGTTTGGACAAATCTTATCTTACGCAGAGCATTTTAAATGGCAAAATAACTTAGATTTAGTATTCTCTGAAAATGATTACGAAGCACTAATTATTACAGATAAGAATCAAAAAATCATTTGGGTAAATGATGGTTTTACTTCTATGACGGGTTATTCAAAATCATATGCATTAAGCAAAACACCGAGATTTTTACAAGGTGAACAAACGTCTATAGAAACTAAAAAACGTATCAAGAATAAAATAGCACAAGACGTACCTTTTGAAGATGTTATTATAAATCACAGAAAGGATAATACGACTTATAAATGTGAAATTAAAGTGTTTCCATTATTTGGAGAAAATACCACACATTATTTAGCCCTAGAGAAGGAGATAAAGTAATGTTATCTTATCAAAATATACCAAAGCGGTTTGAGTGTTTACTCAGACCGTTTTTTATTTAAATACAAGAGTAAGTCTTTTGATTACTTGATTTAAAAACACGAACTTCGCTTTTTAAATGACCACTAGTAAACGTTGATTTTAGGAGACCAATGACGCAAGATTACCAGAGCAATGAATTAATAGATAGACTTCCTAAGCACTTAAAGCAGTTTATCAAACCTCAAAACTACGATGATTATACGCCTATAGATCAGGCTGTTTGGCGCTATACACTAAGGCGATTGGTGAATCATTTATCTAAGGTTGCCCACCAATCATATCTTGAAGGGTTAGAAAAAACAGGTGTCAGTGTAGACGCTATTCCAAGTATGTATGGCATGAACCGCATTCTTAAAGAGATCGGTTGGGCCGCAGTAGCTGTAGACGGATTTATTCCACCAAATGCTTTTATGGAATTTCAAGCCTACAAAGTGTTGGTGATAGCCTCAGACATTAGACAATTAGAACATATTCAATACACACCAGCACCAGACATTATTCATGAGTCGGCCGGACATGCGCCAATAATTGCTAATCCAGATTATGCCGAGTATTTAAGACGTTTAGGAGATATTGGAGCAAAAGCCATATTGTCTAAACACGATATGGATATGTACGAAGCGGTTAGAAAATTATCTATCCTTAAAGAAGCTGAAGGTATTCCTCAAGAAGCCATTAATGAAGCTGAAGCCGAAATTACAGCACTTCAAAATGAAACTGTTGAGCTTTCGGAAATGGCGCAAATCCGTAATTTACAATGGTGGACCGTTGAGTATGGATTAATTGGCTATCTTGAAGACCCTAAAATATATGGAGCCGGTTTATTGTCATCAATAGGAGAAAGTACCTCTTGCCTTAAAGAGACTGTAAAAAAAATACCATATTCTATAGATGCGGCTAACCAAGCTTTTGACGTTACCAAGCCGCAACCACAACTATACGTTACACCAGATTTTTCTAAGTTAATGCAAGTACTTGAAGAGTTTGCAAATACCTTAAGTCTTCGTAAAGGAGGACGAAAAGGCTTACAGCGACTTATAGCATCAGAAATGGTTGGAAGTATAGAACTCAATACGGGTTTACAAATTTCGGGTAAGTTTTCTCGAATGATATTAAATGATGATAATGAGATTATTTTCTTTAAAACTGAAGGTCCTACAACGTTATCTTATCGCGAAAAAGAACTCATAGGTCATGGTATAGATTATCATAAAGAAGGTTTTAGTTCACCTTTAGGTAAATTGAAAAATATCAATTTGGCCATTGAAGATATGGGGCCTGTAGATTTAAAAGCCTATAGTTTTTATGATGGAAAATGGTTAGAATTTGAGTTTGAAAGCGGTATTAAAGTAGAAGGTCTAAATATTACAGGCATTAGAAACTTACAAGGCAAACTCATGCTCATTCAATTGTCTAATTGTACGGTGACTTATAAAGGCGAGATCTTATTTGCACCAGAATGGGGCACTTTTGATATGGCCGTTGGTACAGAAGTAGTGTCGGCTTTCGCTGGGCCTGCAGACAGTAATTCCTTTCCTAATTTATATGGTGAGTCTCTCACAAAAACCATTAAGAAGGTAAAGAATAAGGCCACTGAGGCAAGCGAGCAAGATTATGCTTTGGTGAGATATATGAGAGAATCAAGTGATGCAAGCAACGAACAAATCTCGGCTTTATTTCAGAAATATAGAGATAATCAATCTAAAGAATGGTTGTTGTTATTAGAGCTATTAGAAATTACAAAAGATGATACACTAGCAACATCTGTAGAGGACTATCTTCATCAACTTATAGAATCTCATCCATCATTAAAAGTCCTGATTACAGATGGTATTAATTTGCTGAAAAATACGTAATGTAACAGTTAATTCCTTAAGAGATTAACGCAGTCATTATTTGATGCCTTTTAAGGAATTTTTTAACTTTGTATTCTAATTACATTTTATGTCAATTTCATCTGTAATATCGTATTCGGATATTGTAAAATAGGTAGTCTGTTTCTACAGACTATTACCATTCATTACTTCAGATAACCATCTGAGGTGTTACCATTTATTTACATTTTACAAAAAACACATAGTTATTGTGAATGCTAGGGTATTTAAATTTCTATACACATACCAGATTGTTTACGATACTTTAAAACATACAAGAGATGAAATTAGAAGATTTCGGATACAACGATACCATTAAACAATTAAGGACACAACATCACTTTTCAGAGTTTGAAATCGGAAGAGTGATTTCAGAACACAAAGAACGCTATACGGTTAAAACCGAACAAGGTGACTTAGATGCAGAAATCACAGGGAATTTGAGATATACAGCTCAGTCTCGAATGGATTTTCCGGCAATAGGTGATTGGGTTGCAATTTCAGAATATGATGATCATAAAGTGCTTATTCACTTTGTATATCCAAGAAAATCAATCATTAAAAGGCAAGCCATAGGCAAAACAGGAGAACAGCAAGTCATTGCTACAAATATTGATGTTGCCTTTATAGTGCAAGCTGTTGATAGAGATTTTAATATCAATCGATTAGAACGTTTTCTTACCATTTGTAATGCATCACAAGTAAAGCCGATAATCATTTTGAATAAGATTGACTTAATTGATGATATTACGTTAAATCAATTGCTAACTAAAGTTAAAACAAGAGTTGCCGAGGTACCAATAATGGCTATAAGTAATAGCTCTAAAACAGGAATTGAGAACGTAAAGGCACACATAGAAAAAGGTAAAACCTATTGTTTGTTAGGTTCTTCAGGCGTTGGAAAATCTAGTCTTTTAAACAACCTTGCAGGTAAAGCATTGATGAAGACCAATACTATAAGCTCAAGCACAAATAAAGGAAGACATGTTACCACACATAGAGCATTGATAGTTCTAGAGCATGGTGGTATTATCATTGATAATCCTGGTATAAGAGAAGTTGGTATTGCAGATGCTGCGGGTGGAATAGACAAAACTTTTGAAAAAATACTAGTGCTTGCTGATCAATGTAAGTTTAAAAATTGTTCGCATACCATTGAAACAGGTTGTGCTGTTATTACAGCTGTAGAAGGTGGAGAATTAGACCAATTGTTCTATGAAAATTATCTAAAAATGAAACGCGAAGAAGAGCATTTTGAAACTACTGTTGCAGAAAAACGAAAAAAAGATAAGGACTTTGGTAAAATGGTGAGACAAATGAAGCACCTAAAACAATCTAGGAAATACTAAGTGCATTCTCATGACTCAAATAGCGGCGAGATGGCAATATCTCGCTGCTATATTTTTAATCACAATCAGTTGATGTGAGTTGTTAAAATGTGCAGTTTTAAGTAATAAAAACATACTTAATAATCTACCTTGACCGGGAAATTCCTTGATTGAAAAAACGAACGTCTAAGTCAATATAAATAGCCCCAAATTCAACTACCGTAGATTCGGAAAACAACTCCATAGATTTGGAACATTTTAGAAGGATTTAGCTGCGCACCTTTGTAGTGTTAATTATTAAAACACATTACAATGAGTCAAAAAACTGCAATTATTACAGGTGGAAGCAGAGGTTTAGGTCGCGATATGGCTATTAGTCTAGCCAAAGATGGAGTTGATATTATATTCTCATATCACACAAATAAAGCGCAAGCAGATGAGGTCATTTCAGAAATTGAAGCTTTAGGACAAAAAGCAACAGCTTTTGCTTTTGATGCCAACAATCCAGAAAACGGTAAAACATTTATAACACAGGCAACCGCATACTTAGAACAAGAAAATGGCAATCCAAATTTTGATTTCTTAGTCAATAATGCCGGCACAGGCACCTTTAATTTGGTTGCTGACACTTCAGAATCGCAGTTTGATGAGATGATGAATATTCATCTTAAAAGTGTCTATTTTATAACCCAAGCCGCATTACCATTTATAAATAAAGGTGGTCGTATTGTGAATATTTCTAGCGGATTGGCACGCTTTAGTTTACCTGGCATGTCTGCTTATGCCATAATGAAAGGTGCTGTCGAAGTATTTACACGATACTTAGCCAAAGAACTTGGGGAGCGTAAAATCACGGCTAATGTTATTGCACCAGGAGCTATTGCTACAGATTTTGCTGGCGGAAGCAATAAAGATGAGAAAAAGGCTGCTATGATTGCAAGTATTACAGCACTTGGTAGAGTAGGAGAAGCAGAAGATATTGGTGGTACTGTAGCATTCTTGTGTTCTGATAAAGCAGGCTGGATTAACGGACAACGTATTGAAGTTTCTGGCGGAATGCTAGTCTAATTCTATAAATCGTCAGTTCGAGTGATTCAGAGGTACGAAGAATTGTATCGAGAACAAGAATCAGTATCTTCTAGTTTCAATTATCCAAAACAATAGAAATGTCACACTGAGCCTGTCGAAGTGTATCAAGTTACTATTAAATAAAACTCGAACTGACTTCACATGTAAATAGATATACTTAACTTTAATGCTATGAAAGACCTTAAACATTTTAAAAGTGTTAGTGACTATCATAAACTCGCTAATTTATCCTCACCGGAGCATCCATTAATCAGTTTGGTGAATTATAGCGATGTGCAGTATCCAGAAGATATAGATAGCATAAGATGGAGGCAAGATTACTACACCATTGGGTTAAAACGCAATATACCTTACAAGTTCTTTTATGGACAACAAGAGTATGATTTTAATGAAGGCCTAATGACGTTTTTAGCGCCAAACCAAGTGATGAGTTTGGCGAGTAATCCTAATGTTAAAGCGGGTAAGCCCGAAGGCTTTTTATTGTTGATTCACCCAGATTTCTTATGGAATACCGCTTTAGCGACACAGATGTTATCGTACGACTTTTTTGGATATACCGTAAATGAAGCCTTATTTCTGTCCGAAAAAGAAGAAGGTATGATGCTAGATTTGTTGCGTAATATTCAACGCGAGTATCAATCTAATATCGATAAGTTTAGCCAAAAGATTATCATCTCGCAGATAGAACTCTTATTAAATTATGCAGAGCGTTTTTACGAACGCCAATTCATTACGCGTAAGATTACAAATCACCACATTCTTACCCAACTTGAAACCCTTTTAGAAGACTACTTTAATGAACCAACGTTGATAGATAAAGGTTTACCAACAGTAGCTTGGGTCTCAGAGCAACTGCATTTATCACCCAATTATCTAAGTAGTATGCTAAAGTCTGCAACAGGGCAAAGCACGCAACAGCACATACACAACAAACTCATAAAAAAAGCCAAAGCCCAATTGTCTGGTACTACAGATTCTATCAGTGAAATCGCCTACAGTTTAGGTTTTGAGAGACCATCATCCTTTACCAAATTGTTTAAAAGCAAGACAGAAATGTCACCATTAGAATTTCGAAAAACATTTAATTAAACTATTTGAAGCGAACACATGTCCCAATTCCTCGGTAAGTTTGATTTTGTCTTAGTGATATTGCAAAGTATTGCAGTACAAGCTCTATTTACAGGTGTCTATAGGTTGTATGTAGCTTATAATGAAGACAAATGGGATGTTTTGTTTAGTGAATCTGTAATAACCCAAGAGCATTTATCTCATATACGCTATAAAGAGTTCGTAAGTAATGATCTTGATTGGAAGATCATGGTAGCATTAACAATTTTAACAATAGTCATTCTATTAAACAGATATTTTACCATTGGCCACATTAATACTGTACTAGTTTTGGCAGTATCTGTATTTTTAGCCCGAACTGGCTTATTTACTTCACCATATAATAGTTGGCGCTTAGATTATTATGAAACTATGATTAGCAATAACACCAAATTTACATACGTCACTGGTGGTTGCTTTTTCTTGGTTTTAGGTTTGGGTGTACTGTGGCGATCTATTGTCTTAAATGTGAACGCTAGACGTTAATATCATGTCTAAAATACGTAATGTTACGTATTGATTTCCTCAAAGAAAAATACGACCTTCGCTTATCAATTGATATAGTTCATTAGTTAACAGAACCATATCTTAACGTTAGCTACAATATCTGAATGAAAAAAGGGAATTTAAAAAATTGGAAAATTGATGGAACTGAAGAGCTAGATTTATTCTTTGCTCAAAGAATGAATGAATTACTATTTGACTATACTCTTGATTCTTATAAATATTATGCATTAAACATCTATTTACTTCTTTTTGAAGCAAGAAGTAGATTAAATAAGATTAAGGATGATTTAACTAATGATGTCAACTTAAAAGATATTGTTGACGAGATTAATCTCAAAGCTAAGACAGATATTGTCACCAAAAGTATTTTAGGTCCGAAATATCAAATATACTTTCCTTTAAAAATTGAAAATGATAAATCGAAATTTAGAGTCGATTTAGAAATTTTATCTAATAAGCTTTCCTTAAATCAACTCATACCAAAACTATTCGAACTTATTGAAAAAGAATTAGATTCTGGTTCAAAAATTAAGCTTAACATATTGGCCAGCCAATTGGTTACGGCTTTAATTAATGTTGGGTTTCATCAAAGTTATATTTATCATCAGGTTAATTTTTACTTTTTCAAAGGAAGATTGCCTCAAAATTGAGGTATATCACACTTCTTTAAATATTTTGAACCTGAAAGAAAAGAGTTCATTGTTTATATAAAGGTCTCAGATAGCTTTAATGAAATAAAAGAACTTTGCTCAAAATATAATCTAGAAATACTTAGCGAACTCGATTTAAGGAAGATTAATGAAAAAACTAAGGAATTCATTTCTTCAAAAAATGAAAATGAAGTATTTGCTAAATGTTTAAAAATAAGAGCTTTTGATTCTCAGTCAGCAAGACTAAAGGCGATAAAATTATTGAATACATTAGCTAGTTTCTTTTCATATTTTCATCATAAAAATCCACCCACAATTGATAGGTCAGCTATAATAAGTCAAGAAAACAAACATTTTTTAATCGAGCCAACAACTTCACCAATGGCTAAAGGAGAGGATATGTCACATAAAGCAGCTGCTGAAATGTTAGAAGCATTCTTGAAAAAATTTACACCTAATGATACAACAAGATTGAAATTTAATCGTGCGGTTAACCTTCATAGTCTTGCAATTCAATCTGACTCAAACGAAAATAGATTATTAAATTTATGGATTACATATGAGACTTTGTTCGGAACAGGAAAAACTACGACAGTAGTTCATATAATAAATTCATTAGGGCATATTACCTCGTTAAAATATTTTGAAAGAATATTTGATGAATTATCTGTATCTATATACAATTGGAACAAAACTGAATTTGATGAAATAAAGAAAATTACTGGTGAAAGTTCTGATAATGATGCAGTTTGCTCATTTTGCTTGTCAGCTGAATATGATAATGAAAGAAAGTCTTTATATGGTAAGCTAAATGATTTTCCTTTATTACGTTATAGGATTGATGATTTAAATAAAAATCTTAATTCTACTAAAAACATATTATCTTATCTAGAAAAGCATAATCAGAGGATTAGATGGCATATAAAACGAATTTATAGAACTAGGAATAACATTGTCCACGATGGCAGAAATTCTAGAAACTTAGATATTCTAGTCGAAAATGCGCATTCTTATTTTGATATTTTTATGGATGAATTTATTACTGATAATATTTTGTCTAACTCATTAAATAGTATACCACAAGCAGTAAATCATTATAAAACACTCAATGAGAATTGGATTAGAATATTAAAAGACGATACAATAATTACTAAAGACAACTTTAAAAAATATCTACTGTACAAAGAATACTGTAGCTAACAATGTATAAAAATAATAGCGGTTTAATCGCTAAAACGAAAGTCATATTAAAAGCTTAAAATTTCTCTTAGATTAGTACATAGTTATAATTAAGACCGCAATATTAATATCAGGTGGCAAGAGTATATGGCAAAATAGAGTCTTTAAAATCATTAAAATCTGAGTTAGTCAGTAATGGGATTCATCGGTTTAATTCTATCAAAGAGATAAAAGATTTTTTATCTAACTTCAAAAAAGAAAAACTTAAAATTCTAAATGATGAATCTGAGAAATTAGATAGTGAGTACAAAGATACTTGTATTAACCTCAAAAAAAGAATGCGACAACGTGTGGCAATAATTGCGGAGGAAACTGAAAAAATAGACAATCAAATTTCAGATTTCCAATTAAGAATTAACTCCATAAATACCAGAAATAAAGGCTTTCTAAGAAAACTGTTCACCTTCATCAAGTTATCCTCTTTAAAAAAGCAATCAGAACACTTTATAAAAAATAAGAGTTCATGGGTAGATATGTCGGTTAAAACTATTACACGAAATATTCAAAAAGATGAAGACTTTATTCAGAGATATAAAGCTGATAAGCAGAATATAATTGCAGAAAGAGCTAAACCTAAACTAAAGAAATTAGAAAAGACAAAACTCGTAATAGAACAATCTAGAAATTTAATTTCTGGTGCAATAGGTGAAAATTTAGTTGTAAAAGAAGTAAAAAAACTTTCGGACGATTATGTCTTAATAAATGACTTTAATCTTAGATTTTCAGAACCTATTTATTACAGGAAGCAAAACCATAGAATTTATTCAATTCAAATAGACCATTTATTAATTTCTAAAGCAGGTATTTTTATAATTGAGACTAAAAACTGGAGTGAGAAGTCGGTTAATTCCATCAGTTTAAGGTCGCCAATTGAACAAATTCAAAGATCAAATTTTGCGCTTTACATTTATATATCTGAGAATATACCTTTTTATCATCATTGGGGTGAACAAACTATTCCTATTCGTAATCTCATTGTGATGATTAAAAATAAACCGATGGGGCAATTTAAATATGTTACTGTAAAATTGCTTAAAGAACTGAACGATTACATTACATATTACAAACCTGTTTTGACAGATAAGCAATTTAATAGACTAGTTGCAGAGCTAAAATAATTATCAATTAAAGTAGCTATATTTCACAATAAAAACTTTCATCGATAAGTTATTAAGGCAAAGTACTACCTTGGTTTTATGATAACAGCAATGCGTCAAATGAATATTTTACTTCTAATACTTCTAGTCATGACAATGGCCTGTCAAAAAGATACAGATGATACAGCTCAAACTAATGCGGCAGACGTCTTGTATACCATGCCAGAAGAAAGTGAGCTACATGAAGGTACATGGTTACAATGGCCGCACCATTACCAATATGGCTTGGCGTATCGCAACAGCTTAGATGCCACTTGGGTTGCCATGACTAAGGCATTGGTAACCAGCGAGAATGTCCACATTATTGCATATAACCAAACAGAAAAAGATAGAATTATAGCTTTACTTACCAATGAAGCGGTGGCATTAGCCAATGTAGATTTTAAAATTTATAAAACAGATGATACCTGGGTAAGAGATAATGGGCCAATTTATGCCAGAGACAATAGTGGTCAATTGGTGATACAAGATTGGGGCTTTAATGCTTGGGGCAATAAGACAGATGAGTTCAGTGGCTTACCAATTCAATCAGATCATTGTGATGCCATTCCGTCTAAAATAGCTGCAGACCAAGGTAAAACGCTAGTAGACCTCAATGCTGTAATGGTTAATGAAGGTGGCAGTGTAGAGATTGATGGTCATGGTGCCTTAATGGCTTGTAAGAGTTCTATTCTTAATAACAATAGAAATCCAGGCATGACCCAATCACAAGTCGAAGCCATTTTTAAGACCTACTTAGGTGTCACAAATTTTATATGGTTAGATGGGCAAGCAGGTTTAGACCTTACAGATCAACATATAGATGGTTTTGCAAGATTTGGTAATTCAGAAACCATAGTTACCATGGCAGAAAACGACTTGCTAGACTATGATGTTAAACCAACTGATATCACCAAACTTTACGCTGCCAAAAACAAAAATGGTAATGCTTACACCTTTGTTAATGTGCCACTAACACAGCAAAATGTGGTGACCACGGATGGGACAGATTTGGGCTATAAAGGCTCTTATGTTAACTATTATATTGCCAACACAAAAGTGTTAGTGCCAAATTATAATGATCCTAATGATGCAGTGGCAAATGCAATTATTCAATCTCTATATCCTTCAAGAACCGTTGTAGGTATTGATGTGAGAAACTTGTACGCCAATGGCGGAATGGTGCATTGTGTTACCCAACAGCAACCTGCTGAATAAAAAATAAATTCTCAAATTCTTATCCCAAAACCATTACCTTCGCGGCATGGTTCTAAGCAATTACACCAAAGAGTTTCGGTACAACCTTAAACTAGCGTCACCAGTTATTTTAGGCATGCTTGGGCATACCTTTGTAAGCTTTGTAGACAATGTTATGGTTGGGCAATTGGGTGCCGCAGAATTGGCAGCTGTGTCTTTGGGTAATAGTTTTATTTTTATTGCCATGTCATTAGGTATTGGCTTTTCTACAGCCATTACACCATTAGTGGCAGAAGCAGACACAGAGCAGAATTTTACAAAAGGCAAATCGGTGTTTAAACATGGTTTGTTTTTGTGTACAGTTTTAGGGATTGTACTTTTCTTGCTAGAGTTAGTAGCCAAACCCTTAATGTATGTAATGGATCAACCAGAAGAAGTGGTGGTTTTGGCGATTCCGTATTTAGATTTGGTGGCCTTTTCTTTAGTGCCGCTTATCGTATTTCAGGCGTTTAAACAGTTTAGTGATGGCATGTCATTGACTAAATACCCAATGTTTGCAACCATTGTAGCTAACGTGCTAAATGTTGCGATCAATTATGTGCTTATTTTCGGGAAGTTTGGTTGCCCAGAAATGGGAATTGTTGGCGCTGCTGTTGGGACATTAGTGTCGCGTTTTGTGATGGTATTTTTCTTATGGTGGTTACTCGCGAAGCGTAAACGTTCAAGACCTTATGTTACAAATATTAAGTTTTTTAAACTCTCTAAACAGCCTATCAAAAAACTGATGAATCTTGGGTTACCAAGTGCTATGCAAATGTTTTTTGAAGTGGCCATTTTTACTGCAGCGATTTGGCTCAGCGGACTTTTAGGTAAGAATGCACAAGCAGCCAACCAAATTGCACTTAACTTATCATCAATGACCTTTATGGTAGCGATGGGACTAAGTGTAGCCGCCATGGTACGTGTTGGAAATCAAAAAGGATTAAAAGATTTCGTCAACCTCAAACGCATTGCAGAATCCATATTTTTAGTCGGTTTTATGTTTGCTGTGGTATTTGCCTTGTTCTTTGTGATTTTTCATCAAGCTTTACCAGATTTATATGTCGATTTAGATGATCCAACCAATGCTTTAGATACTGCTGAGGTTGTAAAAATTGCGGCTACTTTGTTATTGGCATCTGCAGTATTTCAGATTAGTGATAGTCTGCAAGTGATTGTTCTTGGTGCTTTACGTGGTCTGCAAGACGTTAAAGTGCCAACCATTATCACCTTTATTTCATATTGGGTGATTGGTTTTCCAATCAGTTATTTTTTAGGTAAAGAAGACGCTTATGGCAGTCTTGGGATTTGGATAGGACTCTTAGCAGGTCTAACAGCTGCCGCCATTTTATTGTTTATTAGGCTTCGTTATTTGACTAAGAGGCTTATTTCTCATTCTAGTACTGCATAATTTAGACGTCAGTTCGAGTGTTTCGCAATGGCGAAATGTATCGAGAACAAGTCTAAATCCTCATATATTATAGGTATTGTATAGATTAAAGTACGCTTTCAAAAGGTTCTCGATACAATTTTTCGTACCTCAAAATCACTCGAACTGACGTGGTTTTCAATTTGGTGTTTTCAGTTTTCGTCAATTCAAGTGAATTTCAATTGTGATAACAAGGGAAATTTGTATCGAGAATTAATTGTAGTGAGAAGTTATTTAGAGCTAAAATTCTTTTTAGCGAGGTTCGGTAAAGCATCAAAATTACCATTAATCAAAGCTTCCTTTTTGACTCTAGACCATTTTTTAATTTGCTTTTCAGTTTCTATTGCTAAGTTAATGTCTGTAAATTCAGCATAATAAACGAGTTTAACAGCTCTTCTGTTGAACGTATAGCTATCTGGATTTTTTCCAGATTTGTGTTGAATGAATCTATCATTAAGGTTTGAAGTTACTCCTGTATAATAAGAGTTATCTGAACATTTAAGAATGTATACATAGAATAGTTTCATGTTTTAAATATAGTTACTTCTCGATACAAATTTTTAATTAAAGCATTAAACGTCACTTCGAGTGGTCACGCTATACGTGATTGTATCGAGAAGTAAACGTACTGATTTTTAATCATAGAGGTTTTTAGTTTAATGAGTTCTCGATACAATTTTTCGTACCTCAAAATTACTCGAACTGACACTCAGATTAATTTATATGTGTTTTTGATTTGAACGAGTTTGCAGAAATCGTCAGTTCGAGTGGATTTCAGTTGTGTTAGCAAATGAAATTTGTATCGAGAACAAGATTTCATTATTCAACTCTAACTAAATTTGTACTTTTACGCGCATCAAAAGTTAACAAATGGAATTGCCAAAATTTATACTTGGAGATAATACAGACTATCCCGATGCTATTTTTATAATTCATACTGAGTTTCCTAGATTTATTATTAATTTAGAAAATGATGAAGTAGAATGGTTTGAAGAGTTCGATCAACACGACCAAAAAGAACTCGAAACAGAAACTGAAAATTATATAAGATTGGCTACTGAGTTTTATGATAGAGAAGTAGCACGTTACGAAGATTAATGCTAGAGAGACTTTTAGAATTAGATACAGATCTTTTTGTATACCTCAATGGTCTAGGTTCTGAAACCTGGGATTGGCTGTGGTTAGCCATAACCAATAAACTCACCTTTGTACCACTTTACGCGCTTCTATTATTTCTAATTTATAAAAAAATGGGCTGGAAATCATTACTGATGATTATGGTAGTCATTACACTAATGATTTTATTTACAGACCAAACGACTAATGTTGTAAAGCGTTCAGTACTTAGGTTTAGACCTTGTGCTTGTGATGAAATTAAAGACTTTATACGGTTTATAGCAGAACGTTGTAGTTCGCAACGCAGTTTCTTTTCAGGGCATGCGTCTAATTCTATGGCAGCAGCAGTATTTGGTGGTTTAGTATTACGACCGTATTACAAAAGACTTATTTTTATCTTATTGGTTTGGGCATTTTTAGTAGCCTACAGTCGTATTTATGTTGGTGTACATTTTCCTGTAGATATCTTATGCGGAATGACCTTTGGTGCTTTAGCAGGATTTGGGTTTTATAAGTTGAATACTTACGTACTTAAGCGATTTATTTCAGAGTAAGTTTATACAATTGATTTACCAATCGACCACGATGACTTCGTGTCCCCTTTTTTCCGGAATAATTTAAATCATAAGTGTCTATAAAGTCAATATTATAGAGCATTGCGAGTTCCTTAATATCTGCCGGATTTGTTTTTGAAGTGAGTAAATAGAAACGCTTTTCTGTCGGAATCGTATAACCTTCACCAGATTTTAAACTTGGTATTTTATCGCCGTAATTATAGATCGCTTCTGGCGAAACACCTTCAAGATAATACAGTTTTAAATTTGAATTTTGCAGTTTAGAAACTGGTAAATATTCGGGCTGTTGTTGTGTTTTTGCTAATGGTAAAGCAAAGAATCCAACATTCATCATTAAGACCACTAAAAGATAAACAACGTGCTTAATTTGTTTGGCTCTGAGTTGTTTTATTATGAATATACCTATAACAGCTAAAACTAAAGACCCTATAATATATCGAGCAAGCATAAGACCAGATAAGTCATCAAAAACAACAAACTTAGTAACCCAAAAACTTAATCCAACAAGTGCAATTAATCCAAATTGAAAATACACTGGAAAAGTTTCGCGTTTGTCTTTAAGGTTTTTAAACTCACGAATAAGATATTCAATATAAAACCCAATATTGATAGCTAACGGAATCAACACTGGCATCAGGTATCTTGATTTTTTTTCAGGAATAACAGAAAGTAATATCACTGCTATGATTGTCCAGAAGAAACTGAAACGATACGCTTTTAGATGAGAAACCCTAGATTTTAAATATGGATACAATAAACTGATAAATGCTGGAATAGTCCATAAACCACTTTGCACAAAGAAACTCCAGTAGTAATAAAATGGTCTTACGTTATAGCTACTCCAGTTAGAGGTTTCTTTAGAAGCAATGGCCGTAAAAGTTTCAGGATCTGCCACGCGTACATGAAAATACCACCAACCGCCAAGTACAATACCAAAAACTAATAAACTGATAAGTTTGAGAAAGTACATCGTACCACCTTTAAGCTTAAATGCAATGCCATAGGCTATAATAAATGACAATAATAAGACATACAACGACACAGGTCCTTTAGATAATACCGAAGCTGCTAAGAACACAACAAATAGCAAGCTTCTTAATGTGTCTGTGTACTTTGTTTTAAACATTATAAATAGTTGGTATAATGCCATAAGCATAAAGCCGTGTGTATAAATATCCCAAGGTGCTTCTATGGTAATGCCAATCACATAAAAAGATGTTAGAACAATAAAACTGTTGATTAGACTATGTGATTTGTTAAGCTCTAGTTTTTTAGACAACAAATATGTTGAAATACCAATACTTGCTAAAAATAATAGTGCTGGCCATCTCAAGGCAAGTACAGATTTTATTCCGAATAGATAACCGAATACAGCTGTAATCCAAGTTGGTAAAGGCGGTTTTTGGTAACGTGCTTCACCGTTCATAGTCGTTAAAATCCAATTGTCATCAGTAAGCATTTCTCTAGCCGAAATAAAATTTCTGGCTTCCATTATCGTTACAGGAATACTATCAATCGTAAAGCCTAAAGTAATCACTACAAAAAGCAATAAACTCAATATCGGATATTTTTCTATGAGCTTAATCATTGGTTTTTCTTATGAGGTAAGCGTTTCTAGCATATATGGTCATTCCCATTAAATGACTCAAAAGCAATACAGGATCTCTTCTTATAATCGCATAGGTTAAAATGAGTGAGGACCCAATTAAACTCAATACCCAAAATCCCATTGGCAAGGTAGATTCTTTTGTACGCTCTGCATGAATCCATTGATAGACAAAACGCATGGTAAATATAATTTGAGAAAAAATACCTAATAGCATCAGCCATAACGGAATGTCTTCATTCTTAAATAGAAGATCAATATCAATTTTATTGTTGTTATAGTAAAAGATAACGATAAAAACAGGCACCGTAAAAAATAACCATTGCACCAATTTCGGAAACTTTTGCCATTGGCCTTGTAGCTGTAAATTTCTGATGTATATGAAATAGGTTAAACTCTGACCTAGCATAATGGCAAAGTCATAACGTAAGTATCCGTAAATAAATAAAAGAAACGATGCGATTAAACTCAATAACCAAAAGGTGGATGGAGTAATGACTTTTCGGCTACGTTCTGACGTTACCCATTGAATGATCAGTCTTGCTGAGAATAGTACTTGAGCTAAAAACCCAATGGAATAAATGATCCAGTCTTTCATTTACTAGTTTTAGCGACGTCGTAATTAATGTACTTTTTCTTCATCCATAGGTAAGCAAAACAATCCATTAACGGACCTAACAAGCGGTTCCATAAACCAAAGTTTGCAGTACCAGCAATTCTTGGAAAATGTTGCACAGGTACCTGAGTTACACGTCCGTTTTGAAGCATAATCATAGCAGGTAAAAAACGATGTAGACCTCTAAACATTGGGATGCGTTTGGCATAATCTGTTCGTATAATTTTTAACGGACAACCCGTATCATCCATACCATCTTTAGTAAAAGCACGTCGTATACCATTAGCAATCTTAGAGGACATATTTTTTACAAAAGAATCTTTTCTGTTAGATCTTACACCAGTAACTAATTCATAATTGTCAATATGTTCTAGAAGTATATTAAAATCTTCTGGTGCAGTTTGTAAGTCAGAATCAATATAACCTACAAGTTCTGAGTCAACGTAATCAAAACCCGCTTTAATGGCTGCACTAAGACCTCTATTTTCTTTAAACAGCACATAATCAAACGCCGTATTGCGTTCGCAAATAGATTCAATGAGTGTTTGACTATTGTCTTTAGAACCGTCATTAACAAAAAGTACAGATGTAGCTACCGATGCCATAGAAAGGTACTTTGAAAGTTCTAGTTCTACACGTTCAAGATTTTCTTCTTCGTTATAAACAGGTACTACAATAGTTAACTTGTAAGACATAGAATGTGATTGCTTAGTCTGTGCAAAAGTATTGTTTTTTTACGATAACGAAAGCAAATATTCAGCTGCAGCAAAAGGTGTTATTTTTCCAGCTTCCACAAGGGCAATTTGCTCCTTAATACTTTCCTTAATAATTGGTGTATTGTAGAAGTTGGTTTTTAATTGTTCCTCTATGGTTTGAAGCAACCAAAAGGTATTTTGATTATTTCTGTTTTGGTCAAAATATTGGTTAGATCGTGTTAGTGTGAGATATTCCATTATCAATGCCCAAACATCAGAAATACCTTCTTGTTTAAGTGCACTACATAAGGATACTTTTGGTGACCAGCCAGATTCTTTTTCAGGATATAAGTGTAAAGCTCTATTGAATTCTAATCGTGCTGATTTAGCCGCTTTTAAATTGTCGCCATCCGCTTTATTAATAACAATGGCATCTGCCATTTCTATGATACCGCGTTTTATACCTTGCAGTTCGTCTCCTGCACCTGCAAGTTTTAAGAGTAAAAAGAAATCTACCATACTATGCACAGCGGTTTCACTTTGTCCAACACCAACCGTTTCGATAATTATAGTATCAAAACCTGCAGCTTCACATAGAATAATAGTTTCTCTTGTTTTTCTGGCAACGCCACCAAGCGAATCCCCAGAAGGTGAAGGTCTAATAAACGCATTTTTATCCTTTACAAGATCTTCCATTCTGGTTTTATCACCTAGAATACTTCCTTTGCTCAAACTGCTACTTGGGTCTACAGCTAAGACTGCTACCTTTTTACCTTGAGATGTTAAATAGCCACCAAAAGCTTCAATAAAGGTGCTTTTACCAACACCTGGCACACCAGTAATACCTATTCTAACAGAGGCTTTGGTATGCGGTAAGCATGCAGTAATAATATCATGGGCTTTTTGGGTGTGTTGGGTATTTGTACTTTCTATTAAAGTAATTGCTCTACTGAGATCAGTAATATTACCCGTGAGTATACCAGACACCAATTCATCTACAGTAGGTTGTTTTCTGCGTTTAGCTTTTATAGAATTTGCAGAGTTTGTGCTTAAGGATTCTGGTGGTGCAATACCATCTTGCTCTTGTAAAGCAGATTTATATGTTTTTTTATCCTTCGCCACAATACACTATTTATGGATTCGAAGGGTCGTACACTTTGAGAGGTAGCTCAACTAGTGTCGTGTCCCAAGCCATAGTTAATTTTAAGTTTCCTGTTTTATTATCAAAGGCAATGGTGAATTTCTCAACAACTTCATCTATTGTTTGACTAGCAACTTCAGTTTCTAATACATCGTAATTAGGATCCCACAAGGGTTGCATTTTCTCATCAACTCCCCATTGGTATTGCTTAGAATTGAACATAATCTTCCAAGTGTTCTCCATTGGTACTGTCCATAAGGTGTATTTCCCTTTTTTTAATAAAATACCATCAATCATTAAATCTTGGTTGCACTGAAACGTCGTCGCCTCATTTGCACCGGTTCTCCAGACTTTATTAAATGGTACTAAAGCGCCAAAAATGTCACGTTCTCGTTTAGACGGTCTATTGTATTCTACTTTTAAATCTAAATCATTAAGTGTAATCTTAGCAGTATCCTTAGGACTAAGTCTTGGTGCGAATATGTTTTCTACAAAAACAGTATAGATCAAAAGCCCTAAAGCAATTATAGAAAGTACTATTAATAAACGTTTTAACATTGTGGTTTTATTACCTTTTTTATTCGGAGTTAAATATAATTCAATTCCCTAAATTTATAGAATAGAACGCCTAATTTTAGAGAAATCTTATAAAATCGAAAATTTTTAAAAATTTTTTGCAACACTCATTTTTTTGTGTCGTCTTTAGTGTGAATTCGATTTTAAATAAGAGTTCAATCAACCAAAAACCAATTAATCATCAGTACGTTACAGATACATATTGTTGAACAGTGTAAACAAAACAATAGGAAAGCGCAAATGCAGCTTTACAGGCAGTATTGTGATGGTATGCTTATAGTTGCTAAACGTTTCATTTCTGATACAATGGAAGCGGAAGATGTAGTTCAAGAGGCATTTATTAAAGCATTTTCTAAACTAGAACAATATAAAGGTGAAGTGACTTTTGGAGCTTGGTTAAAACGCATCGTGATTAATAAGTGTATTGATGTGTTGAAATATAAACGTCAACGCAGTATAGAGTTAGAGGAGCATCATCTAAATGTAGTAGATGCTGATTATGAAAGTGAGTGGTTGGTAGATGACGAAATCACAATTAATGAAGTGAAGGCAGCAATTGATGAACTGCCAGAAAAATATAAATATGTTGTAATGCTGTATCTCATTGAAGGATACGATCACAAAGAGATATCAGAAATACTCAATATTTCTGAAGTTGCATCGAGAACACAACTATCAAGAGGAAAGCAGAAGTTACAGACAACCTTAAAAACAAGAAGAAATGGCACAAGATCTTAGAAATTTATTCAAGGAGAACACAAAAGATCAAGGCATTAAAATGTCGGAAGGTCATGAAGCGCGCTTTTTCGAGAAGCTCGAAAAAGAATTACCAATTGAGGAGAAGCCAAGTCGATTTTCATTTTTCTACATCGCTGCGAGTGTTGTGGTATTATTAGGTCTGAGTTTTGGTGCGGTGAAATTTTTTCAGAATCCAACTATAGTTGAACCGAACAACGACCAAAAAATAGTTGAGACAGATTTAAAGACCATTGGCGATTATTCGCCAGAATTAAAGAAAGTAGAAGACTATTATTTAGCGAGTATCAATTTAGAACTGTCTAAAGTTGAGTTAACTCCAGAAAATAAAGATTTAGTTGACGGTTATATTTTAAGACTGAAAGAACTAAATGATGAATATCAAAAGCTCACCATTGAGCTCAATGAAAATGGACCAAATGAAGAAACATTAGATGCATTAATTGAAAACTTAAAGCTGAGATTAAATCTTGTAACACGATTAAAAGAAAAGCTTAAGGAATTTAATGATGATGCTTTTGAACAAATAGGGTAAGTACTTAATATATCATATAAATCAAAAAACGAACAGTTAATCAAAACAATCAAAAAATGAAAACAATAAAAATTTTAATGCTGTGCTTAATTACCAGTTATGGTTTTGCACAAAAGAAGTTAAGTAAGACTTCACAATCAATCAAAGTCAACAAAGATGTCGTTGTGGACTTGAACACAAGTTATGCAGAGATTGAAATTGATACTTGGAACAAAGACATTATAGAAATTGAAGCATATGTAGAAAGTGATAAGCTTTCAAAAGAAGAATTACAACGTGTCTTAGATGCCTGGAATTTAAAAGTAGACGGGTCTAATGATAGAGTAGAAATTTCTTCAGAAGGTGGAAAGGCTATTAGTTTATACGGTACAGAAGGTTACACGTATTTATTGAAAGATTTAGAATTTGAACTTGCAGATTTACCTGAAATACCAGAAATCAATTTTCCAGATAATGTTGTAATAGGTTATGCCGGTATGCCAGAGTTTCCTGAAATGCCAGACATGCCAGAGTTTCCGGAATTACCTGAGCTTCCAGATGGTATTACGACTATAAAATTTGATTATGATAAGTATCAAAAAGAAGGCGATAAGTATCTGAAAGAATGGAGTAAGCGCTACGAGAAAGAAGGAGGTAAAGAACTTCAGAAGAATATGGAAGAATGGGCAAAACGTTTTGCTGAATCTGGTTACCAAGAAAAGATGGAAAAATGGGGAGAAGAATATGGTAAACGTTTTGAAGGTAAGTGGGCCAAAGACATGGAGAAATGGGGAGAAGAGTTTGGTGAAAAGTTTGGTAAAGACATGGAGAAATGGGGAGAAGAGTTCGGTGAGAAATTCAGTAAAGAATGGGCTGAAAAAATGGAAGCATGGGGAGAACGTCTTGGTGCAGAGATGGAGAGAAAAGCTGAGCTAATGGAGAGAAAAGCAGAAATGATGGAACGAAGAGCAGAGAAACAAGAACGCATGGCAGAACGCCAAGAAAGATTAGCAGAGCGCCAAGCTGAACGTGCTGAAAGTTTGGAGCGCAGAAAAAAGGAAATGCAAGAGCGCAGAGCTGCAACAGGCTATAGTTTTAGAGCTGGTGAATCTGGTACTAATAGCAAAGTGAGAAAGGTCATTAAAATTAAAATACCTAAAAAAGCGAAGCTAAAAACCAATATTAGACATGGTGAATTAAAATTGTCTTCAGTTATTCATAACCTTAGAGGAGACATTTCACATGCTTTTTTAATAGCAGAAAACATTGATGGAAGTGATACTTCCATCAATGTATCTTATTCGCCAGTGGTTATTAATACATGGAATTTAGGAACATTAAATTTAAATTATGTGGATAAGGCACAAATTAGAGCTGCTAAAGATTTAGTCTTAAATTCAAAATCATCTAACGTTAATATAGAATCACTTAGTGAAACAGGTATCATTGATGGTAGCTTTGGTGATTTAACAATTTCGAATTTAACGGAGACGTTTAAAAATTTGAATTTGATTTTAGAAAATAGTGATGCTTTAGTAAATCTTCCAAAAGGTGTCAATTATACAATGCATTTTAAAGGAAATAAATCTAAATTAAATAACAGAGCTACAAGTCAAAAAACAATTAGAGGTGAAGGACAATCTTTAGGTGGTAATATTATTGTAAACGCTAAATATAGTAGTGTGATTATGAATTAAAATTACTTGTTTTTGCCGACTTATTTCTTAATCACACAAGTTTAGTTATTAAACTATTTTCTTCTCCTTTCTTTTATTTTCCATAAAATAGATTCCTTATTTTTAGGAAAATTTTTTTATGCCTGAAACTGAGTTCCAATTACTGCTAAAATCTCTTGATGCTCATAAGTTGGTGGACCCGTCTATAAGCTATGATAGTTACGTTGCTTTAGACTTATCTGTTCAAAACGAAACCCTAAAACATATAGATGTCTCCTCTTCTCAAGACTTAGAAAAGTATATATGGACATATATGTCAAAGCACAACGCTAAAGTGGCGTATGGAGGTTATATAGAACATCGAGGTATATACAATCGTAGCGATTATTTTAATCAAGCAGATCCTGAAGAAGAGCGCAATATTCATCTTGGACTAGACTTATGGATTGAAGCAGACGAACCAATTTACGCACCATTACCTGGAGTAATTCACAGCTTTAAGAATAATACCAATTATGGCGATTATGGCCCAACAATTATCATAGAACATTTGATAGACGGCTTTAGGTTTAATACGCTTTATGGGCACTTAAGTCTAAATTCTATTGAGAATATTCAAACTGGGATAGAAGTAAAGCAAGGTCAACAGATTGGTACGCTCGGCACTGCATCTGTAAATGGGGACTATCCTCCGCATTTACATTTTCAGATTATAAAAAATCTTCAGGATAATTATGGTGATTATCCAGGCGTTAGTAACCAAAAAGACTTAGCGTTTTATAAGGCTAATTGTCCTGATCCCAATTTGTTATTACAAATTTATTGATGTTATAAAAATCTATTTGACAAGGTTTTTTGATAATCGTTTACCAATTAAGAAACCGATGATAGCAAGTATACCGTCAGATAACGAAAACCATAATTCTTTAGGTAGCGTTATAATATTAAAAATTGTAGCTAATAGCATTAAACCACCAACAATATAGCACGGAATCATACTAGTTTTAGAGATTTTAGATGCCGTAAACATACCGACTACAATACCCATAAAGTGCCCTATAACAACACATACCTTTGCACCTACAGGTATTTTATCCATATTGGCTTTTATCCATTCTATATCCATAGGGTCAACACCTTCTGGTAATGGGAATAAACTATGCCCAATGAGGTTTTCAATAAGGAATACCGTTGCAGATGCCACAATAAAGCCCACAACAGTAGCGATTACATTTTTCATAATTAGAGTGATTAGTTAGTGGCTATAATTTACAAAAATTAATCTAGAGCATTACCGTACTCGTCTAACTCTAAAAATGGATTATATGCAATCTCCCATAAGTTGTCATCTAAATCACTTACATAGGCACTGTAACCACCCCAAAACACCTCTTGTGGTTCTTTAATAATTGTAACACCTTTAACTCTTAATGCTTCAATGGTTTCATCAACTTCTTTTTTTGAAGTTACATTGTAAGCCATTGTAAATTTTTTAAAACCATAGCCTCCGGTATCTAACATAGCATCCTTAGCGAGTTCATCTTCATTATAAAGCGACAATAAAATTCCGTTCAGTTTAAACAAGGAGATATTTGTATTACTTGCTTCTGTTTTATGCCAACCAAATTTCGTTTCGTAAAAGTCAGTGGATTTTTTTAGATCCTTAACACCTAATGTTATGATGGTTAAGCGTTGTTGCATAACTCAATTAATTCTAATTTTTAGCATTCTCAATTTCAATATCTTCTCTAGTGAAACCGATAAAGTTTCCTTTAAAATCCACAAGTCCTCGGCGTTCACCAAAACTGACGTGGGCTAATCCTTTTTCTGGATAAAGCTTTATGTTTTTAAATAATAAGTCTATAATAATATTACCATTTTTATCGATATATCCATTTTTTGTACCAACCAAGCCAGCATTTTTTTCAGAAACTGTTCTGACCTCGGCATATCCGTATTCATCGAAATCTTTAATATAGCCAAATTGTGGTTCAACAATAAACTCACCTTTTGTGTTTATAATACCCCATTTATTGTTCAATTTTACTTTAGCCATGCCTTCTTCATTGAAAGGAAAGGCCAACTCAAATTTCTGTTCAATAATAAACTCACCTTTTTTATTAATGAAACCCCATTTACCATCAATCTCTGCTGGTGCATAAGGAAGAGATTGAAACCCAAATGCGGTATCAAACTTATATGGAATGACTACTGTCCCTGTTGTATCCATAAATGCATGTTTGTTATCCTTTTTTATTACCACCAAATCGTTAAATGAGTAGGGATCGCCATATTCAAGATTAATGGGATGGATTAATTCACCCTTATTATTGACAAACCCGTATTTGTTATTTTTACTGACCCTGGCAACATTTGAGTTTCTAAAATCTGTAATGGTACTATATTTTGGTTCAACAACAATTTCACCTTTTCTATTGATTAATCCATAAAGATAATTTTCTCTTATCTCTGCATGTGCTCTGTTTTCAAAGCTTTTAATGTATTCAAACTTTGGTTCAATAACAAGGGCCCCATTATTATTTATAAACCCCATTTTACCATTTAGTCTTATATCCGTAAGGTCATATTTGCCGTAATTGCCTATGGCATCATATATGGGTTGAATTATGGTGTCACCTTTAATACTAATAATGCCGTATTTAATATCACCAGATTTATTTTTAATACCAATTTGCGCATATCCTTCTGCAGCAAAACCACTGTTGAAATTTGTCGCTGAGTTGTAAGTGGCATTAATGGCTAATTGACCTTTGGCGTTTATGTAGTTATGTTTATCATTTATCCAACAATGTGCTATTTCACCATTATAGAAGCTACTAATGTAATCGTATTTTGGTACAACAAGCGTATCACCTTTGATATTCATCATGCCCCATTTTTCGTTGTCTTCAAATCTTATAATGTCACTACTTTGATCTATTTCTAAGCGATCAAATTTGGGTTCAATAATAAAATCGCCAAAAATATCCATGATACCATATTTGTCATCAATCTCAGCGATTAAATAACTTACGTTTTTTTTAGGAGCACTTATATAAGTATATTTTGGTTCAGATATAATGTCTCCAAACTTATTAATGAACCCATATTTTCTTTCTTGATATACAATAGAGATCTCTTTATCGAAAAAGTTATCACTCAGATATTCAAATTTAGGTTCAACAACGACATTACCCACAGAGTCCATATAACCATATTTGTAATCTTTATTGTTAAAGGCATATAAATCTATTTGTTTTTGTGCTTGAATGGTAAAAACAGTAGAGAAAAGGAACAGTAGAAATCGTGTTTTCATCAATGTAAATTTATTGTTGAAAGTTAATAGGTATTCTTTAATTACTCACATTCAGATTGTGTTATTTTATTTTGCCATTGTATCCAATATTCTTGTAAACCTTCTTTAGTTGTTTTTAGTTTGCTAATGCAGAGATGGTGCCCTTTAATTAATGCGTTTTGAAGTTGTGCTTTTCTTTTTATTAGTTCTGGCTTATGATTCCAACCACCAACATGATCAAATGATATATGCGTCGCATTTATTTTCAACTCTAGAAAATGGAATTTTAAGATAATAGGCTACATTTCCAGTACCCATACCTTCAGTAGTCATCACTATATTCTTAAAATCTACTTTACTGAATTTACCTTGTTTGTATAATGTTTTGAGTTGTTCACCAACTTTACTTGACATTCTATTTGAGAATTGATGAGCAACATCATCACCATTTATAAATTCTTTGCCTTGATATGTGCCTTGACAGTTGTTGTCTGTGCAGATGATATTATTTTCAGTGGATAGAGAATAGGTTTGATTTTCAAATTGTCTATTACATGTGAATGAATAAACCACAAAAATTAAAAAATAGGTCTGTATTTTTATAAGATTCATATTTAAAAATAAAAAATCCTGATTAAAGTTATCAGGATTTTTTAGATTCTGAAATGAATTCAGAATGATAGTAATTTTGAATTGGTTTAATCATTCACTAAAACCCATTCACCTTTATCAATTAATGGAATAGCTTGTTTGTATTTTACAACTTTGTTTTCGCCACTCATTACATGCTTAATTGTCACTTTGTCGTTACGACCAATTTTTGGCTGTTCTCTAACAATAGTTTCAACAACTTGTGGCTGACGAGAAGCACCTTGTCCGGCAGCTCTGTTTTGTGCTGCACGCTCATCCATATTTGGGATTTCTTCTTTTTGCTCTGTTGTTTTTTCTTGACGTCGTTTTTTAGCTTCTTGAATTGTATTAGCCGTTTCTTGAGGAATTTCACCTTTAAATAAGAATGAAATAACATCTTTATTCACTTGGTCAATCATACTTTTGAATAACTCAAAAGATTCGAACTTATAAATTAATAAAGGGTCTTTTTGCTCGTGTACTGCTAACTGAACAGATTGCTTTAACTCATCCATTTTACGTAAATGCGTTTTCCAAGCATCATCTACAATAGCAAGTGTAATGTTTTTTTCAAAATCATTAATTAACTGCGTTCCTTTTGTTTCGTATGCTTTTTCAAGGTCTGTAACAACTTGAAGGTTTTTAACACCATCTGTAAATGGTACTACAATACGCTTAAAACGATCGCGTTGTGTATTGTAAACATTTTCAATTACCGGATATGCTAAATCTGCAGCACGTTGCATTTTTTCGCGATAGTGTTTGAATGCTTCTTTATAGATTAAACCAGCAATTTCCTGCTCACCCATTTTTGCAAATTCAGTTTCAGAAATAGGTGACGCCATAGAGAAGTAGCGGATTAATTCAAACTCAAAGTTTTTGTAATCATTAGCTGCCTTATTATTCATTGCGATACCTTCAGAGGTATCAAAAATCATGTTAGCTAAGTCTACTCTAAGACGTTCTCCGTGTAATGCGTTACGACGACGTTTGTAAACAACTTCACGTTGAGCATTCATAACATCATCATATTCTAACAGACGCTTACGAACACCAAAGTTATTTTCTTCAACTTTTTTCTGTGCACGCTCAATAGACTTAGAAATCATAGAATGCTGAATGACTTCACCTTCTTTAAGTCCCATTCTATCCATCATCTTAGCAATACGCTCACTACCAAATAAACGCATTAAGTTATCCTCTAGAGACACGTAGAATTGTGAACTCCCTGGATCTCCTTGACGACCAGCACGACCACGTAACTGTCTGTCTACACGACGAGAATCGTGACGCTCAGTACCAACAATTGCTAAACCACCAGCAGCTTTAACTTCGTCACTTAATTTAATATCGGTACCACGACCGGCCATATTTGTGGCGATGGTTACCTGACCTGCATTACCTGCTTGGGCAACAATATCGGCCTCTTTTTTGTGCTGCTTTGCATTTAAGACGTTATGAGGAATCTTACGAATACTCAACATTTTTCCTAAAAGCTCAGAGATTTCAACGTTAGTTGTACCAATAAGTACAGGTCTACCAGCTTGAGATAAACCTACAACTTCATCAATAACAGCATTGTATTTTTCACGTTTTGTTTTATACACTAAATCATCTCTGTCATCTCTTGCGATTGGTCTGTTTGTTGGGATTTCTACAACATCTAACTTGTAGATTTCCCAGAATTCACCAGCTTCTGTAACCGCCGTACCTGTCATACCAGATAACTTGCGATACATTCTAAAGTAATTTTGAAGTGTTACTGTTGCAAAGGTTTGTGTTGCCGCTTCAATCTTTACATTTTCTTTAGCTTCAATCGCTTGGTGTAAACCGTCGGAATAACGACGGCCATCCATAATACGACCAGTTTGTTCATCAACAATCATTACTTTGTTGTCCATGACTACATACTGTACATCTTTTTCAAAAAGCGCGTAAGCTTTTAGTAATTGGTTAAGTGTATGGATACGTTCAGATTTTACACTAAAATCTCTGAATAATTCTTCTTTAAGAACCGCTTCTTCTTCAGTTGATAAGCCTTTGTTTTCAATCTTAGCAATCTCAGTTCCCATTTCTGGCATTACGAAGAAATTAGGGTCATCTTTACCAGAAAGGTATTCTACACCTTTATCCGTTAATTCAACTTGATTGTTTTTCTCATCGATAACATAGTAGAGTTCTGTATCAACTTTTGGCATTTCCCTGTTGTTATCTTGCATGTAGAAGTTCTCCGTTTTTTGAAGCAATTGTTTTACACCTTCTTCACTTAAAAACTTAATTAATGCTTTATTCTTTGGAATACCTCTATAAACTCTTAATAGTTGGAATCCACCTTCTTTAGTATCTCCAGAAGCGATTAACTTTTTAGCTTCTGCTAAAACACCAACTAAATATTTACGCTGCACAGCTTCAATTTGCTCAACTTTTGGTTTAAGTTGGTCAAATTCGTGCTCGTCTCCCTTTGGAATAGGGCCAGAGATAATCAGTGGTGTACGCGCATCATCAACAAGTACAGAATCTACCTCATCTACAATAGCGAAATGATGTGGACGTTGCACTAAGTCTTCAGGTGAGTGTGCCATATTATCACGTAAATAATCGAAACCAAATTCGTTATTTGTTCCGTATGTGATATCTGCATTATATGCCTTGCGACGTGCATCAGAGTTTGGTGTATGATGGTCTATACAATCTACACTCAAACCGTGAAACTCAAAAATTGGTGCCATCCATGCACTATCACGTTTTGCTAAGTAGTCATTTACAGTTACTAAGTGTACACCTTTACCTGAAAGTGCGTTTAGGTATACTGGAAGTGTTGCAACCAATGTTTTACCTTCACCAGTTTGCATTTCTGCAATTTTACCTTGGTGCATTGCAATACCACCTATAAGCTGTACGTCGTAGTGAATCATGTCCCAAGTCACTTCTTTACCAGCAGCGTCCCAAGAATTTGCCCAAATAGCCTTGTCGCCATCTAGAGTAACATAATCTCTCACAGAAACTTCTCTGTCAAATGCATTTGCAGTAACTGAGATTTCAGTATTATTTACAAAACGCTTAGCTGTTTCTTTAACAACAGCGAAAGCTTCAGGCAAGATGTCATTAAGAACGTCCTCTGTTACTTCGTAGATTTCATCTTCAATCTTATCTGCAGCAACATAAATATCTTCTCTTTCATCAATATCTTCAGTAACTTCTGCTTTAGCTAAAAGCTCATTTTGTTTTTCGAGAAGTGGTTTTCTAGCTTCTGCTATTTTGTCTTTGAATTCTAAAGTTTTAGCTCTTAACTCATCGTGAGATAATGCTTCTAAAGCTTGTTCAAAGGTTTTAATTTTGTTTACAATTGGTTGTATAGCACTAACGTCTTGTTTGGATTTATCTCCAACAAAAACCTTAAGTACTTTATCTAATATACCCATGTTTTATATTTTGAATCAGATGAGAATCGCTCATCTTAGTTTTGTTAGTTTTTTTGATTTATCACACTAAGTGCATTTGAAGCACTTTTTGTGATTTCTTTTAAAAGTAGGCTTCGACTGCACTAAGCCTAACAATTTGAACTCAATTAATATAGAGTTTTCGAAAATAAAAAAAGTCTCTTAGTTGAGATAACGCAAGAGACTTTTTTGTGATTTTATTATATGTTAATATTCGTCCTCGTTCCAGAGGTAATCTTCGTCAGTTGGATAGTCTGGCCAAATTTCTTCAATAGAATCGTATGAATCTCCTTCGTCTTCTATTGATTGTAAATTTTCAACAACTTCTAGAGGTGCTCCGGTACGGATTGCATAATCTATAAGTTCGTCTTTTGTTGCTGGCCAAGGTGCATCACTTAAATAAGATGCTAATTCTAATGTCCAATACATTTGCGTAAGGTGTTTAATTTTTGCAAAAATAATTTTTTAGCTGAATAATTCAAGTAAAAATTAAATTATTTCATCATTAATAAAAGAACGTTTAATTTTCAGCTTTTTAAGTTTAAACAATTCACTGTTTTCTACTTAAAATTGAATAAAATTTAGATTACGATTCTTTTTGAGGAATCCACTTTATTTCTTCAGCTTGCAAATCATGTGACAACTTCCGTGCCAACACAAAAAGGTAGTCAGAAAGGCGGTTAATGTACATTAAAGTTTCTGGTTGAAAAGGCTCTAACTCATTAAGATGAGACGCTAAACGCTCTGCTCTGCGGCAAACAGTACGTGCTATGTGACAGAATGACACAGTTTGATGTCCGCCAGGAAGCACAAAGTGCGTCATTGGAGGTAGACTTGCTTCCATAATATCCATTTCTTTTTCGAGACGTTCAATATCTTCGTTTGAAATCTTAGGAATATTTAAGCGTTGCTTTCCACTTTTTAAAACTGCTTTTTCAGGATCTGTTGCAAGGATTGCACCAACTGTAAATAATCGGTCTTGAATATGCATTAACGTGTTTTTATACAACTGATTGATTTTTTGATCTCTGATGAGACCAATGTGTGAGTTTAACTCATCAATAGTTCCGTAGCTTTCTATTCTGATGTGGTGTTTTGGTACGCGTGTACCTCCAAAAAGTGCAGTAGTACCTTTATCACCTGTTTTTGTGTATACTTTCATACTAACAAATTTAAAGGTTCTAAATTTTAATTTGAAAAGTTTATAAAAGTTTTAAGGTTCGTCAAATTTGAAATGGCTTAATATGATTCGTTTTGTCTTTATACAAAACCCTTCGACTGCGCTCAGGATAAACCAAGCCAAAAAATCAAGCTGAAATAAGAAATTTTTCAGTTAACTGAAAATCAAAAATAAAATCTAAATTTCTTCCAAGGTTTCAGGAATTCTTAACGAATTGATTAGCTTTCATCACTAATCACTAATCACTAATCACTAATCACTAATCACTAATCACTATTTACTGATACGTATCACTCTCAATAATACCATCGCGTAAGCGAATGACACGTTTAGCGTGAGCTGCAATGTCTTCTTCGTGAGTTACCATTATAACCGTGTTTCCTGAAGCATGTATTTGGTCAAAAAGTGCCATGATTTCAGTCCCAGTTTTAGAATCTAAATTTCCTGTAGGTTCGTCGGCAAGAATGATAGAAGGTTTATTTACTAAGGCTCTTCCGACTGCAACACGTTGTCTTTGTCCACCTGAAAGTTGATTTGGTTTGTGATCCATTCTATCAGCAAGACCAACATCAGTTAAAACTTCAGAAGCGCGGTCTATTCTCGATTTTTTAGACGCACCAGCATAAATCATAGGAAGTGCAACATTGTCCAATGCAGTAGTTCTTGGTAAAAGGTTGAATGTTTGAAACACAAAACCGATTTCGGTATTTCTGATATCAGCCAATTCATCATCTGCCATTTGACTTACATCTTTTCCATTGAGCATGTAAGAACCAGCTGTTGGTGTGTCTAAGCAACCCAATAGATTCATTAAAGTAGATTTGCCTGAGCCAGAAGGTCCCATTATAGCTACATATTCGCCACGTTTAATGTCTAAATCAATTCCTTTTAGAACATGTACAGTTTCTTGACCTAATTTAAAATCTCTGATGATTCCTCTAATCTCAATGACGTTGTCGCTCATAGTTTGAATAGTCTTGGTTGCTTATTTCTTCCTGCAAGATACAGGAATTTACAGTTAATAAGACGTTAAAGTTGCGAGGTTGTTACAGTCTAATTTTAAAATGTTCTTTGACTTGTTCTTTTCTAAAAAATACAAATCCTAAATGAAAACAATCAACTGTTACAGTTACTGACTTATGAGCTTTTATATATTCCCAAGCTTCAGTCATTTCTTTAGACCAATAGATGTCATCAAAAACAAAAATGGAATCGTTATGCGCTTTTGGTAAAAGCATCTCAAAATATTCTATTGTGGCTTGTTTGCTGTGATGTCCATCAAAGAAGATGAAATCTAATTTATCTTTATTTAAAGTAGGAATAACATTTTTGAATTCACCGGTTAGTAAGCTCACATTTTTGAATTTACTAAGTTGTCTATTTGCTTGTTCAGCAATGTTTGTACAACCTTCGATACTTGTAATATTATTTTCAGGATTTCCTGAAGCTAATGCTTGAGTCGCAATACCTAACGAAGTGCCAAGTTCTAAAGTTTTTTTAGGTTGAAAGTAATTAGATAATCTGTAGAAAAGTTTAGCTCTTTTTAAAGGTGTTCCAGAGATGCGAGCTATTTGGCTAATTGTTCTTTTGTTGGTTTTAAAAACACGCGAGCCTGAACCAAAATCAGTGATTTCAATACTGTCTTTGTTTTTAAGAAGTGTGTTTCTGTAGTCTTTTAGTTTATTGTAGTCTTCGTATTTCGACCTGTCATATAAACATTTGGTGACGAAATTGTATATAAATGGCGAATGTACTCCATGCTGATTGGTGGATGAAAATAGAAACTTTATGTATGCTTTTATTTGGTACACTATTTTGGCTATTGGCTATTGGCTTCAAGCTTTTCTGCTAACTCAAACCAACGCATTTCTTTTTCTTCAATAGCGTCAATGATAACTTGTAATTCACTAGAAAGTTTATTGATATCGTCTTGTGATAAATCAGGATTGTTAAACTTTTCTTCTAGTGCTTTTTTATCGAGTTCTAGTGAGCGAATTTTAGATTCTAAATTCTTGTATTCCTTTTGTTCGTTATAAGAAAGCTTATTTGCTGTGTTTTGTTTTACAGCTTCTGTATTGCTGGCTTTCTTGGTGGTTTCGATTGGTTTTGGTTGACTACTTTCATAAGCTCTATAATCTGAATAATTTCCTGGGAAATCATCTACAATTCCTTCACCTTGAAATACAAAAAGATGGTCAATAATTTTATCCATAAAATAGCGGTCGTGAGAAACTACAAGCAAAACACCAGGAAAATCCATTAAAAAACTTTCTAATACATTCAGTGTAACAATATCTAAGTCGTTAGTAGGCTCATCTAAGATTAAAACATTTGGGTTTTGAATAAGAACTGTACATAGGTACAAGCGTTTTTGTTCGCCACCGCTAAGTTTTTCGACAAAGTCGTATTGTTTTTTTCTGTCAAACAAGAAGCGTTCTAATAATTGCTGGGCACTTATTTGTCGTCCTTTTGCTAAAGGAATATAATCACCATAAGCTCTAATGACATCGATAACTTTTTGGTCTGGTTTTACTGTAATTCCGCCTTGAGTGTAATATCCAATTTTTACAGTTTCTCCAATAACTATTTTTCCGCCATCAGCTTGAAGACTTCCTGTAAGAAGGTTTAAAAATGAAGATTTTCCTGTACCATTCTTACCAATGATTCCGACGCGTTCGCCCTTTTTAAAAGTGTAGTCAAAACCATCTAGAATTTTCTTGTCTTTAAAGGCTTTTGACACATTATGAAACTCAATGATTTTGCTACCAAGACGTTCCATATTAATCTCCAGTTGCACTTGATGGTCTTTTCGTCTTTGGTGCGCTTTTTTCTTTATTTCGAAGAAGTCGTCAATTCTACTTTTAGATTTTGTTGTTCTTGCCTTTGGTTGACGACGCATCCAATCGAGCTCTTTTTTATAAAGTTGTTTAGCTTTGCCAACTTCAATACTTTCGCTTTCAATTCTGGCTTCCTTCTTTTCTAAATAGTAAGAATAATTGCCTTTGTAGGTATAGAGTTGTCCATGGTCTAATTCTATAATTTCGTTACAAACACGCTCCAAGAAATAACGGTCGTGAGTTACCATGAAAAGCGTTTGTTGTGTTTTAGCAAAGTAACTTTCTAGCCATTCTATCATTTCTAAATCGAGATGATTGGTAGGCTCATCGAGAATTAGAATATCTGGTTTACTTAATAATGCTTGAGCTAGAGCTAAACGTTTTTTTTGACCACCAGAAAGAGTGCTTACTTTTAAAGCGAAGTCATTCAATTTTAATTGAGACAGAATTTGTTGGTATTGTGTTTCAAATTCCCAAGCATTATTTCTGTCCATAGCTTCAAAAGCAAGTTGATATGATTCGGTGTCTTCAGGATTTTTTATCGCATTTTCGTAGGCTTCAATGATTTTTAGAATTGGTATATCTGATGCTAAAATGGTTTCTTCAATTGTAAGTTTATTATCTAGCTCTGGTTCTTGGTCTAAGAACGCCAATCTTAATCCTTTTCTAATTACAATTTGCCCTTCATCTGGTGAGTCTTTTCCAGATAAAATATTAAGAACAGACGTTTTTCCACTTCCGTTTTTTGCAACAAAAGCAATTTTCTGATCTTTATGAATGCTAAAGGACAAATTTTGGAAAAGAACTAGTTCTCCGTATGACTTAGATATGTTTTCTGCGTTAAGATAATTCACATCAATTTTTTTACAAAGAACGAAATAAACCAAAAAGAAACCTAATTGTTTTGTTATTGAGGTTGATGCGTTATATTTGTCTGTAAACACCCTTTTATTTATGAAGCATTACGGGCTTTTTATAATATTACTACTATCCGTATTTGTAACGTCTTGTATACCACATAAAAACACCTTGTACTTTCAAGAAAATGCAAATGCTACTAACGATACAATCCCTAATGATCTTTCTGAAATTCAAAAACCATATAGAGTACAAGTAGATGATCAATTAAACATTAGAATAAGAGTTCTTGATCAGGATAATGTACAGATTTTTAATCCGATAAGTGATAGTGGTACATTGAATGCGAGTAGTGCCGAACGTGCGTATTTTGATGGGTTTACAGTGGATTTACACGGGAATATTCGTATACCTACCTTAGGCCAATTTAATGTATTGGGTCATACAGTTGTAGAAATAGAAAAGTTTATTGAAAAACGATTGTTAGATGAACAATTTAAAGAGACAGCGAATATTTTTGTAATAGTAAAGCTTGCAGGATTAAGATACACAACAACAGGTGAAATTGGGAGCCCTGGTACAATTGTACTTTTCGAGGAGCGTGTTAATATCATTGAAGCAATAGCCAATGCTGGTGAAATTCCAGTTACTGGTAACAAAAAAGATGTTATGTTAATAAGGCAATATCCTACGGGTCAGAGAATCCATCATTTAGATTTAACGAATGTAGAAGTCATGAAGTCACCTTATTATTATATTCAACCGAATGATATAATATATGTTCCACCTCTTAGACAAAAGTCAATTGGTTCAGGAGAAACCGCAGTTTCGAGCTTGGTAACATTGGCTACTATCGCATCTCTTATTACTTCAGGAATTTTGATTTTTTCGAGACTTTAGGTTTATGGATTATAACGATGATATAGAATTTAATGAATCAAACCGTATAAGCTTTGATTTTAAAGGTATGTTTTTTAAAATATTTAGCTACTGGCCTTTAATTGTTTTATTTGTTCTTCTCTGTTTGTCAGTAGCGTATTACATTAACATAAGAAAACAAAATATTTATAGGTTAGAATCTCTTATTTCGGTTGAAAATGATCAAAATCCATTTTTTACTTCTACAACAAGCATCTCTTTCAATTGGGGAGGTGTTTCTAACAAAGTTGGAAGTATAATTACAGAGGTGAAAACCAGAACACACAATGAACGTGTAATTGACTCTCTTCAATTTTATAAAGAGTATTTAAGGCAAGGCAAGTATCATTTAGAGGATGTATATAAGCAGGCTCCATTTGAGGTTAATATAGATGTGAATCAACCTCAAGTTATTGGTAAACCACTTCAGATTAAAATTATTGATGACTCAACTTTTGAGTTAGTTTATGATTTTCAGAATTCAGGTTCTACAGCTCAAATTTATTCGACCAAAGAAAAGGTTCAAATAAGCACACCTGTTGGATTGTTTTCTCAAGTATTTAAGTTTGGGGATAAGATTAGTTTACCATTTTTTAATGGCATTGTCAAATTAAAAGTTAACTCTAATTATTCAAATAATACTGATTACTTCATAAGATTTTTAAATTTTGATTCTGTTGTAAATAAATACAAGAGTACTGTAAAAATTGAAACTTCTTCTAGGGACGCTTCTTCAGTATTGAGGTTATCACTTATAGGGCTAAATAAATCGAAAATTGTAGATTTTTTAAATGCTACAACTGATATTCTTAAAAAGACTGAACTTGAGCGAAAAAATCTCTATGCCACTAATACCATTAAATTTATTGATAGTAGTTTAAGTACCGTTGGGGTTCAGTTAAAGGACGTAACTGACGAGATGGACAACTTCATTAAAACCAACAAAATATATGATGTTAAGACTGAAATAAATCAATATGCTGAACAACTTAAATCATATGATCAAGAGAAGTTAAGCGAACAATCAAAACTAAACTATTTAAACAATTTAGAAGACTATCTAAGAACTAAAACTGATTATACAAAGATTGCCGCGCCTACAACCGTAGGAATTGATGAAGTTAATATTTTGTCAGGTGTAAGAAATATTATTACACTTTCTACCGAAAGGAGAAATTTAGAATATTCGACAAAGGAAGGTTCGATTATATTTAATGAAATAGATAGAAGAATAGATGCCGAGAAAAGTGTATTATTAGAAGCTATCGCAATTACAAAGAGAACGATAAATCAACAACTCAACATAGTGATTGGTGAAATATCTAAGCT
>NZ_JABSSU010000019.1 GCF_013213835.1 Winogradskyella sp. | reverse complement strand
CAGTAAAATAGATTGAGGTATCTATGAACAATTTCATTAACGTAAAATGACGATTTGGAGCCATTATTTTTGAGAAGATCTTCCACTAACTTTTGCTTTTTAGAAACGACCTTATCTAAAGATAAAATATGTGTTTTAGTGGACTGATTCACTTGTGACAATTGTCTCAATTCGCTCACCTCATTAAAGTAGTGATTAAAAAAGAAAAAATTCACCAAAAGCAAACCAAGGATAAATAGACCAGACGTTCTTAAAAATAGATTAAAAAATCGGGTTTGATGATAACTATCTTTTAAAGTGTCCCTTTGATCCGATAAGTTCGTTTGTATTGAATTAGTATTAAGCAGTAACTGTAAAGCCCCGGAAAATGATAAGAGTTGTTTATTCTTAATCCTTAAACCATTAATATGGTAGATTTCATTGGTAGTTTCTGATTTTTCAATTTGTGTAATGCGATGCTTCTCAAGAGTTATCTTAGAATTTGAACTAAAGACAAATTCTTTGTTTAGAAACTGAGAAATAGTGCCTACTAAATGATGACCTAAAGAGATATTAGTAATGTGAAGATTTAAAATATGATAAACCTCAATAATTTTCTCTACATATTCCTTTCGGCACAAGCTTATAAAATGCTGTTGCTCTTGAGATAAAATTTCATAATAAAAGTCATTTAAGTTGATGTTTGGAAATGCTTTGTAGACTAACTTTTTGGTGTCTTGTTGTTCACTTACAATGTGTTTAGATAACACCTTATCGTTATTCAATACTAAAAACAGTGGTGTATGTTTTTTTAGTTGCTTTTGGAGTCCCTTAATAGCATCCACCTCGAAAAAGCTATCTACTACTAGTTCTTTTTTAGATCGCTTTAACCTAGTGGTATAAATGACTTCTTTACCATTAACAGTAGAGAGCTCAACACCACAAAACGAGTTGCCGAATTTAAAATATGAAAGCAATTTTTCTTTCATTAGTAAATCACTGTAGGTTTAATTAATACCGTAAGTTTTGCTTTTCGTCCTTCACGAACACGTTTACTAAACAACCACTTTATTAATGGTATTCTCGCTAAAAACGGTACACCAGAACCGGAGTTGTTGGTAGAGTTTTCTTCTAAACCACCTAGTACGGCAATATCTTGATCCTTCATACGAATCAGTGAAGTAAACTCTCTCGATACAATATCAGGTGGTGCATTTTCTGCAATACGTGCGCCAAATGACGACTGAATAACACTTATGTCTAAAGTGACTTGACCATCACCAGAGACCAAAGGTTTAATCGTTAAACCAAGCTCCGCATCTATCGGTACAAAATTCTCAGCACGTTGTGTGATTGGGTTAACTGTTCCAATAATATTTTGATCAACTACTGTATAGTAGGAAGTTTGACCATTAGAGAAATACGCACGATGGCCATTAAGCGTGGATAGTCTTGGAGTAGAGCGTATTTTTAAATCTCCATTAGTTTCCATGGCTTTTATAGTGGCGAAGAAATTAGGCACAACACGACCAATATTTAATGAACCAAATCCATTGAAGTTACCAATAATTCGATTCACCGTACTAGCACCTAGTGTCAGGTCAGCCTCAGGAAATAATGCGCCTTGAGTGGTAGTTGGTTCATTTCCGATACCCCAACTCACACCGGCTTCCACAGTTGATGTGCGGCTCACTTCTAGTATCATAACTTCAATAAGTACCACAGGAACAGGCTTATCTATTTTATTGATAAATTTTCTAAAACGTTCGATGTTTACACTCGTTCCATTGACATAAAAGCTGTTCAGTTCAAAATCAACTTTTATATCTAAATCTTGCTTCACCTCGTCAGGTAAGATATTTACTAGTGCTTCAGCCTGATTTGAATAGTTGTTGAAATTACCCGTATTATTGGTGTTTAATTGATTTCTATTCCCAAAATTAGTATTCAAACCATTTTGATCATTGAAGTTTCTATTACTGAAGCTACCGTTGGAATTGATACTATTGTTAAAACTTCTTCCTGCATTTCTTCGCATGTTACCACCTTGAGGATCTGATAATAATTCAACGGATCGATGCTGTAATTGAATGATCGCAACTTCTCTAACACTTAATTGATCTTCAGTACCGAAGTAATACACATCATTCTCCTTTTTGAAACTAAAACGTTTTGAGCTTTGTGCATTGCTAGGTGAGTTTCTGTTACTGATTTCAGTATTGCTTGGTTTAGGTGTTAAAGGTTGTGATTCAAAAAGTTTATTTAGGAGTTCATCAAAAGTGATGGATCTGGCTTTAAATGTCGCTATTCCAGCGTCATCAAGTGGAGTAGCGGTGAATACATTGATATTAAGTTCAGTACCAATATCTGTGATAATGTCTCTAATCGGTGTATTGCTAAAATCCACTTCAAGCTCTTGACGTTTTCTATCTTTTATATTAAAAAAGAAATTAGACGATCTGCGAAGGACTGGTCGTGATTGTGTTTGATTGTCTTTTTGTGAATTGGTATTAGTGACAATACTATTATCTTCAAATACATAGAAACCTTCTTTAGATTTCTCTACAAATAAGTTATTCGCAAACGCCAAATTTTCCATAGCTGCATCAAAAGGCATATTTTGAATGTATGATGTTACAAGTCTATTATCTAATCCAGGTGAAAACACTAAGTTCTTACCAGATTCATCCATAATACGTTTAAATACTTCATATAAGGCATCACCTTTAGCATTTATTGAAATGGTATCATCTAATGGATTATAATTAATTGGAATAACTCGAATCTCTGGCTCTTCAATATCTTTAACAAAACGTTTTACAGACATAATAGTGCCCGTAAATTCAATGGTAAGTTGATACTCTTTACATAAAAATACCAATAAATCAGAAACCACAACATTCGGAAAACTAGGTGAAATGGTTTGAGTATTTAATTCTTGCGCAGGGTTGATATTTAATTTATGAACTTCAGCAACAGCAAGAAGTAAATTAGACAAGGTCAAATTGTTGACATTAATCTCAGTTTTAAACACATCATTTAAACCAGTGATATCAGTGGATAAGACCTCTAATTGATTTCGAATTTGTGCAATACGTTGTTGCTCATCGTTTTGAGCAAATGATACACTAATACAAAAAAGGAATATATATATTAAATTTTTCATTCTAATCGGATAATAATGCATAGACTTCATCTACAGAAGTGATACCTTGCTTTATAAGTTCAATGGCATTGTGCTTTAATGTTTTGATATTGTGTTCTTTGATATAATTATCAATTTCTAAATCATTATCTCTAATATGATTGATTAAAGTCTTATCTATTGGTAAAATTTCGTAGATGGCTTTTCGACCTTGATAACCTGTATGATAACAGTGGTTGCATCCGACAGCTTTGTAATGCATAGATAAATCGTTAGGTATTTCGAAATGAGATGGAAAAATATCTTTTGAGACTTTGACTTCTTCTTTGCAATGGTCGCATAATTTTCTGACTAATCGTTGAGCGACACTAGCGTTCAGTGTGCTTGCAATTAAAAATGGTGGTATGCCCATATCAATTAATCTTGAAATGGTTGCCCAAGCCGAATTGGTGTGAATTGTAGAAAGTACCAAATGACCAGTTAAAGCAGCTCTGATGGCCATATTAGCTGTTTTAGCATCTCTAATCTCACCAACCATTATAATATCAGGGTCCTGACGCAAGAAAGTACGGAGTGTACTTGAAAAGTCTAAACCAATATTCTCCTTAAGCTGGACTTGATTGATACCTTCAAGCGTATACTCAATAGGATCTTCAATGGTTAAGATATTGGTTTGATCATCATTTAAGTGTTTTAAAGTACCGTACAAAGTCGTTGTTTTGCCTGAACCTGTTGGGCCGGAGATTAGGATAATGCCATTGGGTTTTTTAATGGTTTCATGATATGTCTTTAATTCACTTTTGGTAAATCCTAAGTCTTCAAGATTGATATGGGTAGCATCCTTACTTAAAATACGCAACACCATTTTTTCTCCATGTAAGGTTGGAAGAGAGGATACACGAATATCAAATTCGTTAACATCAGTCTTTATAGTAATACGACCATCTTGAGGCAAGCGTTTTTCAGAAATATCAAGACCAGCTTTTATCTTCAATTTGTTGACAATAACCGGATACTCTTGCGATGAAATTACGAATTGCTCTTTAAGTTTTCCATCTAATCGAAAACGTACACGGCATTTATGTTCGTATGGCTCAAAATGAATATCACTACTTCCTATATCTTTGGCAGTTAGAAGAAGTTTTTCAAGAAAATCAGCACTGTAATGCAGATCTTTAGACTGTCTGTTATTACGTTGTCTAAAGTTTACAGTGAGATATTGTTGTATATGCTCAGTTTGGGTTTCGATAAGTGAAACCTTTTGGTTCAATACAATTTCTAACTCCTGTTTTAGAGCTTCAGATACTTGGTCAGATTTAAAGTGTAGAATACCATTATCTGAAGATACAGGAATAATTCTGTAGTGATAAGCCTGTTCACTAGATACAAGCTGCAAAAGATCCGTCGCTATGTCAAAATTCTCTATCAACTTAAAATATATATACGGATTCTAAAAATCCTGTCCAATAGGCACAATAGGCTATAGCGAAGAACAAGCTCAAATATCCAGCGAGAGGTACGGTATCTATTTTTGATTTTTGTTTTAACGCAAGATGCAATAACAAAGAGAAGATCATCCCAAAAACAAAAAGTACAATAAAGGTCACATTAGAAAATGTGAAGGTTAAAGCAAGAAATAAGAGCCCATCGCCTAAGCCAAAGGTTTCTTTAATAGAAGTCTTGAGTCTTATTTTGGAATACAATCCGACAACTACAAGTAAGAATAGAACAAATCCAATATTAATACTTAAGGTGATTAATAGTGTTTGCTGGATGATGTTATGATACATCAATATACCAGAGCAGATGGCAATTATTGGAAATAGAAACCAATACACCAGACGTTCTTTAACATCTTGAAAGAATACTAGAAGGAAACTTAGTATTAGTATGCACTTAACGATGATAAGCATTAATCTTTAATTATTTGTTTTGGTGCACCATTCTCGTCAATTTCCCAAACGTTTAAAATACCATCACCATCAAAATCTGTAACAGCTTCGGCTCTGGCTTTAAAGCTATTATTTGTTGCACTCGTAATTTCATATTTATAGTTTGCCCTTCCACCTTCTTCAACAGTTTTAGGAGCTTCAAAATCGATTTCACTTAAATCCATTGAGTACTTCGAATACATATAGCGGTAGGTCATTTGAGAATTATAGATATGACCTAGCTGAAGTTGCGCTTCAGTGCTCTTAGCTTTACTAATTAACGGCATTAAATTAGGGAGTGCGAGTAGTAGTAATATACCAATGATTACAAGTACTACTAGAACTTCTTGCAGGTTATAGGCTTTTAGTTTCATCTAAAATAAATAAAACCTCAAGTTAGGCATATAAGACTACAATAATCGATAAACTCCCTTATTGCTAATAAGGCTTTACCTTATTTTTTAAAGAGAGAAACATCTAATATTTGAGGTGAAGATCTTTCAAAAGTTTTGTAGATGAAATTCTAAGGAGATGGATTACTTATTGTAAGGGCTTTTCTTTAATCATGATCTGGTTAGGAGGTAATTTTAAATGGTAATATTTAAATAAAAAGTCTTTCATATGAAAAATCGTTTAATGTGTTATTTTGGTGTCGCATTATGTTTTATGATTGGGACATCTAATGCTCAAGAATTGCCTAATATTGTGCCGCCAACGCCTGAAGCTGCATCTCTTGGTAAATTTACAGAGGTCCCTGTATCTCATTATACAGGACTACCAAATATTTCTGTTCCTATAGCATCCTATGAGGTTGGGGGCAAGTCCTTCCCAGTTTCTATAAGTTATCATGCGCGTGGATTAAAAGTTGAAGAAAGTGCTTCTAGAGTGGGGTTAGGATGGGCCTTAAATGCTGGTGGTCAAATTTCCCGACAAACAAGAATGAAAGCTGATGATGCGTCCTATGGTTTTTTTGGGAGTAGTATGGCAAGTGATTATGCTAACCTTCCTACTGATTCTACTTTAGTAAAACCTTATTTGGAGACATGTTGTTCAAGCTCGGGCAGTTTTGATCCTGATAAGATTCCAGATCAGTTCAATCTACAGATAGGATCCGTATCAGCAAAGTTCATATTTAATTATAAAGATTCGAAACCTTTGGTGCAGAACTTTGATGATATTATTATCAATGAAATCAGCACACCTAATCGTTTAACAGGATTCGAAGTCATTGATAAAGAAGGTTTCAAATATACATTTACAAAGACCAATAGTAGTTCACCAGAAGAGAGCTATATTTTTACTGAAAATACCTCGACTTACACTTCAAATAATGGTACGGGCATACCAGTTGTAAATTCTTGGCATATTACCACAATAGAAAGTCCAGATGGTGATATCGCCAACTTTATTTACCATGAAGAAATTATTTATTCGATAAGTCGATCTTACGATGAATACTATCAAAATCAACAAGGGACCGGACATAACAGTCATGCCAGTAGAACTAAGCTAATTCAACAACAGCTCAAAGAGATTCGTTATAATTATAGTGGTGATGGTGCAACTTATAAGAAGATAGTTTTTGAAGGAATTGATACAAGACAAGACGTAAGACTAAATGGATCTAATTATCCAAAAGAGCTTGATGAAGTAAAATCTTATGATAGGCATGGTCAAGTGATTTCTTCCTTTAGCCTCCATCATAGTTATATGAATAGTAATGAAACAAATAACTATCATGAGTTATTAGTGCAATTAGATCCTTTATCTTCTAAGAAGAGATTAGTACTTGATTCAATAACTGAATATGGCCAAAATGGAATATCTAAGCCACCATATAAGTTTGACTATAATAATACACCTTTACCAAATAAATTCTCTAACTCGCAAGATTTTTGGGGATATTATAATGGATCTAATAATGGACGTTTTTTAAACTTTGGAGGTAGTAGTCGCATTGTAGATACCATATATGCGGAAGCAGGAATGCTTAAGAAAATAAGCTATCCAACTGGTGGAAGCACGCGATTCTCATATGAGCACAATCGAGGTTACAGAGGTCAAGAATATTCAGATATTACTTTTCCAATGATTAACCCAGTGGGACTGAATGATGAAGTTAGGTTGACACATTTGAGTGATCAATTTTACAATGGAACTGCTTATGTTAGAGACTTTACAGTTGGTTCCATGTCTGGGTTTGCAACAATCAATATTCAACTACCTGATTGGACGAATTTATCAAACTCGCCAAATCCTGGATATGATCAAAATGTGCAGTGTTCTAGTACCAACGCACCTACTAATTGTAATTTCCAAATTAAAGTAGAGAATCTAGATAATAGTACTATTTATAACCTGTATACAAATTCTTCTCCGATTAGTCTACCTCAAGGAAACTACAGGTTAACAGTAGATCCAATAGTGAATAATTGGCAGCTACCACCTTATACATTAGAGGAAAGTTTGATTCATTCATTTATTGTAAGTCTCACTTGGAGTCAGCAAGTACTAGGTGAAAATGGGATCTTATATTCTTCGGGTAAGCGCATCAAACAAATTGAATTTTTAGACAGTGGTGATAACGTGGTATCTAAGAAAACTTATGATTATAATGATTCAGGTGTGATATTAAGTGTTCCATATTTTGCAGTCCCACATCATATTTTTGGACAGCTAGGTGGGCTTTCAGGTGGACCAGCGATTCCAGGAAGTCCTTTTAATACGTATCAAGGAAATACAATTGGTTATCGCTTAGTAGATGAATATTATGGTGATAAAACTGAAAATATTGGTAAAACTTCTTATCGTTTTTTAGTGACCCCAGATAGTGGTGATTATTTGTCTTTTCCTGTGACACCACCAACAGATAATGAATGGTTGAGAGGACTACCTATAGAAGTTATCCATTATAAGAGAACAAACACAGGTGCTTATCAAGCAGTAAAGAAATCAGAAACCACATATTTATGCGCAAATGATAATCATGA
>NZ_JABSSU010000018.1 GCF_013213835.1 Winogradskyella sp. | reverse complement strand
CTGTTGCCACATAGATGGACTTATTATGACGTGGTGCAAGGTCAAAATTTAAAAATGATGTTTTACCAAGTGCTACTTCAATACACAATTGTCTTGCAAATTGGCCTTTACCTGTATCTGGTTTACCTGCCAAAACAGCTGAACCTTTTTGCGGAAAAATGGGATGCATTAAATACTTAGGCTCTATGTTATCCATTGCCATTAATTCGATGGCATTATACACTACTCTTTCTTCTTGTTCTTGCGTTTCATTATCCGAAATGGTTGGCTCTGGTAATACTTGTGATAACGTGTTGATTAGAATATCTTGAAATTCTGAAAGTGTCCGTTTTTGTTTTATAAAATCCGATATATCCTTACCATTGTCTATTAACTGTGGCAATACCATTCTGTAAAAGCCATGGGTATTACTTAAAATATCAGATTGCTTTAGTCCAGTGTCATCATTGTCATACAATACGATGATTTTAGTAAACCGTTGCTTTAATTCTTTGGCAATTTCTGGCTGTAAAGTTGCTGTTTCACTGTTTAGTGAAATCGCATTAAAGTTTTGAGATACTAAGGTTAATACATCTTTTTCTCCACCTGTAATAAATAATATTTCATCTTGATCTGGCAATTGCTTATACCCAAAAATATAATCTGCTGGTTTATTTCCCAGATGTTGAAACTTATACTTACCATCATAAGGTTTATAGATTTTAGACCATTCTTTTTCTTTATAGCAGAAAATTGGATTGTCGTCTTTTGCTTCCACCTTATATGACTTGCCAGTTCTACTTAAAGCCCTATAGTTTTTTAACTCTACAACATTATATTTTTTTAAGATATGTGATTTAATATCGTATTGTTTCCAGAAACTAGAGGTTTCAATAGTGTTCTTTTCGGTTAATCTATATTGGCTTTTATTATTTACTAAAGTTAATCTTGATTCAAGATTAAAATCCGTTTCTATTCGTTCTAAGGCTTCCATAAAATTTAGATCAAATAATTTCATAACTAATTCGAAACAGTTGCCTTGATCATCGGTTGCGAAATCCTTGTAACGCCAGACATTTGTCGACTTATCTTGAAAGATATTAAAGGATGGTGTCTTTTGAGGTTGTGACAAAAAGGGATTTGATATATTTTTTCCTTGTTGAAGTGTAGCGAAATTATGATAGGGTTTTAAATAGTGACTAAAGATATCTTTTGATTCAACCTGTTCTAAAATGTATTCTGATCTTTTCATGTTGTCAAGTTGTTTTATAAAATGTCTTACAATTCATTAATAAGCTGTCATACAAGGGTGTTGGACATAGTTTTTTTTCTGTCCTACACATTTGTTCTACAATTGTGGGACAGAAATAACTTTTACAACAAGAGGAATTAGGTATAAGGCGTTGAATATAATCAGGGCAAAAACATACATTATTATTGTTGTTTTTACAAGTGTATAAATTAAGTACTATGTATCTAAATCTTCTATTGGTATTGTCTGATATATATATTATCATAATTATTTTTTTAAAACTCGACTCATATCTATATGCTATGAGAATCTGTTGTATTAGTATTTGTTTTGCTTAAATTGTGTTCTTATTAAATATTTTATCCCGTCATCCACAGTAAAATCAGGTAGCTTTTTCCGTTTTTTTCTGCGATTTGTTGACTTAATAATTGATTTTCCCAACATATCGTATAAACACTCTCGCTCGTCTGAAGGAAGTGCCATAGCAATATGATATACATGGGAAGCATTCATTTATTTGATTTACTTATTTTTTAAAAATTCAATTGTACTTTCCATTGCATTTGATGATTTATCGATTTTTGAGTTGACGTTTGTTGATTAAATTTCTAGTTCTGACATGATCAATATTTCAATCTCAACACTTCGTTTACTAGTAAGAAATAATTAAAACTACCGTGATGATTTGGCAATGGAAACCAAAAATATCTTTCGTGATTCTCTGGCTCAATTATGACTCTATTTAGATCATTTAATACTTTAGTGAACCCCATTCGTAATTCTCTACTAAAGGACCTTGAATCAATCGCAGATTCTATTAGTCCTCTCAAACCTTTCAAAGCGTCGTTAGAGAAATAACATTGGTGGTTTAAAGATTTTGCCAACATCCAGCTCAATAAATATGTAAAGCCAAATGATTTCACAAAACTCAGGCTAGAATCAACATTTATAATGAATGTTTCTGTTGGAATTTTAGGAGAGGATTCACTTATTAATTCATCTTCTCTGTAGTTTTCTTGGTTTACATGACTTTCAAGTATTTCTCTTGCATAGGTTGATACTGTCTGACCTTTTTGTTCAGCCTGATCTTCTAAGAGAACTTTAATGTCATCATCTATGCGGATACTTATCTTCGCTTTCATAACTTATTCTGTATTAAATGATATACTTCTGATTTTTTTAAGCGTATGTTTTTTCCGAAGTGATAAGTTTTTAAGACTCCTGATCTTCTTAGTTCCCATAATTTAACAGAACTGCATTTGAGTATTTCGCATGCCTCCTTAGAAGTTATAAAGACATCTTTCTTGACGGATTTAGTAACATTCAGATCCGAATGTTTACTATCTATTGACTTAATTAATTTAAAAAGAAGCGATATAATTAAGTCTAGCTTTTTAGTGTATTTAAATAGGCTCATTTTAATGATTTTTAATTATTTCAAATTAAAAGCCTATTTACTGTTATAACTATGACACAGCTTATGACATTCTATGTCAAAACATTAAATTCTATGTCAAAATGAATAAATATATGTCAAAGCTAATTATGACCTTCTTAAGAGTTCAATTCAGTCCATTTATTTTTCAATTTCTCTAATTGAGAATCGTACTCATAGTTTACTGAAGAGTTTTTCTTTAGACGTTTAAGTTCTAAATTATAGATATTATTAACGGCAGTTCTGAATTGCTCTTCCTTAATTTTTAAATTAAGTATCTTTTTTAAAAAGCTATAAATGATATAAACTTTAGCTGGATAATATTCTTGAATGTTACAGATATATTCATCTATAAAATTTGCATGATTAACCTCAATGCAGTCTTTTAGTTCTCTATATAATTGATCAGTTTTTGAAAGCGGAGAAAAATATTTGTCTACCGAAAATTTGTATGTACGATTTAAGTCAATTAAATTCTGTAATTGCCCTTCAAACTCCATAATTTCAATTAATAAATCTGACTCTTCATAAAGGTCGCGATTGAAAAAATCTTTATCACCTATTATATAATGATCTATTAAAATTCTATTTTCTCCCAGCAACTCTAAATAGTTTAGTTTTTGCCTACTCAAAACGCTAAATGGATCATGATCTAAACTGTCGTCTATATAAATTATTTGTTGATATATTTCATCAAATTTTTTTAGGGCAAGTTCATGTATTTGATTATCACTTTTACCAAACCTTTTTCTTTCAAAACTAGCCTTAAAAATCGTCTTAGGATGGTAAACAGCAGAATGAAATCTATCTATCAGAAAATCATACACTTCATTGAGTAGATCTTGCGATGGAAAGTACTAAATCGTACTATTCCCAATTGCTTCAGAATAACCTTTCAAAACACCTAGTTGCTCAAAATCCTTGAACAAATTCATATCCAATTTAACCCTCTGGACAAACAAACCTTTTTCAGAAAGGAGTATATTTTGATCTAATTCTGATAAAGTTTGATAGTAAGAAGAATCTATAAAATTAAAATACTTGAAATTCATTAGTTTAATAAATTAGAATAATCTTCAGGTAAAGCCGCATCAATGGATCGTAAATAGTTTTCTAAGCCATCCATAGAGGTATGGCCAGTTATTTGCATGAGTTTACTTTTAGTTGCATGCGGCGAATGATTTTTGGAAAGATTGTTATACATCTTTGCGATATAGGTGTGTCTAAAACTATACAAACCATAATCCTTACCTAAGCTAAAGTCGTCTTTTATCTTTTTAAATTGTTTTGAATAGTAATCTTTGCGACTACTCTCTTTACTTGTCCATTCTTGTCCAAAACTGTCTCTAGAAAAGAAAGGATTATTTGGATTGTATTTTTCTAGATTAGGTATATCCTTTAAGAGAAAATCAGGTATAATTTTAATTTTAACGGGCTGGTTCTTCGCTTTAACATATATCTTTTTATCCTCGAGGTCAACATCTTTTACCTTTAGGCGGCAGATTTCAATTGGACGCAATAGTGCATAACATATAAACTTAATAAACAGCAATAACACTTTATCAGTTTCTTCTAGGTGTTTGAATATTTGTGCTTCTTGTTTTGGTGTAAAGGACTTATTACGTACTGGGGTGGTCTTAAGTTTATTAATATCTTTGATAAAATTCTCCTTAATGACATCATTATCTTTAAGTGTTTGGAAAAAGGATGACAAATCTATTCTGATATTATTTCTATTTCTTGCACTAGTTTCTATCAACCTCTGATTTAGATACTCCACTACAACTTTTTTTGTAACGTCAGTTATACTAGTTTTTAATGTAAACTCCTTCTCAAGCAACCATGCTTTGAACTTATTGATTCTACTTCTATACTTAATAAAAGAATCTTCGGTCATTACTTGTTTTTTAAGCGTAAGCACTAATTCGAAGGCGTCATTTATCGTGATTATGTTTTGGTCTTGTTGTTGGCTCTGAACTTGCTGGTTAGAGTTGTAATCTACACTATTAATAACCTCTTCTTTTAGATTTTCCTTGGCATCAAATTTATTATCTAGTTTTTCTATAAGTTTGGTATTATCTTCATAAGGGCTAAAACCCTCACTTAGTAAAAACTCGAGACTTTCCTTCAGTGTTTTAAGGATGTGATACCTTGATCTTCTGTCTTTATACCTATTGGCACCACCTTTAATATTAGTCTGTCTTGTGAGCAGACCAGTGTCAGGGTTTCTGAATCTGTAATGTACATACCAATGCTTACTCAACGCCTTTTTTTGTTCAGCTCTAGACAGTTTTGACCATTGATTAATATCAACCCCACCAGTATAAATTTTTGGTTCAGAGTAATTAGATTTCATTGAGGAAACGTGTACTTTTCTGTGTACTTTTTGTAAAAGTAAAAAAATAGAAGACATAAAAAAACGGATTGTGAGAACACAATCCGTTGTTTTTAGTGGCTTTCGCCTTAGTAGCGGGAACTGGACTCGAACCAGTGACCTTCGGGTTATGAGCTCGAAATTTTGCCCAAAAACAACCAAAAACCAACCTTTTCCTGCTTAAAATAATGTAAATCGTGTTCCAAAACGTGTTCAGTTTTGTGTTCACAAATTTGAAATTGAAAATTAATGAATCGTTGAAAGTTTTACAACTAATTGTGCAATTAAAAATGTATCAATGATTCATATAGTCTTGCCACTTTACGAGTACATATTTGTCAACACTTCGTTCATTTACCTTTAAAAAGCCATACTCATATACAAATAGATATACTTCACCCTTTTTATTTTTCCAATAATGGGTGAAGAAATTGGAGTCAAAACCCTCTTGTTTAAGTATGGATGCTCTTACCGTCGCTTTGCCAGCTTTATTGTAGTTTTTTAGAATCTTACGATTAAGTTTTAATTGATTATCAACTCTATTGTAAAAGCGTTGGGGTTGTTCTTTAGATAACATGTACTGATAAGCACTTTTACATTGAGGGTCGCAGTATTTCTTATCTGTTCTTCCTACTAATTCCTTTTGGCAATACAAACAATTTGATTGTAATCGTTTCACTTAGGTAAATTTAACAGTATGTTATACGACTAATATACGTATATAAAACGGTTAAGTCAATATTCTAATTTACATTTGATTCATTATGAATAAAATACAGATTACACTTAAACCACTCGTGCATAAGGATGTACATTATATTCACATTGATTTTGTCGATAACCTGCTTGTTGAGGCTTATGTGAGTAAATATCCTGAAGTGAAATACGGTAAAAATAAAAACATCTACTTTGTACGCTCTACTAAGGATAGTGTTAAGCAGTTATTCGATTATTTTAGACTTAAAGGCTGGTTTGTTGATTATAGCGCAATTAGTAAAGTACCATCAGGAAATGCCATAGACTTTCAATATAGTCCTAATTATAAACTTCCGCCTCTAGATACTATTCAAGAAGAAGAGTTATTACGCTTTAATAAGTGGTTACGTCAAAAACGATTTAGTAAAAATACAGTTCACACCTATTCTGAAGTTACGGGTTTATTCCTTCGTTATTTAAAATTAAAACAGATAGAATCTATTACTACAAGAAGTATAGAACAATTTAATTTTGATTTTATTTTCAAAACCAATAAATCTGTTTCCTATCAAAATCAATGCATTAGTGGTATCAAGCAGTTTTTAGCTTTTAAAGAAGTAAAAATTAATCCATTAGATATAGCACGACCTAGAAAGGATAAAAAACTACCTACTGTTCTGAGTAAAGCCGAAATTAAATCATTATTAGAGGCTACTAACAACATTAAACATAAAGCATTATTGAGTTTAGTTTATTCTGCAGGACTGCGTATTGGTGAGGCCCTTAACTTAACTTTAAAAGACCTTGACCTTGATCGTGGTCTTATTGGAATTAATGCTGGTAAAGGTCGAAAAGACAGATACACTTTGTTAGCACCAAGTATTATTCCCCTTCTTGAAACTTATAAGAATCAATATACACCAAGATTCTATTTATTTGAAGGACAGTATGGGCAAGCGTATACGCAAGTGAGTGCTAGACAGGTTTTGAAGAAATCCTTAAAGCTTGCTGGTATAACTAAAAATGCAACTTTACACACACTTAGACATAGCTTTGCTACCCACTTATTAGAGAGTGGAACAGATATTAGATATATACAAGAACTCTTGGGACACAATAGCCCAAAGACAACTATGATTTACACACATGTGTCTACAACTAAACTTTCAGAAATCAAAAATCCCTTTGATAATTTGTAATATTTATCCTATCTTTATGATACATTTAAACCAGATCTATATGAATACATTTTTTACAGAAAAACTACTGTTATCCCACCGTATTTTCATCTTATAGGGTATTTTGTAATTCATATAAACTAGTTACCCAACATTTGAAAAAACTTTACAAAATAAATAATCGACTTTTGAGAAGATTGTTATTCGACAACTTAAAAGTTGTTGGATTAATGATTGTTATAGTTCCTTTTTATTATATGTGGAAAAATGGAACCGATTTTGTTTTAGAAGAATTCTGGATTTGGTTTATTATTGGTTTCACCATAATTACCAATATTCCTGCCGTCATTCTTTATTTAAATTACTATTTTGAGAATAGAAACACAGAATTTACTTTGGATTATGAACAATTAAAAATATCTATAACCAAAGATGGAGTTAATAAAATATATCAAAAAAATGAAATTGAAAGATCTACATATCATTTAGGAATTTATTATAAGAATGCACTTGATAGAGGAAGTCGAAGACCAATGTTAATTTCCGATTTTGGATATTGGGATATACAATTCAAAAATGGAGATAGATATTATTTAACTAATATTCTACATGACTTTCTTCATCAAACCCCATTATTTGTGAAAACTAGACATCGATTTCGTATTTATCCTTACATAAATAAAAAAGATACTAGAATAGGAATTAACTTACTTGAAAAACCGAAAAAGGAAAAGACGCTAACCGAAAAATTTACTGAACAATATCAATCTAAAAACGAAAGACAATTAAGAGAGATTATAGATAATAAAAAAAGCTATCAAAAAGAAGCTGTGGAAGCAGCTGAAATAGTTCTAAAGAAAAAAACGTTGGGTAACAATGGCTATAATTAATTGTTGCCTTTAAGTTGACAGAAAAAGAATTACTAAATTTAGACAGAAGAAAATAACAAGAACGCTATGAAAGTTTTGCCAGTTTTGTTTCGCCATCAAAAGTGCCTCCGCCAAAGCTCGATCCGATTGTCGGCACAGCCATTGGCACAAAACTGTCCAACAACAACATAATCATAGCCTGAACCGTTGTACGCAAGCTGAAAAATGGATATAGCAAAAGACGAAAAATATTGGAAAGATTACACGGAATTCATTAATGAAGTGGAAAAGCTAACTGAATTAAGTCCAGCCGAATTACTGTCGCGATATAAAATGCTGATTGAGGAATTGAATGACGCTGACGAAGATTACTATTTGGAATGGCAATATGAATTAGACTATGATTTGTGGACAAGACAAAAAATTCAAAAAGTCATTGACCACAAACTGATTTCTGATAACGTTCTTTTAAAAATATTTAAGGAACAAATCGAGAAAATGGATTCGGAATTGAAAAAGCACATTTTGAATTCTGACCAATCTGATTGGTGGAATAGTATTGAATTAAAATTTGAACGGAAATAAAAGCCAGCGTACAACAATGTATAACCGCAATTACGGCGGATTCGACTACGTCCGAATCCACTCGGAATTGCGTGCGTCATTTCTTAATCGAAAAATAGTAATTTAAAACCCGTAACTGACGGTTATACGAGACCGTTGTGGCACATATGAGAAAA
>NZ_JABSSU010000017.1 GCF_013213835.1 Winogradskyella sp. | reverse complement strand
TTAAAAACCTAGTAATATCAAGGCATAAAAAAACCCTCACTGTTCTAGTGAAGGTTAATTTTGTGGGCGCGAAGGGATTCGAACCCCTGACCCCTTGGGTGTAAACCAAGTGCTCTGAACCAACTGAGCTACGCGCCCTAAATATTGGACTGCAAATATAGACTTGTTTTTAATATCTCAAAAGATTTTTTCAAAAAAATTTAAATTATTTTAAAGTCACCTTTCGTTGATATAAAGCTTCAATTATCCAAACATTTTTAAATCACCATTTTATAGGTATTTAATATATTCGTCATAAAAATTAATCAATTGAAATATTACTCATATTTAGATAATCACAACCTAACTCTCGATGAGTTAAAACATCTTTCAAGTGAAAAATTAAAAGAAGTAGTTGATCATCTTAATCAAACAGATCACAAACTAAAATCCTCGTTAATAAGTGGATTGGAAGATCCTACTTTGAGGTCATACCATATTACTGTTGAAAAGAATACTTGGCTTAAGAGCATCCTCTTTGAAAAGTATGAAAATCTAACTGATGTAAATTTTGATCTTGATCTAAGTTCTCTAAATTATGTTGGTGGCTTCAAACTGTTTTTAGAACCTTATCTGCTTACTCATCTAAACCATTTAGTTGATGATTTCTTTAAGGAAAATAACCTAGATCCTCTCAAGAAAATCTTTCAGCATTCTGACCTATTTTCAAACGCTTGTATAAGTGAAATTTCGATCAAATTAAGTCAAAAAGTGAGTATAGGGATTGAGGCTTTATCATCAAACGAAGATTTCAAAACTAATGAGACTATAATATACCTAACCAATAAGGACTTTTACGGTATTTTAGAATTATTTGATTCTCAATTAAAGGATCAGATCAATGAACTACGTCATTCCATTGCTACGTGTTCAAAGGATTCTAAAATGGATTCGAATGGTGAATACCATTCATTTATAACACAAGTGCAAATCGCTTCTAACAACAGAAAGACTGAGGACACCATAATTAAAGAACCTGAGATCGACTTCAATGATATTCAAAAAGCCATTGAAGAGGTTACAACTCCGATTGAAGCTTCTTATCAAGATAAACAAACTAAACCTAATAAAAACCAGAACATATATATTATTTCAGGTATTTTAACGGTTTTGGTTTGTGCTGTATTTTATTTCCTTCCTACAAACGATAATGATTCTGAGCAGAAATCAACTTCAACTTCGCAAAACAAAAAAAGGTCTTCAAAATATGATAATCGCATTCGTTTCTATTATTCTTTAAAACGAAAATCTAAAAAAACGAACTCTATTCCAACTGAAAACTTAGCATACGACGAGGTCTATCCGTTTTCTAATCCTTATCCTAAAACATTTGATAATCTTTCAAACAATAATACGTCTTCAAGAAAACACAAGGTGAAAATTTCGAATAGTTCAAACCAAGATTTAATTGTTTTTAAACTAATGAAGGGTAAGGACAAATCATTATTTATACCTAAAAATGAATCTATATTTATTAACTTAAAATCATCAGATTCAATTCTATTTTATACTGGAAATGGATTTCAGTTTTCTAAATTTTCGCATTTCACAAGTGACCCACTAATTTCTGAAATTTATAAAGTTGAAACTATAAATGAAACACGAAATCCAGAAATAAGCATTAGTGCTGTTAATTCTCAATTGAGTTTGAAACAAAAATCCATCCCAGATAAAAATATTGAGACTAACAATACTATTAAATTAAGGAAACTTAACCTTGATGGGTTGTATAAAGACTATTATAATAAACTAAGAAACTAAAGTACTTCTGCAACTACAAAAGTACTTCCGCCTACATAGACCAAATCTTGGCTTGATGCGTTTGATAGCGCTGATTTATAGGCTTCTTGCACTGAATTAAATGCTTCTCCTTTTAAACCATTTTGTTTGAATTGCTCTTGAAGTATAACTGCTTCTAAACCTCTTTGAATATTGGGCTTACAAAAGTAATAAGCTGCTTGTTTGGGTAATAATGGAATAATTGAAATTAAATCCTTATCACTGACCACACCAAATACAACATGAAGTTTATGATAGGTTTCATTTTGTAATTGCTCCATAACATAAGTTAATCCTTCTTTATTATGCGCTGTATCACAAATTACCTTGGGTTGCTGCTGTAAAACTTGCCATCGTCCATTTAGTCCAGTATTAACAACTACCTTTAGAAGTCCTTTTTTAAGATGATCATCAGTAATCTCAAACTTCAATTCTTTAAGAAGCTGAACTGACTGCATTACAGTTTTTATATTATGCATTTGATAAGAACCCTTTAAATCGCTTTCTAAAACATTTTGAATCAATTGATCAGCAAAATATATTTGAGAACTTTCAGACTTTGCTTTATCAAGAAAAACTTTTGATGTTTTGGCTTGAGTTTCACCAATTACCACTGGTATATTCTTCTTTATAATTCCTGCTTTTTCTCCAGCAATTTTAGGCAATGTATTACCTAGGAATTGCATATGATCAAACCCAATATTAGTAATTACAGACAATTCTGGTGTAATAATATTTGTAGAATCCAATCGTCCGCCTAGTCCAACTTCAATAACAGCAATATCAACGTTTTGTTTTGCAAAATAATCGAATGCCATACCTACAGTCATTTCAAAAAACGACAAATGAATTTTTTCAAAAAACGACTTATTTCGTTTGATGAATCCAATTACAAACTGCTTACTTATGACCTCACCATTAATTCTAATGCGCTCTCTAAAATCTTTTAAATGTGGTGATGTATATAAGCCTACTTTATAACCAGCTTCTTGAAGCACCGAAGCTAACATATGACTTGTGGAACCTTTTCCGTTAGTTCCAGCTACATGTATTGATTTAAATTTTTTCTCAGGCTGAGATAAATGTCTTGAAAGAATAAGTGTATTAGAAAGATCTTCTTTATAGGCGGACTTACCTTTATTTTGATACATAGGAAGCTGGTTAAACATCCAATTTATAGTATCTAAATAATTCATAAACTACTATTGACCGACATCAAAGTTAATACTTACAAATCCTACTTGCTTAGCAGGTGCGTTTGCGTCAGCAGGCCATTTATGAGACATCGCAATTTTTCTAGCTGGCTCTAGTAAACACGGATGTGTATTTGTTGTACCTCTAATACCAGGCTCCGCTTTTATAACCTTTCCTTGACGATTCACTTCGATTCGTACCACAACTAAGCCGTATTCATTACAGTCTTGCTTGTAGATTTTTTTAGAAGGTCTTCCTCTTCCACCAAGGCCATAACCAACACCACCTTTTCCTGGTCCTGAACCACCAAAATAACTTGGCGCATATGGATCCCCATCTAGTTGCCCTTTATTTCCACCTTGGTTATCTGGTCCTTCACCTCCATCATCATTACCATTAGAATTCTTAACACCTCCTATGAGGTTGTCTAATTTTCTTTGTTTTTCTTCACGTTCTTTTCGCTCTCTTTCCTCTGCTTCTCGTTTCTCTCTTTCTATCCGTTCCGCCTCTGCCTTTGCTTTGGCTTCAGCTTCTTTTTGTTTTTTTATAGCTATAGCTTCTGCATTGTCTTCCGTAATTACATCTTCAGCTTTAGTAGTGGCTTCAGTTGGTTGTGATGGCGTCGTTTCTGGTTGTGGTTCATCCACTACTTTATCTTCAACCGCTTTTTTAGGTTGAGACAATGGTTTATTCCCACTACCAAAATCTGTATTTCCAAAATTAACAGCAACACCATATTCTTCTGGTGGATCTAAATATTGAGGTCCAACAAAAAACAATAACAAAAACAAAATCAATGTAATTAAACCTGTGATTCTGGCAGAATTTCGTTGATGTTTTGTTTCTAGGAATTTCACTTAAAACTATTTGTGTTATTTAAAATCAAAAACAATGCCGATTAATTCGGTTGCACCGCTAATATAACCTTAAACTTATTGCGATTAGCAATATCCATTACCTTAACCACATTTTCTACAGGCACTGATTTTTCAGCTCTCAATACTATAGTTGGTTGCTCTTGAGTAGATAAAATATCTATTAATTGTCTTTCTAAAACAGCTTCGCCGACGCGCTTTTGATCTATATAATATGTTAAGTCTTTTTTTATGCTGACTGCTGTAGACTTCTTGTTTTCAGTCTTACCACTTGCTTTCGGTAGAATAATATCTATTGCGTTTGTAGTAACTAATGTAGAAGCAATCATAAAAAAGATCAATAACAAGAATACAATATCGGTCATTGAGGCCATATTGAATTCTGGAGTGACTTTATTTCTTCCTCTAATATTCATATTAGATAGGCTCGTTTAAATGATCTAAAAACTCCACCGAGTTTGCTTCCATCTGGTAAACAACCTTATTAGTCTTTACCACAATATGGTTATACGCCACATACGCAATAATACCTACAATAAGCCCACCAACCGTAGTTGTCATTGCTGTATAAAGTCCACTCGCTAAAACATCCATCTGAATGGTTCCGCCTGCATTTGCTAATTCAAAAATAGAAAGGATCATTCCTACAACCGTACCCAGGAAACCAATCATTGGTGCAACACCTGAAATTGTAGCTAGTACACTTACATTCTTTTCTAAACTGTAAATTTCTAAACGTCCTGCATTTTCAATAGCAGTATTAATGTCCTCTAAAGGCTTTCCTATTCTTGTTATTCCTTTAGCGATTAATCTTGAAACTGGTGAATTTTGTTGCGCGCATAACATGTGGGCTGAATCTATCTTGCCATTACTAACATGATCTTTTATTTGATTCATAAAATTAGAATCAACTTTGGATGCCGCTTTAATCGCAAAAATGCGTTCGAAATAAATATATGTTGCAACAATTAAGAGAAGAAATAGAATAAGAATAATTACAATTCCTGAAGTACCACCACTTGAAATTAATTCAATTATGGATAAGGTTTTTTCAACCTGTTCCCCATCCGTTAAAACTTCAGTTTCATTCTGAATACTACTAAGTAATAACATATAATAGATTTTAAGTTTAAATGTTTATGTAAGCTATAACGCTAAGTTTTTGACTTAAGTATATTAAAATAGTCCTCTTGTTACCATAAAGGCTAAAGCACCAGCAATAAAGCCCACAAGAGCTAACCAAGAAATTTTCTTTAAGTACCAGAAAAAGTCAATTTTTTCCATACCCATGGCTACAACACCAGCTGCAGACCCAATAATTAACATACTTCCACCAGTACCAGCAGAATATGCAATAAAGTGCCATAATTGATCATCTAGTGCTTGATCAAACATTCCTAAACTGGCAGCGACTAGTGGTACATTATCAATAACTGCTGAGCCAATACCCAAAAGAATAACAACCAAATCAGAAACTACGGTGCCTGCTGGTTCTGTTCCTATTAAACCAACGCTTTCTTTCAAGTTTCCCGCAAAACCGAATAAAATACCGAGAGATTCTAAGGCTGCAACCGCCATCAATATTCCTAAGAAGAATAAAATACTAGGTAATTCAATTTTAGATAAAGAATAGTGTACAGGACTATGACTTGCATGCGCCTGGTGCTCACCTTGATCTGCCGCTGAAATAGCAAACTTAGAATTACTATAAATCTCAGCAAAAACAGCTACAACACCAAGAGACAACATCATACCAACATATGGTGGTAAATGTGTAATAACTTTAAAAATAGGCACAAAAACAATAGCACCAAGTCCTAAAAATAACATTGTAGAGCTGAATTTATTTTTTACTTTATCATCGTCTGGTTGTAACTCTAAATCACCTTTAAATGGCTTTAATAAAGAGGCAATAAAAGTCGGCACAATCATACATAGTAAAGATGGTATGAATAGATAGATAAAGAGCTTTCCTGTAGATACTTTATCCCCAATCCAAAGCATGGTAGTAGTAACATCACCAATTGGTGACCATGCACCACCTGCGTTAGCAGCAATAATAATTAAACCAGCATACCATATTCTAATGTCTCTATCCTTTACTATTTTCTGAAGAATAGATATTAAAACAATGGTTGCTGTTAGGTTATCAATAATTGCAGAAAGTACAAATGCTAAAATGGCAAACATCCATAATAACTTCTTTCTACTATTAAACTTAACCGCCGATTTTATTGTTGAAAACCCATCAAAATAATCGATGATTTCAACAATAGTCATTGCACCTAAAAGGAATACTAAAATCTCTGCAGTCTTTCCTAAATGATGAAGAAGCGTTTCTTCCATTAAATGCATTTTCTCTTCATGCGGAAGTAACCCAAAGTTATCCATTAAACTATGCTTCGCAGAATCAAACCACTCAGAAAAATCATCAATCCCGAGCGAAATTAATGCCCAGCTAATAGCCATCATTACTAAAGCCGGAATAAGTTTATCTATTTTAATATTATGCTCTAGAGTTATGGCTAAATAACCAAAAACAAAAACAAGAATAATGACGGTTTCCATATTGTATTTTTAAATTAGTTGTCTTAATGCTATCTCGAATGCAGTTTCGCTTATACCTGTATTCGTAGGATTATTTTCTTTTACCTCTTTAAGTGCTTTTCTTATAACTTCTGAGGTATCGCTAAAAATAGCTTCATCTGTCATTTGTACTTTTCGTTCCATAAAATATGCGAACACGCGTGCCATACCGCAATTAGATATAAAGTCTGGAATTAAACTTACTTTACTATCTGTATGCGCCATAATAGGTCCGAAAAAGATTTCCTTATCCGCAAAAGGCACATTTGCCCCGCAAGTAATTACTTCTAGTCCCGTACTGATCAATTGATCAATCTGATTTTGAGTTACAAGACGAGATGCGGCGCAAGGTGCAAACACTTCAGTCTCTAAAGACCAAATTTTTTCATTTATATCTTCAAAAGGAATTAAATTATCAGCTACAAGAGTATTTCCGTTTTTATGTAAGTATAATTCCTTTATTTCCGAAAATGAGAAACCTTCCGGATTGATAAGTCCACCAACTATATCTATAATACCAACTACTTTGGCTCCCATTTGAGCAAAATAAAATGCTGCAGCAGCCCCAACGTTACCAAACCCTTGTACTACAACGCGTTTGCCCTTAATTGAATCTTTATTAATATCATAGAAATGTTTTGCAGCAACAGCAACACCAAAGCCCGTAATCATATCTGCAACAGTGTACTTTCTACTAACGTCAGGCGAATAGTTTGCATTTTCAATGACCTTAATTACTCCTTGACGTAACTGCCCTATTCTATTAATTTTATCTGCCTGCGTTGGTTTAAAATGTCCTTCAAAAACACCTTCTTGTGGATGCCAAACTCCACTATCTTCAGTAATTGGAATGACCTCATGAATTTCGTCAACATTAAGATCACCACCAGTACCGTAATAACTTTTAAGTAATGGTGACACCGCAGCATACCAACGTTCTAAAACACCTTTTTTACGTGGATCGTGTGGATCAAAATTAATTCCAGATTTGGCTCCACCTATGGCAGGACCAGACACCGTAAATTTCACTTCCATCGTTTTTGCTAAGGATAACACCTCATTTCGATCTAATCCTTTTCGCATTCTTGTTCCACCTCCAGCTGCTCCACCTCTAAGTGAGTTAATGACTGTCCAACCTTCGGCATCAGTTTCAGAATCGTTCCAATGAAATACTATTTCTGGGGCTTTATTCTCAAACTTGTGAAGTAATTCTTTTATCAATTTCTATTATTTAGTTAGTTGTAACAAATATAAAAAACTCTAATACCTAAAAAGTGAATTAAACATTAATTTTAAACGTTTGGAACTAAAATCTTACCTGAAGAATGATCTTTTGTTGCACCTGTAACACTTCTTAAACAATTAACTTCATTTCTATCTTTTAGCACACCAAGAAAGCCGAATACTAGTGCCTCTTTAAACTCGATGATGTCATTCGAAGGAATCACAATTTTTGATGATGTATAATTATCTAAACGCTCAATTAAGAACTTGTTGTAAACTCCACCACCTGTGATTAAAACAATTGTATCAACCTTATTAATTACCTTTGATATCTGAATTGCAATATGTTCAGTAAAAGTTCGTAAAATATCTTCAACTTCGATGGAATATGAATCAATAAGCGGTAGTACTTTTTCTTGAACCCATTCTAGACCTAAAGATTTTGGTGGTCTCAAATTATAAAATCGAAGTTGGTTGAGTTTCTGTAATAACTCAATATGTACATTGCCTGTTCTTGCAATTTTACCTTCATTATCATATTCAAATCCAAGTCTTGAAACATAATAGTTCAAAACTATATTTACAGGGCAGATGTCAAATGCAATTCTTTTGTCATTTTCCTCATAAGATACATTTGCAAAACCGCCTAGATTTAGACAATAATCATACTCCTTAAAGAGTAGTCTATCACCTATAGGCACTAATGGTGCTCCTTGCCCTCCATATTTCACATCTTGAACACGGAAGTCACAAATAACTTTGTCATTTAGCAAATCTGCCAACAACTGATGATTACCTATTTGAACAGTAATTCCTTTTTCGGGTTGGTGCAAAGCTGTATGTCCATGAGATGCAATAAAATCTACTTTCGAAATATTGTGTTTCTTCTTAAATTTAATAATCTCATCAGCTAAGAGCTTTGTATAGCTGATATCAATCAGATCTAAATCTTCAGAAGTTAGCTCAACTAGATTTGAAAGTCTGGTTTTCCAATCAGAAACATAACTTATGGTTTGAGAATTAATGATTTCAAAGGACCAAATCTTATTAAACTTATAGTTAGCATAAACGACATCTATACCATCTAGCGATGTTCCAGACATTACGCCGATGACATTATAATTTAACCTTAACATATTCAGTAAAAATAGTGTTACTTATTGAAAATACAGCAATAAACACGTATATTTGTGTTCATTTTTTAACAATTCAATAATAATTTACTTTTATGGATTTTAACTTAACCGAAGAGCATTTAATGATTCGTGATGCTGCGAGAGACTTTGCTCAAACAGAATTACTTCCAGGTGTTATAGAACGTGATAATGCGCAAACCTTCCCTGACGAACTCGTTCGAAAAATGGGCGAATTGGGATTCATGGGAATCATGGTAGATCCTAAATATGGTGGTAGTGGTATGGACACTATATCCTATGTTCTCATAATGGAAGAATTATCTAAAGTTGATGCATCAGCATCTGTTATGGTATCAGTAAATAATTCTTTAGTTTGTTATGGTCTTGAAGCCTATGGTAGCGAAGCTCAGAAAGAAAAATATTTAACAAAATTAGCCACTGGTGAATGTATCGGTGCATTTTGCTTAAGTGAACCTGAAGCCGGTAGTGACGCTACATCTCAAAAAACTACTGCAATTGACATGGGTGATCATTATGTTATTAATGGTACCAAAAACTGGATTACAAATGGAGGACGTGCAGAAGTATATCTCGTAATTGCACAAACAGATAGAGATAAAGGTCATAGAGGAATCAATGCCTTTATTGTAGAAAAAGGAACACCAGGTTTTGATATAGGTCCAAAAGAAGATAAACTTGGTATTAGAGGTAGCGATACGCATACACTTCAGTTTAATGATGTTAAAGTACCTAAAGAAAATAGAATTGGTGAAGATGGATTTGGTTTTAAGTTTGCTATGAAAACACTTTCTGGCGGACGTATAGGTATAGCTGCTCAAGCCCTTGGAATTGCATCTGGTGCTTATGAATTATCCTTGAAATACTCTAAGGAACGTAAAGCCTTTGGTACCGAAATTTCAAATCATCAAGCTATAGCATTCAAATTGGCTGATATGTATACTGAAACAGAAGCAGCACGCCATTTAGTAATGAAAGCAGCTTGGGATAAGGATAATGATAATAATTACGACATGTCTAGTGCGATGGCTAAATTATATGCGAGTAAAGTCGCTATGGAACAAAGTGTTGAAGCAGTTCAAATACATGGTGGTAATGGTTTTGTGAAAGAATATCATGTTGAACGCCTTATGCGTGACGCTAAAATTACTCAGATATATGAAGGTACTTCAGAAATTCAAAAAATTGTAATATCACGAAGTCTATTAAAAGGTTAGTTCGGCTTTAATGTAACTAATCATATTATAAAAAGACATTTCTATACGAAGAAATGTCTTTTTTTTTTAACTATTCATATTTAGGAATTTTACAATTAGAATAAAAATCCTGAATAATTATAAAAAACAAAAAACCCTTACTTAAAATAAGTAAGGGTTTTCAAAAAAGGCGGCGACCTACTCTTCCACA
>NZ_JABSSU010000016.1 GCF_013213835.1 Winogradskyella sp. | reverse complement strand
AGCGAGATCGAGATTTGAACTCGAGACCTCCGGGTTATGAAACAGGCGGCACCGGGAAAGGATTGGAAGATGGGTAATGGACATGAGATTGAGATGGAGTATCTCACTAATACCAATACTACAGAGGTGAGACATTATAAAGTATCACTAGTAAAGAGTCAAGTACTCAATACGGTGACTTATGAGCCTACCTTAATCGATAATGGATATTATGGTTTGCATGAACTGTATAAAACAGTTACTAGAGACGAGAATCACAGTGGCACAGATAAAGACCACACCACCGAGGAGTATACAAACAAGCAGGGACAGGTTGTTTTAAAACGTACCTATGAGAATGATACAGCTCATGACACCTATTATGTTTATGATGATTTTGGTAATTTAACCTTTGTGTTACCACCAAAGTCAGAGGCACATACAGCACAACCAGATGCTACAGAACTGAGCGAATTATGTTATCAATATAAGTATGATCACCGCAACCGTTTAGTAGAAAAGAAGATTCCAGGTAAAGGATGGGAATCTATCATCTATAACAGATTAGATCAACCGGTAATGACTCAAGACAAAGAGTTGAAGAATGCAAATAAATGGTTGGTTACAAAGTACGATATCTTTGGAAGAGTTGTGTATACCGGAATCAAGAATACCAATGGATCCAGAACTGATTTTCAGAATATATTCAACAACAGTGGCGGAACCATATGGGAAACTAAGAACAGCATTGGTACAGGCTTTATGAACACGTATTACACTTCTAATGTATTCCCAACCACATTAGATGAAATCCATACCATAAATTACTACGACAATTACTATTTTGATCTCAATGGCGGTTTATCAGAGTCGTCATATGGTATCACCCCAATTACAAATGTGAAAGGCTTAGCCACGGGAAGTAAAGTGAGGGTTTTAGGTACTAATGATTGGATTACAACAGTGACATATTATAATGAAGAGTCAAGACCGATTTATGTGTACTCAAAAAATGATTATTTAGGAAGTATAGATAAAATAAAGAGTGAATTAACTTTTGACGGTGCGGTGCTTGAGACCACCTCTAGTCATAATAAAAACTTTCATACCATAGATGTCAAGGATAAATACACCTATGATCATATGAATAGGCTAACACTACATACGCAGTTATTAAATAATGCGGCCTTACCAGAGGTTATATCAAATAATAAGTATGATGACTTAGGACAACTGGTTAAGAAGGGTGTTGGTAATAAGGAGAACGTGACATCACGTTTACAGGATGTAGACTTCGAGTATAATATACGAGGATGGCTGAAACGCATCAATACGATTAATGAATTAGAGGGTGATCTATTTAGTTTTGAGATAGAGTATAACACTCCAAGTCAATCAGGTGCGGACGGATTATTTAATGGTAATATATCACAGATTAACTGGCAGACAGAGAGTGATGAAGTGTTATATAGCTATGTTTATGAATATGACGCATTAAACAGAATCAAAGGTGCTGGTTTTTACGGTCAAAATAGTAATAACAGATATAACCTAAACAACATCAGCTATGATAAGAATGGGAATATCTTAAGCTTAACAAGAAACGGACATGTAGTGGCTTCACCAGATGGAAATATAAGTAGTCACTTCGGTGTTATGGATCAATTGACTTACACATATGAGAATAGTAGTAATAGATTAAAGAAAGTGGATGATAGTGCTAATACAACCTATGGTTTTAAGGACGGATCAAACACCACTACAGAATATACCTATGATAATAATGGTAATATGCTGACAGATGCTAATAAGGGTATCACATCAATAAGCTATAACCATTTGAATTTACCAACAAATGTAAGTCTACCAGGTGGAAATATTACGTATATTTATGATGCCACAGGAGTGAAACAAAAGAAGATAGTGAGTACTGGAAATACAACAGAATATGCAGGGAATTACATTTATGAGAATGGGACATTAAAAATGTTTTCACATGCAGAGGGTTATGTAGAACCTATAAGATTAGGAAAGTTATCACAGTTCAACTATATTTACCAATACAAGGATCATTTAGGGAACATAAGGTTGACATACATGGACAAGAACCAGAATAACAAGTCAATACCAGTATTGGAGATCATAGAAGAAAACAACTATTATCCTTTTGGTGGGCTTCACAAAGGTTACAATAATGTTGTGAGTGCCAACAGCAATAGCGTGGCGCAAAAGTTTAAATATAATGGTAAGGAAATGTTGGATGAGCTTGGCTTAGATATGTACGATTACGGAGCGAGAATGTACGATACTTGGACTGGTCGTTGGAATGGTGTTGACCCACACGCAGAAGATTATTTTAATCATAGTCCATATCATTACGCAGGAAACAATCCTATTATGTTTGTTGATTATGATGGTAAAGATTATGGTATTACTATTGACCATAAGAAGAAGACAATTGTTATATCTGCTAACTTTTATTTTGATAATAAAAATGCAATGAATCAAAATCAAAAAGCAATAGATTCATGGGCTAAAATGACAGGTACATATACTACTAAGGATGGTATAGATTATGCAATCTCATTTGATTTAAATTCTTCTGTAGCAGGAAAGGGACAAAAAGCAGAAGATTTAGCCGACAAAGACTCAAAGGGAAATTATATTTCAGAGTTAAGCGACCCAGCTTATGCAAAGGAAGCCACAGCTATTTTTGGTTCTGTGAAATTTAAATCATTAAAGAAGCAAAAAAATGCGGGTATTACTAGAAATAGTAAAAAGATTTATAATAAAACCTCTTTAGCTACTGATGAAACTAGAGCTCACGAAATAGGGCACATTTTTGGTCTAGGAGAAAATGTCGGAGGTGTTATGGATTACAAATCATCATATAGTGATATGACATTACCGCAAACAGTTAATTTAAAATCTATTCTGAAAAAACCATATCAGAGATTTAAAAAGAATGGTAAAAACTTGAATACTGGAGGTACAACGACTGTTTTACCTGCAAAACTAGGCGGTACTATAGAAGTGATAGGTACTTATAAAGGAGGTACAAGTTTCTTAAATAAGAAAAAATTAACTTTAAAACAATGAGACTAATACTGTATCTTTTAGCATTACAAGTATTCTTAACATTACAAGGTGTTAATGATAATCATTTAGAATATGATACTGTAAACACGTATCAACCTACATTATTAGGGGTAAATTATGAAGATAACTTTGAATATTGGAAAGTGATTAAGAAGTCTTCCATTAAATATGATGAAGTAGATATACGTTATAGAATTTCGGTTAAATCTTCTAAAATACCCCAATATAGCAGAATATTATATAATAGGGATTGTAAGTCCGAGCATAGCCTTCCATCTTTTTATAAGTCAAAGAAGACAGATACAATAGTAGCAAATCATATAACTTTCCCGAGTATGTATAAATTCATTGATGAAAAAGTGATTGAGGAGGCTAAAGAATATAATTCAAATTCTTCTTTACCTTCATCAGAGAAAGTGGAAAGAAAAAAAGGATGGGATTTTTTAAAGTTTAATAGGGATAAGGTTTGTCTAATAAAACTTAAAATGTCAATAGGCTTTTATAATAAAAATACACATAGTATGAAGCTAATAGGAGACTATGATGATGAAATTACACTGTACTATATTACTTGGTAAATTATTATAACTAAATAAAGAGAAAAACCACTTCTAACGAGGTGGTTTTTTAGTTAAGAATACGCCAACCGAGCTTTAGTATCTCTAATCACGGCATCAATAGCAAATAAAATGTGCTTGCGGTCTTCTTCGGGAAATTTTTGGATAGTTAAGATACGCTTGGAAATATCCTCATCAACGAGAAATTCGGTTTTACCAACAAGATAATCCAAAGACACATTAAAAATATCAGCTAATTTGCTGGCAATCTCAATCGACGGTTTAGCTTCCTCACGCTCATATTTACCAATAACATTTTGGTGAACCTCTATTCTTTGGAAATGGGTCAGATTAGTTGATGAGCAAGCCACTAATGACGAGACTTTAAGTAATTTAAATTAATTAATAAGGGATGAATGTAATGTTCATCCTTTTTTTTTAATGCATCGAAAGGTAATGAAAATTGTATTAGTCATATAAGATTGAATTAAGCTGATTGTAAGAACAACGAATTTCAATACTTCTATGAAATACTATTAGTTTCAGCCACCTTAACTTGGCATATATAAAAATCCCCGACTTTAGAATTAAAATTCAATAAACTCTTGAGTATAAATTTTTATGGTTTTCACCTACTTATTGTAAGGTAAAACTATCTTTTAAAAGCTGTTGATTCATTAAAATTGATGCAATAAAGTTCAGTACTTAAAATACCATTTTTTTAAGTAGAAAATAATTTTTTTAGCATCATAATCATGAAGAAAAGCCATTTCATTCTCTTATTATTACTTCTGAATAGTTTTGTCCATGCTCAATTTAATGTGCAGGTTCAAGAACCAAAATCACCTCAAGCGTATTTGTTTCAAAAGTATGGAAATCAAGAAATTTCAAAGTACAATGGAAGACATAGCATGACAATACCTTTGTATACTATCTCCACAGGCGGTATTAATATCCCTCTTAATATATCGTATAGTTCAAACGGAATTAGAGTTGATGAAGAGGCCTCAAGGGTCGGATTAGGTTGGTATTTTAATTCAGGAATGATTTCTCAGAATGTATTGGGTAAGGATGACTTACGTCATAATCATCAGTTAGTAATTCCAGACTACTATTGGGCACCAAATCCACAGAATATTCTTTCGACATATCCTACAAATCAGGGTGAATTGGTGGTTCAGGATTCTTATGATCCTAATCGATTACAGTTGTCTATTGGTACACCTAAAAAAGACGAGTATTCAATCATAAAACTACAATCTGAAGGCTGTGGGGGTTCATTAGGAGACGGCGACATGTTATTTCCAGTTAATGGTAGTTTCTACAATTATACTTCTAGTAGTTTGAATAACGAATATCTTGGAGTAGATGTTGAGCGTGATATTTTTCAAGCCTCTTTCTTCGGTCACAATATTTCATTTTATTTAGATGGGAATAAAGGTAGAGTATTAAATAACGAGAAGTATAAAATTGAATATTCCATTGCTCAATCTAATCCAAATATGACTGATGTTTATAAATGGAAAATAGTTGATCCTTCGGGAGTAACATATTGGTTTGAAGAGGAGTTGGTCACCAATACAACTTCACCTGGTGGAACATCGGCACCATCTACTACAACTGAATTTAGTACTAAGACACAAACCCAGTATAATAATTTCATTGAAATACCTCAGAATTATAACCCGAGACAGGGTTTTAATTATACAAGTAAAAGTAGAACTTGGAAAATAACTAAAATAGTTGATGTTCATGGCAATGAGGTTTTATTTGAATATGAAATGTTGCCAACTGTAAAAAGTCAAAATCCATCAAGTGGGAGTATATATTTCAGAAAGTTAGCTCATTCTTCTATTCAACAGGGAGCATTAGGGGAAAGCTACTTTGACGGGCCAATAGAAAACATAATGCACATTACTTCAGCACCTGTAGCTGAGATATACGAGAAAGAATCATTTTCCTATAATTATGAAGAAAGATCAATCTTAAAGCGAATATTATTTCAAGACGCTGAAGTTGAATTTCAATTAAGTAATAGAATTGATTTACCCCATGATAAAAAAATTGATACCATTAATATTAAGCGAGGAAACACAACTTTAAAATCAATTTACTTCGAGTATTCTCATTTTAACGAAAATCACACAGTAGATAAGCAGAAAAGACTACGGTTAGATGGAGTCAATGTAAATGGAAAGTCATATAGTTTTGAATATAATGGTGACTTTATGCCTGATAAGAATTCACTTTCTTTTGACTACTGGGGATATTATAATGGTCTAAATAATCAAACAATTCATAAAAATCCGTTTAGATTAATTGAAGATTTAAATACACTTCCTATTTGGGGTATTGAGCCATTAATCACGGATTTTAATGGTTTATCAAATAAATCAGCGCATCCTGATAATTGTAAGGTGGGAATGCTGAATCGTATTGTTTATCCTACAGGTGGAAGTACAGAGTTTCACTATGAATTAAACACTTTTGACAATATATATTTTCCTGACTATGATAATAGGCAAAACTTTAACGGTAATAGTTTTACAATAGATAATCCTCAAAGTAATAGTAAGGGATATGGCCTTAGGATTAGTAAAGTAGTAGATTATAGGACAACAACTTCATCTGTAAATGATATAGCAAAAATTACTGAGTATACATATAATGGTGGAAAGCATCTTACGCCTTATGTATTTATGAATAGGGATCAAATTCGACGAGCCAATTTTCCATTTTATGGACCAGTCGGTGGTGTCCCTGATGCCACAAAAATTATAAACATTTATAACAGTCTAGAATGTTATTATTCAAATATTTTTCAGACCTCTTTGTTAGGAAATGGCAATGGTATAGGTTACGATTCTGTGATAACCAGGACAAAAGATTTAAGTGGGTTTGATAATGGAAGAATAGAGAGTTTTTACAGTAATGTACCTGACTTAAGACTGAGTCAAGTCGTTGGGAATTATGGTTCGGTTCCAGCAAGTCAAATAGATCAGTTTGGCTACTCAATAAGAGCGACAGATGAGGACAATGGTCTTTTAATAAAGGAGGATGTATATGATGCAAATGGAAATATTAAACAATCAATTGAAATAGATTATAAATCAATTGTTCCATTTACTGACCAAAATAATGGATCTCTCGAGACTTCCTATAATGTGAAACATATACCTATTGGAACCAGTGCTTATGTTGGTAGTTTTGGGTATTGTAATTTTTATAATAGTCTCTTCTTTTTTTATCCTTTAAGGCAAACTAAATCATTAATAGAAAAACAAAAGGTGACTTCTTATTTTGATAATGGCGGCTTAAAATTTTCAGAAACCTTAAACACATATAATAATAATTATATGCTCACAGAGAAACAGATTAAAGATGAATCTGGAAATGTTTTCCGAGTTGAAGAAACTACCTATAATTCAGGAAGTGATATTATTGGAAACAACTTTTTTCCTTCTAATAATCTTAATACAAATGCTGGTATCTATAACATTTTAAATAAACCTAATGGCACTAAAATAATTACAAATGGTGAAACTAAATCTATCCTGAATTATAATTATAATGACTCATATAAGGAATTACATAGAATTACAGAATATCCAAGAAACGACTATCTTTCAAAAAGAGTTCTTGATTATGATTATGACTCAAAAGGCAATGTTTTAGAAATAAATCAAACCGATGGAAGTTCTATTATGTACGTTTGGGGTTATGGTGATACCTATCCAATAGCTAAGATAGAAAATGCAAGTTATGACAATACAACAGCTTCGCAAGATTCTACCATTAATGCTGTTAAAGTAGCTTCAAACTTGGATGTAGATGATGCATCAGAAGATGCATTAAGAACAGCTCTTGATAATTTAAGACAAGCCTTCCCTCAATCTATGGTAAGCACATACACCTATGATCCACTTATAGGTGTCACCAGCATGACTGATTCTAATGGTCAAATAGCCTATTACGAATATGATGCGTTTAATCGTCTGAAACAGGTTAAGGATAAAGACGGTAATATCTTAAGTAAAAACGAATACCATTACGCAAACCAAAACTAAAACCAGACACAACTGATGAAAAATTTAATATATATCATAGCCTTATGTTTTGTGTCTCGCTTAGCTTTGGCACAAACTACAACAGAAAACTATATTAAGAACACTACACCTCAAACAGAGGTGCAAGACCAAGCGACACTCAATGCACTTAGTGACGATGATAAAATAGAATCCATCACCTATTTTGATGGACTTGGACGTCCAATACAAAGTATTGCCAAACAAGCTGGTGGTAATAAACAGGACATTATTACTCCATTTATCTATGATGAATTCGGTAGACAGTTAAGAGAGTATTTGCCATATTCTAGAAGTACTACTTCTCTAGATTTAGACGTAGGCTTATTACCTGTAAATGGGGAGATTTCATTATTAAATACTCAGTACTTAAATAAATTTCCAGAGGACTTAAATGGTGCTGTAAACCCTTATAGTGAAAAAAGACTAGAAGACTCACCTATTGGAAGAGTGCTACAACAAGCTGCACCTGGTTCAGAATGGTCTATGAGTAATAGTCATACTATAAGATTTGATTATTCAACTAATTCCTTAAATCAACTAGACCCTTTTAATCATGCTAATAATTCGTATGACAATGTGATTCATTTTGATGTCTTACATCCCAATAATAATACTGAAGAGACAGAATTGATTTATTCTGGACATTATGCCTCCAATGAACTGTATAAGACTATTACGAAAGATGAAAACTGGGTTGCAGGTAAGGATCATACAACCGAAGAGTTTAAAAACAAGGAAGGTCAGATTATTTTAAAACGTACTTATAATAATGAAGAACGTCATGATACTTATTATGTATATGACGACTTTGGTAATTTAACTTATGTGCTACCGCCAACTGCAACAGATGAAATGCTAATTCAGAGTAGTACAGGCCGTGCAGCTTCAATAACTAATTACTCATGGGTGCAACTCGCTAAGGTAGATAGTAACTTTGCAGAAGAGTATAATCGATTGTTACAAGATTATGATAATTCAAACCTACTAAATGCAGACATTAATAATGCATATGGTGGACAAGGTGGTTTTTCAGTCAATACTTTTGATGATAGCGAAGAAGTAATATTTAGTATTAACTTTTCTTCATTAGAACCCTTAGAACTTCAAAACGGGGAGTTGATATCACTTCGTGATTATGGGACACATAGAGATACTGAATTGGGACGTATTAGTGGAACTGATTATTCCTATATATTTAGTATTCGTGATAACGCAATACATGTTCAAGGTAGTGGTAAACTCAATGGGATAAATGAAGTATTCAATAGTAATACAACATTGGATTATGATCAAAGGTTTTTATGGACGCATTTTGTAGATATAGACAGCAGGTTCGCGGATGATCATGAAGGTGATGTATTAGAATATGCCAGTACAACCAATCAAGACCCTTTAAATGTTTATTTAAATAATATACATGGAGGTCAAGGTGGTCTTAATGTCACCGTAGATGAAAACGATCTAATCACACTTAGTTTCAACATTAATACAACAAGTGTACTTTCATTAAAACAAGGTGTGGTTCTAAATTTAGGTCTATCGAGACGTCTCGAAAATCAATATTTGGGAACTATATCAGATGGCACCTATAACTATGATTTTGAGCTTCAAGATAATAATATAGTAGTTACAGGAAGTGGCCTTGGTAATTCATTTGGAGGCATATTTTTTCCAAATGCGGCAAATACAAGTCCTTTAATTAATACAAATGCAATAGAAGGTTCATGCTATATCTATCATTATGATAAAAGGAATAGACTTATAGAGAAGAAAATCCCAGGAAAAGGTTGGGAATACATTGTATATAACAAATTAGATCAACCTGTTTTAACCCAAGATGCCAAACAACGCATAAATAAAGATTGGAATTTCATGAAATATGATGTATTCGGACGTGTTGTATATACTGGAATACATAAATATGCATCGGCAAGTCAGAACGAGAATGCAGCCCGTTTAGAGCTACAAGCTGATCTCAATTCACAATCGTTACAATTTGAGGCAAGAGGTATTGCAACAACTGTCATTGGTGCTATAACCATTGACTACACTAATCAGTCTTTGCCAAATACCAATTTAGAACTGTTAACTGTCAACTATTATGATAGTTATAATAATTTAGGACTTAGTGCTGATCTTATAAAGAATCATGGTGATATGGTTTATGATAAAACTATTGATATTCTTAATGTAAGGTCTTTAGCTACTGTTAATAAGGTAAAGGTATTAGATACTAATGATTGGATTACTTCTGTAGTCTATTACGACGATAGAGCCATGCCAATTTATTCTGTTAGTAAGAATGATTTCCTCAATACCTTGGATATAATAGAAAGCGATTTTGATTTTGTAGGTAAAGTTTTAGAGACGAAAACCAAACATATTAAAGACACTAATAATCCTATTATCATTGAAGATTACTTTACTTATGACCATTCAGGTAGATTACTCACTCAGACACAAGAGCTAGATAACTCAGGTCAAATAGAACTTATTGTAAATAACCATTATGATGAGTTAGGTCAACTAGAACAAAAAAATATTGGTGGTATGGCAAACGCTACACCCGAAGCATCAACAGGTCTACAAACGATTGATTATGACTATAACATTAGAGGTTGGTTGAAGTCAATTAATACCCCTTCAAGTTTAGGAACAGATTTATTTGCCTTTGAGATAGACTATAACAATCCACAAGATTTAAATAAAGCCTTGTTTAATGGTAATATTTCTGAAACTTCATGGATAACAGCAAATGATAACAAACTAAGAGGGTATGATTATACCTATGACGCTCTTAATAGAATAAAGACGGGTAGGTATCTTGGTAATCATACTCTAGTTGGTAATCCCAATGTCACTGAGAATTATGATCTTTCAAATGTTAATTATGATAAGGTCGGTAACATCACAAGTCTGAGACGAATAGGTTTAGTTACTGGTAGTTATTTGATGGACGTCATTGATGACTTAAACTATACCTATCAATCAAATAGTAATAAACTTATATCTGTATCAGACAATGGTTCAAAAGATGGGTTTATTGATGGTAATCTTGATCCCAATGATTATCTGTATGATGTTAATGGAAATATGATTCAAGATCTAAACAAGGGTATACTTAACATTGATTATAATCACCTTAATTTACCGACATATATAGAAATATCTAGCAGTGATCATGAGGGTAACATTTCTTATATATATGATGCCAATGGAATAAAGCTACGAAAAATAGTGAGTTCTAGTTCAATAACTGATTATGCTGGTAATTTTATTTATGAAGATAATGGAAGTGGCCATCAACTTAAGTTTTTCTCTCACCCTCAAGGATATACTGAACCAACTAACATAGGTTATAACTATGTTTATCAATACAAGGATCATTTAGGTAATGTGAGATTATCTTATAGTAATCCAAATAACTACCAATCTTTAATGAATAATGCCTTTTATACAGATGGAGATACGGCTGATATAAATTATTTTGGTCAAGGTGGAATTACGGTTGAAAATGGAAGACTAAAAGTTGAAGTGACAAACCAATTTAATGGAATACGAGTGCCTACTGATGCTACACTGAACCCAGGACAAGAAGTAACTGTTAGATTAGATATAGATACAGGTAACACCGATAAAATTCGTATGTTTATGAGTGAACAAGACATTAATGGTAATAATATTGGTAGTGTGGTGTATTATGAGCCTGATGTCAGTTCAGGTCATCATGTTATCACTCATACGATGCAACAAGGTGTAAGAGTTAGCTTAGGTTTTGATAAATCGCACCAGAGTAATGATCAAGGGATATTAACACATTTTTATTTAGATAATTTGGAAATTATTTCAGGATCTTTAGAGATTTTAGAGGAAAATAACTATTATCCGTTTGGTGGTCTTCAAAAAGGTTACAACAGTATCGTGTCCGCTAATAGTAATAGTGTAGCACAGAAGTATAAGTACAATGGAAAAGAATTACAAGTTGAAAATGGGATGAATTTATACTATTACGGTGCTCGTTTATACGATCAATTTACAATAAGATTTGTAAGTATTGATCCATTAGCTGAAGAGTTTCATCTACAATCCACATATGTTTACGCAGCAAATAATCCTATTTATTTTGAGGAAAAAAATGGAGAATCACCAGACCCGCCTGAAATTTTGGGATCGGCTCGTACATTTCTAGGAACCATGTATGAATGGGGTGGTAAAAAACCTCAAAAACATCTTGTTGGTGCTTATATTTACATTGAATCATTTAATGGATTAGTAGATTCATTTATATTAGCAGAAGAAAAAAGATCTTTGGTGAATACATCTATTGATTTGAAAAATGGTTATTTTGATGGTCAAGGGACAACGCAAGGTATTTATGATCAATATGGTGTTTCACAAGGTTGTTCTTTTGGAATTGATTGCTCTGGACTAGCATCTACTGCTTTTAACTCTGATTCAGATAAATTAATGGGTGATTTAAAAGTAGGGACAGCCCACCATCAAAGGCAACAGTTTGCTGATGCTATGGAAGAAGGGACAGGTATCTTGCATGAAAATGCTAATTTAATAGGAATGGGGGATTTAGTGTTTTATGAAAATAAAAGGGGAACAGTAACACACGTAATGGTAGCCACTGGGAAAGTTCAAAAAGATAAAAATGGTAATGTAACAAGGTTTCAAATAATACATGCGCCCAAAAGTGTAGGAAAGGTAGAGTATGACTGGAGAACTTATAGAGAAGGAAGACACTCAGTTGGTCATACCTACAGAACGGGAGAAGAAAATAATGCAGCAGATATTTGGACTTGGTTATCAAATTTCTTTTTAAACTTTCAAAATTTCACTGATAATTATCAAAATGAATAATTTATGAAAACAAGAATTTTTATATTGATGTTAGTATGTATTTATTCATGTGTTAATATTGATCATAAAGTTAATGAGGACAACACAGTTCATAATACGGCTTTAGAGAGCAAAAACACAATTATAAATTGTAGGCAATACAAGCATTTTTTTGATTCAATACCTTATGAAGAAAAATTAGATATTAAAGTCAATTTCGAGAATGTCAAATGTCAATTAACAGAAAAAGTTGATATGAGAAAGTATAACTATTTGGAATTATTGTCAAAGTACAATTACAAAGAATTTGATATTTACTTATATAGGTTTAATTGTATAGCAGGAGGAGGATGTGGTGATTATTTCATGTCAGTTATTAGTCGAGACTTAGAAGTTTTAGATTCAAAGATCATAGCAAGTGAAGTTTCAGAAGGTGAGAATAATACTACTATCGAGAATTTTAATTTTAATAAAGGGCAGTTTAGTTTTAATATATTAACTGAATATTATAGTGAAGAATTGGATAATTATATTGAGAATATTAAATCCAAGGTTTTTGTAATTACTGACTCTGGTAAAGTTACATATAGATAGTTGAGAATTAGAATGTAAAACTACCTGTAATGAAGCGGTTTTTTTGTTAAATAGTACTAATGTTGTAGGGCTTAATAAAGTGCCCAAAAGTATTAAATAGATATTCTCTGTTTTTATTTGAAAAACCAATTAAACCCTGAAATCGTTGCAATGTTTTATGGCCTTTAAATAAGTCTAAATTATCGTTTTCACCCAAATAATAATTAAGATTAGTATTGAAAGTTTTTTCAAATTTTATATTGTCTTTAATTGTTGATAG
>NZ_JABSSU010000015.1:0-47500 GCF_013213835.1 Winogradskyella sp. | reverse complement strand
GTTTTTTTACCCAAACCAATGATTTTTTATCCAAAAATGTAAAAGACGGTAAAGTAGATTATCATAGTATTAAGAAAGATATAAAAACATTAGATAAAATTATAGCATTATCAAATGACTTAGTTTTAGAAAATATAAATGATAATCAGTATAAAGCCTTCTGGATTAATATTTATAATCTTTGTGTAATAAAAGGCATAACCAATAATCTCAAAATTAACTCACCATTAGATGTAAATGGTTTCTTTGATACAATTACTTATCAGGTTGGTCGAAAGAAAATAGCTCTAAATGATATCGAAAATAAATTATTACGTGATAAATATAATGATCCTAGATTTCATTTTGTTCTTGTTTGTGGCGCGATAGGGTGCCCTGTATTACTTAATGAAGCGTATATGCCAAATACTATTGATCAACAACTAGAAGCACAAACTACTAAGGCAGTGAATAATTCTGAGTTTATTAAGATTAATAGAAAGAAAAAAAGGATTGAAGTTTCAGAAATATTTAAATGGTATAAAAAAGATTTTGTAATGAATGGAACAGAAATAGATTTTATCAATAAGTATTTGAAGGAACCGGTTTCATCAAAATTTAAATTGAGTTATTATTCATACAATTGGAAATTAAACATAAAAAAAGACTAACAAATTAAATCAAAATGAAAAAGAAATTAACTTTATTATGCGTCTTGGCTTTTAGTATTATGGCATTTGGGCAAGAAAAAGAATCAAATAGAAGTATTATTCAAGAATATACACCTTCAATATTATTAAAGAAGGGACAATGGGATATAAAGTGGTTTAATAATTTATATACAGAAACAAGAGCAACATTTGGGGGAAACGAAAGTGACATAGCAAGAAATACGTTTTTTACTTCTACTGTGGATGTTTTTACAGGTTTGAGTGAAAGTCGTAGTTTAAATGTGGGATTATTGTTAGAATTTAGATCTAATGTTATCGGTGGAAGAGATGCCTTGGATGTTTTTTCTTTTGATGGTGAAAGTGGAAGTGCGCGTTCTGGCTTAACATCCTTTGCTCCAGCAATTAAGTTTAATCCCATTAAAAGTATTGGAAATTTTACTATTCAATCAGCATTTCATATTCCTTTGGTAGATAATGAAACTGAAGATAATGTGTTTTTAGATCAAAACGGCTATATATTCCAAAATAGATTTTTTTATGATTATAGTTTTTCTGATGGAGACTGGCAGTTATTTACTGAATTAAATTCAGAATATAGTTTTAAAGAAGAGACTAGCTTTGCGAGCAATAGTTTAAGATTCATACCGGGTGCTTTTTTAAGTTATTTTCCATCTCCTAAATTCACTGTGCTTGGATTTGTTCAACATTTACAGTTAATTTCATTCGAAACGGAAGGATTTGAACAAGATGCTACAATTTTAGGTACTGGGGCAAAGTATCAATTGTCAGATGAATTAAATATAGAGTTACTTTATTCAAATTTTGTAAGAGGAAATGATACAGGTTTAGGACAAACTTTTAATATTGGGCTTAGAGCACTGTTTTAAATTTTATATTTGAAAAAAAAACAATTGAAACTGAAATACGCTTTAATTCTACTATTTATTTCCTTAGTTTCAAATGCACAACAAAATGAAGTTGCTAGTATTGAAATTAGAGGATTAAAAAGAACCAAAGTTTCATTCATTAGAAAGATATTAAATACAAAACCAAATGCTGTTTTAGACAGTACAATTATTAATAATGATATTGAGAGACTAAAGCGATTACCTTTAGTCTCTCATGCGTCTTACCAGGTTTTTTATTCACACGAAAACAAACACAATGTTTTTTTCAATATAGAAGAGAATTTTACGTTAATTCCCAATGTTAATTTGTGGACAGCAGTTAATGATCAATTTGCATATAGATTAGGCCTAAGTGATTTTAATTTTTTAGGAAGGGGAATTGCATTTGGTGGGTTTTATCAAAACAATGGGTACGATACTTATTCAATAAATTTTAGAGCACCTTATTTGTTGAGCAAGCACTTAGGATTAGCTGTAAACCATCAAAACTGGAAAAGTGAGGAACCTCTTTATTTTGAAAATACAAGTGCAAACTATTTATATAACAATATTTCCATCGAGGCCTTAGCTATAGTTGAATTCAATAGGAAGCACAAATTACATTTAGGTATCAATTTTTTTACGGAGAAATTTGAGTACTTGAATGGGGAAGTGCCAGAGAATGTTCCAAGAAATCTTGATATCAATAAAACGCTATATAAATTGGTGTATGATTTTGATGGGTTAGAATATCATTATCAATATGTTTCAGGATTTAGAAGTTTGCTTTATGTGCAGTCTGTAGAGGCTGAGAATAACTTACAACCAAATTTTTTAATTGCTTGGAATGATTTTTTCTTTTATAAGAGAATTGGCGATAAAGGTAATTGGGCAAATAGATTGCGGCTGGGATTATCTACAAACAATGATAGCCCATTTGCCCCGTTTTCACTAGATAACAATTTAAATATTAGAGGTGTTGGGAATTTAATTGATAGAGGTACAGGTGTAATTGTGCTAAATACTGAGTATAGACATTCATTAATTGAAAAGAAATGGTTTGTATTGCAATCAAATGTATTTGTTGATTCTGGTACATGGAGGAATCCAGGTGGTGAATTTAATGATTTTGTAAGGTCTCAAAACTTAAGAGTTTATCCAGGTTTCGGACTTAGATTTATAAATAAAAGAATATATAATGCCACCTTAAGAATTGATTACGGATTTGGAATTACTGAAAATTCAAGTAATGGTATCGTATTTGGAATTGGCCAGTACTTTTAAGAATTGTTTTAATAGACCTAATAAAGATTATAATATCAAATAGTATAAAATTATTTTATGGGTAAAGGTTTTAGAATCGTTTTATTTTCAACATTATTAGTTTTTCAGATTGTAAGTGGTCAAGAATTTACAATCAATACTAAGAAGATAGAAAGGCAAGCAAGAAAATTAATAAAGAGGAAAAAGGTTCCAGGTTTATCTATATCTGTGATTCGGAATGATTCACTCATGTTTTCAAAAGGTTATGGCTATGCCGATTTAGAGAATAAAGTATTAATAAATTCTCGAGAGACACTCTTTAGGATCGCTAGTATTTCTAAAAGTTTATCAGCTTATGGTTTAGCTAAAGCTGTTGAGCAGAATTATATAAATCTAGATACTACAGCATTTGCTTATTTGCCTAATTTCCCTCAAAAAAAATACGATTTTACAATAAGAGATTTAGGAGGACATTTGTCTGGCATTCGCAGTTATAAAGGTAACGAATTTAAAAATTCTGAAAATTTGTCTATTAGAGAAGGTTTGGAGTTTTTTAAATCAGATTCTTTACTTTTTGAACCTAGAACTGACTATGCTTATACCAGTTATGGCTGGAACTTAATTTCTATGGCAATTGAGAATGCAGTTAAGACTTCTTTCGAAGATTTTATGAAGAAAAATGTCCTTAATCCTCTTAGTTTAAAACAGACTATTGCAGATAAAAATGAATATATAGAGGGTAAGGCAATTTTCTATTCTAAACCAAAACTTAGACGTAAATTCCATGAGGTGGAAGAAGTTCACAATTACTTTAAGCTAGCTGGTGGTGGTTACTTATCTACATCAGAGGATATTGCAAATTTTGGAAAGGCTTTATTGAATTATAGAAAAATAGATGCAACAATTTTTAATGAATTTATAACCTCTCAAACACTTAATGACAATTCTAAAACGTATTATGGTATAGGATTTCAAACAAGTTTTGATCATAAGAATAGACCTTATTTTGGTCATTTTGGAAGTGGTTTAGGAGGTTATGGTCTGTTTTATGTGTATCCTCGGCAAAAAACGGTTATAGTAATTTTGATGAACTGTTCAGATCCTAAGCAACAAAAGCGATTTAATAAAATTATAGATGCTGTAGTTGATAAGTGATTAAGGTTATTATAGACTAACTCTTGTCAAAAAAACTATTCACAATAGTCCTAAGAGCAATAAAGAACATAACTATGGCTAACAAAATAATCAAGATTGAAACTATTAAAATAGGGATATAAAGGTTTTTTTCTTGATTTAGCATTGCTATTCTAAATAAAGATGGACCTGCAAACATTAACAGAACAGTAATACCTAATTGTTGAAGTCCCTTTTTTAGAAGTTCTTTATCAGTTCTATTATTTTCGTCCATGTTTAATACTTTCTCTAACGTTTTTATATGTTTTGAGTAGTTTAGAGGCTTCTTCTTTTGAAATATTTAGTTCATTCATTATCATTTTTTCACCTCTGTCCACAAGTTTGTTATTACTCAACTGCATATCAACCATTTTATTTCCTTTGACTTTACCTAAATGTATCATGGTTGTTGTGGTTATCATATTAAGTACTAGTTTTTGAGCTGTTCCTGCTTTCATGCGTGAACTACCAGTCAAAAACTCAGGACCTACAATAACTTCTATTGGAAATTTAGCAGTAAGACTTAAAGGACTGTTCAGATTACAAGTAATACATCCTGTAATTATATTGTTTTGATCACATTTCTTTAGTGTATTTACAACATATGGTGTAGTTCCAGAAGCTGCTATACCAACCACTACATCTTTTTCTGAAATTTGATATTCTAATAAATCTTCCCAACCTTGAGTTATTGAATCTTCAGCATTCTCAACCGCTTTTCTAATAGCTTTGTCACCACCAGCAATTAGACCAATGACAAGGTCATGAGAAACACCAAAAGTTGGTGGGCATTCAGATGCATCAAGTATTCCTAAACGTCCGCTAGTACCAGCACCAATATAAAAAAGTCGCCCACCGTTCTTTAGTTTCTTAACTACTTGTTCTATTAGTAATTCTATTTGAGGTAATGATTTTTCTACTGCTAATGGAACGGTTTTGTCTTCGTTATTAATGTTAGTGATAACCTCTGAAATTGACATTCTTTCGAGATTATTATAATTTGAATCTTGCTCTGTAGTTTTGATAAAATCCATGGGTTAAAGGTAACAAATATATCTTCTATATAGCTTTCGTTAGCGGTAGAAACCGCATATTTTATAGCCTTAGTTTTAAAGATAAAGGCAATGACACGACCTTAATTGTAGTAACGCTACAGAAATTATTCTATCGTATAAAATACTTGATCCACTTCAGAAAGTCTAAAATAACCAAATGGAAAATTATCTGGATTGGTAGTGTTAATGCAATTACCTCTCACAGTTGCTGGTTGTGTTTCAAATGGTCCGCCATTATCTTGACTACCTTGTTGTAATAAAAGAAACATGTATTCGTAAAATCGTTTTGAAACGCCATAATTTCTTATAGTTACCTCAATTCCCGGTTCTAAATCTTCTTCAGTATAAAAACCAAATATTTGGTTTCCATCAGTAAATCTATCTTCATAAACTTCTAATGTAGGAATTACAGGGATATCACTAATAAATTCAAAGAAATAGTAATTTTCGATATTTACTGGGTCAGTATAATAGGCCTTTAACTCAATTTCCTCACCTGAAAAACCTCCTTCGTCATTTTGTTCTACAAAATCTATAGGAACCACGGATTTTAATGTCTCTGTGGCATTGTAAATTTCGTTATTGTAATTTATGGTAAGTGTATAGGTTTCATCAATTACAGGAATGAAATTATTATTGCTGTATATGCCTGAATCGTTAAACTCTGCAAATACATATATGTTATTATTAGAATCCTGTATCTGAACTTCTGCACCTGTTGCTGGTGGCACTGCATTATCAAAAAATGGCGCAGTAAGACTTAATTTAATGGACTGCTCATTACCTGATGTTCCTTTAAACCAGTTAATGGAAGCTTCAATAACTAATCTTGGTTCAGTTTCATTTAAATCTACATCAATAACGTCTTCGCAGCTAAAGCAAAATATAAGACAGAATATATATATTATCTTTTTCATGATTTAAAATTTAAAATTATATGAAACCGAAGGTACAGCACCGAAAATTGCCAAACGCACAGCTTCGTTACGTCCTGACATTCTATTTTCTCTGAATGATATACTTGCTGCATTTCTTCTATTATAAACATTGTATATACCAAATACCCACTCACTTTTAAACTTTTTAGTACTATTTGGTTTAGGTCTGTAATTAACCGCTAAATCTAATCTATGGTATGAAGGTAATCTGCTAGAGTTTCTTGCCTCAAAGCTTGGGACAATAATGCCGTTATATTCATATTGCGCATTAGGAAATGTAACAGGTAACCCGGTTTGAAATAAGAAATTACTGCTAAATGACCATTTTTTGCTGAGTTCGTAACTTGCAGTTAGTGATATATCATGTGTTTTATCAAATGGTGTGCTGTACCATTCTCCGTTGTTAATTCCTGATTCCAAAGAATTTCTTCCAGGTGTTCTTTGTTCAGATTTAGATAATGTATATGCCAACCAACCTTTTAGTTTTCCTTCGTTTTTTCGTAATAACACTTCAAGACCATACGCTCTTGCTTCTCCGTTGAGAATCACCTGTTCTATAGCATTGTTAGCTATAAGATTTGCACCGTCTATATAATCTATTCTATTTTGAATAGTTTTATAAAAACTTTCAACTTCTAATGAATATCTATTGTCCTTAAATGTTCTAAAGTATCCTATCGCCACCTGATCTAATAATTGGGGTTTTACAAATTCTCCACTTGGCGTCCAAACATCTAGTGGTGTAGGTGAGTTTGTGTTAGATAATAAGTGTAAATATTGACTCATTCTGTTATAACTAGCCTTTATTGATGAGTCGTCATTTAATTGATATGCCAATGCAAATCGCGGTTCTATGTTTTCAAATGAGGCGATGACATCACTTCTATCAAAAGTTTCCGTACCAATAGGTTCTGCCTTTAAGTAAGTGCCAGTATCTTCATCAAAAATGACAGGATTATTATTTGCATAAATATTTTGTTCATTTTGACCTAATCTATGAAATGTACTGAACCTTGCCCCATAACTTAAGGATAGCCTATCACTAAGTTTATGTTCGGCATCTATATAGACTGCATTTTCAAATGCATATTTATCTATAAGTTTAAACGGGTTAATGCCAGAATCTGGTGTATTAGGGTTTATTTCACCAGGATTGAATTTGTAGTAGATACTATTTAAACCATATTCAAGTTTGAAGTTATTGCTTATATAATGCTTAAAATCATATTTTAAATTGAAGTTTCTGATTCCAGATTCCCATTCAAAACCAACAAAATTTAAATCAAGTCCATAGTAATAGTCAGAGTATATTAGGGAAAGATTTGAAAATAATTTATCCGAAAACAAATGATTCCAACGAAAATTAACAACCGAATTACCATAAGTATTTGCAAAACTATCTTGGATGGTAAACACATCTCTACCAAAATATCCAGATAAGAATATGCTATTTTTGTCATTTATTCTATAACTTAATTTTGTGTTTAGGTCATAGAAATAGGCTTCATTATCTAAATCAAAAAGAGGTAAAAACAAGTGTGCATAACTGCTGCGTCCCCCAAACAAAAAAGAACCTTTGTCTTTTTTAATAGGACCTTCTGCTAATAATCGACTAGAGATTAATCCAATGCCACCATTCATATGAAAGCTACTGCTGTTACCTTCTTTTTGATATATGTCTAAAACCGAAGATACACGACCACCATATTTTGCAGGAATTCCACCTTTATATAGTTTAATATCTTTTATAGCATCCGGATTAAAAACCGAAAAGAACCCAAATAAATGAGACGAGTTAAATATTGTGGCTTCATCTAACAAGATGAGATTTTGGTCAGCTGCGCCACCTCTGACATTAAAACCTGAAGAACCTTCACCTGCATTTGTAACACCTGGTAGAAGCGTTATGGATTTAATAACATCAACTTCGCCTAAAACAACCGGCATTTGTTTGATGGTATTAATTGAAAGTGCATTAACACTCATCTGAGGTTTCTTAATGTTTAGTTTTTCTACATCCTGTTTAATGATGACTTCATCAAGGCTTTCGGCAGCTTCATTAAGTTTAAAGTTTTTTGTTTGGTCACTATTAAGGTTAATAGTTTCAACTATAGATTGGAATCCTAAATAGCTAATCTGTATTTTGTAAGTGCCTTTTGGTAATGTAATAGAGTAGAAGCCATATTCATTGGTCATAGTACCAGTTTGGAGATCTGGCAGTATAATATTAACTCCAATGAGGGTTTCATTACTGCTCGCATCTGAAATAGTTCCACTTAGCGTTACTTTTTCTTGTGCTAAAAAAGCGTTAGTGCTCAAAAAAAGTAAGAGTAGGACTTTTAGCATTAAATTTTTCATCATGCTAAATTAAGAAACAAGAGTCTCAGCATTAGCACGCTAAAAGTTAATTATATATTAAAAGGAAGATTGGTGACATCTACATTTCCACCAGAAATTATAACACCAATTTTTTTGCCTTTAAATTTATTTTTTTCTCTGAGAATTGCGGCAAAAGTTACAGCGCTAGAAGGTTCAATAATTATTTTCATGCGTTCCCATATAAATCGCATAGCTTCGATAATGTCTTCTTCAGTAACACGTATAATTTCATTGACATTATCCTTTATAATCGGAAAGTTGTGATGACCTAATTGTGTTCTTAATCCGTCTGCGATTGTATTCGTGGTAGTGTTACTTTCAATTTTACCACTTATTAAAGACCTATATGCATCATCTGCCTCAAAAGGTTCGCCACCAATAACTATAGTATTATCAGAGAAATGATGCACAGCAAGTGCAGAACCAGCAATGAGTCCACCACCACCAACAGGACAAGCGACTACATCTAAATTTGGATAATCTTGAAGCAATTCATAGCAAGCTGTGCCTTGACCTAAAATGACATCTAAGTCGTTTGAAGGATGAATAAAAGTTCCACCAGTTTCTTCTACAATTTTATCTGCTGTTGACTGACGAGCTTCAATCGTAGGTTCGCATTCTATGATGTTACCACCATAAGTTTTTACACCTTCTTTTTTAGCTATTGGTGAGTTTGAAGGCATTACAATTGTTGCCTTAACACCTAAACTTTGAGCTGCTTTTGACAACGCTTGAGCAAAGTTACCCGAAGAATGTGTTACTACGCCTTTTACTCTTTGTTCATCTGACAATTGCATAATCGCATTAGTCGCACCGCGCATTTTATAAGCACCTGTTTTTTGAAAGTTTTCACACTTAAAGAATACTTCTGCACCAACTAATTCATTAACCAGACTAGAAGTTAATACTGGTGTTTTGTGAATATAAGGTGCTATTCTTTGGTAACAATCATTTAGGTTTTGCTTTGTCATAAGGCAAAAGAAAGACCGTAATAAATACGGCCTTAAATTTTAATTTAAAATATTATTTAGTGTTTCACTAGGTCGCATTGCAGTGCTTGTTAGTGTTTCACTTGGATAGTAATAACCATCTATATCAACAGCATTACCTTGTATATCGTTAAGTTCGTTTACTATCTTTTCTTCATTGGCTTTTAAGCTTACAGCAATAGACGTAAACTCTTCTTTTAAAGCGTCATCTTTATCTTGATTTGCTAAAGCTTCTGCCCAATACATCGCCAAATAGAAATGACTTCCGCGATTGTCAAGCTCATTCACTTTTCTAGAAGGTCCTTTTTTATTCTGAAGTAATTTCTCAGTTGCTTCATCTAAAGCTTCACCAAGTACACTTGCTTTTTTGTTATCATTAACTTCAGCATAATGGTCCAAAGACACTGCTAATGCTAAGAATTCACCTAAAGAATCCCAACGTAAGTGATTCTCTGTTACAAACTGTTGAACGTGCTTAGGTGCAGAACCACCAGCACCAGTTTCAAATAATCCACCACCATTCATTAATGGTACAATAGATAACATTTTTGCACTTGTACCTAGTTCTAAAATTGGGAAAAGGTCTGTTAAGTAATCTCTTAAAACGTTACCAGTTACTGAGATTGTATCTTCACCAGCTTTTACTCTTTCAAGTGTAAAGTTAGTCGCTTCAATTGGTGATAAGATTCTAATGTCTAAACCTTCAGTATCATGGTTTGGTAAATAAGTATTTACTTTTTTGATTAACTCAGCATCGTGGGCTCTATTCTCGTCTAACCAGAAAACTACTGGTGTTTGAGATGCTCTTGCTCTTGTTACCGCAAGCTTAATCCAATCTTGTACAGGTGCATCTTTAACTTGGCACATTCGCCAGATATCACCAGTTTCAACATCATGGGAAGTTAATACTTTACCTTCAGCATCAATAACTTCTACTTTTCCATCTGCTGAAATTTCAAAAGTTTTATCGTGAGAACCATATTCTTCAGCTTTCTGAGCCATTAAACCAACATTAGGAACTGTACCCATTGTAGTTGGGTCAAAAGCACCATGTTTTTTACAGAAATCTATAGTTGCAATATATACACCAGAATAACTACTATCTGGAATAATCGCTTTAGTATCTTGTTGCTTACCTTCAGCATTCCACATCTGACCAGAAGTTCTAATCATTGCAGGCATAGAAGCATCAATAATAACATCACTTGGTACGTGAAGGTTAGTAATGCCTTTATCAGAATTTACCATTGCTAAGTCCGGTCCGTTCTCTAAAGCGGTTTTAATATCAGCTTCAATCTCTTGACGCTTGTCAGCTGGTAACTCTTCTAAGTTTTCTAATAAATTACCAAAACCATTATTAACGTCAACACCGATTTCTTCTAAAGTTGTACCGTGCTTTTCAAATACAGATTTGAAATATGTTTTTACAGCATGACCAAAAATGATTGGGTCAGAAACCTTCATCATTGTAGCTTTCATGTGAAGCGACATTAAAATATCTTGGTCTTTAGCATCTTTAATTTCGGCTTCTAAGAAATGTAATAATGCTTTTTTACTCATTACTGTAGCATCAATAATTTCACCGTCAAGAAGATTTAATCCATCTTTTAATATCGTAGCATTACCATTAGCATCTGTATGAACAATCTTTACAGAAGTAGCATTATCTACTGTGACAGATTTTTCGTTGTGCGCAAAGTCGCCATGAGACATAGTAGCTATATGTGTCTTAGAATCTGATGTCCAAGCGCCCATACTATGTGGATTTTTCTTTGAGTAGTTCTTTACTGCTTTTGGTGCTCTACGGTCTGAATTTCCTTCTCTAAGTACAGGATTTACAGCACTACCTTTTATTTTATCATAGCGAGATTTAATCTCTTTTTCTGCGTCTGTTTGCGGATCTTCTGGATAATCTGGAAGATTGTAACCTTTAGACTGTAATTCTTCTATAGCATCTGTTAACTGAGGAATAGAAGCACTAATATTTGGTAACTTAATGATGTTAGCTTCTGGTAATTTTGCTAATGCACCAAGCTCGCTTAAAGCATCATTTACTTTTTGATTATCGGTTAAAAAATCTGGGAAAACAGCTAATATTCTAGATGCTAGAGAGATGTCTTTAGTCTCAATTTTTATACCTGAAGATTTGGTAAAAGCTTTTACTATTGGCAGAAATGAGCGCGTTGCTAAAGCAGGTGCTTCGTCAGTTTTTGTATAAACAATCTTAGCAGTTTTGTTCATAGGTTTTAAAATATTATTGATTGTGCTAATTAGGTCAAAATTAATTCCGCCAAATATACAAAAACGAAAGGGTTTCTAAGTGATAAATTTTGCTGAAAACAGATACTTTCTCTGAGCTTTTTAAGATTTTATTTTTACATGAAAAGAATCGAGTAACCCAAAGCAGTTTTCTCTAGAGAAAACAGCACCTTTTAAATTATTTATTGTTGGATTGATGGAAATATTAAAAGCTGTTTCAAATTGAGTTTTTTGAAGTGAAGTTTGATCAAAAATAGCATCTTTCAAGTCACAGTTATCAAAGATGACATTATTTGCAGAAGTTTCTGTAAAGTCTACATGTTGCAATTTACAATCTGCAAATTTTGTATTGTTAACCTTGAGCCGATAAAATGAACTGTAATTAAGTATACAATTACTGAATTTAAAATCGAGAAGAAAATCATTACAATGATAGAACTGAATACCTACTAGTTTACAATCTGAGAAATAAACGTCATTAAAAATGGTGTGTTTAACTGTTCCATTACTGATGTTACAATTAATGAACTCACACTCAAGAAATGAATTGTTAGATACATCGGAAGCTTCAAAATTACAATTGATGAATTGACATTCGTTGTATTCTGCGGTTGGTAATTTGTTGTTTGTAAAGTCTTTGTTTTTAAACTCTTCGTTATCTATAAGTGGTAAATTCATGAGATAAATATAGAGTTATTTTTAAGTCTGAAATTTAGAATAATAAAAAAAGCCATATCACTGTAGTACTACTACTTTGACATGGCTTTCAATTAAAACCGTACTAACGTGACCTATTTAGCTTTCACTAACTCAGCTGCATGGTAATTACCATCATCCTTTTCGGTTCAAGGTTTCCAGTTTCAGTGAAACATTTCACAACTTTCAAAATGTATTTACTCGTCACTACTTTGTTTCTAATGAGATCATGTTTTTCTTGATGTTTTATTCTTTACTATCCACTTTCGTGTCAAGTACGTTCAAAAACATTGCTCTATATTTTCGTTTTCACTTGCGATCAAACTACTTTTTCAAGCTTTCAATTCTAAAACTTCCTCAATTGCTTTATTGAACATCATTTTTAATTTTAAGTAAAATTTGTTCGAGTTAATATAGCTTTAACATCAATCGATTGCTCTTTTGATCTTAACAACAATACTTCGTTTACTTTAATTAATCTTCAATACTTGATGCTCTACAACCAAGTGCTTTAAAATATCTTGGCTAACTACGCAATACTTGTCTACACAAGCCGCTCACTAACCTCAAAAAACTATCTCAAAATATAAAGAACGTTACTTCATAAAGACTTAACTAAATAACTGAATATAACTTAAACTTAAATTACTTTCTTTGTTAAATCTTCAGCTAATTTAGATTATAATTACAATATTCCAAATATTTTAAGAGTTTTATTATCAACTGTTTATAAACCGCACTTATTAACAAATGTTAATAACGAAAAAAGCCTTCGATATTCGAAGGCTTTGTAATGTTATGTGCGTTAGATTATTTTCTAACTTCTTTAATTCTTGCTTTTTTACCAGTAAGACCTCTAAAGTAGAAGATTCTCGCTCTACGTACTTTACCACGCTTATTAACTTCAATCTTTTGTAAAGCTGGTAAGTTAATTGGGAAAATACGCTCTACACCAACAGTACCAGACATTTTACGGATTGTAAAAGTTTCTGATGCACCAGAACCTTTACGTTGTAATACTACACCTTTAAAGAACTGTGTACGTGTTTTGTTTCCTTCTTTAATCTCGTAGTATACTGTAATAGTATCACCAGCACTAAATTCTGGAATGTCATTTTTGGTAACAAATTCGTCTTGTACAAATTTTACTAAAGAATTCATTTTTTCTTTTTTTTAATAGTTGTTTCAAATCAACATTCACGATTCTCGCCAGAGGTTAATCTAAAATTGGCTGCAAAGATAATTAAAAAGTTAGAAGTAGAAAGTAATAAGTTAAAAGTTTTAGCTTTAGTAAGCAGAGACTTTATACTTTACACTAAACACTTATTACTAAGTATTATTCCTCCAAAAGGTCTGGTCGTCTTTCTTGTGTTCTTTTATAGGCTTGTTCCTCGCGCCATTTTTCAATTTCGCCAAAATTACCACTAAATAAAACTTCAGGAACTTTCATGCCTTTATAGTCTCGTGGTCTGGTGTAAATTGGTGGTGCCAATAAATTGTCTTGAAACGAATCTGTTAATGCGGAAGTTTCGTTGCCTAATACACCTGGAATTAATCTAATTACTGCATCGCACAACACTGCTGCACCAAGTTCGCCACCAGAAAGCACATAATCCCCAATTGATATTTCTCTAGTTATGAATTTATCTCTTACGCGTTGGTCTACACCTTTATAATGACCACAAAGAATAATAATGTTTTCTTTTAACGAAACCTGATTGGCAATACTTTGATTGAGACGTTCGCCATCTGGTGTCATATAAATAATCTCGTCGTAATCGCGTTCTGCCTGAAGTCCAGAAATACACTTATCTATAGGTTCTATCATCATAACCATACCTGCGCCACCACCAAATTGATAATCGTCGATAGATTTATAATTATCGGTTGTGTAGTCTCTTAAATTATGAAAGTGAACTTCTACCAAATCTGCATCAATTGCACGTTTTAAGATTGAAGCTTCAAACGGACTTTTTAAAAGTTCTGGTAATACAGTAATGATGTCAATGCGCATAATTGTGCTTTTCTGGTTTGCAAAGATAATTTATTGCAGCGAATGATTGTTTATAAATCTGATGAGTAATTGTACTGCTTTTCCCTGATGACAAATTCCTTTGTAAATAAGAATCTTATAAATTATTTAGACGATTTATTAACTCTAGAACTGCTTTTCCACGATGACCTATTTTATTTTTCAAATCTAAATCCATTTCGGCAAAAGTTTCATTGTAACCATCTGGTTTAAAAATTGGGTCGTAACCAAAACCTTTATCTCCATATTTTTCTAATGTAATTTCACCTTTACAAATGCCTGTGAAAGTTTCTAGCTTACCATTAAGATGTAATGCAATGACTGTTTTAAACTGTGCTTTTCTAGAATTCTTATCGGCTAATTCTCGCAGTAGCTTATTCATATTATCTTGAGCATTGCGCTGTGGGCCAGCATAACGTGCCGAAAAGACACCAGGTTCGCCATTTAAAGCATTAACCTCTAAACCTGTATCGTCAGCAAAGCAGTCAAAGCCATAATTATTTTTGACGTATTCTGCTTTTTGGATGGCATTACCTTCAATCGTAGCTTGTGTTTCAGGAATGTCTACAGTACAATTAATATCTTCTAAACTTAAAAGTTTAATGTTGAGAGGTACTAAGCTTTGTACTTCTTTTAGTTTGTTTTTATTGTTGGTAGCAAAGACGATTTTCATATAAATAGGTGTTAAACTTCAAAAGTAATAATATCTAAAAGATTAAATTTGAGAAAAAACCACGCCATGCGACTTTTAATTATTTTACTATTTCTTGGTTTATCAGTAAATGCTCAGGTGACAACGCAAAAAACAGATGGACAATGGTCATTATTAGTAGATGGCAAACCTTTTGAAATTAAAGGTGCCACCTTTGGCTACGATAATGATGTTGATAATTATGATGCCTATTTTAAAGATTTAAGATTCTTAGGTGTCAATGCCATTAGAACATGGGCTACAGGTGAAAATACAAGAGCATTGTTAGATGCTGCTGACGCCAATGGTATAAAAGTTATGGTTGGTATATGGATGAGACATGGAAGACCTGGTATGGAAGACGATGACCATTTTGATTATTTAAAAGATACAAAAGGCATGGAAGCCATGTTTGATAGTGCTATTAAAGTGGTAGAAACTTATAAAGATCATCCGGCGGTTTTAACTTGGGGAATTGGTAATGAAGTGTATCTAAATATGGCCACAGATGACGAGAAGTTGGCCTATTCAAAATTATTGGAACGTATCTGTAGTAAGATAAAATCGCTGGATGAAAATCATCCTATTACTTCGGTTGAAGCTTGGACTTTTGGTCTTGATTGGTGGGAAACATATGTGCCCTCATTGGATATTTATGGATTAAACAGTTACGGCATTGGCGCAAACTTTTTACAAGAAGAATTAGACAAACGTAGCATTGATAAACCATATATCATCACCGAATTTGGTGTTACCGGTGAATGGGATATTACAGCACAAAAAAACGGTGTAAAGTTAGATCCAAAGGACAATGAAAAGTATGACGCAATAGCTACTGGTTATAAAGAATGGATAGCTAATAAACCATCAAATTTAGGTGCTTTTGTGTTTCATTATAGTAACGGAACTGATTTTGGTGGAACTTGGTTAATGACGCATTTTAATGGTAAGTACAGACCGCAATATTGGGCAATTAGAGAAGCTTATACAGGCAATAAACCCAATAATAATGTCCCGAAAGTAGATGCTTTTAATCTACCTCAAGAAACCTATAAAAGTGGTACTTGGATTCCTGTAGAATTAGAGGTCTCAGATCTTGAAAATGAAGATTTAGATATAAGTTTTAGTTATAATCAGCGCGAAGGAAGCAGGCGACGTAGAAATGCTATTTTACCTTTAAACTATAGAGGTAATCTTAAAGATGGCTTTGAGATAGAGTTACCAAAAGAAAACGGACCGATAAAGGTGTATTGTTTAGTACGTGATACTTTTAATAATCTCGGTATTGATACCAATACAATTAATGTACAGGATGCCGACGAAGCTAAACGCAGGTTTAAAGTCCCAAAAGTAGAATTACCGTTTTATGTGTATAAAGATGGAGAAGATATGCCTTATTTCCCATCTGCATATATGGGAAACTATAAGGATATGAACGTGAACCATAATCATAAAGAAGAAAAATATTCAGGTGATTCGTGCATAGAGATAGATTATAATGCAATACACAGTTGGTATGGTATTGCTTTTGTTGATCCTGCAAATGATTGGGGTGATATACTTGGTGGTTATGATATCAGTCAGGCCAAGACCTTTAGTTTTTGGGCAAAAACAGATGCATATAATGTTTTTGCAACAATAGGTTTTGGGCTAATTGATAAGGATAAAAAATTCCCAGATAGTTCTAAGAAATCTGTAGAAATAAAATTAACCAATGAATGGACCAAATATACTATCAAGACGAAACGGTTAGATATGAGTTGTATTCGCTCTGGATTAACGATTTTTTCAGGTGGAAGAGGCACAAAACATAAAATTTATATTGACGAAGTCGTGTTTGAGTAATACATATTATAAGCTAAATTTATGATATCAATCAGGTATTAAAGCATATAATTTTTGTATCTTAGAAATAGGAAATATTAACTTAAATCGATTAGAACTATGACTGTAAATTTTCAATATGTAAATACAGATGTAAGTGAAGCGCTATCAACTTTCATTGAAGAAAAACTAGATAAATTGGCAAATAAATTTGAATTTTTAATCTCTGCACAAGTTTACATTAAGCATGATGACAATCATCATGATACAGGTAAGATTTGTAATATAGAACTAAGTCTTCCTGGACCAAGAATTTTCGCCACTTCAAATGAAGCTACATATGAAATGGCAGTCAATGAGACTATTAATGATTTAACACGTCAGCTAAAAAAACGTAAGCAAATTTATAAAGTACATTAAAAGTATAGATTAAAGGGTTTACAATTTTATCTGTGATGATAGGGTTCGTTCTTTAAAATTGTAAACCCTCTATATAATTGTTCAATAAAAAATAGCCGAACCATTTGATGCGAAAATGTCATTTTAGACAAACTCAATTTTCCATTAGCTCTTTTGTATAAGGCATCAGAAAACCCGTAAGGACCACCAATAACAAATACTAAAGTTTTTATACCAGAATTCATGTGTTTTTGCAAATATTTAGCAAAAGCAACAGAATCTGTTTGTTTTCCGTTTTCGTCCAATAGAATTAAAACATCAGAATTTTGAGTTTTAGATAATAATAAATCGCCTTCCTTTTCTTTTTGTTGAGATTCTGAAAGGTGCTTTGTGTTCTTTATGTCTGGTACAATATCAAACTCAAATTTTATGTAGTGACTTAGTCGCTTTACATAATCTTCAATAAGAGATTGAAGGTTTTTATTATCCGTTTTTCCAATGGTGATGAGTTTTATATTCATATTTGAATAGGCCTATTAACCTCGACGTCTTTCTAAAAGAACCATCATCATTAAACTTAAAATAACACGTTCTTGATCATCTTGATCGATGTCTCTATTCTTGGTAATGGAAAATTTACGACCAAAAAATGAAGGCTCTTTTTTCATTTCAACAATCACGTTGTTATAATTGTCGGTTACAAGATATGTTGGGTTAAATAAATAACCTGTGAAGAAACTAAGAATCGGAATTTCACCAAAAAGACTATCTAACAAACGTGTCAGTGCGCTCTTTTCTTTAATCTTATACTGTGGTTTTTGATGTTGGTCAATAATGTCATATTCGGCTTTCCAAAGAGATCGCCATCCTTTACGAGCAATTTTACCTAATTCTTTCTTGGTTCTTTCGTCCTTAATACTGTAAGCTGCAGAAAAATCTATCCATCTATCTGCTTTGATGGTATAGTTAATTTGAGATTTGTTTTCATCACTGTAAACTAATACATCTTCTTTGAGCTTAAATAACTTTTGCTTTACATAAGCTATCGTTTTGTTATTGGCATCAGTAGCAGAAAAGTCATTGGCAATTGTGCCAATATTAAATACTAGATTTATAGGGAAATTAATGTCTTTCATATTTAGATTTAGTTAGAATCAGGGTTAAATTTATAACTTTAAATGGGTTGTTGGTAAAAACATCTTGTGATTTTGTCTAGTGTTCTGCGTTTCATTAAATCTAATAGTCAGAACTATAACAAGAGTTAGTAGTTGGTTGATTTAAACTATGCTGTTCAAATGTCTTTTTTATTTGCTTTTTGGTCATATCTGGTGTTATTTGAATAGGTTTACGTCTTGCTCTTGTCGGTTGTTTATATTTGAATCGTTTTATCCGTTTTTTTTGAGATAATCTTCTCGCAGTTTCGAAGTCATTAATAAGAATTGACCATTCTTTGTATTCTATGACCGACTTTACCCAATCTTCAGTTGTTTCATTGAATCGGTAATACTGTCCATTTGGTTTAATTATTAAAACACCTGAGCTATATTTAAAAAATGTATCTTTCAAATATGTATTCATTTTTTTCCATTGCATATTTTCGTAAATATGTGAATCTTCAAATCTAGTAGAGTATATATGTAGATGATTGATATTGAGTCTTATTGATTCCTTTTTGCATTTTTTTTGGTAGTCATCAAAGTCAATCCTATTCTTTAAAAAAAGTCCTGGAGTTGTAGATATATTTACGGTATCTCCATTTACCATTCTAAAAATAAAATGTGGATTTCGATATTTTTTCAGAGCTTTATAGCTGTAAAGTGTGTCTCTATAATGTATGACTAATGTTTTATTTAAATTTAGGTTGTAGTTTTTGTTGATTTTATTCTTAAGATTTTCAAAAGTTGAATCTTGTAAAGTACCAAACTCTTCTGATAAGATTAAATAATGTACTTTTCCGGAATCTGTCTTTTTAATTCTTTCATGGTATAGGTAACTTTTTTTCTTTTTTTTGAATTCACTTTTGTCGATATTTCGAAATTCTTCGTTTAGATAGATATTACGTTTATCTTTGTTTTGACAGTGAAAAGTATAACTGCCTAATAGAGCAATTAAAAAACATAACGTTTTTCTCATAGGTTGTGGTTAAAACATAAATGTAATGATTTCAAAAGAACAATTCGATAAAGAAATAGAACTCATAATTTCAAATGCCATAAGAGAAGATGTTGGTGATGGAGATCATAGTTCTTTGGCTTGTATTCCTGCTTCAACGCAAGGTAAAGCAAAACTTTTAGTAAAAGATGAAGGCATCCTTGCTGGAGTTGAATTTGCAAAACAAGTGTTTGCTTATGTGGATGTAGACCTAAAAGTTGAAACATTAATTGAAGATGGAACTGAAGTTAAGTATGGTGATATTGCATTTTATGTTGAAGGTGCGTCTTTATCTATTTTAAAAGCTGAGCGTTTGGTACTTAATGCCATGCAGCGTATGAGTGCAATTGCAACTAAAACAAAAACCTTTGTTGACTTATTAGAAGGTACAGGAACTAAAATATTAGATACCAGAAAGACGACACCAGGCATACGTGCACTTGAGAAATGGGCAGTTAAAATTGGAGGTGGAGAAAACCACAGGTTTGCATTATACGATATGATTATGTTAAAGGACAACCATATTGATTTTGCAGGTGGAGTATCTAAAGCAATTGATAAAACCAAGAAATATCTAAAAGAAACAAATAGAGATTTAAAGATTATTGTTGAAGCAAGAAACCTAGAAGAAATAAAAGAAATTTTAGATTGTGGTGGAGTGTATCGAATTCTAATAGATAATTTCAATTACGAGGATACGCGCAAAGCAGTTGAGTTAATTGGTAACCAATGTCTTACGGAATCTTCGGGTGGCATAAACGAAAACACGGTTCGTCATTATGCAGAATGTGGAGTAGATTATATTTCTTCAGGAGCATTAACGCATTCAGTCTATAATATGGACTTAAGCCTTAAAGCAATCTAATAAGTCTAAATATCTAACCGTCTAAAAGGTCTAATATATCTAACAAGTCTAAGGGGTCGAATACGTCTAACAAGTCTAAAATCTAAATGTCTAAACCAATAGAAGAAAAGCTAAATAAAATTCCTGTAGTTAATTTAATTGTACGTTTTTTTAAGCAGATTAAGTTACCAGGTTTTGAAGGTTTATCGGTTTATGATTTGTTAGAATTATATGTGTTAGGTATTGTAAAAGGGACATTAACAACTAGAGCAGGAGCAATTGCTTTTAGTTTCTTTACAGCTATTTTTCCTTTTTTATTGTTTGTCATTATTTTAATGCCGTACATACCTATAGAGAATTTTCAAAATGAGTTTGAACTGTTCTTAAATTCCTTTTTACCACCACAAACTTCTGAATTCTTTTTCTCTAATATTTTTGAAAATATCAACAGCGGTAGTGGCACAGGTTTGTTGTCGTCTGTATTTTTATTGTCAATGTTACTTATGGCAAATGGTGTGAATGCTGTATTTTCAGGATTTGAGAATTCTTATCACGAACAACTTACACGTAATGTCTTTCAGCAGTATCTCTATGCGTTAGGTGTTGCTCTGATCTTGGCAATTTTAATGTTATTGACAGTTGCTGTTTTTGGGTATTTCCAGATTTATATTATTGCACCTTTGTATGAAAGTATAAGCGGAACAACCATTGAAGGATCTTCTGATGATTTGGGATGGGTTATATTTTTTAAGTATTTATTTTTTGTTTTGATGGTGTACTTAGCTACTGCAACTTTATATTATTTTGGAACAAAGGAAGGTCGATTAACGCGTTTTTTTTCAATCGGCGCATTACTAACAACATTATTAATTATCTTAACTTCATACTTATTTGGTATATATATTGACAATTTTTCTCAGTATAATAAGTTATATGGTTCAATTGGTGCGCTTTTAATCTTGTTATTATATTTATGGTTAAATGCTAATATTTTGCTGTTGGGCTATGAGCTTAATGCCACCTTAAGACGATTAAAAAAAATAAATCTATGATTATGAAAAACATTTTAACCACTCTTTTATTTGTATGTATTTTGTCAAGTGTAAATGCGCAAAGCATTTTCGGTAAATGGAAGTCTATCGACGATGAAACCGGAAAAGCAAAGTCAATCATTGAGATTTATGAAAAGGATAGAAAGGTTTATGGTAAAATAATAGAGATAATTAATAAGGATAGAGCAAATGCTGTATGCGATGCCTGTAAAGGTGATAAAAAGAATCAGCCTATTTTAGGCATGCGAATTATTGAAGGATTAGAGTTAGAGGATGACATGTACGAAGGCGGAACCATTACAAATCCAGAAAATGGTAAAGTCTATAAATGCACTTTAAAACTCACTGAAGATTCAGATACATTAAGGGTTAGAGGTTATGTTGCATTTTTCTATAAGACTCAATATTGGAAGCGAGTAGAGTAGCTAGAAGTTAGAAGTGTAAACTAAAATACTGGACTATTCAAATATCAACAATCTAAAATTGTAAATCGTAATTCACTTCCTAGACGTCATATTACCAATACCGCTTCAAAAAGCATTTACTTATCATATTACTGAAGCTGAAGCTAATTTTATTAAAACAGGTATGCGTGTTGCTGTACCTTTTGGTAAAAGCAAAATATATACGGCTTTAGCATATAAGATTCATAACATTCCACCAACAGCTTACGAGGCAAAAACAATTCATCAAATATTAGATGAATCACCAGTTATTACTTCAAAACAATTAAGCCATTGGAAATGGATTGCATCCTATTATATGTGCAGTGTTGGTGAAGTAATGCGAGCAGCAATGCCAAATGCGTTTATTTTAGAGAGTGAAACCATTATATCTAAAAATGAATCTACAGAAATTGATGAGCAATCATTAAAAGATGATGAGTTTTTAATTTATGAAGCGCTACAATATCAGTCTTCACTAAAAATACAAGATGTGGTTTCTATTTTAGATAAGAAACGCGTTTTACCAGTTATTAATAATTTGGTTGAAAAACGAGTACTTAATCTTCAAGAAGAGCTTTATGAAAAATACCAACCTAAGCTGGTACGCTATATTAAGCTTCATAATGATTATAAATCTGAAGAAAGTTTACAAGGTTTACTCGAAGTTTTAAATAAAAGAGCTACCAAGCAACGCGAAGTATTACTAACACTTTTCACGCTTACAGCATCTAGTAAAGAACCTGTTAAAGTATCAGAACTAGTAAAAAAAAGCGAAGCATCTTCAACAATAATAAAGACTCTAATAGATAAAGGAATTTTAGAAGATTACCATATTCAAACAGATAGAGTTCAGTTTGAAGGTGAAGGAAATTCAAGAGTAAAGATTTTAACTGAAGCTCAGCAAGTAGCTTTTGATAGTATTAAGAATGAGTTTGAAACCAAATCAGTCACATTATTACATGGTGTCACCTCTTCAGGAAAAACAGAAATCTATGTTCAGCTTATAAAAGAGCAATTAAAGAAAGGTAAACAAGTACTGTACTTGTTGCCAGAGATTGCATTAACGACCCAACTGGTCCAGAGATTGCAAGACTATTTTGGTGAAAAAGTAGCTGTGTTTCATAGTCGATATTCAGGAAACGAACGTGTTGAGGTTTGGAATAACATGCTTCATAATCCTGAAAAAGCTGAAATTATAATTGGCGCGCGTTCGTCATTATTATTACCATTTAAGAATTTAGGATTAATCATCGTAGATGAAGAACACGAGCAATCTTACAAGCAATTTGACCCGGCGCCAAGATATCATGCAAGAGATGCGGCTGTAGTATTAGCAAATTTGCATGGTGCTAAAACACTTTTAGGTTCTGCAACACCAAGTTTAGAAAGTTATTTTAATGCAAGCCAAGGCAAATACGGTTTGGTTGAGCTCAATACCCGATTTAATAATGTGTTGATGCCAGATATTGAATTGGTTGACCTTGCAGATAAGTACAAAAGAAAGCGCATGAAAGGTCATTTCTCTGACCGAATGATTGTGGAAATGACAGAAACTTTAGAAGAAGGATTTCAAATTATATTATTTCAGAATAGAAGAGGTTATTCACCAATTATAGAATGTACTACTTGCGGACATTCACCACAATGCCCAAGTTGCGATGTTAGTCTAACTTATCATCAATATAAAAATCAATTGCGTTGTCATTATTGCGGATATCATACAGCAATGCCAAAAAGCTGTGAGGCATGTGGAAATCCGACATTAGATACAAAAGGTTTTGGTACTGAGCAGATAGAGGAAGAAGTCAAAGAATTGTTTCCAAACCATAATGTAGCTCGTATGGATTTAGATACTACTAGAGGTAAGTATGGTTTTGAAAAGTTAATTACGCGTTTTGAACAAAAGGAAATAGATGTTTTAGTCGGAACCCAAATGCTGACTAAAGGTTTAGACTTTAGACATGTAAAATTGGTTGGTATTTTAAATGCTGATAACCTTTTGAACTTCCCAGACTTTAGAGCTCACGAGCGAAGTTACCAATTAATGGCCCAAGTTTCTGGAAGAGCAGGACGAACCGATGTAAGAGGAAAAGTACTAATTCAAACGTATAATCCACATCATAATATTTTGCAACAGGTCTCTGTAAATGCATACAAGGATATGTTTGCAGAGCAAATGAATGACCGTTATAATTTTAAGTATCCGCCAATTTATAGGTTGGTTAAGATTACACTAAAGCATAAAGATTATAATCGTGTTAATACTGCCGCAGATTGGTATGCAAAATCACTAAAGCAAGTATTTAAGACTAATGTACTTGGACCAGAATTTCCGCCAATTTCTAGAATCAGAAATCTGTACAACAAAAATATCTTAATTAAGATTCCGCCAAATCAATCGTTGTTAAAAACTAAAGAAGCGATTAGGAAAATAGATAACAGTTTTAATGCTGTTAAAGACTTTAGGTCTGTTAGAGTTATTTTGAATGTAGATAGTTATTAAATTAAAAAATCCTAACAGGTAACTGCTAGGATTCTTTATCTTTTAAACAATAATGTGTTGTTACATGTTATTAAGTGCATCCACTAATTGCGTCTTTTTATTTCTACTTAACGGAATTTCGTAGGCACCAACTTCAACGTTTTTACTATTGAAGCGATCGATTTTGTCCAAGTTCACGATATATGATTTGTGAATTCTTAAGAACTTGCCTTCTGGTAATTCTTTTTCAAAAGCTTTCATTGTTGATAATACAACTAAGCTGTTTTCTTCTGTTACAACTTTTACGTAATCACCTAAAGCTTCTATCCACTTAATGTCTTTGATGTATACCTTACGTTTTTTAAGGTTACTCTTTACAAAGATGTGTTCACCATCCGTTTCGTTAAAATCTAATTTTAATTTATGCTGTTCAATTGCTTTTTCTACAGCAGTATTGAAACGTTCTTTGGTAATTGGCTTTTGAAGATAATCGGTAGCGTCGTAATTAAATGCTTTAAAAGCATATTCGGTTTTACCGGTAACAAAAATAATTTGGGGTTTGTTGTTGAGTACATCTAAAAGTTCAAAACCGTTTAATACTGGCATCTCTATATCTAAAAAGATTAAATCTACCTTGTGCGTATTAAGACCGTTTTTAGTTTCTAATGCACTGCTGTATTCTGCTATAAGATTTAAAGACGAATGATTCTCAATTAATTTAACTATTGAGAGACGTTGGATCGCAGAATCATCAACAACTACACAGTTTAAAGTCATAACATTATATGTTTTATTAGGTTAAGATATCGACAATAGTACAATAATTTCGGTTAAAAAACAAATTTTATCGTTAAAGTGTTAATTTTAACATAGTAATTTTTTCAAATTTTATAAGCAATTTTACATTCAAAAACGTTGCCGGAATTAGAATTATTGCTTATTTTTGCACCCGTTTTAACAATAAACAAAACAATTTATTATGAATAATTACGAAACTGTTTTCATCTTAAATCCCGTTTTATCTGAAGATCAGATAAAGGAAACAGTAAAGAAATACGAAGATTTTCTTGTTTCTAAAGGTGCTAAGATGATTGCTAAAGAAGATTGGGGCTTAAAAAAGTTAGCTTATCCAATCCAAAACAAAAAGAGTGGTTTTTATCACTTATTTGAGTACCAAGTTGCTGGCGAAGTAATCGAAACTTTAGAATTAGAGTTTAGACGTGATGAGCGTTTTATGCGTTACTTAACTGTAAAATTAGACAAGCATGCAATTGCTTGGGCTGAGAAGAGAAGAGAAAGAAACAAACAAAAAGCTTAATTATGTCATCTATAGAACAACAAGCAAAAGGAAAAAAAGACGGAGAAATTAGATATTTAACTCCGCTTAACATAGAAACTACAAAAACTAAGAAGTACTGTCGTTTCAAAAAGTCTGGTATTAAGTATGTAGATTACAAAGATGCTGACTACTTATTAAACTTTGTGAACGAGCAAGGTAAATTATTACCAAGACGTTTAACAGGAACTTCATTAAAATATCAAAGAAAAGTATCTGTGGCTGTAAAAAGAGCTAGACATTTAGCTTTAATGCCATATGTTGCTGATTTATTAAAGTAAAATATCATAACAATGGAACTTATATTAAAACAAGACGTTGAAAATTTAGGATTTAAAGACGATATTGTAACAGTAAAGAACGGTTATGGTAGAAACTTTTTAATTCCTCAAGGACACGCTATCATGGCAACTCCTTCAGCAAAGAAAATGTTAGCAGAAACTTTAAAGCAACGTGCTTTTAAAGAGAAGAAGATTGTTGACGAAGCAAAAGCTGTTGCGGATGTGTTAGCTGGTTTAGAAATTAAGATTGCATCTAAAGTTGGTACAGGAGACAAATTATTTGGATCAGTAAACAATATTGATTTATCTGCAGCTTTACAAAAAGAAGGTCAAGAAATTGATAAGAAATTCATCAATGTAATTGGTGGTAATGTAAAGCGATTAGGTAAGTACAATGCTGTTGTAAGATTACACAGAGAAGTTACTGTAGACTTACCTTTTGAAGTAGTAGCTGAGAAATAATTCTTAAAAACTATAAATTTAAAAACCGTTTAGTTCTCTAAGCGGTTTTTTTATTGAAACTAATACTTATAAAGCAGTACAATGCGAATTCAAGTATTATTGTTGAAATATTCTCGCTGAAAAGCGGTATCCCAAATAAAAGATAATATCTAATGAAGCAATTTGTATTATTACTCGTATTTGTCTTTTCTTTTTTAGGTTGTAAAAACTTAGAAAGTAATACTGACATTGATAACAAATCAAAGCTGATTGAAGTTTTCAAAGCCTCCTCGTCAGATTATCCTAATATCAGTGTGCATCGCGGTGGAAAAGGACTTAAAAACTATCCTGAAAACTGTTTAGAAACGATTACATACGTAAACGATAGTATTACTGCTATTTACGAGATTGATATTGCTCAAACTAAAGATGGCCAGCTCATTTTAATGCATGATAATTCATTGGATAGAACCACAAATGGTTCAGGATTAGTTAAAAATAAAACTTATAATCAGATAAAAAGATTAAATCTTGTTGATGATTTTGGCAACAAAACGAACTTTAGAATTCCATTGTTTTCAGAGGTTTTAGAATGGAGTAGGGAAAACAATGTTTTACTTACCGTTGACATCAAACGCAGTGTCAGTCAGAAAGCTGTGATTGATGCGATAAAAAAAGCAAATGCGGAAGATGTTTGTATTATTATTACCTATGATGTAGCTCAAGCGCAGTCTGCTTATAACTTAAATCCTAACTTATTATTATCTGTTTCAGCTAGAAATCATAAGGAATTTGATAGGTTGCTAGAAACTAATATTCCAACAGAAAACATGTTAGCATTTACAGGTACACGTTTATCTAATGCATCACTTTATAAGCGACTTAAAGAAAAGAATATGCTTTGCATTCTTGGAACTTTAGGAAACTTAGATAGGCAAGCAGAAGCTAGAGGCGATAGTTTGTACAAGAATTGGTATAGTAAAGGTGTTAATATATTAGCAACCGATAGACCATTTGAAGCATTTAATGCTATAAATAAAAAAGAGATACTGAAAAAAATTCAGCTAAAATGAAATACGCAAGATTAACAAAAGAGCAGTTTGAAGAATTACACCAAGAGTTCATAAACTTTTTAGCTACACAATCTATAACTGCAGACGAATGGGAAGATATAAAGAAGAACAAACCAGAAGCGGCAGAGCAGGAGTTAGACGTTTTTAGTGATTTAGTTTGGTATGGAGTCCTTAACAAGGTTGAATATTTAGAACATATTTCACCAAATCAAATACACCTTTTTAAGTGTAAGGAGAAAGATATGCATCTTATTGCTTTGAAGTTGAAAGAAGATAAGGCAGATTTAACCACAAAAGAAGGTTTTCAGTGGTTAAGAGATAATTTATTGTCAGATGATATTGAGTTTTTTAATGCAAAAAAAGAGTACTCAGATGACAAGCATCGAGATATTTTTAAATTAGTTCAGCAAGGAGCAAATATCACTAAAGGAGAGTTGTTTAAGTACTTTGAAAATTTAATCAGACAAAAATAAAGTGCTCAATAAAGAAAGATAACTAGAACATATCATTTGTATGGTTATGGCCTTGTTGCTCTTTGTGTCTTTCCTCAAGACGATGTATAGGGTTCATTTCTCTGAATTTTTTGCGCAAAGGATCAAGTTGTTCGTATTCTTTATCAACCTCATCCAAGAATAAGTTTTTCAAAAAAGTCTTTATTTTAGTTAAGAGACGACTCAAGATTATTCGTATCTCAACGATTCCACAGGATCTAATCTTGCTGCTTTAGTTGCTGGATATAGACCAGAAATAATGGCAACAATAAACGCTATACTTGTGGCCCAAATCATGGCTGCCCATGGTGTAGAGAATTCTAGGTCGAAGCCTTTGGCAACACCATAGCCAATTAAAATTCCAAGGATAATGCCTAAAATTCCACCTAACTGACCTATAATTATGGTTTCAATAAAAAATTGAAAAGCAATCGTTTTACTTTTTGCACCTAGGGCTTTACGAACACCGATTTCGCGAGTACGCTCGCTAACAGAAACAAGCATAATATTCATCAAGGCTATAGTAGAACCAAATATGGTAATAATGCTGATAATCCATGCAGCCCAATACAAAGCTAAAGTATTATTAGCGGCTCTATTAATAAGGTCTTCACTTCGTTCTATACCAAAATTATTCTTTTCTACAGGATTTAGCCCACGTACATTTCTAAAAGTCACAATAGCGTCATCTTGTGCACCTTCAAGCATGTCTTTCTTGTCCACTTTAACACTAAGTCGATAATTGATATTAGGATTGGTGAAAATTGAGCGTGCTTTTTTTAAAGGTAAAACAGCCGTTAAATCTTGGTTATTTCCAAAAGTTGAACCTTTTCCTTTGATGGTTCCAATTACTTTAAATTTTGAACCTCTTATACTTATGGTTTTATCAATAGGGTTTTCATCTGGGAACAATGCCTTTTGTAAGTCTGCTCCAATGACACAAACTGCATTGTTGTTTTCTACATCTGCGAAGTTTAAGGCTCGACCTTTTTCTATTTCTAATCCTGAGTTTTCGATATAGTATTCGTTAGCACCAATTACAGATACCTCCGGATCTGTTTTTTTGTTTTCATACTTAACTTCTGAAGCAAAAGAACCATAGAATGACACCGCAACTTTGGTAAATGGAAAGTCATAATTATCAATGAAGTCCTTAACATTGCGGTAGCTTATGATTGGATTTATCTTTTGGCGTTCTCTACTACTTTGACGTTGTGCTCTAAACTCATAGCGTTGAAAGTTAAAGGTGTTTGCACCCATTGAAGAGAAGTTACTCGAAATAGTGTTTTCTAAGGCAGAAACACCGCTAAGTATACCAACCAATGCCATTATTCCTATGGCAATAATTAAAACTGTTAATATAGTACGAAGCAATTGCCCTTTAATAGAACCAAAAGCTATTTTAATATTTTCTTTAGCAAGTGAAAACATAGTAAAATTTAAAGTTGGTTGGTGTGTTTAAAACTATAAGACTATTTAAACACAATAAAGTTACTACAAAATTGAAATAACTTTCGATTGCCTCTGTTTTTTATAATATTTTTGTGAATTGTGAATTGATTTTTTCAAGATTCATAAGAAAGGCTAAGCTTGTCTAAGCCATTTAGAAGAATTGTTAATTATAATTGACTTCCGCTTTGGAGGAAGATAAATATGGCACAAAAACCGAGTATACCAAAAGGCACAAGAGATTTTAATGCAGTAGAAGTAGCAAAGCGTTCTTATATTATGGAAACCATAAAAGAACAATTTCAGCTCTATGGATTTCAGCCTATTGAAACCCCAAGTTTTGAGAATTCAGAAACCTTAATGGGTAAATATGGTGATGAAGGTGACCGTCTGATTTTTAAAATTCTAAATAGTGGTGACTATTTAAAAAAAATTAATGAGGATGATTATAATTTAAAATCTGAATCAGTAATGACTCCAAGGATTTCAGAAAAAGCCCTTAGATACGATTTAACAGTACCTTTTGCTCGTTATGTTGTACAACATCAGAATGACATAGCTTTTCCTTTTAAACGTTACCAAATACAACCAGTTTGGCGTGCAGATAGACCGCAAAAAGGTCGATTTAGAGAGTTTTACCAATGCGATGCAGATGTTGTAGGTTCTAAGTCCTTATTACAAGAAGTTGAGTTTATACAATTGTATGATGCGGTATTTACAGCTTTAAATCTAAAAGGTGTCACTATAAAAATCAATAACCGTAAAATACTATCTGGTATTGCTGAGGTTATTGGTGCGCAAGACAAACTAATAGATTTTACTGTTGCTTTAGATAAACTAGACAAGATAGGAGAAGAGAAAGTAAAAGAAGAGATGCGCAGTAAAGGCATTTCTGATGATGGTATTACGAAGCTTCAACCTTTATTTTCTTTAGGAGGTGATTTTGCTAACCAGATAGAAAGTCTAAAATCTATTTTAGGTAGTTCAGAAATAGGCTTAAAAGGCATTGAAGAATTAGAATTTATAGATACAGCCATTTCAAACTTAGGTTTAAAAACGGCAAACCTTCAATTAGATGTTACTTTAGCAAGAGGTCTTAATTACTATACAGGTGCTATTTTTGAAGTTTCTGCACCAGAAGGTGTGAAAATGGGTTCTATCGGTGGCGGCGGACGTTATGATGATTTAACAAGTATTTTTGGCAAGCCTGATACCAGTGGAGTAGGAATAAGCTTTGGATTAGACCGTATTTATTTAGTATTAGAGGAATTAAGTTTATTCCCTAAAACTATAGCTGATCCTACAAAAGTGCTCTTTATCAATTTTGGTGATAAGGAAGCTGTTGCATGTCTAAAAGCAGTGTCGAAGTTGCGAGAAGTTGGTGTTAAGGCGGAACTGTTTCCAGATGCTGCGAAGATGAAAAAGCAAATGAATTACGCTAACAAACGCGAAATTCCCTATGTGGTTTTGGTAGGTGAGCAAGAATTAGAGTCAGGATTGTTTGCTTTAAAAACCATGGAATCTGGGGAGCAACAAAAACTAGACTTAGAAGCATTGATTAAGTTTCTTAAATAATCGTTTGGATTGTTCAGAACTTATGAGAGAATAAAAAAAGCCCATCAATTCTTTGATGGGCTTTTTTCATATCGTTAAGTGACTACTTAATCACAATTTTTTTGGACACAACACCACGTTGTGTTTTGAGTTCAATAATATAAACGCCTGTGCTGAGACTTGGTGTGTCAAATTCATTATATGACTCTGTCCATAATCTTGCATTTTCATAAACAGATTGTCCATTTATGTTGTATAGATTTAATTGTTCTAATTCAATCATATCAGGGTTTAGTACAACTATTTTATTTCTGTGAGATGCATAGTATATTCGCATTTCATCAATATCTAAATCGTCCATAGATAAAGTTTCAGAAGCATTGTCAAAAGTGATTTCATATTTGTCTAAATGCTCACCAATAGTAATTGTTGTTTCAAAATCACTTACTCTAAGATCATGATACGAAGCATTGTAAATGTCATGTAAATAAATGTTTACTGTATCTGGTACATTTTCAAGTGCTTCTATTTCAATTTTAATTATACCATCTGTACTTGCTTTTATACCTAGTGGATATACAGTATTTATGTCTGCATTATTATTTGCTTGTATCGCAAATTTCTCACTATTAATTAACCAGAACATATCATCAGTTTGTCCTTCGTTTAATGGCGCATCATAAGCCCAATCCACTCCAGCCGTAGTGTTTTCGTCTATGGTTAATAATAACTGTCTCTGCAATTGTAAGGCATTACTACCTGTGAATCTAAACCTAAACTTCATTCTATCATCAACGTCTTCATCGTCAACTATTTCTGATGGACCTCTAAAGAAAACGGATGAGCTACCTTCTTTTTTAAAGATACGTTGGTCGTTTTCAAAGGTAATGGTACCCGAGCTTTCTCCTTTAACGAAGAAACCTTGCCCAACAGGAATGTATCTGCCAGGTGTTTTTGTACCTACACCAACTTGCGCCACATCTGGATGAGGTGCAGAAGCAGGTACTCCACCTGCTAAGTTATATCTGGCATAACCACCGCGATATTCTTGTAAATTATGAGATCCGCCACCCCAATGCTCCCATAATGCAATTGTACCAGTTAAATTAGGGTTATCATTTATAAATTCATTGGCATCAATTGCCGATGCATAAGGATTACCAATAAGGTAGTTATTGTCTGCGCTAAGAGGTAATGTGATAGTACCATTATTTGGCTTCCCAACATAGACATAGTTTTGGTCATCATCAATGGCACCTGTTCCCGGTCCTTTCATAGTATAACCTTCACCAGCGCTCATGTTGCCGTTACTTTTTGCATGTTGCCATGAGGAGTAGTCATTAGCTGGGTTATTGGCATATTTCCAAATCCAATAGTGCGCAATACCAATAGGCGAGGTGTCTGTACCGTTATAACCACTAGTTATCCAATTAATTGCTTGAGGATTATTTGGATCGCTTCCGTCTCTTAGAATAGAGCTAATAGTATAATCGTTATTATTTGTTGTACTATTTATAGTACCTACCGGAGAAGACCAATAATTATATGTAAATGTGTCTGATGTACCTTGTTGATCACGCTCGATTCTACCTTTACTCGAGACATCTAGAATACTATTCTCACCTTGAACAAGTTGTGATTCTCCTTCAAGATCAATAAACCCATCTAATTTTAAATACCATGACACATTTAATTCTGAATCATTTGTAACGTGAAACTCTATATGGTTTAAACTTGGGTCATTTTCCTCAACAATAAGACCTAGATGTTTTTGATCACCATCAAAAGTGATATCGTCATGGTTAATTTTTACAATAGACCACTCGTAAAAAATAGCATCAATACCGTAAACACCATCTTCAGGCTTGCTTAAGGCACTTTCTAAATCGGAATTTCCATAGTAAGACACAAATGGTATTGGTGCAGTTTCTTCAGTAATATTCTTGATGTTATAAAGTGTAGCACCTGAGCCTTCATCAATTGAAGGTGTAGTATAATCGTCTGTAATATTACCTTTGTATATATCTAATTTATAATATTTAATAAGATTAGACCATTGCAATGTTTCGATATCCAAAGGTATTTCTGAACCTCTAACGTAACCATTATCTTCAATTTTTTGATAGACCATTTTACTAACTTCATCAGAACTCAATGATTTATTAAATAAACGAATTTCGTCCAAAGTTCCTTTAAAGTAGTCATTGTTACTCGAAGGATCCTTTGCCATTGTAAACGGGCTAGAGTCTGTGTCTAGCAACCCGGTTCTTGAGCCACTTTCTACAACTTCACCGTTAATATATAGTTTGTAGACTTCTTCAGTTGCACTATATCCTATAGCAACATGTGTCCAGTGGTTTGTTGGTATCGCAGTATTATAATTGACAATTGTTCCACTTATATTAGCCTGAAGATTACCATTACTAAGTAATTTTAGGCTAAAATTGTCTTGCCCAAATAAGAAACGATCACCTGAGCCATCATTGTCAATTTTAATCCATCCCATTAATGTAATTTCTCCCCAATTATCAATAACTGATTCATCTTGAATGTAATCATTACGACCGTCAAAATGCACCTGAAGATTTACGTTAATATCTCTTGGTGATCCAAAACTATTGTCATTAGTATCAAACAGGTCTAAAATACCATCACCATCAGTGTCAACTGTATCGTCAATAATACCATCATTATTTTCATCATAATAATAGTATAGTGTATTTGAGATATCATAAGTGTCATTAGAGTTATTGTAAACATCAATATAATCTGGTGTACCGTCGTCATCAGAATCGGCAACATAATTGGTATGAGAAACACCTTGATTTTGGTTACCATAGGCTGTTTCAAATGTTGATCCATCTAAATAATCATAAATATCTAAAATACCATCAGCGAAGTATTCTACACTTCCATCAGAGTCGACATCTTTTTCTCTAACCGCATCAGAATCTTCACCATCACCTACGCCATCACCATCAATATCACCGTCACCATTTTGAAATGAAGTATTTATTGAATTACCTGCTCCTGATTCATCAACGTCAAAAATGGCATCGTTATCACTGTCTAAATCAATGTAGTTTGGTACACCATCATTGTCTGAATCTAATGGTGTTAGACCTTCATAAGCGTCATGCATTCCGTTACCATTATTGTCAGACCAATTATCTATTATACCCTTACCATTAGTCGTTGCTGTATAACCAGCTTCCACTGCGTCTGGTATACCGTCGTTATCACTATCTAAATCAAATACATTAGCAACATTGTCGCCATCTGTATCGCAAAGCGTCTGTGTAATTTGAATATCATCTATGGCAAGATCGTTTCCTAATCCACCGGTTTCGTTGTTATAGAAATACACATTAAATTCACTGACATTAAAGGTTAAATCTGCTGAAAAATTGTACCAGTCACCTTGTAAGTTTCCTGCTGCTGTTGGTGCAATTTCACCAGTTGTGATTGAAGCAAGAACGTTATCGTCTACGTCTCTAAACTCAACTAAAATATCTGGACGTAACCTTGAACCAATATTTGGAGCATCTGATCTGTCTAAATTTAATACCCAAAAACTATAGGTAATAGGTATGCCTGGTAAAGCACCTGTAATATTTGCTGTATAGAATATTCCGGGGTCGTATGACGCATTAAACATGGCCATTCTGCCATTTGTGTCGTCAGGTGTATGGTCTTCTCCTAAGTACCAATAAGTATCTGCCCAAGAGCCAACCTCTTCATTTGGTGTGTCGTTAACTCCATCACCATCAGCAGCTCTATAATACACGGTATATTCACCGTCATTTAAATCAATGCCGCCACTAGAACAACTTGAAGTACCATCTTCATAACAGTATGTTGTTACCGCGTCATAAGTTGTGTTTATAGTTGTTCTTTCACCAGTACCAAAAGTCTCGTTTAAAAATTTATAATTAACTTTTAGTGCGATATTTGTATTATCACAATCTAACTCTTCTTCACTATCTCTAATACCGTCATTGTCATCGTCAATATCAATATTATCTAAAACTCCGTCGCCATCACTATCAAAGAAGCTTGCAACTGCTGTAGCTTTTATAGTAAATTGGTAAGAAGAACCAGAAGTTGCATTGTTTGTTATAGTAACGTCAGATGTTTTTTCACCGAGTGTTGATGAGTTGAAAGCAATTTCAAAAGTTGTGGAGCCATTGGCTTCCACCGTATTATCATAAGCGTCACCAATAAATGAAAAATCTGTGGTGTTAGATAATGAAATATCAGATATTTCAAGATCTAAAGATCCGCTATTGTTAATTGTAAATACGCGCGAAATAGTTTGATTTGTATTTGCAGACCCAAGATCTGTATGGTCTGTTGGTGATGGTGTGGAGTCACCATATGATATTTCATTATCATTTCCAATTACCACAATTTCTGGTGCAGGTGCAGCTGATACTACTATGGTGTAATCTTCTACCTCACCATCAAAGTCTATTTCGCAATCATCAGGATAATCCCAGTATTTGGCAGAAACCCTCATACGTGTTGATCCTATTGCGGCATCCTCAGGGACAAGAACTGTAAGTGGTGATAAATCTGTAATACCATCTTCTACGTTTACTGCATAACCAAGATCGTAAGTTTCTCCATCGTCTTCAAAGTCATAGTCACCATTCCAATCTATCCAAACGTTTGTGTATACAATATAGTTTCCATCCGTATCTACGCTAACACTTAGGTCGTAACTAGACCCAGCTTCAACTGTAGTAGATTGAGAATTTGTAAAATCTTCATAACCTACATTTTTCTCACCATCATCGGAATGGTCTAAGGTATTAAATGTAACGTTGGTAATACTTGTTTGGTAATCTAAATTACCATAGGACTCGCAAAATTCACCCAAAACAGCGTTACCTTGTATAGAAAAGCTGTAACTGCTTTCGTCATTGTCGTCATTTGCAATGGTAACAGTAGCAGTTTTTAATCCATCGGATGTTGGATTAAATGCAATTGTAAAGTTAGTATTTGAGTTTGGATTGATACTATTAGATGGAGTAGTGGTTACACTAAACTCTCCTGAGTTGGCACCTGACAAACTAATGTAAGGAGAACTACCTGTAAGTGAAAGATTATTGTTAATACCAAGATTTTCTATGACAAAAGATCTGGATAAAGTTGATTCTACAGAAACATTACCAAAGTCTGTAAAGTCTAATAATATTGGTGAATTGTCTTGATTTAAGATGTTAAATCCATTACCAGTAATATTAATTTCAGAATTTGAAACCCCATCAGAAACAATTATTTCGTAGTCTTCTACCTCTCCATCAAAATTTGTAGCACAGAGCGTTGGGTCTGCTTCAAAATTAACTGCAATCCTCATACGAGTTGCACCTAATGTGGCATCAGAAGGAATCGTTATAGCAAAAGGTGATAAGTCAGTAGAACCATCGGATACATCATCTGCACTACCAAGGTCATAACTTTCTCCGTCGTCATTGAAGTCTAAATCTTGGTTCCAATCTATCCAAGCGAAAACATGTGCCGAATAATCACCATCTGTATCCACATTAACATTTAAGCTTCTTATTGTATTTCTATATACAGTAGTTGATTGAGTTGAAGTGAAGTCTTCATATCCAGAATCTTTTGGTGATCCATCAGAATGATCTATAGTATTGAATTTAACATTTGTAATTCCAGTATTCCATGTTGTATGTCCCCATGAAGTACAATACCCTTCAGAATTGACTCCTGAAAAATCTATAATTTGTATTTCATGAGACATACTATTACCGCTACGATGAGACCAATGAGCAGCTTCAGTATTAGAATTGAAATAATAATTACGCCATCCTCGACCATATGCTGTACCACCACCACTAGATATAGAGCTACCAACAATTATTGCTTGGTTAGTATTTGAAATATTGGCGGATGTGATATCTATCGTACTTTCATTAGATGCGTTTTCACTAGATTGAAATCTCGAAACGTTAAGGTTCGGATTGCTTAAAACATGAACAAAATGTCTATTAGTACCGTTAGAACCATGATTGGAGTGAAAGACCCAATCAACCTTATCAGTACTACCATTTGGTTCAAAAATTGGCCAATTATCTGCAATGGCCTGGTTAGCACCACTGGAGGTGTTGTCACCTCTGTGATGACCAAATATTATTGCATTACTCCATTGTGATACTGAGGTTGTAGTTCCTGTTCCATCAGAACCATCTTTTAGTGTAATATTGCCAGTGCTTGACGATACATTTCCTGAATCTCCATGTAGTACGGTCCAATTACTTCCTGTAAATTCTACAACAGTTATAAAAACTGTAACATTGTTTCCGTTACTACCTTTTTGAATTCTTAGTGTTGAAGCATCTTCTAAATAGGCTAAAGCTGTTCCAGAATCTGCTCCTTGACTAGAATCATCATTAAGAATACCCGTAATAAAAGGGATACATTTATTGGCATTAACAATACCACTAAGTGATTTTGTTGTAGAATTATTAGATCCATTTAAGGAGACTTGAAATCGTTCGCGAACAATCATTTCGTTAGGTCCGCCTTGTTCTCCTTTGTATTCCCAAATAGAGGAACTAAATCGAGTATCTGAATTCATAGAATTAGATTCTCTATAGTAAGAGATGGTGTTAACTGCAGTTAAAACATTGGCACCGGATAGATCATCACCATTTAGATTAGATCCGTTTCCTTCATCTCCAGCGCTAGATCTTCTGTTATTGTTTAAAAGAACAAATGCAGAATTGAGTGATGATACCTCAATAAAATTATTGGTTGTATCGCCCGAGTTGTCTACATCATTTTGAATATGCTGGATAAAAAAGTCTTGAGTTTGTCCATACAAATTATGGGATAATACGGTCAGAAGACTGAGGGCAAGTCCATAAAGGACAGTGGTATGTCTTTTCATATGAGGCTAAGATTAATAGTTATCGAGTTGGGGCTCGAGGGGCATAACTAATTAAATTATGGTGGAAATATAGGGAAAAATTTTAAAAAAACCCATAAAATGTAATATTTTATCGACGAAAAGCATAAAATATCATAAAATAGATTATAAAAAGAAAAAGTCCTGAAAAAAAAATCAGGACTTTTCGTTAAGATCTTTAAGTAATGGTGTAAAGGATTATTTGACTAAAACTTTTTTCGTTAATACAGCCCCTTTTGCGGTATTTAACTTAATTATATAAGTCCCAGAACTTAAATTCTCAACTTCATACTCAGAGTAGCCTCTCAAAAACTCAGAAGTATGTTTTATTGTTAACATAGATTGTCCTAAAATATTGTATAGTTCAATCGATTTTATGTTTTCTTTATGAGGGTTTAAAAGTACAATTTTTTCTTTATCATTTGAATATAAAATATCAATACTTTCAACAATTTCATCATCTATACCTAAACTTTCACCAGATTGACCAAATGTAATCTCAAATCTTTCTGTGTACTCGCCTGAGTTTAAGAAGATTTCATAATCATTTGCTCTAAGGTCGTGGTAAATGTTTAGTGTTTTGTCATGAACAAATATTTCTAAATCACTAGGCACATTTTCTAATGCATCGATTGAAATACGGTTTATACCATCTGCATCTGTTATAACACCAAGAGGGAAAATGGTATTCTCTTCGATTATATTACTAGCCTGAATAACAAAGTTCTCATTGCTTATGCGCCAGAACATGTCATCCATTTGAGTATCGTTAGTCGAAGCATCATAACCCCAGTCAATACCAGAAGTAGCGTTGTCGTCTATAGTTAATAACAATTGTCTATGAATTGTATTAATTGAATAGAATCCGAACCTTAACTTCATTCTATTATCAATTTCAGCACTTTCTGTAGCGTTTGTATACTCATCATTTCTAACAAATGTAGAAGATGCACCTTCTTTTACAAATACACGTTGACTATTATTAAAGTTAATCGTACCAGTGTTGTCTGCAGCTACAAAAAATCCTTGTCCTACTGGAATATAGCGTCCAGGAATTTTAGTAGGTGTTCCTCCTGTTGCAACATCAGGATCATTAGTTCCTAATGATGCTGCAGCTACTCCTCCAGAGAAGTTATAAGTCGCATAACCACCTTGGTATTCTTGAAGTATGTGTGATCCACCTCCCCAATGTTCCCAGAAGTATAACGTACCACTAAGTAATGCATTTGTTTCTGGACTTGTACCAGTATAATCTAATGTAGGTCCGTTGTCTTGAATAAACTTATCGGCATCAATAGCTGAAGCGTAAGGATTACCAACTAAATAATTGTTACCTGCACTAATAGTTAGATTAATATCAGCATTATTTGGTTTTCCAAGGAAAACATAATTTTGCTCAGTTGTTATAGAACCTGTTCCAGGTCCTTTCATTGTAAATCCTTCACCAGCATTTATGTTACCAGTTCTTCTTACATGTTGCCAAGAAGAATAGTCACCTATTGGATTATCTGCATATTTCCATATCCAGTAATCTGCAATAGTCACAGGTGTAGTAGCACTACCGTTGTATCCAGAATTTGTGAAGTTTACCGGATTAGTTCCATCGTACATAATATCCTGTACAGTATATCTGTAATTGTTTGTACCAAGATCAGTTTCTCCAACAGGTGCAGACCAGTAGTTGTAAGTAAAAGTGTCTGCCGTACCTTGTTGGTCTTTTTCTAAGGCTCCGTTACTTACTACAAGTAAATCACTATCTACTGTCTGAATTAATTGAGACTCTCCTTCAAGATCTATTTTTCCTTCTAGTCTCAAATAATGACTTACTGTTAATCCATAACCTGTGTCTAAGCTATTATCACCATCTACAGTTAACTCATTAGCATCTACATAAAGTCCGAGTACGGTTCTATTATCTTGATTACCGGCAGGTAGACTAGAATTGTCTAATGTAATATTATGCGATGTTCTAACGATGTTCCAATCTACAGTTACCGCCGAATCAACAATAGAAGCGGATCCAGGAACTGTTAACATAGAACCATTAGTCCATGTAGTATTAGTATCCCAATCTCCATTCTGGTTTGAAGCATATGGTAGTGGTGCGGTCTGGTGATCTACAGTATCTAGATTTCTTAAAGCTCCTTGTTTGCCATTTCCTGAGGCGTCATCTGTATTTGTATAAGTGAATACAGACATCGGATAGTAACCTGCTAAATCAGACCATGGGATGGCATTGATATCATTTTTTGTGATTGAACTAGGTAATTCTGTACCCATAACTTGGCCAGCATTATCTACAATTTCTTGATTCATTATATATCTTAATTGGTCTACAGTTAATGCCGTATCCCAAACACGAACTTCGTCAATATTTCCTCTAAAGAATTGAGAAATTGTTCCTTTACCAGCAGCAGCGATTAAAAATGACTCGTTAGTATGTAATGGTGCTAATCTCGACGCTATATTGTCTAATACACCATCAATATATAAAGAGATATCTGATCCATCATATATGGCTGAAACATGGTGCCATTGGTCATCAGGTATTCTTGTGTTTGAGATTAAACTTTGATCACCACCATTTTTCCATATAATTTCAATAGAATTATTATTTAAAATTCTAAAATCTAAACCTTGAGTGAAACTTGCATCTCTTTTAGAGAGAATAGATTTTGTACCACTATCTGCACCATCTCTTTTTATCCAAGCTGATAATGTGAAGTTTGTCGTTTCTATATCTAATCTATCTTCAATATCGATATAATCATCAGTGCCATCAAAATAAACAGAGCGTTCTACTATAACTTGTGGTGCATAACCGAAGGTTATGAATTTAGTTCCGTCAAAGTCGTAGTCAGTTTCTAGGTTTCCGCTACCATCTGAAGTCATAACTTGGTAATCTGCGGTTGGGTCGAACACATTAGTATCTGAAATGAACATTAAATAGCTTCCAGGAGGTGTTATATTTCTAATGGCATTTTGAGGAATTCTAACTTTAACACTCGGTACATCTCCACCAGTTTCTACGAACTTCCAAATACGTTGCATACCTGTAAATGTTACCGGTGTTGAAACACCTGAAATTCCGCTACTCATATCAACGTTAATTGTTGAAGATGCTAAATCTAAATCAGCTCCATTATTTCCCCAAACTAAGAATTCTTTATCATTAAACGTAACCGCATTGGTGTTTTTATTAATAGTATTAGTATCATATATATCGCCTAAGCCTATTGTTAGAATTCCTTCTATACGACCTGTGCCATCCGCTGCATCGTTAACGCTTCTTGATTGCTTTTGATTTAATTCAGAAATATCATCTCTTCCTATACCGGCAATGTCGTAATTATATCCAGTATTCGCTGATTCATCCCAAATAACTGTACCATCACTATCAACGTAATCTTGCGAGGTACCGTTTACACCTAGAGTAATACCATACTTAATGGCTAGGTAAGATTGAATTCTATTTCTCGATTGTGTTAAATCACCATCATTATTGACTGAAGAAAAAGTTATGATTTCTGCAATTCTCCCATCAAAACTCCCATTCCAATATTGACTTCTCCCTAACCAATATTTTGTGTTGGTAACTGTAGAAAAATCAGCGGCATCATTTGTAATATCTCCAATGGATATACCATTTAGATATAATTCCATATCTGTCACGGTGCTGTTATGTCTAATATTGATAATCCCAATTTGGTTGTAATTGATGCTGCTAGAAGTTGAGCCTCTACCAAACCCTGTGGGTGGTGACCCTGTTTGAGAAGTTCCAAGACAATACCCGAAATATTCATCAGTAAATCTTTGGCTATATGCACCATATCCAAAACCGGTTACATCCTCTGCTTGGAAATCGTTAACAGTTGGGTCAGAACTTGTAAAGGTATCTAGAGGTATCATTGTTGTTGTAATAGTTGGATCTGGCATTATTACAACATACATATCTGCACTATTAAATCCACCAGTACCTGTTAATTCATCTCTACTACCGTCGTTAATAATGTATGTCATATCACTATTGGCGGTATTGTTGTTATTTTCAAATTCAATTACTGGATTAAAATTGAAGTTATTGGTAGTATTATCTCTATAAACTGGTTCTAATCCAGATACCATAGTTTCTGCATGATTTCCTTTGCCATTATCAAACCATGAGTTTACTGCACTCCCATCGGCATTTTCATTAATACCATCAACCATATCAGCTTTTAACCATAAGTCTAAATCGCTCGTTGCACCACCAGGACCTTCAGATGGCGAACAATATGAGGTACCGTTAATGGTAATATTGTCTATGTAAACTTCGTCGTCATTTGCATCACCATTACAACGTATTCTAAATTTTGAAATTGCAGAAGCAGGAAAGCTGTAGTCTGTACTCTTTAATGTCACAATTCTACCATAGAATATTACCGTTGTTGATGTCTCAAAATCAGCATTTTTATGCACTATCTGGCCACTTTCAAAATTTTGAACGATTGCCCAAGTAACTCCATTATCGCTACTGTATTCTATTGTAAATTCTTCAAATGAATCTTTTGTTGCACCAGTATATGCGGAATCCATACTGTTTGGTGAAAAGAAAAATTTGAAATCAACTTTTTCATAATTAGATAGGTCAAATGACGGTGAATCAAAAGAAGTAGTTGAACCTACAGCATCGCCGTTTCTAATTTGTAGACTGTAACTTCCATTATATGACCATGTGGTATTATTTACCCTGTTTGCATTTACACCACCTGATGTCCAGCCATCTAATCCTGTTTCAAAATCAGCAGTATGAACAACCGATGAACCACATGGTGGCGGCACAAAACCAGTACCTTGGATATTAAAATTATATGGGTTTTCGTCAGAATCGTCATTTGCAATGGTAACTGTAGCTGTTCTTAAACCAAGTGCACTAGGATCAAACGTAATTACAAATGCCGAAGAACTGTAAGCCGCAATGGAATTTGATGGAGCAGAGGTTATAGTAAAGTCTGCCGCATGCGCACCACCAATAGTTATGTATGGTGAGCTACCTGTTAAATTAAGGACACCACCACCAAGATTTTCTATAATAAATGTGTTTGGATTTGTCCCTCCTGTTATATTAACATTACCAAAGTCTGTATTGTCAGTAAAAGTAGGTGTTATATCACCATCTGTAATGCTTATGCTATTTCCTGTGATGTTGATTTCAGGATCAGTAGATGCAGGAATAATATTAACTGTATAATCTTCAACTTCACCATAATTTGGGTTATTGCACGGATCTGTAACTAAAATGGCATCATCCATTATAACGCGCATTCTTGTATTACCTAATACAGCTCCAACAGGAATAGTAAAAGTTCCTGTTTGCGGTGAAACTGTATCTGGACCTACTTGCATAATTATTTCAGATGCATCAAATGAATAATCTTGATTAAAATCTATCCATACTGATACACCTTCTGTATAAAGTGTTGAAAGCCATACAGGTGTTACGGAAATTGTGTTGCCAGTAGAACCTTGTATTAAATCAGCTGGTGTTAAGGCAGTGAAATCTGAGTAACCTGTTGATGTACTACCACCGCTTGAAGTGTTACTTGTAGAATTTACAGTAACATTACCAATCCATTCGAAACTATCATCTGTTGCTATTGCTGTACAATAAGATGGCGTTACTCCAGCACCTTGTATACTAAAATTAAAAGGACTTTCATCACTGTCATCGTTTGCAATTGTTACCGTAGCTGTTCTTAAACCAACCGCACTTGGATCAAAGGTAATGTCAAAGCTTGTGCTGCCAGATGCTGCAACTGTCACAGAAGGATTAGCAGTTACAGTAAAGTCAGCGGCATGTGAACCACCGATTGTTATAGATCCAAGGTTCAATATGAGGTTACCCGTATTTTGAATAGTGAATGTATGTACTTCCTGAGTACTTAATGTACTAATACTACCAAAATCAGTGTCATCTGTCAAACTAGGTGTTGTGTCACCATCCGATATATTCGTTGAATTTCCGACAAGGTTAATTTCTGGTTCTACTATTGAATTCAAAGCTGATAGATCTACAATTTGTAATTCGTGGCTCATTACATTTCCGCTTCTTGCACACCAGTGTGCTGCTTGCGTAGTAGAATTTAAATAATAATTTCTCCAACCTCTTGGATATGCGGTTCCACCACCACTAGTAGTTGATGTACCAACAATTAGAGCCTGATTGATATTTGAAAGACCAGCTGATGAAATGTTAATTGTTGTTTCTCCAGCTGAGTTGCTAGTGTTTTGAAATCTTGTTACATTTAAATCTGAATTATTTAATACATGGACAAAATGTCTATTATTTCCATTAGAATCATGATTAGCATGAAAGGTCCAATCAACGCTTTGGTTATTAAAACCAGGATCAGTAGTAGGCCAATTGTCAGCAATAGCATCATTGACGGCATTTTGATTATTATCTCCTCTATGCTGTGTAAAAATTACAGCTTCACCCCAATTACTTACATTCGTCGCTGACCCGGTACCATCAGAATTGGCTCTTAAGGTAATCGTTCCTGTGTCGGCAGACGAACTTCCTGAATCCCCATGAAGCACAGTCCAATTACTCCCTGTAAATTCTACGACCGTTATATAAACAGTCACGGTATTTGCGTTGGTACCTTTTTCGACTCTTAATGTCGAAGCGTTTTCTAAATATGCTATTGCTGTGCCAGAATCGGCACCTCGACTATTTCTATTTGTTATAATACCAGTAATGAAAGGAATACATTTATTTACATTGGTAATGCCCGATATTACTTGAGTTACACTATTTGTGCTACCATTTAAGCTTACCGCATAACGACCTCTTACAATCATTTCGTTTGGTCCCCCAGGTGTTCCTGTATACTCCCAGATAGAACCATTAAATCTTGTATTTGATCCTGTTGAGCCACTTTGTCTGTAATAACTTAAAGTATTTACGCCAGTTAAAACTCTGGCACCGGAGAGGTCATCTGCCGGTAGGGTTGAACCATTACCATTTATACCAGCACTTACTTTTCTATTATTATTGGCTAGAACAAATGCATTATTTAATGTCGAGACAGCTGTAAAACTTGTGTTTGAACCACCAGTATTACCGATATCATCTTGTACATGCTGTACATTAAAATCTTGCGAAAATGAGTGTGCAGAAATTAGGGAAACACACAACATTACTAGGCAGTCCCTTAGGACTGAATTGTAGGTTTTCATATAAGCGGTTTTTTAGTTTGGGACTAAAATTATATGGCGAATATAGTAATTATATTCTATGAATGGTTAAAAAAATCGATGAAATGCATTTTATATTTTTAAAACTTTGGAAATCAGCAATTTAAATTTTAATTAATTGTTCTAGATTTTCGTGAGAGGCAAATTAATTTATGTTATTCGTGTTATTATGTGTTAAATATTTGATTTTTAGGAATTAACAAAAGTTCATTTAGAATAACTCAACCAATCTGATCTATTTGAGATAAAATTACCTGATAGTAGGTATTTTATGGTCAAGTTTTAGTTTCTAGGTTTTTATCCTTAATTCTCAAGGTTTGATTATAAGTTAAGATATCGTAAGTACGATTTAGATAGAAGTAGAAAGCGTGATATAAGATTTAACAACTAAAAAGTCCAGTACTTTCGTACTAGACTTTTGCTGCTGTAGCGAGATCGAGATTTGAACTCGAGACCTCCGGGTTATGAATTTACACTGTGAAAATTAACATATTGATTCACAGTGTTTTGACTAACATGAAAAACTTAATTTATAATTAAACTATGTTCGTTTTATGTTCACTTAATTGATGTTACAAATATACTAAATCTTTCATTATCAAACACATTTGGTTTTGGTTGCTATCTTAGATTTTTGGTCAAATTAAATCATATTTGTATGGAAATCACTTATTAGGTGTGATGTATTCCCTTATCAATTACTGTTCAACTAATACTAATTTTAAATTTTGTTATAGAATTAGTATTTTGATAAGTTACTACGTCATAAATAAGGATAAATCATTTACAAGGCTCATTGAAAAGCTTGGAAGTGAAAATTCACAAGGTCTTCTTTTTTTAGGTCAATCTAGTGACCACGATGAAGCCATGAATGATGTATTAAAAACTAAACCAGATATTGTTTTCATTAATCTACAAGATGAAGAATTCATTGAGCCGTTCCAGTTTGTAAAAGAAGCACAAAACCTATTAGACTTCCTTCCAAGTTTCGTAGCCTTTGCAGATACCAAGACGTATGCTTATGATGCCATTAAAAATGGATTTGTAGATTATTTTGTGACACCGATTACTGAACTTGAGATTAGAAAATTTACACTCAAGTTTAAAAAAAAAATGAAATATGATTCTAAGCGTATTTTATGCTTAAAATCATATAATGATTTTCAGTATTTAAAAGCTGAAGACATCCTTTATTTAAAGGCAGATAACAACACTACTGATTTTTACATAAAAAATGGCGAGATAGTTAGTGCGTTTAAAACTTTAAAGGTATTTGAAAATCAACTTCCTAATAACTTTCTCAGAATACATAAGAGTTATATAATAAATCAAAATTATGTTAGTCGAATTAACTACGGAAAACAGAGGTTTTCTCTTTTTAACGTTGATAAAAAGATCCCTTTTACTAAAACATATCTACAGAACATTGATCATATTAAGGATTCGATGAAGAGTTTATCTCTGGTTCATTTAAATTAAAAATCCTCTTAAAATAATGTCATTCACTATTACAATAGATGCTTTCACTCAATAGCAATCAAATCTCTTCATATTAGATTTTTGCCGACATAAATTTGTTACAGCAAGAAGCTTCTTCATAATAGATCTGATAAAATTCTCAGGTCAATAAGGCTCTGAAAAACAGGGCTAATTCATTGTATAACATTTTAAAAAATTTAATTATGAAGAATGCTGTAAAGATTCTATCACTAGCACTATTATTCAATTTTTTCACATCTTGCACTGTTGAAGACATAAGCGATGATAATACACTTGAAAACACTACACAAACGGGCACTTCTGATTCTGAAACAGGAGAAGAAGATGAAAATGGTTCAGATGGGGGGAAAGGTTGATGCAAAATAAATATATCCTTAAAAAAGCTCTTAATTAAAGTAAGAGCTTTTATTTTTGTGATATGGGGTTACTTAAGAAATCGACTTTAAATTTCACTTTTTTTCTATGTGTTTTTCTTATAATTTCTTGTACTGATAATCAAATAAGAAGTTCGACAGAGAATTATTCAAGATTGAGCAATCCAGAACTAAAGAATCTTTTGGATTTGGCTTATAAAAGTTATAATGAAAATGATTCTATTTTATTCAGAACCAGAAATAAGTATGCATTCGATAGATCTATAGAATTTCAGGATACTCTGGCCATGGCTGAAGTGCATTGGCACTATGGTTTATTTTTCAGTAAAATGGAAATTTTAGATTCAGCATATTACCATTATTTTCGGGCACTCAATTACTATGAACTTAAAAACCACGAGTATTATAAGGCCAAAATGTTTTATAATTTAGGTTTCATTCAATCAAGATTAAAAGATTATTTAGGTGCGGAGGAGAATTTATTTAAGGCAATATTAGTTTATAAAAATCTTAATAAAAACGAGCAACTATATTTTTGTTATAGATTATTAGGTTCAATTTTCAGAGAGAAAAATGAATTAGAAAGAGCACTTGAGTATCATCTTAAAGCATTTAATG
>NZ_JABSSU010000014.1 GCF_013213835.1 Winogradskyella sp. | reverse complement strand
GTAATTTTCTCTAATTATTGCTATGGAATTTATTATCTTTTCATTCTCTAATCAGTACTACGTTTAACCCTTGAGTTGTGCTTCTTTTAAATCAAACATTAATCAATGGCAAAAATCTTTAGAAAAATAAGACAAAATATGATTAAGGATAAAAAGGTCATTAATTATCTTCTTTATGCTATTGGAGAAATTATTCTCGTCGTTATTGGAATTTTAATTGCGCTAAGTATCAATAACTCGAATGAACTAAAAAAAACTCGAGATGCAGAGAAAGTCTATCTAAAAGAAATAAAGAGTGATTTAATACAAGACACATTATTGTTGTCACAAGTCATTCAAGATCATAAATGGCGAATTGCTCAATTAATGTCTCAAGACTCAACTATAGAATTTATAAACGAGGAAATTATTGGTAAGCTTCCTAAAGTGGAAGGTGTATCTGAATTAGAATATATTTTCTTTACAGATAGAAAATTTAGACCAAAAATTGGAACTTATAATTCAATGATATCTGAAGGAAAATCAAACATTATAAGCAATCGTGAGCTATTTAATACTATGCAAAACATCTATGAATTAGAAGTTCAAAATATTATAGCTATTGGTGAAGATGTGTTGAATCGTTCTACAGAATTAAAAAATAAATATGCATACGAAATAAGATATGGTGATTTTGGCTCACCTATAAAAATTACTGATAAACGAATATTAGCTGATATTTATATTTCATCGAGAGAACTAAATTATTACACAAGGCAATCAGTTTTATTAAAAAAGAACATTACAGGATTAATCAAGCTAATAGATATTGAATACCAATCAATGCAAAAGAATGACTAAAGCTAACTTCAGACGTATATAATTCTTTGTTTGGCATTCACCTTTAGTAATTGTAACAAAATTTGATCTTACACGTCCAATTGTTCTAAACAACATAAATGAAAAATCAAATTCTACTATTATTTGCATTAGTATTATTTAGTGCCTGTAACAACTCAACTAAACCCAATACAACCAAACAGCCAACTTTAACTGATTATCAGCTTGGTGAGAAATGGGTCTGGAAATATAAAGGTGTAACTACTGAGGGAGAAGTACGCTCTGATGGAACAGATACAAGAGAAATAGTAAGTTTTGACGGAACCTTGGGTATGACTATTGGTAAAGATACTATTCCCGTTACCGAAATCGTTAAACCAGATGTAAGCGAAACACCAAAGTACGACTGGCCTCTTGAAGTAGGTAAAAAATGGAAATATGAGAACAGTTGGACAAGTCAAGACGGAACTACTGGAAACCAAAGTCAGAATGCCGAAGTACTATCATACCAAGAAGAAACAGTAGAAGCGGGAACATTTATGGCCTACACAATACAATATACAGGTAAAACAACCAATTCTAGAGGATATAGCGCAAATGAAACTGAAGTTTGGTTATATGCGCCTGCTGTAAAAAATTTCATAAAGCTTACTCAAAATCAAGGCGATTTTCACTATGTGGAGGAATTGATCGAATATTCAAAACCAGAATAAATAAACCAAAGCACAACAATGGCCATAATTCAAGGCTCAGATATGGCACAAAACCCAAAATTAGTTTAACTTTAAAAGGCTTGATTTATACGGCCGAAAATTCCAGCGGAATTTTCAACGCAACGAAATCATAGCCAAGACCGTTAACCACAATAAATCATAAGCTTCAACGATTGATGAATACTATTGAAATCAGATTAGCGAAAAAAGAAGATGCACAATTTATTGCTCTACTCGGGAGAATAACATTTACGGAAACATTTGGACATTTTTTTAGAGATCAAAAAGATTTAATCGATTACTACAATTTCACATTTTCAGTTCAAAAAATTGAAGATGGAATTAAAAAACCAAACAACATTTTCTGGATAGCTTTTGCAAACCGATTACCAGTAGGATATGCAAAACTTAAACTAAATTCCAATTCAGAATTTATTGAATCAAATGACGTTTGCCAACTTCAGAAAATCTACGTTTTAAAAGACTTTCTGTCAATGAAAATTGGATTTGAATTACAAGATCTTCTCTTAAAAAAAGCCAAGGAATTAAATTTTAATAAAGTCTGGCTTTCCGTGCTAAACAGCAACGCGAGAGCCATAAATTTTTACAAAAAAAACGGTTTTGAAAAAATTGGTGATCACGATTTTCAAATTGGTAAAGAAAATTTCGAATTTATTGCAATGAAAAAAGAACTTTAAAATACAATGGCTAACAATGGTTAATGGTTATAAGTAATTACTTCACCATGGCAAAACCCAAAATTAGTTTACCTTTAAATGGTTGAAATTCGCAACACGACGAAACCTTAGCAGAGACCGTTGTGGTTATTTTAACCCACTTATAAGGCAATTAAACTAAGTAAAAAGCATAGTTCACTAATTATTGATTTGGTATCAAAACAATCTTATATAATTTTGAATTAATAACATTAAACAATAAACTGCTAGCAACACAAGCGATGAAAAATATAACTTTAATAATACTATCGTTTATTAGTCTTTACAACTGCAAAGCAAAAACTATTTATCCTCAAGGAACTATGCCCGAAAATATAGAAGGCGACAATTATTACATCAAAGACACACAAAATACAAACGACAATTTTGTTGGCACTTGGATATGGGAGAAGGGAAATGATTCATTTAAGTTGACATTGGAAGAATTTGAACAATACTCATATCCTGAAAATTCAACTCAATATCGTGATGCAATATTTGGGAAATATAAATACATAGAAAACGGAATAGTTATTTCCGAAACGACAGACATCTTTAACACAAATGACAGACCATTACCAAGAGTTATAGCACATTATAAAGCCCAAAATATTATTTGGATTTCAATATCTGATGTAAGCAGTAAAAAGTACAAAGTAGGTGAATTTAGTTTAAATGACGATGAAACTGCTACATTAACTTTAAATGAACCAATCAAAGGTATTAAGGTAATTGACCCTAATAATCCACCTACAAACTTGGAATTTCAATTACCAACAAATATCTCATTAACAAAGGTGGAATAAAAACAAACCACAACATTGGCTGTAGAGCTAATATGAACACTTAAACAATACATACGTCTGAGACCGTTAACCACAATTTACATGCACATCAAAAAAATGAATAGAATTTTAACAATAGTACTTTTTTGCATATGTCTATCAAATTCATTTGCTTCAAGTCCACAAGTTCCTGACTTTCTCATTTATAAAAATGATACTATTGCAACATATAATCTACTTGTTGAAAATTATTTACAAACAAGAACAGATGACAAAGGCAAATTGTTTGATTTGAGTTTCCGAAACTCAATTGACGGAACAGAAGGAACATCATTAAATTGCTGGCGTGGTTATCAAGCAATATACATAATAGAAAATGATAGTTTGTTTGTGAATGCAATTATAGACTGTCACGCTCTCGAATACAAAGAAGAAGTTCCAAAAAATCACATTAGTAAAGTATTTGGTGATAAAGTTAAAAACGGAAAAGTATTTGTTGATTGGCATAGTGGAAACATCTCCTTTCCTACAAAAAGAGATGACAATAAGGAAATTCGTTGGGATGGAGTGTTTAAAAGAACTTTTATTTATGAAACAGCTATAAAAATTGAGAAAGGAAAAATTATCCAAATCAGTAAAGAACAGAATTACATTCACTTAAAAAATGGAATCGATAGATTAAAAAGAGATACAATTAACGATGTACTATTCAACTCAATTAAAGAATACAAATGGACTAAATTCGATAAATTTGACTGTGGAGAAAGGTATATAGTTGAAATTGGAAGAAACGGCAAAATAACAGATGTAATAATGACCGATTCTCTCACTGCTGATGAAATTGAATATTATTGGGACGGTAAAAGAGAATATAATTATTGCATTAGATCTATGAAAAAAGCGCTTTCTAAATTGCAATTTGATATTCTGAAACGGAATGGAAAACCGATTTACGAAAAGATATATATTGAAATTTGGTTCAATGATGATGGGACAATTGAAAATTGGACTAATTAAAAGACTGTAGCTAACAACATGTATAATTGAAATTGGCGATAATTAAAGATTTAAAATACTTAATGTACCAAGCAGGCCTTGTGACCGTATTGACGTTCTTAATAGGCATGCTTCTTTTTAAAGATTTTAATACAACCGTAATGGTATTTGTAATGGATTGGATAAAGGCAGGACCATTTTGCTTGTTAAATTCTATACTTTTATTTCTATCAGATGCGGTGCAGAACAGAACATTAAAATATGTACTAATATATGGTCCAGTGTTAATCTCAATTTTATGGTTAGTGTTTATTGGAAATTTGAATATGTCAATCACACCATTAGTATTGGTCATTTCTGTTGCCATAACAAATATGACTTGGTATCATAATTCTAAAGGAAACTATACCTAATAACACAAAACCAATATGCTCATCTCAGCAAGGTTTGAGAGCAGAAATTAATTAAAAATAAAGCTGTTTGGCAATAATTATGAAAATTAAAAAAATAGGATTACTTCTGTTACTAAGTCTACTTTTAAATTCTTGCAACTTGCATGAGAAACTAGAGCGATTGCAAAGAATAACTGATGATTTAGAGCAACATTTTGAGCATGATAATGTGAATCTGGTTATTGGATTTGGCACAGAAGCTGAAGACAATAATGCCAAAGTATTTTTTTATGAATACGATGTCTCATCAAATAACTACCAAACCTTAAAAAAATTATCAAAAAAAGTATCAGAAAGACTTAATGCAAAATATCCTGAATTTAGAAAAAAACAATACATTGAAATAAGATTTACGGAAGAAAGTAAAAGTGATGAAAATAACTCATTTGTGAATTTCAGACATTATAATTAATAAAAAATACTCAGACTGGTTGTTACTTAATGCTTTTAATCTAATCAAAAATTAGCTTCACTTTAAGTGACCTGATTTCTTTGATCTAAAATTTTCAATGTAGCGAAATTATAGCCGAGACCGTTGTTTACAATTTAAAATCAGATCATAAATTGAAATTTGGAATTACACAATACACAAACTTGACTCAAGAACAGAATAATTGGATAAATGATTTATCTGTAGAATTAAAAGCGTTTTTTGAAACCCGCAATTATGGACAAGACCTTCACGAACTCTATTTCGGACTAATAACTGTCAAACCAGAATTTGACCAATTCTTTAAAAAGAAAAGACCAAGATATCGACCAGGAGAAAGAACCTCTCAAGTTGACGGAATTGAGACTAAGTCAAATAACTGTACAGAAATTGATTGTAAAATTACTTTTAGCCAAGTTTCCGGCTTAAATAAGAAAAAATTAATTGAGAGAGTTTGTTTAGAACTACTATCTGAATCTGATTGTCTTACTCGATTATCAAGACTTAAAAGATTCGACTTTAACTCTTATAAATCTGATTTGGAAAATTTTCTAACCAACAAAAACTATATTGAAGAAAAAATACTTTAGTCGACACTGGCTAAAGTACATTTCACCATAATTTTCTATCGAAAATTCCTATCTTGCTGTTATAACTTTTACTAGCATAACATCCATGCTAAAAAAACCAAGGTGAACCATCTAAATACATATTACTTTAACAGTGAAAAACAGATTAAAAATTAAATATTGGAAGAAATACCTCTTTGAATTTATTTCAATATTTCTTGCAGTTTCCCTTGCCTTCATTTTAGACAGATGGAACGATGATAGAAAAGACAGCATTGCCGAAAATAAAATACTTGAAGAAATTTATAATGGACTTGAGCGCGACAGCTTGGATATTGCAAATGATGAACAGTACTTTAAGATAGCGTTTAGAGGTATTCAATATTTTAATGATGTCATAGACGGAAAAAAAGTAGAAAACGACTCTTTAGCCACGTTCTACTTCTTATTCTCTAGAGAAAGTATAGTGGTACAAAATAAATCTGGATATGAATCTTTAAAGTCAAGAGGGTTAGAAACCATTAAAAACGACACTTTACGAAGTAAGATTATTGATCTCTACGAAGTGGATTATGAACTGGCTAGAAAATTTAATGAAGAACATAGTGAATACAAGTTTATGCAAAACTATTTTCATAAAATTAATGACGCCATTGCACCACATTTTGAATATGACTCCATAAACCATATTCAAGGCATAAGACTTCCAATAGAACTAGAAGAAAAAGAAAGAAGCTTACTAAAAAGCTATTTATGGAAAATAGCAGTTGGTAAAAGAGACAGATATTTAGCAGCTATGTCTGGAAAAGAGAAAATTGGACAACTAAGAGCTGACATAAAAAGTTATCTTGAACAGAAATCAAAATAAGGCCTCACAATACAATAATTATTATTAATTAAAATGGGATAACCCTTTGCACTATTCTTCAATTAAGTCATTTATTATAATTACACATGACAAAAAAGTTTATTCATACTTCAAAAGAAGTAAATGGAGCGAAATGTAAAAGTGAATTCATTATTCCAGATATATTCAATGCCAATCCTAAAATGATTGGGCTTGAAACTGGAAACACATATAAATCTGGTAAAATAGTTTATACAGGGGTTAATTTGTCAGTGAATGAAGTACTTCAAAAAACTGAAAAACAAAAGACTCTAGGTTTTTTAAAGAAGAGAAGAGCAAAAAAAATAATTAAAAATTATTTATGCCAAATAAAAAATACTGAAATTGGTGCTGTAGTTACTCTAACTAATGATTATAAGCTCTTAAAAATATAAAAAGCAAGTAATTAACAATATAAAGCACAATCACAGTACAACCGACTCCATCCTACTCTATTAAGTCATATATATTTGGTTTATAATATCTATTTGTTGAATTCACTTAACTTAAATTAAAGGTTATCAATTTTTTTTGTAATTTTTCGCATAACTATGAGACTGAAAAATTCTAAGTAGATCTTTTTCGATCTATCCCTAACCATACTATGACTGTAGATAATTTACTTTGGTCCAAAATCTTGAACCTTAAAAACGCTATTCCAGAAGGAAAAATATTGGGCTGGCGTTATGTAAATGGTGCGTTTTCTGAAATTTTATCTACACAAAAAATAGACACAGATTTCGACGCCATTCTAATTCCGTCGCAACTTCTTAATCAAATTGACGTATCGGGTTTTGATATTACCAAATTGCCTTTTAAGTCACTTTATCTTATTACAAAACATACGTTGTCTCATACTGACAAATGTATTTTACAAAACTATTGGCCACTAGCGATTTTATCACATTTTAATGATGATTTGCCTTATGTTTTTATTCATTCAGCAACATCTTTAGATGGTTATTTAGCAACATGTTCTGGGCATTCGCATTGGATTGGGAATAATGAAAACCTAGTACATTCTCATAGACTTAGAGCCTTATTTGATGCTGTTTTGGTAGGTGGAAAAACGGTATTAAATGACAAACCTTCTCTTAACGTTAGACATGTAGAAGGTTCAAACCCAAAACGCCTTATCCTATCTAATAAATGTGATGATTTGTCGGCACTTAAGGAGATTGCGGATTGCGAAACCTATTTAATTAGGAATGAAAAGTTTGGCTATGACGATGTTGCAAACAGCTTTGATAAATTTATTTTTTACTCCGGTGAAAACAAAGAAGAAAAAATTCGAGACATTCTTAAAAAGTGCAAGGATGAAAATATGTCTTCAATCTTAATTGAAGGTGGCGGAGACACATTAAGCGCGTTCATTGAGACTAAATATGCTAATATTATTCAGTTTCATATTTCCCCACTATTATTCGGCAATGGTATAAAAGCTGTAAAACTTCCTGAAGTTTCAACAGTTAATGAAGCCTATGAACTTTCTGATATGTTTGTGACACCAGTTGGCAATTCATTTATGATAACTGCAGGACTTCAATGACAAAAGTACTTTGGCATAGCTCAACAATTAGTGAAATCAAAGAAATGATTTTGCCTCAAGTCAAAAAGAATGAGATTGAAGTCATGAGCCAATATTCAATGATTAGCCTCGGCACTGAGCGTTTAGTCATTCAAAAAAAGGTACCAGAATCTGTTGTGAATTATATGAAAGTACCGTATATGCAGGGGGATTTTTCGTTACCAATTGCTTATGGTTATGCGGTAGCAGGCAAGCTTAAAGATGGTACCAAAGTACATGTTATGCATCCACATCAAGATAAATGTGTTGTAAAACCTGAATCTATATTTACAGATTGTGAAGATTTACCAAGCCGAAGAATTCCATTAATAAGTAATATGGAAACGGTTATAAATGCTATTTGGGACAGTAAACTCAGCAAAGAACAATCTATACTTATAACTGGTTTTGGAAACTTAGGGTCTTTACTTGCCACAACCTTGAAATATCATTATAAAATCTCACCCAAAATTCTTGAATCCAATACATGGAGACAGCAAAAAGCAAAGGATTTAGGTTTTGAACTTTTTAAAACTGGAGATACTTTCGATATTACTTTTAATACCGCTGCCAATGAAAATGCGCTTCAGGTTTGTATAGATCATGCCAATGAGGAAGGTACTATTATTGAAATGAGTTGGTATGGTGATGATGAAACTACAATAAAGCTTGGTGGAAATTTTCATAAGAATAGGCTCAAGATTATTTCAACTCAAGTGTCAAAAATACCTTTAGATAAAAGGTCTGAATTTGATTATCACAAAAGGAAAATCTTAGCTGTAAATATTTTGAAAAACGATGCTTTTGATGCCTTAATCACTAATATTATTCCTTTTGAAAAGGCACCTGATTTTTTTAATGCCGTAAGACGCAACACGCATGGTGACGGTTTAATCTATTTAATAAAATACTAATGCAATGTATACTGTAAAAGTTAGAAATTCAATAATGATTGCGCATTCTTTACCAAATCCATTTTTTGGTCCTGCGCAACACATGCATGGGGCAACCTATGTGGTAGATGTAACATTTAAATCTAAAAATTTAGATGAGCACAATGTGGTGATCGATATTGGTAAAGCAAAATCTGTTACTGCTGAAGTTTTAAAAACGTTGAATTATAAAAACCTAGATGAACTTCCGGAATTCAAAGGAAAACTTACAACTACCGAATTTGTAGCTAAACATATTCATGATCGTGTCAAAGATCAGGTTAACGCATTCTTTAATGGTAAAATAAGTGTTTGCCTTGGTGAAACTCACGACGCTTGGGCGAGTTATTCAGGTGAGTAAATTTATGAGCATTCTCAAAAAAAGACATATTGAAACTTGGAGTATTTACAATGCATTTGCAATGGTCATTGCCTTTGCAATCGCATTTTTCTTAAAAAAAACTGAACCGCTTATTGTTGTATTTACCGTATCAATTATCGCATTAGTTGTCATCAACAGAGCATCTTTATTTCAATCGAAACGATTTTTTGGTGTTGCTAATACCATTACACTCATTAGATATATACTTATCATTCTTAGTTTTCAATTGATAAACTCACAAGAAACTTTTCTAATCTATGGTCTTACAACTGCAGTAATATTAGATTTTTTTGACGGTAAAGCAGCGCGGTATTTTAACGAATCATCTTTTTTTGGTCAGTATTTTGACATGGAAATTGACGCATTTTTTGTGCTGTTAATGTGCTTTTATTATTACTTTTTCCAGGACATTTCATGGTGGATTTTAATCCCGGGATTATTAAGATACATCTATAGGATTTATACGTTCTGTATTCCAAGAAAAAGCAAAAGCGAATCAAAAACCAATTACGGAACTATCATAGCAGCAAGTTTCTTTGTGATTCTGCTTTTGGGTTTAATAACGAAAGATCGTTTTCAAACGGTCATCTTGGCCATTGGTTCAATGAATATAGTCATCTCCTTTGCTATAGGATTTATTCAATATCATAAATAGTCTCATCAAATGTATATTGAATTCTTAAATAATATATCCTTAAATATCATCTCTGGTGGAAATCGATACAACCAGAATATTATCGAAGGATTAATTAACAAAGGTCATACGGTTGACTACCATGTGGAATCTAAACATAACCACTATGATTTATGCATTCTAGACAGTTTAGTTTTAAACTCCATCGACTACTCTAAGTTTCATAATAACACACCTATTTTTGCCTTAATACATCAAATTCCAAAAATTGAAGCACACAAGATTGAATTTTTAAGAGATCGTGCCAAATGTATTGTTACTGGCAATCCAACAAAAACTGAACTTATTGACACATGGCATCTTAACCCAAAGAATGTTACAGTAATTAGACCTGGAATTGAACTTACATGGAACGGAAAAACGACTTTCAAGGATATCCCAAAGCGCATATTACTTGTTGCCAACTTTATTGAAAATAAAGGTTATGAGATGCTCATTACACTTATAGAAACACTAGAAAGAGAAGAGTTTGAGTTTCGTATTGTTGGTAATAATGATTTAAATCCAAGTTATGCTGAACACATCATTGAACGATTAAAACAAACGAATGCTAATGTTGTCATATTAGATAAAATTGACAGAAATGACCTTTATCTTGAATTCATTAATGCAGATATTTTTTTAAGCTTATCAAAATCCGAATCCTTTGGCATGGCCATTTTTGAGGCTTTAACACTTAATATACCAACCATAAGTTACAAGACAGGCGATTATATGTTTTTTGAAACATTTAAAAACTACTTACCTATTGAAAACTACAATGTAAAGCATTTTACGAGTGCTTTATTAAACTGGCATTCAAAACCTGAGGACTATTCAAAATTTTGTAATGCATCAAATAGTACTCAGAGATCTTGGGAAATGGTCACTAATGAGTTTCATGATTTTTTAACGTCTAATATAGTTAAGGTATGAATCTCATAATTCAATACACCATCATAGCGTTTTATGTATCCTTAATTTTAGAGTTGTTCTATTATAGCGTGCCTAGCATTGTGGTTACAAAGCGTATACTTAGGCCTAAAGAGGAAGATGTGTCTGGATTTTCACAACATAAAGCACGGATTTTTAGATGGTCTTTTGGTACCAAATTGGCTGTATTTGTAATTCCTTTAGTCTTCATATACCTTTTACATCTTTTACCAGCTTTTTTACTCTATGAATTGAGTTTTAATAATGTCTCAATAACATCAAATCTCATGGCAATAGCGGGAATATTGTTAGTAATATTCGGAAGGATTTTCAGCCATAAATACCTTTCAAAAATTAATGCTATGAGGGCAAATATGCTCACAGATTTTATTTCTACTGGTATTTTTAAATATAGTCGTAATCCTGGTTTAATAGGTTTGTACATTAGCTTTTTAGGTTTTTTCATGATAAAACCATCTATCTTGTACAGCATATGTTTTGTTATCTATATCATTCATATGCATTTTAAAATACTTCTAGAAGAAGATTATTTAACGAACTTACATGGTGATAAATACCTCAGCTATAAAAAGAAAATAAGACGCTATCTATGATTAAACATTCAACAGAACAAAAACAAATCGTAGATTGGTTTAATAACACCTATACCAAACGTGGTGAATGGTATTTGAGACCAAAGCACGCGTATTACATATATTTAGAAGTACTTAATGCAAAAGCTAACCAAAAGTTGTTAGACATAGCTTGTGGACTTGGTAGACTTTTAGAGGCTTCTTTAGAATATAATGTAGTGCCTAGTGGTATAGACATTTCTGATGTAGCGATAGCAAAAGTAAAAGCAAAATTTCCACAACTAGATGTAAGCGTTGCAAATGCAGAAGAACTACCATTTGAGGATAACAGTTTTGACCTACTGACTTGTATTGGATCTTTAGAACGAATGATTGATAAGGACAAAGTACTTAATGAGTTTCTTAGAGTTGGAAAAAAGGAATGTAGATATTGCTTTTTAGTACGAAATTCTCAATCTACAAACTGGATGTTTTTTAAAAAATTTCTAGGGCTAAAAAACAAAGCTGGCCATCAAGACGCCATGGATTACAATTCGTGGTCTCAATTGTTTACAAAGGCTGGATTCAACATTTCCAATGTTTACCCAGATCAATATCCTTTAATGAAACGTCTTAAAAGAAGAAGTTTTTGGTTAAAAACCATTGATTATAAATCTGTCGTAACAAGCAAAACACCAATTGAAAAAGCGAATGAATTTTTATTCATATTAGAAAAAAAATGACCGAAGCCGCAATAACATCTATTTATAACAGACTTTTTAAATGGGAGGGAAAAAGTGCTAAAGCACCATATCCTATTCATAAAAAATTGAATACCGTTGCCTTTGGATATGATGATATTTATAAATGGATTTTAGACAACTACCAATTTAATGCTGACAGTAAAGTTTTGGATGCTGGTTGTGGTGTTGGTTATGGAAGTCTATTAATTGCAGAAACAAAACATTGCCAAGTTAAAGGCATAAGCTTAAGTGATGCAGAAATTCTGCAAGCGACACAATTTTCTAAGGAAAAGAATTTAGAGCATCTTGTCACCTTTAACGTGACATCTTATGATAAGCTAGAACCAAAAAGTTTTGATTTTATAATCGCGACAGAATCCGTTAAGCACAGTTTAAATTTAGAGAAAACCCTTAAGTCCTTAAGGAATGCCTTAAAACCAAACGGTACTTTAATTATCGTGGATGATTTTTTGACAAATGAAACTTACTCTAATTCAATTAAAAGCTATCAAAAGGATTGGCAACTTGCAGAGCTATTATCGGCTTCAGATGTTTTACCACCATTTCGTCTTAAAAAGGACCTTACAGATTTCGTTCAAACAAAATCCAATCTTAAAGTAAATTTTAGTATTATTTTACTGAATGTATTAAAACAAATAAATTCAGTAGCTACAATTATGCGAGGTGGCTTGTATCTAGAAAAATTATTTAATGAAGGTGTTATGAAATATTACATCATTGATTTTAAAAAACCAAATCAATGAAAGAAGCACTACTATTTTTTCTTTGCCTTCTTGGCATTAACTTCTTGGTATTTCTTCCCCATTGGATTATTGGGTTATTTCTTAATAATAACCCAAAGAATAAGGCTGAAAAAGAACAAGGATTTACTCATATTACCAAAACAATAATCTATAAAAGATTTACCAACGATTTCTTCCGATTCTCTGCAGAAATTCAAGTGCTGATTATACTCTTTTTAATCAGTAACGTCTTGCCTGACTTTTTTAAAATGGCCATAACGCTTATGGCAACTTTTGGATTTGTCTACGTTACCTACATCTCTTCTATTATTTCGGTTTTTAAAAAAGACCCAGTATTAACTAATGATATAGAATTTGCCAAAACAGGATTTATGGCGTACAGAAATAAAGCAAAGTTAGCTTTATTCAGTGCTATTTTAGTGACAGTAATAGTATCTGTATGTTTTTATTTTTTAACGGATCTTTTAATTTCAACATCCTTAAAGTTTCACTATAAAGGTGTTATACTATGCTTTATTGTAATGAGTTTAGCGTTATCGGCTTACTCAATAAAAAAAATGCGTTATGATTTCTATATGAGTGCCATAAATTTTTCAATTATTAGGCACTTCATTTTAAACTTAAATAGAAGTAACCAACTTAAAAATTCTTTAAAATCTCTTAACTATCAAAAACCTTATTCATACGTTAACGAGATTAAACCTTTGAAACATCCTAATATTATTTTTCTTTCACTTGAATCTTATGGTGAAATTGCTCTACAAGACGAAAAAGTAAAACATTGTGTTATTGACAAATTGAAACAATTAGACAAGGTATTACAAAAAAAAGGTTGGTTAAGTGCAAGTACTTTAAGCAAATCACCCATCAGTTCTGGAGGTTCTTGGATTAGTCATTCTTGTCTTTTTTACGGCGCAAAAGTTAAAGATAATGCTGCGCATGATCTTATTTATACCAAAACAGATTTTGTGTCTCAGTTAGAGTCATTACCAAAGTTCTTTAAAAACCATGGTTATAAAACGACTTCTACAGCAACCTTGTCCTATAATCAGAATGAAGTCAACTGGGAAAAAGTTAATAATCTATATCCTTTTGATGAACTAATGCTCATAGAAGACTTTGATTACAAAGGAAAGACCGTACCAATTTTCGGTAATAGAGACACATTACCAGATGAATACACCTTAAATTATGCCTATCAAAAACACCTTGGTCAGTCACCCTTTTTTCTATTTGTAAATACAACAAACTCACATTACAGCTTTTACTCTCCAACAAAAGCGTTAGAAGATTGGAACGCTTATAATTCTGAAGATTTTCAACTCACTGATGGCCTCAAGAAAAATGCAATTAAAAATTATACCACAGCTATTAATTATCATTTTGATTATTTAGAAAAATTTATTCTTAATATTGATTTAGATGATACTATTATTGTGTTATTCGGTGATCATCAACCACCATTTATAACCAACAATAATTCTAATAAAGACACACCTATTCATATCATTTCTAAAAACGAAAACTTTGTAAATGCCTTTGAATACAAAGCTGGACTAATCCCAGAAAAAAGTACGCAAAACCATGAAGCCTTCTTCTCGATATTTTTAAATGCTTTCAACAAAGCTTACGGTAAAAGTCCTGAATTAGAAACCCCAATTTTTAAGGACGGCATCAATCTGTATTGAGAAATGACAAATCCCAAAATAAATAAACACTGTAAGCAAAATATCAGAATACTTAATTCATAAAATATCATTAACTTATACCATTAGATAATTCCATCGTGAATTAAAGTTAAATGACACATGAAAATATTTACTAAACTTTCTATTCTTTTCTTTATGAGTTTTTTTTCTTCATTATTTGGTCAGACCGAAGAACATATTTATTTAGCCGGTTGGGAAGTAGAATTTAATGGAGATGAACAATGTCAAAAATTTCTTAAAACACAGGTTGTAGATAAAAAAACTGCTAATAATGTATGGGCTTCAATAGATCTTGTATTTAAGAACGGAAAACTTGTTAAGGCTTTTGATAATGAAGAAGGTAAACGGACAGTGCGCGAATTAAATGAGAAAGAAATTGGCTTAGAATTTCAAACCCTAAAACCAAATCAGATTTTTCGTTTTGTAGAGGTAGATACATCTAAAAGTTATCTTGGTGGTGATATTCCAGATGAATTTAAAATGCCGGATTTAGAGTTAAAAGCACCTTTTCAATATTTAGGAAAACTCTCAAACACTGAAGAGACATTTAATTGGCTTCCATCTGATATTCATTTAATTGCACCACTTTATTTAGATATTGATAAAGTTTTTGTTGACTATTCGGACCCATTAAATCCAAAAATTTTGAACAAAGAAGAGTTAGAAGACACAGAATCCTCCTATGATGAAATAAACCCTAATTCTGAAATAATTTATGAGAAGGTATTTATAACCATGGAAAAAACATTTGACTTTGATAACATGGCTTTTTCAGGTGTACCAAATTGGATACAAAATCCTGAAATCCCTACATGTCCAAAATCAAAAAAAACCATGAAATTTTTATGCCAGCTTACAGATGCTCTCAACGTAAAAACAAAAACGACAACCGTAACCCCAAAAGACGATTGGTCAAAACTCTATTATGAGAGAATGAATTTTTGGGGAGATGGTGATTTGTATATATTCTTTGAACCTGAAAGCAAAGTTGCTTGTTTTTTTATACAACACACCTAGACTATTTTAACTTGAAATGAATTGTAAACATCGCATATTATGAGACACATAACTCTTATAACAATATTTAGTTTAATTGTTCTTAGTTGCGCTAATCACGAAAAAGAACAAGCTCAAATTTCTGAGATCGAAAACTTAAAAGCTGAGAGAGATAGCCTTACCAATATACTAACAGAACATAAAAAGATGACAGAAAATCAAATGTATAGATTTCTCACTTTTCAAGATAATAATGCTGAAAATGCTATGAACTTTTATATTGAAATATTTGAAAACTCTGAAATAATTGATGTTAAGCGATGGCAAAAAGAAGCACCTGTTGAAGAAGGTAAAATTATGCAGGCCACGTTTAGTCTTAATGGAAATCTTTTTATGTGTAGTGATAGCCCTCCAATTCATGATTGGGATTTCACACCTGCAGTTTCAAATTTTATTGAATGTAAAAGCGAATCTCAACAGGACAATCTTTTTACAAAACTATCGGAAAATGGAACTATTACCATGCCTTTAAACAATTATGGTTTTAGTGAGAGATTTGGATGGGTTATAGACCAATATGGGATCTCATGGCAACTCAATCTCAATTAAACTTATAATTATAGATGTTAAGGTTTTTCAGACGAATTAGACAAAACTTGCTAAGTGAAGGAAAGTTTGGTAAGTATATAAAATATGGCGTTGGTGAAATTATTTTAGTGGTTATTGGTATCCTAATAGCTGTCAAAATTAATAATGTTAATATTGAATATCAAAACGAGGAAAAGGAAATACTTTATCTCACAAGACTCACCACTAATTTAGGTTCTGACGTTAGATTGTATGAAGCTATTATGGCTAAGGATAGTCTTTTAATTAATGATCTAAATAAAATTAAAACGAATTTAACATCCTATATTAAGAATATTAAAAAACCAATTGAAGATCTCGACCTTCTCATAAAGCGATATAAATTTAGTGCTAATAAAACTGTGATAGACAACCTCATTTCATCTGGTAAAATAGATTTGTTGCGAAGTAACTTATTAGTCGAAAGGATTCTGGCTTATTACAGACAAACAGACCAAATTAAATCTGGTATTGATTCCGCAATTACAATAAACAACACAGAAATCACTAACGATTTATTCTTAAAATTTATACCAGAAAACATAAACGATGAAAATTATACTCAGGTATTAAAAAACTATATTGATTATAGATTACTTTTAATTAATAAACAATTAGACCGATACAATTCTCAGCGACTTCTAGCGGAAAAATTAATTGATCAGATTAATGAAGAAATTGAACTAATAGAAACTGTTTACTAAATAATACATATTACATTGGATATCATAGGCGCATTTTTTACAATCCTTACCATTTTATTTGTGGTGCTACCAACAATTGGTATTGTCCTGCTTATTAGGTATGTCATAAAAAAGTCTAAAGCAGACCAACCCAAACATGTTTTAGAGAAAGAACAACATGATATGCTAGCAAAAGCTAGATCTAAAAAACATAAACTTTCGCAATGGCAAAAACAATCTATTGAAGAAATCTCTAACGATCTTAATTTCAATTACGTTAAAGGCTTTACACGCCGGTTTAATGGTTATATTAAATCACTTAATGGTGAATCATTACTTTACTTCAGAAGGTTAGACAGAGGACAATTTAAGACCACTTCTAAAATTATAGCTATTGCCTCCAATTTTGAAATATTCTATTCTCAGACGCAAGAAGAAATTTCTGTTTATGTCAATGAAGCATTTTTTGGTAAAATTTCACCAGGTAAAATTTTTAATAGTAAGCAAGAACTCATAGGTACGCATAATAGAATGACTAGTGGTAAACCCTATTATGAAGTTGTTTTAAACGATCAGAGAATTGCTTACGTTCTCAAAAACACTGAACGTAGAACATTGTTAAAAAATCCGTTTCATGATGCTCGACCCTCAAATCCTTTAGAAGTTGATGTGTTTGAACAAAATCCTGTTTCAATTAATGAAATGATACAACTCTGTAAAGCACCTGATGATTATGAATACCATTGGTTACGCTGTATTGTCATTTATGAAATCATCTATTACGGCATTGATTTTTTGCAGTAGGAATGAGTGCTTAATTAGTAACTGGAAAGTTTAAATAAATCGTATATAAAATAATAGAAACGAACACAAAAAAGGTCAATATCAAATTATAAACAATTTGAATAAAACCATTTGAAAAAGACCAAAATTTGGGCAACTCTCTACCAACAAGAAAAGAAATAATGGCAAAAAACAAATAACGTAGTAGATTACCAATAAAGGTAAATACTAGAATTAATAGTGGGTTTCTAGGATGATTACTAAGCAACGAATAAAGGTATCACATTTGTGCAATAATGGCATTTATAAATAACTTAAGCTTTCGCTTCTTGAAACCTTTTTTTAACCATCTCTGAAGCAATTTTATCTACGTATGCAATAAGATCTTCATAGGTCTTTCCTTCCGCAATTAAATCCCAATCGTTATGAATTAATAACTCACGTCGTTTACATTCAATATGATATGGATGTTCATCAACTATATTGGTGATTTCTGGTGTAAAAAAGGCATCTATCAATTCCTCATTATCACCATAAACATTAAAAGGCATCCCGTTAGACTTTGACATTAAATCAAAATCATATTTCTGATAAAAATTGAACAATTCATTTTTACCTTGTGTATAAAACTCAGGAATACCTCCTTTAGCAATATTAAAAATTAGTGCAACCGTTGCTTTACTGGTTTCAGCAGAGAAATCATCAACACTTACATAAGTAAGGTCACAAATCATAAAACTGTAATATTCGCGTGTACCAACTACAAAATTTTGCGCTCTACGTAATTTAGATAATATAGAGAACGCACTTAAATGTGGTCGCACAAAAGATGGACTTAAATTAGCCTCAAAATCTAGGGCTTTAGCCATTGCTATTTCTTTGATACTACTTGCACGCTTCGTTAAATCCGTATACTCTGAAAATTTATGATAAGGATTGGTTATCAGTTTGCGTGATGATAAATGATGTTGGGATTGAAAATGATGATTTTCAAAACCGGTTTTAATCAACTCACCACCTTCTTTCGTAAACTTATTTTGAATGTTGTGAATGTTATTCAAGAAGGTATGATCAATAAAATGCGCTTCACTAAAGTCTAATAAAATCCTTTTGTTTTTAGGTTGCTTGTCTATCAATGCTTTAAACTTCAAATAATTAATAAAAGACGCAACACCTGTAAATTTAATGACCATGCCATCTTCATTGTCTGAAATCTCAGTCTTAAGACCAAACATTTCCCCAACCTTTACACCTTGTACAAGTTCTATAACAACTTTTAAAGCAATACCAGCAGCAACGCCTAAAAGTAAATCTGTAAACAAGGTGACAACTAATGTCACCAAAAATTGAAGCAATTGATCTATTCCGACAGTATTAATCTTTTTAAATTCTTGCGGCGAAGCCAATTTATAGCCTGTATACACAAGCATAGCTGCTAATGCCGCATTGGGTATTGTTTTAATTACAGCAGCAGCTAAAAGGACAAATAAAAACAGAAACAAGCCATGATAAAAGTTACTCATTCTACCTTTTCCTCCTGCATTAATATTTGCAGAACTTCTTACTATTTCTGAAATCATTGGCAATCCTCCAATAAGTCCAGCAACTGTATTTCCCACACCAACGGCAACCAAATCTTGGTTAAGATTAGTCTCTCTATCTTTTGGGTCTAACGCATCCACTGCCTTAGCACTCAACACAGATTCTATGCTACCTACCAAAGCAAACATAATGATATACTTTATTGATGTGTAACTCAATAATTGTGAAAAATCCGGAAATGTTATTCCGCTTAAAAAACTTTCTGGTAACACCACCAAATATTGAGATGGTTCTACATCAAAATTTAAAGAACCAACTGTGTAACTATGAGCCTGAGATAAATTAAAAATAAAACCTAGTGGAATGGCTACAAGAAGAATGAGCAATGGTGCCGGTAATTTCTTTATCGTCGCATTTTTTACATACGGATGTCCAAACAATAAGAGTAAACTTAATAATCCAATTACAGTTACCTTTGGATTTAAATGCATGATACTCTGAGGAATTTCTGCAAGTAGTGCCATAGAACCTTTAGATTCAGGCGCTACACCAAAAACAAGATGGATTTGTTTACTAATGATAATGATTCCTATGGCCGCAAGCATCCCTCGAATCACAGAAATCGGAAACATATCACCTAACTTTCCGAATTTGATAAAACCCATAAGCACTTGGATAATACCTGAAACAACAATAACCGCTAAAGTTAGTTTGTAACCTAAAATAGGATCGCCACCACCTAATTCTTCAACCGAACTAATGGCTATGGCAATTAATCCGGCTGCTGGACCTTTAATCGTCAAAGGTGCTTTAGTTAAAAAAGTAACCATTAAACCACCGATAATCGCTGTATAGATACCGGCAATTGGCGGAAAACCACTGGCTTTAGCTATTCCTAAACATAGTGGCAAAGCGATTAGAAATACCAGAAAACCTGATATTACATTAGACTTTGTAGATTTATTTATCATTGTGCTTAGATACTAATCTGTTGTGTTGCCAAAATTCCGAAACCTCAGCACATTCACCACACAATATCTATAAGTATTAATTATAGAAAACATTATCTAATTAAATGCAAAACCTCTAACATATTGATTTTATTGATTTCATCCTGAATTAAAACTCATAAGATTGTATCAGTTATTCTTCTGAGATAAACATTCAAAAATTTAAATTTTAGTTAAACCCGCTTAAAACAGTCCTAAATTTTTTTAGCTTTTAACCTAGAATCCACTTATATTTACTAGGAAAAATGAAGTCATTAAAGACTGAATTACAATCTAACTAATCACTAATTTTCAACACATGAAAAAACTTCTTTTTTTAGCTACACTTGTAGTTATTAGCTCATGTAAAAACGAAACAAAACAACCAGAAATGCAAACATCTGAAAATCCGTTTTTTCAAGAATGGAATACACCTTTCGAAGTGCCACCATTTGAAGATATTAAAGACGAGCATTACATGCCTGCCTTTGAAAAGGGTATGGAAGAACATCTTTCTGAGATTGATGCCATCGTTAACAATACGGAAGCACCAACTTTTAAAAACACCTTAGAGGCATTAGAAAAAAGCGGCAAACTTCTCAATAAAGTACAAAGCGTGTTTTACAATCTTACTGGTTCTAATACAAATCCAAAATTACAAGAACTTCAACGCGATTTAAGTCCGTTGTTGTCTGCACACAGTGATAAAATATCATTAAATGAAGGATTATTTAAGCGTATAGAAACCATATATCAAGAAAGAGAAGGTTTAAGTCTAACAGAAGAACAATTAAAGCTTTTGAGTGACACTCGTAAGGGATTTGTACGTAGTGGTGCTTTGTTAAATGCAGAACAAAAAGCACAAATTACCAAAATAAACTCTGAAATTTCTGAGTTAACCACAGCATTCGGACAAAATCTACTCGCCGAAACCAACGGATTTGAACTTATTTTGGATAAAGCTGATTTAGATGGTCTTTCGGATGGAATTATTGCTGCAGCAGCAGAAACAGCAGCACAAAAAATGGAAGCTGCAGAATCAGATGAAGACAAAGCCAAGTATAAAGATAAGTACGTGTTTACGCCTCACAGAAGTAGCATGTATCCTTTCCTAACAGAATCTAACCGCAGAGATTTAAGAGAAAAGCTTTATAAATCTTATGTAATGCGCGGTGATAATGGCAATAAAACTGACAATAAAGAAGTGGCGGCTAAAATAGCCAAACTGCGTGCCGAACGTGCTCAACTTATGGGTTATGAAACTCACGCACATTTTGTATTGGAAGAGCGCATGCTTAAAACACCAGAAGAAGTTTATAATCTTCTGATGCAATTATGGAAACCTGCACTAGAAAGAGCAAAAGTAGAAGTTGCAGATATGCAAGCTATTGTTGATGCTGAAGGACATGACTTTAAAATTGCAGCTTGGGATTGGTGGCAATATTCAGAAAAAGTACGTAAAGCAAGGTATAATTTAGATGAAGCTGCTTTGAAACCATATCTATCTTTAGACAATGTTCTTAATGGTGTATTTGAAACAACTAACAAATTATGGGGAGTAACCTACACCGAATTATTTGATATTAATACTTATCATCCAGACGCCCGCGTTTGGGAAGTAAAAGATAAAGATGGTAGTCATTTAGGTATTTTTATTGGTGATTATTTCTCACGTTCTAACAAACGTGGTGGAGCATGGATGAGTAGTTTTAAAAGTCAGTCTAATTTAGAAGGAAAAGAAAGACCTGTCGTTGTTAACGTTTGTAATTTCCCAGCACCAGTTGGTGATGATCCGGCACTACTTAGTTTTGAGAATGTAACGACTTTATTCCATGAGTTTGGACACGCTATGCATGGCATACTAACAAATGTAACATATAGTAGTATGTCTGGTACTTCTGGACCAAGAGATTTTACTGAGTTTCCTGCACAAATCCTTGAGCATTGGGCAAGTGAACCGGCCATTTTAAAATCTTTTGCGAAGCATTATAAAACTGGTGAAACCATGCCAGATGAATTGATAGAAAAACTATTAAAAGCATCTAAATTCAATCAAGGATTTGCAAATACTGAATATTTAGCAGCATCACTACTCGACATGGATTGGCACACACTTTCTGCTGAAGACGACATAAAAGATGCAGACGCATTTGAAAAGTCTTCTATGGAAAAAATAGGTCTTATTGAAGAGATTGCACCACGTTACAGAAGTACGTACTTCTCACATATTTTTGCTGGTGGTTATGCCTCAGGATATTATAGTTACGTTCACTCTGCAGTATTAGACTCTGATGGCTTTGAAGCATTTAAAGAAACTGGCGATGTGTTTAATCCAGAACTTGCAGCTAAACTAAGAACTCATGTTTACGAGAAAGGTTCAACTGAAGAAGCTATGGATTTGTATACGCAATTCCGTGGTCGTCAACCAAAAATTGATGCACTTCTTAAAGTAAGGGGTCTAGACGGCTCAGCTGAATAATATTAAAAAAATAGATAAATAAGAGCGGCACGGAATTCCGAGCCGCTTTCGTTTAAGATTGTTTCAAAAGAATCTTCATGAGATCTATAAAGATCATTTTTCTACTTTTCTTTTTTTTGTCTAGTGCTCAGATTTTTGCACATCCTGAAGATGAACTCATCATAAGGGAAATTGAAGAAGGGCAATTGTCGTTTCAAGACGACCAAATGACTGCTGAATATGAAGCAGCATTAAAGCGTCAACGTTTACGTAAGTTGAATGCCATGTCTGGATCGAAACAATTCTTTTTGTTCGTAAAAGCTGGAATAGAACATATTATACCTAAGGGTTTAGATCACATTTTATTCGTTTTAGGTTTATTTTTTTCCAGTCTCGTTTTCATGTCTTTACTTAAGCAAGTTACAGCTTTCACTCTTGCGCATACCCTTACATTGGCTTTAGCTGCCTTGGATATTATGCAAATACCAGGACAGATTGTAGAACCACTCATTGCATTATCTATAGTATGGATTGCTGTAGAAAATTGCGTCTTCAAGAAAACCAATAAATGGCGACCATTGGTTGTATTTGGCTTTGGATTGCTACATGGATTAGGCTTTGCTTCGGTATTGAGCGATTATGGTTTACCGCAAGGCAGTTTTATACCATCACTAATTGCTTTTAATATTGGTGTTGAACTTGGCCAACTGCTAGTCCTAATTATCGCATTAGCGCTTGTTTGGTTTTTTAGAAAGAAAACATGGTATCGCAGTTATATACAAATTCCAGCTTCTATAATCATAGCTCTCTTTGGATTGTTTTGGTTTATTGAGCGCGTGTTTTTGTAAAATACCATCTACAAATGTATCCCGCATTCTCTATTTGCTAACTGCTTGGTAGGATCGTAATACTTCGTCTCATTTGGTAAACTATACGCAGTAAGATAAGCTTCAATATCTTCATCTGAATAGTTATAAAATGGGCAAACCTTTAAAATACCATCTTTGTTTATAGAGACCACATCAATACTATCTCTATGCGTCGTTTGACCTTTTCTTAAGTTAGTAAACCACACATCTGGTTCATGTATTTTCATGGCACGTCTAAATGGTTCAAGCTTTACTTGTTCAGTGAAAATTTTGTGCTTTGGATCATCTACTGAAGGAACTCCAAGTGTAATATTTCTATATGCAACAGATTGTAGAGGTACATAGGTATGTATATTCAATTGCAGCTGCTCTATTAAATTGAAAGCATAACGATAGGTTTGTGGTGTATTGTAGCCTGTATCTACCCATAAAACTTCAACATTGGGTGCTTGCTGTACTAACGCATGAAGCAAACTCGCCGAGTATGGACCAAAATTGGTGGTGATTATAGGTTTCTTCGCTCGAGCTAATGCCCATGCTATAATTTCGTGTGGTGAAGCACTTTTCAAACTATCATTAATCTCTTCTAAATTTTGGGATGTGATATGAGTCAAATTGTTCGTTTTTTGATATATTCCTTTTATCCTATCGACTTTATAGGGTAACAAACATAAACATATTAATTTTCTTATGCAACTATTCGTGAAATTGATCTTGTTATGACTTATTTCCAGCTAAATCGGCCAATGTTGTATTTCTGAAGATTTCGAGAGTATTATCTCTTACTTTAATCATGAGATTATGTACAGCGCAAAGATCCTCATCTGGGCAATCACTACATGGCTCATAAAAATTAAGACTTACACAAGGAACCATTGCTATAGGACCTTCAAGGATTCGCATAATTTCAGTCATCTTAATATCATGTGGCTCTCTAAGCAAATAGTAGCCACCTCCATGACCTTTCTTAGATCCTAAAAATCCATTCTTCCGCAGTGTTAGTAAGATACTTTCTAAAAACTTTAATGATATATTTTCACTTTCAGAAATGGTAGAAATACGCACAGGTGTTTTACAATCTTGTTTAGCAAGATAAGTCAAGGCTTTAATACCATATTTTGTCTTTTTTGAAAGCATATTACAAAATTACTATATTCTGAATAAACAGTTACTTTGGAAACTTAGCTCTGATACTTTCTAAGGCAAGATTATGGATACTTCCAGTATGTGTATGTTTTTTTGATGTATCGGGTTCGTATGAACCATCGTTTACTTTAGCACCAATATCTTGATAAGCTTCTCTAAACGATTTGCCCTCAACAACAAGATTATTGATGTTATCAACTGTAAAAAGATATTGATATTTCTTATCCTTAATGTCAAACTGTTTCACCTTTATTTTCTGAATAGCATAATCAAAAATATCTAAAACATCCTTGATGCTTTCAAAAGCATTAATCACGTTTTCTTTTAATAATTGAAAATCTCTATGGTAACCACTTGGTAAATTATTAGTGAGTAATAACATCTCAGAATGTAATGATTGAATCTTATTACATTTTCCTCTAATGAGTTCAAAGACATCAGGATTCTTCTTATGCGGCATTATACTACTGCCAGTTGTTAATTGGTCTGGAAACGAAATAAAAGCGAAATTTTGACTGTTATACAGACAGATATCCATAGCAAATCTCGATATTGTATTTGCCAAACTACCCAATGCACTTGAGACTGCTCTTTCACTTTTCCCTCTACTTAATTGTGCTGCAACAACATTATATTTTAAAGTTTGAAAATCTAATTCTCTAGTTGTAAACTCTCTATCAATAGGAAATGAACTGCCATAACCTGCAGCAGAACCTAACGGATTTTGGTCTACAATTTTTTGCACAGCATTTAGAACATAAACATCGTCAATCAACACCTCAGCATATGCCGAAAACCACAATCCAAAAGATGAAGGCATCGCTACTTGCAGATGCGTATAGCCCGGCATTAAAACTTCTTTATGATTCTCTGCTAAAGTTAAAAGGGTATTGAATAAAGTTTGAACCTTTGATTTTACCTCTATTAAATTCTGCTTATAATAGAGTTGTAAAGCCACTAAAACTTGGTCATTTCTGCTACGCGCTGTGTGAATCTTTTTACCAATTTCGCCATAATTCTTTGTGAGTTCATACTCAATCTTGGAATGGACATCTTCAAACTGAGCATCAATAACAAAGCTTCCAGTTTTAATCTGAGTTTCTAATTGTTTTAGCCCTTCAAGAAGTAGTTCTAATTCTTGCTCAGAAATAATACCAATACTTTGCAACATTTTTGCATGTGCCGTAGATGCTTGTACATCATATTTAGCAATATGCAAATCAATTTGCCTGTCGTTACCAACTGTAAATTCTTCAATTTTTTTATCTATCGAAAACCCTTTATCCCAAAGTTTCATTTCTTACTATTATTTTGTTATTTGTGCAAAGACAGAAATCTACTTTTTACTATTTCATTTGTGTTTTGAGATTCCAACTTTCGCAGGAATAACATATTACAATATCTTCTTTAACAATTCTATATAAATGTCTATTCCTTCTTCAATCTCTGCAACATAAATAAACTCATCTGCGGTATGAGACCTTGTGCTATCACCAGGTCCAAGTTTTAATGATGGACAAGACAAAGCTGCTTGGTCTGACAACGTTGGTGACCCATATGTTTCTCTACCTAATTCAATGCCTGCTTGAACTAATTCGTGATTAATCGGAATAGAAGACGAATTTAGATGAAGACTTCTTGGTTCTATACTCGTACATGGTGACTTCTTTTCTAAGATTTGTGCAATTTCTTCATTACTGTATTTATCATTTACACGTACATCAATCACCAAATCTACCTCAGCCGGAACTGCGTTGTGTTGCTTTCCGGCATTTATTTGAGTTACAGTCATTTTTACATCGCCTAATACTGGTGACTTTTTTTCAAACTGATAGCTATTAAACCACTGCAACACTTCAATTGTATTGTAAATGGCATTGTCGTTATTTGGATGTGCTGCATGACTTGGCGTCCCTTTAACTTTGGCATCAAAAACCACGAGTCCTTTTTCGGCAATAGCTAAATTCATTAACGTTGGTTCACCAACAATGGCTACATCTACTTTCGGAATTATAGACAGCATACTATTAACACCATTTGGTCCACTACTCTCTTCTTCAGCAGAAGCGACGATAACAAGATTGTATTCTAACTTTTTCTTGTCATAGAAATAGGCAAATGTCGCTAATAAAGAAACCAAACATCCACCTGCATCGTTACTACCTAAACCATATAATTTATCATCTTCAATAATTGCTTTAAATGGGTCTTTAGTATAACCTTTGTTCGGTTTTACCGTATCGTGATGCGAGTTGAGTAGTAACGTTGGTTTGCCTTCTTCAAAATATCTGTTGATAGCCCAGACGTTATTTTTTGTGCGTTTATAATCAATCTTAAATAATTTAAACCAATCCTCAATTAACAATGCTGTATTGCCTTCTTCTGAAGAAAATGAAGGTGTCTCAATGAGAGATTTGAGAAGTTCTAATGCTTTATTTGTTAGTTCTTTTTTCTTCATCATTTTTGAATTGTGGTGTACCTAGAGTTCTGTTGAAATAGCATTTCTACTTTTCCTATACACACCTTCTTAACGTTAGCATTTATGGCATGAAAACAATTATCTAACTTCGGAATCATACCTTCATAGATAATATGTTCTAATTTAAGCTTTTCATAGTATTCTGAATCAATTAACTCAATGACAGAGTTATCATCTTCAACATCTCTTAAAACCCCTTTTTTTTCAAAACAATAATACAACTCTACATTATAATCATTCGATAATGCAATGGCAAGTTCTGAAGCAATAGTATCTGCATTTGTATTAAGTAATTGTCCTTTTTCATTATGAGTAATAGCACAAAATACTGGTGTTACTTCGGCTTCAATTAAAGCAGAAATTACTGTGGTATTTACTGCATCAATATCACCAACAAAGCCATAATCAATCGTTTTTACAATGCGTTTATGAGAGACAATAGTATTTCCGTCTGCACCAGTAAAACCAATAGCATTACATTGATACTTTTGAAGTTGAGCTACAATAGATTTATTAATCTTACCTGCATAAACCATAGTTATAATCTCTAAAGTAGCGGCGTCTGTTATACGTCTACCTTCAACCATGCTTATAGGTATATTCATTTTTTCAGCTAATCTCGTTGCAAATTTTCCGCCGCCATGAACTAATATTTTCGGACCTTTTAACTCAGTAAAGACTTTAAGAAACATACTTAACACTCTATCATTGTCAATGATATTTCCACCTATTTTTATGACCTTTAGTGTTTTCATTATAAATTCTCTAATATCTTTTTTAATACTACCTGTGCTGCAAATGTTCTGTTAGTAGCCTGCTGTATCACTACAGACTGATCACTATCCAATACTTTATCTTCAACCACAACATTTCGTCTTACAGGTAAGCAATGCATAAATTTCGCTAAGCCCAATTTCTCTTTTGTCATCATCCAATTGGTATCATGACTCAATATTTTACCATATTCTGAATAACTACTCCAGTTTTTAACATAAACAAAATCAGCATCTTTTAAAGCTACTTCTTGATTATACTCAATCTTGGTTTTACCAGTAATTTTATCATCTAATTCATAACCTTTTGGATGCGTAATTATTAAATTAACATTGTATCGTTGCATCATTTTTACAAACGAATTGGTTACAGCTTGCGGCAATGCTTTTGGATGTGGCGCCCAAGACAACACAACTTTTGGTTTATCCTTAGTCTTTAATTCTTCAATTGTTATAGCATCTGCTAAAGCTTGTAGCGGATGCGCCATGGCACTTTCCATACTTATCACAGGAACTGAAGCATACTTTTTAAAACTACCTAAAATATATTCTGACTCATCCTTTTGTTTATCTGCTAACGTTGGAAATGCTCTTATTGCAATAATATCTGCATATTGCGATATGACTTGAGCAGCTTCTTTTATATGCTCTGTTGTATTAAGATTCATTACGCTACCATCTTCAAACTCTAAATTCCATGAATCTTTTATATTTAAAATCATGACGTCCATACCAAGCTGCTTTGCAGCTTTTTCAGTGCTTAATCGTGTTCTTAAACTCGAATTAAAAAACAACATCACCAAGGTTTTATGCTTACCTAAGGTTGCAAATTGATATGGACTTTGTTTCAAATTGATAGCCTCAAGAACAATATCTTCAACATTAGATAAATCATTTATGTCTGTGTAGTTTTTCATTATTCTTAGATTTGAAACGTTTCGACTTCGATCAACGTGACACTGCATTAGCTCTTTAATTCGGTTTTTAGTGCTTCAAAAAAGGCATCAATGTGTTTCTTTTGAATGGTTAATGGTGGTAATATTCTTAAAAGGTTTGGGTTTTTAGAACTACCAGTAAAAACATGATGTTTAAAAATTAAATTTTTCCTGAGTTGAGCAATAGGATTTTCAAATTCTAACCCAAGCATTAATCCTCTGCCTTTTATGGTTTTAATTTCAGGAATCTCTTTTGCTTTCTCTTTAAAATAAGTTGCCATTATTTTGGCATTAATCAATAATTGTTCTTCTTCGATAACTTTTAACACAGAAAGCGTTGCAGCACACGCCAAATGATTACCACCAAATGTGGTTCCTAACAACCCGAAAGACCCTTCAATATTAGGATGAATTAAAATACCGCCAACCGGAAAACCATTGCCCATACCTTTTGCCATTGAAATAATATCTGGCTCAATACCATGTTTTTGAAAAGCAAAAAAATCACCTGTTCTCCCAAATCCACATTGAATTTCATCTGCGATATAAAGCGTATTATGCTCAGTACAAAGTGTCTTTAACTCTTTATAGAATTGGGCTGATGTTTCATCTAAACCACCAATACCTTGAATGGTTTCAATAATTACCGCACAAAACTCATGTATTTTAAAAGCCTCTTTAGTAGCTTTTATATCACCAAATTCCACAAACACAACATCTTGCTGCGCATTAATTGGTGCTACGATTTTATGATTATCAGTGGTTGCTACTGCAGCAGAAGTACGACCATGAAACCCATTTTTAAATGCTAAGACTTTATGTTTTTTTGTTTGAAACGAAGCTAACTTTAACGCATTCTCATTTGCCTCAGCACCAGAATTACACAAAAATAATTGGTAATCTTTACAACCTGAAAGCACTCCTAATTTTTCAGTCAACTCAACTTGTAAAGGATTTTGAATAGAATTGCTATAGAATCCTAACTGTCTCAATTGCTCACTGACACTTTTTACATATTCTGGATGCGAATGCCCAATAGAAATCACAGCATGTCCACCATAAAGGTCTAGATATTCTGTGCCTTTGTCGTCATATACATAAAGGTCTTTTGCCTTTACAGGTGTAACATCAAATAATGGATATACGTTGAATAGTTTCATAATTCTTTTAATCTAAAGCTATAAACTTGCTTGATGAGACTTATAACTTTGCAGGAATGACAGCGTAAAGCTGTCTTGCCTCCTAATTCTTGATTTCCCTTTTTTGCTAAAGCTGGTCAGTTTTTATTGTATTAATTTTTTGAAAAGACACAATCATCCCTTGTATTAAAGAAGAACTTAATCCTTTATGTTCCATCTCATTTAAGCCTTCAATCGTACAACCTTTTGGTGTTGTTACTTTGTCTATTTCCTGCTCTGGATGATTGCCAGTTGTAATTAATAAATTGGCTGCTCCTTCACAGGTATGCATTGCTAATTCTTGTGCTTCATTGGCTTCAAACCCTAACTGAATGGCTGCTTGTGTCGTTGCTCTAATCAATCGCATCCAAAATGCAACACCACTAGCACAAACTACGGTTGCTGCTTGCATAAGGTTTTCTTGTATAACTAATGAAGTTCCTAATCTATTGAAAATCGCCTCAGCAATCTTTACGCGTTCCTGTCCTTTATGATTACAGCAAATACAAGTCATAGACTTACCAACTGCTATTGCAGTATTTGGCATAGCTCTAATGATAAATTGGTCGGCTCCAACAGATGCTTCCATTTTAGCTAATGAATAACCGGTAATTGTTGAAATCAACACATGCTTTTCGGTCAATACTGACTTAATATCATTCAGGATATTTTCAAAATGAGCTGGTTGAACTGCAAAAATGATGACATCTGAATTTTTAACAGCTTCTACATTATCTGAAGTTGGAAACACATTGTTATAACCTTCAAAATCTGAAAGTGAACTAAGTTTACGTTTCGTTAAATACAGACTTGTTATGGCATCAGTAGTTATTAATCCTTTTGCTATTGATTTCCCTAAATTTCCTGTTCCTATTATTGCGATTTTCATTTTTTATCGTCTTTTATATCATTCTTATGTAAGATTCCTGCTTTCGCAGGAACGACAACCTTTTTAAAAATATGTTGCCTTAAGTTGTAATCCTGTTGTTTCTTTTAGTCCAAACATTAAATTCATATTCTGTACTGCTTGTCCTGAAGCACCTTTTAATAAATTATCTATAATGCCTGTAATTAACAAGGTATTATTGTGTTTGTGCAGATGTAAAATGCACTTGTTTGTATTAACCACTTGTTTTAAATGAATGGCGTCATCTGAAAGCACTGTAAATGGTGCGTCTTCATAAAACGTTCTGTAAATCGTTTTTGCTGTGTCTAAATCATCATCAAATTTGGTATAAACAGTTGCAAAAATCCCTCTTGAAAAATTTCCTCTATTTGGCATAAAATGAATCTCATTATTGAATGTACTCTGTAATTGATTCACGGTTTGATTAATTTCTCCCAAATGCTGATGTGTAAATGGTTTGTAATACGAAAAATTATTGTCTCTCCAAGAATAATGAGTTGTTTTAGACAATGATGTTCCAGCACCAGTTGCACCAGTTACAGCATTAATGTGCACATCGTCTTTTAACAATCCATTCGCTGCTAATGGTAAAACTGCTAATTGTAATGCTGTTGCAAAGCAACCTGGATTAGCTATATAACTTGATTGTTTTATATGCGCCTTTTGTAATTCTGGCAAACCATATATGAAGTTTTTATTTTTAAAAACACTTTCATTCTTCAATCTAAATTCATTACTTAAATCAATAATTTTAGTATGCTTTGAAAATGAGTACTTTTCTAAAAATGATTGAGAATTGCCATGGCCTAAACATAAAAACAACACATCTACATTTGAATTAATCGTATCTGAAAATTTCAGATTCGTTGTTCCTATTAAATCCTGATGCACAGCACTTAAAGCATTACCTGCGTTAGACGTACTATACACGAAATTGATTTCTACAGCATCATGATTGAGCAATAGTCTGATTAATTCGCCAGCGGTATAACCGGCACCACCTATGATTCCTGCTTGTATCATAATTAATTATTTACTTGTTGATGTATTTTGTTCTGATTACCGAGAATCTTAATAAATCCTTTGGCTTCATCAGCTGTCCAAGCCTTATTCATTTCACCATAGCTACCATACTTAGCCTTCATAAGGTCATGTTCTGAAATAATTCCATCTAATGAAAAATGATATGGTTTAAGCGTTATAATAATGTCACCCGAGACACATGCTTGGCTACTTTCTAAAAATGCTTCAATATCCCTCATAACTGGATCTAAATATTGACCTTCGTGAAGGTGCATTCCGTAAAAATTAGACATATAATCTTTATGTTGTAATTGCCACTTTGTTAAGGTGTGCTTTTCTAATAAATGGTGAGCTTTTATTGTAATTAAAGCAGCAGAAGCTTCAAAACCAACTCTGCCTTTTATACCAACGATAGTATCACCAACATGAATATCTCTACCAATAGCATATTTAGACGCAATGTCATTAAGTAACTCTATATTCTTTTCTGGTGCATTTTCTTTACCATTCAAAGCTACTAACTCACCTTTTGAAAACGTTAATTTTACCTTTTGAGATGTTGTCTCTTGCAATTTTGACGGATAAGCTTCTTCTGGTAAAGGTTTATCAGAAGTTAAAGTTTCATCGCCACCAACACTAGTTCCCCAAAGTCCTTTATTAATGGAATACTTCGCTTTTTCCCAGTTTAAATCAATACCATTTTCTTTTAAATAGGCGATTTCTTCTTGTCTTGATAATTTATTATCTCTTATTGGTGTAATTATTTGAATTTCTGGTGCAAGTATTTGAAAAATCATATCAAATCTTACTTGGTCATTTCCTGCGCCAGTGCTTCCGTGAGCAATGTATTTAGCATCGATATTCTTAGCATATTCAATAATTTCAATAGCCTGTACAATTCGCTCTGCACTTACTGAAAGCGGATAAGTATTATTCTTTAACACGTTTCCAAATATTAAATACTTCACAACTTTATTGTAAAATGTAGCTACAGCATCAATATTCTTATATGTTGAAACGCCCATTTTATAGGCATTAGACTCTATAGTTTTAATTTCTTCCTCAGAAAAACCACCTGTATTTACGCTTACCGCATGTACATCATAACCTGCTTTTGTCAAGCTAACAGCACAATAAGATGTGTCTAAACCACCACTATATGCTATGACTAATTTCTTTTTCATTTCTGTTCCTTTTTTAAAAACAGTGCTTGTTTTATACTCTTCAATCTTTTATAAGCTTTGCCTTTGAATTCTTTTTTTGACTTATTTTCTTCAGAATTTGCATCGTACAACATGCCTGTACACAAACACATTTTCTGTTCAGTTCTTTGAAGTACATCATAATTTTTACATGTTTGACAACCATTCCAGAAGGTTTGGTCGTCAGTTAATTCAGAAAATGTAACAGGTTTGTAACCTAAATCGCTATTCATTTTCATCACAGCTAATCCTGTTGTGATACTAAAGATTTTAGAGTTTGGAAACTTCGTTCTACTATGGTCAAAAATGGCTTTCTTAATCTTTTTTGCTAAACCTTGTCCTCTATAATTTGGATGCACTATAAGTCCTGAATTTGCTACAAATTTGCCGTGTCCCCAAGATTCTATATAGCAGAATCCTGCAAAATCATCGCTTTCTAAGGCAATAACCGCATTGCCTTTTTCCATTTTGTCAATAATATATTCAGGCTTTCGTTTTGCAATTCCTGTGCCTCTGTCTTTAGCAGCACCTGCTATTGTATCACAAATAGCATTTGCATATTTAGTATGTGACTTATCAGCAATAATGATTTTCATTATTTCTAATCTTTAACTTTTAACTTATGTTCTAATTGAAATTATTTGTTTTGAAAGCGGAACTGGACTCACCTATAGTTCCAAAAATAGAAACGCACCCTAAGGGCGACGAAAAACTGGACGTAACTTAGGACGGTTGTTAAAAATAACAACTGTTGTTAAAACAAATATGATTGTAAGTGCTATCACTTTGATTGTTTTGTTTACGTTAGATAAAAGTATGAATATATTTGAAACAAAACCATTATCTGTTATTTATTTCACAACTTTTATGTTATCCATAAAATAGCAGCTTTCATTTTGCTAAATTCGTAAAATCAGCGCGGTGAACTACTGTAAGAACAACGTGAGATTAGCGACAAAAACAAAGAATTACTAAAAAAGAAAGGAAAATAGTATGTTAACATGGAAAGACGTTATTAGTTTTTCAGTAAACGGAAACCCAACACCAGACAGAAGAGTAGAAAAATCTGAAGCTGAGTGGAAATCTCAATTAACACCAGAGCAATACAGAATCACCAGACAAAAAGGTACTGAGCGCGCACATACAGGTGCTTTGTGTCGTACTTATGATGCAGGTAAGTATAAATGCGTATGTTGTGGTACACCTTTATTTGATTCTACTATAAAATTTAGTTCTGGTACTGGTTGGCCAAGTTTTACCCAACCCATTAAAGAAAATGCTATTAAATATGAGAAAGACACCTCTTATGGCATGGTACGCGTTGAAGTAATGTGTAATACCTGTGATGGACATTTAGGACATGTTTTCCCTGATGGACCAGAACCAAGTGGACTGCGCTATTGTATTAACTCAGAATCTATGACTTTAGAAAAGGAGACCGCCTAATGACTACAAAGAATTTACAAATTGCCACAGTTGGTGGTGGCTGTTTTTGGTGTACGGAAGCCGTATTTCAAGAAGTAAAAGGTGTAGAAAAAGTGATTTCAGGATATTCTGGTGGAAATGTACCAGGCAAGCCAACTTATAGAGAAATTTGTTCGGGATTAACAGGACACGCTGAAGTTGTGCAAGTTACTTTTGATGCTAACGTGATAAGTTATACAGATATCTTGGTGATTTTTATGACGACACATGATCCTACAACCTTGAATAGACAAGGTGCAGATCGTGGTACACAATATCGCTCTGTAATTTATTATCATAACGATACTCAAAAAGAAGTGGCTAATGCTGTTGTTGAAGAACTTGGTAAATATTATGATGACCCCATAGTTACTGAAATTTCAGAGGCACAAACTTTCTATGATGCAGAACAAGAACATCAAGATTTTTACAAAAACAATCCTGATTATGGATATTGCAATTTTGTAATTGACCCAAAGCTTGCGAAGTTGAGAAAACTTCATGCTGATAAATTGAAAAACTAATTTTAAAAATTTCCAAAGCTGGTTTTACTAGCTTTGGAAATTAATAATTGAATCTATAATGAGTCAGCCAAACATCATATTATACGGTGCTCAAAGATGCCATAAAACCAAATATTATCAATCGTATTTAGATAATTTACAGTTAAAATACAGCTTTTTAGATGTAGAAGAGAATGAAGCTTTTGCTGAAGAACTTCGGAGTTTATATAACAACCGAAAACTCAACTTTCCGACAATTACAATCGGCAATAAAAAACTTAGAAATCCAAGTGATAACGATTTAATGAAATGGCTAAAAAAACAAGAATTGGTTTAGGAATGGCGGCATTAGGTCGACCAGATTACATTAACCTAAGAACGCATAAAAACATAGACAAATCTATAAAGGCATTTAGGTCTAATGCATTTCAAGTTTTAGACAAAGCCTATGCTCTCGGAATTAGAGACTTTGATGTTGCACCTTCTTATGGTTTAGGTGAAGAATTTCTACTCGATTGGCATAAAACCAAACACTTTAAGGATGTGGCATTTTCTACAAAGTTTGGTTATACCTATATGGCAGATTGGGAAATTGGCTTTAAAGGTAAGCATGAAGTCAAAGAACATTCTTTATCTAAATTAAATGAACAATGGGATATTTCTAGAGCTTTTCTACCTCATCTTAATATTTATCAAATACATTCAGCTACATTAGAAAGTGGAGTTTTAACTAATAATGCAGTACTCAGAAGACTCTATCAGCTCAAAAATGAATATGGTCTAAAAATTGGATTATCTTCAAGTGGTACTGCACAAGAATCTATCATAAAAACAGCTCAAGAAATTACTTTTGAAGGTGAAGATTTGTTTGACAGTTTTCAAGTAACCTATAATATATTCGAACAGTCAACTCATAACATATTAAAAGCGTTAATTCATAATCATAAAACGGTCATCATTAAAGAAGCACTAGCAAACGGTCGACTACTTCATCAATCAAGTTTAAAAACATATATACCTGCCTATGATTATTTACAGCAACTTGAAAAGAAATATAATGTAGGATATGATGCTATCGCGATTCGCTTTATTATAGACCATTTGAAACCTACGGTTGTTTTGAGTGGTGCTTCTAACATTGAACAACTTGAACAAAACTATAAAGCTTTAAATTTTAAACTTAATGATTTAGAAGTTAGAAAATTAGAAACTTTTATGGTATCAAAAGAATTCTATTGGCAAGAAAGAAGTAACTTAGAGTGGAATTAATTTCACATGATTAGAATATACGTCATAGGCTTATCCATTCTTATTGTTGCTATTTTGGCAAATGGAATTGTTGTTAAATTAGGGATTACATCTTGGTATCATTTTATAAACTTGTTGAGTAAAAATGGTAATCAAGTCTTTACAATGATAAGCATAATAGATTATATCTGGCTTTTTATTGCCTATCCTATAGTATTAGGTTTTGGCTATTGGGTTGGTGATGCTATACATAAAACAATCTTAGGCTAAAAATTGATTCCTCTATAGTAATCTAAAACTTTCACTCTCAACAAATAATCATATTTGGCGTTTTCTAAATTTACACGAGAAGCATCTAAATTATTCTTACTTGTAACGTAACTTAAAAAATTTGACACCCCATTATTAAACCTTATTTCATTTATACGATAAGATTCTTCATAAGCCTCTACTTGTTTAAGTAAACTTTGATATCTTCCATAAGCTGCCACCATATCAAAATGTACTTGTGCTATATTGTTTTTAATATCTAAATGCGTACGCTCCAATTCTAATATAGACTCTTGTACTCGTATTTTTTCTAATGCTACATTATTCTTTGCTCTAAATCCATTAAATAGGGGCACATTTACAGAAACACCAATTACGGTGTTTAAATTATTATCTAATTGATCCTCATAACTAATGGTCTGAGTTTCAAAAATTGGTTGTTCTGATTGAACTGATATCTCTTGTCCTTCAACTGTAACAAAAGCACCTGTATCAACAATTGTACTACCTGTTAAATTAAAGAGTTGTGCAGCACTAGAATAGTTTGTATTAACTCCACCAAAAATGGAAATTTCTGGTGTAAATTGAGATTTCGCTACGCTTACACCTTTTTTTGCAGCTTCTATCCTTAATTCATTCGCCTTAAATGTTGCTAAATTCTCGATAGCAGCTTTATACACCTCTTCTGCAGTTAAATTATAACTTTCAACTTCTAGCATTAGATTTTGAGGGTCAATTTCAAAATTACTAGGTAAATTTAATAATCGTAATAGTGTCTGAATTGAATTATTCAAATTGGATTGAGTTGTTAAAATACTCGTTTCATCATTCGCTAACTGTCCTAAAATATCAGCATAATCTGCTGGATTTCCAGACTCATTTTTATAGAAATCCTCTTGATTTTTAAGTTGCTGTTTTGTAGCGTCATAACGTTGCTCGGTTAAACCTAAAACAGCTTTATTATTAAGCACTTGTAAATAGGCTAAAGTGACGTTTAACACCAAATCTTGTTTAGCAGCCTCTAGTTCTTGTTCTGCGGCTTTTCTATTCAATCGGTTTTGCTTTGCAGCATTTAATAATCTAAAACCGTTAAACACAGTAAAATCTAAACTCAATCCCATATTTGAAAATGTTAACTCTTGATTTATGAAGTCATTTGTGAATGGATCAATACTACGACCATCATTTTTACCAAGATTAAAAGTTCCGTTTATTGTGGGTAAAATATTAGCTTTTGATTGTTGGTGATTTATCTTAGCTGAATTAGCCCTTAGGTTAGCGGACCTTAAATCTATATTATTTTCAAGGGCAATTTTGATACAATCTTCCAATGAATAGATTTCGCTTTGAGCAAATGCTCCCCAACCCATCATAAAAATGATGGCAAATAAGAATTGAAAATGTTTCATAATTTTGTGGTTATTCTGAGACTATTTCCCCATCTAGTAGATTAATAATTCTAGAACCATATGAGGCATTCTTCTCCGAGTGTGTTGCTTGTATAATTGTAACTCCTTCTTTATTTAATTCTGAAAATAATTCCATTATTTCTGTACTTTGCTTAGAGTTAAGGTTTCCTGTGGGTTCATCAGCCAGAATGAGTTTAGGATTACCTATAAGAGCTCTTGCAATACCAACTAATTGTTGCTGTCCGCCACTTAATTGCTCAGGGAATAAATCTTTTTTCCCAACAATATTAAAGCGATCTAACATATCAGCTACTAAAGCTTTGCGTTCTGATGATTTAACATTTTTATATAACAATGGAGTTTCTATATTTTCAAATACAGTTAACTCATCAATCAGATGATAAGCCTGAAATACAAAACCTATATATTCTTTGTAAAGCATAGATCTTTTCTTTTCCTTCATACTATGAACAGGTTGTCCTAAAAAGGTGTAACCACCACCATTAAAATTATCTAACATTCCTATACAATTAAGAAGTGTAGATTTACCAGAACCCGACGGACCCATTAACGAAATAAACTCTCCTTCCTTTACTTGCAGGTTGATGTTGTTCAATAAAGTAACCTTATTGTTACCTGAATTTACAGACCTTGTCGCTTCATTTAAACTTAATAATATGCTCATTTTTTGATTGTTGTTAATTCTTATTCTGTTTTTAAACTATCTACAGGATTAGCAGTAGCACTTCTAACTGCTCTAAGACCTAATGTTATGGCGGTAATGCATAATGCAATTAAACCGGCAACAGCAAACATCCACCATTTAATTGATATGCTGTAAGCAAACTTATCTAACCAAGTGCTCATTATATACCATGCCAGTGGAAATGCAATTATGGCCGCAACAGCAACTAGTATTAAATAATCTTTTGATAATAAGAGAACAATTTTTGTTACACTCGCACCAAGTACTTTTCTAATTCCAATTTCTTTGACTTTTCGCTTTGCTGTAAATGAGATTAAACCAAATAACCCAAGACAACTAATAAAAATGGCTGTCAATGCCGTTATATTAACTGATTTTAATATACCTTCAATTAATAAATACTGTCCACTCACCATGTCTGAAAGTCGTGATTGTACATAAGTCTTTCGAGATGAAATGTCATTAAAAGCTTCAGTAATTTTATTCTCAACACTAATTTCATGACCTTCTTGAACACTAACTGTCAAAAACCTGTGCAGTCTCAGTTCTTTATGACTACGATATATGTGTACTAAAGGTTCAACCGCTTCCTGTAAATCTTCATAATGAAAATCCTTAACCACACCAACAATTGGTAAACCAGTACTATTAGAATCTTTATAATTAAGTCGTTTTCCTTCTATTGAAGTCCATCCGAATGCTCTCATTGCGGCTTCATTAATTATTACTGGCCTTTCATCTGGCTGATCTATATTTCTGTCAAAGTGTCGTCCTTCTACTAATGGAACCTCTAATGTTTTAAAATAGGAGTCATCAGCGTATGATCTTCGCATTCTGACATCGTTATTAATTGTAGGATCATAATACGAACTGTAATTAAAATAGTAGTCAGACGGAATAGACTCACTGGTTGACACACTCTTAACATAAGGATTAGACTCTAAATCATTAAGTAACGCATTAAATTTAGACTGAGCATCATCCAAATTCTTATAATCTAAATCTAGGTTGCCGACTAAAATACTATTGCGCTCAAAACCAAGATCTGCACTTTTCATAAAACTAATCTGTCTATTAAGGATTACAGAGACACAGATACACAAAATAGCGATACTAAATTGTAGAATAATAAATGAATTCCTTAACAAAAAGTTATTCTTAATTCGATCAATCTTACCTTTTATACCAATAGTCACAGGAATTTTTACAAAACGTAAACTCGGAACTATAGATACCATAAGTGTTGATAAAATACCAACTATAACTATACCAGCAATTACAGGATAATCGTTTAGAATATTAAATGATATTTCTCCAAATTCAGGACCAAAAGCGTCATTAAGCCTTGGTAAATTCACTGTAAGGAATAACAAAATTGATAATCCAATTGACACAAAAACAAGTATACCATTTTCAATGCAGTACTGATAAACTAAACTTTTCTTAGAACTTCCTAATACCTTTCTCACAGCCAATGTCTTAGTGCGACCTAACATTGTCGAAGTATTCAGATTCAATAGATTCACAAGTATAATCAATAAAATAAAAAAGGATGCGGCAATTGAACTCGTAATTATAACATCTACAATAGGCATTAAATCAGTTCTCATTTCTTTATAAGGCATTAATTTTACTTCTGAAATAGATTCTAAATCAGTATAATGCTCTTCAACAAGTCGAGTTATGTGTTCCTGAAACCCCGCAATATTTGTATCAGCACTTAACTTTAAATCAATTGGAGAAAAACTATTTTCCCAATTGTTTTGTGCTACAAAATTTGGATTTTCTTTTAAAATAGTATTCGGCAAAATAACACCTAATCTAAAAGATGAATATGGACTTATAGGTTTTAAAACTCCCGTCACTTGGAGATTTAATGTATCTGCACCAATAAGTGTTTTACCTACAGGATTAGAATCACCAAAAATTTGACGACTTACTTTATCGGTTAATACAATTGAATATTTATTCTTTAATGCTGTATCAGAATTCCCATATTTAAAAGGAAGATCAAAAACCTCAAAAAACTCTGGGTCTGCATAGTCAGTTCTATTCTGAAAATCCTTATTATCCTTTTCTAACCATATATTTCCCCAACCGTGTAAATGTGTACCTGCTATGACTTTTGGCGAACTAGACTTAATTACATCTAAAAAAGGATACGGAACTGAGCGATACTCATCCCCATTTTTCAAAACAGTTTTTAAATAAAAAATGGATTCCTTTTCAGGGATATTATTATCAGCTGTATAATAGGCATAAACTGAAAAAAGCAAAGTTAATACACTAGAAATACCAATGCTTAAACCAAGTAAATTAAGGATGGATAGTGTTTTATTTTTCCAAAGATTTCGTACTGATGTTGTAATGTGATTTTTTATCATGATGAATTTTAAAACTCTTTATAATAACATAGTGAAGATGATGCCAAAAACATAAGGTTCTGATTATCTGTAATTTAAATTTTTACAACTACTCAAAATTGTCCGAAAATGATACACTTTTTGTTCATAAACGAACAATATTTAAAACCAACATTTATTCAGATCTAAGTGAATTAATAGGATTACTTGTGGCGGCCCTAAGTCCTTGGATTGATAAGGTTAGAACTGATAAAAGTGTCGCAATAGCACCTGCAATCACAAAAGACCACCATGGTACATTTATCTTAAATGCAAAATAACTAAGCCAGCTATCTGATAAATACCAACCTAGTGGTGTAGCAACTGCAATTGCTAACAGAACTAATCTTATAAAGTCTTTAGAAAGCAAAACAACTATTTCGGATATGGATGCACCTAAAACCTTTCTTATCCCAATTTCTTTCATGCGTTTCTCTGCCATAAACGTAACCAATCCTAGTAAACCTAAACCTGCAATTATTAGGGCCAAAACAACAAATACATAAAAAACAAAAGATAATCGCTCTTCGGCTTTGTATAGGGTATCAAAGGCATCGTCCATAAATTGATAAGAAAAAGATACTGTTTCATCAAATTCTTTGTAAGTGCCTTCTAACTTATCTAGTAAACTAGGAATCTCAACCTTGTCGGCGAGCTTCACGTATAAATAAGAGTTGTAAACACCTAATATATTCTCATTGGCATTAGTCTCTGAACTCACAAAGAATGCTAAAGGTTTTATTGGGTTTTCTAACGATGTATAATTAAAATCATTAACAACACCCGCCACCTCAAAAGATCTATTCCCAAAATTCATTTGCTCACCTCTAGGATCTGGTTTTAACCCTAAACCTTCGATTGTTTTTTTATTAATAATCACTTTACTGTTTTCTGAGAAAGCTGTTCTTTCTTTAGGTTTTAAATACCATGTAACACCTAAAGTTTTTATAAAATGTTCATCTACATTAAATGTAGATACTGTGTAACTTTCTTGGCTATTTTCTTTTGAAACAAAATAGGCACTATAACCACCATATATCTGATTCATAGCTAAAGTTGTTTGTTCAACTTCAGGTAATTTATCAACTTCATTTCTAAATGCAGTCGCATTTGTCATCATTGAAGTTTCAACAGGAATCATAATAATATTACTTCTGATTAAACCAGTGTCCTTATTTCGCATAAAGTCCAATTGTGCGCTCATAACAATACCACATATAATGAGTAAAACGGCAATAGCAAACTGAAATATTGTAAAGACCTTTCTTACAGAAACACTACCTGTATGCTTTGTAAGTTTATTTTTGAAATTCTTAATTGGGTTTAAAGACGATAAGACCAAAGCAGGATAAATTCCTGAAGTTACAACAGCAAAAAGGAACACTCCAGTTAACACCATGATAAACAGACCATTAAAATAGAAGGAATTATCAACATTGATGTTTAACAACTCTAAAAAAAGATCTTTAAAAAGAATACTTATTAGAAGCCCTACTACGAATGAAATACAAACAAAAATTGCTGACTCAATATAAAACTGAAGCGCAATGCTCTTTCTACCTGCACCGCTTATCTTTCTAACACCAACTTCTTTTGCTCGTGTGCCAGCCCGCGCTGTCGTAAGACTCATATAATTTGTTAGCGCAAGTATTAAAATCAACAAAGCTACAATTGGAAACACACTTAAATAATTAAATCTACCATTATCTGCATTTAAATCATGTGTTTCAGTAAACTTTTCTAGAACAAAAGTTGTATCTGCTTCTTCATTGGTCAAACGGTCTAATCGCATTGCTGTTGCCTCTACTTCATTTGCCTTTTTAACATCCTTCAATTTTAAATACGTTGTAAAACTTCCTCCTTGAAAATAATCAGTACTCATCAATTCTTTTGTTTCTTCCATTGCCGATAAGCTTTTCATAGAAATCAAAAAATCTGAAGTGATGGATGAGTTTGATGGAAAGTCTTCCATAATACCAGTTATAGTAAATGTATATGCCTTATCTTGATTTAAGCTAAGTTGTTTACCTATTGGATTCTGCGAACCAAAATATTTCTCAGATACAGTTTTAGTTAATACAATTGAAAATGGTTGATTCAATACACTTTCAGCATTTCCGTACAATAAATTAAATGAGAAGAACGTGAAAAAATTTGCATCGACTGCAGCAATATTGTCTTCAGAGATTGGCTGTGACTTAGGTAATATAGTAGCAACACGCATAGCCTGATTATGCTTATAATACCTTAATACCTCATCAATATTTGAGTCATTCTCTTTTAGCTGGCCTGCTACAACGTGACTCATTCTTTTCATTCTTATTTTTTCGTCACCTACTTTAAATTCTCCAACAGTTGTATAAATTTTATTTGAGTCCTCATGAAACTTATCATAACTCTTCTCATGAGAAACATACATGGTAATTAAAATACACGCTGCCAAACCTAAAGACAAACCGACCAGGTTTATAAAACTATTGAGTTTGTTTCTGAAGAAATTTCTAAATGCAATTTTTAAATAATTTTTAAACATAAAATTCGTTTTTAAGACCAAAGTTTAGTCGGTCAAATTTGATTGAATTATTGACAAAAAGGACTATTCAGATCTTAATGAACTTACAGGATTGACACTTGCTGCCCGTAGGGTTTTTATACTAATTACTAGTAAGGCAAAGACAATCATTGATAAACCACTTATAAGAAAAACCCAGAAACTCATAGTTGTTTTAAAGGCAAAATCTTGAAGCCATTCATTAATACCATACCATGCTAATGGTGCTGCAATAACAAAAGCTATAGCCACAAGTACTAAAAACTCTTTGCACAACAACGTGTTTATTTGAAGTATCGAAGCACCAAGCACTTTTCTAACACCAATTTCCTTGATACGTCTGTTGGTCGTATAAATAACTAAACCTAATAAACCAAGACAACTAATAAGAATAGAAAGACCTGTTGCCCAATTTAGCAACTTAGAAACCTTCTTCTCACGATCATAAAACTTTGCGATTGATTCGTCCATGAATTCTATACGATAATCCTCAACTTCTGTATAAACTTGTTTATATAAAGATTCAATTGTATTTAAGGTAGATTTTAGCTCTTCCGAACTAGAATTATTAAACGCAATATGCACGGCTCTAAATTGAGTAAAATCCTTACGATACCAATCTCCTACCAAGGCCATTGGTTTAATGTCTGAACGAAGTGAACGTTGATGGAAATCTGCCATGACACCAACAATTGGAACCTTTCTATCACCAAAATCTACCATAGAGCCAAGAGCCTCTTTTGGTTGACTAAAACCATAAGCTTTAAGAGCAGCCTCATTAATTACTAATTCTTGAATAGTGTCATTTCTATATACTCTTCCAGCTAAAAGTTCAAGCTCAAAAAGTTTTTGATACTGCGTGTCTCCAAAAATAAATTGTAAATCTGACTGTACTTCTGAATTGCCATTGTTTAATGTGGTCGTTGAAGAATTGGTATTAAAAGATGCAGGTGGCATTCCACCTAAACTAATGCTTTTTATTTGAGGTATGGACTTGAGTTTTTGAGCATAAATTTCCTTTTTTGATAGTTCGCCCTCACTCCTCGGACTAAAAACAGATACTATAGCCTCTGTTTTAAAACCCATATCCTTACTCAGTAAAAAATTAATCTGCTTACCTACCAATAAGGTGCCTATGATAAATATCTGAGCGATTGTAAACTGAAATACAGTTAAAAACTTACGTAAACCTACTTTCTTATCTCCAATACCTAAATGGTTTTTAAGAACTGAAACAGTATTAAATTTTGACAAAACTAATGCAGGATAAAAGCCAGATAAAAACGTAACAAGTACTAAGAGTAAAATAATACCTAGTAAAATTAGGGGTTCTGCTAATAAACTGAATTCTAAATCTGACGGTACAAAATCTGAAAATACTTTTATCAACCATTTAGTCATTACTACGGATAATATGGCTGAAATTAACACGAGAATAAAGGTCTCACCCATAAATTGCCAAATCAATTGTTTTCTAGAACTCCCCAATGTTTTTCTAATACCAATTTCCTTAGCACGTTGCGTTGCTTGAGCTGTATTTAGATTAATAAAGTTGATACAACCAAGTAATAAAAGAAAAATTGCAACTAATACTAAGTTCCTTAATAGTACTTTACTCGCCATTCCTTTTTCCCAATCATATATACCATAATCCTCATTGAAATGAATGTCGCGTAAAGGTTGCAGAACAAACTCTCTTGTTTGTCCATATTTTTTAGAATCTTCGTCTGTATTTGCTTCAGCTAATTCGTGTAGTTCTTTTTTAACTTTATTTAAATCATCATTTTCTTTAACCTTCACAAACAATTGGGAGTTAGAATTAGTGCTGTTCCAATTTCTTTCAATAAAAGTTTCTCTAAGTCTTGTCTGTAATATTGTTGGATGAGAAATAAATTCCTCAAAAACAAAATCTGTTCTACTTTTAAAATTCTCTACAACGCCAGTAACATTAATATTTAAAGAGTCATTGTAAACCAATGTTTTACCAATTATTTCGGAAGGTTTTAGGTTTGGAAAATATTCCTTAGCTCTATTTTCAGTTAGAATGACCTCATTTGGATTTGATAGAATCGTATTCTCATTGCCGGCTAAGAACTTATATTTAAACATGTCAAAATAAGATGCATTAGCATAGATTACAAAACTCGGCCATTTAAATTCGGTTTGATTAACCTTGTTTTCTACCTTAAAAGGACGCAGAATATAAAACCCATTGACGATTTCAAAACTTGAATTATCCTCAATTGCGGTTTCTAATGCTGTTGACACACCAGGATTATAAAACTCACCTTCTGAGCTATCAAAGTCAGTGACTATTCTATATATTCTATCAGTATCTTTATGAAAATTGTCAAAAGTAAAATCATAGTAAATCATTAACCCAATAATGAATGATGTGCATAAACCAATTGTTAAACCTATAATATTAATTAAGGAAAACATCTTGTGCTTCATGATATTTCTCCAAGCTATTTTGAAATAATTTCTAAGCATAATTGTTTACTTTTTATAATGATTTTTGATTATTAATATTTATTCTGTTCTTAATGATTTAACAGGATTTGTGGTTGCAGCTTTAATGGCTTGAAAACTCACTGTAATTAATGTAATTATTATTGCACCAAAACATGCTATAACAAAAACATCCCAACCTAAGGGTGAACGATAGGTGAACTTTTGAAGCCATCTGCTCATAACATAATATGCTAAGGGTGATGCAATTGCTAAAGCTATGGTTACTAAGGTTATAAAATCTTTAGACAATAAGAGCCATAGTTGACCAACGGAAGCACCCAATACTTTGCGCACTCCAATTTCTTTGGTACGTTGCTCAGCCACAAACGATGCTAAACCAAACAACCCTAAACAGCTAATAAAAATGGCTAATGCAGAAAATACTTGTGCTAAACTTGCAATACGCTCCTCAGCCCTGAATTTTTTTCCATACTCCTCATCAGCAAATTGATAATTAAAAGGTGTATTAGGAAAATTCTTTTTAAACGTACTTTCAATAAGTAAAAGGTTTTCCGAAATGCTATTTTTTGGATTTAAGCGGAGACTATAGAAATTCATGCTACTTTGGGTATCAAAAACATACATGGCTTGCTTAACCTTGCTATATGGTGAGGTTACAACCATATCTTCAATTACACCAATGATCTTGTAGGGCTTTACATTAGTACTAGGATTATTATGGCGAATGTATTTACCAATAGGATCTTGTATTTTCATATAATCCACTGCTGTTTTATTAAGTATCACACCAGAAGAATCTGTAGCAAATCCTCTTGAAAAAGCCCTGCCATCAATTACATTAAGGCCAAGGGTTTTAACGAAATCATAATGGACAGAGATAAATGCAAAATCTTCCTGAAAGCCCTCTGGTTTTCCTTCCCAATTATAACCACTAATATTGGAAAAAACATCAGTAGTAGGACTACTCATAGTGGTCATACTTACGACACCTCCAGAGTTTATAAACTGTTCTCGCATTAAATCTTGCTTACCATCAAATTCGTCACTTAAAGTGAATACCTCTATGAGACCTTCTTTGTCATACCCAACTGGCCGATCTTTACTAAATTGAATCTGATCAATTACTACTAAAGTTCCAATGATTAACGCCACCGAAATACTGAACTGAGTAACCACTAGAATTTTTCGAGGTAAGGAAGAATTTTTCCCTACTTTAAAAGCTCCTTTTAATACTTTTACTGGGTTAAAAGAGGACAAATACATAGCTGGATAACTACCAGACAGTATTGTCATAATTACAATAAAAACTAGGGCACTTAACCAAAACGTTAAATTACTCCATGGAAATACAATGCTTTTACTTGCCAATGCATTAAACCCATTCAAGAATAATAACACAATCCCAATAGCAAGGACAAAGGAAAGAACAACAATTGCAAAAGACTCAGATAAAAACTGAAAAATAAGTTGCCTTCTTTGAGAACCTATAGACTTACGGATACCAACTTCAATTGCTCTTTTTGCAGATCGCGCTGTACTTAAATTCACAAAATTAATACAGGCTAATAATAAAATAAATACACCGATTATTCCAAACATCCATAGGTTCTCAATGCGTCCGCCAGTTTGCACACCGTTATCCCAATTATTCCTTAAATACCAATCTTCCATAGGGAATAAGAATATTTGTGGATTAAATTCTGCTTCGTCCTTAGAACGATCTTTCTTGACGTTAAGGATCTTTTGAGTAACGGCTTCCATCGTTGTATTGGGATTAATTTTTACATATAATTGAAAGGAATTATTGCCCCAATTATCTCTTACACGCTTATGCCAATCACTTGCAGCAATTAGTGCTTCCCATGGAATTATAAATTCTACACTACTAAAAGATGAATTATTCGGTAAATCTTTATAAACTGCAGAGACATTAAGATTAAAGTAGTTATTAATACTAATTGTCTTTCCGATCGCTGGTTCGTCTCCAAACAAAGCTTTGGCTGTAGACTGTGCAATCATTATCGCATTTAATTTTTCAAGGCTATTTTCATCACCATCAAGAAACTCTAGCTCCAATAAATCTGGAGCGCCAGATTGCATAAAATTACCAGAGAAAGTAAGATTAATATCTTCATAGCTTAGATTAAGTGCTTCATTCCATGAAGACATTATGATATGCTCAAAATTATCAGCATAATCCTCACGCAAGGCAAACTCTAAAGGTCGTGGTATGGCAGCTCCAGTATCTACAATACCGTTATAGGTTTCACTCTGGTAAACTTGAGCTATATATGCTTTATCTCTAGAATAACTATCATAGCTTAATTCGTCATAAATCCATAAAGCTATTAACATAGCTGCTGCCATTCCAATTGCTAGACCAGAAATGTTTATAAATGAATATACGTTGTTTTTTATAAGGTTTCTAAACGCTATTTTTAAATAATTTTTAAACATAACACTTGATTTTAGCTCTGAAATACATTCAGAACATATTGATGATTGGCTACTCTGTTCTTAATGACTTAACAGGATTTGTGGTTGCAGCCTTAATAGCTTGAAAACTCACTGTAATTAATGTAATTACTATTGCACCAAAACATGCTATCACAAAAACATCCCAACCTAAGGGTGAACGATAGGTGAACTTTTGAAGCCATCCGCTCATAACATAATATGCTAAGGGTGATGCAATTGCTAAAGCTATTGTAACTAAGGTTATAAAATCTTTAGACAATAACAGCCATAGTTGACTTACCGAAGCACCCAATACTTTGCGCACTCCAATTTCTTTGGTACGTTGCTCAGCCACAAACGATGCTAAACCAAACAACCCTAAACAGCTTATAAAAATGGCCAATGCGGTAAATACTCTTGCTAAACTTGCAAGGCGCTCTTCTGCTCTAAATTTCATTCCATATTCTTCATCTACAAATTGATAATCAAATGGTGTCCCTGGGAAATTTTGTTTAAAGGCACTTTCAATTAATGATAAGTTTTCACTAGTACTTTTTTTAGGATTTAGTCTTAAATTATAAAAGGCAATGTTTCCCCATCTATCAAAATCGTACATGGCTTGTTTCACTGGTTCATATGGCGATTGTACTACCATATCATCTATAACACCTATTATTTTCAAATCTAAAAATTCACCTTCACCATTAGAAGACCTGATTATCTTACCAACAGGATCTTGCAAGCCCATGTGCTTTAAAGCTGTTTTATTGAGAATTACCGCATTAGAGTCTGAAGCAAACTCTCTAGAAAATCCTCGACCATCGATAATCTTAAGACCCAAGGTTTCTACAAAATCATAATTAACAGAAGTGTAAGCTAAATCCTCCTGAAGTCCTTCGGGTTTTCCTTCCCATGTATAACCACTACGATTAGACCAAACACTTGTGGTAGGACTACTTGTTGTTGTCATATGAATAGCTCCGCCAGAAGCTAAAAATTGATTTCGCATAACTTCTTGTTTGCCTTCAAATTCAGCACTCATTACTGGAATTTGAATAAGTCCTTCTTTATCGTAACCTGTTGGTCGGTCTTTGCTAAACTGAATCTGATTCATAACCACCAAGGTTCCAATAATTAATGCGATAGAAACAGTAAACTGAGTTACTACAAGTACTTTTCGCGGCAAAGAGGCAAAACGTCCTGCCTTAAATGTGCCTTTTAAGACCGCAACCGGATTAAATGATGATAAATATAATGCAGGGTAACTACCCGATAAAAACGCAGTGATAAAAATAAAAGCAACAGAACCCAACCAAAAACCAATATTTGTCCATGGAAATACGATTGATTTACTAGCAAGGTTATTAAACGAATTTAGACTCAACAATACTATACCTGTGGCAAAAACATAAGCTAAAACCACTATTAAAAATGACTCCGTTAGAAATTGGAAAATAAGTTGCCCTCTTTGTGAACCTATAGACTTTCTAATACCTACTTCTGTAGCCCGCTTTTCGGAACGTGCTGTGCTTAAGTTGATAAAATTAATACAAGCTAAAATCAAAATGAAGGCACCTATAATACCAAAAAGCCAAACATTTTCAATTCGTCCACCAGATTGGATTCCGTTTTCAAAATCATTTCGCAGATACCAATCTTCCATCGGAAATAAAAACATCTCAGGATTGTATTCTACTAAATCAGGAGCTTTAGTCTTTTTTATGTTCTTAATTTTAGATGTCACTGCATCCATAGTTGTATTTTCATTGATCTGCACGAATAACTGAAACGAATTATTATCCCACACATCCTTTGTCTGCTCTAACCATTCTTGAGTGGTGACATAAAAATCCCAGGACATGATATATTCCATATCACCAAAATGATTACCTTCTGGAATGTCCTTGTAAACACCTGAAATCATTAAATCATGTGCATTATTTACCTTTATAGTTTTACCAATGGGATTTTTAGACCCAAAAATTGCAACTGATGTAGATTCTGATATCATAATAGAATTCATATCCTCTAACCCATTTCTTACACCAGAAATCATTTCCAATTCTAACATCTCAGGGGCACCTTTTTGCATAGCGTTTCCGGTAATATAAATATTGGTTTCACCATACTTTAAATAACGTGGTTGCTCCCATGACGCCATTATTATATGCTTAAAATTGTCATTATACTCTTCTCGCAAAGCAAACTCTAAAGGTCGAGGAATTGCCGGCCCAGTGCCAGTAACACCATTCCATGTTTGGTGTTGATAAATCTGAGCTATAGTATTTTTATTTTTAAAATGGCTATTAAAATTTAATTCATCATAAATCCATAACCCTATAAGTATAGTAGCTGCCATACCAATAGCTAAACCAGAAATATTAATAAGTGAATACACCTTATTTTTAAGTAGATTTCTAAAAGCTATTTTGAAATAATTTTTAAGCATGATATTCTTGATTATAACCTATCTATTTTTAAAAGATAGACTGTTCGTTTTTTGATTGATTCACCATAGCTTGATCGAAGGTGAGTTGTTTGGTTATCAACACTTCAGATAAGTTGATTGATTGACATGGTTGGCATTAAATCTGAAGTGTTTTAACCAGATTGATTTTGATTGATGATATTATTTATGCTAAAATGTTTTCGGTAACTTTTTGACCATCTAACATTCTAATAATTCTATGACTATACTTAGCATCGTGTTCACTGTGTGTTACCATAATTATTGTAGTGCCAGCTTCGTTAAGATCTATAAGCAAATCCATAACTTCATTACCATTAGCACTATCTAAATTGCCAGT
>NZ_JABSSU010000013.1 GCF_013213835.1 Winogradskyella sp. | reverse complement strand
CGATGATCAGGGCCAAATTACTTTTAACCGGCGATGTCGCACGTTTTGGCTCGAAGCCCGTAGAAGGCGATTGACTTTGGTAAAGCTGAAATAGTAATTTGGTTTAACCCTTTAGATGATAACACATCTACTTAAAGATGCATTGTCTGCGAAGCAGCGCAGATTGAAGTTCGCCTTTGGCGAATGTGTTATCATCGGTTTTGGCTATGGTTTCGTTACGGAATGGTACGCGAGTATCATTCCTCAGTAACCATAAATTTAGCAAAAAGGCTTGAAATTCCGATTAAGAATTTCAGCCGTAATGAACTATAGCCGTTGTTAGGTGCAGTTTTTTATTAATTCAGTCGTGTTACAATTCGAACACCACCAATATTCCTTTTGACTATCTTTCAATTTCGATTCAGTTTTCTTTTCGCACTTTAAGCAATTCCGTTCGTCAGATTCATTCTCAAAAGCTCGATAGTCGCAACTTCCACAATCCCAAATAGTAAGTGGTGATTCTTCTTCATCTACTTTCCAAGTGAAATTATCCTCTTTACAGTTCGGACATATTTGTGTTGCCATAATTCCGACTATTATTGTTTCTGTATTAATTCCAAATATTCGGATTTAACATCTTCGTCAATTTCAACTCCATAATTTCCACCATACAATCTGTCGTTTTGGTCTTTTCTTGGTCCAGAAATCCAGTATTCATCTCCAGATTCTATTTCTACGTAATTAGATTTAAATCCCATTCCTTTCAGGCTTTGGAAAATCAATCCACGATAGTACAATGTTTTACCTGATTTAGAAAAAAACACTCTTCCAATTCTCGAATTTCCCTCAAGTCCACCAGACTTATCTTCAATGTACATAATTTTTGAGCGTTCAATTTTAAACTCTTTTGGTAGTTCAAAATCTATTTCTTGCCCATATTGATTAGTAATTTTATTCTTTTCCATTTTGGTTTTTCAAATTGCACCTAACTAGTTTATATGAATTACAAAATACCCTATAAAATGAATATTTGGTGGGATAACAGTAGTTTTCCTATAAAATATGTATTCATATCAATCTTGTATAAATGTATTATAAAAATAGGATAATTACGACAAGTTTTTATTGATATCTAATCACTAGTATTACATTTTTAAAGATTTTAATAGGTTTGAGAGATTAAATGCGTTGTACTCTAATGAATCCCATCCTGTAAATGCAACTTTTAAATCAGTCTTTTATTTCTAAAGGCAATACCAGAACCAGTTTTTAGATAACGTTCAAAATCATAAGCTTTTTGCTTGTTTATAAAATGTGTAAGATTAATCAATGTCACAGGTAATCTGCTCTTTGTGTAATGAACTTCCTTGTTGTTATGTGCTTTTAGTCTATTATCAATATTTGTGGTGTAACCAGTATAATAGGTGTTGTCTGAACACTTAAGGATGTAAACAGAATAAAATAATGTCATGAGATAACTTAATTTGAGCTACTAAAAAAAGTGGATGCGTCCACCGAAGCTCTGTTGACAAGTGTTAAGTTAAATAAAAAATATACTTTAAAACAAAAAAAGCTCTCTTTCGCACAAGGCTTCAGAGAGCGAAGGTGGAGTCGGAGAGAATCGAACTCTCGTCCAAACAAGTAACCAAAGAGCTTTCTACACGCTTAGTTTTTTATTGGTTTTAGACTATAAACTGACAAAAAACAGCCCACTTATAGCTTAGCTTTTTAATCTCGAAAGGGCATCAAAGCCTTACCCAATCTTAGTCAATTTTTACGATGCCTCTAAAAAGAACGCCATTAACTAAGGCTTTCTGGAGACATTTAGCTTGCACACCTTGTGTGCCGAGGCTTGAACTTACTATGATTCAGTTATTAAGCAGCTAAAGCGTAATTATTTTCGCCGTTTAAAAATTGGTTTAGCCTTTTACGTGTGTCAATACCATTACACGACGTGCTTACCATTTAATTCATCTCGCTGTCAAAACCAGTCGACCCCAAAATTTTAAATGAAAGGACGGCGAAGTTACAAAAAAAGTTGTGCAACCTCTTAAATCCGATTATTTTCGTGCAAAAATTATTCCGTTTTAAGTATTCAGTTTTCAGTGTCAGTTTTCGGTCACTTTAAAACGAATAAACAATCAAAAGAATCAACATGAGTATAACATTCGCCATTATAAAAGAACGTAAAAATCCACCAGATAGACGTGTTGTATTTTCTCCAGAAACCTTAGCTGAAGCAAGAAATCGATTTCCTGAGGCTAATTTTATTGTGGAATCTTCTGATATCAGAATATTTCCTGACAGCGCTTATGAGGCTCTAGGATTTGAAGTATTGGATGATGTGTCTCATGCTGATGTGATGATTGGTGTAAAAGAAGTACCCATTGAAAACCTTATTCCTAATAAAAAGTATTTCTATTTTTCGCATACTATAAAAAAACAACCGTACAATCGTAAGTTGCTTAAAGCAATGCTAAAGCACAATATTGAAATGTACGATCATGAGACCATTGTAAAAGACAATGGAGCAAGATTGATAGGTTTTGGACGTTATGCTGGTTTAGTTGGTGCATATAACGGGTTTAGAGCTTTAGGAATTAGAGATGGATTATTCAATTTGCCTAAGGTTGAAACACTTGCTGATCTCAATGAAGTAAAAGCTGAACTCGATAAAATTATCGTTCCTAATATTAAAATATTACTTACAGGTACCGGAAAAGTGGCTTATGGTGCAAAGGAAATCTTAGACCATTTAGGTATAAAACAAGTGAGTGATGCCTTGTATTTAACAACTGACTTCACGGAACCTGTCTATGTTATGGCCGATGTTATGGAATATAATAAACGTGCAGATGGTAAAGTAGGTGATAAGTATGCGTTTTATAATGATCCTTCTGGTTACGTGAGTAATTTTATGCCTTATGCAAAAGAAACTGATTATTTTATTGCAGGTCATTTCTATGGCAATAATGCACCATTTTTGTTTACACGTGAAGATGCAAAATCTTCGGATTTTAAAATTAATCTTGTTGCAGATGTCTCTTGTGACATTGATGGACCAGTAGCCAGTACCATAAGACCTTCTACAATTGCCGAACCATTTTACGGCTATGACCCACAAACCGAGCAAGAAGTCGCTTTTGATGTGGCTGATGCTATTACCGTTATGGCTGTAGACAATCTGCCTTGCGAATTACCAAAAGATGCTAGTGAAGGTTTTGGTGAGACATTTGTAGAACATGTGATACCAGCATTCTTTGATAATGACAGCCATGGAGTTCTTGAGCGCGCAAAAATGACAACCTCAGATGGTCTTCTTACTGAGCGTTTTAGTTATCTTCAGGATTATGTGGATGGTAAGGAATAAGTGTTTTAAAACATAGGTAACCTACAACTAAAAAACATCCAAAACTAATTGTAAATAACCAAGCGTCACTATGTTGTATTGGCGATGTCATAATGTCTATAATATCTAAACATAGCACTTGTGGATTACTTATAATTTCCCAAGAATTATAGCGTAATACTCTACCTAAATACACACCAAATCCGCATAACAAAAGTATAACTAAAGTTATTGAGCGCATTGGTAATTTGCTAAATCTTGATATGACTATTTTTTGCATATCTAATATAGAAAGATAGAAGAGTAGTAAACCGCTAAGTACAAAAGACAATACCACAATAATATCTATCCAGATGTAAGGATTATTACCAGTTTTTAAATGAATAAGGTCTGTTACTATGTATGGTGCATTTGGTAAAAATGCTAACCAGGCTAAGAACCAAAATGCAAGTTTTAATGGATGAATTTCTTTTTTGGAGTTTAGGTACATAGTGATGGCATACGGAATTACCGCAAGGAAGACATTCCAAACAAGAAATAGATAGAAGAACGATTTGTTCAACTTTATCCTTACCATAAGTATGATGACACTAAAGGCTAGTGCTGTTGTTACTAAGGATAAGTTCTTAAACTTTGACTGTATGAGTGTTTTTATTGTTTCCATAATAATATTCAAAAATTAATACTGTGATAATACCTAAAGTGTAGGCTATTAGATCTCCAAATTGAAAGGTTGAGCCAAAAATTAAGGTGGCGGTTTGGTTGTCTTGTAAATTAAAGTAGGCTAAGAATTTGGTGAGTTGAAGAAACTCAATACCATAGGCAATACCGAGGACTGCAAAAGCTGAAGCCCTCACATTCAGATTAGTGCATCCTCTTAATATTGCATATAGTAAAATAACAACAAGATAATCACCAAAGGTGTAGCGAATAAATCCTGTTTTTATAATAAAAGCGATGGCTAATTCTGCTAAAAATAGCGTATGAGCCAAAACCAAATAATGTTTATTAAATTGAAATTTCATTGTGTTATTGTATTATTATTTTTTGTCCAAAGAATTTAGGCTGTACGTTAAAGACTAAATCTAATCTAGCCTTTGATCTTGCTAAATATTCTCTAAAATGAGAGTTGTACACATCTGTTGCATTAAAACCAATAGCTTTTATATTATAATGCTCTGCAATGTATATGGCACGTTGGTTATGAAATTTTTGAGAGATGAAGGTAATAGCAGTCTGGCCAAATATTTCTTTAGCTCTTACCACAGAATCTAATGTTCTAAATCCTGCATAATCCAGATATATTTTCTCTTCAGGAATACCTCTTGCCATTAAATCAGTCTTAAAATCTGAAGGCTCATCATAGTCTTTTCTGCTATTGTCACCACTGACCAGGATGAACTCTATTTTGCCAGCGTTATAAAGGGTTACAGCCGCATCTATTCGGTATTTGTAAAAGAGATTTATGTTACCACTTTGCGCATATTTTCCTGTGCCTAGAACTAGGCCTACTTTATTGTATGGAATCTGTTCAACACTATCAAAAACAAGATCTTTGGTTTTAAAGCTTATCCAATGATAGGTCATAAATACACCAATTAAAATAGTAATACCTAGTAAAAACACGATTTTTAGTTTCTTCATGAGCTCATAAGATTAAGTTGAAATAATTGAGATTTTGAAAAGATGACTTGCCTTAAATCTTCTATAGATACGTTCAAAAGCGTTTTATAGTCGAAATGATGAAAAGGATGCGCTTGTTTTCCAATCTTATAAGATTTGTAATAATAATCGTAGTAATCTGGTAAAATGGAGACACCAAGAATCATTGCACCATACAAATAAGGACTGCGTTTTCCATTGCCATAGCATAGACATTGCAGTGCTATTTCGTCTTCAACATCAGTACCATATCCGCAAAGTACATGATAGCAATCGTGGCGTTCAACCTTTGGTATAAGTTCAAAATTGTTGTCATTTAAAAAATTACCAAGATGTTTCCCAAACGAATCTTTTGGAAACTCTAATAAATCTGATTTGGTAATATGCCATGATGTATTCGATTTAAATAATGAAGTATATAGGTGCTGTGAATGTTCAAATAACCAAACGATCAGCTGCTTTCTTAAAGATTGTAATGTTTTAAATAGGTTGTTCATGGTAGTTGGGATTGATTTGATTCAACGGCAATTTTTAATATGCTTTGTTTCTCTATTCCTTTTTTTAACTCCTTACGCCATGTCAATAATGCCATCAAGTAGATAACAGCGAAATAGTAAATTGAAACGGCTAGTGCATTTGAAGCTATTATGAAGGCAATACCAATGCCTGTAAGACCAATAATGTAATATGGGAAGCAGATTTTATAGATGTCTCTTATGTCTGTGGACATGTTAAATGACCAAATTACACATGAGATACTTAACCTAACTATGGCATATGTTATGAGTAAAACTATTAGTATTGCTATTAGAAAAATGATTATCATTTATTCTTTATTTAGGTTTAGGTTATCATACTGTAATTCTTGCCAAGAATGCATACTTAGCTGTTTCACATATTCATTGTACTTATATTCAATCTGTCTTATAGAATCTGGGTGGGTCACATTAGTGTCAATTTGTTCTTTTAAGAAAAAGGTATTGTTGTTTGATAGTTCTATGAGATATTGAAAGTCCATAGATTGGGCATAATTAAAGTTGTAATTGGTAATGTGATAATCCCAATTAACCATGCTTGCCATCACTAAAACAATAAACGCAGCCTTGGTATTAAGTCTAAATAAATACCAGATGTTTCTTATTTTATCTATTTTAATTAAAGTGGTGGCTAGACCAGTTAGTGTTAATATGAGATAAATGATGACGCCAATGCGTTTGTAGGTTAATCCGAAGTAATAGATGTATTGACCATTTTTAACAGCGATACTAAGAATGAGAAAAGCATTCAATAAAATCCATGAAAAGGCCAATCGCTTTATGATCTGATTGTCTTTATAGAAATTAAGATCACCTCTAAACACATAAAGTAAAATGATAATGGCGATGATTATGGAAGCAATTAACGCATTAATACCACTATGCACTTGAGCTGAAAAAACTGACGCTCTTATGTCTAGATTCGTTAAAATAAATGTGACATCGGTAATTAGAAAGATAACTATAAGCACATTTAAAAGAGCAATAAGAGTAATGCCTAATTGATTTTCTTTTTTAAGAATAAGATCTGAGAATTTTTCAGATTTTATTAGGTTATTTTCAGTTTTTAAATCAACTTTTGTTGCTGGTTCTACTTCAACGGGTTTATAGATATTAGAATATAAATAGTAACCTAGAACAGTGAAAAGTACCCATTGTAGGTTAATAAATCCAAGATCTATCTTGTCAATGAGTTCTTCAAAAAGTGGATTTCCATTTTGATACAGCAAAATAAATATGAAGACTATGGCTCCAGGAATCACAATGATTTTTGTGATGTGCATATAATCAATGTCCTTTTTTGGTATTTCCTTTTGAGTGTTTGCGTCTTCTGAATAATTGCGATGAAAAAGCCCTGCAACTGAAGAATAAATTCCATTGAGCCAGTTGATGTAAATTGATGATTTATGTTCTGAAATTGAGCCGATTAATGTGAAAAAAGTAACAAGGTTGGCTATAATTGAAAGTAAGGAATCATGAAAGAAGACCGATAGACCTGTTGTTATGTAAAGACATGTAAAAATGATAGTACTTTGATTTTTGAAGTTATGTCTATTACTCAGAAATAGGATGACCACAGTTGTAATACTGAATAATAACAAGTTAAGTCCAAGAGTTTTGCCATAAAACAAGGTGCTAAATAGTATGGCGCCAATTAATAAAGTTGCTTTGTTCATGTTTTTAGTTGTTTAAAGTACTTTGAAAAACAAAGTAAAAGATTAAAAAAATTTATGTCTTTTTGATCAATTTCTCTAAAGCGTTAATATGCTTTTTAAATTCTGCCTTACCCAGTTTGGTTGCACTATATCTTGTGTTAGGTTTACGACCAATAAACTGTTTTTCAACTAAGATATATTCAGCTTTTTCTAAAGCTTTAGTATGACTTGCGAGATTACCATCAGTAGCACCAAGCAACTCTTTTAAGGTTTTAAAATCGGCATATTCGTTTACCATAAGAACAGACATAATACCTAGTCGTATTCTATGATCAAATAGCTTATTTATGTTGTTTATTATACTCAAATCTTAGTATTCAGAATAACTTTATTTCTTTGCTACTTTCTGAAGTTTTAACGATCATACTTAAAATGCATCCAAGTGCCGTATACAATGTGCATAACACCAAAACCAATGACCCAAAGCCAAAAACCAGATCCTGGATAATAACTCGCAATCAGTCCAAGAACAATTTCAATATAACCTAAATACTTAATATCACCAATGCTATATTTAGAAGCACTAACCAAAGCTAAACCATAAAAAATCAGCATTAATCCACCGGTTTGGCCATATCGTCCTTGGTCTAATATGATAAAGCAATAAATTCCACCGACGATTAATGGTACTAAAAAGTTAAAAAGTAATCTTCTGGAAGAACTATCCCATATTTTTTCATTGTTCTTTTTCGCTTTTCGAGTGGTGAGAATTATTCCTGTTATTGCACTTAATAGAGCAATTAATCCTAGAACGAGCATGCAAGTCCAAAATACCCAACCATGAAAAATGTATAATTTACCATCACTGTAGGTATCAACTAACCAAAAAGCGATACCAGCACCAACTAAAGCATAAATACCTGCCAAAATTCCGGATAAACCACTTAGTGAAATAAAGCGCGAAGATTTATTCATTAAATTTTTAATCTCGCTAATGTCTTTTAAATAATCTTCGTTGCTCATATAAAAAGTACTTTGAAATACAAAGTAAATAAATTTATTTCGTTCGAGCAAAACTATTTTAGAAGATATTAACTAATTTTAGGTTATATCATAAAATATCATGTTATGGGATTACTTTTTGCAATAGCCAACATCAGTGGTGGCATTTTACTTGGTTTAGCAACATTAGATAAGTGGGATGGAGATAGCAACTTTTTTAATAAAATTGCTGGTCTTTTAGCACCTTTTCAAACAGCTATAGGTCTTGCACTAGTCATTCTTGGAATACTAAATTTTAAATTAATTGCTATTGTGAGTATTCTCGGAGGTATATTATTATTAACCCACGTTTTCGGCAAAGTACCTGCATTGGAAACCAGTTTGAGAAAACTGTCTGCAGCACTGATGCCATTTAAAGCAATTATTGGTATTGCACTTTTGGTCTTAGGTGTCTTGGCGCTCTTTTAACGTATCTTAAAAGACAGACACGCTTTACGATCATCAAAAATGATGAGTTCTCTTCCGTTTGCTGAGCTGTAAGGGATTTTAGCAACAAAGAACTTTCCTTTTCTTTCAAATTGAATAGGTTCAATAAAGTTGCTTTTTTCGGGAAAGATGTAGTCGTATGTTTTCGTTTCATCTATATTCTCAAAGGAAATCTCTATGAATTTGCCAGATTTTTTGCTGCCTTTCATTTCAGATAATACTAATCCAGAGTCGTAGTAGCCATGATGCATGATTGGTGCATAAAAGAATGCCAGTTTAGAAACAGGTTCGTCAATGAGTTGCCATTTCTTATCACTCGGAAAATGACTCCATATCATATCTTCAGAATTGGTTAAAAAGTAGGCGTCATCAAATTCAAAATGTCCAGGATTTCCATATTCATTTCCCGTAGACCAAGTGGCGTCCATTAGTTGCCATTTGTTGTCTAAGTATACTGCATTCCATGCATGATTATCTTGGTGGTTAACTCTACCAATTTCTTTAATTTCTGTTTTGGCATAGCCATCAACAACTTCACAATTTATATCAAGGTTTCTAAGGGTAAACTTTAATAATTGTGAATAGCCTTCACATACCGCAGACTTATTTTTTAAAACGTCTTCAGCATACGTCATCTGAATTTGAAGTAATTCTGCCTCTGTTTCATAACTATAACCTGAGTTTCTTACACTATAAAAGCTCTCAAAATCATAGCTAATATTATTTGAAACCCAATAGTAAGCTGCGCGAGTTTTGTCAAGGTCTGATTTAAAATCAAAACTGATTCTGTCAGAAAAACTCTTAATAGATTTGAAACGTTTAGGATAGTTGTCAACTATAGAATCTACATGTTTGTAGTCTTGAGCATTAATAGTATACACTAATAATAACAGGCCGAATGCTAGTAAAAATCTTTTCATAATTATTACATTAGACAAAAATTATTCCAAAAATTGAATCCAGCTGAAGCATATATTCTAAAACAAGAAGAACCCTTTAAATCCATATTACTTCAACTTCAAGCGATCATAGAAGCTATTTTGCCTCAACCAGAATTACTTTATAAATATAGAATTCCGTTTTATTACAATAGTGGTTTGCCAATTTGCTATCTCAATCAGTCTAAAAATTATGTTGATTTGGCCTTTTGGCATAGAGAACAACTTACTGAATATACAGAATACTATGAAACCTCCAATCGAAAAGCAGTAGCATCAATTAGATATAAATCCGTTAACGATATTAATGATGAGGTTGTTTTATATGTACTTCAAAAACAACTTGAAATAAATACTAATCCATTCAAGCTTGTTCTGGGTAGTAAACAATCTAAAAAGTAGAAACCAATTTTCTAATAGCTACTAAATTGTTAAGTAAGCCTTCTAGATTATCGAGATGAAGCATATTTGCACCATCACTTTTTGCATTTGCTGGATCAAAATGTGTTTCAATAAATAAACCATCTACATTATTTACAACACCAGCTCTCGCCACAGTTTCAATCATATCCGGTCGTCCACCAGTAACACCTATGGTTTGGTTAGGTTGCTGTAAAGAATGCGTCACATCTAAAACAGTTGGTGCATATTGGCGCATTGTTGGGATGCCTCTAAAGTCTACGATCATGTCTTGGTAACCAAACATGGTACCTCTATCCGTAATCCAAGCATTATCGTTACCAGAATCTTTTACTTTCTGTACTGCATGTTTCATAGCTTCCGGACTCATAAATTGTCCTTTTTTTAAATTCACTACTTTACCTGTTTTTGCAGCAGCAACAACAAGATCAGTCTGTCTTACTAAAAACGCAGGAATTTGTAATACATCAACATATTCGGCGGCCATAGCAGCATCAGAAACTTCATGAATATCTGTAACAGTTGGAATATCAAAGGTTTCAGAAACTTTCTTTAAAATCTTAAGGGCTTTTTCATTGCCAATTCCTGTGAAGCTATCAATTCTACTTCTGTTAGCTTTCTTAAAACTACCTTTAAAAACATAAGGAATTTCTAATTTATCTGTAATCGATACTACTTTTTCAGCGATGCGTAGCGCCATATCTTCACCTTCAATAGCACATGGCCCACAAAGCAAGAAGAAATTATCAGAATCGGTGTGTTTTATTTTTGGTATAGAATTCACAGCTCTTAACTTAAAATTAGCTGCAAAGATAGCATTTTAAAAAACCTTATTTGTACTATTTTTTACAATCCAAAGTGACATTGTCATATTACTAAGAACTAAAGTACCACCATAGAATAAAAGTGATCTTATCTTTTCAGAGAAGTTTATAATTTGAAGTAAGTCTGAAAGGTATGCGAATAAGATGTATGAGGATAGGCAAACAAATATAATTCCTAAAGAAAAATTGAGTCGTATACTAGGTTTTATCAATTGCCATAAGAATGGAATACCAAATAACAGAATTGGATGTGCTAAAACACCATTTTCTTTATTCACCATAGTAAACCAATAGCCTATGATACTTATGAAATAGACATAAGGTATTTGTTTAATGTATTTGTAAACTGTTACCATAATTACATTTTTATTAAATATTGAAAGCAATTAGAGTAGAGTTTTACAGCAATCATTGAGTATATTAATAGGAAATCAGTTGATTCACAAATCGTAAAATACAAACGTCAAATGAAGGGTTTAGATTGCTCGTTTATCAAAATATAACATATAATTAACGAACTGAAGATATTTAGCCGTACCTTTGCGCGCTTAAAATCAGCATGAGTCATGACTAAGATTAAAAACATTGCAATCATTGCACACGTAGATCACGGTAAAACGACTTTGGTAGATAAGATTATGTACCACTGTCAGTTATTTCGTGAAAATGAAAATACTGGAGACTTAATATTAGATAACAACGATCTTGAAAGAGAACGTGGTATTACGATTACTTCAAAAAATGTATCTGTGGTTTACAGAGATACTAAGATTAATATTATTGATACTCCTGGTCACGCCGATTTTGGTGGAGAAGTAGAGCGTGTATTAAATATGGCAGATGGTGTTTTACTTTTAGTTGATGCTTTTGAAGGACCAATGCCACAGACGCGTTTTGTATTGCAAAAAGCAATAGACTTAGGTTTAAAACCTTGTGTGGTTGTAAACAAAGTTGATAAGGAAAACTGTACACCTGACGAAGTACACGAGAAGGTGTTTGATTTAATGTTTGAACTTGGAGCAGAAGAATGGCAGTTAGATTTCCCAACAGTTTATGGTTCTGCTAAACAAAACTGGATGAGTGACGATTGGCAAAATCCAACAGAGAATATAGAACCATTATTAGACATGGTTATTGAGCATATTCCTGAGCCAAAAATTGAAGAAGGTTCAACACAAATGTTAATCACATCTTTAGACTTTTCCTCTTTTACAGGGCGAATAGCAATTGGTAGATTAACAAGAGGAACACTTAAAGCGAATCAGCCAATATCTTTAGTAAAAAGAGATGGTTCAATAGTGAAGTCTAAAATTAAAGAGCTTCATACATTTGAAGGTCTTGGTCGTAAAAAAGTTGACGAAGTACAAGCTGGAGATATTTGTGCTTTAGTTGGTCTTGAAGGTTTTGAAATTGGTGATACAGTTGCAGATTTTGAAAATCCTGAAGGATTAAAAACTATTGCTATTGATGAGCCAACAATGAGTATGTTGTTTACTATTAACGATTCACCTTTCTTTGGTAAAGATGGTAAGTTTGTAACATCGCGTCACATTAAAGAGCGTTTAACAAAAGAGCTTGAAAAGAATTTAGCATTACGTGTTGAGGATACAGATAGCGCAGACAAGTTTATGGTATTTGGTCGTGGTGTATTACACTTATCGGTACTTATAGAAACAATGCGTCGTGAAGGTTATGAGCTTCAAATTGGTCAGCCACAAGTAATAATTAAAGAAATTGATGGTGTTAAGTGCGAACCTTTTGAAGAAATGACCATCGACTTACCAGAAACTGTTTCTGGTAAAGCTATTGAAATGGTTACCATGCGTAAAGGTGAAATGCTAAGTATGGAAGCTAAAGGGGACAGAATGGTGTGTGAATTTATCGTGCCTTCAAGAGGTATTATAGGATTACGTAATCAGTTGCTTACTGCTACAGCAGGTGAGGCAATTATGGCTCATCGTTTTAAAGAATATCAACCATTAAAAGGTGGAATTCCTGAGCGTTTAAATGGTAGTTTAGTATCTATGGAAAACGGAACAGCAATTCCTTACTCTATCGATAAATTACAAGAACGTGGAAAGTTCTTTATAGATCCAGGAGAAGATATTTATGAAGGTCAGGTAATTGGTGAAAATTCTCGTGGAGATGACATGGTGGTGAATGTGACGAAAACAAAAAAATTAAGTAACGTACGTTCCGCTGGTGCAGATGATAAAGCTAAGATTGTACCTGCAATAAAGTTTTCGCTAGAGGAAGCCTTAGAATATATTCAGAAGGATGAATATGTAGAGGTAACACCAAACCACCTTAGACTTCGTAAGATTCTATTAAAAGAAGTAGATCGTAAACGAAATAAGAGTTTATAAAAGGCAATTGATAAATATCAAAAGAGAAATACAGCCGTATTTCTCTTTTTTGTATAATATGTAATAATGGAGCTTTTCGGAATCACAGCCACAGAATATGTTGGTTATTTTGCATCATTAATGGTGCTAGTATCCTTCACAATGAAAGATGTTAAGAAATTACGACTAGTAAATATGACGGGTTGTATTCTTTTTATTATTTACGGATTTTTAATGCCTACATTACGTATCGGATTGCCAATTATTATTGCAAATGCTGCAATCTTTGGTGTAAATTTATTTTATCTATTAAGGAAACCTCATTGATGAATTTCATGTAAAGGAGTCGTAAAGTTGTTTTTATTTTTTATTGTAAAACAATAGAAATTATATATTTACAAAAAACTAGCTTTTATGACATTTCTTTATTTTGACCCTGGTTTAGGAGCAATGATAATTCAGGCAATTGTTGCAGCTATAGCGGGAGTTGTTCTTTTTTCTAAAAATGTAATGCTAAAGATTAAATCATTTTTAGGTATAGTTAAAAAGAATGATGAAGATATTTTTGAAGATATTGATATTAATGATTCAGATTTAGAAAACGATAAATAAGTGAATATCAAGAAAGCTCATTCTTCATCCTTTAGAGATCCTTCAGGTTATGTGGTGATTGAAGGCAATGATGTAAAAAGAGTTATAAATCCTTTATACTTTAAGCAGTACCAAGCTTTAAGAGATTCCAAGTTTTATGAAAATTTAATTAAAAAGGAATTGTTGATTGCTCATGAAGAGATGTCTAACTCAAATGAGGAAATAATCCTAAAGGCTGAAAAAATTCCTTTTATTTCATACCCGTACGAATGGAGTTTTAATATGTACAAAGAAGCTGCATTGTTAACATTAAGACTTCAAAAATATGCTTTAGAACATGGTTTTTCATTAAAAGATGCATCTGCCTTTAATGTTACTTTCCATAAGGGAAAGACAATCTTTATAGATACTTTATCTTTTGATTTTTACAAAGAAGGCTCACCATGGAGAGCATATAAACAATTTATAACCCATTTTCTGGGACCTTTATTGTTAGCAAAATATCATGGTTCACAATCTTTGAAGTTAATGCATAATTTTATAGATGGTATTCCATTGAAAATGGTAAGCTCAATGTTACCGTTTAAAACAAAACTAAATCCATTAATTTATTCTAATATTCACCTTTTGGCAAAGTCAGAAGCAAAGCATAACGAAGATTATGATGACAATGGTTACAAGGTTAAATTGTCTAAAAATGGGCAGCAAAATATCGTTAAGAGTTTATATGATTTTATCAAAAAACTTGAGTTAAATGAAAAGTCTGAATGGGGAAATTATTATGACAAGACGAATTATTCTGATGAAGCTTTTAATCAAAAATCAAAAATAATCAATAGTTGGGTTGCTGATATTAAGCCAAAAACGTTGGTTGATATCGGTGGGAACGATGGGACGTTTGTTAGAAAATTAGATATAGGTATTGATGTTTCATTAGTTTGTGATATAGATAATAATGCCGTTGACATCAATCACAAATTAATGAAAAAGAACAAAGAAAGAAGTACACTTCCTTTAGTATTAGATGTGATAAATCCATCTTCAGCAATTGGGTTAAATAACAAAGAACGTGACTCATTTATTGATAGAATGAAGGAATTTGCACCAGATGTTACTTTAGCTTTAGCTCTTATTCACCATATATCATTGACTGGTAATGTTCCTTTTGTTAGATCGGCAGAGTTTTTTGCTTCGTTTTCTAAATTCTTAATTATTGAGTTTCCAAAACGTGAAGATTCGTGGGTGAAAAGACTGCTAAAGAGCAAGTCTGATTTTAAGGATTATTTTGGATGGTATACTATTGCGAATTTTGAAACCATCTATTCTTCTTGGTTTGAAATTATAGAAAAAAAGGATATTCAAAATTCAGAAAGAACTATTTTCTTCTTAAAAAATCGTTTAATATCTTAAACATTAATTACTTTTTACAAATAATAAAATGGCTTTTAGTTTTAAAAAGAGAATAACCAATTTTATAGAGAATGAAAAAGATGTTCCGTTTTTAGCAGCATTTATTACCGGTTTTACACCTTTAATTTTTTTTTATTCTAATAATTATTGGGCTGCAAATTCTTTTGGTCATGTAGTTTTCTTTGTTCTTAGATTTTTAGGGTTGTCATTTGCAATTTATCTCTCTGTTTATTATGTGGTTAAGGCTATTGGTGCTAGCAGTAAACAAAGAGCGTACACCTTATTAATATTATTGCTAATATGTCTCTTTGCGTTTTTATTGCATAGCTTTTTTTTATCACCAAAACGGGGCTTTGCTTTATTTATTGGTATAATATTTCTAGGTTATTTGCTTTGGTCTGACCCAAGAAGGAACTATAAAAAGCTTATTATATTTCTTTTCTTTTTTTCAAGTATATCTGTCTTTAGAACACTTGTACATCTTTATGAAGATATTAAAGCAGATTACTGGTTAATACAAAATGACGATATTGAAAATGTGAAGTTTAAGAAATTTCCTAATATATATGTAATACAGCCAGATGGTTATGTTTCTCAGAATGTTATGGAAGAGTCCCCATATAATTTTAAAAGTGAACTGTATGATTGGTTAAGGCAAAATCAATTTAAAGTTTACGATAATTTTAGGAGTAATTATCCAGCTAGTTTGACATCTAATGCTTCACTGTTTTCAATGAAGCAGCATAAGTTTGCGGATATGATATTTCCAGAGATAGAAATGGCTAATGCCAGAGAAGTTATTACACAGTCTAATCCAGTAGCATCAATTTTAAGAAAAAATAATTACGAAACTTATTTTATTGCTGAGGACGAATATTTTCAACAAAATAAAAAACAAAGTGCTTTTGATCAATTTAACATAGCAATTGATGAGTTTCCTTACAATAGTAAAGGCGATGATGAAGTAAGAAATGTTTTGGTTGATTTTAAGAAAATGGTCAACGATAATATTAATAAGCCAAAGTTCTTTTTTATAGAGAAATTATTACCACACCATGTAGAATTTTGGAATACAGATGAATCTATAGTTGATGAACGTGACAAATATGTTACACGTATAAACGAAGTTAATTCGTGGCTAAAATTATTAGTGAATGATATAACTTCTATGGATAAGGATGGCATCATTGTTATTCTGGCGGATCACGGTGGTTGGGTTGGACTAAAAAGTTTTAATCATTTATACTCTGCTGAAGAGCCTAAATTAATAAGATCAACTTTTGGTAACATTGCGGCTATTAAATGGAGTAATAATCTTGTGCCTAATTATGATGCGAATTTAAAAACTAATGTTAATTTATTCAGAGTTTTATTCGCGTCACTAGGCGAAAATCCTAAGTATTTAGGACATTTAGAAGACAATTCAAGTTATAATATTAAATTAAATAACTTTGGTTTTAAAAGTGTGAAGAAGGTTATCGACGAAAGTGGAAATGTGTTAATTGAATAATACAATTTGTATTAAGTTTAAAATAAATTTTCAAAAAAATATAAAAGTAAATTCATTTTTCATTAATGAATATAAAACAATATCATCTGTCTAGCAAGAATAAATGGAATACTTTTCTTTCAGAAAGTAACCAACAAACCTTTCTGTTCCATAGAGATTTTATGGATTACCATAGTGATAGATTCAAGGATCATTCCTTAATGGTTTACAATGAGGAATCTCTTGTTGCTCTATTGCCATTGAATAAAGTTGGTGACACGGTTTATTCTCATCAAGGGTTGACCTATGGTGGATTAATTCATAAATCAGTTTTAAAAACCGAAGATTATATTCTAATTTTTAAAGCTGTTTTAAAGTTTCTTTCAGAACAAGGTGTAAAGTCAATTACTATCAAGGAGTTACCAAGCATTTTTTTAGAAAATCAAACTAATAATCCATTAAATTATCTATGTTTTAAATTGAATGCATCATTAGATCGAATGGATATGCATTCAACGTTAGATATGCGATTTAAACACTATTCGCGTAGTAGGAAAAACGGATATAAAAGAGGAGAAAAAAACGAACTTGTTGTTAAAGAAGTAGAAGGTTTTACTGAGTTTTGGAATACAGTTTTAATTCCAAACTTAGATATAAAACATGAGGTTAAACCTGTGCATAGTTTAGAAGAAATTACACTTTTAAAATCAAGGTTTCCTAATCAGATTCGACAATTTAATGTGTATCATAAAGAAGAACTTGTTGCTGGTACAACAATTTTTGAAACTAATAATGTTGCTCATAGTCAATATATTTCTGGAAATGCGGATAAAAACACCTTAGGTAGTTTAGATTTTCTACATCAATATTTACTTGATGAGGTCTTTATTGGGAAACCCTATTTTAATTTTGGTATTTCAAATACCAATGAAGGTCAACAGATCAATCAAGGGCTAAAGTATTGGAAAGAAGGTTTCGGAGCTAGGTCTATGTCACAAGGATTTTATACAATTAAAACAGAAAACTATGCGTTGTTAAATGATGTGTTTGTATGATTACATTTTTAGACTTACATAAAATCAATGACCGTTTCCGATCAGAATTTGAGGATGCTCTTCAAAAGTCTTTAGATACGTCGCATTTTGTTTTAGGAAAAAACGTATTGCATTTTCAAAATGAATTTGCTAGATATTGTGGTACTAAGCATTGTATTGGTGTCGCTAACGGACTAGATGCTCTAACCCTAATTTTAAAAGGATATATCCAACTTGGGAAGTTAAAAAAAGGCGATAAGATTATTGTGCCTGCTAATACATTTATCGCGACAATTTTATCGGTACTACATGCTGGGTTAGAGCCGGTTTTTGTAGAACCAAACCCTGAAACATATAATCTTTCGGCAGATACTGTAACGAAGTATTTGAGTAAAGATGTTAAGGCTTTAATTGTTGTACATCTTTATGGACAATTAGCTGATGTTTTAGGTTTAAAGAAATTAGCTGAAGCAAATAATTTACTCTTAATTGAAGATGCAGCTCAAGCTCATGGTGCTAAGGATAATTCAAATAATAAAGCTGGAAATATTGGCGACGCTGCGGCATTTAGTTTTTATCCTAGTAAGAACTTAGGTTGTCTTGGTGATGGAGGTGCAGTTACTACGAGCGATTCAGAATTGTATGAGGTCATCAAACTCCTTAGTAATTATGGAAGTAACAAAAAGTATGTCAATGATATTGTAGGCTTTAATAGTCGCTTAGATGATATTCAAGCATCATTTTTGAGTATTAAATTAAATACGTTGGATGAAGACAATCGTAGAAGAAGAGAAATCGCTCGTGAGTATTTAAGGGACATAGATAATCCAAAGATTATGATATCAAATCATAGCCAGGATGAAAACCATGTGTTTTATGCTTTTGTTGTAGAGGTTGAAGATCGTGAAGAATTCTCTCAATATTTAACTAAAAATAATATCGGTTGGTTGATTCATTATCCAATTCCACCACATAAACAAAAGGCGTTATCTGAATATTCTAATTTATCTTTACCATTTACAGAGCAAATTCATAAAAGAATTTTAAGTTTGCCAATCAGTCCAGTAATGACTGAAGTAGAAGTTAAAACTGTTGTTGAAGTAGTAAACAGATATTAATTGAAGAAGTTTTTTCAGTATATAAATGACAATGTCCTTGTAAAGTCAGCAAACCTTAATACTGCAAATGTTAGTATTAAAATCATTTCAGGAATACTCATTACAAAGTTTATTGCCATGTTTATTGGACCTGAAGGTATGACCTTAATAGGTAACCTACGGAACTTTATTAGTACGCTTCAGTCTTTATCTATTGCAGGTCTCTATAATGGTTTTGTAAAGTTTATAGGAAAGTCAAAAAACCAAATTAAAGAACTTACCAAGACCTTATCTACAGTATTTTATTTTGGTTTTTTTATTACAATGGTTGTTTCATTTTTGTGTTTTTACAATGCAAAATTTATTAATGACTTTATTTTTCCAAACTTTAATTATGCCTACATCATTGAAACGTTTGCGCTAGTATTACCTTTTTATGCGCTAAACATGTTCATTTTCTCTATAATGAATGGTTATTCTAAGTATCGAATACTTTTAGTTATTAATATTACGAGCCAGGTTTTAGGACTTCTAGTAACTTTATTACTTATAAAGCAAGAGAAGATAGATGGTGCTTTAGTTGCAGTAGTTATTACTCCGGCATTAAACTTGTTGATTTCAGTGGTCGGTATAGCTTTTAGAAAGAACTTAATGACCTATATACAGATATCAGCTATAGACTTTTCTATTCTTAAAAAGTTAAGTTCTAATATGATTATGGCATTAGTTTCTTCAATTGCATTACCAATTGTGTTTATCATAATTAGAAATTATTTAGTTTCAGAGATTGGAATAAAAGAAGCAGGTTATTGGACAGCAGTTACTCGTGTATCAGATTATTATCTAATGTTTATTAACTCTTTAATGGCACTATATATTCTTCCAAGATTCGCGGAAATTAGTTCGCGTCAAGAATTTAGGAGAGAAATATTTAGTTTTTATAAAACAGTAATGCCAATTTTAGCGGTAATACTATTGCTAGTTTATCTAAGTCGCTCTTTTTTAGTAACTGTGCTTTTTACAGAAGAATTTAGACCAATTGAAAACTTATTTGGTTATCAGGTGTTAGGTGATTTCATCCGGGTATTATCAATGGTAATTGCTTACCAATTCTTAGCTAAAAAAATGTTTACACACTTTATTATTCTGGAGATTTTCCTTTTTGTAATAATGTATATTTCTAGTGTGTATTTAATTGACGAATTTGGACTTGAAGGTGCAGTTATGGGACATTGCTTGAGTTATTTAATGCACTTTTTAATAATATTATTTGTCTTCGGTAGTTCTCTATTTGGAGTACTAAATGATGATGGACTAGAAGAATATTAAAACGACCTTAAGTGAAACTTCCAAAATTTATTTCACAGAATTTACTACTAAAGATGACTTCGCTTAATGCCGTAGTTATTATAATTAGGTTAATTATTGGTTTTTTTCTACAACGTGAGATTTCAGGTATTGTTTCTAAAACGCAATATGCTCAAATAGGTAATTTTAGAAATTTAATTGCACAATTGTCCTCATTTACTTCATTTGGTGTGTTTAATGGTATTGTAAAGTATGTTTCTGAACATAAAAACAACAATAAGGAACTTCAAAAGCTATTCTCAACAACTACTGTTTTTATTCTTATTGGTTCTATAACTGCGTTTTTGATATTGTTTTTTGGAGCTGATTTCTTCTCTGAAAAGTATTTTGGTTCTAGCACTTACGCATATTTAATCAAAATTACCGCTGTAGTTGTGCCTTTTATAAGTATACAGCGTGTTTTTAATGGTTTTGTGAGTGGTCTTTCACTTTATAAGAAGTTTTCTAAGATTGAATTGTTTGCTTATCTGATTTCTTCAGGTTTAATGATTATTTTCTTATATCAGAAGCAATTTGAAGGAGTCATATTCGCGATAGCTATAACACCAATCATTCAGGTGATTGTTATGCTGTTTGTTATGGTGCAGATTTTTAAGGAATTTGTAAAGGTTAAGGAAATTGAGCTGAAAATTCCGTATGCTAAACCTTTGCTAGCATTTACCCTGATGAGTTTTGCCTCAACTATAATATTGAATGAAGTAGAGGTTTGGGTAAGAAATTCGGTTGAAGAAAAGTTAGGTGGAGATGAAGCAGGTATTTGGACTGGCTTATTGTTGCTTTCTAAAAATTACATGGTATTTATCAATGCTATTTTAACGCTTTATGTGCTACCTAGGTTTGCTCAAATATCCGATAGAATTGAGTTTACCAAAGAATTAGGCAAAATTTATAAGACAATACTTCCATTATTTGCTTGTGGAATGTTATTGATTTATGTGTTTAGGTTTTTTATAATAGATATTCAATTTAAGGATGACTATTCGGCTATGGCGCCACTTTTTAAATGGCAGTTATTGGGCGATTTTGTACGTTTAGCGTCCTTAATTTTGGCATCTCAATTTTTAGCTAAGAAAATGGTTTACGCCTTTGTGTTTTCTGAACTACTTTCTCACTTATTATTTTTTGGTTTATCAATATTACTTTTAGATTCTTTAGGATTAGAAGCAATTCCTATAGCTCATTTATTGAGATACGTAGTGTATTTCGCTGTAGTTTTATTTTTGGTACTGCGTCATTTTAATAGAGATAAGTAGACTATTTAACAGTAGAAGCTTTCCATTTTTTTAGATATTGCCTTGCACATTCAACATGATCATGATGTTGTTTTACAAAATTTCTAGCGCTAATAGAAATATCTTCAATTTTCTGAGGATTTTCAATTAACCATTCAAGTTTTTCCGCAATTGCATTTGCATCTGGTAGAGCATTAATAGCAACGGTATCTTCTTCTAGATTATAGAGGTCTAACCATTCTTGTTCAGCTCCAGTAAATACTACTTTACCTTTTGCCATTGCTTCCAAGGCATTAAAACCTTGATCGTATGCATAGACTTGGTCTAACAAGATGTGGCATCGATTAAACCGAGAAATGTATTCTTTGTAAGGAAGATTTTTAACAATATCTATTTCTACTTTATTACCAAATTTTTCTTGAACCAACTTTAAGGCATTATCGAAAATGTCATTCCCTTTTTTAAAATAATTAAAGGTGTTAATACCGTGGAAAATGATAACCTTATCATCAACTTTTGGCTGAATAAATTTGAGTTCGTTTAAGTTTATGGCATGCGGAATCATGCCTAAGTACTTGGGGTGATTTATTAGTGGAATGTGGTAATCTAAATCATTTGAAATTACACTTTCAATTTTATTAAATAATACTTTATGAAGTTTAATATGTTCTTTCGTAAGATAGCTTAATGCTGGTGAGAAGTCCTTTTTAGTGCCTTTGCCTTCAAAGTATGGTGTTAATATAGAATATCTAAACTTTTTGTCGTAGGCGTATTTTACACTTGGGTAATCGAGTCCACATGACAATAAAAAATACGGACATTTATTCCATTCAAAGAGCCATTCAAAAATTTGAAGATGACTTCGTCTGTTAAAATGAAATGGTGCTTCGTTTATGAGTTGAACGATATCGTAATTTGAGAGTTGGGCTTTATTATTTTTAAACTGTCTTTTCACAGAAATGGCAAAAAGATCAATTTTAAAAAGCAAGAAAAGAAGTACTCTCAGTTTTTTAAGAAAAAAACTTGTGAAATGGTCTTTAATCTCAATATCAACTTCAACATTCTTAAAACCATCTCTAGTACCAACTACTGTGGCTTCATGCCCTAAATTCTCTAAGCCTTTTTTAATGTTTAAATGGGCTTTATTGTATTCGCCTACAAGTAGTATCTTCATTAATATTATTACATTTGGGCTAAAGATAAGTGTTAATGCCAAAACATAATAATTTAAAAATTTGTGTTGTTGCAACATCATTAAGTGATGGTGGAACAGAACGTTTTTCTGCGACATTATCTCATATCTTAATTAATTTAGGCTATGATGTTTTCATAGTATCAACTAAGAATTGCATTGATTATAAATATGCTGGTCAATTATTCAATTTAGAAATAGAATCAAAGTCTAAGCGTAATTTTAAAAAATTGGTAGTGATGCGTCGGTTTTTCAAAAAAGAAAAGTTTGATATCATTATTGATAATAGAGCACGACGAAGTTTTTTTAAAGAATTTTTGATTTATCGCTTGCTTTATAACCAGTCCAGGGTGATATCGATGATACATAATTATAACATATATAATTATTTTCCTGATTCTAAAAATAAAGCAGAAATTATATATAAACATAATAAGGAATTTGTTGGTGTCAGTAAGAGTATTAAACAGAAAGTTATTGATGAGTTTTGTTTTAATAATGTACACTACATTCATAATCCGATAAATTTAGAAGAACTCAAAGTTAAATCTGAAGCTTATAAATTAGACTTATCTTATCAATATATCCTTTACTTTGGTAGGTTTGAAGAAGCATCAAAAAATTTGACATTATTAATTAAAAGTTATGCCATTTCGCAATTAGTTGAAAAAAATATTAAACTAATATTGTTGGGTAAAGGTGAAGATTTAGCTTATTTAAAAGATTTGGTAGATACCATGCAACTCCAGAATATGGTGATTTTTATGGGTTATAATCCTAATCCGTTTCCATACGTAAAACACGCAAAGTTTACGGTGCTAAGTAGTAATTACGAAGGATTTCCAATGAGTATTATAGAGTCCTTAGCTGTTGGTACACCAGTTGTTTCTGTAGATTGTGAATCTGGGCCAAGAGAAGTGATACATCACAATAAAAATGGATTACTTGTAAAATCGAATGATAAATCAGCATTGTCATCAGCTTTTAATTTATTTTTGAACGATGAAAAACTATATCTAGATTGCAAGCAAAATGCTACAGAAAGTGTTGCTCATCTCAATGTTAATGCAATTACAAGTAAATGGAAATCTTTAATAGAAAATGAAACAAAGTAGAATACAAGATTGCAATGTTGTTGAAATACCTAAGGTTCATGATGAAAGAGGAAGTTTGGCCGTTATCGAGAAAGCTATAATTCCATTCAAAATTCAAAGAGTTTATTATTTGTACGATGTACCAAGTGATAGTTACAGAGGTGGACATGCGCATAAAACACAAGAATCAGTCATAATAGCATTAAGTGGAAGTTTTACTGTGATTATAGATGATGGTAAGGAAAGGAAAAAGATACTTTTAAATAAACCTAATCAAGGGTTGCTCTTACCAACAGGAATTTGGCGTGAGATTGAAAATTTTTCTTCAGGATCCGTTTGTTTAGTCTTAGCTTCAACTGAGTTTGAAGAAGCAGATTATATTAGGGACTTTGATGTTTTTAAATCATCTAAAGGCTGATAAATAGACATTTCTTTTAATCAACCATTTTTGTAGGCCTTTGAATAGAACAATGAGTCTTCTTGGACTGTTGATTAAAAATTGCTGTTTAAGATTTAAATTCTTCATTAAAATAGAACCTTTGGCAGCTGAATAAATGTCTCTCTCTTTTAAAATTTTACAACGAATAGCTAATGCATATCTGTTAATATCAAGAAAATACTTTAAAGATGGATTTGTTTTTTCTTCAGTGATAAAGCGATTTAAAAAATTGAGACGTGTATAGTTAGTTTCAACCTTCGTAAGGCTGTCATTGATATAAGCCTTGTAGGTCATAGTTATTTTTGGGTTAAAGGATATGTCGTGATTTAAACCAAATTTAATCCAAAGATCAAGATCTTCGTTGGTGTCTAATGTTACATCAAATCCTCCTAGTTCTTGAAATTGTTTTTTTCTAAATGCTACTCCCGAGGTCCATGCCACACAGTTGATTGCGCTAGCTTCAAAAAAGTTGTCAATGATTAATATGTTGTTTTTAAACTGAAAATTAAATTGTGCGGGTTTTACAATAAATTCATCTAGAAAGACTTCATAATTACTGCAAAAAAGACCAGCATCTGGGAATTTTAAAGTTTGATTTTTTAACTCTGTAAGATGATCAGGATACCATAGGTCATCCGCATCAAGGAGTGCAATGTATTGCCCTGTTGAATTTAAAATACCATTATTCCTTGCTGAAGATACTCCTTGATTTTTTTGCTTAATTATATGAATTCTGGGGTCAGTAAACTGATTTAATAAATTAAGGCTATTATCGGTTGAACCATCATTTACAATAATAATTTCAAAGTCTTCAAAATCTTGTTTTAGTACACTTTTAATTGTATTTTCAATATAGCTTTCTTTATTGTAGAGCGGTATGACAATAGAAAAGTAAGCCATTATTATTTTGTGTTTATAATGCTAAAATAACCTAATCTATAGATATCAAATAAAAACAATGAAGGGCTAGACGAATTAAAATTCTTAATCATTAGTGGATTTAGTGTTTTAAAGAATAGTTTTAGTAAACCTTTCAAACCACACGAATCAATAATTTTATAATAATAATATATCTTAGAATTGGTTTCGTTTAGATTGCCTTTATCAATGAGCTCCTTTAAGGTTTTTAGACTAGTTTCTACCTTATTTATAAAAATAGAGGCACTTTCATTATCTAGATGAATTACGGGATTGTTCAAAGACGATATGATAAAACCATTTTTCTTTATGGAACTAAAAAAGAGGACATCCTCATAGCCATATTTGTCAATGCTTTCATCGAATGTATTTTGAAGGATGATTACTTTTTTAATGTAAAAATTTGAGGAACACTCTGATTTTTGTTCTCTTTTTTTGGTGTAAAGCCATCTTAGTCTTTTAGGTTTTTGCGGTTTTTCTAATGTGTTTGTTACGCTACCATAGATGATGTCTTTGTCCAAATTATTGAGATAGGTACTTATGAAGTCATTCGATTTTGGCAATACATCGCAATCCAAAAAAATTAAGTTATCGAATTTTGCACTTTTAGCAAGCATATTCCTAATAGCACTTCTTCCAATATTCAATTCAAGTTCCTTGTAGGTACAATTGCTTAAATTATTTATAGCTCTGTTCACTATCTTAAATTTTTCTGATGAATCATCATCAAACACTAAGATTTCATACGTTATACCACTATCATTACACTGTTTATGAAGTTCCGTAACTAGAGTAACGCTGTTGTAATTATATGTTGGTATTAGGATTGAAAGCATTTCATTTTAGGAATTCAAAAAAGAGCTACACTTTCCTTTGTACCACTTCAAAAACCTTGTTCTCATCACATTTAAGGGTTTTACTTGGGTATTTCAAAAGCAAAGCATAATCGTGAGTAGCCATTAAAATGGTGTTTCCGTTTTTATTAATGTCTTGAAGGACTTCCATAACTTCAACACTAGTTTGTGGGTCTAAATTCCCTGTTGGTTCATCAGCTAATATCAATTCAGGATCATTAAGTAAGGCTCTCGCAATAGCAATACGCTGTTGCTCACCACCAGAAAGTTCGTGTGGAAATTTAAAGCCTTTAGTTTTCATGCCTACTTTATCAAGCACGGCTTCAATGCGATTTTTAATGTCGTTTTTGTCTTTCCAACCTGTAGCTTTAAGCACAAATTCTAAGTTTCCGTTTATGGTTCTATCAGGAAGCAATTTAAAATCTTGAAAAACAATACCGAGTTTTCTGCGCAGAAACGGAATGTCCTTTTCTTTCATGGTTCGTAAATTAAAATCTACAACCGCACCTTCGCCTTCAGTCAATTCCAAATCGCCATAAAGTGTTTTCATAAAACTACTTTTACCACTTCCGGTTTTTCCTATGAGGTATACAAAATCGCCTTTTTGCATTTCAAAATTAACGTTAGATAATACCATGTTTCCACCTTGGTAAATTGTAGCACCTTTGAGTTGTAAAACCGTTTCAGACATTGTTTTGGCTTAAAATTTGATTAGCGTAAAAGTATTATTTCTAAAATCAATTATCAAATGTAGTTTCAGAATGTTTAACGTTGGTTGTATAGTTTTAATTATATGAATTTAACATTTAATAAGTCAGTTTATAATTATACACAAAATCTATCGTTATAGCTTTTGTAATCATATATATTTGATGTAGACAATCGTTGTATTAGCAACAGCAATTGTTAAAAGAAAAAAATGTAATATTTATAAATAGACAAAACTATTTAGATCTTTAATAAAGAGATTAATAATAATCAAAAAACGATCCTAATGCCACTTCAAAAAAGACTATTTATTCTCGTTTTTCTAATGTTTTCCTTATTCAGTATGTCCCAACAATCTGCGGTTTATACAAGCGAATTTAAAGATTATCAGAAAGCATTAACCCTATACAATAACAAGCAATATAAAGCTGCACAAGCGCTATTTGACGATATCAAATCAACGACGGAAGACGCTGTTTTAGAATCTGATTGTTCGTACTACATCGCTAATTGTGCTGTACGATTAAATCAAAAAAATGCAGACGAATTAGTAACCACTTTTGTTGAGGAATATCCAACGAGTACAAAACGTAATACAGCCTATATGGATGTCGCTGATTATTATTTTGAAAATTCGAAATACGCTTATGCTCGTAAATGGTATCAAAAAGTAGATGAGTTAGCGATTGCACGTTCAGAAAGAGATCGATTTAACTTTAATTATGGCTATACGTTGTATTCTACAAAAAGTGAAAAGCAGGCAACGAAGTATTTAAACAGAGTGATTAATTCTAAAGAATATGGTTCTCAGGCTAAATATTATATCGGTTATATGGCTTATGAAGGTGATGACTATGATAAAGCTAATGAATATTTTGATCAAGTAAGTGATAACGAAAAGTATAAAGAGAAACTGTCTTATTATCAGGCAGATTTAAATTTTAAATTAGGAAAATTTGATAAAGCTATTGAACTTGCTTTAGAGCAATTACCAAAAAGTAGAGGTGCTGAGGAATCAGAACTTTCTAAAATTATAGGGGAAAGCTATTTTAATCTCGAAAAATATGCGGAAGCCATTCCATATCTTGAAGCCTACAAAGGCAAAAAGGGAAAATGGAATAATACGGATTTTTACCAATTAGGATATGCATATTACAAGCAGAATGACTTTGAGAAAGCTATTTCAGAGTTTAATAAAATTATAGATGGTGATAATGCTGTAGCTCAAAACGCGTATTATCATTTAGGAGAAAGCTACATCAACTTAGATAAAAAGCAGGAAGCACTTAATGCCTTTAGAAATGCATCGGAAATGGATTATGATACTAAAATTCAGGAAGATGCGTGGTTAAACTATGCTAAGATTAGTTATGAAATTGGGAATGCCTATGAGTCTGTGCCACAAGTACTCTCGGGTTATTTAGATAAATATCCTGAAACACCGTATAGAACTGAAATAGAAACATTATTGATAGATTCTTACATCACTTCTAAAAACTATAAAGAAGCTTTAGTTTTATTAAAAGGCAAAAACAGTTTCGAAAATAAAGTAGCTTATCAAAAAGTAGCTTTTTTCAGAGGTCTTGAACTATACAATGAGACTAAATATAGAGAAGCTTTAGAGCTATTCAATAATTCTTTAAAAGAACCAAGAGTACCTGTGTTTGTTGCAAGGGCAACATACTGGAAAGCAGAAACGGAGTACAATCTTACCAATTATAATGATGCGTTATTAAGCTTTAAAGAGTTTAAGAACATGCAATTGCCTGTTAGGCCGATTGAAACTGAGAATCTGGATTACAACTTAGGTTATACCTATTTTAAACTGAAAGATTACAATAACGCTTCTAAGTATTTTCAAAAATTTATTGACCAAAATAATGGTGACAGATTACGCAGAAATGATGCGTATTTAAGATTAGCGGATGGCTATTTTGTGTCTAGCAAATACAATAATGCAATTAATGCCTATGATAGGGCAATTCAGATTAATGAAATTGAAACGGATTATGCGGCGTTTCAAAAGGCTATGAGTCATGGATATTTAGGTAAAGGTTCTAAGAAGATTTCAGAATTAAATGCATTTATAAAGACTTATAAAAAGTCTGCTTTACGAGATGATGCGATGTATGAATTAGCAAACTCATATGTGAAATCTAACAAGGCAGATGAAGCTTTAAAGATGTATGATAGATTAAATACCGAGTATAAAAGAAGTGCGTTTGCGTCTAAGTCTTTATTGCGTCAAGGTTTGGTGTATTACAACAGAAATGATAACGAATTAGCATTAAGTAAGTTCAAAAAAGTAGCGTCAGATTTTCCAGGTTCTGGCGAAGCAGTGCAAGCAGTATCTACTGCACGTTTAATTTATATCGATTTAGGCAGAGTAGATGAGTATGCCTCTTGGGTACAGTCTTTAGATTATGTTGATGTTACAGATGTAGAATTAGATAATACGATGTATTTAGCAGCTGAAAAGCCGTATTTAGATAATGATACAGATAAGGCGATAAAGCAGTTTAACAAATATCTAAATCAGTTTCCAAATGGTATTCATGCTTTAAAATCGCATTTCTATGTAGCGCAATTGTATTACAAAAAAGACTTGTTTGATAATGCGCAACCACATTATAAATATGTTGTAGAAGCTGCAAAGAGTGAATATACAGAACAAGCTACAGTTAAGCTTTGTGAAATTTATCTCAACGATTCTAATTGGTCGGAGGCAATTCCTGTTTTAGCAACACTCGAAACGGAAGCTGATTATCCTCAAAATGTATTGTATGCACAATCTAACTTGATGAATGCTTATTACCAAACAGAAGATTATTCTAAGGCAGAATCTTATGCTGAAAAAGTACTTGCAAATAAAAACTTAGATAATAAAGTAATGAGTGATGCCAAAATAATCATCGCACGTTCAGCAATAAAAACTGGTAACGAAGCAAAAGCAAAAAATGCCTATGCAGACGTTGAGAAAATAGCAACCGGAAGCGTGGCTGCAGAAGCATTGTATTACAAAGGATTTTTTCAGAATAAAGAATCAAAGTTTGAAGTGTCCAATACAACGATTCAAAAATTAGCAAAGGATTATAGTAGTTATAAATATTACAGTGCAAAAGGGCTAGTTGTTATGGCGAAAAATTTCTATGCTTTGGGTGATGCATTTCAGGCGACATATATTTTAGAAAGTGTAATTTCTAATTTCCCTGATTTTGAAGATGTCGTCCAAGAAGCTACTGAAGAACTGAATATCATTAAAACGGAAGAAGCAAAAACAAATTCATCAATTGAAACAGAAGACTAAATTCCTGCGCAAGCAAGAATTTCATAGTCGAAGTACAATCAAAATATAACTTATGAAAATCAAATTTTTAATTTTTATAATCACCATATCAAGTAGTGTATCATTTTTGAATGCTCAAGAGCAGAAAAAAGACACCATTGATGACCAAGTTGTTAATGTTATAAAACCATATACGCCTACAATTTCAGATGCCTTTAAAATAAAAGATATACCGAAATTAAATGACTCTAATACAGTGAAGAAAAAAGAAGTCAAATACAATATTTTCTCAATACCTGTGGCGTCGACTTTTACACCAGCGAAAGGAAAAGCAGCAACTGTTGATAAAGCAAAGCCAGTGAAATTATACGATAATTATGCGTCATTAGGTGTAGGAACATATACGACTATTTTAGGTGAAGTGTATTTAAATCATGAAATTAGTAGTACTCAAAATGTTGGTGGATATTTTAGTCATCATTCTTCACAAGGTGGCATTAATGAGGTGCTTTTAGATGATAACTTTTCAATCACTAATATTAACGCTCATTATTCTGAAAAATTAAGAGATTTTTCATGGAAAGTGAATGGTGGATTTAATGTAATGACCTACAATTGGTATGGTTTGCCAGCCGATACTTTTACAGCAGCACCAATAGCAGAAGATGCTGCTAAACATGCTTTTAACAGCTTTAATTTAGGGGGTAAGTTGCGTTTTGATGATGCTATTATCAATGAAGGTAGTATACGCTTCAGACGATTTGCAGATGATTTTGATTCTGGTGAAAATAGATTTGTTGCTAAGGCTAATTTTAATGTGCCGATACAAGGTGAAGACATAAATACAGATTTCTATATAGATTATATAGGTGGAAGTTTTGAGCAAGGATTTTTTGGTGGAGATGGGATAAACTACGGTAACGTTACATTTGGGTTATCACCATCTTACCAGCTAAAACAAGATGATTTAACAGTTAATCTTGGTGCAAGTTTTATATTTCTTAACGATACTGAGTTTAGCGATAATAAGTTTTTTATATACCCAAATATCGAAGCAACATACAGGCTTGTGAATGAGGTACTCATAGCTTATGGTGGAATCACAGGGCAATTACAGCAAAACTCTTATTATGATTTTGCAACTCAAAATCCATTTGTTTCTCCAACATTATTAATCACACCGACAGATCAGCGTTACAATGGTTTTATAGGTTTAAAAGGAAAGTTATCTCATAATGTGAGTTATAATGTTAGAGGAAATTATTTTGCTGAGGAGAATAAAGCCTTGTTTAAGGCAAATGATAGAGTAGAAATGCCTACAGATAATACGCCTTATGAGTTTGGAAATTCATTTAATGTAGTTTATGACGATGTCACTACGTTTTCCGTAGCTGGCGAATTAAATATAGATATCAATAGAAATTTTACTCTAGGCATTAAAGGTGAATATTTTAATTACAACGTAGATAACCAAGCTGAAGCATGGAATTTACCAACTGTAACAGGTTCTATTTTTATGGATGTTCAACTTTCTGAACAATGGTTTGCAGGTGTAAGTGCATTATATGTTGGGGAACGAAAAGACCAATTAGGTGTTACAGGAATATTGATAGATACAACACCAACAACTATTACTTTAGATAGTTTCTTTGATGCTAATGCCCATGTAGGTTATAAAATTAATGACCAATTATCTGTATTTGCAAAAGTGAATAATATTTTGAGTCAAGATTATCAAAGATTCTTAAATTTCCCTGTGCAAGGTTTTCAAGCGTTGGCTGGTGCAACGTATCAATTTGATTTTTAATCCTAGAGAAATGTGTTATTCTTGTAAAGGAAGAAAACTAATAATTAAGAATCCATATCAGGTTTGGAAAAATTGATTGTTTAATACAATCTTGCCAAATAATCATAATGCTCACCATCCATTATTTTTTGACATTTGAGATCTGCGGTTTGGCAAGCAGCATGTAAAGTTTCAAAATCTAGGTATAGCCATTTTAGAGGATTTTCTTCTTCTCCTTTATAGCTGAGGTAATAATCGAGTTCGCCATAATAGCGACTATTTAAATCTATCCAAGTGCCACCATCTTCATCTTCAAACATGTACTTAATATCGCTAGAGTCAATTAAAATTTGTCCATTAGGATTTAATAAAGATTTTAAATGCTTCAGATATTTAGAAACCTGAAATAGTTCTTGAAAAATCCCAGTACCATTCATTAAAAGTAAAATGGTGTCAAAGGTTTCAGTTTCTTTTAAAAGCGGTTTTAATTCGGTATTTATAACACCACGTATTTTGCATACTTCAATTGCGCCTTTAGAGCTGTCAATTCCTTTAATGCTAAAACCTTTGTTTTGCAGCCAAAGTGAATGATTGCCTGCACCGCAACCAACATCAAGGATTTTTCCTTTAGCAAGTTTAAGTGCTTTTTGTTCCAGTTTTGGCATTTCAGAAAAGGACCGAAATAAATAAGGTATTGGCAACTCATCTTTATCAGAGATGTTCGTCCAGGTAATTATGTCTTCAGAATAGTTGTTGTTCTGATAGTCTAATAAGGCCTTTCCAAATATATCTTTATTCATAGTAATTGTTATGCTCAACTTGATTCAGCACTTCATTCTGTTTATCTTTACATTATGCAAGACATCATCAATAATCTACCTAAGCTCGCCAAAGATAAACATAAGGAAAACAAAACCTTCTTTACTAAGCTAAAGAAAAAACCACCTAAACAGCTAGACTATATCATGCAAGAGTTGCATGAAAATGAGTTTGAGCGGACGGATTGTTTAGAATGTGCCAATTGTTGTAAAACTACTGGGCCGTTATTCACAGAGAAAGATATTCAGAGAATTTCGAAGCATTTTAGGATGAAACCACAACAATTTATTGAAACCTATCTCAGAATTGATGAGGACAATGATTATGTACTGCAAGCCGTACCTTGTACTTTTCTTGGTGCAGATAATTACTGTTCAATTTATGATGTAAGACCTAAGGCTTGCAGAGAATTTCCTCATACCGATAGAAAGAAGTTTCAGCAGATTTCTAACCTTACACTGAAGAATGTTGCCATTTGCCCAGCGGCTCATAATATCGTAGAAGAAATGAAGAAAAAAATCACTTTCTAGTTTATTGGTATTCGGAATAATAATTGCATTAAAAAACGAAAAAAATATATGAAACGACCTGTCTTTTTTGTCTTATTATTATGCTTTGGATTTCAATTTACGTCTTCGCAAGAGTGGATGACCAACTTAGGTATCGCTCAACGATTAGCGCAAGTGCAAAATAAAATGGTGTTAATGGTATGGGAAGAATCCACACAATATCAGTATCCGGTTTATGTTTATAATCAAAAAGGGAATAAAGTTCTAATTTATAATTTGTTTGAGGATGAAGAAATCAGTCCATTAATTTGGGAGCATTTTGTACCTGTAATTGTTAGTGAGTATGAGTATGAAAAATGGTATAATAAGCTCAAGGGAAAGCGTAGTCTTGCTTACATGAATAAGTTTAATGATGACTCAATAAAAATTCTCGATATTAATGGAAACATTCTCAATGTTACTAGTTTCACTGACGAGATTCAGAATGTTTCTAAAATTATTCAGAAATATTCATTAAATACAGCATTCATGCAGAGTGAATTAGAGACCTACAAAAATGAAAAGAGTTTTTATTCGGCATATTTTTTAGCTTCTAAGTACCTTGATATGAGCTTGTATTTACATAGGGATGCAAGAAAGGAAATTGTAAAACTTTCTGATATATATCTTAAGGAAGCAGTGGGTTTTGTTGGAGATGAAAAGGAAGCGGATAAAGACGTTTTAAAACAACGTTGCGTTCTATTGGAAATACAACAATCATTATATTTAAAACGTCCCAAGCGCGTCATTAGACGTTTAAAGAAAATGAAAGAAAAAGATGTTTTAGAAAGTAATAAACCTTTTGTTGCATTTCTGTATTATACGGCATACATGAGTTTAAAGGAGTCTGAAAAAGCCGAAGCATGGAAATCTGATATTTCTTCCTTAAATTTGAAAAAAGCAGAATTGCTTATTAATCTTAATTCGTAACTCTTTTGGAAGATTTCATTAATTATTTTGACACCATACCTTCGTCACACAGAAGCTTAATTTTAATTGGTGGATTGACACTGTTTTGGCTTTTAGAAGGTGGACTACCCTTATTCAAGTTTAAATATAATAAATGGCAACATGCATTACCGAATTTGTTCTTTACACTAACTACGGTTATCATAAACTTTGCTTTGGCGTCATTGTTGTTCTGGTCCTCAAATTTGGTTGCAGAACATAATTTTGGTGTGATTAATTGGTTATTGCCAGAAGAACAACCGCTTTGGTTATATGCGTTATTGGGTGTGCTATTGCTAGACTTTTTTGGAGCTTATTTAGCACATTATGTTGAGCATAGAGTAAAACCATTATGGATGGTGCATTTAGTGCATCACACAGATCATAAGGTAGACACAACTACGGCAAATAGACATCATCCTATAGAGAGTGTCATTAGATTTACTTTCACATTAATTGGTGTATTTGCTGTAGGTACGCCTTTTGCATTAGTAATGCTGTATCAGGCTATGTCATTAATTTTTACGCAATTTACTCATGCAAACATAAAGATGCCCAAAGGACTCGATAAGGCTCTAAGCTATGTAATCGTTTCGCCAGATATGCACAAAATACATCATCATTATCGCTTACCTTATACAGATTCTAACTATGGTAATATTTTTAGCATTTGGGATCGTCTTTTAGGCACATATATGTATATGGATCGTGAAAAAATAGTATATGGTGTAGATGTATTTCCTGATGAGAAAAAAAACGGAAACATTGGCGAACTATTAAAGCAACCTTTTCAGAAATATGAAAAGCCTACATTAACTGCTGATGTGGAGAAATAGCTTGTTTATTTTGTTGTTATGTCTCTTAATGGATTGCAATTCAGAAAAACATATTGACATACAAGGACATAGAGGTTGCAGAGGTTTAATGCCTGAAAATACCTTACCAGCATTTGAAAGAGCTATTGAGTTGGGAGTTCATACGTTAGAATTAGATATTGCGATAACAAAAGATAATGAAGTTGTTGTATCTCACGAACCTTTTATGAGTAGAACAATTTGTTTTGATCCAGAAGGAAATGCTATTCCAGAAGAAATGGATATGAAGTACAATCTCTATGAGATGACGCATGAAGAAATTAAGCAATTTGACTGTGGCTCTAAGTTTCATGAAACATATCCAAATCAAAAGAAACTCAAAACATACAAACCGTTACTTTCTGAAGTTTTTGAGCTCGCAAAGTCTAAAAATCCAAAGGTTAAATTCAATATTGAAATTAAATCTAAACCAATGTACTATGGTTTTTATACGCCACAACCAGAAGAATATGTAAAGATTGTTTTATACGAGGTTAAAGCACATGATGTGTTTGATTTGGTAAACCTTCAATCATTCGATCTTACAATTCTCGAAGAAATCAAAAAACAAGCACCGAAAATGCCTGTTGCATTATTGGTTGATGAAGATGAAACAATTGAAGGTAAATTAGAAAAGCTTTCATACAAACCTGAAATTATTAGTCCATATTTTAAATTGCTTTCTGCAGAAAAGGTAAAACATTATCAATCTAAAGAGTTTTTGGTGATTCCTTGGACTATAAATGAAACAAGTGATATGAAGAAGCTGATACAGTGGCAAGTAGACGGCATAATTACAGACTATCCTGACAAACTTATAAAGATGAGTTATTAACAGACTTATTAACAATAATATCAGTTCCACTAATTTATGTGCACTTAATAGATTATATGAGCATTTTTAAAAATTTCCGCTTATGTTAGGGGTGGATTAATTAATTAGATATTGTTGAATTAGACGTCGTATGTTTAATTCTTTTTTTTTGATTTAAAGTGAAAAATTTAGTCCGTATTTGTATTCTTATCATATTAGTTTGTCTATTGAGCTTTACTCTTAATGCTCAGGAAAGCTATGCGAAATTAGAACAAAATAAAAACATTCAAGCAAAAGACTTAATTCATAAATTAAACAAAACAAAAGATACACTTATTCTTCAGAGTGATACAAAAATCAACTATCTGTATTCAATCAATAAAGACTATGGCAGAGATTATGATTTTTATGTAGACGCTAATTATTATGAACTTCCTTTAAATAAACTAAAAAAAGGTAAACACGTGCTTGTAGCTGTGCAATCGCCAAAACGTATTGTTTTTGTAGTTAAGATTTTAAAGGACATCCCAAAGAGCAATACGCTGTCTGATTCTAAAATAGAAGTCGTTGCTTTAGAACCAGAAGAATCGTCATCTGGTAGCACCCATTAATCATAAATTAAGTACTTAGAACGTATAGTTTTAAAATGTTCTAAATCTTTAGACCATGTTTTTCTAATTTCAGTTTCACTGAGACCAGCTTCAATTTGTTGCTGTAATTTTTCAGTACCTGCGTGCTTAGTGAAGTTATCGGTATTAAAAACCTTTGACTTATCAATGGCATTATGGTAGGCGTCCAATACATGTTTTAAAGTAAATTTCCTTTCGGCCTTAGTGCTGGACAAATCTACTCCATAGCAAAGTTCACCATCATGTTTAGGGTATTTTGATCCAAAATTAGGTTTAGGAGTGTAGGTGAATACATATTTAAGCGAATCTAAAAAAGGTGCGCCATAACGCTGAAATTGAAACTCTGTTCCTCGACCAGCATTAATATTGGTACCTTCAAATAAACCGAGACTTGGATACAATGCTATAGATTGATCATTAGGTAAGTTAGGTGAAGGTCTTACAGGTAAGCTGTAACTGCTATTGTGAGAATAGTTCTTAATGGGTATAACAGTAATATGGCATTGAACACCATTATTAAGCCAATGTTCACCATTAATCATTTTAGCATATTCTCCTATAGTCATTCCATGTACTAAAGGAATGGTATGCATTCCTAAAAAACTACGATGTTGCTTTTCTAAAACTGGTCCATCAACATAGCTACCGTTAGGATTGGGACGATCTAAAATTAAAAGTGGAATATTATTTTCGGCACAGGCTTCCATAACATAATGAAGTGTAGAAATGTAGGTGTAAAAGCGCACACCAACATCTTGGATATCAAAAACAACAATATCGAGATCTTGTAATAGCGCATCACTAGGTTTTTTATGCTTTCCATGTAAAGAAAATATAGGTAAACCTGTTTTTTTATCCTTACCGTCTTCAACCAATTCTCCAGCATCAGCCTTACCTCTAAATCCATGTTCAGGTGAAAACACCTTAACTACATTTATGCTTTTATTGCTATTTAAATAGTCTACTAAATGATATTCAGAATCAACAATTTTGTCATGCTCAACAACACTTTGCCTTGAAAGCTTTAAAATTGAGGTCTGATTAGCAACAATGCCTACACGTTTACCTTTTAATAATGGTAAATACGTTTCAGTTTGGTTGGCACCAACAATAATTTCTTTTTTCGCTGATGTTGTCACACTGAGCCTATCGAAGTGTTGTTCCTTAATCTCATTTCCATTATCAGACTTCTCACTCCCAGCCTTCCCAGCACAAGAAATGACTATTAAAATAATGCCAAAAATTATAGAGAATAAAACAGTATTTTTGAAGACCTTAAAACGCATATATAGTTTTGAATTTTGAGTTGTTTATAGCTAAACGCATAATTGGCAATAAAGCGTATAAAAGTAGTGTTTCGGCACCAATAATTAAAATTGGTATCACGGCTATTGCTATAGGTATGGTTGTAATGCTCATTGCCATAGCAACAGGTTTTGGACTGCAACAAAAAATCAGAGATAAGGCAGTAGCTTTTAATGGGCACATAGAAATAACCAATTATGATACCAATGCCTCTGACGAATCTCAAGTTCCAATTTCTATAAATCAAGATTTCTATCCAAAATTCAAAAACGTAGAAGGTATAACACATGTACAAGCAGTAGCCACAAAGTTTGCAGTAATCAGGACTGAATCTGATTTTGAAGGTGTTGTTGTAAAAGGTGTAGGAGCAGATTATAACTGGCAGTATTTTGAAGAATTTTTAATGCAGGGTCGACTACCAGATTTTTCAGGAAAACGAAACGAGGAAATCCTAATTTCAAAATATTTAGCAAATCGCTTAGGTTTTAAAATTGGGGATAAGGTGAATACCTTATTTGGCCAACAGTTTAATGAACGTGTTCGTATCATGAACTACGAAATAGTTGGTATTTATAATTCTGGTTTTCAAGAATTAGATGAGAAGTTCTGTCTCGCAGATATTAGACACATTCAAAGGCTCAATAAATGGGGAAAAGACCAAATCGGTAGTTTTGAAGTGTTCATTAATGATTTTTCAGAGTTACCAGAAATCAGCAGAAAAGTTTATCAAGAAACACCTTCAGAATTAAATGCAACACCAATAACGCAGAAGTATTATACAGTTTTTGAGTGGATTAAAGTCTTTGACAACAACACCTATGGTATTATTATAATCATGATTATTGTGGCGGGTATCAATATGATTACGGCGCTTCTAGTCCTTATTTTAGAACGTACTAATATGATAGGTGTTCTTAAAGCTTTGGGAACCTCTAATTGGTCCATCAGAAAAGTGTTTCTGTATAATGCATCCTATCTTATCGGTTTAGGACTTATTTGGGGTAATGCAATAGGTCTGGGCTTACTTTTCGCTCAAAAGTATTTTAAATTGTTTCCTCTAAATCCAGATACATATTATGTGAGCGAAGCACCAGTATATTTAAGTTTAGATTACATCATTATACTTAATGTTGGCACTTTTGTAGCTTGTCTATTAATGTTATTAATACCATCTATTATTATTTCTAAGATATCTCCGGTAAAGGCAATAAGATTCGATTAATTTTAATGGCGTTTGCTACTTCGTCTAAGACTTCTTAGCATCAGGCTTTCAGCTTTATCTTTTTAAAAAAAAGGATGTCGCTTCAATCCTTAACGCGGACGATTACTGGTTAAGGTTTTTAGTAAATAAATTCCTTTATACTAACAACTTTATACTTAAATTTGCAGCGCAAAAATATACTATGGATTACGCAGAGAATATACTAGGAACAATAGGAAACACACCTTTAGTAAAACTAAATAAGTTAACGGCAGATTTACCATGTATGGTACTAGCAAAGTACGAAACTTTTAATCCAGGAAATTCTGTAAAGGATCGTATGGCTTTAAAGATGATTGAAGACGCAGAAGCAGATGGCAGATTAAAACCTGGCGGAACAATAATAGAAGGTACATCTGGAAATACTGGTATGGGATTGGCGCTTGCAGCAATTGTAAAAGGATACAAATGTATTTTTGTAATTAGCGACAAGCAGTCTAAAGAAAAAATGGATGTATTAAGAGCTGTTGGTGCTGAGGTTATTGTGTGTCCTACAGATGTTGAGCCTGATGATCCTAGAAGTTACTATTCAGTATCAAAGCGATTAGGTGAAGAAACACCAAACTCATGGTACGTTAATCAATATGATAATCCTAGTAACTGTAAAGCGCACTTTGAAAGTACTGGACCAGAAATATGGGAACAAACCGACGGAAGAGTGACGCATTTTGTTGTAGGTGTTGGTACAGGTGGCACCATTTCTGGAGTTGGTAGTTACCTTAAAATGAAAAATCCAAATGTAAAAGTGTGGGGAATTGATACCTATGGTAGCGTTTTCAAAAAATATCATGAAACGGGAATTTTTGATGAAAACGAAATCTATCCTTATGTTACAGAAGGCATAGGTGAAGATATTTTACCAGCTAATGTTAATTTTGGTGTTATTGACGGGTTTACCAAAGTCACTGACAAGGATGCGGCAGTTTACACACAATTATTGGCCAAAGAAGAAGGCATGTTTTTAGGTAATTCTGCTGGTGCAGCAATAAAAGGTGTACTACAATTAAAAGAACATTTCAAAAAAGATGATATCGTAGTTGTGCTATTTCATGATCATGGTAGTCGCTACGTAGGCAAGATGTTTAATGATGATTGGATGAGAAAAATGGGGTACGTAGAATAAGCCTTATAGAATTATATTAACTATTGAAAACCTGAATTTAATTCAGGTTTTTTCTTTATGATTCAGTCAGAAAGAGCGTTTAAAAATTCAGTTTGATGAGTTGTTTTATTAACATAAGTCAAAAAAAACTCTAAGAATCAGACATTTGCTAAGCGAAGGAGCTAGTAGTATTGGAATTTCTATTATATTCGATAAAGTGTGTAGTTTGTCCGACAAATTGCATATAACCCAATCTTTTTAACTTAAAAAGGCTTATGAAAGTAAAGCAGTTATCTCTAAGCAGCGGTAATTGGTTGGAAGAGTTGTCTCAAATTGATAATTCTCCGAGTATATTACTGCTATTCGTGTCTCCTTTGTTTTCTGATAAAGAAAACCTTGTTAAAGAATTGGCTTCCGCATACCCTGAAGCGACCATGATTGGTTGTTCTACATCCGGTGAAATTTCAGGTGTAAATGTTAAAGATGATTCCGTGTCTCTAACTGCCATAGAATTAGAAAAAGTAGATCATAAGTTCTTTGCTGTTCAGGTAGAGGATATGAAGCATAGTTTTTGTGCTGGTGGTAAATTGGCTGAAAAATTGAACAATGATGATTTAAAACATGTCTTGGTATTAAGCGATGGTCTTAATGTCAATGGCGGTGATTTAGTTGCCGGTTTTAGAAGTATAATGCCAAATGTTAGTATAACAGGCGGTTTGGCTGGTGACGGATCTGACTTTAACCAAACTTTTGTTATTGCCAACGGCGAAATAAAAGATAAGATAATAGTTGGTTTAGGCTTTTATGGTGAAGGATTAAAAGTAGGTTTCAGTTCTCAAGGTGGTTGGGATAGTTTCGGTATTGATCGTCTCGTAACTAAATCCGATAAAAATGTACTTTATGAGCTGGATGGTATGCCAGCTTTAGAATTATATAAATCCTACTTAGGCGATAATGCAGACAAACTTCCAGGTTCAGGCTTATTATTTCCCTTAAGTATGAGGGTTAATGACCATGATGCTCCAGTTGTTAGAACTATTTTAGGAATTGATGAAGAATCTCAGAGTTTAACCTTTGCTGGTAATTTACCAGAAGGTTCTTATGTACGCTTAATGAAAGCGAATGTAGATCGTCTCATTGATGGTGCTAAAGATTCTGCTAAAGGTGCTTTTTCTGCAATTGAAGAAAACGCCCAATTAGCAATTTTAATTAGTTGTGTTGGGAGAAGATTAGTTTTAAAACAATTGGTAGAAGAGGAAATAGAAGTTGTAGAAGAGATTGTAGGTGAAAATACCTCTATCACAGGATTCTACTCTTATGGTGAAATTGCTCCTTTTGGTGAATTTTCACCTTGCGAATTGCATAACCAAACAATGACTATTACAACCATCTCAGAATGCTAAGGCCAGATTTACATAGACTATTAAAGCGACAAATAGCTAATGCTGGATTTCTTCCTGAGGATATAAAGAAATTCGAGAGTTTTTTTGAGGTTGTTAATGATGCCTATAAGAGTTTTGATGAAGATGTCAAACACATAGAGGTGATATTAGAAGAAAGTTCTAATGAACTCTATAAGTTAAACAAAGCACTTAAATCTCAAGTAGATAGTGTTGAAAATGAGCTCAACACCATTGTAAATACTATCGAAGGTGTTATTTTTAAAACTGATATGGTTGGTAACTTCAGTTATCTTAACAAGGCCTGGGAAGAGTTGTTTGGAGTGTCCGTAAATGAAGCAATTGGTAAGAATTACAAAGACATGCTTTTTGGCATTAATGATAAGGAAAAAGAACGCATTAATAGTTTATTAAGGTTAAAGCAACAAGATTATAATACATTATTTAAGTATCATAAACCATCAGGCGAATTGATATGGGTACAATTACGCTTGGTGCTAATTTATGATAAAGATGGTAACCCAACAGGTACTATTGGTTTTATGTCTGATGTTACCCAATTAAAGGAAACAGAATTAGAATTATTTAAGGCTAATAAGACAAAAGATGAATTCTTGTCTACAATGTCACATGAGATAAGAACACCTCTTAATGCGGTAATTGGTATGTCTGATATATTGCTGATGGAACAGTTTTTACCAGAGCAACTAGAGAATCTTCAAGTTTTAAAATATTCTAGTGAACACCTATTGGCTTTAGTAAATAATCTTTTAGATCTTAACAAATATAAATCTGATGAAATTAAATTAAATGAAAGTGATTTTAGTTTAATTGAAATTATTCAAAATATCAGATTGCCTTTTCAGAAAACAGCGACCAAAAAGAATCTCAAATTCAATTGTATTGTTAATGGTACAATACCAGCAGTATTAAAAGGTGATGCGTTGAAGCTTTCACAAGTACTTAAAAACTTGCTAAGTAATGCATTTAAATTTACACACAATGGTGGTGTAACATTTAAGGTACAGGTATTAGAGCAGAGTGATTATTCTCAAAAAATTAGATTTAGTGTTAAGGATACAGGTATAGGTGTGTCCTATGATAAACAAAAAGATATCTTTAAAAGTTTTGTACAGGCCACGGAAAATACTTCGGTGTTATATGGTGGTTCAGGTTTAGGGCTTTACATAAGTAAGGAGTTATTAAAAGTTCAAAATTCAAGATTAAACTTAGAGAGTAGGAAAGATGAAGGATCAAAGTTTTGGTTCGATATTGAGTTTAAACGTTCTAAGACAAAAAGAGAGCCACTCACATCTAAAAGTTACATTAGAGAAACCGAAGCTATAGATTTAAAAGTGCTAGTGGCTGAAGACAATAGACTTAATGCTATGCTGCTTAAAAAACTCTTTAAGAAATGGGAAATAGAGTATGTAATAGCTAATAATGGTCAGGAGTTATTAGATGAGTATGCTAAAGACGATTACAATATTATTTTAATGGATCTTCAGATGCCAATTTTAGATGGTTATGAGACAACAAGGGAAATAAGAAAACTTAGTGATCCACATAAGTCTCAAATTCCTATTATTGCTCTCACAGCATTTTCAGAATCTGAAGTCGGTGAAAAATTGAAAAACTATAAAATGGATGGTTATGTTAGTAAACCATTTAATGTAAATGAACTTCATAAATTACTGAAGTTTTATAGTGCCAACCCTAAGGAAGCTGTATAATTTTTCCTATATTGGATTTATGCAGGAAGACTTTCTTCATTTTATTTGGAAACATAAAAAATTCTCAATTTCTTCTTTAAAAACTACAGATGGAGAAGAGCTATTCATAAAAAGTCTCGGGAGGCATAATCTAAATTCAGGGCCAGATTTTTTTAATGCACAACTAACCATAGCAAATCAATTATGGGCTGGCAATGTAGAAATTCATATTAAGTCATCAGATTGGTATGTTCATAATCATGAAAATGACATGGCCTACGACAATGTCATACTTCATGTTGTTTGGGAACACGATACCGAAATCTTTAGAAAAGATAATTCTGTAATACCTACTTTAGAACTAAAGCATTACGTAAATGAAGATGTGCAATCTAATTATGAAAAGTTAGTACATTCAAAAGCTTGGATTAACTGTGAAAGTGATTTTTCTGAAGTGAGCGACTTTTTGGTTGCTAATTGGTTAGAAAGACTATTTGTAGAGAGATTAGAACGTAAGTCTCAAGATATAATCCAACTGCTCAATGATTCAAATAATGATTGGGAAGCTGTATTATTTAAATTGATGCTAAAGAATTTTGGATTAAAACTGAATGGTGAGCCTTTTTTAAGCTTGGCTGATTCTGTTGATTTTTCAATTTTCAGAAAACATCAAAATAATTTATTAGAATTAGAGTCACTGTTATTTGGGCAATCAAATATGTTAAAAGAAGATATACAAGAGTCTTATTTTACAGAATTAAATAATGCCTATGACTACTTAAAAATTAAGTATAAAATTCAAAATCAAGGGGTCTTACCCATTAATTTTTTTAGATTACGACCACCAAACTTTCCAACAATTAGATTGTCTCAATTCGCAAATCTATACCACAAAGAACCGCATTTGTTTTCTAAAATCATTTCATTAAGTAAACTTGAGGATTTTTATAATTTGTTTTCAAAAGGTGTTTCAGATTTTTGGAGAACGCACTACACCTTTTCTAAAAGTTCAAAATCGACGCCCAAAAAGCTTACAAAATCATTCGTAAATTTATTAATAATTAATACCATAATTCCTTTAAAATTTAGCTATGCCAAATCTCACGGAAAATCGGTAGATGAAGAGTTGTTTGCATTGATGGAAGCACTTAAAATTGAAAACAATAGTATAGTCAACAAGTTTTTAGATTTGAGACCTTTTAAAAAGAACGCCATGGTATCTCAATCTTTATTACAATTAAAAAATAACTACTGCGACAGAAATAGGTGTTTGCAATGTGCTATTGGTAATAGTCTAATAGCTAAAAAATAATTAACTTGCGTTTATGACCGTATTTTACAAACCACTGCATTTTTTCCAGAAACATGGTTATTATGTTTGTCAACGTATTGCAGATCGCCTTGGTATTAGAGCAAAAATTGTAAGAACTTCTTTTATGTACTTAACTTTTGTGACCTTGGGCTTTGGATTTGCACTTTACTTGTTTTTAGCATTTTGGATGCGAATAAAAGATATAATTTATACAAAACGTTCTTCAGTATTCGATTTATAGAATGAATAATCCCTTAATCAAACTTTTTCGGTCTAAAATATATACTGCACTAATATTACTTGTAATAGTTTTATGTATTGGTGTGCTTGGATACCGTTTTATTTCTGGTTTTAGTTGGATTGATTCAGTTTACATGACGGTAATTACCATTACTACTGTGGGTTTTGGTGAAATAGAGCCTTTAGGTGTAAGTGCTAAAATATTTACTATTTTCCTAATTCTGGCTAGTGTAGTTATTGTGGGTTATGCTATTTCTATTATAACCGAGTATATTTTAAGTAGAAATAATTTTGAAGACATTAAAAAACGTAAGATGCAAAAGAAAATAGATTCTATGCACGATCATATTATTATTTGTGGTTATGGTCGTAACGGTAAACAAGCAGCAACAAAGCTTTCAACGTATAATAAACCTTTTGTCATTGTAGAAAAGGATAAAGAAGTTATTGAAAAATTTAAAGAGGATGATGTGTCTTTTGTTCATGGTAATGCCAATGAAGATAAAACACTTATAGAGGCTGGTATTGAAAGAGCAAGTACATTGATATCTGCTTTACCTAGTGATGCAGACAATTTATTTATTGTATTATCTGCACGTCAAATAAATTCAGAACTTACCATTATCAGTAGAGCTTCTCAAGATACTTCCTATCAAAAGCTGAAATTAGCAGGTGCTAACAATGTAATTTTACCCGATCGCATTGGTGGGGATCAAATGGCATCGTTGGTGGTGGTGCCTGATTTGGTTGAATTCATTGATAATTTAGGGATTGTTGGTGAACGCAATATTAATATAGAAGAAGTCAAGGTAGATCAATTATACGATGCTACTAATACCAAGACGATTCGAGAGCTGGATCTGAGAAGAAAAACAGGATGTACAGTAATTGGATTTAAAGATACTAAAGGTGAATATATTGTTAATCCTGAAGCAGATACAAAACTTGTTACTGGTTCAAAAATTATAGTTCTTGGACGTCCTGAGCAAATTGAAAAGTTAAATTCAGAGTATAACATAGAGCAAGAAGCCTAGCCATTTTAACGTCTACCGCTTTAAAAAATCATTTTTTTTTAGCATCTTGTCGGCTTCTAACAGAATTCTAACTAATTAAAATATCTTATGAAGAAGTATCTTCTATCCCTTTTTACACTTATTTTACCATTACTAAATTTTGCTCAAGAAGCTGAAAAAATGGGTATTGATCAAAAAATAGATAAAGCGTTCGGTGATGCCACTGGATGGTTTGTTAACGCTATTTTTTATCAAATAGATTTTGGTGGTGGAATAAAGGTGTTTTGGGTGTTATTCCCATTAATTTTGGGTGCTACTTATTTCACATTCTATTTCAAACTCATCAACATAAGAGGCTTTCTAACCTCAGTAAATATTGTAAGAGGTAAATATGATGATATAGATCATCATGAGTCTATGGAGGCTGCTGGAGATTCAACGCCAGGAGGTGACGCCATAGAAACTATCGCCATAGAAGGACACGAAGGCGAAGTATCGCACTTTCAAGCCTTAACAGCTGCACTATCAGCAACTGTTGGTTTAGGTAATATTGCTGGTGTGGCAATTGCGGTATCTATTGGTGGAGCTGGTGCAACATTTTGGATGATAGTAGCAGGTCTGTTAGGTATGGCTTCAAAGTTTGTTGAATGTACTTTAGGTGTTAAATATAGAGACATCTCTGATGACGGCACAGTATATGGTGGACCGATGTACTATTTAACTAAAGGATTGAAAGCGAAAGGATTTACCGGTTTAGGAAAAGTTTTGGCAGCCTTATTTGCAATATTTGTAATTGGTGGTTCATTTGGAGGTGGAAATATGTTTCAAGTTAATCAGGCTTTTCAACTTGTAGAAAATATTACCGGTGGTGAACAATCTTTCCTTCACGGATATGGTTGGGCGTTCGGTGCTGTAATGGCTTTACTTGTAGGTATTGTTATTATTGGTGGAATTAAGAAGATAGCAAAGGTTACCGACAAGATAGTTCCTTTTATGGTTGTTATTTATGTGGCGGCCTCCTTGTTTGTGATTTTCGCTAATTACAATATGATTGGTGATGCATTTGTTCAAATATTTAACGGGGCATTTAGTCCTGAAGGTGTTGCGGGTGGTGCTATTGGAGTTTTAGTTCAAGGATTTAGAAGAGCAGCATTTTCTAATGAAGCAGGTGTTGGTTCAGCTTCTATTGCACATTCAGCTGTAAAGACAAAATATGCAGCTAGTGAAGGTATGGTTGCATTATTAGAGCCATTTATAGATACAGTAGTAGTTTGTACAATGACAGCTTTGGTTTTAATCATAACAGGAAACGTAACTTCCGCTAATGCAGGGCTAAATGATGCACAAGCTATATTATTAACCTCTGGTGCATTTGAGTCTGCAATTTCATGGTTCCCTTATGTATTAACTGTAGCGGTTGTGCTATTCGCATTCAGTACAATGATATCTTGGTCTTATTATGGTTTCCAAGGTTGGGCATACTTGTTTGGTAGATCAAAAAAAATGGAATATACTTACAAAATCATATTTTGTATATTCGTTGTAATTGGTGCTGCTGCGAGTTTAGGGTCAGTAATTGGTTTTTCAGATGCAATGATTTTTGCAATGATGGTGCCGAATATGATTGGTCTTGTTATTCTAGCACCAAAAGTAAAAGATGAGTTAAAAAAATATATGGCTGCAATTAAAGCACCCAAGGAATAATAAAAATTACAAATTAATGAAATCCCATTTCCAGTTTACTAATCAACAACGAAATGGGATTTTTTTATTGCTTATAATTATTGTTGTTCTGCAGTGTGTTTATGTTTTTACGGATTTCAATGCTGATTATAACTTAGAAGATACAGCAAAACTTCAGGTTTATAGAAAAGAGATAGATTCATTGCGTAGTATTGAGATTGAAAATAATAAACCTAAAATTTATCCATTCAACCCTAATTTTATTACGGACTATAAAGGATATACATTAGGGATGTCTGTACAAGAAATAGATAGGCTTCATGATTTTAGGGCATCTGGTAAATGGATTAACTCTGCAAAGCAATTTCAGTCAATAACAGAAATTTCAGATTCCTTATATAAAAAGATTTCACCTTATTTTAAGTTTCCTGAATGGGTTAATAATGCCAATGATAAAAGTAAAACTAGGTTTGAGTCAAATAATACTTTTTCAAAAAATGAAAAACAAAAGATTGATATAAATAGAGCAACTGCGGCTCAGCTTAAAAAAGTTTATGGTGTAGGTGATAAACTGTCGGAGAGAATAATTAATTACAGGAATAAGCATGAAGGTGGTTTTGTGTCTTTAGTTGAATTGACCGAAATCTATGGCTTAGATATTGAAGTGATTGAGCGAATAAAAAATGACTTCACCGTATCCACACCAAGACAAATTAACAAGTTTAATTTGAATACGGCTACGCGAGATAATTTAGTATTGATCAAGTATATAGATTATGAAATTGCCAACAATATTCTAGAAGAAAGAACACTGCGAGACGGTTTTAAATCTTTAGAAGAATTAACAAAAGTTGAAGACTTTCCTGTAAACAAGATCGAGATAATTAAATTATATTTGCATCTTTAAAAGATTGCAATGAACAATTTATATTTTACCGAAGAGCACAACTTATTTCGAGAAAGTCTAAGGGACTTTTTACAAAAGGAAGTCGTTCCTCATGTGGACAAATGGGAGGAAACAGGAACTATTGACCGCTTTATTTGGAAAAAATTTGGCGATATGGGATATTTTGGTTTAGCATATCCCGAAAAATATGGTGGTTTAGATTTAGATTTATTTTACACGGTAATTTTACTAGAGGAATTACAGCGGATAAATTCCGGTGGTTTTGCTGCTGCAATTTGGGCACACGTTTACTTAGCCATGACGCATCTTAATAAAGAAGGCGATGAAGCAATAAAAGAGACGTATTTAGCAGAAAGTATAGCTGGTGATAAGATTGGTTGTTTGTGTATTTCAGAGCCATTCGGTGGTAGTGATGTAGCAGGTATGCGCACAACGGCAGAAAAAAAGGATGATACATATGTTATAAATGGTTCAAAAACATTTATTACTAATGGTGTTTATAGTGATTATTTGGTAGTTGCTGCAAAGACTAATCCAGAGCTAGGAAATAAAGGAATTAGTATTTTTCTAGTAGATAGAGATACACCAGGCGTTTCAGCAACTAAATTAGATAAGCTCGGTTGGAGAGCTTCAGATACTGGAGAAATAGCATTTGACAATGTTGTTATTCCTGCCTCTAATTTAATGGGCGAGGAGAATCAAGGGTTTCCATATATAATGCAGCATTTTGCTCTAGAGCGATTAATCATGGGTATTAACGCACACGCAAGGGCAGAATATGCCTTAGAATATGCGAAACAGTATATGAGTGAACGTACGGCATTTGGAAGAACTATTGATAAGTTTCAGGCATTAAGACATACTTTTGCCGATTGTACAACTCAAATGGAAATTTGTAAACAATTTAACTATTACGTAGCGAAAAGATTGAATGATGGTGATTATGTCGTTAAAGAAGCAACGATGTCAAAGTTACAATCAACAAAAATGGCAGATGATGTTATTTATCAATGTTTACAATTTTTAGGTGGTTATGGATATATGGAAGAATATCCGATGGCTCGTATGTTGCGAGATAGTAGACTAGGGCCGATTGGCGGAGGAACCTCTGAAATATTAAGAGAGATAATTGCTAAGATTGTAATTGATGAAAAAGACTACAAACCAGCAACATAAAATGTATTAATTATAAAAATCCTGCTCTTAGCAGGATTTTTTTATTTGTCTAAAGATTGAATTGCTTTATACCTTATATTTATTGTGATTAATTCAATTAGAATGAGTGTAAAAGCGTTTACAGATTATTTATTATTAGAAAAGAACTATTCTAAACACACAGTGAATGCTTATCAAAGCGATTTAGAGACGTTTAATTTATTTGTTAATGAAAATCATGATAACCTTTCTTTAGAGCAAGTAAATTACTCGCTTATAAGACAATGGATAGTGACGCTAGTTGATGCGGGAATTACCAATAGAACTATCAATAGAAAAATATCTTCGCTTAATGCTTACTACAAGTTTTTACAGAAATCAGGGCAAATTGAAAACAACCCATTAAGAAAACATAAAGCCCTTAAGATTGGTAAAAAAGTGCAATTACCTTTTTCAAAAGATGAATTGAATACAGTTTTAGAAAATGCAATAGTTGTTACTGATTTTGAAACCGCCAGAAATAAATTAATTGTCGAGTTATTTTATACAACAGGTATAAGACGAATTGAGCTTATTAACATTAAGCTTTCTGATTTAGATTTAAAAAACAAGCAGTTTAAAGTAATTGGGAAAAGGAATAAAGAAAGATATCTACCCATTATAGATTCCTTGTCATTTGCAATAAATGAATATTTAAAATACAGATCAGAAATAAACCTAACTGAGCATAATAAATACTTGTTTTTAACAAAAAAAGGTCTTAAAATTTATGAAATGCTTGTTTACAGAGTAATAAATAAGTATTTTAGTGAGGCATCTTCAAAAGCTAAATGTAGTCCTCACGTTCTGAGGCATTCATTTGCAACGCATTTATTAAATGAAGGAGCAGATTTAAATGCAGTAAAAGAACTCTTAGGACATACCAGTTTAGCAGCTACTCAAATATACACGCATAATAGTATAGCAGAACTTAAAAAAGTACACGCTAAGGCACATCCTAGAAATCGTTAAAGTGCATTTTAATTAAACAATCAATAATGCAAAGGAATATTCTTTGCATAAGTCTAACCTAAAAGAAAACTTATGAAAGTAAACACGCAATCAGTAAACTTTACTGCCGATCGTAAGCTTATAGATTTCATTCAAAAAAGAATGGATAAGCTAGATTTGTTTTATGATAGAATTATTCAGTCAGATGTATATTTAAAGGTTGAGAATACAAGCGATAAAGAAAATAAAGTTTTTGAAGCAAAAGTCAGTGTGCCTGGAGATAGTTTTATAGTAAAAAAACAATGCAAAAGTTTTGAAGAAGGTGCTGATATGGCAATAGCTTCGTTAGAACGACAAATAAAAAAACGAAAACAAAAATTAAGGGCGAGAGCCTAAATCAAAATTTTTTAAAAAATGTTTTGATTAAAAAAATAAAACATTACATTTGCAGTCCGTTAGAAATAGCGGACTTTTTTATGGTCAATTTTTCACTATAAAAAAGTAGGTGAAAAGCCGATATAGCTCAGCTGGCTAGAGCAGCTGATTTGTAATCAGCAGGTCGTGGGTTCGAGTCCCTCTATCGGCTCTGAAATATTGAAAAAACACCAATATTGTATTGGTTCTGGGGAGATTCCAGAGCGGCCAAATGGGACGGACTGTAACTCCGTTGTCTTTCGACTTCGCAGGTTCGAATCCTGCTCTCCCCACTAAATTATATTTATTTAGAAATATAGTTTACTTTTGAAATTTTGAAAACCTTTGATTAAGTAATATTAATTATAAATGCGGGAGTAGCTCAGTTGGTAGAGCGTCAGCCTTCCAAGCTGAATGTCGCCGGTTCGAACCCGGTCTCCCGCTCTAAATTTCCTGCGAAGGCAGGGTTCTCATTGCATGTTAATGAGATATAAGCACTTTACGCCGGTGTAGCTCAGGGGTAGAGCGTTTCCTTGGTAAGGAAGAGGTCACGAGTTCAAATCTCGTCATTGGCTCTTTTTTTCTGAGTTTTTTTGTAGGAAAAAATTTGAACACTAATATTAAATAAGATTAAATAAATTAAACATGGCAAAGGAAACTTATGATCGTTCGAAACCGCACTTAAACGTAGGTACTATTGGTCACGTAGATCACGGTAAGACTACCTTAACTGCTGCTATTACTAAAGTATTAGCAGATGCTGGTTTTTCTGAAGCAAGAGCTTTTGATCAAATTGATAATGCACCTGAAGAAAAAGAAAGAGGTATTACAATTAACTCTTCTCACGTAGAGTATGCAACTGAGAATCGTCACTACGCACACGTTGACTGTCCAGGTCACGCCGATTACGTAAAGAACATGGTAACTGGTGCTGCTCAAATGGACGGTGCTATCTTAGTAGTAGCTGCTACAGATGGTCCTATGCCACAAACTCGTGAGCACATCCTATTAGGACGTCAGGTAGGTATTCCTCGTATCGTTGTATTCATGAACAAAGTGGATATGGTTGATGATGAAGAATTATTAGAGCTTGTAGAAATGGAAATCAGAGATTTATTATCTTTCTATGAGTACGATGGTGATAATGGTCCTGTAATTATGGGTTCTGCTTTAGGAGCTTTAAATGGTGAGCAAAAGTGGGTTGATACAGTTTTGGAATTAATGAAAGCTGTTGATGAGTGGATCGAAGAGCCACCACGTGATACTGATAAGGATTTCTTAATGCCAATTGAAGATGTATTCTCTATTACTGGTCGTGGTACTGTAGCAACTGGTCGTATTGAAACTGGTATCATTAACTCTGGTGATCCTGTTGAGATCATTGGTATGGGTGCTGAGAAATTAACTTCTACAGTAACTGGTATCGAAATGTTCCGTCAAATCTTGGATAGAGGTGAAGCTGGTGATAACGCTGGTATCTTATTAAGAGGTATTGATAAGACTGACATCAAAAGAGGTATGGTTATCGTTAAGCCTGGTTCTGTAACACCACACGCTAAGTTCAAGGCTGAGGTTTATATCCTTAAGAAAGAAGAAGGTGGTCGTCACACACCATTCCATAACAACTATCGTCCACAATTCTATGTGCGTACGACTGACGTAACTGGTAACATTGCTTTACCTGACGGAATTGAGATGGTAATGCCTGGTGATAACTTAACTATTACTGTAGACTTAATCCAACCAATCGCATTAAACGTTGGTTTACAATTCGCTATCCGTGAAGGTGGTAGAACTGTAGGTGCAGGTCAGGTAACTGAGATTTTAGACTAAACTAAAATTTACAACTAAATATTATGATTAAGGTGTTCCGAGAATTCGGAACGCCTTGATTATTATTTACGGGTTTAGCTCAGTTGGTAGAGCACTGGTCTCCAAAACCAGGTGTCGGGAGTTCGAGTCTCTCAACCCGTGCAAATATATATTGAATCGAGGCGAGAAGCCTGTCCTGAGCGCAGTCGAAGGAAGTCTCTCAACCCGTGCAACTAAAAAATAAAAGGCTTACATGGTCTTGAAATAACAAAATTCAAATGGCAGGAGTAGTAACATATATAAAAGAATCATTCGAAGAGTTAAAGAACAACGTGTCATGGACACCATGGCCTGAAGCTCAAAGATTAACAGTGGTTGTAGCTGTATTCTCTATTATTTTTTCTTTAGCTATTTGGGGTGTAGATACTGTGTTTAGTAGAGCAGTAAAAGCGTTTTTTGAAATTATTAACTAACAGCAAAGTATACGATTATGTCAGACAAAAAGTGGTATGTTGTTAGAGCAGTAAGTGGTCAAGAAAATAAGATTAAAACTTACATAGAAAATGAAATTTCTAGATTAGGTTTAGAAGATTACGTTGATCAGGTGTTAGTACCAACTGAAAAAGTAATTTTGATTCGTAACGGAAAAAAAATTAATAAGGAAAAAGTTTATTTCCCTGGTTATATAATGATCCAAGCCAATTTAAGTGGTGAGGTTCCTCACATTATTAAATCTATTACAAATGTAATCGGGTTTTTAGGTGAGACAAAGGGAGGTGATCCTGTACCTTTAAGGCAATCTGAAGTAAACAGAATGTTAGGTAAGGTTGATGAATTAGCAGTTGAAGCTGATGCTAATATTGCAATTCCTTACACAAAAGGTGAAACAGTTAAAGTTATTGATGGGCCATTCAATGGATTTGATGGAACAATCGAGAACATTAACGAAGAAAAACGTAAGCTTGAAGTAATGGTGAAGATCTTTGGAAGAAAGACCCCATTAGAGTTGAGCTACATGCAAGTAGAAAAATTATAATAATTGTTACATAACAAGAAGGCGAGAAATCTTAGCTTCCAAAAATAGATTAATCGCGTTAAATTTTGAAAAATGGCAAAAGAACTAGACAAAGTAGTTAAGTTACAAGTTCGGGGAGGTGCTGCGAATCCATCGCCACCGGTTGGACCCGCTTTAGGTGCCGCTGGAGTTAACATTATGGAGTTCTGTAAGCAGTTTAATGCTAGAACTCAAGATAAACAAGGTAAAGTATTACCGGTTGTTATCTCTGTTTACAAAGACAAATCTTTTGAATTTGTAATCAAAACTCCTCCAGCAGCAGTACAATTATTAGAAGCGGCCAAAGTAAAGAAAGGATCTGGAGAACCTAACCGAAGAAAAGTAGCTAAAGTAACTTGGGATCAAGTAAAAGCGATTGCGGAAGACAAAATGCAAGATTTAAATGCATTTGAAATCGAATCAGCTATGAAAATGGTAGCTGGTACAGCAAGATCGATGGGTATCACTGTTAAAGGAGGTGAAGCTCCAAACTAAATTTTTAGAAATGGCAAGATTAACAAAGAAGCAAAAAGAAGCTAGAGCTAAGGTTGATAGAAATAAACTTTACTCTATAGAAGAAGCTTCAGCTTTACTTAAAGAAATCACATACACTAAGTTTGATGCTTCAGTAGATTTAGCAGTGAGATTAGGTGTAGATCCACGTAAAGCCAATCAAATGGTACGTGGTGTTGTTTCTTTACCACACGGTACAGGTAAAGATATGAAGGTTCTTGCATTAGTAACTCCAGATAAGGAGGCAGAAGCTAAGGAAGCTGGTGCTGATTACGTTGGATTAGATGAATACTTACAAAAAATTAAAGACGGTTGGACGGACATTGACGTTATTGTTACTATGCCAAGCGTAATGGGTAAGTTAGGACCATTAGGAAGAGTATTAGGGCCAAGAGGCCTTATGCCAAATCCTAAAACAGGAACAGTAACTATGGATATTGGTAAAGCTGTTAGTGAAGTTAAAGCAGGTAAAATTGACTTTAAAGTAGATAAAACTGGTATTGTTCATGCACCAATTGGCAAGGCATCATTTAGTGCAGACAAATTAGTTGGAAATGCTAACGAGTTGTTATCGACTTTAATGAAATTAAAGCCAACAGCAGCTAAGGGTACTTATGTCAAAAGTATTTACATGTCAAGTACCATGAGTCCAAGTATAGCAATTGACACAAAAATAGGATAGCAGTTAAACTAAGAATATTATGACAAGAGAAGAAAAATCGCAAGTAATTGAAGAGTTGACTGCACAATTAGCAGACAATACAAATATCTATTTAACAGATATTTCTGGATTAGATGCAGCATCAACTTCTAATTTAAGAAGAGCATGTTTTAAGTCTAACATTAAGTTAGCTGTCGTAAAGAATACGCTTTTAGCAAAAGCAATGGAAGCTTCCGATAAAGATTTCGGTGAACTACCAGAGACGTTAAAAGGTAATACTTCTGTAATGTATGCAGAGACAGGTAATGCCCCAGCTAAAATAATCAAAGAGTTTCGTAAAAAGTCTGAAAAGCCTTTATTAAAAGGGGCTTTTATTGAAGAAGCGATTTATGTTGGGGATGAATTGTTAGATACACTTGTAGAAATTAAGTCTAAAGAAGAACTTCTTGGAGAGATTATTACGTTATTACAATCTCCTGCTAAGAATGTTATTTCGGCACTTAAGTCTGGTGGAGGAACAATTGCAGGTATTGTAAAAACATTATCCGAAAGAGAAGGATAATTTTAATAGTACGCACTAAAAAATAATATAAAAACACACACATTAAAACAATAGAAAAATGGCAGATTTAAAAGATTTCGCAGAACAATTAGTTAACTTAACAGTAAAAGAAGTTAACGAATTAGCAACTATATTAAAAGATGAGTACGGTATTGAGCCTGCTGCTGCAGCTGTAGCTGTTGCTGCTGGCGCAGGTGCTGCAGGTGGTGGCGACGCTGCTGAAGAACAGACAGAATTTGACGTAGTATTAAAAGCTGCAGGTGCTTCTAAGTTAGCAGTTGTAAAATTAGTTAAGGAGTTAACTGGTTTAGGCTTAAAAGATGCAAAAGGATTAGTTGATGATGCACCAAGTACAATTAAAGAAGGTGTTTCTAAAGACGAAGCTGAAGGCTTAAAATCTTCTTTAGAAGAAGCTGGAGCTGAGGTTGAGCTTAAGTAAGCTCAGCTTAACCTACAACATATGGTTTAGGTCTAGAGAGTAACTCTAAGACCTAAACCCTTTTGTGTATATAAACGTTATATACATATTTTAGTTTTTATTTAATAAAAATCTCGTTCATCAATGTTAGCAAAAAAGGCTGAAAGAATTAATTTCTCTTCTATTGTAAATAGAACAGATTACCCAGACTTTTTGGATATTCAAATTAAATCCTTCCAGGATTTTTTCCAATTAGAAACAAAGTCAGAAGCAAGAGAAAATGAAGGACTATATAATACCTTCATGGAAAATTTCCCGATTACTGATACTCGAAATCAGTTCGTGTTAGAATTTTTAGATTACTTCATTGATCCACCTCGATATACAATCGAAGAATGTATAGAAAGAGGATTAACATACAGTGTGCCGCTCAAGGCAAGATTAAAATTATATTGTACAGATCCAGAACATGAGGATTTTGAAACTATTGTACAAGATGTTTACTTAGGCACTATTCCTTACATGACGCCTAGTGGTACGTTTTGTATTAACGGTGCAGAGCGTGTAGTTGTTTCTCAATTGCACAGATCTCCGGGTGTATTCTTTAGCCAGTCTTTCCATGCTAATGGAACTAAATTATATTCCGCTAGAGTTATTCCTTTCAAAGGTTCATGGATTGAATTTGCTACGGATATCAATAGCGTTATGTACGCCTATATTGATAGAAAGAAAAAACTGCCAGTTACTACTCTTTTCCGTGCTATTGGATTTGAACGAGATAAAGATATCCTTGAAATATTTGACCTTGCAGAAGAGGTTAAAGTATCAAAGTCAGGACTAAAGAAAGTGATCGGACGTAAACTTGCTGCCCGTGTTCTTAACACTTGGCACGAAGATTTCGTAGATGAAGATACAGGTGAAGTAGTATCTATTGAGCGTAACGAGATAGTATTAGATCGTGACACTATTGTAGATAAAGACAATATTGAAGAAATTCTTGAAGCAGGAGTAAAAACAATTCTTTTACACAAGGAAAGTGCTCAGCAAGGAGATTATGCAATCATTCATAATACGCTTCAAAAAGATCCAACGAACTCTGAAAAAGAAGCTGTTGAGCATATCTACCGTCAGTTGCGTAACGCGGAGCCACCAGACGAGGAGACAGCTCGTGGAATAATTGACAAGTTATTTTTCTCCGATCAACGTTATTCACTTGGTGAAGTTGGTCGTTACAGAATGAACAAAAAATTAGGATTAGATATCGGAATGGATAAGCAAGTTCTTACCAAAGAAGATATCATAACCATTATAAAGTATTTAATTGAGCTTATTAACTCAAAAGCAGAGATTGATGATATTGATCACTTATCTAACCGTCGTGTGCGTACTGTAGGTGAGCAGTTATCTACACAATTTGGGGTTGGTTTAGCGCGTATGGCGCGCACCATTCGTGAGCGTATGAACGTGCGTGATAATGAGGTGTTTACACCAATAGATTTGATTAATGCTAAGACATTATCATCTGTAATTAACTCATTCTTTGGTACAAACCAGTTATCTCAATTTATGGACCAAACAAACCCTTTAGCTGAGATTACGCACAAACGTCGTCTTTCGGCTTTAGGTCCTGGTGGTTTATCTAGAGAAAGAGCTGGATTTGAGGTACGAGATGTTCACTATACGCATTATGGTCGTCTTTGTCCTATCGAAACTCCTGAAGGACCAAACATTGGTCTTATTTCTTCACTTTCAGTTTATGCTAAGGTAAATGCTATGGGGTTCATAGAAACTCCGTATAGAAAAGTAGAAGATGGAGTTGTTGATATTAAAAACATTCCAACGTATTTGAGTGCAGGAGAGGAAGAAGAGAAAATGATAGCCCAAGCAACTGTA
>NZ_JABSSU010000012.1:10162-64986 GCF_013213835.1 Winogradskyella sp. | reverse complement strand
GCAGAATCAATTTAAAGTCACTACTCAGCAAATGATCAAGATCGCTCAAGTTGTTGTTTAATAAATTTTTAATTAGATTTTTTTCTAATTCTTCAATTTTACCATTGTAATTTTTCATTTTTTTGAGGGATTATTAATTAGAGGTTTTTTAAGGGATTGTGATACGTCAATAGTAGATAGATGAACACGTGCTTTTAATTATTCAATTGAAAATTAAATTAAAAAACCGCCTAATCTGAGACTTTTAAACATCTTATTAACAGAGTTGTTAACAATTCAGCCTAATTTAAATAGGTCTAGAAATCGATGTTTTCATTATGTATTTTAAAAACAGTTTGTAGGATATAATTATCTATATCTTTTATACTTGGCAATAGGGTGTTTTCAGTCTTAGTCTTTTTATTACTCAGATGAATATTTGTATTTGGTTGAACGAGGTGGTTTTTAGTAATTACCTCTTCAACTTTATTACTGGAGAATTGATACTGTTCTTTTGTCTTTTTGTAAGAGCTATTGATGGGATTATTAAAGTAATGATCTAATTCAATTTTATGGTGTGTAAAGGCTTGAAATTGAAAGTCAAGTAGATATTGAATTTCAGGTGTATAATTTTTAGCAGAAGTTTTGGCTTCTTTTTTAGTAATTTCTGAAAAATTTGTCCATATCTGTAAAGCATTATAATAATTGTTCAAGAAAAAAAGAAAAGCGTCTTCATCATTAGTCTTTCGCATATTAAGAATCTTATAAACTGACGCATTCAAAGTATTATGTTTTTCAAGTAAAAACATAATATCAAAACCATCTTTTAACAAGAAACTATCTTTACCTTTTAAAACAAATAAATGATCAGTTAGGCCAACTTTATTGAAAACAGAGAGGTCTTCAGAGGTATTTTTATCCAGTATGTCCTGAGGTATGCAAAATACACCAGGATTATATAGTTGATTTAAAAGTTGGTCCAAGAGTATTATTTATTTTGAGATAGTTTAAAATAATCTGAATAATCATTTGGTAATTCGGCATTAATATCCCGTAAATATTTCACAAGAGCTTCCATAGTTTCATGTCCAGTGATTTGCATTAGCATACTTTTAGCCTCAAATGGAGATTTTGTTTCTTTTATTGATTTATAGAGTCTCGTTATAAAGGTATGTCTGAAACTATATAAGGTATGATCTTCAGAGAAGCCTAGTTCTTCTTTTACTTTTTTAAATCGCTTACTAAAATTTGTTCTTCGGTTGATTTCTGAGGCATTCCATTTACCACCAATTTTCTTTGGTGTGAATAAAAAGTCATTGGGGTCAAGTAATGAAAGATCAGGTAATTGATTAAATAAAATATCAGGGATTAATTTAATTGCTAAATTTTTGGTTTTAGAAGTATACTGTAAAGTTTGTTCTTCAAGGTTTATATCTTTCACCTTAAGACGGCAGACCTCAACAGGTCTGAGAAAGTTATATGATATGAATTTAATAAAGAGTAATAGAATGGGGTCATTTTCTTCGAGGTGTTGGAAGATCCGTTCCTGCTCTTTATCAGAATAGGTCTTGTGTCTTTTAGGTTTTGACTTTATTTGTTTTATGGATTTGATAAAATTTCTTTCAATAATATCATTATCCTCTAATAATTGAAAAATTGAGCTGAATACAGTTCTATAGTTATTTCTATTTCTTGCAGATGAATTTAGCAGGACCTGATTAAGGTATTTGACAATATGACTCTTTTGAATCTCATGGATATACACTATGGATTTATATTCCTTTTTGAACCATCGCTGCAGCGAATTCAATCTGGCATTATAATCCTCGAGTGTTTTTTTACCAACAACATTTTGTTTCAGTTCTATCGCTTTTTTAAAAGCTTTTTCAATAGAAATTGACTGAGCTTCTCTTTTATCCTCTGAATTAGGTTGTAAAGCTCCTATATTTATAGATTCAGAATTTGATTGACCGGAACTAACAGTTGTATTTGTTTTGATTTCTTCTTTTTCCTTCTTAAGATATTTACTGTGAAGTTCATCATTATTACCGAAAGGATCATAACCAAGATTTAGAAAATGTTCGAGTCGAGACATGTATAATTTAAGAAGAGCATACCTAGCAGATTTGGTTTTTAATCTATTGACGCCACCATAGATATTATTCATTCTTTGCATTCTACCAGTAGCAGGATTACGATAATAGAAATATACATACCATCGTTTTTTTAGGTCCCCATTAAAATCATTTATTTTGGGTGTTGTAAATTTATTGTTCTGTCGCAATCTATGTTCGAAGTTATGTTCGTTAATGTGTTCTAAGATAACTAATTGTTGGATATTTTGCATAAAAAAACGGTTTAGAGTGAACTAAACCGTTGATTTAAATATATTTAAGTTTTGTAGCGAGATCGAGATTTGAACTCGAGACCTCCGGGTTATGAATCCGACGCTCTAACCAACTGAGCTACCTCGCCATTATTGCGGGTGCAAATATAAAAACAAATTCAACTTCAACAAACATAACTTTCCAAAAAAAAATTAATTTGTTGTAAAGTTTTGTATTGTATCAATATTGTATATATTGAGCCACTAATATCGCTACTGATGGAAGACAAAGAAAAATTTGAAATGGAGTTTGTGATACAAGCATCACCTTCACTAATATATCAATACATATCAACACCTTCTGGTTTATCAGAGTGGTTTGCCGACAATGTTAACTCTAGAGGTGAATTATTTACCTTTATTTGGGACGGTTCAGAAGAACAAGCTAAACTACTAAGTAAAAAGAGTGGTGAACGTGTAAAATACAGATGGGTTGCAGATGAAGAAGATGGCGCAAGCTATTTTTTTGAAATAAGAATACAAGTCGATGAAATTACAAAAGATGTATCTTTAATGATCACAGATTTTGCAGAGGATGATGAGGTAGAAGAAGCTAAGATGCTATGGGATAATCAAATCTCAAGTTTAAAGCAAGTTTTAGGTTCTCGTTAACGCTTAACTAACTATACTATTATATATTTGTCTCGATTTAAATACAACTAAATCGGGACTTTTTTATGGTAAATTTTAATGGACAGCTTGAGGAAAAAGTAGACTCTAAATTGACAATCGAAAATAGGGGCTATAAGTATGGTGACGCGCTTTTTGAAACATTAAAAATGGTTAATGGTAAAATCTTTTTCTGGGAAGATCATTACTTCAGACTTATGGCATCAATGCGTATCCTTAGAATGGATATTCCGATGAACTTTACCATGGAGTATTTAGAATCAGAAATTTTAAAAACGATTGAGGCTAACGATTTAATGAGTAGTTCTGCAAGAGTTAGATTGAATATTGATAGAGGTGAAGGCGGAAAGTATTTACCAAGTGAAAATTCAGACGTAAGTTTTAATATTGTTGTTGAAAGACATGATAACCCGTTTTATACAATCGACGATACATCCTATACTGTAGACTTATATAAAGACTATTTTGTGGCTCCTGGTTTATTGTCTGGTCTTAAATCAAACAATAAAGCGATACAGGTTATCGGGAGTATTTATGCTCATGAAAATGATTTTGATAATTGTTTGGTTTTAAATACCAATAAAAGTGTGATTGAAGCTTTAAATGGTAATCTATTTTTGGTGAAAGGCGATAAAATTAAAACACCACCTTTAGAAGATGGTTGTCTAAAAGGTGTGATGAGAAAACAGGTTTTAGAGATTTTGTCTAAAGATGTGAATCTTTTTGTGGAGGAATCGTCAATCAGTCCATTTGAACTTCAAAAGGCTGATGAGTTGTTTATTACTAATGTTATTCAAGGTATTGTTCCAATCACCAAATACCGCAAAAAGAGTTATGCTAATACCTTTGCCAAGAGTATTATCGGTAAATTAAATGCAAAGGCAAGATTAATTTAGTTGTAACTAGGATTTTCGGGTGCATTAGACCAAATGCTATACTCACCACCAAGTTCTAGCATTTTTTCTCTCCAAAAAGAAATACTTGATTTTGATATAATACTATTGTGGTATATGTTTTCAGAGACTAACCACGCATTTGATTTAAGTTCATTGTCAAGTTGTTGTTCAGCCCAACCAGAATAACCTAAAAAGAATCGGATATCTTCTTCAGATATTTTATTATCGTTTATGAGGTCTAGAACTACATTAAAGTCTCCACCCCAAAATATACCATTAGATATTTCAATACTATTCGGTATTAATTCTGGTGATTTGTGAATAAAGTACAGATTGTCCTGTTCAACAGGGCCACCATTATAGATTTTAAATTCAGACTCTGTACCTTCTACGAGATCTTTAAGGTTATAGTCTAACGGTTTGTTTAAAATAAAACCAACAGAGCCTAGTGCATTGTGATCTGCCAGCAGAATCACAGCGCGGTTAAATGAGATGTCTCCGATAATTGATGGTTCTGCAATTAATAAACTGCCTTTTTCGGGTTTAGACATAAGTTGGTTTAAATCAATTAACTGTACTAAATCTAACGTTTTTTTATCAATTTACCAAAAGCGTAGATAACTGTATAGCAAAAAAAAGCCTGCTAATAAGCAGGCTCAATATTTTTTACAAAAAATGTCTTAGTTTACAGCGCTGCTTAAATCAGAACCTGCTTTAAACTTTACTACATTTTTAGCTTTAATCTTTATAGTTTGTCCAGTTTGAGGGTTTCTTCCTTCTCTTGCAGCTCTTTTAGATACTGACCAAGATCCAAAACCTACTAATGATACTCTGTTACCTTTTTGTAAAGCTCCTTCGATATCAATTAATAAAGAATCTAATGCTTTTTTAGCAGCTGCTTTAGTGATACCAGCATTCTCTGCCATACCATTGATTAAATCTGTTTTGTTCATAAAATTTATATTTAAATTGTTAAAAAATCGGTTTCTAACTGTATTTGTTAAAAATCCTTAGACAAAATTATTAGGAAAATTAAGCTACGCAAGTAATAGCAAGGGAAATAGCCTATTTTGTTAATAAGTAACAGCATTTGTTAATAAAGGAGTGCAGTTTTTAGTCGAAAATTGGCTAAACCAATGAGAACAAGGGTTTAGAGCATTTTTGCGTCCTCAGAAAACTCAAATCCATTTAATAAAGATTTTACATCCATTTTTCGCTTACCTGGCAGTTGAATTTCCTTGACTTTAATATAACCACCAAAGCAGGCTATTTTAAGGTCATCTTTATGAACTAAAATGTTTCCTGGCTTATCATCATGGTTAATTAATTCTTTCTCAACGGTATATAATTTTACAGCCAAAGGTTCTTTATCACCATTGCTTAAATAACACCAAGCTGCAGGGAATGGATTTAAACCTCTAATTTTATTGTAAATGGTACTTAAATCTTTTGACCAATCTATTTTACAATTTTCTCTATTGAGCTTATATGCTGTTTTTAAATCTACGGATTTTGGCTGAATAGTTGTTTTTACTTCATCATTTGCAATAAGCTCTACGGTTTTAATAACCAAATTACTACCTATAGACATCAATGTGTCATGGAGTTCTCCAACTGTAGTTGACTCCCCAATTGAAGTTTCTTGTTTAAGAATAATAGCGCCAGTATCAATTTTTTCATCAATAAAAAAAGTAGTCACACCAGTAGTACGTTCTCCATTTATTATCGCCCAATGTATTGGTGCTGCACCTCTATATTGTGGTAATAACGATGCGTGAAGATTAAAAGTACCATACTCTGGCATTGCCCACACCACTTTTGGTAACATTCTAAAGGCTACTATAATTTGTAGATTAGCATTTAGGGCTTTTAGTTCTTCAATAAAACTTTCAGCTTTTAGATTGGTTGGTTGTAATACCTTAAGATTGTGCTTTAAAGCAAATTCTTTTACTGCCGAAGTTCTTAGTTTTTGTCCGCGACCAGCTTTACGATCTGGTGCTGTTATTACACCCACAACATTATATTTATTATCTAAAAGTGCTTTTAATGTGGCAACAGCAAAATCTGGTGTGCCCATAAAAACAATTCTTAAATCGCGTTTATCTGTCATAAAGGGTAAATGTATTTTTATTTGTGAGTTTAATTTTATTAATCTCAACAAGTTGTTTAAGACTGCTTATGAGATTTTTTTCATCGCACTGCAATGTTTTCAAAAGCTGACGCGAAGATAAGTCTCTAGACTGTAATAATGTTACAATTTGGGTAGTTAAATCTGCACCTGAAGTATGATTTTCAGAAGGTTTGTTTTCAATACATACGGAACATTTACCACAAGGTGTTTGACTATGTTCTCCAAAATATTTTAGTAATTGAATGTTTTTGCAAACCTTGTCATTTTTAATGTATGAAATAACAGCTTCAACCTGATTGTGCTTTAACTGATGTTGTTGCCTAATTGTTTTTACAATCGGATTTATTGTGACGTCATCTTCACGTGGTTTTAAAAAGGTAATTTCAGAATCTGTATTAGCGATTTGAAGGTTTATGATACCATCTGTTTCTAATCGTCTAAGTTGACCAATGACTTGTTTCTCAGGAATCTCCGTTTTTTTAATCACTAAATTGAGATTAACCTTGGTTTCATAATCAAAAATACCACCATAGGTTCGCAAGAGCACTTTAACCAAAGTGTTTAAGTCTAAATGACTTTCTAAGTATTGAAACAGTTGCGTATTACTCGTTAAAAACTGAATTTTAGTTCTAAAATTAAACTGCTGATTAAGCGCAATAACAGAATTCCGGTCCAGCAACAAGAGACTATTATATGTTAAACTAGGATGTAGCTCGTAAATATTGCAGAACGACTTAAAATCAAATTGATAATTACTTTGAGCACCTTCGCCATAGGCAATTTGAAAATAATTACAGAGTTGTTTATACACCTTTTTCACATAATCTGTTGAAGGTAATGTACTTAAAAACTGCTTGCGTAAATGGGTTTCATCGATATTCTCATTCAATATAATGGCATGCGCTAATCCACCGTCTCTACCAGCACGACCAGCTTCTTGGTAATAACTTTCAATACTTTCAGGTAAATTATAATGAATGACTGTCCTTACATTAGGTTTATCTATTCCCATACCAAAAGCAGTGGTTGCAACCATTATTTGTTTTTCTCCGGTAAGCCATTGCTGTAAACGTTCTTGTTTTTCTTTATGAGTTATACCACCATGGTAAAAGGTAGACGAAAAGTTTTTTGAATTTAGATAATTATTAATTTCTATTGTAGAACGTCTGTTTCTAACGTAAATAATAGAAGCTCCTTCAAACCTAGTCAACACAGTTTCAAGATGGTACTTTTTGTCCTCAGTTTGTAAGACTTGATATGAAATGTTTGACCTCGTAAACGATGCTTTATAAATTTTTGGTGAAACAAAATCAAGATTTTGAATAATATCTTTAACAATGTCGTGCTTTGCAGTGGCCGTTAAAGCAATACAGTTAACATGTGGATGAATGGCTCTAAGTTCAGAAATATTTTTATAGGCTGGTCTAAAGTCATTTCCCCATTGGCTAATACAATGTGCTTCATCTACAGCAATAAGGTTGACCTTCATTGCTTGTATGCGCTCTTTAACTATAGGTTGTTGTAAACGCTCTGGTGATAGATATAAAAATTTATAGTTGCCGTAAATGCAATTGTCTAATTGCGTATCTAAATCACTTTTAGACATTCCAGAGGTCAGTGCAATCGCCTTAATACCTTTTCGTTTTAAGGTTTGAACTTGGTCCTTCATTAATGCAATTAATGGCGATATGACAATACAAATACCATCCTTAATTAATGCTGGTATCTGAAAGCAAATCGATTTTCCTCCACCAGTTGGTAATAAGGCGAAAGTATCATCATTGTCTAAAACCGAATTAATAATTTCTTCTTGAAAAGGTCTAAACGATGTATAATTCCAATAGCGCTCTAAGACTTCAATAGGATGCATATAACTTGTTTAAATAACCCAAAATGAAGTCTGTACGTTCTATTACACTGCCAAAAGGAACCTCAACTGTATGGTAACCAAACTTACGGTAAGTATTGTTAAGATGAAAATATAAGTCAGAAGCTTGCTCAAAAGTTTCAAAGCGTTCACCATCTCTTTGATAAATTGCTTCCCATGGTGGCAAAATAAAAACACAATCATATTTGTAGAGCTCACAAGTTTCAATAAAATTCTCGGTAATATCTTGATTGAAAAAATCCATGTAGGCTAAAACGTCTGGCATGCCTCTGTCAAAAAAAACAACATCCTTATTTAAAGATACGGAATCTTTAAAGTCGTCTAGTCGAAGTTGTAATAATTTAGTATTGAATAATACTGAATCATCAACTAAGGCAATAGGGTTTGAGTGTTCCTCTGTAATATCTCCAGACTCTTGCGCTTCTGTAGTAAGTTTTCTAATTACTTCTTCATAGCACACAAAATCAAGTTCTTTGAGGCGATCAATAATTGATGTTTTTCCTGTTGCTGGACCTCCAGTTATAACAATTCTTTTAGGATTCAAGTGACAATGTTTTAATTGTAAAATTCGTTATAAAAAATTAAACTGAAAAATGTAAAGTTAAATGTATCTTTGCAACTGAAAATTTCTGATATGAATAGTTCACAAAAATCTGAAGAGTTTTACAAAAAATTAAGAACACAACTATACGAAACCACGAGTTGGCCATCTGAGTATTTATATAAGTTTATTGTACTGACTGAAGGTACTGGTATAAAAGACGTTCAAGATTTATTTAATGGTATGGGAGCCGTTATAAATACTATTCCTTCTAAAAATGGGAAATATACAAGTGTTTCCATTAATGTACGATTGAAAAATCCTGAAGCTGTTATAGCAAAGTATAAGGAGGTTGCAGAAAATGTAGAAGGAGTAATTTCTCTTTAAAATTTCTTTTACCGTTCTTTATTTTTTGTACTTTGCAACAGAAACCTAGAGACTGCAGGTTTCTATAAATTTACTACACATTTTATTTTGATTGACGATTTAGAATACAACACGGAGCGCGAGCATTTAATTATTCCAGAATACGGACGTCATCTGCAAAAGATGATTAATTATGCAAAAACGCGCGAAACCAAAGAAGAAAGAAATAAAGTTGCTAAGGCTATCATATCTGTAATGGGTAATTTACAGCCACATTTAAGAGATGTGCCAGACTTTCAGCATAAGTTATGGGATCAGCTATTTATAATGTCTAATTTTGAATTAGATGCGGATTCACCATATCCAACACCTTCTGAAGAAGAACTAAAGTCTAGACCTGAGCCTTTAAGATACCCACAAAACCATCCGAAATACCGTTTTTATGGCAATAACATAAAGACTATGATAGATGTCGCTGTCAGTTGGGAAGATGGTGAGTTGAAAGAAGCATTAGTCTACACTATTGCAAATCATATGAAAAAATGCTTCCTTAACTGGAATAAAGATACGGTGGAAGACGCTGTTATTTTTGATCATTTATACGAACTTTCCGAAGGACAACTTAATTTAAAAGACAGTGATGAAGATTTAACTGATGCTTCAAGTCTAATGCGTGCTAAATCTAAATACGGAAAAAGCAATCAAAAGAAATCTAAAAAGAAATATTCCAACAATAGAAAACGTTATTAAAACGAATGGGAACATTTAAAATTGAAGGTGGACACCAACTGAAGGGTTCCATCAAGCCTCAAGGAGCAAAAAACGAAGCGCTACAAATTCTATGTGCTGTCTTATTAACTTCAGAAACTGTAATCATTGATAACGTTCCGGATATTGTAGATGTAAATAAGCTAATTACACTTTTAGCTAATTTGGGTGTAGAGGTTGAAAAACTCGGACCCAACAAGTATTCTTTTAAGGCAGAAAACGTTGATATTAAATATTTAGAATCTGATACGTTTAAGGTTGAAGGTAGAGGTTTAAGAGGTTCTATAATGATTGTTGGGCCATTGTTGGCGCGTTTTGGCAAAGGTTATATTCCTAAGCCAGGCGGAGATAAAATTGGACGTAGACGTTTAGATACCCATTTTGAAGGATTCATCCGTTTAGGTGCCAATTTTAGATACAACCGAGAAGAATATTTTTATGGAGTAGAGGCAGAGAAACTAAAAGGTGCCTATATGCTACTAGATGAAGCTTCTGTTACTGGTACTGCTAATATTGTGATGGCGGCTGTTTTAGCAGAAGGAAGAACTACCATTTATAACGCAGCTTGCGAACCATATTTACAACAGCTTTGTAAGATGTTGAATAGAATGGGCGCAAAAATTTCTGGTATTGGTTCTAATATGCTAATCATTGATGGAGTAGAGGAGTTAGGAGGTACAGAACATAAAATGTTACCTGATATGATTGAAATAGGTAGCTGGATAGGTCTTGCTGCTATGACAAAGAGTGAACTCACTATTACTGATGTAAGTTGGGATGATTTAGGACAAATTCCTAATGTTTTTAGAAAATTAGGAATTACTGTTGAACAACAAGGTGATGATATTCATATACCAGCGCACAAAGATGGTTACCAAATACAAAATTATATTGATGGTTCTATATTGACTATCGCTGATGCACCATGGCCTGGATTTACACCAGATTTATTGAGTATTGTATTAGTTATTGCAACTCAGGCTAGAGGTGAGGTTTTAATACATCAAAAGATGTTTGAAAGTCGTCTATTCTTTGTGGATAAATTAATTGATATGGGTGCGAAAATCATACTTTGTGACCCTCATAGAGCTACAGTAATCGGACATGATTTTAAGTCGCAATTAAAGGCTACAACCATGACTTCACCAGATATTAGAGCTGGTATTTCACTATTGATAGCAGCACTTTCAGCAAAAGGGACTTCAACCATTCATAATATTGAGCAGATTGATCGTGGTTACGAAAATATAGATGCACGTTTAAAGGCAATAGGTGCAAAAATTGAAAGGATTTAATTTTCCATATTTATATGGAAGAAAAGCTTCAAGTTTAAACTTGAAGCTTTTTTATTTTAACTCACTGCTGCCTTATAGGTTGCTAAACAGCGTTCCCTTGCAAACTTGTGATCTACCATGGGTTGAGGATATGTCAATTCTTGAAAATCGGGCGCCCATTTTTTAATATAGGCTAAATCTTTGTCAAACTTTTGGATTTGACTTGTGGGGTTAAATATTCTGAAGTATGGCGCTGCGTCTACACCAGAGCCAGCAACCCATTGCCAATTACCAACATTACTCGCCATCTCATAGTCATGCAATTTTTCTGCGAAATATGCTTCGCCCCAACGCCAATCAATTAAAAGGTGTTTGCATAGAAAGCTGCCTACTAGCATTCGTATTCTATTATGCATAAAACCGGTTTCATTAAGTTGTCTCATTCCTGCATCAACAAGAGGATAACCTGTTTTACCATCGCACCATAACTTGAATTCTTCCTCATTATTGCGCCATTCAATGCGATCGTATTTAGACTTAAATGACCTGTCTTTGGTGAACGGAAAATGCCATAGAATTTGCATAAAAAATTCTCGCCAAATGAGCTCTTGCCAAAAAATTTCGTTCTTTTCCGCTATGGCCTTTTTCATCATTTCTCTTACGCTGACAGTTCCGAAACGTAAGTGAGGACCTAACCTTGATGTGGCATCCTTTGCTGGAAAATTTCTAGTGTCTTCGTATTCTTGAATTAATTTTGGCGAAACAATATATGGCAACACTTTCTGAGTTGAAGTTTCAAATCCGATGTCAGCTAAAGTTAAATAAGGTAATGTCGTATCTTGTATAAAACCTTCTAAAAAATCTTCAGATTTATAACTTTTGAAGTCTATGGTTTCAAATTTAGCTTTCCAAGAACGCATATAAGGTGTATAAACCACATATGGGTTACCATCTTTTTTAACAACATCATCCTTTTCAAAAATCACTTGATCTTTATAGGTGATAAATGATATGTTTTGCTCATTTAATAATGCTTCAATCTCACCGTCACGTTGCGTTGCGTAGGGTTCATAATCATGATTTGTGTATACCTTGTCTATATTGTAACTAGATGTTAGCTGCTTAAAAACGTGTTCTGGTTTACCATGATAAATGCCTAAGCTGCTATTGCAGTTAACCTTCAAGCTTTGGTTGATATCAGAAATTGTCTCATGCAGAAAGTTGACTCTAGCATCATTCTTTGGCAATTTATCTAGAATGTCAGAATCAAAAATAAAAACCGGAAGAACAGGATTTTTATCCATTAAAGCGTGATACAATCCCACATTATCATTTAGACGTAAATCTCTGCGAAACCAAAATATATTTAACTTAGTATTTTCCAAAAAGCTCTTCTAATTTTTTCGTTCTATAATTAAAAATTTCCTCTAATTTAGGTTTTACAATAATTGGGTGAACTAATTGACCTAATAGGCCAAAAGGTACTTTATAATCAATAATATCTTCCATTTCAACACCGCCATCAATTTCATTTATAAAGTGCTTGTGATGCCACAATGCATATGGTCCAAATCGTTGTTCATCAACGAAGTATTTTTTGTCTTTAACGTGAGTAATTTCAGTAACCCATTTTGTTTTAATACCAAGGACTGGTGTTACAATATATTGGATAATTTGTCCTGGATACATCGGTCGATCAGCACCAGATAGAATATTAAATCCCATAGAATCTGGTGTAATAGTCTTTAGGTTTTTAGGACTTGATAAAAACTTCCAAGCTTCGTCAACATTTATTGGTAAGTTTTGTTTTTTATGTAATGTATATATTTTCATTAGTTATTTGTAACAATATATAAATTCAATGATACTGCAATGCAAAGCCACAATATGTAAGGCATAAGTAAATATCTAGCCTTACTTAGCTTATCATCACCAAAACTTATGAAGAAATATACTATAACCAGAAGAAGAGCCACAAGATTTATTAAACCAAGTGTCACTAGGTGTTGATTGAAAAAAACGAGATTCCAACTCACATTTAAAATTAGGGCTATTCCATATATGATGGTAACATAAGTCGATTTTCTTATTTCAAAAAGAAACGCCAAATAGATAGAAAAGCAAATCATTATCGTTGTCCATGCAAACCCAAAAACCCATCCAGGTGGAGTCCATGGCGCTTTATTTAATGCAGTATACCATTCACCTGTAACTTCATTACCCATAAATAACGTACCTAAAGCAAGGCCACCGAAGTTAAGAGCAAGAAAAAGTATGATATAACCTATTCTCTTCAAATCGAATTATTTGTTAGCTTTTAAGGCTTCGATTTGTTTTAAAACCTCTTCTGCCTCAGCATATTTTTTATCGCTCTCGGCTCTATTAGTAGTTGAAAGTTTATGCCAATCAGACATTAGCTTTTCATACTTTTTTTGAAGTTTTTCTATGTTATCTGTTTTTTTAAAAAGTCCAAACATGATGATTACTTTATAAAGTTTGTAATTCTAGAACTACTAGGTCTTGTTATTGAATAGAAGTGATCAATAAGCTGTCCATTTTTATTAATTAGGTACTTTTGAAAATTCCATTTAACAGAAGAATTTGCTTTTCCGTTTAAAGCTCTAGTAGTTAACCATTTGTATAAAGGATGCTGATTAGAACCTTTAACGTCTATTTTTTCTGTCATTAAAAAGGTCACACCATAATTGAGTTCACAAAATTGCGTAATCTCGTGTGATGTCCCTGGTTCTTGATTACCAAACTGGTTACAAGGAACACCAATCACTACCAATTTATCCATATAGTTTTCATACAGTTTTTGAAGATCTTTGTATTGTGATGTAAATCCACATTTAGAAGCTACATTTACAAAAAGAATATATTTACCTTCAAACTCTGACAAATTTATTGGTTGGCCTTGCAGACTATTAATTTCAACGTCATAAAGCGAACTATTTATGGTCTCTAAAAGTTTTTCTTCAGAATCACTAAAGGATTTTACTATTGCTTTTATAGGGTTCATGTTATTTAGATTTTAAAGCTTACAATTCCGCAATCCATTTCAAAAACTTGACCAGACATCGAGGCTGCTTTATTAGATATTAAAAAGCTCGCCATTTCTGAGACTTCTTGTGGATCTAAATATTTTTTTAGCGGATGGCGTTGTTTCATGTTTTCAACCATCTTCTCGTTTCTCAATAATTTAGCCGCTAAACCTGTGTCAGTTACTGTAGGTGCAATTGCATTTACTCTAATTGTTGGTGCTAATTCTGCTCCTAACGATTTTGTTAAACCTTCAATCGCAGACTTTGATGCTGCAACGCTAGCATGGAAAGGCATTCCTAGTTTTGAAGCCACAGTACTAAATAAAAGTATCGATGGGTTGTTCGCTTTTTTAAGAGCCGGTAAATAATGTTGAATAGATTTTACTGCACCAACCACATTAATCTCAAAATCATTCCTAAAATCATCTGTGCTTAGTCTATTGATAGGTTTTAAGTTAATACTTCCTGGACAATAGACAAGGGCTTTTACAGAATCCGCCTGAGGTAACTCATCACTAAGCACATCACAATTATAGTGTGTTAATCTTTCATGAGTTAACTCAGGTGCAGTTCTGCTGATATTTATAACGTTATGGTTAGGTAAAAGTGATTGAACGATTGCGTTACCAATACCTTTACTACCTCCAACTACAATTACTGTATCCATCTTTAAGCTGCCGTTAAAGGACGACCTTTAAGGCGCTTTTCGATTTTCTGTTTTATGACAGTCAATCGTTTCATCAAATCCATAAGTTTAGAATCTTTTTCTTTTTTATAGATTTCGTTAACACCTAATATTATTTCTTTTGCTTCTCTTGCCGCTAGGATTCTATCACTAGTAGTTTTAAATGAAAATTTTCTATTTTCAAACTCGTCGGCTCTTTGTAAAATATCCATGGCTTATTGATTATTAATATAATTATGTAATTCTAAAATTTTCTCTGGTGTATTAAATTCTCCACCGTAATACGTTGTTACCGTTGCTGATGTATCGTCTTTTATTCCTCTTGAAGACACACATAGGTGCTTAGCATCAATAATCACTGCAACATCTTCTGTTTCTAAAACAGTCTTAAGCTCATTAGCTATTTGATTGGTAAGTCGCTCTTGTACTTGTGGTCTTTTAGCGTAGTATTGCACTATTCTATTTAATTTAGATAATCCAATCACTTTACCCGAAGATTTATACGCAATATGTGCCTTACCAATAATTGGTACAAAATGGTGTTCACAGTTAGAGTAAAAACTGATATTCTTTTCAACCAACATCTGATTGTATTGATATTTATTATCAAACAACGCAACCTTCGGTTTATTAGCCGGATTTAATCCAGAAAATATCTCTTCTATATACATTTTGGCTACACGATCTGGTGTTCCTTTTAAGGAATCATCCGTAAGATCTAAACCAAGTACATCCATAATTTCAGAAAAAAGAATTGAAATTCTTTCCTTTTTCTCTTCGTCAGGCATATCAAATGCCGTTGGTTTCATAGGTGTTTCAAGAGACGTGAATAAGTGGTCATCACCTATTTCTTCTATATTAAAACCGTTTAACTTATTTTCTTTTTCTTTGGAAATTGTTTCTGTATTCATAGCATCTTTTTAATGTGCTGTCTTTAAGTGTTCCAAGCTTAAATCAAAGCACTGATTAACGTTTTGTTATTTTATTGTTTGTTATAGATTTTTGACGAGTGCATTTAAATCTGCCCTTTTCAAATGTTCTTTTTTTTCCATGTTTTGTTGCTCTTCCTTGTACACGTTCTCTCCACATTCTGAAACTACTAGGTTTCATTTCTCGTCTCATTAGAGCTATCACTTCTTGTTCTTTTAAACCAAACTGAAATGTTATTGCTTCAAATGGGGTTCTATCTTCCCATGCCATTTCAATCACTCTATCTATTTGTTCTATTTCTAGCTTCATATTTCTGCAGGCATTGTAAACTGCATGTCATACTTCACTTTTTCATTTAACAACTTGTCAAAAAACTTCTTATTCTCTTTGAACGTTTTGTTATTCCTAAAGTGAATAAATTTTCCTTGAGCGTGCAAGCTTGCGCCATTCGTTTTGTAAATAACTAAATAATGATAAGGTATAATCCATGTGAAATTTCTTAATCCTTGATTAATTAAAACAAGAATCCCACGTGGTCTTAATTCTACATTAGCGTAATTGATATCAGATACCTTATTCATCATGTTTTGCATATTAGGACTGACTTCATCAACAATCATACGTTTAGAACCTATGCCCTTCATTTTTAGTTTTTGGGTAAAACTGAAAGGATGTCCAATCAAATCGTTTATGATTTGTTTGTGCTCAGGGTTGTTATGTGTTGTGTCTAATATCATTTTCTTAGGTAAAGATACAATTTGTTTAACTAATAAAGTATTAAGTTAAACAAAACTTTAACATAACAAAAATTGTAAAAAATTTATTACCCTATGTTAAGCATTATTATCGAGCATTCTTTGCCTATCTCTTAAGGTATGTCGTTTTAAAATACGGTTACTTTCTTTAACAACTTCAGGATCTTTTTGTAATCTCCAAAGAATATCAGTTGCGTGTTTGCGGTTCTTTTTAATATCCACAATAGGTTTCGGATATGTTTCGCCCAATATGAAGTTATTCATTTGTTGCTCCATTTCAGTCATTAAATAGGGCTCGTGAACAAAAGGTGTATCTAATTCGGCTAATTCTGGAACCCATTTTCTAATAAAAGTGGCTTCAGGATCATGTTTAAGACTATTAATAGTTGGATTATAAATGCGAAGATTATTTATACCTGTTTCACCTGCTTGCATTTGTAATTGCGGAAAATGGATGCCTGGCTCAAAGTCTAAAAACTGTTGTGACAAATGTGTTGTTGCTGCCTGCCAAGGTTGCCACAAGATGTGCGTGAAAAAGGAAGCCAACATAGCCCGCATTCTAAAATTTACATATCCAGTTTCTAATAGACATCTCATACTAGCATCTACCAAAGGAAAACCAGTTTGCCCTTCTTTCCAGGCCTTTATATATTCTTCTGAAATACTTTTCTTTAACTTATGAAAGCCTTTGTTTACACTTGCATTTTCCATTGTATGCTCCATTTCAAACTTTTGTATGAAATGAGCCTGCCATCTTAGTCTAGATATAAAAGCACCGATATGTCTTCTATCTGTGGATTGTTCTCTTAAAGTTTTTGCTTTTTGAAAAACCTGCCTTATTGATAAATTTCCCCATGCTATATAAGGCGAAATTCTGCTGCAGCTTGTTCTTGACGCTTCTGGCTTAGAGATATTAAACATGTACTCTTGATGTCTATTTTCGAAAAATGAGTTGGCATATTTCCAGCCAGTGGTTGAACCGCCTTTTTGAAAACTCGTAATTTCAGGAGTTGTTAGGTCTGCTGTAACGAATAGTTTTTCAAGTTTTTTAATATCATCAAGATCTAAAAGTTGGTTTGGTTTTGGTTGAAATAGTTGTTGTGAGGTATTCATATAATTTTCCCAATTTTCAAACCAATTATCTCTATTAACTAATCCACGTTCTACACCGTTATTTTTAGATTCTTTCCAAGTAATGAGATTGTTTCTGCAATATCTACTAATTTCTTTATCTCTATTGTATGTTATTAAAAGACCAGTTTCTACATGAGAGAAGATAGTATCTATTTTATAAAATTCTTGAATTAGGTTTAATGCACCTTGAACATCACTGGTTACTGATAATATTTTGGTATGGTGTGCTCTTAATGTATTATTAATATCTCTGATAGACTCTTTTATAAAATTGAAATGACGTAGGCTGTAATGTCCATCATTCAATAAAATATGTTCAAAGACATATATAATGAGCGTTCTCCTATTAGAATCTAAAGCGTTAGAAATAGCCTCATTATCTTCCAGTCTTAAGTCTCTTTTTAGCCAAACTACATTAATTCTTTCTCTTTCTGACATTCTAAGGTTTTTATAAAATTTAGGGCATTATTAAAGTGTGTTTCTTTTGTGTCTTGTTTCATTTTGTCGAACGTTCTGATGAGCATTCCTAATCGTGGATTGCTTAAAAAGAAATCGCGATGTTTATCCATGAACGTCCAAAATAAGCCATCCCAAATAGGTTGCCATTCCCCTTTAGAATAATTGCTCATTTTCATAATGTAGTTACTGCTACTTATATAGGGTTTTGTAGACATGATACCACCATCTGCATATAAACTCATTCCATAAACGTTTGGTACCATTACCCAATCATAGGCATCTATAAATAACTCCATAAACCATTTGTAAACTTCATTTGGATCAAATTCACATAAGACCATAAAGTTTCCAAGAATCATAAGCCTTTCAATATGGTGTGCATAGCCTGTTTTTAATACCTTTTTAATGGTGTCATCTACTGGTTTAATTCCGGTGCTACCATCATAAAAAGATGCAGGTATTTTTCGTTTAAATTGCCAGAAATTCTTAGTGCGCTCCTCTTTACCTTTTATTTCATATACACCTCTAATAAATTCTCGCCAACCTAAAATCTGTCTTACAAAACCCTCGGTAGAGTTTAAAGGAATATCATTAGCATGAGCATAATCAATAGCTTTTTGAATAACATTCAAAGGATCTAATAAACCAACATTAATCAATGGTGATAGTAAGCTATGATTTAAGAAATGTTCTTCTTTTACTATGGCATCTTCATATATGCCAAATTCATGAAAACGGATTTCCAAAAATTGCTTTAACCAATTTTCAGCAGCGCTATGGGTTACTGGATAAAGTGAAATGTCTGTGAGCTGACCATAGTAGTTGGCAAAATGAGTTTGTACATAATCTTCTGCCTCTTTATGATATTTGGTTTTATCTGGAAACTGAATGCTTGGTGGAACTTTATCTTTTGGATATTTTTTTCGATTGTCAGCGTCATAAGTCCATTTTCCACCAGCTGGATTACCATTATCCATTAAAATGTTTCGGTCTTTACGCTGTTGTTTGTAAAAAGAGGTTTGAAAAAATTTCTTTTTAGAAGCCTTAAAAAATGAGCTCAATTCATCTTTACTGTTTATAAAAAGTGGATTATCATACCAAATAACATCTACTTTAGAAGTACTATTTTTAATATGCTTTTCTAACCAATTATCCGTTGGGTCAATAATGTGAAGTTTTTCTAAGCCGTTGTTAATTAAGTGCGGAATTAAAGTTCTTACGTCACTTTGTTCTGAAGTAGCCTCTATGTAATTTATCTGATGATTTTTAGAACTCAAGAAGTCTTCATAAGCTTTCATGGACGCGCGAAGAAAGGCAATTTTTTGTTTATGAAACTTATATTGATTAAAGAATAGGTATTCTTCAATCAAATATATGTCACAATCGAGTTCAAGGATTGGTGAACTTTGAAATAATTGGTGTGGAAATATGAGTGCGACTTCCTTCATCATCTAAAATAAACTGTGTTGTAACCAAAGTTTTCTGAACTTGCCTGTAGTGTCGTAACGCTCTGCTTGTAATTGCACGTTGAATTTGCGATCTCTAGGATCATTACCAATACCTGCAACGTACATCCAATTACCATAATTACTATGCACGTCATAGTCCAATAGCAAAGCTTCAAAATACGCTGCTCCTATACGCCAATCGAGTTCTAGCTCTTTAGCAAAATATGACGCTACATTTTGTCGTCCTCTATTGCTCATCCATCCGGTTTCTTTGAGTTCTAGCATATTGGCATTCACAAAATCTGAATGTGTTTCGCCATCTATCCATCTATTGGTTTGGGTTTCGTTTGTTGACCATTCATAGTCTTTTTTAAGAATACCTTCTAGCTTAAATATCTGATTGCCATGTTTCATGGATATGTACTTGAAATAGTCGCGCCAGATTAACTCAAAGATTAACCAATATGTGGATTGGTTTTTAAAATGTGTTTTTTCAAATGCTTTGACTTTCCAATAAATGGTTCTGACCGAAATACTTCCGTTAGCTAACCAAGGTGAGAATTTTGAGCTATAATCTACACCAACTAATCCATTTCTAGTTTTTTTGTAGACACCAAGCTTCTTGGTATTGAAAAAATAGTCTTCTAGTCGATTTAAAGCCGCTGTTTCGCCACCTGAAAAAGGAAATGCAGAATGAGGATGATTAGTAAATACCTCGAAACCTAAATCACCTAAGCTTGGAATGTGAGTTATGTTTTCAATTTTATTTGAATCAGATAGTGCTTGGATTTTTATTTCCTCTCTAATGGCAATATATTTTTCAAGCTTTTTTCTGAATACTGTAAATACTTGCGGTGTTTCACTGATATTGAAATTTATATCATCAGGATGAAATAAGAATTGGTTGTAAAAAGAATACCAATTAACACACTCTAATCTGAGTTTTACTAACGTTTCAACTTCAACCTCTTCTTGTGTCCATTCTTTTTGAAGAAAAATATCCGTTACTCCTTGTTCAGCAACAATTTTTGGAATTACAGTTTCTGGTAGATCAAAATAGGTGAGCAATTCAATATTTAAAGCACTTAATTGATGCTTTAGGTCGGTAACCGTTTCTATCAAAAACTTTGCTCTAAACTTTTCAGTTTTTTTAAATCCATACACTGTGTTTTGAAATTGTCTAGGGTCAAAACAGTATAGGGCAATAACTTTCTCAGCATTTATACAAGCTTCTGATAGTACCTTATTATCATTAATTCTAAGGTCATTTCTAAACCAGACTAAATTGATGTTTTTTGTTTTCTGCATCTGTCACTACAATATTTTACATGTTCCCAATTCTTTTCCCATTTTTTTCTCCATGAAAATGGCTTGTCACATACCACACAAATTTTACTAGGTAAATGTTGCTTCTTTACACCTCTCATTTTTGTTTTACCAATGCGTTAATCATTCCTTTAAAGACAAATGCATGAAACGGTAAAACCATATACCAATACAGTCTCCCTAAAACCCCTTTTGGTCTAAAAACTGCAGATTGATATAGTTTACCTCTAATAATTTTAAATTCTAACCAAGCCTCCCCAGGTAATTTCATTTCCGCAAAGAGTAACAAACGTTTTTCTTTTTTATCCGCGAACAATACACGCCAAAAATCTAGTGGATCGCCAGGTTCTAAATAATCGTCATGTGTGCGACCTCGGCGCAAACCAACACCACCAAAAAGTTTATCGACATAACCTCTAAGTTTCCATAAACCATTAAAGCTATACCAACCGTTTTTGCCACCAATATTCCAAATTTGATTTAGAGTAAAGGCTTCATCCTCAACCTTTCTAGCTCTAACATCTTTGAAGCAGCCATACCTTGGTAATTCAATATATTTAGATAACTGATCATTAAAAACACCACTACTAACGGCATCTTTCCAGCTTGAAATTACTGAGTTTTGTTGTATTCTTTGAAATGCTAGTTTTACGGCATCCTTATATGTCATTGGCATTACAGGAATAGTTTCACCAATATTACTTTTTTGGCCTATAACCTCGACTTTCATGCTATCTACCAAGGCTTGTGCAAGTTGAAAAGACGTAGATGTTACAAAATACAACCAATATGATGATAGTTTCGGTGTTAGTACCGGCAAGGTTAAAATGTATCGTTTTAAGCCACGTACTTCTGCAAATTGCAACAGCATTTGCTTATAAGTCATTATTTCAGGACCAAATATGTCAAAAGATTTATTGTATAATTCAGATTTGCCAATGGCATTAGATAAATAGCCCAAAACATCTCTTATGCTAATAGGTTGTGTTTTTGTATTGAGCCATTTTGGGGTTACCATTACTGGTAATTTTTCTACAATATCTCTTATGATTTCAAATGAAGCACTGCCGCTTCCAACAATAATACCTGCTCTAAACGTCGTTAAACCATAATGATTAGATTTTAGTGTTTCTTCAACTTGAAAACGAGATTTTAAATGTTTAGATAATGAGTTATCGTTTACAATGCCACTAAGATAAATGACTTGTTTACAATTTGTTTTATTGACTAAATGTTTGAAGTTAGACGCACATTGTTTTTCTAAATCTTCGAAATCTTTACTTTGAGTTGCCATTGAGTGAATCAGATAATAAGCAACATCTATATCTTTAGGAATACTATTTTCCTGTGGCTCTAAAAAGTCTATTTTAATAAATGAACATCTGGGATGTTCTTCAATTTCGTCAGGGATACGATTCATGTCACGGACACAACAAATAAGCTCATGATCAGCCTTTAGCAGCTGCAGTGCCAATCTTTTAGCTATATAGCCAGTTGTACCAGTGATTAAAATTCGCATTAGTCATTGTTATTAGTGGATACGTTTTTTGGGCGTTGATATTCTAATCTTGTCTTAAGTTCTGGAACAGCATAAGCGTCCAGGCCATTGATTGTTGCTACTTTGCCTTTAGCTAAGTCGATAAAACCGTCTTTAAGAAGTAATTCATCTTTTACATAAATTTTATCTATTTGACCAATTAGCAAAATCGTGTTGTTCACTTTTATAGGATATTCCTCTACGTAAGACATGGCTATTTGTACAGGACAATCCTTTACAAACGGCGCCCAAAAATTATCTTTGTATTCTGCTTCTAAATTGGTAACATCAAATTCTGAGATGTCTGAGTCATATTTAGCAGAAGTATGATGTGCATCTTCAATTATGTCGTCATAAATGTGATTAATGGTGTATTTGCCAGAAGATTTAATGTTGTCATATGTGTTACGAATTACCGTTGTCGGTCGTAAAAAGAAACCTAGGAGTCCTGGATTAGAACCCAAATGTGTCACAGAACTAAACACTGCTACATTAGTAACACCAAGATTGTCTTTAGTACCAATAAGATTGGCAGACTTAAATCCAGAACAACTATTTATTAAGTTAATTCTGAAGATATAATCCATATTTCTAATATCTTCTAATGTAAATTCAGCCATTTATAAATTGATGAAATTGTTAATTTTAATGTCTTTTGCTTTAAGGTCGAACATTAAGTTATACAAACCAAAGAATGTACGATTGATATAGATAAAATGCTTAGAACCTCTGTTACCATTCATGTTGCGAAGTTCTGTGCTTTTAGAATATTTCTGTCCCATTTCTGCGACCTTGTCAAAAAACTCAGGATTTGAAAAATCAAAAGTATCATTATGAAATGGTTGAGTAAAAAGACTTAATAATTCATGGAACATTGCTGAGAAGAAACTAATCTCTTCAGCTGAATCGTCTGGTCTTAATATCTCTAGTTCGTACATTTTTTCTGTAAATATTTTACTATCATCAATACATTCTTTTCGAGCAAGCTCAAAGTATGGTTTGTAGAATTCTTCTGGTATAGATTTCATACAGCCAAAATCTAATGCTATTAGTTCTCCGTTTTCTGAAACTAAAAAGTTTCCAGGATGAGGATCTGCATGTACTTTTTTAAGTTTATGTACTTGATACATGTAAAAATCCCATAAAGCTTGACCAAGTTTATTAGATAACTCTTGGTTGGTGTTATGACTTGTAAATTCAGAGAGATGTTCGCCTGTCATATAATCCATTGTTATAATACGCTCTGAAGAATATTCGTCATAATAATTTGGGAATTTTAAATTCGGTATATGTCTACATGCGTCTACGACGGCTTTACTTTGTTTTATTTCTAACAAATAGTTTGTCTCCTCGACTAATTTGTCTTCAACCTCCTTAAAATACTTATCTGAATCTTTACCTTTAATATTAAACATCTTTATAGCTACTGGCTTTACTAGAGCTAAATCAGATGAGATACTTTCAGCAACTCCAGGGTATTGGATTTTCACAGCAAATTTTTTCCCATCCTTCTCTGCTATATGTACCTGTCCGATACTAGCAGCGTTTACTGAAGTTGCATTGAAAGCGTCAAATAAAGCGTTAGGATCTTTACCAAAATATTTTTTAAAAGTTTTAATTACTAATGGTGGTGATAATGGTGGCACAGAAAATTGTGATAAAGAAAACTTTTCTACATAGGCTTTTGGCAAAATGCTTTTTTCCATACTAAGCATTTGAGCAACCTTTAAAGCACTGCCTTTAAGCTTCTTTAAACTGTCATAAATATCTTCGGCATTATTTTGATTTAGGCGCTCCTTTGCTTCTTCTTTAGAGCTCACAATTTTGTCACCGTAGTATTTTAAATAGTTAACACCAACTTTAGCACCAGTTGATACTAATTTTGAGGCTCGAGATATTTTTGTAATTGGAATGCTATCTATAGTCTTCATTATTTCATGTGCATTTTTTCCTTGAACAAGAATTTTCCAAAATCGATTAGACTATTTAGTGGAGTAGTGTCCAATAAATCAAAACTTGCTCTTACCGATTTTTCAATAAAAAGATCCGTTTTTTCAAATGATGAAGACGTGTCTTTCATCCAAAAATTAAAAATTAATACCATCTGAAACCAAAAAGATTCAGAAATACCTTTATTTTTTAATTTCTCTAGTTTGTCTTGTTTTAAATCTAAGGTGTCTATGTTAAGGTGTTTGATATACTTGTTAAAACTAGATTTCAACTTTCCTGTAATTTTATTGAAGGTTACTATAGATTGTTTTTCACCTGCCGCGTAGACAACATAACTTCTGTTAGCAGAAAGCATTTCAAAAAAGGTGTAGTAAAAGCTTAAAAGTTTATCCTTTGCTTCAAAATTTTGATAATCTTCGCTTTTGTTTAGCAGTTCTAAAGTATTGTCGAAGAATATTTGAAAAATTGATTGCTCCAGAACGTCAAAAGAAGTAAAAAACTCATAGAATTTTTGCTCCTCAAATTTGTTCTCTTTTGCGAATGCATAAACCGTCTTTGGCCTTTGGTTATGGGTTAGCACATAATCCATGTATAGGCTCACAATGTCGTTTTGGGTAGTGTTTTTTTTCTTTGCCATGTCTCTAAATTCATAACAAAGATAATATTGTTTAACTATAAAAAGAAATGGTTAAACAAAATTTAACAGATGATTTTAAACCGAATAGTGTTAGCAATTTCCTGCACAGCAATCTTCGTCCTTTACAAGCTTGCAACTTAGTATAGCTAATATTGCTCCGAGGCATGGAGCTGTAAGATAAAGCCATAGGTTTTGTGTGTTGCCAGATATTAAGGCTGGTGCTAAAGATCTTGCAGGGTTCATGGATGCTTTCGTCATTGGTCCTGCAAACATGGCTTCAAGTAATATAACGGAACCAACAGCAATCGCAGCCATTGTTCCAACTTCTTTGCTGCCAGTAGAGACATTAATAATTGTAATCATAAGGAAGAAGGTGAGTATAAGCTCTAACAAAAAGGCTTTATAAGGAGCAAAGCCTTCAGCAGGATAGGTATGGCCAAAACTCTGACTTTCTGGAAATAGAATCCACAAGATACCAATGGCTAAAAAAGCACCCATAATCTGTACCAAGATATAGCTGGGAACTTGTTTCCAAGGAAATTTCTTAGCGTAAGCAAAGGCTATGGTGACAGCCGGATTAAAATGAGCGCCAGATATTTCACCGTATGCATAAATCATAGCCATAACAATAAGTCCCCATGTTATGGCCACACCTACATGAGATATGGCGCCGCCAGTTATTTCGTCGATAGTCATAGCACCACATCCACAAAATACCATAGCAAACGTGCCAAAAAGTTCTGCAAATAACTTTTTCATTTACTTTTTGATTTTAGAAAACACATATTTAAATTCAGTAGCAATTTGAATACTACGCTCTTTATATTTTTCAGCTTTTTGAGGCGTATTATCAAAAGCTTTTGGGTCTTCATAAGTAATTGGAATACGTTTTTCTGCACCAGGAATAAATGGGCAACCTGCATCTGCACTAGAACACGTCATTATTGCTGCAAATTCTGTTGAAGGATTAAAATCTGCATCATATGTCTTAGAAAATCCGATAATAGGATGCGCAACATCAGAATAGATTATAGCATAGACTGGATTATTTTCAGTTGAAAGTTTTTCAATCTTAAACCCTGAAGTTGTTAAAGCTTCAGCTGCAGATGGAAATAAAGCTGTTGCTTCAGTTCCACCAGAATAACAAAACACCTTATTAATCTCAAAATAATGTGCCATTGTTTGTGCCCACACTTGAGATAAATGGCTACGACGTGAGTTGTGTGTGCATATTAGATTAAGGTTAATGATAGATTTTGTATCTACCTTACTTTGAATAAAATCTATAAGAGGTTGTAAAATATTTTTTCTTTCTTCTGATATAGATGAGATATCTAAATATTCTATTTCGGCTTCAATAGCTTTATATAGCATGATAAATTTTTAGTTAGGATTTAACAACAGCCAGTTCCAGGAATACATGAACTTGCTTTTTGTAAATCTGAAAGTTTAATTCTTGGTTTTTCTTTAGGAATGCCACAATTATCTTTTGCTAAGCAATCTGTTTTAGTACTAACTAGAAGAAAGTTTGCACCATCAAAGTCTAAATTGTATTTACCAATGGTATCACCTTGATATTCTACTTCGATATCCAAATCACCTATGCTTAAAGCATTTTCAGAAAGTTCAATAATGTTTAATAGTTTTTCTGGATGCAATCTGTGGTCGTAATCATTGGCTTCCCAAAGTTGAAAATTTACAACTTCTTCGTGTCTAATTGTTCCACCACAATCAATAAAATTCTTCGTTACTTTTCCGACTTCAGTCACATGAAAATGACTTGGTACGAGATCACCATTTGGTAATTGAAAAGTTATAGTATCTAATGTCTTTAGCTTGTTTTTTATTTCAGATAGTTTCATAATATTTCTAGTTAACAGCAGTTGTTTGTTTTAATTTCTTGATTAAAAAATGCGTTGAAAATGCTTTTCATGTTTTCCCATTTTTCTTCGTTGATGCAATAACACACACTTGTACCTTCAATATTACCTTTTATGAGGCCAAGATTTTTTAATTCTTTAAGGTGTTGAGATATGGTTGCTTGAGCTAATCCGATTTCGTCTACTAGATCGCCACAAATACATGTAGTTGATTTAAAAAGCTGATGTAAAATGGCAACTCTTGCAGGATGCGCAAAAGCCTTTGCTAATTGGGCTATTTCATTTTGTGTGTCTGAAAATATCTCTGTTTTAGTTACGCCCATAATTAATCTATATTTGTTTATTGCAATATTACGATTAATATATTTTTCGACAAAACAAAATCTTAGAATTTCGGCACCTTTTTATATATTCCTTAACATAGCCCATAACACTTAAGTCGTACTTTTAACCACCATTTAAAAACTAAACACTAATTAAGATGAAGAAACTAGTATTATTTGCTTTTGCCTTAACATTAATGTTTTCTGTTAATGCACAAGTAGAAACTCCGCAACCAAGCCCATTTACTAAGATTGAACAAAAAGTAGGTCTTACAGATGTAACATTAGAATATTCTAGGCCAAGTGCAAAGGGTAGAGCTGTATTTGGTGAACTTGTACCTTTTGGAAAAATGTGGCGAGCTGGTGCCAACAAAAACACAATGATAACATTTAGCGATACTGTTATTATAGGCGATAGTAAAGTAGAAGCCGGTTCTTATGCTATTTTTATTACGCCAAACAAGGAATCTTGGGATGTTATTTTCTATTCTGATACTAATAATTGGGGTACTCCTAGAAACTGGGACGACGCTAAGGTTGTTGCAAAAGCAACTGCAAAAATCTATGAAATGCCAATGAAAGTTGAGACTTGGACTATCGGTTTTGATGATCTTACAAACAGCTCAACAAATCTTGGTTTTATCTGGGAGAACACATACGCTTCTATAACTATTAAAGTTCCTACGGATGATAAAGTAACTGCTTCTATAAAAAACACAATGGCGGGGCCTTCTGCAGACGATTATTATTCTGCAGCAGTTTATAATTTGGCTGAAAAGAAAGATTTAAAACAAGCAATGAAGTGGATCGATACAGCTGTTGAAATGACTAAAGATCAGCCTCGTTTTTGGTACTTAAGACAACAGTCTTTAATTCACTCAGCAAATGGTGATAAGAAAGGTGCAATTGAAGCGGCTAAAAAATCTTTAGCTGGAGCAAAAGAAAGAGGAAATGCAGATTATATAAAAATGAATATGGATTCTTTAAAAGAATGGGGTGCAATGTAAATTAAACTCTTAACAATATAGAAAAGCAGCTCATTGAGCTGCTTTTTTTATTAATATTTGAGGCTTATCTTTTCTCTAACTCTATCTATAGTGGAAATTAGCGTTCTACTTTTTTCAAAAGTCATAATGTCGCTTACTGTTTTGTTTGTTCTTATCAGTTGATTGAAATGTTCAATTTCATGGCTGTAACCAATGGTTTTGTAATCGAAGGTTTTTATTTCGGAATTACCTTTGTTATCAGTTAATGTTACAGAACTAGGTTGATGAAAACGACCGTTGATTTTAATTGTTCCATGTTCGCAATGAAATGTAGCTTCGGTTTTAGTTTCTTCTGTAAGTGTACTCTTTAAATTGGCTTTAGCATTGTCGTAATGAAATATCATATCACATTCAGAATCTGCACCATTCGGAAATTGTTCTGCTTTAGCTTCAATAGTATTTGGAACACCTAATGAAGATAATGCAACAAATATGGGGTAAATACCTATGTCTAATAAACTTCCACCACCAACAGATTTATTAAAAAGTCGAGATTGCGTGTTATAAGGTGTAAAGAATCCAAAGTCCGCTTCGAGTTTTACGATCTCGCCAAAATGCTTTTTATTCAACAAGTCTAATGTATATTGAAAATGTGGTAAAAAAGCAGTCCACATGGCTTCCATAAGTAATATATTATTTGACTTTGCTATTGAAATCATTTCTTCAACTTCGCTGAGGTTCATAGCAAAAGGTTTTTCACATAACACAGGAATTTTATGCTCTAAACACAAAATAGAATGTGCTTTGTGAAAACTATGTGGTGTTGCAATATAAACTGCATCTATATTGTTATCTAGCGCTAATTCTTCGTAACTACCATAGGATTTTAAAGCACTAAAATCTGAAGCAAATTTCTTTGCTCTAGTAATATCTCTTGAAGCTATAGCATACAACTGAGCATCAGGAATTGTATTTAAATCTTGAGCAAACTTTTTAGCAATTTTCCCTGCACCGATAATTCCCCAACGTATTGTTTTTAACGCCATTAAGTTATGTTTCTTTCAATAAAATGGTTGACTTTTCGTTTAAAAAGATATCAAATAATCAACTATTATGAAACCTTGGATCTATGTGTGTCTATTTTCAGCACTTTTTTTTAATTGTAGTAATGATGATAACTACAAAAATGTATTAGACCAATACGTAAAGGATAACATAGAATTACAATCAAAGAGGAGACAATTTCAAGTTTCCGACCTTAGAGTGAGAGCAGAAGAACAACCTGAGGATTTTACTGAGTTTTATAATCAAATAGTATTACTAGATTCTTTAGTTTCTAATTTTGAAAATGCAATTATTAGCCTAGAGGATAAGGACACTTTGAATTCAGAGTTGGAAAAATTCAAAATAAATTTGACGAATTCAAAAATTGATAATACCTCTATGATGGTAAAAGAACTTCTAGATTTTGAGTTTTTAGATGACTCTTCAGAAAAATACAATTGGATTCTAAAGTTGAATTATTTAAACTATAATCGTAATATGTTAATGACTATGACTGGTGGGATATCACATCTATCTACTTATAATTCTAAACTTTTAGCATCGCGGCTAAATGACAGTGTAGTTGTATTGACAGTATTTAGCAGGGCTTTTAAAACACCTAGTAAATTATTTGATAACTCTTCATTATCTGTTGAGGTAAATAAAAAAACTGCAAGCCGCCGCTATATAGGGTATAATTATTACCCAAGCACAAGTGTTGCGACTTATTTAGTAGAGTCATATTCAGATTCACTTTTTGTCGATTCTCAATTACAAACTAATTCTTTGTCAGAAATGATTGTATCAAAGAACTCTTCTTTCTTTAAAGTAGGTGAATTAAAAGAATTTGATGAAAACTTTATTAAAGACTATTTCAAAGCATTATATGATTAATTCCTTCTAAGTGTTTGTAGCACATTCGCAATAACGATAACGATAACACAACCGATAAGATTTAGCCACAAATATGGTAAGTTGATGATTTCAAAATTATCTAATAGATAAAGTGCTATTATAAATACCTGTGTAATTAAAGCGCCAATAAAGACAGCATGTCCTTTAATATGCTTAAAGAAAAATGCTAATAAGAAAATACCCAGAACATTACCGTAAAAGATAGAGCCAATGATGTTTACCAACTGAATAAGGTTCTCAGCTAGATTTGCAAAACAAGCAATGATAATGGCGACAATTCCCCAACCAAATGTAAACCACTTGGTCATATTCACCATATGAGTTTCACCTTTATCTTCTTTGAGGTTTCTACCATATAAATCTATTGATGTAATTGTGGCTAAAGCGTTAATCTCTGAAGCAGTTGATGACATGGCAGCTGATAAAATTACTGCTAATAACAAACCGATGAGTCCTTTTGGTAAGTGGTTTAATATAAACCTTATGAACATATAATCTCTATCGTTGGTTTGCGTGTCTTTGGCAGCATCTTTATATAATGTTTTTAATTCGGCTTCTTTTTCCAAATAAACTTGACTTCCTGGATTTGTTTTGCTGTCTATGAGTTGGTTTAACTCACTTTTTAGCCTGTCATATTCATCTCTATATTCTGGGTCAATGGCTTTTTTGATGAGGAATTTTGATTCTGTACGATAAGTTTTTTCGAGACTATCAATTGAGAAAAGTTGTGCTTTTGTATCCGAATTATTGTCTTTTGCATACGCCAAACTTAAGCGTTGTTTCATATCAAAAAGTTCGGCTTGTTTATCCTGAAGCGCTCTGTAATCTTCACCATATTCCGAAGCCAAAACTGTTTGTGTGGATGCGTCGATAAAGTTTAAAGGTGATGGATTAAACTGATAGAATACAAACACCATAACACCAACAAGCAAGATGAAAAATTGCATTGGAACTTTCAGTAATCCATTAAATAATAAGCCCATTTGCATTTCTTTCATGGATTTACCAGACAAATAACGTTGCACTTGACTTTGATCTGTACCGAAATAGGATAACATTAAGAAAGTTCCACCAATTAGACCTGTCCAAACCGTGTATCTATTTTCTAAATCAAAAGAAAAATCTAAGACTTCCATTTTTCCTGTCGCACCTGCAATATCAATTGCGTCAGTAAATGTAACTTCATCAGGAATTAAGCCAATTATAATGACTAATGCAGCTATCATTCCAGCAAAAATGACAAACATTTGTTGTTTTTGAGTTACTGTTACGGCCTTAGTACCACCAGAAACTGTATAGATAATCACGAGTACACCAATCACTATATTTAGAGTAACAATATTCCAGCCTAATACTACAGAAAGAATAATAGCAGGAGCAAAAATGGTAATTCCAGCCGCTAAACCACGTTGAATTAAAAACAGAATAGCGGTTAATGTTCTGGTTTTTAAATCGAATCGATTTTCAAGAAATTCATATGCTGTATAAACTTTAAGACGATGATATAGTGGAATAAACACCAAACAAATAATGACCATTGCAATTGGCAACCCAAAATAGAATTGCACAAATCCCATGCCGTCTGAGAATGCTTGTCCTGTTGTAGATAAAAAGGTAATGGCACTTGCTTGAGTTGCCATAACAGACAAACCTATTGTCCACCATTTTGTTGAATTACCACCTTTTACATAATCTTGTACATTTTTACTTCCTCTAGTTTTCCACGTACCATAACCGACGATAGTGGCTAAGGTTACAATTAAAACCGTCCAATCAATCCAATCTAATGTTTGTGTCATAGAGTTACGAGAATGAAGCCGTTATGAAATAGAAAAGTACAATGTATATGGCATTGGCTATTAAAACCACAGTGTACATTTTATCCCATTTTTCTTTTTCTTTTGGTTGGTTATTGTTGTCCATTATAAGTTAGTTGTTTAGTTTTTTATAATTGTAGGATTTTCTTTCCCAGCAGAAAGCATATTTATAAATAGGCGATACGCACCAGAAACACCTGCAGGGAACTGCCTAAAGAAGCTTAAACCTGAATATATATAGTTGCCTCTTCCGTATTGAGCGATTAATAAGCTACCTTCTTTTGACGACTCACCTTTATCATTCATAGAGAATAATGGTGTAAACTCTTCTGACCATTCATTCGGAAAGTATAATCCACGCTCTTGTACCCAACCTTCAAAATCTTCAGGCCCTATTTTATTAGGAAAGTTAAGAATAGGATGATTTGCGTCTAATATATTCACAGTTGCATTTTCATCAGTAACACGATCTCTCGATAGTTTTAAATGAAAGGGTGAAATATTATCAGTTTTTAATCTTCTGTTAGTATTGTATTGAATAATCAAATTTCCACCTTCATACACATAGTCTAATAAATACTTTTGTTTGAATTTTAATTCATCTAAAACATTATAAGCTCTAATGCCGACAACTACAGCATCAAAGTTTTGAAGATTCTCTGCCGAAATTTGTTCTGGTTTAATAATGGTAACATTGTAACCGATTTGTCGTAAACTCTCTGGAACAACATCACCCGCACCTTCAATATAACCAATGTTTTCACCACGCTTTTCAATATTTAATCGTACCACTTTGCTTTCACTTGGCACTAAAACGGTTTGATAAGGAATGTGCTCATAATCTATTTCTACAAGTTCATCTGTATAGTATTCATCGTTAATATTTACCATAGGTGTTATTAAACCTTCACTTTGTCCTTTAGGTGGTATTACAGTAAATATGAGTTTTTGAACATCACCTTTATTAGCAATTTCAATTTTTTGATTCGCTGGATAAACTGTCCAATCGTTTGGATAAGCCATTTTCACAAAGCCTTCAACAGCATCTCTGCCAGCTTTTACGGTGATTTCAATTTCTTTTTGTTGGTCATTTTCAAATATGAAAACCTTATCGCTTATGCTTGCTGATACTTCAGGAACGATTTCAAAAGGTCTATATAATTCGCCTTTATCTGGTTTAGAATATCGGTAAATAACAGGTTTTGTAATTGTAATTGGTGTGCCTTCAATGTTCAGGTTAAAGTCTACATAGACTGCTCTAGGCGTTTCTGGTAAACCAATGAGGTTTTGTTCTTTAACGCTATACATTCCTAAAGTACTTTGCTTATTTAACCAATAAGGTGCCGTGTAAGACATATCGAAAGGAATGGCAATGTTTTCTTCAAAGTTTAAGCGTTTATTTTCTGCCATTTCCATGTCTTTAGAAATGCCGTTTTCTATGGTAGACAGATTATAAGACACCAAATTAATAGTTGCGTTGCTTCTGTTTAATGCTTCAATTTTTAGAGTTACTTCAGAATTTGGTACTGCGTTTGGTGTGCTGGCAGAAGCTTCAAGATATAAACCAGTACAAGCTTCAATAATCGTTTTTAATTCTTTTGTTTTAACACTTTTCCAGTGTTCATCTTTTATATTTTGCAACAATTTATACGCTTCTAATAATTGTGGTAAATGAGCTGCTGGGTTTATAAAATTGAAATTCGCTTCAATGGTATCAAGAATATTTCCGATAGCTGTTCCGCCTTCAATACGATTCCATGAGGTATCGATTCCAGCAAAAATGTTATTGGTGCCATCTAAAGGTTCACCTTTTAAAAACTCAATATATTCTTCTTGTGTACCACGTTGAGATAAACGCCCAAAACCTTGACATAAATGCTGACTACTTGCTAATGCAGCAACTTCGTTATTAGACATGCCTCGAGTTGGGTAATACACACCAATATCAAAATTGAGCATGTTGCTTTTGTCCGCTTTCTCAAATTTTTCTCTACTGCCATAAAACCACCAAGAGGTATTAAAAAATAGGCGTTTTGGTTGCCAGATTTCGGTCAATTCTAATTGCGAACTGTATTGTGTTGGGTCATTAGAAAGGTCAAAAGCCTCGTGACTTAACATCGCTGAAGTTGTATGATGACCATGTGTTGTGCCAGGTGTTCTGTGGTCAAATCGGTTGATGATAACATCTGGTTTAAATGTTCTAATTGCCCAAACCACATCGGCAAGTACTTCGTCTTTATTCCATATTTCTAATGTTTCATTTGGGTGTTTCGAATATCCGAAATCATTAGCTCTAGAGAATAGTTGTTCGCCACCATCTACACGTCTCGCCGCTAATAATTCTTGAGTTCTTATCACACCAAGTAGTTCTCTAATTTCTGGGCCAATAAGATTTTGTCCACCATCACCACGAGTAAGCGATAAGTAAGCAGTACGCGCTTTTGCTTCGTTTGCCATGTATGCGATTAGGCGCGTGTTTTCATCATCTGGATGCGCAGCAACATACAATACCGAGCCTAAAACATTAAGCTTTTGTATGGCATCATAAATCTGAGAGGAATTATATTTTTTTGGTTGCTGTGCCTGTATGGCAACTAAGCTACCTAATAGGATAAATAGAAAGAGTCTAAAATGACGCATTATAGTATTAGTTAGTGAACTTTCAAAGATATGAAAGTGACTTATAATACATTTGGTTTTAGGTTTTGTTTAACGGTTAAATTTCCTGACTTTATAGGAAATACTATTAATCAGTCAAGCTTTAAATCAGCTCTTAAACCTTCATCTTTATTACTATTCTTGCCCCAATATGCAGATTTGATGGATTTAAGCTTTATCGCTTTGGTAGTCAATGTCTTTGCAGTGGCACCATAACCACTAACTGTAGTTTCTTCCCAACTTAAGATATCGTAAGGAAACTCAGTGTTAAAATTGATTGTTAATGTACGCTGTAATTCTGGATATGTAATGATGTAAACTCCGGATTCAATATTTGCCAAAGCATTATAAGCTTTGATGTCTTTATGTTTAAGTCTTGTATACTCTAACGCAGGTACAATGCTTAACTTACCTGTTGGAAGTGAGCTTGGGTCAATTCGAAGTTTTGTCCACAATTCGTTTTCTGTCCAAGTTTTTTCGATATTAAAATTTTCATCAGCTTCACTTTGAAAATAGGAGTGTGACATTACCTCAAATGTATCTCGGTTATTAATTTGGGCATATACATGTCCACACCATTCTTGCACAGATGCCGAAACTTTAATAGCATGTTGGTTATTCGCAACAGGATAAAAAGTACTCTGCATAATTGAATACGGATAAATACCCGTGTTAAATTTTTTAGTTGCGTTTAGCTTTAAGATTGGTGTATTACTTTTACTGTAGTTGTCTGCTTTAACTTGTATCTGAGGTAGAAAATCTTCAGTTACAAATACCATAACCGCAGTACCATCTCGCATTTCACCATATCTTGCTTGCTCTAGTTTATACGAAGTGATTTCAGCTTCACCTGCGTACCAATAGTCTTTAAAATCTTGAGATAATTTAGTTTTAGGTTGCTTCTTCTCTTTTGGTTTTTCGCTTTTAATCGCGATATCTTCATTTAATTCTGATGGAGACTCTTTACAAGACGTAATTATGATAAGTATGCACAAAAAGCATAAAAAAACAACTAGCGCTTTTACGGACTTATTCATTTTTCAATTCTTTTTCTAAAAATACGAAGTAATTAAGCGTTAACGATGTTAATTAACGTTTCGTAAAGTAAATGTGTAGGTAAGCCAACAACATTGTTGTAAGAACCTTCAATATTGGTAATAGCTATGGCACCAATCCATTCTTGTATGCCATAAGCACCAGCTTTATCAAGAGGTTTGTAAGTATTGACATAATACCAAATTTCATCATCAGTAAGTACTTTAAAAGTCACTTTAGTAGTCGTGTTTACTGTTTTTTGACCTGATTTTTGTGTAAAACAAATTGAAGTCATCACTTCATGCGTTTTATTGCTTAGAGATTTAATCATTCTGAAAGCGTCATCTTGATCTTTTGGTTTTTCTACAGGTTTGTTTTCTAACCAAACAATGGTATCGCTTGTAATGAGAATATCATTATCCTTAAGACTGTCTTTAAAGGCCTCTGCTTTTAATTTGGCTAAATAATCTGTGATTTCGGTACCTTTCAATTTATTTGAATACACTTCATTAACAGGATGAAGTCTTACCTCAAAATCTATATTCATCGATTTTAAAAATGCATGTCGTCTCGGAGATGCCGAGGCTAAAATGATATTGTAATCTTTAAGTTTATCGTTTAGCATATTACTTTAAAACATAAGAATATAGTAGCATTGAAAGTATTCCTGTAACCATGACAAGTTTAAGCATTGTGCTGATATGATTATACTGCTTTTTGTGCTCTGCGCTAAAAAGTTTGATAGATATATAAATCATTGGTGCAATGACAGCTATTAAAAAATATGCTAAAAGTAGTTGTTGTTTAAAAAAGTACGTTACCACATAGTATACAACCCCAAATAAAGGTATTAATGATAATCCAAAGGCAACTTTAGTAGCTCTTTCTCTACCTATGACTATTGGAAGTGTTTTCATGCCTGATTTGTGATCACCATCAATATCTTCTATATCTTTTACAATTTCTCTTACAAGGTTTATCATAAAAGCAAAAATGGCATAATCTAAAATAATCTTTAAAAAGAAAATTTGGACCTCTGTATTTGTTTGGTTGATGGCAGGTATAAGTTCAAATATGCCGACCATAAGTATACATAAAGCAACAACTACAGAAACCGCAATGTTTCCAATTAATGTCATTTGCTTTAAACCATTTGAATAGATATAGAGTAGTGCAGAAGCAATAATGAAAATTGCAAAATAACCAGATTTACCAATTGAGTTACTCAAGTAAAATCCTAAACCAACACCAATAATATTAAGTGCAATAAAAATATTGAAACCATTTTTCTCAGTGATATATTTATTAATAATGACACGTTCTGGTTTATTGACTTTATCCGTATCAATATCAAAAACATCATTAATAACATAACCACCAGCGGCAATACAAATTGTAGCCACAACTAATATTGTAAATGCAAGTGGTTTTAAGGCTGTTATTACGCCATGACTTTCAAAAAAGGGTAGAAGTAATGCGTATTTAACCAATACTTGTACTAGGGCAATAATTACTAAGTTTTTCCAGCGGATGAGGTTGAGAAAGTGAATCATATAATTAATCAGCGCGATATTATTTGAATAATTAAGTAGTAAGCTAAATACGCTACTAAAGCAAAAACAATTAAACTAATTACAGTAGTTCTAATAAATAGCTTGCGCTCTTGCTTTCGGATTTTATCTTTTATTTTTTGTTTATCTGATTTGCTGAGGTCTTTATGCAAAAATTCCATTTTGTAATGCAAATGCGCCTCTAAATCTAATTTTTCTTTATACACAGAAAACGGCACACTTGTCTTTTGGTTAAAGGTAGACTGGTTGTTACCAAAACCTATATAACCAAAGCCTGTACTATGTCTTCTGCTTCTTCTAGACATTTAATTAGTCGTATTTAGCATTAAAATTTCCATTCCATTTCCCTTGTACTTTTAAAACCTGCTCTATAACATCTCTTACAGCGCCTTTACCGCCATTTTTATGCGAAATGTATTTAGAAATAGCTTTAATTTCAGGTACTGCATCTTGCGGACAACAAGGCAAACCAACAAGCTTCATAACTGGAAAATCTGGAATATCATCTCCCATATATAATATTTGAGAGGTTTTAATATTGTGTTTTTCCATATACTCATTAAGCTGTTCTATTTTGTTGTGTGCACCCAGATAGATGTCTTTTATACCAAGACCTGCAAGACGTTTGCGAACACCTTCATTTGAACCACCTGAAATGATACACACGTTAAAACCAGCATCAACCCCAGTTTTTAGAGCAAATCCGTCTTTAATATTCATGGTACGTAACATTTCACCAGAAGTTGTTACCGTAATTGTTCCATCTGTAAGTACACCATCTACATCAAAAATAAATGTGGTTATGTCTATGAGATATTCTTTATAGCTTTTGTTCTCGTCCATGTGTTTTCTATTCTGATTTCAAATTAAAGAAAGTTATGCGTTTTCTTTATCGAAGCCGTTAAAATTTCGTAAATGGCTTTATAATCTTCGTTCTCTATTTGTTTTAAATGTCGTCTTATGGTTTTTTTATCATTCCGTTTTGCTGGACCAGTTTGGGCCATATATGGCGACATATCTTGTACTTTTTTAGCTGTCTCTAAAATCAGAGGTTTTAAGATATCAAAATTAATGCTTTTGGCATCGCTAATTTCATGTGCAATTCTATATAACTGATTGGTGAAGTTATTTACAAATACAGCTGAAAGATGTAGTGTTTGGCGTTGTTCCGTGTTTATTCGGTAATGTTTACATCCTATAAACTCCGCTAAACCTTTAAGGAGTTGAAGATTTTGTTTTTCTGTAACTTCAATACAAATTGGGACTTCACTAAAATCTAATTCTGCATCTTTAGAGAATGTTTGTAATGGATAAAACACAGCACGTTGGTTCTTTTTATCCATATCATGTATAGAAACACTTCCAGAAGTGTGCGCAATTAATCTATTTGCAAAAGGTAAATCTTTAGATAGTTGTGCAATACTATCATCACTTACTGCCATTATATAGATGTCAGCTTCTTTAAGTTGCGATAAATCGTCTGTAATATTTGTAACATTACTATATGAAGAAATAGCACTAAAAGTTCGGTTATACCATTGTGTTACAGTGATATTATCCGATTTACTAAAAGCTTTAAATAAATGTGTGGCTACATTACCAGCACCAAGAAGTACAACTGATATCATGCTGTAAAAATAGAGAACAAAATCTTTAAAAAAAACTACATACCACTATCTTTACTGTTCATTCAAAATCTTACTAACAATGAAATTACTAAAAGAATTTAAGGAGTTTGCAGTAAAAGGAAATATGATGGATATGGCCATTGGTATTATAATCGGTGCTGCCTTTAATAAAGTCATTGATGTTTTGGCGAAGCAAGTGATATTACCACCATTATCATTATTGTCTGATGGAGTGAGTTTTCAGGATAAAAAAATCATTTTAAGAGAAGGCGTTAGTAATGCTTCAGGCGAAATAACTGTTTCTGAAGTTGCAGTTGAATATGGTGCTTTAATTGAAGTGTTTATAGATTTTTTAATTATTGGTTTTACCATTTTTATTGTCGTGAAAGCTATGAATAAACTCCGTAGAAAAGCACAAGATACAACCGATGAAACTGTAGTAACACCAAAGGATATTGAGTTGTTATCTGATTTGAAGCAATTGATGCAAGAACAGAACAAAATTTTACAATCGAATGTTTCAAAATAATTGAAACTTTTTTGAATGAATTTTAACGCTTTTTGAAACCGAAAAGTGTGGATAAAAACGTTTTTAAGCCTTATCTTTGTCGCGCTTAAAATAAGCCTAAATCTTATGCAAAAGAAAATCGCTAACTTCCTGTTTTCAACCAAACTTACAGCTGTTTTATTTATTGTTTTTGCCGTTGCCATGGCTGCAGGTACTATCCTAGATAGAAACATGGATACGTCACCAACTCCATATACAAGAACGCTAATATATAATGCTTGGTGGTTTGAAGCTATTATGGTGTTTTTTGTTATCAATTTTGTTGGAAATATTTTCAGATATAAACTACATAAAAAGGAAAAGTGGGCAACACTGATTTTGCACGTTTCATTTATTTTGATTCTGCTTGGGGCTTTTGTAACGCGCTACATTGGTTATGAAGGCATGATGTCTATACGCGAAGGTGCAACCGAAAGTCAGTTTAGATCACAAAAAACCTATGTCAGTGGTAGAATTCTTGGTGATTATGCTATTAACGGGCAATTGCAACAACGTAATATCATGGAGGAAGTTGATTTTTCTCATCGATTAGATAATGATTTTGAGAAATCTTACACCTATGGGGAAAATGTTGTTGATATAAAATTGAAGAAATTCATTAGAGGTGCTGAGAAAGATATTATTCCGAATGAAAACGGGGAACGCTATCTAAAAATTGTTGAAGCAAGTGGTGGAAATAGACATAACCATTTTCTGAAAGAAGGTGAAGTATCAAGTTTACATAATGTATTAATCTCATTAAATAAAGAACAAGAAGGCGCCATTAATATTTACGATACGGATGAAGGGATGTTCATAAAATCGCCATTTGAAGGTGAGTACCAAGTTATGGCAACAAACTCAAGAGGAACCTTAGTTAAAGATAGTTTGCAGCCATTAAGTTTACGTTCTTTATATGTGATTGGAGATATGCAGTTTGTATTTCCAAAACCAGTTGTTAAAGGTGTTTTTGATATTGTAAAAAAACCTCAAATTCTTAAAGGTGATCAAAGTGGAATTGTATTACAAGTCACAGCAAATGGCGACACCAAAAATGTCAATCTAATTGGTGGTCAAGGCACATATAATCGAATGGAAGAAGTAAAAGTTGGCGGCTTGGACATTGCATTACGATTTGGCTCTAGATTAGAGCAATTACCTTTTCAAGTAAAATTAAATGATTTTATCGCAGAGAAATATCCAGGTACAGAAAAGGCATATTCTTCATACGAGAGTAAAGTCACTGTTTTAGACCAGCAAGAAGGAGACTTTGATTATCATATCTACATGAATCATATTCTTGACCATAGAGGTTACCGATTTTTTCAAGCAAGTTTTGACCCTGATGAAAAAGGAACTGTGTTATCAGTGAATTATGACCGTTGGGGAACCTTGTTGACTTATGCAGGTTATTTATTATTATACTTTGGTTTAATGGCGATTCTATTTGCTAGAAGTACACGTTTTGATGACTTAAGAAAGCGTTTATTTAAATTAAATGAAAAGAAGGCTAAGATGATGACTATGCTTCTTTTATTCTTTGGTTTGGTTGGATTTGCCCAAGGCAATGATACGCACAATCATGCTAATGACTTTCCAACTAAAGAACGTCTAGATTCAATTTTACAAGCGAATATTACACCTAAAGAACATGCTGAAAAATTCTCGGAATTGGTCATTCAGGATTACAGCGGTCGTATGATGCCAATTCATACCTATGCTTCTGAGATGCTAAGAAAATTAAGCAAGCACGATACTTATGAAGGCTTAAGTGCCTCGCAAGTGTTCTTATCTATTCAAGAAAGTCCGACATTATGGTATAACATGCCAGTGATTTATCTCACACCAAGAAAAGCAGATTCTATAAGATCCATTATAGGTGTTTCTACAGATGAAAAATATGTGAGTTTATTAAACTTTTTTACTGAGGATGGAAGAAACAAATTGGGGCCATATATAGAAGATGCTTACAAAGCACAAATACCAAGTGGATTTCAGAAAGAAATAAAAAACACCTATGGTCGATTAAGTTTATTATCTGATGCCATAGAAGGAAGAAATATCAAAATTTTCCCTGTACCCGAAGATGAGAATAATAAATGGATTTCTTCTTATGAATATCAACAAGAAGGTTATAACCAAATTATTCAGGATTCATTGTATAGAGGCTTTGTAAATAATGGTTTTAGATTTTATTTAATGACCTTAAACAACGCGAAGCAATCGGGTAATTTTGAAAATGCAGAAAAACTTCTTGATAATTTTAAGGAAACTCAAAAACGCTTTGGAAACGAAGTGATGCTTTCTGATGAAAAGGTGAAAGCAGAGATAATGTATAACAAATACGATATCTTCAAAAAGTTATTCAGTTACTATTTGTATGCTACTACCTTTTTATTTGTATTGTTAATCATTCAAATTTTAGATTACAAAAGTAAATGGGTAAAAACGGCTGTGAAGATATTTACAGGTATTATAGTACTGCTGTTTTTACTTCATACAGGTGGTTTAATTTGGCGTTGGTATTTATCTGGTCATGCACCTTGGAGTGATGCTTATGAATCCTTAATTTATGTTGCGTGGTCAGTGATGTTATTTGGGCTTTTATTTGGTAGAAAAAGTAACCTAACTATAGCAGCTGCTGCGTTTGTGAGTGCGATGATCTTAATGGTGGCACATTGGTCTTGGATGGATCCAGCTATAGCAAATTTAGAGCCAGTTCTACAAGGTTATTGGTTAATGATTCATGTATCCGTGATTGTGGCAAGTTATGGACCATTTGCTATAGGTGCGATTTTGGGTATTATCGCTTTACTTTTAATGATTTTGACTAATAAAGAAAACAAAAAACGTATAGATATTAATATCAAGGAAATTACTGTAATTAATGAAATGGTTCTAACCGTTGGTCTTATCATGTTAACTATAGGGAACTTTCTTGGTGGTATGTGGGCAAATGAAAGTTGGGGACGTTATTGGGGTTGGGATCCTAAAGAAACTTGGGCCTTAATTAGTATCATGATTTATGCTTTTGTTATACACATGAGATTAGTACCAGGATTAAGAGGTCGTTGGTTATATAATTTAATGTCTATTCTTGCTTTTGGAAGTATTTTAATGACGTACTTTGGTGTTAATTTCTACTTATCTGGTTTACATGCCTATGCAAGCGGTGATCAAATCATAAGTTTTCAATTTATAGCTATTGCACTAGGTTTAATTGGAATTTTGGCCTTCTTTGCTTACAGAAAGTATAAGCTACATTACAAGTAGTATTGACATTTCCTATGATTATCTGGGGACCAAGCATTATTTTTCTTACTTTTAAAGAGTTAACTAATCCCAAAAAATGGAATACTTCAAAAAATTAGGTACCGCAAACCTGTTTATGCTGGTTTTATGCGCGGTTATAATTCTTGTTGCAGAATATTTATTTTTATCAGGCGATGAAATGCATGGCATTTTTATTGGTCTTTGGGCACCAACACTATTAGGTGTAATGATTTATTTAAAACTTGTTGATAATGACAGCGAATGAAATAGTTTTTTGGTTTTCTGTTGTTGTTATTGCTCTTGTGGCTTTATGGGCCATCGCTATGATACGCGCTTATAATAAAATAGATAAAGAATAATACTGTGCTATCACTTTCTGAATATCATTTTTAATTTTCGGGAATGAAACTAACATTACGTCTTGCTGCTTTTTATAATATTATCTGGGGTGCTTGGGTAGTTCTATTTCCTAATCATTTCTTTGAATTAGTAGGTATGGAGCCTTTAAACCATGCTATGGTATGGCAGGGAATGGGTATGGTTATTGGTGTCTATGGTTTGGGTTATTGGTGGGCTTCTTATGACCCCATGAGGCATTGGCCTATTTTAGCTGTGGGTTTTTTAGGGAAAATATTTGGGCCTATAGGCTTCTTCTTCAATTATGCCCAAGATATAGTTCCATTTGAGTTTATATATACACTTATTACCAATGATTTTATATGGTGGATTCCTTTCTTCCTTATTTTAAGAAAAGTACATAAAGACTATAAATGGAAATTAAAGTAAAGGGATTATTAAAAATTAGCCTTATTGTATTTTATGCTTTCGCTGGCACCTATCATTTTATAAATCCAAATTTCTATTTGGGATTAATTCCTGATTATCTACCATGTCCTTTGATGATTAATTATATCGCCGGTGTTGTAGAAGTTGTATTAGCCATTGGAATTGTATTTAAAACAACAGGAAGACTTGCTGCTTTTGGTTTAATCGCCATGCTTGTCGCATTTATACCTTCTCACGTTTATTTTATACAAATAGGTTCTTGTGTTCCAGATGCCTTATGTGTTTATCCAATTATTGCTTGGATACGTTTGTTGGTTATACATCCTATTTTAATATGGTGGGTCTGGAAAGTTAAAGGTTGAATAGATGGATATTGGTTTATTGCGCCTACTCATAGATTTTGGACTTGTGGTATTAATATGGATTGTACAACTTATTATTTATCCTAGTTTTACGTATTACCAAAACACAAGCTTATTAAAGTGGCATCGAATTTACACCGGTCGTGTAACGATTATTGTACTTCCATTAATGGTTAGTCAACTTATTATAAGTGTGATTCAAGTGTTAAATGGATTAAATCTTTATACTATTGCTAGTTTGTTTATAATTATAATTCTATGGTTATTGACTTTCTTACTTTTTGTTCCATTGCATCAAAAGATTGACCAAAATAAGTTTGAGTCTTCTACAACTGTAAGATTAGTTAACCTAAATTGGTTTCGAACTGCATTATGGTCATTATTATTTTTTCTTTCGCTCCTTAACTATATTTAGAATAATGTGCATATTTGTGATATGTTGATTGTGTACAACACATAGGTAAAGATTTTTATGCCTTAATTCTTATCAATTGTCTAGTTAAAAAGCTAGTCGTTAAATCAATCCAATACCAATTCTCAATGCAATCTTATTCTATTAAAGAAGTATTTCATTTATTTAAACAGGCTGTTTCAGGAAAGGAACAAGATTTCACCTCAGGTAGTATAAGACGTGCTGTATTTATGCTTTCAATTCCTATGATTTTAGAAATGGTCATGGAATCCATTTTTGCTATTGTGGATATTTTTATGTTTCTAAGGTAAGTGTAAATGCAGTTGCAACTATTGGTCTTACAGAATCTGTAATTACTTTAGTTTATGCGGTTGCTATTGGTTTGAGTATGGCTGCAACGGCTATTGTTGCTAGAAGAATAGGAGAAGACGATAGAGCTGGAGCTTCAAAAGCAGCGGTTCAGGTGATTTTTTTAGGAATCTTAGTAGCTATTATCATAAGTATGATTGGTGTATTTTATCCTAAAGAGATATTGAGTTTAATGGGTGGTGAGGATGATCTTATTGCTGAAGGTTATGGTTATACACAAGTTTTGCTTGGCGGTAATGTTACGATCATGCTTTTGTTTTTGATCAATGCTATTTTTAGAGGTGCTGGAGACGCCTTAATTGCAATGTGGGCATTAATACTATCAAACAGCTTAAATATTATTCTCGATCCTATATTTATTTTTGGTCTTGGACCAATTCCGGCATATGGTGTGAAAGGTGCAGCTATAGCCACAACTATTGGCCGTGGAGTGGCTGTTATTTTTCAATTGGCTGTACTTTTTTATGGTTGGAGTAAAATTAAACTAGCTTTTAAAGATTTAGTTATTCATATTTCGGTGATGTTGAATCTCATAAAAGTTTCACTTGGTGGTATTGGGCAATTTTTAATTGGTACTTCCTCATGGGTTTTTTTGATGCGAATAATGAGTGAGTTTGGAAGTGAGGTTCTTGCAGGTTATACTGTCGCTATTAGAGTTATGATGTTTACATTAATGCCTGCTTGGGGAATGAGTAATGCGGCGGCAACTTTAGTTGGTCAGAATTTAGGGGCACAAAAACCTGATAGAGCAGAAGCATCTGTTTGGAAAACGGGTAAGTACAGTGCAATTTTTATGGGTAGTGTATCTATAATTTATCTCATTTTTTCACCTCAAATTATTTCCTGGTTTACCCAAGAGCCTGAAGTTGTTAGAAATGGTGCTTAATGCCTTAGAATTATTGCTGCAGGCTACGTGTTTTATGGCTATGGTATGGTAATTATTAATGCTTTTAATGGTGCTGGTGATACAGGCACACCAACATGGATTAATTTTGTTTGTTTTTGGCTGTTTCAATTGCCATTAGCCTATATTACTGCCATTATATTAGATTTTGGCCCATTAGGTGTTTTTATTTCAATTACGCTTGCTGAGGTTATGATAACCGTTATTGGACTCGTGTGGTTTAAAAAAGGGAAATGGAAATCTATCAAAGTATAAAAAAGCCTTTCTTAACAGAAAGGCTTTTCTAACTAATTAAGTTGAGATTAATTAAGCTTCAGAAGTGTTAGATGTAGCTGCAACAGCTAAACCATACACTACTAATCCGAAACCAATTTTGTTTACTGCGTCACCGATGTTGTAGATCACATCCATGTTTAAGCCAAGACCAGCTAAGCCGTCGTACCAACCTTCAGTTCCAGCCATATATCCTAATGGATAGATCGCCCAACCTACTAATACAAACCAACATAGGGTTTTGTGTGCTTTAAGTACAGCTCCACCTGCTTTTTCTGCTAATTTTTTCGCTTCTCCGAACCATATAATATATACGATTGCGAAATACGCTAAACCTGAGATTAATCCCCAAATAGCAGGTCCAGGTGCTGCAGTGTGTACTGCTTCCCCGAAATAACCTGTTACAAGCATTACTACCGATAAAAAGATCATTTGCCACATAAGCGACTTTTTAGCGCCAGCTACTTTAAGGATTAAATAGAATTCAACACACATTAAGGGTACTGTAAGAACCCAGTCTACATATCTAAAAAATGTAGGGGACTCCATAAAAGAAGCCCAATAGTCTCTCATGTACCAGTAGTGTACTGCTGCGATAAATGTAATTAATCCAGAAACAAGGATCGAAGTTCTCCATTTTTTATCAAAGCTATTCATTGATAAAAAGAAAAAGGCTGATGCAGCCATCATGGCCATACATCCTACAAAGAATGTAAAGCCTACGTAGTCATCTGTTGCCATTTGTTGAGCACCACCGATGAGCATAGTTAGTAGTTTCATAATATTGCTTTATTGTTTAATCAAAAATAAAAAAGATTAAACATAAAATGTTTAAAATTTTCATAAAAAAAATAAACAAATAATAATTTGAGTACCTTTATATTATGAAGTCTTCAGTTTTTAACTTGGTATTAACGGTATTTTTATTTTGGTTGACCATACAATTAAATACGTCGTTAGAAGAATACCTTGCGTACGCACTAATAATAACCATAGGAATTTTACATGGTTCGAATGATTTAGCCTTAATAAGTGTTTTAAAAGGTGAAAAGAAATTGTCAAGAAAGTATTTAATATATTATACCGTTCTGATACTTCTAAATATAGTAGCCTTTTTGTTTTCTTCTTCTTTGGCTTTATTTTTCTTTGTTATTATAAGTTGTTATCATTTTGGCGAACAACATTTTCACAATCAAATTAAGCAACTTAATACATCTTCTAGGCTATTATTTGTGTCATACGGTGCTCTCATATTTGGTATGTTGTTTTATTTTAATGCAGAACAAACCTCAATTATAATTAAAGAATTAATTGATGTTTCATTTTCACGATCACATTTCTTTTGGTTTTTAATTACAGGGTTAGTCGCTACGCTTTGTTTTTATGTAGTCAATTTTAAGAACTTTACAAAAAATACAAATCATTTTCAGGAGGCTTTTCTAATAGTACTATTTATTGTTTTGTTTGATAAGGCAGCCTTACTTTGGGCATTTTCAATATATTTTATAGTATGGCATTCAATACCAAGTTTACAGGATCAAATAAAAGTGTTGTATGGTGATGAAAGTAAAGTAAGCTTCATGCAGTACGTAAAATCGTCCTTTGTATATTGGCTAATTTCTGTTGCTGGATTAGTAATACTTTACTATACAACCTCTTATTTTAATGTAGATTTTATCACTGTATTTTTTGCTTTTTTAGCAGCTATAACAGTCCCTCATGTTGTGGTTATGTATCTTATGAATAAAGAAGTATGAGTATTGTGTTAGGCTATAGCATAGTTAAGTTAATCTAAAAAAGTTCTTATATAATCAATATCAATTGGTTTTGATATCATTTTCTCGATAATGCCACTCATATTAGCAGCTTTAAGATGGTCTTTTGGATCAATGGAGCTTGAGCATATAAATGCCGTACATGATGGCAATGCTAATTTATCTTTATATTTCTCTATAACTTGCCAACCTGTGATGCCTGGCATATTTAGATCAATAAATATCATATCAAATTGGTTCTTCTCCATTTGTTCAGATATTTCTGAAGCGTTGATAGCTGTAGAAATTGTAACCTTGCCACTTAGTTTCATCTTAAACCTCATCTTTGCAAGTTTTAAGAAAATTTCATCATCATCGATGAGTAATAATTTATAAACCTTAGTCATTCCATATAACTTTAAAGGCTGCACCTTTTCCTTCAATTGAGGTAACAGCTATATTAGCGCCTATTGTCTTTGCATGATGCTTTGTTATAAACAGACCTAAACCTTGGCCTATTTTATTACTATCTAATCTTGTACCTAGTCTAAAAAGTAATTCTGCATTGTTGGGAAGGTTAAAACCATCACCAAAATCTTTAATTTCTATAAACAGGTTTTCCTCCTCGTAGCCAATATTTACCTCGATAAGATTATTAGTTTTGTTAATACCATATTTTAAGGCATTAGATATAAGATTGTGAAAAATACTATCAAAAAATACTGGTAAAGTTTTTAATATAATATTCTCAGATCCATTTATTTCAATGTTGGCATTTAGATTTGAGATTTCACCAGTTTCTAAAGCAATGATCCGTTTTAGGGCATCTGTTACATTAATATTTTCTAATTGTGCAAACTCAGCTTCCTTCTCCTCAGTCAGCAGTTTGGTTAAGTTTTATAAAGTTGTATCTAGCGCATGTACACTAGATTTCATCATATCAACATACTCCTTTAAATTATCTGGGTCATCCTCAATCATGTCAACCAAACCCACCATATTTGCTACTGAGTTTCTTATGTTGTGCGATGTAATGTAGCTATGTTGTTGTAAACGATCGTTTTTATCCGCCTCAACGTCTAATAGCCTTTGCAATTGTAAGCTACGATCTACCAACTCGGTAATTTCTACTCCAACACACATAATCTCACAAACATTACCTTCAGCATCAGTAACACCATAAAACTCCCAATGGTTAGATCTTATCTGCCCATCACTGTATGGTTTTCTTAAAATAACAGGATGTGGTACATTAGGCTCTTCAAAACATTTTTGAACAATTTGATAGGTCTTTTGATGGTCTTCTTCACAAATTGTAAACATAGAATTAGAACCTAAAAGTTCATTCAACCTGTAACCAAATCTATTAAGAAAGCAATTATTAGCATAAGTATAATTACCTTTAATATCGGTTTTTACATAAAACAAGCTTTGGGTTTCTACCAGCGCTCTGTAGGACATAAGCTGTTCTAATGATTTTTTTTCACTTTCCTTAACATCGGTAATCTCGTTATGGCACCCTAACATTCTGGTTGGTGTACCGCTCTTATCTCTAAGCGCTACGCCACGGCAACGTACCCAAACATCTTTGCCATTTTTATGCTTATATCGAACAATTTGGTCATAAGGATAGTTTGGGTCTTCAAGATGTTTTGCTAAATTCTCTTTAGCCAATTCTAAATGTTCGGGATCAATAAGTTCTATCCACTCTTGTGGTGAATGCTTCTTCGTTTTAGGATCATAACCTAGTACATGCCAAAAGCGCTCATCCATGTACTCTTCGTTTTGGTTTTCAAGATCCCAATACCACATACCGTCCAAAGAGTGGTTTTGAATGAATTTAAATAGTTTGCTATCAGCTTTTAAAAGGTCTTCTAATTCTTTTTCTAGGTAATGCTTCATGTAAGGGGAGCAATTTGTTAATCAATAATTGTCGTTATTAGAATGTTTATATGTAACCTCAAGAAAGGTTAAGAAAACGTTAATAAGTTACTGCTTATTTTTAGAAAAAAAAAACAATTGACTAATTTTTAGTGGTTTATTGATTTATGATATGAAAATTTGAATTTTCTTAAGGTAAGGCGGAATAATTCTAATGAATAGAAGTTATTTATATATTTTTAAGGTCAATACTTTTAAATTTTGACAGACCAACTTTCTTTTGCTATTACGACATTTCTGAATTTTGAATTAAATGGTTTTAAGCAGGAGTATCTGTCCTATTTTTTAATCCTAACTGTTGGGGTTATTCATGGTTCTAATGACTTAGCATTACTAAAACACATTAAAGCTGATAAAAAATGGCTTAAAAAACCATTATTGTTTTATAATGTTTTAATTTATGTCTGTATTCTAATTTTTTTCTTTAATCTAATACTCGCCTTTACCGTTTTTATGCTAGCAAGCTGTTACCATTTTGGTGAGCAACATTTCCATAATAAAATGATATCATCTAATGTGTTAAGTAGGTTATTATACTTTAGTTATGGTAGTATGATTTTTAGTTTGTTATTTTATTTTAATAAAGAAGAAGCCTCTACAGTAGTTTTACAGTTTTTAGATTTTGATTTTTCTTTTACAATCTTCAATTACCTCGTTGTTTTCAGCTTGGTATTGACAGTTTTATTATATGTTTTAAGTCTTAACAACTTAAGAGAAACTTCTCGGCATTTACATGAGATTCTTTTAATATTGATTTTTGCTCTTCTTTTTAAGTATGTTTCGCTGCTATGGGGTTTTACAATCTATTTTATTTTTTGGCATTCAATACCAAGTATTAGAGATCAAATTAAGATTATGTTTGGAGACGTTAATAGAATGAATTATTACCAATATTTTAAATCATCTTTCTTCTACTGGATATTGTCATTAATTATTACAGTTATCCTTTATTTTTATTGTATTACTTATAGCATTAATCTTAATACCATATTATTCACCTTTTTAACTTCTATCATTGTCTCTCATGTAATAGTGATGTCTTTTGTGAATAGGAAATAAGGGAAATCTTAATTCTTATACTTATTTTTATGTCATGAAAAAGTTAGGATTAAATACCATATGCACCCATGTTGGTGAAATTAAGGATGAACAATTTAAAGGTGCTGTATCACCTATGTATTTAAGCTCTTCTTATGAGTTTATAGATGTTGATGTAAAACGTTACCCAAGATATTTTAACACACCAAATCAAGAGTATTTATCAAAAAAAATTGCAGTATTAGAGCATACTGAAGACGCCATGATATTTGGTTCTGGTATGGCCGCTATAAGTACCATGTTTTTGGCTTTTCTGCAAAAAGGTGATCATTTGGTTGTCCAAAATACATTGTATGGCGGCACAGTAAATTTTATTAAAGAAGAGTTTCCTAAATATGGTATCGAATATACCTTTACCAATGGTTATAAGGTTGAAGATTTTAAGGCTGCGATACAAGCTAATACCAAGTTGATTCATATAGAAACACCTTCAAATCCTTTATTGACCATAACAGATATTAAAGCTATTGCAGAATTAGGTAAATCTAAAGGAATAGTAACTTCTATAGATAATACGTTTGCTTCACCTGTAAATCAGAATCCTATAGATTTGGGGATTGATATGGTGATGCATTCTGCTACTAAGTACTTTGGTGGACACAGCGATATTTGTGCTGGTGCCGTTGCAAGTTCAAAAGAACATATTGAGCGCATATGGAATGTTGGTAAAAATCTAGGTGGAAGTTTAAGCGATATGACCGTTTGGATGTTAGAACGTAGCATGAAAACTTTAGGTCTTCGTGTTAAGGCACAAACCAAAAACGCTTTAAAGCTCGCTAAATGGTTAGATAAGCATCCTAAAATAAGTAAGGTATATTATCCAGGTTTAAAATCTCATCCAGAATATCAACTTGCAAAATCTCAAATGAAAGGTTTTGGTGCTATGTTATCTTTTGAATTGGTTGAAGAACTAGACTCACAACAGTTTCAACAAGAACTAAAGCTCATTAAATCTTCTATGAGTCTAGCTGGAGTTGAAAGTACAATACTATCGCCGCATTTAACCTCTCATTCATTATTAACACAAGAAGAACGTCATGCTGTTGGTATCAGCAATCAATTGTTACGTTTTTCAGTTGGAATAGAGGATATTAAAGACTTAAAAAATGATATTAAACAAGCCTTAAAAGTAACTAAACAAGCTTCGTTTGCATAAGAATAACCTTCATTCTAAATGCTATGATTTTGAAACTTTGATACAGTGTTATCCAAAGTTGATATCCTACGTATTTACGAATAAGTATGGTTCAGAAACTATAGATTTTTCTAATCCTGATGCTGTTAAGACATTAAATTCCGCATTGTTAAAGACGTATTATGGTATTAATTACTGGGAGTTTTCGGATGATAATTTATGTCCACCAATTCCTGGACGAGCAGAATACATTCATGTTCTAAAAGAATTATTGGAGTCTTCAAATCTAAATAAAAGCATCAAAGTTTTAGATATAGGAACTGGAGCAACCTGTATTTATCCACTTTTGGGAACTTCAATTTATAATTGGCATTTTATTGCTTCAGAAATTGATAAAAACTCTTTTGAAAATGTGACCCGCATTGTCCAAAAAAATAATTTGCAATCTCGGATTGAGTTACGACTTCAACCAAGATCTGAATCTATTTTAGATGGAATAATAGATACTTCAGAGATCATTACTGCAACAATGTGTAATCCGCCGTTTTATAAAGATGAAGAAGAAGCTATTCAAAATACCGCACGAAAATTAAAAGGATTAGGTAAAACAACTAATAATTCGGTAAGGAATTTTAGTGGTACATCTAATGAACTATGGTATAAAGGAGGCGAAAAGGCTTTTTTGCACAACTATATTTACCAAAGCTCAAAGTTAAAGACCAATTGTTATTGGTACACAAGTTTGGTATCAAAAAAAGAACTCATAAAAGATTTAAAAAAGTCTTTAAAAAAATTAGGAGCAACTGAAATTAAGTTACTAGATGTCTCTTTAGGAAATAAGGTGAGTAGAGTAGTAGCGTGGACCTTTCTTACAAAGAAGGAACAACAGCATTGGAATTATTAAATGTTTTACCATTTTACAGCTGTGCTAATTTGTGCTTAGGTTTTCTAAAGTCATATTTTAAATTGAGCTGTAATGAAATTCTATTAAAACTTTTTGTTTTAAAAGAATGTCTTGCATAACCTAAGTCAATATTTGAATGCTCGGTTAAATTTAGTCCAATTCCCAGATATGCTCTGTTTTGTTGAAAAACAAATTCATTGAGATTAAAATGAATTTCGTCATAAAATGACACAAAAAATAATTCACTAAGTGGTTGTTTGCCCTTAAAGCGATAACGTACTCTATGTATTAATAAGTCTTCATGTTCATATTCTAAAAATCGTTGTTCTAACCTAAATCGGTGAGACCAGTTTAAGTGAAATAGCTTGTGTTTATACACGACTTGTTCTAAAAAACGATTTTCTAAAATATCAGGAACTTCATTTACCTCAAAAGAGGTATCAATATTACCGGAGGCATAACCAAATCCGGCAGATATTTTTTTATTAAAATGATAGTTGACTCCTATGATACCTAGAATTAGTTGAGGTTTGTTTAAGGTTGTCTCGTAATTCCAGTTCGTAAATGAACCGTTGACGCTAAACTTGTTAGAAATTCTGTTTGATGATGTTATTTCATTCCAAGAACCCCATGTGGATTCTCCTAAGTTTTGTGAGTAGATTGATGAATGAAAGTAAAGTGTTAAAAGTGTAATTAAAAATTTTGTTCTCATTATTGTCTTTAGACATAAAGAAGAGCCCATTTCTGGGCTCTTCACAGTCATGGAATTTATACGTGATCGTTTAAATGATGATGCTCATCAATTAAAGGGCCACCTTCAATTATTTGGTCTGAAGCCTCGCTTGCAAATTTCTCGAAGTTTAAATGGAACGAGTGTGCTAATTGAATAGCTTTACTAATGTAAACTCCTTTTTGCAACCAAGTATTCATTGGATCTAATATTTCTGTTGGAACATCTGGACAATATTTTGGCATAAATAATCCAAAAATTGGATGTTGATGGTAATCCACATTGTCTAAATCTCCATTAAGTATAGCCGTAATCATTGCTCTTGTATATTTTAGTTTTATACGAGAACCAACGCCATACGGTCCGCCACTCCAGCCAGTATTAACTAACCAAACATTAACTCCTGCTTCTTGCATTTTTTTGCTTAACATCTCGGCATATTTTGTAGGATGTAAAGGCATAAATGGCTCACCGAAACAAGCCGAAAACGAAGGTACTGGCTCGGTAATTCCAGCTTCTGTTCCGGCTACTTTAGCAGTATATCCAGATATAAAGTGATAGGCTGCTTGTCCTGGAGTTAATTTTGAAACTGGTGGTAACACACCAAATGCATCACATGTTAGGAAGAAGATATTCTTAGGGTTATCTGCATAAGATGGTGTTTGAATATCGTCTATGTGATACAATGGATAACTTACTCTTGTATTCTGTGTAATGGTGCTATCAAAGTAATCAACTTCGTTATTGTCTTTGAAAATGACATTTTCTAAAATGGCACCTGGTTTTATTGCTCTATATATTTCTGGTTCTTTTTCTTCCGTTAAATCAATGGTTTTGGCGTAACATCCGCCTTCAAAATTAAATATTCTGTTCTCTGCTGTCCAACCATGTTCATCATCACCAATAAGACGACGATTAGGGTCAGCAGACAAAGTTGTTTTTCCTGTGCCAGATAAACCAAAGAATATAGCTGTGTCACCTTTTTCGCCTACGTTAGCAGAACAGTGCATAGGTAAAACGTCCTTATCGACAGGTAAAATCATATTTAAGGCAGAAAATATACCTTTCTTCATTTCACCAGTATAAGCTGATCCTCCAACAAGGGCTATTTTTTTTGTGAAATTTAAAATAGAGAAATTTCCTTGTCTTAATCCATGCTCTTTAAATGTAGGACACTCGTATCCAGGAGCACAAAGTACCAACCATTCTTCTTCAAAATGTTCTAATTCTTCAGCCGTTGGTCTTAAGAACATGTTATAAATAAACATATTAGACCAAGGATATTCTGTTATGGTTCTAACACCCATTCTGTATTTAGGGTCAGCACAAACAAATCCGTCTCTTACAAAGATTTCCTTACCACTTAGATATTTTTCTATTTCAGATTGAAGGTAATCGAAGTTTTCTGGTGATATGGCTTTGTTAGTTTTTCCCCACCAAACTCTATCTCTTGTGTAATCATCCTCAACAAGAAAACGATCTTGAGGAGAACGACCAGTAAATTTCCCTGTGTTAATTGCTAATGTTCCATTAGCAGTTTCCCGTCCCATTCCTTTTTCAACTGTAATAGCTTGCAGTTTTTCAGGAGATAAGTTCCAATGTGCAACAGTGTCCTTTAATCCATATCTGGTAAGGTCTCTTGAAGTCTTTTTCGGTTCTCTCAATAATGTTTCCATGATATATTATTTATGATTTTTCCCAACTTTTAAATCACT
>NZ_JABSSU010000012.1:0-10152 GCF_013213835.1 Winogradskyella sp. | reverse complement strand
CACTTATGATTGTCATAAAATTAATTTATTAAAGTGCATCATCCTATGATATTTATCATGCATAATTGTTTCCTGAAATAACTAAATAGAAGTATTTTACGTTAGGGTATAATTTAAAGTTATTTAGTTTTAACTAGTTGGCTTTCTTCTGTTTAAGTCATATTTTTTATAGGTTAATTCAAATTAGAATGGCCAAATAATTGGCACTAATACTAATGTTATTATTAAAAAGATTAAAAGTAATGGTGCTCCTACCTTTACATAGTCTATAAACTTGTAGCCACCAGATGTCATAACCATTGCATTTGTAGTTGTGCCTACAGGTGTTAAAAAGGCCGTAGACGCGCTAATAGCTACTGCAATCATAAACGGTGCAGCAGATAAGTTTAGAGAGCTGGCAGCTATAATAACTATCGGCGCCATTAAAACGGCTGTTGCTGAGTTATTAATAACCTGACTAAATGTAGTTGTCAATAAAAATACGCCACCCAATAAAACAATTGGATGCAAGCTTCCTAATGTTTGTACAAGTCCATTGGCTATGAGTTCTGCAGTACCAGTTTTTTGTAAAGCTAATCCCATCGGAATCATAGCAGCAATCATAACAACGCTAATCCAACTTATACCTTTATAGGCTTTTGTAATTGGTACACAACCTGAAATTAAAATAACACCTGCAGAGATAAGTGCAGCAATGGCTCCAGGAACAACTTTAAAGACTAATAAGCCAATCATAAGTACTAAAGCAATTAAAGCGATATAAGACTTATATGTAAGATTAGTAACCGTTTTAGCCATACCTTCAGGACTTCCACAAATCACGAGATTTTCATGGTGGTCTTTTAGTTGCTCAATATCACTCCAGATACCACGAATTAAAAACGCATCACCAGCTTTTACGGTAATTTCATTCTCTGTTAATGGATGATTGTTACGAGATGCAGCCATAAGTTGTACACCAAATCGTTTAAAGAAATTACCTAATCTAAGTTTTCTCCCTACAAGCACAGATTTAGGTGTTACAATGATTTCGGTCATACCAACCTCTTGATTAATTAGATTATTTCTTAACTCATCAGCTATAGGCTCTAATGGTAAAAGACCTAATCGGTATTTAATCATTAAGGCGTTAATGGCTTCTGTATCACCCTTTACCGTTAAAATATCATGGTATAATATTTCGGTATTATTAGTTGGAAATTCAATAAACGGTTCGTTACCTTTTAAACGATTTGGATGTCTTCTTTTGATTCTAAGAATGGAAACATTATGATCTTTTTCGAAATTCCAATCGCCAATATTGGTGTTTAAAAGTGGTGATACAGAGCGTACTCTAAGTCTGTAATAATCGTTATCAACTTTATAAGCTTCAATCCATTTGTGTAATGTAGAACTAATATCTACAGGTTTATTATTGGTTTTATTGTTAGGTAATAATCGATGTCCTATAAATCTAAAGTATAGTAAAGCTATTAAAAGCAATGGTAGTCCAATCAGTGCGAATTCAAAAAATGAAAATCCTTCTAATCCACTTTCTAACATGGTATTGTTTACAATGATATTTGGTGGTGTACCAGTTAAAGTCAATAAACCACCAGTATTAGAACCAAAGGCCACAGGCATCAATAATTTAGATGGTAATGTACCAATACTCCATGCTGAAGAAATAGTAACTGGCATTAATGTAGCAACAGTACCAGTATTACTTACAACACCAGATAAAAGTCCAGATCCTAAAGTGGTTATTAGTAACAGTTTTGTAGCGCTTTTACCGGCCATTTTAATGAATTTTTGTCCTGCTAGTGCGGTCCATCCTGTTTGCGATAATCCTTCACCAATAATAAAAAGAGCGGCAATCATAAGAACAGTAGGATTACTAAAACCGCTTAGGGTTTCATTAAGATCTAGGATGCCAAATAAATACAGACTTATCATTGAGAGTAGTGCGACAATGTCTGGCGTATATTTCCCCCAAATAAAAAGTAATATGGTTATTGTAAGTATGGCTAACATTAAAGTCATAGTAGTATCTTTCTTTATTACAGTGTAAAATTACTGGCTATTAAAGGCAACAAACATGACTATTGTCATGCTTTGAATTAATAGGAATTTTTCAATTTTGGACTGTTTTTTAAGTTGATTTTAGAACTTATTTTAAACGAAACCGTTTGCGTTTTTAAAAGAGCATAATAATCTGTCTTCTTTTTAATATTTTTGATAATCTGTTAAAAGAAAAAAACACATGAAATTAGACATTTTAGCTTTTGGTGCGCATCCTGACGACGTAGAACTGAGTTGTGCTGCTACAATTGCAAAAGAAGTAAGTAAAGGGAAAAAAGTTGGTATTATAGATTTAACTCGTGGTGAATTAGGTACCAGAGGAACAGCAGAAACGCGCGATGCTGAAGCAACAGATGCTGCAAATATTTTGGGTGTTACACTTAGAAAAAATATGGAATTTGCAGATGGATTCTTTTTGAACGATAAAGCCCATCAGCTAGAAATAATAAAAGAAATTAGAAAGTATATGCCTGAGATTGTATTGTGTAATGCGATAGATGATAGGCATATAGATCATGGAAAAGGTAGTAAGTTAGTAAGTGATGCTTGCTTTTTAAGTGGTTTGGTGAAAATAGATACCAAACATGAAGATGATGAGCACTGGCAAGAACCTTGGCGGCCAAAATATGTGTATCATTACATTCAATGGAAAAATCTAGAACCAGACTTTGTGGTAGATGTAACTGGTTTTATGGATACGAAGTTGGAAGCTGTTTTAGCCTACAAAACTCAGTTTTACGATCCTAAAAGTAAAGAACCAGAAACACCAATTTCTAGCAAAAACTTCACAGATAGTGTGAAATACAGAGCACGAGATTTAGGAAGATTAATTGGGACAGAATATGCTGAAGGGTTTACAGTAGAACGTTTTCCTGCAGTTGAGTCTCTTTTTGATTTAAAATAAACCAACAAAAAAAGCCTTTCAAGAATGAAAGGCTTTCACTTTTTGGGTGGAAGATGGGGCTCGAACCCACGACTTCTGGTACCACAAACCAGCGCTCTAACCAACTGAGCTACAACCACCATTTTTCAATTGGATTGCAAATGTAATTCTTTTACTAAATTATGCAAAGCCTTTTTTTAAAAATATTATTATTCTACTAGTTTATCCACTACAATCCTATTGTCACGATTTGCTAATTCCCATGCAGTGTGAAAGATAAGTCGTGTTCTGTTTTGTAAAAGATCATACTCTATTTTATCTGGTGTGTCACTAGGTTGATGATAGTCTGCATGTGTTCCATTAAAATAAAAAATTACAGGAATATTATTCTTTGCAAAATTGTAATGATCTGATCTATAGTAAAAACGATTAGGATCGTTATCGTCATTGTATTTATAGTCAAACTCGATGTTACAATATTTAGAATTAACTTCTTCAGAGATGTTATGCAATTCTGAGCTTAATTTATCACTGCCAATTAAGTATAAATAATTTCTATCACCTTCTGTACGTTTTGGGTCAGTGCGACCAATCATATCAATATTTAAGTTGGCTACAGTATTTTCTAATGGGAATATCGGTTCTAAATCTGTATAATGACTAGATCCTAATAAGCCTTTTTCTTCACCTGTAACATGCAAAAATAAAACTGTACGTTTTGGTCCATAACCTACGTTTTGTGCTTCTTTAAAAGCTTCGGCAATTTCTAGAACCGCAACTGTTCCAGAGCCATCATCATCAGCTCCATTATACACTTTACCATCTTTCATACCAACGTGATCTAAATGTGCGGAGACCACAACAATTTCTTCGGGTTTCTCAGAACCTTCTATATAGGCTAATACATTTTCAGATAGTATTGGTGTTGATTTTTTATTAATGCTTATGTGTAATTCGGTGTTTATAGTTTTAGTCTTATCTTCATTAAGTATATTATTGTATAACGCTTGCGCTAGTTTATTAGTAACTAATAACATAAATGCTTCATTACCATTGACAAGAGAAAGTCTACCCGTAATTCCTGAAAATGCCATTTTTTTATAATATGGTGCATACTCACTAAAAGCACTATCATCTAAATATATTAAGCCTTTAGCACCGTTGTCTATTGCCGCCATTCTCTTACTAGACATTGCTTGGCGACCTTTGGTCCATTTGGTATATTCGGTATTACCAGATGTGACATAGTTGCCCCTATCATCTTTAGGTTCACCAGCTTTTGCTAAAACAATCTTACCTTTTACATCAATATTGTTATAATCACTGTATGCTTCAGAATCTATACCATAACCCACGTAAACTATTTCAGTTGTACTTAGATCAAAATTATCTGAGGTACGTAATACAAGTTGATCTGTAAAACTCTCGAAAGATTTACCATTAACACTTAAACTTGCATCAGCAATTTTTTGTTCTTCTAGTTCAACTTCTTGAAAATAATCATCACCTTTTAGAGGTGTTTTAATTGCCATTGATTTATATTGGTTCTTCAGGAATTCGACCGCCATTTTTTGACCTTTTGAACCTGTATCTCTGCCTTCAAATTCGTCCGATGCATATTTAAAAAGCATTTCTTTTAACTCAGCTTCAGTAATAGTAGAAGCATATATTGAAGGATCGGATATTTTGCTGTTTTTTAGTTGAAAGGTTTTGTTTTCACTCGAAGTGGTTTTACATCCAATCAGAACTATGGCTAAACCTGCATATAAAATAAATTTTTTCATAAAAATTAGCTTAACAGTAGCAAAGATAAGTAATAGTTAAGTTTGCTCTGTAATAAATTGTAAGGACTACTGTTTTCTAAATAATTTCTTTAGTCAGACGGTTTTCTGAATTGGCTAGATACCAAGCAGTAGCAAAAATAAGTTGCGTCCTTTTTGCTAATAAAGGGTAATTAATTTTATCAGCAGTATCTGTTGGTTTGGTGTAATCTTCGTGCTCACCATTGAAAAAGAATACTACTGGAACACCATGAGTTGCAAAATTGTAATGATCTGATCTGTAATAATAACGATTATGATCTTTCTCGCTATTGTATTTATAGTCTAGACTTAAATTAGAAAAGTTGTCATTGGCTTCTTGTATAATGTAATGAAGTTCTGAGCTAATTCTATCTGCACCTATAACATAGAGGTAATCTTCATTTTCCTTATGTCTTTCATCAACTCTACCAATCATATCAACATTTAAGGTAGCCACTGCATCATCTAAAGGAAAAACAGGATTGTTTGCATAGTAGCGAGAACCATGCAGACCAGCTTCTTCAGCTGTGACATGTAAAAAAACGATACTTCGTTTAGGTATATAACCATCTAGCACAGCTAATTTAAAGGCCTCAGCGATTTCAAATAAGGCTGCGGTACCTGAACCATTATCATCAGCTCCCGGGTAAATGACTCCATCTTGAACACCTTCATGATCAGAATGCGCTGTAAAATAGACGTATTCGTTAGGATATTCTGAACCTTTAATCATCGCAATAACATTCTGTGAATCTTTTAAATCATCTGGTAATACTTCTTTCGGAACTTTTTGAAAATAATTTGGATGAGATTGCGGTGGAACGAGTCCTTGATTTTTGTAGTAGTCACGAATATATTCACATACTTCATTATGCCCTTCTTCACCTGTTAATCTACCTTTGTATTTATCTGAAGCTATTTCCTCAACATGAGCTTTTAATTCGTCAGGGTCAATTGTATTCAAGTATTTTGTGACGATTTCAGGTTGATCGTAAGATATACTTTCTTTAAGGTTGTCAATCTTTTCACTATGCCTAACGGTAGCGCAAGATCCAACTAATAAAAGTGCTGATGCAACTAATACTTTCATGTAAACAATTGATTTTTAGCAAATATATACTAATTGCTTAAAAACGGAACTCTTAATGATACTAGAATAATTTTATATTATTCCTCGATATCAATATCATCTAGAATATCTATGGAGTCTTCTAAATTTTCTTCATCGCGTTGTTCTAATTGCTCTGTGTCTCCAATTTCAGTTGAAGATGATAATCCTTTATAGATTGTAAGACTCAGAGAAATAATAACTAATAAAAAGATATATTGAATAGTTTTTGGTTTAGATTCTTCCTTTTTAGAGATGTATAAAATCATTAAACCAGAAACAAAAGCGACAATAATTGGAATAATAGCAATATTAGATAATGGTGTAACCGCCAAAACTGTTGCTAATATTGCAGCCAAAAAACCAAAAATCACAAATACTTTTTTCATAAATCTTAATGTTTTAAACCTTCAGCTGAAACTATTCTTAACTCACCACTCCCAACGGCAATTTTAAACTTAGCATAAACAGGTACTTTGTTGTTGTCTGCTGTTAACCAAAGAAGGTTAGAATTACTGCCTTTAAGTACATCACTCCCTTTAACTGAAAGGGCTAATTTGTAACACTCCTTTTTTCCTAATGCTGTAGAAATGGTTTCCTTTTTTAGATATTTAACGACAATAGTATTCTCCTTATTATCAAAAAGTACATTGAATTCTTGTTGATCACCAGGACTTGCTTTATGAATATCTAAATTTCTTATATGATATAATGTTGTAACAATATCTCTTGTATTAGTTCCAATATTAAACGTGTTTTTTTCATCCCAAGTTTCACCTTTTTTGTTCTTTTTACGCTTAAGACTATTAACTAACTTAGCCTTATGGTTATACTTGTATTGCATGAACTTGTAATAGCCACCTTCACTTATATCTCTTTTATATAAATATGGTTTTAGTGTTTTTGGGCTGACATAACTTTCATACAAATCTCTGATTTTAAAAAAATTATCCCATTTTTTATAGGTGGTTGCTGTACATTTAAGACGCATTAGAGTGCTTCTTGAAGTTTTAACTTGACTCGTTTCCATTTTTAATTGAGCGATATCAGTTAAAATGCCTGACATATTATATGAAGCTGTAAAAACTAGTTTTTCACCAGCATTAATCGTTTTGTTTTGTGCGTGATTGACAGTACTCAATACAACAGTAAATAACAAAATGAAGTGTTTCATTAAAATAGGTTTTAAAAAAGGATAAATTACAGTAAGCATTTACCGTGCCGAAAATACAATACAATTAATAAAAAAAACTATAAAAAAACTTTTGGCTACTTGAAAAAGGGTTTTATATTTGCATCCGCTAAAGAGCTCAAGGCGCCTAATCGACACTGGAGAAATGGCAGAGTGGTCGAATGCACTGGTCTTGAAAACCAGCGAGGGTCACACCTCCGGGGGTTCGAATCCCTCTTTCTCCGCAGAGTAATAGTCGTAAAACACTGATAAATAGTGTTTTGCGACTATTTTATTTTAATAAATGTACGATTATTGTATTGCAATCATTGCTATGGATTATATTCATTGATTACAATATCTTTATTTTAATATCGAAAGAAATTTATTTAACGTCATAACTTTGTAAAAGTTAAATATTCGATATCTAAACTCGGATCAATATCAATTTTTAATGTAGTGTCCGTTAATTCTATAATTTCTAAGTTAAAACCTGCAAAATTTAGTGTATTCCCATTAAGTGAATAGGGGTATAATCCTGGTTCTATAATTTCACCACAGTAGTCTCCCAATTGTGAGTCAAAATAATCTACGTTTTCGATATTAATGTTATCAATAATCCAGCCTACAAAACTATTAGGACAGTTAATTTGATTTACAACACCGTTAAACTCATTAGATATGTATTGCCATGTGCCTTGTAAACGAGTATCAATCAATACCAAATCACTATTTTCATTTGATATTTCGAAAATTGCATCATTAGAAAAGGCTGTTCCTTGTTGAAAGATTTGAGAATATGCCTCCCCAACAGTTTGTCCTTCTAAAAGATAATCAAAGAAGTTAATGGCGTTGGCAGTATTATCTTGAGAATCTACATCATCTGTCCAACCAACAAAGACACTTTCATTACCAACTAAGGCACTAGCAAGACTTGAATTTGCATATCCTTTACAAGATCCCATATGAACTAAGGTCGTATCAAGTTTATTCTCGTATTCTTTTTCAAACCATTTTGATGATAATGATACCATATCATGTCTTTTCCATAAAAGAGTGCCTATAGGATTAATAGGTAATAACGCATAAGGTATTCGAGCGGAAACTATACCAACTCTTTTATTTTCATAGTCATCTTTCAAAGACAACTTTAAATCTTCAGTAAATTCAACACCTGAATTAATAAAAACGTTTCCAGTACTACCACCAATCCCTCCATGAGTTGAAATTGCAATCACACTATAATTGTGAAAATCTTTATAATCTTGGAGTGATATATTATCAGTTAAGGCCAGTGCATTTGTATTTCTTTTATAGGTTACATTGAAATTATGATCTCCCATCATTTCAGCAAGTTCATCAGTTTCATCAAATGAATCAAAAATAGCAAACTCATAATAATAAGGTGATAAAATTAAGGCGTTATCATTCTCTGATATTATAGGGTCATTTAGCTGGGAGTTAATAGTTTTTCTTGTACCATTTGATTGTCTATCCAATTCATTTAATAAGGTCAAAGATGTCTCGGTCAAATAACAATATTCTAGTCCATCTTTATATTCCCAGCAGACAGTAGTGCCATCTTCACTGACTCCTGCATCAATGATATCATCAAGATTCAATAACATATCAACGAGTAACAATCTACTTTGTTCTGGGGTGTTTTGCGATAACAGAACTTCATATTCATTTATCATATCATCTGCCATGTCAATCTGAAGTTGAAAATCCATTTCAACAAATTCTGAATGTTGATTATCTTCTGTTTTACAAGAAGTAATTATTACTATTAGTGAAATAAAAAGAACTTTTAGTTTTTTCATATTATAAAGTTTTCAACAAGTTAACTAATTTAAAGTAAAGACTCTGAATTAGTAAAGAAAGAGTTTATTTTGGGTTTATAATAAGAAAGTCTTTTATATTTAATTATCCATCCCATTAATAAAAGTATCTACAAAGTTAACCACTTTACTTAATATTCTGTCACCTATGGTTTTACGTTTTAATACTGATGGTTTGTCACCTTCAATGAGGTTTAGTAACTCATCTCTTAGCGGTTCTCTTTCTGCATAGAGGTAATCTTCAATAAGTTTTTGTGTGCGCTCTGAGGATAGGTTTTCTTCTTTCACGAATTTATCAAAGGCACTTTGCTGTTCTGCTGTCCAGAATTTTTCAAACTCTTGTGGTATCGTGTCTGTATCTTCAATATGAGGTAAATTCTCTTGAATGAACTTTTCTATCAATTCTCGTTTACTTCTTAAGTTGGCTTCACCAGAGAGTATATCTACAATTTCTTTCTTCTTAGCTTCTTGTTCTGAAAGTTTTGCATCTTTTAGTGCTGCTAATAATTTGAGAATATAGGTAACGTTTATTTCGTCTCTATGGATTAACTCTAATTCAAAATCTACATCGTCTAATATGGATACTTTTTCTTTTGCTGTATCGTGCTTGACTTTTTGCCAAAGGTCTAAATACTTACTTCTGTAGTCATTGAACAGTTGTTCTTCCATTTCTAAATCTTCCCAGTCGAAATTGGCAAAGGTTGTCATCGTATTCTTTAAGCGCATTAAGGCTCTAAAGGCTTTGATGAACTCTAACTCGTCTTCTTCACTTACTAAGTCATTTACACTATCAACCGTTGGTACAAGCTCAGTCAATTTGGCGAAAGCATCATTAAACTTATCTACATAATCCTCATACGGTTCCATTATGATGACGTCTATCGCCTCTTTATTGCTGAATAGTGTTATAGCCTCATCCGTAGCCTTTTTTAGATTGCGGAATACAACAATATTACCTTGTGATTTCTGCTCGTTTATAATTCTATTGGTACGTGAATAGGCTTGAATTAATCCATGATATTTTAAATTTTTATCTACATAAAGCGTATTTAAGGTTTTACTATCAAAACCCGTTAAAAACATATTCACTACTAAAAGAATATCAATCTTACGTTCCTTTACTTTCTTAGATATATCATTGTAGTAATTGTAAAAGGACTGACTGTCTTTTGTTGAGAAGTTAGCACCAAACATCTCATTGTAATGCCCAATATAGGTTTCTAATTTGTCTCTCTTATGGCTATTCATACCATATAAGGCTGGTGCTTCCTCGACTACTGAAACTT
>NZ_JABSSU010000011.1 GCF_013213835.1 Winogradskyella sp. | reverse complement strand
TCCATCCCCATCGATTCCTTCCCCAGCCTGCATTCCAACCCCATCCTGGTGCCCAGCCCCAGCCGCCATTCCATAACCAAGGATCATTCCAACCCCAACCAGCGTTCCACATCCAAGGATTGTTCCAGCCCCAACCATTGTCTATAATGTTTATGGTAACAGTTTCATTATTTTGCCCCCAACCGCCAAATGATTTAGCGTATTCCGTAGTGTCTTGAACTCTTTCGAGATAATCACTCTCGTAAGAATCTACATCTGTAAATATTTCGCTTTCACCTTCGGAACCAACACCTTGGTTAAAGTAAGCTTCATAAAAACCAGAGTTTGTAGATGTTGTAACTTCTGGTTGTTGTTCAACAACAGCATTTTCTTCATTTCGTTCTGTAGAATAAATACCATCATTATCATATCCTACATATTGATAAGAGCCGCACGATGTAAGTACCATTGCGATACTTAGTGCAATAAACGATGGCAATTTTTTTAAGGTAATGGTTTTAAATTGCATAACTCCGTGATTTAATTGTTGAACATAGCAAAAATAGTTAGTTTTGCGGAACTATTTTTTTATTTAACATAGACACAATATTTGTGCCAAAACACTGAAAATGAGTAAAAATCTTACTAGTAGAGCCCAAGATTATTCAAAATGGTATAATGAATTGGTTGTAAAGGCTGATTTAGCAGAGAATTCTGCAGTTAGAGGTTGTATGGTGATTAAGCCATATGGTTATGCAATTTGGGAGAAAATGCAAGCTGAATTAGACAGAATGTTTAAAGAAACAGGTCATCAAAATGCATATTTCCCATTATTTGTTCCTAAGAGTTTATTTGAGGCTGAGGAGAAGAATGCAGAAGGTTTTGCAAAGGAATGTGCTGTGGTTACTCATTATAGATTGCAGACAGATCCAGATAATGAAGGTAAACTAAGAGTAGATCCTCAAGCAAAATTAGAAGAAGAACTTGTAGTAAGACCAACTAGTGAAGCTATTATTTGGAATACCTATAAAGGTTGGATACAGTCTTACAGAGATTTACCAATTTTAGTGAATCAATGGGCAAATGTGGTGCGATGGGAAATGAGAACAAGATTGTTTTTAAGAACAGCAGAGTTTTTATGGCAAGAAGGTCATACTGCTCATGCTACTAAAGAAGAAGCAATTGCAGAAACGGTACAGATGAATAATGTCTATGCTAATTTTGTGGAGAATTTTATGGCTATACCTGTCATTCAAGGTGTGAAGACTGAAAGTGAACGTTTTGCCGGAGCTGAAGAAACATATTGTATTGAGGCTTTAATGCAAGACGGAAAAGCTTTGCAAGCAGGAACATCTCATTTTTTAGGTCAGAATTTTGCTGAAGCTTTTGACGTAAAGTTTACAAACAAAGAAGGTAAGCAAGATTATGTTTGGGCTACTTCTTGGGGAGTGTCAACACGTTTAATGGGGGCACTCATTATGACTCATAGTGATGATAAAGGATTAGTATTGCCGCCAAATTTAGCACCATATCAAGTTGTAATAGTACCTATATATAAGAATGAGGATCAGTTTGATTCCATTTCTAAGGTTGCCGAGGAAATTATTGGTGATTTAAAAGAAAGAAATATCAGTGTTAAGTTTGATAAACGTGATACTTTGCGTCCAGGAGCTAAATTTGCCCAGCACGAATTACAAGGTGTGCCTTTAAGAATTGCTATTGGGCCAAAAGATCTTGAGGATAATACCGTAGAAGTTGCTAGAAGAGATACATTTACTAAGGAAACTGTTATATTAGATCGTATAAATGTTGTTATTGAGGATTTACTTGAAGAAATTCAAGAAAGTCTTTATAACAAGGCGTTAGAATTTAGAAATACACATATTACTAAGGTGGACGATTTTGAAGAATTTAAAAAGGTTCTTGAAAACAAAACAGGTTTTATTTCTGCGCATTGGGATGGTACTGCTGAAACTGAGCAAAGGATAAAAGAATTAACTAAAGCTACGATTAGATGTATTCCATTAGAAGGTGAAAAAGAAGCTGGAAAGTGCGTATTTACAGGGAATCCATCAACACAGCGTGTGCTTTTTGCAAAGGCTTATTAATTTTTTTTTAAAAAAAATTCATTAGTAGTTGCAACTTTTAAAAATAGTTGTATTTTTGCATCCGCAATGGAAACGTTGCAGGTTCATTTAAATAGATAAATAACCAAATGGCCCGTTCGTCTATCGGCTAGGACGCCAGGTTTTCATCCTGGTAAGAGGGGTTCGATTCCCCTACGGGCTACAATTTTTTAATAAGAAAAAAATAAAATGGCAAATCATAAGTCAGCTTTAAAGAGAATTAGAAGTAACGAAAAGAGAAGAGTGCTTAACAGATATCAGCACAAAACTACACGTAATGCCATCAAAAAATTACGTGAGTTAACAGATGCTGCTGAAGCTCAAAAAATGTTACCTTCAGTTATCAGTATGATTGATAAATTAGCTAAGAAGAATGTAATTCATTCTAACAAAGCTGGTAACTTAAAGTCTCAGTTAACTAAACACGTTGCTGCATTATAATTGTAGTAATTATGAAGATATTTAAAAGCCTTCCAAATTGGAAGGCTTTTTTAATGCTCAATATTAATTGATTTAGAAGACTATAAAAAAACCTTGAATTTAATAATTCAAGGTTTTATAGTTTTTATATTTAATGGATTAACTATCCATTCATAGAAATAAGGAATTCTTCATTATTTCTAGTTTGCTTAAATCTGTCGTTAACAAACTCCATGGCTTCAATAGGATTCATATCGGCAAGATACTTTCTCATAATCCACATGCGTTGTATTGTACTATCATCTAATAATAAATCATCACGACGCGTACTAGAAGATACAAGATCGATAGCAGGGAATATTCTACGGTTAGATATTCTTCTATCTAACTGAAGTTCCATATTACCAGTTCCTTTAAATTCTTCGAAGATAACTTCATCCATTTTAGAACCAGTTTCTGTAAGTGCAGTTGCTATGATTGTTAAAGAACCACCATTTTCAATATTACGCGCCGCACCAAAGAAACGTTTTGGTTTATGTAAGGCGTTAGCATCAACACCACCTGATAATATTTTACCAGATGCCGGTTGTACAGTATTATATGCTCTTGCTAAACGTGTAATGGAGTCTAATAATATTACTACATCATGTCCACATTCTACCAAGCGCTTTGCCTTTTCTAAAACTATATTAGCAATCTTTACGTGTTCGTGAGCTTCTTTATCAAACGTAGAAGCAATGACTTCTCCACGAACGTTACGTTGCATGTCTGTAACTTCTTCAGGACGTTCATCAATTAATAAAATCATTTGATAAACTTCCGGATGATTTGCAGCAATTGCATTTGCAACATCCTTTAGTAACATTGTTTTACCAGTTTTAGGTTGTGATACAATCATACCACGTTGTCCTTTTCCGATAGGAGCAAACAAATCCATAATTCTAGTAGAAATGGTAGTTTGCTTTTCGGCAATATTAAATTTCTCTTTTGGGAATAATGGTGTTAAGTGCTCAAAAGCAACACGATCTCTAACTACTTGTGGGTTTTGACCGTTAATCTTACTCACTTTAATAAGTGGAAAATACTTTTCTCCTTCTTTAGGTGGTCTAACATGTCCAAGAACAGTATCACCTGTTTTCAAACCAAATAATCTAATTTGAGATTGCGATACATAAATATCATCAGGAGATGTTAGGTAATTGTAGTCCGAAGATCTTAGAAATCCATAACCATCTTGCATGATGTCTAATACACCTTCACTCTCAATAATCGCATCGAACTCAAAATCTGGCTCACGATAACGGTTTCTGTTATCCTTGTTGCCGTTATTTTGGTTATTCTTCTGCTGATTATTTTTTTGCTGGTTATTATTACGGTTATGGTTATTTCTTTGATTTTGTCTATTGTCGTTATGTTGCCTTTTTTGGTCTTCATTACGTTCATTAGACTTCTGTTCTCTTTTTTGATTTTGCCTATTGTTAGCAGGTTTACTCTCCTGAGATTCTGGTTTATCCTTTTTGTCGTTAAACTCAATGGATTTTTGGTTGTTGTTATCTTGAGGTTTTCTTTGAACCCTAGCACGCTTTTGTTGTGGCTTTTTTTCAGCAACTTCTGCTTTTGGTTTAGCTTCAGACGCTGTGCTTGCTTTTACTGCATCTGGATTTGCAGCTTGATGATCTAAAATTTGATAAACTAAGTCTAGCTTTTTTAAGCTTCTGTACTTTGGTACACTTAATTGTTTCGCTATTTCCTGTAATTCAGGTAGCTTCTTAGCTTTTAACTGTGAAATTTCAAACATTCGTATATGTATAATGTATTTTAATTTTGATAGTACTTAATTCAAGAATTTCAAAATGAAATAAAAAGAAAAAAAGTGAAAAAAATCTGGTAAGATTTAGATAGGTGCAAGTCAGAAGCTTAGCACTATCTATTGCAATAATACGATTTTATTTTAATATAAAATCTATCTTTTTAAAAAATAAACTACTAATTTTGCAATGCTTTTTAAAGAAAATATGATTCAAAGAATACAATCACTTTATCTATTGGTCGCAGCAATTATCTCTGCAGGTCTGATATTTGTATTTCATTTATGGACCAACAACGAAGGTCAAGAAGTATATGCATTAGATAATTATACCTATTTGGGCTTGTTTGTTGTATCTGCTTTATTATCTTTATTCGCGATTTTTAGTTTTAAAAATAGAAAGTTTCAATTTGTTTTGGGACGACTTAATATAATATTAAACTTTATTTTACTAGGAATCTTTGTATATCAATCTCTAAACTTATCTGGAGAAGCTGACGTTTCTGAGAAAGGTATTGGGATCGTTCTTCCTATTTTTTCTATTGTGTGTTTAGTCTTGGCTAACAAGGCTATTAAAAAGGATGAAGATCTCGTAAAATCTGTAGATAGATTGCGATAGAACCTAAAATCTTAGTAGTATTAGTGCTAAAACCCAGACGCTGCCGTCTGGGTTTTTAATTTTTAACGCTTTTCAAATTCAATAACTTCAAGGTCTTTTATTTGATTGCCATCAATTTTAAACCGCAGCATTGTTCTGACTTTATGAAAACCGTGCTTACCAACAGCACCTGGATTCATATGTAATAGGTTTAGTTTTTTGTCTGGCATTACTTTTAAAATGTGAGAATGTCCGCAAATAAAAATATCAGGTGGATTTGCAATTAATTCGTCTCTAACTCTATTATTATATTTTGGTGGGTAACCGCCAATATGAGTTATCCAAACATTAACATCTTCACATTTAAATTTATTGTGAAGAGGAAATTCTCTGCGTACTTTGTCATCATCAATGTTTCCATATACAACTTTAAGTGGCTTTAAAGCTTTTATTTGGTCAGTGACCTTAAGGTCTCCAATATCGCCAGCATGCCACACTTCATCTACCTTTTTCACATGTTTTATTATGGCATCATCGATATAGCTGTGTGTGTCTGATAATAACAGGATTCTTTTCAAAAGAGTGCTTTTAAGTTAAATGTTTTTTAATGAAATTCTACGCGATGTAGGAATAGTTATCTTTGTGGCTTCCAAAACAAAAATAGGCTAAACTTTTGAGATATTTTTTCGAGTTATCATATAATGGCAAGGCATATCATGGATGGCAATATCAACCTAATGCGATATCTGTACAAGAAGTTTTAGAACAAGCTTTAAGCACAATTTTGAAAACTAATATTTCTATTGTTGGTGCAGGAAGAACCGATGCAGGAGTTCACGCTTCGCAGATGTTTGCCCATTTTGAATTTGATGGTAAATTTGTAGCAAAGGATTTGGTATATAAACTTAATTCCTTTTTACCAAAAGATATTGCTGTAAAAGAGATATTTGAAGTTAAGCCTGAAGCTCACGCAAGATTTGATGCTAAAAGCAGGACATATCATTATAAAGTGTCTGCTTCTAAAAATGTGTTTGATTATGATTTTGCTTATCAGACGCAGTTGCCTTTAGATATTGAAGCTATGAATGAAGCTTGCAAGATACTATTTGAGTATAGGGATTTTCAATGTTTTTCTAAAAGTAAAACAGATGTAAAGACTTATAATTGCGATATCAAGGAAGCCTACTGGATAAAGGAAGGAGAACAATTGACATTTATAATTACGGCAGACCGATTTTTGCGTAATATGGTAAGAGCTATAGTTGGCACAATGGTTAATATCGGTTTAGGAAAACTAGAAGGTAAGGATTTGCACACTATCATAAAATCTAAAAATAGAGGTGAAGCTGGTTTTTCGGTTCCTGCACATGGGTTATATTTGGTAAATATTGTGTATCCAGAAGATATCAGATTGAATTAATAGAAACAATTCCTGAAGAATCAGGAAAATATATATGTCAAAAGAAGAGAAAAAGAAAATATTTGATGTGACGCTTTTTAAGCGTTTACTGCAATACATAAAACCCTACAGAACGGTATTTGTAATTTCATTATTCTGTGTTGTTGGTTTGGCAATTTTTGGTGCTCTAAGACCATATGTGCTTAAAGATGCAATTGATGTAAAAATTGCCAATAAGCAATACGATGGGTTTGTGTTTTATATGCTCATCATGTTAGCTTTATTAGTTTTAGAAGTAGTGGCGCAATTACTATTTATCTATTATGCAAGTTGGTTAGGACAATCAGTTGTAAAAGATATTAGAGTGAAGTTATTTAAGCACATGCTTAAATTTAAAATGACCTATTTTGATAACTCTTCAGTAGGTGTATTAATCACACGAGCTGTTACCGATATGGAACGTATTGCCGATATTTTTGGGCAAGGTTTGTTTATGATATTTAGTGACCTTCTGAAAATGGTTGTAGTTGCTGGTATTATGGCGATAATAAATGTGAAGTTGAGTCTGATTGTCTTTGCAACAATGCCAATAATCATTATCGCAACTAAGATTTTTCAAAAGTATATGAAACGCGCTTTTGAAGATGTACGTACCGAAGTTTCTAACCTTAATTCTTTTGTGCAAGAACGTGTAACTGGTATGAAGATTTTGCAGCTTTTTACTAGAGAAGATACAGAATATAAAAAGTTTAAAGCTATTAATGAGCGTCACAAAAAAGGTTGGTTAAAAACAGTTTGGTACAATTCTATATTCTTTCCAGTAGCTGAATTTGTATCATCGTTTACCATGGCAACGGTAGTTTTAGTTGGCGGATTTAGTACAGTTGCAACAATTCAAGGAACAACAGTAGGTGAGTTAATCTCATTTACCATGTTTATTCCCATGTTGTTTAGACCTTTATATCAAATTGCCAATAAGTTCAATACCTTACAAATGGGTATGGTTGCCGCAGACCGCGTATTTAAAGTGTTAGATACAAATTCTAATATAGATGATACAGGAACTATTGAGGCGAATCATTTTAAAGGCGACATCGCTTTTGAAAATGTGACGTTCTCATATATTAAAGATGAAAAAGTATTAAAAGGCATTTCTTTTGACGTTAACGCTGGTGAGACTGTTGCTATTGTTGGTGCAACTGGCGCAGGGAAATCAACAATTATTAACTTGCTCAATCGTTTTTATGATATTGATTCTGGTGTTATAAAAATTGATGGTACTGATGTTAAGGAAATGACATTAAGTTCGCTTAGAAATCAGATTGCTGTTGTGCTACAAGATGTATTTTTATTTGCAGATACCATTCTTAATAACATTACGCTTAACAACGAATACATTACTGAAGAAGATGTTATTACTGCAGCTAAGGCTATTGGTATCCACGATTTTATATCTACGCTTCCTGGTGGTTATCATTACAATGTAAAAGAACGTGGTGTGATGTTGTCTTCAGGTCAGCGTCAATTAATTTCTTTCTTAAGAGCTTATGTCACTAATCCAAGTATATTAATCTTGGACGAGGCGACATCTTCTGTCGATTCATATTCAGAGCAATTAATTCAAGATGCTACTGATACTATTACCAAAGGCAGAACGTCTATTGTTATTGCGCACAGACTGGCAACGATTCAACAGGCAGATAAAATTATTGTGATGGATGCAGGTAAGATTGTTGAAATGGGTACGCACAAGTCGCTTCTTAAAAAGAAAGATGGTTACTACAAAAATCTTTATGAAGTTCAGTTTTTAAATGCTGAGATAGCATAGTCTACTTTTTGGGCGCGAAGTCACTAATTTTAATTGATCCTGTAGCTAATTGTATAATCAAAACTACTATAGTGATTATCACATAAGTAATACCAAACAATACTAGGAACAAAAAAGTTCGTAATATTATTTGTCCGATGCTCAATTTGAATAATCTTTTTAAAAGATAACAATGGTAGAGCATCATGATTGGATAGGTACAAAGTATAAAAGGGATATAACTTTCAGGTACTATCATAAGTATCAATTGACCAAATATGACACTTAGAATTGAGTAAAAAGACAAACTGTACATATAAAGTACAATATGTTCAGTGAAATTATACTTCTTATCCAGAAATACAACCCAAGAAATTAATGCAAATGCAGGAATCATTAGAGAAAACATTAATGATGTATATTCCATTGTACTGCTCATAGATTGCTCTGCAAGCATTTCTTGTGAATAGGGGTTATTAAAAATTTCTAAGTCTGCCATCCAAGTCATCATGTCAAAGTGTTCTAAATAGAATTTTTTGATAATAAATACGGATAAACCGGACAGTGATAATGACAGTCCAAAAAAACTAATAGGGTTGACAAAACGTTTTCTAACACCACCAACATAGTCATCTATAACAACTTCTGGTCTTATAAATAGTGAAATTAATGTCCTTAATAACTTATTGTCATAATTAAAAAACGTCTCAGAAATATGCTCAAACAAGTTTTTAAATGTCAAGCGATTTCTAATAACTCGTGCACCACAATTAGGACAATAGTCATCGTGGTCATGTAATTCTGTATGGCAATTTTTACAATTCATTAGTATTAGAAAACATTTAAATATTTAAGAAAAAGAAAGACAATACTACCTGAAATACCAATGGCAAAAAAGAATAGCATTACCATCACAAAAAATGCAATAGCCTCTACCAAACTTAAATGAAAAACTTTTTTAAGCGTGTAAAAGTGATAAACTAGCGTAAGTACCGATACAATGCCAGAAATGAGTAGATAATCTAACCCTAAAAATAAAAACAGAATGCTTAGTACTGCCGTAATTATGATGACTTGTGTATAATAATAAATATTGACAACTAGATGTTCAGTGAAATTGTATTTAAATTTTGGCTTAATCAAAAGATTAGCTATCCAAGACGACACTGCATAAAACGGAATAGTGATGATGTAAATAATACTTTGATATCTATTGAAATCAGTAAAACTATTAGCATTTATTTTAAATGGATTGTTTTCGGCAGTAGAACTATCAATTGATTGCAATACTTTAAATGAAGATTCCATCTCAGACTTAAAAATAGAGTCCATCAGAAAAACTTGGATTCCCGCTAAAGTTAGTGCAATAGCAAAGTATTGCAGCACATCAATAAATTTTTTTCGAGTACCGTTTATGTAGCTATTTATAACAATATCAGGTGCTTTAAATAAACCTATAAAAGTTCTTAGAAATTTGTTATCAATGGATAAGAATTGCTCATTTACTTGCTGCACAAGAATGGCTGGCATCAATCTGTTTTGAATTTGTTTTGCACCACATTCATGACAATATTTGTGGTGCGCTTCAAGTTCAGTATTACAGTTTTTACAAATCATCTAGGCCAAATCTTGCTTTATTTTTTGGATAAGGTCATCAGTATCTTTAAACATTACAAAGTCACCATTTTTTATGAAAGAAATCTGACCAGTTTCCTCACTAACAGCTATGGCTAGTGCATCTGTTTTCTCTGTAATACCAACTGCTGCACGATGTCTTAATCCAAAACGTTCAGGGATGTTTTTCTCATTGTTAACTGGTAAAATAACACGAGTCGCTTTCACAACATTATTGTCTATAATGATAGCGCCATCGTGTAATGGGCTATTCTTAAAGAAAATACTCTCTATAATCGGTTGAGAAACCAATATGTTCATTTCGTCTCCCGTATTTGTTAAAAAGTCTAGGTTGTTATTTCGTTCAATAACAATAAGTGCTCCTGTGTTACTCGAGGCCATTTTGGTACACGCCTTTATGATTGCATCAACGTCCGTAGACGTTTGATCGTCATTTTTTAAGAACTTAAAGTTTTTAAAAATTCCCTTCTTACCACCAATATTTGTAGAGCCCACAAGCAATAAGAATTTTCGAATTTCTGGTTGAAAAACCACAATTAGGGCAATAATTCCGACCTTCATAAATCCATCAAAAATACTATATAGCATTTGCATTTTCAGGTAGTCTGTAAGTCGCCAAGCGAAATAGATAATGAGAATACCAATAAAAATGTTAATGGCAACGGTACCTTTTACAAGTTTATAGATGTAGTAAAGTAGAATAGCGACAAGGAAGACATCTACAAAATCTATAAATCTAAAATCCCAAAGTTGTAATTCGTCCAAAGAGTTGATAGTTAGTGGTTACTGCTAATTTAAGAATTTAAGTTAGAAAAAGAATTCTTCTGTTGAAACACTTTCATCCAATTTAGATAAAATATCTTTTAAGTAGATGTAGTCTTGAAAAGTTAAATTTTTAGAGATGTTAATTGTCAAGTTTGTTACAGGATTATAATTTTTTCTAATTAAGGTTAGGGCATGTTCCATGTTTTCTTTAGATAATTTAATATTTAAATCAAATGCCGTAGAAAAAGTAATGTATGATAAACTTTCAATATTCATGACTATTGAATTTTCGAAATCCAATTTGTCTAAATTTGTAAAATTAAATTGTGTATTAGTAAACTCAATAAATCCTAGATTCTCGATGCTTTTGTCATTGCATGTAAAATAGTTTTTAGCACTTTCATTTTTGTGCATTGAAGCTTTTCTGCGTTTGTCTTGTAAGTATTGAATATGAGGAATCGCTTGTTTCAGTGTTAAGCGCTTATCGACATTTACCAACCAGTTGGTAGTACCTATCAAATTTTTTCGGTTAAATAATGTTGAGTCTGGTTGCGTTTCGTCATAAAAAATATATGCGGTAGAAACATCTAAAACTTCCCTTATTTCTGTGTCTTCGACCTCAGGAAGAAGTAAAACACGTTGATTATTGCAGCTAAATAATGTTGCACCTAATACAAACAGTAAAATATATTTCATGTACTGGTTTATTTGATTAATTGGTTGAATAATGTCACACATTCCGTGGCTTCTTTTACATCATGTACACGCAATATTTTAGCGCCTTTTTGTAAGGCAACCATATGAAGCGCCGTAGTTCCATTCAAAGCGTTTGCTGCATTGGTATTAAGCGTTTTATATATCATTGACTTTCTAGAAAGTCCAGCTAGCAGTGGTTTACCTACAATTTGTAGGAGTTCCATTTTTCTTAGTAGCTCGTAGTTTTGTTCTAAGTTTTTTGCAAAACCAAAACCCGGATCAATAATGATGTCCAGTATTTTATTTTCGTGTGCTTTTGCAATGCGTTCAGCAAAGTAGAAGTTAATGTCTTTTATTAGATCCTCATAGAACGTTTGCTCTTGCATGGTCCTTGGATTACCTCTCATATGCATCATTATGTAAGGCACACTTAGTTTACCTACAGTAGGTATCATCTCTTCATCTAAATGCCCTCCAGAAATATCATTAATTAGTGCTGCACCAGCTTCAATACAATGTTTGGCAACATTGCTTCTAAAGGTATCTATTGATAAAATAACTTCAGGAAAATTTTTTACAATAAGCTCTACGATTGGGATAATTCTTTTAAGCTCTTCCGCTTCACTGACATCGTCAGCACCAGGTCTAGAACTGTAAGCACCAACGTCGATAAAAGTAGCGCCTTCAGTCAGCATTTTATCCACTTGTCGCATAATAGAAGATGAATCCTTGTATAATCCACCATCATAAAATGAGTCTGGAGTAATGTTTAAAATACCCATGACCTTTGGTGTAGAGAGATCAATAAGGTGTTCTTTGCAATTAATTGTCATATTTGTTTCCTATGAAAATGGGAATCTTTTGTTAGTTAATTTAAAAATAAAAATCCAAATTTTAAACCGTTTATAGCTTTGGGAAAACTTTAAACTACAAACCTTGAACTTTAAACAATTTTATACGAAATTTACGCAAATTTAAGTCTATAATTAGGATTAAGTTTATCAAATTTAACTTTGTATCATCATTGAGATATTACTTAGAATATTTAAGGTGATTACATTCAATATTTAATTAATGCAAGAAACTTCAAAACAGTATGACGCTGTTGTAAAGACATGTCGAGATCTTTTTAACAAAAAAATGAAAGACTATGGCAGTGCTTGGCGAATACTTAGATTACCATCATTGACTGACCAAATTTTTATAAAGGCCCAACGCATTAGAGGTCTTCAAGAGAATGAAGTGCAAAAAGTGGATGAAGGACAAGAGAGTGAATTTATAGGTATCATTAATTATTGCATTATGGCACTAATTCAGATAGAAAAAGGTGTTGTAGAACAACCAGATATGGATACAGAGGAAGCTACAGAATTTTATGATAAACATTTAGCTATTACCAAACAATTAATGCTTGATAAAAACCATGATTATGGCGAAGCTTGGCGAGATATGCGAGTGAGCTCGTTGACAGATTTAATTTTGCAAAAGTTACTTCGTGTAAAACAGATAGAAGACAATGCAGGCAAAACTTTAGTAAGCGAAGGTATTGATGCTAATTATCAAGATATGATTAATTATGCCGTTTTTGCGATGATTCATTTGAATGAATCCAAATAAAATATAACTATAATTAAGAATTAATATTATGAAATACATAACTCAGATAAGCCGAATTTTTGTTGGGGTATTATTTATTATTTCTGGTTTTATCAAGTTAAATGACCCGCTAGGATTTTCTTATAAACTTGAAGAATACTTCAGTGCAGAGGTGTTAAATATGGAGTTTTTAATCCCTTACGCTTTAATTATTTCTGTTCTTGTAGTGGTTTTTGAAGTTGTACTTGGTGTCTTTTTATTAATAGGTTATAAACCTAAATTCACCGTATATAGTCTGCTGGCAATGATTGTGTTTTTTACATTCTTAACTTTTTATTCTGCTTATTTTGAAAAGGTACAGGATTGTGGTTGCTTCGGTGATGCCCTAAAATTAACACCATGGCAGAGTTTCGGAAAGGACATTATTTTATTAGTTTTTATACTCATTTTAGTTGTAGGATTAAAACACATTAAGCCAATATTCTCAGCTTTACCAACAACAGTTTTAGCATTGATGAGTTTTATAGCTTCATTATGGTTTGGATATCATGTCCTAATGCATTTACCTGCAATAGATTTTAGAGCCTATGCTGTAGGGAAAAATATTCAAGAAGGTATGAGTACGCCGGAGAACGCAGCTAAACCTGTGATTGAATATACTTATGTCTTTAATGTAAATGGTGAAGAACAAGAATTTGTAACCAATGGAAGTTATCCGAGTGTTGATGGTGAGTTTGTTGATGTGACATCAAAAATTATTGATGAAGGTTATGTGCCACCAATTCAAGATTTTTCAATAGAGTCGGATGAAGGTGACTTAACTGATGAGTTTTTAAATACTGAAAACTTGTTAGTTATAGCCATGTATAACATTAATAAGTCCGAAGCTGAAGGTGTTGCTAAACTGAAGAATTTTACTGATGAAGCGATTAAAAAAGGGTACAAGGTCATAGGGTTAACATCGTCATATATTGATGCCCAAGACAACGTGAAGCAAGATTACAATCTAAATTTTGATTTTTATTTGTGTGATGAAAAGGTTATAAAAACCATTGTACGTTCTAATCCAGGTGCGGTATTACTGAATAAAGGTACAGTGATGAATAAAGCTCATTGGAATGATTTAGATGATTTTGTTTTGGATGAACTAGAAATTGCAAAGAAAGAATCTAATGTTGTTGTTGAAGATAAGTTGTCTTTTGAAAACGAATCTCAATTCGAGACAAATTATGAAAGGAATTTATATAGAGCGTCTGAATATTATAAAAACGATTTAATTATACCTGATTCTATTTTATTAAGCCTAGTTCCAGATACACAAAAAGATTTTAGTTTATACTATGGGACTACCGGTCCAGATCATGAACTAGGAAAAACTGATTTCTTTTACGAAACAACAGATTTAATATTTGACAAGGTTATTGTAGAGAATAATGATGAGTTTTATGTTCCTAGTTTAAAGCTTTCTAGTTTTTCTGATGGTGAATACGCTGAGGGTTTTACAGACAAGCTTAAACTTATTATCCAGTCTAATACTGAAAGATTTTGTGATTCAATTAGAGGCAAAGAACTCGCGAATGACATTCTAATAAAATATTATTCGGACGAAATTAAATGCAATTAAATAAATTAATAATCACTTTTTCTGTTTCATTATTTCTTAAATAAGATCTTCTACGCGTTACTCACTTTATTTGGAGTAGTCACTGTCATTTTCTTTTTGTTTACAATTCTGCCAGGTGACCCAGCAAAGATGATGTTGGGGCAAAATCAGACTGCAGAACAGGTTGAAGCTGTTAAAAAGAAGTATGGTTTTGATAAATCATTAAGTACACAGTATTTATATTATATCAATGATTTGTCGCCAATCTCTTTTCATTCAAATAGTACTGAAGATTATACTTTTCTAAGACCAAACAAGTACAATGCTTCTGAGCTTTTTACCATTGGGAATACGACAACAGTAATAAAGACACCATATTTAAGAGAATCCTTTACCAAGCAAGGAAAAAAAGTCACCGAAGTCATTGGCGAAACCATACCTAATACTTTTGTTTTAGCCGTTTCTGCAATAGTCATTGCTATTATTTTAGGCATTATATTTGGGATTATTTCAGCATTATATAAAGACACTTGGATAGATAAAACCATTCAGATTTTAAGCACGTTTGGTATGAGTGTACCATCTTTTTTTAGTGCTATTTTGTTTGCTTGGCTATTTGGTTTTGTTTTGCATGAGTACACCAATTTAGAAATGACAGGTAGCTTGTATGAGCTTGACGATTTTGGTGAAACAATGACCATTCAATGGAAAAATCTCATTTTACCAGCAATTGTTTTAGGTATTAGACCTTTGGCAGTGGTCATTCAGTTGATGCGAAATTCATTACTTGAAGTATTAAATCAAGATTATATAAGAACCGCGAGAGCAAAAGGGTTAAGTGAATTTCAAGTGATTAAAAATCATGCTGTAAAAAATGCGTTAAATCCAGTAGTTACAGCAATTTCTGGTTGGTTTGCTTCAATGCTAGCAGGTGCTGTTTTTGTGGAATACATTTTTGGTTGGAATGGCCTTGGAAAAGAAATTGTTAATGCTTTAAATACTTTAGACTTGCCAGTTATTATGGGTTCTGTGCTCGTTATTGCTATTGTGTTTATTACAATTAATATCCTAGTAGATGTTGTTTATGCTTGGTTAGACCCAAGAGTAAAGTTGAATTAAAAGAACCTGATAAAAATCAATTCGTATTCCTCATTAAAATAGTATTTTTGGCAATGATTATAATTAAAGCATTTAATCACTTTTAAATATCGATAATACATTAACTAAAAAATAAATTCCTTCCTTTCACGAAGGTTATAATGGACTCATGAGAAAACATATTGTTGCTGGTAACTGGAAAATGAATAATGGATTAATCCAAACAGAAACGTTAATTTCTGAATTAAAAAAGCAATCTAAGACTTCAGATGCAGAAGTAATGATTGCACCAGCATTTACAAACCTTTGGCATGCATTTCAATCCACAAGACAAGACAATATAGAAGTAGTAGCACAGAATATGCATTTTGCAGAAAATGGTGCATATACAGGTGAAGTTAATGCAGGTATGCTAAAAAGTGTTGGTATTAAAACGGTTATTTTAGGTCATAGCGAACGTAGAGCTTATTTTAATGAGACTGATGAATCTCTTGCTAAAAAGGTATCTCAAGCTTTAGAGCACGATATGCGTGTAATTTTCTGTTTTGGTGAAGAATTAGAAGACCGCAAAGCTGGCAATCATGAAGCTGTTGTAAAAAGTCAGTTAGAGAATGGATTATTTCATTTAGAAGCAGATGCTTTTAAGCATATTGTACTAGCGTATGAGCCAGTTTGGGCAATCGGTACAGGTGAAACGGCTTCACCTGAACAAGCACAAGATATGCATGCATTTATTAGAAAAACTTTGGCTGATAAATACAGTGCTGAGGTTGCAGATGGTGTTTCTATCCTTTATGGTGGAAGTGTAAAACCAAATAACGCTAAAGAGATTTTCTCTAAGCCAGATGTAGATGGAGGACTTATTGGTGGCGCATCTCTTAAAGCTGAAGATTTTTACGCTATAGTAAACGCGTTTTAGTAATTGTAAGTTATATGTTGGTTGGGATTAAACAATAGACTCAACCAAAAGTTATATAAGGGTATTCCTTGAATTTTGATATTCAGAGAATACCCTTAGTTTTTTTTTACCGCTGCCAACTAACTTGCTCTTAGTTAATTATTAATCAATTTTATTATGAGAACAAACGTATTTTATAAAGGATTATTCTTTGTAGTTAGTTTAAGTTTATTCAGTTTTAAGTGTGATAACGGAATGGTTGAAGGTGATGAAGATGGTCCAGAAGTTGAAGTCGTAAGTCCAAATGAAGGAGCTACTTTCTTTTCGGATGGTTCTGTTGTAATTAGTGCAAATGCTACAGACGATTCTGCCATAACAATTGGTACTGCAACTCTTAAGGATAGTAATGGCTCTGTAATTCAAACCCATCAGGAGACGTCTGCTGGTCAATTTGGTACTTCTTTAACAACAATTTACGGCTCATTTAGTGGTGTGGCTCCCGGTAATTATTCAATAGTATTTCAATTTGAAGATGCAAATGGTAATGAATCAACACCAAAAATTAGAAATGTCGTTTGTTTGCCCGCGGATGATGGTGGAACGGATTTACCAAATTAGTGGTAATTTGTAACTCTTCAATAGTAATTAGAAATTACAGTGCTATTTTCTTCTCACATCGCTAGAGCGAACAAGCTAGATCACATTTAATCTAGTGATTAGATGTTGGTTTTTAGTAATTTAACCTACTTTTATAAAAACTCATAAATACAATCCAATTATTTTGAGATATAAGATTTTATTTTTTTGCTGCTTTATAGTCTTAACAGGATTTGCACAAAACAAGACAACTATTGATAGTTTAGAGCAGCGCTTACTTATAGAACAGAGCGAAGTACGTAAATGCAGTATTTATAACGATTTAGTACGAAATTATATTTATAGTTTTCCTAAGACGTCTTTAAAGTTTAATGACTCATTAGCCGATTTAAGCAGAAAGATTGAGAATAAAGGATTAGAGATGCTGTCGCAATTTAACTATGCAAGAATATATAGGGTTTTAGGAGATTCTAAAAAAGCATTAGATATTTTAATAGACTACAATGCTTATGTTGAGAAAAAGCAGGATACTACAAATTTAATTCCTGCATATTATCAAACAGGAGTTAGTTACATGTTCTTAGATGATAAAGTTAGGGCTATTGAATACTTATTAAGATCTTTAGAACTCTCGGAACTCACTAAAAATGAGGAAAAGTCACTACAAAGTCTGAATGCCATAGGTGCTATTTATGATCAAATGGGTCAATATCAAAAAGCACTAGAGTACTACAAAAAAGTAGAAACAGCTTATGAAGAATCTCAAGATCCTGACGACCTAGGTTTAATTTATAGTAATTTAGGTATTGTATATAAGCATCTAGATAGCTTGGATATAGCTTTAGAGTATTTTCAAAAAGGATATAATTTAAATAAAGATAGAGGTAATTTATCGGTTAAATCCTATCAATTACGTAACATAGGATTGATTTATCAGAATCAAAATAAGTTAGAACAAGCAGAGAACTATTTTTTAAAATCCTTACAGATAAGAGAAGAAATGGGTGAGCAATTGCCGCTATTAGGTTCTTATTACGATTTAGGAAGCCTATATGATTCTAAAGGTAACTTTATAAAATCAATAGACAATTTAAAAAAGGCATTAGAAATATCTCGAGAAATACATTCAGAAAGTAATGAGGCATTATGTCTATTAGCACTTTCTGAGGTTTATGAAAAATATGGTAATCTTAACAGTGCTTTTAAATATTTAAAAGAAGGTAGAGCTTTAAATGATAGTATACAAAGCGTTAATTTTAAAGAAAAGGTTAACGATTTAGATAAAAAGTACCAAACCGAAAAAAAAGATAAAGAAATTGCAAACCAAAAACTAGAATTAAAAGAACAAGAAGCCGAAATTCAAAAGAAAAAAACTCAACAAAATTATATGTTTGGTGTTATTGGATTTCTGTTAATAGCATCAATGTTAATTTGGTTAGTATTTAAGCAAAGACAAAAAAGAAAGAATCAAGAGTTTTTAACCTTAAAGCGAGAATATCAGATTAAATCTTTAGAAGCTCTAATTGAGGGTGAAGAAAAAGAAAGGTTTAGAATAGCAAAAGAATTACATGATGGGGTTAATGGTGATTTGTCAGCCATTAAGTATAAGCTTTCTACCTTAATAGAAATGAATGATAAGGTAATTAAGGAAGCTATTAGCATGATTGATGATTCGTGTAATCAAGTTAGAGCAATATCACATAATTTAGTACCACCATCTTTAGATAAATTTAGCTTAATAGAGGCTGCAGAAACATACTGTGATAGCATGAATGCTGCTAACCATGTAGAAATTAATTTTCAGTCAGTAGGAACTGAAGTTGCATTGCCTAAGAAAGCAGAAATAAATATCTTTAGAATAATACAAGAGTTAGTTTCAAATAGTATAAAACACGCTAATGCAAATGAAATTAATGTGCAAGTTAGTTTTCAGCAAGGTGACTTGCAAGTAACTGTTGAAGATGATGGCATTGGGTTTAATAAAAAGGAGGTAAAAGGCAAAGGTATTGGTTTAGCTAATGTAGAATCTAGAATCCAATATTTAAAAGCAGAGTTTGATTTTGTTTCAAATGATAAAGGAACCTCTTGTACTTTTGAAGTTGATATAACAAAATTAGATGAGTATTAATATTGCAATTACCGATGACCATGAAATGGTATTACAAGGCATAAAAAGTATGTTGGGTGGTACTAATGAGGTTAAAATCACTGCTACTTTTAATGATGCTAAATCGACATTAAATGGCATAGAACATTCAAAGGCAGAAGTATTATTGTTAGACATTAACTTACCTGATATTAATGGAATAGATTTGAGCAAACAATTATTAAAAAAATATCCTGAACTTAAAATTGTAGCTCTAACAAATTTTGATGATGTGTCCTTCGCTAAACGAATGTTGAAAAATGGTGTACATGGTTACGTGCTTAAAAACACAGACAAGATTGAGTTATTGAAGGCATTAAAGACTGTACTAGCTGGCGAGATTTATTTGCAAAAAGATATAAGAGATAAGCTTCTTTTTAGAAATTCAAAGCCTAAGGCTAATACTGGTTTAATAATAAAGTTAACACGCAGAGAAAAAGAGGTTTTAGTTGCTATTTCTGAAGAATTAACTACTCAAGAAATCTCAGAAAAATTATTTATTAGTCCCAAGACCGTTGAGACGCACCGCTCAAACCTTATGCTAAAGTTTGGTGCAAAGAATAGTGTTGGTATCATTAAGGCAGCATTAGAAAATGGACTGCTTTAAAAGGCTTATTTAAACCCTAATTGTACACTTCTAGGGGTTTACAACTATATTTTTATTTCGGGGAAAACCCTTAAAAAAGCCATTTTCATTCAAACTAATTTTAAAACATCGAATAATCTTCATCTCACAGATGTTTTAAAACTAAAAAAATGAAAACAATTACTAATCAAAAAAGTTACTCTCAAGTCTTCACTTTATTTCTACTCTTCTACATTTTAAATATGATGCATAGTTATGCTCAGGTTTATAATGGTGATTTAACCTTGAATTCTCAGTCAGATGTAGATAATTTTAGCTATTCTGAAGTCACTGGAAACTTAATAATCATTGAAAATTCAGCAACACCAATTTCTAATTTAACTTCTCTTAGTACATTAACTCAAGTTGGTGGAAATCTATTTGTTAATAACAATTCCCAACTTACAAATATTGCTGGTTTATCTAATTTAACAACGATTGGTGGAAGTCTAAAGTTCTATGGTAATAATAGTCTTACAGCATTGACAGGTCTCGATAACCTTAATAGTGTAGGCTATGGAATCACCATCAGTAATAATGATTCACTTACATCGTTATCAGCTTTAAATGCAATCAGTTCAATTAATAATGCAGTTATTATTCAAGGCAATGATATCTTAACAGATATAGATGGATTTAATGCTATTCAAAATGTTGACACAATCAGTATTTCAACTAATAATGGCTTACAAACGATAAGTGGGTTTTCTAGCTTACAAACTTCGGGTAGTATCGGAATTGGTGCTAATGCCATAACAAGTATTACTGGTTTTAATAGTCTTTCAGCAGTTAATACAAATTTAGCTATTGGCGAGAGTATTACCAGTCTTAATTTTTTGAATCAATTGACATCTATTGGTGAATATTTAACTCTTTCAAATACAGCCTTAATTAATCTTAATGGACTTACGAGCCTTAATATTGTTGGCGGATTGTCAATACAAAACAATAACTCACTTTTGTCTTTGACCGGTTTGGAGAATGTTACCAGTTTAACAAAGGGAATATTCTTATTTGATAATAATAATATGAGCTCTTTAGATGGTTTGGAAAACTTAATGTCTATAGGGGAAGGAATAGCATTTCAATTTAATGATAATCTTACAGATTTATCTGCTTTAAGTAATTCATCAGTAAATGGCGGTTTGCTTATATCACATAATGCCGCCTTAATGAGTTTAGATGGTCTTCAAGGAATTACTCAGTTGCATTCATTTTGGTTAGACAATAACCAATCTCTCACAGATTTAAGTGCGCTCAGTAATCTTACTACAATTACAGATTCTTTTATTATAGATAACCATGCTTCTTTAACAGATTTTACTGGATTAAGCGGCTTAAATACTATAGGAGGCAATATTCGTATACAAGGTAATACAGCTTTAACCTCCCTAAACGGAATCAATAGTTTGTCATCAATTGGCGGAAGCTTGTCAATTGATCAGAATTATGCCATGACTAGTTTAACAGGTTTAGAATCTTTGACATCTATAGGTAGTGATTTTTATTTTAGAGAATCTGCTCTTACATCTATCATTGCTTTAAGCAATCTTATCTCTATAGGTGGGGATTTTACATTGCGTTGTGAGGTTTTAAATTCACTTACTGGATTAGAAGGTATAACCAGTTTACCAGGTGCATTAGAAATTTCTTTTTCTAATGCCCTATCAGATTTAACAGGTTTAGATAACGTAGCTAGTATTGGTGGTGAATTACGTATTAATAATAATGCTTCATTAACCACCTTAACAGGGTTAGAGGCATTAACTTCAATAGGTGAATGTTTAACCATAAAGTCAAATACATCCTTGAATGATTTAGAAGGTTTAAATAATATAAATTCAATAGGTGCTTGTTTCTCATATGGTGCAGGTCGAAATAATAATAGTTCAAGCAGTATAGCGATAACAATAGGTGGTAATTATTCATACGAAGGAAATGGCAGTTTGTATGATTTATGTGCACTCTCTAGTTTAATAGCAAGTGTTGAGGTTTCTGAAAGTGAGGTACTAATAGGTAATAATCTTTATAACCCAACATATTTAGAAGTTCAAGATAATGTAACATGTGCAAATGCTACACTTTCAGTTGATGAATCTATATATGAGGAATTAAATATTTATCCAAATCCAGTTACTGAAGTGCTTAATATTAAAATACCAGATAGTGCTTCATTAAATCCAAACTCTACGAGTTTTGAAATTTATGATGTTACGGGGAAATTAGTAATGAATATAGAAGATGTTTTAAACAACAAAATCAATGTATCTGAATTAAATACGGGTGTTTATTTTTATATTTTAAAAGCCTCCAATTCAATAGTCACCAATGGTAAAATCGTAAAAGAATAACTTAAGTCTATTAGTTCTTAAGCCCAAAATGAATAAGGTTAATCAGTATTATGGTTAACCTTAATTTTTACAATTGATTGTTTTTAGAATAAGGTTTTGAAGGATATACTTGTATCTTTGCGCTTCAAAATAAAGACATGGAAAACACAATCTATATCGCGTACTATTTTACAGTAAAACCGCTACAACCAGCAACAGAAATTTTAATTGCAGAATTGGGTTATGCAGGTTTTGAAAGTTTTGTAGAAACTCAAGATGGTGTTACGGCATATATTCAGAAAGATGAATGGTTTGATACGATTTTAGATGATATTCATATCTTAAAATCAGATGAATTTGAAATCAATTTTACTTCTGAAGAGATTGAACAAACCAACTGGAATGCAGAATGGGAAAAGAATTTTAATCCTATTGTAGTTGATGAAGCAGTGACTGTGCGTGCGCCTTTTCATGAGAAGCCAACAACAGCATACGATTTAATTATTGAGCCAAAAATGAGCTTTGGTACAGGTCATCACGAAACAACACATATGATGATTCAGCATATCTTGAAAAATGATTTTGAAGATAAATCGGTTTTAGACATGGGTTGCGGAACTGGTGTTCTGGCTATTCTTGCTGAAAAGCGCGGTGCTAAAAAACTAGATGCTATAGACATAGACAATTGGTGCTATATAAATAGTCTCGAAAATGTTGAACGTAACGCTTGTAAAAACATTTCGGTTTATGAAGGTGATGTTGCCTTATTAGAAGATAAAAACTACGATGTTATAATAGCGAATATCAACAGAAACATATTGTTAGCAGATATTCCACAGTATGCTAAATGCTTAAATGCTAACGGAATGCTGTTTTTAAGTGGGTTTTATAAAGAAGATATTCCTTTAATTGAGCAAAAATGTAATGAATCCATGTTAAAATTAGATGAAATCCTAGAAAGAGGACAATGGGTTTCATTAAAATTCATAAATTAGTACTGTTATGAGTACCAAAGAGAAATATTCAGAAGAGCTATTACTTGAAGAGGAAGTTGTTAAGCAGAATGAAATAGTTCTGTTTAATGATGATGTTAATACCTTTGATCATGTCATTAATACACTAATTCATGCTTGTGATCATACGCCAGAACAAGCAGAACAGTGTTCTTTAATTGTGCATTACAATGGTAAGTGTACAGTAAAAACTGGGGAATATGATGACCTTAAACCAAGATGCTCAAAATTACTACAGGCTGGTTTAAGTGCAGAGATAGTATAATCAAATTCCTGCATACGCAGGAATTTGTTATTTATTCATCCTCCCAACTGCACAACTCACAAATGATTTTGCCTTTTTTGTAAGTGGATTTGCATCGCCTTCAATAGGGTAGCCTAATTTTGAAAGTAATTCAGAAGCTGTAGAAATAGTATTTTCAACTGTATATGAAAAGGACACACTGTGATTATCATTATCAACAGTAATATCATTAACATCTTCTAATTCATTTAAACGTGTGATGATTGTATTGGCACAACCACCACACTTTAAGTTTTGTATTTGTAAAGTCGTTTGCATAATTATAAGGTTGAAGGACACACAAAATTCGTGGTCTTTAAGTCTGTTTTCTTAATAGCACCAAATCCACCAGCAATGTCTACAAGATTATGAAATCCTCGAGCTTTAAGTATAGAAGCCGCAATTACAGAGCGATATCCACCCGCACAATGTATGTGATATGTTTTGTCTCTATCAACTTCATTCATTTGGTTGTTGATGTAATCTAAGGCAAAATGTTGTGCGTCTTCTAAGTGCATGCTTTGATATTCACCATCTTTTCTAACATCTAGTATATTCAATTTTTCGGCTTTTGCTTTTTCTGCAAAGGTTTCAGCAGAAATTGACTCTAAGGTTTCAATATCTCTACCAGAAGCTTTCCATGCTTCAATGCCACCTTCAAGATAACCAAGTGTATTGTCATAACCAACACGAGATAATCTCGTTACGGCTTCAGCAGATTTTCCTTCAGGTACAACTAGAAGTATTGGTTGCTTAATGTCTGTAATTAAGGCACCAACCCATGGTGCAAATCCACCATTCAAGCCAATGAATATTGAATTTGGGATATGTCCTTTTATAAATTCAGATTGTGGTCTTACATCTAGTACTAAAGCAGACTCGTGATTAGCTAAAGCCTCAAAATCTTCTGAATTTAAAGGATTGTCGCCTTTACTCAATATACTGTCAAAAGCATCATAGCCCATTTTATTCATCATCGCATTTTTAGCAAAATACTGTGGTGGTGGTGCAATGCCATCTAATACTTCTTCAACAAACTCTGCTTTAGTCATATCCTCACGAAGCGCATAATTGGTTTTCTTTTGGTTGCCAAGTGTGTCTACGGTTTCTTTACTTAAATTTTTCCCGCAAGCAGAACCAGCACCATGCGCAGGATATACAATGACATCGTTTGCTAACGGCATTATTTTAGTTCTCAAAGAATCAAAAAGCATCGCCGCTAAATCTTCTTTGGTTAAGTCAGACTTGATAGCTAAATCAGGTCGTCCCACATCACCTAAGAATAATGTGTCGCCTGAGAAGATAGCGTGGTCTTTTCCATTTTCGTCAATCAATAAATAGGTAGTTGATTCCAAAGTATGGCCTGGCGTGTGTAAAGCTTTAATTATAATTTTTCCGATTTTGAATTCTTCATAGTCTTTTGCTGAGTAGATATCATAATCAGTCTGAGCTGTTGGGCCAAACACGATTTTAGCTCCAGTTTTTTGTGCTAAATCAATATGACCGGACACAAAATCTGCGTGAAAATGCGTTTCAAAAACGTACTTTATTTTAGCATTTTCAGCATTTGCTTTATCAATATATTGTTGTGTTTCTCTCAAAGGATCAATGATAGCCACTTCACCTTCAGACTCTATGTAGTATGTACCTTGTGCTAAACACCCTGTATATAATTGTTCAATATTCATAACTCTTCTTTCTAATTCAAATTTACTAATAATAGTTGTACTAAACTGTTAATGTGGTAGCTTGTCTCTTAGTAACCCGTATATGAACGTCCCTAAAATTGCAGCAATTAAAACAATAATAAAGCTCATGTAACCTGCACCAACCATAATGTAAATTGGTCCTGGGCACGCACCAATTAATCCCCACCCTAAACCAAAGATTGAACCACCAACAAGATATCGCACAATACCTTTATCTTTCTTTGGTACTAAAATACTTTTACCCTCTAGTGTTTGCCAATTTAATTTTTTGCTAAATTGAAGAAACAAAACACCTGTAGCAATTGCAGTACCTATAATACCATACATGTGAAACGATTGAAAACGAAACATTTCATAGATACGAAACCAAGAGATGGCTTCAGATTTCACTAATACTATCCCAAAAAATATACCTACGAATAAAAATTTTAAAAATTTCATGCTCCAAAAATTAATGGCAACAAAATGTTAACCATGATTAAACCTCCTGCGAAAAATCCTATTACTGCAATCAACGACGGCAGTTGTAAACTACTTAATCCTGTTATGGCATGTCCAGACGTACATCCACCAGCATAGCGTGTTCCAAAGCCAACCAATAAACCACCTATAATTAATAAAATGAGGTTTTTAGGTTCAAACATTACATCTGAAGCAAATAATTCTGAAGGTAATAAGTCTTTACCTGCATTGCTAAATCCAAGTTGCTCTAGTTCAGCCACAGCTTTTGGGTTGAGGTCAATAGGTTGGTTGTTAGTTATAACGTTAACTGCGAGGTAACCACCTATTGCTGCACCTAATACCACAGCGAGACTCCATTTATAGTCTTTCCAATTGATTTTGAAAAAATCTGCATATTTTCCTGCGCCACCGATAGCACAAAACGTTCTTAGGTTAGACGACATACCAAAAGTTTTACCAAAGTATAGTAATAGTGCCATTACAGTTGCAATAAGCGGACCTGTAACATACCATGGCCATGAATTCATTATTATTTCCATATTTAAAAAAATTTTTGGCAAAAGTACATCAACATATTTAGATAAGGTCTAAATGTGTAACCTTGGTTACAAAAATGTTCAATGACTCAAAGTACTTTTGCCTCAAATATTGAGATTTTATTATTAAGAATTAAGTACTAGCTTTATATCAAGATTCTTAATAATTAAATTGGTCTATTGATGAAAGACATACTTACAGCAACTTATGGGCATTTATTTGAAAATGCGTTGATAGAGGAAATCGCAGAGAATGGCAGTTATAAGAAAGTGCCATCTGGTACTAAACTCATAGAAATAGGAAGTTATATTAAAGGTATGCCTTTATTATTATCTGGTGCTATTAAAGTATTACGAGAAGATGACGACGGACACGAGTTGTTATTGTATTATTTAGAACAAGGTGAGACTTGCTCAATGACCATGTCCTGTTGTATGGGTATGACCAAAAGTGAAATTAGAGCCATCGCTGAAAATGAGACGGAACTTATAATGATTCCGATTAGAAAAATGGAAGATTGGACAGCTAAATATAAGTCTTGGCGCAATTTCGTTTTTGAAAGTTATCATACAAGGCTCAACGAAATGCTGCATACGTTAGACAGTATTGCATTTAATAATATGGACCAAAGATTATTAGAGTACTTAAAAGAAAAAGTGCGAATTAATGGGTCTCGTTTTGTTGAGAATACGCACCAAGAAATTGCTTACGAACTTAACAGTTCTAGAGTTGTGATTTCTCGACTTTTAAAGAAGATCGAAAATAAAGGTGGCATCGAACTTCATAGAAATTACATAAAAATAATTAACCTAGATATTTAATAAACAACTTTTTGCTAATGGAATTACTTGAAATTATCGGATACTTTAGTGCCTTAGTTATAGGAATTTCATTAGGTCTTATTGGTGGTGGCGGCTCAATCCTAGCTGTTCCTGTTTTGGCCTATTTATTTATGGTTAACGAAAAAGTTGCAACTGCGTACTCTTTATTTATAGTTGGTTCTAGTTCATTTGTTGGTGGTATAAAACAACACTTAAAAGGCTATGTCGATTGGCGTACTGCTATAGTTTTTGGTATTCCTGCAATAATTGGTGTTACATTGGTTAGGGCATTTGTTGTACCAGCTTTACCAGATGTATTATTTCAAATTTCAGGATTTGAGTTTACACGAAGAATGGGCATGTTTGGACTATTTGCGGTATTAATGTTTCCTGCTGCCTTTTCTATGCTAAGTAATAGAAAAGAAGATTTAGATAATACACCAAATGAAGTAAAATATAACTATCCATTAATTTTATTAGAAGGGCTTTTGGTTGGTGGCATTACAGGTCTTATTGGTGCAGGTGGCGGGTTTCTTATCATACCTGCTTTGGTGATTCTTGCAAAGGTAGAAATGAAGGTTGCAGTTGGTACTTCTTTAATCATTATAGCTTTAAAATCGTTACTAGGTTTCTTCTTTGGCGATGCACTAACAATGGATATAGATTGGACATTCCTAATTAAATTTACCGTCATTTCATTAGTAGGTATTTTTATAGGAAGTTATCTCGGAAATTTCATCGATGGTAAAAAGCTTAAGAAAGGTTTTGGGTACTTCATATTCGTTATGGCATTCTTTATTTTTTACATGGAGTTTTTCTTTCAGAATTAATAAATTGAAAGCTTTTGCATGTTTTCTAACATGACTTATATCATTTTTTGTTTTGATTGGTTGTGTAACATTTGTAACTGAGTATCACCTGATATTCAATTAGTTTTATACCTCAATAACTAAATTAAGATACATTACATTATGAAAGTAGAACAAATTTATACGGGTTGTATTGCACACGCAGCATATTATATTGAAAGTAATGGCGAAGCTGCAGTATTTGATCCTTTACGCGAAGTACAACCATACATTGACCGTGCTAACGCAGATAATGCAAAGATTAAATATGTGTTTGAAACACATTTTCATGCAGACTTTGTTAGTGGGCATTTAGATTTAAAGAAAAAGTCTGGTGCAACAATTGTATTTGGACCGACCGCAAAGCCAGGTTATGATGCACTTGTAGCAGAAGATAATCAAGTTTTTGAACTTGGTGATTATAAAATAAAAGTTATCCATACACCAGGACATACTATGGAAAGTACCACTTATCTTTTAATAGATGATAAAGGTGAAGAACATGGAATCATTACAGGTGATACTCTATTTATAGGTGATGTTGGTCGTCCTGATTTAGCACAGCATGTCATTGAAGATTTAACTGAAGATAAATTAGCTGGTTACCTATATGATTCTTTACGTAATAAAATTATGCCTTTGGCAGATCATTTAATCGTATATCCTAATCATGGTGCAGGTTCTGCTTGCGGTAAAAAGATGAGTAAAGAAACTACTGATACTTTAGGCAACCAAAAGAAAGTGAATTATGCGCTACAAGACATGACTAAAGAAGAATTTAAAAAAGCGCTTTTAGATGGTTTAACGACACCACCTGGATATTTTCCTCAGAACGTTTTAATGAACATCAAAGGATATGAGAGTTTAGATTCTATTATGGAGCGCGCCACGAAAGCCTTATCACCAGAGGCTTTTGAAGCTGCGGCAAATGAGACAGGTGCTTTATTGTTAGATACTAGAAAAGCTGCTGATTTTGCAAAAGGGTTTATTCCAAATAGTGTTAATATAGGTCTTGCAGGTGGATTTGCACCTTGGGTAGGAGAGATGATTACAGATATTAAACAAGAAATATTATTAATTACTGAACCAGGAAAAGAAGAAGAAGCCATTACAAGATTATCTAGAGTAGGTTATGATAATGCTATAGGATTTTTAGAAGGTGGATTTGATGCTTGGAAAGAAAGTAACCGAGAGATTGATACTGTCGGTAGAATTTCAGAAGTTGAATTTGAAACACAGTATAATTCAGAGAAACCTGTGGTTATTGATGTTAGAAAAAAGAGTGAGTTTGATGCTGAGCATGTTGTAGATGCTGTAAATATCCCACTAAATCAAATTAATAATCATTTGGCAGAGTTTCCAAAAGATAAGCCATTTGTAATTCATTGTGCTGGTGGTTACAGAAGTATGATTGCCGCCTCTATTTTAAAGCAACGTGGTTGGGATAATTTTGTTGATGTGTCAACTGGTTTCAAAGGAATATCGAACACTGAAGTTCCAAAAACCGAATATGTATGCCCAACAACTTTGTTGTAGTTGATCCCATATGTTTAGTTAGTAAAACCCTACTTTGTACATGCAAAGCAGGGTTTTTTATGTATTGTAACTAAAGTTACTGTGCACTTGTGGTTTAGTGTATAATTTTGCCCAAATAATTCATCAAAAAAATACTTATGTCATTATTATCATTATTATTTGGTTCAAGCAAATCAAAATCTGGTGCTGTAGAGGTTTTAGGCAAAACTTCTTTCAAAAATGCAATAGCATCAACTAATGTGCAACTCGTGGATGTGAGAACAGCTAAAGAATATAATGGTGGTTATATTAATAATGCCATAAATATTGACTTTTTTAAATCGTCTAGTTTTACTGAAAAGTTTAATGAGCTAGATAAAGATCAACCTGTATATATCTATTGTCGTTCTGGTCATAGAAGTGCAAAAGCTGCTGCGAGATTAGAGGTTTTAGGATTTAATAAAATCTATGATTTGCAAGGTGGTTACCTCAATTGGTTGAATTAATCTATTTCTGTACAAGTTTTTTAATTATCTAAATGATAATCTTACATTCTGTTTTAGCTTCATTGACAGTCACTTAAACAGAATATGTTGATTTCCACGGTGTGTAACTTTGGTTACAAAGTTTCTAAGGGTGAATAATTAGTTTGAAACCAACTAAATAAATTAATCAATATGAAAACGCATTACCAAGTTCTAATAATTGGTGGTGGAACAGCAGGAATTATGACAGCTGCCCAATTATTAAAGAAACAATCCAGTATTGATATTGGTATCATTGAACCTTCAGAAACACATTATTACCAGCCTGCTTGGACACTAGTTGGAGCAGGAGCATATGATTTTGGTAAAACAGCACGAACCATGGCAAGTGTTATGCCAACTGGCGTTGATTGGATTAAAGATTACGCCATTTCTTTTGATCCAGATAATAACACTGTGTCAACTAAATCTTCAGGTGATTTAACCTACGATTATTTGGTGGTTGCTCCAGGTTTGGTGATGGCTCCACATCTTATTGAAGGATTAACGGAAGCTTTAGAAAATGGCACTGTTTGTAGTAACTATACTAATCCCCAAAAGACTTGGGAAACGATTAAAAACTTTAAAGGTGGCAATGCTATTTTTACACAACCTACGACACCAATTAAATGTGGTGGTGCACCACAAAAAATAGCTTATCTCGCTGCAGATTATTTTAAGAAAAATAAACCTTCAAAACCAACAAACGTTGTTTTTGCGACACCAGGAAGTGTCATTTTTGGTGTACAACCTATAAGAGAAACGTTGATGAAAGTTGTTGGGCGATACGGCATTCACTTTAAACCTTTTTATTCACCGGTTAAAATAGATTCAGAAAATAAAGTGGTGTACTTTAAGCATACGGATCCTAATGAGAACTTATGTATGGTAAATGAGGATAACGTTTTAGGTGAAAAATCATCGTTAGCTATTGACGAACTTATTGAGATGCCATTTGATATGTTGCATATCGCGCCTCCACAAACAGCACCAAAATTTATTCAAGATTCTGTATTGGTAAATGAAGCTGGTTGGTTAGATGTAGATCATAATTCTTTACAACATAATACCTATGCTAACATTTTCGGATTAGGAGATGTTGCCGCTTTACCAACAGCTAAAACAGGAGCTGCAGTTAGAAAGCAAGTTCCTGTGGTTGTTGATAATATCTTACTATTAATAAAGCATAATCAGAAGGGTACAAAGTCTTACAATGGCTATTCATCTTGCCCGTTAGTCACTGGATATGGAAAGATGACTTTGGCTGAGTTTGACTATAGTGGTAGTTTTACACCAGATCCTAAATTAAAGCGTATGCTTGTTTTTGACAGTGCGAAGGAACATTGGCGCCTTTGGATGTTGAAAAAATATGGATTGCCTTATTTATACTGGAATAAGATGATGAAAGGACAAGAAGTTTAAGTAGATATAGAGCACCGATTTTTTCGGTGCTTCTTTTTTGTTAAAAAAGCTTTTTTAAAAAAGAATAAAAATTTATATTTGCACCCACTTAAAAACGGCCTCGTAGCATAACTGAATAGTGCACTTGATTACGGCTCAAGAGGTTGCAGGTTTGAATCCTGCCGAGGTCACGAATAAATCAAAAAAGCAAGCAAAATAAAAGCTTGCTTTTTTTTTTGTCTTTTTTTGATTTTCAAAGTGGAGCTCAAAGGATGCGTAGCAATCCTGAGCGACGATTTGTACGTTGGTTAATCTTACTTGTTTTTTTGTCCGTCTTTTGACTTTGCAGCGATAAAAGCCTTCGTTCTCTCAATTTGTTCTTCCAAATTCCATTCAAAATTAAATCTGTTTTTTAGAAAAATAGCTATAGGCTCTAAACCAATTTCCGCTCTTCTTTGGTCAATATTCTCAGGGTCATATACTGGCCATACATTAAAGCTTTTGGTTTCTGGGTAGTATTTCATTTGGCCACCATAGATTTGAAGTTCACCTAATTCTGTTTTAATTCTGTCTTCTGTTCTAACTAAAAATCTTGGCTCAAGCTTTTTGTCCTTAACTGCTTGTCGCATTACAGGTAAGTATTTTATACGAACATCGTTACTCGAATGTTGAATAACATTACAAATAGTCCAATTGCCATTTTCGCCAGCCATTTCTTTTGTTGGCCAGCCATGAGTTTCTAGGATATTAGCAACTTTAATTTCATTGATTGCATGAAATTTTCTAATAATTGAGTCTTGAGCTGTGACTAATGGTGATTCTGGGCTATGAACTTGCATTAAAGAATCCCGATACCTAATCGGTAATTGTTCATCTTGCCATATGGTATCTAAAACGGCGATTAGATTTTCGTCTTCTTGTTGAGGTTTTGCTTGTGATTGAGAATTTGAGCAAGCTGCAGTAATGAGTACAATTAATAAGAAATTAAATCTCATAATTTAATTATGTTTTTTAGCATTCAATGCTTTCTCTTTAGCTTCAATTTTAGGGAGTCGTTTAATATACTCCTCAGCATCCCATATAAGATTCCATCTATTTAAATTTTCTTGCATGGTATTAAGTCCCATTTCAATACGTCTTTTATCTACTGTTTTGGGCTCATCCAATGGCAGTACGTATGGCTTCTCACTGTCCTTACTAATGGCGAGTTGAGTACCATATACCTGACGTTTTCCTCTTCTAAGCATTAAACGATCATAAAACATGGCATACTGTCGTTTTGGTAAATGACCATTATTCATGGCTTTAGTCATTAAGGGTAAGTATTTTTCTTGTGCCTCTTGGTCGGCATGTTGTATTACTAAAAATAAGGTTGAAGTTCCTCTTTTTCCTATTTTATCTTTTGGGGGCCAACCTTGTGCATCTAAAATATGACTGACTTTGATTAAGTTAATAGAATCTCTTTTTAAAATATCTTTCCAAAGAGCATCCATTTCTTTTGAATCTCTTCCGAATTGTTTTTCTGTTGATTTGATGCTATTTCTGGTACTTTGATCATCAAAATATATTTGATCTAAAATGCGAACTAAGTCTTTATCAAAATGCACTTCTTCTTCATTTTTGTTTTTTAAGATGAGTTTGGTGAGTTCTTCCCAACGTTTATCTTGATGTAATAATCTAAGATCTGAATCATTGATTAAGTGATTATAATCAGACCATTTTAGTGTATGACCTATAAAAAATAGATGATGAAACGCTCTGTCTTTATGGCCAGCTAAAGCATGTATGCAAGCAGCATTGTACCGATGACTTAAAGGAATATCATTTTTAAGTTTGAACGCTTTTTCATATACATCTGCAGATGCCTTATAGTCTTTGTTAAGGCATAATTGCCAACCCTTATTAATGAGTTGAGAATAACTGTTCTGATTTTGAGCACTACCAAATTTAAATGCAATATAGATAAATGTTAAAGTGAAAAAATATTTCATGATAGACTGTTGTTTTTTGATTGATTGACTGATTGATTATTTAATAAGGATAACGACTCACATCACGATGTTGCCATAGTAAGTTTACAATACTCCACCTACCATCTAGTTTTATGAGATGGAGATATTCTACCCAATTATCAGAATATAGTTTTACAGTGGCGATTCTATGATAAATATCCAAAATGGTAATGGTATTGTTTGGTTTTGGAGGAAATTTGGTGTTAGATTTATTCCAATGAGAAGCATTTTCTATCATACGAGACTTAGAGATATAACTCACAACCTCTTTTCTAAGGTCTCTATTGTAACCCACAGTAACCTTGTTTAAACTATCATTCATCACCTCGTTCATTAGCGCTGGTTTTAAATCCTTTAACGATTCTAAATATCCTAAAGAAATGCGTTTAATTTCTAAGGAATCTTGCTGAGTAGCAATAGAGCTAGAGATAACATATTGATTGTTAGCAATGTTCCGTTGTCTTACGAGTTGATTATTAGTGTCGTAATGTTCTTGTTTAATATAATTACCAATAGAATCATATATTTTTCTTCCGATAGCAAAGTCAATACTATTTAAGGTTAATTTATCGTCTCTGTCATGATAGCTGTAAGTGATATGGTTACCGTACTTATCGTAAATATCATGGTAGGAGGCAATACCCATAGAATTTTCTACCACGTCTAGATTATCGTTGAGATTGTAGGTTGCTTTAGGGATACCATTTTTATTAAAGATCATACCTGTAATACCAAACTCAAAGTATGTAGATATATTTTTAGGTTTATTTTTAAGGTTGAAACGTTCCTCAATAATCATTCTGCCGTGTTTTGACCATTTGTATTGAGATATGCCCCAATTACTTTCCATTGGAGTGTCATCATGGTCGTAAAAAGAAAGATTACTATAATTTCCATTCTTATCAATGTGATAGACTTCTTTGTAAACCTCTCTATCATTGGTAATGGCTTCATCGTACTTGTTAAAAAACAGCCTAGTTTCAATGTTTTTGTCGTAAGAGATTTTCATTTTATAGACACCGATGGAAGCTAACGGATGTTTTCGTTCTGTGAAGTAGTGATTATTAATAACTTCAATGAGTTGGTTATTTTGATTATATTTAAATACATAATGCGATGTGTTATCCGCAGTAGCCGCATCTAAAGGATATGTGCCTTTTAATTTAATATAAGGCGATACATGATTGTATTGTAGGTGTCTATAGTATTCTCGTTTTTGTGCTAGAGAAACATTAATAAAACAAAAGAAGAGTATTGTTAGGATAAAGGTTTTTGCTTTCATAATATTTAATTTGCTGCAATCTAAACCTAAAAGTATTGGGCTGAATATTTATTCTGCTAACTCGTATAAAAAGCATATAGACATATCGTAAACTGCTATTAAAGGATTTATTTGCTGTTACCGTTAGTCTATCATCTCTAAATGCGCTTTTGTCTATTTTATCAGCAACGGTAATCAAAACCTTTTATGTTTATAATAATTAGCTACTTTCGTAATTCGTATGACTTCAAGAACCAAAAATATACTTCATTTAACTGCCTTTTGGTTGGTGATGTTTTTGTATTTGTTAAGTACCTATTGGTTAAGAGAAAACAATAAAGTTTTTATAACCATCTATATTGCTTTTAAAGTATTACTGCAGTTTCTTCTGAGTGTTATTATTACGCAATTATTAATTCCATTTATTCTGAATAAGAAGCGCAAAGCACTATTTGTGATTTTTACACTTTTTACTATCTACCTAATGCAAACACTTTATAGTATTATTAGGATTAATGTTTTTGAAGTGAACTTTCCCGAAGTTTATAAAATGAAACCACCTTATGTTCTTTGGCATAGAATGACTTCGTTTTTTGCTTTTATGAATAATATAATGTGGTTAGTTTTTCCAACCATTTTATTAGTTGCTGTAAAATATTACCAAAACCAAAGGGATATTTTAGCACTTAAGGAACAAAAGATAACTACTGAACTAAACATGTTAAAGCAACAGCTCAATCCTCATTTTTTGTTTAATACGCTAAATAATTTGTATGCTTTGGCTTTAAAAAAGTCTGATAAAACGCCTGAAGTGATTGCGAAATTATCAGATATCTTAGATTACATTTTATACCAATGTGAAGATAAATACGTGCCAATTGACAAAGAGATTTTGTTATTAGAAAATTATATAGCTTTAGAAAAGGTGAGATATGGACGAAGAGTAGATGTAGAGTTCAAAAAAAATATCAATCACTCTTTAAAAATAGCGCCACTCATTTTACTCACGTTTGTAGAAAATGCATTTAAGCATGGAATAAGTCAAGAGTTAGGAAAAGGATTAATTCAACTAGAGTTATTAACTTCAGAAAATGAAATTATTTTTAGATCTAAAAACTCAAAACCTACTGGATCAAAACATACTGAATCTAAGAAAATGAGTGCCATTGGTATGGATAATATAGAAAAACAACTGGGCTTATTATATCCAAATAAATATGAGCTTATTGTTAATGATAATACTAAGAATTATGAGTTAGAGCTTAAACTAAAATCTGATGAAAACATATAACTGCATTATTGTTGATGATGAAGAGCTAGCGAGGGAGCTTATAGAAACACATCTTTCCCAATTGCCAGATTTTAAAGTTGTCGCTAGTTGTGATTCTGCAATAGAAGCTTCCGTAGTTCTAAAAAATCAAAAGGTCGATTTAATGTTTTTAGATATTGAAATGCCAGTTTTAAAAGGCACTGATTTTTTGAAAAATTTAGCTCATAAACCCAAGGTCATATTTACAACAGCCTATAGAGAATATGCTATTGAAAGTTACGAGCTCAATGTTGTAGATTATTTATTGAAGCCAATTATTTTTACCAGATTTTTTAAGGCAATAGAGAAGTTTTTAGACACACAAGTCCAAGTAAAAGAGCAACCTAAAGACGTTGTGTTACCAGATCATATTTTTATTCAGAGTAATAAGAGATATATAAAAATTCGCTTTGATGAGGTATTGTATATTGAGAGTATCAAGGATTATATCAAAATACATACAGTTGAAGATATGACCTTAGTTAAGCATGGGCTTTCAGCATTTTTAGAGAGATTAGATACTCGTTTTTTTCGCGCACATCGCTCATATATTGTCAATGTTGAGAAAGTCACAGCATTCACCAAGCAAGATATAGAAATAGGTAAGCATGAAATACCCATTGGAGAATTATATAAGAAAGATGTGTTAAGGGTTTTAAGTTCATAAGAAGTTTAGAATACACCATTCTTGTATCTTTGACACTTATGAATATTGAGTTACAAAATTTCATTCTAAAAAATACAAGAGCTTCTGAAGTTACTTCTACAGAGACCATTCAATCACTTTGGAGTGGTTATGGTGAAATGCTTCGAGTTGGAATAAATGATGCTGAAGAAGAATCTGTTGTTGTAAAGGATATACAGTTGTCTACTAAAAACAATCATCCTCGAGGTTGGAATTCAGATATTGGGCATCAACGTAAGCTCATATCTTATCAAGTAGAAAGTTATTGGTATAAAAACTATGCTTCGCAATCCAAAAGCCGAATACCAAAGTGTCTAGCGGTAGAATATTCAACAAGTCATATTTATATCCTTTTAGAAGATTTGAACACAGCTGGTTTTCCTGTTAGAAAGCATAGTTTAAATTGGAATGAATTTTCAAATTGTTTAAAGTGGTTGGCTGAGTTTCATGTGAGTTTTTTAGGTGTTGAACCAGAAGGATTATGGAACACAGGAACCTATTGGCATTTAGACACCAGACCACAAGAACTAGAAGTTCTTGAAGATTTGGAGTTAAAAAAGGCAGCTGAAGCCATTGACACAACCTTGAATAATTGTGAGTATAAAACACTAGTTCACGGAGATGCTAAATTGGCGAATTTTTGTTTTTCAGAATTGGGTGAAGTTGCAGGAGTAGATTTTCAGTATGTTGGTGGTGGCTGCGGAATGAAAGACGTTGCATATTTTGCAGGTAGTTGTCTATCCGAAAATGAGTGCGAACGTTTAGAAGAAAAAATATTAGACACCTATTTTCAATATTTTAATTCAGGATTTGGTGAAGTTCATTCTGAATTAGAGCAAGAATGGCGAAGTTTATATCGCGTTGCTTGGGCAGATTTTCATCGCTTTTTAAAGGGTTGGAGTCCTGGCCACTGGAAAATAAATTCTTATAGTGAACGTATTACCAAAGAAGTCATTGAATCTTTGTAATTATGGATTTAAAAGCATTAGCAAAAGTTGCTATAGAAGCTGCAAAAAGCGCAGGTGAAATTATTCGAATAGCATCAGAACAAGACATTGAAGTACTTCATAAAGAAGGTGGAAATACCTATGCTTCACAAGTTGTAACTGAAATTGACAGAAAGTGCGATGCAGTTATTCGAGAGTTTCTAAAACCGAGCTGTGAAAAATACGATATCGCTATCTTAACAGAAGAAAAAATAGATGATGGTAGCAGATTAGAAAAAGACTATTTCTGGTGCGTAGACCCATTAGATGGTACATTAGCATTTATTAATAAAACAGCAGGTTTTTCGGTCTCAATTGCTTTAGTGTCAAAAGCAGAAAATCCTATTATTGGCGTTGTTTACAATCCTACTACTAAAGTTTTATGTCATGCAATTCAGGGACAAGGTGTTTGTAGAAATGAAAAGCCTTGGCATCCAGAAATCTTGTCAAAAAATAGTCTCACATATATCACAGATAAATCTTTAGCGAAAACACCAAAAGCAGATGAGATAAAAGTAATTCTTCAACAAAAACTATCAAAACTTAATCTTTCTGGTTTTACAGAAATTCAAGGTGGTGGTGCAGTTTGGAATGCTATTAGAGTTTTAGAAGAAGCACCTGCCTTAATGCTAAAACTGCCTAAAAAAGAAAAAGGTGGTGGGAGCTTATGGGATTATGCCGCTACATCATGTATTTTTAATGAATTAGGTTATAGAGCTACTGATTTTAATGGGGATCCACTAGAACTCAATAAAACAACAGATACATTTATGAATGATAAAGGTGTATTTTATGCATGTTGGTGATTAAATCGGATTGTAGAATTTCTTTGAAATTTATTTTATGAAATCACGTTATGTATCTGAATTGAAATATTTTATATTTATAATCATAAACCCAAATTTAAATTTTATGAGAAAGTTAAGTTTCTTCTTATTAGCTTGTTTGTTGATATTTTCGTGTAATTCAGAAGATGGTAACAATGACAATCCACCTAAACTAAATATTACATTTATAATGGATACTTCAGCCGATAGATTAGATAATCTCGGTGATCCTGCTGTTATGCCTGTTGGTAATGCTGGACAGCATCCAGATTTTCATGTTTTAGGGTTACATTTTATTGGTTTATATCCAGATCAATTTACACCATATGATGGAGGATCTATGGTGTTTTTGTCTCCAACTACAGAAGCAGGAGGCATTGCTGCCATAGATTTTGAACAAGAATTGTTTATAACACCAGACAACAATACGTTTAGTGTGCCTTTAAGTCAATTAGAAAGTGGGACATTCGAGTATTTTAGATCTTCTATTGGATATCAGAAATATGATATCTTCTATAATTTAGGTGGTGCGTCAAATAATAATCCAGATTGGCCTCAAGGCATTAGCGATGATGTTGATGTAGAAGGAACTGTGGCATCATTTTTAGGCTATAATACGTATATCGAAAGTTATAATTTGAAAAATGAAACTGTGTCTGTATTTGAAAATAAGGTACAAGGTTATTTTGGTTTAGAGTCTAACGGTACAGTTTCAGGATATAACTTTAATAACGTTTCTGAAGGTGATGCTCCACAAACCACAGTGCCAAATCCAATAGATGCCACGTCTCCTGTACCAGCTGGTTCTTGTGTGGTCACAGGTAGATTCCCTCAGGCATTAGTAATTCCTGAAAATCCTACTGAAGACATAAATATTCAAGTTGTAATATCTATAAATAACAGTTTTGAATGGGAAGACTATAATGGCAACAATAAGTACGAACCATTATTGGGTGAACAAGTTGTAGATATGGGAACGCGAGGCGTTTTTCCTTCAGTGCAATAATTATAAAGTATTAGATATTTTATTGAAAGCGAACACTATAGGTATTCGCTTTTTTTGTTTTGGCATTCCTTTTGCTTTACAATAACATCTAAATAGAAGGTTGAATCTTGCGTTCGAATTAAATTTACTATTTTGGATACAATTTAACACCTATGCTAAATCATGTCATAATGAGAAATATTTCAATCTTATTAATTGTATTACTGCTATCATCATGTGCAGTGCATCAAAGATCAAACATTAAATCAGATGAAGAATTTGTGGTTAGTGTACAACGCGCTGATACCAGAGGTGGTTTAATAGAAACGGTACTTCAAGGTGTGTTTTTTGGTGCCTCTTATCTAGCAGATAAGACATCTCAATCTCTGGTCAGTACTTATTCTCAATCTTTATCTCTCAATAATTATTATAATACAGATTTAGGTGATGTTGAGAAGACCTATAAAGAAATTCATTTAAAGAAATTTTCTAAACTTGAAGAAGAAGAAAAGAGAAACGAGATAGAATCCGTAATTACAACCGACTTTGGAAATCTGCCCAAAACAAGAGGTAATAATTCGAGCTTAAATTTAGATGATGTTATTAGAGTAGATGAAGGTGATATGCTTAACTTTTATGCGGTAATAGAGTTAATTAGTGACCCACAAAATCCAGGAATTACACGTTTAAGTTTTAACGAGTTGCGCGTATTCTTTTCTAAGACAAAAGTGTACAAGGATGAAGATTTAAATGCTAAGATCTCAGTTTCAATAGAAGGTCAATGGCGTGGTGAAGATGGTACACCAAAAGAAGCGGTTTTAATAGAACAAGAATACGATTTTAAAAATTTAAAATATGGTGCAGACAATCAAATAAAGATACCAATTCTTTCCCCATGGTATTATGACATACCAATTACAACAGAGTTAGACGAAAATGATAATTATGGTGTTGTGAAAATTAATGTAAGACTCGAAGAGTACGAAGGTAAAAAGAGTAAGTACATTAATAAGTTACCAAGTATGTTGAGTGATAATAAAGATGCTATAATTTCTGATGGAGCTTCGGCAATAGAAAAAATTACCAATTAATTTATGAGCTGGTCTAGGAATAAGTTGTTGTATAGAGATGCATTTCTATGCACGGTTATGACATTTATTGTTGCAGGTCTTCTGTATTTTACATTCGTAAATCTATCATTTTTAGACCCATTTGAAAATACTTTCAAGGATTTTAAATTTACAGATTATTATTACTCCAAACGCTTTAATAAAGAACAGAGAAGCGATAAAATAATACTAGTAAATATTAAACATGCTGATCGATATCAACTGGCGCAAGCAGTAAATAAAATTAGCGCTCAAAATCCTAGGGCTGTCGGACTCGATATTATTTTTAAAGACCGTAAGTTGGCGTTTACGGATTCAATTTTGAAAGCATCAATAGCATCAAATGATCATATAGTTACAGCGTATTTTCATGAAAATGATTCTGTAGTTAATAGTGATGTATATTTCAAAACGGACAATGCAAAAAAAGGCTACATCAATCTTAATTTAAAAGGTCAGAACTCGGTAATTAGAGATTTTATTGGAGTTAAAGGCAATAACAACGAAAAGGAACATGCTTTTGCCACTAAGCTTGCTTTAGAAGCTGGTTTTATAGATGAGAGCTATGCTGAAAAGGAATTAAAAAAGCCAATACCCATAAATTATATAGGTAACAAAGACGTGTTTTTAAATTTTGACATTGATGAAATTTTAGAGCAAGATGATATTCCTGCTTTAAAGGATGCAGTAATATTAATGGGATACCTTGGTGATGGTAATACCCAATTTGATATTGAGGATAAACATTTTACACCTTTAAATTCTGAATGGGTTGGTAGAGCAGTGCCAGATACTTATGGTGTTGTGATACATGCCAATATTTTAAATATGTTGGCTAAGAAAAACCTTATTTACAGGGTTTCTATTTTTCCAACTTATGTATTAGCATTTATCAGTTGTTTTTTGATTCTGGTATTTTCAATTCGGTTGTACAAACGCAATAGTTTTGTATTTGATATTACAGAGAAGATTGTACAGTTATTATTGTCTATTGTACTATTGTACGTAGCCATACTATTGCTACAGGCCAATATATATCTTAGTGTTGTGCCTATTATTTTATTAAGCCTTTTAGGTATAGAGATGATAGATTATTACGAATATTTAGTTACGTATCTTAATAAGAAGTTTAAATGGGAAAGTCATTTGCTATAATACTGTTTTGTTGTTTTGTAAGTGTTCTTAATGCACAAGACAGCCTTTGTGTTTTTAATGTGAAAGGAACGGCCTATTGCAAACATTCTAATGCGTTAAAACCGGTAAGCAAAGGCACATTTATACCAAATGGTTCTAATGTCATTCTTGCAGAATCGGCTGAAATTACAGCGATTGATTCTAAAGGAGAAGCTTTTAAAATAGATAAAGCTGGTGAATATAAATTTAGTAAGATATTACAGCATAAAGCTATAAAAAACGCTCAGGGATTAACCACAAAGTATCTTAAGCTCATTTGGGATGAGCTCACAAAAAAAGGTTCTGGAAAAACAATTATTGGTGGCGTTTACAGAGGAGATATTTTAATGGAATTTCCAAAAGACAGTACAAAAACTGCGAGCTCTAAACTTGAGTTTATTTGGAAAGAGCACAATGAAGATGCTAACTATTTTGTATTTATTAGGAATATTGAAACTGATGAAGTTTATAAATTTTCAACCAACGGAACTACCTTAACCTTATACAAGGACAATCCTATTTTTTATGAAGGTAATGACTACGAATGGTCAGTTAGCACAGAAGAATTTCCTAACCTCAAGAACATTCCCTTTTATAGTTTTACTCTAATTGAAAGGTCAGAATATAAGGCTCTAAAACAAGAATTATCTGAGGTTGTTACCGATTTAAAAACACTTGGCTTAACCGATTCTGAAATTGAAGCATCTATATGCGAAATTTATGGTGTATGTAAGTAGTTTTAATTATTGGTCTTCTTAGAAGATAAAAAATATTACATACACATTGTGCATTTAAAAATATTAGATTGGTTTTACATTAATAAAAAAATACTTCTGTAATATGAAAAAGATAATTTATTTAATTTGTTTGATTACATTTTTTAAAATAAATAGTCAAAATAAAAAAGAAAGCACTCTATATGATGTGAATAAAGTTTATATCCAGCTAAATGATTTTTCAGGAGAAATAGTTGCCTCGTCAGATATGTTGATTTTATTGCAAAATAAAAACTTCTTTGCTATTTGGTCTGCTAGAGACAAACGTAAAATGCATAATTTTTCAATTCAAGGACAGGAAATTAAAGCTCTTTTCACTCCAAATTCAAAGTATATCGTATTCTTTATTAAAAAATTTGGAACTAGAAGTTATTATGGAAAATTAGAGGTTGAAACAGGAATTTATGAAGAAACAGAGATAAATAATAAAGCATTTAACCCTTTAGAAATTAAATCTACTTTTAAGTTCGACGCTGATACTAATGAACTTTTAGTTTTTTCTAACAACAAATTATGGAATGTAAACATTCTTAATTTTGAATTGAACCAAGTTTTAGATTTCAATCAAAGTTTAGAACCAACTTATAAGGATTTCTTATTTACCACAGATAGTCAGATTTGTTTTAAAATTGAGTCTGATACTAAGAAAAGTTACTTCGCCACAACACAACTTAGACCTGCTCAATGGAAATTAGATAGCATAATGCTATTTGATAAAAAGAAGAAAACGTTATTAAAGGTACAGCTAGAAGAAAAACCCTTGGGCGCATTTTCTCATAGAAATACAAGAGTTTTAATTGACTATGAGAATAAAATTACAGATATAGATATTCCCAGTCTAAAAGAAAAAATTTATACTAAAAATCCAACGCAGAAGTTGTACAAAACCCTTAACGTAAGAAGCAATACCCATTTAATTTTTGGTGCCAAAGATTTAAAAAATGCAAACAAAATTAAATCTGACAGTCTTCAAAAAGTTTTTGAAAAAAGTAGGGAAGATAATTTTGATTTGTTTTTACACAAAAGAAATTTGAACCCATTTAATCTCTTAACTGTCCATACAATTGATGATAATTTTAAATATAAAAAAGGGAATACAAAACTTCCAATAAAATTTTATTGGAATCCATGTTCTAATTATTTTGCTACTGAGTTTGGTGTTGTTTATGATAGACCTAATGGCATTTTCTCCTATTTTCATAAAGTAGAAAAATCTCAAAGATGGGATGTAGATTATACTAGAGAAGGGTTAACAATTTATGAAAGGCTATCACTAAATGACAGTGGAGATTTTACGTTTTATGGGTATGGAAATAAATTAGAGGTAATTAATATTTCGAATGATGATAAATTTAGTAATGTAAAAGAAGGTTTAAAAAACAGGTTTTTTTTAAATAATAGTCAAGTGTTATCTGGGTATCAAAATCAAGAAAATAAAAATATATACCACTTAGAATTGACAGATAGTAAAGGGAAAGAAATTTGGAGAAGTGAACCTATAGAAGCAAAAATTAAGGGAGATATAAACACTAGTATTTTTATCAACCAAAATCAAACAAAAGGGTACTTACTCATATCTCCTAATTATTACAGTAAAAAATATAAAACTTTCTCTTATTTTTTTGATTTAAAAAATAGAGTAGTTGAAAGAACCAAAAATCAGCATGGTTTTTTCATTACAGAAGACTACTCTTTTTCTCCAGAAGGTTTTATGGATCAAATAAATATTTTTAAAAATAATAGTAAGAAGAAGCAAAAAATTGATGGTGCCATATTCTTAACTGCCTTAGATAATAATGAAATCATATATAAAGATATTTTTTCAAAAGAAAATATAATACGAGCAAGAATTACAGATAATGGTGTTGTGAATAAACAAAAGTATTTTTTCCCAAATAAAGGAAAAATAACTGCAAAATTTTCGCCTTTTCATTATAAAAATGACAAAGTATTTGGCGTTATTGGCAATGAATTAATGATTTGGGAGTTGGATAAGAAAACACCTATTAAAATACTGCCTTTAAGCCATAATTATGCCACTTACATTGCAGGCTCTAATAAACAACTCTTTATATATCATACAAACGGGTTTATAAATATTCTTGATTTAAAAACATTAGAAATCATATCAACAGTTACAATTCACAAAAAAAATGGGAATATATACAAGGCTTTTTTTAATAAAGATTTGAAGTTTATGATTCCCAAAGAAATTATAAAAGAATATCATTTTGTTAAAGGTTTAGAGACCTTTCCTTTGGCAAGCTATGAATTGTTTTTAAACAGACCAGATGTAATATTATCAAGTTTGGGACATACTGATCCTAAATTAATAGATGTGTATAGAAAAGCATTTTTGAAAAGAATAAAAAACACTGGGTTTTCAGAAGATACAGACTTCTTATCTGTTCAAAAACCAAAAGTTTCTTTATTAAATAGAGACACAATAGAATTTATTACAAATAATAATTCCCTAAGTTTAGATGTAGAAGTAGATGAAACTCTTGATAAGTTACTTGTTTATGTTAATGGGGTGCCTGTATTAAAAAAGAAACCAAACAGGAATAATTTTCAAGAAACAATCTTATTAAGTAATGGTATTAATAAAATTTCTGTTTTAGGTTTAGATTCCAATGGTATTGAAAGTGACCCTATTAATTTTGCAGTAAATTATGAAAATGTAAAAAAGCCCAAAGTACATTATTTTGGAATTGGAGTTTCTAAATATGCAGATAAATCAATGAATTTAAAATTTGCAGATACTGATGTTAGAAGTTTATCAAATTTTTTCGGAACTAAGTTTAAAGATAGAGTACGAATTGATACCTTAAATAATAAACAGGCCACAAAAGAAAATATTTTAGCCCTTAAAAAAAAGCTGCTAGGAACTAATATAAACGATATAGTCATAATCTCGTTTTCTGGACATGGTTTAATAGATGAAGAAAATGATTTTTATTTTGCAACTCATAATGTAGATTTTGATAATCCTAAAAAAGAGGGATTGTCCTATGATGATATACAAAGTTTAGTTAGTGATATACCTGCAAGAAAAAAGCTATTGCTTATTGATGCATGCCATAGTGGGGAACTTGATTCAGAAGAAATTTTAAAAACAGATACTCAAAATTTAAATAACGTAAATACCTATTTACCTGAAGGTGCAAAAGGTTCAATTAAAAAATCAACAAAAAGTGGTTTTAAAACAAGTTTTGAAATCATGAAATCTTTATTTAATGATTACAAAAGAGGAAATGGTGCTTTTGTTATTTCTGCTGCAGGAGGTAAAGAGTATGCTTTTGAAAGTAAAGAATGGGGTAATGGTGTTTTTACATATAGTTTATTAAACGCAATGCAAGACTTAACTGTAGACGAATACAACAACTCTCAATCTGTAAATATTTCAATGCTGAGAGATTATATTTATGAAAAAGTAAAAGAACTAACAAACAATCAACAAAAACCTACTTCTAGATCTGAAAACTTAGAATTTGATTGGGTATTAATTGATTAGCTAATTAATAATGTATATGGATTAAGATTTAGTGACATTATTAATAGTCTATCTGCCTCTCCTAGTCAGAATAAGCTTTTACTTATGGATACCTGTCATTCTGGTAATACGTTAGACCTAAGTACTAATAGTAAATACTTGGCAGAAGTGGACTCAGAAGATGGAAAACGCGGCTCTAAGGGTAAGTTATTAAAGTCTAAAAGTGAATTTAAGTTATCTGATGTTGTATCTCTTTTTGATGACTTTTTATCCAAAAGTGGTGTTACAATAGTTTCATCATCGTCTGGTGAAGATGTGGCCTATGAGAATAAATCTATAGGAAATGGTGCATTTACATCTGCCTACATCAAATTATTAAAGCAGCAATTAATTGGTGCAACATTTTCATTAGGGTTAGAAGATAAAGACTTTAAACAAAGCATTAACTTAGACGAAGAAATCTTAAGTGAAATAATGAAAGAAGTGATGTTGAAAACGAACGGAAAACAGTTACCAGATTTGAGTGAAATTAATAAGACTTCAAAATTAAAGATGTGGTAGTTAAATTTATCAATCTAAAATATACTTTTCAATAGTATTTTTACTGTACAATGTTTTCAACTTATTAGACCTAAAAAGTGTTTGATTCACTTTTCTGCGCATAGCTTCACCTTCAGTAAAATTACCTTTAAATTTTAAGTAAATAGAAGCTAATAAGTAATCTGTAGTTTTATCTATTTTAGTGAGATAATTATAGTAATAATCAGCATTTTCAGTATTGTTGAGGTCAATACTAGCTTTGGTTAAAGCGCGCAGTAAATTTGCATTAAGCGCTTTAGAATTGGTTTTACTAATGCTTGGTAATGCAACTTTTAAAGCTTCTTCTGGATTGCTGTTTAAATATAAATGATTAGCATACACTAACGCTGTATTGCCTTTGCTGTTAATGTCATGAGCGAGTTTATACAGTTTAGTAACTTCTTCTGGTGTACCAAATTTGCTTTTATCTCTCGCTACTGTATGCAAATATTCAACAATTTCATTGGTTGTATTGGTATCTACTGAGTTTTGAGAAGCACTTATTAAATTAGATGCAGCTTTTTCAGTTTGATTGGTTTCAACTTGACTAAAGCCTAAACTCTTATTGCCTTTTACAAAAGACGCATCAGTAGCAACGGCTTTTTCAAAAGCATTAATAGCTTCATCATAAGCTTTAGTCTCAAAATACGTTTGCCCTAAAAGATGCCAAAAATCTGGTGCTTCGGGTTGATTTTTAATGGTGTTTTGCAGTAAGTCAATGGACTTTTCCGATTCATTTTGTTCGTTGTATAGCTTTACTAAAGCACTATAAGCAGCAATGGATGTGTTGTTCTTTTCAATGGCCTTCTTGTACTTTGCTTCAGCGTCTTCTAATTTATTAGATTTTTGTTCTAAATAATTACCATACAAGAGATAAGCATCAGCATTATTAGGATTGGCAGAAATACAAGCTTCAAAAGTTTTTGTTGCTTCAAGTGGTTTTCGCATTTGAGATTTTAACCAAGCTTTGCCAGAATACGCTTCAATATTAAATGGGTTTAATTTTATTGCTTTATCGTAAAGTGAATCTGCTAATCTTAAGCGCGTCAATCTTTTATATTTTGAACGTATAAAATCGGCATATTCAGAATAAGCAAATGAACTTTCAGGATTATTATCAATGGCATTTAGTAATAACTTTTCGGCTTGCTCATCTTCTATAGTATTCAATGTTATGTAATTCAACAACCCTTTTGAATAAACAGTGTTTGTGGAATCTGTTTTAATAGCTTTGTTATACCATTCTAAAGCAGCTTTGTTGTTTCCTTTTAAGCGTTGTAATTCGCTCATTTTTTGTTGAGCTATAGCATTACTAGGATTTGCTTTTAATGCGTTTTGATAATAGGATTCAGCAAGTTGATATTTGCCCTGCAACATGTTTATTTCACCAAGTTTTAAATTGGTGTCATTTCCGTTTTTACCCAATGTATTATTAAGATGTGCTGTGGCGTCATCGTACTTATATTGGTCAATGAAACTGTCACTAATATTAATTTCTGGACTATGCCATGACCCAATTAATCCTTTAGCAGTATTAAAGTGATAAAAAGCACTGTCATACCTTTTTTGATTATTGTAAACCAAGCCTAAGGCATTGTGAATGTATGCAGCTCTTGGTTCTAACTGTAATGCCGTATTAAGTTTACGCTTTGCCATTGCAAACCTCGCATGATTGTTACTTCTAATAATGGCGTAGGCTTCTAAAAGTAGTTGACTGGCTTTAATGCGGTCATAAAGAAAATTGTCTTTTCTCATTAATTCTAAACAGATATCGAGATGCTTAGATTGTTTTACAAACGCTCTACTTGGCGGCAAGCTTTTTGAACCTTGAATGTATAAGTTGATTAAAGATTGTGCTTCGTTAGATAAAGTCTTTAGTAAGGTACTTTGCATTTTACTTTTTATACCTTCTGAAACAGTCTTGTTATTGAGAGTAGATTTATAGATTTCATAGGCACTAGAAGATTTTCCGTAGTATGAAGCGCGTTCCATGGCAGCATTAAATCTCGAAATGAGTTCTCCGTTTGCTTTATCTTTTGAATCTGTTTTTGCGATACCTCTAGTCGCAAGTTGTTTGGTATTTTCTATGGTAGAGGCAATGTCTTCAAAATTGATAAGAGCAACGTCGTTAGAAACCACTTTCATAACAGCTCTGTCGTTTTTAGTACGCAACACAGGTGTTTGACTCTTTTTGTGTTTTTTTACAACAGTTGTATTGACGTTGTCATATAAATAGTCTTCTAATTCTCTGTATATAATATTTTGGTCTTCGTCATCATCAGCCTTTCCAGAAAGTCCTTTGACTAAGTAATACGTAAAATAACCATGCTCAATTTCTGCGCTTTCATAAGACAATTCGTCTGCACCACAACTCAATATTTTGGTTGAATTTTCAAACATGACTTGTATAGTTCCCATGTTTTTAACTGCGCCACTTTCAAAGACAAAACCAGACCTACAAGCATCTAAAATTAGAATAACTTTTGTGCCTTTTTGTGTAAGGTTATTAATCGCTTTGTTTAGAAGTGCTAGCGGAACAACACCACCAGAATAATATTCTTGATTGGCATTAGCATCTGCCGCGAGTAAAAAGCCTTCTTTTTCGCCAAAGTCCTCAACCACATCGCCATGACCAGCAAAATAGATGTACAACACATCACCATCTTCGGATACCTTAAACTGCTTTTTTAGCTCTTGTACTATGTTTAGCGCAACAGCATCTTTATTGATGAGAAGGCTTATGTTGTCATCTTCTAAACCTTCAATGCCTTTAAGGTAGTTTTTAAAAAGTGCTGCATCATTATCGGCGAAATTCAATTTTAAGTTATTCTCATTATAGTCTGAAACACCAACAATTATGGCACGTTTTGTGCCTTCAGAAATTGTATTTGCAGCTTTTGGTTTTGAACCACGCGACCCATCTTGAGCATAACTCAAGACAGATACAACTAAGAAAAAAAATATTATTATGCGTCTCATAATTTCACCAAATTACGATTTTTCTATTTTAGTTATTCAATCAACACAAAAGCCGCCCATTTTTCAGGGTTGTTTTTGTAGGTTTTAGACATTTGTAGTTGTGTGTTTCTAAATGCTTTTCTTACGTTTTGTCCACTTAGCCAATTGCTATAAAACAATTGCATAAATTCAGCTGTTTCTTTGTCTGGCACTTCCCAAAGACTCATCATAAGCATATCTACACCAGCCATTTTAAAGGCACGTTGCAAGCCATAAACACCTTCGCTACCATCAATGTCGCCAAGTCCTGTTTCGCAAGCCGATAACACAACAATATCAGTTTTAGAAAAGTCTAATGTTGCTATTTCTTCTGCAGTAATTATGCCATTTTCTTTTTCGTTAGGTGGATTGTTACCATTTATCCATGCGTAATTTGCTCCACTAAATAACAAGCCAGTTCTAGTTAAAGGATTGTAATCAGTTTTGTATTTATTGCTTGTTTTAGATTTAAGTAATGTTGTTTTTTCTTCATTGTTTTCAAAGAAAAATCCATGGGTAGCAATATGTAATACTTTAGGACTATTGCCGCTAAGACCTTTAAAATAATTTTCACTGGCATTTGTACCCGTCAAAATGTCTTTGTCTATGTTTTTATTCAATAATAGGGTATCAATGGTGTTTACTTCGGCTAAAGTACCTGGTAAATAATTCCATGTGTTATTGTGTTCAGCTCTATTTATTTCTAATAAATCTATATTGTCAGGTGCTTTTACTTTATTGCTAATCTCTTCTACCTTTTTGTCATAATCATACTCTATTCCACCAACTAATAATATATTATTTGGTGATGGGTTGTTTAGCTCGTTGGTGATTTCGTAGGTGCTGCTTAATTGAACTAAATTATAGGTGTCTAAGAGCAACTTGTTATTGTTGCTAAGTGATGAAAATGAAATGTTATGCAGTAACCCTGAAGGTGCAAAATATATGGTAGAAACTTTAGTGAGTTCTTGTTCTAATGGTTTCCAAATAAGCTCATATAATTCTGATGTGTTTGAGTTGTTGTTAATAGAATTGGCTTTAGAGCCACGAGTACCGTAAAGGTCTTTTGGACTAGTGGTCTTAGAAAAAAGATGCTTTAATTTATTTTCTTCAAAAAGTGTGATAACTTTAGGGTTTTTGTCATCTTTTTTAATAATGTAGGCTGCATAATAGGTGCTGTCAGATACCGAATTGCTGATATAGTTAAATCTCGAAAATTCTATTGCAGCTTCTTCTGAGCTAAGTTTGTCTCTAACTTTTTTCCATTTTTTATCAAAATTTATTGGGGCTTTAAACTTGTCGTTATACAACTGCACTAACTCAATTTCATAGCGTTCTAAAGTCTTTTTTAGTTCTACTTTTAGCACATTAAACTTCTCATTGTTTTTGTCCTCTATACTTTGTAAAAACTGTTTGTTGTCAATGAAATCATCAATAAGTTTATTAATATCTGGTTCATTAAGGGCTTTGAGTTTTTTAATAATATTTTTTTGTTGATTTAATAGTAATCCTTTGAGTAGAAATTTGTTTTCTAAGTTGATTACGGTTAATTCATCTTGTGGATTCTCAATATTTAAAGATTCATAAATATTAAAAGAAGCTTCTATTTCAGTTAAAAAAACTCTTTTTAAACTGCTAATACTAAAACTAAATTGTTCTTCAAGTTGCTTCTTTGTTAAATCGTTAGCTTGCTTTACATTTTTAATGACCTCACCATGACGCTTTTGACATTTTTGTGCAATAATGAGGCTATTAAGTGCATCAATGTATTCTGGGTTTTCTTCGCCATAATAAGATTTTATTTTTTTAATGGCTTCATCTAAAATATTAGCAGCTTTTTGGCATTGGTTGTCTAGGAGATATACATATGCGAGTTCACTCTTTTTAAGCCAATAATTTGGATAGTTATCATTATCTTCACTCAGTGTATTTTCAAAATTTGTAATGGCTTCTTTGTATTTTTTCTGTATCACAAGAATAGTACTCAGGTTATCTAAACATTCTCTGTAAGCATTGTCTTTAATAGTTAGGTTTTGCGCTTTTGCCATATCAAAAGCTTGATGAGCAAGTGTATTAGCTTCGTCCAAGTCTTCCATATTAAGAAGACACATACTTAGACGCGTTAATAATGTTGGTAATGTTGGTGCATTATCACCTGTAGAAGTTTTTGTTAAATGAATTACAGTTTCTAAATACGATTTTGCTTGTTCATAATTTTGAAGTTTCCAGTTAAGGTTACCTAAAATTTCAAAATACTGAATTGAGGATACTTTAGGATTTTTTTCATCTAGCTCTATAAGCTCAATACCTTTACTAGCATAGTAAAATGCTTTTTTGTAGTCTGAAGTTTTTGTATAACAAGCCACCAAAAACATATAGGTGTTTCCCATTGCTTTGTCATTTTCCTTGTCATTAAGTCCTTCAAATATTTCTGAAGCTTCTAACAATGCTTTTTCTGCCTTATTAAAATAACCTAGATTGACATACATACCGCCAATGCTAGTTAGAATATTAGCGTAATTTGAGTTAAATGAACCGTAATTTTTTAGAATATAATTCAGACTTTCTTTTTCAATCTCTAAGGCATCTTCTAGTCTTCCTAAACCTTGATATATGCTGGGAAGATTATTGTACCTTAAGTTATTGTATGAGGTTTTATCAAAATAAGGGTCTTTTTTTAAGATATCTAAACCGTTATTTAATATGTTAAGCGCTTTTTTGTAATCACCAGTTTGTCTATATAGTCCGGCTAAATTCGTAAGTCCTATACCATACATCATGTGGTCTTCGCCGTATACAATTTTTAGTAATTTGTTAGATTCTATATACTTTTCTTCGGCAAGTTTATAAGCTTTATTATCTAAATAAATGTTCGCTAAAATATTGAGCCCATTAACATACTGCTCGTTTGTTTCACCATACAAGGCTTTGAGACTAGAAATCGCTTTTTCCATGGGTTCTTGAGCCAAATTACTTCTCTCGGTTTGATAGAGTACAACTGCATAAGAATAAGCCGTTGTCCAATATTCATCAGATTCAACCTTAAAGATTTTGTCTGCTAGACTAAGTGCTTTTTTATATTCCTTGGCAGCGTTATCTAATTGTTGATAGCTAAAGTAGTTGTTTCCGTTTGCAAGTAGTTTTTGCCAAGTATTGTAATCTTTATCACTTTGCGAAAATGCCAATATTGAAAAACAAATTGCAAATAAAGTATGGATTGTTTTATTCATATTATTTTATTCAATCAACACAAAAGCCGCCCATTTGTCTGGTTGATAACGATAGCATTTCATCATATAATTTTGGGCATGATTAAAAGCTTCTTTTGGTTCTTTTGTTGTCTTCCATTTCTTGTAAAACATCTTCATAAACTCAGCCGTTTCTTTATCTGTTGGTTTTCATTGCATCATCATAAGTATATCAAAACCTTTAGTATTTAAAAACAGCTTACAAATTCAAGATTACCTTTTTTATTAATTCCTCTTTTGTTTGAGCAGATACCTGATATTTTTCAGAAGTATCTTTACATTTAACTTTATAGTTTAAGGTGATAATATCTCCGTCTTGAGTGTAAGAGCCTGTTATTTTGCAGCCACTTGCATATTTATTTGCATCTACCCAAATAATATCTTTACCACGTGTTGAGAGAGTACCTAATTCTTTATCTAATAATAGAGATAGCTCTAGATTATCTTCCAGTTCTTCAGCATTCATGAGTGTGCTTCTTACATATACTTCTTTGGGTTCATTTACCACAATCTTACTTTGGTCCTCAGAATTTAGAATACCTATATCAAAAGAACCAGATTTTGGAAATAATACTAAGGGCTCTTGAATGCCACCTATGTCCCTAGCAAGGTTAGGTACTTCATCTTTGGCATAATTGAATAAAGTACTAACGTCTACCTTAGTATTTTCTTTTAAAGCCACACCAGACATTCCTTTTAATAAAGTGTAGGTAAGTAAACCTTGACCGTATCTACTTGCTTCGTAGCTCGCTTGGTCTGCTGCTGAACCCGATATAACAAACATGCCTGTTCTGTCTTTCATTCTATCAATGGCCTTTATTTGGTCTGAATCTATATCGCGTTGCGTTACTAAATTTTCTACAGCTTGTCCAGAACCACAAGCATCTATAACCATTACTGTTTTGTTGGCTGGTATTTTCTTAATGAGTTCTACCCATTCGTTCGTTGAAATCGTGGTGTTTTTTCTTGTCATTTCATCGTTGTAGGCTTCTTTATTGGCAAATCTTGCATCTTCGGTAAGGAAGTAGAAGTCTGAGTTATTATCACTATCTGTCCAATTTACACCATGGCCACTCATATAGACCATGAAAACATCTTCTGGATTCGCCTTTTTTGCAATTTCAGTAATGGCATTTTCAATTGTCTCTTTGCGCGGTCTTTGGTCTACATTGGTCGCCAATTTTACAATCTCTACATTTTTAAAAAGATTTTTTGTGGCCAATTGTAATGCGCTTTCAACGGCGTCTGCGTCTATAACAGGATATTTTAAATCTATTTCATTACCAACATAGTCGCTAACACCAACGAGTAAAGCATAAAAACTTGGTGGTTTAACCTCTTTGGTTTTTACTTCTGTGGCTACAGCACCACGACTTACGGCATCACCTTTTTGGTTTTTAACTTTGACTTCAAAGTTGTTTGCGCCATTTATAGTTTTATCCTCAAATTGGGAGATGTCAATGTAAAGGGTTTGTTTTGGTAGACTAGAGTTAAAATTAGCAGATCTGGCATCTTTAATAATTTCTTTGCCATTTAAGAACACAGAGATTTCACCGTAACCGCCTTCACGCTTTGTTAATTGAATGGGTAGTTTACTCTTTACTATTTCGCCCAATTTAACTTCTGGATATAATGCTATACCATCTTTTTTTATGTCTGCATTACCCAAATATTCACCCTTCATCACTTTTTCCCATAAACCAGGCACATAGTATTTATCTTTTAGCTGGCTAAACTCAATAATCTCCAGACCTTTGGTCCAATACATCATGTCCATAGCCTCTGGTGAGGCATCAAAAAGACCAGACGGATGAAGGTGAATCCAATATTTAGGATCATTGTTAATGGTTATGTATTTTAAAAGTTCCTTCTTAGTTTTTAGATCAGTAATTTTAAATGTATTCTCGGATGGTTCAAGTAAATATTTGTCATTGAAACCAACTTCATAAGTTTTTTTCGGTAATTCTAGAGAGTCAATTTTTTGGCCCGTTTTAGCTTCATAAATCCATATATCTTTGGGCCAGTGAGAATATACAATTAATTTATCCTCGTTAGCACTGAACTTTAGATCCCAGCTACGATTAATAGTAATTATTTTTTCATAATTAGAAGTGTTTCTAATGGTTTTATAATCATCATAATAGGTTATCAAAAACTTTTCTTTAATACTTAAAAACGCGTAATATTCAGCTTTATAATAAGTGCTTTCTTCAATTGGACTGGTTAATTTATTTTCAATTTTTTTAATTACTTTTCCATTAGAAAGATCCCAAATATGTATAAATCCGTCGATTGTAGTGGTAATTAATTTGTCGCCTTTCCAATTAAATTTAGCGCCAATAACTTCAGAATCATGTTTGAGAGAAGAAATAACTTTTCCATTCTTTACATTCCATATAAGAGCAGAATTGTCATAAGAAATTGTAGCTATTTGTGAAAAGTCTTTGTTGTAATCTGCATAATCTTTTAATGCTATATTTTCCGCTAATTTACATTCGAGTCCATCGATGTCATTCAGCTGTCTTTGATAATAATCTTTATAATAATATGTGTATTTACCACAATGATAGCGTGTTGGAGAATCAGATATTTCTTTTTTTAAAGAAATTGGCTTACCTGAGTAGGAATCTAAGAAATAGTCCATTTTAGCATTTATTTCGATTTGTTCTCCATTCTCAAAAAAATTCGAGTTATATATTCTTGCAGAATATTGGTTAAAAACCTTAATTATTTCTAAGTTCTTAGAATCCCAAATTATTATCCTTCCATCAGAAGATGTACCTACTATATTTTCTCCATTATAGTTATACGAAACATTGATTAAATTTTGACTTTTTGTATTTAAGTTACTTATCATAGTGCCTGATTTTGCATTCCATAGAAATACCTGGCCGTCAGAAGATAAAGACAATATTTTTGAGCCGTCAGGGCTGAATTCAGTGGATACAATAGTATCTTCATGATATTCTAAATTGTATATTAATTGACCTGAATTTGTGTCCCAGATTCTAATGCCATTATCCCAAGAACCAGATACAATCTGCTTAGAATCAGGGCTGAAATCTGCAGACCAGACCCAATCTTCGTGCCCATTAAAAATTTTTAATAAACCACCTTTTGCATCCCACAACTTTAATGAATTATCGAAGGAGGCTGTTATAATCTTATTTCCATTATTGTCATAATTAACTAAGTTTATTTCATCTTCATGCGCTTCAATTTGATTTTTAACACTAAGATTAGTAATATTCCATATTATTAGTTTCCCTGCAGCAGATCCTGTTGCAAAACTTTCACCATCAGGATTTACTGAAATTGAATTAATAGTTGTTTTGTGAGCCTTTTTTTCATTTATTTTTTGACCTGATATTAGACTATAAATTTCAACTTTTCCTTTATCACTACCTGTAATCAAAAGCTCACCATTATTACTAATATTAACAGTGCTTATTTTCGATTTATTCGTCTTAATATCAAGCTTAAGCTTTAGATTGTTCAAATCCCAAACTTTGGTTGTACTATCATGAGATACTGTGATATAAAAATCTCCTTTAGGGCTAAATAAACTTTGATAGATATTACCGCTATGACCTTTAAATGTATGTATCAATTTTTTAGTGTTATAATCCCAAATTTTAATAGTATTATCTAATGAGGTAGACAGAATTAGCTTACCATTAGGACTGAATTTACTGCTAAGAATAGAATTATTATGACCTTGATTATAACCTAGCTTAAGTTCTTGCGCATGGCTGCAGATCGACGTTAAGAAAACAATAAAAAATATTTTTAATCTCATATAGCTTTAAATTAAAATATTACTCCACCAGAACAAACGCTGCCCATTTTTCTGGATTGTCTTTATAATTACTTGCCATTTGCAATTGGGTATCTCTAAAGGCTTGGTGCACGGTTTTACCACTTAACCAAGACCCATAAAACAATTGCATAAATTCTGCCGTTTCTGCATCTGGGACTTCCCAAAGGCTCATCATAATAATATCTACACCTGCCATTTTAAAGGCACGCTGTAAACCATAAACACCTTCGTTGCCATCTATATCGCCAAGTCCGGTTTCGCATGCAGATAAAACCACAAGATCCGTATTGGATAAATTTAAACTGGAAATTTCTAATGCCGTTAGTATGCCGTCATCTTCAGCATTTGGGTTAGCACCTTTGGTCCACGCTTCATTTGCCCCAGCGAAAATCAATCCAGACCGCAACAAGGGATCTTCCGAAGTCTTGTAAACGTTTTTAGTACTCGAATCAGTGTTAGTCTCATAATTCACTTTCGCATTTTCAAAAAAATAGCCATGGGTGGCGATGTGAATGATATTAGTGCTATTTCCACTAATCTGTTTAAATGCTGTTTCAGTTGCCTTTGTTGCGACTTGTTGCTGTGTCGTTACATTTTCAGATTTAAAAAGTTGTGCAATAGCTTTTATTTCTTCTAAAGTACCTGGTAGGTAGTTCCATTTACTAGACATGCTTCGTGTGCCAGATACAGTTTTAAGATTTTCTAACTCAAATAGGGTATTTGATTCTCCAGATGTACTAGTAAAAATAGAGTCGTAATCTACACCACCAATAAGCAAAGCGTTGGATTGGTCAATTTTAATGATATCATCTGATATTTTTGCGGTATTGCTCATTTGGTACATTTGGTAATTGCTTAGCATGTAATTGTTGTTTTCGTCTGGTAATGCGGTTAATGCAATTTGATTTAGCAAACCGCTAGGTGCAAAATAGATATTTTCTTTATTGCTAAAATGGGCTTCTAAGGGTTTCCAAATGAGATTGTAAAGTTCTGTACTTGTATTGGTTTTAATCGTCTTAGCACTAGAACCTCTTGATGCATACAATACTGATGGTGAAGACGCTGCTATTATTTTTTTGAGTTCTTGTTCTTCAAATAAATAAACGGCAGTGGGTGACTTGGACGTTTTATCAAACACGTAGGCCATATAACTAGATTCTGAAGTCCATTTATAGTTTTGTCTGTGCCTAAATTTTGAAAATTCAATGACCAAGTCTTCAGATTTGAGGTTTTCTTTCACCTTTTTCCAATCTGCCAATGGTTGTTGTCTGTTAAAATATTTGCTATGTTTCTTTACAAGAAGTGACTCTTTATTACCAATAACCTTTTTGAGGCTATCTACATTAAAACGTCTATTAGTTATTTCCTTTGTTACCTCTAGGGCTTGGAGCTTTTTGGTATTTTGATAGTCGTAAATTAAACGGTTTATCGTTGCATCTTCTAGTTGCGCTAGCTCATCGAGCATGTTTGTGTAGCTGTTTAATAACAATCCGTTTAATAGATAGTGATTGTTGAGATTCATTTCTACAAAATCTGGAGACTGATAGTCGTTGCGATAGTCAAAGTTCTGATATGCTTCAAAGTCGTAAAATAATTCAGTCATGAAGTTTTTTCGTTCAATTTCATTAGAAAAAGAGAATACGGTATTTAATTTTGACCAACGTATGGCATTAGATTCCTTATATAAATCTATAACCTTGTTAGGTTCGCCAATCTGCTCGTACAGAGCTGCAAGATTGTCCAGTATGGTGTTATAGTTTTCGTGATTTTTTCCCATGTATTTTTCAGTAATGGCCTTGGCTTCCAACATTAGTTTTTTGGATTTGTCATAGTCTTTGTTATACATATAGATTACGGCTAAACTGGCCAATTTTAATGCATAATTTGGATGCTCTTTCCCCAATTGTTGCTCAGTAATTTTCAGGGCTTCACGGTAATTTTTAATACTCTTGTCGTATTCTTTTATGCTTGTGTATGCACTTGCCAAATTGCTTTGAATTCTGGCATAGGATTCATGGTCTTTACCCAGTGTTTTTTCAATTATTCTAAGTTGAAACTTGTAAAGCTCGATTGCCTCATTATACTTGCCCGTTTTTAAATACACATGGCAAAAGTTATTCAATAAATTTGCATAGTTTGGATGCATCACACCGAGCGTTTCTTTGTATATTTTTGTTACTTCTATTAAAAGTGGAATTGCTTTGTCAAATTGACCAAGTTTCATATAGAGCCCAGACAGATTATTGATGACTAAGGCATATGAAGGATGTGCTTTTCCATGGAATTTAAGAGCAAGATTTCGCGCCTCAACTAAAGTGCTATGTGCATTTTTTAACTTACCTGCTTCTAATTGTGCTATTCCGAGACCATTCAAAGTGTCAATATATTCCTTGTTTTCTTTACCCAAATTATTTTTCGTGATTTCTAAAGCTTCTTTAAATAGCTTAATGGCATTTTCATAATTGCCTTTTTTTTCATCAATACTTGCGAGTAACTCTAAATTATTTGCATATTGATTATCTGTTTTCCCCAAAGTCTTCTCCGTAATAACTAAAGACTGCTGTGCCTTTGTTAATGCAAGATCTAATTCGTCTAGATCGTAATAGAGTAAAGCCAAATTATATAAGCAAATACCATAAAATTCATGTTCAGAACCATAAAGATTTTTTGCAATTTGAAGTGTTTCTTGATATTGCTTTAAGGCCATATCATAGTTGCCTAGTTTATTATTCATGTTGGCCGCATTAGCCAAGTTTAGTGCGTAGTATGGATATTGTTTTCCATTTTTACTTTCAATATCACTTAAGATGTCATTATAAAAAGATAATGCCTTAGTGTAATTACCCTTTTTCTCATAAAGTTCTGCTAACTTCTTTTGAGTATTACTATACTCTTTATGGTCATTTCTTAATTTGGAATAGCCCGTTTCTAAGTAGCTTATGGCTTCATTGTCTTGACCAATTTTAACGTATAATTTCCCAAGATTAATGGCGTAAATGAAGTAATTTTCATGATCTTTTCCATAAACTGTTGCTACCCTTTTTAATAACTCTTGGAATATGGGTAATGCATCCTTATAGTCTTTCAGTCTTACTTTGAGAATAGCTAAATTGTTTAGACAAGTGAGGTAATCTGTATGGTTATTGCCATAGGTCTTAGAAGTTTCATCCTTAGCTTTTACATAGAATTCTATAGCTTTTCTATAGTTTTTTGCTTGTGCAAAATAGAGACCAGCGTTAGAAAATAGGTTTATCAGCTCATTGGTTCGTGGATTGGGCGATATTTCTTCAGCATTGGCAGCTTGTTCATAAAATAACGCTGCTTTTTCAGCATCTTTTGCTGATGCCGCTTGATTTGCCTTTAATTTTAAAGCATCCACAGTTTCAGGTGTTTGGCTATACGTCAACCCAAAAATTAGTATTAAAACAATGCTTTTAATCGTCTTCATTTTACATCTTCAATTCTATTATTCCACTAGCACAAAAGCCGCCCATTTTTCTGGGTTATTAGGATATAATTTATGCATTTTTCGCTGTGTTTTGTTAAATGCCTGTCTAATGGTGTTGTTTTTTAGCCATAATTCATAAAAGCTGGTCATAAACTCGGCTGTTTCCTTATCTGGGACTTCCCAAAGACTCATCATTATATTTTTGACTCCAGCCATTTTAAAGGCGCGTTGCAATCCGTACACACCTTCGCTGCCTTCAATATCACCAAGACCAGTTTCACAAGCAGATAGTACCACTAAATCTGTTTTTGACAAGTCGAGGTTTGATATTTCTAAAGCAGTTAAAATACCATCATTGCGCTCGTATGGATTGTTCCCATTTTGCCATGTATAATTAGCATGTGCAAGAAGTAGGCCAGAACGTAATAATGGGTTATCAGCATTTTTAAATTCTATAGAATTGGTATCCTTGTTTTTGTTGTTTTTAAAGAAAAATCCATGGGTCGCAATATGTATCACATCAGGACTTTTACCATTTAACGCTTTAATTTTGGTCTCAGAGGCGTCATTGTTTGCTAGTGTTGAGACTTTTGTGGGTTTTGAAGTTAAGATATTTTCGATGTTATTTATTTCGTCTGCTGTACCTTGTAGATAGTTCCATGATGTTTTTAAAGTGCCACTTTCTTCTTCGGAAACGATGTCTAAGAATGATGTCTGACTGTTATATAAGATGTCTTTACCTTCAGTATTAAAATCGTAATTAACTCCACCAACTAATAATACAGAACTCTTTTTAGGTTGTTTACGCCTGAGTGTTATGACTCTAGAACTGCTGACTTGTTCTAAATTATACAACTCTACAAGTCTCTTATCAGATGCATTCATAAGTGCAGAAAACGCTACTTGATGTAACATACCATCAGCTGAAATGTAAACTTTATCATTACCTTTTAGTTCAGCTTCAATTGGTGCAATAATGAGGTTATACAATTCTTTGTCATAACTTGAAGCATTGATTTGTTTCGCCTTTGCACCTCTTGACAAGTTATTTGAGATATTTGAACCTTTACTCATGATGTCTTTGAGCTGGTTTTCTTCAAATAATGGAATGATCTTAGGATTTCTCCATTCTTTTTTAAATAGCTGAGCCACATAAATGATACTATCCGTCCAAGTTTTATCGAAGTATCTAAAATGACTGAATTCTACAGCGATTTCACCTTCACGTAGCGCAGTGCGTCTCCAATTAATAGTTCTTTTGCGTTCGTCTTTGAAGTTTTGTTGGTAGAGATATAAGATTTCAGATTCTAATCCACCTAAACGGTCATATCGTACCTGAAAATCAGGAACACGTTGTGATTCTGATATACTTAACTGCTGCGCGATAAATTCTTTTTCGTTGATGTAGGTATTTAACATGTTAGTAATCGCAGGATTATTAACGGCTCTAAGTTTGTTCAATATATCTTTTGACGTATTAAGTAAAGCACCTTTAACAAGAAGTGTATTATTAACTAATAGATTGTTGAATCCAACATATTTGTATTGATTTTTATAGCCAAAGGAATGAAAGACATGGAAAAAAGGAATGATATTCTCGTTTAAAAATGATTCCTTTTCATCGGTTAATCTGCTCGCTAAAACATCATTGGTATGGTTGATTAACCTCGTATTAACCTCTCTAAATGTTGGTATTACTTCTCTCGGGTTTGGTGTAGCGTTATAGAACTCGAGCATAGTGTCAAGAGATGTTTTAAATGAGTTGCCTTCCCATTCTAATTCTTTTTTTCTAAGTTTCCCGAGTTCAACATTGGTTTTTAACTCGTTGTCCTTATCTCTAGTAACACGATAGTAGAAGTTAAGCTTAAAGAGAATCATGCGTTGATTATCATAGCTCTCCTTAAAGTTTTTGAACGCAAAGTCTTTGGCGTCTTCAGCTTCAATAATGGCGCTGGTGATGTTACCGCTTTTTGCTAAACTATCTATTTCAATAAGTTTCGCATTAAATTGTTGTTGAAGTTTGGGGTTATTTTGTGCATTTATATTAAATGAAACAATAAATGACAGAATAATAAGTAAAACAGGAATTTTGATTGGCATTGGTTTTAAATAGTTAGTTGTAAAATACTATTAAGGTACACCAAAAAATAAAAACCTACTTGAGACTTTTAATTATCTTTTTTTTTGATATTACCACTTAATCTTTGATACTCTCTTTTTCTTTAACTATTTGATATTCGAATTCATAGGTGTAACCCTCTGTGGCTATTTCCTTAAGTTCGTTTGTGTTTTGTTTATTAGATTTCTTGAGAGTATTATTTGAATTTATTTTTTTACTGTATTCTTCAAAACTGAGAGATTTCATACTTGTATCGTAATTTTTTCCCCTAAAATTTATAGGTTTGTAAGTTGCAAATCCCTTAAGAGTTAAGGTTTCATAAGGTGGAGCAAACTCAAAATAGCAATTTTCAAAAACCTTTGTTTCACTTGGTAAAATAAGTTTCTCATCATCGTTTAAACTACAATCATCATTTGGCATAAATGCGGCAATTTCCCCATGACTATTTATTTCAATAATTGAAAAATAAAATGCTTGTCTTCCTTTATTGGTGACTTTTAGAATTACTGAATCATTATTAGGTACTACTTGGAATAGCCCATTTTTAGATAAGTAATCTTTAGTGTCTAAAACAACCAGGTCATTATATGTTCCATCATGTGAAATTGGTAGTAATTCAAATTCTAATTCTATATTCTTATTTTTAATTTGTAAATTTTTTAAGAATTTACCTTGAGCAAAACTGAATAAATAATTACAAGTATCATCAAAGGAATTTAATACTTTAAGTATTTCTTCACTTTGAGGGTCTTTTATAATAAATGTGTTGTTAGCTGTATTTCTTTTTATTAGTAATTCTGCCAAATGTCTTTTGTCCGGTTCTAGGATTGTGCCAATTTTTTTTTCGTGAAGGTATCTCGTTATAGCATTATGAAGTTTAATGTCATCTGGTTCCTGAAGAGAAATATTCAAAGCTATATCAGTTGAAGTATCTACATATGGCGCACCAAATATAGAAAATGCTGCCCAATACTTGGGGTCAGGATTAACCTCTTTCTTATATTTTAAAATGACATTTCTTAATGCTTGATGTGGTGATAAGTTACTTTTGTTATTTATATATTCCTTAAAAAACATACTCATTAAAGTTGCAGTTTCGGCGTCATCAATGTTCCATAAACTCATTAATATGTGATCTGCACCAGCAATCTGAAATGCTCTTGTTAAGCCAATAATACCACCATCATGTTTACCTCCTAAACCTGTTTGGCAGGCACTTAATATTACAAGTCTCGCGTTTAGGTTTTTTTCTTGTATTTCACGTGGAGTTAAAAATGAATTAGAGACGTCATTCCCAGATAACGCGATAAAACTATCATCTAATGGGTTGTTCACATCAGAATAGCCGTGAGTAGCAAAATAAAGTAGATCATAGTTTTCCATTATGGCTTCTGTATTTTTTTTTGAAGCCTCTCCTTCTTTAAGAATATTATATTTATCTTCATTCAAGAGAGATGTAATTGTATGAACTTCCTCAGCCGTACCAGGTAATTCAGCAAAATTCCATTTGTCGTCATTAGGAAATATTGGATTTGTAATAAAAAGTGCTTTATTAAATCCATTTCGCTCTTTATTTATATTTAAAATACTTCCGATACTTGGTGCTATAGAATAGCTCATTTTATCAATTAAATATTGGTCGCCAATTTTTAATGCAGCAAATGGTGCTGTTCCAACATTGCCAGATGGTACTATGATCAAGTGGTCAAGGTTTTTAAAGTTTAAGACCTCGGGAAAAAGAGTCTCGCTAATTCTATTGTATAAAGCATCAAAGTCTTTGTTTTTTATTTTCAATTTATTTGGTAAAGATCCTCTATTATTAATTATTGCATTTGAATTTTGTGTAGCGAAATAATAATTTAGTTTATCCAAATCTGTCATTAATTCATCTTTATCATATTCTGTTGTTATAACATAAGTGTTTTCTATTTCGCTGTTTTTCAAAAAGTACTCTTTTGTTGTAAGTGTTAATTGAAGTTTATTATTTTTAAAAGAGTAGAGGAGAACAGCTACATTCTGTTTATAGAATTGGAGTTGGAAAGTTAGAGAACTAGCAGTTATAACAGGAGTGTTGTTGTTTGTTATTTGTTTTTTTGTTACGCCACGTGTGTTTCTAAGATTATTGGAATCATGAAATTGTTGAAGTATATTTTTGTTTGCTTGTTGTTTGTTGTCTTGAGCAAAACATTGCAAGAAAGTCAAGACCACTAGACAAAGACACGATAAGTTTTTCATGCGAAACGTATTTTTAAATTATTTTGAGATTAATTGTATTTTTCTTTGAAAGAACACGCTATTAATCAAATATAAATCCTAGGTTAGTTAAGTACTTGCAATAAAAAATCACCGGTCACTTCATGTTTTCCAAATTTCTTTAAAATTGGTCTTGTTGCATTTCCTCTCAAATATTGAATTATTTTACCAGGTGATATAAACTCTTTTTCGTTTTCTAATGCTTTAATGAATTTGTTAGCAAATGGTGAATGGTCTAGAGAGTTATTCCAAAAGTCGGGCACTTCTTGTTTACCCGAAGCCAAGATTATTCTTGAAAAGCTTTTATCAGTTTCTGCAATATAATTTTCTATACCCTTATCAAATTCGGCATTAACATAATTTTCTATCATAAGATCAGCTTCATTCATTTCAAAACTTGCACCATAGCAGACATCTAAAACTGTAAAAATAGGTTTTGATCTAAAACTGTCAAATAATAGGTTTAGAGTAGACATGGGTATGTAACTATCAAACGTTGTGTCTTCATCTAGAGACTTACAGTCTGTTGGAACAATATAGCCTTGTGAAAACAATTCACTATAATGACCGTGACCAGCAATAAAAACAATGAGTTTATCGTTTTTGTCTACTTTTTCTTTTAGCCTAATAATACCTTTTATAATTTCTTGTCTGGGTTCGTTATAGAGTTTGGTGACTTTAACATTGTATTTTTGCTCTAGTAATTCTGAAACTGAATTCGCGTCATTTAGAGGGTTTTTAAGGTTATCCCAACTCACTTGTTCTCGGTTATAGGCGTTTGTTGCTATGATTAAAGCATGAGTGGTAGATTCTATATTTTCCGTTTGCTTAGACTTTACTTTTTTGCCTTTAGCACCTCTAGAATTTGATATAACTACTCTTTTTTGTAATAGTTTTTTATAGTCTTTTTCTTGTGATAAATAGAAATACTTGGTGTTGAATAGGTTACATCGTATTTCTACTTTATTGAGTAAATATTCATAATGGTAAAAATTCTCAAATACATTGTAAATGTTTCCAGCTTCAAGAATGTATTTCATTAATGGTGCATGGTTGGGGTCACATTTAGATTTATCAAAACCTAAGCCTACTGAGGTTAAGATGATTCGGTTTCTATCCGTGTTTAGTGCTAAAACTGGATCTAACTCAAACAGTTCTGCTTGAAGATTTTGAGCAAATACTCTACCATTACCAGCTTCAGAAATTACCATTTGATTTTGTGCTGGTATTTGGTTCATGAAAGTGGCAAGTTCTTTTAAACTGATTAGGTCATACTTTGACTGCTCCTTAACAATGTTAATTTTACCGCCTTTTTCAATTTGAATTCTCGGGACTAAGAATGTTTCGTTAGCTTTGTTTTCAATAGATAAACCACCAAAGTAAAACACAAAATAATCTTTGGATGTGCTATTTTTTACAACCTCTTTAAGTGCTTTTCTTATGTTGGCTGCAGTAGCTTGTTCTTCAAGGAGGAGATACGAAAATATTTTTGGCTTTATAGTTTGTGTAGTATCTCGTTTTATTTGAGATGGTCCACGAGAACTATCATAAGTGTCTTTAAAATCAATTTTATCAACGTCTTTCTCCATTTTCTGTATTAAAGTCTTGGCATCATTAATACAGTTTTCTAATACCACATTACCAATAGGAGTATTGCCAAAAGTTGTGATATTATTTATGCCAACAGAAATGACATGGATATTAATAGGATTTTTTTTGCGAGGTCCACGTTTTCCTCCATCATCAGCTATATTTGAGTAAAGAAGTGTTGGGATTGAAAGTAAAATGAAGCAAAGGAATCTCATACTGTATCAATTATTTCGTTTTAGAAAGATAAATTCTCCACCTTCGTGTCCAGAATTTTTTATAATTTCAAATTGAGGATTGTTATCAGTATTAGAGATTACAGCTTCTCTAATTTCGTTATATAATTCACCAGATCTTATAAATGATTTCTTATTTTGATCTAATTCTTTAAGTAAATATTTTATAAAAATACTCTCATCGGGCACCGGCTTATTAAGACCACTTGTCATTGCTTTACGAGATTTTTTACTTAATAGTTTTTCACTGACTTTCATTTCCTTACTGGTCAGATCTCTTTTTTTGAACTCAAATATAGAACCACTAAAGCAGGCGTCTGTTAAGAGTAAGGTGTGTTGTGATTTAAAAGAAATTAAATAATCTCTTATGTCACTATTTGAGACCCAATTACTTTTAGATTGAGATTTTGCATCTATTGGGAGCCAATACCCTTTATTTAGATTTTCGTCAAATACACCATGACCTGCATAAAAGATTAAAAGGTTGTCTTTTTGGTTTATTGTAGCAACTAGTGAGTCTAATACATTTATTATTTCAGAACGTGTCGCATCTTGTATATGAACGATATTTTCTTTCTCAAAAGAGTATTTTGTTTCAAGAATTGATTTTAGTTTTAAAGCGTCCTTATTTGGGAATTCTAAAGGCTCAATCTCATTAGTATAGTTCTGATTAGAAATTAGCAAGGCTTTATAGGTAAAACTTCCAATCTTATCTTCTATTGATGCTTTCTTAGAATTTGCAACAGAACCTCTGACCTTATTTATTCGTCTTATTATTAGTTTTTCCCTTGTTTCATTGCCATATTTATCTTTGGCGCTTACTAAAATAGTGTTGACTCCTATATTTAGCCCTATAAAGAGGCCATCAGTGTCTTTTGTAGTATAATTAAATGCTGTCTTTTGAGGTTCAATCTTAATACTATGTTTTGTTTGTTGTTCTTGGTCAAATGCAAATCCTTTAATTAGCACAGTTTCCTCTGTTGTGGTAAAAATTTCATTGGTAATATCTTTATAGCCCTCAAGGGTTATTTGTGGGCCGTTATTATCCTCAGTAAATTTGAATAAGTCTGACAGGTCAGTTTTAAATGTTTGCTGATCAGCCTCTAGATAAAAGTTTAAAGCATATTCATCATATCCAAGATAAAATGGTACGTCATTTCGGTTTATGCCAATTAAATCCTTTTTGATTTCTTTGTAAATAATCCCCGAGGTTTTATTGACTACATAAAAATTAAGAAATCCGTCATCTGCTCTGTTTTCTGGGTATTTGATTTCCTCAATTAAATGGTATCTGTCTTCTAAATTTTTTATTGAACTGATATAAGAACCTGACAGATACTTGGTTCTAGAATTAATACGTTTTGTTTGAAAATTATAAGTTATAAGTGAATCCTTTTCAATATTTTGATAAGTTAATTCGTAGTTGTTACTAAAAAATGACCCATAATGCGTGTCTAAAGTGTCCTTCGTTTTAAGTGTCTCTGAATCATAAATAATGGTTTTTCCATTTGATAAAGAAATTAAAAAAAACTCTTGGTTTGGTTGCACGTGAATATTTGTTATTTCGCCATTTATTTTCATTTTCGAAACGAATTCCTTGTTCTTAATGTCATAGATGTTAAGTATGTTGTTTCCCGAACAGTAAATAATATTGTTTTTTAATAATTGGAAATGACTTAAGCCTATGCCTTTATTTGCTCTAAATGATTCGCGACTTTGATGATTTGTTGGTGGTAGTATTTCAATAACTTTTTTGTTTTCAATATTAAGTTGATAAATACTTCCTTCAGTATCATGAAAATATAGGTTGCTTTTTATCAAAACTCCATTTTGTGGTGCTATGCGACGTTCTTTTACACTAATTACATCTCCTTTCAAGTCTGTGTAACTTACAAAAGGAATTTTACTCCAGTTTTCTCCGCCAATTTCATGTAAATAAAAAGTAACGCTATAATTATTTGTGCTCATAAAATATGAGCAATCAATAAGTTTGGAGTTGCCATCATAAAACATAAAATAAGATCCTGATTTTGACCAACCAGCAAAACTTATTTGAGTAAAGCATAAAACAAAAAAGACCCCTAATATTTTTTTCATATTTTATTCTTTACTTCTCACAATCTCATACACAAACTCTGTACTGTAGCCGTCTATCCTTTTAGATCTTTTAGTTCGAATCGATCTCCCTCTAGTCTGTGAATACGTTTCACTTATAAAGTTTTCTAATGGATTTGTTTCACCAGATCCACGAGTACCTGCCTTTTTTCCTCTAGATAACACGGTTGGTTTAAAATTAATAGGTTTTGGGGTCGCAAAACCTTTTAATACTAATGTTTCATATGGGTCACCAAATTGATAGTAACAATTTTCAAAAATCATAGTTTTGCCAGGCATAATGCGTCTTTCATTATCATTAAGTGTACAGTCGTCATTTGGCATGAACGGTGCAATTTCACCTTTAGTATTAATTTCTATAATGCTAAAATAAAGTGGTTGATCACTTTTGTTGGTGACTTCTAAAAATACTACATCATCGTCAGTATTTACTTTGAATTTACCAGCTTCATCTATAAATGCATTAGCTTCAAGATATTCAACTTCATCAATTTCTGGATTGTACTTAGCTGGTAGTAAGCGGAATTCAAACTCGTAGTCATTATTCTTTAAGTTCAAATTCTTTAAATAAGATCCTTGGGCGTAATTAAATATGGCATTAGTAAAGTCTTTGAAATCATATTTTCCACCATTTTCTGCTTGACTATAAATAGATTCATCACCATTTATTTCTGAATTTTGACCGCTGACAGTGAGAATAGAAACTAAATCTTTGTCTTCAGCAATGATCAAATTTGCGTCTAAGTCAGAATCCACAATTTGTCCAATTTTCTTAGACTCTAAAAATCCTTTTACTTCTTCTTTAATATCTTTCGATTTTAAGGATGGATCGAAGAAAATATTTAAGGAGATATCACCAAATGTTGGTTGATGAATAAAGACCCAAAGCTCTTTTTCGTTAGTTGTTTTTAATGGTGTATCTAACTTAATGATAGACTCATTAAAACGCGCTTTAGTAATAGTGCCTTTAGTGATAATATCTTTGTCTTCAACCTTAGATGTTCCTGCAGGTAAGATAACTACAGTTGTTCCATCAAAAAGGTTTTGTAATTTACCAGCATTTATTTTAATAATATCCGCTCTAGTTATTTTATCAATTGGAAAATACACTTGTTGCTTTACATATTCTCCACCAAATAGTTTAAAGTCTAAATCACCCTCTGCTGTGGGTGTTTGGTTGGGTGAAATCACGTTCATTTTGGCAGAAATTGCTGAAAACAATTTTCTGTAGGTAACGTCAGATCCCAAATCATTCATGGCTTTAGAAAATGCAAAACTTAAGGAACCATAACCCTTATACTCATAGTTTAATTCATCAGCGGAAGCACCTGATATCATTACAAAGGGAGCAGCTTCAGAAGTTACTTTTATTGGTTCTATAAGACCACTTCCTTTATTATCATTATTTTTTCCGGGTTTCCAACCTGGAGGTGCAAAAGTTGAATGTCCACCATGAGCTTTTCCACCACGCGTTGCAGAACCAGAATGACAACTGTCTAATAGTATTAAAAGTTGACCATTCGGTCCTAGTTTTTTTCTAAATTTTAAAATCATTCGTTCCAATTCATCATCTCGAATGTGATTTTCGCCTTCATAAACGTCAGGCGTAAATTCTGAAAATGCATTGTATGGTACAAGAGATTCGTCTTTGTTGTCAATTTCATCTCCATTATCATCAAAAATTTGCTGTCCGTGCCCTGAGTAGTGTATTATAATAAAATCGCCAGTATTAATTTGTTCGTGTAACTTTTCTAATGCGTCAGTTATGCCTTTTTTTGTCGCAAATTCGTTCATTAAAACAGAGATGTTTTGTTTTTTGAATTTTTGATTTAAAAGGGTTTCTTTTATTAAAAGTACGTCATTATCCGAATTGATTTTATTCCAATCAGATTCTTCAGGGTAATTACCAATAGCAATTATCAGTGCATATTTTTCCGCATAAGCATTGATACAATTTAATAATGAAACTAAAATTAAAATAGTTTTTAATTGCCTTACAGTTAATAATTTTAAAATCATTCCAATTCAGATTTAATTGTGATATTTACTCCTTACTTCTCACAATCTCATACACAAACTCTGTGCTATAGCCATCAATTTTTCCGCCACTAGTTCTGCTACTAGCTTTTCTACCTCTTGTTTGGGTATAGGTTTCACCGATAAAGTCTTCTAAAGGGTTGCTATCACCGGCACCGCGAGTACCAGTTTTCTCACCTCTACTATCTACTGTAGATTTAAAATTAATAGGTTTTGGTGTAGCGAAACCTTTAAGGATTAACGTCTCATATGGTGGTCCAAACTCGAATTGGCAATTTTCAAAAACCATGGTTTTGCCTGGCATAATACGTCTTTCATTGTCATTTAACTTACAAGTGTCATTTGGCATAAATGTGGCAATTTCACCTTTAGTATTAATTTCTATAATGCTAAAATACAGTGGTTGATCACTCTTGTTGGTGACTTCTAAAAACACAACATCACCATCAGTATTTACTTTAAATTTACCTGCTTCATCTATAAATGCATCTGCCTCAAGAAATTCAACTTCATCTATTTCTGCGTTATACTTTCCTGGTAAAAGTCGAAATTCAAATTCGTAATCCGCATTATTAAGATTTAATTCCTTTAGATAAGAACCTTGCGCATAATTGAATAAAGTATTGGTTATTTCCTTGTAATCATACTTGCCATCTTTTTGTGGCTGACTAAAAATAGATTCGTCACTTATAATTTCGGTGTCTTGACCACTAACGGTGAGGATAGATATCTTTTCTTGTTCTTGAGCAATAATTAATTTGGCCTCAGTTGCAACATCTACAATTTTCCCAATTTTTTTCTCAGCTAAAAAGGTTTCGATTTCTTTTTTAATAGACTTCGATTTTAAGGATTCGTCAAGGTAAATATTTAAAGAAATATCGCCATAAGTCGGTTCGTCCACAAAAACCCATAACTCTTTTTCGTTTGTGGTACTTAGTGGTGTGTCTAGCTTTATGATAGATTCATTAAAACGTGCTCTAGTAATTGATCCTTTTGCTATAATATCTTTCTCTTCTACTTTTGAAGTACCTGCAGGTAAAATATTTACTGTAGTTCCATCGAATAGGCTTTGCAACTTACCCGCATTAATTTTAATAATATCGGCTCTAGAAATTTTAGTAATTGGGTAATAGGGTTGTTGTTTTACATATTCTCCACCAAATAATTTATAATCCAAGTCACCTTCAGCTGTTGGTGTTTGGTTTGGCGAGATCACATTCATGTTAGCCGATATGGCTGAGAATAATTTTCTGTAAGTAACATCAGAACCTAAATCGTTCATTGCTTTTGAGAATGCAAAACTCAATGAGCCATAACCTTCGTATTCGTAGTTTAATTCGTCTGCAGAAGCGCCAGAAAGCATAACAAATGGTGCTGCGTTTGGTCCTGCTTTTACAGGTTCTAAAAGCCCACTACCTTTGTTGTTATTACTTGAATTAGCTTTCCAACCTGGTGGAGCAAACGTAGCTTCACCACCACGCGCTTTTCCACCACGAGTTGCCGAACCAGAATGGCAACTGTCTAAAAGCATAAGCAATTGACCTTCGGTCCCTAAAGCATTTCTAAAGGTTGCAATTATATTTCCTAATTCGTCATCTCTTATGTGATTTTGACCTTCGTATTTATTTGGAATGAATTTCACTAAAGCATCATATGGTACAATGGATTCGTCTTTATCATCAATTTCTTCACCATTATCATCAAAGATTTGTTGTCCATGACCAGAGTAGTGGATCACTACAATATCACCTGGTTTAATTTTTGCTTGAAGTGCTTTAATGGCTTCTAGTATTCCTGCTCTAGTAGCCATTTCATTTTTAAGAACAACAATATTATCTTCTTTAAAATCTTGGTTTAATAAGGTGTTTTTAATCAACGGTACATCATTAGCAGAGCTAATAGAAGACCAACCTGTTTTTACAGGATAATCTCCAACTGCAATAATAAGCGCATGTTTTTCTGCCATGGCATTAATACTAAAAGCTAAAGTTAGTATGAGAATAAAATATTTTTTCATGATTATAGTCTTTATATTAATTAGTTAAGGTCGAAAAGGCTAAACGAAATACCAAAATAGTATCCGAAGTCATAAACGTTCTTTGTAAAGTTATCTACACTTGAGAAGTTTGTGTTGTCACCAACTTCTAATCCGTTTGTTAAGCGTTGTACTGGTCCATAAGCAACTCCGCCAGAAAGTGCTAATCTACTTTTACTTCCAAAAAATAGCGATGGACCTAATAAGAAATTGACGCCAGAAATATTGTTATTTCCTGATATTGGAATAGACAATCCGAAGCTTCCACCAATATTAAAGTTTTCTCCAATAAAAGGGTAAAAGTTGATCATGGTGCTGAGATTAGGTACAAAAAAGTCGTTATTATCTGCACCAATAACACCAGATTCGTCAATAAAATAATCGTTAGAATTGTTGCCGAAATTATTCAAGGTCATGGCAACACTTGTATTTATTTTAAATCCACCTTTAGAAAACATTTTAATGTTTCTAGTTTTTAAAGTTGTAGAAGTGTCGTCATTATCAATGTCATTAGAAAAATCACTCTGTACAAACTTTAATTCTATGTTTACCTTATCGGCAGATAGCTCGTAATCATAGGTCTGCTCAAAGTTAGAAGCTTCTAAAATGGTGTAAAGCGAACGTAATTCATCTAAACTTTGAAGACTTTTTCCGGTAGAATTATTAAGATCTGCCATAAGGCGCTGTAAATCTGCCATGGCAATATTCCTTGACACTAATTCGCCTCTAGAAACTGCTTTTTCTGAGTCTGTAGCAGATGTTTCAATGTCTTTTGACATTGCACTGATATCACTTTCTAATTGTGATTTACTATCCTTAATAGATTTCTCTACTTTAGCTAAATACATATAAAAATTGTCTTGAGCACTTGGAAGGCGCGCATCCATATCCGCATCAGCAGTAGATAAAAGATTTTCCATAATAGTCGCTTTATCTAAATTAGGATTTAAAAGATTAGATATTAATGTAGACTTTAAAGCAGCTACATTGGTAATTTGATTATTTAAATCCTCTACACTGCTTTTAGCAGTAGCACTTCCTCTAGAACCTCCTTCTGACCTAAATAGATTAGAATCAGGAAGGTTTGACGTATTTAAGTCAATATTATCGCCGGTAAAAGAATTAATACTTCCTAGTAATGAACTAAAATTGAAACCTTGACCTGTATTTATAAGATCCTCTTCTTGAACGTCGGTTTTAACTTGTACGGCAAAAGGATTAACATTTGACAACTTGAGTTCTACAAGACTGTTTCGCTTAATTTTTGGTTTGTCTAAGGTATCAATGACCTTGTTATTTTTATCTATGTGTAAGTAATTTATTTTATCCGTCGCGTAGTCATAGGTAATTCTATAGCGTTCTTGTGCAAAGGATAAACTTGAGGTCAACAGTATGGTTAGTATGCTGATTGTTTTAATGTACTTCATTTTCATAATAACTAAATTAGTGTGTTTTTTACTGTTTCACTTTCCAGTAAAAAATATTGTCTTTAAGTTTTATTAAGGATAAACGTTTACGATTTAAAGCGCGTTGTCCTGATTGTATAATATCGAATATATCTGAAATTATTGAATTTGTGTCGGCAAAGTAAGAATGACTTAAAAAACTAGTGTCGATACCAGAGGCATCAATAGTTTCAATACCTTCTACAATGACCATTTTTTCACCTGCGTCACCAGCTCTTGGATTACCGTGTAAAAGTTTTGAAGCTTTTAAGGCTAAATCATCAGAAGAAACATAAAGTGTTATTGGCTTTTTTGTTTCAGAAACCATTTGTGGTGCAATCTCATTTTTAAAGACATCTGCATCAATATCTGGTGCAGCGAGAATGATTTCTTTTATTTTAGACTTGAGCTCTGGATGGTCTTTCATAACTTCAACAATGGCTCTAGTTAGTCCTCTATTACCCATACTATGAGCTACGAGATAGATGTCTTCTGCCTTAGATTTAGAAAGATAGTCCTCTAAAAAACGTTGCATATTTGATTGTGACCAGGCTATGTTCTCTTCATCTCTACCATATCTAAACGTTGAAGCTTGTGATGGCCAGCTGTAAAATACCGGTTTACCGTCAAATTTTAAATCATAAGATATTTGAGCAGTACGCTTGGCTGCTTCACTGAATGATGTGTTGTAACCATGCACAAATAAAAAGGTACTTTTCTTTTCAGATTCTTGAATATCTTTAGATAGTTTATCAAAAAAGGCATCTTTTTCTAGTAGTGAAATCTCTTGAAGCATCATATGCTTTTTAGGATCTTCTGAAAATTCGAACTTCCATATAGCTGGGCTTTCAATTTCACCTATTCTATGGTCATGCGGTATGCTTACTTCTACAATACCATATTTTAGCGAAGATCGCTTTGTGCCAAAAGCTTCATTAAGATTGTCTGATCTTGTGTTATTTCTATCAGTTCCAAAGTATACGGATAAGGTGACATAATCAGGTGAATTAGATGAACCTCGGTCTTTTTGATTAGGATCTATATAATCTAAACAGATGACATAATTCTGTTCAATTAAATTACCATTGATGTAATATGATAGTCTTAATTTAAAATCACCATAGGTTTTATAGCTGTCATTAGAAAGCAACCAAAATTTAAAGTCAAATTGGTTAAAACGATCAATAGAATTAAATTCTTTGTTTTTATAATTAGCTTCTGTTTGAATCTTTAGACTGTCTATTGTAATTGTACTATCAACTAACTGCAGCTTAAAAAGGGAATAATCACTTCTGTTTGTAAGGCATGAATCTAATAACGTAATATTGTCATCAACGAGTTTGATGTATTCATTATTCTGAGCGATTACAGTTAAAGAAAACATCATGAAAATAGGTATGATGATTCTTAATTTGAGAAAGATTCGTCTATTTAGCATTATGCAGAGATTCGAAATGAGATTCATTTTATTAGCGGTATTTTAATACTAAAGTTTACCTTTTCTGTAGCGTTTCAAAAATTTAGCTAATGACTTATGACCTGCTTTTTTAGCTACCTTTTCAGGTCTCAATTTTTTATTGTTTTTTGCTTTAGCACTTACTTTGTTTTTAACCAATAGCTTAGCTAATTCCATGTTTCCATTTTTTGCTGCAATGTGAAGTAAGTTTTCATTAGATGATGTTTTAACTTTAACATCTGCACCATAATTGATAAGTGTCTCAGCAACGTCAATATTACCATCTATAATGGCTTTTTGTAGTGCCGTGTATTTTGATTTCATACCGGCGTCGGCTAATAATTCTGCTTCCAATAGGACTTCTAAAGCTTCAATATTATTAGAGTTAATCGCTTTGTTAATTAATTCTCTAGCATAACTATCAGAAATTTTTTCGGCAGTAAGTTCTAAAATACTTTTAAGTGCATAGGTGTTGCTGTAGTTCAAAGCTAAATTTTCGAAACGGCCATTGTCCTGAGTGTATTTATGATTAAAAATCCAATTGTAAATTTCCCATGAATCAAAACGTTCTTTTAAACTATTGGTGATGGCGTATTCAATGTTAGAATAGATAGCAGTTATAAGTGCATGTGGAGGTATTTTTGTAATTCTATGTGCTTGGCAACCTGCAGTATATCGAACGCTTTGCCAAGTCACGGTTTTGATACAATTACAAGAACTATCGTAATAATAGTCACCTGTTAAACTCCAATCGTCATCATATGTTACTGCACCTCTAACCAAAATACCTTCTAAAAAACCATCTTGATCAAAGACAGGACCACCGGAATTTCCAGGGAAAGAATCAATATCACTTTTAAACCATGTGTTTGGTGAGTTATCTACTACAGTTGCATTAGTAGAAAATTTAAGTGGTAAACCCTTTGGTGAACCAATGGTATTGATTGCTCCACCTTCTAAAACAGACCCGCTAGTTCTAAAGCGATAGGGTGCTCTTGTAGACTTTCGCTTTAGTTTTAAAACTGCATAATCATCTTCATAACCTTTATCAGTGTCGTCATCTAATTTTGATGTAATGATGCTTTCAACCTCAAAAATATTTTCGGGATCAAATTCTAGTTTTCGATTGTTAATAAATTTCATGTCGTTTGTATAGTCAAAAATCCAAACCACATTTTCAGCTTCTTCCATTGAGTTAATGCAATGACCAGCAGTCACCAAGATGTCTGGCGCAATTAAAAAGCCTGAGCAAGAGCCGATTGCGGGTTGGTCTAGAAATCTCACATCCTCAGATATTTTTACTTCTTTACCATATTTGTTTTGAATTTTTTCTCTTAGCGACCATGAGTAAAATTCATTGTTATAGATATTTCTTTTAGAAACCATGACAGCTGTGGCTCTAGCAAAGTCTTTATAGCCTTCTGCATCCTTTATTTCTTTTCGGTCATCTTCACCAAAGACGCCTCTGGAGGGTTCAGAGCCAGGCTCATTAAATGGGTATTCAATAATTTTTTGATCTTGTGCGTTTACTGTTAAAAGGGATGTCAATAACAGTAAAAATGAAAGGGAATATTTCATGATTATTTATAATTAATAGCGTGTTAAAGTTATTTATCTTTTAACATTTTAACAAGTTATATGCCAAAATGTTAAATAATGAATTGGTCTAGCCTAAAATAATTAATTAAAAATTAGGAGAGTAGAATGTTATTCTCTAGTCTAAGGCCCGTTTTGTAACGTATAGACGCCATCCAAAAATGGCTAGTTGAATTTTTGTGGCCTTAGTCAGATCTAGTTGTTTTTTAGAATAACTAGGTAAAATTAATTTATTGATTTTGGCAATCATTTTAAATAATGCCTTTTTCATTTTGTTAAAGTGATTATAATCATGATAAAAAATGCGAAAGGCAAAAGTAATAAATCTTAAAAACTTATCTTTGTTAGCTTAGTTGTAATTGACACGCCTTTTAGAGTTGCTTTTTATTTTAACCTATATGTAAGTGTTCAATTATCCCAAAATACCAGTTTACGTTATATGAAAATTTCAAGACTCTTTATACGATTACTTACTTTTATTTGTCTAGTTATATCATCCCACACTTTAAATGCACAACTCAATGCCACAACCATTGGTGATGCAGTTGATATTGGAGGTAATTGTTTTATAATTACACCAGATGAATTATGGCAATCTGGTGGTGTATGGTATAACAACCCTATTGATTTTGATGAAGATTTTACTATTTACTATCAGAATAATTTTGGAATTAATGATGCTAATGGTGCTGACGGAATGGCTTTAGTTTTTAAGACCACACAAAATCCTATTATTGGAGGTGAAGGTGGTGGTGTAGGATATGAAGGTATAAATGAATCACTCATAGTCGAATTTGATACGTTTACAAATCCCGAAAACGGAGATTTACCTTCTGATCATATCTCCATTATGAGAAATGGTGTGCCAAACCATAATGCAAGCAATAATTTAGCTGGTCCGATTCAAGCCAGTGTTATAAGTCCTAATATTGAGGACGGCGCAGACCATGAAATAAAAATACAGTGGAATGCTACAGCTCAGATATTTGATGTATATTTTGATTGTGTATTGAGGTTGTCACTGAATCTAGATATCGAAGCAAATATTTTTAATGGTGATGAAACAGTGTATTTCGGATTTGTTGGATCAACAGGTGGTTTTTCCAATTTACACCAAGTCTGCTTTAATAGTATAACCTTTGTTGAAAATCTATTATTTGAAGATCAAACTATTTGTGTCGGCGATAACTATGATATTGACGCTACAGTGCCTAGTGGTGTAAGTTATTCTTGGTCACCAATAGCCGGGGTTAGTGATCCTAATATTGCAAACCCAACTTTAGCACCGACGGTAACAACAACTTATACGGTGACAATAAGTGACACTTGTGGCGAAACAACAACAGAACAAGTTACTATCACAGTTGAGCCAATAGATACTCCTGTATTTGATGCTATTCCTACAATTTGCCAAGGTGATATGCTAGCACCTTTACCGACAACGTCAAATAATGGTATTACAGGTGCATGGTCACCTATTATAAATAACCAAGCTACAACTACGTATACATTTACACCAGATAATCAGTGTTCCCCTGAAGTGACTTTAGAAGTTGTTGTTAATCCGACTGATGATTCTGAGTTTAGTATCCAAGCAACCTGTGATGGTGCACTTATCTCAAGTTTAAATCAACCTGGAGGTACATTCAGTTTTAATCCTGTACCAACTGATGGAGCTGTAATTGATGCAACCACAGGAACGGTGACTAATGGTATTCCTGACACAACCTATACAGTGCGATATACAACAAATGGTATTTGTCCTTCTTTTGGTGAGTTAAGTTTTACTGTTTTTCCTGAAGAAGATCCAAGCTTTGAATTAATACCAACGTGTGATGGTGCAACAGTCAATATTTTAGGTGATGCTGGTGGAACTTTTGCTTTTGATGTAGATCCTATGGATGGAGCGGTTATCGATGTTAATTCTGGAACAGTAACAAATGCAGTTTCTGGAAGCTCGTATTCAGTGAGCTACACTACCAATATTGGATTTTGTCCTGAAACAGAAGTTAATACATTCACAGTTGAAATAACTAATGATCCAGGATTCACAATGCTTGCCACATGTGATGGTGGTGTGGTAGATACTTTTGTGACTGCTGGTGGAGTATATAGTTTTAATCCACTTCCGGTTGATGGAGCGCTAATAGATGCGGCAACGGGAACAGTAACTAACGCCAGTCCAAGTGCAACTTACACTATTGAATACACATTTGATGGGCCTTGTCCATCTTCTTCTTTAGTCGATTTAACAGTATTAGATGAAGACGACTCAACCTTCAGTATAGTTCCTACATGTGAAGGTGGTTTTGTAGACATGGTAGTTACGCCTGGAGGTATATT
>NZ_JABSSU010000010.1 GCF_013213835.1 Winogradskyella sp. | reverse complement strand
CTACGGCTACACGTTGTTGCTGACCACCTGATAATTGTTGTGGAAAATGGTTTCTTCGATGCATTATTTGCATTTTCTCCAAAACTTCCTCAACACGTTTCTTACGCTCCGACGGCTTTACTCCTGTGTAAATGAGTGGTAATTCTACATTTTCAAATACCGTAAGCTCATCTATCAGATTAAAGCTTTGAAACACAAAACCAATATTATGTTTACGTAAATCTGAACGCTTACGTTCATTATAACCTGAAACCTCTTCACCATTAAATTTAAAACTTCCACCATCTGGGTCGTCTAGTAAACCTATGATGTTAAGCAAGGTGGATTTACCACATCCTGAAGGTCCCATAATTGCCACAAATTCACCTTCTTTAACTCCAAAGGATAATTTGTTTAACGCAATGGTTTGAACTTCTTCTGTTCTGTAGAATTTTTCTAAGTCCGTAATCTGTATCATTGTATTTATTTTTTATTTAGCTTTTGGCTTTTAGCTTTTAGCTCTATTGGTTATTATTTACTATTCTATTTTGAATTAAACTTTACACTATTTACTATCTACTTCACACTACTTAAGTATCAGTTCTTCAACTTCGCCAAAAGAATCATAACTAGACGTTATAACTTTATCACCTGGGTTCAGTCCTTCAAGAACTTCAAAGTATTCTGTATTTTGACTTCCCAATCTTACATTTACTTTATATGCCGAGCTTCCATCTTCACTAACTTTAAACATCCAATTACCGCCAGTCTTTTGAAAGAATCCACCTTTTGCTACCAATAGTGCCTCCTTTTCAGCACTCAATGCCAATCGAATTTGTAGATTTTGACCTCTTCTTATACCTTGAGGCGTTTCACCTTCAAAAACCATATCAACCTGAAAACGTCCGTTTGTAACCTGTGTGAAAACCTTTTTAATTATTAGTGTGTAACTCTTACCATTCAACTTAAACGTGCCTGATTGACCAGAATAAATTCTGGAGATGTAATGCTCATCTACATCAACTCTTACTTTATAACCTGTTGTTACATCAACTTGTCCTAATCGAGTACCTTTGTTAATCGATTGTCCTATCTCAGCGTCTAATGAAGTTAATTGACCATCAATTGGTGCTCTTACTACTAAATCTCCAACTTTCTTGCGCATAAGTTCTAAGGCACTTTGTGTTCTTGCATACGAGTCTTGAGCTTGTTTAATTTCAAGTTTAGCAGATATAGAATCTTCCGAAAGAACTTGTTTTGCCAATACCATAAGTTCTTTTTGATATTCGAAACTATTTTTTGAAGATTCAAAGTCTTGTCTTCCAATGGCTCCTTTGTCATAAAGACGTTTGTTCAGATTATAAACGCGCTCTGCTTCTATAAGATTATTCTCAACATCCGTAAATCGGTTCTGTCGGTTGATAGTATTTTGTCGTGCTTGATTTTGAGAAATCTGCATTTGAGTCAATAAATTATATACTGAAGTTTCTTGATTGATCAAACTTAATTCTAAATCTGTATTAGAAAGTCTTAAGATTGGTTCTCCTTTTTTAAGCATTGCACCATCCTCTGCAAACTTTTCTTCTACCCTACCACCTTCTAAAGCATCTAAATAAATTGTAGTAATTGGTAAAATGGTACCACTTACTGGAATGTTTTCTTGAAATACTTCTTTTGAAACCGTATGCACAGATAAACGCTCTTTCTGTACATTTAACTTAGAACCGCCAGAAGTCTGTACTATGACAAAAACAATTAAAGCTACAATTGCAATTATTCCTCCAATGAGACCTAACTTTTGTTTTGAAAATTTTTTCTTTTGAATTGGTACGTCCATTTTATTTTTTAATTTGACAGTAATGATATAGTCAAGATGATGCCAAAAACATAACTTATTGTTTTTTAGATATTTACTAATTTTAACCAAGATGAAAGTGTCCGTTTTTGATACACTTTATGTACGATAATGTACACTTACAACATCATATACACTTTTAATATTATTAGCTTTTTGACCTTAAAATAAAATCGTAATATTGTATTCATGGTTTTAAAAAATGCAAGCATATTAGTGGTTGACGACGACGCAGATGTTCTTAATGCATTACGATTACTCCTTAAACCATTAGTGAAAGAGGTTATCGTTGAAAAAAATCCTAATAATATCCATTCTCATCTTAATAAATATTCGTTAGATGCTGTCATTCTAGATATGAATTTTAGTGGATTAGTGAATACAGGAAATGAAGGTATTTTTTGGTTGAATGAAATAAAGAGATTAAAACCTGAGCTTTCTGTTATTTTGATGACCGCATATGCTGATATTGATCTTGCCATACGGAGTCTAAAAGAAGGTGCGTCAGATTTTTTGATGAAACCGTGGAAGAATGAAAAGTTTGTAGAGACCATCAGCTCAATAATCGGCAGTAAAAAATCCAGTTCAAAAACTAAGCAAAATATTTCATCTAATAGCATTGAAATTATTGGTAGTAGTGATTCTATGAATGATGTGTTTGTGAAACTTAAAAAAGTTGCACCTACAGATGCCAATGTTCTAATCTTAGGTGAAAACGGCACTGGAAAAGATCTAATTGCAAGAGCATTACATGATAATTCAAATAGAAAACACAAACCGTTTATAAAGGTTGATGTTGGAGCATTAACCTCTACGTTATTTGAAAGTGAACTTTTTGGTTATAAAAAAGGGGCGTTTACAGGTGCCAATGAAGATCGTCAAGGTCGTTTTGAAGCGGCGAATGGCGGCACTTTATTCTTGGACGAAATTGGAAATATCTCGCTAGGACAGCAAGTAAGACTTCTCACTGTTTTACAAAATAGAGAAGTGAATCCATTAGGATCAAACAAAGCTATCCCTATTGATATTAGACTTATATGTGCAACTAATGAAGATCCAAAGTCTCTTGCAGACGAAAAAAAGTTTAGAAAAGACCTTATATACAGAATTAATACTGTTGATATTACAATTCCTCCGCTTAGAGAACGTGGCACTGATATTACGGAATTGGCACATCACTTTGTTGCTGTTTATGCTGAAAAATACAATAAAAGTGCATTTTCTTTTGATTCAGGATTTATTTCAAAACTTAAAAAGCATGACTTTCCTGGCAACGTGAGAGAACTTCAGTACGTTCTAGAACGTGCTGTAATAATGACAGATGGTAATGTTTTAAAACCTGAGGATTTAGTTTTTTCCACTATAGAACGCACAACCACATCAAAGCCTATTGAATCAACAAGTCTTAATTTAGATGATGTTGAGAAAAACACCATTAAGATGGTGTTAGAAAAACACAAAGGCAACGTTTCTAAATCTGCAAAGGAACTTGGAATTACGAGAGCTGCACTTTACCGTCGATTAGAAAAGTATGAACTATAAAGGCTACATACTTAGATTATACTTTAGAATCGCGCTTTTAATTGGCCTTATTTTTGGTCTCGTTTACCTTATTAACAATGATATGACCACTTATTTAGTGCTTGTTGGTTTAAGTATTGTTTATCTTATTATAAATACTTACACCTTTGTTAAAAGAAGATTTGTGGCTATGGATGATTTTTTTGAAGCCGTCAAATACCGAGATTTTTCAAGATGGTTTCCTGAAGATAGAGGTCCTAAGGATATTCGATTTCTATATAAAGGTTTCAATGAAATTAACAGAACCATAAAAGAAATTAACTCTCAAAACCAAGCGCAATATGTTTATCTCCAGAAAATTTTAGAAATGGTAGATATTGGCATTATCGCATTTAATTTAGATGACGGTAATGTACTTTGGTCTAACGATTCTTTTGGTGAGATTTTAGATTTGCCTTCATTTAAAAACATCAGGTTTGTTGAGAATAGAAAACCAGAACTATTCAGTACTATTTTTGAAACATATTACAGAACACCAAATTCAATATCTGTAGCACTTCAAAACGAAAATCTTAAGATTTTAATATCAGACACCATTTTTCAAGTTGAAGAAGATGCTTTCAAATTAATAGTAATACAAAACATTGATGATACCTTAAACAAAAATGAATCAGAATCATGGAAGAAATTATTGAGTGTTATGACACATGAAATTATGAATTCCATAGCACCAATTTCTTCATTAGCGGACACTTTACAATCAAATTTGCAATTGGCAATAGAAAACCCTGATGCATCTAATCTTGAGCTTGAGGACTTAAATTCCGGAATTAAAACCATAAAAAATAGAAGCGAAGGATTATTAAAGTTTGCCAAGACTTACCGTAGTTTAAGTAAGGTCACAAATCTCAACTTAGAAAGAGTAAGAATATCAGAGCTATTTAATAATATTCAGTTATTAATGGCACCTTCAATAAAAGCTAAAAATATTGAAATAGACTTCACTATTTCTGGGCCAAAACTAGAGTTGGATATTGACACACATCTTATTGAGCAAGTTCTTATAAATCTATTATTGAATGCTGTTGACGCTTGCAAGCACAAAGAAGATGCCCAAATAAAAGTACAAGCTACACAAAATAAAAATAGAGATATTGTTATTAAAATTTATGACAACGGTTCTGGAATTCCTCAAGATATCTTAGAAAATATCTTTGTACCATTTTTTACCAGTAAAGCTACTGGCAGTGGGATTGGCCTGAGTCTTTGTAAACAAATTATGCTACTTCATAAAGGTCGAATTTTAGTAAAAAGTATTGAAGGAGAAGGCACTGTATTTAGCCTAGTTTTTTAAAATTAAATTTATTTAAAAATTATTTTATTTGTATGTACAAACATTTTTTTATATTTGTACACTCAATCATGGAAAGCACCAAATCAAAATATTGTAATTGTTTATACCATTCTGCAAATGCGTTTGCACGTGTAATGACTAAAATGGCTGATGAAGCTTTTGCACCTACTGGTTTATCTACTTCATATGCTTTTTTACTTATGACTGTTAATGAATCACCAGGTATACAACCAAAAGCCATAAGTTGCCAAATGCAACTTACACCATCTACTGTAACTCGTCTTATAGAAAAAATGGAATATCGTGGTTTACTAGAGCGTAAATCTAAAGGTCGTGCTACAGAAGTGTTTCCTACTGAAAATGCTTTGGCACTAAGACCAGTTTTAAAAACTGCGTGGCAAAGTTTATACCGTCAATACACAGACATACTGGGAAAAGAAGTAGCAGATAAATTAACTGACGACATACATCAAGCTTACACCATGATAGAGCAGTAAAAAAATTGAAACATACTTATTTGTATGTACAAACATTAAAATAAATATTCAAATTATGAAAAAAGTAGCATTAGTAACAGGCGCAAACAAAGGTTTAGGATACCAAACTGCGAAAGAATTAGGACAAAATGGAATTAAAGTGCTCGTAGGTGCACGAAATGAAGAACGTGGAAACAACGCCGTATCACAGTTGAAAAATGAAGGCATTGACGCCGAATTTGTTCAATTGGACGTGGCAAGTGCAGACAGCATTAAAGATGCTGTAAAAACCATTAGTGAGAACTATGACCAGCTCGATATTTTAGTAAACAATGCTGGGATGATTCATGCTAAAGAAAGTTGGGATGCGGATAGTGTAAATTCCTTAACACAAGACATCTTACGAAATACCTTTGAAACAAACTTCTTTGGTCTTGTTGACCTTACACAACAATTGGTACCACTTATTAAGAAAAGTGCGCAAGGAAACATCGTAAATGTTTCGAGTATATTAGGTTCTTTAGAAGAAGCAAATAATCCAAAGTCTGATTATTATCAAGTAAAACCATTTGCTTATAATGCCTCAAAAGCAGCGGTTAACTCTTATACCATTCACTTAGCAGCAGCTTTAAAGAACGATAAGATAAAAGTAAACTCTGCGCATCCAGGTGGGGTACAGACAGACTTAGGTACTGAGCATGCACCACTTACAGTAAAACAAGGCGCTAGAACAATTGTAGATTTAGCGCTTGACACTTCTGAAAAAACAGCTCAGTTTGAACATTTAGGTCAAACTATTGCCTGGTAAAAAAAATTATCAATAAAAACTAAAATGATGAAAAGAATAGGAATCATAGGTTCTGGTACAGTAGGAAAATCATTGGGTGAAGGTTTTGTAAAATACAACCACAACATTATGCTCGGCACCAGAAATACAGATAAACTCTCAGAATGGAAAAACCAATTAGGGGAAAATGCACAACTAGGAAGTGTTGACGAAACTGCAAAATTTGGGGATATTTTAATACTTGCAACTAAAGGTACAGCAGCAAAAGATGTTATAAAATCTTTAGACAAAAAAGATTTGATGAATAAAACGATTATAGATGCCACAAACCCTATTTCGGATGTTGCACCAGAAGATGGTGTATTAAAATTTTTCACTGAAAAGGATAAATCCTTAATGGAAGAATTACAAGATATCGTGCCGGAAGCTAACTTTGTGAAAGCATTCAACACTATTGGAAGTGCTCTTATGGTCAACCCAGAATTTGAAAGTCAACCAACAATGTTTATTGCTGGTAATAATACAGATGCAAAAAGTGAAGTTGCCGAGATTGTAGAACAGTTTGGTTTTGAAGCTGAAGATATGGGCACAGCAAAAGCCAGTAACGTAATTGAACAGTTATGTATTTTATGGTGTATCCCAGGATTTAGAGACAACAAATGGAATCATGCCTTTAAACTTTTAAAGTCCAAATAACATATACATCATTTTGCAAGTAATTTGAACATGTTCTTTAATGTACAGGACATGTTCAAATCGTTTGTGAATTCTTAATTCTTTACCCTAGCTAAAGCTTTTAAAACCTCTCTTATGGTTACGGCATTCAATGGAAACTCCAAAAATACATGTAAAAGGCTTAAAAAGAATAATACAAAAAGACCTGTACTGTAATCATAAAGGTAAATTCCAACAGAAAATAACCAGATTCCAATAATATATTTCATCCTTGTAGTTGTGATGCTTTTCTTCCATCCTATTATAGATGTTTTTGAAAACCAATTGAGATAATGATAGGTATACGCAAAGGCAATAAATACTTGTACTTTTACAATTACCGAAGTCGTTAGTGCAATCTTAGATTTATCTATCTCTTCAATTAGTCCAGCAACTGTAGTGTTAAGTGATAAAAAACCACTTTTAATGAAAGTATCTTCGGTAAACTTTGAAATTTTATATGTAGAAGGCACAATATCTATAAAAATTAATACCACAGGAACCGCAATCAATAAAACTACACTTATAATTCCTGCTTTAGAATAACTCTTAAGCATGCCATATATCATAAAAAGTAATGTAAATACATAAACATGAAGCAAAGTTGGAAGAAACATGCCCATTGCTATAACAATTTTAGGCACAAGAAGAAAGCATACCAACCCTATTATAATGCTTCCTAAAAATACGACAAACAACTGTTTTAACTTAGTAATAAAAAGTAACCCTACAGAAAAGACAAAAAGCGTAAAGAAAATAATAGACTTTTTAGAACTTAACAATTGAATAAAATCATTATCTATATAACGAAGAAAAGGAAAGGCAGCCACCGAGCACGCTATCATGATAAAAACACGATATACTTGATTTCTCGATTTTAAAAAATAGTTTTTATCATCTAACCAATTAATCTCTGTGAGATAGTGTAATGGTCCTAAAAAAGCATATGAAAACAAAAAGAGCTCAAAAGGTAAAAATACAGCTATAACAAACGCTAAAATTATAAGACCTATATTGATATAATCTATGGTTTCGTTTTTCATTATGAAGCTCAAGATAAGCTTTAAATTGAAAATTGAATTTATTATTATAATCTAATCTTGTATTTTGTTTAACTCAAAATTTAAATATGGAAAAAACAGTTTCAGAAGCTATTGCTTACAGACGTTCTACAAGAGTTTATAAAGAGGATGTTCTAGACACAAAAAAAGTAAAACAGTGTTTGGTAAATGCATCCTTAGCACCAACAAGTAGTAATCTTCAACTCTGGGAATTTTACCATGTCACTAATCCTGAAACTTTAAAACAACTAGCACAAGCATGTTTTAATCAAAGTGCTGCAAAAACTGCAAAACAATTAGTAGTTGTTGTAGCAAGGAAAGACTTATGGAAAAAACGTGCTAAAGCCAATATCGATTTTCTGAATAAAGTATTTGACAAAGAAGACCTAACAGAACGTGAAATCAAACGTAAAAAAATGGCTTTGAGTTATTATACAAAGCTAATTCCTACTATTTATTTCGATTTTTTAGGGATACTTGGTTACATTAAATTTATGGTATTTCAAGTTATTGGCCTCTTTAAACCTGTCTACAGACAAGTACGACAGAGTGATATGCGTATTGTTGCTCATAAAAGTGCAGGTTTGGCAGCGCAAAACTTTATGACTAGTATGGCGGCCATTGGCTATGATACTTGTCCTATGGAAGGCAGTGATACCTTAAGAGTCAAACAAGTACTAGATTTACCTCGAAGTGCTGAGGTAAATATGGTTATTGGTTGTGGTATAAGAGATGATAAAGGCATCTATGGTCCACGCTTTAGAGTACCTTTTGAACAAGTTTATTTTGAAAAATAAAGTTTATTTAAACGTGCCAATACCTTCTTTTAACCAATCGTGATAATCGTCGACATCAGGTGTGTAACCAACTGGATCTAGAAGATTAGTTTCATCATGATCCATTAACACATAAAAAGGTTGTGTATTAGTCTTATATTTTACGGTTTGTAACTCGCTCCATTTTTGACCAATATATCTTAACTTTTTTCCAGGTCTTAATTGAGACTCCGTGATTTCATCTTCTTCAAGAGGTCTTTTATCATCAACATATAGTGAAATCAGTACAATATCATTTTTTAAAATTCCTAGAACTTTATCTTTCGCCCAAACATTCTGTTCCATCTTTCTACAATTAACACATGCCCAACCCGTAAAATCAATCATCACAGGTTTATTGACTTCTTTTGCATAAGCCAAACCTTTATCATAATCATTAAATGCAAGTATATCATGCGGTGCTAACAAATGCGCTCCATCTGGTAAATCTGCATGACTATTTGAAGATGATCCGCCACCTTTAGAATTTCCTACACCATATGGTGATTCGCTGTAATCCATTGGCGGTGGAAATGCACTTATTAAATTTAATGGCGCACCCCAAAGTCCTGGAATCATATATATTGTAAATGACAAGGTTACTAATCCTAACATTAATCTTCCTACCGAAATATGAGTTAATGGTGAATCATGAGGTAGTCTAATTTTTCCAAATAGGTATAAGGCTAATGCACCAAATACTGCTATCCAAATGGCTAAGAAGACTTCACGTTCTAGGAAATGTAGTTGTAATACCAAATCTGCTTGGGATAGAAATTTAAAGGCTAATGCTAATTCTAAAAACCCTAGAACAACTTTTACCGTATTCAACCAACCTCCAGATTTTGGCAATGAATTTAACCAACCTGGGAATGCAGCAAATAATGCAAATGGTAATGCTATTGCAGTTGAAAACCCTAACATACCTATTACTGGCGCAACACCACCTTTAGAAGCTGCTTCTACTAAAATTGTACCTACAATTGGCCCAGTACAAGAAAAAGAAACAATAGCCAATGCTAATGCCATAAAGAATATACCAATAAGTCCTCCTTTATCCGCTTGTCTATCTGCTTTATTTGCCCATGAGTTTGGTAGAACAATTTCAAAAGCACCTAAGAATGAGATTGCAAATACCACTAAGAGCAAGAAGAAAATGAGATTAAACCAAACATTAGTAGCGAGAGCATTCAAAGCATCTGCACCAAAAATGGCTGTAATTATGGTACCTAATAAAACATAGATAACAATAATTGATAACCCATAAATTATTGCATTTCTAACACCTTTCGCTTTAGATTCACTCTGCTTTATAAAGAAGCTTACTGTCATTGGTATCATAGGAAACACACATGGTGTTAATAAGGCTAAGAACCCTGAGAGAAACGCAACAAAAAAGATAGACCATAATCCTCTTTCTGAATCCTTTTTTGAAGAATCATTCTCTGAAATATCCGAAGCTTCAGCAACTGAAGTTTTCGTTAAATCAAAAATTAAGTCTACATAGGTTGGTGACGTACATTGCCTATCATCACAAGCCATAAAACTTACCTCACCTTTAAGATTTGCTAGATTAGGTTCCGTAATCTTTATTACCTGTCTAAACTCCGCTTTATCCTTGAAGAACTTAATCTTCATGTTGAATATCTTATCCTCAACCTCTTTCCCTTTTCCTTCAGATGTCTTATCTACCAATTCTGAACCCTCAACTATCTCATAATTAAACTCTGTTGGTATTGGTCCACCTTCAGGTACATTTTGCGAGTATAATTTCCAGCCTTTTTCAATAGATGCTGTAGATACTAAAACAAATTCATTATCAGATATTTTCTCTACTGCTGTACTCCACGTTACTGGATTAACTATGCCTTGATTTAATCCTGACGAATCTACTTCAAACAAACCTGATGACGCTATTTTATCTGTAGCTAAATCTTCACTCTGAGCTGGTATTTTAAAAACTAAATCCACATAATTTGGTGGCAAACATTTGGTGTCATCACATACCATAAACTCAACTTCACCTTTAACTAGCGATAATTCTTTATTCACCAATGTTATGCGTTGCTTAAATTGTGCTTTGTTTTCAAAAAAGGTTACTTTCATTCCAAAAACAGGGTCATCTACTGTATGTCCTTTCGCTTCTTCAGTATTACCTTTTAAACCAAAACCTGAATCTTCTACATACGTGAACGTTGTTGGAATTGGACCGCCATCTGGTACATTTTGAGAATATAAGTGCCAACCAGCATCTATAGTAGCCGTTGAGATTAAATCGTACTCTTCATCTGAAATCTTCTCAACAGTCGTTTCCCATTTTACTGGTTCAAATACTTGTGAGTGTATTTTAAAACTTAAAGCTAAAAGAGCTAAGCAAAAAAGAAGTGATTTTTTAAATACCATAAATTAAATCTTAGATAGCAAATGTAAATATTTGCTTTAATCAGTCGCCTAATTTATAAAATCCTTAAGAATAAAAAGTGAAGAATTAAGGAATAAAAAAACCGAGCGTTGTGCTCGGTTGAATACTATTAGGATTTTACTTCAATTTTTAATTTTTCTGAGTGTTCCCATTTAGAAATGCCACCTTCTAAATCGTATACCTTTTCAAAGCCAGCTTCTTTCATTTTTTTAGCGCATTTTGCACTGCGATGTCCTCCTTTACAATATAAAATTACAGGCTTTTCCTTATCTAACTTCTCTATATCCTCATCAAAGGTTGGAGAAAGAAAATCAATATTTTGAGCATTTGCTATTCTCACTTCTTGATATTCTTCAGGTGTACGCACATCGACTAATTGCACATCTTCCATTTCTAAAATAGATTGCATTTCGTCTGCAGTAACTAATTTAATTTCATCGCTTTCTGACTTATCAAGACAGCTTGTAAAACAAACTAGCAGCCCAATAAGACAAATAATTGATTGTAATTTCTTCATATTTATTTTGATTGAATGATTTCTCCAGACCAATCCATAATTCCACCTACCAGATTATAAGCATTATCAAAACCTAACTGGTTCATGACACTGCAAGCTTGCCCACTTCTTCCGCCAGATTTGCAGTACACATAATAATTCTTAGACTTATCTAACTGCTCAACCTCATCAATAAAACCTTGACCTTTAAATATGTCTATATGGATGGCATTAGGGATAATTCCCCTATCTACTTCTTCCTGTGTTCTAACATCTAAAATAATCGCATTATTGTCCTCTTCTAATTGTTTTGTCCAATCTTTTTGCGATAAATCTGCCATAATCAATAATTTAGATAAACAAAATTAACATTTCTTTATGAGATAGACGAAAAAAAATCCGAAGTGTTACACATCGGATTTAATTTTTAACATATTTCTGTTTTAAGAAAGTTTAAACTTTAATCGTACATCCGATTGCTCTTGTCTCTTTAACTTTAACCTCTTCATCTTTCAATAATGCATCAACAGCATCTTCGACGTATTTTTCATTGACCTGTGAGGCATCTTTGTAATTATCATCAATAGCACCGATATACTTTACTTCATTTCCTTTACTTGTCTTCTCAAGGATATAGATATGCGGTGTTTTAGTTGCCCCATACTGAGGATATATTTTTTGTCCTTTATCCATTAAATACGGAAATGTAAATCCTTTTGCTTTAGCTCTAGCTCTCATAGATTCCATATTATCACCAGGCTTAACCTCAATATTATTTGGCATGATCGCTATAACCGGATAACCTTTTGAGGCATACTTTTTATTTAATGCTTCTACTCTATCTTCATAAGCAACTGCATAAGGACATGTATTACAGGTAAATACAACGATAAAGCCCTTTGCATCCTTATAATCAGATAGAGAAACCATGTTGCCATCAATATTTTCTAGGCTAAAATCTGTGGCAATATCACCAACCTTATAACCCGGATTTTCAGGTTTTAATGTAAATGCCGAAAGCGTTATTGCTAACACTAGTACCGCTAAAAGTCTTAAATGTTTCATTGTGTATTAATTTAAAAATTGTTGTATTTCTTTTTCTAATTCTTCTTTAGTAAAAGATTGTTCATAGAACTTTCTTTTACTTTTATTATATATAATTGTTGCAGGCAAAGCACCTGACCAATCGTTATTTATTGCGGGAATCCAGCGGTTTTGATTGGTATCATCAAAGGCAACAACTTTTGATTTTAAGTCGTACTTTTTAATGAAAGGCTTCAACTGTGATTCATATTTATTCGGAAAATCTAAACTTACCAATAACACTTCTACATTATCAGCTTTATATTTCTTATTCATATCTTCAAAATACGGTAATTCTTTCACACAAGGACCACACCACGTCGCCCAAAAATTCACAACATGTATCTTATTGTCTTTTTTATTGATAATTGGTTCTAATCCGTCATAATCATAAATTTCTAATTCAATATCAGAAACATCAACAATGCCAGTCTTTTTATCAATCTCTTTTGCCAAATTTGTTTCTTGAATAGTCTCAGAGACATCATTCTTACAAGAAAACAAAAGAAGACTGAGTAATAATAAAATTCGTCTCATGCCATAAAAATATTAATCGATTTATAGAGATATTTAAGAATTAACAAAAAATTAATTGATTTGCTTGAAAATAAAAATTATCATTTCTATCTTTGACTTGTATGAATTTTACAAAAACAAATAATTGGTGGTGGAACTTTCGAAACTCATATTTCGTGAAGTAACCCTTTATTATTTTAACAATACAAAAAAGGCTTGTCATTCACGACAAGCCTTTTTTCAATTTTATAGCAAAACATGAAAACTTTTAGTCTATATACAAATTATAAGCAAATACTTGCAGACACTATAACACCTGTTAGTGTTTATTTAAAAATAAGGGATCATTACCCAAACAGCATCCTACTAGAGAGTAGTGATTACCATGCTAATGATAATAGTTTTTCATACATCTGTTTCAACCCTATTGCATCGATTAAAATAGAAAATGGTAAGATAGAACAAAGCTTTCCTGATGGTAGTACCAAGAGCAACAACATAAACAGTACAAATGTCACTGAAGAAATTCACAAGTTTACGAAACGGTTTAAGGTAAACTCTGATAAGGAATTCAAATTTATCAATAATGGTATTTTCGGATACACAGCATATGATGCCGTACGTTATTTTGAAGATATTGAAATTACCAATAAAAAAAATTCAATTTCAATTCCAGATATCTTTTATTCAGTTTATCAAAATATTATTGCCATAAATCATCATAAAAATGAGGCTTACATATTTGCACATTGTTTTAATATTGAAAGTAATATTGAAGATATTCTTCAACTTATTCAAAACAAACAATTTGCCTCTTACACATTTAACAGTGAAGGTCAAATAGCATCTAATCTAACAGATGAAGAGTATAAAGATCATGTTGCGCTTGGAAAGAAACATTGTGCAAGAGGTGATGTTTTTCAGTTAGTACTTTCAAAGAAGTTTGAGCAAGGATTTAAAGGTGATGAATTTAATGTATACAGAGCACTACGCAGTATAAACCCTTCCCCATACTTATTTTACTTTGATTATGGTGATTTTAAAATTTTTGGCAGCTCTCCAGAAGCACAATTAATCGTAAGTGAAGGTAAAGCTGAAATTCATCCAATTGCTGGCACATTTAAACGCACAGGTAATGATGAAAAAGATGCAGAATTAGCTAAAAAACTCATTGCCGACGAAAAAGAAAACAGTGAACATGTTATGCTTGTAGATCTTGCTAGAAATGACCTAAGTAGACACGGAAATAATGTACAAGTAGACAACTATAGAGAAGTTCAGTTTTTTTCGCATGTCATTCACTTAGTAAGTAAAGTAACTGGACAAAAGCATAAAAACACAACAACAATGCAAGTCGTTGCTGACACTTTCCCTGCAGGCACTTTAAGTGGTGCACCAAAACATATGGCAATGCAGCTAATTGATAAATATGAAAAAACCAATAGAGGATATTATGGTGGTGCGATTGGGTTTATGGATTTTGCAGGTAATTTTAATCATGCAATAATGATTAGAACTTTTCTCAGTAAGAACCATAAGTTGCATTGGCAAGCAGGTGCTGGAATTGTTTCCAAATCTAATGAAGCCGATGAATTACAAGAAGTATATAATAAATTAGGAGCATTAACTAAAGCCATAAAATTAGCCGAAGAGATATAAAATAGTGTTTATAAAAATTATGAAAAAAGTATTAGTCATAGATAATTACGATAGTTTCACATATAATCTGGTTCACTATATAGAAGATTTAGAATGTGAAGTAACAGTTAAAAGAAACGATAAAGTCTCTATAGAAGAAATTGCTGATTATGATAAAATTGTGCTTTCGCCTGGGCCTGGGATTCCTGACGAAGCAGGCTTGCTCAAATCAATTATAGAAATCTATGCACCATCAAAACCTATTTTTGGTGTGTGTTTAGGTCAACAAGCTATTGGTGAAGTTTTCGGTGGTTCATTAAATAATTTAAAAGAGGTTTATCATGGTGTTGCAACCACAGTAACCACAACTGTTGATGATGAAGTATTGTTTCAGAATATGGATAAATCCTTTGAAGTAGGTCGTTACCACTCTTGGGTAATTGACAAGAATCTACCCGAAAGCTTGGAAATAACCTCAATTGACGAACATGGCCAAATAATGTCCTTGAGACACAAGGTTTATGACGTACGTGGAGTGCAATTTCATCCAGAATCTGTGCTTACCCCAAACGGAAAACAAATGTTAGAAAATTGGTTAAAAAGCTAGAGAAAATGAAACAACTATTAAATAGACTTATTAATCACGAAAGCATCTCAAGCGAAGAAGCAAAAAAGGTATTGGTAAATATTTCTAAAGGAGAATATAATCAAAGTCAGATAGCATCTTTTCTCACGGTTTTTATGATGCGTAGCATTACCTTAGAAGAACTTCGCGGATTTAGAGATGCTTTATTAGAACTTTGTATCTCAATAGATTTAGAAGAATTTAATACCATTGACTTATGTGGTACAGGTGGTGACGGAAAAGATACTTTCAATATCTCAACACTTTCGTCTTTTGTGACTGCAGGTGCTGGAGTAAATGTAACCAAACATGGTAACTATGGTGTTTCATCCGCTTGTGGTTCTTCAAATGTTATGGAACATCTAGGTATTAAGTTTTCTAACAATCAAGATTTTTTAAAAACCTGTATCGAAAAAGCAGGTATTTGTGTATTACACGCTCCATTATTTCATCCTGCAATGAAAAATGTAGCACCAATTCGCAGAGAACTTGGTGTAAAAACCTTTTTTAATATGCTTGGACCAATGGTAAATCCAGCATTTCCAAAAAATCAAATGGTGGGTGTATTTAATCTTGAGTTACTAAGACTATATGGATATTTATATCAAAATACAGATAAAAACTATGCTATTGTGCATGCGTTAGATGGTTACGATGAAATATCTCTAACAGGAAATACTAAGATTATTTCTAGAGTTTCAGAAACCATGTTATCACCAAAAGACCTTGGATTAGAAACGATTCTACAAAATGAAATATTTGGTGGCAATAATGTAAGTAGTTCAGCAAAAATATTTACTGATGTTATTACCGGTAATGGGACGGATGCTCAAAATAATGTTGTTTGTGCTAATGCAGGCTTGGCAATTGCTACCGTCAAAGGTATTTCACATAAAGAGGGATTTGAATTAGCCAGAGAATCATTAGCAAGTGGAAAAGCAAAAGCAAGTTTAGACAACTTAATTGAATTAAGCAAAAAATGAACATATTAGACAAAATAGTTATAGATAAACGCAAAGAAGTAGATTTAAAAAAATCACTCATTCCTATATCTCAGTTAGAACAATCTGTTTTATTCGGAAAAGAAACAAAATCATTAGCTAATAGACTAAGAACAAGTAAATCTGGTATCATTGCGGAACACAAAAGACGCTCACCATCAAAATCTACAATTAATCATAGTTTAAATGTTCAAGATGTTGCAAGTGGTTATAAAGCCGCTGGTGTTTGTGGAATGTCGGTTCTTACTGATGGAAAATATTTTGGTGGTAGTCTAGACGATTTATTAATTGCTAGGTCTAGTTGCGATATACCATTACTAAGAAAAGAGTTCATTATAGACGAGTACCAATTAATAGAAGCAAAAGCTCATGGAGCAGATGTCATTTTACTTATTGCAGCTATTTTAACAAGAGAAGAAATAAAACAGTTTTCGGAATTCGCTCAAAGCCTTCATCTAAACGTACTTTTAGAAGTTCATAACGAAGAAGAATTACATAAGTCAATAATGCCGAGTTTAGATATGCTAGGTGTTAATAATAGAAATCTTAAAACCTTTGAGGTAAGTACTCAAACAAGTAAAGATCTGACAGAACTAATACCTGACGATTTTGTAAAGGTCTCTGAGAGTGGAATTAGTTCTATTGAGACCATAAAAGATCTAAAAGATTACGGATACCAAGGCTTTTTAATTGGCGAGAATTTTATGCGTACTGATAATCCCGGTGCATATGCCTTAGATTTTGTTAAAAAAATAGAATCATGAAACTAAAGGTCTGTGGAATGAAATATAATATTGACGAAGTTGCTGCATTGCAACCAGACTATCTTGGCTTTATTTTTCACAAACCTTCATCAAGATATTTTGAAGGAACGATTCCTGAGTTGCCAAAATCAATTAAAAAAGTTGGTGTATTTGTCAATCATTCTTTAGAATTTGTTTTAGAAAAAATTAATGAGCATCAACTTTCTTGTGTTCAATTACATGGTGATGAATCACCTGAGTATTGCGACGCTTTGAGCGACGTTTGTGATTTAGAGCTTAGCGATGAATCCTATCAAAATAATCTAAATAAAGTTCAGACCGAAATCATCAAAGTATTTTCTATAAAGGATAAATTCAATTTTGATGCGCTTAAACCATATGAAAATGTGGTAGACTATTTTCTTTTCGACACAAAAGGAAAACTACCTGGTGGAAATGGCTATACCTTTAATTGGGATGTTTTAAAAGATTACCCTTCAACAAAACCTTATTTTTTAAGTGGTGGAATCGGACTTAATGAGTTAAAAAATATTAAAGAATTTAAAAAAACTTCAGCTTCAAAATTCTGCTATGCACTAGATGTAAATAGCAAGTTTGAAACTAAACCAGGACTAAAAAAAATTGATGAACTAGAAAAATTTAAAGATGAGTTATAATATTAATGAAAAAGGATACTATGGCGAGTTTGGTGGAGCGTTTATCCCTGAAATGCTTTATCCAAATGTTGAAGAATTAAGACAAAATTACCTCAAAGTAATGGCTGAACCTTCGTTCAAAGAAGAATTTGATCAATTACTTAAAGATTACGTTGGTCGTCCATCGCCACTTTATTTTGCGAAACGACTTTCAGAAAAATATAACACTAAAGTCTATTTAAAAAGAGAAGATTTAAACCACACTGGCGCACATAAAGTCAATAATACTATTGGTCAAATTTTAATGGCGAAACGTCTTGGAAAATCAAGAATTATAGCCGAAACAGGTGCAGGTCAACATGGTGTTGCTACAGCTACAGTTTGTGCACTAATGGGACTTGAGTGTATCGTCTATATGGGCGAAATTGACATTGCAAGACAAGCACCAAATGTTGCTAGAATGAAAATGCTTGGTGCAGAAGTTAGACCAGCTTTATCTGGTAGTCGCACATTAAAAGATGCCACTAATGAAGCCATTAGAGATTGGATTAACAATCCTGTTGATACCCATTATATTATAGGGTCTGCAATTGGTCCACATCCTTATCCTGATATGGTAACTCGATTTCAATCGGTAATATCTGAAGAAATTAAATGGCAGCTCCAAGAAAAAGAAGGTCGTGAGAACCCTGATTATGTTGTTGCGTGTATTGGTGGTGGTAGTAATGCTGCCGGCACGTATTACCATTTCTTAGATAACGAAGATGTAGGCATTATTGCCGTCGAGGCTGCTGGTAAAGGTGTACATTCTGGTGAAAGTGCTGCAACATCCGCATTAGGAAAAGAAGGTATCATTCATGGTTGTAAAACTTTACTTATGCAAACAGCTGATGGTCAAATAACAGAACCATATTCTATATCAGCAGGACTAGATTATCCTGGGGTTGGACCTATGCATTCGCATTTACACAAATCAGGTAGAGGAGAATTCTATTCTGCAACTGATGATGAAGCCATGCAAGCCGGATTGGAGCTTACAAAATTAGAAGGTATTATTCCTGCTATAGAAACGTCTCATGGACTAGCGATTTTTCAGCATAAAACTTTTAAACCAGATGACATTGTGGTTATTAGTTTATCCGGTCGCGGAGATAAAGACTTACAGAATTACATAAATTATTTTAAACTTTAATACAGAAGTGAGATATGAGCCATTAGAATTGAGGTACTTATCTCATAACTCAATATTCAATGCTAGCATCTAAATATTAAAAGATGAACAGAATTCAAAAAAAATTACAAGAAGATAAAAAACTATTGTCCATCTACTTTACAGCTGGATATCCTGAGATTAACGACACAGTTTCAATAATTGAAGACTTAGAAAAAAATGGTGTTGACATGATTGAAATTGGATTACCCTTTAGCGACCCATTAGCCGATGGACCTACCATCCAAGAGAGTTCTACTCAGGCCTTAAGAAATGGAATGACCACTAACCTACTTTTTGAACAACTTAAAGACATTAGAAAATCTGTTTCCATACCTTTGATAATAATGGGATACTTTAATCCTGTATTGCAATATGGGGTTGAAGCGTTTTGTAAAAAATGCCAAGAAATAGGTATAGATGGCTTAATTCTGCCTGACCTACCTGTTGATGTGTATGCGGAAGAATACAAAGACATCTTTGAAGCTTACGGATTAATCAACGTGTTTTTAATCACACCTCAAACTAGTAATGAGCGTATCCATTATATAGATTCTGTATCTGCTGGATTTATATATATGGTAAGCTCTGCAAGTACTACTGGTGCAAAAAGTGGATTTGGTGATGAGCAAACGGAATACTTTAAACGTATAGCTGATCTAAACCTTAAAAATCCCCAAATTGTGGGATTTGGTATCAGCAACAATGATACATTTACTCAAGCAACAACATACGCCAAAGGTGCAATTATTGGTAGTGCGTTCATAAAACATATTACTAATGATGGGAAACAAGAGATTTCAAAATTCACCAAAACAGTTCTCGGTTTATAGTTAATAGACACAATTAAATTAGATACTGAAATCTATAGTATTTTTCTCAATATTTTTTTTAGTAAACATTTATTCTACTTATATTTAGGGTATTAGGAAACTACCCTGAATTATATTATACCGCAAACTAAATGGGTTTCTAAAGTGAGAAAGATCTATAAAAACTATATTCTATCGTTTTTGATAGTCTTCAGTTTCTTTTATACAATAGAGTTACATAGCCAAACCTCACGTGATTCTCTTTGGAACATATGGTCAAACCCCAGACTCAATGATACAACTAGATTAAATGCATTATGCAGGTATAGTGTAAGCTATAAGATGTTTACAAAGCCTGATAGCATGTACTATTATTCTCAAATAATTCAACAGCTTTCAAAAAAAAATAATTTTCAAAGGTTTATTGCTAAGGGACTTAATATAGAAGGGTTTTCTTACAGTCTTAGATCAAATCATCTTAAAGCTATTGAATGCTTTAAAAAGACTTTAAATATTGCTAATAGATTAGATGATAAAAAGACAATAGCAGTCGCATTCAATAACATTTCTAAATCGCATTACAAACTTGGTAATTACGACCAAGCCATTGAGTTTAGTAATAAAAGTATTGGAATCAAAGAAGAAATTGGAGATCAAATTGGAATTGGAACTGCATACAATGGACTGGGCAATATTTATCTCGACAGAGGTGATTTAGCTAATGCAATTGACTACTTTACTAAAGCGCTTAATATTCATAAAAAAGCCAAAAATAAAATCGGAATTGCTACCAATCTATCTGATATCGGTTTAGTTTATCTATATCAAGAAAAAGACTGGGATAAAGCAATCGAATACTTCTATGAGAGTTTAGAATTAAGTAAGAAATTAAACAATCAGCATAGTCTTGCTAACAATTTAAAAAATTTAGGTATCGCTTTTGAATATCAACATAAAATCCATAGTGCCATTGATTTTCATTTGAAAAGTTTAGCTATAAGAAAAGAGCTTAAAGACCCGGAACAAATAATAGAAAGTTACAATCACTTAGGCAATAATTATATTGCCCTTAAAGATTATAACAAGGCCCTTGAGTATTTTGTACTGAGTGATAGTCTTTATAAACACTCGTACAATTTAAAATATAATATTTACACTTTAATGGGCTTATCGAAAGTCTATTTTCATAAGTCTCAGCCTAAATTTTCGATGACCACTAAGTCAGATTCAATTATTTCTTCAAATATTGCTTTAAATAATGCTCTAAAAGCATTTAATCTATCAAAAAGCAAAAGTCTTGTTAAAGAAATAAAAGACTCTGCTTTCTTACTTTACGAAATTTACCAATCAAAGAAAGATTTTGAAACAGCATTAAAATACTACAAAATTTTTGATGAAATGAAGGATGAACTTCTGAAGGAAGAAAATCGTAATGAAATAATCAAACAAGAATTTAAAAGCGAATACGAAAGATTAGCTATCCTAGATAGGGCAAAAGAAAATGAACGAATGAAGCGCGAAGAATTAAAAAGAATTGTAGCCTACCTTAGCTTATTGCTATGTTTACTTCTTCTAGCGATTCTATGGTCAAGATACTCTAAATCTCAAAAACAAAAATCAGTAATACAGTCTACATTATCTAAATTGAAAGATACTCAAAACAAACTTGTAGAATCAGAAAAAATGGCTGCATTAGGCGTGCTTACAGCTGGTATTGCCCATGAGATAAACAACCCAGTCAATTTTATTTCTAATGGTCTTAACATTCTTAAAAATAGATTCAACCAAATGGCAATTATGGCTGAGGAGTTTATGGATTTATCTGAAGATTCAAATGATTTTAAAGAAAAAATTAAATCTTTAAAAAAGACTATAAGTGAAAGTGAACTTGAAGAAGAAATAAAAGACACTTTGGTTTTTATGGATGTCGGTGTAAAGAGAACCACAGATATAATTCAAGGTCTTTCGCTTTATGCAAGATCTGAAAAATCGGAACTCGAAAAAGCGAATATTCACAAAATAATTGATTCAGCACTTGTAATTTTAAATAATAAATTCAAGGGAAGAATTAAGATTGAAAAGAAATATGACAATAGTATAAAAAAAATTTCCTGTTATCCTTCGCAACTTAACCAAGTATTTATTAATTTGTTGGGCAATTCTATGGATGCCATTCCTAAAAAAGGAACAATTACGATAGATACAGTGTTTGAGGGCGACACAATAGCAATATCTATTAGGGATACAGGTTTAGGCATAAAAGAAGACATAAAAGATAAAATCTATGATCCATTCTTCACCACTAAAGGGATTGGTAAGGGAACTGGACTGGGTTTATCAATATGTCAAGGGATAATTAATAACCATAAAGGAACCATGACCTTTAGTAGCAAACTTAACGAGGGAACCGAGTTTGTTATTAAACTTCCTTTAGAATTAAATAATGACTAAAAATGAAAGTTGACAAAAAAAACGTGCTATTTGTAGACGATGAGCCAATAAATCTGAAGATTTATGAGCTAACATTTAGAGGGGATTTTAATGTTTTTGTTGCTGTTTCTGGTGAAGAAGCCTTAGAGGTTTTAAAGAACAACGAAAACATGGATGTTATTGTAACCGATCAATTAATGCCAGAAATGGATGGTGTGGGTTTGTTGAAAGAGATTGGAGAAAAATATCCACACATTAATTTAGGAAAACTCATTGTTTCCGGTTTTAGTGAAAATGAAGATATCGAGAAAGCATTTGAGAATTATGATTTATCAGAATTTATTTCAAAACCTTGGACAAAGGAAACAATTGTTGAAGCAATTTATGAATCAATTAACAAATTAGAAACTAGATAATACTTATTCCCTAATAACTATATCATTTAATAATTCCATAAGGATGCGATAACCTTATCTTATAAGTACCGCATGTCACTTAACATTGTTCTTGTTGAACCCGAAATACCAAACAATACTGGTAACATCGGCAGACTATCTTTAGCCACTGGTTCTAATCTTCATTTGGTAAAACCTTTTGGTTTTGAAATTGACGATAAACGCCTTAAACGGGCAGGACTAGACTATTGGAAGCACTTAAATGTTAAATACTATGATTCCTTCGATGATTTTTTAATTCAAAATAAAGGTGCTCAAATGGTTTTTCTATCAAGTCATGGCACAAAATCTCATTGGGATATCGACTATACTACTAATATGTTTTTAATATTTGGAAAAGAATCTGTAGGCTTACCAAAAGCTCTTATTGAAAATCAAAAAGACAGGCTTTTTAAGATACCGATGTATAGCGATAAAATTAGAAGCCTAAATCTTGCTAATGCCGTTAGTATCATTGTTTATGAAGGTTTACGTCAGTTAAAAATATAAACTATTTTACTGTTATATCCATTTGATCTTTCGTATCTTATATTCAAAATTTTAAACCTTGAATTATAAACAGTTTATTCGCATATTCTCCGAATATGGTCAAATTGGTATTGGTATTGTTTTGGCTAGTATTGGACTAAAAGCATTTTTATTACCTAACGGATTTTTAGATGGAGGCGTTACAGGTGTTGCACTTTTAGTACGTTCTCAAATAGACATTAGTCTCTCCGTTCTACTTATTCTATTTAGTATTCCGTTTTTAATTCTCGGGTATTTCACAGTTTCAAAACGTATTGTGATCAAATCCATCATTAGTATTATAGGATTAGCTTTATTTATTCATTTTGAAAATTTTGAAACTGTAACAGATGACAAGTTATTAATTTCAATTTTTGGTGGGTTGTTTCTCGGTGCTGGTATTGGTATTTCAATAAGAAATGGATCTGTTTTAGATGGTTCTGAAATTTTAGGTGTTTATCTCAATGATAGATTCGGTATTAGTATTGGACAAATTATTTTAATATTTAATATTATACTATTCGGCATAACTGCCTTGGTACTTTCTGTTGAAGTGGCACTCTACTCTATTCTTGCATACATCGTAACTGCAAAAGTCACTGATTTAATCATTGAAGGCTTTGAAGATTTTATAGGTGTTACCATAGTTTCTAAAAAATTTGAAGCCGTAGAAATCGCCATTAGGGAAGAACTTGGATCCGGTATGACATTATATAAAGGCACAAGAGGTATTGGTAACTCTGGTAAGCACGAAGATTTTGATATTATTCATACAATTATTAACCGTATAGACATCAAAAAAATGTATCGTGTGGTTAATCGTATAGACCCAAAAGCCTTTATTGTTGAGTTTGATGTTAATACAGTAAAAGGTGGAATTCTACGACATTATATTCAAAAGAAAAAACAATAAAATGTTTTTACAAAGACTTCAGTAAACGCTTTACCTCAGCTATCGTATTACTATAAATACGCCTATTAGGTTTTGTCATATGTTGAGATTCTTCCGCAATCTCATTAAGTAATTCTTTTGCTTCTGATAGCCGATCATGCTCTATATAAAATCTGGCTAAATCTAATCTTTCATTATAATTAGAAAAAGGTCTGTCTATTTGCTTCAATTGCATTTCTGCTTCCTCTACTCTTCCTAATTCTTTAAGAGCTAAACCATAACAAAACTGATATTTAGAACCTTTAAAATCAGAATTATCCTTAATAACTTCAGCATGTTGTACAGCATTAGTATAATTTTCAATTTCAAAATAACACAAAACCAATTGCTGCCTAGCAAAGTTATGATTGTGGTCTTTATCCTTTAGAGTATGTTGAAACTGTGAAATAGCATTAGTATAATCCTTAATGTCTATGTAAGCTTCAGCTAGTTCAATTCTATTAGAATACGTGTCTGAAAACTGAATTTGCCTCTCTAAATCCTTAATTTTTTTCGTAGGATTTATTATTGAAGTGATTTCATTCTGAATCTTCTCTGCATCACGTTTATTATAAACCTGAGTAATAAGATAAATTATAGAACCAACAACTGGAATGAAGAAAATAATCATAAACCAATAATAAGGTCTATCGGTCTTATATGCGTGGTAAATACAAAACCCCTGAAGGGCGACAATGAGGTAATAATGCATTGATAAAAGTTAGTTCTTAAATATAGAAACTATCTTGTAAAAAACAACTCATTATTTGAAGACAATTCTTCACTAAAACCATAGTTATCATAGTTAAAACCTTTAACATCTTCTATCGTTTTAGCATCCGTATCTATTATGTAACGCGTCATTAAACCACGAGCCAGTTTAGAAAATATAGCTATGGTTTTATACTGACCGTTTTTAAACTCTTTAAAGTTGATATTAACTACTGGTACTTTTAATACTTTGGTATCAATTGCTTTAAAATACTCGTTACTGGCAAGGTTTAAAAACAACTCATCATCTTCTAACTCATCATTTAAAGCTTGAGTTACTTTCTTTTTCCAGAACTCGTATAAATTTTTATTCTTACCAACAGGCATTTTGGTTCCCATTTCTAATCGGTAAGGCTGAATAAGGTCTAACGGTTTTAAAATGCCATATAATCCCGAAATAATTCGCACAGTATCTTCTACCTTATCTAACTTTTTAACATCAATGGTGTAAGCATCTAATCCTCTATATACATCACCACTAAAGGCATACACTGCTGGTCTAGCATTCTCAGCTGTAAACGGTAATGCCCATTCTTGGTTACGTTCATAATTAAGTTGACCAAGATTATCCGAAATATGCATAAGTTTAGATAAACTTTTAGCAGACTTCTTTTTAAGTAACTTATTTAAGCGTTCAGCTTCCGCCAAAAAACAACCTTCAGTGTTTTTTGCTGTTGGCAAATTACTTTCAAAATCTAAAGACTTCGCTGGTGATAATACAAGTTTCATAATCAACTTTCTGCGTAAACAGTATTCTATTTTAAGGTTAAAAACATTATTCTATGTAAAAATACAACCATTAAAATCGAGTATCAAACATCAACAACAACAAATGTTGATAGTAGTATAATAGATTTCTATCTTAGTTTTGGTGCTTAGCGTAACCACGCCACTTTTCGAGACATAACGTAATATCTTCAGGAACTTCTGATGAAAAACTTAACCATTTACCAGTGGTTGGATGCTCAAAACCTAAAGTCTTGGCGTGAAGTGCTTGCCTTGGTAAAATCTTAAAACAATTCTCTACAAACTGTTTGTATTTTGTAAACGTAGTGCCTTTTAAAATCTTCCCACCACCATATCGCTCATCATTAAATAGTGTATGACCGATATGTTTCATATGTACACGTATTTGATGCGTTCTTCCTGTTTCTAGTTTACAACTTACTAGAGTTACATAACCTAAACGTTCTAAAACTTTATAATGAGTTACAGCAGGTTTTCCTTTATAAGCCTCATCACCTTCGTAAACGGAATTCTGTAGTCTATTTTTTGGATGTCTACCAATATTACCTTCAACAGTACCTTCATCTTCTTTAACATGTCCCCAAACTAATGCAATGTATTCGCGCTCACTAGTTTTTTCTGCAAACTGATTAGATAAATGCGACATTGCATTTTCAGTTTTTGCAACTACCAACAAACCGCTTGTGTCTTTATCTATACGATGCACCAAACCAGGTCTATCACTAGAGTTCTTCGGTAGGTTTTCAAAATGATGAATGAGACCATTAATTAAGGTACCTGAATAGTTACCATGTCCAGGATGCACAACCATACCGGCAGGTTTATTCACTACTAAAAGCTCATCATCCTCGTAAACAATATCAATCGGAATGTCTTCAGCTACCAGAAGATGTTCGTGCGGTGGATGCTCAAATTTAACCGTTATCTGGTCGTTTGGTTTTACTTTATAATTGGACTTTACAGTTTGCCCGTTGACAAAAATACTACCATCTTTTGCTGCTTGCTGAATTTTATTTCGGGTGGCATTTTCAACAAAATTCATCAAATATTTATCAATACGTAATGGTTGTTGACCTTTCTCTACTTTAAAAGCATAATGCTCATAAAGCTCATCTTCATTTTCAGCAACTTCAGAAATATTTGGCATACTAAATCTTATAATTTTCCATTACCCATTACCAAATCTATTTTAGAAGTCAATGGTAAAAGATCGCCTGGTTTAAGGGTTTTTCCTTTATGAGTCATTTCCATCACACCTTCACCAATAGCATCTTTATAAGTAATCTTACCAATTTTAAAACCAATAGCTTCTAATTGTGGTTTTGCCTGTCTAAAAGTACGTTTAAGAATATTTGGTATTTCTATCTTACGATAACCTGAAGGATTCAAGATAAGGTAGATTTTTCTATCTTCTTTTACCTGTGACCCTGCGGCTGGTTTTTGCTCAATAACCGAATATTTTGGATACTTCGGATTATAATTTGCAGAATCCTGGATTTGCATTCTTAAACTATTGTCCTCTAACTCAATTTTTACAGTTTCAAGTGATTTCCCTTTTAAATCTGGTACTACCACAAACTCTCCATGATTAGTACTTATATCTAGCCATTTTAGTATTAGAAAACTTAACACAACCAGAGCCACAACGGCTAATGCTATTTGTTTAAAAAAAGTTTTACTGGTAAGGAATTTAACTAGACTCATAGTTCTTAATGGTTATGGGCAAAACTAATAAATTATATCTTTATTATAACGTTATCTTAAGAATATACGTATGGTATCAATATTTAGTTTATTAAAAACAAAATGATATTTTTACACTAGAGGATTTGATGAATTCAAAACCTATTTTTAGGACAATAGATACTGAAACTGTTTCAGCAAAAAAATGAAAAAAAATATCGCAATTATTATGGGTGGCTACTCTAGTGAATACAAGATTTCACTAAAGAGTGGTAATGTTGTTTACAATAACCTAGATAAAAGTAAATATAACGCATACCGTATCCATATTTTCAAAGACAAATGGGTTTATGTTGATGATACCAACAATGAATATAACATTGATAAAAATGATTTTTCGGTGATGGTTTCTGATTCAAAAATCACTTTTGATTGCGTTTTTAATGCCATACATGGTTCACCAGGTGAAGACGGCTATATGCAAGGTTATTTTGAATTAATCGGCATGCCTCATACTAGTTGTAGCATGTATCAAGCTGCATTAACGTTTAATAAAAGAGATTTATTAGCGACCCTAAAACCATTCAATATTAAAATGGCAGAAAGCTATTATCTCAATTTGGGTGACACTATTAATGAAGATGAGATAGTAGATAAAGTTGGTTTACCATGTTTTGTTAAAGCCAATAAAGCCGGAAGCAGTTTTGGGGTTTCTAAAGTCTATAAGAAAGAAGAATTAAAAGCAGCTATTGACAACTCTTTTAAAGAAGACAATGAGATCATTATAGAAGAGTTTTTAGATGGCACTGAAGTTTCTGTTGGTGTCATTTCTTTTAAAGGTGAAACTATTGTACTACCGATTACTGAAATCGTCTCTGAGAATGACTTCTTTGATTATGCCGCAAAATATGAAGGTAAATCTCAAGAAATTACACCAGCACGTATTTCTGAAGAATACGCAAATAAAGTAAGGCATGAGGCCAAAAAAATCTACACGATTTTGGGTATGACAGGGTTTTCTAGAAGTGAATTCATTTTTAAAAATGATGCACCTTATTTACTAGAAATAAATACAGTACCTGGACTTACTACCGAAAGTATTTTACCTCAACAAGCTGCCGAAGCGGGAATTACAATTTCTGAATTATTTGATAATACGATTGAAGAAGCATTCAAGGATTGACGATTGACGATTGACAATTGACAATTGACAATTGACAAAGATGTGATTTTTTGAAATTATAAGGCATCAAAATAATTAAGCAGTATCTTGCATTTTAATTAATAATCTTTCCCCTTTGGGGAAATTAAATAGGGCTTATGAAACGAGCAATTTTCCCTGGGTCTTTTGACCCTATAACACTAGGACATTACGACATTATAAAACGTGGTGTAAAACTTTTTGACGAAGTTGTAGTTGCTATTGGTATTAATGCTGACAAAAAATATATGTTCTCACTAGATGAACGCAAAACTTTTATTGAAGAGGCATTTGCAGACGAGCCTAAAGTAAAGGTTGTTACCTATGAAGGTTTAACTATAGATTTTTGTAAAGAGATTGATGTACACTTTATCTTAAGAGGTCTTAGAAATCCGGCAGATTTTGAATTTGAAAAGGCCATTGCACATACCAATAGAAAACTATCCAAAATAGAAACTGTTTTTTTACTAACCGCAGCAAAAACTTCTTTTATTTCATCTTCAATTGTAAGAGATGTCATAAGAAATAATGGTGATTATACTGTTTTGGTACCAGAAAGCGTAAAAATCAACTAATTAGAAATGCAAAAAAGCATCAAAACTGCCCTGATAACTCATAAACAAAATTGATGCTTTTTAATAAAATTGATTAATAGCACATTGAATATAGCACATATTGCTGCATATTTCTTTGTTTTGTCGTTAAATCGTTTCGTTTATTTGATGAAGTGTTAATTTTCGATTTAACACCTATGTTGAAGTAGTCCTTATTCTGTCATCAATAATAGTTGTTTGCGCAAATCCTCTTTTGATGTTTTACCATCGTACGACTTCTCTACAATATAATCGAGTAAAATACTATTTTCTCTTATTGCCACCAAGAAAAAGTCAACTAAAGCCCTAATAATGATAAGAAGAATAGCAGCAACAATAGAAGCATTAGAAAAGGCAATAAAAAAGCCTGCTAAAATAACAGTAAACTGCTGTATAAAAATACGTGCATAGGGTTTAAACATCACTTCATTTACCTTATACTCATTGTATTTTTTCATCATACTGAAATCAAATAGATACTTCAAGAACTGTGTAATAGTGAATAATCCTATCACAATTAACATCCCATCTAAGTGAATTACGGTATTGTAATTTTCAATAATTGAAAAGGGTTCTTTTACGAGACTATGCTTTCCAAAAGAAAAAATAGCAAATAGAAAAACAGACTGTACAGCAATAAAAAAACCATAATGGAATATGAAGAATGGGATTAATTGCCAGATCTTAGCGGTTGTATCATTGTGTTTATAAGATGCATACATTTTAAAGCAATTAAAGACTCCTATAATGATAGTCTCTAAAAAATAAGCAAATAAAATAGTACGTGCATCTATTTCGCCAATAACAACTAACAGAACAAGAAATAACACATTTGCCCATGCAAATGCATTATTTTTATTTGGTATAAAAACACTGCGTAACATACTGCAAAATAGGAATTCTGAATCAAACTCTAGAAATCCATAAACGGATATCTTTCTTTCAATGCTTCTATGTCCAGTTTCAGTTGATTTAAAAACTTAATATGTGACTCAGAACTTGGATTAAATGGTTTATGTAATTTTCTGGTTTGGATAGACGTCACTTTTTTTAGTGTATCAAAAGAACGTTCTGATATCCAAACATCTTTAAACTTATTCCAAATGTATTCTACCGCTAAATGATTTGGATGCAACATATCTGCGCTATAAAACCGGTAATCTCTCAACTCATCGAGCATAATTTCATACGATGGAAAATAATACAACTGTTTTCTTGCATCAACTAACTGATGAATTGCAGAAATTAAGTACGATTTACTTCTCGTATTTTCAACAAAACCATCTTTCAAATGCCTTACTGGCGATACAGTAAAAATAAGATTGGCATTAGGATTTACACTTTTCACCAAACTAACAATCGCCTCTAAAGATTCCGTTATTTTTTCAATAGATAACAATTCCTTTAAAAACTGCCTCTGTGGTACTTTATGACAATTTGCTACAATCTTATCTGTTGCAATATGTCTGTAAACCCATGCTGTACCTAAAGTAATTATGACGTGTGAAGCTTCATGAATTTGTTGATACGTATGCTCAATAGATGCATTAAGACCCTTTAGAATGTTTTCTTTTGAAAGACTATTTAATCTTGAATGCGCATCAAAACAACTGTAGATTTCATTATTTAAAATCAATTCATCTTTTAAATAAAAATCTTTATTTATAGACCTTGTTATTAAGGTTTCAATAGCAAGTGGATGAAATAATATCCCAAAAGGATTTATTGATGTTTGAAATTTTAGATAATCGAACTTCTCACCTATATTCTCAGAAAAACAAGAACCTAATAACAGAATTTTAGACTCGTAACCTATTAGATTATGAAGCTGTTTAGATAATGATATTTTGGTTTGAAGATTCATTATTTCAAATTAAGAAAAAAGCACGCTTTGTCATTTCGAGTGCAACGAGAAATCTCTTTATTCAAGTAAAATAGATTCTTCGATTAATTCCGATATTTTATCAGAACCATCTCTGAATGACAATGATTATATAATATAATCCTTAACAGCTTCTATAGCGTTATCAATCCCAGCAGGATTTTTTCCACCAGCGGTTGCAAAGAATGGCTGTCCGCCGCCACCGCCTTGAATATGCTTTCCAAGCTCTCGAACTATTTGACCAGCATTTAATTCTTTTTCTGCTACAACATTCTTAGAAATATAACAAGATAATAAAGCCTTACCATTATTATCAGCACCAAATAAAGCAAAAAGATTGTCTACTTCACCACCTAATTCAAAACATAAATCTTTGATACCAGAAGCATCTAAATCTACCTTTTTAGCAATAAAGTTTACACCATTAACCTGAGTTATTTCATTCTTAAGATCACCCTTAAGGTTCTTAGCTTTATCTTTTAAAAGTGCTTCAATATGCTTTTTTAAGCTAGAATTTTCATCTTGCAAAGCTTTAACTGCTTTTACAGGTTCTTTTGTATTATTGAGTAAATCTTTTATTTCAAAATACGCGCGGTTATTTTCAAAATAAAAATCTTTAACAGCATCATTTGTAATCGCTTCAATACGTCTTATCCCAGCAGCTACAGCACCTTCAGACACAATCTTAAAATGCCATATATCACCTGTATTTTTAACGTGAGTTCCACCACAAAGCTCTATTGATTGTCCAAAACGTATCGTACGAACCGTATCACCATACTTCTCACCAAAAAGCGCCATTGCACCTTCATCAATCGCAGTTTGCATTGGGATATTTCGTTGTTCTTCGAGAGGAAGTTTTCCTTCTATTCTAGAATTTACAAAGTTCTCAACATCTCGTAATTCTTCAACCGTAAGTTTAGAAAAATGAGAAAAATCGAAACGCAAATATTTTGAATGCACAGCAGAACCTTTTTGTTCAACATGAGTTCCTAAAACTTCTCTTAACGCTTGATGCAACAAATGCGTTGCAGTATGATTACATTCTGTTCTATAGCGTTGTTTCTTATCTACAGAAGCTTTAAATGTTGCGTTTATATCTTTTGGTAGACTCTTTGCAAAGTGAATGATGATATTATTTTCCTTCTTAGTATCAACGATATAAACCACATCGCCTGAAGCATCTTGTAAATAACCTTTATCGCCAACTTGTCCTCCACCTTCGGCATAAAATGGTGTCATGTTAAAGACCAACTGATACATTTCACCATCTTTCTTTGAAGTTACTTTTCTATACTTTGCTAGTTTTACATTAGCTTCAGTGGTATCATAACCAATAAATTCTTGCTCATCGTCTTCTGCAATAATGGTCCAATCATCAGACTTTAATTCAGATGCTTGCTTTCCTCTATCCTGCTGCTCTTTAAGTTTTTCTTCGAACTGTTTCGCGTTGTATGTAAAGCCTTTTTCTCTAAGAATTAGATCTGTTAAATCTTCAGGAAAACCATAAGTATCTTTTAATTCAAACACCTTTGCCCCAGAGATTTCCTTATCTGTGGCATTTTCTAGAATTCTATCTAACAATAATAAACCTTGATCTAAGGTTCTTAAAAAAGAAGTTTCCTCCTCTTTTATTACATTTTCAATAAGTTGTTTTTGTTCTTTGATTTCAGGAAAAGCTGGTCCCATTTTCTTAACTAAAATATCCACTAATCTATAGATAAATGGTTCTTTCTTTCCTAAAAACGTAAAACCATAACGTACTGCACGACGTAAAATTCGTCTTATTACATAACCTGCACCGTTGTTGCTCGGTAGCTGACCATCTGCTATTGAAAAAGCCACAGCTCTCACATGATCAGAAATCACACGGATAGCAACATCAATCTTATCGTCTTTACCATAATCTTTGTGAGTGATTGCCTCAATCTCTCTAATTATTGGCATAAACACATCCGTATCATAATTAGACTGTACATCTTGCAATACCATACACAAGCGCTCAAAGCCCATTCCGGTATCGATATGCTTACTCGGTAAAGGTTCTAATGATGTATCTGCTTTACGGTTGTATTGCATAAAAACAAGATTCCAAATTTCTACAACCTGCGGATGATCCATATTTACTAAAGACTTGCCATCAACTTTAGCTTTTTCTTCAGCAGAACGAATATCTACATGTATTTCACTGCATGGTCCACAAGGTCCTTGATCACCCATTTCCCAAAAATTATCCTTTTTGTTACCCATTAAGATTCTGTCTTCAGGAATAATTGCTTTCCAAAGATCATAAGCTTCTTGGTCCATCGGTAAGCTATCTTCATCACTTCCTTCAAAGACAGTTACGTATAAAATATCCCTGTCTATTCCATAAACTTCTGTGAGTAATTCCCAAGCCCAAGTAATAGCTTCCTTTTTAAAGTAATCACCAAAGCTCCAGTTACCTAACATTTCAAATAAAGTATGGTGATAGGTGTCGTAACCTACTTCTTCTAAGTCGTTATGTTTACCGGATACACGTAAGCATTTTTGAGAATCTGCAATCCGGTTATTTTTTGGTGTACCATTTCCTAGAAAATATTCTTTGAATGGCGCCATACCAGAATTAACAAACATTAAAGTTGGATCGTCCTTGGTAACCATAGGTGCTGAAGGCACAATTAGGTGTTGTTTACTTTCAAAAAACTTTAAAAATTTATCGCGAATATCTTGAGATTTCATAGACTGAAATAATAGCTTGTTTCGTTTAATACATCACACTTTGCAAAACAATTTTTATATTTGGATGTTCTGCTAATGACGTAGGTCATTTAATAGCTGCAAAAATAGCATAAAATCAAACATGGCTAAGGTAAAATATTATTATGATGCTGAAACGCTTTCTTATCGGAAAATAAAGCGTAAAAAAGGCTCAACAATAACCTTTGCGGCGCTTTTCTTATTAGCAGCCGCACTATTTGGTTTTCTGTCTTTTGCCATAGTTAGTAATTACATTGAATCACCTAAGGAACGCTTAATGGCTAGAGAACTTCAAAATATGGAGTTGCAATATGAGCTACTGAATCGTCGCATGGATGATGCTATGGCAGCCTTAGAAAATGTTGAAGAACGCGACAATGCCATTTACCGTTTATATTTTGAAGCCAATCCGATCCCTGAAGAACAAAGAAGAGCTGGTTTTGGTGGCGTTAACAGATATAAAAAGTTTGAAGGTTTTGACAATTCTAAACTTATTGCTGAAACTAATAAACGATTAGATGTCATAGAAAAAGCAATTGTAGTACAATCGAAATCTTTAGATGAAATTTCAAAATTAGCTAAAGACAAAGAGATTTTTCTTCAAGCAATACCAGCAATTCAACCTGTAAACAATGAAGATCTAACGAGAATGGCTTCTGGTTTTGGATTTAGAAGAGACCCTTTTACTAAAGCCAGAAAATTTCATTACGGCATGGATTTCACAGCACCTAGAGGTACACCTGTTTATGCCACTGGTGATGGTATTGTAAAACGTGCAGATAACAGCTCTTCAGGTTTTGGAAGACACATAAGAATAGATCATGGTTATGGTTACGTTTCGCTTTATGCACATTTATACAAATACAACGTCAGAGTTAATCAGCGTGTAAAACGAGGCGATGTTATTGGTTTTGTAGGTAGTACAGGCCGTTCTCAGGCACCACATTTACACTATGAGGTTCATAAAGACGGTAAAAAACTGAACCCAATTAATTTCTACTATGGCCATTTATCACCAAAAGAGTTCGAAATCCTTTTAAGAAAGGCATCATTAGAAAATCAATCTCTCGACTAATATGCATATAGATTTACCTGAAAAACGTTATTACGGCATTGGCGAAGTGGCAAAAGCATTTAATGTTAATACATCATTAATACGTTTTTGGGAAAAAGAATTTGACGTTATTAAGCCTAAGAAAAATGCAAAAGGTAACAGAAAATTTACGCCAGAAGACATCAAAAACCTTAAGTTTATATACCATTTAGTTAAAGAACGTGGTTTTACTTTAGAAGGTGCAAAAACACATTTAAAAGAAGAGAAAAAACAAGCCTTAGAAAAGTTTGAAATCATTGAAAAACTTGAAAACATTAAAGCTCAACTGATTAAAATAAAAACACAACTTTAAAAACTTATCAATCATGAAAAAATGGATCTTACCAATTGTTCTAATAGCATTAATTGGATTTTGGGGTATTGGAGTCTACAATAATGCTGTAACTTTAGATGAAGATGTGAGCGAAGCATGGTCTAATGTAGAAAGCAGTTACCAGCGTAGAAATGATCTTATTGGTAATCTCGTTAAAACAGTACAAGGTGCGGCAGATTTTGAAAAGAGTACCTTAACAGCAGTTATTGAAGCAAGAGCAAAAGCGACTTCAATTAGTATCGACCCAACTAATATTACTCCAGAAAAACTTGCTGAGTTTAACAAGGTACAAGGTGGTTTGTCAGGTGCCTTAAAAAGTTTATTAGTTACTGTAGAGCGCTATCCTGATTTAAAGGCAAACCAAAATTTTATAGAACTTCAAAGTCAACTTGAAGGTACTGAAAACAGAATTGATGTTGCCAGAACACGATTCAACAAAAAAGTTAAACCATATAATAGCTACATTAGAAGTTTCCCTAAAAGCTTCATCGCGAGTATGACTGGTTTTGAAAAGAAAGCATATTTTGAAGCGGAAGATGGCGCTGAGGAAGCACCTGATGTAAACTTCGATTTCAACTAGAAGATATTACTATGCCACATCTTGAAGATTTCCTTACAAAGGAAGAAGAACAGGAAATCGTTGACGCTATTCGTATTGCAGAACGTAACACTTCTGGTGAAATCCGTGTACATATTGAACAAAACTGTGACATGGATGTTTATGAACATGCACTTGAAGTGTTTCATTATCTCAAAATGGACAATACAAAACAACAAAATGGTGTGCTTATTTATGTGGCGGTTGACAATAAGACCTTTGTTATTTATGGTGACAAAGGCATAAATGACGTGGTAGGTGAAACTTTCTGGAATTCTACGCGAGACAACATAGCTTCTCAATTTAAACAAGGAAACTTTAAACAAGGTCTCATTAATGGTGTTACCGAAGCAGGCAAAGTATTGTCACAATATTTTCCTTGGGAACATGGTGATACAAATGAACTTGACAATACAATTTCTAAAGGCTAATGAAACTATTAAAACACATCATTTTTAAGCTCATTGTTGTTATTGGCTTATTGGGTTTTAATACAATTAATGCACAATATGAAATTCCACCTAAACCTACCAACCCAGATGATATTAAAGAGAATTTTATAGTATTTGATGAAATTGAACTTCTAAAGAAAACTGAAAAAGAATACCTTAGACAGAAACTAATTAGATATGCAGATACAACTTCCACACAGATTGTAATGGCAATAATAAGTTCCACAAAAGGTGAATACATCAATTATTTAGGAGCGCAATGGGGAGAAGCTTGGGGAATTGGTCAAGAAGACAAAGACAATGGTATATTAATTATACTAGCAAAAGACGATCGGAAAATCGGCATAAATACAGGTAAAGGCGTAGAACATCTTTTAACCGATGCTATGAGTAAGCGTATCATCAATAGAGATATTGTGCCTTACTTTAAACAAGGTGACTATTACGGCGGACTTAACCGCGCTGCAGATGCCATTTTTGAGGTCATGACAGGTGAATATCAAGGCACAAGACAAAGTAATACTAGTGATTTTCCGGTAGTTGTATTTTTTGTGCTATTTGTGATTTTTATCGTTTTTGTTATTGCCATTTCAAATCATAGAAAAGGTGGCAAAGGAGGTAATAATCGTGGCGGTAATAGTGACGATGCTAGAAGCATTTTAGAAGCAATTATTCTAAGTAATATGGGTCGTGGCAGGTATTCTAGAAGATCTGGCGGCTTTGGTGGTTTTGGCGGAGGTAGTTCTGGTGGCAGTTTTGGTGGCGGAGGCTTTGGTGGTGGCTTTGGTGGTGGTAGTTTTGGCGGCGGCGGAGCTTCAGGTGGATGGTAATCTTTAGTGTAAAGTCATTAGTCTTAAGTAAAAAGTACTATGAGAGGTAATGCAGAAAGTATACATATCTAAAAGAAAAACATTGGTCCATCATTAACCTTGCCTTTATCTCCTAAACTATTGAACTTATAACTAAAACTCAACATAAAAAATCTTCGTAATACGGTACTCTGAGTATCTTGTATAAAATTAGCATTAGCACTTCTTCTCGCATTATTATTTTGATTTAATAAGTCATAGGCTTTTAAAGTGACTGTAGCTTTATCGTTTAAGAAGCTATATGCTAAAGTAGAATTCCAAAACCAGACACTTCTTTGAAATCCAGGTGCAACATTAGGATTATAATTGTAATTAATATCATTTCTCCATTCAAACTTTTTAGGAACAAACAATGCTGTGTTTATTCGAAGATTATGACTTAAAAACTCTTGATCTTCAAAATCTGGAAGGTTAAACGTATTTCTGGTAAACGACACACGATAATTTGGACTAATCTCTAAGACTTTCTTCCAATTGAAAGTTAAGCGCATGTTTGGTGTAAATGACACATTTCTCGAAGCAAATTGTATATCGTTATTAAAATTAACATTTCTACTCATATTTCCCCAAGTCCCAACTCTAATATTCAATTCTCTAACAGAATCTAACTTTACCTTTTTACTGTAACTCATACTACCACTTACTCTGTAGTTACCGTTGACATTGGTGTAGGTTGTATTTCTTACAAAATTATTATCTACTGTAGTTCTTGCAACAACTTGATTGTTAGTAATATCTAGATTTAAATAGCTGTAAAAACCTGTACCCTTTTGAAAGTCAAAACTGTTGTAACCGGTATAAAGGCTATGACTATTTGCTGGTTCTAGATTAGGGTTACCAGTAACCGTATTTAAAGGATCTGATACATCTTGAAAAGGCTGTAACTGACTGATTTCTGGAGGTCTATTACTTAAACTATAACCGCCATACATCGATGCTTTATCACTAAACTTAAAGAAAAAATTAGATCCTAACTCAACCGCTTCAAAGGTTTCTTTTAAACTTAATTCTGGTCTTAACTGATCTCTATTCTCTAACGTTCTAAATACGTAACCTGTTTCTAAACTAAATGACCAATCGTCTTTTCTATACACTAAATCTAGTGAAGGTGTTGTTCTTATATTAAAAAATCTAAAATCTGTACTTAATTCCGTATTGAAAAGACTATACTGATCTGTATTAGTATCTACATCAAAAGTACTATTAACGTTATTTCTATTATCAGATAGATGACTAATCTTAGCATCTATAAAAAACGTTTTAGGTATTATTGGTAATCTAAACGTGGATCCTAACCGCAGTCTATTAAATTTAGACTCTGATTCTGTAAATTGATCTCTAAGTATATCTTCTTCATTTGGATCTTCAATTAAAGTCTCTGAACGCAAAAAGCTCTCTCTATCTGTTCTATTAAATTGGGTTTCGAAATTAAACTTAAGGAAACTTCCTTTATCACCAAATCTTTTAGTAACATCTATATCATTACTAAAGTTTCTAACCGTAGATTCACTAAAATTACTTACAGATGATGAGTTACTTAAAATATTATTAATATCAAATGTCTCTTCTGAATTTTCGCTTATCTGTTGTGATAATCCGAATCTAAATGACGGTCTAATATTTACTAAAAAGGTGGAATCAATTTCAATATCAAATTCTGAATTAAAACTATGATTAGAATTATCACTTAAAGATTTACCTCTCGAGTTTGTAAAAAACCTAGTGTCTGGTAAGATATTCTCTCGGTCTACCTTTGTTTCATTTTCAGAGTCACTTTCTGTGTAAAAATAGTCAGCTGAAATATCAACTCCTTTAGATAATACATCTGCATAATTTGCACCAACATTTTTAGAAGTCACTATACCTTGACCACCACCAAATGAACGTCCATCAATAGAAAATGCCCCATTACTTGATACACTAATAGAATTGCCACCACCAAACATTTTCTGTATTTCACCAAAACTAAAACCTGGTGAATTGGTGTTATTTCCACCTGCAAGCACACTAAGGCGCCTGTCATTATCAAAAAAATTAATCAAACCAGCAAATTCCCAGCGATCATCAGTGCCTTTACCTGCAGAAACTCTACCAAATTGTCCTTTATTATTTTCTTCTTTTATGGTTAGATTAATGGTTTTATTTTCTTTATCACCTTCTTCACCAGAGAAAGCTTCCGACTTTGTTTTGGTATCTACTATTTGTACTTTCTCAATAATATCTTTGGTAAGGTTACGAGTTGTAATAGTAGGGTCATCCCCAAAAAAAGGTTTACCATTTACTAATATTTTATTAACCGGTTTACCATTTACCGTAATTTGACCTTCATCATCTACCTCAACACCCGGCAATTTTTTAAGTAAATCTTCTACACTCGCATCCTTTTTAGTTTTAAATGAACTTACGTTAAATTCCAGTGTATCCTTTTTAATAGTTATTGGTGCCTTAGACTTAATTAAAACCTCTCCCAATTGATTATCATCAACTGCCATATAAATGGTTTTCAAATCAATTTCCTTTTTGTCAATGGTAATTTCTTTTAAATACGTTTTATATCCCACATAGGAGATATATAAATTCAATGTATTATCGTAGGTTGAGTTTTCTAATTTAAACTTACCTTCTTTGTCAGAGATTGTATAAGTTACTACACTACTATCTTTTAGTCGCTCTAAATAAATAGTCGCAGACTCCAAAGCCTCTTTAGTGTCGGCTGCTTTTAATATTCCTGAAATTTCAAAGGATTTACTTTGAGAAAAAATTGCAAATGAAGATAGCAATGTAAAAACTAAAAGTAGTTTTTTCATGTTGATTTTGATTGATGGTTTGTTGTAGCTAAACGCTTAACGGAAAATTACGCAAATTCGTATGAAAATTCTTCTGTATATGAAAAAATTAACGTTTTAAAGTGAAATGATTAAAGAACGCTCATTAATCACTATTACTTGACGATCACTTTACTCACAATTCTTTTTAGAGTTTTAAAACTTAAAAGAGTTGTTACAAATTCAACTTCTAGAATTTACAACATTGATATCTAATTAGTAGAATCTATTAAAAACAGGTGACAAATACATTCTATTTTTTACGCATATACACACTAACTGGCACACCATTAAAGTCGAAATGTTCTCGTAATTGATTTTCTAGAAAGCGTTTATACGGATCCTTAACATATTGAGGCAAATTACAGAAAAATGCAAACTGAGGTTGTGGTGTTGGGAGCTGCATAATATACTTAATCTTTACATACTTTCCTTTGTATGCTGGAGGTGGATTATTCTCAATTATTGGTAACAAGGTCTCATTAAGTACACTTGTTTTAATACCCTTAGATCTGTTTTTATAAACCTCAACAGCAGTTTCTATTGCCTTAAAAATACGTTGCTTATTTAGTACAGAAATGAACACAATTGGTACATCTGTAAATGGTGCAATTTCTTTACGGATATGTTGTTCATATTCTTTAGCCGTTTTGGTATTCTTTTCTACTAAATCCCATTTATTAACCAGAACAACTATACCTTTTCTGTTACGTTCTGCCAACCAAAATATGTTTTGCACTTGTCCGTCAAACCCACGTGTTGCATCAAGAACTAGTAAACAAACATCGCAGTGTTCTATTGCTCTTACACTTCGCATTACAGAGTAAAACTCTAAGTCTTCTTTTACTTTAGACTTACGACGAATTCCTGCGGTGTCTACCAGATTGAATTCAAATCCAAAACGATTGTATTTTGTATCTATAGAATCTCTCGTGGTTCCTGCAATATCAGTCACAATATATCTATCCTCACCAATCAATGCATTTATAAAAGATGACTTACCTGCATTTGGTCTTCCTACAACAGCAAATCTTGGTAATACTTCTTCTTCTACTTCCTCTTTTTCTGGTAAGGCTTCAACAACAGCGTCTAGTAAATCACCTGTACCGCTGCCATTTATACTTGCTATTGTATAATATTCACCTAAACCCAAAGCGTAGAATTCAACCGCATCTTCGGCTCGTTTATTATTGTCTACTTTATTAACTACCAAAAAGACAGGTTTATCAACTTTTCTAAGTAAGTTCGCAACATCTTCGTCCATACCAGTAACACCATCTTCAACATCTACCATAAAGATGATCGCGTCTGCTTCATCAATAGCTAACTCAACTTGTTTATCTATTTCAGCTTCAAAAATATCATCACTACCAACGACATATCCACCTGTATCAATAAGTGAAAACTCTTTGCCATTCCAGTCGGTTTTACCATAGTGACGATCTCTTGTTACACCACTCACTGCATCAACAATGGCCTCTCTTCTTTGAATCAAACGATTAAAAAAAGTAGATTTTCCAACATTTGGACGTCCTACAACTGCAACTATATTTCCCATAATCTAAAATATTGCCGCAAAGGTAGCATATAATATGAGAATACAATGCCGGCTTTTCACTAGTATTTGAAGTAGAATCAAATCCGTTTGAAAAGGTTAAACAAAAATTTGTACATTGATATCACTAAGACAATCAACCATGGAACTCTCTAATGAAATCATCTTAAGACCTCGGTTTAAGTTTAATGTCAATGAGCCAAATGAAGATCTATTGACTTTATTTGAAGATTCTGGTAAAAAACAGAATAATTTTATTGTGACCAGAGTTGATGATCATGTGTTCATTAAAATACCTAAAGACAAACAACATTTTTGGTCTCCTCAACTACATTTAGAAATCAATGAAGACTACGATAAAAAAGAGCTCAGTACCATTTATGGTTTATTTGGACCAAACCCAACAGTCTGGACCATGTTTATGTTTTTTCATTTTGTAGTTGCTGGTTTCTTTATAGGTTTTGCTATTTGGGCTTATGTCAATTGGTCTTTAGAGTCAAGTTATGCCATTCAGTTATTTACAACCTTACTAATGGTGGTGATTTGGTTTGCGCTGTATTTTAGCGGTCGTTTAGGAAAAAAGGCTGGTATGAGTCAGATGCATGAATTGCATCATTTTATGCGAGATACTTTAAGAAGTAAAGACATTCATGCCATATAAATTCATAACATGTGATTTTTATTTTTTGTCATATCAAACACTTCAAATTAAATTTATAAAACACTGATATTTATCAGTAAATCATTCATAAAGTAGACCTACTTTTGAAGTAAAATATGTCGCATGAAACCTCTTATGGTAGCTTTGATACTGACCCTATTTACTACAAACTTCAATTTTGCCCAAGAACATTATATAAAAGAATCAGCTAGCCATGAACCTAGGCACAGAGTTGCTTTTATTCTAGGACATTCTTTTATTTCTATTGATAATCATAACACTTTATCTATACCAACATTTGGTTTAGACTATGAATATTGGCTTGGTGATCATTGGGGTATTGGAATCTTTAGTGATGTTGAATTAATTACTAAAGAAGTTAGTTTATCGTTACATGACATAGATATTGAGAGACAATATCCTCTTGTGGTAACCTTAGACGCCTTATGGAGTCCAATTGAACATTGGGAATTGGTTTTTGGCCCAGGTATTATTTCTGAACAAGGAGACATTGAACCTTTAGTGCGAATTGGTGTGGAACACGACCTTGCATTGCATAATCACTGGGATGTACCTATTAACTTGTTTTATGACAAAAAGTTTGATGGCAATTATGCGATTTCAATTGGTTTAGGTATCGCAAAGAGATTTTAGTTATTACGCCTATTTTTGATTATAACCAAAACGTCTTAATTGTTTCATACTAGAACGCCAATTTTTATTGACTTTTACATAAAGTTCCAAATGAACTTGTTTTCCGAAGAATTTTTCTAGATCTTTCCTAGCTTCCATTCCAACACGCTTTAATGCTGAACCCTTATGACCTATAATAATGCCTTTTTGAGTATCTCGCTCAACCATAATCACTGATCGCATTCTAATGATGTCCTCTTCTTCATGAAATTCTTCAGTATCAATTTCTACAGCATATGGAATTTCTTTTTTGTAATGCAACAAGATTTTTTCACGAATAGCTTCATTCACAAAAAAACGTTCAGGTTTATCCGTTAATTGATCTTTAGGATAAAATGGTGGTGATTCTGGCAGTAATTCTACAATTCTTTCAAATACATTTTGAACGTTGAACCCATTAAGCGCTGAAATAGGATAAAACTCAGCATTAGGTACTTTACTTTGCCATAACTCTGCTTGCTCCTCTAACTGCTCTTGATTAGAATTATCTATTTTATTTAACAGTAGTAATACCGGAATTTTAGAATTAGTAATTTTCTTGAAGAACGCTTCATCCTTAAGTTCCTTTTCCCCTATTTCTACCATGTACACCAAAACATCAGCATCTTCAAAAGCAGACTTAACGAAGTCCATCATAGATTCTTGTAACTGATACGCAGGTTTAATAATGCCAGGTGTATCACTGAGCACCATTTGAAAATCCTCTCCATTAACAATCCCTAAAATACGATGTCTAGTGGTTTGTGCTTTTGAAGTTATAATAGAAAGCTTTTCACCTATAAATGCATTCATTAAGGTAGACTTTCCCACATTAGGATTACCAATAATATTTACAAAACCTGCTTTATGAGCCATACTTGTGATTTTTGTTACGGGCAAAGTTACGACCTTGGTTTGTTTATTCCTCTATCATACATCACAATACTACCTGCAACAGACACATTAAGGCTTAACTGCGATTTAAACTTGACCAAAAAATGGCTTTTCTCAATAGCCTCTTTTGTTAAACCATGATCTTCAGCACCTAATAAATACACACAACGTCTCGGATGATGAAAAGTTTCCAGATCTTCAGCTTTATCTGTTAACTCCACGCCTACAATTCTTGCACCTTTAGGCAAATTATTGTAAAAGTCTTCAAAACTTTCATAATGAAAATAAGGCATTGCTTTTACGGCATTATGTGTGTCGCATGCTTGCTTGGCATAACGGTTTCCTATTGTAAAAATAAAACTAGCGCCAAGATTCTGTGCTGATCGCCATAACACACCAAGATTTTCAGGTGTTTTTCCATTTTGAATACCAATACCAAAAAATTCGTTTGTGAAGTTGTCTAACATAATGCAAAAGTAAAAGCCTTTGACATGACATCAAAGGCTTTATAACTTATTTCATTTTTAATCGATAGTCATCTACCTAATAATCACTCTTTTTATAAATTCTTGCTCACCTTGTTTTAGTTTTACAATATAAACAGCTGTATTAAGATGAGATACTTCAATGCGATGCTCTTCTTGAGATGTATTTAAATTACGAGACAACACAAGTCTACCTTGAACATCGAATAAATCTAAAGTTGTTTTACTTGATAAAATTCCACTAACAACAAGCCCGTTCACAGCGTCTACATATATATTGATATTTGATAAATCATTATCTCTGATACCCAATGACTGATTTCCTAATCTCAAATAAAATCGTCCCACACCTTGAATATTTGTATTTGGAGTCATTACATAATTACCAGTATTTAGCAAAGTGGATGTGCCTTCTAAAGTATCGTCTAAATAGACCTCAACAGACTGCGGTAATGTAGATTCAAGAATACTAAATGTTAATTGTTCACCTTGACTAGCATTAACTCCTAAAGGAATTGAAACTTCTGAAATATCTAGCGTATTAATGGATTGTAGTGCTATAGGCGCACCTAAATTGTCTTCCACTAAATGAGAATAAATACTAAAGCTAGGTGCTGAATCACCAAATAATTGAGCATCATAACCATCATCAAATCCTAATGTTGCGACGTCATTAACATAAAACTCAGTATGATATGTTTTGTCTATGGCACTCAAGTTTAGTTTTAAAAATGATAAGTCATTATTTCTTCCTGAAATGAAATCATCAGACGACCCAATAGCACACATCGCTTTGGTAAACTCTAAATCGTGAGCCCCAACCAATGTAGCATCAGCACTTACAAAAAAGCCTTGACCAGGTGCAATTACTGTAGAAGGTGTTGTATTAGCTAAATTATAAATAGTCCATCCATCTGATGCATCGCCATCGTGACCATATATTGCCTTAATCCCTGTACTCAATAAATCTATATTGGTTACACCACTGCCAACATCATGATTAAAAAAAGATTGAACATTTAAATATGATGGATAAGGATTACCTACTAAATTCCAATTCGCAAATGCTGGTCCAGAATTAATAATATCTACTGCTACTGTATTAGCAGGTAAATCACCTGTAAATGCCAAGGTCTGTCCACTCTCTGTGGCTGACCTGTAACCAATTCCGCTAGTTAAAGTTGCAATAGTACTATTATCATAATTCTCGTAAGCACCTGTAGTTTTATCAAAAGGCGCAAACGCATATACTGTTCCATTATCTAAAAGTGGTGTTGCATTGGCACTTAAGAAACTTGCCCATGTCTGACCTGATAACGGGGCAGAAACTAAATCATTTCCTAAAGCTGTAGAATTGACAAATCTATTATAGGTTGTGTTGCCAGCTACATTTAAAGCACCATCTACCAATAAACTTGAATAGCTTGTAGATGTTGATTGCAAATCTAAATCACCAGAGATATTTAAAGTTTCGCCAACATCAACAGTTAAACTAGATCCTGCAGCAACCTCCATGTTATTTATAGAAGCCGTTGCCGGTAACTCAGGTTTAGTTATGACATCGGGAATAACGATATCTGAACACGTACCTGGCACTGCATTAGGACTCCAGTTTAATGGATCATTCCAGTCTGAAGATTCTGCGCCCGTCCAAGTTACCGTAGCAATTGCTGAAATAGTGACATCCTGTGTAGAACTATTTGGGCAATTACCAGTAGTAGTATAGGTTATAGTATAAGTTCCTGCTGTTGAAGCACTAATATCAATTTCACCTGTGGAAGTATTAAGGCTTAGGCCAGCAGTTGACGAAAATGTACCACCTGTTAAACCTGATACCGTCGGTGTTGGGTCTGAAGCATTATCACAATACTCTGCTGCATCATAGGCAAAAGTCACATCACAAGCTAAAGTCGTAAAGGTCTCTACACCGCCGTAAAACGTGCCTTTAGAGGTTATAGCATACGCTTGGTAATAATAATCAGTATTAATAGTTAAACCGGAAATCGTTTCGTTAAAGACACCTGTACCTGTACCATTAGTATCTTGTGTTACTCCAAGCTCACCAATTTCTGGTGTGGTATCTGTGGTAGAATAGACAATACCTCGATCGGTTACAGCAGTACCACCATTATAGGTAATGTTTCCGCCAAGGGTTGCAGAAACGCCTGTAATATCTGTTGCCACCGCAGTACTTAACTCGGCATCGTCTATTGGCGCGGATAACATTACACGATCTGTACCATTACTAGAAACGGCTACAAAACGACCTTCACCATAAACCACATCATACCAAGCATTGTCTACTGCGGAGCTAAGTGTTGTCCAAGTAGAACCATCCGTAGAAGTAACAACTTGTCCACTAGCAGCACCTGTCCAAGCAACCGCAATAAAACGTCCACTGCCATAGGTCACATATTGATAATCTCTATTTGGACTTGATGCTGAATCAAACCACTCTTCACCATCATCGGAGTACATGATATGATTGGAATCTGAGCCAGTCCAAGCTACAGCCACAAAACGGCCATTACCATAGGAGACATCCCACCAGGTATTAGCACTCGTAGTTGTACTCATTGTCCAGTTGATACCGTCATCAGAATACATGGTTTTACTTGTATTAGAACCACCAGAAGCTACAGCCACGTAACGTCCATTACCATAGGTAACCCCAACCCAATCCCTGTTATGGGCAGTTTCAGCTGTCCAAGTGACACCATTGGTCGAGTGCATCACTTGATTATGCTCTCTTGCTACGGCTACAAATTTTCCATCGCCATAGGTAATACCGTACCAATCTTGAGTTTCATCATATTCTGAAGTAGGTACTGCTGTCCAATTGATACCATCATCAGAGTACATCACACGTTCATTGGTGGTACTATTAGAATCACGATTTGATCCTACTGCTACAAAACGCCCATTACCATAAGTAATTTCACGCCACTCATTTGCTGGTGCACCTGAGCCTGCAAACCACTGCCTACCATTGTCAGAATACATCACACGATTGGTACCTGTAACTGCTACTGCTACAAATCGGCCTCCTCCATAGGTAATAGAATACCATTCGTTAGCCTCAGTTGCAGATGCTGAAGTCCAAGTATCACCTGTGGTAATATCTGTAGTTTCTACGGTAAACGAAAAGGCCTCTTTGTCTGATAACGTACCTGATTCTATATTAGTAATGTAAGGGCTCAATTCTACATGGATCACTTCTTGTGCTGTAAAATCTGAAGTAGGATTAAAAGTGGCTACATTTCCATTAACACTCCAAACTCCAGCTATATCCCCAGATTGTTGACCACGCACCACAGCATTAGTACTCGTAAAACTAGAGATATCTGGTTCTGAATTAAAGGTTAATTCGATATTTGAGTTTGCTGCCACATTTATAGCATTAGCCAATGGTGTCGAAGAACTAAAACTAAAATCGGATTGTGACACCATAACTCTGTTGCTTCCTGTTTCTGCAACAGCTACAAATTTGCCTTCACCATAAGTAACACCATACCATGCGTTAGCTTCAGCAGAGGTTGAATCAGTCCAATTAACACCATCTGTAGAATAGACTACTTGTCCGCTAGCGGCTCCTGTATAAGCCACTGCCACGAAACGCCCACCTCCATAGGTAACACCAAGGAATGTTCTGTTATTAGAAGAACTATTAGACCAATTAATGCCATCATCAGAATACATAATACTATTAGTGGCATTGTCAAATGATACAGCTACAAAACGACCATTTCCATAGGTCACATCCCACCAACCTGCAAATTCAGTGGCCAATGCACCCGTCCAGTTAATACCATCATCTGAATACATGACATCGTTTGAATTATCTCCTATAGCGACGAATCGTCCATTACCATATGTTACAGAGACCCAATCTTCGGTGGATTCAGCGTCTGTTCCCATCCAGGTAATACCATCATTTGAATACATTGCCCTGTTAGCGCCATAAGCCACCGCAACAAACTTCCCTTCACCATAAGTAACACCATACCAAAAAAGATTCTCTGGTACAGAGACAGCCGTCCAATTGATACCATCATCTGAGTACATTACACGATTGGTACCTGAAGATGCTACCGCTACAAAACGTCCATTACCATAAGTGACTTTACGCCATAAATTAGCTGGTGCGCCTGAGCCTGCAAACCATTGTACACCATTGTCGGAATACATCACCCTATTACTACCATCAATTGCGACCGCAACAAAGCGCCCATTACCGTAAGCAACAGATCTCCAGGAGTTTGCTTCGGTTGCTGCCACCGCTTCCCATGTTCCTGTTTCACCTAAATTAGTTGGAGTGGTTGCCACCGTAAAGGAAAAGGCATTGGTACCCGTTAAAGTCGCCCCGTTAGTGCCTGCTAAATTACTGGTAAGCTCTACATGTATGACTTCTCTTGCTGTAAAATCTGAGGTAGGATTAAAGGTGGCTACATTGCTGTTAACACTCCATACACCAGCTATATCACCCGACTGCTGACCACGAACAATAGCATTTGTGGTATTAAATGTTGTCCCATCTGCAGTGGTATCAAAAGTCAATTCTATATTAGAACTAGCATCTATATTTACCGCATTTGCTGCTGGTACATTGCTGCTTAAAGTAAATGTCGCTGGACTACGATAGATAGCGTAGGCATTATCATCGGTTAAACCTTCACCACTTAAATCAGACGTTTCATCAAAATTATAGCGTACATTACTTAACCCACCTACAAAAGCTGTTAAGCCTGTAGAGCTCGCTTCACTTCCACTAAACAATTTTGCTCTTGCTGTACTTGGAAATGTTAAGGTAGGACTTCCGCTTATTATTATATCGCCACCAGTACCTGTGCCAGCCAACTCCGTTCTACCAGCATTAAGAGTAATGGCATCATCTGAGGTAGAAGTTGTATTTACATTCTGTGCAAGCGTTACATCTCCACTTTCAGTTTCTATAAGCATGGTATCACTAGAGAAGAATCCGCTTAGCGAACCCACTGTACCAATTTGTAAGGCATCTGCATCTCTATATGCCAAAGTTCCCAAGCGCGTTCCACTTTCACCACCAGCAATAGTAGCTATATTGTTAGCGCTATCTTGTAAGATAAAATTACCTGTACCCGCTAGGCTTAAGTTATTTGCTGATATGGCGGCCGATTGCGTCACATTTCCTGTAGCTTGCAGATGAATAGTACTACTAGTCGCGGTAAGTGTATTGCTTAGTGCAATATCACCACCATAAATTGAAATAGGACCTGAAATTGACTGAGTACTTGAAATTGTAATATCTTGTACATTAGCTAACTTACCAATAGTTAACCCAGTCAAATTGCTTCCTACTGCAAGGTTAGACAGCGGCCATGATAATGTCGAAGAAAAACTGTTGGTATAAGGTTCTATCGTTACAGTTCCCGTTGTGGTTAAACTGTTGGAATTTGAGGTTGCAAAACTATCGCCTTGCATAAGGACATTGCCACCATAGTTAGCGCTTCCGATCGTTGCATTATCTAAGAAAATAGATTCACTTCCTGAACCACCACCTGGTGTACCTACAATAGAAATAGCCCCAGAATTATCATCTCCAATAGTTGTATTACTAAAAGTCACACCATCACTATTATCAGAACCATTAGCACCATGAAATCCAGTAATAGAAATATCTCCACCATCAGTCGCAACGGTAACACCTGTTACAAAAACAACACCTCGTAACCCTATGACGTTATTCACTCCTCCTGTACCTTCAATTGTAATGGTACCAGTACCTCCAGCAAGTATTTGTGCATTAGAAGCAAAAGCAATTCCCTGACTGTAAGAGCCTAAATTCGCGCCTCCAGCAAATCCTGTTAAATTAACATCTCCACCATTAGAAATAATATCACCATCTGTTGAATTAATACCATGGCAACTGCCATTAACACCATTGTTAGATAAACCACCATATCCTGTGATGGTTATATCACCTGTTCCACCGGCCTCTATTTGGTAATTGCCAATATTAACACCATGTCTTTGACCCTGACTAGTTGTATTACCTCCACGAGCTAAAATGGTAATGTTACCGTTACTTGAAGTAGAAATATTAGCTCCAATATCAACTCCTATTGTATTTTGACTTAAGAAGCTCCCTGTGTCGCCATCTAATAAAATATTCCCAACAGCGGACATGGCTTGATTTATCTGAATGGATCCACCATAAACTGATATCGGCCCATTAACTGTAATAGCCGTCGTCTCATGTACAATAGTTTCAGTGTTTGTAGATTTACCAATGGTTAAAGCCGACATGATTTGGCTGTTTTGATTCCAATTGAAGCTGCCTGTAGACATATCACTTGTAAAACTATCACTTGAACCAGATAACCAAGAGACCGCACCAGTTGTTGCAATTTGAGGTTTAGCACCACTGGCAAAGTCGTATTCATCAAACTCTATATTAATGGCGCTATTACTTGTGGTGATTGCTGTCGCTGCTTTAGATCCTACATAAAGATCATTATTCAGAAATAGACGTCCGTTGGCTACACCACCAAGTTGCCCACCTTTTAAGGCTATTGGCCCATCAACCGCCAAAATGTTTGTAGGTCCTCTAAAAACGGCATCATAAAAACTAGCTCTAGAATTACCAGTATTCACAGTTATACCGCCGCCAGAAGCGGTCGCAAAAACATTGAGTGTATTTAAGCCTTCTACTTCTATACCATAAGCTTGCCCTGAGATGCCTGCAGAAAAGCCGTTGATGGTAATGCATTGGCATTGGTATTTGCCGATTGGATAGTAAAATCACTTGCGGTTGAGTTATTCCACCATAGAATTCCAGCTATAGCATTGCCAGCTGATGTTTGACTATAGCCATCTAATAGTATTGTTCCTGTACCACTATTAACAACTCCAGAAATAACATTGAAAAACATCACACCCGCGGCACCTGTTGCAGCACCAACTGAAGCAGCATAACTTTTTCCTTTTAAGCTAATGCTACCTCCTCCAGAATTAAGATTATTACTGACATCTACACGGATACCTTCTGTTAATGAACCATTAGAGGATCCCATAGCGTAGCCAGTTGCTGAAGCGTTTTCGCCACCCAAAGTAATATCACCACCATTGGTAGTTATGGACAAGCCGGCATTCATTCTTATAAATCCATTGACTGTAGTCTCGCCATCTGTTGCGTCGTCTACATTAGATGCAAATAGCACATCACCACCTTGTGTGGTCACCGTTAGTAACCCTAAAGCAGCAATACTGGTCGTTCCATTCAGGGTTAAAGAGGCATTTGCGTTGCTCACATTTAGGTTTGCAATTCCGAAGAGCACTGAATAGATTCCGGTATTTTTACCATCAATCGTTACGGCGCCTGCATTATTGATATTAAATGTATTATCACTCCTTACAGCCGTGTCTGCTCCATTTTGTTGTCCTCTAATAATAATCTCACCACCATCGGAGTCTATGGTAACATTGGCACGAATATCAACTGCTTCACCAGTATAACTACCTCTGTAGGCATAACCGTCAGGAATGCCATCTGCTGCAGTACCACCATTGCTGCCATCGTCCAGTCCACCAGCAATCACTATTTTCCCACCAGATGTACTAAGAATATTATTTCCTTGGAGGACAACTTCATTGTTGGCTTGACCAGAGGTTCTATTAGCCGCATTACTCCATATAATAATGTCGCTATTAGTTGTTGTAACATCAACTAAATTGGTGAAAATAATCCAGCCATTAGATAAATTAGAACCTGGCACATTTTCTGAAGCTTTAAGTATTATATCTGCCCCGCTTTGTGTAGACTCAACGTCTGCTAAAGTATAAACATAACCACCATTAAAAGTAATAGCACCAGCTATTGTTACACTTTGGTTGATGCGAATCTGTCCAGTATCCCCATCATTACCGATGGTCAATCCATTACCCGCAGTGCTTGATATAATACTTTCGCTAATCGTCACATCGAAATCTGTGGTATTACCTACTATCGTTAAGGAACCATTACCAAGTGCTGTTTCAACAGTTGAGGCATCTATACTGGCTGTTCCGGTTACCGTAAGTGTGGTTCCTGAAATACTCCAGTTGGTACCAGAAGTACCTGTTTGACCACCATTTTGAGTGGTTAAGGTTTGGGCGACTACATTAAAATTAAATAGGAAAGCTACAAACGTAAAAATACATACATTTTTATAGATCAGCTTAGCGTAAAGTGACTTCATAACTTATATGGAATTGAATTGATTATTAAAGAATTTCTTGATATTTAAATCTGACATTCCACAACATTACATTCCTCAAGTATTATCGAAAAGCGAACTTTTAACGATAAAATAAAACACTTTGTCTGATTATTTTACGAAAGTAGATGAATTTCAATTTTAAAAAGTTGACTTATGATAAAATAGAATACATAAAAGAGTAAACACAATTTTAAAAACTATCTAAGCTTCAAAATGACCTATAGTTCATGAATTGAGCATATAATAACTGTTACAGATTTTGAACTCATAGCGAACAAAACCAAGATCTAAATGTTGTGAGCATAACAAAAAAGGATTAAGATTATTTTGAGGTTGCCTAGTTTGAATTTCAACACTTTAGTATCACCGAAATATACTTTAGAAATTGATTAAAAACTTGATAGCAAATTAAGTCTACAATCTGCATTCAAAGTTTAAAAAACAATGCCGTTTAGAACACAACTAAGACCACCCTAAAACCTAAAAAATTACGCTTTTAAACGGTAAAATATTACACTTAATCTATTTTTTTAACCAAAAATGGCTAAAAATTGCCTTAAAAAATTATCCTATGTTAAAATAATCTGGTTAAAACGTGTTAAGATTATTAAATCTTTTTTTGTAGTTGTAAAAGTATCTATCTTGGAAGAAGGATTAGATTAAAACGGTGAAAATAAAGTCTCTTAATTATACTTCTTCGACACCTTTATTTAATGAAAATTCTAAAATTTTTTTCCAAAAAAAATAAACACCTACTATCATGAATAGTTCATTTCAAAAAGATGAAGATTTAAAAAGGTCAGAAGCTAAAACTAAAAGACTTCTACTATACAGTGCAGCAGGAGCATCATTTGCTATAATCGCTTCCTTACTTTCAACTTGGTTATTCAATTCAATCGGAATTATTCCTGCAATTATATCTCTAGTTATCACAGTGACATTCTTTATTCTGTGGCTTAATGCTCAAATAAAAGTAAATAGACTTGATAAATTAAATAAGGAAGTATATGACAGAAACTGGTTAAAAAGTCATTTAGCCGAATTATTTGATCAAACTAATGGACTTGATAATATTCAAATTATTAGTGAAAAAATTATATCAATTCTTAGTGCTCAACTAAATGCAGGCATTGGGGCATTTTATATTAATGAGAGTCTCTTTTCAAATGTTGATGACGATGATGATGTCATGGTACTCAAAGCCTCCTATGCTTTTAATGATAGAAAATCAGTTAAAACTAAATTTAATTTAGGTGAAGGCATTGTTGGACAAGTAGCGTTAGAAAAGAAAGCAATACGAATTACCAATGTACCTAAAGAATATATTAGCATACAATCAGGTGTTGGAACAACTCCACCAGAACAAATTGTTGTATTCCCAATTTTACACAATAAAGCGGTTGTAGCAATCGTAGAAATGGGATTTACATCTTCTCTTTCTCCATTAGAGGTAAGATATTTAGAAGAAATTGAAAAAGGACTTGGAATTTCAATACATGCAGTTATTGATAGAGCCAAAACAGAACAACTTTCAATTGAAGTTGAAAATAGAATTGAGGCTATCAATAGATCTAATGCAGCAATTGAATTTGATCTAGAGGGGAATATTTTAACGGCTAATCAACTGTTCCTAGATTTAATGGGATATAGCTTACAAGAAATTCAAGGAAAACATCATGCAATTTTTGTACATCCTGAGTATGCAAAAAGTAAAGATTACCTAAAGTTCTGGAAAGAATTAGCAAAAGGAGCTTTCAAAACAGACGAATTTACAAGGTATTCAAAAACAGGCAACGAAATATTTATACATGGTAGTTATAATCCACTTATTGGTTCTGATGGCAAACCTTATCGAATTATGAAGATTGCTACAGATATTACTGAATCTGTAGAGCAGCAGCGCAAAGCAGCACAATTATCTGTAGAAATTAACAACCAAATGGAGGCTATAAATCGTTCTAATGCGGTTATTGAGTTTGATTTGGAAGGGAATATTCAAAGAGCAAACGATATATTCTTAAATCTAATGGGTTATACATTAGATGAAATTGTTGGTAAACACCACTCAATATTTGTCGATAAAACTTATGCTAAAAGTGAGGAATATAAGGCATTTTGGGAATCATTTAGAGATGGTGAGTTTAGGACCGCAGAGTTTGAACGATTTACTAAAAAAGGAGAATCTGTCTGGATAAAGGGTAATTACAACCCTATTTTAGACTTAAAAGGAAATGCTTACAAAATTCTAAAAATAGTAACTGATATTACAGAAAGTAAACGTCAACAAGTTGCTTTAAATAGCGCAAACGAAAAATTACAAGAACAAGAACAAGAATTACGTGTTCAAAATGAAGAATTGACCGAACAAACACAGGCTTTACAGGCTTCCGAAGAAGAACTGAGAGTGCAGCAAGAAGAATTGGCTCAAGTAAATGCAGAATTAGAAGAAAAAGCATCTTTACTCGAAGAAAAAAACCAATCTGTTCAAGAACAAAATGCTGCATTAAAGCAAGCTCGTGAAGCATTAGGAATTAAAGCTAAAGAATTAGAAAACAGTAGTAAATACAAGTCTGAGTTTTTAGCCAATATGTCGCATGAATTGCGCACACCTTTAAATAGCATACTTATACTTTCTAAATTACTTATTGACAATAAGGATGAAAACTTAACCGAAAAGCAAATTGAATTTGCGAATGTAATTCAAAAGTCAGGATCTGACTTACTAACCCTTATCAATGAAGTTCTAGACTTAGCTAAGGTAGAATCTGGTAAAATTGAATTTGAAATAGAACAACATCAGATTAATAAACTTGCTAATGATATTGAAATGTCGTTTAAGGCGATTGCAGATGATAATAAAATAGATTTCGTACTACACTACGATGATAGCTTACCTGAACATATTTCTACTGATAAATTAAGATTAGATCAAGTTTTAAGAAATCTATTGAGTAACGCATTTAAGTTCACACCTGAGAATGGCACAATAGACTTAAGTTTTAAACAAACACTTTCAAGTCCTCGTTTTTACCAGAAACAACTACTTAAAAATGAGACTGTACTCGAAATTTCAGTGAAAGATAGTGGCATTGGTATTCCTGAAGATAAACACAATACTGTATTTCAGGCGTTCAAACAAGCCGATGGTTCTACACAGAGGAAATATGGAGGTACAGGTTTAGGCCTTTCTATTTCAAAAGAATTAATTGAAATGTTAGGTGGTGAAATTCATCTTGAAAGCGATCTAGGTAAAGGAGCTACGTTTACAATTTATCTTCCTTTTGAAAATCAAAAACAGGAAAAATCTAGTGAGGAAAAAACTAATGCCGATGATATAATTAAAGGATTACTCAATGACTCTGAAGAACAAGTTGAAGAGCATTCAACTTTTGGAGGCTTAGGTCAAACTTATGAGCCAATTATAGCAGATGATAGAAACATAATTTCAGATGCTGAAAAATCGGTATTAATTGTTGAAGATGATATACAGATTGCGAAAACATTACTTGACTTTGCAAGGAGAAAAGGGTTTGCAGGTATTGTAGTAAATGATGGTGAATTAGCACTTAAATACGTAGAAGCATACCAACCAAAATCTATCATCCTAGATATGAAACTACCTAGCTTAAATGGATGGGATGTTCTTAAAATGCTAAAAAATAGTCCGTATAAAAATATTCCTGTGCATGTGATGTCTGGTATGGATAAAAGTCAATTAGGATTAGACTTAGGCGCTGTTGATTATTTGGTGAAACCTATATCTGCCGAAACCTTAGATAATGTATTTGATAATATGAAGTTAAATACTTCTAAGGACTCCAAGCATGTATTAGTTATTGAAGATGACAAAGTGCAAAACCTCACCATCCAAGACATTATAAAGAAGAAAAATTTAAATTCCACCTCAGCCTTTAGTGGAAAAGAGGCTTTAGAATTCTTGAAAAAGAATAAGACAGATTTGATTATTCTAGATATAGGATTGCCTGATGTTGATGGAATTAGTCTTCTGAACAAAATAAGAGATAATCAATCAGAAATACCTGTTATTGTATTTACTGCAAGAGATCTTTCAAAGAAGGAGATAAGTCAAATTCAAAAACACAAGGAAACCTCTGTTGTTTTAAAAAGCAAAGAGTCTTACTCACGTCTTTTAGAAGAAACAGAATTATTCATGCATCAGATTGATAAATCACAAGATGATATAAAAATTAATGCAAACAGACCTCAACTGAGCAGTCAACAACTAAGTGACGCCGATAGTTTAGAAGGCAGAAAAGTACTTATGGTAGACGATGATATGCGTAATATTTATGCATTGCAAACCATATTAGAAGATCAAGGTATAGAAACTGTTGTAGCAACTAATGGATTCGAGGCTATTGAGGCAATGCAAGATCATAAAGATGTAGAAGCTGTCTTAATGGATATTATGATGCCTGAAATGGATGGTTATGAAGCCACAAAGAAGATCAGAGAAATGGGATATGAGGATCTTCCTATTATTGCATTAACAGCCAAGGCAATGAAAGGCGATAGAGAAAAAACTCTAGAGGCAGGCTTATCAGACTATATGAGTAAACCTTTAGATGTAGACAAACTATTATCCTTACTGAGAGTATGGTTATATAGAGAAACTGTTTAATATGACAATAACAAGCCTCTCAGATACCGACCTTGAACAAATGATTTCGATTTCAAAACACATTTTTGATTTCGACTTCTCAGGCTATGCCCCAGAATCATTAAAAAGACGTATGCTTCGTCTTATAGAAAAATGGGGGTTTTCTAGCATATATGAGTTTCAATATGCCATCACAAATGGGGAATTATCGAGAGAAACACTTCTCAATGAGATTACCGTTAATGTTACAGACATGTTTAGAGACCCGAAGGTTTTTTATAAAATAACCAAAGTAGTCTTTCCTTATTTGGAGTCATTCCCAGAGTTTAAGGTCTGGCATGCAGGTTGCTCTTCTGGTCAAGAGATGTATTCATTAGCCATACTTTTAAAGGAACACGGTCTATTAAAAAAAACACTTCAATATGGTACTGATATAAATACTGAAGTTCTTAAAACTGCTGAAAGTGGTATCTACAGTATTTCAGAGATGAGAAAATATTCAGCAAACTACCTCTCATCTGGCGGTCAGTTTAGCTTATCAGACTATTATACTGCAAAATATCAATTAGCAAAGATGAACTCAGAGTTAAAGAAGAAAATGGTATTCTCTAGCCATAACTTAGTAAAGAATCCAAGCTTCAACGAGTTTCAACTTATTATGTGCAGAAACGTACTTATTTATTTTGATAGAGATCTTCAAAACAAAGTACTATCTCTATTAATTGATAGTCTTGCACCTTATGGCTATTTGGTACTTGGAGACAAGGAGACTATAAGCTTTTATAAAAATAAAGAACAGCTAGAACTGGTGGACAAACAATATAAAATATATCGAAAGAAAGCAATAATAAGTGATTAACAAAATAATCATAATAGGTGGTTCTGCAGGCAGCTTATCTGCTGTTTTGCAACTGGTTGAAAAATGTCCTACAGATTTTGAGCCTCCTTTTGTTATTGTAGTACATCGCGGAAAAAACGACCAAAATGTTTTACTCGATTTACTCGCATCTAGATCAAAAAGACCAGTGATAGAAGTTGAACATTACGATCATTTAGAAAATGGAAATGTTTACCTAGCTCCAACAGATTATCATTTACTGGTTGGCACAGATCACCATCTAGAACTCGATTTAAGTGAAAAAGTATTATATAGTCGGCCTTCTATTGATGTAAGCTTTATCTCTTTTGCAAAAGTGTTTAAGGAAAACTTAATTGCTGTTGTTCTTTCTGGCGCTAATGAAGACGGTGCCAAAGGAGCAAAAGAAGTAATAAAACATAATGGGACTGTTATAGTGCAGGATCCAAACGATGCCGATGTAGACATCATGCCCCTAAGAACTCTAAAAATTAATCCAGAAATAACCAAAATAGTTCCCTCAAATGACATATTGAAAACCCTTACAGAAGCCTCTAATTAATAACCTATGAAACCTACAACAGAAAAAGTAAAAATACTACTGGTCGATGATAAACCAGAAAATCTATTTTCTCTTGAAGCTATTTTAGAAGGAAATGACCGAGAAATTATCTCAGCTAGTTCTGGAAATGAAGCATTAAAATTGGCCATAAAACATGAATTTGCACTCATTTTAACTGATGTGCAAATGCCAGGAATGGATGGTTTTGAAATGGTAGAAATTTTAAGATCAAATCCAAAAAACAAAAATATTCCTATAATTTTTGTTACAGCAATAAGCAAAGAAGAAAAGTACGTCTACAAAGGCTACAACGAAGGAGCGGTTGATTACCTATTTAAACCTTTAGATGCAAATATTGTTCAAGCAAAAACTGAGGTCTTTATAACTTTACATAAACAAAAGCAGCAGTTAGAATTGCAAAAACAAAAACTGCAACAAGTTAATGTGCAAAAGAATAAGTACCTTGGTATGGCAGCTCATGACCTCAGAAATCCATTAGGTGTAATGCAGTATTTCAGCAGTATTTTACTAGAAGAAGCGAAGGAAATGCTAACGCCAGAGTTTTACCAACATATTGAAGTTATTCATTCATCATCAAATTTTATGATAAATATGGTGAATGAACTATTAGATATCTCTAAAATTGAATCTGGTACATTTACTTTAAATAAGCAGGCTGCAAGTGCAATAAGTTTAGTTAAGGAAGCTGTGAGCGTTAATAGAATATTTGCTCATAAGAAAAAGATTGAAATTACAGCAGATGTATCTAATGATATACCTAGTATGATGCTTGATTACCCAAAACTTACTCAAGTATTAAACAATTTAATTGGTAATGCAATAAAATATTCCGCTCCAAAATCAAAAATCACTGTATTCGCAAGTTCTAATGATGACAATCTAACTATTAAGGTCATTGATGAAGGTCAAGGCATACCAAAAAGTGACATTAAAAAACTTTTTCAACCATTCCAGACAACTTCAATTAAAGCTACTGCAGGCGAAAAAAGTACTGGATTGGGATTAACAATTGCTTCTAAAATGGTAGAAGCCCATAATGGAAGTATAAAAGTGGATAGTGAGCTTGGTAATGGTAGTACGTTCACGGTATCAATACCAATAATTAGAGTCGAACAAGAAGAACGACAAACAACACCATTTGGTGCCAAAGAAGATCATACTGACGGTTATAGAGAATTACTTATTTGTGAAGATGATTTAATGATACAAATGCTCATGAAACATGTATTGCAAGTATTTGATGTTAAAGTTCATTTTGCAATGAATGGTAAAGAAGGTCTAGATATATTAAAAACAAATTCTAAAATCGATTTGGTTTTTACTGATCTTAATATGCCAGTAATGAGTGGAAATGAATTAATTAACCAAATCAAAAAACAAGACCTTAATGTTGATGTGGTAGTACTTACTGGTAAAATAACAGAGGATATTGTTAATGCAAGTAACAACTCAGATTCATTACGTTATCTAGAAAAGCCAATTAACCGTTCTGATTTACAGCATATTTTAGAATCCAAGGGGAAAAATAAAAAGATGTTAGCCAGCTAATTCATATGTCTCTGTATAAATTATTTCTTGATAATTTAATTTTTGGATTTTATACGAAGACTCGGATACTTTATCTTTGTCTTTATGAAAAAGACAGATTATAACATACATATTATTGGTGCTGGTGTTAGTGGTTTGATTGCTGCACAAGTTTTAGAAAATCACGGATTTCATCCTCATATTATTGAAACAACAGATCGTGTAGGTGGTCGTGTAAAATCTGATATTTATAACGGATACGTCTTAGATCATGGATTTCAAGTATTACTTGGAGCGTATCCTGCAGCCCAAAAGTATTTAGATTATTCAAAATTAGACTTGCAACAACTACAACCTGGTGCAAAAATCTACAGAAACGGTAAAGATCAAGTTATTGGAGATCCGATACGACATATTTCCTTTCTTTTTCCTACGCTCTTATCATCTGTTGGTTCTTTGTCAGATAAATTGAAGATTTTTAAGTTAAACCAGTATTTAAAAAACAAGTCTATTGATGAGATTTTCAAGTCCGAAGAGGTTGCAACATTAGCATACTTGAAAGATCTTGGCTTTTCTGATAATATTATTACTAATTTCTTTAAACCCTTTTTTACAGGTATTTTTTTAGAAACAGAACTCATCACCTCTAGTCGAATGTTTGAGTTTGTTTATAAAATGTTTGGTGAAGGTTTAGCGGTTATTCCAAAAGAAGGAATACAAGCTATTTCTAAACAGCTACAAAATAATTTAAAACGAACTACCTTTCAATTTAACACCAAAGTTAAAGAAGTTTTAGAGGGTGAAATTATTCTAGAGGATGGAACAAAACTTAATAGTAATGCTACTATTATAGCTACTGAAGCCAGTACTTTAATTAAAGGCTCGAACACCATTAATTTGAAGTGGAAATCTTGCGATACGTTATATTTTGAAACGTCTTCTAAAAGTTATAGCCAACCATTAATTGGTCTTATTTCAGACCAAGAATCATTAATTAATAACATTTTCTACCATACCTCAATTGCAAATAAGAATGAAGCGAATCAGGAATTGTTATCAGTTACAGTTGTTAAAAATCATAAGCTATCTGAAGATGAATTAATAACAAAAGTAAGTTCTGATTTATCTGTGTTCTGTAATATTAAAGAGGTGAAATTCTTAAAGCGTTATAAGATTAAAAAAGCACTGCCTGATATAAGTGATTTAAGATATGATTCTCCAAAGACCAAAGTAAGTTCTACCATATTTATAGCAGGTGATCAACTCCTAAATGGTTCTCTAAATGCAGCAATGTTGTCAGGTGAAAAAGCTGCAATTGCAGTTATAGATACAATCAAAAAAAGTAGCCTATAGTTTATATGAAGTTCAACTACAATAACAAAAAGTTTAGAGCCGTCTTAAATTCAGATAATGGCGATGTTTCTATGGACATGGTTTTTCACTATCACCAAACTGGTAATATATTGACGTGCCAATACTTTGGTGGTAAAATAAAATTAGGTCAACTCATAGGACTTGTGGATGAAGCAGGCACAATTGATATGCACTATCATCAGATAACTCATAACAACGAAATTATGACAGGGGTTTGTACATCTACCCCACAGTTGCTTAACAATGGAAAAATTAGACTCATAGAACATTGGCAATGGACCTCAGGAGATAAATCTATAGGACAATCTGTACTTGAAGAAGTATAAATTTTAGTGAGTTAAGTTTAATTAGTATTCAAAACTATTTTACTGATTCGATCTTCTTTGCTCTAGTAATTAAGGTAGCATCTCTTATTTAAGGTATATTCTTTAATTATTTTAATTTACCAATAGCTCTATCTAAAGTTTTCTGTGATAAAGCGCATTCAAATTAAGTATATTTTAGCCTAATTCTTACCAGTATTTATTGGTAGTAATATGCTAAAGGTAGTTCCAACATCAGGTGTACTCTTAACGGATATACTTCCTTTCATAGACTCAACTTGATTTTTCGTAATAAATAGTCCCAATCCCTTTGAATCCTTGTTGTTGTGAAAGGTTTTATAAAGACCAAACAGTCTGCTTCCGTGCATATCTAGATCGATGCCTAAACCGTTATCTTCGAACCGGAGGCACATATGGTTTTCTTGTTCTAAACAATAAATCTTTAAGAATGACTCACGATCCGTAGCTTTGAATTTAATTGCATTAGTAATCATATTAAAAATAATACTCTCAATGTATGCTGGCACTGTGCTTACTATTGTGTTGGTCGTTTTGATATGTTTGCTAATCTCAACTTGGGAGTCGATAGCAAGTTGTGATAAGGACCCCATACAATTGTCTATAATCTCCTCTATATTTACCGACTCATATTTAGTGTCTATTTCGCGAGAAATATCCAAGATTTCATTTAAATGTGTTAAAGTTTCATTCAGGTTATGTACTGAAGTTTGAAACATGCCTATATATTCATTCTCTAGGATTTGCGATTCCTCCATTTCAAGAACATCAAAAATACCGAGCATATTTGAAGTATGCGAGCGTAAATTATGCGAAACAATGTGAGCAAAATTTAAAAGTCGCTCATTCTGTTCCTTTTGAACCTCTATCATTTCTTCTTTTAGCTTAATATCCTTTTTGATATCAGTAATATCACTTGCTACAGCATAAATCTTTTGTTCTGCTAAGTATGAAAAACACTTCCATGAAAGCCATTTGTAGCTTCCATCTTTACAAAGATATCTGTTCTCAAAATCGTAAACATGGAGTCCATCTTGCAAATTTTCCGCTTCAGCAGAAGTTTCAATTTTGTCTTCAGGATGAACAAATTCCATGTAAGGCTTAGCTTTCAGTTCATCTATACTCCATCCAAGAGTTTTGCTCCAAACAGGATTTAGGACTTTGAAATAACCATCATGTCCTGCAATACAAAGCATATCTTGAGAATAATCAAATATTCTGTCAGAATTTAATAATTTTTCCTGGGTTTCGAGTTTATCAGTGATGTCTTGGATGGTACCCGATAATAAAATTACTTCTCCATTCTCATCTTTTTCTATTTGACACCACTCTTCAAGAGTGATTTCATTATTATCTTTATCAGTAAATTTGAAAAGTGTATTTTTATTGTTTTCCTGCAAAATACATTCTTCCCTATTTTTCTTTAACTTTTTCTTTACATCTTTTGTAAATAAATTATTAAAATCTTCATAGGTATAGTTGTTTCTTGAAGAATCCATCCCAAGAATATTTAAGAGTTCCTCAGAGTAACTGAAGGTTTTATTTTTTAAGTCATATCCCCAACTCCCAGTTTTTGCAAGTTTTTGAGCATTTTTTAAGCGCTTTTCATTTAGTCTTAGCTGTTTTAAACGAGTAATTTCGATACCAGAGCATTGAATCTCTGTTGGGTTACCTTGATCGTCTGTTAAACAAACAAAATCCCAAAGGGTAGTTCGTATCTCCCCATTCTTGCCGGGTTTATCTAATTCAACTTGAACAGGAGTATTTGGGTTTTCTAGACATTTCACAACTGTTATTTGAGTCTTCTCGTGATGGTGAGGACAAATAGAATCGAGCCCAGAGGTATTAGCAATACCATTTGGATACACCCAACCGTAATCTCTTTCAAAGATTTCATTCCAGTATGTATGTAGCCCTTCAAGATCAGTTCTAAGAACATAGAAAGTCTGAGTACTTAGCAAGCCCTGAAGTTTTATATTTGCCGCGTTCCTTTCAATTTCCGCTTTTTTAATTTCACTTATATCAAGTTGACTCACGGAAATCCTTTTAGCTGAACCATTAGCTTCTTTAATTGGTGTGAAATTATTTAATAACCATATTTGATCGGTTTTCTTGGTTGGAACTTCTAGTTCAAAACTTAAAGACACAGATCTCTGATCAAACAAATTCTTAAAAGCATCCAAGTAATAATTTACTATACTGGTAGGCAAATAATCTATGATTGACTTATTCCTTTCAAGTACAATGCCACTAATATTTGCATAAAGTTGCTCAGCCTTTTTATTAAAATCAAGAATTTGATAGGTATTATCAATAAGTAGGAAGGCTTGAAGATTATTATTGAGAAGTGCCCTAGAGTTTGCTTCGCTATCCTTAAGCCTGCTATCCTTTTGCGCAAGCTCATCATGAATATCCTTTAACTCTGAATATGCGATTTGGATTTCTTCGTTGGTACTTTGAAGCTCCTCATTGGTCGTTTCGAGTTCTTCGTTGGTACTTTGCAACTCTTCATTTGTACTTTGCAACTCTTCGTTCAATGATTGCAACTCTTCATTACTGGTTTCCATCTCTTCAATATAGGTTTGAAGATGCTGCTTAGTTGTAGAAAGCTCAATTTCAAGCTCTTGTATTCTATGATCAATAATTTGCTGATCATTGTCTGTCGAGCCTCTTGAAATATACTCCTCTATGTCGAGCTTTTCAAAAATTACAATGAAAAGATCTTGTGAATTTTCAACGGAAATTAGAGGTTTGGCTATTATTCTGACATAGTACTCATTGCCGTACAGGTCAAACTTTTTAATTTCACTCCGTTGTGCATGGTTATCCTTCAAAACTTTAATCAACAATCCTCTAAGCTCAATTTGTATCTCAGGGTTTACCATTTTTATAAGGTTTACCTGAATACTTCCTTCATTAAGAGTTAAAAATAATCGCACATCCCCATATACCTCTTGTATATCAAATTCATTATTAATAATGACGTAAGGATGCTCAAATGAGCTATAAATCGTATTTTTAATCCGATCACTAACATTATTATCTTTTTTCACATATGGTGTATTGATAAGATTTGGTTCTGTCCTGTTTTTCATCGGAATAAATGATGAAAACTTAGGTACATTTAGTCTTTTGCTAGTCTTGCGTATAAAGATTTTATTTTTTTGGTCAATGGTTCCGAAAAGATTGGTAAATTGGCCTATAGTTTCTGATCTACCGAGGAAAAGAATCGCATCATTTCGCAATGCATAATGAAAAATAGGAAGTACCTGTTGTTGCAGTTTAGCATTAAAATAAATAAGCAGGTTACGACATGAAATGAGATCTAATCTTAAAAAAGGCGGGTTTTTAATGAGATCGTGAACAGAAAAAAGAATCCTACTTCGTATTTCTTTATTAAGCTCAAAGAAATTCCCCTTTCGACTAAAATATTTGTCACGTATCTCATCTGGCATTCCTTCTACATTTTTCGCAGAGTATATTCCTTTGCGAGCAAAAGAAATCGCTTTTGCATCTACATCTGTTGCAAATATTTGAAGTTGATATTTTGGATTAGTTTTTTCTAAAATCTCATTAACTAATATTGCGATTGAATATGCCTCTTCTCCTGTAGAACATCCAGGTACCCATATACGAATGGCTTCATTCTTTGGCTTTTTAGAAAGTATTTTCACAAGAGATTCGTTTAATGCAGAGAACGATTTGCTATCTCGAAAGAAGTGAGTTACGCCAATTAACATCATGTTAAACAAGATATCGATCTCTTGTGTGTTCCCTTTTAAAATATTTACATAATCATCTATGTCTTCAATTTTAAGCATTTGCATGCGCTTGTCTAATCTCCTTTCTAATGTTGCTTTTTTGTAATTGGTGAAATCAATACCTGTATGGTTTCCAACTAAAAACAAAACCCTTTCGAAGTGTGTCTTTTCTTTTAATTCGTTAACTTGGGCAATTCGATTGGATGATTCTTGTTTATTAAGAAAAAGTGATATTTCATCACCCATGTCTTCAGGAGTAAGAATTAAATCTACATCTCCTAATTGAATTGCAGCATTAGGCATTCCGTCATACTTACTGCTTTTAGGAGCCTGCGCAATTTTTAAGATATTTTTACCATTGAGACTTGCTAAACCTTTGGCTCCATCGCTACCAGTGCCTGAAAGTATTACAGCTACTACCAATTCCTTTTTTAAATTAACCATTGACTGAAAAAGTATGTCAACACTTGGTTTGGGTCCAATTAATGCCGTTGGCTTCTTTAATGAAATCTTCCCATTAATGAGTTGAATTTCTTTGTCAGGTGCTGTAATGTAGATAGTTCTTTTAGCAATGGTTGTACCATGATTTGCTTCATCCACCTTCATACTGGTATACTTACTAAGCAGTTCTACCAACAAACTTTTATGAGTGGGACTAAGATGTTGCGCAATGATTATAGCACTATTTGGCAATTGAGGTAAGTTAGATAGGAAACTCTGTAATGCTTCTAAACCTCCAGCAGATGCCCCGATAGCAATTATATTTAGAGAATCTTCTTTGTTAAGAGGCTTTTTTTTACTCATAGATGATTAATTACAAAAGTTAAAAGATACATTTTTTTCACCAAAAATAGCCGCTAACAAATAATATTTTAAAGTTATATCTGAAAAGTCTGAGTGCTGGGTTATAAATGATTAAAAACTCTTTGGTTAATTTAATTTAGCTCACCTTGTATAAAAATGCCTCTTTATTTTAGTTTATAGTTATAACTAGAGCAACTCGCTGTGCGGATTGGATCAAACTAAGAAACTAGAACAATAACCAAAGTTTTAATGGAACTTGTCCTTTTTTAACATAAAAATATCCCCCAATTTGTTTGAGAAATTTCATGTACAAAAAAAGTCAAATACTTTCGTACTTGGCTTGTTGTAGCGGGAACTGGACTCGAACCAGTGACCTTCGTATTATGAGCTCGAATATTAGACTTGCCCCAACCTATTTATTAGGGTTTCCAGCTATTTATTTTCTAAAATCGTATGCACTTTCGTATGCAAATCGTATGCAGTTTACTGTTGCAGTTAAACAATAATTTATTATCAAAGATAATACTTTATTAAAATTAAAATGTTAAGTAAAATCCTTTCAACTTAGCATCAATATATTCGGATACTTTAATTCAAAGAATCGAAAATTAAATTTTTAAAACTCACATAATTGTGCTTTATAATACTTTGTTTAAGAGCATTACGAACGCAATAGATGTTTTATGCAGCGTAAAAACGAATACCTCAATAAAATACAGATTTAGCAAAATCCCCTATTTATCATAAAAAATATAAATGAAGACCTATATAGACGTTTGTAGTAATAGAATATCATTTATTAAAGAAACCGTAACTAAAACTCAGACTGTTGACTCTACAACTAACATCAGGTAAAGCGAATCACGTCTAAAGGCTTTTATTCTTTATATTTGTGAATTAAAAAACTCACTCACCTTACCTATCTAGCCATAATATGCAATTATTAAAAAACATTGATGCACGAAAAAATCATTAATTACTTTTCCAAAATATCGCCTCTTTCGACTGCGGAATCTGAAGCGCTTATGACTAGCATGCAAACTCAAGTGTTAAAAAAAGGAGAGTACTTATTAAAAGAAGGACAGATTTCGGTAAACACTTATTTTGTTCTTGAAGGATGTATACGAGAATACATTTTATCTGATGGTGAAGAAAAGACTACGAATTTCTTTTCTGAGAATCAGTGGGCAATCTCTCTAAATAATTCATCTTATAAAAATTCTGCAAACCACAATTGGATTTGCCTTGAAGATACAATTGTTGTTGTTGGCAACGAAGAAAAAGCCCAACAACTTTTCAAAAACTTCCCTAAGTTCGAAACAATTTCTCGAGTGATTATGGAAATGGCTTTTGCAGAACAAAAAGAGGCCTTAGCTTCCTATTATACAGACTCACCTAAAGAACGCTATCTAAAGCTATTAAAAACAAGACCGGAACTAGTGCAAAGAGTTGCCCAATATCATATAGCGAGTTATATCGGTGTAAAGCCAGAATCTTTAAGTCGTATTAGAAAGCGCATTGCTTCATCCTCTCATTAATGGTCAGACAGTAATTACAACATTTCCTCTTTTATGTCCATTCTCTACATAAGCATGAGCTTCAGACAATTTTTCTAAAGGATAAATCCTATCTATTACAGATCTAATCCTTTCTTGTTCAGCCAAAGATTTTAAATTCATAAAAGCGTCTTTGGGAGTTAATGGAATTCCGTGATCAATCGAAATATATTTACCTTTTGGCAAAAGGGCTTTCTTACTTTTCTCTTTAAGAGTTGACGACTTAGAGTTACCAACAGCATCTAAAACATAATTGTAGGTCTCTAATTTTAGTTCTGCGCCTTCTTTGGTATAATCAATAACAAAATCACTCCCCAATGACTTCACTAACTCAAAATTCTTTTCACTACAAACGCTCGTTACAACAGCTCCCGCATTCTTTGCCAATTGTATTGCCATAGTACCAATACTCCCAGAAGCGCCGTAGATTAAAACTTTATCTCCTTTTTTTATTGCAGTTTTACCCAATAAGTGTGACGCTAATAAGCCACCATATGGAATAGCTACTGCTTCATTGTGACTAATATTTTTTGGCTTAAGGGCAATGTGCCAATCTTCAGGCAAGCATATATATTCTGCATATGAACCAAAATGTCGTTTTGTTGATGACACAGAACCGTAAGCAAAAACTTCATCGCCAATATTAAAAGAAGACACATTTTTCCCCTTATTTTCTATCACACCAGAAGATACCATTCCTAAAATAGGTTTTCTTGGTTTTCCAAAACCAAAAATACATTGAAGGATAAACTTTGGAATAGGTTTTTCGTTCATTCTTCGAATAAGTACATCACTTGTCGTAACACTGGTAGCACAAATCTTAATAAGTACTTCATTGTCTTTTGGTGATGGCTTTTCAACTTCAGCTAAAACTAAGTTTTCTGGACCTCCGTATTTTAAACATTCAATTGCTTTCATAATATTTACTTCTTTATGTCAGCAAAATTGTCCATTAACCAATCTAATATCATTGACTTGAGTTAAGAAATGTGAGATAGAAGATCACTAGAGTACGTCCTAGGAAAAAACGAAAATAAGGTGCATAGTGCAAATTCTTCGGGATATGAGATATACACAGACCATTAGCACGCTTTCGTAACAGGTGTCATAGTTATGATCAAAGCTAAATTGTTAAAATTAATCAAAATGCTATTTTCCTGTCATTTAAAGGTAAGTAAATAAAAAACTTTATTAAAAAAAGGCCAAGCTATTTCAATCTTATAAACAAGTTAAGCAAAATATATTAAAGGCGATATGTAAAGAGATATTAAGCTTCCATTTCGAAACAAAACCAAACCCTCTATCAATAAGGGTTTGGTTTTCTGTTAACAAAATTTTTAAAAATAAATTATTATTGGGTATGTAGTTTTAACATATCATGATGCACAGTTATACCATACTATCCCCAAATGAGCGGAAAACCGGAAAGCACAGCGCCTAATAAGTACATAAGCATTTTTAGTTTTTATTATAGTCATCTAAATTGCTTCAAACACTAAAGCCTCTCTATATTCACCTAAAAACTCCGCACCTTCTCTATGAAAAACCATTCTATTCTCCGATAATTCAGCAAGTGTATAATACCGTATTGATATCCCTTGAGCTGAACCTTGACTATTAACAAATCCTCTTGAGAATCTCATATAAATTGTTTCTCCTTGACTTGCGTCCATATAAACCAATTCACCATCAAAAATCTCTTCATCTGCGATAAAAACACCATCATTATTTTGTCCAAAACATTTACTTTCACCTAATGTAACAGCAAAAGACAGGTCTTCATTATTAAAGGTATAAATATCATCTTCTAAACAGTCAATATCAATTTCTAAGTGATAGTTTGGATCATAAAATTCATTAATAACTTCAGTAATTCTCCATGATTTTTCCGAATCACCGTGAATTAGGGACATATCATCTTCTGCAAAAACTGGGATTCTTTCCTTACCTGAAAATTCAGAATCATCTGAACTACAATTTGAAAACATTAATAGAGCAAGACATGCAAGTAATACTGTGATTTTTTGATTGATTTTTTTCATTTTTTATTATTGATTATTGTTGATTTAATTGTTTACATAAGATGCAATTGGCAGAGAATTGTTACAGGCTGAATTGATCTTTTTTTATTCTTTTTAAAAGTATTCATCTCAACCTGAATTAAGTGCATGACTTAGTGATAGTTAACACATAAAAATGGATAAAATAAAGTTCTACGATGATTAAAAATTCATAAACCATTTAATGAATATTATCCCTTAACTAATGCGTCCATCACAAAAAGAAATGCTCTAAATAGAGCATTTCTTATACCTAAATAAATTTGTAATTATAAATTTTCTGAATGCCATTGTGCCCAAGTCCTCATACTTTTAAATAAGACATTTCTACCAGAAGATCCGTTAGTAAGTACAATGAACCCTGATTTAGAATCAAAATCTAACATAAAACCTGCTTGCCAACCTTCATTAGAACCGCCATGTCCAGACAATGTAAAATCACCAAAACGATTCATAACCATATAACCCATGCCGTAATCACCATTAGACAATTCTGTTGGAGTTCTTAACGATAAGATACTTTCTTGAGATAATACTGCATTATCAGAAAATGAAGCGTTTGCAAATAAAATCAAATCCTCTAATGTAGTATGCAATCCTGCTGCTGCCTGTGCATTAAATAAGCGTATTGGAATTTCACTACCAGTCTCATCATATGCTTTTGCTGACGTCTTTAAAACACGCTTATTAATATTGAAACTGGTATGTTTCATTTTTAATGGTTGAAAAATAGTTTTCTTCATAAAGTTAGCAAATGTTTGATCTGTAATTTCTTCAATTACCAATTGTAAGATCGTATATCCACCACCCGAATATTGCCATTTAGAATTCGGCTCTATAATTAATTCTACTGCTTCATCTAAATTTGTTTGTCCCGACAATGATTCCTTTGTTGACGTTAGTTTTTCTTTTGATTCATAACCATTATAGCCATGCACAGATAAACCTGCTGTGTGCTGCAATAAATGTCTTATTGTAATTTCATTAGGATTGTAATCGCTTTTAGGTAAATTCCATGATTTAACATAACTAGTAAATGGTTCATCTAACTTCACCCTTCCTTGCTCAACTAATTTCATAATTCCCCAAGCCGTAAACATTTTTGAAATAGAGCCAATATTAAAGCCAGTTTTTGCATTTACTTTTAATCCTTCTTTTTTATCAGCAAATCCATATCCTTTTTTTATAATTGTTTTGCCTTCTTTAATAATAGCAATAGCCATACCGGGAACATTATGCCTTTTTAAAGCACTTGCAGTTTCTTCATCTAATGTATTTAATAATTCATTTTTTGTAGTGGTCTGAGCATTTGACATGATTGATACAAATGCGATAATAATAATTTTAATTAGTATTTTCATTTTTAAAAGTTTTAAATTCGAGGCAAACGTAAAACTGATTGTTTTCCTTTTCTAAACTCTTTGATGAAATAGCTCATACAAATGACACATATCTTGTATCAATATGCCAAGTACCTTTATCACCAGTTTCAATGCGTTTACATCTTAATAAGTGATGTTGGTGTAATAAAAAATGTTAGCGTGATTTCACTACATAGTTTTGTTTAAGAATAATAAAAACTAGAAATCATGACACAAAAAAAACTATTTAGATTATCAGCAATCTCATCTGGAATCATTATCCTTTTAATGATCATTTTCAGGAATGTCGAAAATGAAATTTTCACCTTTCTTTCTTTGTCCTTAGGAGGCATCATCTTTTACTCAATACTATATTACCTTTTTCAAAAGGAAAAAATCAGATTTGGAACATCTAGTACAACCTTAAAATACATCTTCTTTGGTGTTAGTATTCCGTTGCTTTTATACAGTGTCGAATTGACGAGAGATTCAGACGAATTTTTAAAAGAAATAGTAAGAGTTATTTTAGCTATAGAAATCTTTTATTTAGTGTTCTACTGGATTTTTCAATACAGAAAAAGTATTCAAAAATTAAAAAGTGATAAGCTGGAGGCAGAATTGATACTTCTAAAAAACCAGATTAACCCACATTTCTTCTTCAATACTTTAAACAACCTGTATTCATTAATTAAGAAAGATGCTGATGCGGCGCAAGACTATGTATTAAAACTTTCTGATTTAATGCGTTTCACTATATATGACAGTAGTAAAGAGCATATAAAACTTTCTGAAGAAATAGACTATTTAATTAATTTCATTGACTTGCAAACGGCTAGATATCACAAAGACATTGATATTAACTTTGAGAAAAACATTCAGGATTTAAATAGAACCATAGCTCCACTATTATTTATTAATTTAGTAGAAAACGCGTTTAAACATGGTGTAGAAAAAGCAACTGAAAATGCATTTGTATTTATTGATATTAAGCAAGACAATCAAAGTATATGCTTTACAATTAAAAACAATTATGAAGTTGAAGACGTGACTAATAATAATGGTATAGGATTAATCAACCTAAAAGAACGTTTAAACTTGCTTTATCCAAACTCTTATCAATTGAGAGAAACGATTGAAAACAATGTATATACAGCAACCTTAGAAATCTATAACAAATGATTAAATATATAATTGTAGACGACGAAACAGCCTCTCACGACGTCATTAAAGATTACGCAACCAATTTATCATTTCTATCATACCAAAAAAGCTGCTATAATGCATTTGAAGCCATTACATATTTGAGTAAGAATTCCGTGGATCTAATTTTTCTAGACATAAACATGCCAAAACTTTCTGGCTTAGATTTCTTAAAATCACTGACCAAGCAACCTAAGGTAATAATTACAAGTGCATATAAAGATTACGCACTAGAAGGATATGAATTGAACATTGAGGATTACTTATTAAAACCTTTTAGTTTCACTCGTTTCGTAAAAGCTGTTAATAAAATTGAAGTATCGAGCACTACCAAAATTAAGTCGAAAGAAGCACTTGAAAGCTCAACTGAATCAAAAATTTTTGTAAAAGAAGATAAAAAATACCACCACATCAAACTGAACGACATTTTGTTTGTAGAAGCCTATGGCAATTATGTAAAACTATATTTAGTTGACAAAATCATAATTTCACATCAGACTTTAATTTCTCTTAAACAACAACTCCCTGAAGACCAATTTATAAGAGTGCATAAATCATTTATGGTTTCTATAGATAAAATAGAACTTATTGAAGGAAATAGAATTGTTATTAGTAATCATAAAATTCCTATTGGTAAAATGTATAAATTAAATGTTACTAAACTTACAGAATAGGTCTCAGATAATTGATCCATACACATGAGAAGGATTAACTTAAAAAAGTCTGTCTTTATTATATTTTGTCACCATCATATATAATTAAAGCTCCTGTCAAAAGTCACAACAACACATCGCTCGGTTATAGACTTTATGACTGAACAGTTAAACTATCAGTTGAAAAATAATATTAGTCAAGTGAAACAACTTCCTAAAAAATGTATCAAAGGGTAAACATAAAATTAAAAAAGAATGAAAACTCGATTGCTCTTAGCATTTTTAATACTCGGTTTAAGTATTACGTGGGCACAAACCAAAGAAATCAAAGTAGAAGTCATTGGCAATGGTGAACCCATTTTGTTTCTTCCAGGATTTACAACACCAGGATCAGTGTGGAAAGAAACATTAGAACAACTTAAACTTAACAATGAAGCACACTTAATTTCTTATGCAGGGTTTAATGGTATACCTGCTATTGAAACTCCTTAGTATCCAAAAATAAAAGAAGCTTTAATCTCCTATATTAAGAAAAAAGATTTTGATGTTTTAACCATTATTGGTCATAGTATGGGAGGAAACTTAGCTGTAGAAATAGCTGCCGAATACCCTAACATAGTTAAAAAACTTGTAATAGTTGATGCACTTGCATGTATGAGAGAAGTAATGATGCCTGGTGTTCCAGAAGAAAGCATTACATACAAAAGTGGATATAATAACCAAATGTTAAACATGGAAGACGACCAGTTTAAGGCCATGGTGACCAATGTAGCGATAGGTATGACTGATGATAAGGACAAACAAAAGGAAATTGTGCAATGGATTTTAGAAGCCGATAGAAAAACTTATGTTTACGGTTATACAGATTTATTAAAATTAGATCTTCGACCAAAACTTTCAAAAATTAAAGCAAAGTCCTTAGTTTTAGTTGCCCCTAGTTATGGACCTATGGCTTTAGAGACAATGGAAAATCAATATAAAAAACTTAATAATAAGACGGTGAAACTCGCACCAAAAGGAAAGCACTTTATAATGTTTGATAACCAAGATTGGTTTTGTGATATCCTAAACTCATTTTTAATAAATGAAAACTAAAAAAACAGATCTTTTTGATTCACTTCATAAAGAATATGCCACTATGGTGCTTCATATGTGTCTAGGATTTATGAGTGGTGATAGAGAAAAGGCTAATGATTTAGTTCAGGAAGTTTTTATTAAAATATGGACAAGCCTAAATTCATTTAAAGGCTTATCCTCCTATAAAACTTGGATTTATCGGATTACAGTTAATACGTGTTTACAGTTAATAAGAAAAGAGAAAAACCTGGTTACATTTCCAATTAATGAATATTCTAATCCTGTTGCTGAAGATTCTTTGAAAGATAAAGAAGATGACGCAGCACAACTATACCATGCCATAGGACAATTAAAAGAAGCTGACCGACTGATTATAATGATGGTTTTAGAGGGGCAATCTAATGAAGATATCGCTGAAGTCTTAGGAATTGAGCATACAACAATACGCGTAAAAATTCATCGAATAAAAAAACGTCTAAATAAAATATTGAGCAATGAATAATAGTTTTACTTCAATAGAAGACAAATGGAAAAAGAGCAAAAAAAGCATTCAATATTCTGATATGAATATGACATCTATCTATGAAAAAATTGGTCGCATAAATAGTGACAATATCAAGTTTTACTACGGCACACTTATGATTCTTACACTAACTTTAGTGGTTATTACAGGTTTCTTTAAATTTGTGGCACCAGTAAAAGATGTCGCAAGTATAATTGGAGCTGGTCTAATGATTCTTGGCTTATGTTTTCGGATTCTTACAGAATTAAAAAGTATTTCTAAAATAAAAAAGGTACAAATCCATGAAAATACAATGCAAACCATTGAAAAAGTCATTCGTTTTCATGAGCACAGAAAAATCATACACACCATTATCATGCCCATTATATTGCTGCTATACACAATTGGCTTCTATATGATCACTCCAGAGTTCTTAAAGTACTTAGCTGTTGAACTGGTGATTCTCTTTGATGCAATTTATCTTATTATGATTATCGTTTTATACATACAGTTTAGAAAAGGAATTAAAAAGGAAATGCAAAATATTGAACTTACTTTTAATTTAAAACATAGTGTTTTAAATAACGTAAACACTTAAAAAACATATTACTACATCTCATAAAACCAATAAAAAAGAAGCTATTTATAAACCACAATTAAAGTTTCTTAAATAAAAGACCGATGAGCAATAAAGTCTATGGTAAATAGCTTTATTTTTGTGAAACTTTAATAGACTTAAGAAAGGGATTATAAAAAATCTGTCGTTAGAATAATCAAAAAAAGTAATTCAAAAGACCTGATATGAAAAAAGTACTTAAAATTGTTATTCTATCTCCAATAATTCTAGTCTTACTTTTATTACTCATACTTTCTATTATGTACTCGCCAACATACGTTTACAGAACAATTACAATGAATGTGGCTGATGTTTATGATTACCAAAACTTTGAAAACAGAACTATTAATGCAAGTACAGACACTTTTCAATTTGAAAAAAAATTAGAAGAATCCTATGTAGAATCACTTTTTGATGAACGTGTTGCTAGTTCAGGTTTTAATTCGTTTAACGAATGGGCAGAAAAATCTCAAACTACAGCCCTCATATTTATTAAAAATGATACAATTCTTTATGAAAAGTACTTTAACGGATTCAGTAAGGAGTCTTATTTCCACTCCCAATCAGTAGCTAAATCGTTTATTTCATTTTTGATTGGATCTGCTATTGACGAAGGACTTATTAAAAGTGTTAATGACCCAATGACAACTTACATTCCTGAATTATCTAAGCGCGATACAAGATTCGAAAAGATTACTATTAAACATCTTCTAGAAATGCGTTCAGGTCTTGAATATAACACCGATTTTATACCTTTAATTAATATTCATGCACCATGGAACGATGAAGTTATTGGATATTACCATCCCAACGTTCGAAAGTTATTACTTGAAAAACAAAAAATTGAATCTGAGCCTGGTAAGGCATTTGAATACAATAATTATAACACTAGTTACCTTGGATTAATTCTTGAACGAGCCACAAAAAAAACAGTATCAAAGTATCTCGAAGAAAAGCTTTGGTCGCAAATAATGGAGTATGATGCATTGTTTTCTATCGACAGTAAAGCCTCTGGTTTTGAATACATGCCTAGTAGACTCATCGCAAGAGCCATAGATTATGCGCGATTTGGGCGTCTTTTTCTAAAAAAGGGGAACTGGAATGGGGATCAAATTATTTCAAAGGATTGGGTAATTAAATCAACTAGAGAAGATAAAACAATCTCTCGCGATAACTATCCGGATTGGCTTGGTAAAGGATGCAAACACAATTACTATTCTTATCAATGGTGGGGAAATACCAATTGTGACTCTAGCTTTCAGTTTTTTGCAAATGGAAATCTTGGACAGAATATTTATGTCATCCCAAACAAAGACATCATCATTGTACACTGTGGCAATTCATTACAGCACTATAATGATGGTGATTTAATGAGAATTGCAGAGAAACTGTAATGGCTTATTTCTGAAGGTATCTAACTATATATTTTCTAAAATCGTATGCACTTTCTTATGCAAATCTTATACAGTTTGCTATTGCGGTTAAACAATACTTTATTAAAATGTTGTGAGAAATCCTGTCAATTTAACATCAATATATTAGGATACTTTTATTCAAAAAATACAGATTGACATTATCCTTATTCAAAATAATGATGAAGGAAATACAATCCAGTAAATAGAGGATATTTTTGTTAAGGTGATTACGAATAACTTATAAATATGTCCTAAACTTAAAAATTAATACAGAATTAAGGTTTAAACTTTTACATAAGGTCCTGCTTAGAACACCTTAAAAATTAACTCAATTCTAGTAGCTGTAAAGGTTTTATAATTATAAGTTTTTAATTATTATAATTTTCAAAGACCCACCAAACCACACCGTTGCTTGGATTAAAGCTTAGTTTCAGTGTGCCTAAATCACTGTAAACAATATATTTGTGTTTTATGGTGAGGTTCTTTTCTCCCAATACAGCGCTATATAAACCGTCGATGTAATTAAACGTAATACCATTACTTAGGGTAAATTCTAAGTTCTTTTTGCCTTCTAAAGTTTTAGAATCTGTAACCTTGGACTCGGCAGTAACTCCATTGCTTGATATCTCTTTTATGTCGTAGTCTTTATCAGCGTCTCCATAGGTTGAGGTGAGTACTTTTTCAACTTTACCGTCTTTTAATACAAAAACATCTGCACTGTCTTTCCAACTTGGATACACATATAAGGTGTGTTTTTCTTTAATTTCTATACTTCCAGGATCACTACTGTTTTTAAAAATAATATAGCCTTCTTTGGTTTTTAATTCAAATTTTGTTCCTGGTGGATACATAATGACATTTGTTCCAATTTCACTATTGGTAATTTTCAGATAGGTCTTTTGTGCATTGCCAATCCATACTATTGTTAGCACAAGGACCAGCGTTAAAAGTTTAGTTTTCATAATTTCTATATGTTTTAATTTATTCTATTTTTTTCGTCTTCAATTCCTGTATTGCGTTTTCTCGCCTTTTTAATTTCATCACGACCAAAGTTATAAGTTAGGTTAAAGCGTGCCTGTCTGCTATCGTTACCTCCATTTCCATCAATAAATAAATCTCCAAAGCGTGTCGTACCTTGCCATGGTGAGGTAAAGAGAATATCGTTAAAGCCAAGGCGAACAGTAAGCTTATTGTCTAAGTAGCGTTTTTGAAACGCTAGATTAAGAGAACCAAGACTACGTGTTTCATAAGTTCCTCCCCAAACAGATGGTGAACTATACCAGCCAGAGACTTCAAATGTTAGATTTCTTGGTAGTTTAAATGTGTTTTGAGCATATAAGCTTAAGGTGTTTTGCTTTGTAGAAACAAAGTCTGGGTTTGTGGCGTCATAGATACTGCGATAAGCATTAACACTTAAGTAAACTCTCCACCAATCATTAAATTTTGTTGGGTAGGATATACCAAGGTTAATGATTTCTTGATTGGCAACATTTCGCTGTATAATAAAGTTTTGATCATCACCCACAGCTTCTGTAACCTGTGCAAAAAAGTCTGATACAAAACTATAGCTCAATGATGTAGTTAGTCGGTAATTATAAGTGTGTGAAAGCTTAACATTGTCTGTATATTGAGGTTGTAGAAACGGGTTGCCTTGTCTAAAAGAGAGCTCGTCAATTCGGTATTGAAAAGGATTTAAACTTTGATAATTAGGTCGCTGAATACGTTTGCTGTAGATTAAAGCGAAGCTATTTTTTTGATTCATTTGATAGGTAATTCCACCACTTGGAAACCAGTTGGTATAATTGCGTTTTACGCGATTGTCTTGATCACCCAATAAACTTGTTAATTGACCATCGGAAACGGTATGTTCCATTCTTAATCCAAGCTGTAGATTGAACTTATCGAACCTTCTGTTATAGTTAAAATAGGCTGCATAGATCTGTTCATCATAATTAAAGTCATTAGACTGTGTTTCATCCAAATCATTATTACCATTGGTTCTATCAAAAGCATCAAAGCTATTTTCTGTATTTACTTTAGAGTATTTTGTACCCAAACTAAGAACTCCCTTCATAAAGTTTTGTTCATAGTCTATTTGACCCGACAGTATTGAAATATCTATAGGAGTATCAAAGAAGACAATATTTTCACTCAATATTTGAGATTCATTGCCATCTAAATAGCGGTTAGGCTGAAGATTTGTTCTGTCACTGCCATATTTTCCATAATCCAAATTAATGCTTATAACATGTCCCAGTGTATCCTTAAATCTGTAGTTGAGGTTAGAAAATAGATTATACGTTTTATTTTTAGAATCACTTTCTGCAATTAATACTTCAGAAGGATTATTAGCATTATTAGGGGTAATAGGTGTCCTAGAATCACTTTCAGAGCTAGAATTGTTGAAGTTTCCGGCTACAATGATTCCAAAAGTTGATTTTTTATTGGCATAATAATCAAAACCAAGTCTTACATTATTACTGTTATTTTCAAACACACTTTGTGTTCTGGCATCGAAGTTTGTACCACTTTGTGTTCTATTTAGATTGATGTAATTTGTACTTCTCCCAAAGTTATTGCTATAAGTGCCATACAAACTCGTCTTTTTGTTTCTGTTATTAAATGAGAGTGAATTACTGGTTCTTGCAAAATCACCAACGGTTAAAGATGAAGCAACGGTTCCGTTGGTTCCTAATGACTTATCTCTTTTTAGCTTTATGTTTATGATTCCTGCATTACCTTCTGCATCAAAGCGAGATGATGGCTGAGTAATGATTTCTATAGCTTCGATATCAGCAGCTTGTAGGGTTTTGAGAAAGTTCACTAAATCTGCACCTCTAAGTACCGAAGGTCTGTCATCAATATAGAATAACACTCCTGTCTTACCTTCAACAATAATACTATCAGAATTGTCTATAATTATTCCTGGTGCTTTTCGCAATAACTCAAAGCCAGAATCTCCAATGGCATTTACAGTGTTAGCGACATTAAATACGGTTTTATCTGCCCTTACTTCAATCATTGGTTTTTCTGCGACTATAGTTACCTCGTCAAGTTCAGCAGAATCATCAGTCATTATAATAGTGCCAAGAGCTTTATCATTGTTATTTAGTAAGAATACATCAGATTTATAGTCCTTAAGGCCTAGACTAGTAATAAGGACGACATAAGAACCATTCTCTATATTTTTAAATCTAAAGTTCCCTGAATCATTAGATAATTCACCTTTGACAAAGTCGTTGGCCTCAGAATCTATTAATGATACTATTGCTGATGCTACTGGCTGTTGGTTTTCTGTTACTACTTTTCCTGTTATTGAATTTTGTGCGGTAGTAAGACCAAAAATTAACATTATTAATATTGAAGTAAAAGCTCTCATAAGTATTCGTTTTAATTTCTGATACAAATCTGCGATATTCCATTATTATGTGCACGTTCAAACCGATGGATGGACCATTGGCCAGTTAAATGGGCATGGTCAACTTATCGGTCTATAGGTCAACTCATCGTTTTAGGATTATTGAAAACAGTATTAAATTCTATCTTTATAACTCAATAAATGAATTATGATTAAAAAGATTTCAAAACGCGATGTAGTCATCATATTTCTATTCTACCTTTTCTTCTCTTTATTATATAGACTAGTATTATGGTACAATACTTTTGGTTTTAAGGAGGATGGCTTCTTTGGTTGGGCAGATCCCCAGGGTTATTGGTATATGTCTGGGATGCAATACGTCTTTTATTTTTTTGCTTCTATTTTAATTTGGTATTTAGGTGTGTATCTTTTGAAAAACCGTAAGCCATTACTGCAAATCTATACAGTAACTTTATTAATCCCTATTATGGTTTATGCAGTAAGGGAAATAAGATATTTATTACTTGACTATTTAGGAAAATGGCATTTGGAAGATGTAGGAGCAGTCTGGGACTGGTATATTCCTTCTCTGTTTATGGCAATACAGTTTGGCTGTTTTTTTGCCTATCGTTATTTTAAAGAAAACCAGAGAAAACTAAAAGTTGAAGGAGAATTAAAAACTGCAGCACTGAAGAGTGAACTATCCGCTTTGAAGGCACAATTAAATCCGCATTTTTTATATAATATCTTTAATACTATAAGTGCCTCTGTTCCACCTGAAAATGAAAAGACTAGAAATATGATTGCTGAGCTTTCTGACTTGTTTAGATATCAGCTCAAAGCTTCGCAAGTCGAGAAAGTACCGCTCAGTGAAGAGTTGGAATTTGTGAATAAATACCTAGCCTTGGAAAAGGAAAGATTCCAAGAGAGATTGAAGGTTGACATAAATGTAGAAGAAAATTTAAAAAGTGAAATGGTACCACCAATGTTATTACAACCTTTAATAGAGAACTCCATAAAACATGGATTAGCTTCCTTAATTGAAGGTGGAAAGATTAGCATCACCATATTTAAAAAGAATGACAAGTTACATTTTGAAATTGCAGATACTGGTGTTGGTATAATAGATAAAAACGCTGTTTTTGAAAAAGGTATTGGCCTCACCAACACAAAACTTCGACTTGAAAAAATGTACCAAAGTACATTGAGTTTATCTGATAATATGCCGCGAGGATTAAAAATATCATTTGCTATATGAGGAAAGTAGTAATAGTAGATGACGAAGCCGCAGGTAGGCAACTTATAAAAGAATACTTGGAGGACTATCCTGAATTGATTTTGTTGGGCGAAGCCAATAACGGAGTAGATGCCGTTAAGATTATCAATGAATTTAAGCCTGACCTCGTTTTTTTAGACATACAAATGCCAGGAATGACCGGTTTTGATGTGCTCACTCACCTTGAAGAATTACCACAAATTATATTTTCTACAGCTTATGATCAGTATGCTTTGAAAGCCTTCGAGGTTCACGCTGTTGATTATTTACTAAAGCCTTACACAAAGGATAGATTTAAAGTTGCCGTAGATCGACTGAAACAAAACATAGATGAAAATAAGGCTAGACCGCTAGCCGAAAGCTTGTTGATGGATACTCCAAAGTTTCCAGAACGTATCTTGGTGCAAAGCCAAAATAAATTGGTGACTGTGGGTTTGGAGGATGTTATTAGAATTGAGGCCTATGGTGATTATTCTAAACTCGTTACTGAAAGTAAAACTTATGTTAGTAATTATGGTATTTCAACATTGGAGGAAAAACTTAATGATGCCATCTTTATCAGAGTGCATCGTTCATCTATAATTAATCTTAATGCAGTAAAGGAATTAAATAAGTACACCAAAAGTTATGATGTCACTATGAAGAATGGTGACATAGTAAGAGTTAGCCGAGGTTATATGGATAATATTAAAAAGTTAATGTTTTAGTCAAGGGGTTCTTTCGCATCTATTAAAGCTGAATTGAAGTTATTAACTAAATTAGGTTTTCTAACTAGCCAATAAATAGAATGCTTTAAAGGCTGATTTCCTTTTCGATAATAAATGTTCCTTCCCTATCTGTACTATTTCTATTCCAGATAATGTCCGTCGAGCAGATTCAAATTCCTTAAACCCTAAAGATCTGGATATCCGTTTTTTTATAAAACGATGATCCTGCTCCACTATATTATTCAAATATTTACATTGCCTAATTTGAATCTTTGATAATGAACGCTTATTGTAGATTCTAATTGCGTGTTTATTAGAACCACTTTTATCGATATTGACTAATACAGGCCTGCCATTATTTTCAATCGCTTTTATCAGAAATGACTGAGCACTCATCCGTTTTCGTCTTTTAGTCAAAAGGAAATCAACTGTATTCCCTTGTTTGTATACTGCCCTATATAGATAACACGACTTACCTCTAACTTTGACATAGGTTTCGTCCATTCGCCATCTTCTTTTGACAGATTTCTTACGTTTTCTAAATTCTTTTTCTAAAAGTGGAGTAAACTTAAATACCCTGCGTTGTATGGTAGCATGATCGACTTTTACACCACGTATAGCCATTAATTCCTCAATCTCACGATAACTCAATCCAAATCTAAACTTAAAGTAAACGGCTTGAACTATGATTGACTTTGGAAAACAATGACCTTTGAACATAAACTTTTAATTCAAAGATATTATTTCTTTAAATTTGAATCTATAGATGCGACAGAACACCAAACAACGCATCATATACAAAACCTTTGTTATGGACAATTATCAATAATAAATTTTATGATTTTTAGATTAATATGTATCCTGCATTTCTTCTTGACTTTTTCTGATGTGTTTGCTCAGCAATCCAAATTAGATAGCTTGCTCACTAAACTAAATTCTCAAGAACGGTTTGATGGGGTAGTACTGGTTTCTAAAGGTCAAAAGGTATTATTTCATGAAGCCTTTGGGCTCGCAAACAGGGAACTTAATGCAAAAAACACGAGAAAAACTAAAATCGCAACATACTCAGTAAGTAAAACCTTCACAGCAGTTAAAGTACTCCAGCTTGTTGAAAAAGGCAAACTGCGACTTGATCAAAAAATTGCGGACTTCTTTCCAAAGTATAAAGACAAAAAGGGCCGAGAGGTAACCATCCAACAACTACTGACACATACATCAGGATTTGAGGATTTTGTAAACTACAGAACTGTAACAGCATATAAAGACTTTTACATTAATGACTTTGAAAAATTATTATACAATTCAAGCCCCAAATTCACACCAGGGAAAAAGTTTTCTTATTCAAGTACAGCATATACTATACTTTCTTTTATCATAGAAAAGGTTGAAGGGGTAACCTTCGACATTGCTATGAATAGTATGTTTAAAAAAGCTGGAATGATGAATACTGGCGTAGAAGGATGTGGTGAGGTGATTCAAAATAAATCTTCAGAATACTTTATTAATCCTGACAAGGATAACCTCATTGAAAACTTAACAAACATGTTTAGCATTTCTTCTACAAAGGGAGCTGGGGCAGTTTATTCGACCGCAGAAGATATTTATAAATTTGACCAAGCTTTATTCAAGGGAGATTTAATTAATAAGGATTTACTGAAGATGATGCTGAATGGCACTAAGCAACAGTTAAACTATGGTTATGGGATTGTCAACTTTAATCTGGAAAATATAGGTAAGGTTTATGGGCATCAAGGAGGATTTCTGTGGTATGATATAAGAAGCATTTACTATCATCTGGAAAAAGAAGATTTGTGTATCGTAATTTTAACTAATACTGGTATGTCAGAAAGTATTTGGAATGAAATTGTGAATGCTTCGTACAAATTTGCAATAAACTCACAAAAGGATATTAATCTATCTGAAAAACTAGTATTAGAATAAACTGCCCATAACATGAGCTAAATGCCCATGTCTTGCGACTGCCTGGTCACGGCATTTAGCAGGAACGTTAGCAAACATGTTGACGCAACCTTTCAATGAAATTATCATCTAACTACAAAAAGTAATAATGAAAAATTCCATCTGCGTATTTTTAATAACAGTAGTATTTTGCAGTTGCGACCCTGTATCCGATATGGAAGCTGACATTGAAAATCTAACTACACAAGACTTAATTCTCGAATTTATATCGGTTGACCAAAACTTGAGTAAAACTTTGGCAATTCCGATTGAAGAAACCAGACGTTTTCAAGAAGCCTTTGATGTTGGAAATGATTTTCTTGAGCCTTCACTAATTGAATATGATTCTGTTGTAGTTAAAAATAGTATAGACCAAATCCTAAAGATTTACAAACCTGACAGTTCTGGCAAAAATATCTACAATATAGGTGGATACTGGATATCAAGCGAACCATATAAAAGAGGTTTCAGGAATGAATACAAAATTTATGATGAAGATTTGGAATAAAAAAACGTCTGTCAACAATGTATAACCGCAATTACAGCGGATTCGACTACGTCCGAATCCACTCGGAATTGCCTCTGTCAGTTCTAAACCAAATAAAACGTAAATTTATCCGTAACTGACGGTTATACGAGACCGTTGTGCATAATTTGAGAAAATGGGATTAGATATTAGTTTAAGAGTAAATAATGATAGTGAAGTAATCACACCAGAATACTTTGAGAATGATAAGCTCTATTCTCTGAGTAGGGAATTTTGTAATCTAATGTGTAGACCAGGAGTAGTTGAACACACACCTGAATTTGACCAAATTGGAGTAATAACGAATATCGATATATCTCATCTGTACAAAATGACTGAATACCCAAGCGAAGAGGAAGAAATAGATATGATTGAGTTTGCGGAAAACGAAGAAGAAAAGGAACGCTTAAAGGCTGACTTTAAAAAAAGAAAACAGGACTTAAATGGAAATATAAACCAAGTAAAAATTCTCGTAGAAAAGTTAATAAATAGTCTTGAAAAAATTGATAATTTATACGAAAGATTAATAAAAACTGATTTTGACTCTATGAACTCTGAATACTATTTTTCTGACTTCAACAAAGACAAAGGAGAAGGTTATATTAGAAATAACTTTGGACAAGACTTGAGGAATTTCAAAAGATTTATTGACTATGCGATTGACCGAAATTCAGAAACCATTTGGTTTGAATATGGATAAAAAACTATGCACAACAATGTATAACCGCAATTACGGCGGATTCGACTACGTCCGAATCCACTCGGAATTGCAAGCGTCAGTGCTTAACCGAAAAGTAAAACATATAAACCCGTAACTGACGGTTATACGAGACCGTTGGCGATAATAAGACAAAATCATTGAGTACATTAAAATTCTATGGATTTATCAAAAGTTTTTAAAAGTTTAGAAAGAATTATAGAGTTGGACGAATATGAAAAGGACATTTTTACTTCTTTGGTCGAAATAGCCATAATAAAACGGAATCAATACCTATTAACAGAAGGTGAAAGATGCGGTTACGAATATTTTGTGATTAATGGTTGTTTACGTTCTTTTTATCGAGATGAAAATGCAAATGAACATACTACTCTTTTTGCAATTGAAGGTTGGTGGACAGGCAACCTTAAAAGTTTTGTGAGAAATACACCATCGGAATTCTATATTCAAGCAGTTGAGGATACCGTTGTTATGCGTATACATAAAAAAAACATGGATGAATTATATTCTAAAATCCCAAAACTTGAAAGATATTTTAGAATACTTCTTCAAAACAGATTATTAGCTACACAAGATAGAATTAGTAAACATTTATCAGAATCTGCTTTAACAAGATTTTCAAACTTTTTAATGCTTTATCCTACTCTAGAGCAACGTATACCTGCAAAACATATTGCATCTTATTTAGGGATTACACCGACTTATTTAAGTCGTTTGAGAAAAAAGAACATTAAAAGTGCTTTATAGTACTAGTACGATTTATTTAAGCCTTAATCGCCATAATTTTGCATTCAAATCTTTAGTTTGATGAAAAATAAAATTATCGTTCTTATCGTATTTCTTCATATAATTCCAATAATTTCTTGTGCTCAAGAGAAAGCAGAAAACAAGCAACAAAAAACTTGGACCTATACCTTCCTTAAAGCCAAGCAAAATGAAAAAGAGAACTTTAAAACGTTCCTTGTGAAAAATTGGTTTGCTATGGACAGTATAGCTGTAAGTCAAGGCTTATTTAATAATTACAAACTTATTGAAAACGCAAGCAAAGAAGCTTCGACTGAATGGGACTATATAGTAGCCGTAGAATATTTCACAGCAGGCACTTATAGTGATATAGAAAAGGAGTGGCAAGAAATTAGAAAGAACCATAAAACCGTTTTAGTTAATGGAAAAGGAATGAAAGATTTGGGTAGTTACGTTAAATCTGAAATAGTTACAGAACCCGAGATAAATAATGAGTTAAACTGCCAAGGCAATCATATAAAATTAATAGAGCCATTCATTGGACAGTGGCACGAATATTTAGTCACAAAGGATGGTGAGGAATTGTATGGTAAACTTAATATACAATTAGATTCACGAGGTTGCGGTATTAGAAAAGAATTTACACATCTTCAACAACCATTTACCTACAGCACGTTGGGCTACTTTGACGGACAAAAAAACAAGTGGATAGAAACCTACACTTTTAGTAACGGAGCATATTCAATATACGAATGGAACCAAGATGGAAAGGATTTCTTACTTAGTGTTACTCAAAGCGCATTCAAGCAACAAGGCTTGTCTCGAAATCGATGGAAAATATTAAATGATGATTTATTTCAAATTATTGTAGAACAATCTTCTGACGATGGTAAGACTTGGGAAGCAAAATCTACTACTAATATGAGAAGGATTAGCTACTAATTTTGACTTATACTTTAATATATATCTTCTAATTAAATATTAAAGACTTTCTGTATTTTAAATAATTACTATCGCCAACAACGTGTATAAGCAATATCGGTTTTAGTGCTAACACGAACCATTTTTTTATTTAAATAAAGTATATTGCTTTGTGAAAAGTAGTTGCTTAAGTTCCGCTACTGCTCATATACAAAACAGTTACCTGCAAGCCTGTGGAATGAAAAAATAGAATTTGGAAGACATTTGCATTAACATTATAAACCTTATTGACATCCTAGGTTTAATCCAAGGAATCTTCTTAGGACTAATACTTCTATATGAGAGTAGAATAAAGAGACCTAAAATCTTCTTAGGTCTTTTTTTAATAGCCTATAGTTTAGAACTGTTTAATGCTATTCTAAAAGAGATGTCAATACTTGAAACCAATCCCAACTTACTCTTTTTACCTTTGAACTTTTACTATCTCACTTTACCTCTATTCTATATCTATATAAAGAGAGTCTCAAACATAAGTTTCAAAAAATCAAAACTTTTTCTGATACTAATCCCAGGTATCTTTGAATTTATATTCTTTTCATTTCTTTATTTTCAAAACTCTCAACAGAAACTAGAATTATATAGTAAAAGTTCATTTATGGACTTTTTAGATATTCTAGTAAATCTATCATATCTTTTCTCTGTGTTTTATTGCATTCTAATTTTAAAACATATAAAAAAACATCAAGAAACAGTTAATGATTATTACTCTAATTCAAATGGCAAGCTACTTAAATGGGCTAAGTTTGTAATTTGGTATCTATTAATTTATCTTTTTGTAATGACGTTTTGGTTATTTGATGACAGTTTTTTATCAAATGCTATATTTTCTTTATTTAATGTTATTTTTATTTTTTGGATTGGAATAGCTGGCATAAAACAAACCATTGTGTTTGAAAATATCGATGAGTCTATAAAACGAGATGACAAGAAAATTAAAGAAACAAATAAAAATCAATTAGAAAAGGATAATAATAATTTTGAAAGTATCATTAAATTAATGGAGGAAGAAAAGGTCTTTCTACATTCAAATATTTCTTTAGTTGATTTTTCAAGACGATTATCTCTTAGTCCTCGATATTTATCCGAATTAATAAAAAGGAAAACTGAAAATAATTTCAGTCAATTTGTTAATCATTACCGTGTAGAAGAAGCTAAAACATTACTATTAAGTCCTGAAAAGAAAAATCTAAGTATAATCGCTATTGGATATGACTCTGGTTTTAGCTCAAAAGCTTCATTCTACAAAGTTTTCAAGGAGTTTACGTCGTTTACACCATTACAATTTATTCAGAATAACAATAGGACGAAATAGTCTACTATTATGTAAAAAGGTCTTAATAACGGTTTATTAGACTCATACAACCGTATTCTAGACCTTTATCATTACATTAAATTTCACTTTTGTTAAGAATTTATAAATCAATTAAAAAAACAAAAATGAAAACAATCTATTTAATTATTTCGATTTTAATGGTTACAACAACTTCTTGTCAAAAGGATGATGACATTAACGTAACTATAGATTTAAACAACCCAATTAATACTTTAAATCAAACACCAATTACTATAATACAAAGCTCTTTTGTATTTAATAATGGTGTTTCCCAAAATGTTGATGCGCTAACTGATGCTGAAATTAACGATAATAATTTCGTTGTCTCTAATATAACATCTAGTGGTCAATTTGCTATATCATTAGATGACACTTTCTTTCCTAATGGAGCAATAGTTTTATTTAAACCAAATGAAACGAGTGAATATATTGGACATAACTTTACAATTATCGAAAACGAGAATTCTTTAACCCTAACAGGTCAAGTCTCAAATGGCTCAGAGACTAAAGATTTAGAAATTACATTACAAGAAAGTCAATTCGAAGCTGGAGATTCTGAATTTGAAGTACTCGGTAATATTGCAAGAATATCAGGTACTTTAGGCAGTCTAACTTATAATCAAATACTTGAAATTAATGCCGAATATCCTAATGTAAATACCATTGAACTAGGATTAATTGATGGTTCAATCAACGATGAAGTAAATGTTCAAACAGGTAGACTTATTCGTCAGGCAGGATATCGTACACACTTAAAATTGAACAGTATGATATTTTCTGGTGGTGTAGATTTATTTTGTTCAGGTAAAGTTAGAACTATGGAAGCAGGCGCCATTTTAGGAGTCCATTCTTGGTGCTGTTATGAAGGACTGACAGCCGACCAATTACCTGAGGATTCTGAAGGTCACATTGAGCAATTAGATTATTTTACCGAAATGCTTGGAGAAACAAAAGGTAGAGATTTTTATTTTTTCACAATAAATTCAGCACCTTTCAATGGAATGCACCAAATGACAACTCAAGAAATAAATGAATATGGCTTAGTAACAGAATAAAGCCAGCAGGTAACAACGTGTATAAGCAATAGCGGTTTGGGTGTTAACTCGAACCGTTTTTACTTTTATTTAAGTATATTTCTTACTGAAAAGTCGTAGCTATATATGCGCTACTGCTCATACACACACCCGATGATAACACATTCGCCAAAGGCGAACTTCAATCTGCGCTGCTTCGCAGACAATGCATCTTAAAGTAGATGTGTTATCATCTAAAGGGTTAAACCAAATTACTATTACAGCTTTACCTAAGTCAATCGCCTTCTACGGGCTTCGAGCCAAAACGTGCGACATCGCCGGTTAAAAGTAATTTGGCCCTGATCATCGAATTCCCAATCTAATAAATTCTTCAATTTACACTTCGCTATGCGAAGCTAATTGACAATCAATAATTAGAGACTATAAGGATGTAATTTTCTCTAATTATTGCTATGGAATTTATTATCTTTTCATTCTCTAATCAGAACTACGTTTAACCCTTTAGTTACCTACAATATTGAAAAGACTACTCAAAATATCATTAGTTCTCTTAATCACAGGTTGTAGCTCAACCAAAAGTAATTCTGACCGTGCCGCCAAAGAAAAATTCAAGCTATGCTCTGATATTAAATACAATCGACTAATAACTCAGGACGGACCGATTGAGGGGCTACCAATCTATAAAAACAATGTTCATAGCCTCTTCGAGAACTACTTGCTTACGGAAAACTATCTGACCGACATAAGCAAAAGCGGATATGCTGTACTATTAGAAAAAGTTAGTAGTAGAGAATTAAACAAAAAGATTCTAAAAAAATATAAATTGGACTTGGGATTCAATCCTGACTTATTGTTTCCAGTCGGTTCTCAAATGGGATGTTACGACTATTTAATTAACCAATTAAAAATTTTAGATAACTCAAGTTGGGAATTTGATTTTCGAGATGCTTATTGGAAATATGAAGCTTCTGGTGACCTTTATACAAATGTCAAAGATTTAATAAACGCTTTGGATAAAATTCCTGCAGATCAATTTAGTGACATAGCATACCGTAAATCATTTCTCGATATAATCTACAACTCACTGGATTAAAATACTGTAGGTAACAACACCTATAATGCATTGCTACTTATTAGGTGCTTTGAGAATATTTCCTACTTTTAGTCTATAAAGTAAAGCATGAATATTTGCGTAATGCAACGCGCTTCGCTACCGATTAGAAAACGCCAATCACACCGGAGTGGCGCTACGCTGCGTTGCCAGCCGCAACGACACCATAGCTAAACCGTTGTAGCTAATCCTTTATTCGAACTGGATATTAAAAATCTAAAACTATTCCTAAACTTGGAATTATTTGTCCTGTGTCGGTTTCAATTGCTACTAAACTTCTTGGATTTTGAATCTGTCCGTTCGAATCTCTTGCGAGACCAAATTGAGTAGGCTGAGGAATCTCTTGTGCCAAAAGGTTTTGCACTTCTGCAAAAATATTAAGTGATAATTTTTCAAAATTCCATTTCTTATCGATTCTGACGTCCAACTGACTAAAAACATTCAGGTTTTCTTGACCTAAGCGGTTATAATCCAAAACAATTTCAGGATAGGCATTTAATGTGGCATCAATATCTGTAGGTACAAAGGGTGTTTCTCCAGCAAAACGATAACGTGCACTAATTTCCCAATTCCGATTTAATTTATAACCTCCAGTAAATGAAATAAGATGACGACTATCCCAAACAGAAGGCAAATATCTGTCACGATCAAACCCAGTGAATTCACTGTAGAAAAAGGTATACGCAAATATGCCATAAAAATTATTGGTCAACTTTTGCTGAAATTGAAGTTCAGCACCATAACTTCTCCCACGACCAACACTCTCGATATCTTCACTTCCCAAAACTTCAAAATCAGCACCTTTATTTGCCAATGAAACATCATCCAGAACAGAAACAGGATAATCATCATAGCGTTTATAGAAACCTTCAAGTGATATACTGGCAGACGGACTTAAATAGTTTTGAATTCCAATAACAAAATGGTCGCTTAAAGTATAATTTACGTTCTCATTAACCAACTGATTTTGATTATTTCTAAACCCTAAGATGGTATATGGTGGAATTTTATAATATCGTCCAACAGAGGCGTTGATTTTCCAATCTTCAATGAACTCGTAGGAGACAGATAATCTCGGAGAGAATGTAGATAATAAATTGTCTTCATTTGTGAACGTATCATCATCCATTCTAAATCCAAAAGACACGTCTAAAGTATTATCAAAAAAAGATCGAGTTGCATTCAAAAATAAACCGTATTTCAAAAAGTCTATTTCAGTATTAAATTGATTGTTATCCTGTACATTTATGGTGTTATTCTCATATAACGAATACTGTAAATTAGAACCTGCCTTAATCTTCCAGTCTCCGTAAAACTTTGTTAGTTCATATCTCAACTTAGTTTCATTCTCAATAGCATCGTTATTAAAGAGAACTCCTGATTCATTCTCGGAATCCTCATATCTGGTAAATTGATTGTTTAAATAGTTATTACTCATTGTGGTTTGCATAAAACCCGTACCATCTTTAAATCGATTATTCCAAGTAATACCAATTGCATTAGTTCTTTGATTAATGAAAGGCGCCTGCTCTAATTGAGCTTGTTGTTCGGCATCAAAATCATCTGGTGCCTCAACAGAAAAATCATCTATAGATCCAATACCAATCAAGCTTATCGAATTATAGTCATCTATTTTATGGTTCAATTTATATTGATAATCCCAGTAGTTCGGTCTAAATGGAAGTCCAATGGTTTCAAAGAGAAATTCTAAATAGCTTCTACGAACCGATGCTATGAATGTCGTTTTAGATTCTTCATTTTCCTTTTTAAATAAGGGCCCTTCTAAAGTCAAAGCGGCTTCACTTGCACTAATTCTAAAATTTCCAGTAAAATTTCGAGCATTTCCATTTCGCTGTTTGAATTGCAAAACACCCGATAATGGATTATCGTATTGTGCGCCAAACGCCGAAGTAGATAATGTGACATCACTAATAAAGGATACATTCACCATTCCTACTGGACCTCCTGCACTGCCTTGCGTACTGAAGTGATTTATGTTTGGTATTTCCATTCCATCGAGATAATAAACTGTTTCGTTGGGAGCTCCTCCCCTTATTATTAGGTCATTTCTAAACCCTCCGATAGACGGAGATACTCCTGGTAAAGTTTGAGCAACTTGAACAACATCATTATTACTTCCGGGATAAGTAGCTATCTCTACCGCTGATAAGGTTTGGGTTGAAAGTGGTGTTTCTCGTGGGCGACTTATTTTATTCTTATTAGAAATAACCACTTGTTCTAAGGCTTCTGCGGAATCCACCAAAACAAAATCGTAAGATTGATTTCCCTTAGACTTTACAAGAATATTAAACTTGGTTTGAGTTTCATAGCCTATATAACTGGCAATTAAATTATAAGAACCAGGTTCGATGTTGGTAATTATATATTTTCCGTCAAAATCGGTTTGTGCTCCTTTTGTTGTATTTTCCAGTATAACCGAAGCTCCTGCCACTGGGATGTTTTTTTCGTCAACTATTGTCCCATAGATTTCGCCTGTAACCTGAGCAAAAAAGATGAATGGAAAAAAAACACAAATTGTTGTAACTAATCTTTTCATAACTTTCAATTTTTTTTTTTTTTTGCAATATTAGTTCTATTTTGTACTATATTTATATTTTTTAGTGTTAAATAATACTTAATTATGAAAATAGAGACATTAATAAAACTTCTGGTAGATGAAGCGATAAAATATAAATTGGAGGTTAACTCTGATATTTCATTGGAATCTTATATGGAATTCTTAAGAAATAAAGATCATAAACAGGAATACAGGAAAATTTTAAAACTTCAAGAGGAAGAAATAAATCAAGAAATTATAGTGCATTTAGCACGTTTAAATCGTTACGCAAATTTGTACCTGAAAGATGCTTTGAAACAAACAGGTTTTTCTACAGATATGGAATTTCCATTTACTGCGATAATTCATCAGTATGGTCCTTTAAGTAAAATGGAACTTATTAGAAAGATGGTTTATGAAAAATCATCTGGTATGCAAATCATTAATCGATTAATCGAAAAAAATATATTTACACAAATAGATAATCCCAATGATAAAAGAAGTAAATTGATTAAGCTTACCAATAAGGGAGAACAAGAAATTTTCAGAGCTTATAATAATGCCAGACCCGCTGCAAAAGTTGTGAGTTTTCCACTGAACGAATTAGAAAAAAAACAGCTAATAAAAATATTAAACAAGTTGGATGATTATCATTTAAATAATTACCTGGATAATAAGTTTGATGCCACAGATATATTAGAATAAATGAACTTAAAGATTTTTAGCATTCAGTCAAAGAACTAGCTACAACAACGTGTATAGTTCATGGTGTTTAAAGATGACTCGTGGATTTCTTGCAAAATCCAATCACTCTTCCCTCCTTTTTTGCTAACTTAGGTCACAACACCACAAACCATACACGAACACGATGATAACACATTCGCCAAAGGCGAACTTCAATCTGCGCTGCTTCGCAGACAATGCATCTTAAAGTAGATGTGTT
>NZ_JABSSU010000001.1:394196-482502 GCF_013213835.1 Winogradskyella sp. | reverse complement strand
CGACCGCTTGTAAGCGTATGGTTTCAGGTTCTATTTCACTCCCCTGTTCGGGGTTCTTTTCACCTTTCCCTCACGGTACTAGTTCACTATCGGTCTCTCAGGAGTATTTAGCCTTATCGGATGGTCCCGACTAATTCATACAGGGTTACACGTGCCCCGCACTACTCAGGATACTGCTATCTTATCATCGCTTACGTATACTAGACTATCACTATCTATGGTCTGTCTTTCCAAACAGTTCTACTTCACTTTGACTCAAATATCGCAGTCCTACAACCCCAACATTGCCGTAACAATATTGGTTTGGGCTATTCCGCGTTCGCTCGCCACTACTAGCGGAATCACTTTTGTTTTCTTCTCCTCCGGGTACTTAGATGTTTCAGTTCTCCGGGTTCGCTTCCTTTCGGATGACATATCTTCAATATGCCGGGTTGCCCCATTCGGATATCTGCGGATCAATTTGTATGTGCCAATCCCCGCAGCTTTTCGCAGCTTATCACGTCCTTCATCGCCTCTGAGAGCCTAGGCATTCCCCATACGCTCTTATTTAGCTTATTGTACTTTTGTCTTTTTAATGAGTTATAATTGCTCGTTACAATTATTTTGTTTTATTAAATATTTCTATCTAATTATCATGTATCTTTTTTCAATATGTCAATGAACTTTCTCAGACTATCGCTGATCGTGGAGAATACCGGAGTCGAACCGGTGACCTCCTGCGTGCAAGGCAGGCGCTCTAGCCAGCTGAGCTAATTCCCCATTCCTTTGGATTCCTTTATCTAGAATCCCGAATTACGAATTTAGAATCCCAACTTCTAGAATTTCCTTTAATTAGTAGTCTCAGGCAGACTCGAACTGCCGACCTCTACATTATCAGTGTAGCGCTCTAACCAGCTGAGCTATGAGACTCTACTTAATTATTTATATCTTAAATTAACAGCAAGAGAATAAACCTAATTTATTTCCTTTTTTATGATAGCTTCCTATCAGTCGTCTTTCTCTAGAAAGGAGGTGTTCCAGCCGCACCTTCCGGTACGGCTACCTTGTTACGACTTAGCCCTAGTTACCGATTTTACCCTAGGCCGCTCCTTGCGGTGACGGACTTCAGGCACTCCCAGCTTCCATGGCTTGACGGGCGGTGTGTACAAGGCCCGGGAACGTATTCACCGCATCATGGCTGATATGCGATTACTAGCGATTCCAGCTTCACGGAGTCGAGTTGCAGACTCCGATCCGAACTGTGATAGGGTTTATAGATTCGCTCCTTGTCACCAAGTGGCTGCTCTCTGTCCCTACCATTGTAGCACGTGTGTAGCCCAGGACGTAAGGGCCGTGATGATTTGACGTCATCCCCACCTTCCTCACGGTTTGCACCGGCAGTCTTGCTAGAGTTCCCATCTTTACATGCTGGCAACTAACAACAGGGGTTGCGCTCGTTATAGGACTTAACCTGACACCTCACGGCACGAGCTGACGACAACCATGCAGCACCTTGTAGATAGTCCGAAGAAATAAGCATCTCTGCCTAATGCAATCTACATTTAAGCCCTGGTAAGGTTCCTCGCGTATCATCGAATTAAACCACATGCTCCACCGCTTGTGCGGGCCCCCGTCAATTCCTTTGAGTTTCATTCTTGCGAACGTACTCCCCAGGTGGGTCACTTATCACTTTCGCTTAGCCACTCAGACCGAAATCCGAACAGCTAGTGACCATCGTTTACGGCGTGGACTACCGGGGTATCTAATCCCGTTCGCTCCCCACGCTTTCGTCCATCAGTGTCAATATATTGTTAGTGATCTGCCTTCGCAATTGGTATTCTATGTAATATCTATGCATTTCACCGCTACACTACATATTCTAACCACTTCACAATAATTCAAGACTAACAGTATCAAAGGCAGTTCTACAGTTGAGCTGCAGGCTTTCACCTCTGACTTATTAGTCCACCTACGGACCCTTTAAACCCAATGATTCCGGATAACGCTTGGATCCTCCGTATTACCGCGGCTGCTGGCACGGAGTTAGCCGATCCTTATTCTTACAGTACCGTCAGCTCTCTACACGTAGAAAGGTTTCTTCCTGTATAAAAGCAGTTTACAACCCATAGGGCAGTCTTCCTGCACGCGGCATGGCTGGATCAGGCTCTCGCCCATTGTCCAATATTCCTCACTGCTGCCTCCCGTAGGAGTCTGGTCCGTGTCTCAGTACCAGTGTGGGGGATCCCCCTCTCAGGGCCCCTATCTATCGTTGCCATGGTGTGCCGTTACCACACCATCTAGCTAATAGAACGCATACTCATCTTTTACCGCCGAAACTTTAATTTATAAAACATGCGAATTATAAATACTATGGGGTATTATTCTTCATTTCTAAAGGCTATCCCCCTGTAAAAGGTAGATTGTATACGCGTTACGCACCCGTGCGCCACTCGTCAGCAAAAAAGCAAGCTTTTTCCTGTTACCGTTCGACTTGCATGTGTTAGGCCTGCCGCTAGCGTTCATCCTGAGCCAGGATCAAACTCTTCATCGTTAAATCTTAAATATTATTTAACAACTAAATTGAAATTTTCCAAGGTCTCATTATGATCTATTCTCTTGTTGTGAATCAATCGTTTCCAATCGATTCTTTACGCTGTCAATTCAATATGTTAATGAACTTTTTCTTTACTTTTTCTTAGCTTATTTCGCTAAGCGGGTGCAAATATAAAACCCTTTTTTTATTCCCACAACATCTTTTAAACTTTTTTTTGAAAAATATTTTTTAAATGTCTTTCTATGAAAATGAACTTGCTAATTTCGCCTCTTTCGCTCCTTAGCGGGGCGCAAATATAGAATACTTATTCATTACACACCAAATCTTTTTATCCCTTTTTTCAATCTTTTTTCTAACCATTACTCAACACCCTATTCTACAGCTATTTATAACATAATCCCATTTAATTATTCAAGTAAGCTTGTTACGATACATTTACTTATATGAACTTTAATCCCTGTCGTTACATATAATAGAATAATAACAACTTATCTAATACATATGATATCAAACCTACAAAAAGAAATACCATACCAAACCGAAACGAAACCTGATCCTTCATTGATTTATTCAAAAGTTAACTTTGTCTATTATATATATAGATATATCTTTGTGGGCTAAAATTTAGTTTATTTTTAATGATTAAGATTACTTTACCAAATGGTTCTATAAGAGAGTACGACGGAAGCGTTACTCCGATGGACGTTGCAAAATCTATTAGCGAAGGTTTTGCACGCAATGTTATTTCAGCAAAATTTAATGATACAGTTGTTGAAACCACCACATCTATAGATACAGATGGTAGCCTTGTATTATATACATGGAGAGATGATGAAGGAAAAAAAGCATTCTGGCATTCTTCAGCCCATGTCCTTGCTCAAGCATTGGAGGAATTATATCCTAATGTAAAACTTTGGGTTGGACCTGCTATTGAAAATGGTTTTTATTACGATGTTGATTTAGGAGAACAAACTGTTTCCGAAAAAGATTTCAAAACAATCGAAAATAAAATGATTGAGATTGCTAGAGGCAAGCACGATTTTAAAATGCGTGAAGTTTCTAAAGCCGATGCTCTTTCATATTATAAAGGTAAAAACGAATACAAGGTTGATTTAATAAGCAACTTAGAAGATGGTACTATCAGTTTTTGCGACCATTCTTCATTTACAGATTTATGTCGTGGTGGACATATTCCTAATACAGGAATCATAAAAGCTGTAAAAATACTTAGTGTAGCTGGTGCCTATTATAAAGGTGATGAAAATGAAAAGCAGCTGACTAGGATTTATGGAATTTCATTCCCTAAACAGAAAGAATTAACTGAGTATTTACACTTATTAGAAGAAGCAAAAAAACGTGACCATAGAAAACTTGGAAAAGAGCTAGAACTCTTTACGTTTTCTCAAAGAGTTGGTCAAGGACTTCCGCTTTGGTTACCTAAAGGTGCTGCCTTGAGAGAACGATTAGAGAACTTCTTAAAGGTGGCTCAAAAGAAAGCTGGTTACGAAATGGTTGTTACACCTCATATAGGTAACAAAGATTTATATGTAACCTCTGGACATTATGCTAAATATGGTGAAGATAGTTTTCAGGCTATAAATACACCGGCTGAAGGTGAAGAGTTTTTATTAAAACCAATGAACTGTCCTCATCATTGTGAGATATATAAAAGTAGACCATATTCATACAAAGAATTACCAAAGCGTTATGCAGAATTTGGTACGGTTTATAGATATGAACAAAGTGGTGAATTACATGGTTTAACAAGAGTTAGAGGATTTACTCAAGATGATGCTCACATTTTCTGTACACCAGACCAATTAGACCAAGAGTTTAAAAACGTAATTGATTTAGTATTATATGTATTTGGTTCTTTAGGTTTTGAAAACTTTACTGCACAAGTATCGTTAAGAGATCCTGAAAAACCAGAAAAGTATATTGGTGAAGAAGAAAACTGGCAAAAAGCTGAAGAAGCAATTTTAAATGCCGCCAAAGACAAAGGTCTAGATTTTGTAGTTGAAACTGGCGAAGCTGCATTTTACGGACCTAAGCTAGACTTTATGGTAAAAGATGCTTTAGGTAGAAGTTGGCAACTTGGTACAATACAGGTAGATTATAATTTACCAGAGCGTTTTGATCTTACTTATAAAGGTAGTGATAATGAACTACACAGACCAATAATGATTCACCGTGCACCATTTGGAAGCTTAGAAAGATTCATTGCAATTTTGCTTGAACATACAGGTGGAAACTTCCCGCTTTGGTTAATGCCAGAGCAAGTTATTGTGCTGTCTGTTAGCGAGAAATATGAAAAATACGCTGAAAAAGTTTTAAATTTGTTAGAAAATGCCGAAATTCGCGCCCTCGCGGACAATAGAAACGAGACTGTAGGTAAGAAGATTAGAGAAGCAGAGATGCGAAAATATCCTTATATTATTATTGTCGGTGAGCAAGAAGAAAAGGATAATACAATATCTGTACGCCAACATGGTGGTGAAGATATTGGCACAATAAGTGTAGACGAATTTTCGGAATTAGTAAATAATAAAGTAAAGGAAAGCTTAAAAAGCTTCTAAATAAATAGAGTTTAACTAAATATAATAAAGCCATAGCAATACGTAGAAAAAGGAATTTTAATAGACGCGAGGTTAAAGAAGATAAACATCGCATAAATTCTAAAATTAGATCTGAAGAAGTTAGAGTTGTCGGAGATAACGTAGAAGTGGGAATATATCCTACTAGAAAAGCACTATCCATGGCTGACGAACAAGGTTTGGATCTGGTGGAGATTTCGCCAAATGCGAACCCTCCTGTTTGTAAGATTATGGATTATAAAAAGTTTCTTTACGAGCAAAAGAAACGAGACAAAGCGTTAAAATCTAAAGCAACTAAAGTTGTAGTAAAAGAGATTAGATTCGGTCCACAAACCGATGATCACGATTACGAGTTTAAGAAAAAACATGCAATGAAGTTCTTAAAAGACGGTGCTAAATTAAAAGCATTCGTATTCTTTAAAGGACGTTCTATTGTGTTTAAAGAGCAAGGACAAATCTTATTATTAAGATTAGCGCAAGACTTAGAGGAATTTGGTAAAGTAGAACAAATGCCAAAGCTTGAAGGTAAGCGTATGATTATGTTTATAGCTCCGAAGAAGAATAAATAAAACAAATACTGATTTTAATTCAGTAGAGAAATAAGCGAAACGTAATTAAATCTAGGACAAAATGCCTAAAATGAAAACAAAATCGAGTGCTAAGAAACGTTTCAAACTAACTGGCACTGGTAAAATTAAAAGAAAGCACGCTTTTAAGAGTCACATCTTAACTAAAAAGTCTAAGAAGCGTAAGCTTGCGTTAACTCATGATACTACGGTACATAAGGCTGACGAAGAAAATGTAAAAGTAATGTTACGTTTAAAGTAATAACACTTTTACCGGTTAAAATTATTTATAAACCCTGGAGTTAGGCAAAAAAATTTAGCAAGTGCAGTTTATCTGCCGCCTACTACAAAAAACAATTTAAAGAAATGCCAAGATCAGTAAATTCAGTTGCAAAAAGAGCTAGAAGAAAAAAGGTTCTTAAGCAAGCAAAAGGATACTGGGGAAGACGTAAAAACGTCTGGACAGTAGCAAAAAATGCGGTAGACAAAGCGATGCAATACTCGTACAGAGACCGCAGAAACAAAAAGAGAACATTCCGTGCGTTATGGATTATGCGTATTAACGCAGGTGCAAGACAACATGGAATGAGCTATTCTAAGTTTATGGGGAAATTAAAAGCTAACAATATCGAATTGAATCGTAAGGTTCTTGCAGATTTAGCTATGAATCACCCAGAAGCTTTTGAAGCAATAGTAAACAAAGTTAAATAAGGGCTTTTAGCCAAATTAATAACAACATTTCGCTTATAAAAAATCCGATTCTTACGAATCGGATTTTTGTTTTTTATTTCTCTTTAGTTTCCAAAAGCTGTGATAACTATATTTCTCCCTGAAGCATAATCTCTATGCTCACAAAGATAAATACCTTGCCATATTCCTAGATTGAGTTTACCATTTGTAATTGGTATCTGTACAGATGTACCCATTAAAGATGCTTTTATATGCGCAGGCATATCATCTGCACCTTCATACGTATGTTTATAATAAGGCTGATTTTCTGGCACTAAGACATTCATGTGACTTTCAAAATCTTCTCTCACAGTTGGATCTGCATTTTCATTAATAGTTAAACTTGCAGATGTGTGCTTTATAAATACTTGTAGATGACCAATAGTTATTCCTTTCATCTCTGGAAGCGCATTTACAACTTCATGAGTGATTAAATGAAAACCTCTAGAAAATGATTTTAATCTCAATTCTTTTTGAAAAAACTTCATCAGGTTTTTTGCTTTTTCTTTTTAGCAGCAGGAAATAAGACATTATTAAGTATTAATCTATAACCTGGTGATGTAGGATGTAAGTCTAATTCTGTTTTTGGATCTCCTACTCTATGTGTGTAATCTTCTGGGTCATGACCACCATAAAACGTAAAGAAGCCTTTTCCTTTAATGCCATGAATATACTTGGCTTCTCCATTGGTTTTGTTTTCTCCCATAACCAAAACATTAGATTTAATTTCTTCTCTTGTAAAAGAAGTTGTTTGTCCCATAAAACCTTTTACTAAAGCTGTATGATTTTGTGTTAACATTGTTGGAATAGGATCCCATTTTGCTGAATACTCCATCAACGAAAAATAATCTGTTTGAAATGGAATCTGACGTTTTCTTGTCATATCTATTGAAGAAAATTCATAGACATTTGGGCTACGCTCTAGCGTATAATCTTTAAAGGCAAATGTTTTTGAGTAATCTATTTTGTTTTGATAACCTGGATCACTACCATCACCATCAAACATTGGCTCGCAAATATCTACACCTTCAGCTGACAAAGCAATATCAAAACTATCTGTAGCAGAACACATGGCAAACATAAATCCGCCACCAACAACATAATCTCTAATTTTTAATGCTACATCTCGTTTTGCTTCAGAAACTTTATTGTAACCAAGTTTCTTTGCTAATTCTTCTGCTCGCTTTTTTTCTTCAATATACCAAGCTGCTGATCTGTATGATCTATAGAATTTACCATATTGCCCTGTAAAATCTTCATGATGCAAGTGCAACCAATCATATAACAGTAATTCATCCTTTAAAACTTCTTCATCGTAAATCGTTTCATAAGGAATCTCGGCATATGTCAATACCATAGTTACTGCATCATCCCAAGGTTGTTTACCATAAGGTGTATAAACAGCAATTTTAGGTGCTTTCTCTAAAACTACAGCTTCTTGATTCACCGAAGGACTAGCAATATCTTCTAAAATTTTAGCTGCTTTTGTATCTGAAATTACTTCAAAAGAGACACCTCTAATTTGACATTCGCGCTGAATAATCTCAGCAAATGGCAATAAAAATGAACCACCTCTATAGTTTAGAAGCCAATTTACTTTTAACTCACGTTCTAACGTCCAATAGGTTATTCCATAAGCTTTTAAGTGATTTTCTTGAGATTCTGCATCCATAGGAATAAGAATATAGGAGGCATTTGCCTTAAAACAGAAAACAGTTAAAATAAGTATGATTACAGTTTTTTTCAAGCTCATAGATTTAGAACGAAATATACTTAAATTTTAGTCTTTTAAGATTGGATTTATCATTCTTTTAAGAGCTAAAGTGCATATTTTAACAGCTTTTGATAATAAACATTACTTACCTGATAGAGTGGTTTCAAATGTTCTGGAAAAGGTTCTTCTTTTGGTCTGTATTTTATAAAACCTGTAGATTTATGAACGTTAGAATACCAATATTTTGCCCAAATACCATCTTCTTGCAATTGTTGTGCTTTCCAAGACAGCATACATTTTTCAAAAGGAATATCTATAAACTCACATAATTTTGATAAAACGACTTTTGGGTTTTCAAGCACTCTTTTAGAATCTAATACTGTGAACGGAATATCATTTTTCTGAAAATATTCTAACAATTCAATATGAAGTTTATAACCAACATCTTCTAGCTTTGGATTCTTAATAATCTTATCTAAAGAAGGCAGCATATCTTTTGGGTCTCTTGTAAGTATAACGTTAATGGTTTTATGCATAAAAGACCTATCCAAATCGAGAAGATGATGCGTCATGTGCTTAAAAAACAATACAGCTTTTTCATTATCATTTAGCATCATATCTACAACTTTATAGCCATCATTTTCCATCGTTGCTAGTATATCTTCTGTTCCTGGATGATAACTATGTGCTTGTGGATGACGTTTTAAATAATAAGCATATAAAGGTTCATCAAAGACCTTGGTATCGCCACGCTGTGCAAAGGAATACATTAAAGCTGTTGAAATATTGCGTGGTCCAGACCACAAACAAACGCGTTTAGTTTTTTGCATTACTTACTGTAGCATTTATTAATTGATTATATAAATCACTTAATGTCTTGGTCATATTTCCATAGTTTCCATCTCCAATTACTCTGCCATCAATTTTTGTAACAGGTGTTAAACCACCAAAAGTTCCAGTAACAAAAGCTTCGTCAGCCCCATAAACATCAAAAAGTGAAAAATCCTTTTCGCAACATGTTATATCATTAGCCTTGCAAACTTCAATAACTTTAGCTCGTGTAATACCATTCATGCAATACTTGCCAGTAGATGTCCATACTTCATTGCCCTTCACAATAAAAAAATTGGTCGCATTGCAAGTTGCTGCAAAACCATGAATATCTAACATTAAAGCTTCATCTGCACCAGCTTCGATAGCTTGTATTAGTGCCTGCACCTCGTGCAGTTTACTGTGACAATTTAATCTTGGGTCTAAATAATCTGGTGAACCTCTTCGTATAGTACTTGTAAAAAGCGTGATTCCTTTTTCCTTTGACGCAACGGAAGCTGTTTTATACTCTGGAATAATAACAACATTTGGACCAGAAATGGTTAACCTCGGATCTTGGGATGGTGTTTTTTTAATGCCGCGAGTTACCATAATTCTAACATGAACTCCATCAGTCATCTGATTCGCATCCAGTACATGTTTAACTTTAGCTTCTAACTCATCTTTTGAAAAGGGTAAATGCATACCTACTGTCGCTGCAGCATGCCATAATCTATTAAAATGATCTTCTTTAAAAACTAAAACTCCATGATGTAACCTCAGTGCTTCCCACACTCCATCTCCAACTAAATAGCCACTATCAAAAACTGAAATTTTAGCTTCATTTCTTTCAAAAAGTTGATCATTAATGGAAATTAAAATGCTATCATTTCTGTCATCTTTAAGTGCATTATGCGTACCATGAACCATATTAAAAATCTTTATGTTGAAAGATACTTAAAATAGTAATTATAGAATGTAGAAGTTTATTGAAGTTTGGTCTCGTTACCAGAAAGTAAACTGGCAATAATTTTAGTGCTTTCGAACTGCTCGAGGATAATCTTAATAAAAACCGTAATAGGAATTGCCATAATTAATCCTGGAATGCCCCATAAAAATCCCCAAAACATCAGCATGACGAGGACAGCAATAATATTTATAGAAAACGATTTACCCATGAAAACAGGTTCTAAAATTGCACCAAACACAACTTGAACCATAGTTATAGATAAAATGAAGAAGAACAAAGTACTTGTTGGATCTAGCTCAACTAAAGCGAATGTTGATAATGAAATTACCGCAATGAATGATCCAACCATCTGCACAAAATTTATTGCAAAGGCAAATAAGCCCCAAAAAATTGGGAAACTCACGTCAAAGAATACACACATTAAACCAGTAAACAAGCCTGTTAAGGCACTGACTAAAAACTTAACCTTTATGAATTTTATTAAGTCTTTTTCAATTTTCATAAATGCCTTAATAGAAGTATGCTTTTGTTTTAAAATAGTGTTATTTAAAAGCTTATGAACGTTTATAGATTCAGCCAACCATAATACCACAAAAAACGCAGTCATCAATAGTGTGGTAAAAAAGGTTCTCACAAATCCCAAGGTGCTACCTATATTATCTTTCTCAAAAAATTGACCTATGAAGTTTTTATCTTCACTAAAGGTAATACCGAAACTTTCAGATAAATGCAGTTTTAAATCAGCTATTTTCTCTTCAGCCATTGGAAAAAACTCTGACTGCGTAGCTAAAATCTCTCTACTAGATAATTGAATTAATTCTACACCTAACCAAACACTTAAAGAAACTAATAACAATACAAAAATGATACTTATTGCTTTAGGCACGTTTCGTCTCCCAAACCAACGCATTATTGGTAAAAACAACAATGCTATAAACATTGAAAGAATCAATGGAATAAAAATGAAGGATAGTATTTTAAGTAAATAAAATACTAGAGGTATTACAATGATTAACAACAAAATATTTGTTGTACGTGTTTGATTTAGCATGAATTAGTTCTCTTTCAAATAGCGAGCCGCAAAGATACATGAAAAGGTAAATACCTACTACAAAAAAAGTTATTAAAACGGAACATCATCATCTTCTGGTGCTCCAAATGCATCTGTTGGATCAGGGAAGTTGCTCGGCTTAAATGTATCGTCATTAGCGGCTGCATTCATTTTAGAATGGAACTCACCAAATGGCGTGTCAAAATCATCGAGATTATCAAACTTACCAAGATGACCAATAAACTTCAACCTAATATTTTCTAAACCACCATTTCTATGCTTAGCAACAATAAACTCTCCTTGACCTTCAGTTGGAGAACGTTCTTCATCATCCCATTCATCAATCTTATAATACTCTGGTCTGTAGATAAAACTTACAATATCGGCATCTTGCTCAATTGCACCAGATTCACGAAGGTCGGATAATAAAGGACGTTTACTTCCACCACGAGTTTCAACCGCACGCGATAACTGAGATAAGGCTATTACAGGTACATTTAATTCTTTTGCTAGAGCTTTTAGGTTACGTGAAATCATAGAAATTTCTTGCTCACGGTTACCACCTTTTTGACTTCCACCAGCGGTCATTAACTGCAAGTAATCTATCATAATCATTTTTATGCCATATTGTGAAGCTAAACGACGTGCTTTTGCTCTTAAATCGAATATGGAAAGTGATGGTGTATCATCAATATATAAAGGTGCTTTCTCTAGTGTCTTTACCTTAACATTTAGTTGTTCCCATTCATGTTTTTCAAGTTTACCTGTTCTTAACTTTTCAGAAGACAAACCTGTTTCAGAAGAAATTAAACGTGTTATTAACTGAACAGATGACATCTCTAAAGAGAAGAATGCTACGGGTTGATTGAAATCTACAGCAATATTTCTCGCCATAGTTAATGTTAAAGCTGTTTTACCCATACCTGGACGTGCAGCAACAATGATTAAATCACTTGGTTGCCAACCAGAAGTTAACTTATCTAGCTTAGTAAATCCTGTTGGTATACCACTTAAACCTTCTTTATTTGATATTTCTTCAATCTTTTTCTTAGCCTTAATCACCAAACTCTGAGCTGTCTCAGTTGACTTTTTAACATTTCCCTGAGTCACCTCATACAACTTTGCCTCAGCATTATCTAAAAGATCAAAAACATCTTTAGTCTCATCGTAGGCCTCTTCAATAATTTCGTTTGAAATCTTTATTAAACTTCTCTGAATATACTTCTGAAGAATAATACGTGCATGGAATTCTATATGTGCCGAAGATGATACTCTTTGTGTTAAAGAAATGAGGTAAAAATCACCACCTATTACATCTAGCTTTGCATCTTTCTTTAATTGTGTTGAAACGGTTAATAAGTCAATTGGCTCACTATTTTCAAACAATTTAAAAATAGCCTCAAATATGTGTTTGTGCGCCTCTTTGTAAAATGCTTCAGGGCTTAAGATATCAATAACTTCATCGACACCTCTTTTATCAATCATCATAGCTCCCAACACAACTTCCTCTAAATCAATTGCTTGCGGAGGTATCTTTCCTTTTTCTAAACTTATAAGTGCGCTTTTATCTACCTTGTAACCTTGTACGGGATTTGGTTGTTTCATAGTTTACGAAAGTAGCTAAATAGTTAACATAAACTGCAGATTGTATGTGTTCAATCTCAACAGGTCTTTAACAATCTAACTGTTAATAACTTAAAAATATTGTTAATAGCGACAAAAAAAACCGAAGCTAAAAACTTCAGTTTTTTAAGTTGCTTATGTTTAGGGGAATTAGTCTTTATAGACTCCCATTTGATCATATTTATTCATACGATTTTCTACCAACTCTTCTGGTGATAAGTTTTTAAGTTCTTCGTATGATTTCACTATGGCATCTTTAACTGCATCAAATGTTTTTTCTCTATTTGTATGAGCACCACCAAGAGGTTCTTTAATGATTTGATCTACCAACTTCATGCGCTTCATATCTTTGGCTGTAAGTTTTAATGCTTCTGCAGCTTGTTCTTTATACTCCCAACTTCTCCATAAAATTGAAGAACAAGACTCTGGAGAAATAACAGAGTACCATGTATTTTCTAACATCATTACTTTGTCTCCTACACCAATACCTAAAGCACCACCAGATGCACCTTCACCAATAATAACAGTAATTATTGGTACTTTAAGACGCGACATTTCTAAGATATTTCTAGCGATAGCTTCACCTTGACCACGTTCTTCAGCTTCTAAACCTGGATAAGCACCTGGAGTGTCAATTAAAGTCACTACGGGAATACCAAATTTTTCTGCAGATTTCATAAGTCTTAATGCCTTACGATAGCCTTCAGGATTTGACATCCCAAAATTTCTATATTGTCTTGTCTTTGTATTGTAACCTTTCTGTTGACCAATAAACATGTAAGATTGATCGCCAATCTTACCAAGTCCACCGATCATTGCTTTATCGTCCTTAACATTTCTATCACCATGTAATTCTAACCAAGTATCACCACATAGGGCTTGAATATGATCTAAAGTATAAGGTCTATTAGGATGACGAGACAATTGTACACGTTGCCAAGCTGTAAGATTTTTATATATTTCTTTCTTAGTTTCTGCTAATTTCTTCTCAATTTGCTTGCAAGTTTCACTGACATCTACATCACTTTCTTCGCCAATAATCTGACACTTATCTAGTTGTTCTTCAAGCTCTTTAATAGGTAATTCAAACTCTAAATATTCCATACAATTTGAAATTAATTTGTTTAGTTAGTAGATGCAAATATAAAAACTTTAATTGGTTATACTTGAAGTTTTCTGTTTTCGTCGCTTGTAATTTTTGAACAACGCATCAAGTATTAAAGTAACAATTATAACTAGTGCACCGATATAAAATTGAGGTGACATTTTCTCAGATTCTGGAAAGAATATCAATGCTAGAATAATGCCATAAACCGGTTCGAGATTATAACTCAGGATTACAGTAAATGGGCTAATGTATCTCATCACCTCTACAGCACCTATAAATGCGTAAGCTGTGCAAACTGAAGCCAGAATAAAAAGGTATATCCAATCTTCATTTGAGAGTAAAAAGAAACGTTCATCAAAATTGGTCCCTGAAAAATATATAAATACAGTCAAAAACAACACTCCGCTAATAAACTCATAAAAAGATATTACAGTTGCTTTATGCCTTTCTATAAAACGCCCATTTACTACCGCAAATAAGGTTGAAAACAGTGCCGATAGTAAACCTAAAACAATCCCATTGATATATTTGAGTTCGCTATTCAAAATTAATGAAACTCCTAAAACAACAACTACTCCAAAAATTATCTCATATGCTTGTATTCTACGTTTAAAAAAAATAGGCTCTATAAATGAGGCAAAAAAAGCACCAGAGGAAAACATGGCTAGCGCAATTGAAACATTTGATTGTTTTATTGATTCAAAAAAAGTGACCCAATGTAAAGCTATAATTATTCCTGCTGCCGAAAATTGTAGTATAGCTTTTTTAGAAACCTTTATATTTATCTTAGTAAGTTTTATAAAAAGGAACATTAAAATGGCTGCAATCACCATTCTATACCAAACTAAAGGACTTGAACCAATGGAAATTTTCTTTCCTAAAATGGCCGTAAAACCTGCAATAAAAACAAGTAGATGTAAATGAAGGTAATGCTTTAGTTTAGCGTTTGGCATTTTGCAGAAGATAAACAGCTAAAATACCAAATAAAATATTAGGCAACCATACAGCTAGAATAGGGTCGAAACTAGATTGAGAAGCCATAACGCCAAAGATTTTATCAAAGAACACATATATCATTGCTATCGCTATACCAAAAGCAAGATTAATTCCCATTCCTCCACGTCGTTTGATGGAAGATACTGCAACTGCAATAATAGTCAGAATAAAGATAGACACAGGTATGCTCCATTTTTTCAACTTAACAACTTCATACCTACCAATATTTTTTGAACCGCGTCTTTTCTCATCTTCAATAAAGTCTAAAAGTTCGCCATAAGATTTTGTTTCAGCAGCATACTGAACAGGTGCCAAATCCTCTAGCTCAAATGGAAATATGGTATCTTTTCTTCGTTGCTTTTGTACAAATTCTATCCCATCTTTAAAAGTTCTTTTCACATACGATGTTAATCGATATGTACTATCTTTTTCTACAAACCTTATATTATCTGCAAAGATTTTATACTTCAACTCATTACCTTCCACATGTTCTAATGTAAAATTCGTCCCTAATTGTCGTTTAGGAATAAAGCTACTGACATAGATATAATCATTATCATTGATTTGTTGAAAGACATCATCTGTATCTTGAAGCTTTCTTCCCTTCTTAAGGTATTTAAACTTAAATTCATTAAAGCCTTGACTTGCAATTGGTGCTAAGTACATTCCAAGAAACAACGCAAATGAGGCTACAATAACACCACCAACTATATAGGGTCTCAAGAATCTCGTAAATGATACGCCTGAGCTCAAAAAAGCTACAATCTCAGTGTTGTTGGCCAGTTTTGATGTAAACCAGATTACCGAAAGAAATAAAAATAAAGGAAAAAGCAGGTTTGCAAAATAGATCGTAAAGTTGACGTAATAAAGTGCAATCTCACCAAATGGTGCTTTGTTTTCTATCATCTTCCCAACTTTCTCAGCAAGATCAACTGTTATACCTATTGGTATAAACAGTAATAACATCATTAAAAATGTAAATAGATAACGCTTAAGTATGTACCAATCTAATATCTTCACCGATTACAACCTCTTATCCATTTGTTTAACCATCATGTCTTTCCATGATCTAAAATCTCCAGTAATGATATGTTTTCTAGCCTCTCTTACCAACCATAAATAAAAACCTAGATTATGAATTGTTGCAATTTGTTTACCTAGCATCTCATTAACTGAGAACAAATGTTTTAAATAGGCTTTACTATATTCCAAATCAACATAAGTAATTCCCATTTCATCGATAGGAGAAAAGTCATCAGCCCATTTTTTATTTTTTATGTTAATGGTTCCTTGTGCAGTAAACAGCATTCCATTTCTAGCATTTCTAGTTGGCATAACACAGTCAAACATATCTACACCTAACGCAATATTTTCTAAAATATTGATTGGAGTACCAACACCCATTAAATACCTTGGTTTATCTTCTGGTAAAATATCACAAACTACTTCGGTCATACCATACATTTCCTCTGCTGGTTCACCTACAGACAATCCGCCAATAGCGTTCCCTTCTGCCCCAACATTAGCGATATATTCGGCAGATTGTTGTCGCAAGTCTTTATAAATACTTCCTTGAACTATTGGAAAAAACGTCTGTTCATAATCATATTTAAACGGTGTTTTTTTAAGGTGCGTTAAACAACGTTCTAACCAACGATGGGTCATATGCATAGAACGCTTCGCATATTGGTAATCGCATGGATATGGAGTACATTCATCAAAAGCCATGATAATATCTGCTCCGATACTACGTTGAACTTCCATCACATTTTCTGGTGTAAATACGTGGTAACTACCATCTATATGTGACTTAAACTTAACACCTTCTTCTTTAATTTTCCTATTTGCTGATAAAGAATATACTTGATAACCACCCGAATCTGTTAGAATATTTCTATCCCAATTCATGAATTTATGAAGACCACCTGCTTGTTCTAGGATTGGTGTTTGAGGTCTTAAATACAAATGGTATGTATTACCAAGAATTATATCTGGATTGATATCATTCTTTAATTCTCTTTGGTGCACACCTTTTACTGAAGCTACAGTACCAACGGGCATAAAAATAGGTGTCTCAATAACCCCATGATCCGTTGTTATTTTACCAGCTCTAGCCTTGGTTCCCTTATCTTTTGCTATGCAATTAAAATCCATGAAAAATTTAGTCTGGTGGCAAATATAAATAACTCAATTGCAAACCGCTCTTAATTAAAATTAAAATTGTTAGCAATTCATCAAAATCGTTGATAAATGAAATTGTCAAGCCTTTGCATGACTGCATAAAAGGGCTATTTTTGCAGCATTAATTTAAGCAAATCAAAATGCCAAACATTCAACAATTAGAAGATTTAACAACGCAAGTTCGTAGAGACATTTTGCGAATGGTACATAAAGTAAACTCTGGTCATCCTGGAGGTTCGTTAGGTTGTGCCGAATTTTTTGTAGCACTTTACAAAGAAATTATGGAAACCAAGGAAGGTTTTGATATGGACGGGATTAGTGAAGATGTATTCTTCCTGTCTAACGGACATATTTCACCAGTGTATTACAGTGTATTAGCAAGATCTGGATATTTTCCGGTTGATGAATTAAATACATTTCGATTAATTGATTCTAGATTACAAGGTCACCCAACAACACATGAAGGCTTACCAGGAGTAAGAATTGCTTCGGGTTCATTAGGACAAGGAATGTCAGTAGCCATTGGTGCTGCTGAAGCAAAAAAATTAAATAACGACGACCATATCGTTTATAGTTTACACGGTGATGGTGAGTTACAAGAAGGACAAAACTGGGAAGCTGTAATGTATGCCGCTGGTAATAAAGTTGATAACCTTATTGCTACTATCGATGTTAACGGTCAACAAATTGACGGTTCTACAGACAACGTATTACCTATGGGCAACTTAAGAGCTAAGTTTGAAGCTTTTGGTTGGACTGTTGTTGATATTGAAGAAGGTAATAACGTTGAAGCTATTCTTAAAGGAATGTCAGAAGCTAAATCTTTGGCAGGTAATGGCAAACCAGTATGTGTACTTTTAAAAACTGTGATGGGTAATGGTGTAGATTTTATGATGCACACACATGCTTGGCACGGAAAAGCCCCTAATGATAAGCAATTAGCAACAGGTCTTGCTCAAAATGCCGAAACTTTAGGTGATTATTAATCTTCAATCTCAAGAAAAAAATGAAAACATATACAAACACAGGAAATAAAGATACACGCTCAGGTTTTGGTGCTGGATTAACAGAACTTGGAAAGAAAAACGAAAATGTAGTAGCACTTTGTGCTGACTTAACTGGCTCACTAAAAATGGATGAATTTAAAGAAAATCATCCTGAACGTTTTTTTCAAGTTGGTATCGCTGAGGCCAATATGATTGGTATTGCTGCAGGTATGACTATTGGAGGTAAGATTCCTTTTACCGGTACTTTTGCTAATTTCTCGACAGGTAGAGTTTATGACCAAATTAGACAAAGTGTTGCATACTCAGGTAAGAATGTAAAAATCTGTGCTTCACACGCTGGAGTTACTTTAGGTGAAGATGGTGCTACCCACCAAATCCTTGAAGACATTGGTCTTATGAAAATGTTACCTGGCATGACTGTGATTAATACTTGTGACTTTAATCAAACTAAGGCTGCAACATTAGCCATTGCAGAGCATGACGGACCAGTATATTTAAGATTTGGTAGACCAAAAGTTGCTAACTTCACACCTGAAGACCAAACTTTTGAAATTGGTAAAGCTGTACAATTAACAGAAGGTGATGATGTAACTATTGTTGCTACTGGTCACTTAGTTTGGGAAGCTTTAGAGGCTGCAAAAGCACTTCATGAAGAAGGCATTTCTGCTGAAGTTATAAATATCCACACAATTAAACCATTAGACGATAAAGCTATTTTAGATTCAGTTGCAAAAACTGGATGTATTGTTACTGCTGAAGAGCATAATTATCTTGGTGGTCTTGGTGAAAGTGTTGCCAGAGTTTTAGCGAAACATAATCCTACTCCACAAGAGTTTGTTGCTACCAATGACACCTTTGGTGAATCTGGTACTCCAGCCCAATTGATGGTAAAATATGGCTTAGATAGTGCTGCTATTCAAAAAGCTGCGAAAGCAGCCATAAAAAGGAAATAATTTTCTTTTGGCAACGTTTTTGATACTGTATACCTAATCTTAAAAACGAATAATATGAAAAAATTAGTTATTACAAGTATGTTTTGTTTATGTGCCATGTTTTTATCGCAGGCACAAAATGGAAGTGGTTTCGGTATCAAAGGTGGTCTAAACTATGGTGGTACAGGAGATTACTTCAGTTCTATCAGTGACAACTATCAAAGTCCTGATAGAAATTTAGGTTATCATGTTGGTATTTTTGGTAAAATTGGTGACCAAATTTACTTTAAGCCAGAATTAGTTTACACGCAACTAAAAAGCGACTACAACAGCGGTGAGTTTGAATTGACTAAGTTAGATGCACCATTACTTGTTGGTCTTAAAGTTCTAGGACCTGTAAGTGTTTTTGGTGGGCCATCATTACAGTATATTTTAGACACAGGTTTTGAAGGTTTAAGTGTAAATGAAGTTCAGGATGATTTTTCTGTTGGACTTAACTTCGGAATAGCTCTTAACTTAGGAAAATTAGGTTTAGACCTACGTTATGAGCGTGGATTCAACAATAATGAAGCAACATTATTTGACAACAACAATATCAATGTCAACGATCGCTTAGACACACGACCAGAACAGCTTATTTTAAGCCTTTCAGTAAAACTTTAAAAGTTTTAAATAAGAATTAAAAAGAGTCACCTTTGTGGCTCTTTTTTATTTTAATCCTATTTTTACAATAAAGTTATTGTATTGATGAGAATTGATAAGTTTTTATGGTGTGTGAGATACTACAAGACCCGTAGCATAGCTACCAATGCCTGCAAAAAAGGCCAAATAAAAGTCAATGAGGCGGTTGTTAAACCTTCTAGAGAAGTTTATCCTACTGACAAAATTGAACTAAGAAAAGATCAAATAGTATACAAACTCACCGTTAATGACCTTCCGCCTAACAGAGTTGGTGCAAAACTTGTTGATATTTATAGAACAGATACCACACCAAAATCTGCGTTCGAAGCTAAGGAGCTTTTAAAATATAGTAAAGACTATTACCGCAAAAAAGGCACAGGAAGGCCAACAAAAAAAGATAGACGTGATATAGACGACTTTTATGACATTGACTAATTTAGACTCGGACTATTGGGAAAAAAGATATCAAAACAACCAAACAGGCTGGGATATTGGCGAACCTTCAACCCCAATTAAAACATATGTTGATCAACTTAAGGACAAGAATATTAAAATTCTTATACCTGGTGGAGGTAACAGTTATGAAGCTGAGTATTTGTGGCACAACGGATTTAAAAATATTTTTGTTGCAGATATTGCATTGTCACCATTAAAAAACTTAAAGCAAAGAGTTGAAGACTTCCCAGATTCTCAACTTCTACACAGTGATTTTTTCAAACTAGATAATAAGTTTGACTTTATCATTGAACAGACATTTTTCTGTGCACTCAATCCTGATTTAAGAATGCAATATACTGAGCAAATGCTCAAGTTATTAAAATCTCATGGTAAATTAGTCGGACTTTTGTTCGATTTTGAATTAACCAGTGAAGGTCCTCCTTTCGGTGGAAGTATTGAAGAATACCAAAATCTGTTTCAAAATGGATTTAGAATAAAGACACTTGAAAAATCAAGAAATTCTATAAAACCAAGAGAAGGAAAGGAACTGTTTTTTATCTTTGAAAAAAGATAGTATTATTATTTTATGGCGCTTACCAAAAATTCAATCCTGAGTCACAAAGAAATAGAACACAAAATTAAACGTATAGCCTATCAGATATACGAATGTAATGTTGAAGAGTCTGAAATTATAATTGCAGGAATTGAAAACAATGGTTACTTACTAGCGCGTAAATTGAAAGCCGTATTAGATAAAATTTCTGATATTGATTCTACCTTATGTAAGGTAAAAGTAAATAAAAATGAACCTACACAGCCTGTTGAAACCTCAATAAAATCGGAAGAGTATGCTAACAAGTCTTTAGTATTGGTAGATGATGTGTTAAATTCAGGAAGTACTCTAATTTATGGGATAAAGCACTTTTTAGATGTACCATTAAAGCAATTTAAAACAGCGGTTTTGGTGAATAGAAATCACAAAAAATATCCAGTAAAAGCAGACTTTAAAGGCATTTCTTTATCTACTTCATTTTACGAGCATGTCCATGTTCAATTGTCAAAACAACCATACGAGGCTTACCTAGATTAAAAGTATAATTATTTCCTCTAAAATATTCTTAATACTTTTTTGATCTGCATTTATAACATACTTGGCTTGGCTGTAAAATTGCACACGTTCAAAGAGATGTTTACCTATAAATTCTGTTAAATCTTCTTGGGATTGAATATGACTAATTAATGGGCGCTTTTCACGTTCATTAAATAACCTTTGTGATAAATTAGGGATTGCTAACTTCAGATATAAAGAGATCACATTAGCATTTGCAGCAATTGCACTCATATTGTCATAATAACAAGGCGTACCACCACCTAATGATAAAACCGTATTGTCCTTAGAACTTAAGATCTCATTGAGATAGTGGTGTTCTTGTTTTCTAAAATAAATCTCACCTTTAGTGGTAAATATATCAGAAATTGATGATCCTTCGCTACTTGAAATATAGTCATCTAGGTCAATAAAATTATACTCTAGTGCATCAGCCAATTGACTTCCAATTGTCGATTTTCCTGAACCCATATAACCTATTAAAACTATAATCATAATCGTTAAAAATTGATTATTAAACAACTAACTATTTACGTAACAAAAAAACAAAAAAATAAATGAAAAAAGTATTGTTTTATTAATTAAACCTTATATATTTGCACCCGCGTTCAAAGGAACAATGACCAGGTAGCTCAGTTGGTAGAGCATCTCCCTTTTAAGGAGAGGGTCCTGGGTTCGAGCCCCAGCCTGGTCACAAAAGTTAAGTTTTTATACTTAACTTTTTTTTTATCTTTATGTTTACACACGCGCACGTGGCGGAATTGGTAGACGCGCTGGCTTGAGGGGCCAGTGACCGCTTAGGTCGTGGAAGTTCGAATCTTCTCGTGCGCACTAATTAAAATTTCTAGACATTGTAATAAAAACATTTTTTAAATTTGTTTTTTGTCTTATCAAATTAAAAAGCCATAAACTAATGCTTATGGCCTTTAAATTTATATATAGATTCAGTTAGTTACATCTATTATAAAACTTCTAAAAAGAAATTCATCATTTCTTCTTTAAGGTCGTAATGAAGCTTAATATACGTGCGCATATCTTCTTTTAAAGTATGTTGTTCATTTTGAAAACGTCCGTAGATATTTTCATTAATTGCTGCATTATTAATATTAGCAATTTTATTACGACAACGGTGCTTTAATTTTGAAATCGCATCTTTTTCTATCATTATTCTATTCTGAAAAACTTCTAGTTTAACAGCTACCAAAGCATCTTGATTTCTGCTAGCTATTTCTTCAAGTTTTTCTTGAAAGGTATCCATTTCATTAAAATGGAACTGTAATTCACGCTTCCAAGTATCTACATTAAACCTTAAATCGCTTAGATATAATATTTGATTTTCCATAATTTGTTGTTTTTAGGTTGTTACTGCTTCTTTTGATTCTACTATTTGTTTTTGTATGTGAGTTGGCACAGCACTATAGGCTTCAAATTTGCTCGAATAAGTCGCTCTACCTTGAGTGATTGAACGTAATTGACTCGAGAAATTATTTAGTTCTGCACTCGGAATAACACATTTAAGTATTTGATAATGTGCCTCTGTGTCTATACCTTGAATAATGGCGCGTCTACTTTGTAATTCTGTCATTACATTACCTACCATAGCTTCTGGAACACGGAGCGTCATTAGCTCTGTAGGTTCTAATAATTTTGGATTTGCATTTAAAAAGGCTTCTTTAAACGCATGAGCACCTGCAATTTTAAAAGAAATGTCATTAGAGTCTACTGCATGCATTTTTCCGTCATAAACCATAACTCTTATATCTCTTGCATAAGAATCTGTTAATGGTCCTGATTCCATAACTTCAAGGATACCTTTCATTACAGAAGGTAAATAACGCTGGTCTATTACACCACCAACAATACAATTATAAAATACTAATTTTCCTTCCCAAGGTAAATCAACTACTTCTTTTCCTCTAATCGAGAAACCTTCGGGTTCAGGCATACCTTCATAATAAGGTTCTATTTTAAGATGCACTTGCCCAAACTGACCAGAACCACCACTTTGCTTTTTATGTCTATAATTAGCTTTTGCACTTCGCTGTATGGTCTCCCGATACGCTATGGTTGGGGTTTCAAATACAGGTTGAACCTCGTAGATGTTTTCTAAAATCCAGGTAAGTGTTGCCAAATGCAATTCACCTTGTGTACCTACAATAGTCTCTTTAGTTTCTGTATTATAATGAATGTCTACCGTTAAATCTTGACTGTGAATTTTTCGTAATGCATCTGCTAATTTCTCTTCATCAGAAGTGACTGCTGATTTTACTGATTTTAACACACGTGGTTGTGGAAACTTTATAGGCTTTATGGTTCCATTTTCCGCCTTTGATGATAAGGTATCATTTGTTTCAGTGAATTTAAGCTTGGTCGTAGCACCAATATCACCAACTGTTAATTTCTGAACACTATGTTTTTCGTTACCATCCATTATAAATAATTGATTGATGGTCTCTAATTCACCAGTTCTAGTATTATATAACTTGTCATTTGCATTTATTTCACCAGACATTACTTTAAAGAAAGCTAATTGCCCTAGATTAGGTTGATAAATGGTTTTAAATACAAACAAAGATGTATCTGCGTCTATTGTAGGTGAAATTAAATCACCTTCTATGGTTTGTTCTGGTTTTAAATCAGCTGCAGCTGGCGCTACATTATCAATAAAGCCCATTAAACGTCCTGTTCCCATATCTTTTAAAGCAGACACACAGAACACAGGAAACATATCATGATTAAGCATACCTAACTTAATACCTTTACGCATCTCAGCTTCATTTAATGTTCCTTTATCAAAATAAAGTTCCATTAATTCTTCATCGTTCTCAGCAGCTTTCTCTACTAGTTCATTATGCAATTGGTTGGCATACTCTAATTCATCTTCGGGAATTTGTAATTTTTCTGGTTTTCCACCTTCTAGTCCAAACTTGTAACATTTCATTTTAAGCACATCAATAATGCATTGTGCACCATCAATTATCTTAGGATATTGTACAAGAACGGCACTATTCCCAACCATATGTTTTAAACTCTCTATACTCGTCTCAAAATTGGCTTTTTCGCTATCAATCTTATTAATTACAAATAGTGTAGGCTTATGATATTTATCTACATAATTCCAAATAATTTCTGTACCAATATCTGCGCCGTGTTTTGCATTTATAACAGTTACAATAGTATCAGCCACACGAATAGAAGACATAATTTCTCCGATAAAATCATCTAAACCTGGTGTGTCAATAATATTAATTTTATAATTACGCCATTCTGTATGTAAAGGTGTAGCAAAAACAGAAGCACCTCTTTGGTGCTCAATGTCGTGATAGTCGGACACCGTATTTTGATGCTCTACAGTGCCTCTTCTCTTTATTAATCCTGCTTCAAAAAGCATGGTCTCTGATAAAGTGGTTTTGCCAGAGCGATGGGCTCCGACAAATGCCACATTTTTAATGTGTTTATTATCGAATACTTTCATAATTTATGGATGTTTTTAAATGAATTGGATTAAGGCACAAGGCAAAACTTAATAGAAGTTGAGTCTTTTGATGTATTTTGAATGCCCCAATCATAAGAAGTGAAAATTGCTAATGAATGTAAAACACATTCACATCTATAAAGGTAACTTCCTTTATAAAAAGAAAATATGATAAAAGTTAGGTTTGAGTAATTCCTTTTCGAGAATTTATAAAACAAAAAAAGGGAAATGCAAAATGCATTTCCCCTTAAAAACATTGATTAATCTATTATAAATTAGACTTAAAAAATTTAGTGGTTTTATCTACCGCTAAAACGACTTCTGCTTCTTGGTCATAAAAACTAAACTGATGCATTGGTGAAGCTAATTCTATATCTACCCAAAACAATTCTTTATCATCTGAAGCTACAGCATCAAAGTACTTTTTTGTGTAATCTGGCAATACACAACCATCACTATGTACCATGAACAAAGGCTTATCTAAATTTTTAGCTGATGGAAATGGGTCTAATGTCAACCAATCTTCCCAAGTTGCCACAGCAAATTGGTCTGCACTCCACTGCGGAATTGCGCCACGCTCTGGATTTAAATAATAATCATACTCACCAAACATTGCAGCAGTTTCATCTGTTGTTGAAATTGCTTTGATGTATGTAAACTCACCTGTTTCTGCATAGGTTTTCTTTGCAGCTTTTGCAGCTTCTATTTTGCCTTGTACGCCTTCTTCACCACCATAAAATAACTTCACTGCTTCGGCATCATGTAACCAAGATGCAGTTGTAGCTACTGCTTTAATATTGTTATCCTCTGAAGCTGCCATTAATGTGTACATTGAACCAGCACAAACACCAAATGCACCAATGTTATCTGTATCAACTTCTGATAAAGTTTGCAAATACGCTACTGCATTTTTGATATCATGAATTTTCATAGCAGGATTTTCCCAAGCTCTTGGTACACCTTCACTTTCGCCATAATTTCTAAAATCGAATGCTAAGGTGATAAAACCTTCTTTAGCAAAGCGTTTTGCATATAATCCTGCCATTTGTTCTTTTACAGTTGTCCAACTTCCAGAACAAACTATTGCTGGATATGTTTTATTTGCGTCATAGTTTTCAGGGTAATATAAGTTACCTACTAAGTTTAAACCTTCACTTTTAAATTGTATTGTTTCCATTGTTTTATGTGTTAATTCTGTTGTATTGTTTTTTGTAATGTTTTGATTTGATTGGTTATCCTTGCATCCTAATACTAGTACAGATGCCAATACTATTATAAGTGTTCTCATTGTTATTTGATTTTATCTATTAATCCAAAGCCACGAGCCGCAACAATTGGATTAAAGATTTCTACGTATTCTGTTATTTTTCCTTCTGAATTAAATTTAAATGTTGAATAATAATCGTTACTGTAAACACCAGCATTATTCTTTAGCTTGATGTGTCCTGAGTATTTCACAAACACCATATTTGGGTCTTCCATTGCGTATAATTCTTCTATTGGAAACGTCATACTATCAAAATTAGGAAATACTGGTGCCCAGTAGCTCTTTATGGCTTCTTTTCCGTTGGCACCTTCAGGAAATAAACCTGAATGATACGGATTAATATGTTGCGCATCTTCAGCAAAGAGATTTGCAATTGCATCTGCGTTTTCGTCTTCTAAAGCTTTGAAAAATGCCTTTACAGAGGCTTTGTTATTTATTGCTATTTCGGTTGTCATTTTATGTGTTTCTTTTAATTGTTGCATTTCTGTTTGAAGTTTTTCAGTATCTGAATTTGTGCAAGAACTTATCAGAATCATTAAAAAAAGAATTAGTAGTTGTCTCATTTTAATCATTTTTTACGTTTTCAATTGCTTTCGTTACCAAAGCTGTATTTCCATCTTGATATTTATAGTTGAAGGTCATTGATGAAATCTTCCATAGGTTATCAATTTTCACTAAGTCAAAATCATAACTACCAACAACAGTCCAAATGTTTCCGTTGTCATCTTCTAGGTAATGTGTTGCAGTTCCGTAGCAAAACAAATGTGCTTCACGTTCTTTACTTTCAATAATGATGTTGCCTATTTGATGATGTGTGTTTGCAAAACCAGGCAATACAGTTTTCCAAGAAGTTGTGATGTCTTTTGGCGTTAATTCAGCAGCAGAATTTCCTGTCATTGACGAATAATCTAGAGTTACCTTAACTGCAAATTGAGCTTCTACTCCATCCCAATTATTAGTATCTGTATTGATAAATAGTTTTGATACGGCTTCTTGTATCTGTTTATAATCTTCCATCTGTTGTGCATTTAATAGTGTTGAACTTGTGATTGCAAGTGCGATAATTAATGATTTCATTGCATCTGTTTTTTGATGATACAAAGATGCAATGGGTTTCTTCGAAAGAATTTATAGAATCAAATGAAGAAGTATAAAAATCAAAGAATCAAAACAACTATCATTACGAGCGTAAGCGAAGTAATCTCATTTTTCTCGGAAAAAGATTACTTCAGCCGCAAACTCCTTCGTAATGACATTAATTACTTTTCCTAAACATATTAGGCGTCTCACCTGTCTGTTTTTTAAAGAAACTACTAAAGTTATTAGGCGAATCAAAATGCAGCGAATACGCTAATTCTTTAATACTCATATCTGTTTGCATCAGTCGAGATTTTGCTAAACTTAATAAATGGTTATGGATATGAGATTTTGCTGTATGACCTGTGATTTGTTTTACAATTGCATTTAAATAATTAGGATGAATTGCTAGCTCGTTTGCATAAAAACTTGGCGAATGTGTTCTTTTATCTGAAGAACTCTGATCGTAAAAACTCGTTTCAATCAAAGTTTGAAATCGTGATAACAAATTAATATCTGCTTTTCTAAACTCTGTTTCTGCTGTATTAGGTTCAACTTGAGCATTAAAAAAACGCTTCACATAATTTAAAAGCACCAAAACTTGAGCTTCAATAATTGTAGATGAATCTGTTTTTAAGTTTTGTTGTTCTTCATAAATAGCTTCATAAACTTGTAACAATTTTGAAACTTCTTCTGGTTTGACTTCAAACGGAACAGATTGGTCTATTTTTAAAAACGGGAATTCAGTAAGTAACTGTTGTAGGTGTTTAGACTGAGTCATAAATTCCTTAGAAAACATAATGTAATAGCCTTCCCAATCTGGTAAAATATCCCAAGAAATGATTTGAAAGGGTGAATTAAAAAATACAGTTGCACCGTCAGGAAAATTAGTATGATGACCAGAAATGGCCTTACCTGAACCCTCAACTTTTATTGCAATAGCATAAAACTCATGCTTAAAAGGTTCCATTTTAGAAACAACAGTTGGCATATTATCCTCAAAACGTCTAATATCAAAAAAAGGTTGCCTCGAAGGTGCAATTTTTATTGCCTCACAATAGTTTGCTATGCTTTTGAAATGCTGCATAACGCAATATACACATCAATCATAAAATTGCAAGTTGTTAAAACCCGATGAAATGTTAATTATTCCGTCGAAAACTTTTTAAAGATGAAATTCAATTCCCATTCAATAATTACTTTATTTAAATTTTGTTAATTATTAGTAAATTCGTCGCTAATAAAGTACTTTTGTTTAACCCTTTTGCAGAAAGAATGAACACGATAAAGAATCAGTTTAGTATTAAGGACTTAGAAAACCTGACAGGAATAAAGGCGCACACCATAAGAATATGGGAAAAACGTTATAACCTTTTGCAACCCAAAAGAACTGATACGAATATTAGATATTATGATTTAGCGAGTTTTCAAAAGTTATTGAATGTAAGCTACCTAAATCAAAACGGTTATAAGATATCTAAAATTGCGGAAATTGACGAAAAGGAAATTCCAAATTTAGTTAGACAAATTGCAGCTGAAGGCAATTTGGAAAGTCATACCATCAATGCTTTTAAATTGGCAATGTTAAATTTTGATCAGATGTTGTTTTACAACACATATGATGCCGCCTTAAAAGAAAAAAGTTTTGATGACGTATTTTATGATGTCTTTATTCCATTGTTAACTGAAATAGGACTTTTATGGCAGACAGATACAATCACGCCTGCTCATGAGCATTTTATAACCGTATTAATTCGACAAAAAATTCTAATTAATACTGAAAATATTAAACCTAAAGTAACAAACGATTCAACCAAGACTTTTGTGTTATACTTACCAGAAGATGAAATACACGAGCTTGGAATTATGTTTGTGAACTATCAATTAATCAAAAAAGGATATCAATCTATTTTCTTAGGCTTCAGTGTGCCAAAAGACAGCCTTTTAGATTTACAGAAATATTACAAAGACATTACATACGTATCTTACTTTACAGTAAAACCAGAAAAAGACAACATTAACGACTACCTAAATGATTTCCATAATAAATTATTAGACAACGGTTCTAATTCTAAGCTGTGGATATTAGGTCATCTATTAAACTCAATGGATTTAGACAACTTACCTCAAGGAGTTACACCATTTAAAAAGATAGGTGATTTGGTAGATAAGCTATAAAAATATATGAGCAAGACGATTTCAATTATTGGTTCAGGATTTTCATCTTTATCTGCGTCTTGCTATCTAGCTAAAGCTGGTTACAACGTCACTATTTTTGAAAAAAATAATACGGTTGGTGGAAGAGCGAGACAATTAAAAAAAGATGGTTTCACTTTTGATATCGGTCCAAGCTGGTATTGGATGCCAGACATCTTTGAAAAGTTTTTTAATGATTTTGGTAAAAGTACTAGTGATTATTACCAATTAGATAAACTAAGTCCTGCGTACAAAATCTTCTTCTCTGACGAAGTTATCACCATTGGTGATCACATGGATCAAATTTGTGAAGAATTTGAACGCATTGAGAAAGGGAGCTCAGTTCCGCTCAGAAAGTTTATTGCTCAAGCACAAGACCATTACGATATCGCTATAAATAAAGTTGTTTTAAAACCAGGTTTATCGCCATTTGAACTGGTAACTAAAGAAACGGTAACACGAGTAGATCGTTTCTTTAAAACTATTAGTTCTGAAGTTCGTAAAAAGTTTAAAAATCCTAAACTTATTTCTACTTTAGAATTTCCAGTTCTTTTTTTAGGGGCTAAACCTAATCAAACACCATCGTTTTATAGCTTTATGAATTATGCTGACTTTGGTTTGGGTACATGGCATCCAAAAGGTGGTATGTATGAAATTATAAAAGGTATGAGCGCCTTAGCGAAAAGTCTTGGTGTTACTATTAAAACAAATAGTAACGTTGAAAAGATTAATGTAAGCAATGGCAAAGCAGCAAGTATTATAGTTAATGGTGAAGTCATAAAATCTGACATTATTTTAAGTGGTGCAGATTATCATCACTCAGAAACGCTTTTAGATGAAAGTTATAGGCAATACAGCGAATCTTATTGGGATAAAAGGACATTTGCGCCGTCGTCTTTGCTTTTTTATGTTGGTTTTAATAAAAAACTAAAGAATATTGAACATCATAACTTGTTTTTTGATACAAATTTTGAAGTTCATGCGGAAAATATATACGATAATCCGAAATGGCCTGATAATCCATTATTTTATGTTAACTTTCCTTCTGTTACCGATACAAGCATGGCACCCGATGGATGCGAAACAGGATTCTTCCTCATTCCAATTGCTCCAGGATTAGAAGATACACCAGAATTACGCCAGCAGTATTTTGATATTATAATCAGCAGATTTGAAGTAAGAACACAACAAGGGGTTCAAGACAATATACTTTTTAAAGAATCTTTTTGCGTAAAAGACTTTATAGATGACTATAATTCTTATAAAGGAAATGCCTACGGTATGGCAAACACATTAATGCAAACGGCATTTCTAAGACCAAAATTAAAAAGTAAAAAAGTAGATAGTCTCTATTTTACCGGCCAGCTGACGGTTCCTGGACCTGGCGTACCGCCTTCTTTAATTTCAGGAAAATTAGTCGCTGAGCTGATTGATAAAAACGAACAATAACAACCGCTTACAAGAACTTCGTCTTTTGTAAGGATAATAAAAAAGCAATGAAATCTATTTTTGACAACGTATCACGAGAATGTAGCAAATTGGTTACCAATTCGTACTCTACATCATTTTCTATGGCAACAAAAATGTTGTCAGAAAGTATCAGACAAGACATTTATAATATTTATGGCTTTGTCCGATTCGCTGATGAAATAGTTGACACTTTTCATGATTATGATAAAGAAACCTTGTTTAAGAATTTTGAAAATGATTTAGAAAGTGCTCTTAAGCATAAAATTAGTTTGAATCCTATATTAAACTCTTTTCAAGAGACTTATCATAAATATGGCATTGATAAACACCTTGTTGATTCATTTATGGATAGTATGCGTTTAGATCTTCACAAAAAAGACTATTTAACAGATGAAGAATACAAAAATTATATCTACGGATCTGCTGATGTTGTTGGTTTAATGTGTCTAAAGGTTTTTGTAAAAGGCGATAATAAAAAGTATGAAGATTTAAAAGATTCAGCAATGAGTCTTGGTTCAGCATTTCAAAAGGTAAATTTTCTAAGAGATTTAAAAGCTGATTTTGAGGATTTAAGCCGAACGTATTTTCCGAATACAGATTTAAATCATTTGGATGAAGCATCTAAAGCAGAAATTATAAAAGACATTGAAAATGACTTTGCGAAAGGTTTAAAGGGTATTAAGAAATTACCTTTAGAAGCGCGTTTTGGTGTTTTCATGGCGTACAGATATTATAACAAACTATTACAAAAACTTAGAAACACTCCAGCGCTAGAAATAAAATCCGCTAGAATTAGAGTACCTAACTACAAAAAAGTTGAGCTACTTACGCGTAGTTATGTGAAATATCAATTAAATTTACTGTAAAAATAACATTGATGCAGACCGTTTATTGGATACTAATCCTTTTAGGAACGTTTTTTATAATGGAATTCAAAGCATGGTTTACACATAAGTATATCATGCATGGATTTTTATGGAGTTTACACAAAGATCATCATCACAAAGAGCATGATAGCTGGTTTGAACGTAATGACACCTTTTTTATTTTCTATGCAGTTGTTAGTATGGCTTGCTTTTATTTGTGGGGTGAACAAGGCGTTTGGTTCGCTTTACCAATTGGTATAGGCATATTATTATACGGCATAGCATATTTTGTGGTACATGACATATTTATTCATCAACGCTTTAAGATTTTAAGAAACATTGATAACAAATATGCAAGAGGTGTGAGACGTGCACATAAAATCCACCATAAGCACCTAGGTAAAGATAAAGGTGAGAACTTTGGAATGTTAATTGTCCCTTTTAAGTACTTTAAATAATTTAATTATTCCGAAAGTAACTGATTTAATTGACTTCTTACTGTATCACTATTCCAGTCAACAGCGCCAGATTCGTCAACCACAATTTCACCTTTCTTATTTATAATAAATGTTCGAGGTATTGATTTGGTAAATAAGGCTTCTGGAATGCTTTCAGAATTGTGCACTACAAAATCAAAGTTGCGCTTTTCTTTAAATTTCTTTACAACATCAAATCCATCACTTGTTAGAAATACAAAAGTGACTTTATCCTTATAATCATTATATAATTCTTGTAAACTTGGCATTTCTGCAATACAAGGTGGACACCAAGTGGCCCAAATATTTATAAAAACTACTTTATCTTTAGTATCACTAAAACTTAAAACTGAACCATCATCTGCAGTCAACTTCCAGTTTGTATGCTTCACTTCAACCCGTTCTGATTCATCTATCATTGAAGATTGGTGGATGTAACTCAAACCTTTATGAAAAAGTATTTGTAGAGGTTCTCTAGTTTGAGGAATTATAATGACAATCACTACAATCAAAAAAACTATATTCTTTAGAGTCAGATGCTTTTTCATAAATACGTAGTCGAAATTAAGTTTCAATATTAAAAAAATAAAACGCATTTTCTAAACTGAAAATACGTTTTATCATTTACAACAAAAATCTAATCAAAAACAGTATCTTAATTTCTAGATACAGTACCTGACATGGTTGAAACTGGTCCTGCACCCATTGAAATTGCTGTATGTGTTGCTGCGCCAGCTGGAACCATATGAGCCAATGGCTTTAACGTAAACGGCGCTGGGCTATTATCTGGATAAGGTTCAACAGAAACAACAACTGTTCTTCCCCTCAAATCTGTTGGAAAAGTGAGTCCTGCTGGAGCATTTTGTAAATAATCCTCGCCTGGATAACCAGGTCCGTTACCTGTATCACCCTTAAAAATAGAAGATGCTGCATTATCATCTGCCATTGATGGATCACTAAATGTACCTGTACTAATTGGTGTCCCATCAAAAACAACCCAACCTTCGTATTTCCAACCATCTGCTAGCGTAGGCAATGTTAAACCAGTTACTGGAGATCCACTTGAGTTGTCTAAAAACCATACACCACTATCTTCATTTCCGTTATCCATATCTGTAGGAGTCGCCAAAATATAGGTACCCGAAGCATTGCTAAAATCTCCAACAATTCCATTAGAATTTACCACTGCTGAAACACCTGTAAAATCACCAGCTAATAGCTTAGTTGGCGCTGGTGCAGGATCAGGGTCAATAGCTGGTTCAATAGAAAGTACGAATGTAGTTGCACTATTGAGTTGGTCTGCATCTACATCAAAGGTCTGCGGAAAATTCACACTAGAAAAGGTACCTGTTGAAACCGGTGCACCATCTACAATTATCCAACCTTCATAAACATAATCATCACCAAGTGGTTCTAAACCTGTTAAGTTCAAAGTTAATTCAGCATTTGAATTTCCTGAATTGTCATCGTCATTACTGCATGAAGTAGCTAAAAACCCAATAGCTAAAACTGCAAAAAACATTTTTTTCATCATTGTCTGTAATTTTAAAGATTATTATTACTTCAAAATTATAAACCACACCTATGATAAAATGTTAGCTATCTAACATAACTGAAAAAATTAAGCAGAATGTTTAAAAAGTCTTATTTCTTTCCTATCAAAATCTAAATAATTATCTGCTTTTAACTCATTCATTAGAATATTTAAAGTAGGGCGAGATATACCAATTAAAGAAGCAATATCTTTTTGAGTATAAGGATGTTTTATAACTTGATTACCTGTTTTCTCGCAGTTATATCCATAATCTGAACATAACTCATCTAAAAATTCAAGCAATCTCGTTTTAGAGTCTTTAAATAGTAGTAATTGCAATCTTCGTTCTAGCTTTTTAAACTTTAATCCGATAAACTTATATATTCTTAAACTGAACGTTTTATTATCTCTCATTAAATCGTGCATTGTATCAACACCTACAGGACAAATAGAAGTACTATTGTCAAGTGATTGTGCAAATTCATCACGCTTTTCTTCACCTAATATGGCCTTTTCACCAAACAATTCTCCTTTACGTAAGATTGCTTTAACTACTTCAGTTCCATCTTCATTATAATAGCCAATTTTCACCTTACCATTTTCAATGAGATAGATCTTGTTAGCAGCGTCTTCTTCAAAGTATATGTAATCACTTTTTTTATAGGCGTCGAAAGTATGACAGGCTTTGTACTCTTTAAATTTATGCGGACAGAGTAAATTGAATAGATTTACATCTTCCAAAATCCAGATGGTATTCATTGCTTTATTAATTGATTAGATAGAACTTAGGTCGAAAATTTAGAAAAGACCTTACGTGTAAACAAAAAAAAGCTCCTAGAAAAACTAGGAGCTCAATACATTTTAATAAAATCTATTGTTATGCGTTTTGCTTCTTTATTAAGTTTAATGCAGAACCTTCTTTATACCATTCAATTTGAGAATCATTGTATGTATGATTCACAGCTATGGTATCTGTAGAACCGTCGGTATGAACGATTTCGATATGTAAAGGTTTACCTGGTGAAAATTCATTAAGATCTAAGAAGTTAAAGATATCATCTTCTTGTATTAAGTCGTAATCGCTTTCATTAGCAAAAGTTAATCCTAACATACCTTGTTTTTTAAGGTTAGTCTCGTGAATACGTGCAAAGGATTTCACAATAACAGCTGCTACACCCAAATGTCGAGGTTGCATTGCTGCGTGCTCTCTAGATGAGCCTTCACCATAATTATGGTCACCAACTACTACAGACCAAATACCATTTTTCTTGTATTCTCGTTGAGTATCTGGCACACCACCATAGTCTCCTGTTAATTGATTTTTAACAAAATTGGTCTGTTTATTAAAAGCATTAACAGCACCAATTAATGTGTTATTTGCAATATTATCTAAATGACCACGGTAACGGAGCCATGGCCCAGCCATAGAAATATGATCTGTTGTACATTTTCCAAATGCTTTTATTAATAGTTTCGCCCCTTTTACTTCAGAACCAATAGGCTCAAATGGTGTTAAGAGTTGTAAACGCTCTGATGTAGGATTTACAGTTACTTCAACTCCACTTCCATCTTCTACAGGTTCTAAATAACCATTGTCTTTTACGTCAAAACCTTTTGGTGGTAATTCCCATCCAGTAGGCTCATCTAACATCACTTCTTCACCATTTTCATTAATCAAAGTATCTGTCATTGGATTAAAATCTAAACGACCTGCAATTGCAATTGCTGCCGTAATTTCTGGTGAAGCTACAAAAGCATGTGTATTTGGATTACCATCTGCACGCTTTGCAAAGTTTCTGTTAAATGAGTGCACAATAGAGTTTTTAGGTGCATTTTTTGGGTCGCTATAACGTGCCCATTGCCCAATACATGGGCCACAAGCATTGGTAAAAATCTTAGCATCTAATTTTTCAAACACTTGAAGAATTCCATCGCGTTCTGCTGTATAACGTACTTGCTCAGAACCTGGATTAATTCCAAATTCGGCTTTGGTTTTTAGTCCTTTATCTAATGCTTGTTGCGCTATAGAAGATGCTCTAGATAAATCTTCGTATGACGAATTTGTACAAGAACCTATAAGTCCCCATTCAACTTTCATAGGCCATTCATTTTCTTTAGCCTTATCTGTCATTTCTTTACCAACTGTTGTGGATAAATCTGGTGTAAATGGTCCATTTAATAAAGGTCCTAATTCTGATAAATTAATATCGATTACTTGGTCAAAATATTGCTCAGGGTTTTCGTATACCTCAGCATCTGCAGTCAAATATTCTTTAATTTCATTTGCAGCTTCTGCAACATCTACTCTATCGGTGGCTTTTAAGTAACGTTCCATAGAATCATCATATCCAAAAGTTGAAGTGGTTGCTCCAATTTCTGCACCCATGTTACAAATGGTACCTTTTCCTGTACAGGACATCGACAAGGCACCAGGCCCAAAATATTCTACAATAGCTCCTGTCCCACCTTTTACAGTTAAAATTTCTGCAACTTTTAAAATCACATCTTTTGGTGCTGTCCAGCCAGATAATTTACCTGTAAGTCTTACACCAATTAATTTTGGAAACTTTAATTCCCAAGCCATTCCTGCCATAACATCTACTGCGTCTGCTCCACCAACTCCGATGGCAAGCATTCCTAATCCACCAGCATTTACAGTATGTGAATCTGTACCTATCATCATTCCTCCCGGAAAGGCATAATTCTCTAAAACTACTTGATGTATTATACCTGCACCTGGTTTCCAAAAACCTATTCCATATTTATTAGAAACAGACTCAAGAAAATTAAAAACCTCACTACTTGTATTATTAGCATGCTTTAAATCTGTTGCAGCACCTTCCTTTGCTTGAATTAGGTGATCACAATGTACCGTAGTTGGTACAGCTACTTTTTTCTTTCCGGCTTGCATAAACTGTAATAACGCCATCTGTGCTGTTGCGTCTTGACACGCCACTCTATCGGGAGCAAAATCTACATAATCTTTACCTCTAGAAAAGGCTTTGGTAGGTTTGCCATCCCATAAATGAGAGTATAATATCTTTTCAGAAAGTGTGAGTGGTTTACCAACAACATCTCGCGCAGCATCAACGTGTTCTTTCATTGTTGAGTAAACATTTTTAATCATATTAATGTCAATTGCCATAGTTTAAAATTTGTGTTATGTAATGCTTCAATTTACGAAAATTTAGGTATCAGTTTTAATGGCCTTTGAATTTTATTTCAATGCTACTATTCTAAATTTCAATTCATAAATACATCTTTATTGATTCAATAAAAGCAAAAAGCTCGAGTATAAACTCGAGCTTTTTATTTCATTTATAATCTAAAGAATTAAACCACTAAACTTTTTTGTGATGGCTTAAACTTAGTCAACACGATACCATCTACTGCTGCTTCGTATTCTTCCATTGTTGGTGTGCGACCTAAAATGGTTGATAATACCACAACTGGTGTTGATGATAGTAATGATTCTCCCTTTTTCTCACCTGAGTCTTTTACAACGCGACCTTGGAATAAACGTGTAGATGTTGCCATTACTGTATCTCCTGGTTCTGCCTTTTCTTGGTTACCCATACAAAGGTTACATCCTGGACGCTCTAAGTATAGCATGTTTTCGTACTTGGTACGCGCTAATCCTTTTGGTGCGCTATCATCGAATACAAATCCTGAGTATTTTTCTAATACTGCCCAATCACCTTCTGCTTTTAACTCGTCTACAATGTTGTATGTTGGTGGTGCTACTACTAATGGTGCTTTAAATTCTACTGTACCATGTTGTGCTTCGATATTCTTAAGCATTTGCGCCAGAATCTTCATGTCACCTTTATGTACCATACAAGAACCTACAAATCCTAGGTCTACTTTTTTAGTTCCACCATAGTAAGATAATGGACGAATTGTATCGTGCGTATAACGCTTAGATACATCATCATTATTTACATCTGGGTCAGCAATCATTGGCTCAGCAATTTCATCTAAGTCAATCACAACCTCAGCATAATACTTGGCATCTGCATCTGGTTTAAGCGCTGGTTTTATTCCTGTTTTAAGCTCTGTTATTCTAGTATTTGCTTTATCAACTAAACCTTGAAGCACATGCTTTTCGTTATCCATACCTTTATCTATCATTATCTTGATACGGTCGCGAGCGATTTCTAATGACTCAATTAAGGTCTCATCTTCAGAGATACAAATAGATGCTTTAGCTTTCATTTCAGCAGTCCAATCTGTAAATGTAAAGGCTTGGTCTGATGTTAATGTACCTATGTGAACCTCAATAATTCTACCTTGGAATACATTCTCACCACCAAATTGCTTTAACATTTGTTGTTGTGTAGCATGAACCACATCGCGGAAATCCATGAAGCTTCTCATGTTACCTTTAAACGTCACTTTTACAGATTCTGGAATAGGCATTGATGCTTCACCAGTTGCTAAAGCTAAGGCTACTGTACCAGAATCGGCACCGAAAGCTACACCTTTAGACATACGTGTGTGAGAATCTCCACCTATGATAATATCCCAATCGTCAACAGTAATATCATTTAATACTTTGTGAATAACATCTGTCATTGGATGATACAAACCTTTAGGGTCGCGACCTGTGATTAATCCGAAGTCGTTCATAAACTTCATTAATCGTGGAATGTTAGCTTTAGACTTATCATCCCAAACTGATGCTGTGTGACATCCAGACTGGTAACTTGCATCAACGATAGGCGATACAACTGTTGCCGCCATCATCTCTAACTCCTGCGACGTCATTAATCCTGTAGTGTCCTGAGAACCTACAATATTAACTTCTACACGTACATTAGAGCCTGCATGTAATGTTTTTCCTGGTGTTGTACCAACAGCATTTTTGTTGAAAATCTTTTCAACAGCTGTAAGACCTTGACCTTCCTGAGAAATCTCTTTTGAAGGTGCATATACTTGAGGTACATCGATTCCTAATACTTTACAAGCAAACGTTTGTAACTTCTTACCAAAAACTACTGCGTATGAACCGCCAGCTTTGATGAATTCCATCTTTTGTGGTGTTAATGCTGCCGAAATATCTTTTAATTCTTGGTCGCCGCTATAAAGCTTTTTAGTTTTTGTATTAATGGTTAAAACGGTTCCTGTCTCAACTGAATATACTTGCTCTAATACTGGCTCGCCATCTGCATCAAGAACTGTGTTTCCGTTTTCATCTTTTTGCTTTACCCAGTTTTTTAGGTCAATTCCGATGCCACCTGTAACTCCAACTGTAGTTAAGAAAATTGGTGCAATACCATTTGTACCGGCTATAACCGGTGCAATATTAATAAATGGTACATATGGACTAGATGAAATACCTGTCCAAAGTGCTACGTTGTTTACACCTGACATTCTTGAAGACCCAACACCCATTGTACCTTTTTCTGCAATAAGCATAATGCGCTTATCTGGATGCTGTTCTTTTAAAGCCAATACTTCTTGTTGCATGTCTTTGTTATGCTCAAAAATAGATTGACCATGTAATTCTCTGTCTGAACGTGAATGCGCATCTGCACCTGGTGATAATAAATCTGTTGAAATATCTCCTACTCCAGCAACATAAGTTACTACTTGGATTTCTTCGTCTATCTCTGGAAGCTTTGTAAAGAACTCTGCTTGCGCATAACTTTCGATAATATCTTTTGCTAAAGCGTTTCCTGCTTTCATGGCAATTTCTAAACGCTCAGTATCTGCTTCGTATAAGAACACTTGTGTTTTAAGCACTTTGGCAGCTTCTTGTGCAATAACTTCATCATTACCCAATGCAAGGTCTAATAATACTTCTATTGAAGGTCCACCTTTCATGTGTGATAACTGCTCAAATGCAAATGCTGGTGAAATTTCTTCAACAGTAGATTCACCAACAATAATTTCTTTTAAAAATTTTGCTTTTACGCCAGCTGCACTTGTAGTACCTGGCAAGGTATTATATATAAAGAACTTTAAAGAATCGTCTCTATTAGCATTGTTTACATCTTTAATTTGTGCGATAATTTCGCTTAACAAATCAGCTCCATCAATAGGTTTTGGATGTAATCCTTGAGCTTTTCTTTCTTCAATTTCTTTAATGTAATTGTTGTATGTCATTTGTATGAACTTTTAAGGTGCACAAAACTACAAAAAAGCCTACTTATTTTAAAGATTCACAACGTTTAGAAGCATTTTTTAAAAATTATTCAACAAATCGAAAATTTGAGGAATATAAATTTAATATTTCACAAAATATGATGTGTAAAATTATTAAATACAGAAAAAATATCCCTATAATATGAAGACTTATTAACGAAAACGTTTGAGAAAATTCCAAAATAAGGCAAAACAATGTTCAAAATTTCTTGAAGTTTTAACACTAAATCTGTAACAAATCTTTCTTCCAGTCTTCTAATGAGATATTAATCAAAAACGAACTCTAAAATTTAAGATTAAAAATGAAAACAAAAATTTTGAAATTGAGTGTTTCACTTGTTCTTTTCTTAGGACTTATCACTCAGACCCAAGCTCAAGAAATTGCTGGTGCTTGGGAAGGAAAGTTATCTGTACAAGGAACAGAGCTGCCATTATTGTTTAATGTGACATTTGAAAACGATGAATATTCATCAACTATGGATAGTCCATCACAAGGTGCAACGGGTATTCCTATGGATGTGACTACTTTTGTAGATAATCAATTAACCATTGAATTTAAACAAGCTGGAATAAAATATGTTGGTACCTTAGGAGACAATACATTTACGGGTACCTTTTATCAAGGTCCTAATGAATTACCATTAACATTAAGCAAAACTGTGAAGACTAAACCTGGAAACACATCGTTACCTACATCAGACGAAGAATTAGCTAAACTAGCAACTTGGAAACCTATTAACAGTTACAAATATTCTGTTGAAGACTACTTTGCTAAACCAAAAGCAAGTTCATTTAACTTCTCGCCTGATGGGAGCTATTTATTTTATAGAGAAAAAGATGAAAACAAAAAGAATCATGTTTATGTAAAAAATCTTGAAACTGGTGAAGTCACTAGAATTATCGAAGAAAAAGATGAATTAATTAGGGGATTTGGATGGGCTAACGAAAATAGAATCATCTATATAATGGATAAAGGTGGAAATGAAGATTTTCACTTGTTTGCCGTAGATCTAGATGGACAAAATCAAAAAGAATTAACACCTTTTGAAGGAGTTAAGGTGAATATTCTAAATTCTTTAAAGGAAGATAAAGATCATATGATTATCTCTATGAACCAGAATAATCCACAAATCTTTGAACCTTATAAAATCAATATAGTTACTGGAGCATTAGAGCAACTTTACAAAAATGATGATGCAGCTAACCCAATTAACGGATATGAGTTTGATAAAGATGGTAACTTAAGAGGTTTTGCTAAACTTAGAGAAGGTGTAAATATTGATTGGTATTATACCTTAGATGAAGGTAAGACCTACGAAAAAATGAGAGAATTAAGCTGGAAAGACAGTTTTAGCATCTCTTCTTTTAATTATGCAACAGAATATCCTCATGACGCTTATGTGGTTTCTAACTTAGAAAGCGATAAATCTGAAATCTACTTATACGATTTAAAGGAGCATAAAATCATTAAGAAACTGTACTCAAATGATAAATATGATGTTTCTGGTTTGTCTCTATCTAGACATAGAGGTTATGAGTTAGACTATTTTGCATATGAAGGTGAGAAACAAGTCATTATTCCAGTTAGTGATTATTATAAAAAATTACACAAGCGTATTACCACTAAGTTCCCAGATTACAACTACTCAATTGCAGACGCTACTGACGATGAAAGCAAGTATTTAATCTTTTTACAAAGTGATAAGCTATACGGCACTTATTACTCTTATGACGCTAAGAAGGATCGTTTTGAATTACTGTATAATCTTATGCCAAACCTTGATGAAAAGGATATGGCAGAAATGCGACCAATTACGTTTACAAGTAGAGATGGTAAAACTATTCATGGTTATATAACTCTACCAAAAGCGGCACTTAACGGAGAACGTGTTCCCGTAATTGTAAATCCACACGGTGGACCTCAAGGAATAAGAGATTCTTGGGGCTTTAATCCTGAAGCACAACTTTTTGCAAGTCGTGGTTATGCCACATTACAAGTAAACTTTAGAATTTCTGGTGGTTACGGACGTGAATTCCTTGAGTCTGGTTTTAAACAAATTGGTAGAAAAGCCATGGATGATGTTGAAGATGGTTTAAAATATGTTGTAGAGCAAGGTTGGGTAGATAAAGATAATGCTGCAATCTATGGTGGAAGTCATGGTGGTTATGCTGTTTTAAGAGGATTAACAAAAACTCCTGATTTATATAAATGCGGTGTCGATTATGTAGGTGTCTCTAACCTATTTACCTTTATGGAAAGTATTCCACCATATTGGAAGCCTTACTTAAAGATTATTAAAGAAATTTGGTATGATGCTGATATTCCTGAGGAAAAAGCTATTATGGATGAAGTATCACCAGTAAATCACATCGATAAAATCACTAAACCTTTATTTGTTGTTCAAGGTGCCAATGACCCAAGAGTTAACATTAATGAATCCGATCAGATTGTAGAAGGTTTAAGAGCAAGAGGTGTTGATGTACCTTATATGGTTAAGTATGATGAAGGACATGGTTTTGGAAAAGAAGAAAACCGCATTGAGCTGTACAAAGCGATGATGGGCTTTTATGCAAAACACCTGGATCATTCCATTAAGAAAGATGAAACCATAAAGAATTAAAATTTCTTTCTGAAAAAATAAATAAAAAGACCTTTTGAATATTAAAAAAGGTCTTTTTTTATTTCAATTTCGGAAACTTTTTGTTCCTATATCTCATAAACGGAAGCTCATAAAAAGTGTACAATAAATATGATAATAAAAAGGTTAAGCCCCAATAAAAAAATGTATATAGCCACAAAGTTATACCTGTAAAATCCTCTGATGGTATCAGCACCTTAAGGAGATGCAGTATTATCGAATAATGGAGTAAATAAATGGAATAAGAAAGTACACTTGTTTTAACGAAAACCTTGGATAGTTGTTTAGACTTCAAATTTACTTCTAAGAGAAAAGGTAGTAACAAACAGACAGCAATAGAATTTAAAGGCAGATATAACACTGTCATAAAAAATGGAGACTGAGCAACGGTAATTCCAAAAAAACCTCTAAACCCATGCAAAATGAAAATAATCAACAGACCACAACCGAAACATATTATTCGATTACTGTAAAACCAACTCTTGTACTTGTCGTATATATATCTAAACATAAACCCTATATACACAGTATCTAAACGGTAAATTAAGACCTTTCTAATATTCTCATTCCAATCTACTATATCTTTCAGTTCTCTCGTGAAATAAAAATGAATCTTAGGTATTGAAAAAAGTACAACGGCCACTAGGGAGGTGTAAAAGAACAATTTTGTTCGATCCTTATCTTTAAATATGGCTATTATAAAATAAACTGCAATTGGTACAATTAAATATGAAAACTGCTCTACTGACAAACTCCATGATATTCTATAAAATGCTGGTGAAGGCGAAAAGAAATTCTGAATATAAATAATGTATTTATATAAAGACTTGGGCAGCTCATTATAGATTGAAAACCAAATAACAACATTTATTAAAAGGATCATATAATAATTTGGGAAAATACGTATCCATCTTCTTACAATAAATCGCCTTACATTTTTAAAAGAATAATTCGGTCGATTGATATCTCTCAAAATTATCTTTCCAATTAAAAATCCACTTATTATAAAGAAAACCTCTACACCAATTGTACCGCTCATTTGCATTAGTGTAAGAATTGGTTTTGGATAATGATCACTTATCCAAATTGAATGAGAAAACAGCACTAAAAACATTGCTAGTGATCTTGCGATATCTAATCCTATATTTCGTTTCTTATCAGGTATTACCACAAGTCAAATATAATTCCAAAAAGATTATGTTTTAAATTGATATCACATTAACAATAATTGTAATTGCTCTATTTAGAAAAAAAACTTTTTATAAATTTTGAATCTCGCAACTCAGTTAATGGTTGTTCTATATAACAATATGATACTCTAGAAATAACATAAACAGCTCCTAGGTACATTATGCTGCAAAAAACACCTACAGTCCAATTAAGTTGTTTTAAATCAATCCATTGATAAATGAAATAAGATATAAATGTATAATGCAATAGATACATACTATATGAATACAAACTAATACTTCGAATAAAAGATTTAAATCTCTTTGGCTTTATATCCAAGAAATAGAAATAAGGTAAAACCGCACCAATTGCTAAGGAATTCATTGGTAAGTACAAGACATTCCAGAAGAAAGTATTGTGTTGATTTAAAGGATATATGTAGAGTGCTACGAGCAAAATACTCAAAACAAAAGCACCTGAGCATAACATCAGTAGCCTATTTTTCTTAAAGTATTCATTGCGAGAATTAAAAAAATAAACTAATACAAACCCAATAAAAATAGAATCAAGTCGATAAATAACAATAGCTTTTAAACTAACATTCCAAGACTTAAAAGTCTGTTTTATGTCTATATTATTCTGATAAAACATATATTTTAAAAACAGAAATACGCATATTAGTATTAAAGCATTTAGTAAAAAAACCTTCCTCTTATCGAGATTTAACCAATTGAAAAACTTCACCGTTAGAAACAATCCTATCGGAGCTAACAGATACGCATATTCCTCTATAGACAGACTCCAAGACTCAGGAAAAAAGGGTAAATACTCATTTGAGAAGTTTTGTAAGAAAAGAAAATATTTCCATAATCTGTCAGGTAAAGCATCGAAGAAAAAATAAAGTAAAACGACATTCAGAATTAAAACGATAAAATACAATGGCAAGGTTCTAAACCATCGTCGTATCCAAAAATGAAGCACAACTTTCAAAGTAAATGAAGTTGTTTCTATTAACTTGATGAGAATGTTACCGATTAAAAATCCACTTAGAACAAAAAAGATTTCAACACCATAAACTCCAAGAACTTGTAACATATCGGTTACAATGCTTTGATCATTTGGAAAAAACACAATAGTATGCCCTAACAAAACTAATGTTATAGCAATAGCTCTCACGGCATCTAAACCAAAATTCCGATTTTTACTTGTAATCAATTCTTTTAATTTTATTTGCCGCTTACTTTATAAAATTCTAAACGGGTATTTGGATTCTTTAGTTGAGAATTAACATGCTCTTGAATTTTTATATATACACGTTTTTCTGGATACACTAAAATAGGTGCTGTTTTAGATGCCCAATCATTAAAGTCTAAATAATACTGTCCTTCATACGCTCTGACATTTTTGTAAATATCTTTTGGTAGACTTTGGGCCTCTTCTAAACTAGAAAAATAAAGTCTGCAATATTCGTGCTTCCCAGAAAAATAACTAAATGACGGGATATGATCATACAATCCGAAAAAATTAAAAATCGGTAATATGAAAACTAGTAGAATTATTAGAAATGACTTAACATGCTTTAAATCAGTAAAAGGATACTTCACTTTTGAAGTATCATAAAATAGATAAAACAAAACAAAAACATTAAAAAATGTCAATGGAAATACTATATAACCAGAACCTGCAAATAAAAGTGTAATCACAATCATGGTATGCATTATAGTGATTAACCATATACCCAATTTTCTTGTCTTAGCGAAAACTAAAAATATCCCAAATATAGCCTCAAGAAAAGGAACCGCATAGGTAAAGGATTCTCTCAGAAAATTAGGTACAAATGGAATACGGCTTTCTAGACCAGATAACCAAGTCTCAAAAAAAACGGTATTAATTTTATGAATTCCACTGAAAAAGTAAGTTCCAATGAATATAAATAATATACACTTTTTTATTAGTTCTTTATCATTTTTGAATTGGGACAGCGCGAGAACCACAAGCATTATTTCAAAAAAGAACCCTTGAATTCTATTTTGATCTACCACAATCCAATACATATAAATCCCAAGAATTGACAGACCAACTTTCCAATTGGGATTACATACAAAATATAAGAACAGTAAAAGAAAAACAATTATCAACGCAATATCACCTAAATAATTAGGAATCATTAAAAAATCAAACATTGGTGCTAAAGGAAACACTCTCTCTGAAAACCAGAGTTTATAACATGCCAAAAAAGGAATAATAAATGCCAAAAATGCAGCAACACGAACCCAAAATAATTCATCTACCTTAAGTTTATATGCCATGTCGTTTCTTTTCATTTTATTACCTTTAAACTTATAAATTCAATATGAAATGTCTCTAAAAAAGGGCCTTAAAGTTTTTAGTATTTTATGTTTTGTTGGACTTGTGATTGGTGTAATTTACTATTTTAATTTATCTAATAGACATAAAGCCATTGTTAAAACAAGAATACTCCATGCTTTAAATCTCATAGACTCTGAATGGGAAAAGAATTCAAGCGTAAATTCTTTTACATTTCAATCACCATCATTATTAATTGACAATATTTATAAATCTATGGAAGGTCCTAAAGCTTATAAATATTTCACATTAGATGATACCAAAAGTGAACTTCTATGGATAACTGGTCTGGACGTATCTGCTATACATAACAAAACCAACACATCCATTTCTAATGATTTTATTTGTCACATGAATATTGATATTGTTGAACAAGAACATTTTGGACGTTGGAATTTACTAAACAGAATTGGTAGTCAATTTCCAAGATTAATTTCGCTTTCACACGGCATAGAAAGTTCTCAATTTCCTGAAGGCTATGGATATCCCATATTTAGTGATGAATCTTTTTTTCTAACAACACAAGCACTCAATCATAATATTACAGACTCAACAATTCAAATAAAACATAATGTTTCAATAGACATCTCTAAAAGCAAAACAATTAAACCACTGAAGCCTAAAACTGTTTTTATGATGCTACCTTTTGACATTAATAATCCTTATGAAATACCTGATGATGATATGCAAAATGCGTGTATTCCAATGGAAACTAAAAATCATACGTACTACAATGCTAACGGACAAGCTTTATCTGGACATTGGAAAATTTTCACTGGTAAACAAACCTTTAAAACTAACATTACAAATCAACTCGCCTTGAAAGATACGATGAGCTTGCATAAAGCCATACCTCATTTACATCCATTTGCTAGTCAATTTACACTTGTAGATAAAACATCGGATAGTATTATTTATAATTGCTTCCCAAAAAATCATAAAGACAAAATTGGTTTAGGTGCTACACCAGATTTTACCAGTAAAACCGGGGTGCTACTCTATCCTGAGCACGAATATGAATTAATATTAAAAACAAATAACACCTCAGACATAGATCAAGACATGATGGCGAGTATGTTTTTGTTTTTTTATGATGAAGAAATGGACATTAAAGTTAAAGCTTATAATAATGGGAATTAAGGCTAGTATCATTCTACTTCTTCTGCTCTTCTCATCTTGTAACAATCAGCAAGAATTACCAGTCCTTAGTTACTATATTAATGAACAAGGTAAAAGGACTGAATACGATATTCGTGAATTTAATTTTACCAATCATTATGGCAATAAATTCAATGACCAAAGCATTAAAGATAAGGTTGTATTAATGAATTTCTTTTTCACAAGATGCCCTACCATTTGTCCTAAGATGATAGTGCCACTCAAAGACATTGCTCAAGATTTTAGAAATAATGATGAATTCTTAATTAATTCAATCAGTATAGATTATGTAAACGATACAACGTCAGTACTTCATTCCTACGCCGAGAATCATGACGCTTTAATGAGTAGTAATTGGTACTTTCTGCACAGTACAGAAAAGGAATTACGACATATTTCAGAATTACTAAGGACGAGTTTCAAAATTGAAAACAATACTGAAGACTTTTATCATTCTACTTATGCCGCATTAATTGATAAAAAGCAACGTATACGAGGATTCTATAATTTATTAGATGATGAATCTATAATAACACTTAAGTCAGATATAGATTTACTATTAGAATAAACTTTCTATGATTTTTTCGTCTGTAATACCTTCTGCTTCTGCTTTGTAGTTTTTGATAATTCTATGTCTTAAAATTCCAATGGCTACGGCTTGAATATCTTCTATGTCTGGAGAAAATTTACCTTTTGTTGCAGCATGTGTTTTTGCGGCTAAAATTAAATTTTGTGAAGCTCTTGGACCTGCTCCCCAATCTACAAATTCTTTTACAACATCGGCTGCAGTATTTGCTTTTGGTCTTGTTTTACCTACTAATGAAACAGCGTACTCAACGACGTTATCCGCCACAGGAATACGACGAATTACATTCTGAAAATCAATAATTTCTTGTGCTGTGAATAACGAATTCACCTCAGGTTTAATATCTGAAGTTGTGGATTTTACAACCTCAACTTCTTCTTGAAATGAAGGATACTCAAGTCTTATAGCAAACATAAAGCGGTCTAATTGCGCCTCAGGTAAAGGATAGGTTCCTTCTTGCTCAATTGGGTTTTGTGTCGCTAAAACAAAAAATGGTAAACTAAGTTTATATTGATGACCCGCAACAGTAACCGCCCGCTCTTGCATGGCCTCTAGTAAAGCTGCTTGAGTTTTTGGTGGAGTTCTATTTATCTCATCTGCAAGGATAATATTGGCGAAAATTGGTCCTTTTATAAATTTAAATCTTCTGTCTTCGTCTAATATTTCACTTCCAAGAATGTCGCTTGGCATTAAATCTGGCGTAAACTGAATACGTTTAAAATCTAAACCAAGTGCTTGAGCAATAGTATTCACCATTAAGGTTTTTGCCAAACCTGGCACACCAATAAGTAGTGAATGCCCACCAGAGAAAATAGAAATCAAAATCTGATCTACAACCTCTTCTTGACCAATAATTACTTTAGAAATTTCTTGTTTTAGACTTTGATACTTTTTTACAAAGTTTTCAATAACAGTTACGTCAGACATATATTATTCTGTTTTTAGCCAATCACTTTGATACTCGCAATCTCTATACTCACCATTAATTTTAATATAGGTATTTCTAATGGTTTCTTCTTGCCATTTCTCTACTGCTTTTACCTGCTTATCTTGAAGTGCTAAATTTTTAATTTTTAGGTAATCCTTTGCGAAATCCGCTTCATGGTCATTAATTCTATCAGTCACCATCATCAATTTAAATTTGATGCTATTTATTCTATCTTCATCCTGTATAACTTCACTTACTTCTCCATCTTTCAAACCCTGAATTTGAGTATACATTTCTGTATCCATTTTGGCTAATTCAAAATTAAAATCCTGTGTCACTGGATTCATAAGTCGACCACCTTCGTACTTCGTTTCTTCTTCATCACTAAACTCTCTTGCTGCTTCTGCGAAAGTTACAGAACCATCAACAATTTTTTCTCTTATCTCATCTATTTTATCCTTAGCCTCTTGTATAGCCTCTTGCGATAACTCTGGTCTTAATAAAATATGTCTCACTTCATAGTCTTGCCCTCTAATCTTTTCGAGATAAATGATATGATAACCAAAATCTGTTTCAAATGGTTCAGAGACTTCACCTTCTTGCAGATTAAACGCCACATCTCTAAATTCCTTAACCATTTGAGGATTCTTTCTATTCATAGTCGGTAATAAACCTCCATTATTCTTAGAACCACCATCTTCAGAATAGAAGAGTGCTTTTGTTATAAAACTTGAGCCATTTTCTACCTCTTTCTTAAAACCATTCAGTCTATCAATAACTTTTTGTTTAGCTTCTTCTGTAACTTTTGGAATTACCACAATTTGAGCAACTTTTAATTCGGTACCAAATGTTGGTCTTTGATCTTTCGGGATATCATTAAAGAACGTTCTTATTTCTTCTGGTGTTACATCTATACCTTCGAAAATTTTCTTACGCATTTCTTGAGCCAAATAACCATTCTTATTAATTTCAAACATTTCATCTCTCAATTGCTGCTCGGATTCCTTCTTATAATATTTTACTAACCAGTTGATGTCTTGTTGTGCTTGTGCTAAAATTCCTTGAATTTGTTGTTCAACCATAGATTGAATATACAACTCATTAACGATAACACTGTCTTGTATCGCTTGATGTGCATATAACTTGTCTTCTAACAAACTACCAAAAAGTTCACAACGTGTAATACCTGAAAGATCTGCACCCTGAGCCTCTAGTTGTGCAATCTCTCTATTTAAATCTGATTCTAACACTATAAAATCACCAACTACTGCCGCCACTCCATCTGCTTTTAACCTTGTAGCATTTATTACAGTATCTTTTGGCTTCTCCGGTGTCACTTCGTCGGGAATAATTTCTTGTGCTTGCACTTGTATTCCGACAAAAGCAAAACAGTAGATACATACTGCTTTAATTATAAATTTTAAATTGATTGTTCTTAATTGCATCCTTTGTAATATCATTTTCGAGTTGCTTTATCAGCTCTAACTTCCTCTTGTTAATCACTATTTTTTTTATTGATCCGTACACATAACTTAATGGTGCATAATCATTAGATGTTTTGATGTCATTAACGTGCATCAAATATAGGTTTATTGAATCTTTGAGTTGTAAGAAATTAGTTTTTTTTAACAGTTGATTTTTATTTTCTAAATTCAATACAGGTACCTTCTCTATTAGCTTACTATACTTGACCCATAATGAATCATTTAAGTTGTATGATTTAAACTGCAAAGAAATAGAATCTAAGTACCGTTTATCTTTAAATTCAAACCTTTTAAATCTATTTTCAATTGTATCTAGATTTATTGAGTTAGCAGGTAGACTTATATATCTAAATTGTAATAAATCATCATTAAGTTTGTACGACTCTTTATTTAATTCATAAAACAATTTCGCTTCATCTAGTTTAACAATTGTATCAATATTCTTTTTAACCAAAGCTTCCATATATGCTCTGGTATATAAATCACTTTTATATTGCTCAACTAACTTAGAAAAATCATCCTGTTTTTCTTCTGACAGATTTAATAAAGCCTTATCCATCAAAATTAATTGTGAAGCCCATCTATTGATGTATGCATTCACTAATAAGGTGCTATCCTCTTTGCTAGTACCATCAGGTACGATACCTTCAATATCTTCTTCGTAAAGAAAGGATTCATCAACACTTGCAATTGGTTTGCGGTCGTCTGCAGATTTAAAGAACTTACAACTAACTGCGCACAAACACACCAATACTATGTATCCAATTTTTTTCAAAAAAACTACGACTTATTAATAATCTTCTTAACTGCCTTGAGCGCTTTTTTATCTACTTTAATTTCAAACCTGTTGTACAATGACTCAATCCAATTTTTTTCAATATCTTCTTGATAATCACTAATTACTGAACCTTTTGCCTCTTCAAGTGTTTTAGACCCAGCAGGCAAAACAGATTTAATATCAATAATATGAAACGCACCATTATGTGCATATATTTTAGAAGACAATCCTTCTTTTACTTCTAAATCTGAAGGCAGTTTAGCATCACCAATATCAAAGGTTTTGTTTGTAAATAATACTGTCTGAATCTTATTGCCATTAATCAACTCTGTAATCTCAACATTTGTTTTGCCTTCCTTCATTAACTCTAAGACTTTGGCTGCCACAGATTTTTCAGCCACTGAAGCCATCGAAACTTCGACTCTATCTTTCCATTGGTAATTTGCAGTATTTGCATTATAGTACCTCTCTAAGCCCAGAGAATCCTTAGATGCCTTATTCCAGATCTCCTTTTCCATGAGATCAAACAGTAATAATCCATCTCTATACTCTTTAATAATGTTTGCAAATTCCTCGTTTTCTAACTCTAAATTTTCTTCTCTATACTTTAAAATTGTTTTTTCAAAAAACTTATCGAATTCTTTTTCAATGATTGTAGTAAATGGAATGGATTGATTGGTATATATACGTTGCGCAAAATTTAAATGTCTACCAAAATCATCATAAGTATATACCGAACCATTTATTGTAAACACTTTTTCTTCCTTTTTAAAATCTTCTGGCAACTCCCATTTTCGTGTGTAGAAATCTTGTGACAAAATAGACTCAAAATAAGATTTTGCCTTGGTATTATACACAATATTATATCTTTCTTTTAATTCCTTAACCATTGCCGTATTTATGAGCTTAGATCTTGTATCTCTCTTCACACTTGCTTCTAAAGATGGTTTTAATTCTTCAAACGATTGAATACTCTGAAGTTTTAAACGCTTTACTATATGCCATCCATACGCAGACTTAAATGGTTTACTCACATCACCATCGTTTTCTAACGAAAAGGCCATATCTTCAAATACTGTAGAACTCAGTTGCCCACTCTTAAATTCTGACAATCTACCTCCATTTTTAGCCGAACTTTTATCATCTGAAAACTGCTTTGCTAATGATTCAAAGTTCTCACCTTGAAGAAACTTTTGATAAATGGTGTTAATTCTCTTTTCCGGATCTATTAGCGTATCTTTTTGATTCGTACTAATCATGATATGAGCAGCAGTGATTGTTCCTCTTGATGGTCTTCTATCATTTACCTGAACTACATGATATCCAAATTGGGTTCTAAAAGGTTCTGAAATTTCACCTACAGGGGTATTATAAGCTGCTGTCTCAAAATCATATACCATTTTAAAAACAGAAAAATACCCTAAGTCTTCTAAAAATATCTTTTTACCGTCGTGAACGTCCTTTTTTACATTATTAAATCCTTCTTTTAATACTCTTTCTTTTAATTCTAGTACTTTATTGTAAGCTTCTAAAGTATCCTTTGCTCCGGCATCTAATCTTACTAGAACATGTGAAGCATTTATATCTAAAGCATTTCTGTCATAAGCTTCTTCAACTAAATCGTCAGTTACCTTATTTTCAGATAAATAATTTTTTGTTAGTTGCTTCTTATATCTGTTAAACTCACGCTTATACTTTTCATCTTCGTGTAACTTTAAGCGTCTCGCTTCTTTTAGTTTTAATTGATATTCTGTAAACAGTTTTAAATAACCATCAACATCCTTCTGGCTTTCGTCTTTTACTAAATCTAAATTTTTATTATAAACTCTTAAAAATTCAGAAGTCATTATAGGGTCACCATCTACTGTTAAAAGCGGTCTATCATCTTTTTGTCCATATGACAAACCAGACACCAAAAACGTAAGGATTAACCAACCAAATTTTATTTTCATAGTCTATTAATATTTTATTGAAATTGTTATAACACGATTCGTATTAAGTTCAGCAAAAATAACATAAATAGCCTATTCTACAAGAAGAATGAAGCTCACGAAAACTAGTTAAACAAATTTCATTCCATAAGAACTAAACTAGACTTATTTTATTATATCATTGATTGAATTTTTATCATCCTAAGCTGTATCAATCTATAAAAAATGAAACTTAATCGAATATTTAAGATTATGTTCTTAAATAATCCGAAATTTGCAAAACAAACTATAGACCTGTTTATTTAAAGCATGAAATTTTCTACTGAGATTTTAATTCGCAAACCATTGCAAGATGTTATTCATAAAATGAATAATATTGAAAATAAAAAGCATTGGCAAGATGGTCTATATAAGATTGAACATCTTTCTGGAAATCCAGGTGAATTTGGGGCTAAAATTAGACTTACATATAGGTTTAGTGGACAACAAATGGAAGTCATTGAAACTATTACTAAACAAAACTTTCCTGATGAATTTTATGCCGATTACGCATCAAAAGGTATTAGAAACATTCAAGAGAATTATTTCAAAAGCACCAAAGAAGGTGATACACTTTGGACTTGTGTCAATGAATACATACCTACTAATTTTTTAATGCATGCCATGATTGTTTTTATGCCTAGAACCTACAAAAAACAAGCGCGAAAATATATGGCCAATTTTAAGAACTTCATTGAAAACGGAACTTCTGTAACTCATGCGTAAACTTAAATTAATTTGGGACTTCAGAGGTCCTGCTAGTCAACGAACAGCTGAGCATCATTTGATTCACTTAAAAGAGTATATACTTGCTGAGTCATTAAATATAGATATAACAGGTGTTGAAACACTAACTGATATGCACAGTCTGGCCTACTTAGTTGTTGATGAAAGTGACATGAAACCCATTAGAGATGCTCTAAAGCCTCATAGAGGTCAAGTTTACCAAAATTAAAACGTACGCTTTAGTAAGCTTTGCATAAATCTTCTAGGTGGAACAGATAATATAATTTTAAGATCTTCAGGGATTGAAGTTTCTTCATCTAAAAACTTCAGAATGGTTTTAACGTTTACCTTCTTAAACATTGAAGAAAAAATAGCTGAACCTTTTTCATTATAATTAGCCAAAACATCTAAGAAAATTAAATCGTAGAGCTCAAATTTTGAGGCTTTATAAAACTTAGATAAGTCTCTCTCAGACTTCAAAAATCTTATAAGAGACTTGGTCTTTTTTGTGGTATTATTAAAGGAATAACCGGTACTTGCTTTTGTCCAACCACCAGCGGTACCAATATTCAAAATATTTTTAGAGTTTAATTTGGCAAACTTAAAAGACGTCATTGGTATTGCACCTTTTTCTTTTTCTACTATTTCATAGTCTTCAATACCTTTATCTTTAAGATAGGTTTTTATAGCTTCTTCGTATTCTGAGATTTCTAAAAAGTCTTTTGAAAATAACGTATATTCAATCAGTGCTGTCTTCTTATCTAAAGGTAACACATACATAAATCTGGTATTCCCTTTTTGCGGAATTGTAAAATCCATAAAAGTGGCTGTATTATCATCAAAAATGTCAGTTTTTGTTTTCACAAACCACCCAACAAAATGCTGCTGTATGACTGGATATTTGTTTTGAGAATAATAAATATCTGGATCTGGAATACTATTAAACAACTTTTTACCAACGTAATCAGCATGTTCCGTTTTTACTAATACGTTATCATCTTCATCTTTAAAACTCTTTACATCATCTTCAACAAACGTAAAGTTGGGTTTTTCATTAATTGTTTTCCAAAGCGAATTATAAAAGTTCTCACTTCGTATCATTTTGTATTGATAAGGCGTAATATCAAATGTCTTTAAATGGGTATTACTTCCAAAAATAATATTCGGCCAGACTTTGGTTAAAATATTATCCCATTCACCTTTGCCATTTTCCCAATAACACCATGTTCTATCATTGCCTTTATCTTTTACTTTATCAATAATAAGCACAGTCTTATCATCAAAATATGGGTCTAATGCTAAACGATACGCCAGCATTAAACCTGAAGCGCCTGCGCCTAAAATGATGTAATCGTAACTCCTCATTTAATAGATTAGAAAAACAGTAAAGAATACAATAATTGAAATAAACACTTGTATTGAAATTGTTTTATCGGTTTTTATTTTAAAAGACTGATAACCTAAATGCGCTACAAAGGCTGTAATTAGCCAACCAATATAGTTTTGCAAAGGCACTACGCCATTCTCAAATTCCCAGAAATCAAATCTTGGTGCGGATACTTCAATAATAAAATCTAATCCCGTCATTAGGGCGCCACCAATGAAAGCACTCAACAATACATTCTTTGTAATTGTTTTAGCAACATCTGCTGTTATTATGGTTAACAAGGCCCAATTGACACATATCATGATAGGTACCCCAAAAACTTTATAGCCCAAATTTTCACCATAAGCATAACTTCCAAAAATTAGCCCATAATTAACACCTAATGCTTCAGTTATAAATCCCAAGAAAAAAGGAATACTAAGTGCATATAACAGTTTTCTACTAACATCTTCAATTAGCCAATATACCGCTAAAAAACTCACCAATAAATTCAATGGTGTTAATGATAAAAACCACTCTTGATAATCAGAAAGGATACCAAAAATGCCAGATATTGTGAATAACCAAACAACAAAAACAGATATTTTTAGCTTTAAAGTTTTATCCATCTTAGCTATTATTTTCGATAAGTTCAGCTACTATTTTTCCTGATAGTAAACATAAAGGTATGCCGCCACCTGGATGCACACTTCCACCGCAAAAAAACAAATTCTTAATAGAACTCTTAAAATTTGGGTGCCTTAAAAATGCTGCATACTTATTATTACTAGAGGCACCATATAAGGCACCTTGATAACTTTGCGTTTTAGACTCTATTAATCTTGGATCTAACACACTTTCATACTCTATTAAGTCATCAAGATTAACATTTAACAATCGGTTGACTTTGTGCTTTATATTTTCTCTAGATTTTTCAATAATACTATCCCAATCTTGTCCTGTATTACTTGGCACATTAATCATTACGAACCAATTTTCACAACCTTTTGGAGCATCGTCATGCTCATCTTTTGAAGTTATATTTATATACACTGTCGGGTCGTGATGTACATTTTTTCTATTAAAAATATAATCAAACTCGGTCGGATAGTCTTTTGAGAAGAAAATATTATGTAAATCTAATTCTGGAAATTCTTTTTTAACTCCCCAATAGAAAATTAATGCAGAACTACTTCTCGGTTGCTGAAGTATTTTTTCAGGTGCCTTTTCCTTTGGTAAAAGGTTCCTATATGTGGGAACTACATCAGCATTTGACACTACGATGTCAGCTTTAATGATATCTCCTCCTACCAAAACACCACATGCCCTGTTATTCTCAACCAAAATTTCATTAACCTTAGTGTTAAAATGATACGTCACACCAATATCTTTCGATAGCTGAAACATGCTTTGTGTAATTTGATGCATTCCGCCTTTAGGTATAAAGGTACCATAGTACTGCTCTAAGTGAGGTATCATAGACATTATTCCTGGAGTCTTGTATGGTGAAGACCCATTATATGTCGCAAAACGATTATATAATTGCACTAGGCGATTATCTTTAAACACTTTTGCATTAAGTCCATCTAAAGTGGTATAAATATCTAAAGCATTTACATTAAATATAGCCTTCAGTGTATCTTTTGAAAGGTAAGTTGATCCCTTATGCAATGATTTTTCTAAAAATAATGAAGCCGTTAAATCGTACTTCCTCTTGCTTTTATTTAAATACTCTAATAAAGCAGATTTATCTACATTAAAAACTTGTGAAGCCTCTTCTGCGAAATCATCAACGTTAGCCAAAGCACTAAATGTTGTGCCATCTTCATAAAAATAGTTACAAATAATATCTTTCTTTTTGTAAGAGAAATATTTAGAAATATCTTTCCCTGCAACCTTAAACAAATCTTCTACGTACTGAGGCATAGTAAATAAAGATGGCCCCATATCAAAACGATAGCCTTGCTCTGAAAATGCCGTAAGTTTACCACCTGGATAAGAATTCGCTTCAAATACTGTGACGTTGTGCCCTTGCGACCTTAGTCTAATTGCACTAGAAAGACCAGCAATTCCTGCACCAATTATTATTATAGATTTTTTGTTCATGTATCACAAAGATACATTGAAATAGAGCCTATATGTTCTCTATTAACATTTTATAAAGAATATAAAATTGACATAAAAAAAACAGCATCGTAAAGATGCTGTCTCATTTATTGTAGAAGTTGTAATTATCTTGAATAATTAGGTGCTTCTTTAGTAATTGTTACGTCATGTGGATGACTTTCATTAATACCTGAACTTGTAATTTTCACAAAACGCCCAGTCTCCTTTAAGGTTTCTATATCTTTTGCACCACAATAACCCATTCCTGCTCTTAGTCCACCAACAAATTGATGAATACTCTCGTTAAGTTCTCCTTTATATGGTACGCGTCCAACAATACCTTCAGGAACTAGTTTTTTAATATCGTCTTCAACATCTTGGAAATAACGGTCTTTACTTCCGTGTTTCATAGCTTCAACAGAACCCATTCCACGGTAAGATTTAAACTTACGTCCTTCGTAAATAATAGTTTCTCCAGGACTTTCTTTTGTTCCTGCTAAAAGTGAACCTAGCATTACACTATCTGCACCAGCAGCAATTGCCTTTGGGATATCACCTGTATAACGAATTCCACCATCAGCAATTACTGGTACACCAGAACCTTTTATAGCAGCTGCCACTTCTAGTACTGCTGAAAACTGAGGAAAACCAACACCAGCAACAACACGTGTTGTACAAATTGAACCTGGACCAATTCCTACTTTTACTGCATCAGCTCCTGCCTCTACCAAATATTTAGCCGCTTCACCTGTAGCTATGTTACCAACGATTACCTCTAATTGTGGAAATTGATTTTTAATTTCTTTTAATACGGAAACAACACCTTTTGTATGCCCGTGCGCTGTATCAATAACAATAGCATCAACACCAGCATTAACTAATGCTGAAGCTCTTTCCACAGCATCACCAGTTACACCAATTGCTGCAGCTACACGTAGTCTTCCGTATTGGTCTTTATTTGCATTAGGTTTTTGAGTCACCTTAGTAATATCTCTAAACGTAATTAAGCCTGATAGCTTATAATTGTCATCAACAATCAATAATTTTTCAATTTTATTTTGTTGCAAGATTTTTTCAGCATCTTTTAATGACGTTCCTACTGAAGATGTTACTAAGTTTTCACTTGTCATTACCTCAACTATAGGTCTTTCATTTTTATGCTCAAAACGTAGATCTCTATTCGTTACAATTCCTTTTAATTTACCATCTTCATCAACAATAGGAATACCCCCAATACTGTGTTCGCGCATTGCATTTTTAGCATCTGCCACAATTGCAGTCATCGGTAAAGTCACAGGATCTATTATCATGCCACTTTCAGCACGTTTTACGCGTCTTACTTTTTGAGCTTGCTGCTCAATAGTCATGTTTTTATGAAGTACACCAATACCACCTTCTTGAGCCATGGCAATGGCCATTTTACTCTCTGTAACAGTATCCATAGCTGCAGAAACTACAGGTATATTGATAGTAATATTACGTGTGAATTTGGTTTTTATACTAACCTCTCGTGGTAAGACTTCTGAAAATGCAGGAACTAGAAGTACGTCGTCATAAGTAAGACCTTCTCCAACTAGTTTATTATCGTGTGCTGTCATGATGCAATTACGTTATAATTGCGTGCAAATATACAACTATTATACCTAATACGAATAGGCTTATCTCAAATTTTAATTTCCAAAGTTACAAACCAATTTCTTGGTGCAGAAGGAATAATTCCTGGACCTGGATAGGCAGTAGCCCTTCTTGTAAAATAGTTATTATCTAAAACATTATTTACACCAGTTTCAATTTTAAAATTCTTATATGAATAAGCTAATGAAAAATCCAAAATGTCATATTCTGGTATTTCGCCAATTATTCCACTTAAATCTGACTCAGTAGAATTAGTAGCGTCAGTAAACTGACTTCCTAAATAAGAATATTGAAAACTAGCCTGAAAATCTTTATATCCAAATCGTAATCCTGTTTTAAAATTTAAATTCGGCACAAATTCAACGGCGTTTCCTACTCTAACACCTGGTTTTAATGACCTTGTATATTCCGATTTAATAAAAGATGTATTTACAAAGTAGTTTAGACTGTAATTTGAATTCATTTTTATAAGCTTCTTCAAATTAAAATCAATTAGAGTTTCGACACCCAGCATTCTACCATCGCCAATATTTGTTCTTAATTTCTTGAAATTACCTGATTCTGTGAAATCAACTAAACCTAATCTGTTATTATAGAATAATCCAAAAAAACCAACATCATAAGACACCAGTTGATTTACATTGCCCCTAAAACCTAAGTCTATGGTGTAACCGTCTTCGTCTGTAATATCTCTATCTATTACAATTGAAGGATTAACCACATTAATATCTGAAAACGTCACTGAACGATAGTTCTGAGAAACATTACCATAAATTTCTATACTTGAGGTTGGTTTATAACTCAAACCTAAACCAAACAAGAAAAAGTGTCTTTCAAAAGTCCTATCATCTTGCACAATGTCTTGAAAAATAACGTTACCTGCTGCATCTGTATTGGTGCGTTGATAAAAACCAACACTTTCGGTTTTTATGTATTCAAATCGAAACCCTGGTGTAATAGAAAGCTTATCATTAAGGTAAAAGATATTCTCGCCGAAAACTGCTACATTTAGGTTAGGAAAATCAAAATTAGATTGGTCAGGATAGTTAGGAAATTCATCTGTTCTTATATCAAAATCAGGACCACTACCAGTAGATCCTGGACCTTGCTGCTGACTATTATTTGCATTATAATACTTAGAACCTATTAAAAACGTGGCATCTTTATTAAAGATTTTATATTTACTTAAAAGTCGAGCTTCAAAACCAAAGTTATTAAAGTCACCAGCAATGATATCTCGTTCTGAGCCGTCATCTATTTGGTCTACTCTATTTTTCCTAAAACCTAGAGCATTTCTGGTGGCGTTGAGACCAAAAAAATTGAATGTAAAATTGGTTTGTTCTGAAAACTTATGAGAAAGCTTAAAATTGTATAATAACCAATCTATTTCAAACCAATTTCTAGCTCTATTGCTTTGATATGGGTTTTCTTCAAACATATCGTCTGATAATCCACCTGCTTGCTGTGCTAGATAATTAAGATACGTCAACTCACCTGTTAAAGACGTGTTATCATTAAACTGATAACCAATATGTGTGTATATGTTTTTTGATTCAAACTCAGAATTTGGTCTAAATCCATCACCTTTTTTGTAATTGAAAAAGGTATAATAGCTCCATTTGTCTTTAGTTCCGCTTAAGCTTGTAAAATTGGTGTACAAACCGAAGCTTCCAAGTGTATTTCTTGTAATAAGCTCTAGTGGCTTATTAGGATTTGGCTTATTCATTATAAAATTAATAAGTCCGCCAAACTGCGTTCCGTATTGTAGTGATGCTGCGCCTCTTATAATTTGAATTTCTTCTAGTCCTTCCGCCGCAGGCGAATAATAGGTTTCCGGATATCCTAAAACATCTGCACTAATGTCGTATCCGTTTTGTCTTGTATTAAAATTTGCCGTTCTATTTGGATCTAATCCTCTACCACCAATATTAAGCTGTAAACCTGCATCATCATTTTGATAAATATTTAAACCTGCTACTTGACTATAGATTTGACGCGCATTATTGGTTGCCAAATTAGCCATAGATTGGTCTAGCAATACAACTTCTGTCTTTTTACCTGCATATATAGCAGTTTCTTCAACATCTTTTAATCGACTTAATTGAAATACTTGTTTCTTTCTAGCAGTTATTTCTACTAAAGACAGCTCTTCACCTAATGGTTCTAACGTTTGGTTTAAAATTACATCTTCAGTTAATGATAGTTGTACTTCTTTTATTTTATAATCATAAGAAAAAAAGACTATCGTTAGTGCGTTCTTGTTTGTATAAAACTCGTAATAACCTTCTGAATTTGTCTCAGCTAATTTCCCTGAAACCTTATCAAAAACTTCAACATTATTAAGTGGTTGGTTTGAGGCATCAGTAATAATCCCAGAAACTTTTTGCTGAGCAATAGCAAAACAGCAAAAAATTGTAAATACGAATAATAGACTATAATCCTTTAATTTCATCATTAAATGGTAAAATCCAATCTTTAGGTTTGAATGATTCTTTTTGTTGTAATAAATCAGTTTTTGAGTCTATAAAACGTTGACTTCGCCGTCCGTTTAAAGACACAAAATTATCAACATATATTTCTAGATTTTGATGACCTTGTGATTCAAAATGTTTGCCAAGAAAGTGAGCATACTCTAATATAAAATCTGGTTGTGTGCTCATCTCCTTTTCTTGAAAAGATGTCAAAAAATCTGAATTATTAACTATAAATGCTTCTTTAGTTTTTCCATTAACTATTTTAAATTCTGCGAATCCTGTTTTCTCTATTAGCATAACTCTCCACGAAAAACGAAATCCTTCTTCTGTCCAGAATAATTCACCCGGATATAATAAATAACGAAACGGCAAAAGTAATTGAATAGCAAAGAATATTGCAATAACAGGTAGTACTATATTTTGATGCTTGTAGTTGTAAATCGATGAAGCTATAGATTCGTTTCGTGGCTTTATACTTTTGAATAAACTTCTAAAAAAATTAAGTATTCGATGGTGAATTGTCGAATCAAAAAAGATTAATGATGAGACTATCATTATAAATGGAAACATCCCAATAGGAAACAATACTCCGGTAAACACATGAAAAATCACTACTAACCCAAACGCAAACCATCTGGCTTTTCTGTAAAGTAGTAAAAAAGGAATGCATAAATCATACAACATACCAGACCAGCTCATAGCAATATGAAACCAGTGTTGTTGCATTATTGTCTCACCAATTAATGGCAAATCGTATTTTGAAGGCAACCATATCTTTAAGGGTTGCGCTTTAAACAACCAATCGCTATTAATCTTAGCTAAGCCAGCATATACATATACGATTCCAAGCGAAAGTTTTACACTATCTATCGTCCATTTCGGTATTTCTTTATACTGCTTTTTTTGTATGAAGTTATCAACCGAGAAATAAGCGTTTGCAGGTAAAAAACACATTACAAAACTAAGTAGGCTTATAAAGTAATAATGATTTAGATAAGTGGTTTTATCCATTAACTCTATATAGGTAAAGGTTATAAAGAACGTAATAATAGCAATGCGATACTTAAACCCTAATGCCACTAAGAGTGAAGCGATTCCACATACTAAAAATAGAAGGTACGTGTAATCACCTAATGGTTTTACCCATTGAAAACCGAAATACGAAAAGTGAAACTTCGGATTAATATAAAGTGTTTCAATCCATCCATTATACCAAAACCTAATAACGCTCAGAAGCATCATAACACCAAAACCTATTCTAAACACTGCTAAAGGTGCTGAACTTGTGCTGGTTTTGATGTATTTTCTAATTTGGTTTCTCATAAAACAAAAAAAGGATTCTCATTAATGAGAACCCTTCATTTACTTTCTAAATAGATTAGTCACCATCATTATCGACAAAATCTATTTGTATATCTAAGGCAGAAGCCATGTCAACTTTTAGTAAGATAACTGCAGCTTGTAAAGCATCATAAGCTAATGTCATTTGAGTGTTATCATCAATAACTTGCTGACTGAAGCTATTATTTAATGTCTGAATCTGTTGTCTTGCGGCATTAAATTTTGTATTAATATCGTCCTTTAATGTTGAATTATCAAGGTAAACTAAATAATCTGCTAAACTTTCACTACTCGATGAACCATCGATGGCCTGACCGTTAAAAAATTTCTGAACCGCATCTAAACTCAATAATGCTAACTCTTTTGAAACATCATTTTTATAATATGCCTCAACTTTATCTGGAAAAGTTTGACCAGCAGAGAAATTTCCAGCAGGCGTTCCAATCTTATTCGCTCTTAATGCACGTTCGTAGTAATTAATATAATCATTTACAATCTTACTAATTGATCCTGTAGCACTTGAAGATGTATTTGACACAAATTCATCTCTAAATGTATCTTGCCAATTATTTAAAATAGTAGATGTTCTCGCGTTAATTTGAGATTGCACATCTGTCATATACTGAATGTAGCCTGTGGCATTAGCATTAGTAGTAAACTTATCTAAAGGACTTGCATCTGTATCTGCTATACCATTCAACAGAAAATCTAAAGCCGGAAATCCTTGTGCACTAAAATATGCATCGGCATTAAGGTTATAATTACTATTTGCAGCACCACTTTCAATAAGAGCAGTTGAAACCGGATAGATATTAAAATATGTTCTAAATCCGTTTTCATTTGAAGTAAATGATTCAGCAGCACCAATATTGTATATTCCTACGTATTGCCATGCCTTATACGCTTCTAACCAAGCATTACTTAATACATCTAAATTGTTTTGGTTAATGTTATTTATAAAGTTACCTCTAGCAACATCTAATGCTGAAACTTTAGCCTGAAAATCTGCAATAGAAGGTAAAATGATGTTATCAGCATAATTACTTAATAATGCGCTTCTATCAAAATTATCATTATTATCTGCATTACCACCATTATCTGATGATGTACAACCATACATTAATACAACAGAAAACAGCAGTGTTATTAAATTCTTCTTCATTATTAGTCTTTTTCTTTTTTTGGCAAATTTAATACTTCTAATTAAACATTTTAACTGTTTGGTGCAGCTTCCATAACTGTAAAATTAAACCTCATAGCGATATCATCTGACATATCATCTAAAGTCGAAGACGCTAAATCCCAAAATCCGTTGCCAATTGTTAATTGTGTTAAGAAAGCATCTACTTCACTCTTAGTAAAATATGGCTCATCCGTTCCAGGTTTTCTAGTAAATTGTAAACTGTAAATAAAACCATAACCTTCTGATAAATCATGGAAAGCAGAAGCATTATCTGTACCTAGAGTAAGTTTTGCAGCTTGTAAATAATATACAGCTCTTATTCCTATAACTTCTGAAATCTGTTCTCTAATAATTTGTGCCTGTTGGTCTCTTACAGCATAATTTTTAGCAACAATCGCAGCTCTACCTAATTTGAAAGCATTGTAGATAACTTCTGCAATACCAGCAAAATCATCGTCATTTTCAACTCTTGACAAATATTTATTTAAAAAACTATCTTGATTTAATTGAGGCGCTAAAGCATCATCTGTACCGTATAGGTAACCAAATGCTTCATCCCACTTATGCTCCATGGTTGTATAGTTTTTGCCCTCAGCTAAGATATCGCCATCATTATCTGCTCTGTTACTACCAGCATCTAATACTGCTGGACTTAAGTAGTTATTAAGCATTTGATCAGCAGTTAAAGCTCCAATAAGACCTTTGATAACTGCTTGGTCGTATTCTAAACCTTTAGCATTAACGTATCTATATGTACCACCAGATTCTTGTAATCTTCCAGCATTACCAGGTGTTGCTGTATTTTCCCAATTTGGAAAAACTTCTAAAACATGATTAGCTATCCAACCATCAAAATCAGATTTAATTTCATTCGCTACAGTAGTGTTTGCCGAAAAATAATCTGCTGAAGCTGCTGTTTTACTTCTGATGTTTTTACCAGAATTATTCAAATCACTTGTTGAAAAATAATCACCTGTATTTGTAAACATTCCATCTAATTCCATCTCCGTATTAGAAGTGTTTTTTAAAGCACTACTTAATTCTCCACCCATTAATAAACGCGAAGTTTGACCAGAATAACTTACTGTTGTTGAACCATTTCTTTCAAATTGATAAGTAGCTGGTGCTTCAACTTGAGGTACATCATTATTATTATCATCATCACTACTACATGAGGTAAGTAAAACCACTAAAGTCATCACACTTAATACAATTTTTTTCATTTTTATTTAGATTGTTTTAAAATTACGAAGCAAAATTAGTAATAATTTCATCTTACACAAATTTTATTTAGACTTATTTTAAATAATTTTGCAGCATAAAAAAATCTTTAATAAGCTTATCATGATTTAAAAGAAATTTAGACTCATTAATGGTAGAACATTTCAATAAAATGAGGTTAAAACAGTGTCACTGTAAATTAAATCTATGTCATCCATATTAATTCAATTGAATACATAATCATAATCAATATCATCTACATTGAGATAAGCGTCTTTTTTCCTATAATCTTTATCTCTAAAAGACAGAAGAGTTCTCAATTCAACAACTTCTTGTCTGCTAAACATTACAACTAAATTATTTTGTGTTGTTGGCAGTGGTATTGTTCGTTTTAGAATAGAACAATTAAATCTTTCTTCCCAATATTCTATTTCAATATCTTGCACGTAAGATCTGAGTCTCTCAAATTCTTCATTATCTAATTCAAAAAACAAGTTGTTAAAGACTAAATGAAATAATTTACAATTGCAAAAGTAATACAACTCACCGCATTTGGTTTTTGATAGAATTTTAATTTTTTGACTCATAATAGTGTGATATTTTAATAACAATCCACTTTTATTTGTTCGTTATTTTCCAATACACTTAATGGTGCCTTAAGTTCTTTAATTGTGAATTCACCTAAAATCTCTAGAACACGATTTTGCATGGCAATAGCTCCACAAATCATGATAACACCTTCATTTTTTAAGGCATTGACAAATATTGATTTGTTTTTAAGTATTAGGTCTTGCACATAAACTTTATGTTTCTCTTCTTGAGAATACGCGGCATGAAAGCTTGTTAAATGGTCTTCAGCCAATGCTTTCTTAATATATTCTGAATATAACTCTGATGATGCCTTAGTGCGTCCTCCCCAAAATAAGTGTTTCTTAATACCAATATTTCCAGAGATCATGCCTAAAAATGGTGCTATACCAGTTCCGTTTGCTATCATAATAACCTCCTTGGCGTAGGTAGGAAAATGAAAATCGAGATTTCGTTTCAACTTAGCTTTAATCGTATGATTCTTTTGAAGTTTGCTAAGTTGCGTAGAACAAAGCCCAAACTCGTGTTTTTTAATACTGAGAACAATCCTTTCTCCTATCTTTCCAATTGAATATAAGCGCTCTACATGGTCTTCCTCTGGATATAAAGCGAGTAAATCCCCTGACTGAAACTTCTGTTTTTTATAAGGTTTTAATTGCAATAAAAAAGTATCATCCACATTTAGCGTTGTATTATTTATAACTTCAAAATCTTTAAGTTTTTGTGTATTAACAACAGGCTTTGTGCTTTTTATTTTGATCTGTTGTTGTGATGCACGATTCCAATTTGAAATCCATGTTTTAAAAGCTTCGGTAGATTGGTTATTAATTTTAAATAGCTCTAAATGTTGTTCGAAGTTTGGTGACATATGTAAATGTTCATTCACTTCAATCGCATATTTACAGAAGTCCGGATACATTAATGACCCAAAACCAACTACAGAATACTTAAGCTTTTGAGATTGCTTTACATTACCTAACAACTTTATAAATTGTGTTGCATTACTAGGTGCATCACCTTCACCATAAGTCGATGTAAAGACAATGAGTTGCTGTGCATTTTTGTAAGACGTATAATTATTCAATTGGTCTACAAAAACCGAGTTTCCAACTTCAGATAAAGCCTCAGAAAATTGTTTTACAAAGCGCTTGGTATTTCCTGTTTCTGATCCTAAAAGAATAATATATTCTGCTTCATCTATACCTGTTCTATTCTTAATTTTGGTTTTATCCTTACGTCGTTTTAAAGTCATTGCAAACCCAGAATACATAAAAAATAAAATCGACAAACAGGTTAATAACAAAATAATTGCCCAAAATATTGATCCTTGTCCTGTATGTAGTTTGAGACTTAGCGCTGAAAGTAGTACTACCAATGGTTTTTGTCCTTGACTAATTATTTTTCCTGTGTATTGATTAACAAATAACTCCTTATCATTAAGCTCTATAATAAAATAGTCTTCTTCATCTTCTGAGAATGGAAACTCAACAGATTTTAGCTGTGACAAATCTATATCTTGAAATATTTCAAAATCCTGAATGTTCTTCTTTTCTAAAACGGTATCATCTTCATTTGCAATTTGAATTATTCTATCTGAAGGTAACGCATCAAACTTTTCTAAAGACAAGTACACTCCTGAAAGTGTTACAATAAGTATGGGAATAAGTGCATATCGGCCAAAAACAACATGATAATACTGTTCAAAATTTTCTTTCACAACCTTTGAAAAGAAACGTTTAATTCCACCTTGACGCTTTAGAACTAGTTTTACTCCAGTAATGGCTATTAAAAGAAGAAAAAATGAAAACAATCCCACTAAAAATCGTCCTGTAGATTTCAAGAATAATGAACGATGTAGATTGGTTGCAAATTCAAATATTGGTGCCTTCTTAATAAGCTGACCAATATTTTCACCCGTTTTGGGATCTATATAAAACGTTTCGCTCTTGCCTTCTTTTGTAATTACAGAAGCACTGATAAACTTATTTTCGTCGACTGTGAGCGTAATGACCTCATCATATTCAGTCTCTAATACATGTAGCGTTTCAGCTAACGAAATGTTTCTATCTACAGCAAACGGTTGAAGCTGGCTTGAGATTGGCTCAAAGGTTAGTATTATACCTGTAATTGTAGCTATGAAAATAAAAACAGCTGAAGATATAGCCAATAATAAATGACTATATCTCCATATCGAAATCGTCATATAAATCTTTCTATTATTGTGGCATCATGCGGATATATCGTATAAATCCTTTTCCTTCAACTTTGCTTTTTACAGATTCTGAAGTCAATTCAAATTCTACGTCATCTGCATAGTATTCTTGGTCTTCTACAGCTGTTTCAAATCGGATTTTATAACCCTTATCCAGTTTGTCGTTAGGTATTTTTATAATACTTACGGCTCTTTCACCACCGCTTATAGTCGCTCCAGTAATAGCGTCAATATTCGGACGTCTTTTGCCGTAAAAATTCCACCATTCTGTAATATCAAAATACCATTCATCATCATCACCTTGCACATATAATGTTTCTTCGTATTCACCATCTGGATTCAGTAATGAAATAACAATATATGCACCTTCACCTGTGTAATTTGTCATTTGAATCATGCATTTATATTTAGAAACATCATCACTTTTAAAAGAGGTAAAACTTAAAAAAGTTAGTAAGGTTATTGGTAATAGTATTAATAATGATTTCTTCATTTAATATTTATTTTAAAAATGTAATATCTATGGCATTGATTTTAAGTAACTCGTTTTCGCTAGCCAAATCAAATACGGTTTCTTCAAAATCAGTTTTTATTGATTTATCTGCACCAATTGATAACAAATAATTCAGGATTATTTCATTCTTAGCTTTCATTGATGCAATATGAAGTGCTGTTAAACCATCACTGTTTTTCGCATTGATTTCTATTTCAAAATCCTTTAAACGCTTTATCAATTCTAAATCATTTTTTTCAACAGCTAAATGGTATAATGTATTCTCTTTAGATTGATTTTTGGTCATGTTCAGTCCTGCTCTTAAAAGCAGTTCTAATTTATCTTCGAAGATTTTTGAATTTTTATTATTGAAGGCATTTAGAAGATAATATGCAAGTGAATTACCCTTAGAATCAATTATTGAAAGATCTGAACCATTTTCTAACAAATAGGCAACAACATCGTTAAGATTTCTTTGCACTGCCAACATTAGGGCAGATTGACCTTTTTTATTGAGGTGATTTAGATCTGTATTTGAATTTGCTAACAGTTTAATAATGTCTAAATCGTTTCTAGAGGCTGCATTCATAAATGGTGTATTACCATCTGTATTTTCTTGATTTGGATTTACTCCTTTATCAAGAAAATAATTGATGACATCTATATCTTTACAATTGTATGCCAATGCATGTAAAGGAGTTTCTCCCTCTTTAGTCTTCACATTTGGTTCTATACCTAAAGATTCTAAATATTCGTAAACCTCTAATGTGTTAGTATGGCGTCTTGCACCTTTTGCAGCAAAGATCATAGCATTACCACCTTGATCATTAAAGGTTTGATATGGAATACCTAATTCTACCAATTTTTTTAACAACGAAATATTTCCTCGTTTGGCAGTATAGTTAAACAACCCATTACCATGTTTATCCGTGTCCTGAATAGAAATTCCTTTAACCTTAAAATAATCTATGAGCTTCGTATCTTTTAAATAAGGAGCTACCAATAATAATACATTGGCTTCATTATGATTTTTTTCTACTAATACATCTGCACCATGGGTAATCAACCAATCATAAAGCTTTGTATCTGTTTGACCTGTTGAAGCTGCAAAATTCATCACAGTATAACCATGGTCATCTATGATATCTGTCTTAGCACCTTTATCTAAAAGGTATTGCATCATTTCAATGTTATTCTTGTAAGCTGCCCAGAAAATATAAGTTCTTCCATCGTGAGTAATCTTATTGACCCCATTACCTTTCTGACTTAAAAGATACTCTATGGTTTTGTTATCAACCTTTTCAATTAAGGCGTAAGTTACAGCATCAAAAGCGTTGCTATTTAGTGCAGAAACGTCATGCCCTTCTTTTATATGCTTTTCTATATTGCCAATTGTTGGATTAGATTTCCAATAAGCTCTATCTAAAAATATATTAGAATCTTGAGCAAAAAGCGGAATACTAACTAATATTGTTAGACTGAAAAAGTATTGCTGAAATTTATTCATATTTACTTCTTTACAAAAGATTCAATTGTCTCTTCAATCGCATTTTTCTCTGTTAATGCGTCATCAAACAGATGTTTAAATAATACCTTATTATCTACTTTAGCTTCGAGGTTTAGATCTTTATTTCTACCATAAACATCCTCCCATTTGGTTCTTACTATAGCCCATTTATCGTAATTTTCTTTCCACCAATCTGCTGCAGCTTGGCAACGGCTGTCATCTACTTTCACATAAGTATTATAACCTTTTTCTTTTGCTAATAATATATCCTCTTTTCCTTCTTCTCTAATCACTTTAGCATTATCTTGGTCATGAACCCATCCATAATCAGTGATTTCGTGACGGTTTCCTCTTTCCGTAACATTATAATCACTACGTTTGGTGTATTCTCTTCTTGGTAGTGGCGCATCTGTAGTATTTTCCCAGTAGCTTTTTCCATCAACATGTACCCAAGTTGAAGAACCTTCGTAACGTGGACTGTCATCTACCTGATATACTTTTTGCGTCCATTGTCCTTTAACTTCTTCTTCAGATTTGGTTTCAAACACCCATTGGTTATCACCGTTAAACATGTAAAAGTCTTTATTTTCAAACAACCAGTCTTGTCGCCAGTGCTTTACGATATGATATTGGCCGCCATGACCTACTTGTAATAAATGTTGCATTGAAATTTTATTCTCTTCATCAGTTACCAATTCTGCCCATTCAAGACCTTTAGAAATTTTTGTATCAGAAGGTCTATATAAAGAATCATTACTGTAATTGAATGTCTCCGTAAAATTAAAGGTCACCTCATAACAACCGCACATCTTTTTGATGGCATTTTTGTCTAATTCCTTTTTGTCTTGTGCAGTTAATTCCATTGAAAAACATAGCGCCAATAGCGCAATAAATACTCTAGATGTCATGTGTAAAAAATGTTTATTTTTATTTAGAATGATTTAAAATAACTTATATATTTGCCGCAAATTTAATCAAGAATGAGTCTAAATAAAAATTATTTTTACTTTTATTTTTCACTTTTTTTAATTGGTTTTACACAAGCTCAAGACACCAAAACCACTCAAAAAGATTCTTCAAAAGTTGAAAGATTAGATGAAGTTATTATATCCGCTACACGTACCCCAAGACAATTATCATCCTTACCTCTACCTGTAACTCTTATCTCTAAAAAACAAATCAAACAGACTGGTACGATAAGGTTAAATGAAATACTATCTGAGCAAACTGGTGTTATAGTAGTACCTGATGAAAGTGGTTTTGAAGGTATCCAGATACAAGGCATTGGCGCAGAATATGTCATGATAATGATAGATGGTGTTCCTTTAGTAGGTCGAAGTGCCGGTAATTTTGACTTGAGCAGATTAGCAGTTGGAAATATTAAACAAATTGAAGTTGTTAAAGGTCCCTCTAGTGCTTTATATGGTAGTGAGGCTCTTGGTGGTGTGATTAATATTATAACCGATAAACCAAAGTCTGAAGAACTAAAAGGCAATGCTTCATTTAGAGTTGGATCATTTAGGCAACTTGATACCAATATCAATATTGACCAAAAATTTGAAAGACTTGGATACAGTATTTTCCTAAATCGCTTTTCTAGTGAAGGCTATGATCTCACACCAGAAACTGCAGGACAGACGGTTAGTCCTTTTGAAAATTATACTCTAAACGGAAGACTTTTTTATGACTTTAATGCCCATTTAAAACTATTTAGTTCAACTCGATATTACACGCAAAATCAAGAGAATAATTTTGAAACTACAGATGACATCTTTGAAGGAGAATCCAAAGAAACGGAATGGAATACACATTTAAGATTAAACCATAAATGGAACGATAACTTACGCTTTGAATATGAATTCTATTTCACAAATTATAAAGCTATAGAATCCTCTCAAAGTCCTATCACTGATAATGTTTTGTTTAGCAGTGATTTTAATCAACATCTTTTAAGACTAGAAATACGATCTATCTATAACACAAATAACTTAGGTACTATTACAAGTGGAATTGGATATCAATATGATACATTAGATAGAACCTTTTTTGACAACCAAATCAATTTTAACTCTCAATATATTTATGCACAATGGGATTTTGATGTTTTAGATGACCTCAACCTCATTATTGGTGCAAGGTTCGATAATCATTCTGAATACAGCAATCAGTTAAGTCCCAAACTTGCATTACGATATAATATAAATGAAAACCTAGCTATCAAAGGCTCTGTTGGTTATGGTTTTAAGGCACCAGATTTCAGACAACTTTATTTCGACTTTACAAACTCAGCAGTTGGCTACACCGTTTTCGGATATAATGTCGTATCAGACAAATTACAAGAATTACAAAATGCAGGTCAAATTCTAGATATTGTCGTTCCCTTCGAACAGTTTAATAATCCTCTTAAAGCAGAAAGTTCAGTAGGTATTAATGTAGGTGCAGCCTTTAAAAAAGACAAATGGAAGGCTGAACTAAATCTGTTTAGAAATGATTTTAAAAACCTTATTGACACTCAAATCATCGCAAGGAAAATAAATGGTCAAAATGTGTTTAGTTATCGCAACTTTGATGAAGTCCTTTTTACTGGTTTAGAACTCGATGTAAACTTCAATTGGACAGATAATTTAAGCCTCTCTGGCGGTTATCAGCTATTGTATGCCTACGACAAAAGACAATTAGACCGCATAGAAAATGAAGAAGTATTTACCATTGATAATTCTGGTAGAACGGTACTTGTAGAACGCTCAGATTATTTCGGGTTAGTCAACAGATCTAGACATACGGCAAATTTCAAAGCTTTTTATACCATCCCAAAAATTAAATCCAACATTAATCTGCGTTTTATTTACAGGAGTAAATATGGGCAATTTGATACTAATGGAAACGCAATCTTAGATACTTATGACGATAGCTTTGTTAATGGTTTTGTAACGGCAAATTTTGCCTTTACGAAGCAATTTGGTAACCATTTTGACTTGCAAGTTGGTGCCAATAACTTATTGGATTACAAAGACAATAACATACCCAATTTAAATGGTATCCAATTATTCTCAACACTTAATTATAATTTTTAAAATAAATCCATAATAAAATGATTAACACAATGCGAACATTAAAAACAATGACTTTACTTGCTTTATTTATCGGTTTTATCTCATGTAATTCTGATGACGACAATGGCACAAACAGATCTGAGGTGGCATCTGTAACAATTGAAAATTTACATGCACCACAAACTGGTGGACAAGGTCAACCAATTGGTGGTGATTTTGTAAAATTCGATTTTTCTACTGGTTTACAAACAGATAGCGACACAGAATGGGATATTGCTTTTAGAGGAACAACAATAGCTATAAATGGTGGAACTTCTACGGGAACCGCAGACGAACCAACACGGAATGGTAATGCAGGAGCAATTATTGTAAATGGCACTTTAGAGAGTATAACATCTGTTGACGGATTAGTATTTAATCAAGATGGAATTAACGGTTTCGCTATTCCGTCAGGAAGTGATAATGGCTGGTATAACTATAACTTTATGACAAACCTTGTCACTAAAATTCCTGGAAAAGTTTTGGTTTTTCGCACAAGAGATGGACGTTACGCAAAGGTTGAAATTATCAGCTATTATTTAGATGGAGATACTTCTAACCCTGCAAATGGAAGATATTATACATTTGATTACGTATACAATCCAAATGAAGGTGAAACCACATTCTAATTACATAAAATATATTCCTTCATTTCAATGAGTCTTTAGCCCTTTTCAAGAGAAAGGGCTTTGTCATTGAAGTCTCAAACTAACTATCATTATTACAAGCACTTAAAATCTTCAATTACATAGATTCATTTATTTCCCATAGACATATCTGTAACTAATAATTTCTAATAGCTTAAATTTATTTTTATTTATTCTAAATTAATTTTGATTACTTAAAATATGATATTAGTTTTGCAGACGCAACAACAAACTATTTTAATTTATTCTAAATAAATGAAATTTAAATTACCAACCGCATTACTTTTTTTTACAATTTTATTTGGTAATGCACAAGAACAACCTAAGGAAAAAGTAAAAGATTCCATTCAAGCCCTTGATGAAGTTATATTAGTTTCAGATGTCATCTTTGGTAGCAAATTTGTAGCCAAAAATCGTACAGGTTCTGCCTATTATATTTCACCACAAGAGCTTAAAAAATTCAGTTACACAGATATAAATCGCGTACTTAGAGCGGTTCCAGGTGTTACTTTTTACGAAGAAGATGGTTTCGGGTTAAGACCAAATATAAGTTTAAGAGGAACCTCACCAAAAAGAAGTGCAAAAATATCACTTATGGAAGATGGAGTTCTTATTGCTCCTGCACCATACAGCTCACCTTCTGCCTATTATTTCCCTTCTGTAGCGCGTATGCAAGCTGTAGAAATTCTAAAAGGTAGTAGTCAAGTTCAATATGGCCCTTTTACAACTGGTGGCGCGATAAACATGGTTTCTACCCAAATCCCAGACAGTTTTTCAGGACAAGTAAGAGCTAGCTATGGCAGTTTCAATACAAGTCAATTACACGCTAGATTTGGAGACAGTAAAGAAACTATTGGCTACATGGTTGAATATCTTAATTATAATTCTGATGGCTTTAAAAATTTACCTGATAATAGTAATACAGGATTTGATATTAATGAAGTTGTAGCTAAATTTAGGGTGAACAGCAAAGCCGATGCTAAACTGCAACAAAGCTTAGAAACAAAATTTCAATACTATGATGAAGTTTCTAACGAAACCTATTTAGGTCTTACTGAAAATGATTTTTCAAATTCTCCTTACAGCAGATATGCGTCTTCACAAGAAGATCAAATGACAGCTGAGCATATTCAATTAATGCTTACGCACCAACTCAACTTTTCAAAACGTTTAAGAGTAACCACAAAAGGATATTACAACAAATTCAAAAGAAATTGGTACAAACTTGATGATGTTATATTTAATGGTGACAAGCAAAAAATTGCAACTGTAGTTGCAAACCCTAATGATTTCGCAAGTCATATGGACATCATTAGAGGAACCGTTAATTCAGAAAATGATGCTTTGTTATTAAAAGCCAATAACAGGGTTTATATATCAAAAGGTTTACAAACTAAGTTTGATTACCATTGGTACGGAGAAAACACATTTCATGATTTAGAAATTGGGGCTCGTTATCATTATGACGAAGAAGACCGCTTTCAATGGGAAGATGGATATAATATCATTGATGGTAATATGACATTGACTTCACTAGGGGAAAGAGGTGCTCAAGGTAACAGAATTAGTAGTGCAACAGCTTTTGCGGCATACGCCATGTACAAGTTAAAATATAATAAACTAACAGTTACACCTGGTTTACGATATGAAAACATCATTCTAGAAAGAGAGAACTTTGGAAGTGATAATCCAACGAGATCAAGCAATGACGTTTCTATTAGAGAAAATAGTGTTGATATACTCATACCTGGTGTCGGGTTTAACTATGCTTTTAGAAATGATCTATCTGTCTTTGGTGGTGTTCATAAAGGTTTTTCACCACCTACTAACGAACCTGGTCAAAAAGCAGAAGAAAGTATCAATTACGAACTAGGTTCTCGTTTTGCTATTGGAAAATTAACCGGTGAAATTGTTGGTTTTTATAACGATTACAGCAACTTACTTGGAAGTGACCTTGCTGCAACTGGAGGAACTGGTTCCTTAGACCAATTTAATGCTGGTGAAGTTGCTGTAAGCGGTATCGAACTTCTTTTAAATTATGATTTATTATCTAAAAATGAAAAATTTAGTTTACCTCTTACCTTCGGATATACCTTTACAAATACGGAATTCTTAAATAGTTTTGGTAGCGATGATGATTTATGGGGTACTGTTACTGAAGGTGATGAATTACCATATATCCCAAAACACCAATTTAATGCGATGATTTCACTTGAACACTCTAATTTTGAACTTAATTTGAGTACTCGTTATAATGGTGAATTTAGAACCATGGCAGGTTCTGGAGATATCGCATCAGACGAATTGGTACCATCAAACTTCATAGTAGATTTCTCAGGAAAATACCATTTCTCAAAGAACTTAAGTTTAACTGCCGGTATCATAAATCTACTAGATGAAACTTATGCTGTATCCAGAGTTCCTGCTGGTTTAAGACCTGGACATCCTTTTGGTGCTAATGCTGGATTAGAATTTAGATTTTAAAACAAAAATTGTTATGAAAATTAAAAGAGCTGTCAAAATTGACAGCTCTTTTAATTTAAAGTCATATAACTGCAACGGGCTTTTTACATATCTAATAAATAAGCAAAAATCAGAGGCGCAACAATAGTTGCATCACTTTCAATAATGAATTTTGGTGTATCAATACCTAGCTTTCCCCAAGTAATTTTCTCGTTTGGTACAGCTCCAGAATACGAACCATAACTTGTGGTAGAATCGCTTATCTGGCAGAAATAACTCCAAAATGGTGTGTCTGTGCGTTCCAAATCTTGAGATAACATTGGTACAACACATATTGGAAAATCACCTGCAATACCTCCACCAATTTGAAAAAATCCAATACCATTTTCTGAATTGTCTGTATACCAATCTGCCAAGAATGTCATATACTCAATTCCCGATTTCATCGTACTTGCTTTAAGCTCACCTTTAAGTACGTAGCTTGCAAAAATATTACCCATAGTACTGTCTTCCCAACCTGGACAAACGATAGGTAAATTCTTTTCGGCAGCTGCATACATCCAAGAATCTTTTAAATCAATTTCATAGTATTGCTCTAATACACCAGACAATAATAGCTTATACATAAACTCGTGAGGTAAGTAGCGTTCCCCTTTATCATCAGCCTCTTTCCAGATGTCGTAAATGTACTGTTGCAAACGTCTAAATGCTTCTTCTTCTGGAATACAAGTATCGGTGACTCTATTAAGTCCTTTTTCTAGTAAATCCCATTCTTCTTGAGGTGTTAAATCACGATAGTTAGGCACACGCTTGTAGCGCGAATGTGCAACCAGATTCATAATATCTTCTTCAAGATTTGCACCTGTACAAGAAATAATATGCACTTTATCTTGACGAATCATTTCGGCAAAAATCTTTCCTAACTCAGCAGTGCTCATAGCACCGGCTAAAGACACCAACATTTTTGCACCATGATCTAATTGAGCTTCGTATGCTTTGGCAGCATCAACAACTGTAGCTGCATTAAAATGTAAGTAATACTTTTCTATAAAATTTGAAATTGCTCCTTTTGCCATTCAGTATTAATTATGTAATTCAAATTTATAGCTCAGCATTTTATAGTACAACTTTGCGGCAAGAAAATCTGAAGACTTATCATTTGGGTTTGGGCAAAGTTCAACAATATCAAAACCTACAACATGCTTTCTTTCAAAAACTTTTCTTAAGAATTCTAAAGTTTCATACCATAATAAACCACCAGGTTCTGGTGTACCTGTACTTGGTAGTATTGATGGGTCAAAAGCATCTAAGTCTAACGTGATAAACACGTGATCTGTCATCTGATCTATGGCTGAATCCATCCAACGTTTATCATTCTCAATTCTATGAGCAAAATAAGTTTTACCCATATCCATTTGCTCTTTTTCTGAAACGTCCATAGAACGGATGCCTACCTGAATCAAATTTGTGGTTTTACTCGCTTCATAAACCGCACACGCATGATTACAAGTGCTACCTTCATAGGACGACCTTAAATCTGCATGTGCATCAATCTGTAAAACTGTTAAATCTTCAAAAGCATCGTTAAATGCTCTAATGGTTCCTATAGATATAGAATGTTCACCTCCCAAAATAGTGACAAATTTATTTTGATCAATGTATTTCTTTGTAACTCTTTCCACAGCTTCAACCATAGCTTCTGGTGAACTGTTTTCTACTACTGCATCAGCTAAATATACACCTCGCTTATAAACTTTAGAATCGGTTTCTATATCGTATAGCTCCATATTTTCTGAAGCTTCCAAAAATGCATCAGGACCTTTATCAGCGCCTTTTTGCCAAGTACTTGTACCATCGTAAGGTACAGGAATTAATACAACTCTTGATGTTTCTAGCTTTGCAAATTCTTCAGGAATACCAGCATATGTATTCGACTTTATCATTGATGCTTAATGTACTTTGTATTTAACTCGATGACTTTATTTTGGTTTGAATCATATCCTAAAATATTCAAGAAATCTTCATTGGTTTGTTCGTCCTTAAACATTTGAGATCTAATATTTCCATTGTCGTCCATATCAATTAGAATATGTTTTGGTGATGGAATTAAACAGTGTTGCAATCCGCTATAACCTCCAATTGATTCTTGATAAGCACCAGTATTGAAAAAACCGATGTAAAGTGGCTTTTCAGGGCTGAATCTTGGTAAATACACTGGATGCTTATGCTTTTCGCTATTGTAATAATCATCACTATCGCAGGTTAATCCGCCTAGAAGAACTTCTTCGTAATCATCTTGCCAACGGTTAATTGGCAACATTATAAAACGTTTGTTGATTGCCCAAGTATCTGGTAAAGTGGTAATGAAAGATGAATTTATCATATTCCATTTTTCTCTATCGTTTTGTTGCTTTTGGTACAATACTTCATAAATAGCTCCGCCACTTTCACCAACTGTAAAGCTTCCAAACTCAGTAAAAAGATGTGGCACATCAACATTTGCCTCAATGCACACTTGTTGAATTTTACCGACTATTTCATTCACCAAATATTGATAATCACAGTTAAAATCTAGTGAATTCTTTATCGGAAAACCACCACCAATATTCAAGCAATTTAACTCTGAACATTCCTTTTTTAATGCGACATAAACATTCAGACACTTAAAAAATTCACTCCAATAATAGGCACTATCTTCTATGCCAGTACTTATAAAAAAATGAAGCATCTTGAGTTGAACCTTTTTATTATTTCTAACCTGATTTTTATAAAAAGGCAGAATGTCTTTATAACCAATACCTAATCGAGACGTATAAAATTCTGATTTTGGTTCTTCCTCTGAAGCAATTCTTATTCCAATATTAAAATTTTCATTAATGGCTTCAGACAGTAAATGCAATTCTTCATAATTATCAATAACAGGAATACAATTTCTGTGTCCGTTATTAATTAATCTCGCAATATTCGTGATGTATTGTGAACGTTTAAAGCCATTGCAAATCACGTAATCTAAATCTGAAATTTTCCCTTCAGACTTTAAATGCTCAACAATATTGATATCAAAAGCAGAAGAGGTTTCAATGTGTATTTCATTTTTTAAAGCTTCTTCTAAAACATGTTTAAAATGTGAGCTTTTGGTACAGTAGCAATACTGATAATCTCCTGTATAATTATACTTTTTAAAAGCTTCTTTAAACCATTGTTTAGCTCTATTTATATTTTCTGAAATCTTCGGTAAATAGGTAAACTTTAATGGTGCCCCATAGGTTTGCACTAACTCATTTAAGTTAATATCATGAAAGTTTAATCTATCGTTTTCAAGTCTGAATTCAGTTTGAGGAAAATCGAAAGTTTGATGGATTAAATCTTTATATCTTTTATTCATGACTGATGTCTCGAATATGTATTAAAAATTGAAACAATAAAAAAACAAAAAAGAAATGTACGAATTAATCAATGATAAACCTTAAAAATCTTTGAGGCTTCATTGTAAGCGCTTTCAAAACTCATAGCATTAAGGTCATGGGCTTTTTGTAGTGTAAAATAGGATAGCATTTTCTCAGTTGGCATATTACCAGTAAGTTCATCTTTTGCCATTGGGCAACCTCCAAAACCTTGAATGGCACCATCAAAACGTCTGCAACCAGCTTTGTATGCGGCATCAACTTTTTCGTACCAAGTTGTTGGTGTGGTATGTAAATGCGCTCCAAACTCAATATCTGGATATTTTGGAATAAGATTAGAAAATAAATAATCTATAGTTTCAGGATCTGAACTCCCAATGGTATCACTTAATGATAAAATCTTCACTCCCATTTTAGCCAATCGTTCTGTCCAATCTCCAACGATATCCACATTCCATGGATCTCCGTACGGATTTCCAAACCCCATAGAAATATAAACCACAACTTCTTTATTAGAGGCATTCGCAATCTCCAAAATCTCCTTCAAAGTCTCAACAGATTGTGCAATGGTTTTATGCGTATTACGCATCTGAAAGTTTTCTGAAATTGAAAATGGAAAACCTAAGTAGTTAATTTCTGAATGTTTAGAAGCATCATTAGCTCCACGTGTATTTGCAATAATCGCAAGTAACTTACTTTTAGTTTTACTAAGGTCTAATTGAGATAATACTTCAGCAGTATCAACCATTTGAGGAATGGCTTTTGGTGACACAAAACTCCCAAAGTCGATGGTATCAAAACCTACACGAAGTAATGATTGAATGTACTGTACTTTTTTCTCAGTAGGAATAAATGTTTTAATGCCTTGCATGGCATCTCGAGGACATTCAATGATTTTTACTTGCTTGTTCATTGCCTCAAATATACGGCTAACGAAAACGTTTTCAAACTTACAAAAGAATGAAAATAGCAATTCCTAAAAAGACAATAATCTGAAGCCATTTAAATACTAAACCCGAGTTTTTATGACTCAGCGTATAGGTCTTTATTTCGCCTGCTAGTAAAGCAATTGTAGAAAAAATAATAAATGACACTAACATAAAAATGCCTCCTAAAATGTAAAACTGCCAAACTGTGCTCATAGTTTCAGAAAATAAAAATCCTGGAAAAAACGCTAAGAAAAAAAGTGTCACTTTTGGATTAAGCACATTCATAAAAAACCCTTGAATAAACAGCTGTTTATGATTCTTTTTGCTAGTACTTTCTGATTCTAAATTTAAATCCGCTTCTGACTTGAATACTTTATATGCTAAAAACAGTAAGTAAAGTGCACCAAGAATTTTAATAACATAAAAAACCGTTTCGTTATCCTTTATTAAAACTGATACACCAAAGGCTAATAAAGTGGTATGGATAATGCAACCAGTTATTAATCCACCTACAGTAGCAATACCATAAGATTTACCATTTGTAATACTCTGAACTAAAACATAAATGTTGTCTGGACCAGGTGAGATTGCTAAGGCAGCAGTTGCAAGAACGAATGATATAAGTAATTCAGAATTCAATTAACTTTTGGCTAAAATTGCCTTATTTATGTCCTTAATTAATTTTGGACCCTCGTAAACAAAACCAGTATATACCTGCACCAAGTCAGCACCAGCGTCTATTTTTTCTAGTGCGTCTTTAGCGGAATGAATGCCGCCAACACCAATAATTGGAAATGCCTTGTTACTTTTCTCAGATAAGTATTGAATAACTTTTGTAGATTTTTCCTTTATTGGTTGACCACTCAACCCGCCATTACCTATTGCTTTAAGTTGTTCATCAGTAGCCTTCAAACCTTCTCGTGAAACTGAAGTATTTGACGCAATGACACCATCAATTTTGGTCTCTGCAACCAATTCTATAATTTCATCTAATTGTCCATTATTAAGATCTGGAGCGATTTTTAAAAGTATAGGTTTTTGAGTTTGAAATCCGTTGTTTAAATTTTGAACTTCAGTAATTAACTCAATTAAATAATCTTTATCAGTGAGTTTTGCATGGCTTCCTACATTTGGACAGCTCACATTAAGTACAAAATAATCTACATGTGGATGCAAAGCATTAAAACATGTCGTATAGTCTTCAGTATAATCTTCGGGCTTCGTCTTTGTATTTTTACCGATATTTCCACCTATTATAACACGACCTTTGTTTTTCTTTAACTGCGTAATTGCTGCTTCTAAGCCTTCGTTATTAAAGCCCATTCTATTGATGATACCTTTATCATCTTTTAATCTAAACAAGCGTTTTTTAGGATTTCCGGCTTGAGCCTTTGGCGTTACTGTGCCTATTTCAATAAATCCAAAACCGAAATTAGATAGTTCATTATACAAGACTGCATTTTTATCAAATCCAGCTGCTAAACCAACAGGGTTTTTAAACTTTAAACCAAATAATTCTCTTTCTAAACTTGGGTGTTCAATGTTATACATGCTTCTAAATAAGTTTGAAACCAAAGGAACCTTAGAACTTATTTTAATAAGTGAGAATGTAAAGTGATGTACTTTTTCCGGGTCGAAGCTGAAAAGAATTGGACGGATAATACTTTTGTACATGAGAAATATTTTGCGTTGCAAAAATAAGAATCTTTAAAAAGATTTCTAACTTAATATTCATAATAAAAATTTAAACAAACTATCATTTATCATACTTTTTAGTGTTTCAAATTCTTACATTTGGAACAATAACTAATAAAACTATAAAAATGAAGAAAATAATTATCCCTGTTGATTTTTCTAAGCATTCTGAGTACGCATTAGAAACTGGCGCAGTGATCGCCAAAAAATATGATGCTGAACTCATTGTAATGCATATGCTAGAATTATCAGAGTCTATTTTCTCTTCTTCGAGTTCAGAAAGAAACGAGGAAACAGCTTTTATGTTAATGGTTACTAACAAACGTTTTGAAGAATTTTTGGATAAACCATACTTAGAAGGTCTTACAGTTACACCGATGATTAAACATCATAAGGTCTTAAAAGAGGTATCTCAGGTATCTGGTGAAGAGAAAGCTGACCTAATTGTAATTGGTTCTAGAGGTCATAATGATCATGATGGTATCTTCACAGGTTCAAATACGGAAAAAGTTGTACGTTACAGTGAAACACCAGTATTTGTAGTAAAATCAAAACCTTCAGATATGGACTATGATAATGTTGTTTTGGGATGTGATTTTACAGAAAAAAGCATAACTGCTGTTAAAAATGCATTGTCCGTTTTAAGTGAGTTATCTAAAAAAGTGACTTTATTACATGTTAACTTACCAAATCTAAGTTTTTTAAGCACTGATGAAATTAACGAAAAAGTATCTAATTTCTTAACAGTAGCTGGATTAGAAGATGCAGATCTCAATATTGATTTCACTGCAGACCATGCTGTAGAAGACGGTATTCTTAATTATGCAAGAAGAACGGCAGCAGATGCTGTTTCTATAATTACACATGGTAGAACAGGATTGAGTAATTTCTTTGGTGGAAGTATTTCTGAAGATTTAGTAAATCATTCTAGATTACCTGTAATTACCTTTAAATTATAAACATAATTCTATGCAATATAAAGCCTTGAGAATCTCAAGGCTTTTTTTGTTTTGCAACTTAGATATACACTAAATTGTTACTATTTTTGAGAAAAATTGAAAGACATGCAACATATCATAAATCGCTTTATAAGCTATGTAACTATAGATACTGAATCTGATCCAACGTCTAATACCACACCAAGCACAGAAAAACAGTGGGATTTGGCGAATAAATTAGTTGAAGAACTCAAAGCTATTGGCTTGAGTGATGTTACAATAGATGATAATGCTTATATAATGGCAACATTACCTAGTAATGTAAACCATGATGTACCAACGATTGGTTTTATATCTCATTTTGACACTTCACCAGATTTTACTGGAGCGAATGTAAAACCTCAAATAGTTGAGAATTACGATGGAAAGGATATTGTTCTTAATGCTGAAGAAAACATTGTGTTATCACCAAGCTATTTTGAAGACTTATTGTTATACAAAGGACAAACGCTTATAACAACAGATGGCACAACGCTTTTAGGTGCAGATGACAAAGCAGGAATTACAGAGATTGTAACTGCGATGGAATATCTCATTAATCATCCTGAAATTAAACACGGAGAAATTAAAGTTGGGTTTACTCCAGACGAAGAAATTGGTCGTGGTGCACATAAATTTGATGTAGACAAGTTCGGTGCAGATTGGGCTTATACTATGGATGGAAGTCAAATTGGTGAATTGGAATATGAAAACTTCAATGCTACGGGAGCCGTAATTAAGGTAAAGGGGAAAATTGTACATCCTGGCTATGCCAAAGGCAAAATGATTAATTCTATGTACTACGCATCTGAATTTATCAATGCTTTACCAAAGGATGAGACTCCTGAACATACAGAAGGTTACGAAGGTTTTTTTCATTTACATACACTAGAAGGTAAGGTTGAAAGTACAACACTTCAATACATAATTAGAGATCATGATAAAAATAAGTTTGAGGCAAGAAAAGCCTTAATGCAAAAAATAATTGAAGATCTCAATTCAAAATATGGTTCTGAAATTTTCGAGATTGAAATTAAGGACCAATACTTCAATATGAAGGAAAAAGTAGAACCTGTAATGCATATTGTTGATATTGCCGAAGATGCTATGAAACAATTAGACATTACACCACTTATAAAACCAATAAGAGGTGGTACCGATGGTTCACAATTATCCTACATGGGTTTACCATGTCCCAATATTTTTGCTGGTGGACATAACTTCCATGGGCGCTATGAATATGTACCTGTAGAAAGTATGCAAAAAGCCGTTCAGGTGGTTTGCAAGATTGCTGAATTGACTGCAGAGAAGTATAAGTAAGACCTTTCAATTTCTTCCCTAAATGAAAGAAAAATACGAGGTAGGACACTTAATATATGACCCAACAATATACGATGGGTTAAACTCGGATTTATCAGACTTAGACTTCTACATGAAGTGGTTACCACGAGATAAAAATGCTCATATTTTAGAGTTATGTTGTGGAACTGGAAGATTAACAATACCTATAGCAAAGCGTGGTTATAGAAATATTACTGGTGTAGATATCACAACATCTATGCTGAATGAAGCCAAGGTAAAGGCCCAAAAAGCCAATGTTAATGTTAATTTTATTGAAGCTGATATTAGATTCTTAGAATTAGCACAAACATATGACTTCATCTTTATACCTTTTAATTCTATTCATCATTTGTATAAAAATGAAGATTTATTCAACGTTTTCGCTGGTATTAGAAAGCATTTAAAAAAAGATGGTTATTTCCTTTTTGATTGCTATAATCCTAACATCAGATATATTGTTGAAGGCGAAAAACATCTAAAAAAAATAGCTGAATTCCAGACATCAGATAACCGAGAGATAGTAATAAAACAACAAATGCATTACGAATATGACACTCAAATTAATCGTATTGAATGGCATTACTTTATTAATGGAGAATTTAACTCAATTCAACGGTTAGATATGAGGATGTATTTTCCACAGGAACTTGATTCAAATCTATTACTAAATAATTTTAATATAGTGGATAAGTTCGGAAATTTTGAGGAAGTTAAGTTTGATGAAAGTTCCAATAAACAAATATATATTTGTAAGAAAGCTTAATGTGTTTTATTAAGTGTTCTATTAATTAAACCCATTCCTAAATACAATAATGGTGAGATGAGTAATTCTTGAATGGTTCTTGCAAATCTGCTCATAGCTACTATGGGTTTTCCTTCTATAAAAAACCAATCAACCAATCCAATTATAGCTATTATGCATAAACCTCCTACATGAACCATATGCCAAATTTTAGACATCCAAGTAATCCTAAGCTTACCAAGATGAAATGTGCCAACAAAATAAACAGCAATTGTAAATAAGAAACTGATAAAATGTCTAACTTTTCTTGAAAGCTCTGCTGTGTCCCGATGTTCTGCAATAAAAATATAATAACTAGAGTATATTATAAAAATAATAATTACTCCAGCAATGAATCTCACTTTGTCAGACTTGTACAGTTTCATTTTTACTTTTTAAATTAATTTTTCTAGTATACACAGCCCAAAATAAAAATGTTACTGAATACACTGTGACGCTAAATATATATTTATGAGCAATATCAAAATAATACTGATAATACTCTCTAAGATATATAAGTCCTACACATCTTCCAATATTAACAGCATCGAGTAAAATTGCACCGATAATAATATACTTTGTTTTTCTCCAAAATGAAGCAGGCATACACACTATAAAACCAATGTATAATACAATAAGCTCTAAACCATTACACAAATCTGCTATATAAAGTACTCTTTTATCATTATGATAAACCAATGATGCTATTTCTTTAGATTTCTCTCCCTCATAAATGGTATTCTTTGCCTCTCTTACAGCTTTAAAATCTGACATAGGACTCCAGTTATTTAACACATATACTGAAGCATTACCAACATGAGTAGTTAATGGATGATCTAGAGATTTAGATTCCATAAAAAAACCCATATATAAAGCCTTCCATATTACAAAAAACAATAAGGCTTTTCCTAAAAAAAGCCTTATTGGTAATGGAATGTCGCTTAATAAAGAATTAAGCTTTATCACGTTATTTCAAATTATCTCGTAATTTTTTCACTCCAAATGCTGCCGCACCTACTAATAGTGCAACTAATCCTCCGTCAATTGGTACATCAACGGTATCAGTAGCCCCATTTGGAGGTCCTTGAGCGAATATGTCTGCCGTGAACATAAGTGCACATACCACAGCCACACTTGCAATGACCTTTGTTAATTTACTTTTTGAATTTTTCATAATATTAATTTTTATTAGTTAATGATTAACTTCTTAGTTGTTGTTTTACCTTTAGAAGTCAATTCTACAAAATATGTTCCCATACTAAATCCGTCACCTGTTTCTACTGTAATTCTGTTTCCAGCAGCAAATCCAGATTCTTGATATAATTTAGTTCCTAAAACATCATAAATAGTAATCTCTAAGTCATCCATTCCTAAAGGTACATTCAAGTGGAATTTACCAATATTTGTTGGATTAGGATATAATATCACTTCTGTTAAATCAAACCCACCAACAGATAATGTCTCTTGTTGATAAACTATTGTGAAACGATCTCCAGAAATCGAAGATAAACTATTTGAATCAACACTGAACGTATAATTTACACTTCCATTCATCGGGATTTCTGTATACGTACCCGTATAGCTATCATATAAGAATGGTGTTGCTCCTAGTAATGAGCTACCTTCTGCAACGATTGTGTAATTTGTACTTCTGTAAGTATTAATCTCTAATTGAATAACTTCTGCATCAACAGGGATTGCTCTACTTTCTATACTGAGTAAAGATCCATTATTGTTAGCTGCAAAATTTTCATCTAGGTTAGTGATATCCATAGCATCATTTGCGTCAATAGCATTATTACCATTAGAGGAAGACATTATTAATATACCATCTACCGGCGATCCACCATTAGCTAATGTCGCATTTTCAAATAATGATAACGTAAGCAGTCCTTGATTATTGGTACTGTTGTCTGAGAACGTTGACGTCTCAATACCAGAATTATCTTTACTTGATTGGTCGAACATTACAGAAGCTTGACCTGCACCTGAAGTATATACCCATCCTGCTTGTCCTGATTGTAAGAATTGATCTGCGTCTGAACCAGCAGTAGCAACACCTGAAGAAGTCATTATAGTTGTATAAGCACCTCTATAACCTAATGTTGGATCCCATACCCAGTAGAAGTTAGGGTTTATGTTAACCGAACTGTTACTTAATAATGTACCCATATCTATTTGAGATTGGAAAGGATTACCTACTGCAACAAATCGTTGTTCTGGCACATTTACACTAATCATATGCGAACCAACATTTTCTGATGTTAATTCACCTGTTGCACGTAAGGTCGTCTCAGACGGCGCCGCATTATTATCCATTAAATCTGTATTTCTATCACCTCTTACTAAGATATGATACATTGTACCTGGATATAAATTAGTCGCATTTGTATTTGCTACTTCAACATATTCATAACCTACATTATCAAAAATATACATTGAAGGGTTACCTGTTACAGTAACATCAAATCCGTCTGTATTACCAGCCGGACCGGTAATATGTGTATCCTGTTGCCAGTTATCTGCAATTGGTGTATTTGTAGTTACAGCCGGACTCAATTGACGATATGCTCTCTTAGCTGGAATATATCTCTCAACAGTATAATCTCCCATAAACATACCTATACCAGCACCTACGTAACCTGTACCTGTAGCATCAGATTCGAAAGTTACAGCACCACTGTTATCAACCATACCATCATTAACAACTTCTACATTAGGCCCTACACTTAGAGATGCCATAGACTCAACTGTTATAGATGAACATGCATCAATGTATAGGTCTTGTCCCATTGTTAACATAGGGTAGTTAGACATTCCATTTGGAATAGTTACTTCCCCATTCATAATCATTAAACTTGGAGCCATACTGTTAGACCAGTTACTCGCATTTTCCCAGTTAGCATCTGAAGCTCCTGTCCATGTATAAGCCACTGTGTTTGCACATGGATCTTGTGAGCCTTCGCAGGTTACTGCAAGCGTATAATCACCTGACGCACCTGTTCCACTAAAGCTACTAAAGAAACCTTCTACTAAAATGATATACGTTGACTCACCATCTGAAGTAAAGTTCACCTCAGATTGTAAACTACACGAATCGTCGTTACTCGTTACAACAGATCCGTCACAGGCATCTAACACTGATAAGAAGGTATCAAATCCTGATCCACACAAACTAACAGTAATTTCTTCTCCTGTTGCAGTTCCTGCTAAGGAATAGAAAACATCATTTGAACCGTTACCTGCTGTATCGGTAGCGTTTGCTGTTGAGCCCATTACTGTATCACCACATGCTATCATTGTTGCATTTACACACTCATCATTGTCTGGTCCTGGTAATGGACATGTAAAGGTATAGTCCCCTAAATCTGAATCACAAGCATCATCTGTAGCGTCTATACTTAACGATACAGTGTCACCACTGTTGTATGGCCCAGCTACTACTGTTCCTACTACTACTGGATACGTAGTTGTTCCATCACTTATTAATGTGCCT
>NZ_JABSSU010000001.1:0-393545 GCF_013213835.1 Winogradskyella sp. | reverse complement strand
GTATCACCACATGCTATCATTGTTGCATTTACACACTCATCATTGTCTGGTCCTGGTAATGGACATGTAAAGGTATAGTCCCCTAAATCTGAATCACAAGCATCATCTGTAGCGTCTATACTTAACGATACAGTGTCACCACTGTTGTATGGCCCAGCTACTACTGTTCCTACTACTACTGGATACGTAGTTGTTCCATCACTTATTAATGTGCCTGCATCTCCTGCATCTGATACAACTACCTCTACGTTAAATGTACCAGTACCATCCTCTGAACATGTCTCTACTACTGTAACACTATCTATCGTTGGTCCTGTACAATCAGGAGGATTTGGAACAATTATTTCAAAAGAAGCTTCTAATTCATCAGCTGGATCCTCCCAAGCACTTGTTGAATCGTTTGTACTAGGATCTGATGGTGATACGCCTCCATTATTACCTAATATGTTTCCATAAGCAGTAACAGAGATTAAAGTACCATCCCAGCCATCAGACCATCTATCATAACAATTAACATAATATGTTCCAGGGTCAATTGAAATATTTTCATTTATTAATCCTTGTCCATTACCATAAGTGCCATCACCTTGACCCCAAACTTGGGTACCGCCACCATTAACTTCGGTAGTAATTGACACCCATTTTTCTGTGGCATACAAACCACCTGATGTTGTTATGTTGATTGTACTTTGCTGGGCAAAAAGGCTAAAGCTTAATATCAACATAAAAATCATTAGGGTTATTTTTTTCATAAAATTGATTTTAATTAAACATTAGGTTTAAAACTAATTTGGGGTCATAGCTACGCTTTTCAACCTCTAAACCATTTCTGCATGGACGTAACATTTAGAAGTTCTAATTTTCTAAGAAGAATTGAAATGTAAAGTTTTACTGCTCATTTTAATTTGGTTTAATTAATTAGTGTTCACCAAAACACACCTTAAAAAAGGAACAGTAGCGTTGTATTCATAGATATGGGATATGCGATAACCAATAAAAAAACACCAAGATTCGTAAAAGAAAATTTAGACACCGACGCAATGCCATGTCTTTAATTAATTACACAGCATTTATCAAAATAATGATTCTTCTAGGGAAGACAATTGACAACTTGTCAAACAAATGATAAACTGTAACTTACGAAACAAGAATTAGTTAGTTAATGATTAATAGCGTTCCAAAATAAATATTTTTATTTAGTCAAATCATTTAACAAACAATTAATCGTTAAAGTGTTAAAATTTTCTTTTAACAGTATTTTAATATTTTAATTATCAACACATTATTAACATTTTTGATTAAAAAATTGAATAATTATCAGTTTTTTATATTAAAATCGCAATTATTATTAAATTTAATTATTATATAAAGGCGTTCATTCACAATATCACAATATTGTTTTGGATTGAACTTTACTAATTGTATATCGACAGTATAAAACACTACAACCACATGAAAAAAACGACTTCAGTTGAAGACTATATCAACACTAATATTCATTTTGAGAAAGCCTTAAAACTACTAAGAGAGATAATTAATTCAACCGAACTTGAAGAAACTATAAAATGGAACGCTCCAACCTATACACTTAATGGTAAAAATGTTATTGGGCTCGGTGCATTTAAAAATCATTTCGGTATTTGGTTCTTTAATGGTGTATTTCTTAAGGATGAAGATAATCTACTTGTTAATGCTCAAGAAGGTAAAACAAAAGCATTACGACAAATGCGGTTTACTTCAATCGAAGACATAGATAAAGAGAAGGTTCTAAACTATGTGCTGGAAGCCATAGAAAATCAAAAGCTTGGTAAAGAAACAAAACCGCAGCGTGCATCAAAAGAAATTGTTGTACCTGATGCGCTAAAGACCATATTAAAATCTGACCCGAAATTAGAAGAAGCTTTCAATCAACTTACTCCAGGCAAACAAAAAGAATATTGTATTCATATCTCTGAAGCTAAACGTGAAACAACAAAACTTAAAAGACTCGAAAAAATCATCCCACTTATTTTAAAGCAGAAAGGTTTGTATGACAAATACAAAACATGCTAAAAACATTAACATATATCAATAAATGTAGGATAAATATGATAAAAAATCAAAATAAATAGCTATTCATTAAAAAATCACTAATTTTATTATACCTATGAGATGTTAAAAAAATAGAACCCCAATATCCTATTAATCTTGAAGTTACAAATGAGTAAATCAAATGATTTAACCAACAATGAACTCAGTTATTCTGAACTGAGCAATATAATTACTCATCACAATCTATTTATTTGGAAGACTAATATCAATGGACATTACAGTTACTTTAATGATGAATGGATCAATTTTATAGGGTTAAAACAAAACGAGACCTGCAATATTTTGATTGACCTTATTCATGAAGATGATATTCTCACTTATAAAGAACAATCAAGAGACGCTTTTAACAAACAAAAAGATCTAAAGGTAACCTTCAGAATTAAAAACAATAGTGATGAATACGTTTGGATTCAACAAAATGGGAAACCAAACTATAATACAGACCACCAGTTTATTGGACACATCGGAACGTTTGAACTTTATTCTAAAAACATATTAGGCACTGATCAAGCTAAAATAGTTGCTAATCTCCAAAGGGACTTAGGAAAAATTACAGCTAAAGAAATTCGTGTTACCAAAGAGCTAAAGGAAGTACAGAAAATTGCAAGTTTAGGCAGTTGGTACCTAAATCTTGAAACAGATGAAGTCTATTGGAGCGAAGAATTATATGAGATATTTGGTTTTGATTCTAAACTCCCACCACCAACATTTGCAAAACAAGTTAAAATTTTCACACCAGATAGTTGGAGAGTTTTAACAAAAGCGGTTGAGAAAACGATAAAAAAAGGTGAATCTTATGAGCTTGAATTAGAGACTATTACAAAGAACGAAAGTAATGGTTGGATGTGGGCAAAAGGTGAGGCTGTCTTTAACAATAATAACACAATAATTGGATTACGCGGAATTGCACAAGATATTACACTTAAAAAACACATTGAACTACAGCTAAAAAACAACATAAAAGCATTATCAAAAAATGAAGATGAACTTAGAAAATCTAATCAACTTCTTGAGCATGCAGGCAAAGTGGCTAATCTTGGTGCTTGGGAAGTAGATTTAGTTAAAAACACCAACACTTGGTCTAAAACAACCTATGAAATCCACGAAGTTCCTGACGGTTTTGAACCTCACCCTGAGAAGGGTATAGAATTTTACAAGGAAGGCTATAGTAGAAATCGCATAACTGAAGTATTTACAGATTGTATTCAACACGGTATTTCTTTTGATGAAACATTGCAACTCATTACCTATAAAGGCAACGAAATTTGGGTAAGAGCCATTGGTGTGCCCGAAATGAAAGACGGTAAATGTTTAAGAGTTTATGGAGTTTTTCAAAATATTAGTGAAGAAAAAGCAAGAGAAGAGGAATTATTTTTAAGTTCAAAAAAAATTGCTGATTATAAATATGCTCTAAATCAATCTGCGATTGTGTCAATTACTGATATAAACGGCATCATAACCTTTGCAAATCAAAATTTTTGTGATTTATCAAAATATAGGGAGGACGAATTGATTGGACAGACTCATAAAATTATTAATTCTGGTTATCATCAAAAATCATTTTGGAAAGACATGTGGCAGACCATTTCAAAAGGTTCTGACTGGCAAAGGGAAGTGAAAAATAAGGCGAAAGACGGCAGTTATTACTGGGTAAATACATTTATAATTCCTTTCAAAGACAATGACGGAAAAATTACTCAATTTATGAGTTTAAGGTATGAAATCACCGCACGAAAAGAAAAGGAAATAGAATTATTAGAATCTAATAAACGTGCTGAAGAAGCACAAAAACGACTAATGCTTGCTTCTAATGCCGCTCACTTAGGTATTTGGGATTGGGATATTATAGAAAATGACCTCATATGGGATGAAAGAATGTATGAACTTTTCGGACAAGACAAAAATAGTACTGAAAAAACTTTCGAGCTATGGGCAAACACTTTACATCCTGATGACAGAGAAAGCGCTATTGAAGAAGTAAATGAGACACTTAAATCTAGTGATGGTTTTGATACGTCATTTAGAATTATTCATCCAAATGGTAAAGTTTTATATATTAAAGCTGACGCCATTGTTTTGAGAGATAAAAATGGTAATCCCGAACGTATGATAGGTGTCAACTATGATATTAGCGAACTAAAAGAACGTGAACTGAGATTGAAGGCTCAGAATCAACAGCTCACAGACTTCAGTAATATTGTTGCTCACAACTTAAGAGCGCCATTAGTAAATATAGAAATGCTTACCGAAGCCATTGAAGAAGCGGAAGACCAACAAGAACATGATGATTACATCAGTAAATTGAAATCAGTAATTTACAACTTAAATGGTGTCTTTGATGAGCTTATTGAATCTATGCAAGTTAGACAAGATACAGAGATAGAAAATGACCATGTTGATCTTAAAGAAAGACTAGATCTAATCTTAGGAAGCTTTCAAGCCAATATAAATGCGAGTAAAGCTATAATAAATGTAGATTTTAGTGAAGTCTCTACTTTACATTTTCCAGTAAAATATATTGATAGTATTTTCTTGAATCTTGTTAGTAATGCATTGAAATATAAATCTCATGACAGAAAACCTATCATCAATATTAAAACAAGGAAAGAGAAAAACAACTCAATTTTACTTATTGTTTCTGACAACGGATTAGGTATGGACATGAAACTTGCTAAAGATAATCTTTTCAAAATCCGTAAAACTTTTCACAACCATCCTGAAGCCAAAGGCTTTGGATTATTTATGATAAAAACTCAAATTGAAGCTATGCAAGGTGAAATTTGGGCAGAAAGCGAAGTAAATATAGGAACAAGCTTTTTTGTGAAATTAAAAAACCCAAATCTATGAAAGTCATTAAAAACCTATTTATTGTAGACGACGATGAGACATTTACATTCTTAACCGTTAAAAGAATATCTCGAACCAATTTGGTTGAAAATATTAAGACATTTCAAAACGGTCTAGATATTTTAAGCTATTTGAAGGAAAATAAAAAAAGTACGGAGGTTTTACCAGATGTCATTCTTCTGGATATTAATATGCCTATTATGGATGGTTGGCAATTTTTAGAGCGATTTGAACCCCTAACTGAAGAACTGAAAAAGAATATTGTAATTTATATTTTGTCTTCTTCCATATTCCCTGGTGATATAGATAGAGCAAAAAACTCTAAAATTATATCTGATTTTATAATAAAACCATTCACTGATGAAAAGCTTCTTGACATAACCAAAAAAATTGCATCATAAAAAAAGACCGCCATTTAGACGGTCTCATTAATTCTTGTAGAAAAAGTTTAATTATTTTTTTGCAGGAGCATTTAATTTCTTACTCATTTCCATAGAGATAGCTGAGCGATCAAACTTAATCTTACCCGCAAGTGTTTCTATAACACAGCTATTATCTTTGTCATTTAATTCAACAACTTTACCGTGCATTCCACTTTTTGTAATTACCCTATCACCCCGTTTTAATTCGCTAGCAAATTTTTTTTCTTGTTTTGCTCTTTTCATTTGCGGTGCAATCATAAAGAAATACATCACTGCGAAAATTGCAATAAACGGTAAAAACGAACCTATTCCTTCCATTAATGTCTAATCTTAATTTGTTTTTACAGGATTTACTGGCATGGCAGCAGGCTTTCTTGCTGGTTTTGCAGGTGCATTAGGATCTGGTTGTACCTGAGCCATAATCTTAACAACATCTTTACCTTTTTCAGTATTTGTTGTCATAGTTAGAGATTTAGTAACTTTACCGTTACCTTTCCCATTAAACTTTACAGTAAACTGACCTGTTTCACCTGGCTTAACTTCTTTGGTATAGTTTGATGGTACAGTACATCCACATGTACTTTTAATATTACTCACCACTAACATAGCGTTGCCAGTATTTTTGTATGTGAAAATTGTTTCTACTGGAGTACCATTAACAATTGAACCAAAATCATGTTCAGTTTTGTCTAATTCCATCACCGGTAAGTTACCAGCATTAGCATCTCTTTCTGCAGCAACAGCTACATTTTCTGATTTAATTTTACTAGCTGCGTCATCTTTACAAGAAGTAAAAGCAACCATACACAATGCGCTAAGCCCTAAAATTACTTTTTTCATCACTATATTTTATTAGTTATTACGATTTTTTCTATCAGCTTGCGAAGTTAACAATAATTTCTACCATTTAAAACTTTTCAGCTTACCTTTACAACAAAGAGAGTGACTACATAAGTCCTCTTCCTGATTTTGGGTAAAGGTTATTGGATTTATATTCTTTAACAATTTTATCCAAAATACCATTAATAAAAATACTACTTTTAGGTGTTGAGTATTCTTTGGCAATCTCTAGATATTCATTTAAAGTCACCTTATGCGGTATGGATGGGAATTTTTGAAACTCACAGATCGCCATTCTCAATAAGACACCATCAATACTTGCTAATCTTTCAGAATCCCAATTGGTCGTTTTACCTGAAATTTCTGCAGAATACTTTGAACCATTCAATAAGGTCTTATTCATCAAATCTTTGGCAAACTCTCTATCGTCTTCATCTTTATATACATCCGGAAGTAGATGGGTTTCTGGCGAAGTGAGCTTTATCTTTTTAAGTAATTTAACAACTAAAGTATTAACCACTGGTAAATCATCAACCCAAGTTAATTTTTTATCTTCAAAATAGTCGTAAAGCTTATCATTTGGGGCAATAATGTTAGTATAAACATCCAACACAAATTGCTTATCCTCCTTGAATGAAGTTGTAGTTTCAGAGATATAAGCACTATATAAATTGCTATTTATTATTTCTTTAAATAATAAATCTACATATTCAAAATCTAAATCCCAGAAATTAAGTCTCTTTTTCTCAATAGCATCCTGAAGCATTTTATTTTCACTTATAAGATGCAATAATTGATTGTCCTGAAACTTCGTGTTAGGATTCTTATCAGAATCTGTACCTAATAACTTTTTTTGTCTTTTTTGATTGTAATCTATGCTCTTTTTATGAATTTCTGTAAGCAAGGCAAGTACAGAAATATATAAATCGTGAATACTATCTAAACTATGTAGTAAGAATTTTTCATCTTTTTTAAAGTCATCACTTTCTGTACCTTTAAAAGCATACAATGATTGCATAACTTTTATTCTAATGTGTCTTCGATTGAGCATAAGTTAAAGAACTGTCTAATTTAATAATTTAAAAAAGGTGAATTCCATTTAAAAAATTCACCCTGCAAAAATAGTATTATTTAAATCGCAAAAAAATTATTTAGAATTTTCTCGTCTTCGAGTTTCAATTCGTGTTTGTGCAATATTTAATGCTGCTGCATGAGTAGTCATATCATTTTCATGTGCATGTTCTAATATTTCTAATGTGGTATTAAAAATATTCTCTGTTTTTCGCATTATTTCCTGTCTATCGTAGTCTTCTAACTCTGCGTAAACGTTAATGATTCCACCAGCATTAATTAAAAAGTCTGGAGCGTAAACAATGCCTCTTTGCTTTAGCATTTCACCATGCTTTACTTCTTCTGCCAGTTGATTATTTGCCGCACCCGCAATTACTTTAGCTTTAAGTCTACCTATAGATTTGTCATTAATCGTCGCACCTAAAGCACATGGTGCATAAATATCCATATCTTGATCAAAGAATTCATCACCTTTAAAAACACCAACATGATATTTGTCTCGCACTTCAATTAAACGGTCAGCATTAATATCAGAAATCGTAACCTTTGCACCTTCGTCAACTAAATGTTCTACTAAAGCTTCACCAACACTTCCTACGCCTTGCACAAAAACATGTCTACCTTCTAAAACATCAGAACCAAACTGATAACGTGCTGCTGCTTTCATACCCATATACACACCATAAGCCGTAATTGGTGATGGATTTCCTGCTCCACCTCTACTTTCGGAAATACCTGTAACATAAGGTGTCACATCTCTTACAATATCCATATCATCTGGGCACATACCAACATCTTCTGCAGTAATATACTTCCCATTCAATGAATGTACATAATCAGCAAAACGCTTCATTAATTCGGGTGTTTTCTGCGTTTCTGGATCACCTATAATAACCGCTTTTCCACCTCCTAAATTAAGACCTGTAATGGCAGATTTATAAGTCATAGCTCTAGATAAACGTAGTACATCATTAAGAGCTTCCCATTCATTTTCGTATTGCATCATACGAGTACCACCTAACGCTGGTCCTAATACGGTGTTATGTATACCAATTATAGCTTTTAAACCAGTATCTTTGTCATTACAAAAAACAATTTGTTCATGGTTATCAAAAGAATGTTGACCAAAAACAGTATTATATTTTTGCAATTCTTTTGGAGATATCATTTCTGAAGTCATTTATATCGATTTAAGGCTGTCTCTGAAGTACCCTAGAAAACAGTGTCCAAAAGTAATTATTATTGGAGCATTAGCAAAATATTAACTATAAAATAGTATTATCGTAATACTTTTGACCGACCAAAAGCAACTATGAAGGCACTCAAACATCTCAATAAATATTTTCACAAATATAGATACCGATTAATCATCGGAATCATCATCACAATTATAGCTAAAATATTTGCGCTTTTTACACCAAGACTTGTTGGTGATTCAATAACCATAGTGTCTGATCGTTTTGATGGTAGAATTTCACAGGAGGTATTTGAAAGCGAAATTATTACTAATGTATTACTTATTATTGGTGCCGCAGTTATCACAGGGCTTTTTACATTTTTAATGCGCCAAACTATTATTAATGTCTCTAGATACATAGAATACGATCTCAAAAACGAGATTTACCAACACTACCAAGTATTATCATTAAATTTTTACAAGTCTAATAGAACTGGTGATTTAATGAATAGAATTAGTGAAGACGTTGGTAAGGTACGTATGTATTGTGGACCTGCAATAATGTATACCATGAATACTATAACGCTATTCACAACCGCCATTATATATATGGTGAGCACTGCGCCTAAACTGACATTATATACACTTTTACCACTACCAATTTTATCATTTGCTATTTACAAACTAAGTCGCTTAATCAATAAGAGAAGTACAATTGTACAAGAGTCACTTTCTACGCTATCAACGTATACTCAAGAAACATTCAGTGGTGTTTCTGTTATTAAATCTTACGGAATAGAACCAAGAACTAATAACGAGTTTGAAGATTTATCATCAAACAACAGACAAAAGCAAATTGATCTCACCAAGGTTCAAGCTTTCTTTTTCCCGCTAATGATACTTCTCATTGGTGTTAGTAACCTCATAGTAATTTATTTTGGTGGGGTACAATATATGAACGGTGAAATAGAGAATATCGGAACCATAGCCGAGTTTATTATTTATGTAAATATGCTAACTTGGCCGGTAGCTACAATTGGCTGGGTCACTGATTTGGTTCAGCAGGCAGAAGCTTCACAAGCTCGTATTAATGAGTTTTTAAAAACTGAACCAGAAATTCAAAATCTAAACGCCAATTCTACACCGGTTAAAGGTGATATCGAGTTTAAGAATGTTTCATTTGTCTATCCTGACACTAATATACAAGCCATAAAAAACATGAGTTTCTCGTTAAAAACTGGAGAAACTTTAGCTATTTTGGGAAAAACAGGTTCTGGCAAATCTACAGTACTTGATCTCATAGGAAGACTTTATGATATAAATGATGGTAGTGTGTTAATAGATGATATTCCAATCTCTAAGCTCAATCTTCATGATCTAAGAAGTAGCATTGGTTACGTACCACAGGATGCATTTTTATTTTCTGATACTATTGAAAATAACATCAAATTTGGAAAAGAAGATGCCACTAACGCTGAAGTTATTGAAGCCGCAAAAAATGCTAGAGTTCATGAGAATATTATAGGTTTTAACAAAAGTTATGATACTATTTTAGGAGAACGTGGTATTACATTATCTGGTGGACAAAAACAACGTGTTTCAATCGCTAGAGCTATCATAAAAAAACCAGAAATTCTCTTGTTTGACGATTGCCTTTCTGCCGTAGATACAGAAACAGAAGAAAAAATTCTTAATAATTTAGAGAAACTCACAAAACATAAAACAACTATAATTGTCAGTCATAGAGTATCTTCTGCAAAAAATGCTGATAAAATTATAGTGCTTGACGTAGGTAGTATTATTCAACAAGGAAATCACTCTGAACTCGTTTCTGTTGAAGGATATTACAAAGATCTTTATACAAAACAGCTATCAGAGAAAGAAATACATTAAAATATTTGTTTGTAAGTATTTTTTTTAGATTTTTGAGTGAAAATAACTAAACAACCATACTATGAGTGATTATGCAATGATTGATAAAGAAGAAATATATTCTAAGGTATTGCGTGCTGGAAGAAGAACTTATTTTTTCGATGTAAGAGCCACAAAAGCTGGTGATTACTATTTAACAATCACAGAGAGTAAGAAGTTCACAAACGATGATGGATCTTTCCATTATAAAAAACACAAAATATATCTTTACAAAGAAGACTTTTCTGAATTTAAAGAAATCTTAGCTGAGATGACAGATTACATCATTAATGAAAAAGGTGAAGAAGTCATCAGTGAACGTCATCAAAGTGACTACAAGAGAGAGGATAATTATTCTGAAGAATCGTCTAATGGTTCTGATGATTCAAATAGTTTTACAGACATAAGCTTTGACGATATTTAATATATCAATTCTTATATAGTATTAGTGAGCCATTACATAACGTAATGGCTTTTTTATGTTTAGCATTTTGCGGTTAACAATGCTAAAAATAAAACCATAAAAATAAAAACAAATCCCATAGTTGCGCCAAGAGTTAATGAAAGAAGCAGTGAAAAAGTAATTAAATACAATGGTACCAATGTAACGGCAACACCAAACCTAAATGTCCCAATAAATTCATTCTCTTTAATTTTTGGCAGTATCCATAACTTCCAAAGCACATAAACAGGCAGCACACCAACAATTAAAGGCATCATAAAAGCTTTACTTATAAAAGACTGATTTTGTCTTGTGTTTCCAGTGAAATTACCAGAATCATTTGTAATAAAGCTGTTAATTGGTGTAGGTTCTAACCAATTCACCTTTTTAGCGTTTAATTGACTTAGAATTAATTCGTAATTACTTTGAGGAATATTAGTTGTCAATTGAGATATTTCATCATATACAATTTGTTTTAGCGCTATAGAATCTTCGACTTTATTACCTTTTAGATAGTTTTCAACATCTATTGAAGGGCCAAAATTAACACTGACCTTTTCAGGATATTTAGTAGCATTAGCGTAATTCAAACCTGCAGGAATTAACTTTAAATCTAATTCAGGATATTTATCATATGCATCATTAATAATTCTTGTAAACCCTTTACTCAAAGGTCTTACTCTTCGTTCTAAACTATGGTTTCCTTCAGGAAAAATAGCAACAGACGCATTATTTGAAAGTACATCAGAACATTTATGAAATATGACTTCATTTTTAGAAATTGTACTCCAACCATCCCTAATCCTAAAAACAGGTAGCATCTGTAAACTTCTTAATAATTTAGCAATATTCTTATTTTTAAATACAGAAGCTCTAGTTAAGAAATACGAAAAACGATGTGTCTTAGCAGCAATAATAAGCGCATCTAGTAAGGCATTCTGATGGTTACAAAGAATAATTATGGGTTTGTTGTTTGGTATATTTTTTAAACCATTAACCTTTATACTTTTAAAGTAAAAGAAGAGCCCTAATCTTACATAAGCTCTTATTGTATGTAACCAGAGTTTATTCAATCAATTTTATTTACGAGACCAAAAGGCTGCTAAACTTAAACCAGAAACGATGTGCCATATTCCCCAAAATGCAGCAAGTATTGCCATGCCACCTAAACCATTAAAAAAAGTAAATATGAGTAGTAAACCCAATCCTGAGTTTTGAATACCCGTTTCTATGGCTAAGGTCTTTTGGTCTCTAAATGACAATCTAAAAACTCTTGCCACTGAAAAACCTAATAAAATTGCTATCAAATTATGACCGATACCAATTGCCAAAACATGGGTTACATATTCGTTAAAAACATCCATGTTATTTGTTAAAGCAATAATTACAATAGCTATAAAAACAATAATTGATAATGGTTTTAAAACTTTAGAAAGCCGTATTGCAAGTTGTTCTTGATATTTACGTATGGTCATGCCAACTAATAGAGGTACACCTAAAATCATTGCAACGACCTTAAATACTTCTATAGGATTTAGAGAAACAGTCTTTAGAATTTTTGAAGTAGGCTCATATAAATTACCATAAACCTGAAAATTCAATGGTGTCATTATTATTGCTAAAAATGTAGCAAATGCAGTTAATGTTACTGATAATGCCGTATTACCTTTTGCAAGGTGCGTCATAAAATTTGAGATATTTCCTCCAGGGCAAGCTGCAACCATTATCATACCTAAAGCTATACTTGGCTTAGGATTTATCAATAAAATCAAAATAAAGGTTATAAAAGGCAACAGTACAAATTGAGAAAGTACTCCTAAAAAAACTAACTTCGGATGTTTAAAAAGCGTTTTGAAATCACTTAAAGTAATACCCAAGGCAACCCCAAACATAACAACAGCAAGTGCAATGTTTAAAACCCATAAACCATCACTATCAAAATTTATTTTAACCTTGTCTAATTCAGTCATATTAAGCTACAGTACTACCGTTTTTTACTCTGGATTCTGGATGTAATAAAAAGACATCTTTTTCCTTTACTGCACCCATCACCAAGCACTCGCTCATAAATTTTGCAATCTGCTTTTTTGGGAAATTAATAACTGCAACAATCTGTCGATTCAACAAAGACTCTTTTGAATATAAGGTCGTTATTTGAGCCGAAGATTTTTTAATACCCAAATCACCAAAATCTATTGTGAGTTGATATGCTGGATTGCGAGCTTCTGGGAAATCATTAACCGCTATAATCGTTCCAACTCTAAGGTCAACCTTTATAAAATCTTCAAATGCTATTAATTCTGACATTAATGTCTTAATTAGTTAGATGTGGAATATATAAATTTTAAATAACATTGGATTCCTATAATCTGGATTCCTATTTTTGAATAAATCTATTTTTATGGCATTAACACCTTCTAATATGTTGCCGCTAGGCACACTGGCTCCCGATTTCAATTTAATTGACACTAAAGATGACATCATAAAATCGCTCGATGAACTTAAAGGGCAAAAAGCCACACTCATTATGTTTATTTGCAATCATTGCCCGTTTGTGATTCATGTAAATCCACAATTAGTAGAATTGGCTAATACTTATAATAAGCAAGGTGTTAATTGTATTGCTATATCGAGCAATGATGTTGTGAACTATCCACAAGATGGTCCTGATAAAATGAAACAACATGCAAAGGACAATAATTATCCTTTTCCTTATCTGTATGATGAATCACAAGAAGTAGCAAAAGCTTATGATGCAGCATGCACTCCAGATTTCTTTTTATTTAATGATAAATTGCAACTTGTTTACGCTGGTCAGTTAGATGGCTCAAGACCTGGAAATGGTATTCCTGTAACAGGACAAGACTTAAGAACTGCTATTGATACTTTACTGAATAATGAAACCATAGACCCTGATCAAAAGCCAAGTATGGGTTGTAATATAAAATGGAAATGAACACTTGAAATGACTAAATATGATATTAATAAAGAAAAACGAAAATCGATTCCATTATCAGTTTCTGAATCTTTAACTTTCTTTTTTATTCCATTTAGGTTTTTCGGATTTATAAAGTTTAAGACTAATGACTTTAATGAATCTGAGGTTAATCGTTTTAAGGAATATGGCTTTGACTTAAAAATTAAACAGGCCAAAGAGCTCATTCTTTTTGGAAAACTTTTTTATTTAGGTCTTATACTGGTGATCATCTATATTATAAAATAAAAAGTATGAATATTAAAATAGAAACAGAACGTCTTATCCTCAGGCCATTTGAAATGGCAGATGATAAAGACTTATACGAAATGGATTCTAATCCTAAGGTTCATATTTATCTAGGAAATAATCCTGTAAAATCCATAGAACAAGTCCGTGACTCAATAAAGAAAGTAATACAACAGTACTCTGATTTTGGTGTTGGACGACTCGCTATAATAAAAAAAGACACAGGCGAACATGTTGGTTGGGCCGGTTTAAAATATGAACAAGTACTTCGCAATGAGTTTGACTACTACGACTTAGGCTATAGACTTAAAGAAAGATTTTGGGGACATGGATATGCCACTGAAGCAGCAATTGCTTCTAGAGATTACGGATTTAAAGATTTAAAGTTGAAAGAAATCGGTGCCGCTGCAGATGTAGATCATATAGCTTCAAATACCATTTTAAAGAAAATTGGTATGCAACCTTCTGGCACATTTACTTTTGAAGGCGAGTTATGTAATTGGTATACCTTGAAAAATCCACACCTATAAACAATGAAACCCCTTTTTCAAGGGGTTTCATCATCAATCAAAATAGTCTAAACCAAGTTTTACATTAGTTTATTTTATTGTGCTCTTAGCTTAAAGTTGATAGGAATACTGTAAGGAACACCAACCGGTTTGTTACGTTGCTTACCAGGTTCCATTTTTGGTAATAAGCTAATGATACGTGCAGCTTCTGTTTCTAGTATTTGATCTGGTCCTCTAGTTTTAATCTTAGAAACTGTACCATTCTTATCAATTAGGAAGAATACAAACACTTTACCTTGTATATTAAGCTCAGCTGCTGTATCTGGATATCTAAAGTGTTTTTGTAAGTGCTCATTCATTTTTTGTTGGAAACAAGCCTTTAACTGAGCATTATTACCTGTACAGCCAGGGAATTGAGGTACTCTTTCGATTACTGCAAACGGAACTTCTATATCTTCCTCTACTTCAATATCTTCAACTTCATCTACTGATACAACACGTTCCTCAACAATATCGTCTTGCCCAATCTCATTACTCTCGATAAAAGTCTCTTCAATTTCAGCAATATCTTCAACTATGGTAATAGCTTCAGTAACTACTTGTTTAGGTGGCGGTGGCGGAGGTGGAATGTTAATTGTAGTAATCGGAATATCCTCTTCTAAATTGTCCTGCAACATTAAGATATCTATCTTAGTCTCTTCTGTTTCGTAAGTCTTATGTTCTAGTCCTAAATACGTTAGGAGTAACATTACGTTTAAGCCAACAGCAAAATATAAACTGCTGTTTCGACCTACATTGGCTCTTGGGTTCTTCTTAACTTCCATGACGATTAATTTTATACTATAAAGTTAATTATCATAACCCTGAAAAAGTATGATATTTATCATGTCAGCATTTTTAAGTGTGACGATTGACGAATTGAGAATTGAGAAATAATTATTCTTGAAAACAGTAACAATTCAAAGAACACTAATTACTGTTTTTCGAAAATACTTACTGACTACTTCCCTACTTCTAACTTCTAACTTCTAACTTCTAACTTAATCTACAAGTTATCCAATTGATTGTCTTTTCCATCTTCACTAATCGTCCAGAAGAATCCAACAAAAAAGAATTGATCTGTTGCCGGTCTTAAAGCTCTTCTATTAAATTGACCGTTAACATCTGGTGCAGTTGCATACTGGTAGCCGTTAACATTTCTAATACCTAAAACATTATTTACGGATAAATACAATATTTTTTGCTGGCTAAGAAGGTAAGCCCAATTAAAGCTTAAACTATTAAATGATTTAGTACGCTCATTTAAAAATTCATTGGTATTAGGATTTGTATATGGTCTTCCTGAAGAATATGTATATGCTAACCCTAATTGACTCTTCCAACTATCAATCCAATATTTTGTTACAACAGAAAAATTATGATCGGTCGCGTAGTTAGGTTGAGCAGCGCTTACAAAATTTCTATAATCGCGTTCCGTATCTAAATAAGAATAGCTTATCCAATAGTCTAAATTCTTAATACTTGTATTATCGCGCCAAAATAAATCTAATCCTTGGGCATACCCAAAACCTTCAGAATTAAAGTTACTATCAAACGTTGTAAATTCTGTATCAAACTTTACCAGATTATCATAATCCTTTCTGTAAACTTCAGCACGAAATATCTTACCATTATTTACATATTGGTAATTTAAAATGTAATGCGATGTTTTTTCTGCTTTCAAATTTTGTTCAAACTTTAATATTGAACTATTCGGGTTTTGAAAAAAACTACCATAAGCCAAAGATACTTGTCCGTTCTTAGAGGTTTTGTAGGCTAAAGCAGCTCTCGGTGCAATTTCAAAATCATTAAATATGGCACTATAATCTGCTCGTAAACCTACCTTTAAAGCTAAATCTTTTGAGAATACTACATCTGCTTCTGTGAACCCAGCCGTAATATTATTTTTAAACCCATAGGTTTCGTCGATATTACCTTGTTGAAAGTTCTCTTCAAAATTTGTGGTAAACTGTTCAGCACCGAAACTAATTTTAAACCTACTATTAAACCGTTTCTTTAATTTTAGTTTTAGATGTACAGAATTCTCTTTGTCATTTATATCACTACTCATTATACCAATCTCATTAATGGCATGAGTAAAGCTCAGTCCTGTATTTATTGTCCAATTATTATTTAAAATACCCTTATATGATGTGTTGAGATAAAAGTTGTTATTGTTTAGCTTAAAGTCTAGGCCATCAGCAAAATTTATATCTTCCTGGTTTACTTCCAAATCGGTAACATCAAAAGCGGCATAAAACTTTAACATCCCATTTTTTAAGCGTTGTCTAAAAACCGTTTCACCTTGAGCACCTTGAAAAGGACGATTCCATTCATTTCTATTATTAAATAATTCGAAATATGGTGCCAAATTTATATATGACGCATTAAAACTTAATGAAGATTTATCCCATTTCTGAGTATTTCCTACTCCGGCACCGACCGTCATCAATGAGATGTCTGTTTTCTCCTGATCTGGTTCATCAATGGTATTAAGAAGCAAGACACTTGACAACGCTTGTCCATACTCTGATGAATAGCCACCAGTAGAAAATGTAATACCATCAAACAAAAAAGGTGAATATCTTCCTCTTGTAGGTAAGTTATTTGTAGTAGGTGTATACGGCGTGAAAACACGAATACCATCTATAAAAATTTGAGTTTCATCTGCGTTTCCACCTCGCACAAACAAACGACCATCTTCAGCAACATTTGACGTACCAGGCAATGTTTGTAATGCTCCAACAAAATCACCTAGCGCACTCGCTGTTGTTACTACATCTAATGGCTTTAGCACAGACACCTTACTATTATCATTGGCTTCAAAAGTTCCTGCGCTTAACACAACGGTATCTAAAGCTTCTACGTCTTCACGTAATTTAATTTGAAGATTTGACAGTTTTCCTACTTCTCCTTCTACTGTTTTAGTTTCGTAAGATAAAAATGAGATAACTAAAGTTTGCTTACCTTTTTCTTCGGTTGTAAATAAAAATTCGCCAGTATCTGTCGATGTTGCACCATCATAGGTGCCTTCCAAATAAATATTTGCCCCAATAACCGGATTACCTTTGTAATCTGTAACTTTTCCTGAGATGGTGTGCTGTGCTTGTATCAGTCCTGTGATGAATAGGATGATGGTAAAAATTGTCTTGTTCATTTTTTGGTTGATTAAATTCTGAGACAAACATCTTACTATTTCTTACCATGAAGAATTCTATTTTACCGAATTGTAATTTTTAAATGATGAATTGAATATATTTGTTTGAAATGTCAGATTGAGTGCGTTCTTAACTTGTTCATATAGAATTGATGATAAAGCAGTTCGACTGCTCTCAACGTGACAATTTATCCTACAGATAAACTGGACCAAGTATGCTAACCAACACCGAAAAACAATTCTTTATCTTATTCTTTTGTATCGTTCTTTTTGAATTGATTACCGGAAATACAGAAACACTAAAAACGGTTCATTATATTGCCAAACCAGCCATTTTAACGAGTTTGATTTTTTTATTCGTTAAAACATCTCATAGTTTACCTAAAGCCATAAAAAATCTAACCTTATCGGCTTTAGTGTTTTCACTTCTTGGTGATGTCTTATTGATGTTTGTAGAGCATTCACCTCATTTTTTCACTTTTGGTCTTATCGCATTCTTGATTGCACATATCATGTACATCTTAGTCTTTTTGAAACATCGTAATAAGAAAACAAATCCCATTGGGTTTATAACACTTATGCTAGTTTACGGTTTTGGCATGTTTTATTTACTAAGTGATGGTCTAGGAAGTATGCTTATACCTGTAATTGTATACATGGCTGTAATTTTAAGTATGGCCACGACCGCATTTATGAGAAAATTGAATGTGAATACTATATGTTTCAAATTGGTTTTTATTGGAGCTATATTCTTTATAATCTCAGACAGTATTTTGGCGCTAAATAAGTTTTATCAGCCAATTCCTCTCTCTGGAATTAGTATTATGATAACCTATGCTACTGCACAATTTCTGATTGTTTTAGGAATTTTAAAAATTAATGTAACAAACTCCAAAAAGTAACTACTAACACAATAACTAACCATTTATCATCTATTGAACAAAGAACTCGAAAATAGTTTTGTTGAACAGTTGCAGAAGCACCAAAACATTGTGCATAAGGTATGTCGCCTGTACACAAATAACGTAGATGCGCACAACGATTTATTTCAAGAAATTACCATACAGCTTTGGAAAGCTTATCCGAAGTTTAGAGGTGATGCAAAATTTAGTACTTGGATGTATCGTGTTGGATTAAATACTGCCATTACACTTTACAGAAAGTCTAAACGAAGTATACAAACGCAAGAGTTTGATAATGTTCAATTTAAAATAAGAGCTGAAGAATATGATGATACAGAAGAGCAACAATTGAAGCTGTTATACAATGCTGTTCATCAACTCAACGATATTGAAAAAGCTCTAGTTTTCTTATATCTAGAAGATAAAGATTACAGAGAAATAAGCGAAACATTGGGTATTACAGAAGTTAATGCCAGAGTAAAAATGAATCGTGTAAAAAAGAAATTAAGAACTATACTAAATCCGTAATGTTATGGATGAATTAGAATTATTAAAGAAAGATTGGCAAAAAGGAACGGAATATAAGAGTTATGACAACTCAGAGATTTATCCTATGCTGCATAAAAAATCCTCATCTATAGTAAAGATGTTGTTTCACATTAGTCTTGCCGAAATGGCTTTTTGGATATTACTAACAACTGTCCCTTTCTTTATTTCAGATAATTACAGAGAACGCTTTAACACGAGTTATGAAAACCCGTGGTTTGTAGCTATTTCTGTTTTCGGCTTTTTAGTCATCTTCCTTTTTGTTTACTTATTATTCAAAGCCCATAAATCTATCTCTGTCACAGATAGTGCTAAAAAATTAATGGAGAGTATTTTAAGAACTCGTAAGATCATTAAATACTACGTGCTGTATAATTTAGTGATGATTTTCATCTCAATACCACTTTCATTAATATTTGAGTTTAACGAAAATAAAGAGTTTCATGACCAAATTGAGGCATTCGATTCTACACAAATGATATTACTTTATGCCATTACTTTTTTAGTAACTGGTGTTTTTGTATTAGTTATTTGGGGATTTTACAGACTGCTATATGGGATTCTACTTAAGCGTCTAAACAGAAATTATAATGAGATAAAAAAACTAGAAATCTAAGAAGGAAATTAACCGTTTCTTAATTCCTTATCTATACGTTCTTTATCCTCATTAACCTCTTCCTTAGGAAGTACTTTTAAGAAAGATGGATGCTGTTCGATAGCATATTCTATCATCTCAACAATCTCAGGAATTGTATTGTTTTCGTAGTCTATTTTTAAAGGCTCTTTAATGACAAAGGTTTGAAATATATTTTTCTTCTTTACTCGAAGTCCTTTTTTATCAAATGATCTTCTAAAACCATCAATAACAATTGGAACAACAACAGGTTTGTATTGCTTTATAATATGTGCCGTACCTTTTCTAATTGGTTTAAATGGGGTTGTGGTTCCTTGTGGAAATGTCACTACCCAACCATCATCTAAGGCTTTTTTTATGTTACTAATATCACTCATCTTTACCTGACGGTTAACATCTTGCCCTTGAGACCTCCATGTGCGTTCTATACTTATTGAACCTGTATAAGCGAAAATTTTTGGTAAAAGTCCGGCTCTCATGGTTTCCTTTGCCGCTACATAATACATATTAAGCTTCGGTTTCCATAAATAGCCAACATTTCTAATATTATCAGATCTACCACTTAAGCTTGCATTAAACACATGAAACATAGCAATTGCATCAGCAAAATAGGTCTGATGATTAGAAATGAAAAGCACATTTGTATCTGGTAAATCCTTAATGTACTCAGAACCTTCAATCTGTAGTTCATTGAAACCTCTGAATCTTTGATGTGTTAATACACCTAGAATTCTAATCAACCATTTTTTTACAAATAATATGTGCCCAAAAGGGTTTCTTTTAAATAATCCCATGAATTTTTATTAATTCCAGCCTACAAATGTAACAAATAAGCCGAGCTATAAAAGTTGTTTTAACAAGTCTTTAATCTCACCAAGCACCATTGCTGTGGCTCCCCAAACTATATGCTCATTCAAATAAAATGAAGGCACCTCAACCTCAACACCATAAGACGTCGGTACTTTGGTCTGTATAACACTTTCACTCTTTAAAAAATCTTGCAGTGTCACCTCTAAAATATCTTCTACCTCTTCTTCCTGTTTTATGAAATTTGGGGTTTCTCTAGAAATTCCAAAATAAGGATGTACCATAAAATTACTAGGTGGAATGTAAAGTAAGGATAACTTTTTAAGAATCTCTACTTTAGATTCAAGTACACCAATTTCTTCTTTAGTTTCCCTTAAGGCTGTTATCTCTAAATCATAATCTTCTTCTTCATACTTCCCACCAGGAAAACCAACCTGTGCTGAATGTACTCCTTTATAACTCTTTCTTAGTATGAGTGCCAAACAAGTCTCATTTTTTGCATTTGGATAAAACAGAGCCAAAACACCAGCAACTTTAGCATTCTTTGCTTTAGACTTTGTCTGCTTTAAAAGTTCTAATCTGTATGGTGGTGACATTTTAGCATGAGAAGAGGCACCTGTTAGTTCTAGATGTTTTATTTTTACTACGGATTCAACAAACGTACTAAAGCGCATTTATGAGATTTTTATTGGTTTTATTATTAGGACTAACCATATTTAATTGTGAAGATAAGCAATCTCCAAAACAAACTGAATCAGCTCAACAAATTGATTCTATTTCTAAAAAACCTAAAGAACCAAAAAAAGAAGGTCCAAAACCTGAGTTCCCTATTCTTACCGATGCTAACGCCATGGAATTCTTTTTAGAATATGAAAAGACTAATAAAGAAAATAAAGTACGAATTACAACTGATTTTGGTGCTATAGACATTCTGCTTTATGATAAAACAAAATTCCATAGAGCTAATTTTATTTATCTCACAAAACGTGAATATTTTAATAACACGCAATTCTACAGAGTAGTAAAAGACTTTGTGATACAAGGTGGCAGCAGTGATGATTACAATATAGCCAAACGACGTAGAAAAATAGGAAAATACCTTTTACCGCCAGACACAAAGCGTGGCTATATTCACAAACGTGGTGTGATTTCTATGCCAAGTAGCGAAATAGAAAATGCCTATAAAATGGCTTCACCATTTCAGTTTTTTATTGTAATGAACAGAAAAAAAGCCACACATCTCGATGGTGAGTACACGGCATTTGGAGAAGTGATTTCTGGAATGGATGTGGTTGAAAAAATTAACTCGGTAAAAACTGATGAAGGAGAATGGCCACTTCAGAATGTTTATATTAGAAAAGTTGAAATTATTCAATAATACTTTTCATTGAAGATTTACTCTTTTAAACATGGATTATCAAGAAATCACTCTTCTTAAAAGCCAATATAAAAAGTATGAGATAAAGATTTCTGAGCCTTATAAAATTGTAAAATCAGGTGTCTTTTTTGTAAAACTGACCATACTATCACAATCTTGGAACATTCTTATTGATGACGAATTTAGTGACTTTACCTCTAAAAACCCCATTTTTAATTGGTTTCTTGTGTTATATGCACTAGAGACTTATAAAGAAAGTCAGGATGTTTTAGAATGGAGTAATGAATACAACGTTAATCCTGTGAATCTGCTAGAATACTATAAAGAATTAGCAACTATTCTTAATGAAATTGAAGCTATTATTGGCGAAATAGACCCTTTAATTTCTTCATTTGACTATACACTAAGAACAGGTATTATCAATGCACTTTTAGATGAACACGATGTATAATCATGCCTCAGTTTTATACAAACTTGGTAGACTTATTTTGAATTTAACTGCCAACAATCTAATTGTGATGACCACAAATCCAGCTATGACAAACAAATAATTTTGATCATCTAAAAACAATCTAAGTAAAAAATACGTAAAGCCACCAATAATACAAGCAGTAGCATAAATTTCTTTTCTAAATATTACTGGTATATCATTACAAAGAATATCTCTTATAACTCCACCAAAACAAGCAGTCATTGTACCTAGTGCTACACAAATTATTGGATGCAGATTGGCAACTAGACCTGTTTCAATACCAACAACAGTATAAAGACCTATACCGATAGTATCAAATAAAAAAAGTGATCTACGAAGATGTTTTAATTTATTTCTAAAAATGACAGCAAATACTGTTGAAGCAATAATAACATATACGAAAGTCATATTTCGCATCCATGATACAGGCTCTACTCCTACCATAATATCTCGTAGTGTACCACCACCAACAGCAGTTACAAAAGCAATTATTAAAACCCCAAAGGGATCCATGCGCTTATTCATTGCAACTAAAACACCAGAAATTGCAAAAGCAATCGTTCCTAAAATATCTAAAACTTGAAAAAACATATTTATTTCCGTGCATGACACGGAATCTTTATAGTTTATTTTCTTCTTAACTCTCTACAACTGTATCTTTTTGTTCGAACTTGGTTCTCTGAGATACTTCGACTACGCTCAGCATAAGCGATTCACACAAGTTTTCTTTCAAAACTTGGTTCTCTGCTTACATGTTTTGAGTGTAATAATTATAATCCTTAAGAATGATATCAATGAACTCAATGTCATTCTCATTATATTCTTTAAGCTCAATGACTTCAACCACTTTTTTTCTTAGTTTAATGAGTGTTGTGTAATCTCTTGCCGCCTTTGCTCTTATATATGTTTCTTTAATGATTCGAGCATCATTATCTGATAATTTTATAACACTCGGATAGGTTGGTACATAATCATTATCTAGATCCTCGAGAATTGTATGACTGATATTTACCTTATTCTTTAGTGTAATTACAGAAGTACCGGCAGTCATATCACCAAGTCTCTGACTTTTCTTACTTGTTACAATGGTTATTAGTGCAACAACACCAGACAACATATTTAAATCTACAATTCTAAAAAACCACCTCACAATATAATCATACAAAGCTGCTTGATAACCGTCTATTTTCACCACTTTTATTTTCATAATACGCTTTCCAATGGTTTGTCCATCTAAGAAAGTTTCAAACAGCAAAGAGTAAAAAATAACAGGCAAATAAAAGCATGCAATAACGGCTATGTAGGACCAATCATCCATACCTTTTAGATAATCATCAATACTAAATAAGTTGAATATAATCTGGTATACAACAACGATATAGGCAATTTTAATCACCCAATCTATAAGAAACGCAAGTATGCGTTCTCCAACACTTGCAGCAATGAAATTAATGTTAACGTTTTGTGTTGTATTTATTTGTAACTCTACCATTAAATGCTTTAATTTGAGTGCCTATGAGAGAAGTTGCGTTTATTAAACAAAATAAAGAAAAATGGCTTAATTTTGAAAAAGCTATTTTCGGAAAAAAACTTAAAAATCCCGATGAGCTCGCTTCTCTTTATATTCAATTAGTAAACGATTTATCTTACGCCCAAACATATTATCCCAAAAGTAAGACAATTCTATATTTAAATAACCTCACAGCAAGAGCATTCCAGAAAATATATAAGACAAAGAGAGAAGACTCTAATAAATTTATCTTTTTCTGGAAAACTGAAGTACCATTAATTGTTTATGAACACAGAAGATATGTACTGTATGCATTTATCATCTTTTTAAGCTTTGTTGCAATTGGTGCACTGTCAGCAGCTTACGATGATGCTTTTGTAAGACTTATATTGGGAGACGCCTATGTTAATAAAACCTTAGAGAATATTGAAGCAGGGGATCCTGTGGCAGTTTACAAAAGCGGTAGTAATTGGGGCAGTTTTATTGGTATTACACTTAATAACTTGTATGTCGGTATTATATCTTTTATCTATGGAGTTTTTGGTGGTTTAGGAACAGCCTATGTAATGCTAAACAACGGAATAATGGTAGGAGCATTTCAATACTTTTTTCAAAAAGAAGGTGTTTTGTGGGAAAGTGTTAGAGGCATCTGGATTCATGGATCGATGGAAATATTTGCAATAGTTATTGAAGGTGCTGCGGGTCTTATGCTTGGGGCAAGCATACTGTTTCCAAAGACATTCTCTAGACTTACGTCATTTAAAATGGGTGTGAAAAATGGGGTAAAAATTTTAATTAGCACATTTCCATTTACTATAGCTGCGGGCTTCTTAGAAGGTTATGTAACGCGTTATTCCAATACAATGCCCAATTGGCTTTCTGTTAGTATTATCCTTTTCACGCTGAGTTTAATCTCTTTTTACTATTTGATTTATCCATTCATTGTAAACAAAAAAATTAAAAAACTGCATGCAATTATATAAGTCGCGAGATTTTGGTTTATTTTTTCAAGACACCTTTGCTTTCTTAAGAAAAAATGGTGGCCATTTATTCAAAAATTATTTCATTATAAATGGTGGTTTTCTACTCATACTTATGGTATTGGGATACTTCTTTTTAAAATTTTATAGCGAAATCCTTTTTGGAGGCATTGAGAATAATCCAAGTGAAGTTGAGCAGTTTATCAATGAAAATGCTGGTACGTATTTAATATTTATGCTTGTTTTCTTATTTGTAGCTTTAGCTGCTGGCGTTACGCAATATGCATTTGTACCAATCTATCTAAAGCTATATGCTAAACATGACAGCAAGGCCTTTAAGGCTTCAGACATTTTTGATGAATACAAACGTAATATTGGTAAAATCTGCATCTTTTTATTGTGTTCAATTTTACTGATAATTCCAATTGGTATTGTTGCATTTATTATAAGTTTTATTCTAATGATTACCATCATAGGTATGTTAATGCTACCTGTAGTAGTTGGTGCCGTTAGCTTACTTTTTCAAAGTACTTTAATGGAATATATAGAAGGTAAGAAAAGCATATGGGATGCATTTGGATACGCATGGACAGTTATTAGCTCTAAGTTTTGGGCTGCAATTATTTGCGTTGGCTTATTTTTCTTAATGAGTTACATTGTTCAAAATGTGGTGACTTTAGTACCTTATTTTATATTTTTAGGAGATTTGCTCATGGGTATAGAATCTGGCACAAATCCTGATCCTGAAGAACTCACTAAATCTGCCATGGTTCTTTTTGCTTTAATGTTCATCCTAACCTTTGTCTTTAGTATTGTTCTTAATGTTATTGTACAACTCAATCAAGGCGTTGTGTTCTATAGCCTAAAAGAGGATATTGAAAATATTAATACTAAAAGTGATATAGACCTTATAGGAACAGGTGAGTAAACTTAAATTCTTAAATATCGCTTTTACAGTAATTGTGTTGTTCGTCACCTCAACAGTACTTGCAATTCAATCATCTATTATTGTTTCTGAAGACAACGATCCAATTGAAAAAAGACAATTTGAAGATCTCAAAGAAAAGTATTCTGGTAATGATTTTATATATGAGCGCACCATAGAAAACTCTGGTTGGTGGACGCGTTTTAAACAATGGCTAGCGGATTTTTTTAAAGATTTATTCGATTTTGGTTCTGACGCTCAAGCCAATGATGCTGTTGATTTAATGCTAAAGGTATTTTATGTTGTCATTTTCTTATTAGTCATTTTCTTTATTGTTAAAGCCATTATTAATAAAGAAGGCAAATGGATTTTCGGAAAATCATCAGATAAAAACATTATTCCGGTTACCGATATAGAAAGTAATATCCATGAAGCAGATTTTAAAAAGCTTATTACATCGGCTGAGGAAGAAAATAATTATCGTTTAGCCATTAGATACTATTACTTATGGCTTCTTAAGAAACTTTCACAGGCCGAAATAATTGAATATGATGTAGAAAAAACAAATAGCGACTATTATTACGAAATAACATCTGAGAATACAAAAAAGGAGTTCTCTTACACGTCTTACCTCTATAATTATATATGGTATGGCGAATTTGATATTGATAACACCCAATTCAATAAAGCAAAATCAGCGTTTTCTCAATTCTTAAATTCAATTAAGTCATGAACAAATCGCTGAGAATATATATCGGAATATTAGTGATGCTCTTTGTGGGTATCATAATTGTTGAATTTTCTACACCACAACCTGTCAACTGGGATTATACGTTTAATGAAACACATAAAATCCCATTCGGGACATATGTGCTTTATGAAGAACTTGAAACCTTGTTTCCAGAAAGTAAAGTCAAAGATATAAGAGTGACACCTTATGAGTATTTTGATGAATACTACAATTGGGATGATGGTGGTTATACAATTTCTGGCTCATATCTTTACATAGATAAAAAGTCTGATATTGATGATACGTCGGCTGAGGAACTACTTAGCTTTGCGGCCGCAGGGAATGATGTTTTTATTTCATCGGAGTATTTTCCGAATAAGCTTGTGGATTCCCTTGGTTTTAGAACTGATAACGATTACAGTTTTAAAGGTACTGGACAACTTTCTTTTACTAATACATCCTTTAAAAAGGATAGTATTACAGTTGAAAAAGGTTTAAGCAACATCCATTTTTCAAAGATTGACACGTTATATACCACTGTTTTAGGGTATCAAAAATTTGAAAAAAAATCTCATGCTAACTTCATTAAAACACCATGGGGAAAAGGTCATTTTTATTTGCATACGCAACCAGTAACATTCACAAACTACAATTTACTTAAAAAGAACAATCAAAAATATGCGGCAGCAGCAATGTCTTATCTTGGGGAAAGAACCATTTATTTTGATTCTAGAAATAAATCAAGGAAATCACTTAGCAATTCGCCTTTAAGATTTATTTTAAGTCAACCTGCTTTACGATGGGCCTGGTATCTAGTTTTAATTACAACACTGATATTTATGATTTTTAATGCCAAACGAAAACAGCGTGTTGTTAAGGTCATTAAACCACTAGAAAATACAACTGTTGATTTCGCTAAAACAATTGGCAATCTATATTACGAAACAAAAGATCACGATAATCTTATAAATAAAAAAATCACATATTTCCTCGAGTATATAAGACGTGTTTATTACTTAGATACTCAAGTTTTAGATGATAAGTTTGTTAAAAATTTATCTTTAAAATCAGGAAAGAATGATAAAAACATTAAAGCATTAATCAACCAAATTGCATATTTAAAATCAAAATCATTTTGTAATGAGGACGATTTATTAAAATTGAACAAAGCAATAGAAGACTTTTATAACAGATAATTATGGAACAGCAAAACGACGACTTAACACCAGAAAACACTGAAGAGAACAACACCAATGCTTCAGAAGAAAATTTATCTGAACATTTAGAACATATCATTGATAGTAATACTGAGGATATCAATTTTGAAAATCGAATTGATCTTTCAGAATTGAAAGAAGGTATTTCCTTAATTAAAAACGAAATAAGCAAAGTTATTGTTGGCCAAAAAGAAATGATAGATATGCTTATTGCTTCCATTTTAGCAAACGGACACGCACTTATTGAAGGCGTTCCTGGAGTAGCCAAAACTATTTCGGCAAAGTTATTAGCAAGATCGTTAGATATAGATTTTAGTCGTATTCAGTTTACACCAGATTTAATGCCTAGTGATATTTTAGGTACATCTGTATTTAATATGAAATCTTCTGAATTTGAATTTAAACAAGGTCCTATATTCTCTAACATGGTGCTTATTGATGAAATTAACAGAGCACCTGCAAAAACCCAAGCTGCGTTATTTGAAGTTATGGAAGAGCGTCAAATCACTATTGATGGACATAAGTATAAAATGGATTTACCCTTTATTGTTTTGGCAACCCAAAACCCTGTTGAACAAGAAGGCACATACAGATTACCTGAGGCACAGTTAGATCGTTTCTTATTTAAGATAGATATTGATTATCCTAATTTAGAAGAAGAAATCGAAATTTTAAATAGGGAACAAAATTTAAAGGGTAATACAAAAACGGATCAGGTGACGTCTCACCTTGCGAAAGATCAAATTACTAAGTTTCAAAATTTGGTAGAACAGATTCTGATAGAAACACATCTTTTAAAATATATAGCTGATATTATAATCAATACGCGTAGTAATCCGTTTTTATATCTAGGTGCTTCGCCAAGAGCTTCTATAGCTATTTTAAAAGCTAGTAAAGCATTTGCTGCTATGGCCGGAAGAGATTTTGTAACACCAGAAGATATTAAACGTGCAGCAATCCCAGTTCTTCAGCATAGAGTTATTGTTACACCAGAGCGCGAAATGGAAGGTGTAACCACAAAACAAATTATAAAACAAATCATTGAGGCAGTAGAAATTCCTAGGTAAGACTGAAGTTGGAAGTTGGGAGACCGAAGCTTGAAGACACAAATAAGAAAATAAACATATTGCTTATGCCTAATTACTTATTACTAATCGCTAAATACTAACCTTTGAAACGTATTAAACCATTTTATTTACAAAACAGATTCTTCTATGCTTGCATAGGTATTATGGTGTTGTTTGTGTTGAGTTTCATTTTTCCGAGACTCTTTAACATTACCAAATTAGTTTTGTTATTATTGGTTACATTAACGGTTTTAGATACGATCATATTATTTGCTGCTAAAAATGGGGTTAAAGGACAACGTGTATTGCCCGAAAAGTTTTCTAATGGCGATCAAAATCCTATTCGATTAATTATTGAAAACTACTACACTTTTAATGTTTTCATTAATGTTATAGATGAAATACCTGAACAATTTCAGGTGAGGGATTTTAACATAAGCAGAAAATTAAAAGCAACAAGCACCTCAGAAATTGAATATAAGCTTAGACCTGTTGAACGCGGCGAATATCACTTTGGTAAACTAAATATTTACGTCACTACGGTATTTGGTCTTATTGCACGACGATTTTGGTACAATGATGAGGCTATGGTACCTACCTATCCGAGTTTTATGCAACTACGTAAGTATGATTTGCTAGCTATTAGTAATAATCTGCATCAATATGGGATAAAAAAGATTCGTAAAATTGGCCACACCATGGAATTTGAACAAATCAAAGACTATGTACTTGGCGATGACCTTAGAACCATAAACTGGAAAGCTACAGCTAAGCGTAATCAACTCATGGTGAATCAATTTCAGGATGAAAAATCACAACCTATTTATTCCGTTATTGATAAAGGACGTGTAATGAAAATGCCTTTTGATGGTTTAACACTTCTAGATTACGCTATTAATGCGTCACTCGTCATATCTAATGTTGCCTTAAAAAAACAAGATAAAGCTGGGATTTTAGCATTCTCCAAAAAGGTTGAAAACATTGTTGTTGCTGAACGCAGAACCTCTCAGATGAATCTCATTTTAGAGACTTTATACAATGTGAGTACAGATTTCTTTGAAAGTGATTACAGTAGACTCTACGCAGATGTAAAACGTAACATTACGCACCGCAGTTTAATGTTGTTGTACACCAATTTTGAAACTCTAGATAGTTTACACAGACAATTACCGTATTTAAAAGGTATTGCTAAAAATCATCTACTGGTTGTTATCTTCTTTAAAAATACCGAACTCAATTCTCTAATTTCTGAACCAGCAGAAACCGTTCAGCAGGCTTATGACAAAGTTATCGCAGAGAAATTTGCATTTGAAAAACGTTTAATAGTAAGTGAACTTCAAAAATATGGTATCCAGTCAATACTAACGGCACCAGAAGATCTAACAATTAATACTATTAATAAATACTTAGAAATAAAAGCTAGAGGATTGTTGTGATAGTGTTTAGTTGGCAGTATACAGTTCAGAGTATTTAGTAATAAGTTTCTCTTCATACTTTAAACTACTATTTACTAATCCCTAATTACTCCAAATAACAACTCATCACCTAAATTCTACAACTCAGTAATTTCAATTACCTTAGAAGAAGCGTTTGTTAGATATTTGACTCATCAATCAACACATACTATTTAAAACACTTTATTATGAAACATTTATTTTTAACCATCGCCTTAGTTTTTTCTTCATTAATTAGTTTTGCTCAAGACTCGACAGCATCTAGTGTTACTATAACAGTTACCATAGATAATGTAAAAAACGACAATGGTAAAGTTGTTATGGCATTGCATACATCAGAAACTTTTATGAAAGGTAAAGGCATTAAAAATGTAGAAACCGAAATTAAAGACGGAAAAGTAACCGTAACTTTCGAAGATGTCCTACCTGGTGAATATGCTATTATGGCATTACATGACGAAAACGAAAATAATCGTATGGACTTTGAACAAAATGGAATGCCTAAAGAGTCTTACGGCATGTCTAATAACAACATGTCATTTGGACCACCAAGCTATGATGATGCCAAATTTGAAGTAGCAAATGAAAATTTAGATTTAAATATTAGATTCTAAGTAAAACCCAACTAAACAATATTCAGATGCCTTCATTTTTGTGAAGGCATTTCTTTTACCAATACACACGAAACATAACATTAGGAGTAAAGCCTAATGAAATGCGCTCAATTAACTCTACAGGATCATTAAGACTGTTATTACCTCGATATTCTCTAGAAATAATATTGTTTCTTCCGTAGAGATTTCTAATAGATAGACCTACTTTACCTCTTAGTTTATTTTGCTTAGACATTTTAAAGGTATACGTAGATGATAAATCTAATCGATGATACACTGGTAACTCGCCTGTATTAACACCATTATTAAATACTAAACCATCTGTGGTCTCATCTGCTAAAGTGAAAGGTCTACCAGTTTGCCATTTCCACCCTAATGCTACCTGAAAACCATTACTTTTGTAACTCAATGCTGTTGAAATAGCATGTGTGACGTTTGACTTTGACTTAAAAGATCTACTATTATTTAAATCTCTAAACTGACTTCTAGCTCTATTAAAGGAATAACTAATCCAAGAATTAAACTTATTAAAACGTTTTTTTAAAAACAGATCTGTACCAAAAATATTCTGGTCCCCAATATTAAAACCAATACTTTCTGGGTTAAGAAAACCAAGAGACAAAGCTGAAACATTCTCCAATTCTTTGTAATATACATCTGCATCTATACTGATATCACCAAAATCATAAATAAACCCAATTGATCCATGTTTGCTATTTATTATAGGGGAATTTTCACCATTAGATAGTCTCCAAACTCTGTTTTCGAGGGACAAATCGCTAAAAACTGTTTCGTCAATTTCATTTATAATTTGATTCTTAATTTCAGCACTCGCCTGAATTTTAAACTTATCAGAAATATCCTTAAAAATAAGTAATCGTGGTTCTAATCTTACGGCATCAAGCTCTTGAAAATAGGTTGTTCTTAAGCCTAAAGATACATCAAATAGTTTTGGATTTTTATAATCTACATTTGCGTATGCACTATGAGTTTGCACTATATTTTCTTCGGAATCTAAGATTAAACTCACATTGGTTGTATTGATAAACGCATAAGCCACATCTTTGAGTGTATATTGATAACCAACATCAAAATTCAATCTATTAGAATGTTTGTAATTCAATTCAGTGGATATACCAGAATCGAATATGGTATTTCGTTTTTCAAAATTTGAAACCTGAGCATTGTCTTCAATGGTAATAAAATTATAATTGAAGGCATAATCCGAGAAAAAGGCTTGATTAGAATGGCTTAATTTATCGTTCCAGACGATGTTCCAACCCATTCCATAACCAGTATTAGAAATTGCTAAGACATCATTAAATTCTCTATTAGTATCCAACTCTTCTGAAAAATAATCTAATTGGTTATCAATATGAATCATACTTGCAAAAAGGCTGTGATTCTTATGAGGTTTAAAATTCAATTTTATATTATAATCTAAAAAAGAAAAGTCATTTGAGCCATCTTCATTTTCGTTAATCTTGGTATTTTCAAACACCTTATTAGCGAGCTGACGAAAGGTGTACGTTTCAAATATATCTGTGTAACTGCGCCTAAAAGACGTCTGTAAACTCAATTTATCTTTTAATATCGGAATATTTAAAACCGCATCAGCATTAATACCATTAACACCAAGTTCTGCTTTTAGGTTGTTTGTTATTTCGTTACTAGATGTAATATCAATAACGCTAGATAAGCGCTCACCATAACGTGAATGTGTTCCTTTATTAATGAATTTAATATTTGAAGCAACATTGGGATTTAATGGTGAAATCATACCAAACAAGTGCCCTTTGTGATAGATATTAATGCCATCCCATAATATTCTATTTTGATCAGCATATCCTCCTCTAACAAAAAAACCCGAGGCTGTTTCATTAGGGCTTAAAACACCAGGCAATAGTTGTATACTTTCTAAAACATCTGGCTCAGTTAAACCAGGTAAAATACCCAACTTAGAAGGTTGAATATTAAAGGAGCCACCAGTATTTTTCTCAATACCATCGGTTAAATAAGCTTCGAGTACAACTTTATCAAGTTTTACAATGTTTGCCGGTATATCTGGTAATAGGTTGACAATAACATATCTATTACTTACGACTTGATAATATAAGTTCGTAATATCTTGAAGTTCTAATAATAATTCGGGTAATATTCTAGCCTTTCCTTCTAGACTAATTGTTTTATCCTTTATATAATCATCTTTATAAGAAAAATGAATATCATATATATTTTCAATATCCTCAAACGCTTTTTTTAAGGACACCTCAGTAAATTCAATGTAAAAAGCCTCTTCTTGCGAAAAGGCTAGTGTTGGGAGTAACATTAAGACCAAGATATATATTAACCTCATTCTTTATACCTCAATTTAATGTTACGTTTTTCTTTTTCATTATAGATTACGGTTACATTTAAGGTTTCAAAAACAGTCTTTAAGGCTATATTTAAGCTATCATGAGGAAAACTTCCAGTAAAAATATCTTGATTACTTATTTCCTCATCATCAATATTAATATTGTATTGCTTTTCTAAAGCTTCAATCACTTTCTTTAGAGGGACACTTCTAAAGGTACTTTCTCCTTTAATCCATGATGGTGCTGTACCTTTAACTTTAGATTTATTTGTAGTTTTTCCTTCTACAGCTCTAACACCATCATTAGGTAATAATATAAATTCCTGGTCTAATGTTCTCACACTGACTTTTCCTTCATAACATACCACATCAAAATAGTCTTTAGATGAGTTAACGTTAAATTGTGTTCCGAGTACAGTGACAGAACCATTTTCTGTTTGTACCTCAAACGTCTCACCTTTTGCCACTTTAAAATAAGCTTCACCTGTTAACTGTAATTTACGATCCTTTAACCAGTTATCTTCATCATAAGACAATGACGATTTAGCATTAAGTATTACTTCAGAACCATCTAGTAGTGTTATGGTTTGGTTTTCACCAAATCCTGTTTGGACAAGAACTTCGCTATTAGGCAATAACGTAAATAAGCCAATAAGCACAATAATAGATGCTGCAACACCTACAGACCAATTTCTAAATAACGGTTTTACGTTAGATTGCTCATTTTCTATACGATCTTGTATTGCAACCAAAGAATCATCTATTGACGCATTAAGCCTTTCATTGACTTCGAGGCCTTTTCTAAGTTTTATATACGCATTGTAATCCTCCTGACTAACTAATAATTTTAGTTCTTGATCAGAAAGATTACCTTCTAGCCATTGGGCTAAAAAAACATCAGACTCGTTATGTAAATTATCTTTTTTCATTCGCTTCTACCTATTACTACAACTTCAAATTAAAAAACCCTACCAACATTTTTAAATATTTCCTATTTCCTCTCGCATTATTACTAATGCTTGATGCATGCGTTTCTCAACAGCCTTAACACTTATATCTAATTCTTCGGCAATTTCTTTATACTTCTTCTTCTCTATTCTATTCATTAAAAACACCTCGCGTTGTTTATCAGGCAATGCTGCAATTGTTTTCTCAAGTTTATCCATAAACTCTTTCTCTAACATTACAAACTCAGGTGATTCATTAGTGCTTTCTTGTTTTATCTGTTCCCTATGTTTTTTAACTACACTCAGATGCTTTACTTCATTTAAAAACATGTTATTAGCAATGGTAAAGACGTAACTCTTCACTTTGTTATAATCTACTTTACTACAATTATCCCAAAGTTTAATAAAAACATCTTGCATTAAATCTTCTGCCTTATCAATGTTTTGTGTTTTAAAAAATAGAAATCGTCTAACATCTTTAGCATAAGTTTTATAAATAGTTTCAAATATTTTTGAATCACAGATATTAGGTTTATCCTTTGCCATCAGAGAATTTTGGTTAGACACTCAAAACTAAAAATAAATTATTTTAAAAAAAAAGTAGGGTTTTTATTTTTAGTGTTGTCTAATAATTGATTAACCTCAATAAAACTATTTTAAACCAAAAAAACTATTTAAAATGAAAAATTTGAAAGTTGCCTTTTTAAGCATGTTTGTTGCTCTTTTTATTGTGACATCATGTACAAATGACGAACCAATTGGAGACAACACACAAAACCAAACTGAAGAAAGTACATCTATTACTACTGCACTTGATGAATTACAAGCCAAATTTAACGCAGATGGTAATGTTGTAGCAGAAACCAATCCTGCCGGAAATATAGTTTTAGATTTCTGTTTTGATTTTGTTTATCCTTTGACGTTATCTTATAACAATGGTTCAACTGTAACTGTAAACGATTTAGATGGATTAGTCGACGTTATGATTGGTTCAACTGATGAACTTTACATTAATGGTATTGCTTTTCCATTTGATGTAGAAACATTTAATGACGATACTGACACTATTGAAATTGAAACAATTGATGATGAAGCAGAATTTATTGAGTTAATCCTAAGTTGTGAATTTGATGATTTTGAGGTTTGTGAGTGCTTTGAGGTTTATGATCCTGTTTGTGTTGAGGTAACAGACCCTAATGGCGGAACGTTTATAGTAACATACCCTAACGAATGTTACGCTGAATGTGACGGTTTTGGTGAGGATGATTTTGTAGAAGACTGCGAGGATGATTACTATGCTGGTGGATTTGAGTGCTTTGAATTAAACTATCCTATATCTGTTGTAACAGAAAGCGGTGAGGTAATTACTATTAATTCAGAAGAAGAATTAGGCACTGCACTTTACGATGTTTATGTTTTTGATTTTGTTTATCCTTTTACAGTAACAGTATATGATGAAGAAGATGGTGAAGCAGAGGTGGTAACTATTAACAGTGCAGGAGATTTTGAAGACGTTATTGAAGATTGTTATGATGATTACTATGATGATGACGACTACTATGATGACTGCGAAGAATGTGAAGACTTACCAATTGATCCTGTATGTGTACAGTATGTAACTGCAACTGGCGAAGTTGTTGTAGAAGTTTTCCCAAATGCATGTTTTGCAGAATGTCTAGGATTCGATTCTGATGATTTTGTTGATTGTGAAAATGACAATAACCCGCAAGAATGCGATGAAGCTAGTATCACCGCTTCTTTGGCGGAGTGCGAATGGTATGCATTCTCTACATTAACTCCAGAATCAGATTTTGAAATTGATTTTGAAGCAGATGGAACTCTTACTGCCGAAACAGACACTGATTTGGTAAGCGGTACATGGCAAATTTCTACTAATCCTAATGGCGTAATTACTATGACTCTTACTATTGCCGCACCTTTAGATGGATTGAACGGTATTACTTGGACAGTGACAGAATGTAGTGACGAATTTATACTTCTTCAAACTAATAATGGACAATTATTATCATTGGAGAAAGATTGCGAATAATAATGAAGAAAAGATCTTCGTTAAGTTAGTTAAGTTGATTAGAAAGCTTTCAGATAGACATCTGAAAGCTTTTTTAATTCATAGAATTTGAGTCAACTATCGAGGTTTTTGTATTTTTATGGTCTAAATCAATTTTAATGACAATCACCCAATTAAAATATGCCTTGGCAATAGCAGAGCATAAAAACTTTACTAAAGCTGCTGAGAAATGTTTTGTTACACAACCAACACTTAGTACGCAAATACAAAAACTTGAAGACGAGCTAGATGTAGTCATCTTTGACCGTGGCAAAAAGCCGATTGAGCTCACAGATGTTGGACAAAAAATAGTTAATCAAGCTAAAAATATTGTCAATGAAGCTGAGCGTATTCAAGATATTGTAGATCAACAAAAAGGGTTTATAGGTGGTGAATTTAAGCTAGGTATTATCCCTACGATAATGCCAACACTTCTGCCAATGTTTCTTAATAATTTCATTAAAAAATACCCTAAGGTGAAGCTTAAAATAGAAGAGCTTACCACCGAAGAAATTTTATCTAGACTTAATGACGGGCATTTAGATGCTGCAATAGCTGCAACTCCTCTAGAAAGTGAAAACGTTAAGGAACGTCCGTTATATTATGAACCTTTTGTCGCTTATATTCCTACAAATCATAGATTAAGAGATAAACAAATGATTGAAGTAGCCGATTTAGATCTTGATGACATGTTACTCCTGGAAGATGGACATTGTTTTAGAGATGGAGTTATTAATCTTTGTAAATCCTTTAAAGACCAGATGGATGATAACTTTCAGTTAGAAAGTGGCAGTATTGAAACTTTAATTAAATTATCTAATGAAGGTTTAGGAATGACACTGTTACCGTACATGCACACCTTGGACATTAAAGAGAAACAAAATGTAAATCTGAGGTATTTTGATGAACCATCACCAGCTAGAGAGGTTAGCCTCATCTATCACAAAAGTGAATTAAAAATGCAGATTATAAATGCGCTTCACGATGTGATTTCAGGTGTTATTAGAGGTGCGATTGCTTTTAGTAATGTTGAAATTATAAGTCCGCTATCAAAATAAAAAAGTCTGGAGATCTATTGTTCTCCAGACTTTCAATTTACTTTACAATACATAATTCACATAAAGTGAAGTTCTTGATTGTGCTTCTACAGCATTACCAAACAAATTCTGACGTATTGGAAGCGTATAATTTGCACCAAACACAAAATTCTTTATGGCTACTTCTAATCCGACTGAAGCATTTGTAATATCACCATCAGTATCTTTTAACACTTCACCAAATTGTCTTATGGGTTCATATAAATCACCCGAGACACCTATAAATGGAATGATATTCATTTTTTCTTGTTTAAAAACTGAATAAAAGTTGAGCGCATAACTCATTTGATTACCAAACTGATATTCATTCTTATTTTCTCCCTTCAAATAATAACTTAATAGTGTATTAATACCAAACCTATTTCCGCTATAATCATATCTCAGCGAAAAAATACCATCTACACTTCCTGTTCCCACTTGAAAACCTGGGTTAACATTATTAGCAAATGCTTCTTCAAATTCACCTGTTGGTAATTTTATACCAAGTCCAAACTGTATAGAATGCCCTGATGGTTCTTTAGTCTTATTAAAATCTACCAAAGCATCCTCTTTAGATGATTCTTTTTTATAAAATTGAAGTTTATACCAACCAATTGCGCTTACATCTCCTAAGCCAGACAGACCTTCTGTTTCACCTTCAAAACGTCTATTTAAATCTTGATATGGTACAGTGGCAGTTATATAAATTGATTTATAAACAGGCACTTGTGCCCATAATTGATAAGTATTAAAAATCTCTTTACTCCTTGGTGAGTTTTCAAAAATACCGTTTCGAGATTCAAATGTTTGGTAAATGTATCTTAGGCCAATAAAATTTACATTGTTTAAGGTTCCAAAACCTAAACTTCCACTACTTGTAGTGCATGCACATAAATCACAAAACCAAGCATCAGGATGAGATTCACACTCAATGCAAATAGAATCATTATTAGCATGTATTGTAAAACTTACCATCAAGAGTCCTATAAATAGGAAACTTTGTTTAAAATTCTGCAAAACGTTCATCCTCTAAAAATTGATAATCGGTTAATGTTTTTAGAAATGCTATTAGGCTTTCCTTATCATAATCTGACAGTGTTATACCCAAAGTGCCATCTTCTCTCATAAATACAGGGTCAACGTTACCATTATCAACCATTCCTGTATCATAAAAATTTAATACGGCTTCTAGAGTTGTAAATCTTCCATCGTGCATATACGGAAATGAAAATTCTACATTTCTTAAACTTGGCACTCTAAACTTGTACAAATCATCGGGATTTTCGAGAACATTAAAACGTCCTTTATCATCTAATTGCGGATTTACAGGTAAACCATTATTCTTAAAACTATGATCTGTAAACATATCTGTAGCATGGCAAGACGCACATTTGTTCTGAAATGTATCTAAACCATCTAATTCAATCTGAGATAGAGTCACATTATCTTCACCTCTTACATATTTATCATATTTTGAATTTGAAGATACCATTACCAACATAAACTGAGATAGCGCTTTTAAAATGTTCTCGCTATTAATCTCACCATCTTCAAAAGCTCTCACAAATTGATCTCTATAATACGGATCTGCCTTTAACTTTTGAATGATATTTGGAAAATTATCATTCATTTCAACCTCACTATGAATAGGAATAATGGGCTGTAAATCTAAGTGTGAAGCCGCTCCATCCCACATAAATGAATTATGAAATGCCAAATTTTGAATTGGCTGTGAGTTTCTAAACCCTATAGCACCATCAACACCATGACTTAAGTTATGTCCGTGATGCGTAAATGCAAAGGCTTGCTCATGGCAAAATGCACAAGGAATTGAATTATTTGATGACAATCTACCTTCATAAAACAAATCCTTTCCAAGTTGTACACCATCTTCTGTAACAGGATTATTATCTAAATTATATTCAATTGGCGGAAAGTTAGACGGCTGAGGTACCTCCATACCAATTGGCTGATATGTCGGTATATCGTTACCATCTGAACAAGAGGTCAACAATACCAATAAAACGAGTAAATAATTTACTTTATTCATAACTAATAGTTTTGAAACTACTAGAGTAAATACTCTAGTAGTTGAATTATTCTCGTTTAGTCATTATGCACATGGTGCACCATAAACATTGATTGAATATTATTTGCAATTATAGGTGTCGTGGTTTCATTTGTATGCACTTGATTGTATCCATCCGAAAAATTGACTGAGGTTTCTCCATCAAATATCTTAGATATATCGGCCACAATGTGTATTTCTGGTGACTTGTTGTCGCGTACTCTTACTGTATTTGGAAAAGTTAAGGTTACCTCTCTATAATTGTCTAAGGTTGTACCTACACTTCCCATATGAATATTTAATGCCTCATCTGTTATAGTTGAGGTAGAAAATGTACCATCAAATCTTACAAACTTGTAACCTGTTGCCCAAGACCACATCATGCCTTCTTCTTGAGCTAAAGTTAAAAACTCACCTTGACCTTCTGCTCCTAAAATAAATCGTGATTGATCTATACCAATCCCAAAGGTAATCTCAGCGTAATCTGCCGCATCAATATCCTCTAAGTTTACTAAAATTTCACCAGCATTGTTTCCATCAGCCTCATCAATTATAAAGGCATTTAATTCTGTTGGATATGTGTAAGTATTGCCATCAGTATCTGTAACTCTAACATTACTAATAATATATTTTAAATTATTTAGCACAAATGATTCGTTATTTGATTTATTATATGTTGTACCAAAAATAAAATCTTGGTCACCAACAGCATTATCAAACTTTAGAACTACATCTCCTTTTTGACCTGTTAAATCCTCTGAGTGATCATCATCATTTGAACAGTTAAGTAGTGTTGCACACATTAAAAGTGCGATTGTATATTTTAATATTTTCATTTTATATAATTTTAATTGTAATTGAATAAGGCATTTGGGCTACATCTCATAAATAAGAGTATAGCACAGTTATGTTAGAACAGTTATGGTGATAACTACTCTAAAAACTTGTGTTTACGTTGTAAACTTTTGTTTATAAGCTTAAACAATTGGTGGTTTAAAATGAAAATACTCAAAACCATAAGTGTAGTTTTGATTTGCGGTGAAAATAACCTTTTTACCTTTGCAAGGTTCTTGACTTTCTACTTTAATATCGTAAGGATATTCTGAAAATACCGGAAAAAAAGAATCATACAAATTCATAATGGCATCATGACTTGCATCGCCTGTAGAGGTATTTAATTGCTTCGCTAAATGACACTTTCCGTTACACTGTAACTGTGGCTTATCCTTATTTACGCAATAAGTATCTACTATATAATCTATATTTAGTTGGTAGTACAACACATTACCTACGTAGAACATGGGTCTCAGTGCAAAGGAAAGAAATAATATAGCAATAGCGAGTCTTTTCAGCTTGAGAAATTTTAGTACAAAAGTATACTTTCAAAATAAAAAAAGCGACTCGTAAGTCGCTTTTTTTTGTTTTATTTCCCCTTAATAACGTAAACTGTCAAACAATAGAAATTTACCTATTAAAATATGTTTTATTTAGTTTCAAAAACCTCAAGTTTCAAATTTTGATAGCTCGAAGTTAATGGCTCTATACTTGTGGCTTTGCCTTTTAGATGTTTATCGAAAAATGAAACTATAAGATTGTTTGTGATTTCAAGAGCTAACTTAGGTTCAATTTCACCGGCTTCACTAATAAAATTAAATCCCACCATTAATGGAATATCCATAAAATTACTATGATTTGTTTCAGATATTCTTGCATCATAAAAGATTGTCTTACTTTTACTTATATAAGCATGAGAGTTTAAATCTTCTTTATCCTCAGGCCAATCAGCAGAAATAAATAAAAATGGATTATCAAAAGAGGTATCAACTATTTTTCCCCATTGCACACCATCGATATTAACACCAGCTTTAATTCTATCATCTGTTAATAGCGTCTCACCAGCCGCACCACCTCCACGCGAATGTCCAAAAACACCAATTTTAGACAAATCTAGACTGTTTTTAAAAAACCCATTATTATTATATTCTTCAAGCTCATCAATAACACTTTTGAGATCTTGAGACCATCTTTCTACCATCTCTCTAACAAAATATTCTTTTAACGCTTTTCTTACGATTGGGTGTCTTTGTTGAAACGATAATCCTTCTTTAAATGCGTTGATCACTGGTTTCATTTCTTGCCATGTATCTTGCTGAATTTTTTCGGCATATTCATTATTAAAATAAACTTCAGATCCATCTAAAAAAGTAGTACCAGTACTTTCATAGGTATGGTTTACTGCAAAAACAATATACCCTTGACTTACAATTTCAGAAATAAGTGTATAATAATTATTTGCCTTAGAATTGTAGCCATGTGAAAATATTAAAACAGGGAAACTATCTTCTGCTAGTTTTACATCTTTATATACATTAGTTTCTATCTTATCTAAATAATTAAAGGTTGAAAATGGTAAGCTATATTTTTTAGCAAAGCCGTGCCTACCACCTTTATCTATATATTGGTCTTGTACAGATCCAACCTCGTTAGACGGATACCAAACCTTAACCATTATTTGTCTTTTGTCCGTTTTACTTTTTGTAATAACCTCTTCCCTATCTAATTCAATGAGTACGTCATGTGTTCCCACGTTATAATCACCACTAGGCTGAGGTAAATCAAAAATTGGAAGTGCCAGTGAAAGAAAAATACCAGAGCCAATTAATACAATGAATACTAAAAATCTAAATATCCTTAAAAATGAAGATTGTTCAAGTTTTTGCTTTCTAACTAAAAAAGTTATTGCCCATAAAAACACTATATAAATGGGTAACATTTGCCAACGGTAGCCTTCAAAAAATAAATTGATGAGTAATAATATTGTCAAAATCAATATAACGACTTTCGGGTACAATGGTTGTTTAAAAATTAGACAAGATAACACCGTAATACTAGACATTAACGTAATCAGAATTTCAAATAATTGCATAGCTAAAAATTTAAGGATTTATGCAAACAATATTAGGTCTTACATAAGTTTCACACAATGTAGAATCCATATCAAAAAGTGAATTCTACCTAAAAAAACGGTTAGAATTAAGTAAATGAGTGCAACTTAACTAGATCTCAATTTTTTAAGAGCGTTGTCCTTGTAGGTGCGACTTATGGGTAAGGACGTATTATTAATAAATACGTTTGTTGAAGTGAATGATTTTACTCTTTTATTATTTACAATGAATGAACGGTGAATTCTTACAAAATAGTCTGGTAATTCTTGTGCTAAATTACTTATCCTTTTTCTAGAAGTAAATTCTGATTGGTCTGTAATGATTTTGATATAGTCATTTAAACTCTCTACATAAATAATCTTGCTAAGATTTATTAATTGGTTTTTGCGATTAGACCGAACTGTAATTGTACTTATTTCATTTTTGTGTTTTACCAATAAAAGCTCACTTAAATCTTGTTCTCGTTTTTTATACTTATATAAAAACCTAATAAAGCCAGTGGCAAATACAATAAGATACATTGTAATAGTTAAAGTAAATAGTGATATACCATCTAAATCTACCTTACTTTGATCGGTATCAGCAATAACCACAAAGGAAAATACCGACACTAACATTTCTAGATACAAAGAAATAATTATCACATAGAAAAAATAAAGTATGAATTTTAAATACTGATTTTTAAGTAAATATTTTGGAACTAAATACCAATTAAAAATATGAGTTGTCACTATAACTACTGGTAATAGAGATAATGAAAAGTAGAATGCTAGATTAAAACTTTTCCAGCTAAACCCAAAGATTAATGTTAAGGCAATAAGAATACTAACCCAATAAATTAATAGCATTAAATTGGTTCGTTTCATCCAAAAATCGATCGTTTGATTAAAAAGTTTGAGTTATTTTTGAATCACAAAAAAATAACAGAAGTATTTAAAAAACAAGATAAAATGACGAATTTATTTAATAGAGGTGGACCAATATTTATGAGTATGCTTTCTATTATACTTCTAATAATTATAACTATTTCGGTTTTTATAATTTTAGCTTTCTGTTTAAAAAAAACAAAACGTTCAGATAAAAAATTATATGCTCTTAGACATCTGGGATATATGGCCTTAGTTTTTGGTCTTTTGGGTCAAATAGTCGGCCTGTTTACCGCATTTAAGGCTGTTAAAATGGGTGAGGTTATTAGTACCCCAAATGTATTTATAGATGGATTTAAGGTTTCTATGATTACTTCAGCTTACGGTTTATTTATATTTTCTTTGGCCATTTTACTCTATTGGCTATTTAATAGATTTCTATTACATGCTTAAAGCGCTAAAATAAAAGACTACTTTATCTATTAAAGGGTGGTCTAGCATCCATCTAAACCCATTTTTATTGAGGTGAAAGTAGACTTGGCATTTTAACTTTATATGATTCTTTGTTGATGTAAAATCGTCATTTGCGTTCTAGTGTTGTGTGTTTATAATCTAGATTGATGAGTAATCATTAATTTTAATATCTCATTTACTTATTACAATTATTTTTAACTCCATACTTTTTAGGAAATTAAAAAAAGCGACTCGTAAGTCGCTTTTTTTTTATGCTTTAAGATAAATCATACATTGATTTAATTCAGGGTTTTGATTGATTAGTGACTGAATAAAAATTCTTAACTCTTCCAGTTCGTGAGGCAGTAACCGTTTTACCGCTTTTTGCACTTCTTTACAGAATAATGTCGCATCAAAACTCACCTTTTTAAGTACAGTTTTCGTGTACTCAAACATCGCTCTCGCCATAGGTAATAATTTGTTTTAGGTTTAACAAAAAATGTAGTTTTTTCTATAGGCTATTGTTTCAATTGGAAATTAAATATAATAAAAAATTAGAATTTGCATTATTGAAGTGCAAAAGTTTAACGTCTTGTTATGTTAAAATAACTAGAGCTAAATTAAAACCTATTATCCCCATCAAGCAGATCTCCTAGCCCTCCTAAAATGCTTCCTTCTCCTTTTGAATTTCCACCATTACGCGGTGCTGATGCAATAACTCTATTGGCTAATCGGCTAAATGGTAAAGATTGAATATATACTTTCCCAGGACCTTTTAGCCTTGCAAAAAATAATCCTTCACCACCAAAGATCGAATTCTTAATACCTTTCACAAACTCAATATCATAATCAACATCTTGTGTAAAACCAACAATGCAACCGGTATCTACACGCATCACTTCACCAGGTTGTAATGTCTTTTCGGCCATTGTTCCACCAGCGTGCACAAAAGCCATTCCGTCACCTTCTAGTTTTTGCATGATGAATCCTTCACCTCCAAATAAACCTCTACCTAATTTTTTTGAGAATTCAATACCAACACTTACACCTTTAGCAGCACAAAGGAATGCATCTTTTTGACAGATAAACTTACCTCTAAATTCATTAAGATCTAGAGGAATAATTTTACCTGGATAAGGCGAAGCAAAAGACACATTGCGCTTTCCAGAAAGTTCATTATAAAAAGCTGTCATGAATAAACTTTCACCTGTGAGAATACGTTTTCCAGCACCAAGTATTTTACCTAAAAACCCTTGATCTTTTTGAGAACCGTCGCCAAAAATAGTATCCATTTTTATACCATCATCCATCATCATAAAGCTACCAGATTCTGCTATAACGGCTTCCTGAGGATCTAATTCGATCTCTACAAATTGCATTTCTTCACCAAAAATTCGGTAGTCTATTTCGTGGCTATTTCTTTCAGTAAAATCCATAAGTTTTGTTTTTTTAATTGATTTGTTGATATGTTGAAAAATATTTGGTTTTGTTACAGATTAAATAATTAAAGACCCTAATTACCGAATACTATAAATTATTTACTTCAAATTAAAATTTACGATTTTAATTTGATTGTCCATTCAAAATTAAAAGAAGACACTTCTACCCCATCTTTATTAATACCATTAGCATTTAACCATACCGTTTGCCCTTCACCAGTCTCTATAGCTTTTGCAATAGCATTATCTATTTTATTGCCTTCAACACACTTAAATGTGATAATACCTGTTGCTTTTTTTATAAAAGTTGCATTATTATTGGCCACTAACATAGATATGTTTTTACCGCTTTTTTTAATTTTCAACATCATTAAAGCACCAGTTGTTAATTCAGCCGCCATACCTTGGACTGCCCAAAACATAGATTTAAAAGGATTTTGATTAATCCAACGATGCTTCACCTTTACAATACATGTAGTATCATCAATAAATTTAGTTCTCACACCTGTAAAATAAGCTGCAGGTAGCTTAAACATTAGAAAAGTATTCAGTTTTGAAGGTGAGATAGACATACTGTTTGTTTTGATTCTGCACTAAAATAATTGAATTATTTCACCCTTACTAATGTTAAAAATATGTTAATATTAGGTACTATGCGTAACACACTACCTTCTTTTAGACATATATTTGCATAAGAAACTATTATATACTTTTTAAAAATGATCGATAAGCATACCAAAAATTTAGCAACATTTATACATTTATCTACCTTTTCAAGATTTTTCATTCCGTTTGGAAATTTTATAGGACCAATCATCCTTTGGACAGTTAATAAGGATAAATCTGAATTTGTAGATAAACATGGAAAGCAAGCAATCAACTTTCAAATTAGTGTATTACTCTATGCTATTGTAATAGGTACTATAAGTGTTCCTTTTTTCATCTTTAGGTTATTTGATAACATGAACGTGATCAATTTTCATGGCTTCAATAATTTTCATATCAACCTAGGTGAACCTTCTCCTTTACTATACATAGGTGGTGGACTTGGAGTACTAGCTGTAATAGGGTTTATTATAGAACTGGCGCTCATAGTAAAAGCAAGTTTGTCCGCGAGAGATGGGCAATTATATCAATATCCTTTGACCATCAACTTTTTAAAATAATAATATAGAAATAAAATCATCAATCAATCTCCTTTCAAAAAAGAGTATAAATCAATCAAAAAATGAACAGTTTAATCAAATTTAATCGTATCAGAGTATGAAAATAGAAAATACAAAAGCACAAATGCGTAAAGGTGTTTTGGAGTATTGCATCTTATCTATCCTAAAAGATGACGATGCCTACGTTGCAGAGATACTCGGCACACTAAAGGACGCTAAGATGCTTGTAGTGGAGGGCACTATATATCCACTACTTACAAGATTAAAAAATGCTGGGCTTCTCAACTATCGCTGGGAAGAATCCACATCAGGACCACCAAGAAAATATTACGGACTTACAGAAACTGGAAAATTGTTTCTTAACGAACTAAATACAACTTGGAATGAATTACAAAACGCAGTTAACCTAGTAACAAGTACAAAAACAACAGAAAATGAATAAAACAGTCAATATTAATTTAGCAGGTATATTTTTTCATATCGATGAAGATGCATACCTAAAATTATCACGCTATCTTGAGGCTATAAAACGTTCATTTACAGACTCTCAAGGTCGTTCAGAAATAATAGCAGATATCGAAGCACGAATTGCCGAGTTATTCTCTGAGCGCATACAAAACGAAAAGCAAGTCGTTAATACAAAGCTTGTGGACGAAGTCATCTCTATTATGGGACAACCAGAAGATTACTTAGTAGATGATGAAATATTTGAAGATGAACCTAAACAAAAGACATCCTACAGCTCGGGTCCTACTAAAAAACTATTTAGAGATACAGACAACTCATACATAGGAGGAGTATCTGCCGGGCTTGGTCATTACTTTGGTATTGATGCTTTATGGATGCGTTTAATTTGGTTACTTCTTGCAATTGGTTCCGGCGGAACATTTGTCTTTATCTATGTTATTTTTTGGGCATTAGTTCCAGAAGCTCGTACTACGGCTGAAAAGTTAACTATGACTGGTGATCCTGTGAACATCAGTAACATTGAAAAAAAAATTAAAGACGGCTTTGAATCAGTCTCAGAATCGGTAAAGAATGTAGACTTTAAGAAACATGGTGAAAAAATAAAGGAAGGTTTTGACAATGTGTCTGATAACATTTCAGACTCAGTAAAAAACGTAGATTTTAAGAAGCAAGGCAATCGTATAAAATCGAGTTCCCAAACCTTTTTTGACACTATAGGAAACATAGTAATGTTTTTCTTAAAGCTTATTGCTAAGTTCATTGGAGTCATATTAATTATTGTTGGAGTTAGCACCTTAATTAGCTTAATTGTTGCTTTCTTTTCGGTAGGTATTGCTGATGCTGTACATATACCAGGTATGGATTTTGTAGAGGCAGCGAACGCGGCAAATATTCCGAGATGGTTAGTTTCAATGCTAATATTCTTTGCAGTTGGTATACCATTTTTCTTCATCTTTTATTTAGGGTTGAAAATATTGGTTAACAACCTAAAATCAATTGGTAATGTTGCTAAATTCACTCTATTAGGCGTATGGTTAATTGCTATTATTGGTTTAACAATTACTGGCGTTAGGCAAGCATCAGAACATGCTTACGAAGCCAATGTGTCTTCCAAGGATGAAATTTCTGTAGTATCTGGTGATACTTTAAATATTAGAATGAAAAACTTTTCTAAGTATAACAGTTATATATATCATAGAGATAGTGATCTTAAAATCATAGAAGATGATAATGGTAAGAATATTGTATCATCAGACATAAGGCTACTTGTAAAATCTACCGTAGATTCTACAGCTTCAATTGTAATAGAAAAAGAAGCAGAAGGTCGTAACTATAAAGTAGCAAGAGATCGCGCAGAAAAAATCAATTACAATTATGTTTTTAATAATGGTAATTTAGATTTAGATGCTTACATGATTACTGATATTGACAATAAATTTAGTGATCAAGAAGTCACAATTATCCTCTACGTACCTGAAGGAACAATTCTTTATGCAGACAAGAATGTAAGAAGTTATAATAACTATTACGGCAATATTTTAAGAAGTGCTAATTTTGGTGAGTACCAAGAAGTTTACAAAGACGAACTGAAATGTTTAAGCTGTTCGGAAGAGTTAGAATCTAAAACTGAAGACCAAGAAGAAGCAACCTCTTTTACTAATGAAGAAAAGCCAAAACTAAACATACAAGTTGTTGAAGATGGCCTCAATGTAGAAATAAATGACAATTGAGAAACAAATAACGACAGTTCAGTGACTTTTAGTTTAACATTTTGAAGGAACTGCTGATATTTGAATCATCAAAAACATACTGAAATAAATTCACCACAAGAAAAACGAATCAATCAATCAATCAATCAATCAATCAATCAACCAAGTCACTATTGCTTAGCAATATCAAAACCAATCAGAATATGGTATTGCTAAGGCAAAGGTGAAAATCAATCAAAAAAACAAATCATAATACACTAAAAAATGAGTACACTAGTTAGAATTGTAGTAACAAGCATTATAAGTTTATTGATGCTATCATGTAACTTCTCAATGAATTTTGGAGAAGGTATTGACGGAGACAGAAATGTTGTAACTTCTGAGAGAGATGTTGAAGGGAATTTTAACGCGGTAAAAGTTAGTCAAGGTTTAGAGCTTTATATTACACAGAGCAATGACGCAGAAATAACAGTTGAAGCAGATGAAAACTTGCAAGAACTAATTGTTACAGAGGTAGACAATGGCGAATTAAAAATATTCTCAACCAAGAACATCAGGAGAGCTGCCTCACGTAAAATTTACGTTAGTTTCCCAGACATTAATAGAATTAAAGCAAGTAGCGGAAGCAGTGTCTATTCTAACAACACTATTAATTCTGAAGATTTAGAAATAAAGTCTTCTAGTGGCGCAAATATTAAACTTGATGTAGATACAAATACACTTATTTGCGATTCCTCAAGTGGCGGAAACATACAATTAGACGGCAATACAGTTTCATTAATGACGGAAGCATCTAGTGGCAGTAATATTAGTGCATCTAGCCTTAAAGCAGAATCTACTACAGCGAAAGCAAGTAGTGGTGCACGGATTCAAATAAATACTTCAAAAGCGCTAACCGCAAGAGCTAGTAGTGGTGGTGATATTAGATATTCTGGTAACCCAGAACGCGTTGAAAAATCAGATAGCTCATCTGGTAGTGTTAGAGCGAACTAAGTTGTTGGACAACATAGTAATGAGATAATTATTTATCTTTTACATTAGAAAAAACCAATCAAAAATGGACCGTTTCAAAATCTTTATGATTTTTGGGACGGTTTTTGTATATATTTGTTTAAACACCACCATTAGTGACATAATCTAAAAAAAAGTGTCTAATTTGTGGTTAAAAGATTTATATAGATGAAAAAATCATTACTTATTCTTTTTTCTTTAATGCTAGCTATGTCGTCAATAGCTCAAGAAAAAATAAAAGGAGACAGAAATGTTACCATTAAACAAACTTACATTGATGACTTTCATACGCTTGAAATAGGTGAAGACTTTTCTATTGAGATTGTTTATAATAGTAAACCGTCAGTAGAAATTGAAACTGATGACAATCTTCATGATGTTATTCAGTTCAATGTAGTTGATGGAGTTCTTAGCTTCTCAAAAACCATGAGAATCACTTCCAAGAAAAAATTAAACATTACAGTAAATTATGGCGATAGTCTGACGGATATTAAACTAACAAGTGATGGCGAAGTCAGATCACTTACTTCTATGGAGTTAAATGATGCATCATTATCCACATTAGATAATTCTCGTGCTTACTTAAATATTAAGGCTAGAAGCTTCAGTTTTATAAGTGAAGGGAAATCTAAATCGAGATTAAACCTTACAGCAGATTCTACTAAAATTGAATTAAATGGAAATTCGAAACTTGATGCATTAATTAATAGTAAAGTAGCTGATTTTGATTTGTACCTAAGATCTGATGCTTCAATTGAAGGTACAAGTAACAACTCAACAATACGACTAGATAACTCTGCAAATTTCAATGGTGCTAAGTTTACCGCAAAATCTGTTGATGCCTTGCTCGAAAACAATAGTGATTTAACAATCGATGCATCAGAAAGCATTGCACTGGCAGTTTCTGGTGATAGTGAAGTATATTTATACGGTTCGCCTGCAATTACCATTTCTAAGTTTGAAGATACTGCTAAGCTTCAAAAGAAGAAGCGATAAAAGAATTTATTTTGTATAAACAATAAAGCCGAAGCAATGCTTCGGCTTTTATATTTCATTCCTCAAATTTAATTTAGAATATCATTAATTATAAGATGGAGTGGATACTTCAAAATCAGCTTCTTTAGCCGCAAGATAGCGTTCTGCATCTAATGCCGCCATACAACCTGTTCCTGCAGCGGTAATTGCTTGTCTGTACACATGGTCGGCAGCATCTCCACTTACAAATACTCCTTCAACGTTAGTTTTACTTGTCCCAGGAACTGCATTGATAATATATCCTGTTTCATCTAATTCTAAATAATCCTTAAAAATGTCTGTATTAGGTTTATGTCCTATTGCCACAAAGAAACCTGTTGCAGGTATTTCCCATTTTTCATTGGTCTGATTATTAAACACTCTAACACCAGTCACCAATTGTCCATCTCCTAAAACCTCATCAGTTTCAGTGTTATAAAGAATTTCAATGTTCTCTGTATTCATTACACGATTAGCCATAATTTTTGATGCTCTAAATTCATCACGTCTTACTAGCATCGTCACCTTCTTACATAATTTAGATAAATAATGTGCTTCTTCGCATGCAGAATCACCAGCACCAACTATCACAACCTCTTGATTTCTGTAAAAGAAACCATCACAAACTGCACAAGCTGATACTCCTCCACCAAGTTTTAAATACTTTTGTTCAGATGGTAAGCCTAAATATTTTGCCGAAGCACCAGTAGATATTATAACTGTTGAAGCATGTATTTCTTTTTCACCATTAACCCAAACCTTGTGTACATCTGCGGAAAAATCAACTTTAGTAATCCAACCATGACGCACATCAGTACCAAAACGTTCTGCTTGTTTTTGTAATTGTATCATCATCTCAGGTCCTGTAATTCCATCTGGATATCCTGGAAAATTCTCAACATCATTTGTTGTGGTTAATTGTCCGCCCGGTTGCTCGCCTTGATACAACACAGGACTCATATTTGCTCTAGACGCATAAATTGCAGCTGTATAACCTGCAGGACCAGAACCAATAATTAAACATTTTACCTTTTCTATAGTATCTGACATATCTTTTAATTTGTTACTAAACAAAAGTAGGTTTTTTGTATAAATCCTTACTTAGAAGTTATCAACACTTGTTATGATGGCATAATAATTTCTAATGGCTTCATTTTGTCAGAATATTTTCTTAATTTAATGGAGTTGAAAATCTAAAATAGCACATTATGAAATCATCAGTATTAATACTCTGTGTCTCTTTATTTTTAATGTTTTCATGTAAAAATGAGATGAACAATGATTTGAAAAATAACCAAATCGATAAGGCAGAAATATCTGAAAATTTTAAAGACTTAAAAGGCACTTGGGAACTTACCGGATTTTATAATTATGTTGATAATGTTGTTGTTGATTCTTTTACGATAAATCCAGAATTCCGACAGCTCAAAATGTATTCAGACACAAAAGTTATGTGGTGCAAACACAGACCTGCTGATTCATCTGAATGGTTTGGTTATGGCACGTATAAATATGATGGCCAAAGTCTAACTGAAATACTCGATTTTGGATCTACAGAAATGGATCAGGTCATTGCTATTAAAAAAGAATTTATTTTCGAATTAACTCTTGAAGATGACCGTTTTCAACAAATTGAATTAGATGAAGATGGTAATAGAATTTATTCTGAAAATTATGTAAGAGTTGAATAAATGACTTAATAAAGAGTCGAATACTTTAATCATTATTATCAAAGTATTCGACTTTATACTTTTTTTATCTCGTTTATCTTACTAATACCAACCCAAACTTTTTAGTCGTTTAATGTCGCTATCTATCCATTTTTGGTTAAGTCTATCTGAAGCATCATTATACTGAACTCTTAATTCTTCTAAGCGTTTATGCATTTGTTTTTGAACTTCAGCATAATCTGGATTGTCATAAACGTTATTCATTTCTTGAGGGTCTTTTTCTAAATCGTATAATTCCCAAGCTTCAATGTTATAATAAAATCTAATAAGTTTATAACGTTCTGTTCTTACACCATAATGACGCTTTACCATATGAATACCTGGATATTCATAATAATGGTAATACAATGCATCTCGCCAATCTTTGTTGTTTCCTTCAAACAATGGTGTTAAGCTTAAACCTTGCATATCTTTTGGAATTTCAACATCTGCAACATCTAATACTGTTGAAGCAAAATCGATGTTCTGAACTAAATCTGTATTGACACTTCCAGCTTTAATATGATTTGGATAACGAATTAATAATGGTGTTCTAAACGATTCTTCATACATAAAACGCTTATCAAACCAACCGTGTTCACCTAAATAAAATCCTTGGTCAGATGTGTAAACCACCATTGTATTTTCGGTTAAATTATTATCATCTAAATACTCTAACAAGCGACCAACATTTCTATCAACACTTTTAATAACACCAAGATAATCTTCCATATAGCGTTGGTATTTCCAAAGTGTAAGCGCTTGTCCTTTTGGTGAGTTTTTCAAAAACTCTTCGTTAATTGGACCATATACTTTTTGCCATTGTTCTTGCTCTGCTTCATTCAATCTATTGAAACGTTCTGTATATGAGCTTTTATACCAATCTAAAAATTCTTCATAGTTCAACTTGTCTAAAATTTCTGGCGCAATTTTATTATCTGCACTCAAAGCCATATGGTCTGCAATTCGCATTTCGGCTTCAGCAGACGCTTTACTTTTGGTTTTATATTCATCAAATAAAGTTTCTGGCACTGGAATCTTTTTATACTTGAAATCTTCTAAATCGTGCATTGATGGCCACCATTGTCTATGAGGTGCTTTGTGATTGTACATTAACATAAATGGTTTACTATCTGTACGTAAACTATCTAAGTAATGAATCGCCTTATCTGTAATAACATCTGTTACATAACCTTTTTCTTTTATCTCACCTTGAGGTGTTAAAAACTCTGGATGGTAATAATGACCTTGGTCTGGTAAGACTTCCCAGAAATCGAATCCTTTTGGTTCTGATTTTAAATGCCATTTGCCGTAAATTGCAGTTTCGTAACCTGCTTTTTGAAGTAATCTAGGAAAGGTTACTTGCGTTGTATCAAACACATCTAAATTATCTCGAACACTATTTAAATGACTAAACTTTCCTGTAAGTGCCACTGCACGACTTGGCGAGCAAATAGAATTTGTTACGAATGCCTTTTGAAACAACATACCTTCATTTGCTAAACGGTCTATATATGGTGTTTTAATCAGTTTATCATCATAAGCACTTAATGCCTGATATGCGTGGTCATCTGTAATTATAAAAACAATGTTTGGTTGCTTTGCTTCAGCAACTTCCTTTGGTTCTGATTTGTTTTCTTTACAAGCAAACAATATTGCGATTAGACAAAAGCTTACGATATGATTTAGTTTCATTTTAGGTTGTTTTTTTCTATTTTTAATTACTCTACTAATATCTTAAAATTTAAATGTCTTTAAACTTCAAATGAAGAAATACTTAGAAAAACAAGCTGTATTCAATTCCACATTACGTGTATTCGCTTTCTTTTCTAAGCGTTCATTCTTCAATGGGTTAACACAATTTTTAACGACTCGGTCAGCAAAACTTAATCTCGTTTTAAACAAACCAAAGCCTGTTTCTCAACTTAATGAACTTGCGCAATCTTGGCAAGCTATGATGCCACCAGATGGACAAGAATATTTCAAAATTAAAGACACTTCAGAAGACACTGCTTACACCGAAATCCACTTACATTGTCCGCTTAGAGGTACAGGAAACGTTGAGGCTTGCTACAAGCTTATGAACTACGACAGACAACTTATGAATGCTGTTGGTGGTCAACTTATTGTTTTAGAATCGCAATCTAACTCAGGTAAAAACTATTGTAGATTAGCCATTAGAGAAAAACAAAAAGATGCTAGCGATTTAGTTCCTGCGCATAAAAAGTGATTACAGCTTTCCAATTACAAAACCATAAGCATCAAGCGTTAACTTTCCGTCTTCAATTTTTGAATTTTTATGATAAACTGTGTCATTAAAACCTAAATTATCAGTTATCGCTTCTTCATCAGACACATTCAACATTACAACAAACGCTTCATTACTATATGTTCTTTTAAACGCTAAAATATGTTCATTTTCAACTTCTAAAGGTTCATAATTGCCCAATCTAAAAGCATCGTGTTTGGTTCTTAAATTCAATAAGGATTTGTAATGATTCCAAAGTGAATTAGCATCTGCTTTTTGAGTTTCTACAGCAAAGTCTTTAACCGATTCATTATTCCAGAATGAAATCGTCCACCATTCGCCAGTATCTTTATACCACACTGCATTTCCTTTATCATTAAAATTTGAAGTCCACGGAAACGCTTCGCGAACAGGAATATGATTAGCATCAGAACCATACTCTTGCTTTACACCTGTAAGTCCTAATTCTTGTCCGTAATAAATAGATGGAATTCCTGGTAACAACACATTTAAAACAGCAGCAACACGTTTTTGACCTTCATTATTATTTACAACCGAGGCCCAACGTGACGTATCGTGATTTTCTAAAAAGTTAACCGAAAACGTACTATCACTAAAACGTTTCATTGTTTCTTTTAACTCATTATGAATACGTTTTGGGTCCATTTTTACACCTTTTGAAGTTGGGTCAATATACATATCGTGTGTACCTTCTTCGCCAGCTAAAGCAAAACGCAACGGAAAACTAAACGCTGCATCTGCACCACTTTTACTTACCATTTCTTCACCATAATTATTCCAATTAGATTGCTCACCAAGCACAAAAACATTAGGATTGATTGATTTACATTCTGTGAAAATTGGTTTCCAGAAATCTTGATACATATTCACGAAAATGCCTTTGTAATCAAGGTCATCCATAATGTGGTCAATTCTAAAACCGTCAACACCATCATCAAAATTTCCATCTTTATTTGGGTCAACCCAATAGGTGTAAAAATTCATCATATAATCTTTGACCTTTTGATGATTTAAGTCGAGTAAAACAATGTTTCGTTGTTTGTCTGGCCACAGATTAAAATCTTTTAATGGCGAATTAGGTTTCATAAAAATCTGCTCAGGATGCTGATTTAAAGAATCTGTGTAATAAATAAAATCTGAATATTCAGACTTCGGATTTTTGTACGAATCGTCAAACCAAATATTACCACTTTGGGCATATTGCGTTTCCATATCCATTAAAAACTTCAATCCTTTTCTATGAACTGCTTTTACAAAATTGATGTAATCATCTTTAGTTCCGTATTCTGGGTCGATGTTTTCATAATTCGTAGGAAAGTAATTATGATAAAAATCTGATTCATATAAAGGTGTAAACAAAATGGTAGTTACACCCAAATCTTTCAAATAATCTAGTTTTTCTACAAAACCATTTAAGTCACCGTGTAAATCACCATTACTATCATAAAAACTACGTTGCATTACGTGATAAATCACTTCGTTATTCCAGTTTATTGGTTCTATTGCTTTTTCTTCTGAAGTAATCTCAGGCTGTTTTTTTTCTTTACACGAGTTGAAAGTAACCATAGCAATCAACAGCATAAACCCTGGATTGATATAATTCGTCAGTTTGAGTGATTTTTCAGAAAATGATGATGAAAAATTGTATCGAAAACCGAATTTTAAACCAAAAAAACCTTGTTCTCGATACTTTTTCTTCACGAAAAAACTCGAACTGACGGTTTTCAAATTAGTGTATAACACATTAAATATATTAAAGTTTTTCATTTTTTATTGTTTTGGAAACGTAACACGTCTCAACACTGTTTTTCCTAATGGCACAAGTGTGACGTTTTGACTTTTATTTTTTGAAGCATTAAATAAACTGCCTTCTAAATTCCATTCAGAATCATAAAACGAATCTGAATTAGAAGCACTTTTCAATTCAAATTTTGAATCTGAATCAAGCTTCAAATCTTTAAAATCTTCATTAGTTGGAAAGCAATAATAATCGCTGTAATTTACTTTTGAATAGGTTTTTATAGTTTCCACTTTATGCGGAATTTCAAAAGCATACACAATTGGTCCACGTTGCAAATACACTTCATCATTTAAAGCTTTATGTTGCTTAGTTTCATTATTGAATATAATTGTGATTTCATCACCATTTTTCCATTCTTTTGAAATTGTATAAAATCCATCTTTTAAATCACCTAATGCAATATTACTTTCTAATCCGTTAGACCATTTTGGTTGTCTAATTTGAAAACTAAAAGTCTTAGGGTCTTTCATTGTAAACTTAAAAGTCACGTCATCAGACATTGGATAATTTGTAATTTGTTCGATTGAAACTTCAGCACCTTCAATTTGAGTTGTAAGTTTTGAAGGTCCAAACATTACAGAGGCTATTCCACCTTCAGATTTCATCCACATCTGTTCTAAGAAATATGGAAAATTTCTAGTATAATTCGGCACACAACATACAGCAGGTTCTGAATGTGTTGGCGAATACTTATATCTTGGGTCTGCTTTAGACTCACCATTTTCGTGATGATGACCATCTAACACATAGCAGTTGTCTGCTTTTCCATAAGTCAATGCTGTTCCTTCTCTATTTCTGAATCCTAACATTGCATTGTAGGTTAGTTTTTCAGCTTCATCAGCAAATGAAATATCACCAGTTTTTTGAATCAAACTTCCGTAGGAATTTCGCAATTCTAGCATCGTACAATATTCACTACTTGTATGGGTTGGATGCGCTTTCATTTTTAAAATCCATTCATTTCCATGACCAGCACCACTTGGTAAAATGCAAGGCTCTAACTTGTCTAACATATTATGGTAAGCAATTTCCAATTCTGGATATCCTGTGTTGTAATACGCATTTACCATAGTACGAATGTGTTCGTAGGTATGAACGCCGTGACCTTCAAAAAGTGAATCTTTTTCCTTTAAATATGGATAACGCAAATCGTTAAACGAGCGGTTTATGGAATAGGTTGAAAATGCTTTATACAAATAGGTAGCATAATCTTGATACGCTTCATTTTTAGTAATTCTGAATAAAGTTTCACAGACATCTGTGAGCATTAATCCGTGAGTGACACCACCAAAAGCATTTTTAAGATAGAATGGATTTTCACCAACTTCGCCATAATTTTTAATGGTTAGCTGCATTGCCTTTTCAACAGCATCTAAAACCGATTTATCTTGAGTAAACTCATAATAAGCGAGCATTGTTCTAAACGCAGTAGTTTGTGCCCAAAGTTCGCCGTTAGAACCTTCGTGTTGGTAACGCAAATTGGGTTTGTAAATGCCAATGTAACCATCATCATCTTGTGATGCTAGCAGATTTTTTATCACATCGTGAGATTTCTGAATCGCTTTTGCATCGTTAGTTAAAAACGCGTGTCTAATAAATCCGTCCCACCAATTGCCAATGGTTTCGGCATTCCACCACATAATTGATTTTTCCCAAGCAGCACCAGTTAATACCAAATCACCCATTTCTGGAATATCTTCCATTCCACCACGACGCGCAGTATTGTATAAATCATCTGATTTTATTCCTGGATACAATTCGCCTAAAGCCCCAACAATGCCTTGTTGCAAATCGCTTTTCATCATATTGAGAATCCAACCTTTAGGTTGCACACTTCCTGTTGGAAATTGTTCAAATTTTACTTGTATTGGTTGTTTAGGTTTATTGAAAAACTTGAGCTGTTCAGAATCGTCAATAATTGTTGAAGCGACTTTATTTACATTATCACTAAAGTTTTCACCTTGTGAGTTTTTCTGTTCTCGTTTACACGAAAACAGTGTCAACACAATAATAACACCTATTGTTTGTTTCATAATAATTGTGTTTTCAAGTAGTCTTTCATTTTTACATTTATCTCTCTTTGATTAGAAAGTGGTTCTTGTGTAAAAGGCGCTTGTGGCATATATGGAAATGGACCAAATTCTGGTGTGATAGAAAATTGCTTAGTTTTGTCTTTGAGGTAACCAACAGTATCTTTCCAAATGTTTGTAAATCGCTCTAAATGCGCTGACCATTCTGGTGCAAACGGATTATTTACCTGAGACGCTTGCTCTGTTGCGACTCTTGCGTGTAAATGTGCAATGTGCGGAATCACCTTTTGAATCGCTTCTTCTTGATCTTGAAGTAAGGACTCCGAAACCACACACCAATGAGAAAAATCACCAACAAATTTTAAGTCTGGGAAAATGTCCAAATAGCGTAACGTCGCCTGAGAATGAAATGTGAAACGTCCTCTATGAATTTCGTGATACACAGGAATGCCTCTTTTTGCTGAAAATTCTTCGATAGCATCAATAATCATACAGTTATCTTCAAACGAATAATGGTCTTTTCCTGTATGAGAATTGAAGAAATCTGGTTTGTAGTGCACCATACTTTCTAGTCGTTCTAAAACCTTGCTCAAATATTCTCTTGGTGTTTCCTTCTTTACACCAAACACCTGTTGTAATCCGCAAATAAATTCAGGATTGTCTTTTCTTGCTTCATTTAAAACATCATAAAATTGAGTTTCAAAAATAGCGTCTTTTGGAATATTCATCTCAATACCATCGTAACCATTTTCTTTGATATAATCTAAAAATGCTTTTGGTTGCAAGGCTTCGCTTCCCCAAAAAGGACATAAATATTTAATTTGCATACAAAACTGGATTTAAAGGTGTATTGATTTGCTCGCCAACTTTTGCACCAGGACACCACGTATCCCAATCATTTTGTTGTCCATCGTTAGTTGGCTCTTTTAGCGTCATATCTTTATCCATATAAATTATGGTCATTACTTTTCGCATCTGGTCTGTTGTGTTTGCACCAGCACGATGAAATACCCAACCAGAATGGAAGCTGATTTCACCAACATCAAAAGGTTCTATAACGTGTTTAAAGTCTGTGACTTTTAATCGTTTTTCAATTTGAGATTCACTATCATCACTAATTGACAATTCTCTACCTTCGAGAATTTGATGACTACCAGCGCTAAACTCTAAAGGCCCCATTTCTAAAGGTGTTTCTTGCAACGGAATCCAAGCTGTAATGGTTTTATCTGTAGCCAATGGCCAATAATGTTGGTCTGCGTGCCAAGGTGTAATTCCACCACCAGCTTCTTTAAACAAGGCTTGGTCGTGGTACAAACGCACACCATCAACTTGCATTAAATCTGAAGCTATTTTGGCTAAACGTTCACTAAAAATCAATTCTTTAATTGCTTCATCTTTTGTCCAAAGATTGAACAACTGCAAAAACGCTTTTCCATAAGTTGTACGCTCTGCCAAAGGCATATCTTCTTCATTAAGTTCGTCAACTTTTTCACTTATAATTCTATTGAAATAATTAAGTGTTTCTTGGTCTAGCACATCTTTTAATTTTATGTATTTGTGCTCTTGATAAAAAGAAATCTGCTCTTCTGTAAGTGAGTAAGACTGATTTAAAACTGTTTCTGTAAGCATAATTAAAGATTTTTACTGATTCAAAATTATATGGAATACAGCAACTATCTTTTGCTAAAATTAACCAAAACTATGCATATTTAAACCTTATATACTATTTTTGAATACAAATAGAGTTAATTTTATATAATTGCAACCAGAGTTAGAACATATTGCTATTGAAGCATCTCAGCAATCATTTCATTTTTTTAAGCGAAGTGACACTGTATTTTTGCCTTATTGGCATTACCATCCAGAACTGGAACTTACACTTATAAAAAAAGGTGATGGTACTCGATTTGTTGGTGATTCTATAGCTTCATTTTCAGATTATGATTTGGTTTTAGTTGGCAAAAACTTACCTCATCATTGGGTTAGCGCTTCAAAAACAGAAAATCAAGAAGCTTATATTTTTCAGTTTAGAAGTTCACTTTTTAAGAGTTTTACCGAATGTGATGCATTCTATACATTGTTTGAAAAAGCAAAACGTGGACTTCATTTTTTTAATCCAAGTGAAACACTTATTGAACAAATTATTGCTTTTGAAAACCTTTCAAGCATATCGAAACTTAGCGCTTTAATTGAAATTATAGAACAACTCACGCTTGATAACGATTTTAATACACTAGCTTCAGAAAACTATTTGGAAAGGCTTCAACTTGTTGGCTCGCAAGACAAAATTGCAAAAACAACAAATTATATTTTAGAACATCTTGATGAACAGCTAAGCGTCAAAAGAATGGCAGAATTCACTCATATGGTACCACAATCGTTTTGTAGATGGTTTAAGAAACATTCTGGTCATTCGTTTGTTTCTTTTTTAAATCAAACCAGAATTGAACGTGTTTGTTTATTGCTTACTACAACAAATACACCTATTCAAGACATTGCCTTTAGTTGTGGATTTGAAAGTTTAAGTCATTTTAATAGGACGTTTAAGAACATGAAAAACTATAGTCCTTCAGAATTTAGGAAGAGCCAGAAATAAAAAAAGGATTACTTGCGTGATCTTGTTTATGATTGTTTCAAATTAAAGTGAAACTTTAATTTATTAAACTAAAAAAGTTCTCTTAAGAAAGTAAACTTTCTACGAGAACTCTTAAATTTTAATTTGTCGGGGTGGCAGGATTCGAACCTGCGACCTCCGCGTCCCAAACGCGGCGCGATAACCGGGCTACGCTACACCCCGAAATTGTGGTTATCAATTTTGGACTGCAAATATAGAGTTTTTATTTACATAACAGTAACATTTTTTTTAACTTTAAAAAAGTAATTCATTTCAATCAAAACCCATGAAGTTAAAGCTTCCAATTATCGGTGTTATTTTTATTTGTATTCTCACATGTGCACAAGATAAAAACCCAGTAAATTCAAAAAACGACTATGAAATTATTGTACCAAACCTTAAAATTCCATGGGGCTTTACATTTCTACCTGATGGTAGTATACTGATTACGGAAAAAGCTGGCGAACTCATTCATTTTAAAAATAATAAGAAGACCAAAATCAGCGGACTACCTGAGATTTATGTGCGAGGTCAAGGTGGATTAATGGATATTACCCTTCATCCAGATTTCAAAAACAATGCACTTGTATATATCTCTTATGCCTCCTCTGAAGGTGAAGGATTAGGAGGTAATACTACAATCGCATTTGCGAAACTAAAAGAACATAAACTCACTGATTGGAAAGTTCTCTACAAGGCAAAACCTAACTCTCGAAAAGGACAACATTTTGGTTCGAGATTACAATTCGACAATAAGGGTTACCTTTTCTTTAGTATTGGTGATCGTGGTAATCGAGAAGAGAACCCACAAGATATTACAAGAGATTGTGGAAAGATTTATCGTATTAATGATGATGGTACTATCCCAGAAGACAATCCTTTCTTCGATAAACTAGAAGTTAAAAAAGCAATTTATTCCTATGGTCATAGAAATCCACAAGGCATGACTTTGCATCCTAAAACTGGTGAAATTTGGACTCATGAGCATGGGCCAAAAGGTGGTGACGAAATAAATATTATTAAAGCCGGTAGGAACTATGGTTGGCCAGTTATTAGTTATGGTGTTAATTATAGTGGAACCAAATTCACAGAAATCACCGAAAAAGAAGGCATGGAGCAACCTTTACATTATTGGGATCCTTCTATTGCACCAAGTGGAATGGCTTTTATTAATAGCAATAAGTATGGCACATGGAAAGGTAATCTATTAGTTGGATCTTTAAAATTTCAGTACTTAGACATGTGTACTTTAAAGGATAATAAAGTTGTTAAAGAAGAAAGACTGTTGAATGGTATTGGTAGAGTGCGATGCATTGAACAAGGACCTGATGGGTATATTTATATAGGCGTTGAAAATTTAGGTATCGTAAAACTTCTAAAACAATGATTAAATCCTTAAATCTGATTTTAATTTTCATAATAATAGTGTCATGTAATTCCGCACATAAACATAATAACAACCACGATTACTCAATGATCAAAAATGATTCTACAACTAATCCTAAATTGAAAGAAAGTATTAATCGTGGTAAACTTGTGTATGAAGATATGTGCTTAACCTGCCATATGGAAGACGGCAAAGGTGCTGCAAACATATTTCCGCCTCTTGCAAATTCTGATTACCTCAAAAACGATCAAGACGCAAGTATTAGAGCTATAAAAAACGGTATGTCTGGTGAAATCATTGTAAATGGCATCACCTATAATAGTGTTATGAACCCTATGGGATTGAGCAACGAAGAAGTTGCAGATGTTATGAATTACATTAACAACAGTTGGGAGAATACATATGGAAAAACTCTTACCGCTGAAGAAGTAACAAAAGTCATAAAAAAATAACAGCAATTACCTAAATTTGTACATCTAACTAAATCTGAAATCGCATATGTTAATAATAGGAATCGCTGGTGGAACTGGATGTGGAAAAACGACTGTAGTGAATACCATTCTCAATGAATTACCAGAAGGTGAGGTCGGTGTTATTGCTCAAGATTCCTACTACAAAGACACATCGCACCTAAGTTACGATGAACGTGTGAAGATTAATTTTGATCATCCAAGGTCTATAGATTTCGACTTACTTGTAAATCATCTTAAGGAACTAAAAAAAGGGAATCCTATTGAACAACCAGTATATTCCTTCGTAAAACATAATCGTACTGGTGATACCATAAAAACATTACCAAGAAAAGTAATGATCGTTGAAGGTATATTGATACTAACAAATCCAGATGTCAGAGATTTATTTGATATTAAAATTTACGTTCATGCAGATTCTGATGAGCGGCTAATTCGTAGACTAAAACGAGATATTAGCGAACGAGGACGAGATATTGACGAAGTGCTTACAAGGTACCAAACTACTTTAAAACCAATGCATCAGCAGTTTATTGACCCAACAAAAGAATATGCGGATATCATAATTCCTAACAACAAATACAATACTGTTGCTGTAAATATTGTTAAAACCATAATTAACGAACGTTTATCATGAGTTTTTTGAACAATAAATATCTAAAACCATTTAAGAATATTTATCTATTGATATTTATTGTGTTTGTGATATGGATGCTTTTTATAGATGCGCATTCTTGGATATTTCATCATGAGATGAATAAAGACATTGAGGACTTAGAATATCAGAAACAGCATTATAAAAACGAAATCGAAAAAGATAAAAAAGCGATAAAAGAGCTAAGCACACAAGAAGGTGTTGAACGCACAGCTCGCGAAACATATTATATGAAAAAACCAGATGAAGATATTTTCATCATTGAATACGAAGATAGCATCGCAAAACAACCACAAGATGAGTAAAACATTATTTAACGAATTTGAAAGCGTTTCTTCAAAAGCTTGGAAACAAAAAATCCAAGTAGACCTTAAAGGTGCAGATTACAATGACACACTAATCTGGAAATCAAATGAAGGCATTGATGTTAAACCAATATATCATTCTGATGATTTTGAAGGATTTCCTGATACTTCTGGTACCAAGGCAACAACATGGAAGATTTGTCAAGAAATAAGTGTTTCTAATGAATCCGAAGCTAACACCAACGCTTTAGATGCGATTAGTCGTGGTGCTGAATATATTACTTTTATTATTCATACTGAAAACATTAAGGTTGAGACACTTATAAATGATATTGATTTAACCAAAACTGGTGTAAGCTTTAGAATGAATTTTCTTTCTTCGGCATTCGTTGAACAAAATTCAGCTGTTACATCTACTGGCATAAGCATACATTTAGAAACTGATATTATAGGTCATCTTGCCAAAACAGGAAACTGGTTTACTAATCTTAAGGACGACCATTCTCAATTTGAAAAAATCATTAAAAGTTCGTCACAAATTTTTGTTGACACCAGTCTTTATCAAAATGCTGGAGCTACAATAATTCAGCAATTAGCTTATAGTTTGGGTCATCTTAATGAGTACTTAAACCATTTGAATACGACATTAACCGATGAAGAGAAATCATTGCTTGAAATTACCTTCAATGTAGCCGTAGGTTCAAATTATTTCTTCGAAATTGCTAAACTCAGAGCATTGAGATTGTTATTCCAAACATTAGTCAAAGAATATGGCATTACTAAAGAATGTAGAATTATAGCTACACCTAGTAAACGAAATAAAACCATTTATGATTATAATGTAAACATGCTACGTACAACTACAGAATGTATGAGTGCGATATTAGGTGGTGCTAATGTGGTTACTAACTTGCCTTATGATAGTCTCTACCATAAACCTAATGAATTTGGTGATAGAATTTCGAGAAATCAGCTACTTGTTTTAAAAAATGAAAGCTATTTTGATAAAGTTGATAATCCGGCAGATGGCTCATATTACATTGAAAGCTTAACCAATCAATTAGCAGTAAAAGCACTTTATTTATTCAAGGATATTGAATCTAATGGCGGATTTTTACATCAGCTTAAAGAAGGTACTATTCAAAGAAAAATAAAAGAAAGTGCTGCTAAGGAACAAGCAGATTTTGATGCAGAAAACATTGTACTACTAGGTACTAACAGGCATCCAAATCCTGCTGATAAAATGAAAGATGATTTAGAAATACATCCATTTTTAGAAGTGAACAAGCGAAAGACTTTAATTGAACCAATTATTGAGAGAAGACTTGCCGAAAAACTTGAACAAAATCGATTAAAAGATGAGTAGAAAAAACATTCAACATATCACCTTAAAAGAAAAGTTGAGTTCTCCTCGAACGGTTAACCAAGAATCTTTTAATACAGCTGAAGATATTGAAGTAAAATCTTCTTACTCAAAAGAAGACATTAAAAATTTAGAACACTTAGATTTTGTTGCAGGTATTGCACCTAATCTGCGTGGTCCATATTCAACAATGTATGTCCGTAGACCTTGGACAATACGTCAATATGCAGGTTTTTCTACGGCTGAAGAAAGTAATGCATTCTACAGAAGAAATTTAGCAGCAGGACAAAAAGGTTTATCAGTAGCATTTGACCTTGCCACACATAGAGGATATGATTCAGATCACGAACGTGTGGTTGGTGATGTTGGTAAAGCTGGTGTTGCTATTGATTCTGTTGAAGACATGAAAATTCTTTTCGACCAGATTCCCTTGGATAAAATGTCGGTTTCTATGACCATGAATGGAGCTGTGCTTCCTATTATGGCATTTTATATTGTGGCTGCAGAAGAACAAGGTGTAAAACCAGAACAATTAGCAGGGACAATTCAGAACGATATTTTAAAGGAGTTTATGGTTAGAAACACATACATCTATCCACCAACGCCTTCAATGAAAATTATCTCGGATATTTTTGAATACACAAGTCGTAACATGCCGAGATTCAACAGTATTAGTATCTCAGGATATCATATGCAAGAGGCAGGTGCAACCTGCGATATTGAGCTCGCTTACACTTTAGCGGATGGTTTAGAATATATTAGAAAAGGGCTTGGCGCTGGTATGGACATAGACACTTTTGCTCCTCGCCTATCCTTCTTTTGGGCAATTGGCATGAATCATTTTATGGAAATTGCAAAAATGCGTGCTGCACGTATGCTTTGGGCAAAGTTGGTAAAACAGTTCAATCCTAAAAATCCGAAATCATTGGCGTTAAGAACACACAGTCAAACATCGGGTTGGAGTTTAACTGAGCAAGATCCTTTTAATAACGTAGCAAGAACATGTATAGAAGCTTCTGCTGCTGCATTTGGTGGTACACAAAGTCTACATACTAACGCTTTAGATGAAGCAATTGCGTTACCAACAGATTTCTCTGCTCGTATTGCAAGAAACACCCAAATTTATTTACAACAAGAAACACATATTACCAAAACGGTAGATCCATGGGCTGGTAGTTATTATGTAGAAAAACTAACTCATGATATTGCAGAAAAGGCATGGAAACTTATTGAAGAAGTTGAAGAATTAGGTGGAATGACAAAAGCGATCGAAGCCGGTATTCCTAAACTCAGAATTGAAGAAGCTGCAGCAAGAAAGCAAGCCAGAATAGATTCTGGTCAAGACATTATTGTTGGGGTCAATAAATACCAATTAGACGAAGAAGATCCATTGCACATATTAGAAGTAGATAATCAAACTGTTAGAAACCAACAAATAGAACGTTTAAATAGTATTAAAGCTTCTAGAAACAATACCGAAGTTACCGAAGCTTTATCTAAACTAACTGAAGCTGCAAAATCTGGTGAAGAAAATTTATTAGCTTTAGCTGTAGATGCGGCAAGAAAACGTGCTACTTTAGGAGAAATTAGCGATGCTTTAGAAGCTGAATTTGGAAGATATAAAGCACAAATAAAATCATTTAGTGGTGTGTATAGTAAAGAAATAAAAGACGATAGTAGTTTTAAAAAAGCAAGAAAATTAGCAGATAAATTTGCCGAAGAAGAAGGCAGAAGACCTCGTATAATGATTGCCAAAATGGGGCAAGATGGTCATGATCGTGGTGCAAAGGTTGTGGCTACGGGTTATGCAGATGTTGGCTTTGATGTAGATATTGGCCCCTTATTTCAAACACCTAAAGAAGCTGCTAAACAAGCCGTAGAAAATGACGTTCATATATTAGGAGTGTCTTCTCTTGCTGCTGGTCATAAAACTCTAGTTCCTCAAGTTATTGAAGAACTAAAATCTTATGGAAGAGATGATATTATGGTTATTGTTGGTGGTGTTATCCCAAAACAAGATTACCAATTCTTATTTGATGCCGGCGCTGTAGCTGTTTTTGGTCCTGGAACCAAAATTAGTGATGCCGCTATTCAAATTTTAGAAATTTTAATTGACTAGTATAAAAAAGCCCTTTAATTAAAGGGCTTTTTTATGCTTTATACTCGCGTAAAACAGACTGATCTTAAACAAAAAACACCAATTTTCTGTTTATTAATATTAACAACTTCCATTTTTAAAACCCATATTTAATTGTATTTTTAAACCCTATTAAAATTGAAAAAGTTAATGGGTAAAATCATTGCAATTGCTAATCAAAAAGGTGGTGTTGGTAAAACCACAACAACTGTAAACTTAGCTGCCTCATTAGGGGTATTGGAAAAAAAAGTACTTCTTATAGATGCAGATCCACAAGCTAATGCAAGTTCTGGATTAGGAATAGATATAGAGTCTATTGAATATGGCACATATCAGGTTTTAGAGCATACATCTGCAGCAAAAGACGCGGTCATAACTTCTGGAACGCCAAATGTTGATGTAATTCCAGCTCATATAGATCTTGTAGCCATTGAAATTGAACTCGTAGATAAGGATGAAAGAGAATACATGCTTAAAAAAGCTATCTCTGAATTAAAAAATGACTACGATTACATTTTAATAGATTGTGCTCCTTCATTAGGTCTTTTAACTTTAAACGCATTGACAGCTTCCGATGCAGTAATCATACCTATTCAATGTGAATACTTTGCTTTAGAAGGTCTTGGTAAATTGTTAAATACAATTAAAAGTGTACAAAAAATACATAACGAAGCGTTAGACATTGAAGGTATGTTACTGACTATGTTTGATTCTCGTTTGAGACTATCTAATCAGGTTGTTGAAGAAGTGAAAAAACATTTTAGTGATATGGTTTTTGAAACTATTATTCAGAGAAATGTAAAACTAAGTGAAGCTCCAAGTTATGGTGAAAGTATTATAAATTACGACGTTAGTAGTAGAGGTGCTGCTAATTACCTCAGCCTTGCAAAGGAGCTTATCAAGAAAAATGAAATACAATAATGGCAAAAGCAACTAAAAAACAGGCTTTAGGACGTGGTCTATCAGCACTTTTGAAAGATCCCGAAAACGATATTAAGTCAGCTGAAGATAAGAATGCAGATAAAGTTGTTGGTAATATCGTTGAATTAGATATTGAGAGTATTGAAGTAAATCCTTTTCAACCAAGAACTAATTTCAATGAAGAAGCTTTAAGGGAATTAGCGTCATCAATTAGAGAGCTTGGTGTCATTCAGCCAATTACGGTTAGAAAATTGGCGTTTAATAAATACCAACTTGTATCTGGAGAACGTCGTTTTAGAGCTTCTAAACTCATAGGGAAGGACACTATTCCAGCATATATAAGAATTGCTAACGACCAAGAGTCACTAGAAATGGCTTTGGTTGAAAATATACAAAGACAAGATTTAGATCCTATTGAGATTGCTCTATCATATCAACGCCTTATTGACGAAATAAATCTTACGCAGGAACAAATGAGTGAGCGCGTTGGTAAGAAACGCTCAACCATTGCTAATTATCTAAGATTATTAAAACTAGACCCTATCATACAAACTGGGATGCGAGATGGCTTTATATCCATGGGACACGGTAGAGCCATGGTAAATATTGAAAGTCAAATTGATCAACTAGAGATTTACGAAAAAATAATTAGCAATAAACTTTCGGTTAGAGCTACAGAACAACTAGTAAAGCAACTTAATTCTAATGGCAATGACGAGTCCAATCCAGTTGAAGCTGAGGTTCCTAAGTTTATAAAAAAAGGTATAAAGGATTTCTCAGAGTACTTTGGACATAAGATTGATGTCAAAGTAGCTAAAAATGGTAGTGGTAAAATCACGATTCCATTTCATTCTGAAGAAGATTTTAATCGAATTAAAAAATTAGTACAACGTGCTAAATAAATTTTACTTTGTTCTTTTTCTGTGTCTATTCTCAGTATTTTCATCGTTTTCACAAGTAGAAAACGACAGTACTGGTATTGGTTTAGACAAAGAACTTGTTGTAATTGAAGAAGAATTAATTCAAAGAAAAGAAATTGATCCATTAAGACCTTCAAAGGCTGCCTTCTATTCTGCCATTTTTCCTGGTGCCGGTCAGATCTACAACAGAAAATACTGGAAAGCGCCAATCGCTTGGGCACTTGTAGGTAGTGGCATCTATTTTTATGTTAGAAATAATAAGCAATTTAATCGCTACAGAGATGCTTATAAAAGACGATTAGGAGGCTTTACCGATGATGAATTCTTTGGACTCGTATCAGATGACGGTCTTATTAGAGCACAACAACAATTTAGACGAAATAAAGAAGTTTCATTGCTCCTTACAATAGGCTTTTATGCTCTCAATATTATCGATGCTAATGTAGATGCACATTTACTTCAGTTTAACGTGGACGAAAATCTAAGTTTTAGACCGCACTTTCAATACAATCAAATGGAAGATTCGTCAGATTTAGGGTTAACCCTTAATTTTAAGTTTTAAAATATGAATATAGCTTTACTTGGTTATGGTAGAATGGGAAAAAGTATTGAAGTTATCGCTTTAACCAGAAATCACAGTATAACACTAAAAATATCTGACGCATCTGATACCTTCGATTTTACCAATGTTGATGTTGCTATCGATTTCAGCATTCCTGTTGCAGCGGTATCTAACATTAAAAAAGCGTTAGATGCTGGTGTTCCTGTAATCTCAGGAACAACTGGATGGCTAGACCAATACAACGACGTTATTGCATATTGCCAAGCAAAGAGAGGGACTTTTCTTTATGCTTCAAATTTTAGCTTAGGTGTCAATATCTTTTTTGAAATCAATACAAGATTAGCACAACTAATGGCCAGTCATAAAAATTATAGTACTGAAATTGAAGAAATTCATCACACTAAAAAATTAGATGCACCGAGTGGAACAGCCATTTCATTAGCTGATCAAATCATTGAAAATACAGATTACAACCAATGGACATTAGGTACTGCTAGCACAAATACCATTAAAATTGAAGCTAAGCGAATACCGGATGTGCCTGGCACTCATGAAATAAATTATACTTCTGATATTGACACAATTTCAATTAAACATACTGCACACAGCCGACAAGGATTTGCAATGGGAGCTGTAATAGCTGCGGAATGGATTAAGGATAAAAAAGGGATTTTTAGCATGAAAGATGTGTTAAACATTGGTTAATTTGCTCCACATTTGAAACAAATTAAAATATTTTTCAACCTACTAGACTAAATACAATATTATGACTTGGACAGAGTGGTTTATATTCTTATTCATTATTCAAATAATCCATGGTTTAGGAACTTGGAAGTTATACATTAAAGCAGATCGAAAAGCTTGGGAAGCTTTTATCCCTATTTACAATGCGGTAGTTTTAATGAAAATCATTTCTCGTCCATGGTGGTGGGTTATTTTAATGTTCTTACCTATTGTAAACCTAATAATGATTCCAGCAGCTTGGGTTGAAACCGCTCGAGCGTTTGGAAAGGACAGTAAGTTAGATGCCTTAATTTGTATTCTTACCCTAGGTTTTTATCTGTATTACCTAAACTATGTTGCAGATGTCAATTTTATTGAAAATAGGCAGTTAAAGCCAAAAACCTCTGCTGGTGAATGGATTACTTCCATCTTATTTGCAATAGTTGCAGCTACAATTGTGCATACTTATTTCTTTCAACCATTTGTAATTCCTTCTTCATCATTAGAAAAATCTTTATTGGTAGGTGATTTTCTTATTGTAAGTAAATTACATTATGGACCAAGAGCTCCAATGACCACTGTAGCAGCACCTATGGTGCACGATACTATTCCAAAGCTTGGTGTTAAATCTTATGTATATAATGACAATTTTAAAGAAAGAAACTCTTCATGGCTTAACAAATTACAATTGCCATATCTCAGATTGCCTGGGTTTGAAAAAATAGAACGTAACGATATTGTTGTTTTTAACCAACCAGCGGATACCTTGTTGGATATGAATAATTTTAATCCAGATAGAAACTATTACAAACCTATAGATAAGAAAACAAATCTTGTTAAGCGTTGCGTTGGTATTGCTGGTGATACTTTAGAAATAAGAAATGGTTACGTTTTCATCAATGGAAAGCAAAATGAATTACCTGATAGAACAGAATTACAGCATTACTATATTTTTGAGTCTAAATCACCAATTACTTCTAATTTAATTGACAAGTATGATATTGAAACTGTTTGGAATGTTTATAAAATTAATAAAGAATTTTGGGACGATGAGCGTATTCAAAATTTCTTAGAACAAAATAAAAAGAAGGTTTACCTGCGTGAAACAAAAAGGGATTCTTTGAAGGTAGAAGTTTATGGTGCTGTTGGTCAAGAGATATTCTATAAACTCAAAATGGAGGAAATAGAAAACAAATACTTAATAAACACAACATTAAAAGACTCAAAGAAAATTGAGTTACTTCCACAAACTATTTCTATAAAACAGTTTTCTAATACTGTTCCAGATTATAAAGGAACATTTCCAATGAATGCAGCTTATGATTGGAACTACGATAACTTTGGACCACTATGGATTCCAAAAGCGGGTGAAACCATTGAATTATCTATCGACAATATTCCTTTATACAAAAGAGCTATTGGTGAGTATGAAGGAAATAAAGTAGTGACTAGAGGTAATCAAATTTTTATTAATGATGCGCCAGCAACCTCTTATACCTTTAAACAAGATTACTATTGGATGATGGGAGACAACAGACATAACTCTATTGACGCTAGAGCATGGGGCTTTGTTCCTTTCAACCACACTTTTGGTAAGCCAGTATTTATTTGGATGAGTATTGATGGTATTAATGATGGTATAAAAAATTGGCGTCCACGTTGGGATAGAATCTTTACAACAGTTAGTGGTAATGGTGAACGTAGGTCTTATTTAATTCCGTTTTTAGTAGTTGTTTTTGGAATTACCTTCTTCAATAAATGGAGAAAGAAAAAGAAAGCTAAAGCTTAAAATTGAATACGTTATTACATCCAACATACTTTCCTAACTTATCGCATTATATTGAAATAGTTCAATCTGAGGCTATCAGCTTTGAAACTTGTGATAATTACCAGAAACAGACCTACAGAAATAGAACAGAGATATATGGTGCCAATGGTAAACTAGCTTTAACTGTGCCTGTTAATTATACTCAAAAGAACAGACAACTTTACAAAGATGTTGAAATTGCAAACGAAAATGACTGGCAGTTACAGCATCTCAAGTCTTTGCAATCTGCTTATAGTATGTCGCCTTTTTTTGAATATTATATTGATGATTTAATGCCATTATTTAATCGGCATTATAAATACATTTTAGACTTAAATCTAGACACTTTTGCTCTAATAAACGATTGTCTTCAAATAGAAATTCCATTTTCTAAAACTAAAGTTTTTGAAAAAGAACCAGAACACAAAGCAGATCTTAGGCATCTCGTTAGAAAAAATCAATCATTAGAAGGTATTGAATCATACCAACAAGTATTTACAGAAAAGCGTGGATTTATATCAAATCTAAGTATTTTAGACTTACTTTTTAACGAAGGACCAGCTTCAGAGATCTACTTAAAAAAACAAAAACAATAAATGGAAATAAGACCACTAGTACATTACGGCCTACATTTTGGTTTACCTCTGGTTATAGCTCTATTATTCTACAAAAAGCAATGGTTAAAGAGTTACATAATAATGCTTTTAGCATTCGCCATTGACTTAGATCACTTATTGGCACATCCCGTTTTTGACCCAAACCGCTGTAGTATTAATTTTCATCCACTACATACATATTACGCCATAGCGGTATACATTATATTACTAATCCCTAAAGTCACTAGATTAATTGCCTTAGGACTTGTGGCACATATTATTGCAGATACTGCGGATTGTTGGTTAATTTAATTTTAAGATCGCTTTTATGGGATAATGATCGGAAAGCTTAACATCATTATAAGTTTTATAACCATTCACCTTAAAAGCTTTATCTGCAAGTATAAAATCAATTCTTAATGGGAAAAATTTAAAGTCAAATGTTTTTCCAAAACCATTACCAGCTTCTTCAAAAGCATCTTTTAAATCATCACCTAAAATTTCTTTATAAATATATGAGTACGCCGTATTATTAAAGTCACCAGTAACGATTGTTTTATAAGACACCTTGGCTTTATGTGCTAATAATTGCTCTACTTGAGATTGCTGTCTTTTAAAAGTACTACCAATTTTTTTGAATAAACGTTCAGAAGAGTCATTTTGCAACGCCTTAGTATCAGTTTGAATTCCTGATGATTGCAAATGTAAATTGTATATTCTTATAGTATCACTTTTTCTCACAACATCAATAAAAATGGCATTATTAGTAGTTTCAGGAAACTCTAATGAACCTGAATTAATAATAGGAAACTTTGAGAATATCGCGTGACCGGGTTTAACATTTTTGGTATATCGTCCATTAAATCTGTGATAGCCTTCAATATTTAAAGGTGTGCCTCGTGTATATTCTTGAAAGCAAATGATATCTGGTTGTTCTTTTACAATAAATGTTTTAATGTCATCTCTTACATTGTCATTCGGCAACCAATTGTACGAATTGAAAATTCTAACATTAAAGGACATTACAGAGAAATTGTCTTCATTTACTTCAACTTTTGAAGAAGAAAACTTATACAATGAATTTATGTAACCCCAACCAAAAAGAAGTACTAGAAAAGACAATAACATTTGCTTTCTCACTCTAATCAACCAATACACAAAAAATAAAATATTGAGTATTATGAGCAGTGGAACACTTAAACTTAAAACCGAGAGTAACGCAAAGTTTTTTGGTGGAATATAAGGCAAAATATAGGACAGTAATAACAAAAAAGCAGCCACAGAATTTACTACAAATATAAGTTTATTAAAGATTCCTATTTTTTTCATTATAAACGTATGAAAGTCTTTAAGCCTTAGTCTTTTCCAGCTTTAAAAAGAAACTCTTTTTCTTCGGAGGTTAAACTATCGTATCCGCTTTTACTAATTTTATCTAGAATAAGATCTATCTTCTTTTGTTTATTAAACGTGTCGAATTCTTTTTTGCTTTTACCGGCAAAAGACGACTTTTTCCGCTGTCGGTGCACGGTTTTTAAATTAGATTTAGGCTGAAACCAACTTGCAACAGTATCCATCAGTTTCTCAAAACCTGAACCAATATCTTTACCTTGTTGTAATTTAGTTGCATACAAATAACCTAGTAATGCACCACCTAAATGGGCCACATTTCCACCTTGATTTAAACCAAATAATCCTAGAACATCCATAACAACCAGAAAAATAGCCACGTACTTAAGCTTTACATTAAACATAAAAATACGCACCTCTGAGTCTGGCATGTAAACACCAAGAAAGATTAACAGTGCTCTTATACCGGCTGAAGCTCCGATAACGGTTGGTGCATTAATTAGATATTGTTGTGGTACAACATTATAAACAAACAAAAAGGCCAATCCACCAACAATAATCCCCAAAAAATAGATGTTTAAAGCCATTTTTGGCCTAAACAGATTCAATAACATAATGGAAATATAATAGAGAATCAGCAGGTTGAACAGTATATGGAAAAAATCAAAATGGGTAAAACCATAGGTGATAATGGTCCAAGGCTTCCATAAAAAACTTGAAAATTCAGAAGGTAAACCAAGATAAGTAACAAGTTTGCTACTACTACCAATACCTGCTGTAAGGCGTGCTACAATGAATAAGACAATATTGATAGTTATTATCTTTTCAAAAGCATTTAACTTATTAAACTTATATTTTAAATCTTGAAATATACTCATAGTTAGTTCCAGCGGTATTTATCTCTTTCATTCTTTTTCCAAAAATACATTAACAAAAACCCAGTTAATGCACCACCAACATGTGCCATATAGGCTGTATTACTCGGACTAAATATTGACTGACCAGTAAATGCTGAAAACAAATCCAACGCTATTATACCAGGAATAAAATACTTCGCTTTAATAGGTATAGGTAAAAATATTAACATCAATTTAGACTCTGGAAATAACATACCAAAAGCGACTAAAACTCCCATAATAGCACCAGATGCTCCTACCATAGTGGAATTAAAAATATCAAACATTTCTTGAAGCATTGACCTCTGATCAACTGTAATTTCTCTTGAAATAGAATTTGTACTTAAAATTTTCTTTATCTCTTCCGAATCAAATCCGGAACTAAATAATTCAGCCTCTAATGGTGAATATTGAAAATAATAAAAAGCTAACATTATAAATGCAGCTCCAAAACCTGACAATAAATAAAAGGTCACAAACTTTTTGGTGCCAAACACTTGCTCCACAGCAGAACCAAACATCCACAAGGCAAACATGTTGAATAGTATATGCATTATATCACCATGCATAAACATATGTGTCAATAATTGCCATGGCTGAAACAATTGATTCTTTGGAAAATACAAAGCAAACCATTCATAAAACAATTGCCCATTTCCAATAGAAATGGTTCCTATAAACATTATGACGTTAATGATTAATAAATGCTTCACCGCATCGGTTATTCCTTGCCTCATATACTACATAAATTTTTTTTCAATATCATCTACTTTCATTGTGATGAATGTTGGTCTATTTGTTGGTGATACATTTGGTTCCTTACAAGCAAACAAACTATCTACCATATGCTCTTGCTCTTCTGTATTTAATGTTTGTCCGTTCTTTATTGCCAAACTCTTTGCCATAGATTTTGCGAGTACATCTGCTGCACTAAAGCTTGCATCTGGTACATCATTTTCTACATCGCTAATGAGTTGTTCTAATATTATTGAAACCTCACTATCTGATACTCCAACTGGCACACCAGTAACCGTTAATCTTTCTTCTGATATCTCAGAAAACACAAAACCGGTATGCTCTAGATTCGTCTTAACATCCTTAATAATATGTATCTCGTTTGGTGTAAAACTCAATTCTAATGGGAACAACAACTGTTGGCTAGTTGCTTCTTTAACAGTAATATGTTTTAAAAAACCTTCATATAAAATACGTTGATGCGCTCTATTTTGGTCTATAATGAGCATACCTGATTTTATGGTACTCACTATATACTTTTGTTGTAACTGAAACGTCGTTTTATTAGTTTCAATTGTAGAAGATTTAAAAATAAAATCAGTTTTTGCTTCACTCTCAAAAGTCAATTCGCTAAAATCAGTGATTTTACCATTTCCTTTTGATTCTAATCCTACATATAAACTTTCCCAAGAAGCGGCTGGTTCTTTCTTAAAATTTACCGCATTGTATGTAGATTTCTCTTTAGTTTGATCACCATCTTCAAATGGATTAAACGATCTATCAACCTCTATTTTAGGTGGTGCAACCGTTTTATCTTTATAGCTATATGGTGTATTAAAACTGCTCTGTTGTTCAAAATCTAATACAGGTGCGATATTAAATTGTCCCAAACTATGTTTTACCGAAGAACGTAAAATGGCATACAAGGTATGCTCATCATCAAATTTTATTTCAGTTTTTGTTGGATGGATATTAATATCAATCGTTTTGGGATCTACTGTGAAATTTAAAAAATAACTAGCATGGTAACCATCTTTTAACAAACCCTCATAAGCCGCACTAATAGCGTGATTTAAATACGGACTTTTAATATATCTGTTATTGACAAAAAAGAATTGCTCTGATCGTGTCTTTTTTGAAAATTCAGGTTTACCAATAAACCCAGACACTTTTAAAACCTCTGTTTCTTCCTCTACAGGTACTAACTTTTCATTGGTTTTATTTCCGAAAATATGAACAATGCGTTGTCTGTAATTTTCAGTATGTAGATTAAATAACTCATTACCATTATGATAAAACGCAAATGCAATATTTGGATGTGTAAGTGCCACACGATGAAACTCATCGGTAATGTGCCTAATCTCAACATTATTCGACTTTAAAAAATTACGTCTTGCCGGAATATTGAAGAATAAATTCTTCACAGCAACAGAGGTTCCTGTTGGTGTTACTGTAGCCTCTTGTGACTTTACAACACTACCTTCAATTTCAATAGTTGTACCTAAATCATCATTTGGCCTTTTGGTTTTGAGTTCTACATGAGCAATCGACGCAATACTAGCCAATGCTTCACCCCTAAATCCTTTGGTATGTAATTGAAATAAATCTTCGGCAGATTTTATTTTTGAAGTTGCATGACGTTCAAAACTCAAACGTGCGTCGGTAACACTCATACCTTTCCCGTTATCAATAACTCGCACTAAAGTTTTGCCGGCATCTTTTATAATTAATTTTATTTCAGTCGCTTCTGCATCTATAGCATTCTCTAAAAGTTCTTTAACTACAGAAGCAGGTCGCTGTACCACTTCACCTGCTGCTATTTGGTTAGCAACATGGTCTGGTAAAAGTTGTATGATATCTGTCATTAGCTCTTTGGAAAGAATATAGACAAATCAAAACCAATCAAGATTAAAAATAATAGGATTAAAATACCAGCAATAATAAAGACCCGTTTATTCACTTTTTCATCTCTATTATTTTGATATTCATCTACAGCTGCATTCCATTTATTCTTAATGCCTTTCGGTGGATTAATTGTTTTTCTGTAATCGTCGAATTTATGTTTTAGTTCATAAGGACTACCTTCACCTTTATAATAACGTGGCTTGTAATTATACTTTCTGTTCTTTTTTAATTTCATTAAACCCATAATCGTACTGTTTTACATATATCCTTCAAGAATATACATTAAAATAAAAAGAGCTAATAGCATGATGATTAAAGCGGGTAACGAAAATAGCTTATTACTTTTTCGTTTGGTATGACCTCTCATTTCATTCCACTTAGTCTCCAAGTTGTCCTTCGACGTTTCCCGAAAATTTTCGGCTTCGGAACCCTGAAAACGTGGCTTATAACTAAAACGTTTATTTTTTCGTTGATTAAACAAATTGTCTTATTAGTTAAACCGCAATTAACTCAAAAGTACTTAAAATACTAGGAAATATTGCTTAAGGATTCCTTAAAATTATTAACAAAAAGGATGCCAATTTAAAGTTAGAAGTCGGAAGTTGGACATTAACAAGGTAAACTGAAAACTTCGACTTAATACTGTGACTGAGTACTTATTTAGTATCTCGTCTAAGAGCGGCCATTTTTATTGCGGTTATTGCAGCTTCGGTTCCTTTGTTACCATGCTTACCACCTGAACGGGCAATAGACTGTTGCATCGTATTATCTGTTAGTACACAAAAAATTACAGGTATATCACCTTGTAAATTTAAGTCTTTAATGCCTTGCGTCACACCTTCACAAACAAAATCGAAATGTTTTGTTTCACCTTGAATAACGCAACCAATAACTATAATAGCATCTAACATACCAGATTCTGCGTAGATACTCTTTGTCATTCTTGCAGCACCATAAGTCAATTCAAATGTTCCTGGGACATTCCATCGTACAATATTTTCTTTAATTGCACCACAATCAATTAAAGCATCAAACGCACCTTGCCAAAGTCCTTCAGTAATGGTATCATTCCATTCTGAAACAACAATCCCAAACCGAAAATTTTTCGCGTTTGGGATTGTAGCTTTATCGTAGTTCGATAAATTATGATTTGCCGTAGCCATATCTTATAAGCTTGCTTCTGCTTTACCGATTAAGACATCAATATCTTTTGCTTCATCAGAGTCAGAAAATTCAGTTTTAATTCGAGTTAAATATTCAAGCGCCTTAGTATTTTGATCTAAATCCATAGCTACTCTTGCCGCTTTCATTAAATACAATGGTGTTGTGAAGTCATTTACGTTAGCCTTAAATGCTTGCTCATAATAACCTAAAGCATCTTCTGGTTGTTCTAACTGAACAAACGCATCACCAATACCACCTTTTGCAATAGGACCTAACATTTTATCATCACTAGAGAAATCACTTAAATACGTTACTGCATTTTGGTAATCCTTTAAGTTTAAGTATGCCATACCTGCGTAGTAATTCGCTAAATTGGCTGCTTGAGTACCACCATACTCATTGATGATATCTAACATCCCAAACTTACCTTCACCTCCATTTAATGACATCGTGTAAAGAGAATCTGATGACACACCATTTGCTGCATCCTCAAAGTATTTTTTTGCTTGGTACATTTCGTTCATAGCTTCCTTTTGTTGAGGCTCTGCGATATACTTATTGTAACCCATTACAGCTAAAACAACCAAGGCAATTACAGCGATAGCACCTATAATATAGTTTTGATTTTTAACAACCCATTCTTCAGTTTTAGAAGCACCTTCGTCTAAGGTATTAAATACCTCAGCTGTTGTTGATTGTTCTTCTACAACTTCTACCTTTTCTTTTTGAGTTTTTGGCTTGTAGCCTCTTTTCTTATACGTTGCCATAAGTTCTCTATTAATGCGTGCGCAAAAATATAATTTTTATTGGGAATTAAAAGCCTATTTATTTGTAATTTTTCAATAATTTGCAGGTTTATTCGTCACTTGAAAAACCTCAATAAAATGGGGCTTTTAGTGTAATTTTATATGATTTTAAATACACTCTCTTTAGTTAACTACAAGAATTTTGAAAGTCAGGTTTTTGATTTCGATTCTAAAATCAACTGTTTTGTTGGTGCTAATGGTATTGGAAAAACCAACGCATTAGATGCTATATATCACTTAGCATTTGGAAAGAGTTATTTTAATCCTATTGCCATTCAAAACATAAAACACGATGCTGAATTTTTTGTTGTGGACGGCAATTTTACTAAACTCGAACGGACTGAAAAAATTATCGTTTCTCTTAAAAGAGGTCAAAAAAAAGTAATTAAGCGCAACGGTAAAGCCTATGATAAGTTTAGTGATCATATTGGGTTTATCCCATTAGTTATTATATCACCTGCTGATCGTAACCTTATTGTTGAAGGAAGCGATACAAGACGCAAATTTATTGATAGTGTAATTTCACAAAGTGATAAAGATTATTTGTCAGCATTAATAGTATATAACAAAGTGCTGTCTCAGCGAAATGCACTTCTAAAATACTTTGCATTAAACAATACCTTCAACGCTGATACATTGGCTATTTACAATGAGCAATTGCATGATTATGGCACTCGAATATTTGAAAAAAGAGATGAATTTCTAAAAGTTTTTATCCCTATTTTTAAAGATCGTTATGAAGCTATCAGTCAAAGTAAAGAAGCTATCGATTTAAAATACAAAAGTGATTTATTTGATAATTCATTAATTAACCATCTGCAAAACAACATTAATAAAGACAAAGCATTACAATACACAAGTGTTGGCATCCATAAAGATGATTTAGTGTTTTTAATCAATGACTATCCAATTAAAAAATTTGGAAGCCAAGGTCAGCAAAAGTCTTTTTTAATAGCACTGAAGTTGGCGCAATTTGATTTTATTAAACAACAAAGTGGTGTATCGCCAATTCTTCTTCTAGATGACATTTTTGACAAGCTAGACGAAAACCGAGTTGCTCAAATTATCAGTTTGGTTGATGATAATCATTTTGGGCAAATATTCATAAGCGACACCCATGCAGAGCGTACTGAAAATATTGTAAAGCAAATTCATCAATCTTATCAAATATTCAAACTGTAAATTAAGAACAATAATCATTGTTATGAAAAAACTTATCGTATTTTTTTCTATTGTTTTTGTTGGATGTAATTCCTCATCAAACATCAATTTAGAAGATATTAATGGGTATTGGGAAATTGAAGAAGTCAGACTGCACAATGGTTCTGGAATGAAGTATGATTTTAATGCTACCATTGATTATATTAAGATAAATGATAGTTTAAAAGGATTTAGAAAAAAATTAAAACCAGGTATAAATGACACTTATTATACCTCAGATGATGCCGAAAGACTTATCATTAAATCCGAAAACAATAGTTTAAACATCTACTATTCTACACCATATGACTCTTGGAAAGAAACTATTTTAGAGCTTAATTCAGAAAAATTAAGAGTCATAAACCAAAACAAAGACGTATATTTATACAAAAGGTATACTCCAATTAATTTTGATCTTGGAGAATAAAAATTATCACCTTTATTGGTGAAATACAGGTATGGGAAAGAGAAATAATGACAATAAACCTATTGAGAGCATCATTAGGGAATTTGTAATTTCAAACAATTTAGAGTCTGGTCTTGATAAGGTCAATGCCAGAGAAGCTTGGGCTAACCTTATGGGTAATGGGGTCAACAACTACACCACTGCAATTGAATTAAAAAACGATGTACTTTATGTGCAACTTAGTTCTAGCGTGCTCAGAGAGGAATTAAGTTATGGAAATGAAAAAATCGTAAAAATGCTCAATGAGTCTCTAGGTAAAGATGTTGTAAAAAAACTTGTACTCAGGTAATGTAACTCCTAAAGTTTTCAAAAAACTGAAAATCACCATTTCGATTACGCTTATCTTTACAAAAAGTGGTGATGAGAACGATTCTATTTGTTTTAATACTTCTATTACAACAGTCTATGACCTTATTTCAATTTAATACAGATAGCTCCATTGAGAATTGGCGCATACTTGATGATGTTGTAATGGGAGGAAGATCTGATGGACATTTTAAAATAAATTCCGATGGCCATGGTGAATATACAGGTAATGTATCTCTAGAAAACAATGGAGGATTTTCTTCGTTAAGATATTATTTTGACACCTTAAATTCCTCAGAGTATACTAAGTTTAAACTCAGAATTAAAGGTGATGGTAAAACCTATCAATTCAGAGTTAAGGACAGTCAATACAACCGTTATTCATATATCTACACATTTGAAACCACCGAAGATTGGCAAACTGTCGAGATAGAATTTGAAAAAATGTATGCTTCCTTTAGAGGTTATCGTTTAGATATTCCTAATTTCAAAGGTGACCAAATGGCAGAGATTGCATTTCTAATTGGGAATAAGAAAAAAGAAAGCTTCAAACTAATAATTGACTCCATTACATTAGAATAATATTTGGTATTTTTAGGTTCTTATAATCTAGAGCTAATGAAATACGCAAAACTACTGCTGTCCTTTATTCTTACCATTGTAATTTTCTTTGTACTTAATACCAAAATGGGAACAATTCCACCAATTGGTAAGTTCCTTAATCCGTATAATGGTATATGGCAAAATGAACATGATGAATCTATTTCTGGAGAGATTACTATACCAGGTTTAAAAGATAAGGTTACAGTGCATTACGACGAGCAGTTAATACCTCATGTTTTTGCACAAAATGAACATGATTTATATAAAGCCCAAGGATATTTAACGGCAAAACATCGTTTGTGGCAGCTAGAATTTCAAACTTATGCATCAGCTGGAAGACTATCAGAAATTTTTGGCGAGACTGCATTAAACTATGATCGTTCTGAACGCAGAAGAGGTATGGGCTATGGTGCAGATCAAGCCATCGCTTACATGAAAAAAAATGATACCGAAACGTTACGTTTTATTCAAGATTATGCTGATGGCGTTAATGCATATATTAATCAACTTAGCCCTAAGGACTATCCGGTTGAATACAAATTATTAGATTATAAACCTGAAGAATGGACACCAAAAAAAACAGCATTGCTTCTTATGTACATGACTAAAATGCTGGCAGGTTATGACGACGATTTAGAGTATACCAACGTATTGAGAGAAATTGGTGAAAAGAATTTTAACCTATTATTCCCTGATTTTTTTGATATAACAGATCCTGTAATTCCAAAAGAAACGGATTGGAGTTTTATTGATGTGCCACAAACTGATTTACCGGCAAGTAAGGTAGTATTAGACACCATAACTGCGACCATTATAAAACCACATCCTGATAATGGGAGTAACAACTGGGCTATTTCAGGTGCTAAATCTAAAACAGGTCACCCAATTTTGGCAAATGATCCTCATTTAGGACTTAATTTACCTGCAATATGGTATATCATGCAATTAAGTACACCAAATCATAATGCCTTCGGGGCAACAATACCTGGTGCTCTAGGTGTCATTTCAGGATTTAACCAATTTATCGCTTGGGGCGAAACCAATGCTACAAGAGATGTTATAGATTGGTATAAAGTAGAATTTAATGAGGACCGCACAAAATATAAGTATGACGGAACATGGAAAGATGTTACCATTAGAGTTGAAGACATAAAAATAAAAGGAAAAGAAAACTATAAAGATTCTGTGCTTTATACGCATCATGGTCCTGTAGTATATGATAAAAATTTTATGTCAGATAATGGGCGTTCTGGTTATGCTATGAGATGGATTGGTCATGAAGGCGGCAATAACCAAAAGACTTTTATTGAGATGAATAAGGCCAAAAACTATGATGATTATGTCAGTGCTCTAAAATATTGGAATGCACCAGCACAAAACTTTGTGTTCGCATCTACAGAAGGAGATATAGCACTATGGATTCAAGGTAAATTCCCAAACAAATGGGAAGGACAAGGGAAATTTTTAATGGATGGTAGCAACCCAGAAAACGACTGGCAATCTTATATTCCACAAGCATATAATGCACACACTAAAAACCCTGAGCGAGGTTTTGTAAGTTCAGCCAACCAACATCCTGTTGATGAGAATTATCCATATTACGTTTTTAATGACGGTTATGAAACCTACAGAAATAGAGTAATTAATGACTATTTCAACTCTAAAGAAAAGTTTGGTATTGATGACTTTAAAGCCCTTCACAATAACAATTTTAATTTGAAAGCTTCAGAATTACTACCTCTAATGATTTCAGAAATGGATACATCTGAATTAACTGAAGATGAATTAATCATTTTTAATGAAATCAAAAATTGGAAATTCAATAACGACATTGATGAAGTTGGACCAAGTATTTGGCGTCAGTGGTACGGTAAATTAAGGAATCTTCTTTGGGATGAATTTGACATTGAAGACGTTGCCATGATGAAGCCTTACACCTATCAAACAATATACTTCTTAAAGCATCACAGCTCCCACGAATATATAGATATTGTTGAAACAAAGGATAAAGTAGAAACTTCCCAAGATTTATACTTAATTGCTTTTAAAGAAGCTGCAGAACGCCTGAACGAAATTAAATCAGAGAAAGGTGATTACAAATGGCTCAAATATAAAGCAACTTATGCTGGGCATTTACTGCAAGGCTTACCAGCTTTTTCTCGTTTTGATATTCCAATTGGTGGAGATCGTAATATTGTTAATGCAACATCAGAGAATCATGGCCCATCATGGAGAATGATTGTAGAAATGACCTCTCCTCCAACAGCATTAGGTATTTATCCTGGTGGACAATCTGGTAATCCGGGAAGCAAATATTATGACAACTTTATTGATGATTGGGCTGAAGGAAAGTACCATGAATTAAATTTTTTACAATCTGAAACAACTACAGCAGCTATGATTGGAACCTTAACCCTAAAACCTACTAACTAATGAAAAAGAATATATTCAACTTTATAGCAACCATTGTTTTAGCTTCTGCTTTATCATATGTTTTACCATGGTGGTCAATTATGACTGCCGCTTTAGCTACATCCTTATTTATTCCACTTAAAAAAGCTGCGGTGTTTTTTGTACCTTTTTTGGCGATAACATTCTTTTGGGCGAGTTATTGTTTTATTGTAAGTAGTGCAAATGATTTTACACTTGCAAAACGTATTTCTACATTACTAGAATTAGGTGGTAACCCTTACTTGCTCATTTTGGTGACGGGACTTGTAGGAGGATTAGCTGCTGGAATTACAGCAGTATTTGGCAAGCAACTAGCTTTAACCTTAAACAAAAAGTAATCTTAGTAATTTTTTATAGTAAAACCGAAGGTTAAGAACTGGTCGTCTTGTTTTTGGTTTTCTATAACAATACTTTCTGAAGTATACCTGTAATTCACTTTAAAGTTTAAAAACTTCCATACTGGTAATTCTAAACTGACATCGGCTTGCCATCTATAGTTATTAGATTCCTCAAGTGAAGGTTGATAGAAACTTTCATGCTTTAGAATCACTTTATCTTTGAATAAATGATATTGACCATTGATCCAAATGGTTCCTCTTAAAGTATTTATTCTATTATTGCTATTATATTCTGAAATATTAAATGTAGAGTTTGCAAATTTTGTCTGCTCATATTCACTAGACAACGACATTTTAAGCCATTTCTTCTTCTCATCAAAAATCTTAAAAGTTAAACCTGCACCAAATAAAGATCGGATGTCAATTTCTCTTCTAAAATTAGTACTCACAAAACCTAACACAAATGGATAAATCTTTCTATCAGGATTGAGGTACAAAAAGTTAAGACTTAAGATATCTTCATCGGCTTTTGTTTTACCAAATTCTTGAAGAACATAAGAGTTTTTCGTTTTAAACACCCATTTTTCCCAAGGTTTGTAGGTAACTTCAGAATTTGCTCTAAAGATTAAGGTTTCAACATTACCGCTTTGATAAAACCCTGTTAATGATAAGTTAGCTTTCAGCTTTAATGAATCACTTTCATTAATCTGCGCTGACATAAATACAGGCACTAATAAAAAATAAAATAATAGCTTCTTCATCACACTTCGTTATTATGCTGATTTTTTATTCGGGCGCAAAATTATTAAAGAATATGTTTTCTAGTAGTCTTTAGCACTTTATATTTTGAAGAAATATGAAATTGATAATATAAACCAACAATATTGCATAAATTTTGATTCTTAGGCATTAAAAATTAACTTTACCTTATAATCATAACCAACTGAATGAACCCATCAGCGAGCGGCTGGATTAAAAAACTACTAGTAGAAGTTTCTGAAAAAACCTATTCTGAAACAGAAACATCTGAGTTTTATCGCAGATTAAAGCAAACTGGCTTTATTTACGGAACTAATACAAGTGTGGTATTAGACATCGTAAAACCGTTTACCTTAACCGAGGAAGAGCGTTGTAAAATTAATTTATTACTTAGTTTTTATTTTTTCTATAAACAATCTCAAACTGACGCCGAATTTACACCTAGCCTAATAGAATATTATAGATCTATTGGCAATACAAAACAATCATTTTTTGAAGGACTATTTGGTGACAAATTATCAGATAGTACACTAGAAAAGATGATTCACAGGCGTATTCATGTTGAAGATAACATCATTTCAAAAAGCTTTAACTATTTTTTAATTAATGTACTGCTTTTTGTTGATGTATTGGGTTATCAACAGTTTCTTAAGGATAAAACTCATATAAAATCATATGTAAGTCATCTAGAATCCGCATTGGAAACCATTGTATTTTCAACCATAGATGCCAAAACAGAAAAATCAGAATACGACCAAAATTTAATTAAGCTTTTTGAAAGTTCAATTAGACATAGAAATTCCGAACTTCAAACATACGAGAGTGCTGTTCAATTTATAAATGAGGATTTAGAAAAACTGTATATTATTGATTTGGTGTGCATGGCATCTTGGAGTGATAGAATTATTGACGATTCTGAACGCCTATTTTTAAATCAACTAAGAATAGATTTAGATTTAAAAGAAAGCAACATTAAAGTTTCGGTAGATGATATCAACACGTTTTATGCAGATCATAAAGACGATGTTGCCTTTCTAAGTTCTAAAAATCTAGCCCAAAGCTTTTATGACAACAGCAGTAAAGTTGTATCTAAGCTCATTAAACGAAATAGCAAAAGGCTTATAAAAGAACTTTCTGAAAGCAAAGAAGCTATGAAACTTTTAGCGCAATCCACACAACGTAATCTCACCGACGAAGAACAAAAAAAGATTCAGTCTCAATTGCTAGATATCTTCAAATCCATACCAAGTCTAGCCATTTTTATGTTGCCCGGCGGAATGATCTTACTACCTTTATTTGTAAAGTTTATCCCTAAACTATTGCCATCTGCTTTTGATGATAACAGAATTGATAACGACTGATTTGTAACAATTCAAATTGAATAAACTCTAACAATAATAACATCAAAATAAAGATGAGTAGATTTTATTTAATAATCATTCTAATTATATCATTCAGTTGTTCTCAGAAAGAAGTTGATGAAAGAATTTTGAAATTTAAAAATACTCTAGGTCAACGAGAGACTATTGCTCTTGATAAACTTGTATCAGATTTTGAAAAAAACCTTGAAAAAAATTACCCTAACTTAACAATTGAAAATCGGTATAAAAAATATCTTAATGATATTATTTCTGTTTCATCTGGAAATACAGAAAAATTCAAATTTCAATCCAATGAAACAAATTCTGAATTTCACAGAAGTGGATTATGGAAAGAGACTTATGAAAGAGATTCAATATATGGTTTAGAGATTAATCTAACTGGAAAATATATGAAAGCTATTTATTCCATAAAGGATTCTGATGCATTCATCTCTAGATATTACAAAAAAAGAGAAGCAACTGGAATGTTACCAATTGATTTATTTATAAAAGGAGTCTTAAATTCGAAGTCAGATTTCAATGATTATTTTCATAAAAGAATTGTTGTTATCGAATTCAGCTTTTGATGATAACAGAATCGACAACGACTGATTTGTAACATTTTATATTGAATTGCTACTCATAATCATAATCACTTTATTATGATTACAAACTACTACACCTTATTAAAAATCGACCCAGCTTCAGATTTAAACACAATTAAAAAAGCATTTAGAAGAGAAATTGCTATTTATCATCCAGATAATAATAAATCATCTGAAGCCAAAGCACATTTTGAAAAGTTAGTTGAGGCTTTTGAAATCTTATCTGATTCAGAAAAACGCAAAAACTATAACAACTTGTTACAACACGACATTACCAACAAACCTGTTATAATTGAGCAAAAAGAACAATATCAAGAATGGCAAAAAGAAGCTAAAACTAAATCTGACAAATTCAGGGAGTCATCACTTACCGAACTTTTATTATTAGACATTTTTATCGGTATTCCTATTGACGGCATTTTTGCTGGTGCAGACGCCTTATTGGATAATTCTGATTCGCTTCTTGAAGGTCTTGGTGATACTTTAGGCGATGTTATTGGTGGAATTTTTGATGGGTTATAATTCAAACTCTTCCAAAATTCTTAAAGCTTCTTTAATGTAGCGTTTAGCATCTGGCGCCACGTCTTCCATATCATCCTTTTTGGTCGTATTATGTCCTAATCTTGTAATTACTAATCCGTGTTTAGGCAACGATATACACAATTGTCCTTTAAGACCTACTTGGCAATAAAATCTTTCACCTTTGTAGGTATCTGACCAAAGTCCGTAATTATAGGTTTTATTATTATAAGGCAAAGTTTTAATCAGGTCTAACTGAGAATTACTTAATATTTGTTGACCATTCCAGACACCATTGTTATTAATAAGTTGTCCTAACCTAGCAACATCTCTTGCTGTACTTACCAAACCACCATACGTTTTTTCGTTACCATATTCTTCACTATCTAGAATAAACTTCCCATCATATTCATAACCTAATGGATTCCAAAACTTCTCTTCGAGATAGTTTGTAATTGTCTTCTCTTTAAGGACTCTATGTAATATGGTACCTAATAATTGTGTACCACCAGAATTATAATGTTGTTGTTGTCCTGGTGTACCAATAGCATACAATTCATTTAATGTATAAGTTTCTAAATCATCATAAAAATTAAGCTTTGCAATTAATGAAAATGGGCTTCTTGAACCTTCATCCCAAAATAAGCCTGTATTCATTGAAGCGAGATGTCTTATAGTAAGCGTATCGCCTTGTTCTACATTCCATTCGGGAATGTACTTTTTTACTGGATCATCAACACTTTCTATAAGTCCATCTTCAACAGCCTTCAAAATTAAAAGTGACGTATATGTCTTGCTGATTGACCATAATGCAGATAGATGGTCTTTGCCACCTTCATTAAAGTAACTTTCATTCAATATTTTTCCGTCTTTAACAATTAAAAAAGCTAATGATTGCATTTCGGCATGATGGTCTAAAATAGCTTTAGAAAGTTCAATTGAATTATATTGGTCATGCAATTCCCAAGATTGCGGATTACTTGCTTTTATTGTCCTTGTATCTTGAACTTTAAAATCATATATTGTTACATCTTTATTTCCTCTTAGATATACGGTTCTTACACCTTTAAATAAATAGGTTGTGTCTGTAATATATGCTACAGCAATGACCAAAATTACAACTACAACAAGGCCTTTTAAGACTTTCTTCATTAATTAAAGCTTATTTAGATAGTGAATAAAACTATATTATTATGAGATTCATTAAGAAATAAAAGTACATAAACTATTAATTACTCCAACCAGTTCTTAAAGTCTTTTACACGTTCTCTTGCAACAATAACGTCTTGTTCGTTATAGTGATTTAGTTTTATCTGAAGTCTAGAATTGGTATAACTAATAATATCCTTAATAGCATTAATATTTATATAAAACTTACGGCTTATCCTAAAAAACACATCAGGTTCGAGTTCATCTTCTAATTGATCTAAAGTCATATCTAAAAGATAATTTCTTCCTTCGTTTGTATGCGCATAAGTACCTTTATTTTCGCTATAAATACATTCAATATCTTCTATATTAATCAACTTTAAATGTTGACCAACTTTAACTGAAAAGCGTTTTTTATACTCGCGTTCTATTGGGTTAACCAATAGTTTCTTTATATCATTAAAATCTAAAGTGACTGCTTGTTTTTGTGGAGTGCGTTCCTTGAATTTATCTACTGCTAATTTTAAATCGTCATCGTCTATAGGTTTTAAAAGATAGTCTATGCTATTGAGTTTAAAGGCTTGCAATGCATATTCATCATAAGCAGTTGTAAAAATTACGGCCGATTTAATCTCAATGGTTTCAAAGATTTCAAACGATAGTCCATCACTTAATCGTATGTCTAAAAAAATTAAATCTGGATGATTATTATTTTGAAACCATTCAATAGATTCTTCTACAGAATGTAACATAGTATCTGCTTCAATATCGAGAGATTTAAGCATTCGCTGCAATCGTCTTGCTGATGGTTTTTCGTCTTCTATAATAATTATATTCATACTATCTTAAATTCAATTTTTTTGCTTCTTTATTTATGACAATACTTCCTAAAACCGAAGTAATAATTGTTGCTGCGGCAACCATCCACCAAAACTGTTGCATATTACCCACGAATCGTGTTCCTAATTCGGCCCAAAACGCACAGTAGAGTCCTACGACTGACCAATTCATGAAATAAAAATGATAAGCCAACCAATTTTTTTTCTTTTTTATTGTTGGAATCATTCCGCCCGATATTGCAATTAAACTAATGATTGCAAAAAAATGAAACAGGCTAAAACCTCCAAAATTCACAATAAAAAACGAACTAACATTCAATAAAATCATACTAACAACATATACATAACCTACGCGCTTATGAAATAAAGTTCCTTTTTTATTTAACAAAACTATGGTTCCTGTAATCATTGCTAAAACGGCAGTAATAAAGTGAAACCAGCCAATATTGCTATTTATGATTTCATTTAGAGTTCTCATTCCCAATTAGATTCTTCCTTATCCATAAACTCCTTAATCTTTCTTTTCTCCCAATTTTTTCCGAATAAAAAATCTGGACCAAAAACACCAATAAAGTGAAAGAATAAACCAATGCCCCAAAAAACTGCGGTTGCATATGGTCCAAATCCGCTAAATCCTTCATTAGAGTTTAATCCAATTAGTAGTATTAAAAATCCGTTAACTACAATATATACGGCGAGATGCCAGTAGAATCCCATTAAGGCATCTACTTTTTTCTTTGCTCTTAAATAAGCTTCTTCTTTTCTGAAATCCGAAATTTCATCATTATCCTTTAAAGGTTCTAAACTAAACTTTTCCATTTTAATATTTTTTTGAATCGTCTGATAATTCTTGGTTCATAAACTGTTCTATCTTTCGTTCTTCCCATCCTTGGCCATATTTAAATGACACGTAATGAAGTACTAAAAAGATACCCCATATCACCCAAGTTGCTAAGACATTAATACTGATTAACTCGTTGGTAAAACTATCCCAACTATCTAAACTACTCCATACTTTAAATGCTGTAATTACGACGTTTACAATAATAAAAATGATAAGATGTATATAAAAACTCTTTTCTTTTTCTACCTTATTCTTAGCTCTTATATAGCTTAAGTTTGATTCTTGATTATTCATAACACCTAATTTTAATTCCAACGTTTATTTTCTTCTTCTTTACGCATATATTCTTGAATCTTACGCTCTTCCCATTTTGCACCAAGCGCACCATTATCTACATAGACCCTATAGGCCTGAAAAATATTGCTGATTCCCCAACCGACCATTGGAAACCAAAACCATTGAATGGTATATGGTGTAAATCTGTACCAAATAAAGATTAAAAATGGTATGACAATAAAGTAGGATATTAGACTATAGTAGAATCCTTTCAACTCTTCAACGCGTTTACGTGCACGTACATAGTCGTCATTAATACGTTGTTGTGATCTTTGTGTTGTTCTCATGATTGATATTTGTTTAGTGAGCATCGGAATTGCAACTGCAAAATCTGTAGCTCTTTGATTGATGTATACTTTTCTTTCTGAAAGAAGTTTGTAGCGCTGTTTAATATTTTCAAGACCTACTCCACTTCCTTTTTTCACGATTTGTTTTGGCTGAAGATTATTCATCACGACCAAGTGATTCCCGTCTTCATAGATTTTAATATGTAATGGTTTACTACTTGTAACCATATTATGCTTCACTGCGTTTTCTAATAAAAGTTGTAATGACAGTGGTACTACCTTACTTTCCGGATTTGATGCTCTTTCTGGTATTTCAAAAATAATACTGTCTTCAAATCTCATTTTTAATAAAGACATGTACGTTTTAGCAAAACGTAATTCCTCATCTACAGTAACTAATTCTTTGTTTTTTTGCTCTAACACATAACGATACACCTTAGATAACGAGGTCGTAAATTTTTGCGCACTTTCTGGGTTCTCTTCTATTAAACTTGTCAAAACATTTAAGCTATTAAATAGAAAATGCGGATCTAATTGATTCTTTAACGCATCAAACTTGGCGCTTGCAGTACCAGCAATAACTTTCTGTTCTTTTACCTTACTTTTTTGTAATTCTCGGTAATAGTAAACCGCATGAAAAAACAAGGAAATTACGAGAGTAATGAGTAAAGCGCTGAAATAAAAACTCAGATGTTCGCTATTTAAAAACTCATTCCAAGTCTCACCTTCTAAAACCATTTCTATAAATGCTCTAATAAAAAATATAGAAATTAGGGTTAAGCTTACCGAGCCAAGAAATCCGATCATCATTCTATATTTCTTAAAGCGATTCCATACTACTTTTTGATTGAGATAATCAAAGAAATATGAATTCACTAGACTCAATGGCACAGCATAAATGATATAATATGAAAACGTTCTAAAAAACTTTTCATTAAAGGCTAAAACCTGTCCAGAAAAATAGCGTATGGATTGGTCTATAAGCATAATGACAACACCAACTATAATTCCTGAAAATACTATTTTAAAAAAACGCTTCATTTTATTCTTTTAACTTTATATGACATTAAGCTTTACAGTTATCTACAATCTGCTGAGCTTGTTCTTTTCCCCATTTAGGATGAAATTTACTCTCTGGCTTAAAGTTATCAAAAAGTTCAATGGCATCTTCAATTTCTTGACAATAAGGTGCAGTGTCTTTACCAAAATACTTAGCACTTCCCATTTCCCATTCCGCTTTACTGTAAACCACTCTTGGATTTTCTGAATCTAATGCTAATGCCTTATTATACAATTCAGTTACTTTTGCCGCATATTTCATTCCGTATGTCATGCCATCATAAGCAATCCAATTGGTGTAAACTCTTGCTTGTAATACTAACAACTCTGCATTGTTTTCACTTTTAGAAATTGCTATATCTAAATGATCTTGTGCTTTATCTAATTGTGCTTTGAGAATAGTTTCGTCTTTGGTGTTCCAACTTTTAATACTGTTCAATTGAGCGATGTAATAATGAGGTAACCATTTGTCTTCGTCTGCCTTAGAAATACGCTCAAACATGTTTTCAGCTTCATCCCATTTATTGGCATCCCATAATTGGAAAGCTTTAGACATTCCTTTTTCAAATTTTGTCTGTGCTTGGATATTCGCATTTACTAAATTTAAAATTACGATTACTGCTATTTTTACTACTGTGTTCATTTTTTGATGATTTTATTTGATACAAATATCTACCAGAAGTAATCATTTAGAAAAAGGTAATTACCGAATTGTATGTTTTATATGATGAATTGTAATTTGCATAAGATTATGTCGTTTTTAAGCAAAAAAAAAGACCATCAGAAATGATGGTCTTTTATATATTTTGATAAATCTGTTACTTAAAACATCTCTCTTCCTGAAAAATGGAAAGCACCTTCAATAGCAGCATTATCATCACTGTCACTTCCATGAACAGCATTTTCGCTAATAGAATCTGCATACATCTTACGGATCGTTCCTTCAGCAGCGTCAGCAGGATTTGTTGCTCCAATTAAAGTTCTAAAGTCTTCAACTGCATTTTCCTTTTCTAAGATAGCTGCTACTATTGGTCCGCGAGTCATATACTCTACAAGCTCTCCAAAAAATGGACGTTCTTTATGTATACCATAAAACTCTTCAGCATCAGCTTTAGTCATTTGAGTTAATTTCATTGCTACGATTCTAAAACCTGAAGCCGTAATTTTTTCTAATATTGCGCCAATGTGTCCTTTTTCAACAGCATCTGGCTTTAACATTGTGAATGTTCTGTTAGTTGCCATGTGTAAATTTTTAATTTTTTCGCTTTTGCAAAACGCTTCTGCGAATCCGGATGCAAAAGTAATTCATTTCTTTAATTTATCAAGCTTGGTCGTTATTAAATTAATGTTACAACAATTAGGTCTGACATAGTCGCTTACCAATGTCACACTTAGCGCTATCTTCATGCTTTTCTTATATATCATGAGATTCTTAATTTCATATTAAAAATCTTTTCAAAACCTTTGAAAATCGTAAATTCGCCTTCTATGATTGAAACTCAAATCAACGAGATTAAAGAACTACTGAGCACACCTCAGAATATTGTAATTGTTCCGCATAAAAATCCAGATGGCGATGCTATGGGCTCAACTTTAGGATTATATCACTACCTAAAAAAGTACAATCATGATGCTACTGTTGTTGCGCCAAATGATTATCCTGATTTTTTGAAATGGTTGCCAGGTGATGATACAGTTAAAGTTTATGAATCTGATATAGAAACATGTGATGCATTAATAACTAAAGCTGACCTGTTGTTTACTTTAGATTTTAACGCTTTCCATCGCACTGGTGAAATGGCTTCAATTTTAGAAAATTCTGAAGCCATAAAAATAATGATAGACCATCATCAACAACCAGATGATTATGCGACATACACCTATTCTGACGTTAGTATGTCCTCAACATGTGAAATGGTGTACAACTTCATAGAGATGTTAAATGACACTGACAAGATAGATACTGATATTGCTTCTTGTTTGTATACAGGTATTATGACAGATACTGGTTCTTTTAGGTTTCCTTCTACAACAAGCCGTACTCATGAAGTTGTAAGCCAACTAATGCGTAAAGGTGCTAGCAATGCTCAAATACATAATAATGTATTTGACACTAATAGCTACAGTCGTTTGCAACTGCTTGGTCGCGCTATGCAGAATTTAAAGGTCATTCCAGAGTTACAGACAACTTATATTACCTTATCACAAGAAGAATTAGATCAGTTCAATTTTAAGAAAGGAGATACTGAAGGTTTTGTAAACTATGGTTTATCGCTAAAAGGTATCATTTTTGCAGCCATCTTTATAGAAAACAAGCAAGACAATATTATCAAAATCTCATTACGAAGTAAGGGTTCTTTCTCAGTAAACCAGTTTTCTAGAACACATTTTAATGGAGGTGGACATGATAATGCCGCTGGTGGTCGTAGTGAAACGAGTCTAGAAGAAACTGTTGAGAAATTTATTAGTATATTACCACAATATAAAGATGAATTGTCTGCAACCCAAAAAGGACAATAATTGTATTGAATATGAAAAACCTACTGATACTATTTCTTTTTGCGTTAATACTACTTGGCTGTAAGTCCCCAGAAGCGAGGTTACCAGAATCGGTACAATCTGGTTCTTTTCTTAAGGAGTCTGCTGAACGTAACAGAAAGTTGAACGAAAAAGAACGACAGCGCATTCAACAAATCATAAAAGACAATCCTGAAAAAAACTATATCGCTTCAGAAAGCGGGTTTTGGTATTATTACAATACTAAAATTGATAATGACACTTTGAAACCAAAATTTGGTGACCTTATAGATTTCCAATTCAATGTTTTAGATTTAGATGGTAATTTGATTTACCCAACTAAATCAAAATCATATGTTATGGATAAGCAAGAGCTTTTTACAGGTTTAAGAGAAGGTTTAAAACTCATGAAACCTGAAGAGAGTATTACGTTTATTTTTCCATCTCAAAAGGCCTTTGGCTATTATGGAGATGATGACAAAATAGGAACAAACGTTCCACTAATATGCGAAGTAACATTAAATACAATAAAACAAGAAAATGATTAAAAAAGCGATTACAGCAATAGTTGTATGTTTGGTATTAGTAAATATCTCATGCCAAGAAAAAAAGTATCCTGATTTACAAGATGGACTTTATGCAGAAATAATAACAACAAAAGGTACTATGGTGGCTGAGCTTTATTATGATAAAGTTCCTGTAACTGTCGCAAATTTTGTTGCTTTAGCAGAAGGCAATCATCCAATGGCAGAGGAAAAATACCAAGGAAAACCATTTTACGATAGTATCATATTTCATAGAGTTATGGATAAGTTTATGATACAAGGTGGGGATCCTTTAGGTAACGGAATGGGTACCGCAGGTTATCGATTCACAGCCGACTTTGACAAAGATTTAAAACACGATACACCAGGAATTCTCTCAATGGCAAATTCTGGTGGTATAAGTACCAATGGAAGCCAATTTTTCATCACAGAAAGACCTTACCCAAGAGGTAATTATTATGATGACAGCGGTAATTTAAAACCTTGTGACCAACCTGGTGTAAGTTGCCACTCCGTTTTTGGAAAACTAGTAATAGGCGTAGAAGTTCAAGATTCTATATCAAATGTGAAAGTTGGAGCAAGAAATAAACCAGTTGAAGATGTCATAATTACCGATCTTAATATAATTAGAATAGGAAAAGACGCTAAATTCTTTGATGCGCCAAAAGTTTTTGAGGAAGAAATGCCACAAGTTGAAGAGTACTTTAAGGCTATGAGAAATGAAGCTCAAGCAGAAGCTAAGGCATTAGCTGAAAAGGCTAAAAATGATTGGTTAAAAAAGAACGAATCTTTAAGTGGACGTCGCATAGACTCTCCTACAGGTATGGCCATGATATTTACCAATGAAAGTAATGGTGTAAAACCAAATTCTGCACAACGCGTAAATATTGATTGCGCTGGGTATTTTGAGGATGGCACACTATTTTGGACAACTTGGAAAGAAGTGGCAGAACAAAACGGCAAATATGATGAAAGACAGGATAAAGCCGGTAGATATGCCCCATTTGATATGCCTTACAATGAAACTGCAAGTTTAGTGGCAGGTTTTAGAGAAGCGATGTTAAATATGAAAGTCGGTGATAAAGCTAGAGTGTTTATCCCTTATTATTTAGGTTATGGTGATAGAGGTCGAGCACCTGTAATTCCACCAAAAACAAACTTAGTATTTGATATAGAAATCGAAAGTATTAAGGAATAAATTGTGCAATAACATAAAAAAAGCAACTACCGAGTAGTTGCTTTTTTTATGCTCCATAACTACCTAAAATTACTTTATAGGTATATTCTCAAGAATCTCAAGTACAAATTTCCAATACTTTTGAGCTGAAGAGATTTGAGCGCGTTCATCTGGAGAATGTGCTCCTTTTATATTAGGTCCAAAACTTATCATATCCATATTTGGATAATTTTGACCTAAAATACCACATTCAAGACCAGCATGACAAGCGGCTACATGCGGTTTTTCACCATTGTTTAGGCGCTCATAAATTGGAACCATTACTTTCAATATTGCTGAATCCATATTTGGCGCCCAACCTGGATAGTCACCAGATAACTCAACACTAAAACCAGCAAGTTCGAAGGTAGATCTTAATGTGTTTGCTAAATCCATTTTAGAAGATTCTACCGAGCTACGAGTTAAACATCCCACTTTCACATGTCCATCTTTTACAATAACTCTAGCAATGTTGTTTGACGTCTCAACTAAGTCCTTAATGTCTGGGCTCATTCGATATACGCCATTATGTGCAGCATAAAGTACTCTTAATAGTTGTTCTTGGTCATCAAATGACATTGTAGCCGCTGGAACATCGACCTCGGAAAGTTCTACCACTAGATCAGGTTCCATAGTCTTTAATTCTTTCTTTATTGTATTTGATAATGCTGTTAGCAATGTTGTAAGAATCTCTTCTTTTTCAGCCTTAAAAACTACAGTTGCCACACTTTCTCTAGGGATTGCATTTCGTAAGCTTCCACCATCAATTTCAGCAATACTTATATCTTCTACTACTGCATAAAGTAAACGGTTCATGATTTTATTAGCATTTCCTAACCCTTCATGTATTTGCATACCAGAATGTCCGCCTTGCAAACCTTTCACTTCAATTTTGTAGGCCTTCTTATCTGATTTATCTACATACGCTTCCGTATAAGTTCTAGTAGCTGTAATATCAACACCACCAGCACATCCTACACCAATTTCATCATCTTCTTCAGTGTCTAAGTTTAAAAGGATTTCACCGTTCAGTAAACCACCCTTTAATCCCATAGCACCAGTCATACCTGTTTCCTCATCAATGGTAAATAGTGCTTCTAAATCTGGATGCGCAATGGAATCACTTTCTAAAATTGCCATTATTGTTGCAACACCTAAACCATTATCTGCCCCAAGTGTGGTTCCTTTAGCTTTTACCCAATCTCCATCCACAAACATGTCTATACCTTGCGTATCAAAGTCAAAAACGGTATCGTTATTCTTTTGGTGAACCATATCTAAATGCGATTGCATTACAATAGGCTTTCTGTTCTCCATACCTTGAGTTGCAGGCTTTCTAATGATAACATTTCCTATGTCATCTTCAATAGTTTCTAAACCAAGATTTTCACCAAAATCTTTCATGAATTTTATGACACGCTCCTCTTTTTTAGAAGGTCTTGGGACAGCATTTAAATCTGCAAATTTATTCCAAAGCGCCTTTGGCTCTAGTGCTCTAATTTCTTCGCTCATATAGTTAATACCGCAATGTGGTGATTTAATTGTTAATAATTCATCTTTCAACAAAATTACGAATTGTAAAAGGATTTTTAAGTAGGAATCCATATTCTTAATAGCTCGCTTTTCGTTATTTTTGGTATATGCTGAAAAACAAAAAATTACTGATCACCTTATTTCTTGGTGTACAGATTCTTGTCATTAATATTCTAAAGAAATATCCTCAATTCGTGGAAGACTTCTACAGCAATGGCATCTATATATTTATATCAAAACTGTCGAGATATGCTTTTGGTTGGTTGCCGTTTTCTGTTGGTGATATGTTTTACACGTTTGCCGGAATCTACGCGATTAGATGGTTTATTATCAATAGAAAACGCATCCTTAAAGACACCATAAATTGGTTGTTAGACATTGGTGCTACAATGTCATTGGCTTACCTTACATTTCATGTACTTTGGGCTTTTAACTATTACAGATTACCTTTAAATGAATCTTTAAATATTAATGCTGAATATACCACAGAAGAATTAGTTGCTTTTACAAACAGACTAATTAAAAAGTCTAATGCTATTCATCTTGAAATTACTAAAAATGATACGCTTAAAGTCATCTTACCCTGTAGCAAATCAGAAGTATTTAGCATGGTTAAAAATGGTTACACTGAATTATCAAAAACATATCCTCATCTAAAATATGAACCTGTTAGCCTCAAAAAATCTATTTACAGTATTCCGTTGACGTACATGGGGTTTTCTGGCTATTTAAACCCTTTTACAAACGAAGCTCAAGTTGATGGATTAATTCCGGTTTATAAATTTCCAACGACGTCGTGTCATGAGGTGGCACATCAAATAGGTTACGCAGCCGAGAACGAAGCTAACTTTTTTGGTTGTTTAGCTTCGGTTCATAATCCTGATAAATATTTCAAATATTCAGGATACACATTTGGTTTGCGTTATTGTCTAAATGAGATTTACAAAAGGGATCAAGAACTCTACAGAGAAACCTTAAAAACCATAAATAAAGGTATCTTAAAAAACTATGCAGAAGTCAGAGCTTTTTGGGATTCTTACGAAAACCCCATTGAACCCATTTTTGAAACAACTTATGATACGTTCTTAAAAAGTAACAACCAAACTGGTGGTATGAAAAGTTACAGCTATGTTGTCGCGCTTTTAGTAAACTATTATAAAGAAAAAGATCTGTAGTTGGTATTTACTTTATAAGCATATCTCCTTCTTCCATCATAAAAATCTCTTTATTTGGTGCTTCTTCTAGTAGTTTAACTTCTAAAAAATCAGTGGTTCCATTTTTAGCAATTGGTTGATTATTCTCATAACTATACCAATCTATACTCTTTGGCAGTTTCAATCCTTTAATATCTTGCCAATTATTATAACGTATAAAATGAAAATCTTTACTTTTTTCATTCTTTCCGAACGTTACAGTATATGCTAACCATTCCATTTGTCCTGTAGCTTCATCGTAATAAATTATATACTGATCATCTGGCGACTCCCCAATTCCTGCTTCATAAGAAATTAAAATCCCAGGATATGTTCTGTCTTCAAAAGTTAAAGGCTCAGCTGTCTCATATGTAATTCCATCATCTCCAATAATAAATGGCATAGCATAGAAATACATCATTAATCCTTTATAAAACCTTGCATTACCTTTATATTCATTACCATCCTTTGCACTAACCCATATATTCTTTCCATCATAACCTAATGTATAAGTTGGCGTCTCAATACGTTCTGATCTTGTTTTTAAGTTTGTAGTGGTGACCTCTTTTCCATTGGCTTTTTCCATAGTGAAAGACAATGTTTTCATTGTATTCCATTTATCAATACCGCCATGAGCATTAAAGACTTTAGTCACATCCTCAGGATAAATACTAGTAGTGACATCTTCTTTAGAAAGGTTTTTATTCATTATTGTAGATTCAACTTCCTGTTGATTTTTGCACGCTGTAACCATTAAAACACTAAGAATTAAAACTATTTTTTTCATAATTACGATTTTAAATTGAACATTCTGAGACGATATAAGTCTTTCAAAATTACATTACTTTTGTTTTAATTATGAATAAAATTATTTCAAGTCCTCAAAACCCATTAATTAAACAACTTTTTCTACTTAAAGAAAAATCAAAATATCGCAAAAAATCAGGTGAATTTTTAATTGAAGGTAAACGCGAATTGTCGTTAGCCATAAAAGGTGGTTATCAAATTAATACCTTATTGTTTTTCCCTGATTTATTTTCTGAAAGTGAGGCAAAGGCTATGAGCCGCTATGGTATTGAAATAATAGAAATCTCAAAAGAGGTATTTCAAAAATTAGCACATCGAGATACTACAGAAGGTGTTATTGCTGTTGTCAATTGCAAAACTCATGAACTTGAAGCATTGAGATTAACATCTAAAAACCCCTTAATTTTAGTAGCTGAAGCACCCGAAAAACCAGGAAACGTAGGCGCCTTGTTGCGTACGGCAGATGCAGCTAATGTTGATGCTGTGATTATTGCCAACCCAAAGGCAGATTTATACAATCCTAATATTATTCGCTCTAGTGTAGGTTGTGTTTTTACTACTGAGATCGCAATAGCAAGCACTGAAGATGCTATTGCATTTTTAAAGAAATATAATTTCAATATTTTTTCTGCGATTCTTCAAGAATCTGAACCTTATCACACACAAGATTACACCTTACCAACAGCAATAGTTGTTGGCACTGAGGCAACAGGTTTAACGCAACAATGGCGAGATGCTGCAACACAAAATATTAGCATACCAATGCAAGGTGTTATTGACTCTATGAATGTTTCTGTAGCCGCAGGAATTCTTATTTTTGAAGCTAAACGGCAACGAAATTTTTTCTAAAATAATCAATACCCTAAAAACAAATTTCAATACATTAGTTTTGTGATTTGGAATTTAACTTAATTGGAAATTGAATCAATATGTCCGCAGAAACTTTATTCTACATCATTATAGCTATCATAGTAATTAACTTTATAAAAGATAAAGTTCTTAATGCTATTAATGCCAAACACTTTAATGACAAAATTCCTAAAGAATTGAATGATGTTTATGATGTTGACGAATATCAAAAATCTCAAAAATATAAAGCGACCAACTATAGATTTGGAATATGGTCTTCCCTATTTTCAATTGTATTAACCTTAGCTTTCTTGTTTTTAGATGGATTTGAATATGTAGACAATATTGCACGCAGCTACACAGAAAACCCGATTGTTATGGCTTTAATATTCTTTGGAATTATCATGTTCGCAAGCGATATTATAACTACACCTTTTGCCTACTACAAAACCTTCGTGATTGAAGAGCAATTTGGATTCAATAAAACAACCCGAAAAACCTTTATTCTAGATAAACTAAAAGGCTTTTTAATGATGGCTATTCTTGGTGGCATTATCATATCTGTAATCATATGGTTTTATCAAGTTACAAGTGAGAAATTCTGGCTATACGCATGGGGAATTGTAACACTATTCACAGTATTTATGAATATGTTTTATTCTAGACTTATTGTCCCAATGTTTAACAAACAAACACCTTTAGAAGAAGGTGAATTAAGAAACAAAATATCAGAATATGCAAAATCTGTAGGTTTTAGTCTGAGCAAAATTTTTGTTATTGATGGTTCTAAACGAAGTACAAAAGCCAATGCTTATTTTTCTGGTTTTGGAAGCGAAAAACGTGTTACACTATACGATACCTTAGTGAATGATTTAGATGATGATGAAATTGTTGCTGTACTTGCTCACGAAGTTGGACATTATAAACGCAAGCACATCATTTTTAATCTAACAACATCAATCTTACTTACCGGATTAACCTTTTATATTCTATCCATATTTATTTCTAATCCATTATTATCTAATGCTATTGGTGTAGAAAAACCTAGTTTTCATGTCGGTTTAATTGCCTTTGGATTGCTCTACTCTCCTATTTCAGAAATTACGGGATTAATTATGAATTACGTCTCACGAGTTTTCGAATATCAAGCAGATGATTATGCTAAAGATACTTACAAAGCAGAACCTTTAATTTCCTCTTTAAAAAAACTTTCTAAAAATAGCTTAAGTAATTTAACACCTCATAAAGCCTATGTATTTATGCATTATTCACATCCAACTTTATTAGATAGAGTTAGGAATTTGAGAAAGTAATTATTTCATACCAAATCGCATTGCCCATTTCATAGAGTTTGTTTATTTTAGTTCTTATGACGGAAGAAGCTATAGAACTAGAGAATAAAGCCATTGCCAAAGCTTACAAAGAATTACTAAAAGTAAGCTATCAGACATTAAGTACAGATGACAAAAAATTGATTCGTCATGCATTTGATGTGGCTGTTGATGCTCATAAAGAACAGCGCCGTAAATCTGGCGAGGCTTATATCTTTCATCCTATCGCGGTCGCTAAAATTGTTGCCCAAGAAATTGGACTAGACGCCACTTCTATTGCTGCAGCATTGCTTCATGATGTTGTTGAAGATAATCCAGATTATACCATAGCAGATATGGAGCGCCTTTTTGGTGAAACTGTTGCTCGTATTGTTGATGGTCTTACAAAAATATCTTCTTTAAAAAAGGATATGGATGTATCTCTACAAGCAGAGAACTTCCGCAAAATGTTGCTGACACTTAATGAAGATGTTCGCGTAATTATTATAAAAATTGCCGATCGCTTGCATAATATGCAAACTATGGATTCTATGCGAGCAGATAAGCAAGTAAAAATTGCTTCAGAAACGCTTTACATCTATGCGCCATTAGCACACAGAATTGGACTCTATAATATTAAAACTGAACTCGAAGATCTTGGATTAAAATATACAGAACCTGAAGTTTACAATGACATTTTAGGTAAAATGCAAGAAAGTAAAGAGGAACAAGACGCTTATATTCGAGATTTCTCAAAAGTCTTGAAGAACTCTTTAAACAAAGAGAACCTTAACTACGAAATAAAAGGACGACCAAAATCTATTTTCAGTATTCGTCGTAAAATGCAAAAACAAGGTGTAACCTTTGAGGAAGTTTATGACAAGTTTGCAATTCGTATCATTTATAAATCCGATATCGCGAACGAAAAGTTTTTGGCTTGGAAAATTTATTCAATAGTTACAGATCACTTTACACCAAATCCGACACGTTTACGAGACTGGATTTCGTCACCAAAATCAACAGGTTACGAAGCTCTTCATATTACTGTAGTTGGACCAAAAAGTCGCTTTGTTGAAGTGCAAATTCGTAGTGAACGTATGAATGAAATCGCTGAAAAAGGTTATGCAGCACACTACAAATACAAAAACGAAAACGAAAAAGAAGACAGTTTAGACCTTTGGATAAATCGTCTTCAAGAAGCCTTAGAAAATAATGAAGCTAATGCAGTAGATTTTGTTGAGCAGTTTAAACTCAACCTATATTCTAAAGAGATTTTTGTCTTTTCACCAAAAGGAGATTTAAAATCGCTACCTAAAGGAGCAACACCTTTAGATTTTGCTTTTAGTATTCATACTGAAGTTGGTATGAGAACTCGTGGCGCAAAAGTTAACGGCAAATTAGTACCGTTGAGTCATGAGTTACAAAGTGGTGATCGCGTTGAAATTTTAACTTCAGACAATGCCAAACCTAATGCCAACTGGCTAGACTATGCAACTACAGCTAGAGCTAGAAGCAAGATTAAATCTGCCTTAAATGCGCATACTAAGGAAATTGCTGAAGAAGGTAAAGAAATATTAAGACGCAAACTGAAACAACTTAAGATTACTCTCAACGAGAAATCAGTTAACGAATTAGTCAACTATTTTAGACTTAGTACGTCATTAGATTTATTTTATCGCGTTGGTATAGGCACCATAGATAATACCAAGTTGAAAGCATTTGCATCATCACGTAGTAATGCTTTTGTGAGTTATATAAAGAATAAAATCCGAAAACCTGACGTACCTAAGGATATTGATAAAGATGAAATCACGTCTAATTTAGACATGATTGTTTTTGGTAAAGAAGAAGAGCGACTCAACTATACGTTGGCAAATTGTTGTAATCCAATACCAGGTGATAAAGTATTTGGCTTTGTTACCATAAATGATGGTATAAAAGTTCATAAAAAGAATTGTCCAAATGCTGTGAGCTTACAATCTAACTATGCTTACAGAATTATGTCAGCGAAGTGGATAGATTCTACCCAAAGAACCTTTACTTCTCAAATAAAACTGTCCGGAATCGATAATTTAGGTTTGGTGAATGACATTACAAAACTCATTTCTGGCAACCTAAATGTAAACATGAAAAGTATAAGTTTTTCTAGTGATGACGGACTTTTTAATGGAAAGATAACAGTTGAAGTTAAAAATCAAACCATGCTTAAAAAGCTTATGGATAAGTTGAAAAAGATTAACGGTATTGATAAAGTTACCCGTATCTAGTGGAAGTAAACTGAGACTTTTGAAAACTTGTTCATTTCTTTAAAGCTTAAACGGTAATTAAATCGCTTTAATCCTATATTTTTATGTAAATTTGCACCTTTAATTATGAATGCAGAAACACAAGAAAGTAACCAAGAAATTGTAAAACGCGTTTTTACACAATTCTTAGAAGATAAGGGACACAGGAAAACACCTGAGCGTTACGCTATACTTCAAGAAATCTATGATAGTGAAGAACATTTTGATATCGAATCTTTATACATCAAAATGAAAAATAAAAACTATCGTGTAAGTCGTGCTACACTTTACAACACTATCGAATTACTTTTAGAGTGTGCTTTAGTGCGCAAACATCAGTTTGGTCAAAACCAAGCACATTACGAAAAATCGTATTTCGACAAACAACATGATCATGTTATTCTTACCGATAGCGGAGAGGTTATTGAGTTTTGTGATCCACGCATTCAATCTATCAAAAAAACCATAGAAGAGGTTTTTGATATTCAAATAACTAATCATTCACTTTACTTTTACGGTAATCGTAAAAAAGACGACTAATTTACTTTAAAAAATGGCAGTAGATTTACTACTAGGACTTCAATGGGGAGACGAAGGCAAAGGAAAAATTGTTGATGTATTTACCTCAAAATATGATATTATTGCCCGATTTCAAGGAGGACCAAATGCAGGTCACACCTTAGTTTTTAACGGTCAAAAGCATGTATTACATACTATTCCTTCTGGTATTTTTCATGACAACACTGTGAACCTTGTAGGAAACGGAGTGGTGATAGATCCAGTCATTTTTAAAAAAGAATTGGATAAATTAGATGAGCAAAATGTTGATTATAAAACATCATTAATCATTTCTCGTAAAGCTCATATTATTTTGCCAACGCATCGTTTGCTTGATGCAGCTAGTGAAGCTTCAAAAGGAAAAGCTAAAATTGGTTCTACTTTAAAAGGTATTGGCCCAACTTACATGGACAAAACAGGTAGAAATGGTATTAGAGTTGGTGATATTGAATTATCTGATTGGAAAGAAAAATATAGAGCGCTTGCTGATAAGCATGAAGCCATGATAGATTTCTACAACGTGGATATTCAGTATGATTTAAAAGAGCTTGAAGAAGAATTCTTCGCAGCTATTGAGACGTTACAATCACTTCAATTTATTGATTCTGAAGAGTATATACATCAATCACAAACTGAGGGAAAATCAATTCTGGCAGAAGGTGCACAAGGCTCTTTACTCGATATAGATTTTGGCACATATCCTTTTGTAACATCTTCTAATACGACTGCTGCTGGTGCTTGCACAGGTTTAGGTGTTGCGCCAAGACAAATAGGTGATGTATTCGGAATATTTAAAGCTTACACTACTCGAGTTGGTTCGGGACCTTTCCCTACAGAATTATTTGATGAAGATGGAGAAACTATGGGTCGTGTAGGTCATGAGTTTGGCGCAACTACAGGTCGCAGAAGACGTTGTGGTTGGTTAGATTTAGTAGCCTTACGTTATGCTTGCCAAGTTAATGGAGTAACGCAATTAATAATGATGAAAGGTGATGTACTTTCTGGTTTTGATACCTTAAAAGTTTGTACGTCGTACAATTATAAAGGTGAAGAAATCACACATTTACCATACAATATTGAGGCTGAAAACGTCACACCAGTTTACACAGAACTTAAAGGTTGGTCAGAAGATTTAACCGAAATGACAGAAGCTTCTCAGTTACCAAAAGAGTTCAATGATTACGTAGAGTATTTGGAAGATCAACTAAATATTCCTATTACTATTGTTTCTGTTGGTCCTGACCGAAAGCAAACTATTGTAAGAAAGACAATCTAGAAAGTCCTTTTCTTGATTCTGTTAAAAAAACTGTTAATCCATAATAAAGCGAATCTATACGTGTTACTTTGTAAAAAACTTATGGCATTGAGTAGTTTAAAGAGTCAGTTACTTACATTTTTATTTTTCCTGTCTCTCATTGGTTTTTCTCAGCAAAAGCAAAAAATAACCATTGAGTATGCTGGTATTGCCTATACAGATCCTAAGATAGAAGAAGGTGCTAAAGTCTTTCTTAGAGATGACTCTCAACAAGTACATTTTGTGCACCAAGGTGCTAATATGTGGTGCGATAAAGCCATATATTACGAAGACCAAGATTACATAGAAGCTTTTAGCAATGTTGTGGTAAAACAAGGTGACACCATTAATATGGTGGCCAAATATGTTGAGTATAGCGGTAAAACGCAACTTGCTTTTGCTCAAGGTGATGTTGTTTTAACCGAACCAAAATCTACCTTAACTACAGATAAACTTCATTTTGATAGGCAACGTCAATTAGCTTATTACAATACAAATGGTAAAGTAGTTAGAGACTCTTCTGGAACTATTACAAGCGTTAATGGTCGCTATTATATGACGGCTAAAAAGTATCAGTTTACAAAAGATGTAGTTTTAATAAATCCTGATTATACATTAAACACAGAACGCCTCGACTTTTTCCCAGATAATGGTCACGCGTATTTATTTGGACCTTCAACTATAGTTGGACAAGACAGAAGAATTTATTGCGAACGTGGTTTTTATGATACCAATACTAATAAAGGTAATTTTCAACGTAATGCAAAAATTCACTACGACAATAGAATCATTGAAGGTGACAGTCTCTATTTTGATAGAGACAAAAGCTTTGCTTCTGCAACCAACAATATTAAAGTAACCGACACCATAAATAATGGTGTTATCAAAGGGCATTATGCAGAAGTTTGGCGAGATAAAGATTCTCTATTCGTTACCAAACGTGCCTTGGCAATTACAGTGCAAGAAAGAGACTCTATCTATTTGCATGCAGATACTTTAATGGTTACCGGAAAAGACGATAATAGAATTACCAGGGCATTTTATAATGCAAGAATGTATAAAAGCGATATGGCCGGTAAAGCAGATTCTATTCATGTAGATCATAAAACAGGATTGACAAAACTCATTAATCTTGAGCGTTTTAGCTCTACAGATGCTTTTGCTACTGCAAGAAAACCAGTGCTTTGGAATATTGGTAATCAAATGACTGGAGATACCATTCACTTAATATCTAACCCTGAAACTGAAAAATTAGATTCGCTTAAAGTGTTCAACAACGCATTTTTGGTAAGTAAAGATACCTTAAGTGAAAATGGTTACAACCAAATAAAAGGGCAACGATTAATTGGATTGTTTAGAGACAACGAACTGTATAACGTGGACATTATTAAGAATGCTGAAACCATTCGTTACATGCGTAATGAGGAAAACGATCTCATCGGTATTCAAAAATCTAAATCAGGAAGTATAAATATTAAAATATTAGAGCAGGCGATTGATGAAGTCAGGTTTATTAATCAAATAGATGGTAATATTTTCCCTGAACCGGATTTCCCGAGAAGTGCACGACGACTTAGAGGATTTGATTGGCGTGGTGAAGAACGCCCAACTTCTGTTGAAGATTTATTTAAAGACGATCCTCCTTTAGAATTACCAAAAATTAAAGGGTTGGATGATTATGTTCCGCCAGAAGAGTTTGTAGACGATAGTGTCACTGAACGTGTTGAAGAAGCTGCAAAAGACACACCAAATAAACCTAATAAAGCAGCCAGAAATCTTCCTAAAAAGGATGACGCGCCAAATCTAATACCTATAAAACCAAATACTCAAAAAGCAAAACAATTGGGTCCTATAAAACCTAAAAAGGAGGAATAATTGCAAGACGACTTTTTAATATATCAAGCACAGACAACTCCGCATCCTTTAGCGATGGAAGTTAGTCATGCTAAGGGTTCTTACATTTATGACAAAAAAGGAAAAGCCTATCTCGATTTTGTAGCTGGTGTCTCTGCGTGTTCTTTAGGACATTCGCATCCTAGAGTAGTTGAAGCGGCAAAAGCCCAATTAGACAAGTATCTACATGTCATGGTTTACGGTGAATATATCTTAGACCCAGCATTAGAGCTTACTAAATTAATAGCAAAACACTTACCTGAACCTTTAGAAACAACTTACTTGGTAAATTCTGGTACAGAAGCCATAGAAGGCAGTTTAAAACTTGCAAGACGATATACAGGAAGAACAGAAATTATTGCTGCTAAAAACTCATATCACGGCAATACAATGGGATCTTTAAGTTTAATGGACTATGAAGAACGTAAAAAGCCTTTCTACCCATTAATACCAGATATTAATCACATTAGTTTTAACTGTGAGTACTGTCTAAACACTATAACTGAGAATACTGCAGCTGTAATTTTAGAAACCATACAAGGTGGTGCTGGGTTTATTGAACCGCATAATGACTACTTATCTAAGGTACAAAAACGATGTAACGACGTAGGTGCTGTTTTTATTTTAGACGAGATTCAGCCAGGTATTGGCAGAACAGGAAAACTTTTTGGTTTTGAAAACTACAATTGCCAACCAGATATTGTAGTCACTGGTAAAGGCCTTGGTGGTGGATTACCGATAGGTGCATTTACAGCTTCTAAAAAAATGATGGACAGCCTTAAAGACAACCCTAAACTGGGACACATCACTACATTTGGTGGCAATCCTGTTATTGCAGCAGCAGCTTTAGCCACACTAAAAGAGATTACAGAATCTAATCTTATGACTGAAGCTATAGAAAAAGAAGAACTCATAAGAACTCACCTTAAGCACCAACATATCAAAGAAATTAGAGGTAAAGGATTGATGCTTGCAGCTATAACTTCTGATGCAGAAATTACGAATAAAGTAGTACTTAAAGCTCAAGACCAAGGTCTAATTTTATTCTGGTTACTTTTTGAGCCTAAAGCCATTAGAATAACTCCTCCATTAACAATTTCTAAGGAAGAAATCATCAAAGGTTGTCAAATTATCACTTCAATTTTAGATTCTATTGAATAGATAAAAAAAGTCTAAATCGCTATTTATCAAAACCTTACAACAACAAAGCCGTGTTAATTAATTTGTTAAAAACATTACTCCAATTTTTCAAGATCTTTAAAGTATAACTGTACTTTTAAATAGGTTAATTATTAAATCGTTCTATGCATTACAGTCACGAAGACGAAAACTTCCCTCTTACTCGTTTTGAGTCGATGTTAAAGACAAACGACATCTTGTTTTTCGACTCTGGTGAATTCGAAAATATTATCCACCACTATCTTGAAAATGGTAAAATTGCTCTAGCTAAAAAAGCAATTAAATTAGGTTTAGCTCAGCATCCCACATCCGTAAACTTAAGATTGTTTCAGGTAGAAATATTAGTAATTGAAAATAAATTTTCTGAGGCAGATGATATCTTGGCTATGCTACATGATGTAGAACCTAATAATGAGGAAATATATATTCAAAAAGCAAATGTTTTATCTAAACAAGATAAACATGAAGAAGCCATTAACACATTGCTTATAGCTGTTGATATTTCTAGCACTCCAGAAGACGATAGTGATTTGTTTGCTTTAATTGGCATGGAATATTTATTCTTAGATCAATTTGAAAATGCCGTAATCTACTTCAAAAAATGTTTAGAGACTGATAATACAGATTATTCTGCTTTGCATAATATTGTGTATTGCTATGATTTCTTAAATCAAAATGATGAAGCAATAACATACCTCAACAATTTTTTAGATAAAAATCCTTATTGTGAAGTTGCATGGCACCAATTAGGCCGTCAATACTTCAACATAAAAGAATACTCAAAAGCGAATGCCGCATTTGACTTTGCAATTATATCTGATGATACTTTTGTTAATGCGTATTTAGAAAAGGGCAAAGTTTTAGAAAAATTAAAACTTTACGATGAAGCCATAGAAAACTATAAAATTACGCTTGCCATTGACGAACCAACCTCATTCGCACTTTTACGTATAGGTCATTGTTATGAAAAGATTGGCCAAGAAGAATTGGCACTACAATTTTTTAAAAAAACCGTGGAAGAAGATGTTCTTTTAGACAAAGGTTGGATAGCTATCACAAAGTTTTACATGAAACGCTTAAACTATCAAAAAGCTTTACACTATATTAATAAGGCGGTTAATATTGATGGTGAAAATGTACTTTATTGGAAACTCTTTGCCACAGTAAATAAGCGCTTAAATTTCCTCGAGGAGGCTGAACAAGGTTACAAACGTGCATTAGAATTAGGTAATTACGAACTTGAAACCTGGATAGACAGATCTGATATTTTAACTGCGCTGGGTGAATATAATGCTGCAATCTTTAATTTAATTCAAGCCGCTGAATTTTACCCAGAAAACCCTGAAATTGAATACAGACTTGGTGGTTTGTATTTTAAAACTCACGAATCGGATAAAGGACGTTTTCACCTTAAAAATGGTTTACGAATAGATTTTGATTATAATTTTATTATTTCAGAATTATTTCCAAGACTTATGGAAAGACCAATGATTAGAACCATAATAGCAGAGTCTAAGAGGATTTCTAACTAAGCGTTTCAGTTATTATCTATCAAAAAATCTTACCTTAGCCAACATATTTCAATAGAAAATGCAAAGACGCTTAATTGATTACCTTGTAATCTCATTTAAAGGAATAGCCATGGGAGCGGCTGATGTTGTTCCAGGTGTTTCTGGTGGCACAATAGCTTTTATATCTGGTATTTACGAAGAACTTATAGAAAGTATTGATAAAGTTAGTTTAGATGTTTTTAAAGTCTGGAGGAAAGAAGGTTTAAAAGCAGCTTGGAGTTCAATAAACGGTAGCTTTTTGCTAGCTCTATTCTCTGGCATTGCAATTAGCATTTTATCATTAGCAAAACTTATAAAATGGCTTTTACATAATGAACCAGTTCTATTATGGTCATTCTTTTTTGGGCTAGTACTAGCGAGTATTCTTTATATAGCTAAACAAATTAAATCTTGGTCACCATTGGTTATTATTGCAATTGCGGCTATTTCAGTTTTATCTTATTACATAACATTAGCAGAACCCTTTGCGTCACCTGATAGTCCTTTTTATCTTTTATTCTGTGGTTTTATAGCAATAATAGCTATGATTTTACCTGGTGTTTCGGGCGCATTTATTTTATTAATACTCGGGGCTTACCAAACAGCTATTGATACCATAAATAACCTTAGAGATGGACTGCTCAATGGTAATATGGAATTATTTAAAGATGCATTATTAAAGTTTGTATTACTTGGTATAGGCGCAGCAGTTGGGCTTAAAGTATTTTCTAAAGCCTTAAACTGGATGTTTAAACACCAAAAGAACCTCACACTAGCTATTCTTACTGGTTTTATGATTGGTTCCTTAAATAAAATTTGGCCTTGGAAAGAAGTCCTTAAAACTAGAATTAATTCTGAAGGCGAAGAAGTTACCCTATTAGATAAGAGTATACTACCTTCAAACTATGAAGGTGATAATGAATTAATTTTAGCTGTAGTATTTATAGTAATAGGATTTGCGACTATACTCATCTTAGAAAAACTAGGAAACAAAAAACCAAAGACTTAATGCAAAGCACAAGAACCTTAAGAGATCGTATTTTTTTGGTCATAAAGGGTTTGGCAATGGGTGCTGCAAATAAAGTTCCTGGTGTCTCAGGTGGTGTTGTTGCCTTTGTTGCAGGTTTTTATGAAGAATTCATTTATTCCTTACAACGCGTCAATAAAACTGCTTTTAAGTTACTTGTAAACGGACGTTTTAAAAGCTTTATTCAATACATTAATGGTCGATTCTTAGGGTTATTAATTTTCGGAATGGTGGTGAGTTATTTTAGTGTCTCTAAAATACTTGACTATCTTATTGTTAATTACGAGCTCTATGTTTGGAGTGCCTTTTTTGGTATGATTATTGGTTCTATCTATTATATCAGTAAAGATTTTGGGACTTGGAATCGTAAAACAATTGCAGCATTAATTTTAGGTGCTTCAGCCGGCATTAGTATAAGCTTTTTAGACCCTGCCACAGAAAATGATAATTTATTTTTTGTTTTTTTCTGCGGTATTATTAGCGTTTCTGGTATGACACTACCAGGATTTTCAGGTTCCTTTATCCTCATACTATTAGGTAATTATGTGCTTCTACTTGTAGATTCTGTGAATGCCTTATACGACACAATGGCGGATATATTTAGTGGTAATTTTAATTTCGTTAAGGACGCAGTTAGAATGAGGTTACTTAAAGTTTTAGGTGTTTTTACTTTAGGTTCTGTTGCAGGCTTAGTATCATTCTCACACTTATTAAACTACATTTTAAAACACTACAAAAATATTACCATGGCTACCATTGTAGGTTTTATCATCGGTTCGCTTGGTGTAGTTTGGCCATGGAAAAAAACAATATATAAAACAACAGAAGACGGCAGTTACCTGTTAGACTCCACAGGTAAACAAATCATTGAAAACTATGTTAGATATTTCCCAGAAGCTAATACACAGACTTTTTTAGCAATTGCCTATATTGTTCTCGGAATATTAGTAGTTCTAGGATTAGAATGGTATGGACAACGTACAAGAAGAATTAAGTCATAAATACGGTTTAGTAGGTAAAAACATTTCCTACTCATTCTCTAGAAGTTATTTCGCTAAAAAGTTTAAAAGTGAAGGACTTCAACACACCTATGTAAATTTTGATATTGATTCAATTGAAAAATTTGAATCCATCATAAAAGACACTCCCAACTTAAAAGGACTAAATGTCACGATTCCTTATAAAGAACAAGTCATACCTTTACTTGACGAACTTAATGAGCATGCACGTAAAATTGGCGCCGTAAACACTATAAAAATAACGCGCTATCAAAAACTCATCGGCTTCAATACAGATTATTATGGTTTTAAAAATTCTATTAAACCACATCTTAAAGAGCATCATAAACATGCATTAATATTAGGAACTGGAGGTGCGTCTAAAGCTATAGCCTATGCCTTGGAGGAATTAGGTATTCAGTACGATTATGTTTCAAGAAATGTGAAAGAAGACGTAAAATTTTTATACACTGACTTGACTAATGATATCATCTCTACATATAGTGTAATTATCAACTGTACACCAATAGGTACTTATCCTAATGTCAATGAATGCCCTGACATTCCATACGAAGCCGTTACAAAAAATCATATCCTTTATGACCTTATTTATAATCCAGAACAAACCAAATTTTTAAGTTGTGGAGATATGATGGAGGCAACGACAATTAATGGTCTCGAAATGCTCGAGTTACAGGCTGACAAAGCTTGGGAAATTTGGAACCAATACTAAAACCTTACAGTAACGTTAATTTCTTGTCAATTCTAACAGTTGTTAGTATCTTTAACAACTGTACTAAAAAATTGACCTATGTCTGAGAATGATAACCTGCAAAACGCAGAAGGAATTAAAGAAACAGAAATAGAAAATACTTCTGCCGAACCAACAAATGAAAATTTAGAATCTGAAGCTAAAACGACTACTGAAGAAGTAGTTGGAACTGATGCTGAAGACCATGTGAATGAAATTGAAGCTTCAAATGCTGAGGATGCTGAAGACGAAGCCAATGCAGAGCGCCATGAGGTTGAAGAAAAAGACTATCATTCAATGTCTTTGCAAGATTTGGCAACTGAGCTTAATCGATTATTAAAGCACCACAAGATTCAAACCATATCTAAGCAAGTAAATCTTATTAAAGCTGAATTTAATGCTAAATTTGGCCAATTGCTTGAAGAAAAGAAAGAAGAATTTATCAACGAAGGTGGCAATGAATTAGATTTCTACTATACCAACGACACAAAAAAACTATTCAACCAGCTTTACAAAGATTACAAACAATCTATAAGCTCATATTATAACGAGCGCGAGCAAAACTTAAAACAAAACTTAGAGAAGCGCTTGTCTATTATAGAAGAAATTAAAGGACTTCTTAATGTTGAAGAAAATATAAATACAACTTACAAGCACTTTAAAGAACTTCAAGATAGCTGGAGAAATGCTGGGCCTATCCCTAGAGACAAGTATAATAATGCATGGAATTCTTATCATCATCATGTAGAACGTTTTTATGATTTCTTACATCTTAACAACGATCTAAGAGACATGGACTTTAAGCATAACTATGAACAAAAGATGAAAATCATAGATCGCGCTGAAGAACTAGCAAAGGACGACAACATCAACCGTTCATTTAGAGAATTACAGGTATTGCACAAGTTATGGAAAGAAGAACTTGGACCTGTAGCTAAAGAGCATAGAGAAGAAATTTGGGAACGCTTTAGCAACGCTACTAAAACCATTCATGACAAACGCCAAGCTTATTATGCAGATTTAGATAAAGCTTATGAAAAAAATCTAGTCAAAAAGGAGGAGATTATTTCAAATATTCAAGCCATAGCAGAAGATGCTTCGAATTCTCATAGTGCTTGGCAGAAAAAAATTAAAGAAGTTGAAGCGCTTAGAGAGTCGTTCTTTAATGCCGGAAAAGTTCCTTTAAAAGTGAATGAGGCTACTTGGGCAAAATTTAAGGAGGCAGTTAGAACTTTTAATAGAGGTAAAAATAAATTCTACAAAGAGTTAAAGAAAGGACAATACGAAAATCTATTGAAAAAAAGAGAGCTTATAAAAATAGCTCAAGAGAATAAAGACAGTGATGACTTTGAGGTGGTTACTCCTTTAATGAAAAAAATTCAGAGTGATTGGAAAAAAATTGGTCATGTACCTAGACGAGATAGCGATAAAATCTGGAAAGAATTTAAGGATGCCTGCAACTATTTTTTTGATAGAATGCACCAACAACGTAAAGCCGAAAATCAGCATTTATACGATGCTTTCGATAAAAAAGTAAAATTATTAGATGATTTAAAGGCATTTGAACTTACTGATGACAACAAGGCAAATGTTGATACTTTAAAGTCTAAAATTGCCGAATGGAAAGCCATCGGACATGTTCCACAAAATAAGAGATATATTGATGGGAAATTTTACAAAGCCATTGATGATGCTTTTGATAAAATTAAAATGGACAAGTCTAAACTAGACATGGTGAAATTTGAGAGTAAGCTTGAAAACTTGGCAAATCCAGATGATACTAGATTGCTAGACAATGAACAAAACTTTATTCGTAAAAAAATTGGAGAAGTACAATCGGAAATCACTCAATTAGAAAATAATCTTCAGTTTTTCTCTAATGTTGATGAGACTAATCCTTTAGTAAAAGATGTTCTCAAAAACATTGAAAAACACAAGAGTGAATTAGACTCATGGAAAGCAAAGTTGACAAAAATACGCGGCATGTATTCATAAGTTTGACTTCCCATATATTTTTAATAAATTCAAAAACCATCTGCTAATAACAGATGGTTTTTGCCTAACTAAACTAAATTTAACCTTAATTACAACCGCAAATAATAACTAAGATCTCCTACTAAGATTATAAAAACTTTGAGTTCTTATTTGTTATAGTTACGTAAGGAAATAAAGTCTTAGATGTTTAGTTTTTATACTTTAAAGAAATTTTAACAAAAACTGTTATTCCTGCAAAGACAGGAATGAAAATAGCAATATTATAAAGACTTTGCTTCTTCCCAAAAGACATCCATTTCAGAAAGTGTCATATCTTTCAAGGACTTATTCAGGTCTTTGGCTTTACTTTCTAGATATTGAAAACGTTTCATGAATTTTTTATTCGTGCGCTCAAGCGCATTTTCAGGATTTACCGTAAGAAAGCGTGCGTAATTTATCATAGAAAATAATACATCACCAAATTCACTTTCAATAGCATCTTGGTTTCCATTTGCTATTTCAGATTTTAATTCGGCTAGTTCCTCTTCAACTTTATCAAATACTTGTTCTGGTTTTTCCCAATCAAAACCAACACCGGCAACTTTATCTTGTATACGATTGGCTTTTACCATTGCTGGCAAACTTCTTGGGACTCCTTCAAGCACACTTTTTTTACCTTCTTTAAGTTTTATCTGCTCCCAATTGCGCTTAACCTCTTCTTCGTTTTCAACGGTTACGTCACCATAAATATGCGGATGACGTTCTACGAGCTTATCACAGATGCTATGACATACGTCTGCAATATCAAAGCTATTGGTCTCACTACCTATTTTAGAATAAAATACAATGTGTAATAACACATCACCAAGTTCTTTTTTGACCTCGTCTAAATCTTGGTCTAAAATAGCATCACCAAGTTCGTAAACTTCTTCAATAGTTAGGTGGCGAAGTGATTCCATAGTCTGCTTCTTATCCCATGGACATTGCTCTCGCAACTCATCCATAATGATAAGCAAACGCTCAAATGCTTTAAGTTGTGTTGCCTTATCTGACATTCTTATTCTTCTTCAGAAGCGTCAACTACTTCTTCTTCCGCTTCTAATACATTTAACAGATTGTTCTTGTGCAATAAATTGTACCACTGTATAACCTTCTTAATATCTGAAGCATATACTCTATCTTCATCGTAATCTGGTAATACTCCGAAGAAATACTCTTCTAAAGCATCCTTTCCGTCTTTATGACTAATAGATGTTGGCTCACCATTTTCTTTGTCCTTAATCTTTTTAAGAACATCTTTTAACGGTACTTCTTCTGTTAATGTATAAATAGCAATCTCACTTAAAATACTAATGTTGCTATGCGCACCTACAGTAATTCTCTTTTTATCTAAAAGAGATTGCACAACCGCACCAGTTCTTGTTTGCGTTACGATTTCGTATAGTCCTGGTTTACCAGAAATTGCTAATATTTTATCTAAACCCATATATATTTTTTTAACGCTTTCTGCTCATTGCAGGAAAACGCATTTTATAATCTATTCTTATTTTTCCCTTTGAAATATTGGTTAATTTACCTTTAATAAGACGTTTCTTAAATGACGATAATTTATCAGTAAACAAAACACCTTCTATATGATCATATTCATGCTGAATCACTCTTGCTATTAAACCATCATATTCCTCAACATGAGTTTCAAAATTCTCATCTTGATATTGAATTTTAATCTTCGGTTGTCTAAACACATCTTCTCTAACATCCGGAATACTCAAACAGCCTTCATTAAATGCCCATTCGTCGCCTTCTTCTTCCAAGATCTGAGCATTTATAAATGTTTTTTTAAACCCCTTTAATTCTGCTCTTTCTTCTTCTGATAAATTCTCATCATCAGCAAATGGCTCGGTATCTACCAAAAACAAACGAATAGGCAAACCTATTTGAGGTGCAGCCAAACCAACACCATAAGCACCATACATCGTTTCGTACATATTATCTAAAAGCTCGTTTAGCTTAGGATAATCTTTATCAATTTCCTTTGCCTTTTTCTTCAACACAGGATCTCCGTATGCAACAATTGGTAAAATCATAATCAGTTATTTTCGGGTGCAAAAGTATCAAATTTCAAAAACTATAATTCAAAATCCAAAAACTAAATTGTTAATATTAATTTAATGTGATCTTGATAAATAGCTCTGCAGTATGAGAGTAGCACTTATCTCATCAACTAAAGCCTTATTTTGCCTTTGCTTCTTTTTTAGACCACTATCTATCATGGTCTGAAAAGCCATTTTTGAAGTAAATCTTTCATCTTCACGTTCTATGGAAATATGTGGAATTTGTTTTTGTAATTCTACTAAAAACTTTTGAATATAAACTTCGCTTTCTGAAGCAGAGTTATTCATCTGCTTTGGTAAACCAACCACAAACTTTTCAACGTTTTCACCACTAACGTAATCCTTAAGAAACGTCAATAGTTCATTTGTATCAACGGTAGTAAGACCAGAAGCAATAATTTGTAGCTCGTCCGTTACTGCAATACCCGTTCGTTTTGTACCGTAATCTATTGCCAATATTCTTCCCATATACTGCAAATGTAAATCAAAAAAAGCGCTCCCCGCCAAGGAAGCGCTTAAATAATTAGCTATTAATTAAATTTTGAATTATTTCCCTCTTTAAATAAATCAATCGTTTAATTATTCATTTGACACGTACTTTTTAAAAAAGTCACAAATCATTAAAAAAAGAAAACCTCTCTTACATTGGGGAAGAGAGGTTTCTAAAATTAGCTATTAATTAAAACCTTCGATATAATATAAATATCGTTGCCTTTAACACCTATATGACACCTAATTTTTATATAAGTCACATTTTGAAAATTTTTTTTTTAGTTGCCTAAACAAGAACTTATCTTTGACAAAAATTTTGAAAACTACTATGGAACAACTTCAAACGATTATAGAAAACGCATGGAATGATAGATCATTACTAACAGATCAAACGACAATTGATGCGATTAGAAATGTGATTAATCTAATTGATGAAGGCTCTTTAAGAGTAGCTCAACCAACAGACGATGGATGGCAGGTGAACGAATGGGTAAAAAAAGCTGTGGTCTTATATTTCCCTATTCAAAAAATGGAAACATTTGAAGTTGGCATTTTTGAATATCATGATAAAATTCCTTTAAAACGCAACTATGAAGACAAGGGAATTAGAGTTGTACCTCATGCAGTTGCAAGACACGGAGCTTATATCTCAAAAGGTGTAATTTTGATGCCTAGTTATGTAAATATTGGCGCATATGTTGATGAAGGCACTATGGTAGACACTTGGGCAACTGTTGGTAGTTGTGCACAAATCGGTAAAAATGTTCACCTCTCTGGTGGTGTTGGTATTGGAGGTGTTTTAGAGCCTCTCCAAGCGGCACCGGTTATTATTGAAGATGGGGCATTTATTGGTAGTAGATGTATTGTGGTTGAAGGTGTAAGAGTAGAAAAAGAAGCAGTACTTGGTGCTAATGTTGTGCTTACAATGAGTACAAAAATTATAGATGTTACAGGAGATGAACCGGTTGAAATGAAAGGTGTTGTACCAGCGCGTTCTGTTGTAATTCCTGGAAGTTATACCAAGAAATTTGCAGCTGGTGAATATCAAGTACCGTGTGCTTTAATTATTGGTAAACGTAAAGAAAGTACAGATAAGAAAACATCCCTAAACGATGCTTTACGTGAGTACAATGTAGCTGTATAATTCTTATTGAAATAAAAAGTAGTCAAATCCCAAATTCTTGTATTTTAGACTTTGGGATTACTATTTTAAAAACAGATGAAAGTTTTAATAATTCAACAAAAAATGATTGGTGATGTTTTGGCAACAAGTATCTTGTTTGAAGCCATTAAAGAAAAACATGCTGATTATGAATTGCATTACTTATTAAACTCTCATACTTATCCTGTAGTTGAAAATAATCCATATATAGATAAATTTGTTTTTTTTACACCTGAGCATGAAAAGAATACGTTGAAGCTGATCGGGTTAGCTAAACAAATTAGGAAAGAAAAATATGATGCTGTTATAGATGTGTATGCCAAATTAAGTAGTCAAATAATTACGTTATTTTCTGGTGCTAAAACCAGAATATCTACTTATAAGTCGTTTGTGTCATTATACTATAATCATCTTGTTAAATCGGAATGGAAAGCCAATGAAGGCGAAAGAGCCATTAAAAGCAGGTTAAACTTATTAAAGCCAATAGGCATTTCTTCAGAAGTAATCAGACCTAAAATTTATTTAAAAGAAGAAGAAATTCAAAATGCAAAAGAGTTTCTAAGTTCCAACGGTCTAAATCTTGAAACACCTATTATAATGATAAGTCTTTTTGGAAGTTCAGATAATAAAACCTATCCAAATGAATACATGGTTAAAGTTCTAGATTTTATTGTGAGTAAAACCAAAAGTCAAATACTTTTCAACTATATCCCAAATCAAAAAAATCAGGCTTTAAGCGTATACAAGAAAACCAAAAAAAATACTCAAGCGCATATTTTTTTAGATATATATGCTAAAAACTTGAGAGATTTTATTGCACTGACAAGTCAGTGTAATACATTAATAGGTAATGAAGGTGGCGCTGTAAACATGGCTAAAGCCATTAATATCCCAACATTTACCTTTTTCTCACCTTGGATTAGAAAAACATCTTGGAATACGGCAACTGATAATAAAACTCACATTGCTGTGCATCTCAAAGACTATAAACCTGAGATTTACGAAGCAAATAATTTAAAAACAATTAAAAGCAAGGTTGAACATTTCTATAATTTATTTGAATTTGATTATTTTAAAGACCAACTCGAAGTATATTTGGACCATATTATCGAATAATGAAAATTTCTGAACTTCCTTCATCACTTTATCATAGTCTTAAACTCTCTTTAAAACCAGTGTCTTCATTTAAAGAAGACACAAAAGAACGTATTCCTGTAATTGTCTCACTTACAACAATTCCTTCAAGAATTGGAACCTTACATTTAACTATTCGAAGTATTCTCAACCAAAATGTGTTGCCAAAAAAAGTTGTGCTCTGGTTAAATGACAGTTATGAAGGTAAAATTCCGAAGAAATTAAAGAAACTTATTGGAGATACTTTTGAAGTTCGGTATTCACCATATACATTTTCTCACCGTAAACTGATTCACAGCATAGATACTTTTCCCAATGACATCATCATCACCTGCGATGATGATTTAATTTATGAACCTACAAGTATTTCTCAGTTATACAAAGAACATCTAGAAAACCCTAATGTAGTGATCGGTAATAGATGCCGATGTATAACTTATGATGATAATGGTGAAGTTCTTCCTTATTTAAATTGGCCTTTTTATAAAAAAGGAAAAACACATAATAAAAATTTGTATTCACCGGTTGGTGCGTTTTTAGTGCTTTATCCACCCAATGCATTATACAAGCAGTATAATGATATTGATCTGATAAATAAATTAGCACCAAAAAGTGATGATTTGTGGTTTAAAGCAATGGCTTTACTCAATGGTACTATGAGTATGCCTTCAAAAATTGAAAAACCAGAACCAATTCCAATTGCTTTTACACAGAAGGTATCTCTTAAAAAGATTAATAACAAACAAGATTATAATCGCACGCAGTGGCAACAACTCTGCGACTACTTTAATCTGAAGTTTTAGATTTTTCTATTCCATAATCAGTCCACTTAAGTCTATCGCTTTTTGTAGTGGCTCTAATGGCTAGATTTTTATCAATGGATTCTTGTGTTTTATAACCTCTAGGATGATCTAAATGCAAACAAATAGCACTATATCTTATCTGCTTAGACTTTAAACCATAATTAAATAATCGTTCTCCCAATTCTCTATCTTGTCCACCATATTGCATGCGCTCATCAAAACCATTAATGGCGAGAATATCTTTTTTCCAGCCTGAAGCATTATGACCATTCCAACTGGCATTTGTTGGTGTAATAGCATTAAGAACCTTTCGTTTTAGACCGGTAGAAGTTAATTTATTGTTTTTAAAAGATGATGTTAATCCATGAGATTTTAACCATTTCACATCAAAACAACGCTGTGATAAAATATCTTCTTTAGTTATGAGTTCTGAAATATGCATAGGTAACATAAAATAACCTCCGGACAAAAAATAGCCTTCTTCACTTTCATTTAAATGCACCTCTACATAATCCTTTCTTGCAATACAATCTCCATCACTCATTAAAATATAATCTGCATTGCATGACTGTATAGCCTTATTTAAAATCTGAGATTTTTGAAAACCATTATCTTCATGCCATACGTGAATAATTGGATAGCTAACTTTAAATTTCATCTGCTCAATAAGATCAAATGTTGGCTGTTTTGAACCATCATCTGCAATCACCATCTCGAAATTTTTATAAGTCTGGGCCTCATAACTCCACATCACTTTTTCTAACCAAGCTTCAGAATTATATGTACTTATTATTATTGAAATCTTAGGTCTTTGCATTAATCATCTTTTTTAATTCCGAATGTAGACCAAACAGTGTTATTCCTTTTTGTAGCTGTTCTCAATTGCCTATTAAAAAATTCAGCCTCTTCTTGTTTATAAGGTCTCTCGTGATGCAAATGTACACAAATCGCACTATATCTAATCTGTTTAAACTTTATTCCGTTATTCATCATTCGTTCACCAACTTCTCTATCCTCACCGCCATATTTCATACGTTCATCAAAACCATTAACAGCCAAGATATCGGTTTTCCAGCATGACACATTCATGCCATCAAATGTCGCTTTTGTAGTTGTTATTTTATTCAAAAGATTAGTTTTAAAACTAGATTTTGAAAGCTTATTCATCTTAAAGGACTTCGGTTGTCTATTTTTAATAAGCCAAGTTTTATCAAAACATTTCTGTGCTGTAATGATATCTTTATCTATAATATTAGATATCGTCTCAGTTAGCTTGTAGTATCCACCAGAAAGTGCAGAATTCTCTTTTCTTAATCGTAAATGTGTTTCAATAAAGTCATTTCTTGCAATGCAATCACCATCAGTAAAAATAATGTAATCTGAATTTGAAGCTACAATGGCCTTGTTTAAAATTTTTGTTTTTTGAAAACCGTCATCCTCTTGCCAAACATGGGTTACTTTTAACTGAGAACTGATTTTGAAATCATCAATAACTTGTTTAGTGTTGTCAGTTGACCCATCATCTGCAATAACGATTTCAAAATCTTTTATAGTTTGTAAATTGTAGCTGTGCAATACTAATTCTAACCACTTTGGTTGATTATAAGTACTAATTATTACGGTTGCTTTTGGGCCTAATTGCATAAGCACAAAAATACTATTTTTACCACATTGAATTTACAACAATGTTAAAACTATCTGGCGTCATTATAACCTATAATGAAGAACGAAATATTGAAAGATGTCTACATTCTTTAAACGATGTTGTAGATGAGATTATAGTCGTTGATTCGTTCTCAACAGATAATACCAAAGTAATTTGTGAATCGTTTAATGTTACTTTTATTGAACAGAAATTCTTAGGCTATATAGAACAAAAGAATTTTGCTTTAGACCAAGCTTCTTATAATTATGTTGTCTCACTAGATGGTGATGAAGCATTATCTGAAACACTTCAAAAATCTATACTTCAACTAAAGACTAATTGGGAATTTGATGGCTATTTTGCCAACAGACTCAATAATTTTTGCGGCCAATGGATTAAATATTCAGACTGGTATCCTAATAGGAAATTGCGTGTTTTTGATAAAACTAAAGCCAAATGGACAGGCATAAATCCGCATGATTATGTGCAGTTAAACAATATAAAAGCTAAGGTTGGGCATTTAGAAGGTGATATCTTGCACTGGACATATCAGACCTACAAGGAAATGGATGATAAATCTGAGTATTTTTCTTCGATTGCTGCCAAGGCCTATTTTGATGAAGGGAAAACAGCTTCTATACTAAAACTTACATGGAACCCAAGCTGGGCATTTTTTAAAGCCTTTATCCTACGATTAGGGTTTTTAGATGGAAAAAACGGTTTTAGAATTTGTTATCAAACAGGAAAGATCACATTCTTGAAATACAAAAAACTAAGAGCACTTTATAAATCTTCGGCGAAAACTACTTCTTCCTGAACTTAAGTTTTTTCTTTAATCTTCGCTTTCTTTGATAACGCTCTTGAAACTCTTGTGTATATCGCCACATTAGCGAGAATACGGTATCAAAGTCTTTACCAATACATTTAGCATACTCATCGCTCATTACCTCAACCAAAGATTTATGAATAGTTAACTTAGCAAAGTTCTTAATACGCTCGTTAAAATCTAAAGCTCTAAACTCCATTCTATTGAGATCTACAAGAAAGAATGTATAACCCTCATTTTCTTTTTTTATTAAGGTATTTCCTGGTGAGTGATCTAAAAAATGAACCTCTCTTTCATGCAATTGAAATGTAAATCTGGTAAAAGCTCTTAGAATTTCTTCATGTTTTGGATAATCAAAATCCTTAGTAAGTTCTCTATAGGTTAAATCACACTCTTGTTGAATACTTATATAATAACTCTTGTAAAATGAAAAGGGCTTTAAATATTCATAAAAAGCAATTGGTTGTGGTGTACCAATACCAAGTTCCATAAGTTTTTTGGCATATTCAAAAGATCGCTGTGCTTTACTTTTTCTAAAAAATCGATATACAAACTTATTGATAGCATTAGGAACTCTAAACGACTTAACATTCAGAGTCATTCCATTTAGATCGAATAACTTCAAAGAATTTCTATCTTGATTTCCAAATGGAGTTCCTTCAGTTTCAAATTTTGAAATGATGTTATCTAAGAAAGATACTTCATCCTTAAAATCCTCATGAATCTTTTTAGATAGTTTCATTTAAATACTTGTTAATACCGTTATCGCACCAAACTGTTTTATTATTCTTTGCCTCCATTTCTAATTGATGATTCTTATCTAAACCATCTTTAGGCTTTACATAATGATATATATGGTAAACTATAGCAATATTCTTTAGCTTTCTATTTTTTAATCCATAATTATGGAATCTTCTACCCAATTCAGAATCTTCTCTTCCCCAACCAAAAAAATCATCATTATAACCATTAACTGCTATAAAATCATCTCTATGAAATGATGTATTGCAACCCCTATTTTTTCGGTTAAATCCATCCTTTTCTTTATAGAACTTACTCAATAACGGTAAGTGTAAAGCTCTACCTCTTTTTTTTATACCTCTACTTAAAAAATTGAAACTAATTTTTTGTTTTTTAAACAATGTAACTAAAAATGATTCTTGAATATTTACTCGACTTCCTGATAGGTAAACACCTCTTCTGGCATAGCGTAAATGATCCTTTACAAAGGAGCTGTGTAAAATACAATCCCCATCTATCTGAATGATATACTCACCTTTAGCATTAGCTATAGCCTTATTAAGAATAATAGATTTACGCCACCCTTTGTCTTCTTGCCACACATGGTGTAAAGGAATACTTAATTTTGATTTAAAAGATTCTATTAAGTTCTTAGTCTCTTCTTTAGAACCATCATCAGCGATAATGACTTCTTCTGGCATTTCTTTTTGAACCATTATACTCTTTAAAACCAGTTCTAAGGCTTCTGGCCAATTATAAGTACAAATAACTAAGGATGCTTTCATCTTTGAATTCAATAATGCAACAAAACTACAATTTTATAAACTTGATTTAAAAAATTACCTAAAAGTATCTCACCCTTTTTTAGTTTCTTTGTTTCATAATTTATAATGCTATGCGATTAATCCAATTCACGGCTTCCAAAGTTTGGAGAGGTCACGAACAAAAAATTATCTATTTATATGAAGCCTTTAAAGATGAAGGTTATGTTGAAGATCAATGGATAGTTTGCCCTATTAATTCTGAGATATATAAAGTCGCAGCAAAAAAGGGGTTACAAGTTATCCCTTTTGAATATAAGTCAGAATACAGTTTATCCTATGCCAAAGAATTTAAAAAGATTGCTAAAGAAATAAACGCATCGGTAATTTTTATCCACAATAGTAAAGCACACACACTTGCTGTTTTAGCATCCTTTATATTTAGAATGAAAACACCTTTGGTGCTCTGTCGTACACTCATAAAACGTGTAGATACTAATTTCTTTAGAAAATGGAAATACAATTATAAAGGCATTAAAAAAATCATTTGTGTTTCGCATCCAGTTATTGAGTCCTTAAAATTTGCCGTTAAAGACCATAGTAGATTTACTGTTATTGGCAGTGTAACCGATGTTAATAAATTTAAAAAACAAGAAGCAACTGGATTGCTACACAAGGAATACAACATTTCTGATGATTATAAACTTATTGGGAATATAGCGGAATTTACTGGATTCAAGGATCACTATACTTGGGTCGATACGGTCGAAATACTGGTGAAAGAAAATAAAATTAAGGCAAAATATATTCTTGTAGGTAAAGGAAAACTAGAACAAGAAATTAAAGATTATGTCGAATCAAAAGGTCTAAGTGATCATATCATTTTTACTGGCTTTAGAAAGGACATACCAGATATTTTACCTGAATTTGATTTGTTTATGTTCACCTCTAATAACGAACCGACTGGTGGTGTGCTTTTAGAATCTTACGCTTGCAAAGTCGCTATTGTAGCTGCTGATGCTGGTGGAGTTTCAGAGGTTATTGTTGATGGTGAAACTGGTTTACTTGCTGAAGTTGGTAACCCTAAAGACTTTGCTATTAAGGTGACACAACTGCTTAATGACAAAACAATGCAAGATAAGTTTACAAAAAATGGTTATCAATATCTTTTAAATAATTTCACTAAAAAAGTTATTGCTAAAAAGATGTACGAAGAATTATCTAAGCATCAATTAAATTAAATCAATGCGTATACTTTTTTTTACTAACGAATATTCTCATCCTGAATTACCTCCACATGGAGGAGTTGGAACATTTTTTAAAACTGTAGCTGAAAGATTGACTGCACAAGGTCATGAAGTATTCATTTATGGTTTTTCAAAGAGAAAGTATGAAATAATTGATGACGAGATAAAAATTAAATTCTTCAAACAATACTTTAAAGCCAACCCGATAGCTGAGTTATTTAGATCATTAAGTTCACGATTAGGTTATCCGAGCATTACAGAATACTGGTTAAAAAAAGAACGTCAACATCTTACCAAACAGCTAAAAAAATATGCCCTCAAAAATAATATAGATATTATTCAGTCTTTTACTTTTAATGGATTCACCGCTTTTTGGGACAATAGTATACCTTTAGTTACAAGATATCATGGTTCAAGAGGTTTTTGGCACTACTATCTAAATAAGCCATATGAAGAACTTAAAATAAAGATGGAAAAAAAAGCTCTATTAGTTACCCCATTTACTGTTGCCAATTCATATTTCTCTAAAGACTTTATAAAAGATTACTACGATATAGAAGTTGCAAAAGTTATTCCTAACGGAATTGATGTCAATCATTTTTCACCTAAAAAAGATGTTGAAGAAATTCCAAAATCAATTTTTTATGTTGGTACAATTTCAGAAGCTAAAGGAGTTAATAATCTCATTTCGGCCTTTAATGAGATCATTAAAAAACATCCTGATGCCACATTACATTTAATAGGAAGAGGTGAAAAATATTTCAATCAATTAAAATCCAAATTATTCACCGAAGCCGCATTAGTTAATACAACCTATTATAAGCACATCTCTCTTAAAGAGTTACCTAGGAAACTTTCTGAAGCTTCGTTAATAGCAGTACCTTCAAAAGGTGAAACATTTGGCTTCACTATTGTTGAAGCAATGGCATTAGAAAAAATTACAGTTGTTTCTGATATTCCGGTTGCTCATGAAATTATTGAAGACACAAAAGATGGGTTTATTGCAAAGGACACAAAACACTTCGAAGAACTTATCTGTAAGGTTTTTGATCATCCTGAGGCATTCAGTACAATGAGAAAAGTTGCTCGCGAAAAAGTATTGGCAAATTACACTCTCGAACTCATGACCAAAGCCACACTTAATTATTATAAAGAAATTCTAAAGACTGAAGAATAATCTGCCTTTTATTCTTTACTCAAAAGTGTTTTATATCGTATCTTTGCACAGCCTTTTTTTTTAAAAAAATGAACCATAAGAACGCCATAAAGCATCCTATTTTTCAATACATTTCTCAATCGGCTGAGGAACTCCAATTAGATTGTTATGTCATTGGTGGATTTGTACGTGATTATCTGCTTGAGCGTGGTAATGCAAAAGATATTGATATAGTTGCTGTTGGCAGTGGTATTATGTTAGCGCAACAGGTTGCTCATAATTCACCTACACAACCTAAAGTTCAAGTTTTTAAAACTTATGGTACAGCAATGCTGCGTTACAATGATATTGAGGTAGAATTTGTTGGTGCAAGAAAAGAAAGTTATAACGAAGACAGTAGAAATCCTGTTGTTGAAAACGGCACTCTCAAAGACGACCAAAATAGACGAGATTTCACAATCAATGCATTAGCTTTAAGTCTTAATAAAGATAATTACGGTGAACTTTTAGACCCATTTAATGGTTTAGCAGACTTAGATAAAGGCATAATAAGAACACCTTTAGATCCTGATATTACTTATAGTGATGATCCACTAAGAATGATGCGTGCTATACGTTTTGCTACACAACTTAATTTCAAGATTGAAGAGACTTCGCTGAATGCCATTGCTAACAACAAGGATAGAATTAAGATTATCACTAAAGAGCGTATTGTTGTTGAGCTGAATAAAATTCTCGAAAGCCCAAAACCGTCAATAGGATTTATTCACCTCGAAAAAACAGGATTGTTAAATTATATTTTACCAGAGCTCACAGCACTTAAAGGCATTGATGAAATAGAAGGTCAAAAGCATAAAGACAACTTTTATCATACTTTAGAAGTTGTAGACAACATCTCGGAAACGACCAATAATTTATGGTTACGTTGGGCAGCTTTACTTCATGATATTGGCAAAGCCCCAACAAAGAAGTTTAGTAAAAAAGTTGGCTGGACATTTCATGCACACGAGTTTGTAGGTTCTAAAATGGTTTACAAACTATTCAAGCGTCTAAAAATGCCATTAAACGACAAAATGAAATTTGTACAGAAAATGGTATTGATGAGTTCTAGACCTATTGTCCTGGCTAGTGAGGTAACCGATTCTGCAGTAAGACGTTTGGTTTTTGATGCTGGTGATTATGTTGAAGATTTAATGACACTTTGCGAAGCAGACATTACCACAAAAAATCCTAAAAAATTTAAGAAATATCACAACAATTTTAAAATTGTAAGAGATAAAATAGTTGAAGTTGAAGAGCGCGACCGTGTTAGAAACTTTCAACCACCAGTTTCAGGTGAAGAGATTATGAAGACATTTAATCTAAAGCCTTCAAAAGAAATAGGCATTATTAAAGAGGCAATTAAAGAGGCTATTTTAGAAGGTGAGATTCCTAATGAATACGAAGCCGCTTTAGAGTTAATGATAAAAAAAGGAACTGACTTAGGATTGACGATTGACGATTGATGAATTAAAATTGAAATGATAACACTTTTAAGAACAAATTCTAGTAATAAAGATTTTGCTGATTTAGTAAAACAGCTTGATGCGTACTTAAAAGTGACTGATGGCGATGAGCACGAATTTTACAATCAGTTTAATTCTATTGAACATTTAAACCATGTTGTTCTGGCTTACAAAGGTAAAAACGCTGTTGCTTGTGGAGCTTTTAAAGTATTTAAAACATCAAAAGTTGAAATAAAACGCATGTTCACCATTCCTATTGAAAGAGGAAACGGAATTGCAGCAAAAGTACTTGAGGAATTAGAAAATTGGGCTTTTGAGTTGGGATACAAATCTACGGTTCTTGAAACTGGAAAACGACAGGTCGAAGCTGTGGAATTTTATAAAAAAAATAATTACGCTATAATAGAAAATTATGGGCAATATGCTAATATGGACAATAGCATATGCTTTGAAAAAGAAATAAAAAATGATGAAGAAAGATAATAATGCTGTTATTTATTGGTTACTAACTGGTTGTATTTTAATATTCATTATGGTTATTGTTGGTGGTATCACTAGATTAACACATTCTGGATTATCAATGTCAAATTACAAATTAATTTCTGGCACCATTCCACCGATGAATGAGGTCGAATGGAATGAAGCTTTTGATCTCTACAAGCAATATCCTGAATACCAAAAACTTAATTATGGTATGTCTTTAGAAGAGTTTAAAGACATCTACTTTTGGGAATGGATACATCGTGTTATTGGTCGTTTTATTGGTTTGGTTTTCATCATACCATTTATTTACTTTTTGGTTAGAAAAAGACTGAGCTCATCTACCATAAAAAAAGCCATAATCCTACTTTTTATGGGTGGATTTCAAGGTTTCTTAGGTTGGTATATGGTAAAAAGTGGATTGGTAGACAGACCCGATGTAAGTCATTATAGGTTAGCGGCTCATTTAACCACCGCGTTCCTAACATTTTCGTATACATTTTGGGTGGCTTTGGACTTAATTTTCCCAAATAAAAAAGAAATAAACACAAAAATTAGAAACTTTATTAGACTGAGTTTTGTCGTACTAGTTATACAAATTGTATACGGTGCATTTGTTGCCGGATTAGATGCTGGTTGGATTCATAACCATTGGCCAATGATGAGTGAAGGTAAGTTTATTCATGAAACTGCCTACTCAGAACTAAACCCTGTCTATCTTAATTTTATTGAAGGCAAAAGTGGTGTACAATTTGTTCATAGAACGTTGGCATATATTGTAGTAGCATTTGTTTTAGCGATTTGGTATAAAACGTCAAAATTAGAACTCACAAAATGGCAAGGTAAAGGTGTAAATTTACTTTTAATCATTGTTGGTTTTCAATTTTTATTAGGTGTCCTTACCATTTTATTAGCGGTGCCTGTTTGGTTGGGAGTACTTCATCAAGTTGGAGCATTTTTCTTACTAAGTGCAATGGTTTTTACTTTACACCGATTTAGTAAATAAATTATTGGCTTTTGGCTATTGGCATATGTAAAAAAACTGATTACTCAAGATTGATCACTTTTTACTTATCCCTTAATACTAATTACCATTTAAAATCTATCTTTGCAGTATGATTTACAGATTTAGAGTCATCTTAGACAACGATACTGAAGAGGATGTGTTTCGCGACTTAGAAATTCGTGAAACAGACACTATGGAAGACTTACATAACATTATTACGCAATCCTTTGGGTTTGATGGTATGGAAATGGCCTCCTTTTATATCAGTGATGATAAGTGGAATCAAGGTGAAGAAATTGCCATGTTTGATATGAGTGAAGCTGGTAATGAGGTAAAAATGATGAGTACAACAATTATAAAAGATGTTGTTCATGAAGCTTCACCAAAACTGATTTATGTTTATGACTTCTTGAGCATGTGGACGTTTTTTGTGGAATTAGCAGAAATTGTAGATGAAGCCTCAGGAACAGACTATCCTAATTTGATGTTTGTGCATGGTCAAATTCCAGATCAAGCACCAGAAAAATTGTTTGAAGCAGAATCAGATGATGATTTTAATGAGTTTCAAGACGGTTTAGACGTAGATGATTACAGTGACTTAGATTTTGATGAACATTGGAACTAATTCATGGAATGTCTAAACTGTAAGACAATATTTGAAGGGAATTTTTGTCCCAACTGCGGTCAAAAAAGCCAAACCAAACGTTTTACATTTGGCAAAATTATAAATGATGCATTCAAGACCATTACAAATACTGACAAAGGACTTTTCTCTAATTTCAAAAATCTAACACTACATCCTGGCAAATACATTAATGGTTATATAGAAGGTAAAAGAATAAATGTATTTAATCCCTTTAGCTATGCTTTGATAGCTATAGGGTTGTATTTATTTATGGACCATTATTATGATTATTCGTTATTTGAAAGTTTCAAATCTTCAGGTTACAATAAAGAAAGAACCAGCAATAGTAACTATAACTTTTGGTATCAAGTAGGATATTTCACCTACAAATACATAAAATACTTTTTCTTACTTAATATATTTTACCTAAGCATTCTAAGTGCATTAATATTAAAAAAACGAAATTTCGTAGAACATATAGTTATCAATTCTTTTATTGTTGGCCACGCAATTATTATTTCAACGCTATTAATACCTATTTACTCAGCACCAATTATTTTTAATCCGTTAACTTATCTTATTATTTGTGCACTAATGTACCAAGTATATAAAAAATATGATTACAAATTAGTTGTAGTTATAACAATCTTATTAAGTATACTTTCCTCTACTATACTACAATTTATTGCTCCTTTGATTGGCTTATATCTAAAAAGCTTAGTGTAATTGTAAGGATAAATACTAACGTAAAGCACTTACATTTTCATAATTACGCTTCACAAAATCTAAAGCAGATTTTACTACTTCACCCATATTTCTACTTTTCTTAAAGTTAACATCATGTGTGTAATTAAATATTTCTAGCTTTAATTGCTCTGTATATTTTGGTATAGACAACTCATCTGATTGCATACAATCTAACAATGCCTCTACCCTCGCTTTAAAACTAATAAGACGTTTTGCAACTATAGATCGTTCTTCAATTTTATATTGATTTACAGATTCATTCTGTATTTTTTCTCTAACCATCTCAACCATTTTATAGTTTTCTTTAAAAAACTGTGGTCTATATATTTTTAGATTGCCTTCATAAGATTGTTGATCAAAATCTATAGCTCTTATTTTATAAACTACTTGATCAAAATCATGAGTAGGTACAATAACATAGTTATACGAACGCATATCACCAAGAAGTCTTATCATACAGCGCTCATTAAACTTTATAAATTCTTTAGCAATCTGAGCTTTTTCTGATGACGAACATTTTGGTAACATATTTTTTATAAATTCATCGCCAGGAATACCAGCTATATGCTCTTCAATCAAAGTATCCTTACATACTAAAAAGTTCAGGTTGTATGGCGACAACATGTGCTCTAATTCTAAGCCGTAAATTCTTGAAGCATCAGCTTTTTTTACATAGAAATAGGTGAAATTATCATTGAGTATATTTCTAACTTTTACTCTAAATGGTTTAGAATTTCCGAATGTACAGTAGTCGATAGCATCTACATTTAAATATTTTAAAACACTTTCACCTCCATCAGAAATTAATTGGGAATACACCTGTTTTAAACTTGTATCAATTTCCTCTCTGTCAAATTCATTGTAATACACGCGTATCCACAAAGTATCTTCATCATTCTTATCATAGACCACTATTGAACCTTGAAAACGCAATAAATCTTCATAAGAAATCGGAAGATTAATATTTCTTCTATAGTGAGATAGGTAATTATGTAATTTTTCAGAAACCTTATACGAAGGCTTTCTCTTTGATATTTTTAAGTCTCCTTCCATAGCATAAATTTAAGCTTTTATTTAAATGACTGTAACAAAACTATATCACATTCGTCTTACCTACATAAATCAGAATTCCTGAATAGTATTCAGTTGTTCTTATATCCAATCAAAAACCAATCATATTTTGGAACAACCAATCTTAACAATCAATAATCTTACTAAAAAGTTCGGTTACCTCACTGCTGTGAAGGATTTGAGCTTTACAATTCACAAAGGCAATGTCTATGGTATATTAGGACCTAATGGAAGTGGTAAATCTACCACGCTAGGTATTGTACTTAATGTAGTTAATAAAACCCAAGGTGATTTTCATTGGTTTGATGGTAATACATCAACGCATGATGCCTTAAAACAAGTAGGTGCTATAATTGAAAGACCTAATTTCTATCCTTACATGACGGCAGAACAAAATCTTAAATTAGTTTGTAAAATTAAAGGGGTTGATTTCAGCAAAATTGACGAGAAATTAGAAGTTGTCGGGCTTTTAGACAGAAAAGGTCATAAGTTTAGAACATACTCACTTGGTATGAAACAACGTTTAGCTATTGCGTCAGCTTTACTTAATGATCCTGAAATATTAATTTTAGATGAGCCAACTAATGGCCTAGATCCACAAGGAATACATCAAATTCGTCAAATTATAAAGGACATTGCTGCAGGTGGGACTACAATTTTACTGGCCTCTCACCTATTGGATGAAGTTGAAAAAGTTTGCACACATGTGGTTGTTTTAAGAAAAGGTGAAAAATTGTATTCTGGCCGAGTAGATGAAATGATTAATAGTCATGGATTCTTTGAACTTAAAGCAGAACAACAAGATGCATTATTAGAATTATTAGAGTCCAATACTAATTTCGGTAAAATTAACATAGAAGGCGATCTTATTACAGCTTTTTTAAATGAACCAATGTCTGCCTCTGATTTTAATAAACTTATGTTTGAAAAGGGTATTCTATTGTCACATCTTGTAAAAAGAAAAGAAAGCCTAGAGGAACAGTTCTTACAACTAACAGACAATCAATCAAATTAAAACATCTAATTCTGAATTATATAATTAAAACACACCAATCATCATTATGTTACGTCTTATATCATTAGAATTACAAAAACTTTGGCTTAATAAAACGAGTAGAGTTTTAATCATAATTTCATTTATTTTACCCTTTACGGTACTTATCTTATCGTCTATAAAAATTAATTTCTTTGGATTATTCACCTTAGAATTAGGTGAATTAGGCATCTTTAATTTTCCTATTATATGGCATATAACAACTTTTTTTGCCTCATACTTTAAGTTCTTTTTTGCAATTGTGGTTGTTAGTATGATTGGTAATGAATATAGCAACAAAACATTAAAACAAAACCTTATTGATGGATTAAGTAAAAAGGAATTTATTCTCTCGAAGTTTTACACCATTGTATTTTTCTCATTATGTGCCACACTCTTAATTGGACTTGCATCATTTTTTATAGGATTATATTATTCGAGCTACACGGAGGCTTCAATTATTTTTAGAGAGGTGGAATTTTTACTAGCATATTTTGTAAAATTAGTTGGTTTCTTTAGTTTATGTTTATTCTTTGGAATGCTTTTAAAACGCTCTGCTTTTGCATTAGGCTTTATATTTATCACCTGGATTTTAGAACTTATCATTTTTGGCCTAATGGCTTGGCGAATTGATGGTGATTTCGCTGGGAAGATTTTTAATTTCTTCCCCATCCAATCCATGTATAAGCTTATTGATCAGCCGCTTCAAAGAGTTGCAATGACCAAGTTCCCTGAAAAAGGTGATTTAGCTTATGACTATGCAGTACATTGGTACGAGATTGCTATTGTACTTGGTTGGTCTGCACTTTTTATCTTTTTATCTTATCAATTATTAAAAAAGCGAGATTTATAATATCTTTGATAGCAATTGCTATGTAAATTTTAAAAACTAAAACTAGATAATTGACGTTGTAGTTTTAGTATTTTAAGATGGTGCGGTTTGCACAAAAAGATGTTATGAAAAGATTATTAGTTACCCTCATATTTTTAGTGAGTGTGGTTGTTACTGCACAAAATGAAGCATCCTATTGGTATTTTGGTCAAAATGCCGGTTTAAGATTTGACAGTCAAACAGGTAATGTAGAGGCCATAACAGACGGTCAAATAAATACATTAGAGGGTTGTACTTCAATTTCTGATTCTGACGGAAATTTACTTTTCTATTCTGACGGTATTACTGTTTGGAATAGAAACCATCAAATAATGCTAAATGGTACAAGTCTAAAAGGAGATCCTTCGAGTACGTCGTCTGGGGTTATTGTACCTAAACCCCAAGATCCCAATTTCTATTACATATTTACAGTAGATGAACCCCATCATTTCAACACTTCAAGTTTCCCAAACGAGGTTGATGGTGATGGTATCAATGATGGTTTAATGTATTCACAAGTTAACATGTTAGATGATAACGGACTCGGTGCTGTGGATAATACTTTAAAAAATGTTCAATTGGTTACTTATGACCAAACAAATCCATTAGCAACAGAACTTAAATGCTCAGAAAAGATTACTGCTGTTAAGGCTGATGATTGTTTTTCATTTTGGGTAATTACCCATTTTGGTGATACCTTTTACGCCTTCAAAATTGACGACAATGGTGTTGACCCTAATCCTGTAACTTCTACAGTTGGACCATACATACCGCTTGAAGGTTATCGCAGAAATGCTTTAGGTTATCTTAAGGCTTCACCTGATGGAAGTAAATTGGTTATTGCAAACTTTGGAGAATCTACAACATTAAGTGGTGATGCTGGTGGCAGTATTGTGTTATTTGATTTTGATAATGATACAGGTATTGTCTCAAACCCGCTAGAACTATACAGTGCACAAAATAATAATAGCCCTTATGGTGTTGAGTTTTCAGCTGAAAATAGAAAAGTATATGCAACAATCGGTATAGGCCCAGCAGGTAATGGAGCAAGTCAACTATTGCAATGGGATTTGGAGGCATTTGATATACCTTCTACAGCAACTGTAGTACACACATCAAATTCTTTAAGTGCTGGCGCATTACAACTTGGAATAGATAGACGAATCTATCGAGCACAGGTAGATTTTAGTAACTTTAATAATTCGGGGCAATATATAGGGATCATTGAAAACCCAGAAGATGATGGTCCTAACGTTATTTATAATGAACAAGGAATTTTATTAAATATTGGTGGACCACCAAATAATCTGAGTAGAATTGGTTTACCACCTTTTATTCAGTCTCTATTTAACTCTCAGGTTGATATAATAAAAAATGGTGAGAGTACCACTGAATTAAGTTTGTGCGTAGGTGACTCTTATACGTTAAGAGCAGATGATATTCCAGGGGCAGATTATGCATGGACGAAAGATGGTGTTCCTCTAACAGAAACTACTTTTGAGTTATTTATAAACACTCCTGGTTTTTATGAAGTTTTTGTAGAACCAAATAATGGAGATTGTCCTATTGAAGGTAATGCTATTGTTGGGATTTTTGATATACCTGTTGCTAATCCCCTTACAGATATTGAGATTTGTGATGACGCCAATAATGATGATGTGTTTGATAGTTTTGATTTTACAAATAAGAATGGTGAAGCATTACTAACACAAGACTCGAATCAATATAATGTCAGTTATTTTGAGACATTGCTTGATGCTGAAAATAACCAAAACGAGATCACATTCCCTTATAGCAATTCATTAAATCCACAACCAATATTTGTTCGTGTAGATAATGTTGACAACCCAAATTGTTTCGACATTAACTCATTTCAAGTGACAGTTTTTGACACTCCATCACTAACACAACTAAATACCATTGAATTTTGTGATAATGAAGGTGATCAAACAGATGGCATAGCGACTATAGACTTTAATGATTACATACCAACTTTACGTGGTACGCAAAGCGCATCCGAAACGAACATAACGTTTCATCTTACGCAAGATGACGCAGATAATAATGCCTTTGCACTACCGCTTTTATACACAACAACAGATGCAACAATATTTGTTAGATTAGAAAATACGCTAAAAACAGATTGTTTCAACACTAGTAGTTTTGACATTGAAATCAACGAAATACCAATCGCCAATAATGTATCATTAATTCAATGCGATGAAGACGGTATTCCTGAAGGTTTTACAACATTTAATCTTACAGAAGCTTATGGAGTTATCACTGACAGCGATCCTGACGCTTCCGTAACCTATTACCTTTCGCAAGATGATGCTCAAAATGATAACAATGCAATCGACCCTAATGTTTTTGATAATTTCTTAAATCCACAAATCCTTTACACTAGAGTGACTAACACCAATACTGGCTGTATCAATTTCTCTGAGTTATCTCTAGAGGTTAGTACAACAGCTTCTAACAATGCTAGTTTATCGCAATGTGATGACGATGGTACTGAAGATGGTTTTGCATCGTTTAATCTAAATGATGCTAATACCATTGTGCTTGCTGGTTCACCAGCTGGCTTAGATCTCAATTATTACGAAACTTATGATGATGCACTTCTTGAAATCAATCCTCTTGGGGCTACATTCACTAATACAGTGCCTTATAACCAAACTATATATGCACGTGTTGAAAATGATAATGCATGTTTTGGTATCAGTGAAATCGAATTAACTGTTTTTGAACTACCTCAGATTGAAACACAGTTTGAAACCTTATATTGTCTTAATAATTCAACTGAAACTATCATCTTAGATGCTGGCCTAATAAATGACCTACCAAACAATTATACTTTTGAATGGTCTACAGGTGAAACCACTTCAACTATAGAAGTCAATGTACCAGGCACATATACCGTAAGAGTATTTAATACAGATGGGTGTTTTAAAGACAGAACAATTAATGTATTACCTTCTAATATCGCTACAATTACTGATATTGAAGTGGTTGATGCTTCTCAAAACAACACTATAACTGTTTTTGTTTCTGGTGAAGGTGATTACGAATTTGCTCTCGATAATATTAATGGCCCGTACCAAGACAGCAATATTTTTCTAGATGTACTACCTGGATTATACACAGTATTTGTTAGAGATAAAAATGATTGTGGTATTGTAGATGAACTTGTATCAGTTATTGGGTTTCCAAAATTCTTTACACCAAATGGTGATGATGAAAATGAGTTCTGGCAAGTAAAGGGTATCAGTGACCAATTTCAAGCCAATTCTAAAATCCTTATTTTTGACCGTTACGGTAAACTCTTGATAGAACTTGACCCTTTAAGTACTGGTTGGGATGGCACATATAACGGAGCTACTATGCCTGCTAGTGATTACTGGTTTCAAGTTAAACTGCAAGATGGCCGAACTTTTACCAGTCACTTTGCACTTAAACGATGAGAATCTTTCGTAAACAATTAGTATTATTTTTATTACTGTTCGGCCTTTCTTCATGGGTTTTTAGTCAAGAACCTAATGATTGTGTTAACGCCATAACAATTTGTGGTAATTCTAGTTTCACTTTTGATGTTAATGGTGAAGGAGTTGAAGAAGTTCAAGGACTAAGCACTTGTCAAAGTGGTGAAAACAATAGTATTTGGTTTGAACTTACTATTGAGACATCAGGTACTTTAGCTTTCACATTAACACCAAGTAGTTCAGCCATAACAGAAGATTATGATTTCTTTCTTTTTGGTCCTAATGCCACTTGTGATAATTTAGGGCAAACCATAAGATGCTCAACAACCAATCCTGCTGCTGCTGGTCAAGGCAATAACTTAACAGGAATGAGTCCTAGCGACCCTGATCCGAATGAAGGTCCTGGAGCTGACGGTGATAGCTTTGTAAGTGACCTAGATGTTGTAGCCGGTGAAACATTTTTTTTAGTTATAGATAGACCAGTCGGCAACAGTCCTTTTTTGTTAGAATGGACAGGTACTGCCACCTTTCCAGATAATCCAATTAATCCTTTATTACCAAATCCAAATGTGCCTGAAATGACAGATTTAGATTTGTGCGATAGTGTAGCACCTTTCGATGATGCAATAACAGAAATTGATCTTACAGATATTTCTCAAGGCATTAGTAATGGTCAAAACAATATTGATGTTAGTTTTCATAATTCAGAAAGTGATGCTATCATTAATATCAATCCTCTTGGAGACGTATTCACAAGTTTTTTTTTGACTCAAATCGTTTTTATTAGAATACAAAACTCAGTGTCTGGATGTTTTATTATAAATAGAATGACTATTAATGTCACCTCCCTCAATAATTTCAATAATCCAACAGCCTACTTGGTTTGTGATGACGATTCCGATGGGGATAATCAAAACGGTTTAGCAACCTTTGATTTTAATACAAAAAGCGAAGAAATTGTTAATGGCATTTCAGGAGCAAATTTAAATATCAGTTATTATTTAAGTCAAACCGATGCTGAACAAAACAATAATCCATTACCTAGTATTTACAATAATCCAACTCCAAATCCTATTGAGATTTTTGTAAGGATAGAGGATTTAGATTTGGGATGTATTGGGTTTACATCATTTAACATAGAGGTTGAAGCGATTCCAGTGGCTAATGGCGTTACACTTCTACAATGCGATGAAGATGGTATTCCTGAAGGTTTTACAACATTTAATCTCACAGAAGCTTATGGAGATATCACTGACAACAATCCTGACTCCACCGTAAACTTTTACCTTTCACAAGATGATGCGCAAAATGATAGTAATGCAATCGACCCTAATGTTTTTAATAATTTCTTAAATCCACAGATCCTTTACACTAGAGTGACTAACACCAATACTGGCTGTATCAATTTCTCTGAGTTATCTCTAGAGGTTAGTACAACAGCTTCTAACAATGCTAGTTTATCGCAATGTGATGACGATGGTACTGAAGATGGTTTTGCATCGTTTAATCTAAATGATGCTAATACCATTGTGCTTGCTGGTTCACCAGCTGGCTTAGATCTCAATTATTACGAAACTTATGATGATGCACTTCTTGAAATCAATCCTCTTGGGGCTACATTCACTAATACAGTGCCTTATAACCAAACTATATATGCACGTGTTGAAAATGATAATGCATGTTTTGGTATCAGTGAAATCGAATTAACTGTTTTTGAACTACCTCAGATTGAAACACAGTTTGAAACCTTATATTGTCTTAATAATTCAACTGAAACTATCATCTTAGATGCTGGCCTAATAAATGACCTACCAAACAATTATACTTTTGAATGGTCTACAGGTGAAACCACTTCAACTATAGAAGTCAATGTACCAGGCACATATACCGTAAGAGTATTTAATACAGATGGGTGTTTTAAAGACAGAACAATTAATGTATTACCTTCTAATATCGCTACAATTACTGATATTGAAGTGGTTGATGCTTCTCAAAACAACACTATAACTGTTTTTGTTTCTGGTGAAGGTGATTACGAATTTGCTCTCGATAATATTAATGGCCCGTACCAAGACAGCAATATTTTTCTAGATGTACTACCTGGATTATACACAGTATTTGTTAGAGATAAAAATGATTGTGGTATTGTAGATGAACTTGTATCAGTTATTGGGTTTCCAAAATTCTTTACACCAAATGGTGATGATGAAAATGAGTTCTGGCAAGTAAAGGGTATCAGTGACCAATTTCAAGCCAATTCTAAAATCCTTATTTTTGACCGTTACGGTAAACTCTTGATAGAACTTGACCCTTTAAGTACTGGTTGGGATGGCACATATAACGGAGCTACTATGCCTGCTAGTGATTACTGGTTTCAAGTTAAACTGCAAGATGGCCGAACTTTTACCAGTCACTTTGCACTGAAGAGATAAAAAATTGTATTTTAGGTTTTTACAAGCCCTATTTTTGAAACAACTAAAATACATATTACTTTTTTTTACAGCTTCTCTTTCAATATCAGTATCTTCTCAAGACATTGATTTATTTGCGCAATTTAATGGTAGATACGATTATACTGCAATTGGAAACACTCTTAATCCTAATGAAAATAACGTCTCAAGCTTCTGTAGTGTTTTAAATGCTTCAAGCGCAAATTTGAACGTAGATCCAAGCAACCAAATTATCAAAGCCTATTTATATTGGGCAGGTTCAGGACCTGGTGATAGTCAAGTTTCACTTAATAGTATTCCAATAATAGCTGATGATACTTATACGGTAACATATACCGATATTTTCAGTGGAGAATTAATTTATTTTTCATGCTATGCCGATATTACTAATCTAATTTTAAATGAAGGCAATGGCACTTATCAGTTATCAGATATTGACATCAACTCAACCCTATTATCAAACTCTGGCTATTGCAATAACAGGACAAACTTTGGTGGTTGGAGCATCTATGTTATTTACGAAAACAATTCACTTCCTCTAAATCAAATCAACTTATATCAAGGGTTAGAAATCATCAATAGAAATGAACAAGAAAAGGAAATAACGCTAACCAATGTAAATGTTTTAGATAACCAAGGTGCTAAAATTGGCTTTTTAGCTTGGGAAGGAGACAATAACCTCAACTTTGGTGAATCGCTATCAATCAATGATAATATCATTTCTAATCCACCATTGAATCTTGCTGATAATGCTTTCAATGGCACAAATACTTTTACGAATTCAAGCAATTTTTATAATGCAGATTTAGATGTTTACGACATAGAAAATAATATAAATATTGGCGATACATCAGTATCTATAAAACTAACAACTGGTGACTTCGGACCAGATGGCATATTTAGAGCAGATCTCATAATAATTAATAATATCATCACAGTTCTTAATAGTCAATTACCCGACGCTACAATTGCTGCGATTGACTATACAGTGAATTGTGGTGAAAATAATGTTGACATAGATTATACGGTAAGTAACGTAAATAGCACAGCGCTTTTGCCAGCAAATACACCAATTGCCTTTTATGTTGATGGTGCATTAGTTGGGCAAAGTCAAATAGTTAATGATATCCCTATTGGAGGAAGTGAGACAAACACTGCTACCATTGTGGTACCCGAAACTTCAGACTCATTAATTTTAGTATTACTCAGTGTTGATGATGACGGCACCATGGCGAGTATTATACCAGAAATAAATGAAGAGAATAATTTAGAGATTCTAGAAGTTGAATTATTAGTGATACCAGATATAATAACATTGCCAAGTTTATTGGAATGTAACGAAGGTTTTGAAACTGGGACATATAATTTATTTGAAGCCCTTTCAGATATTGAATTTATTGAAGAAGACATTTCATTTTACACAAGAATTGAAGATTTAGAAGATACATCTAATGAAATATTAATTCCTACATCTTACAATAATGCCGTAAATCCTCAAACCATATATATCCGTAAGGAAAACGCCCCATGCTATGAGATTTTTCAATTTAACCTCAATATAGAAAACTGTCCGCCTTATGTTCCACAAGGATTTTCGCCTAATGAAGATAGTTATAATGATTGGTTTAATATTCAAAGACTATATAATGTTTTTATTGATCACGAACTAAAAATTTACAATCGTTTAGGTACTTTAATTTTTGAAGGCGATAACGAAAAACCTTGGGATGGAAAAGTGAATAGAGGAATTAACAACCATGGCAAAACTGTTCCAATAGGAACTTATTTCTACATTTTAAATCTAAATGACCCTAATTACCTACCGATGACAGGTTGGGTCTATGTCAATTACTAAGTTAAACATACATTCATAATTTTCTTATCATTTGATATAAAACGTTAATATTAATTGTATTTCGTCGTATTTTTTTGTTTTTCATCTATAATAATTCTAATTTCGACCATATTTGAAATTAACAACGAGTTAGCCCCAAACTAATTATTAGTTGACAATTTTAAACTTAACCTACTATCTATGGATTATGTAAAACATTCCCTCAGGCTAATGTTCTGTTTTATTTGTTGTGCTTCATACGCTCAACAAATAACCGTTGACAATAGTATTTCCCCTCAAGATTTAATTGAAAATACTTTAATACAAGGATGTGTTGAAGTCTCAAATATAACATCTTCATATAATGGTAGTGCAATTGGTATAGGAAGCTTTGGTTACTTTGATAGTGCTGCTTCTAATTTTCCCTTTCAAAACGGAATTGTATTGTCTACTGGTGATGCGAGTGCTGCAGGTAATGGTTTAACCAATTTAATTCTAAACGATGGTGACGATAGTTGGGTAACAGATCCAGATATAGAACAAGCTTTGGGTATTACAGGAACTTTAAATGCAACTTCTTTAGAATTCAACTTTGTATCCATCTCAAACCAAATACAGTTTAGCTACATACTAGCCTCAGAAGAATACTTCGGAAATTTCCCTTGTAATTATTCAGACGGTTTCGCTTTTTTGATTAGAGAAGCTGGCACCGCAGATCCATATACAAACATTGCCGTAATTCCTGGAACATCAACTCCAGTGAATACTAATACCATCCATGATGAAATTGTTGGTTTTTGCCCGGCATCAAATGCACAATACTTTGAAGGTAATAATATTGGCGATACAAACTATAATGGACGCACAACGGTTCTTACAGCAACTGCGGCTATACAACCAAATGTAGAATATCAGATTAAATTAGTAATTGCAGATCAAACGGATGAAAATTACGATTCTGCAGTATTTATTGAAGGAAACAGTTTTAATGCCACAGTAGATTTAGGCGAAGACTTTTCTATGTGTGCCAGCCAATTTACTTTAGATGGTAATATTCAAAATCCAGGCGCAACGTACAGTTGGTATTTTAATAATACGCTTATTCCTGGTGCAAATTTGGCAACATATGACGCAAATCAATCGGGAAATTATAGAGTTGTTATAGATATTCCTCTGTTAGGAACCACTTGTACAATTGAGGATGATATTAATATCACTTTAAATTCTACTCAAACTACTGATCCAATATCAGATTTTGAATTATGTGACGATATCTCAAATGATGGTATAGAGACGTTTGACTTAACAGTTAAGAATAGTGAAGTGCTAGCTTCTGTAATGCCTTCAAATTATACAATTACATATCACCTTTCTTTATCCGATGCTGAAAATGATATGAATAGTATAAACGGACCTATTCAAAACACCTCTAATCCACAAACTGTATATGCAAGAATAGAAGATATTACAAACGGATGTTTGGCCTATGCACCAATTAATCTTGTTGTACATGCATTACCAGTCATCAATAATCCGAGTCCTTTATTAGTCTGTGATGACCAAAACGCGGACGGATTTACCTCCATAGACCTTACACAACAAAATGAAGAAATAATAGGTTTACAAACAGGTCTAGATATTACTTATCACACTTCAGAAACAGATGCTGCAAGTGGTGCCAATCCACTACCTATGCCTTATGTAAATACCAATGCAAATGAAACTGTTTATGTAAGTGTAAGAAATCAACAAACCGGTTGTATCAGTACGACCTCATTAGATATTACTGTACTTGACAATCCTATTATTGATACCGGAAATCATTATATTGATGCCTGTGATACCGATCATGATGGTTGGGCCAGTTTTGATTTAACAACTATAATTGCCGATGTTTTACAAGGTATAACAGATGTTACAGTAACCTTTCATGAAAGTAATGCAGAAGCATTAAATAATGAAAACCCAATTGCTGATGACACGAATTATAATAATATTGTTGCTCAAGAACAGATTGTTTTTATACGAGTAGAAAGTAATACCACTGGTTGTGCTGCTGTTACCCCAATTGAATTGCATACCAACCTATTATTAACTGCAACTAACATTAACGACATTATCGTTTGTGATGAAGATAATGATGGTTCTCAGGAGTTTAATTTCGAGAGTATTGCTGGTACTATTTATCATGAACTTGAAAATATTACCATTACATTCTATGAAACTGAAGCTGAAAGAGACAGTCAGATAAACCCTATTGATCCTTCATCACCATATGATTCGACTAGCAATCCTCAAATAATTTATATTACACTTGAAAGCCCTACATGTTTTGATGTCGCTGAATTTCAATTAATACTCAATCCTATAATTGAGTTTGATCCTGTAGATATGCAACAAGTTTGTGATAGCGATCAAGATGGTTTTACTTCAACAAATCTCTCAATATTTAATGATGTAGTTACCCATGGTGAAAATGGTTATGCTGTGGGATATTTTCTAACTGAAGCAGATGCATCATCAAATTCAAACCAACTACCAAACAATTATACAAATACAACAAATCCATATACATTATACACACGAATCACTTCTGTATCAACGGGTTGTTCTTCAACAAGTTCAATAGAGATAGAAGTTTTACCAGCACCAGAAAGCTCAGTACCAACAGGCATTATAATTTGTGATGCAGACATGGATGGGTTGTCAATTATAGACTTACAAGCTAAAATAAATGAAGTGGTTACTTCAACAGTTGACAGAACCATTACTTTTCATTTAAGTAATTCTGATGCTATAAATGGTCAAAATGCAATTGTAGATATTAATGCCTATGAAGCGAGTACGCAATCTATTTATATAAGAATTGAAAATGACCTTACCGGCTGTCATTCTGTAGAAGTACTTGATATCATTGTAAATACATTACCTTATGTTGGTGATTTAAGTAATTATGTGGATGAGTACATTGTCTGTGAAGATGAAACAGATGGCATTGGTGAGTTTATATTTGAAACTAAAGATACTGAAGCTTTAGATGGCCAGACAGGTAAAACTGTTTCCTATTATTTAACAGAAACAGATGCTATTAATGGTGTCAATGCAATTGACAAAACAAGTACGTATCAGAATATCAGTAATCCACAAATCATTTATGTCAGGATTGAAAACAATACAGATGCTGATTGTTTTACTACATCTTCATTTGAAATAGAGGTTGGTACCAATCCAAATTACAATCAACCAACAAATTGGTTCATTTGTGATGATATTTCGAATGATGGTATTGCTGAGTTTGATTTATCTACTAAAGTTACTGAGATTTCAGCCGGTATACCAGAAACACAAAGTGTCACTTTTTACTTAACAGAAGACGATGCAAGAACAAGTACAAATCCTCTGCCATTACAATTTTCAAACACTGTTAATCCACAAGAAATTTATGTGCAAGTAGATAATGGTACTATTTGTAATTCTATAACATCTTTTGTGTTAAACGTTATCCAAATCCCAGATGTAAATACATTGGATCAATTAGTACAATGCGACGTTGATTATGATGGCTTGGTGAATTGGGATTTAACCGTTGCTGAGATTGAAATACTAGATGTTAGACAAGAAAACACCGAAGTTTCATACTACGAAACTGTAGAAGATCTTGAGGCAGGAATTAATGCCATTACAGACCCTGAAAATTTCACCAACATCTCAAATCCTCAAACAGTTTATGTAAAAGTGCATAATACTGTAAGTGATTGTTTCGCCAATATTCCTGTAGATTTAGTTGTTAATGTTCCACCAGCAATCAACACTTTTGGAACTTATGAAATATGTGACAATCCAAATAGCGTATTCAATCTAAACGATATTGATACTGTCATAGTTGATAATAGCACTAATGTCTTATTAAGTTATCACACTTCATACTCAGACGCTGAAACTAATAGTAATGCACTTGCAGCATCCTACACATATAACAGTAATAATGATAATATATTCGCAAGAATTGAAGACGCTACATCTGGCTGTTTTTATGTGTATGAATTTACATTGCAGATAAATCCGTTACCGGTCGCAAATCAGCCTAACGACATGCAAGCGTGTGATGACGAATCTAATAATGGTTTTGAAGCATTCGATTTAGAATCACAGACTTTAACTGTTCTAGGTAGTCAGAATTCAACTGATTATACAGTGACATATCACCTCAATGAACAGCAGGCAAATAATGACACAAATCCATTGGCTTCATCGTTCTCAGCAAGCACAAATACTGAAATTACAGTAAGAATAGAGAACAATGAAACCGGCTGTTATAGTCTAACGAGTTTCTTCTTAAGGGTTAATCCATTTCCTAACACACCACAACCTATTTTAGAATGCGATAGTAATTATGATGGAATAACTGTATTTGATTTGACAACTGCAGAAAATGATCTATTTCAGTCAGATCCTACAAATGAAGTAATAACATATTTCGAGAGTATAACAGATTTAGAATCAAACACAAATCCTATATCCAATCCTGATACATATACAAACCTGAGTAATCCTCAAACGGTATACGTCAAAGTCTATAATACAGTAGGTGATTGTTATAGACATGTACCAATAGAATTAAATGCAAATTTACCACCAGTTGTAAATGATATTCAAGTTTTTAATGCCTGTGAAAACGACAATTCTAGCGTAGATTTAACTAGTATCAACAACGCATTAGTTGACACAGATTATAACGTTTTATTCAGCTATTATACTACCGAAAACGATGCGTTATTAAATCAGAATGCCCTAAATACAAATTACTTGTATACCTCAACGATAGAATCTCTATATGCACGTGTTGAATTTAGTACTACACATTGTTTCTTCGTATATCCATTCACTCTGCGCATTAATCCGTTACCAGTAGCAAATCAACCTAATGACCTTATCGCGTGTGATGATGATTATGATGGACAAGTGGAATTTAATCTTAATCAACAAAATCAAAATATTTTAAATGGCCAAAGTGCAACACTATTTAGCGTAAGCTATCACAATACTCAAGAGGAAGCAGATAATGGTGAATTTCCTTTAGCTCAGAATTACGTCGCTTATGATGGTGAAACCATATTTGCACGAGTAATTAATAATTCAACAGGCTGTCATAACACAACACAGTTTTCAATTGTTGTAAATCCATTACCTTTCTTAGATATAGAGGATCAAGTAATTTGCTTAGATCATGGCCCATTATTGGTTTCGGCTAATACAAATATAATATCCGATGAATACCTATGGTCAACAGGTGAGACCACGCCAGAAATTGAAATTACTGATGTTGGTTCTTATTGGGTAAGCGTTACAACTGAGTTTGGTTGTGAAGTTTCACAAAACTTTGAAGTATCTGAATCTGAGGCAGCAACTATAGAAGCTACTGAAATTATAGATTTCTCAGACCCTAATAATATCACAGTAACAATAAGTGGAATTGGAAATTACTTATATCAACTAGATAATGGTGAACCGCAAGAATCAAATATTTTTGAAAATGTAGCCATGGGTTATCATACAGTCAGGATAATAGACCTTAACGGTTGTTCTGAAGTCACTAGAGAAGTCCTTGTTATTGATATTCCTAAACACTTATCACCAAATGGAGATGGTCAATTTGATACTTGGCACATTGTAGGTGTAGAAACTTTACCAGGAACAATAATTCACATCTTTGATCGTTATGGCAAGCATTTAACTACCTTAAAACACGATACCCCAGGTTGGGACGGTACATTTAATGGTTTTAAACTACCAGCTAGTGATTACTGGTTTACTGCATTGGTACAAAGAGGTACACAATCTTTTGAGGTAAAAGGACATTTTGCATTGAGAAGATAGTTTTAAAAAATAAGATTATCTACCACTTACCTACTTTTTCATATCTTTGGAGATTAGAGGTTCCTTGTACTTGCAAGGACTTCAAAAAAAGCAATGATAAAGAAGGGCATACATATACTTACATGCATTATACTGCATATAAGCATAGTTAATGCACAACAGATTACTACAGATGGGACTCAAACACCTGAGGAACTCATTCAAAATGTTGTTGGAAATAACTGTGCGGTAACTAGTAATGCTATTTCTCAGTTTAATGGTGACATTAACAATATTCCAAGTTACGGTAGTTTTAATAATAACAATTCTAATTTCCCATTAGAAAGTGGTTTTATATTATCTACTGGTCGCGTGAGTAATGCAGGCAATAGTGTAAACCCTAGCGATTTAAGTGATGGTGAATTAAATTGGGAAACTGATCCAGACATCTTAGAATTTGTTGGTGTGGATCAAACCTTAAATGCTACTTCGCTTCAATTTGATTTAGTTTCAGTTAATGATTTTCTGGCCTTTAAATATGTTTTTGCATCAGATGAATACCAACAAGAATATCCGTGTAATTTTAGAGATGTCTTTGCCATATTAGTGAGAAGAACCAACAGTACAGATCCCTTTGTAAACATTGCTACTATTCCAGATTCAGATATTGAAATAAGTACCAACACCATTCATCCTGAAATAACAGGATTTTGTGAAGCCAATAACGAACAATTTTTTGAAGGTTATAATATCGGTAGTACAAACTTTAATGGACATACCACTGCACTAACCGCGCAAACAAATATAATACCCGGAGAAACATACACAGTTAAATTTATTATTGCAGATCACATTGACCAACGGTTTGACTCTGCGGTATTCATTGAAGCAGAAAGCTTTGGTGGCGCTATAGATTTAGGTCCAGACCAATCTGTTTGTGGTACTGATTTGTTATTAGACGCAAATATTGATAACCCAGATGCTACTTATCAGTGGTTTTTGAACAATAATGTAGTCACAGGTGAAAACAATGCAGTATTACAGGTTAGTGATACTGGAACATATAGAGTAGAAATCTCGCTACCATTTGATAGTGGTAGCTGTATACTCTCTGACGAAATAGATGTAGAAGTTATCCCTTTTCAACCTACTCAACCCATTAATGACCTCATTGTATGTGATCCAACACCTGAAGATGGCACCTTTGATTTTGATTTTCCATTTCTAATGGATGACGAGATATATGCACAGCTTCCTTCTACAAATTATGACATAAGCTATCATTTGTCAGAAGATGATGCTTTAGATAATAATAACCCTATTTCTGGAATATATCAGAATTCTAATGATGAAGAAACAATTTTTGTTAGAATTGAAAGTTTTGATGGAAGTTGTTTACAAATCGGCAGTTTTGATCTTTCTATTACCTCACCGCCAAATATTACGACATTAAATTTTTTCTTGGATATCTGCTTTGACCAAATCACAGATGTCGGCATTACAGAACTCAATCAATTTGATGTTGTGATGTCTAACAGTGAACTTAATAGAGTCGTAACGTACTATATGACAGAAGAAGATGCCATAAATAGGATTAATGCCATAGATGATTTTCCCGACTTCAACTTACAACCACCAAGACTTGTCGCAAGAGTTGAGGTTGTAGGTGCCACCGATGATTGCTTTTCGCTTGCTTACCTAAATTTTAATTATTTATCACCACCAGAACTTGGTGTAGATCAATTAGTCTTGAGTGCATGTGAAGACCCGGAATATTCTGAAGTTATAGCTGGTACATTAAATAACTATGACAATGTTCCTGTGACCTTTGATATTGAAGCTTATTTTGATTACATAGAAAATACGTTGTTTCCAGGATCTACGGTTAGTACCTTAGAATTGTATGGTTTGGGTAATCCTAGATCATTAACTTTGACAAATAACAACTCGTTTACCATGAGATTGGGCATTGCTTTTGAGAATGCCAATTGTCAAAGAGAAATACCTCTAATTGTACATAAAAACCTTTTGTTCAATGTTATTGGAAATGATAGTGAGTTTTTTCTTTGCGATGATCCATCAGGTGATGGTATTGTTGATTTTAACTTAGAAAATGTAGCAGACGATCTTAAAAATGGTTATAATAATATTCAAATTCAGTTTTATCTAACTGAAAACGATAGAGACTTAGGACTTAGTCCTTTAGACCAAACTTTACCAATCACGGTTACAAATGAACAGACGTTATATATAAGATCTAATTTTGAAGATTGCCAATTTGACACGGAAGTAACATTAAAGATAAATCCACCTCTTATTGTTACTGATTTTCAGTACGACTATTGTGGTTTTACTAATACGATCACCAATGCGACTAGCATCGTTTTAGAACCTATTAGACAAAATATTATTAATGATGTTAGTTTACCTGCCTCGGTAGAATTTTATGAAAGTCCAGAGGATGCCGAACTGCAAACCAATATCATTTCTGAAGATATTTATGAGTTAAATTTAGGGCAAGAATTATATGTTCGAGTTACTAACTTACTGACTGAATGTTTTGATGTCGCAGCAGTGCAACTTAATATTGCTTCATTACTTAACGATTTTAATCCTGAGCCAATTATTGTTTGTGATGAAGATCAAAATCTTGTAGCTACAGTTAATTTAGAAACCGTATTGGATAACATTAATATTGACACCAGTAATATCAGCTTTACATTCCACAACACATTTGAAAATGCCTCAAGTGAATTCTTTGAATTTTTATCAATATCTAGTCCAGACAATTACAATACAACAAGTTCTGAAATCTTCTTACGAGTAGGACTAGATGGATCTAATTGCTACACCGTATTTAATTTTGATGTTCTAATATATGCAGATCCGCAATTAGACGAAATCAATAGTTATATAAATTGTGAAGACAATCCTAACCAACCTTCAGATTTCTTTTTCGAAAGTAGAAATACCGAAATAATTGACGGTCAAGAAGGTATGCAAGTACTTTATTTTGAAACCGAACTCGACGCAACCACAAGACAAAACCCTATTGATCAAACTATTGCTTATCAAAACACAAGTAATCCACAAATCATATATGTACGATTAGAAAATGAAATTGAAAACGGCTGTTTCAAAATCGTACCGATGCAAATCGAAGTTAGACAATCACCTGACTATAACCCACCATCAGATGTTTTTGAATGCGACATCTTTAATAATGGACTTGTAACTACAGACTTAAGCAGTAAAGTTGATGAAATTATAGTTGGCAGCACTACTCCACTTAATGTATCATTTCACTTATCACCTTTAAATGCTAATCTGGGCACAAATGCCATACCATTAAATTTTAATGCTAGTAGTAATCCTCAATTATTATATGCAAGAATAGAGAATTCAGATACTGAGTGTTATAATGTGGAGACCTTTACATTAAACGTCTTGTCATTACCAGAAGTCAATACTAACCAATCTTTAGTTGCATGTGGTGATAATTATAATACCAACTTAGAATGGGACTTAACAGATATTGAACTCGATATATTGGATGGTAGACAATACAATATTGCATTCGCCTATTATAATAGCTTTATCGATGCTGAAACAAACTCAAACGAAATCGAATCACCTACTAATTATATTAATACAGTTGAAAATGAATCCATTTTCCTGAAAGTAGAAAATCTAACCACTGGATGTTATTCAATTGTTTCTTTTAGTTTAATTATTAATCCAGCCCCTCAAATTAATCCAATAGAAACTTTTGAAATATGTGATACGGTAGATAATACTTTTGACTTGAGTGAAATTAATTCTGCACTACTTGATGTTCCCTTTAATGTTATTGTGAGTTACTATACCAATGCAACTGATGCTGAGGCTGGTTTAAATCCTTTGAATGATATATTTACTTATACTAGCGACATTCAATCTTTAGTTGTTAGGGCAGAGTTTAGTACAACTGGATGCTTCGCAACCCATCCATTTGAACTTGTGGTTTTAGAACCACCTGTTGCAACCCAACCTGATGATATTATTTTGTGTGATGATAATAATGATGGATTTTTAGAAGTCAATCTTTCAAATCAAAATGAAAATATACTCAATGATCTTAATCCTGAAGAATTTAGTGTCACATATTTCAATATTGAAGAAAACGCTAACAATAACATAATAGCACTCGATGAAATATATAATGCTTTTAATGGACAAACCATTTTTGCTAGACTAGAGGATATTAACACAGGATGTTTTGATATTACAGAATTCAATGTTATCATTAATCCTTTACCAGAAGTCATAATTGAGGATCAATTAATTTGTTTAGACAACTTACCACTTGTAGTATCTGCGTACACTGGTAATAATTCGGACTCCTATGTTTGGTCAACAAATGAGATTTCATCAAATATTGAAATTATAGAAGCTGGAAGCTACAGCGTTACAATAACCAATGAATTTGGTTGTTCAAGTACTTCCTCCTTTAATGTTACAGAATCAGAGTCAGCTAACATTGATGTGGTTGAAACAATCGATTTCTCAGACCCAAACAACATTATATTGACAGTAAGTGGTATTGGCGACTACTTATACCAATTGAATGATTTGATTCCTCAAGAATCAAATGTATTTAATAATGTTCCTATTGGTTATAATACTATTACTATAACAGACATTAATGGGTGTGCTCAAACTACAAGAGAAGTCTTAGTCCTCGATACCCCAAAACACATGACGCCTAATGGTGACGGTGATTTTGATCAGTGGCATATTGCCGGTGTTGAGACATTACCTGGTACAGTGATTCATATATTTGATCGATTTGGTAAGTTGCTCACAGTTCTTAAGCACAATACGCCTGGTTGGGACGGCACGTACAACGGTAACAAAATGCCATCAGGAGATTACTGGTATATTGCAGACGTTATCAAGGATGGTGAAAGATTTGAAATTAAAGGCCATTTTGCTCTGAAAAGATAGTAACTCTCAAGTGTTCAACTATTTACAACATGTTGACCCATTAATTTTGTCGGTTAACGTAAAAAATCCCTAGTATTGGGTATTTCTTTTTACTTTTTTCTCTTATAACTTGCATTAGCCCAAACGTGACTAATGTAACCTACTTAATTTCAATTAAATAAGTTATACGTGAAATATAGAATTACAATTACCCAGATTCTTTTTACTATTTTCTCAATAAGTAGTTTTGCCCAACAAATTACTACCGACGACTCACTACCATTAGAACAACTCATTCAAAATAGTTTAGGACAAAATTGTGTTGAAATATCAAATATCAGTTCAACTGTAAATGGAGATGTTAACGGTATTTCTAGCTATGGCTTTTTTGAGCAATCTAATTCTAACTTTCCGTTTCAGAATGGAATTGTTCTCACAACAGGTAATGTTAATTCTGCCGGTAACACGACCAATACAAACTCATTAAACGAAGGCGATAGTAATTGGGGCACGGATATAGATTTAGAAAATGCATTAGGCATTTCAAATACACTTAACGCCACGTCGATTCAATTTAATTTCATCTCTGTAGCCAACCAAATCCAGTTCAATTACTTATTAGCATCAGAGGAATATGAACAAAATTTCCCTTGTTTTTATTCAGATGGCTTTGCCTTCTTAATTAGAGAAGCCAACTCAACAGATCCGTTTACAAATATTGCTTTAATTCCTGGCACCAACATTCCTGTAAACACCAATACCATTCATGATCAAATTGTTGGCCAATGTGCTGCCTCAAATGAACAATATTTTGAAGGCTATAACATAGGTGACACAAACTATAATGGAAGAACTGTAGTAATGACGGCAACCGCATCAATAACCCCAAATGTAGCCTACGAAATAAAACTAGTTATTGCAGATCAAACTGATAATAACTATGATTCTGCGGTTTTTATTGAAGGTAATAGTTTTAATGCTAGTGTAGATTTAGGTCCGGATATTACGACTTGTGGAGAGTCTGTATCCTTAAATGGTGATATACAAAATCCTCTTGCAACCTATCAATGGTATCAAGATGATGTATTAATGAGTGGTGAAAATGCAGCAACATTAAATGCAACATCTTCAGGATCATATAAAGTTGAAATTACTATTCAATTAAATCAAACGTCTTGTGTCATTGAAGATACCGTAGAAATCACGCTGAATTCAGAACAATCTGCAAGTACTATATCTGATTATCTGCTCTGCGATGATGACTCAAATGATGGTGTTGAGGATTTTGATTTGAATACTAAAGACGGAGAGGTACTTTCTTCCGTGCCTTATTCTTCTTCCTACAATATCACTTATCATTACAGTGACGACGATGCTCAAAATAATATGAATCCTATTAGTGGAATCATTGAAAACACAAGTTCACCTCAACAAATATTCGTAAGAATTGAAGATACTTCTAATGGCTGTTTAGCGTATTCTACCTTTAACCTTGTGGTAAATAGCAAACCCGACTTTGTTGAACCAGACCCAATAGTGGTATGTCAAGACGCTACTCAAGAAGATTTTACTTTTGTTGATTTAAATTCGGCAAATGATCAAATATTAGATGGAAATACCAATCTATTTATTAGCTATCATTTTTCTCAACCGGAAGCCGATATGGGTATCAACCCCATTTTCTCACCTTATGCTAATAATAATATTTCTGAATCATTATTTGTAAGAATCTATGATCCAAATACAGGATGTTTTTCAACAACACCAATATCTATTGTATTCCAAAGTGGTCCTCCGATTAGTCCAGATTCTCCATATATTAATATGTGCGAACAAGATTTTGATGGCTTTGAAACCTTCGATCTCACGTCCGTAATAGATAGTATTCTTTTGGGACTGACTGGTGTTACTGTGTCTTATCATGAGTACTTATTTGATGCGCATCAGAATATAAATCCAATTGGTGATCCAGAAAATTATCAAAATTTTGTACCAAATTACCAACAGATCTATGTTAGAGTCCAAGATGACACTACAGGTTGTTATGCAGTAACTGAGATAGATTTATTTTCAAATATTATTCAAACTACATACTCAGCTGAAGCATTTGTAGTATGTGATGATGCAAGTAATGATGGTATTGCAGATTTTGATTTATCAGAAGTTGAAACCGAAATAGAAGATGATTATGATGAGTGGGAAACGACCTTTTATGCCACTGAAGAAGACCGAGCTAATAGTGTTAATCCACTAGACGAAACCGTACCATATATAGTATCTAACAATGGTACAGTAATCTATGCAACAATTATAAGCGATGACTGTACAGAATTTGTTACTGTTACACTTTCTATTTCTGAAGCAGTTGTGTTATCACCTCAAACAGGTGAATATTGTGATGACAGTGTTAATGATGGGTTTACGACTTTATTTATGCCAACATTTAATGAAATCGCTAGCCAAGGTGTAAGCCCTTATAACGTTAAATACTATCTTACAGAGCAAGATGCTCTGAACAACGAGAACATATTACCAGATTATGTCTATAATAGCTCTAATCCTCAAACTTTCTATATCAGAGTTACAAATACCCAATCTGAATGTTATGATGTCTCTACCATAGAGATTAGTGTAGTTGACGCACCAGAAGTGATGTATCCAACAAATATTATTGTTTGTGATGACGACGACGATGGTATATCTACTGTAGACTTAAATTCAAAAATTCCAGAGGTTGTTTCGTCTACCGCAGGCTTTGAGATTTCATTTTATAGTAACTATAATAATTCGCTTGAAGGTATTGACCCAATCGCAGATCCGGCCAATTACACAACATCAACAGATTATATCTACGTAAGAGTAGCTAACGAAACCTCAGGTTGCTACAGTATTTCAGGCTTCTACGTTTATATTAATACGCATCCTGAATTTATACCTATTTCAAATTTTGAAAATTGTGAAGCTGACATTAGTGGCGTTGCAGATTTTTATTTCTATTTGAAAGACCCTGAAATCTTAAATGGACAACCAGATAAATTTGTACGATATTTTGAAACTGAGCAAGACGCTTTAGATGGCACTAATGAAATAAATAAGTATTCTATTTATAACAATACTTCAAGTCCGCAAACCATTTATGTTAGGGTAGAAAACAATACAGATTCAGAATGTTTTGGAACGTCGTCATTTGAGCTAGAAGTTGGTGCATTGCCAATATTTAACCCTGCTGAAAGTATATTTATTTGTGATGATATTTCAAATGATGGTGTAGTTACAGTAGATCTCAATGAAACCATGACAGCCATGGAAACTGGAAGCCCAGAAAGTTTAACGATTACGTTCTACACATCCCAATACAATGCCGAAAACAGTATTAATCCTTTAACCGACTTAAATTTTACTAACACAGTAAATCCTCAACAACTTTTTGCCCGAGTAGATAATGGTACTTATTGCTATGGACTTTCGTCGTTTGAAATCAATGTTATTGCAGCTCCAACTGTATATCCTGCATCACCTCTGGTTGCCTGTGATGACAATTATGACGGCATTTTAACATGGAATCTTACCATTGCTGAACTAGAGATTCTAGATGTAAGACAAGACAATATCGTAGTTTCTTATTTTGAAACGCTTGAAGATCTCGACCTCGATATTAATCAAATTTTAGACCCACAGAATTATACGAACACATCAAACCCACAAACAGTTTATGTGAAAATAAATAATACTATTAGTAATTGTTATGTTCATATACCAGTTGATATTATTGTCAATTTACCGCCAACTGTGAATGATTTTATGACTCATGAAATATGTGATAATTCCGCTTCGAGTTTTGATTTGACAACTATTAATTCAATTGTTACAGATGATACTACAGGTATAGACTTTACCTATCACAATACTGCAAGTGATGCTGAAAATAATCTGGCATCATTAGATACAAATTTTATCTATTCGGCATCATCTCATATTATTTATGTAAGATTAACATATACTGAAACTGGTTGTTATACAACATATCCTTTTGAGCTTATCATCAACCCATTACCTATCGCAAATCAACCAATAGATTTAGAAACATGCGATGACACATCTAATGACGGCTTTGAAGTATTTAACCTTATTTCTCAAAATGCATCTGTACTTCAAAACCAAGATCCAAGTATATTTTTAGTGAGTTATCACAACTCTCAATCAGAAGCAGAATCTGGTGAGAATGCCATACCGGATGATTATAATTCCGGAAATAACGAAATCATTTATGTTAGAGTGGTCAACTCAATTACGGGATGTTTTTCTACAACATCATTTACCACAATTGTGTATCCTGCACCATCATCTGTGAACCCAATAGTTATATGTGATACAGATTACGATGAAATCAACACTTTCAATCTCACAACGGCTGAATCTGAACTATATCCGGTAATGCCAAGTAATGTTATTATTACCTATTTTCAATCATTAGACGATTTGGAGTCAGATGCAAATCCAATAACAGTTCCAGATAACTACACCAATTTAAGCAATCCTCAAACTGTGTTTATAAAGGTATTTAATACTTCAGCAAATTGTTATACTGCTGTTCCTCTTGAATTAAATACGTTGTCACCACCACCAATCAATGAGTTTGAAATTTATGAGATATGTGATAATCCTGATAGCGCTTTTAACCTTAATGAAATAAATACAGTTATCGTTGATGACACAACAAATGTGCTATTGTCTTTTCACTCAAATTATGCTGACGCTGAAACCAATAGCAATGCATTATCAACAGATTACACGTATAGCACTGTAGGCGATATTATATATATAAGAATAGAAGATGCTACAACAGGTTGTTTCTATGTGTATGATTTTACACTACAAATAAATCCATTGCCAATTGCTAACCAACCAAATGATATTGAGGTTTGCGATGATAATTCTAACAACAACCTTGAAAACTTTGATTTAGAGACACAAACCAATACTGTATTAGGAGACCAAAGTGCAGATGGATTTACCGTAACCTATCATTTAAACCTAGAACAAGCCAATAATGATGTTAATCACCTCGGACCAGTTTATACAGCTAGTGATGATACAGAAATCATTGTTAGGATCGAGAACAATGAAACGGGCTGCTATAGTTTAACCAACTTTAATCTCATTATTAATCCTTTTCCTAATGCACCAGAATCTTTATTAGAATGTGACAACGATTATGACGCTATCACTCAATTTGATTTAACATCTGTTGAAGATCAACTTTTTGATAATTTTAATCCGAATGAAGTCATCACCTATTTTGAAACAGTTGAAGATTTAGATAATGACACAAATGCTATAGCAAATCCTGAGAACTATTCAAACTTAAGTAATCCCCAAACGGTTTATATTAAAGTTTTAAACACAATAGGCAACTGTTACAGATACGTACCATTAGAACTAAATGTAAACTTACCTCCAGCTATTAATGATTTCCAAATCCATGATATCTGTGCAAATGATACAAATAGTTTTAATCTTACTACAATCAACGACATTATAGTAGATTCTGATTACAATGTTTTATTCAGCTATTTCTCATCTGAAGATGATGCTATTTCAAATGAAAATGCATTAGACCCTAACTATACATACTCAAGTAATTTAGATACGATTTATGCACGAATTGAATTCAGCACAACCCATTGCTATCATATATATCCGTTTTCACTTAGAGTTAATCCTGTGCCAATAGCCAATCAACCAAGTGATTTGATGACTTGTGATGATGATTTTGACGGTATACAGAATTTTAGCTTCGGATCTCAAACATCAACAATTCTTGGTTCTCAAAATCCATCGGAATTTACAGTGACGTATTTTAACAATTTGCAATCGGCAGAAGAAGGCATTGAGGTAATTTCAAGTTTTACTTATGATGCGTTTGATGGGGAAGTCATTTATGGAAGAGTTGAGAACAATACAACAGGATGCTATACTTTAACTCAGTTTACAACTATTGTTCATCCTAAACCAATAGTAGACATAGAAGATCAAGTGGTTTGTATTGATAACTTACCGTTAATTGTTTCGGCAGAAACCTTCATAACTTCTGACACTTATTTGTGGTCAAATGGTGAAACGACTTCTGAGATCGAAATAACCGCACTTGGCACGTATTCAGTTACTGTTACTTCAGAATTTGGATGTTCTACCACAAGCACATTTGATGTTATAGAATCAGAATCAGCAATGATTGACGTTGTTGAAACCGTTGATTTCTCAGATCCAAATAACATTACTATTACAATTAGTGGCATTGGTAACTATCAATATATTCTGGATGATGGAGATCCACAAGACTCTAACATTTTTGAAAATGTAGCATTAGGTTATCATACCATAACAATTATAGACCTTAATGGATGTGCTGAAGTAACACGAGAAGTTGTGGTTGTTGATGCACCAAAATTCTTTACACCAAATGGCGATTTAGACAACCCGACATGGCACATTGTTGGTATAGAAACGTTGCCTGGTAGTGTTGTTTACATTTTTGATAGATTTGGTAAACTTCTAAAACAATTGGGGTCTAACACAGCAGGTTGGGATGGTACTTATAACGGAAATAATATGCCGGCAAGTGATTATTGGTTTATGGCGGTGATTGAAGGTGGTGAACAATCGTTTGAAGTTAAAGGTCATTTTGCCTTAAAACGTTAATTGATTGGCACTGTTCTTTATCGTAACTTTGCTTTATGCGATTTAAAATTGAGTCAGAATTTAGCCCAACTGGTGATCAACCAGATGCCATAAAGCAATTAGCTAACGGCATTAATGAAAACGAAAAGTACCAAACACTTCTTGGGGTTACAGGTTCTGGTAAAACATTTACTGTAGCCAATGTTATTGAAGAAGTACAACGACCTACTTTGGTTTTAGCTCATAACAAAACCTTAGCAGCACAGTTATATTCTGAGTTTAAACAGTTCTTTCCTAATAATGCGGTTGAGTATTTTGTGTCGTATTATGATTACTATCAACCTGAAGCGTATATACCTGTTTCTGGAGTTTATATTGAAAAAGATTTATCTATAAACGAAGAAATTGAGAAGATGCGATTAAGTACCACGTCCTCCCTATTGTCTGGAAGAAGAGATGTTTTAGTTGTGGCTTCAGTATCATGTTTGTATGGTATTGGTAATCCAGTCGAATTTCAAAAAAATGTGATTACAATCGAACGTGATCAAGTCATATCAAGAACTAAACTACTGCATCAACTTGTTCAGAGTTTATATTCTCGTACCGAGGCTGATTTTAAAAATGGTAACTTCAGAATAAAAGGAGATACCGTGGATGTATTTCCAGGATATGCAAATAACGCTTTTAGAATTCACTTCTTCGGTGATGAAATTGAAGAAATTGAAGCCTTTGACGTTATGACTAACGAAGTTATAGAACGGTATGATAGATTAAACATCTATCCTGCAAACATGTTTGTAACGTCGCCAGATGTATTACAAAATGCCATTAGGGATATTCAAGATGATTTAGTAGTACAGCACGATTATTTTAAAGATATTGGCAAACACCTAGAAGCGAAACGACTTAAGGAACGGACAGAGTTTGACTTAGAGATGATACGAGAACTAGGTTACTGTTCTGGTATTGAGAACTATTCGCGTTATCTCGATGGACGCGCACCAGGCACTAGGCCTTTCTGCTTATTAGATTATTTCCCAGATGATTATTTGATGGTTGTAGACGAAAGTCATGTGACCATATCTCAGGTGCATGCTATGTATGGTGGTGATAGAAGTCGTAAAGAAAATTTGGTAGAATATGGATTTAGATTGCCTGCCGCAATGGATAATAGACCTCTAAAATTTGAAGAGTTCGAATCTTTACAAAATCAAGTGATTTACGTATCAGCAACACCAGCAGACTACGAATTACAAAAATCTGATGGTGTTTATGTTGAACAAGTTATTCGACCAACAGGACTTTTAGACCCAATTATAGAAGTTCGACCAAGTCTAAATCAGATTGATGATTTAATTGAAGAAATACAAGACCGTGTAGAAAAAGACGAGCGGACTTTAGTAACTACACTTACCAAGCGCATGGCAGAAGAACTTGTAAAATACCTAACGCGGATTGCCATTAGATGTCGCTATATTCATAGTGATGTTGACACCTTAGAGCGTGTAGAAATTATGCAAGATTTACGTAAAGGTTTATTTGATGTTTTGGTTGGAGTGAATTTACTTCGTGAGGGATTAGATTTACCAGAAGTATCTTTAGTTGCCATACTTGATGCGGATAAAGAAGGTTTCCTTCGGTCTAATAGATCTTTAACTCAAACAGTAGGTAGAGCTGCGCGTAACCTTAATGGTATGGCAATAATGTATGCTGACACTATTACTAAAAGCATGCAGAAAACTATTGACGAAACCAACTATCGAAGAGAAAAACAAATTACTTATAACACTGAAAACAATATTGTTCCTAAAGCACTAAATAAAAGTTTGGATAGTGCACTCGCCAAAAATTCTGTAAGTACATATAAGACCGAGCTTGACGCAAAAATAGCTGCAGAACCAGAGAGTGAATATCTTACAAAATCCCAACTCGAAAAGAAAATCAAAGAAAAGCGTAAGCAAATGGAACAGGCTGCAAAATCTCTAGACTTTATGGAAGCTGCAAGATTTAGAGATGAGATTACAACATATCAAGAAAAACTAGAAAAATTAAAAGTGAAATAAAAAATCCGCTTTAAAGCGGATTTTTTTAACCTAATTATACTGTACTTTAAATATATCTATTAGAAAATCTGGTGGAACTATTTTATTTGGAAAACTGTCCATCAAATCTAAAACACGGTTTATAGATTCATGACTAAGTCCCATACGTAGACCGAAATTATGAATCTTTACCAATTGTTTCGAAGAAACCTTATGATCTAAATTCATGAGTAAAACCAAACGATGAAACTGCACAATGCGTTCACTATGTGATTTTAAATGCACATAAGTCACTGGATGTTCTATTAGATAATCAAAATCTTCTTTAGATATACCTAACTGCTTGGCAATACTATACAAAAAATTATATTCTATAGACTTAAGACTGTCATCCGACTGAGCGAATGCAATCATCTCTGATAATAAGCTGAGTTTTTCTTGTCTATTCATCATGGTAACAGGCAACATTTTGTCTACTGTAAAGTTAAAGAGGTCAATTATTTTATTGTCGTTGATATCTTGTATCTTGTCGAAAAATATTTTGTACTTGGTCGGAATAATTCAACGTTTATCAATGCTAAACACTAATATATACATAAAACACAAACTGTATTTTATGTTGGTTTTTGTAATATTTTCATGTAAAAATGAAGATCAAAATACTGTTTTTCAGAATATTACAAAATTCACCATTTCATCACCTCAACTTGACACTACAAGACAAATTTGGGTATACTTACCTAAAGATTACCAAAATTCTGAAAAGCGGTATCCTGTGGTTTACATGCATGATGCGCAAAATTTATTTGATGCAGAATCATCTTATGCGGGAGAATGGAAAGTTGATGAGTATTTAGATGACATTACAAAAAATCAAAGTATAATTATCGGAATAGAGCACGGTGCCGAAAAGCGTATTGATGAATTGACACCATTTAAGCATGAAAAATATGGTGGAGGAAAAGGTGAGGCATACCTTTTGTTTATTAAAAACACCTTAAAACCACATATTGATATCACATATAGAACAAAATCTGAAGCGAAACATACCACCATTTTTGGTGCATCACTTGGTGGTTTAATTTCTTTTTATGGTGCACTAAAACATCCTGAGACGTTTGGTAAAGCAGGTGTATTTTCGTCTTCCTTCTGGATAAACCCGGAGATTTATGACATCGTATCAAATACAGAGATACCTAATTCTTCAAAATTTTATTTTCTTGTTGGTGAAAACGAAGGAGATTCTATGGTACCAGATCAACAACGGATGGTTGATCTTTTAAAAGCAAAAGGAATAACACAAATAGAAAGCCAAGTCGTGCAAGATGGAGAACATAATGAAGTGCTTTGGTCCGAAAACTTTGGTAAGGCTTATGAATGGCTTTATAAATAAATACTTATGACAAACAACGACATATTCAAAAAACTAAGAGTTGCACACAAATTACGTGACGATGATATTATTAAGATATTAGAATTGGTAGATTTCAGGGTTTCAAAAAGTGAACTCGGCGCTTTCTTTAGAAGAGAAGACCATCCTAACTACAGAGAATGTGGTGATCAAATTTTAAGAAATTTTCTTAATGGACTTATCATTCATCTTAGAGGTCCTATGCCTAAAAAGCAAAACCCAAAACATAAAAAAAGCAACAATTAACAATTGTTGCTTTTAAATTTTGTCAAGGTCGTTTAAACTACTTAGTTTTTAACATGGTAACCGGCACAGTAAAATATTTACCATTTGCCATGTCACTAGACACTTTCTTATAGTTTAGTCTGTTTTTAATGTATGCTTCAACATCCTCATTATTAGTTTCAACATATAATACAACTATTTCACCATCCTTATTTACAGCTAATTTTACAGTTGCCTTGGTATCTGCATTAAGCTGTACATACGAATCTTCTAATAATTTACTCACTGTTTGAGAAATTAATTGATTTGAAGAATTGGTCTTTTTTAAATCTTCAACTGGGTTTGTGTCTGCTGAAGCAATACTGCTAAACGTAATTGATACGATTAGTAATAACATTTTAAGAGTTCTCATAATTATTCGATTTTTAGATTGATACTTAATAGACGACTTCTATTTTCATTTGTTACAGTGCTTAACAGTCCTTAACACTGATTAATAGAACTTTAACTTTTTAACACCAAAAAAAAAAGCGCTTGATGAGAGCGCTTTTTCTTTTAATTAGTTCTTCTAAATTTAAGTAATACTTTATAAGTCTCATTTGTATTAATCACTGCATTCTTGATCTTTTCTTTATTAAGATGTCGTATTATAAAGCTTTTTAGGAAATAGCTGTCAGTTTGCACATCAGAAATAACAATTTCGTTTTTGTCATTAATTTCAAATTCAACTACAGCATTTCTGTCCATGTTTAAATCTGCCTCTGCAACACTTAATAGTTCTATAACTTCTTGACCAATGGTTTTAGTCACTTTTAAACCAGTAGGATTGTTTGCGAATGCAAAACCATTAATAGCAAATACTAATGCCAATGCCACAGTTCTTAAACTTCTACTTACGCCAACCTTATTGACGGTTTCATTTTCTTGATTTGTTTTTGAAAAATTCATAATTGTTCGATTTATTGATTGATATAATTAAGACGTCAAAAAAAATAGAATGTTACAGTTAACTAATCAAGGAACATAATCAATACATGCAATAAATGAGTAAATAAAAACAAAAAAGCCTCATCAAATGATGAGGCTTAAATATCTATTTTTTAGAAGACTATGCTAATACTTCTTGTACTTTATCAGCTGCTTCTTGGAATTCTGTTGCACTTAAAACATCTAATCCTGAATTGTCAATTAAATCTTTTGCAATATCAGCATTAGTACCTTGTAAACGTACAATGATAGGAACGTTTATTGTTCCCATGTTCTTGTAGGCATCAATAACACCTTGTGCTACTCTATCGCAACGTACTATACCACCAAAAATGTTTATTAAAATCGCTTTTACATTAGGATCTTTAAGTATAATCTTAAATGCAGCCTCTACTCTAGCAGCATCTGCTGTACCACCAACATCAAGGAAATTAGCAGGCTCACCACCAGAATGCTTAATTAAATCCATAGTTGCCATGGCTAAACCAGCACCATTAACCATACAACCAACATTACCATCTAAATCTACGTAGTTAAGACCTAATTCGCCAGCTTCAACCTCAATTGGATTTTCTTCGCGCTTGTCGCGCAATTCAGCTAAATCTTTATGTCTAAATAAAGCGTTACTATCTAAGGTTACCTTAGAATCTACTGCCATGATTTTATCATCACTTGTTTTTAATACTGGATTAATCTCAAATAATGACGCATCAGACTTTACGTATGCTGTGTATAATGCAGACACAAACTTTGTCATTTCTTTAAATGCTACACCAGATAGACCTAAGTTAAACGCCACACGACGCGCTTGAAATGGCATTAATCCTAATGCTGGATCTATTTCTTCTGTAAAAATTAAGTGTGGTGTTTCTTCTGCAACTTGCTCTATATCCATTCCACCTTCAGTAGAATACATAATCATATTTTTACCTGTACCACGATTTAATAATACAGACATATAGTATTCTTCTGGCTCATTGTCACCTGGGTAATACACATCTTCTGCAATTAACACTTGGTGTACTTTTTTACCTTCAGCAGATGTTTGAGGTGTTACCAAATTCATACCGATAATTTGCCCGGCGATTTCTTTTACTTCGTCAAGGTTTTTGGCAAGCTTAACTCCACCACCTTTTCCACGACCACCAGCGTGAACTTGAGCTTTAATAACATGCCATCCAGTTCCTGTTTCTTCAGTTAACTTTTTTGCTGCAGTTACAGCTTCATCAGCAGTTTGAGCCACAATTCCTCTTTGAATGCGTACGCCAAAGCTGCTAAGTAGTTCTTTTCCTTGATATTCGTGTAAATTCATATATGTTTAAGTTTTATGTTCTCTTACCTTTTTAGGTGGTAAAAGAATGTGAATTTTGCCTCGCAAAAATAAATAACCTTTATGGTTTAAACAATTTTTTTAAAACTGATTATTTAGACTGATTTATATTAAAAAGGAAAAATAACATTACCGTTACAAGCTATATACTTGCTTGGCAATTTCTAACTCTTCATTGGTGGGAATTACTAAGATTTTTTGTTTTGAATTAGCTTTATTGATTTCTCGTATATCGTTTGTTCTGATGCTGTTGAGTTTGTCGTCAATTTCAATACCAAAACAATCTAGGTTTTCGCAAACTAATTTTCTCATAAAAGCTGAATTCTCGCCAATACCAGCCGTGAAAACAATCGCATCTAATCCATTCATAGCTGCAATATAACTGCCGATATATTTCTTTATTCTATAAGCATTAATTTCTAAAGCCAATTGGCAATCCTGGTTACCGTTTTGTGCTTCTTGTTCTATATCTCTAAAGTCTGAATAACCTGTTAAGCCCAACATTCCACTGTTTTTCTGTAACCAATTATTCATCTGAGCTGTGGTTAGATTCAATTTATCCATGAGATAAAAAATCACAGATTGGTCTATATCACCACTTCTCGTTCCCATTACAAGTCCGTTCATTGGCCCAAATCCTAAAGAATGGTCAATGCTTACTCCATCTTTAATAGCAGTTATACTACAACCGTTTCCTAAATGAATGGTTATTAATTTTGAATTATTAAGCTTTAAGTAGTCTGTGGCTTTTTCAGACACATATTTGTGACTCGTACCATGGAAGCCATATAAACGGATGTTATATGCTTCTGACCATTCTTTAGGAATTGCGTAAGTATAAGCCACTTCTGGAATGGTTTGATGAAACGCGGTATCGAAAACTGCAACTTGTTTTGCCTCTGGAAATAAGTCCTCAGCTATATTTATCCCTATTAAATTAGATGGATTATGTAATGGTGCTAATGAAAATAACGATTCAATCTTATCCTTAACAGCGTCATCTATTTCCACCGTTTTTGAAAAATAACTCCCACCATGAACTACGCGATGTCCAACTGCATCAACTGTACTATTGGTCTCCTCTAAAGTATCCTTCAAAACATCAACCATGCTTTCTAAAGCTTGTCTATGATTATGGGCTACAATGATTTTTTCAGAATTAGATGTACTAGACTTATGGCTAATTTTTGGTTCATCCAATCCAATGCGCTCAACTTGTCCTTTACAAAGCACTTCTTGCGTAGGCATTTTGATCAGTTGATATTTTATCGAAGAGCTTCCTGAGTTTATTATAAGTATTGTCATTGCTTCAATTAATTGATTATTACAAATCTTGCGCTTGTATTGCAGTAATGATAACTGTATTAAACACGTCGTCAATAGTACAACCTCGGCTTAAATCATTCACAGGCTTATTTAATCCTTGTAACATCGGCCCAATAGCTAATGCACCTGTTTCTCGTTGTACGGCTTTATAGGTATTGTTTCCTGTATTCAAATCAGGAAATATTAAAACACTTGCTTGACCTGCAACTTCAGAATTAGGTAATTTACTTTTAGCAACGCTCATATCAACTGCAGCATCATATTGAATAGGACCTTCAATTTTAATATCTGGTCGTTTCTGCATTACAATTTCAGTAGCTTGCTTTACGATCTCAACATCTTCACCTTTGCCTGATTTACCAGATGAATACGATAGCATAGCTACTTTTGGCTCAATACCAAAATTTTGACTAGAATTAGCCGAAGAAATCGCAATTTCTGCCAGTTCCTCTGCTGTAGGATTTGGATTAATAGCACAGTCGCCAAAAACCGACACTCTATCTTCTAAACACATAAAAAATACCGAAGACACTACTGAAACACCTGGTTTAGTTTTTACAAATTGTAAAGCCGGTCTTATAGTATGTTGTGTGGTATGCACTGCACCAGAAACCATACCATCTGCATGTCCTTTATACACCATCATTGTTCCAAAATAAGACACATCTACCATCATGTCTTTTGCCATATCTAAATTAACATTTTTATGTTTACGTAATTCATAAAATGTCTGTGCATAATCATCAAAATCTGGCGATGATATCGGATCTACAATATGAGCATTGGTTAAGTCTAAATTTAATTTTGATGCTCTACGTTCAACATCCTCTTTTTTGCCCAATAGTGTAATGTCTACTACACCATTTAGTAATAATCTAGCCGCAGCCGTTAAAATACGATCGTCGTTACCTTCAGGTAGTACAATATGCTTCTTAGATTTCCTGGCTCGTTGCAATAAATTATACTGAAACATTCTTGGCGTGATACCTTCAGGTTTAAACGAGATTAAATTATCTAAAAGAGCAGCTTCTTCCACATGCTGTTTAAATATCGAAATGGACCTTTGAATCTTTTGCTTACTTTCTGCGTATATTCTAGATTTTATATTACCGATACTATTGGCTGCGCCAAACGTACCTTGCTTTACAGATATAATAGGAACACCATGACCAAAACCTTCTATTAGCTTCATTATGGTAGCTTCTGGCACTAAATCACCCGTTAAAATAATACCAGATATTTGAGGATAGTTGTCAGAAATATTAGCTTGTAATGCACCGAGAATAATATCTGCTCTATCACCTGGAGTAATAACCAAACTATTAGGTTTTATATGTTCTAAATAATTTCTTAGCTGCATGGCTCCAACACCAAAACTTCCGGTCTGATTGTCTAAAAATTCTTCACCCAAAATCACACGACCATCGAGTGCTTTTAAAATCTCTTTTAATGTGGGGTTAGATAAATTTTTAACTCTTGGAAACGCATATATCTGCGTATTTTTTGAAATCACCTTATGCAGCTCTGAAGCATAACTATCAAAATTTTCATGATCAATCATATTGGCAACTGCAGCGATAACTTCAACTTCTTTTTCTTTAAAGGTGTTTATTGCTAATTGAAGTGTTGAACTTAATGTATTTTCATCCTTATGTTCTGCACTGCTCACAATAATGGAAGGAATACCTAGATTCTTTGCTATTTCGACATTGAGATTAAACTCATTAATATTTGAGTCGTCTGTAAAATCACTACCTTCTATAACTACAAAATTGAAACGCTCTTCAAGTGCTTTATACTTTTTAATTATGGTGTCAATTATAGTGTCGGTATCATTATTTCTTAGTAGTGTTACTATTTCACTTCTTTTAAATGCATATGCCTCTTCTTGGGACATATCGAGATTAAAGTGCGTTAAAACAGTATTAATATGATTGTCTAACTTATTATCTTTTTGATCATCTATAAAAGGTCTAAAGTATCCTACTTTATCCATATTACCCAAAAGCAGATCCATTAAACCTAGGACAAATAGGGATTTACCACTATGCTTTTCTGTGGTAGAGATGTAAATTGCTTTACTCATGTTTGTTGTAACTTTTTGATGCAAATTTAACCATATTGAAGTAGCTAAATATGATAAAAATCATCGAATTAATAATTGAACTGATATGTGTATTTTTATAGTTTTGTTAATTATATAACATATTGTTTAAAATGTGCTAATTGCTGAAATTTTCATGTTTCTTTGGTATTTACCCATTTATATTTGGTGAAAAATTAAACATGTCGCAACAATTATTAAATATTGCCAAGGAATACGGAAGTCCATTGTATGTCTACGACTCTGAAAAAATAATAGCGCAGTACAATAGATTATCTAAGGCATTTAATAAAGTAAAAAGCTTACGTCTTAATTATGCTGTAAAGGCACTTTCTAATATATCTATATTAAAGGTATTTAATGCTTTAGGTTCAGGATTAGATACGGTTTCAATACAAGAAGTTCACCTTGGATTAAAAGCTGGCTTTAAACCAGAAAACATAATATTTACGCCAAATGGGGTTTCGTTAGAAGAGATTGAAAATGTTGCAAAACTTGGTGTGCAAATAAACATAGATAACCTTTCAATATTAGAACAATTTGGTACTAAACATCCAAACGATCCTGTTTGTATTCGAATTAATCCGCATGTAATGGCTGGTGGAAACACTAATATTTCCGTAGGTCATATAGATAGTAAGTTCGGCATTTCTATTCATCAAATACCATTATTGTTACGTATTGTTGAAAATACAGGAATGAATATTAATGGTATTCATATGCATACAGGTAGTGACATATTAGATATTGATGTGTTTTTATATGCTAGTGAAATACTTTTTGAAACCGCTAAAAACTTTAAAGATCTTCAATTTATTGATTTTGGCTCTGGTTTTAAAGTGCCTTATAAAACTGGTGATATTGAAACCAATATTGAAGAATTGGGTGATAAACTATCTAAGCGTTTTAATGAATTTTGTAAAGAGTACGGCAAAGAATTAACCTTAGCCTTTGAACCAGGAAAGTTTTTAGTAAGTGAAGCTGGTGTATTTTTGGCTAAAGTAAATGTTGTAAAGCAAACGACATCAACCGTATTTGCACAAATAGATTCTGGTTTTAATCACCTTATACGACCAATGTTATATGGTTCTCAACACGAAATTATCAACATCTCGAATCCAAAAGGTCGAGAACGTTTTTATTCCGTAGTCGGTTACATTTGTGAAACTGATACGTTTGCTAACAATCGCCGTATTAATGAGATCAATGAAGGTGATATCTTATGCTTCAAAAATGCTGGCGCTTACTGTTTTACCATGGCGAGTAATTACAACTCACGATATAGACCAGCGGAAGTACTCATTCACAAAGGAGAAGCACATTTGATTAGAAAAAGAGAAACTTTTGAGGACATTACAAGAAATCAAATAGAAATTGCTGTGTAAAAGAAAAGCGTTACTTCTGTAACGCTTTTCTTTTACTCATTTTCCAATTGTTCTCGATAAAAGCCAATGTTATCCTTTTCTTTTTGTGGTAATTCTGGTTCAACGATATCTATATAATTCTTCAAAGTATCATACAAAATCTTGGCTACAATATATCTAGCAGTTGCTTTATCATCTGCAGGAATATTAAACCATGGCGCATGTGACTTAGAACTACGATTTAAAACATCCTCATAACATTCTTGGTATTTATCCCAAAGCTTACGCTCCTTTAAATCGCCAGAAGAAAATTTCCATTGCTTATCTGGTCTATCTAAACGTCTTAATAATCGATTCTTTTGCTCTTCTTTAGACAGGTTTAGGAAGAACTTAAAAATGATTGTGCCGTTTTCAGCAATATGTTTTTCGAAGTTGTTGATTTCTTCAAAACGTTTGTTCCAAAAGGCTTCATCAACATCATCAACTGAATTTACATCTGGCATATTTTCATACATTAAATATTCCGGATGCACACGTGTCACCAAAACATTTTCATAATGCGTCCTGTTAAAAATACCAAACTTACCTCTAGCTGGTAGCGCAATATAGTGTCGCCATAGATAATCGTGCTTTAATTCTAATTCTGTTGGTTTTTTAAAGCTATGAGCAATAATACCTCTACGTTAAATTCCTTAAATACCTCACGTATTAAGCTGTCCTTACCAGCTGTATCCATGCCTTGAATACAAAACAATACTGAATACTTACCATGTGCATACATGGTATTTTGAATTTCAGCTAGATCTTTACTTACATCTCTAAGTGCTTTCCTTAATTCTTTTTTGTCAACACCTAAATCAACCTTTGTAGCTAAGTTTTTTATTTCTATTTGAGACTTTATCTGGAAGTCTTCTATGTTTATGTCTTTCATACTTGAATTATAATATCCTAAATATAATGAAGATTTTGTAGTTTTATCAAACGAAAACCAACCAACTCAACTTGTCTCATAAATTTACATTCTTCGCGTTTTTTACACTCATTGCTTTTAAATGTTTTTCTCAAAAGATAGACAATACATTAGCAGTTCTAGATAAAGATATCAGTAAACCAAGCATTGTGTCAACTCATCCTTATGGTATACTTTTCTCTAGATGGCAAGGTAATTTTCAGACAAAACCTTTAGGACAACATAATTTGGATATCAATTTAGAAAGTGGTAATGTTTGGTCGCCACCTGTTACAGCATATCTCCCAAATAATCCAGAGGTTAGGGAATTTGTTAGTCAGTTTGAATGGCATGCTCGAGAATTTTCCGTAGATGTCAACGAATTAGACGCTCAATCCCTAGAAGTTCAAAACGATGGTGTTATAAAAGGGTTACGCTTAAATCTAAACATTCCTATTAATTCTAAAAATGAGCTTAAGGTCGGTTTACGTTCATTTTTATTAACTGGTGGAAAATTTCCTTTTTCAATAATTACTAGTGACGATACCATAGAATACTTTCATAGTAATATTGCTGGCGGTGAAGATCCGTTTGACAGACAACTTTATCCTTTAAATCGAGGGCTAATAAGATATAAAGACAGAAATGATAATGAAATGATTATTGAAAATGGTGATTTCATTCTAAGTGGATTTGAGTTCTCATATTACAGATATCCTGAAAACTTCATAAAAGGATTTGGTTTTAATTACGGAACTCACATTGGAGTAAATACATCACAGTTTAATAAATCTGTAGATATTGGTGCTTCTGCCAACCTTATTAAAAAGTTCTTACTGAAGAATGAAAAAACTATTAATGCTGGATTAAGTTTAGGCAGCACTAAAAATAACCTCATTGAGTTTAATAGTGATAATATGGACTTTAGCAACAATGCATTCATTGGTTTTTTAGAAAGTATTGTTGAATTTAATTTTTTATCAAAAAACAAACAAACGATTCATAGTATTGGTGCAGATTTTTATCTTCAAACGAGCTTGAACAAAAAAAGTGAATTTGATTACATAATACCCACTAAGAATGGTACTTCTTTTAAATCTTGGAATTCTGGTATTTCAAACTTGTATCGCAATAATAACTATTGGACACTGATGTATTCTTTCACTAGAAAAATGACTACAACATTTTATATTCAACAAGATTTTACAGTGAGTAATAATCCTGATATACAAACTGGTGTTCGTGTATCATTCAACTTATAACTGTCTAAGCTTATTTTGAAGCAAAGGCTTTTACATCACTTTCGCTCACCTCTTTTCCACCAAGAATAATAAGACGTTCAACAACGTTTCTAAGCTCTCTAATATTACCTGTCCAATCATATTCTTGTAATAACTTAATGGCCTTGTTAGAAAAGGATTTTTTAGCGGTTCCTTGTTCTTGAGAAATTTTATTTGCAAAGTATTCCACTAATAAAGGAATGTCTTCTCTCCTATCGTTTAGTGCTGGTACTTTTATTAGAATGACAGCCAATCTGTGGTATAAATCTTCTCTAAAATTACCTTCTTCAATCTCTTTCTTTAAATCCTTATTCGTCGCTGCAACAACTCTTACATTCACCTTGATGTCCTTATCACTACCAACACGCTGTATTCTACTTTCTTGTAATGCACGTAATACTTTTGCTTGAGCAGACATACTCATGTCTCCAATTTCATCTAAGAAGATTGTTCCTCCATTTGCAGCTTCAAACTTACCAGCTCTATCTTTATTAGCGGATGTAAAAGCTCCTTTTACGTGACCAAATAATTCACTTTCTATAAGCTCACTTGGTATGGCTGCACAATTGACCTCTATCATTGGTCCTTTAGACCGCTCACTCTTTTGATGTAACCAGTGTGCTACTAACTCTTTACCGGTTCCATTTGGACCGGTGACTAAAACACGTGCATCAGTTGGAGCCACCTTGTCAATCATATCTTTGATTTGAGCGATGGCATCACTTTCACCAATCATTTCGTAGTTCTTGCTAACTTTCTTTTTAAGCATTTTATTTTCAACTACGAGCTCCTTTCTATCTAAAGCAATGCGCACTGTATTTAATAGTCTATTTAAATCTGGTGGTTTAGAGATATAATCAAAAGCACCTAAACGCATTGTATTCACCGCTGTATCTAAATCACCATGACCTGAAATCATTACTATTGGTGTCTCTGGCTTCATTTTCTTAGCAGCCTCTAAAACCTCGACACCATCCATTTTTGGCATTTTAATGTCACAAAGCACTAAGTCGTAGTCTTCCTTCTTTATTTTATCTATACCAGCTAATCCATCCTCTGCTTCATCCACTTTATAGGTATCGTTTTCTTCAGAAAGAATCTTGACTAGAACTCTTCTAATTGCTGCTTCATCTTCTATGATTAATATTTTAGACATCGTTTATATGTTTTCGTTTTTAACATGAACCACACGTTGCGGAAATGGTATCTCAATTTTTTGTTTTTCAACCTCATTATAGATAGCAAATCGTAAATCACTTTTTATCACAGGGACCTCAAATGTATTTTTTGTAAAAAAGTATAATTTAAAATCTAAACCACTATCACCAAAGTATTCAAATAAACTAAAGGGCTTTGGGTCTTTTAATACCTTGTCGTGTTTTAATGCTACTTCCTCTAATAATATTTTAAACTTATCAACATCTGTACCATACGCTACAGAAATATTTACTTCTTCTCTTACAGTTGGATTATTTTGAGTCCAATTTACAACAACATCTGTTACAAACTTATGATTAGGAATAATCAATATCTTATTATCTTGTGTGATGGCTTTAGTAGTGCGCAGATTTATTTCAAATATTTTAGCCTCAACACCTTCAATAGTAATTATATCATCCAAAAAAATTGACTTATCACTAATGACCACTATACCAGAGATGACGTCTTCAAATAAATGTTGAAGTCCAAAACCTAACCCCACAAATAGCGCTGCTGAAGCTGCAACAAGCGCTGTGATTTTTATACCACTAGCATCTAAAGTCGTAATTATTACCAATAAAAAAATGATATACTTTAAAAAGCCAAATACCGTTCTAAACCTCTGTTTATAGTCTTCAGATAATCTTTTAGTAACTATTAGTCGTATTGCTCGTAGAAAGAGATTAGTTAAAAGAAGGGTTATGACTAGTACCAATAACGTCTTCACATTAATGTGAATATCACCATTATCATAAATTGATGTGTTCAATACATCAGAAAAAAAGTCTTTAAAAGAAAATTCTTTAACCTGATTCAAGAGTATCAATATTTAATCCATTTATATAGTTCCTTATAACTTGGTTTTTTACCGTACATTAAAATACCAACTCTATAAATCTTGGCTGCAAACCAAACCGTAAACATAAATGTCCCAATGAGCATTAAAAGTGATAGCCCTTGCTGCCAAAGTGGAACACCAAAAGGAATACGCATTAACATTACGACTGGCGAAGTCAATGGTATAAATGAGAATATAGTTGATACTGTGCCATGCGGGTCCTCAATCACTGTAAACACACCTACATAAACCGCTAAAATTAGTGGCATAAGAATTGGCAACATAAACTGTTGTGTGTCCGTTTCATTATCAACTGCAGCACCGATTGCAGCATATAACGAACTATACAATAAATAACCACCAACAAAAAATAATATAAAAGCGAAAGCTAAGTTTAAAATTGGTAAGTTTCCGATAGCTAAAAAGATATTTTCTGCCATCATCTGTGCACCTTCAGCTTCTATGGCTTGATTTACTAATTCTTGCTGCGGTGTTGAAGCTTGACTTAAATCTATTCCGAGTATCACCGACACAACCGTCATAAGCACTCCACCTAAAATAAGCCAAATGACAAATTGTGTAATTCCTGCCAAAGATGTTCCTATAATTTTACCTAACATTAATTGCACAGGTTTTACAGAGGAAATTATAATCTCTATTATTCTACTCGTCTTTTCCTCTATAACGCTGCGCATTATCATATTACCGTATATAATGATAAACATGAATAATAAATAACCGGCCATACCACCAAAGGCAAGTTTAACTACGTTATCTACTTTAGAGCTTTTTTCACCTTCAAAACTGACTTGAGAAATATCAATATCTACTTCTGAAGCTTTAATCATCTCAATGCTTACACCATCTTCACGCAGTTTCATTTGTTTTAGGCGACGTTCAATCTTTCCTTCTAAATTAGAAATAACGGATAAGGATGGAGAATCTTCAGAATAGAACTTCACATTATCAACCAAAAGATCTAAAGAATCTACTTTGGCTATATGTAACAAACCATAATCTTCCTTTTCCTTAACAAGAGTCATGGCTGTTTCTAGATCGAGAGCATTAAGAATTGAATACTTTGTATTATCGGTATCTTTAAAAACTCCATCTAAATATCCTGTTTCATCTAATACAGATATTGTACGTTGTTTATCATTATTTACTTGAGATAAATATGCCACGAAAGCAATTAAGGCAATCATTATTAATGGGCTTAAAAAAGTCATAATAATAAATGACTTATTCTTTACCTTGGTAAGATATTCTCGTTTAATAATTAATGGTAAATGATTCATTCTAATTATTTTTTACAGTTTGAATAAAAATATCATTTGCACTAGGTATCACTTCTACAAAGTGGTGTACCTCAGCTTTTGATGTTAAAAATGATAACAAATCATTTGGCGAGGTGTTTTCATTAATCTTAATATTCAACTTAATATCATCATTTAAATTCTTGAAAGTAGCCGGAAGTACTTGAAACTTATCTTTTATTTCAGATACTACCGTACTACTATTTCCTGACTGCAAACCGACTTCAAAGGTATTTGTCTTGTATTGCCTTTTTATATCTGTAAGCTTGCCATCTAAAACCTTATTGGATTTATGAATTAAAGCAATATGATCACACAACTCTTCGACAGATTCCATACGATGTGTAGAGAAAATCACTGTAGCACCTTCTTCCCTGAGTTGCAAAATTTCATCTTTTATTAAATTGGCATTTATTGGGTCAAAACCTGAAAAAGGTTCATCAAAAATTAAAAGTTTTGGCTTATGCAACACGGTTACAACAAACTGAATTTTTTGCGCTTGACCTTTACTTAATTCTTGAATTTTTTTGTTCCACCAGTCACCAATTTCTAACTTATCAAACCAATATTTTAGTCTGCTTTTAGCTTCGGACTTAGACATTCCTTTCAATTGAGCAAGGTATAATGCCTGCTCACCAACTTTCATAGATTTGTAAAGACCACGTTCTTCAGGCAAGTAACCGATATCTTTAATATGCTCTGGTCTTAAGGCATGACCATCTAATTGCACAGAGCCAGAATCTGGCATAGTTATTTGATTTATGATTCTGATCAAAGTTGTTTTACCTGCACCGTTTGGGCCAAGCAATCCAAAAATACTTCCTTTCGGAACAGCGATAGATACTTCATTTAGTGCTCTAAAGTTCCCGAAGTTTTTTGACACGGAATCAGCAACTAATAAGTGGCTCATATATAATTTAGATTTAACTAGAGGTTAGATTGTAAATATATTAAATGTTAAAGATTAATAAGCATAACCTAGAAACAAAAACAAGGTTTCATAAAAAACAAAACCCACCCTTATGGTTAAATAAGGATGGGAAAAAATTGCTATGAAAAAGAAAAATTACCGCTAATAAGCATTAGCGATAATTCAAAGATAGTATTTTTTCTTAAACAGACCCTTTTTATGAAAACATATCTTTCACCTTTTCAAAAAAAGATTTGTCTGAACTCTCAGGTTTTGGCTCAAAATGTTCGTCCTCTTGCATGCTTTCAAAAAATTGTTTCTGCTTTTTACTCAATGTCTTTGGTGTCCAAACATTTACATGAACCAATAAATCACCTTTACCATAACCATTTATACTCGGTATACCTTTTCCTCGTAGTCTTAAAATCTTTCCAGATTGCACTCCAGCTTCAATCTTAATTCTAACTTTTCCGGTCACAGTATCAATTTCTTTCGAAGTCCCTAAAACAGCATCAGGTATACTTACATACATATCGTAATGTAAATTATCTCCTTCACGCTTTAAGGTTGAATGTTCTTCTTCAGTAATTACAACTAATAAATCACCAGAGATACCATTTCCTGGTGCATCATTACCTTTGCCCGTAACTTTTAGTTGCATACCATCAACAACACCAGCTGGAATTTTAACCGAAACAGTTTCTTCAGATACTTTTAATCCTTGTGCATCAGCATCAGACGGTTTTTTATCTATTATTTGACCCGAACCGCCACAAGTTTGACAAGGGGCAGATGTTTGCATACGTCCGAGGATTGTATTAGCAACTCTTGTCACTTGACCTGTTCCGTTACACGTAGTACAAGTTTTGTAAGTAGTTCCGGGTGCTTGAATTTTACGTTTTACTTTAATTTTTTTCTCTACTCCATTTGCCACTTCCTCTAAAGTAAGCTTCACGCGTATTCTAAGGTTGCTTCCTTTAACCATACGTCTGCCGCCTCCGCCGCCGAAGCCACCAAAACCACCACCAAAGGCACCTCCAAAAATGTCACCGAATTGGCTAAAGATGTCATCCATATTCATGCCACCGCCACCAAAACCGCCAGCTCCTTCAAATGCTTGGTGACCAAATTGGTCATAACGTGCTTTTTTATCAGCATCACTCAAAACTTCATAGGCTTCTGCTGCTTCTTTAAATTTTGCTTCAGCTTCTTGATCATCTGGATTCTTATCCGGATGATATTTTAAAGCCATTTTTCGGTAAGCTTTTTTTATTTCGCCTGCGCTCGCTCCTTTGCTGACACCTAAAACCTCGTAATAATCTCTTTTTGCCATACTATTTATTATTGCCCAATTACCACTTTAGGGAATCTAATCACTTTATCACCTAATTTATAACCACGCTCAATAACGTCAATAATCTTACCTTTCAAATCTTCATTAGGTGCTGGAATTTGAGTTACTGCTTCATGATCGTCTGCATTAAAAGCATCTCCTTGATTTACCTCAATTTTAGACAAACCTTTTTGCTCTAAAGTATTTATCAGTTTATTGTAAATAAGTAGTACACCTTTACGTAACTCTTCGGCTTCTTTGTCTTCTTCAATATGAGTTAAAGCACGCTCAAAATCATCTAAAACAGGTAACATAGCTACCATAACTTCTTCACTTGCAGTTTTAAATAACTCAATACGTTCTTTACTCGTTCGTTTTTTATAATTTTCGAATTCCGCAAACAAACGCATAAATTTATCTTTCTCTGCAACGATTTGATCTTGTAATTGAACTTCTACAGATTTTTCATCTCCCTGTGTTTCTACCTCAGCTTCAGCAGTCGCTGTAGTTGTATCCTCTATTTGTGGCTCTTCAACCTTTTTATTTTTATCTTTCTTACTCATGTTAGAGTTGTATTTTAAAATCTTAAATTAAATCTTCGATTTAGAGGTGCAAAAGTACTGCCATTATTATAAAAATGTCAAAATGTCATTAACATTTTTTTATAGAATCTCAGGTTAGATTATACTTAACTTTGTTGAAATCTTATAATTCAAATAAACATTAACATGAAAACATCTTATTTAAAAATTATTGCTCTTGTAGCATTTGTAGCTTTTTTTAGTTGTAAAAACGACGCAAAAGAAGCTGAAACTACCTCTGCTGAAGATGCTGCAGTTGCAGAATCAACAGCTATTACTTATAAAACTAACACTGCAAATTCAACTATTGAATGGAAAGGATCTAAACCTCTTGGATCACATAATGGTGTAATAGCTATCTCTGAGGGTTCTGTTATGGTTAATGATGGCGTTATAGAAAGTGGTAACTTTATAATTGATATGAATACCATTACTGTTGTTGACATCCCAGCAGAAGATGAAGGTAATGCAAAACTTAAAGGGCATTTAACAAGTGCTGATTTTTTTGATATAGAAAAATATCCTACTGCAAAGTTTGAAGTTACTGGAGTTAGCACTGCGGAAGGAAAAACAATGCTTTCTGGAAATCTGACACTTAAGGATGCAACAAATAATATTAGCTTCCCGGTAGAAACTTCTATGTCTGAAGACGGAAGTTCTATGAAATTAAAAAGTGAAACATTTACAATAGATAGAACTAAATGGAATGTTAAATACGGTTCTAAGTCTTTATTTGATAATCTTGGAGATAAGTTTATTAATGATGATATTGAATTAAAAATTACTTTAGTCACTAATAAAGCGTAATTAGTTTTCCGGCTTTCGACTATTAAATTCAAATTATTTAATAATACAAAAAGCACTCACAGTTTGTGAGTGCTTTTCTTCTCCATAGCAATTTTACTTCTAAAATTGCTTCACCATTAATCAAAAACCCATCTCCACAAAATTCGATTAATAGTGTTTAGTAATGCCTATTAACATAACACTAAAAACTCTACTACTTTGGCATTACTACAGAGTCAATTACATGAATCACTCCATTACTTCCTTCTACATCCGTTGCTGTGATTTCGCTGTAATTTCCTGCTTGGTCTTTCAACCATATTTTACCATCTTTTTTGATTACAGTTAATATTTGTCCTGCTAAGGTTTTCACTTCTACTTTTCCTTTTCCTTCTTTTAAAGCAGCCACTACATCACTTGCCATTAATTTACCTGAGATTACATGGTATGTTAAAATCTTAGCTAATGTTTCTTTGTTTTCTGGTTTTAATAGATCAGATAACGTTGCTTTGTCAATTTTTGCAAAGGCTTCGTTTGTTGGTGCAAATACTGTAAATGGACCATCACCTTGTAAAGCAGCAACTAAATCACCAGCTTTTAAAGCTGCAACTAGAGTTGAAAAATTTTCATTTCCTACTGCTGCATCTACAATTGTTTTTTGTGCTGTAGCCATTTGAGAAAATCCTAATGCCACTACAGTTGTTAATACAAATACTAACTTTTTCATAATTTTTTTAATTTTTGGTTAAACTCTAACACTCAAATTTCATTTTTGATGTGCTTTCGTTTATATTTACACAAGCTCGTTTCTGATGGATGAGCCCATCCATTTTTTTGTGAAATCTTTAACATTGATGCAAAACGATACCGCGCAAATAGAACAAATACAAAATAAAGACGAGCGCGCGTTCTCATTACTCTACGACAAATACGCTGGTGCCATTTACAGTGTCATTCTTAAAATGACTAAAGATGAAGGTAAGGCTCAAAACCTTCTTCAAGATACTTTTATGACGGTATGGAATAAAGTTGACACTTACGATGCTGATAAAGGACGTTTTTATACGTGGATATATCGCATAGCAAAGAATAAAGTGTTAAATAGTTTAAGAAAAACAGATTTACTCATCCAAACCGAAGATTTTAGTGTATATGAAAATAAGGAAGAAGATAGTAACATAGATTCTGAGCACTTAGAGCTGAAAGGTGCAATTACCATGTTAGAAGCGCATCATAAAAAAGCCATAGAACTTGTCTATTTTAATGGACTTACGCATAGAGAAGCCCATTTACAAATGGATGTTCCTTTAGGTACTTTTAAGTCTTACATTAGACAAGCGCTGAAGTTATTACGTAAAACCTACACGAAGACACTTAGTTTTCTGTTACTATTATTTAATTTGATGTGAAGATGAAGTGGGATAATAAAATAATAATCGAAAATGGCCTGTTAGAACAATATCTTCTAGGCGAACTCAATAATAAGGAATGTCAACAAATTGAAGAAGTATTAGCTTCAAATGCTGATTTAAAATCATATTTTGAAGACCTTGAAAAAGATTTTGAAACTCTTGGTCTTGAAAATGCTGTGGCTCCTCCTGAAAAGTTGAAAACTCAACTATTATCTCAAATAAAAGAATCTGATTCACCCGAAGTAAAAGTTGTAAGTATTGAAAACAGAAGCAATACTAGAGCCTATTTCAGAATCGCTGCAAGTATAGCGGCATTACTGATGATAAGTACATTTTGGTTGTATAATCAGTTAGCAGACTTTAAAAAAGAACAAAAAATTGTTAATACCGAAAATGAAAAGTTAATTAATACACTTGAAAATCTTAATAATAAATTAGAATCAGAAACTGCACTGTTTGCCACATTATCACATTCTGACACTGAACAATACATTTTAAAAGGTAATGCCCTCATGCCAAATGGCAAAGTAGTGAGTTATATTAACCATAGCACTAAAGCAGTTGTAATTAACACTGAAAAATTACCAATATTAGATGACGACCACGATTACCAAATGTGGGCAGATGTTGAAGGCGAAATGATTAACATGGGCGTGATACCAAAGGACAATAACCTGTTAGCCATGAGTTACATTGAAAACTCTGAATCATTAAATATTACGATTGAACCTGCGGGTGGAAATGATCATCCTACGGTTGAGAAATTGGTGACGAATGTTTATCTCCGATAGGCTCAAGCAACAAATCCTCTAAAGCAGGTCGTAAATTAGCATATAAAAAATTATAGCCTGTACTTTCAATTTTTTGTGAACTTACGCGCTGGCTTTCAAACAAAAGCATGTGCATTTCACCAAGTACCAATTTCATAGCAAATTTAGGAACATTAGGAAGTATTAATGGTTTTTTAAGTACACTAGCAGCTATTTTAGTCAATTCTTGATTGGATACAGCATTTGGTGCTCCACCATTATATACACCTTCTAAGTGATGCTCTATCGCATGAATAAAAATTCCCGCTAGATCCTTGAGATGCACCCAACTTTGCCATTGTTTACCATCACCAAAAGCAGCTCCTACTCCTATTTTTATTGGTCTTATAATTTCTGGTAAAGCACCACCTTCATTTGCTAACACTAATCCGATTCTAATTTTGGCAACTTTACAACCAAGTTGTTTAAAACCATCAATAGCTTCTTCCCATTGTTGAACAACTTCACCTAAGAACGATTTAGAAACTTCAGTATTATTTTCCTCATAATAGTGAGTAGAACATGAAGGATAAATTCCTATAGCACTTGCCGATACTACATAATCAATTTGATAATTATGATTTTTTATAGTATCCCGCAGTAATTGAGCTGTAAGTGTACGACTTTCAAGTATTTCTCTCTTGTATGATTTTGTCCATCGCTTAGAAATCGATGCACCTACTAAATTTATTATTGCATCAACACCTTCAAGACACTTATGATCTATATCCTTTGTCTTAGGATTCCAGTAAAATCCTTTATAATTACTCTCATTACTTAACTTAGATTTTGAAGTTGTTAAGTAATGGACATTAAAACCTTTTTCGTGACATTGCTTTACAATCTCCTTACCAATTAATCCTGTCGCACCCGTTATTAAAACCGTCATTCTTCTCTTTTTAACAAAGATACAAAAGGGTAAAATGGGTTATTGCAACTTTAATTTGGATTTAACGTTTGCCAATGCAGTTAATAAAATGTTTGCTAGGTTTAATATTTAGCACTTATTTGTGAGCTCTTAACATTTCACGTTTTCCAGGTGGTCCAGGAAGTCGTTCTACTTTAAAACCAACTGCTTGCATTGCACGTCTTACACTTCCTTTTGCTGAATACGTCACCAACACACCTTTTTCTATTATAGCCTTAAACATGATTGCAAAGATATCTTCAGTCCAAAGCTCGGGCTGAACTCTTGGGCCAAAGGCATCAAAATAAATAATGTCAAAACTATTTTCGGAATCTATCTCTTTGAAGAACTTTTTCTGTTTCTCTAATTTAAAATGAGTGGTAATCTCATGCTGGTTTTCCCAAGAGACTTTGTGTAGTTTTTCAAATTCTAATTGATGGGCTTTTGAGATTAATTCAATGTAATTTAATTCTGAAATCTCATCAATTGAAACTGGATAAGCTTCTACTCCAACATAGTCGATTGTTTGATGTAATTCTTCAGCCTTCAGAAAAGTTAAAAAGGCATTAAGTCCGGTACCAAAACCAATCTCTAAGATGTTCATTGATTTTGGTTTTGAAACATTTTCAAAATAATAAAGCAAACCATGTTTAATAAACACATGGTTTGCTTCATTTATTGCACCATGAATGGAATGGTATTGTTCATTCCAATCTTCAATCTGAATGGTTTTAGAACCATCAGCCGTGGTGATAATCTTTCTATTCAACTATTTAATAAGTAGTTTTTTAATCTTAGGAATTGGCCCTGTACATTCCGTCTTATGACACTGCAAACAATTATTGATAGAACTATTATACCGTTCCTTTAATTCTATATTTGATAAAGTATCTAAAACCGCTTTTTGAGATTCAATAAAAACATCTACAACATTATTCCAAGCTGCAGTACGTTTATTGCCTTTGGTCATTTCGGCAGAATGTAACGTCATTAAATCTAAAGGCATAGACACTGGTACTTCACCTTTTTCTATCTGCGCTTTAATTTGCAGATTATAGACGTACATCGCGTTCATAAAACTGGCCATTTCAGAAGGTTGATACATAATTAACTCTTCTTTCTCTGGCTTAGTTTCTTCTACTTTTTCTTCTTCATTTTTACAGCCTATAAAGCCTATAAAAACAAAGAGAAACACATAAAACTTATTGTTTAAGAAGGACTCCATCAGCTAAGAATCGATATTCAAACTTAGATTCTGTAATTGCAGCAATCTCTTCTTCAGATTTACCTGCATCTTCCGCGTAGTGTCTTAATTCATCAACTGTTGTTTCTGTAACAAACGCTTTTCCGTTAACCACAACTTCGCCTTCAGCATTAAGTGGCATAAAGAATCCATAATCTTTAAATCTCACAAACACTTCATCTTCATTACCCATATCTAATTTCATCCAACATCCCTTTTTAGAACATACATCTGTAATAGTTCCTCTCATTTTTGCAGGAATAGTGTCACCGGCTTTTAAATCTTTGTAATGTACCATCATACGCTCAGCAGATAAGGCATCAGCATCGTTAATTTCCATTCCGAAAGAAGCATAGGCAATTTCTTCATTTTGAGTTGTTTCATCAACTTGATCCTCAGTAGTTTTCGCATCATTTTTACATGCAAATAAGGCTAAACAAACCAGTGTACTTAAAAGAATTTTTTTCATTATTTATTGTGTTTAATATTGATTAATTATCGAAATGCAAATTTACAAAATTTAAAGAAAATAGCTTTTATTTAAAGCCATTGATTGTGTATTTTTGCAAAACAAAATAAGCAACTATTATGGCCACGATTTATACTGAGGATATCTTAATTGAAAAGGCAAAAACATCAAAAATCAACGATGTTGATTTCAACAATTTAAGCTTTGGAAGCACTTACACAGACCATATGTTTGTTTGCGATTACGAAAATGGTAAATGGCAAACTCCTAAGATTATGCCTTATCAACCAATTAGTTTAGATCCATCTTCTAAGATTTTCCATTACGGTCAATCTATTTTTGAAGGTATGAAAGCTTACAAAGATGCCGCTGGTGATGTATTTTTATTTAGACCTTTAGATAATTTTAACCGTATGAACATTTCTGCTAAGCGTTTAGCTATGCCAGAAATGCCAGAAGCTTATTTTATAAATGGTCTGAAAACACTTTTGAAAATTGAAAAAGACTGGATACCAACTGCTGAAGGAAGTGCGCTATACATAAGACCTTTTATGTTTGCTACAGGAAAAGGGTTTCATGCGTCACCAGCTGATGCATATAAATTAGTGATTGCTTTTGCTCCTTCTGGACCATATTTCTCTGGGAAAGTAAATGTACTCATTGAAGAAAAATATTCGCGTTCTGCAAATGGTGGTGTTGGTTTTGCAAAAGCTGGTGGTAATTATGCCGGACAGTTTTACCCAACACAACTCGCAAAAGATAAAGGTTATCAGCAAGTAATTTGGACAGACGATAATACGCACGAATATATCGAAGAAGCTGGCGCCATGAATATTTTTGTAAGAATAAATGATACTTTACTAACAGTGCCAACTAGCGATAGAATATTAGACGGTATTACAAGAAAGAGTATTTTAACAATAGCGGAAGCTGAAGGTATAAAAACTGAGGTTAGAAAAATAAAAGCCACTGAGTTAGTTGAAGCTGCAGAAAACGGAAGTTTAAAAGAAATGTTTGGTGCAGGTACTGCTGCGGTAGTTTCTCCAATTTCTGGCTTTGGTTATAAAGGCAAAGACTTTGAATTACCAGAATTAGAAAACACATTTGGACAATTCTTAAAGAAGAAGATTACAGATATACAAACAAATAAGTCAGAAGATCCTTTTGGATGGAGAGTTAAGGTATAGTAGTAAGTAATTATAAGTAAAAAGGGATAAGTTGTTAGTTAATCACTAATTTCTTATCCCTTTTTCTATGCACTATTAGCTTATTTATCTAAAATTTCAGCAATATTAGGCTTAAAGTAGTTAGGTCCTTTTAAAACCTTACCGTCTTCTCTATAAATGGGTTCACCATCTTCACCCAATTTACTCATGTTACTGCGTTGTATTTCTTCAAAAACTTCCTCAATTTTATATTGTAAACCGTGCTCTATAATTGTTCCGCAAAGAATGTATAACATGTCGCCAAGAGCATCGGCCACTTCAACCAAATCATTATCATTTGCAGCCTCCAGATATTCTTCATTTTCCTCGCGCATTAACTTATAGCGTAACATATTTTTTTCTAAACCTAAATCTGCTTTTGGTGTTTCTCTATGCCCTATTTTAAAAGCTGTATGAAAGGCTTTAACAGCATTAATCTTGTCTTGCATTTAAAAGGTAAATTTCATTTCCGTAGAAACGGAAATCTTAGTTTTTATAGTTAATTTTGCTTAAAAATAAACTAATGTTCTCAACCGGTCAATTGATTTTTGGATTATTATTCTTCATCGCTTTTGTTATCGTCATTGCATTTCAATATCGAAAGGACAAAAGGATTCATAAGACACATTATAAAGGCACAGTTTGGATACTTATTGCGTTCATTAGCTTTATAGCTCTAATTGCTACTGTAAAGTTTATTTTTATGTAACTAGGATAGGTTTCGTCTTATTTTTCCTATAATTTTCATTTTATTTTATAACTTCATAATCTAATATACCTGATATTGGGTATGTTATGATGCAATACGCTATTGCATCTTTGTATTATTAATCAAATAATCCCACTAAAATGAAAACTAAATTTTTAAAACTAAGTGTATTTACATTCTTTCTGTTAGTATTTCTTGCTTGTAATGATGCCAAAAATAGTTGCGAAATAGAACAAGCTGAAATTGAGTCTTTAACAAAGAAACTAGATAGTGTTGTCAAGATGAAATCATCAGACAGAGAAAACTCTGAGGTTAATATTCTGAGCAGTATTAGACGTATCAAACAAAATGAAGTACAATACTACGACTATAATTATCAAATTGTAAATAATCAAAGTAAACTAACTGATGACACAATGGAACTTAAAGTACCCGTTTCAAATGAAAACTTTAGGCATCACAACACTTTTGATATCTCTTCATCGACTAGAAGTGCTATATTATACCATATCTCAGATGGCACAATAGACGAAAGATCTAATAATCCAATAACACATATTTTAGAAGATAAAGTGCACACTACAATATTAAATGATGGAATTAAGAACGACTCTGTAATAGTATTGGTTATTAATGATAATTCAACAGAATTTAATGCAAATAGAAGTGCAATTTTAAATGAAGCTAGAGAATTTATAGCTACAGGGGTAGAACCGACTAGTATTTCGTTATGCGAGGCAATTAAAACTGCAGATTTTGATAAATTCCGACCTCAAGAAGCTTGTGGAGGTATCATCGTAAAATAATTAATGAATCACTTCATAAAACATTTACTAATATTAACATTAGCAGTTTTTACAACTGCTAATGTATTTTCTTTTAACGAGGACTCAATTAGTTTTTATAGACAAGAAATAAAGTCTACAAAGAACAGTACAGTCAAAGCTAAATCTATATTTCTTCTCGCTCAGCAATTTGACAACCTTAATAAAGCAGACTCAGCTTTCTTTTATTACACCAAAGCTCTTAAATTAAATAAGGATCTCAATAGTGATTCTGAAACAGCCTCTTGTAACAGAGCTATTTTTACACTATTGGTAGCGCAAAACCAGTTGAATATCGACCCGATTTCTTATCTAGATGCTTATTACAACTATGTGAAGTCTACTGATGACCAACAACAACTTTTACAAGTAAAGCTAGATTATGCTTCTTATTATTTTAATCCAAAAGAACACAAAAAAGCAAAAACCTATTACTTGGATGCCTTGACAGATGCAAAGAGTTTGCAGGACAGTTTCACCATGGCAAAAATTAATACTAATTTAGGGCTATTACATTCTGGTTTCTTTTCACAAGATTCTGCTAAAGTCTATTATAAAAGGGCTATTTCATTATATAAGCAAGAACATTCTGATCAACTATTTAGTACATATATCAACTACGCTAACGCTTTTGAAAAAGAAAAGAACTTTGTTGAAGCCATAAAACATCTAGAACAGGCGAAAAAGTTTAAACTCACAAAGCACGAAAAAATGTACCATAAAATTCTATATGGTAAACTCTCTAATTGTTACGAACAGTTAGAAGATTACAAAAGTGCTTTAAATTATTATGATAAGTACATTAATATAAAAGACAGCCTAAACATTGAAGCACAAAACGTGGAAATTTCAAAAGTCAAAGAACAATTTGATAACGAAAAACTAAGAGCAGATAATCTTGAAAGTGAAGCAAAACGTATACAGAATCGCAACCTACTTTTCGGTTCTTTAGGTGTAATACTTTTTGGAAGCATTACTTTTTTCCTCATTCAAAAAAACACACGAAAAAAACAACGATTAGCAGAACAAGAAAAACAGCTAGAATCTCAAAAGCTTGCCACTACCTTAAAAGAACAAGAATTAACCGCTATTGATGCCATGATAGAAGGTCAAGAAAAAGAACGTCAACGTATAGCTAACGACCTTCATGATGATCTTGGTGGTCTTATGGCGACCGTAAAACTGCATTTTAACGCCTTAAAGGATAAAAGTACACCAGAACTTTTTGATAAAACTAACAGTCTTATTGATGAAGCCTATCAAAAAGTACGTACTGTGGCGCATGCTAAAAGCTCTGGGGTTATTGCGAAACAAGGCCTTTTAAAAGCTGTACAACATATGGCTGATAAAATATCTGTTGCTAATAAAATTCAAATAGATGTCCTAGACCATGGTTTAGACCAACGTCTAGAGAACAGTTTAGAACTCACACTTTTTAGAGTAATACAAGAGCTCGTAACAAATGTCTTAAAGCATGCTAATGCTTCAGAAGTTACCATACACCTCACCAATCACGAAGACAGTATCAACATCATGGTTGAGGATAATGGTAAAGGATTTAATCCAAGTCAAATTACTAAATCCAACACCGGAATGGGTATTAATAGTATAGACAAACGTATAGAGCACTTAGATGGTAAACTCACCATTGAATCGGAAATAAATCAGGGAACTACCGTAATTGTTGATATACCAATTTAATTAAATAAATAAAATAACATGATACGACTAGCCATAGCAGAAGATCATCAATCTTTAATTGACGGTATTAAACTTCTTCTCGAATATGAAGATGATATTGAAATTGTAGGTGCTGTAAATGATGGCGAAGCACTTATTGATTTAGTACGATTAAAACAACCAAATGTAGTTATAACCGATATACGAATGCCAAAAACAGATGGCATTACAGCAACAAAAACTATTAAAAAGGAACACCCATACACTAAAATTCTAGGCTTTACGATGTTCGATCAAAAGGATGCGATTCAACAGATGATTGATGCCGGTGCCTCGGGATATTTACTTAAAAACTCTCCTTTAGATGAAGTTCTTAAAGCTGTAAGAGCTGTTTATAAAGGTAATACTTATTACGATTCTAATATTACCATTGAAGCTGAAAGCAATAGTAATAAAAAAGGAAAAGGCAAATTAACTAAACGTCAAGTTCAAATATTAGGATTAATCGGGCAAGGAAAAACATCTAGAGAAATTGCTGATGAGCTTTTTATTGGCATACATACCGTTGACACACATCGTAAAAATATGATAAGAATTCTTGGCCTTCATGGCAAAGGTGAGTTAATGCGTTATGCTTTAGAAAAGAAATATCAATTTTAATTCGCTTATTTACTATAAAACAGTATCTTAGAAAGACTATAAACCAACTTAATTATGAAATCAATCTTCCAATTAAACCTCAAAGGGGTTTTTAAAAAACAACTCATTCTGAGTGTATTTCTTTGCATCGCAGTTAACTTTATGTCTTCCCAAAGTTATATCGGTCATAGTATTGACAATTATTCTGGTGTGCACGGTATCATTTATAACCCATCTAGTGTGGTTGGCTCAAAGGTTAGAGCCGATATTAATTTGGTATCCGCCAGTTTCTTTGGAGGTAGTGACTATTTTGGTATAAATGTAGGTGATATTATTAATGGTGATGGAGAATTTGATTTTGATGAAGATGCTGAACGTTTTACAAGTAATAAAAACAACTTTTTTGTTAATGTGGATGTATTAGGACCTTCATTTATGTTTAACTTAAGTCCGAGAAGTAGTATTGGTATTACAAGTAGATTAAGAGCTTTTGTAAACATTAATAACATTAATGGTGAATTATTTGAATCGTTTGAAGATGGTTTTGACACCGACAAAGACTTTGAATTTAACTCTGAAAACTTAAGCGCTAACATTCATGCTTGGGGTGAAGTTGGTCTTACTTACGGAAGAATTTTAATTGACAGACCTCATCACGTTTTAAAAGGTGGATTTACATTAAAGTATTTACAAGGTGCTGGTAGCATTTTTGTAAGTAGTAGAGGGCTCCAAGGACAATATGATTCAACTGCTGAAACTATTTCAACCACTGGTGATTTAAGCTATGGTACCAGCAGAGATTTAGATGATAATAACGATGATATTGATTTTACTGATTTAACCGCCGGTTTTGGTGCAGATATCGGCTTTACTTATGAATGGCATCCTGATAGAGAGAATAATGGAGAACCGAGTTATAAAGATAGATATAGACTAAAAGTTGCTGCATCTGTGACAGATATAGGATCTATTAATTACGAAGACGCTATAGTTAATAATTATAGTTTAGACGTTAACAATGTTGACGTTTCAAATATTGAGGATGTGGAAGAGTTCTTGGATGAGAATTATTCGAGCACTGAAACTAGAGAAGCCACAAAAATACAGTTACCAACAGCGCTTCATGCTATGGTAGATTACAGATTGGCTAAAAAATGGTATTTAAGTGCACAAGCTGATTTCTCACTAACAGATGACAGCTCAGAGCTTGGAAGTAGAATTATAAACACTATTGTAATTGCACCAAGACTTGAAACAAAATGGTTTAGCCTTTATGCACCATTAAGTTTTAGAGAATATGGAGACACATCTTTTGGTGCTGGTCTGCGTTTTGGACCTTTAACTGTTGGTTCAGGTTCTGCGATAACAAATCTAATTTCAGACAGTTCAAAAACAACTGACGTGTTTTTTGGCCTTAAGATTCCTTTATATAGAAAATAATACAATTAAATAAAGACTTTATGAAAACAAATAAGTTATTAGCCATATTATGCCTGTCACTATTTTTGTTCAACTTTACCTGTAGTGACGACGACAATGACGATGATCAAACAACAGCTAACGAAGAAAATATTATTGGCACTTGGCAATTTCAATCGAGTACTACAAATGGTGTAATAGATACCGATAATGACCCATGTCTATCGCAACTAACTATTACTTTTAGTGCAACTAAAGTCACCACTAATGATGTCTATGGTGAAAATTGCGAAATGATGGAAACTTACGTCAACGGTTATAGTATAAACGGAAACATTCTAACTGTAATAGATGAAGGAGAAGCTTATGATTCTGAAATCTTAACGCTGAATGACACTAGCTTTACCATTGAAGATTTTGATGAAGGTGATGTTTATACCGAAACATACATTAGACTTTAATTTTTAACCACCTAATAATTAAATTAAAAATCCCCAATATTGGGGATTTTCTCGTTTTTGCTTTCATTCTAAATTGCCATCAGTTATTAATCCAATTGTTATTTTTATGAAAGCTATTAAAAACATCTTTTTAATTTTATGTATTACTTCATTATTTACATCTTGTAGTAAGGACGATGAAAACAATACAGACGATTTTGATGGAAGTATTGACTCCATAGAAAATTTCTACACACCAGAACTTTTAGCCGCCTTAGAAGACCTAGGATTTACTTTTAATGTAGGTGATAACCCTCCAATGATTAACGGAACTTATCTGGCAGATGCTGTAACGCTTCAAAGCAGCAATATTGCACAAGATAACATTGGTAATACATATTCAGACATCACCTTAATATTTTCTAATCAAAACAATCAAACGTTAAGTCTTGACTTTTTAGGATATGAGAACAATTCTGTTATTGAAAGTATAGAAACCTATGTTTCGGGAACTGATGATGATTTTAATGTTTTTCTAAAGGTAGAGTCTACAAGAAATGAACATACAACACTATTAGCATATGCAATTTCAGGCACAATGACTACTGATGGCATTATCAACTATCAACTTGTATTAATCATGCTTGATGATAATGGTGATCCAGAAAATAATTTAATTGAAAACAATCAAGGAAGACTTTTTGTAGAAAGTGATGCATTATGTGAATCTATAGACCCAGATTCAAGGCAAAACATAGACACAAACCATAGACAAAATGAAATCACCACTACCTCAAATTAAAATATAAAACAATAGTTAGTTGTTAGATAATTGGATTGCTATTAATCAAATCTAGGGAAATCTTAAAATTCCAATTATCGTCAAAAATCCTCAATATTGGGGATTTTTTTGTGCCATGTTTAAAACTACATTTATTACATGGAAAAACCACTCATCACCGCCAAATATCAAATTGTAAAACTTATTCAATTACTGGGTATGACAAATAAGAACATCTCTACAGAAGAACTTGTTTGCATACTAGAGAACACCAAGAGCATTTACTACAACCATGCTATTCTAGATGCTATGATCTTTAGCTTAAAATCATTGTCTCAGAACAAATTGTATAAAAAAGAATGTCTTACACAAAGAGAACAAGATGTAATGCTAATGATAGGGAATAGTCAAAGTAACGTTCAAATTTCTGAAGCATTAAAGCTTAGTGTTTCGACAGTAGAAACGCATCGAAAAAACATTAGAAAGAAAATAGGTATTAAAGGAAATTCTAATTTCATGGTATTTGCAATTGTGTATAGACTACAGCACCAGAACCTTACGGAATCATCAAAGTATTTGTCATGATTATATTATGTATTTACTTAACCATAAAAAGTTACCTACTAAAACTTCAAAGTGGCAAAAAGAAACCTGCAATGAAATAGTTGCGAACACATATTAAGGGCAATGTAATTTTTAAATTGCTATCTTTGGTTAACTACTAAATCAACTAACTAATGAAAGCATTAAAATACATCCTATTACTTCTTCTTGTTCTTATTATTGGATTTTCTATTTATGTTGCGGTGCAACCTAATGAGTTTAAATTTGATAGAAGCAAAACCATAAAAGCACCTGTTAGTTTAATTTTCAACAAAGTCAACGATTTTAAAAAATGGCCAGACTTCTCACCTTGGATTGAACAAGAGCCTGATGCACAACTTACTTTTGGAGACGTTACAGTTGGAAAAGGTGGAAACTACTCTTGGCTAGGGGAAATATTGGGTGAAGGTTCTATGAAGACCATTGCTACAGAAGATAATAAGAGTATAACTCAAGAAATTAATTTTATTAAACCCTTTGAAGCCCAATCTAATATTAACTGGAACTTTGAAGAATCTCCAGAAGGCACAAAAGTCACTTGGGCAATGGATGGCAATCAAGATTTTGTAACAAAACTTGTAACGGTTTTTATGGGTTCTATAGAATCTCAAACAGGTCCAGATTTTGAACGTGGTTTATTTAAGTTAGATAGCATAGTGCAAGAGGACATGAAACGTTACGATGTTAATATAAATGGTGTTACTGAATATGGTGGTGGCTTTTATATCTACAAGACCACAAACGCCAATTCTAAAAACATTAGTGCTAAAATGGGTGAAAACTATGGTTTCATAATGCAATTTATGGGACAAAACGGTTTAAAACAATCAGGAATGCCTCTAACTGTATATAATGAAATGTCTGAAAACGGTGTCATTATGAGTAATGGTATACCAGTTAATGAAAAAGTTGAAATACCTGAAGGTGCTGACGTAGCCTTGGGTTTCATACCCAATATGAAAGTTATTAAAACAACATTAACGGGTAATTACACCAATCTAAGAAAAGCTTATGAAGCTGCTTATAAACATCTTGCGGAAAATAAATTAGAGCCAGCTGAGCACAAACCTTTTGAAATCTACGTCACTGACCCTGGGAATTATCCTAATCCTGCTGACTGGAAAACTGAGATTTATATCCCCATAAAAGAATAACACTAGTTTTAAAGCAATAATGAAACAACTTTTATTGGTTTTTATTGGTGGAGGTTTTGGAAGTGTATTACGCTTTCTTTTAGGCAAATGGCTCAACAACTCAAATGATGGGATTCCTTACGGTACTTTTGCAGCCAATATCATTGGTAGTTTGCTAATTGGTGTCATTTTAGGATTAGCCGCTAAAAACGAAACGCTTTCAACCAATCAAACACTTTTATTAGCCACAGGTTTTTGTGGAGGTTTTACAACATTTTCATCCTTTGCTTATGAAAATCATGTGTTCTTAAAATCTGGAGATTTTACAAGTTTTGCTATTTACACCATAGCAAGTTTTATTATCGGATTCTTAGCTGTTTTCTTTGGAATGTATGTAGTAAAGTAATAAGTGGTTCGCGGTTCGTGGTTTGTCGTCAGTAAATCTATCATTTCACACTTCGTACTTTACACTAAACACTTCCAACTTTACGATTCTAGTTTCTAGCTTCTGACTCAAAAGTAATTACTTATCACTTTTTCTTAAAAGCCTTAACACCAGCTTCAATCCTTGTAGCAACATAGTTTTCTCTTGGCACAATTGGACAAGAATACTTTTCATTATAAGCACAATATGGATTAAAAGCCTTATTAAAATCTACCTCAATGGAATCACCTTCAGGAATTTTTAAATCAATATAGCGACCACCAGCATAACTCCCATTACCATTGGTGTCATCTAAAAAGGGTAAAAACAAATAATCAGGCATTGCACCTTCTTCATCAGGGCTTTCTTGATATACATTAAGTTGATAAATTTCACCTTTTAATTCAAATTCAATAATACCATAAACACGTTCTTTTGAAACCCTATCGGTTGTAGTTTTCATATCAAACCAATCAGAATCTGGAGTAGGCTTTAAAATTGACTTCACAACATAAGCTGAATCAAACTTAAAAAAATCTAATTCAACAAAATTTTTCCTATCCTTATCCTTTAAGGGTGACTTTGAGGCATCTTTAAAATCAGCATTCATTTTTTTTTGCCAAGATGTCTCACCTTTAAGAGCTTGTTTGCCAGAACAACCTAAAAAAACTAGGCTTATAAATCCAATAACTAATAATCTCACGATGATGAAATTTTTGTTTCAAAAATACAACTTATCAAAATTTATTGTAGCTTTGATTCAACAATCAATGATAATGATGTTACAAATTAGATATACAAAACAGAATAACTGTGTGATTTCTTCGGGAAACACTCGGGCGCTTTATCTATTGTAACAACTTCTATATACCATTAACAATATTTAAAAGTCCGACATTACGTCGGACTTTTTATTTTTATATAACAACCAAAATGAAAACACTATTTAAAAACTACTTTAAGACATTTGAAGGTCTTTCTAGAGAAGTATGGTGGCTTGCCTTAATTACATTCATTAATAGATCTGGCACAATGGTTATTCCATTTCTAACACTCTACCTAAATGAAAACCTATCGTTCTCATTATCTGAAATTGCTTGGATTATGAGTTGCTATGGCGTAGGCTCAGTTGTAGGTACGTGGTTAGGTGGAAAACTAACTGACCAAATAGGTTATTATAAAGTAATGGTTAGAAGTCTATTTAGTACAGGAATAGTGTTTATTGCTCTGCAGTTTTTAACATCACTATCTCATGTATGCCTCGGCATATTCTTAGTAATGGTTGTTGCGGACACCTTTAGACCTGCAATGTTTGTAGCCATGAGTGTTTATAGTAAACCTGAAAACAAAACGCGTTCTGTAACACTTATAAGATTAGCTATAAATCTTGGTTTTTCGGCAGGTCCTGCTATTGGAGGATTAATTATTGCACATTTGGGATATGGCGGTTTGTTTTGGGTAGATGGTATCACCTGTATTCTTGCAACTTTACTCCTTATAAAAGTGTTAAATCCTAGAGTTGCTAAACCTCTTGATGACATTAAAACCGAAAACCCAGAATCTGCTTATAAGGATAAACCTTATTGGGTGTTCTTTTTAGCTATGTTCTTATTCGCTGCTATTTTCATGCAATATTTCTCTACAATGCCATTGTATTACAGAAATATTCATGAGTTGACTGAAGTTGAAATAGGATTACTATTAGGTTTTAACGGCTTCGTTATTGTGGTATTAGAAATGCCTCTAATTCATTGGTTAGACAGATGTAAATACAACAAAATAATTTTAACAAGTCTTGGCATTATATTGACACTATTGAGCTTTACTGTTTTAAACCTTACGTCGTACTCCGGAATATTAATAATGAGTATCCTATTAATGACTATTGGCGAAATGATTGGGTTTCCATATTCAAATGCCTTTGCAATGGAAAGATCTAAAAAAGGGAAAAAAGGACAATATTTAGCGATGTATTTAATGGCTTTTTCTTTAGCCAATGTATTTGCTCATAATGGTGGATTGCAACTTATTGATCATTTAGGCTATGATGCCACTTGGCACATAATGTCGGCATTAGGTGTGTTAGGAGTATTCTTATTATACATTTTGAATATTATTCTAAAAAATGAGGCATCACAATCTTAAATGTTTAAACATCCTTCAAACTTTTTTTCGAAGGATATTTAAACTTTAGGTGGTTTAATCTCACTATGTTTTATAACATGAGACAACACTATTTGTGTTTTAGTTTCACCATATGTTATAAGTTGATCAATAAAAGATTCTAAATGCTTTTGATTTTTAAGTACCACTTCCATAACGATATTCTCATTACCAGTAATGCGATAACAATTTACTACCTCATCATAGGTTTTCACTTTTTCTAAAAAAGGCTTTAACATGCCCATAAAAGCTCTGAGTGTAATAATGGCCTTTAATTGATAACCGGTTTCTAATGGTGACACAAATGTTGTATAGCCTTCTATTATCTCAGCATCTTCCATCTTTTTAATACGCTCATTTACAGCTGGTGAACTTATTCCAACTCGCCTACCAATCTCTGCATTAGACATACGAGAATTCTGTTGTAGTAGCTTTAAAATCTTCCAATTTAAATTATCCATAAATATTAAACCAAATACATAATATTGAATTAATTATTAAATCAAATATACACTTTTGCTTTAATTATTAAAGTTTAAAACCATGATTAGTCCGTAATTTCGTATCACTTGCTATTTAAAAATGAATTATAACCTACCATCACATCTCTCTGAATTGCCGATATACAAAAAGGCTATGGATATTATTATGCTTTCTCGAAGTATATCAACCTATATCAATCATGATTTATCTTATTTAAATGATGATGGTTCTGAAGACAGTAATATTTACTTTACAGGTGATATTATACAACAGTCTAGTAATCTAGCACCAGAAATTATAAATGCAGAACGCGAACGTTTCTCAGATAAGAAACACCAACATATCGCAAGCTTAGATAGATTAACTTCTCAACTTTACAGCAACTGCAAACGACTAGAAAGATCTAAAAGTAATGGAAGAGATTATCTACCAATTCTGAGAGGTGAACTTAAAAAGTTTAGAAAACTTCAAAGAAGTTGGATGATGACCTTATAGAAAGTCTATTTCAATACTCTTTGATCTAAATCTAAAAACCCTTTTTTGACTATCTTAATTTTTGAAAAATCCTTATGATTTGGATTAATTAAGTAATTAAACTCATTTGGCAACACTGCTGAAGGCACTTTTAATATTAAGTTTTTGTTTTGCTGCAACCATTCGCTACCATAATCTTGAGTAAATGAAAGCGGCGGATTATGTCTCCACTCTTTTTTTAAAATAGAAGTTGGTAATTTCGACTGTTTAATATCATCTGGAAGGTCAATTTCTATAAATCTGAAATCTTCTTTGACAAACTTCATATCTATATGTACCAATAATTCTAAAACACTTAATGATAAATGCTGCGAAGTGTATAAAACATTGAAGCCCCTTTTATTCCATCTTCCACCAAATAAGCGTGCACCTTCACCGGATAGATCATTTATAAAATTTTGCTTAGCAATTCGATATACTTTCACGATCTAGCCTTTACGAATACACACCATAAGCTATACGACCTAAAGTATCTTTAATAAGTTTTGTACCAAAACTTGTATCTAAAAAATCTATAGGTTTTTTATAATCTAAATGACGAACTTCTGTATGCAACCAATCTGAAAATGTGGAAATAGAACCCAAAACTTCAATGCCTTTAGAAATAACTTCAGCTATTTCTAAAATTTGCTCAGTACTATAAACATTTAGTAAGTCTGTATCAGACTTGCGTTGTATTGTTCTATGAGACACGTGTATTAGCTGACTCATCTTCTCCATTGAAATACCTAGAATATCACTAACTGTTTGTATAACAGATTTTGGTAAACCCTTTCTGGTAATTTCTATAAGATCTATATCGCTATTTATGGGCTGGCTTACTGCTACACTACCACCAAGAATACTTGTAATACGATCATATTTATTGCTTAAACCGTAAAAGTGCTGAGGTTCCTTAACAATATTTTTTATTGATTCTCCTTGTGAATAATTTTTCATAATAACGACATTTGTCTCAAATTTACAGCTTTTTGTCGTATTTAGAAAATTTACCTCAAATTTTTAAGACTGAATCGATAACAATATTCAACCCATACTGTAAAGTTTTAGGCACTTTACAAGGTTTAATAAAAAAACTTACACGAACTCAAGGCATTTGAGTCGTGTAAGTTCTATTTCTTGGAAAATGAATTTTTGAGATTCTGAAGCTGCTCATCATAGGCGACTCACACAAGTTATTCTTTACAAAAAACTTGGTTCTCTGCTTACATATTTCTTCTATACTGACCACCAACTTCAAATAACGCTGTTGTTATTTGACCTAAAGAACAATATTTGGTAGCTTCCATTAATCTCTCAAAAATATTTTGGTTATTAACTGCAGCTTCTTGTACTTCTGCCAATTGCTTTTCAACTATTTTAGCGTTTCGTTGATTTAGATTTTGAAGTGTCTGTATTTGTTCTTGTTTCTCTTCTTCAGTTGCTCTAATCACCTCTGCAGGAAGCACTGTTGGTGATCCTTTACTACTTAAGAATGTATTTACACCAATAATTGGAAATTGACCATTATGTTTCAACGTTTCATAATACAAGCTTTCTTCTTGTATTTTACTGCGTTGATACATGGTTTCCATTGCGCCTAAAACCCCACCTCTTTCGGTGATTCGGTCAAACTCTTCTAAAACTGCTTCTTCAACCAAATCTGTTAATTCTTCAATAATAAAAGCACCTTGTATTGTGTTTTCATTCTTTGCTAGACCTAATTCTTTATTAATTATCAACTGAATTGCCATTGCACGTCTTACAGATTCTTCTGTTGGTGTTGTAATGGCTTCATCATATGCATTGGTATGCAATGAATTACAGTTATCATAAATAGCATATAAAGCCTGAAGTGTTGTTCTTATATCATTAAAATCTATCTCTTGAGCATGCAACGAACGTCCTGAAGTTTGAATATGATACTTCAACATTTGCGCTCTTGGATTAGCACCATATTTATGCTTTAAAGCCTTTGCCCAAATACGTCTTGCTACTCTACCAATTACAGCATATTCTGGATCAATTCCGTTAGAAAAGAAAAAGGATAAATTTGGTCCAAATTTATTGATATCCATTCCTCTAGAAAGGTAGTACTCTACATACGTAAAACCGTTAGCTAAAGTAAAAGCCAATTGAGAAATTGGATTTGCACCAGCTTCTGCTATATGATATCCTGAAATGGATACAGAATAGAAGTTTCTAATATTATGATTAATAAAATACTCTTGTACGTCACCCATTAAGCGTAGTGCAAACTCAGTAGAAAAAATACAAGTATTTTGTGCTTGATCTTCTTTTAAAATATCTGCTTGTACAGTTCCACGAACCTGAGCAATAGTCTTAGTTTTAATTTCGTCATAAATAGCTTCTGGTAAAACTTGATCACCAGTAACACCTAATAACATTAAGCCTAAACCGTCATTACCTTCAGGAATGTCTCCATTGTACTTTGGACGCTCCTTACCTTCATAAATTGAAGCAATCTTAGCTTCAACTTCTTTTTCTAAACCGTTTTCTTTTATGTACAATTCGCATTGCTGATCAATAGCAGCATTCATAAAGAAACCTAACAACATAGGCGCAGGTCCATTTATCGTCATACTTACTGAAGTCATTGGATCTGCTAAATTAAAACCAGAATATAGTTTCTTAGCATCATCTAAACAGCAAATGGATACGCCAGCATTACCTATTTTACCGTAAATATCAGGTCTATGATCTGGGTCATTACCATAAAGTGTTACAGAATCGAAGGCTGTCGATAAACGCTTAGCAGGCATTCCTAAACTCACATAATGAAAACGTCTATTAGTACGTTCTGGCCCACCTTCACCAGCAAACATTCTCGTCGGATCTTCACCTGTACGTTTAAATGGATATAACCCTGAAGTATACGGAAATTCACCTGGTACATTTTCTTGAAGCGTCCATCTCAGAATATCTCCCCAAGCACTATATTTTGGAAGTGCTACTTTTGGAATTTGAGTATGCGACAATGACTCTGTATGTGTGTCAATCTTAATCTCTTTATCTCTAACCTTAAAACTATAAACAGGTGCTTTGTAACGATTTACTTTGTTTTCCCAGTTTGTGATAATTTCCCAATTGTAGGGATCGAGATTCATTTTTACACGGTCAAATTCAGCTATTAATAGTTTTATAAAATCTTTTTTGTCCTCCTGAACTTGATTCAGGATCTCATCTTGCTCAATGCCTTGTTTGCCAATCAAAGATCTTTCGACTGTGCTCAAGGTAATATTGGCTACAGAACAAATCGTTTTAAAAATGCCATATAACTTTTGAGCAACTTCAACCTGGTTATTAGCTTTTACATCATAAGCTCTATTGTTCTCTGATATCTCAGATAAGTATCTTGTTCTCGCTGGTGGAATCACAAAAATCTTCTCACTCATTTCTTTCGAGATCTCAAATGTAGACTGTAAATCTGAATCTGTCTTTTCAACCAACTTATCCATGATCGCTTTGTAAAGCGTATTCATTCCAGGATCATTAAACTGAGAGGCAATGGTACCAAAAACCGGCATTGTATTAGGGTCTTCATGCCACAAATTATGATTGCGCATGTATTGCTTCTTTACATCACGCAAAGCATCTTTTGCACCTCTTTTATCAAACTTATTTATTGCCACAAGATCAGCAAAATCAAGCATATCTATCTTTTCTAACTGCGTAGCTGCACCAAATTCTGGTGTCATAACATATAAAGACACATCACTATGCTCTAGGATTTCTGTGTCAGATTGACCAATACCTGATGTCTCTAAAATTATTAAATCATATTCTGCAGCTTTAAGAACTTCAACTGCTTCATTAACATATTTAGATAAGGCTAAATTTGATTGACGCGTGGCTAAGCTACGCATGTACACACGTGGTGAATTAATAGCATTCATACGAATACGATCACCTAATAACGCACCACCAGTTTTTCGCTTTGAAGGATCTACAGAAATAATACCAATAGTCTTTTCTGGAAAATCTATCAAAAAACGACGAACCAACTCATCAACTAAAGAAGATTTTCCTGCACCACCAGTACCAGTTATTCCTAAAACTGGTGTTTTTGAATTTTTATTCTTGGTATGAATGGTATCTAATGTCTCTTTCGCTACATCTGGAAAATTCTCAGCAGAAGATATTACTCTCGCAATTGCTTTTGGATTCTTTTCTGAAAGAATGTTCGCTTCACCATTTAATGTATCACCTAAAGCAAAATCAGATTTTTCAACCAAATCATTAATCATACCTTGTAAACCTAATTCTCTGCCATCATCTGGTGAATAAATTCTAGTGATCCCATAATCCATTAGCTCTTTAATCTCTTCCGGAAGGATTACTCCACCTCCACCGCCAAAGATTTTAATATGTTCAGCACCTTTCTCTTTTAAAAGATCGTGCATATATCTAAAATACTCATTATGTCCGCCTTGATATGAAGTCATCGCAATAGCATTTGCATCTTCTTGTATTGCTGTATTTACAACTTCTTCAACACTTCTGTCATGGCCTAAATGAATCACTTCAACACCTGTGGATTGAATGATTCTTCTCATAATATTAATGGCTGCATCATGCCCATCAAATAATGAAGCTGCAGTTACAATTCTGACTTTATGCTTAGGTTTATACGGCGGAATTTGATTCATTCGTAAAGAATTATGATTTTAAGATTACAAATTTACATATTATTCAAAAAAAGACACTTGAAATTAACAATTTTCTAAAAATCAAAATCTCATGGCTTCACTTACTATTTTATTTAATTTTAAACTTTTTTAAAGGTGGAATTATGAATAAAATCACACTCTTAATACATTGTAAAGATCAACCGAATATTATCGCTTCTGTCACGAATTTTATTGCTTCTAATAGAGGTAATATCATTTATATTGATCAGCATGTTGATAGAGAACAAGATATCTTCTTTATGCGTTTAGAGTGCGAATTCGAAAATGATGATTTCTCAATTAAAGGGTTTAAAGATCTTTTTAGCAAAACCTTAGCTATTGATTATGGTTTACAATGGAATATCTATTCTGCAAATAAAAAACCAAAAATGGCCTTGTTTGTCTCTAAATATGATCATTGCCTGTATGACATTCTTGGACGTTATAATTCTGGTGAGCTGCATTTAGAAATTCCCTTCATATTGAGTAACCACAAAGATTTAAAACCAATTGCAGATAGTTTTAAAATTCCTTTTTATCATGTCCCTATCTCTAAAGAAACAAAAGCAGAAGCTGAAGAAAAACAGTTGGAGTTGTTGAGTTCCTATGATATAGATTTTGTTGTATTAGCGAGATACATGCAGATTGTTTCTAATCGACTTATTGATAAATACCCGAATAAGATTATTAATATTCATCACTCGTTTTTACCTGCATTTGTTGGTGCTAAACCTTATCATTCAGCATATAAAAGAGGTGTCAAAATAATTGGGGCTACAAGTCACTATATAACCGAAGAGCTTGATGCAGGACCAATTATTGAACAGGATGTAGCACATGTATCACATACACATTCAATAAAAGATCTCATTGCAAAAGGACGAGATTTGGAAAAAATAGTGCTGTCTACAGCTATTAAACTACACGCTAACAGAAAAGTAATGGTTTATAACAATAAGACCGTTATTTTCTCCTAAATATTAATACTTTTAAAGAAAAACTCATGAAACGTATTCTACTTTTAATTGCGATCTTATTTATATTCCAATCTTGTGCGGAACTCCAGCAAGTTGTGGATTCGCTACCACAAACTGGTAATGTTTTAAGCAATGCTGATATTGCCACTGGCCTAAGACAAGCTTTGGATAAAGGTATTGAAAAGCAAGTATCTAAATTGACACAACGTGATGGCTTTTATAAAAATGACTTAGTAAAAATATTACTACCAGAAGAATTACAAAAAGTGGATAATGCGTTAAGAAAAGTAGGATTAAGTAGTCTCGCTGACGAAGGTTTAAAGGCACTTAATAGAGCTGCTGAAGATGCAGTAAAAGAAGCCACACCAATTTTTGTTAATGCTGTAAAGGATATCACTTTTGATGATGCTAAAAACATTTTATTAGGTGACGATAATGCGGCAACTACTTATCTTAGTTCTAAAACAGAAACTGCTTTATATAATAAGTTTAAACCTGTAATCAGCAATTCTTTTGGTAAAGTAGGTGCTGATCAAATTTGGACAAATCTCATCACAAAGTACAACAACCTACCATTGACCAATGATGTTAATCCGGATTTAACTGATTATGTAACAGGAGAAGCTCTCAAAGGTGTTTACACAATGATAGCTGTTGAAGAGAAAGAAATTAGAAATAAGGTGTCTAGCAGAACCACAGATTTACTAAAAAAGGTATTTGCTTTGCAAGACTAAACTTACAAAGTGTTCTTTTAAGCAAATAGTTATAAACATTTTTCAATTTTTATATATTTATTTATTACATTTAAAGAGCTGATAATAAATGTAATACTGTGAATTATTCTAAAAAACTGGCTCAAAAAAGGAATATGCTTATGCAGGAGTATCTTGGATTAATTGAAGATGCTTATAATCTTAGACAAACAGATCATGCATTAAGTGACTTCTCAGAATACAGAGCTAAAAAGGTTTTACATGAAATTAATAAGTTATCATTTATAACTGATAATTCATTTCTGAGAACTAGTTAATCTTTTGGTTTATACAAGCCATCAAAGGCTACTACAACATCTTGTCCTTCGGTAAAGGTTTCCCATTTTTGCCTTACAGTACCATCTGCATTATCAGTCCAGGTCACTTGATGATAAAATATTTTTCCTCCTGCATTTTTTTCGTCGTCAGTTCTAAGAATCATCTGATTACCAACTTTATTACCTTTTAGATGTAAGCTTTGTCCTTGGTTATCTACCCAAACTTGCTCCCACTGATTCGTTTTAGAATTATAAAAGCTATTACTTGTACCCGTATAACCTGGTGTTGCGCTCGTCCAGTTTTCGCGTAAAACGCAATTATCTTCAACCTTTATTAATACGTTATGACCTGCCTTAGTACCATTAGGATTTGTTACTTCCCAAGTTCCTATCCAAAAATCAAATTCTGAATGTTTCTCCGTGCAACAAGCGCATGTATTATTTTGTGCAGTTGCAAAAATTGAAAGAAATAAAAGGCTGTAAAAAAGTGATTTTGTTTTCATGATTGACTGATTTGCTACAAGTTAGTAAACTACATTTAATTATATGCTAATATTTTCATAACATAAAACCATCAAAAAAAACAGATATTTGCAAAGCAAAAGATACATTAAATTGAGTCTTAAAAGAGATTAGAACAGTTAGTTAGATTAGAAAAGTCGGTAAGTAGTTAGTGCCGGCTTTTTTATTTTATTAAGGTTTCAAAATAAGTAAATGAATGCTTCAGCCTGCTACCATACCATGAAAATAATTCACCATCTACAATGATAATCTTTTTTTCAGGGAATTTAAATTTAAGCTCATTTACATGTTCTTCTTTAAATGGATAAGGTTCGCTAGAGAGAAAGATCAAATCCGCCTTCTTTAATAAAGAGTGGTTCATATTAATTTCTGGATAACGTTCTAAATCACTAAAAGCATTCTCAAAACCAGCTTCAGTTATCATGCTATCAATGAATGTGTGAGACGCAGCAACCATCCAAGGCTTTTTCCAAATGAAGTATGCGATTTTTAATTTAGTTTTATGTTGAATCTTTTGCTGAAATGTTCCTCGTAGAGCTTCAATATCTGATATAATTTCTTCAGCTTTTGCCTGAACCTCAAATACATCACCATACATTGCCATCAACTCATAGCAATCTTCAAGATTATAAATATCGCTAATATGAATTGGCGCCACATCTTTTAAAGACTCTATTATCTCTCTAGAATTCTCTTCTTTATTGCAGAGAATGATATCTGGTTGTAAATCCTTTATTTTTTGAACTTTAACATGCTTCGTTCCGCCAACAACTTCAACTTCCTTTCTAAGACTGCGAGGATGCACACAAAACTTGGTCACACCAACTATTGACGATTTCAAACCTAAATCAACCAGCAATTCGGTTTGAGAAGGCACCAAAGACACAATGCGTTTTGGCACACGATCTAACTGAATACGTCTATTTAGTTGATCTTTATACGTCATTTCAGAAATGACGATTAAGTTCTTCTTTCATTTCTACTTGAAGTTCAGAAGCTTTACTTGCCGCTGCGGCAGCAAAATCTTCATTTTGAGAAGCATAGATAATACCTCGAGAAGAATTAATTAATAAACCTACAGAATCATTCATACCGTATTTACAAACGTCTTGCAAGTTTCCTCCTTGAGCACCAACACCAGGCACTAATAAAAAACTATCCGGAATTATAGTTCTGATGTCTGCTAAAAACTCTGCTTTGGTAGCACCAACAACATACATTAAATTATCAGAGTTAGTCCAAGTTTTTGAAGTTTTAAGAACTGACTTATATAATTCTTTTCCTTCTACTTGTTTTGTTTGAAAATCAAATGCACCTTGATTAGAAGTTAAGGCTAAAAGAATAGTATGCTTATCCTCAAAAGCCAAGAATGGTTCTACAGAATCTTTACCCATATAAGGTGCAACCGTAACACTATCAAACCCTAAATCTTCAAAAAATGCTTTCGCATACATGGTACTAGTATTACCTATATCACCGCGTTTTGCATCAGCAATGGTATAGATTTCAGGATAATTTTCATTTAAGTAATTAATGGTTTTCTCTAATGCTTGCCATCCTTTTAAACCGTAAGCTTCATAAAAAGCAGTATTTGGTTTATAAGCCACACACAAATGATGTGTGGCATCTATAATAGCTTTATTAAATGCAAATATTGGATCTTCTTCTTCCAATAAATGTTTAGGTATCTTATTTAAATCTACATCTAACCCAATACAAAGAAAGGACTGCTTTTTTTTGATTTCTTCTACAAGTTGGTTTGTTCTCATCAAAATTGAAGTATCAATGTTCCTAATATATTTTCATAATCCACAAAACCGCGGAATCTAGAATCTAGTGAATTATCTCGATTGTCACCTAGAAAGAAATACTTTCCTTCTGGCACAATTATAGGTCCAAAATTATTTGAGTCCCATATTTTATGTTTTGACGAAATATCTTTAGAAACATGACTTAAGTCGTTTACATAAAAATATCGTTTAAGCTTTAGTTTCTTATCCTTAAAATAATTCTTATCCAAAAAAACTAAGCATGAATCTTTTTCAATATTAAAAATATCAAATGATTCATCATTTTTAAAATCCTTATACAAATGTTCTGCTTGATTTTTATGAACCTTGTAAGAATACCTTAGATTTAGATCTTTATCAACATTACGATCATTAATATAAATCTCACCATTAATGGATTGCAACTTATCACCTGGCAAGGCAATGAGTCGTTTTATTAAAGTCATACCATTTATGCTATCAGAGAACTTAAAATATGCAAAATCTAATCGTTGAGGTTTTATCAAATTAGTTCCTATAATCCTTGAATTGAATTTAATGTTTGGCTCATTAGAAGTACTTGGAACGTTATAATAACTTAACATTCCTGTTATTCTCCCAATAATTAGGATCGAAGCTAAAACAGATAAAAGAATTAATAATTTCCTCTTCATAAAAAAAGCCTCGAAAAGAGGCTAGAATTTAAATTATATCGTCGTTGGCTTTAAGTAGTTCTGTATTTTCAGCTAACATGAGTTCATCTATAATTTTTTGAATATCACCATTAATGATGTTAGAAAGATCATATAAGGTTAAACCAATTCTATGGTCTGTAACACGACCTTGTGGATAATTATAGGTTCTGATCTTTTCACTTCTGTCACCACGTTTTATGATACTCTTTCTTCGTTCAGAATCAGCTTCTAGCTGCTTCTCTAACTCTCTTTCATAGAGTCTAGAACGTAAAACCTTTAATGCTTTCTCTAAGTTTTTATGTGATGATTTCTGATCTTGACAACTTACAATCATACCAGTTGGTTCGTGATGAAGTTTAATAGCAGAATAGGTTGTATTTACTGATTGTCCTCCAGGTCCTGTTGATGTAGTTCTTTCAATTCTCACCTCAGTCATGTCTAACTCGTAATCAAACTCCTCAACTTCTGGTGAAACCATGACAGTAGTTGTACTTGTATGTACACGACCTTGGGTTTCTGTTTGTGGTACACGTTGTACACGATGTACACCAGCTTCAAATTTTAAAGTTCCGTAAACATCTTCACCGTTGACTTCAAAAATGATTTCTTTAAAACCACCTGAAGTTCCTTCACTGATGTTTACCACACTAGTACTCCAACCCTTATCAGAACAAAACTTAGAATACATTCTATATAAATCACCTGCAAAAATACTAGCTTCGTCTCCACCAGCTCCTGCTCTAATTTCAACTACAGCGTTTTTACCATCATCTGGATCTTTAGGAATTAATAAGAAACGTATTTCCTCTTCGATAGCGGGTAAAGCTTCTTTAGCTTCATCTAACTGCATTTTAGCCATTTCAACCATTTCTGCGTCAGAACCATCAGAAATTATTTCTTCAGCTTCAGCGATATTATCAAGAAGTTCTTGGTAAATAACACCTTTATCCACTATCTTTTTTAAGTCCTTGTATTCTTTATTTAATTGTATATATCGTTTTTGATCTGATATAATATCTGGTTGAATAATTAAATCGTTCACCTCATCAAAACGTTGCTTTACAATTTGTATTTTCTCTAACATCTATCTTCAAAAATTGATTTTCAAAAATACGATAATTTATGAATTCTAAAGCGCGTGTTTACAGGACATATTAACAAAAGTCAACACATCCTGTCTCACAGTAAATGCTGGTGGTTTTTGAATATTATTTTTTTATAGTAAAGAAGAAAGTAGTTCCTTTTCCCTCTTCACTTTCTAACCAGATTGTACCTTGGTTTAATTCTACTACTTTTTTAACAATAGCAAGGCCAACACCTGAAGAAGAACTTGAGCTCTCTAGTTTTGTAAATGTTTTAAAGATTTTATCAAAATAAACAGCATTTATCCCTATACCATTATCACTGACTGCAAACTCATAATGATCGTCTTTTGTCTTACAAGTCACCTCAATAATACCTTTGTCTTTGTCATTAAACTTAATGGCATTTTGAATTAGGTTTTGAAAAAGTTGTTGAAATTTTAATTTATTTCCATAAAGACTTGGTAAATTCTCCTGAACAATGACAAAAATATTCTCAGAAATTGCCATCATCATTTTTAATTCTGCCAAAAGCTCATTTAAATCAACTTCGTTATTTAAAGAATCTTCTTCTGAAACTACAGAATAGTCAAGTATTCCTTTAATTAACGCATCCATTTTTTCAGCATTAAAAAGTACGTTCCTTAAAGGTTGCATACGTTCTTCACTAATAAGATCTTTATTATCCATAATAAACCATTCTACAAGGTTATTCATATTAATAAGTGGTGATTTCAAATCATGAGACACCATCTGTGCATATTCATTTAACTTCTCATTGCGATCCGATAAATTCTTAAGTAAAATTTCCTTTTTACGCTCTTGTTCCTTAATAATATCATCTTGTTCTTTTCTTTGTTGAACGTTAGCCAACATATTGGCAAAAACAAACAAAATATCCTTTTCGTTGTCTGAGTAGTTATAGATATGTCTTACTGAATCAAAACCTACAAAACCAATGAGTTTATTATCTCTTATTTGTGGTATTGCTATTAGGCTTTTAATTCCTTGAGGTTCCAAAAGATTCCTTAAACTATACTCGTCTTCAGACTTTGGAAGTAAAGCTACCTCAGGCACATAAAATGCTTTTCCTTTTTCATGAGCATTCATCCAATCTTTAATAAAATCTACAGGTACATTCTGTAAATTTTCTTTTTCAGGTTGAATCCCAATGTTACACCACTCATGCGTGTTTGAAGTGGTTTTATTAACGAGGTCATAGGTAAAAACATAACTTCGATCAGCATTAACAAACTGGCCTATTTGACGTAGAGATGTTTCTATTAAATTATCTATATCCGAAAGATCGTGATTGATAAATTTTTCAGAAATACTAATTAATAAGTCTTGAAATTGAATTTGATTATCGACAATGTTTCCATCCACAATGTCGATGACTTTTGCGTTTTTCATGAGAGTAGGGGCTTAAAAGTTGAGGTAAAGATATGTAATTTAATCGATACTTTTGTGTATTTCATCGAAAATAATGTTAAAAAAATCGACACAAAATGACCAAACCGGCTAAAATGAAGCCAGTTTAAGAATAAAATCAATTAATAGCAATAATTAACAATCAAAAAAAATAAGAAATAAATTCTATAGATTATACGTTAGGAATATATGATGCAGAGATTCCTAGCTATACTTGCATTTTACAAACCGTTTGTAGTTTGGTCTTCTATAATAACAGCTCTTATAGGATTTTTCAATCCGCATTTAGTACCAGCTATAGTCACCAAATTATTTTTAACGGTTTTTGCATGGTACTACGTAAGAGAAACACCAAATAAACGAAAATTGACCTTTTATAAAAATCTTGGAATTACGCCGTTAAGGCTTTTTTCTTCCATGTTTATTTTAGACTGCGTTTTAACGATCAGTTTCCTTATTGTGTTTAAGGAATTTACATAATTAATAATGATATTTGAACTAGATAATGTAGAACTCTACTTTAATAATACACGTATTTTACATGGTATTTACCTAAAAGGAGAAACCGGAATAGTTACTTCTATTTTAGGTCAAAACGGTTGCGGAAAAAGTAGCCTTATGAATATTGCTTTTGGAAATTTACAACCAAAATATAAATTGGTTAGAATAAACAATACACCTATTCTAAAACCACTTTATAAAACCGGTCTTGTAAAGTTTTTACCTCAATATAACTTTATTCCAAAAAGTATGAAGCTATCTTATGCTTTCAATTTATTTAAAATTGATTGGAATGACTTCATTATGAATTTTGAGCCTTTTGAGAATTATAAAAATTCGCGGCTAAAAGAATTGTCTGGCGGAGAAAGACGGATTGTTGAAACCTATATTATTTTAAAATCAGAAAGTAAAATTGTTTTTTTGGACGAACCATTTTCTCATATCGCACCTCTTCATATAGAAAAAATAAAACAATTAATTATTCTTGAAAAGGCGCATAAAATAATGATTATCTCTGATCATATGTATAAGCACGTCATTGATTGCTCAGACGACATATACTTACTAAAAAACGGTACAACAAAAAAAATTGGAAACCTTTCTGAACTCGAAGATTACAAATACCTTAGTGAAGGTACACTTTGATTAATACTCAAAAGTGCCGTATTCACTTCTTATAGTAAGTTTTTTGGTGTCTGACGCTTCTACTCTACCAATAATTTGAGCATTAACATTAAAAGAATTTGAAATGGCAATGATGTCCTCGGCAATTGCAGGATCAACATAAAGCTCCATGCGATGACCACAATTAAATACCTGATACATTTCTTTCCAATCTGTTTTTGATTGCTCTTGTATCAATTTAAATAAAGGAGGAATTGCAAACATATTATCTTTTACAATGTGAAGGTCATCAACAAAATGAAGAATCTTAGTCTGTGCACCACCACTACAATGTACCATACCATGAATAGTATCATTATTGTATTTATTTAAAATTGCCTTTATAATTGGTGCATAGGTTCTTGTAGGTGATAATACAAGTTTACCAGCGTCAATTGGTGAGTGTTCAATACTATCAGTTAATTTAGTTTGACCAGAATACACCAATTCTTCTGGTACAGCAGCGTCAAAACTTTCAGGATATTTTTCAGCTAAGTATTTAGCAAAAACATCGTGTCTTGCAGAAGTAAGGCCATTACTTCCCATGCCACCATTATATTCAGTTTCGTATGATGCTTGTCCAAAAGACTCCAATCCAACAATAACATCGTCAGCTTTTATATTGGCATTGTCAATGACATCTTCGCGCTTCATACGTGCTGTTACAGTTGAATCGACAATAATCGTTCGCACTAAATCACCCACATCTGCTGTTTCACCTCCAGTAGAGTGTATTTCTACACCAAAAGATTTTAAATCTGCAATTAATTCTTCTGTTCCGTTGATGATTGCAGAGATGACTTCACCTGGGATTAAATTTTTATTTCTCCCTATTGTTGATGACAGCATGATATTATCTGTGGCACCAACACACAATAAATCGTCAATATTCATGATTAAGGCATCCTGCGCAATTCCTTTCCATACAGAACTATCGCCTGTTTCCTTCCAATACATATATGCCAACGATGATTTGGTCCCGGCACCATCAGCATGCATTATTAAACAGTAATCCTCATCGTTTGTTAAGTAATCTGGAACAATTTTACAAAAGGCTTTAGGAAACAAACCCTTATCAATATTCTTAATGGCATTATGCACGTCTTCCTTAGATGCAGAAACACCTCTTTGCGCATATCTTTTACTTACCGAATTACTCATTGAGAAGTCTTATTTATTGGAAATGCAAAAGTAAGAATTGAAATGAATTATTGTTATTCTTCTTCAATCAAATTTGATTTGATTACTGTTGGAATACTTTCAAGTCTTCTTTCTTTTTCTTTTGATCCACCAAAATAGAAATTTAAACCAACACCTACTCTAATAATGGTATCATCATCTTGATCATTGATTAAAAACTCCATATCATCATCCATGCTATGGTTATATTCACCAAATAATCGCACACCTAATTTATCTGTCACAATATATTCCATACCAAAACCTAACTGTAGTTTTATTGAACTTACCTCAAAAGAATCTAATGCATTATATCCAAAACCAGCATAAAAAAATGGTGTATACTCATCATATGGGAGTACAATATATTCAAAGTTAAAATCTATAGAATTTAATTGCTGTTCTATTTCTATCGCTTCTTGATCAATTAAACTATAAGATAGTTTATAGTTATTGTAAGATACTCCTAAAGCAAAATGATCTAAAATATGTCTCTTATAGCCCAGCCTGTAATAGAATCCGTAATTATTATTATCAGTATTTCCTGTAGCAAGTGTGGCAGCACCAAAAGAAACATCAAAGGCGTTTGTACCCCTATAATCGTAAAACACGAGCTTAGCATATTCTCTTTGCCCATTTTGAAACTCAGATTTATTATATGGATCTAGTTGATCATAGTCTCGTGTATCCTGTGCATTAGACAAAGTGAGTCCTAAGCATAAAACAAAATTTAAAACTAAAAATTTAGATTTGAGCATCATGTAAAAACAACTATTCTGTGTAAGGTCTAGCTAAAGATCAAATGGGGATTTCAATATAAGAAATAAAAAATAAGCACAAAAGATTAAGATAAAATCTATTACTTACAATAGTTTTTATCTTAATATTAATGAGATTAAAATTCTGACAATTATTTATCTGACTTAAGACTCTGCCTGTAGCTTTGATTGTATACTTATAACATCCTCTTTAACAACATCTTTCATGTTATCCGAATCATTGTCAAGTGACAAAATAAATGTTGCCCCTACAAGAATTGCTACGCTTAGTAGTAATTTCTTCATTGTGATAATTATTGATTAATAGCATTACAAAAATACAGAATAAACATTTTTACAAAGAAGTGAAATTGATAAATTTATTAGAAATTTCGAAGGTTTTCGATGATTAACGCCTGACACCGACAAAAAGCACACAATCTACAGCTTAACTGATTTTAACGACTATTCGTCGCCCCGTTAAAACTCGCCATCTAACATAAAATATCGATGAATGAAAAGGTTAAACCTAGAATTATTTAAATCTATCAATAAAATAGAACGAATTAAGACTATTTAGTGAATAGTAACTCTCTGTATTTTGTTAATGGCCATAACTCATCATCTATCATTAACTCTAGTTTATCACAATGATATCTAATATCTTCAAATAAAGGTTTTACTTTTTTACAATATCCATTTGCCTTTTTGCCTATGTCAGAGTTCTTATTTAAAGTTTTTCTCTCATCTATCATCTTGGTTACCAATGAATTAATGGCTTCGATGTGCTTTGAAATTTGCTCTATAAGTTCTAACTGTTCTTTTGCATAAGCTTTAAATTTATCTCCATATATTGTTTTGAGACCTGTAACATTTTCAATCAAAATATTCTGATATCTTACTGCCGTTGGCACCACATGATTTCTGGCAATATCACCTATAACCCGACTCTCTATTTGGGTATGAAGAATGTACTCCTCCATTTCAATCTCATATCGCGCTTCAACTTCGACTTTATTCATTACTCCGAGACCATCAAACAGCTCTATCACAGGTTTACTAATTCTCACTTTTAGTGCTTCTGGCGTAGACTTGTTATTACTTAAACCTCGTTTCTTAGCTTGATTCTCCCAGTCTTCACTATACCCATTACCTTCAAACAGAATCAATCTTGAGGTTTTTATATACTCTCTTAGCACATTGAAGATAGCGTCATCCTTTTTCATTGATTTTTCATCAATCAAATTGTCAACCTCCTTCTTAAAATCTAGCAGTTGTTTTGCAACTATAGAATTCAGAACTGTCATTGGATTTGCACAATTGGCTTTTGACCCAACTGCTCTAAATTCAAATTTATTACCTGTAAATGCAAATGGAGAAGTTCTATTTCTATCGGTATTATCTAATAGTATCTCAGGGATTTTCCCAACAACATTTAGTTTTAAATCTGTTTTCTCTTTAGGTGACAATTTACCTTTTGTAACCGTTTCTAATTCCTCGAGCACTTTGGTTAATTGTTGACCAATAAAAACAGAGATAATTGCTGGTGGTGCTTCATTAGCCCCAAGTCGATGATCGTTACTAGCCGAAGCTATAGCACCTCTTAGCAATTCTTCGTATGTCTGAACCGCTTTAATAGTATTAATAAAAAAGGTTAAAAACTGAAGATTACTCATTGGAGTTTTTCCAGGTGACAATAAATTAACACCCGTATCTGTACTTAAGCTCCAATTATTATGTTTACCAGATCCATTTACACCGGCAAATGGTTTTTCATGCAAGAGCACCTTAAAATCATGGCGCTTAGCAACTTTCTGCATTACATCCATTAATAACGAATTATGATCAACAGCTAAATTTGCTTCTTCAAATATAGGCGCCAATTCAAATTGATTTGGCGCGACTTCATTGTGTCTAGTCTTTACAGGTATTCCAAGTAACATACATTCATTTTCTAAATCTCGCATGTATGCCATCACTCTATTAGGTATAGTTCCAAAGTAATGGTCATCTAATTGCTGACCCTTTGCTGGGGAATGACCTAATAATGTTCTTCCTGTTAAAACGATATCTGGTCGAGAATTTGCAAGAGCATTATCAATTAAAAAATACTCTTGTTCCCAACCTAAAGAAGCACTTACCTTTCTTACATTCTTATCAAAATACTTACAAATAGCAACCGCAGCCTTATCAACAGCATGCAAAGCACGTAACAATGGTGTTTTATAGTCTAATGCTTCACCTGTATACGATACAAAAACTGTTGGAATACATAATGTTGTACCATAAACAAATGCAGGCGACGTCGGATCCCAAGCCGTATATCCTCTTGCTTCAAATGTATTTCTAATTCCACCATGTGGAAAACTAGAAGCATCAGGTTCTTGCTGTACCAATTGACTGCCGTCAAATTTTTCTATAGCTAAACCGTCTCCAATAGTCTCAAAAAAGGCATCATGCTTTTCAGCTGTCGCACCAGTTAAAGGTTGAAACCAATGTGTATAATGCGTAGCACCTTTGGATATGGCCCATTCCTTCATTCCTATAGAAATGTGATCGGCTAATAAACGATCTATTTTTGAACCCTTTTCAATTGCTTCTAAAATACTTGTTAGAGCATTTTTAGATAAAAACTGACGCATCGCCAATTCATTAAAGACGTTTTGACCAAAAATCTCAGACCTACGTTTAGATTCATTTATCTCTAAAGATTTCCTTTTTAATGATTCTTTTACTGCATGAAATCTTAATGTTGCCATATTCTCAAAAATTTAGGTCAAAAATACGATATTTTCAAAAAGAGAAATATTAACCCTACAAAAATTAGGGTTATCAACAACTATTGATAACATTTCACCTAAAAGACCCTCATTTTTTTGACCAGACAAAAAAAATCCCAATATTTGCACTTCGAATTTTATTACATTAAATATCAACAAAATGAGTAAGTCTAAATTAGAGTACATTTGGTTAGATGGTTACTTTCCAACTCAAAACATGAGAAGTAAAACTAAAATTGAAGAAAATTTTAGCGGTAAATTAGAAGATTGTCCTATTTGGTCTTTTGATGGTTCATCAACAAGACAAGCTGAAGGTGGTTCTTCTGACTGTTTATTAAAGCCAGTAGCGATTTATCCAGATCCTGCACGAAGAGATGGTTATTTAGTAATGACAGAGGTATTAAACGCTGATGGAACTCCACACGTTTCTAACGGTAGAGCAACTATTGATGACGAAGATGATGATTTCTGGTTTGGTTTTGAACAAGAGTACTTTATCATGGATACAAAAACTCAGTTACCTTTAGGTTTCCCAGTTGGAGGTTACCCTGCACCGCAAGGTATGTATTATTGTTCTGTTGGAGGTAAAAACACTCATGGTAGAGAATTAGTAGAAGAGCATGCTAACTTATGTATTGATGCAGGATTAAACTTTGAAGGTATTAACCAAGAGGTTGCTTCTGGTCAGTGGGAATTTCAATTGTTTGCTAAAGGAGCTAAAAAAGCTGGTGATGAAATTTGGGTGGCACGCTATTTATTAGACAGACTTACTGAAAAATACGGCTGGTATATTGAGTATCACCCAAAACCATTAGGTAAAGATATGGACTGGAACGGTTCTGGTATGCACGCAAACTTCTCTAACACTACTTTGAGAACTGCTGGCAACAAAGAAACCTATGAAAAAATATGTGAAGCATTTAGACCTGTGGTTAAAGAACATATCGAAGTTTATGGTGAATTCAACGACCAACGTTTAACTGGAGATCATGAAACTGCTGCAATTACAGATTTCTCTTATGGTGTATCTGATAGAGGTGCTTCTATCCGTATTCCAATTATTACTGTTGAGAAAGGCTGGAAAGGTTGGTTAGAAGACAGAAGACCTGCTTCTAATGGTGACCCATACAAAATTGCTGCGAGAATTATTAAGACTGTAAAGTCTGCAGATGTATAAATCCTAGTCTACTAAATATATAAATGAAAAGCCTGCAATTGCAGGCTTTTTTATTTTAGAGTGATGTAGATAAAAAACAAATATGCCCCAAATAATAGCATCCCTTTGTAACGACCCAATTCCATACGTTTTGGAATTAACATTAAAGGAATTAATACTGCAGCAAATGCAATCATCCAAAAAATATTGGTTGAAAGAATTTCAGGTGTATTTGGATTAACAGAAATTGGTTTTATGATAGCAGTTAAACCTAGTACTGAAGCAATATTAAAAATATTTGAACCAATTAAGTTACCTAAAGAAATGGCCTTTTCCTTTTTTAAAGCTGCAATTACAGAAGCAGCTAATTCTGGGACACTTGTGCCAATTGCAATCACAGTTACAGAAATGGCATAATCGCTAATACCAACAGCTTTGGCAAGCTGTTTAGCACCATCAACCAACCATTCTGAGCCATAATATAATCCTGCCGCACCAATTAATAACCAAGCTATTATTTTAAAATTTGAAACTTTAGCCAAAGCATCATCCACTTCTTCTAAGTTTGCTTTTTTCGTGGATTTTATTGAATTGTTTATAAGAACTATTAAAAATATAACAAGTGCTATAAACAAAATTGCTCCTTCAACAGCCGTTAAAACTTCATCATTCTTTAAAAAATAATACAATGCAAAAGAGACTAACATCATCATTGGCCAATTGTATTTATAAAAATCTCTTTCTATAACCAAAGGAGAAATAATAGCTGTTATTCCTAGGACCAATCCAATATTCGCAATATTAGATCCTATTACATTTCCTAAGGCAATGTCAGAAACTCCATCAAATGCCGCTTGAAGACTCACCAATAATTCTGGCGCAGAAGTCGCGAATGACACAACTGTCATACCTATGACAAGCTTTGAAATGTTTAATTTAAAGGATAGTCCTACTGAAGCTCTGACCAGAAAATCACCACCAACAACCAATAAAACTAACCCAGCAACAACTAATAATATGCTCATTTTTTATTTTCAAAATTAATCCATCTGTAATAGTAGTACGAAGATAGTATTTCATTTTCACAGAAACTAAAAACTAAATTTTTCGTTAAATAACTATAAAAATAGTTTTAAAACTATTTTTATAGTTATATTTGGATTCCAATAGATAATAGACATGCAAAAACTAACAAATAAAGAAGAAGAAATTATGCACATTTTATGGAAGCTAGAAAAAGCTTTTGTAAAGGATGTACTTGCAGAAATTGTATCTGAAAAACCACATTATAATACGTTATCTACTATCATTAGAAACCTTGAAGAAAAGGGTTATGTGAGTTATAATGCTTACGGTAAGACACACCAATATTATCCAATTGTATCCAAAGAAGATTACAAAAAACGATTCATGTCTACAGCCATTGAAAACTATTTTAACAGCTCCTACAAAAACGTGGTTTCATTCTTCGCGAAAGAAGAGAAAATAAGTGTTGAAGAACTTAAAGAAATTATTGCGCTAATTGAAGAAAAAGAATAACTATGGAATATCTATTAAAATCAACAGCGGTAATTGCAGTTTTCTACTTATGTTTTTATTTCCTATTAAAAAGAGAAACCTTTTTTAATCACAATAGATGGTTTTTGATAGTTGGATTAGTTGTGGCAACACTATTCCCATTTTTAGTTATTCCAATTCATGTTCCGATTAAAATTGTTGAAATTTCGAACACCAACTATATCATAGAAGAAGCTACTAAAAGTCCTGAAATGATTGTGCCTAAAGAAGCACCTTTTAATTGGGTAGAACTAATCCCCATATTATATTGTATCGGGCTATCTCTATTCTTCATTCAATTCTTAATGCAATTTGGTTCTTTGCTTCTTTTACTTATCAAACATCCAAAAAACAAAGATGGCATATACACTTATGTCATTGTCAATAGCAAAGTATCACCATTTTCGTTCTTTAAATGGATTGTGTATAATCCAGAGAATTACAAAGATGAAGAGTTACAATTGATGCTTATGCATGAAAAAATTCATGTAAAACAATGGCATACCATAGACATAGTACTTACCCAACTAGCTTGTGTTGTGTTTTGGTTTAATCCTCTTATATGGTTATATAGAAAAGAAGTGCAACAAAACCTTGAATACATCGCTGATTACGAAACTCAGAATTCATCAAATGACACCAAATATTACCAACGCTTATTATTAAAAACTAGTGTTGGTGACACTAATTTTTCATTATCAAATAATTTTTACAATTCATTAATCAAAGAACGAATAGTTATGCTACAAAAATCAAGATCAAACAAAAGAAACCGATGGAAATATCTGTTAATTCTGCCTGTTTTAACTGGCTTACTCCTTAGTATGAATACGGAAAAAGTATTTATAGAAAATTCTACCTATGCTTCAGAATTCAAGAAAACCATAGAATTCATAGTTGACAAAAACACAACGGACAACGAGCTGAATCTTATGTCTAAACGTATAGAAGAAAATGGTGGAACATTGTTATTTAGCAAGCTGCAACGAAATGATCAAAATGAACTTACCAACATTTTTGTTAAATTAAATAACCATAGTTATGGTAATGGTAATTTTAAATCACCAATAGATGACTTTATAATCTATAAAGAATTTTTTGGCGAGAATGGTGGATATGTTGGTAGACCACATGCTGCAACAATGCATTTTGACAAGAAAGAACTTCTAGACGAAAGAGAATACAAAAAATTAGAAGAAAGAGCCATTGTACAAATGCAAAAACTTGGGTTAGAATTTCCTGATAATCTACTAAAAAACAAAGAAGAAAAAAGCAAGAAGAATTTAAAAAAGCAATCTACACAGAAAAAAGGCACTTCTAAAAACAAACAAGCTGAAAACTCTAGATCAGTTAGTAAAGAAATTTCAATCACATTAATTGATAAAAACACTACAGATAGCGAATTAGAAGACATAAAAAAGGATTTAGAACAAGAAGGGCTTACTGTTAAGTTCAAAAAAATAAAGCGCAATAAGCGTGGCGAAATTACTGCTATAAAAATCGAAGCAAAGTCAGATAAATCTAGCACAAGTTATAGTGTAAGCTCATCTGATGAAGCCATCGAACCAATAAAAATTGTCTATAATGACGAAAACAATAGTATTTCTATAGGAAATAGCAATAAAAAGAGTAAAACCAACACCTATGTATATGAATCAACAGGTGGCAAAGATTATAAAATTGTTGAATCAAATGGTGGGAATAATGTCATTATTATTACCGAAGAGGAAAATGATCAGAATGGTCGAAAGGTGATTATAAATGATAAAAGAATTGCTAAAAAAATTAAAGCAAAAAGTAAGTCTGCAAAAGTGGAAGTAATCACAGAACAAGATGGTTTATACGAAGTTACTGTAGAAGAAGAGTCTGGCAACAATGAAGATGTAATCATTATTGAATCTAATGACGGTGAAAATATATGGGTTGAAAAAGATGGTGAAAAAGAAAAAGAAATCATCATAAACAGCAACAAAATAAAATTAAAAAGCGATGATGCTAGTGAAAAGGTAATCATCATTGAAGAAGTATCTAGCAACAGCAAAGAAGACCACATCATACTTAAAAACTCTAGCGATAAAGTATTTATTTCAACAAATGGTAAAGACCCATTATATATTATCAATGACAAAGAAGTTTCTAAAGAGAAGTTTCAAAAACTGTCACCAGACAATATAGAATCTATAACAGTCCTTAAAGATAAAGCTGCCAAAGAATTATATGGCAAAAAAGCCAAACATGGTGTTGTAAAAGTAGTCACCAAAAAGAAATAAGTCTAATTAAAATTTCATCAATCAATTATTTATTAAGTCGAAAAAAGCCAAACTCTTAAATTTTAAGTTTGGCTTTTTTAATGTGTCAAATTGAAGGTTTTACTCTTTAAGAATCTTCCTTATTATTACTTTATCATTTACCATCATCTTCATGATATAAATCCCAGCCGGAACCTCTAAATCAATATAATTATCAATATTTTCAAACTGACTTATTCGTTTACCTTCAATTGAAAACACTTCAATTTTATCTACAACATTGGTAGTTTGAATGTAAACTCTTCCATCTGTTGGATTCGGATAAATTGAAACCATATTCAAACTCTCATCTTCTAAACTTAAAGTCTGATTCCAAATACCACCAACGTTATTTCCCCATATATATTCAACCAATAATGGATGATCTATAAACGGATTTCTATTTTTCTGCCAATTATAAACCACATTATTTCGATTCATTTCATAATCATCTGGTGGATCATTTCTGTGCCAATCTAACAAGGTTGTTAAATCCCCTAACTGGCCTGTAGTACTAGGAAAACCATCTACAATCTCTAATCCATTGTATCTTATTTCTAAAAACAACACACTGCGTGCAACATCACCTCTAAAGCTACCTAAAGTACCTGATGGTCCTACATATTGTCCATAGTGTTGATTACCTCTTGAGCTATTTTCTAAAGCATCGGCAGCTCTAATGGCATGCGCATCGGAATTGGCGTGTCTTAAAGAATCTACCTCTGTGGTCCAAAAATTATCTATGCCATTTGCAAATTCATCAGCTTCTATATCATTAAATCCACCTCGTGATCTTGGAAAGGTGTGTTCCCTATTCCATTTACCAGTATTACTGCTACCGGATTGAATGTCTAATTTCGCTCTTCCTTCTTCAGAATATACTAACCAAACCTGGTTGCTATTCTCTGGGTTTTGATCCGCCTCTAACAATATATCTATAACATCAGCATAAGTTTGTGCTCTTACAACATTTGGATCAGCAATTAAGTCCTCCAAAGCCTGACGCAAAGCAAGATCTGAAAGGCCATCTAAACTATCATAATAATCGTTTGGTTGCGTACCTTGAACCAATCCATTAGTCGGATTGATAGGTGTTCCCCAAGCTGCCATTGTAAAATCATTATCTACTACTCTAACTTCAATAAAGTTGTTTCCAGCTACTACAGGCTCAACTAAATTTTCAAAATGAATTTGAATCACTTCATCACCTTCATCAAGCGTATCATCAACTAAAGTAATTGTTGTAGTTATTGAAGTTTGACCCGTTGGAATAGTTAAATTAATATTACCTGAGTAATCACTACCATCAAAACCTTCATTTTCTAAACTAAATGTGAAAGATACATCTGAAACCACAGTATTATCAGTAGTAAAAGTAATATCAAAGGAATCTCCTTCATTATATTGACTTTCTTGGACTGATATATAAATTGGAATAATTTCTATGCCAGAACCGTCATTTTCTCGTCTAGGTGTAGGCGTTGCTGCTGAATAGGTTTCCACTCCCATACCATCGACAAAACGCTGTATAGATTTTAAGTTTGAATTCGTTCCGTTATCGTTGTATTGATTGGTTTCACCTAATAACGCCATTAAGGCTGTGTCATCAGCGTCATTTGTATCATACACTAAGGCATCTATTAAATTTGTTTGAGTTGCAAGTGTACCTACCGGAAAATCCCATGTATTTGCTTGATAAATACCAACTGCATCGGCCCCATTCTGTATAACACTCTCTGCAAGTAAAACTTGTGGATATGGTGATACTTCAAGACCACCTAAGACTAATAGCCCGTTATTATCTGTAACATAACCATCTAAATCTATGGTCATGTAACTTGCGTCTCCACCACTACTCGATCCATTAAAAAATACAAGTATGTAACCGTCTGTTGAGAAATTTGGTGTCTGAGATTTCAGTTCGATAAACTCGGCAGTATCAGTACTTGGTGTATCAGGATCTAATTCATTAATCACTAAAACCTGAGAAGACAAGCAATAAGAGATTAAAAAAACGAATAAAAGTAAGGGTTTCTTCATTTTTTAAATTTTCAACAAATATACATGTAAAAAACGCTAATAAACTTATCTCAAATCAAATACAAAAATCATATCAAAAAAAACTATGATTTATATCATACTAATCTGTTGTTAAAAAGATGAAAAGTCGATTTTTAGCAAATTTATGAATGAAATCCCTCTACAATTTTAAAATCACTAGTCAAAACACCCTACAATTATTACATTTTATAACCTTTTAAAGTCATTTATATTATTTTTATTAACCTTAATGAAGAAAGGTCACAAATTATTGTAATACATACGATCTTTTTACTTATATATTCAAATTCAAATTCATAGAATTCAAATAATTTGTTTGGAAGAATATTTACTCTCGATATATATTGAAAACTCAATCAAACAAATAGTAGTAAATAATTAACCTCTAAACCAAAAAATTATGATGACATTAGCTAAACTGATCATTGAACTAATTGTTTCAATGTTCTAAAAAAACAATCAAAAAACAATCAATCAAAAAACAATCAATCATAAAGTAAGACTTAGTCTAGAATAAGTTTTACTTGTTTTTTAATCCTTTTCATTTGATATAGACTTGTATAAAAAAAGAGAGTCACTTCAATTGAGCAACTCTCCTTAATTTCTAATATATGTTTTAGTGTTCTTTAGACCTTTATCACCTCTTTAAGGTAAAATGAGCTTTAAACTCTTTCTGTTGGTTTGATACTGGGTCTACATACTCTATGGTGAACCAATAATCACTAGTTGGCATCAGATTACCATTGTAAGTACCGTCCCAACCTGCACCTAATGGACTAATCTGCTTGAGTAGTTTCCCATATCTGTCAAATATATAAATTTTAGCCGTGGATAGAAGGCCTCCTCCATAAATATTCCAAGTCTCATTCATACCATCACCATTTGGTGTAAAATACAATGGATAATCAATCACCGTTATCATGGCCGTTGCAATACCACAACCATTCTTATCTCTTGCCTCTACCGTATGCTCTCCTGCCGATACGTTACTAAACAAGCCACTGTCTTGCCAAGTACCGCCATCTAAACTATACTCATACTCTCCAATGCCTGTAGCCACTGCTTCTATAACGTGATTATCTGCAAATGCTTGTGTTAACCATGTTAAACTTAAGTCTGGACGTCGGCTCTCTATCACTGTCGTCTCTTGAGTAAACGTACAATTCGTCGCTGTAGAGGTCGTCTGGTCTGTTGCCGTTACACTATACACACCGCCTTGGGTTGGCATATAGCTTGATCCCGTGGCTCCTGCGATTACAGTACCGTCTAATGTCCACTCAAAGGTGTAATCTACCTCAGATAAGCCTGTCTCTAATATCAGCTCATCGGTAAAGGTCGTATCATCTCTGTCAATACATAAGATATATGTCTCTGCCAGACTAAAGTTTGGTAATGGGTTCACCTGTAAGGTCAACTCTGCAACTTCATAACAGATAGAACTGTCTTGTTGGTTATCTAAAGTACCATCGTTGTTTAAATCTACTGCATCTGCTTGTCCGTCTCCATCGATATCTATCGCTGTGATGATACCATCTATTGTCGTACTTAATACATCTGAGATATTGTCCCCATCTACGTCTACCAAATCAAACACTCCATCCATGTCTGTGTCATAGGTGTCTATCGTACCATCTGCATTTAAATCTAAGCCTGCAGTGATATCTAAAGCTGCTAAGTCTAAGTTAATGCCTATGACCTCTAAGGTATTGTTATCTACTCTAGCATAGATCACCTGTGGATTGGTTACATTCTCATAGGTGTCTGGTAATGGATTCACACCTAAGTCTGCATCTTCTGCCGTGGCGTAATAACTCACAATGTAATTCAATGGGTCTTGGCCATCTAACACCTCTGTATTCTGACTCGATAAGATAAATTGTGTACTGTCATTACTCGGATCAGCATCACCATCAATAGCATCATCACATTCCTCATATAGGATTGGCTCCATATCTGGGTTCGCCTGTGCCGCTTCTTGTACTTCGATATTAAAACGTTGTGTCGCTATATAACAGCCTGTTGTGTTGTTTGTGATTCTCACAAAGATCTCTTGTGGATTACTAATGTTCGTATATGGACTCACCAGTGCATTGATGTTGTTTGGATCTGCCGATGACGCATCTGCTAAACTCACATGATATGTTACTGTGAATAGTGTTGGATCTTGTCCATTCAATACTTCTGCATCCTTGGTCGTTAAATCAAAATTATCAAAACCATCTGTGTTTAATTCACATTGAATAAAGTCTGTCACTGCTACCACTTCTGGTAATGGATGGACTTGAATCGTGAAGTTTACTATAGCATAACAGCCCGTAACATCATTGGTCACTCGAACATAAATCTGCTCTATCGCTTCTGTATTGGTGTACTGTGTCTCATCTGCTATAGCATTTTCATTGGCATGAGCATCTTCCTCTGTCGTATGATAACTTGCACTTACTCCTAATTCACCATTTAATATCAATAACTCATTCTCTGTTAAATCAAACACCTCTTGCTCGTCACCTGGATTGTTATCATCACACAACTCTATCGCTGGGATGTTATCTGTCGTTGGTGTTGGGTTTGGTAACACTCTAATGGTCATAATCGTATAATCTACACAACCGGTATCTGTATCGGTAACCACAACATACAAGGTCTGTGGATTCGCCGGTAGATTGTTCACTGACGTATTGGTATAAGCTGTCGGATCTGGTATCGCATTCATCTGTGATTGTGCATCGGCATCTGTCTCATAATATGTCACTATCCAACTAGAATTACCTCCGGTGATCTCTACATCCTTAACCGTTAAGTCAAATACCGTTTGTTCATCACCTGGTACTTCACCAAAATCATCACACAGCTCTAATGGACTTGGTTGTATCGCTACTGGTGGTAAATTAACTTCTAAGTCAAACATACCCGTATCATAACACATTGTTGTTGGGTTATATAACCTTACATAAATGGTCTGTGGGTTGGATGTATTTGTGTAGTTCCCTTCATTAATGATAGGGTTATTGCCACTCTCTGCATCGGCTGCAGTAACGTGATAGGTTAAATCTAATGCTGTGGCATCTTGTGTCCCTAAGATCTCTGATTCCTTATCATTTAAGTTAAACTGTGTGATACCATCATTATCATCATCACATTCAACCAATGGCTCCATATCTGTTGGTACCTCTGGTGCTGGTACTACTATAAGTTCTAATGTGTTTTGTGTTAAACTAAAACAACCTGTATTGATATTCGTAGAACGTACGTAAATCACCTGAGTATTGGCTTCTATATTCGTATATAAGCCGGTAATAGCATTCTCTCCCTGTTCAGCCTCTTCCTCTGTCTCATGATAGGTAATCACAACATCTAATTCCCCATTGATAATATCTTGGGTACGCTCTTCTAAATCAAACACAGCAAAGCCATCATTGTCATCATCACAGACCTCAAGTGGCTCTGGATTTGGCTCTGGTGATGGGATAGGATTCACTCTCAAAGTTAACGTAATAGTACTGTAGCAGCCTGTTAGGTCATTCTCCCCTCTTACAAACACGGTTTGTGGGTTGCTAGTGTTTGTATATAAACTTACTATTGGGTTTGATGCAGCATCTGCATCAATCTGAGTCTCATAATACGTTAATGTAATACCATTCTGTCCTGCTAAAATCTCTGAGTTAGCCTCTTCTAAGGTAAAACCTTCTTGCTCATCTCCTGGATTATCTACATCACATAACTCTAATGGACTTGGTTGCGTCAATACTGGTAGTGGGTTAACAATCAATTCTAACTCAACAACCTTATAACAGCCTTCTACTGTATTACTATCTTCTACACGGATCCATATCGTTTGGTTAAAATCGTCTGTATTGAAGTAAGCTGCTGGATTAGCTATCGCATTGGCTGGTAAATCTGCATCTTCTGGGGTGACATAATACGTTACTGTATATTGTAACGGGTCTAATCCGTTCAATACTTCTTCTGCTTTTGTCGTTAAATCGAACATCGCAAATCCATCCGCTGAGATATCATCACAAACTTCTAATGGTGTTGGTGTTTCAATCTGTGGGCTTGGCTCTACAATTAATTGTAGTTCCACTATCGTTGCACAGTCCGTCGCTATGGTTGAACTCTCTACTCTTGCATAAAGCGTTTGGGTGTTCACTACAATATTACTGTATAATACACTCGTATCTATAGCATCTACATTATTATCTGCATTGACAAAGGTCTCATGGTAAGTCACACTTAAATCTGCAATGCCTCCAGTGATCTCTGCGTCTCTTGCGGTTAAATCAAAAATCCCAAATCCATCATTGTCAGGATCACAAAAACGTAGCGGCTCTGGATCAAAAGCTACAGGTGCTTGCTCTACAGATAACTCTAAAGTGGTCACATCAAAACAGCCCGTATTGATGTCTTCTACTCTCACATGTACTGTTTGTGGATTACTCACATTAGTATATGGAATCGCCAGTGGATTAGTGCCTGCTATGGCTTCTGCTGCATCAAAATAATAACTCACCGAATAACTCGGGTTATTGCCACTAATCTCTATATTCTTAATGCTTAAATCTATCTCAGTTAATCCGTCTGGTGTACCATCGTCACACACTTCTAATGGTGTTGGTACTACTAAAGCTGGTAATGGATTGACCGTAAAGGTCACATCTGTAGAACTTGGACAAGTGCCCGTAGTGGTATGGGTAACCGTATAAGTCGCTCCTGGTTGACCTCCAGTAATCGTTCCTGTAACTGCATCTATAACCACACCATCCATAGGATCAGGATTAAAACTGAATATACCTCCAGGCGTAACTACCATGTCTACAAAACCACCTTCGCATGTAGGAACTATACTGAAGGTTGAGTCGTCGACCGGTAATGTTGTAAAAGACAACTCTAAAGACGCAGAACATATACCAGATGTTGTATAACTAATTGTGTAAGTCGTATTTGGATCTGCACCTGTTAACTCACCAGTTACAAGATCCACAGTACCTGCACCACCTGAAATAAGAACAAATTCGCCACCAGGTGTAGCAATATTACTTACAATAGCACCTGTACAATCAGGTGTAACTTGAAAACTCGGATCATCAGTTATAGTCACCGTTACATCTTGTAATAAACTTTGCTGACAATCACCATTAGTAGTATACTCTACTGTATAGGTAGCACCGGAAGTACCATTAGTTATGGTTCCAGAATTAACATCGATAACCGCTCCATCCATAGGATCTGGATTAAAAGCAAATGTTCCACCTAAATCCCCGTTGACATTAGCAGTCGCTCCATCACATGTTGGTGTTAACTGAAAACTAGGATCATCCAATGTTAAAACCGTTAAATCCTGGATGACAGAATCTGGACAAACCCCAGAAGTTGTATAATCAATACTATAAGTAGCGCCTGGTGTTGCACCTGTTACAGTACCTGTAGAAGGATCAATCACAGCCGCATCAACAGGTGTAGGATTAAAACTAAATGTTCCTCCAGATGTTCCAGTAATATTTATTGTTCCACCATCACAAGTTGGAGTTATTTCAAAAGTTGCAACATCTTGTGTAAGTACTGTAAATGTCTGAATTAATACATCTGGACAAACACCATTAGTCGTATATTGAATATCATATGGTAAACCTGAAACTGCCCCAGTTACCAAACCAGTTGCAGGATCAATTGTAACCCCAGGTCCAGGAAAAGCAGTAAACTCAAATGTTCCGCCCACAGTACCTGTAATATTCACTGTTGCACCATCACAAGTCGGTGTAATATCAAACGTAGGAATATCCCGATCTAAAACGACTAGATTAAACGCTGGGGTCGCTGAAGCATTGAAACAACTGGAATCACCAACACTTTCAATTCTCACATAAATTTCTTGAGGATTTACTGTATTAGTATATAAAACAGGTAAAACACCTGTTCCTGCAGTTGCATCAGCTGCACTTAAATGATAGGTCACATTAAATGCTGTTGGTGACTGAGCACCCAGAATACCAGCAGTTTGAGCACTTAAATCAAATTCTTCTACATCATCATTTGATGGGTCATCACATAGTTCTAAATCAAATACGGTATTTATATTAGGTTGTCCTGAAACATTAAGTGTAAAAGGTAGGACTTCATAACATCCAGAATTTAAATATTCTACTCTGATGTATATGATTTCTCCATCTGTCCCTGTATAACTGTCAAGCCCACCCAACGCACCTATATCTGCATCAGCATCAGCTTGTGTATTATGATATGTTACAACTAAATCTGCAACGTTTGTTGCCGAAGCAGTAACTATTGCTGTATTTGAGTCTAAGTCGAATAAATAAGGTGGAGAACCTGTATCGCAAACAAATAAATCATTAGGTAATTCAGTAACAATCTCAGGTAAAACATCTATACAAACTTCTTCAGTATACTCACAACCAAAATCATCTACAGCTCTATAGGTATAACAATACTGACCCGCATCTGGTGGTGTCACTGTTATTATATTACCTGTTGTATCTGTAATTGTTGGATCTGCATCCCAAGTTTCTGAGGTTATTGTTGGGGTAAAAGATAATTCTGGTGGTTGAATTGTTGGGTCAAAATTCAAAAACCATTCAAAAATATAACCATTATCAATCGATAAATTATCAACAATTCTAATACACCAATCACCATTTAAGGGGCTACCTACTAATCCATTAAAACTTTCAAAAGGTAAATAAGTTCCAGGCACCCATGAGTTATTCGGTGGATTGGTTCCATTAGTTTCTGTTGGGGCATTTGCTAATAACACGGCCGCAGACATAGAAAAACAATACTGCTCGCCAGTTCCTGGCGTGGTAGAACCATCATCATTAGCACCACCAAAATAAGTTCCTCCACCGGCTTGGTCAAATAATCTAATTTCTTGACCATTTGGACTTGCTATGAAAATATCTAAATCACCAGAATACGAATGTTCCATATTTACACAAACTTCAATCAACTGATTCGGATCAGTTAAAGTTTGGTTAGAATCAAAACAATCAACTGTTATACAAGTCGTATACTCAGCTCCTGAGCCATCTGGTAGAAAGGTTGTTCCACTGACAGGTGGTGTACAATCGTTAATAAAAGGTGTGGCGTTAACAACTCCTTCTATTGTTGTACTCTCACCATAACATAAAGTTGTCTCTGCTGCCTGAGTTCCAGTGAAATCTGCTGGTGTACCTACTTGAACCACTTGATTAATTAGGTTTGTGTTTGCACAACCTTCAGGGTCAATACTAAAATTAGCATCTCTAATATTTAAATTCACTATGTAAACACCAGGAGTATCATATGAAAAGGTAGCTGTCTGTCCGTCTACTGTAGTTCCATTACCTAAATCCCATTCATAAGTTGCGCCTGTGCCATCAAATTCAAAAATACCACTTCCCGTTAATGTAATATCTTCGTTAGGACAAACTCTAATATATCCTTCTGGTGTCGGCATAGGGTCGAATGTGTCTATTTGGGAATTGATAGTTTGACATGGTGTTAAACATGAGACTGTTGCAGCCCATCCAGATCCAGCACCTGAACCATCAGAAACAAACTCTATGGTTAGACAACCACTAGCGTTTTCAGTAGTAGCTTGGGCGAAGCCTGGACCTGCAGGTCCGGAAAATTGACCGAATGGTGGAGCAGCGGTTGAATCACCATTATATATTGTCATAATGTCGACATTCAATTGAGTAACGAATGATGTAAAGTCTAATTGAACCTTTTGGCCTGCTTCTTCAGGGCAAATGGTAATTACGAAGTTTTCATCATTACCATAATTTCCAAATTCGCCTCCTGAATCATAAAAGACACCGCCACATGCATTAACGGTAGTGTTATCCATAATAATTTCTTGCGCAAAAAGAACTGAAGAAAATACTAAGGCTACTGTAGTAAATAAATACTTCATATTTAGGGTAGTTTTTTTATTCATGTTGAGATTTTATAATGATATAATAATCTGTATTATCCACTTTTACCATGGATGCTTCTGTAGTGTAAAATTGGAAATTATATTTCAATGGATTAAAATTCTGTGGTTCAAAAACCTTATCTCTTTTTATTGTTGGAACATATTTGTTAAAAAGAGAAATTTCTGAAAGCAAAGGGCATTCCTTCATTTCGTTAGCATCCGTAATCCTTTTAAAAATAACTCTGTTTCTCAATATATGTTTTATTGCTCTAAGTCTATTTTCATTACTAAAAACATATTTGTTTGCGAATTCACCATAAACTTCAATGATCTGTGCTCTTTCCTTTGTAGTAAGAGGAAGATCAACATTATCGTCGTATTTGGCTAAAGGAATGGGTTGCTTTTTTATTTTCTGCTGCCCAAAAACAACAATAGGCATCATTATTACAACGAGAATAGTCAGTAATTTCTTCATGGCTTAACCGTAATTTTATAAGTTCGGAAAATTAAGAAAATTTTATAATAACCGCTGTTAATTTATCAATGATATTGGTTTTTCAACGGTTTTACTTATATAACAGATAGGATAATAAAACTCCTACCCTACACATACTGTTTTTATTACTTATCTTTGCAATTCTATTTTTATATGAACACATAAAATGTAAAAAAATGAAAAGCAATGGCACTTTAAATGATATTGATTTTATAGGCGATAATCATATTGGAACTTCTAGCGACACACCAATGCGAGAAGATGCTTTTGATTTATCTGACAAAGAAAAGATTAATATTATCATTGATGATATGAAGCATATAATGGAAACATTAGGTCTAGACTTAACGGATGACAGCCTCAGTGGTACACCGAAAAGAATAGCAAAAATGTTTGTTAACGAAATTTTTAGCGGTTTAGACCCTGAAAAAAAACCTAATGCCGCTAGTTTTGAAAACAAATATAAATACGGTGAAATGCTTGTTGAAAAAAACATCACTGTGTATTCAACCTGCGAACATCATTTTTTACCTATTGTTGGTAGAGCGCATGTTGCTTATATTTCTAATGGAACGGTTGTTGGTCTTTCTAAAATGAATCGTATTGTTGATTACTATGCAAGACGCCCGCAGGTTCAAGAAAGACTTACCATTCAAATTGTACGAGAACTTCAAGAAGCTCTAGGAACCGAAGATGTAGCATGTATAATCGACGCGAAGCATTTATGTGTGAATTCTCGAGGAATAAAAGATATAGAAAGCAGTACGGTGACTTCAGAGTTTGGCGGAAAATTCAAAGAAGATGAAACACGACGTGAACTGCTTGACTACATAAAATTAGACACAAAATTCAGCTAATTTTCATTCAATTATATCTAGTTTTGTAATGTAATTGTTATAGACTTATAAACAGACCAACAATGCCACTTTATAAAGATCAAATTATTAAAATCTACAACTCCTTAACAGGTGAAAAGGAAGTTTTTAAACCAATAACCGAAGGTAATATTGGTATGTACGTATGTGGCCCAACAGTATATAGTAATGTTCACCTTGGAAACGTAAGAACATTCATGTCTTTTGATGTTATCTTCAGATACTTAACCCATTTAGGTTTTAAAGTACGCTATGTGCGTAACATTACAGATGCCGGACATTTAGAAAATGACGCTGATGAAGGTGAGGATAAAATATCTAAAAAAGCGCGCTTAGAACAATTAGAACCTATGGAAGTTGTGCAGCGTTATACTGTGGACTTTCATAATGTGTTAAATACTTTAAATTTTTTACCACCAAGTATAGAACCTACTGCTACAGGACATTTAATTGAACAAATTGAAATTATTAAAATGATTATTGATAATGGGTTTGCTTATGTTGTAAATGGTTCGGTATATTTTGATGTGCATAAATACAACGAAACCCATGAGTATGGTGTATTAAGTAAAAGAAAATTAGAGGATTTAATTAATAACTCGCGTGAGTTACAAGGTCAAAGTGATAAAAAGAATCCGCAAGATTTTGCATTATGGAAAAAAGCAGATTCTAGACATATTATGAAGTGGCCTTCGCCATGGGGAGACGGTTTTCCTGGTTGGCATATCGAGTGTACAGCAATGAGTACAAAATACTTAGGTGAACATTTTGATATTCATGGTGGCGGAATCGACTTAAAATTTCCGCATCACGAAAGTGAAATTGCTCAAAATGTGGCAGCAAGAGGTATTGCCCCAGTAAATTATTGGGTACATACTAATATGCTACAACTTAATGGTCAGCGTATGTCTAAGAGTACAGGAAACACTGTTAATCCGCACGAGTTACTTTCTGGAAACAATACGTTTTTTAGCAAAGCTTATTCGCCAAGTGTAATTCGTTTTTTTAATGCACAATCTTCCTACAGAAGTATTTTAGACCTAACCGATGATGGCCTTAAAGCAAGTGAAAAAGGATACCATAGACTTATGGAGGCTATTAACACTTCAGATTCCTTAAAGGCTAGTAGCACATCTACATTTAATGTTTCGGAATGGAGACAAAAGTGTTATGACGCTATGAATGACGATTTTAATTCACCTATCTTGGTGGCACATCTATTTGAAGGAGCTAAATTGATTAATCAAATTAAAGACAATAAAGCATCGTTGACAGCTGAAGATTTAAATTTATTAAAAACTACCTTACACGATTTTAGTTTTGAGGTCCTCGGTTTAGTGAATGAAACTAAAGAAGATTCTAGCGCAGACAAACTATCTGGTGCTGTTGACATTTTAATAAAAATGAGAAATGAGGCACGCCAAAATAAAGATTTTGCTTTATCAGATAAAATAAGAGATGAACTAGCTGAAGCTGGAATTCAACTTAAAGACAGCAGAGAAGGCACAACCTTTACAACTAATTAATATTATATTTAGAAATAAAAGTCCTTTGAAAAATATCTTAACGTATCCTTTTGTACTACTTATTAAGTTTTATCAAAACTTTATTTCTCCCTTTACTCCTGCCACTTGCAGATACCAACCCACATGCTCTCATTATGCAAAAGAAGCATTAGAAGTTCATGGTTTATTAAAAGGTGGAAGACTGGCTATTAAAAGGATTTTTAGTTGTCATCCTTGGGGGGGCAAAGGTTATGATCCTGTACCTAAAAAGGATGACAACTAAAAATTTTCCCTCGCGCGCCAGCTCGCCCATTCTCTAAAAATGTACACCGTACATTTTCTTAACGCTCTGTCGCCTTGGGTGGCAAAGGTTATGATCCTGTACTAAATAAGGTCATTAATATTACGTTAACTTCATTTTCAATGCCATTCAAAATAGTATATTTACGACTTAATTGATTTTGACATGTTTTTACTAGAAATAGAGTGGAATCCTATTAAATATATTGATTTAGGTTTTTTCAAGCTTCACTTTTATAGCCTAATGTGGATCGTTGCCTTTGTAATTGGTTTTCAAATTATGAAACCTGTTTTTAAAAAAGAAGGAGAAAAAAACGATGCCTTAGATGCTTTGTTTATTTATTCAGTTTTAGGAATTATGATAGGTGCTAGATTAGGACATGTGATCTTTTACCAACCAGAACTTTTTAAAGATGATTTCTTTAGTGTGTTTTTACCATTCAGTTTTAAAGATGGTTTTAGGTTTACGGGATTTGCTGGTCTTGCAAGTCATGGAGCGGCAATTGGTATGATTATCTCTATGTATTTGTACAGAAAAAAACACCTAGCACATCGATCTTGGATTTGGATATTAGACAGAATCGTAATACCGGTTGCTATGGGAGCCGTATTTGTAAGAATTGGAAATTTCATCAACTCTGAAATTATTGGAAAGGCTACTGATTCTATTTTTGGGGTAAGATTTATTCAAGAACACTATAACGAATATGAAGTTTCTAAAATAACAGGCATCAAAAACACTCAAGACGCTTATAAAGCCTTGGAAAACAATCCGAAATATTCAGAATATATAGACGCTATTCCTTATTTACATCCTACCCAATTGTATGAGGCATTCTGCTATATTTTTGTGTTCCTCATTTTGCTATATTCCTATTGGAAAACTAACAAGGCTGAGCAAAGAGGATTTCTATTTGGATTATTCCTAGTACTACTTTGGACCGTTAGATTCTTTGTTGAATTTGTAAAAGAAGCTCAAGTTGAAGGAAGAGATGACTACGTTTGGTTTATGAATACAGGTCAAGTTCTTAGTGTACCATTTATACTCATAGGACTATATTTTATGTTTGTTTTTAAAACAAAACCAACCTCATGAAAGCATTATTTAGGTTTCTAATTATTATGATGGGACTAGTGGTCATCTTCAGCTGTAAAGATGAAACACCAACTAACACCATTACAGATAAAGTTGTACCTAAATTCACTAAAGAAGGTATTCTAACCTTAAGAACTGCTACTTCAGATTCTATTATCAAGATATTAGATATAGAAATAGCAGATAATGAATATGAGACCCAAACTGGCTTAATGTATAGAACAAGTCTTGCCACCAACCAAGGTATGCTATTTGTTTTCCCTGACGAACAAATGCGTAGCTTTTACATGAAAAACACAAAACTTCCACTTGATATTATTTACATCAATGCTGCTAAAGAAATTGTAAGTATTCAAAAAGATGCTAAACCATTTGATGAAACTTCTCTACCGTCAGACGCACCTGCAAAATATGTTTTAGAAGTTTACGCAGGTTTAACTGAAGAATGGCAGCTAAAAAAAGGTGATAAAATAATTTATGATGTATTGTAATGACTTTACCTATTACGCATTATGTAAAGACTAAATTAGGGCATGAGATTGGTGTCAAAATTTTCAAGCCAATCACACCAATCGATAAAAGCATCATTATTTCTTCTGCGACTGGAGTTCTTCAAAGATATTATTCAAAATTTGCTAATCATTTTTCAAGTTTAGGTTATACCGTTTATACCTTTGATTATTATGGTATCGGTGAATCCAAGAGGAAGCCTTTAAAGGAAATTGACACAGATCTTAAGTCTTGGGGCGAAAATGACCAAGCAGCAGTTGTTGACTATGCAAAACTAAAACATCCATACGATAAACTTATTTTAGTCACGCATAGTATTGGTGGTCAAATCCTAAGCTTTAACAAAAGTCTAGATAAAGTTGACGCCATTGTGACTGTAGCTTCTCAAAGCGGTTATTGGAAGCATTGGAAAGGCTTTGAACGATTTAAACTATATGTTTTTTGGAACGCCTTAATTCCCGTTTTTACGCCGATATTTGGATATTTTCCTGCTAAAAAATTGGGTCTGTTTGAGAGCTTACCAAAAAATATGGTGAAACAATGGAGTGCTTGGGGCAAAAAGCCAGATTACATATTAAGTGAGTTGAAACATGAAAACACCATGTTTGCTGTTTATGATAAACCAATGTTAATTCTTAGTGTACCTAAAGATGAGTATGCCTCCAAATCTGCAGTGGATTGGCTAGCTCAACAATTTATTAACGCTAAAATTGATCGACGTCATCTGGTTCCTGAAGAATTAGGTATTCCAAATATTGGACATTTTGGCTTTTTTAGAGAAGCATTTAAACCTTCGCTTTGGAAAATGACTGAAGAATGGATAGAAAACCATTCCTAAAAAGAAGGCATAAAAAAAGGGCATATCCCAAATATGCCCTTTTTTAAATTGTCTAATAATCCCATACTAATTTTTATACCGCTTATAAGAAGTATTTTATAGACAAGATAAAATTACACAACTTCTATTTGATAAAAGTTATCATATGTCAACAAAACTAATTTGACCTGTTTTTTTATGCACTATATTAACATACATCAATAATAATTATTCATTTCTAATACTTCCTAAAACAAAAAAGCCTTTCTTTTCAGAAAGGCCTTTATATTTAATCTGTCGTAACTGCTTAAGCTTCTTCCTCTTCTTCTTTCACTTTTTTCTTAAGCGATTCTGCAGCATCACCTTTTTTAGCTGTATCATACATTAAAGGCGTTGCAATGAACATAGAAGAATATGTACCTACAATTACACCTACGATTAATGCAAATAATAGACCTCTTAAAGACTCTGCACCAAATGCGAACATTGCTAACAATACCACTAATGTAGTTACAGAAGTATTTAATGTTCTACTTAAAGTACTGTTAAGCGATGTATTAATAGTTTTTCCAAATTCCCAAGATGTATGCTCATTTAAGAACTCTCTAATTCTATCAAATACAACCACGGTATCATTTAATGAGTAACCAATTACAGTTAAGATTGCTGCAATAAATGCTTGATCTATCTCCATACTAAATGGCATAAATTTCCATGCGATTGAGAAGATTCCTAATACGATTAATACATCATGGAATACTGCTGCAACTGCACCAAGTGAGAATTGCCACCTTTTAAATCTAAATAAGATATAAAGGAATACTACTACTAAAGACCCTAATACTGCCCAGAATGATGACTTTTTAATATCGTCAGCAATAGTTGGACTTACTTTACTAGATAACATTTTTCCAATCTTAGCATCACCAGAACCATCTTGGAACTCAGTATATGTCATTCCGCTTGGTAAATAAGGTTTTAATGCTTCAAAAAGTTTAGACTCTACTTCTTGATCAGCCTCAACCGAGTTATCATTTACTTTATACTTCGTAGAAATCTTTAATTGATTATCTGCTCCAATCGTTTTTACTTCAGCACTTCCAAATACTGACTTATCATTTAAAATACTTGTTATTTCTTCAGTACTTACTGCTTGCTCAAAACGCACTTGGTAGGTTCTACCTCCAACAAAATCGATACCTTGATCTAATCCTGTCGTAAATAAAGATCCTAAACTCGCTAAGATTAATGCTCCTGAGATTACATACGCAATCTTACGTTTCTTTAAGAAGTTGATGTTTACATTTTTAAATAAACCTTTAGTCATTGCTGTTGAGAAATCTAATTTCCCTCCTTTATTTACATACCAATCAATTAACAAACGTGTGATAAATATTGCTGTAAATAATGATGTTAAAATACCAATGATTAGAGTTGTAGCAAAACCTTTAATCGGACCAGTACCAAACACAAAAAGGATTAATGCCGTAAGACCAGTTGTAATATTTGCATCTAAGATTGAAGATAACGCATTAGAGAAACCATCTTTAATAGATTCCTTTTGCGACTTACCTTTTGCAATTTCTTCGCGTATACGCTCAAAAATAAGTACGTTAGCATCAACCGAAATACCGATTGTTAATACAATACCTGCAATACCTGGTAACGTTAATACTGCACCTAAACTTGCAAGTACACCAAATATTAATAAGATATTTAATAGTAAAGCGATATCTGCAGCAACACCTGCTTTACCGTAGTAGAATATCATCCATAATAATACAAATGCTAATGCAATAAGGAATGATTTCATACCACTATCAATCGCTTCTTGACCTAAAGATGGACCAACCTCATCAGCTTGAATTATCTCAGCGGATGCAGGTAATTTACCAGCTCTAAGTACGTTTGCTAAATCCACAGCTTCAGTCAATGAAAAGGCACCTGAAATTCTAGAATTTCCACCAGATATACCTCCAGCTTGACTTACACCTGGTGCAGAATACACAACATCATCAAGAACGATGGCAATATTTCCATTTTCTTGATTTGCCTTTTTAGTCATCTCCTCCCAGATTTTCGCACCTTTAGCATTCATTTGCATACTAACAGCCGGTCTACTGATTTCGTCATAATCTTGTCTAGCATCAGTAATAACAGAACCGCTTAACTGAGGCACACCATCTCTGTTTCCTTTAATAGCATACAACTCTGCAAACTCAGAATCTTTAACCTGAACTCCCCACACAAACTTAGCATAGCGCATTTCAGGAGCCATTGTAGCTCTATTTGAAGGTGCATTTAAAGCTTCTAAAACCTTCTTTTTATCTTTTGCTAAAAAGATTCCTATTACCGGACCATTACCAGGACCTTGAATACCTAATGGGTTTGCATCAGCAACATTTGTAGAATCACTTTCAATCTGACCAGTTAAATCATCAATAACGCTTGCTGCATCATCTTGCTCTTCAGTATCTGCTACTGTTTCTTCAGTTTGTTCAACGTCTTCATCAGCTTTAGCAGCCTCTACCATTGTTTGGTTCACCTGAATGATATAAGGAAACAATTCTTCAACCTTATAAGTCTCCCAGAATTGTAATTGTGCAGTTTTAGTGATGATATCTACCACACGCTTCTTATCCTTAGCACCTGGCAATTCTATTAAAATACGACCAGAATTCCCTAAACGTTGTATGTTTGGTGAGGATACACCAAAACCATCGATACGATTTCTTAATACTTCAAATGCCGAAACTATTGATTCGTCAATCTTTTTCTCTAAGACAACCTTTACCTCATCATCAGTCATATCAAACTTTACATCGTCACTCAAATCACGATTAGCAAAGATATCTGGGGACGCTAATTTTGTATCACCTTTAATTGCGTCAAACGCTCTAAAGAATGATTGTAAATATGATTCTTGCGCATCCTTTTGTAATTCTTCAGCATCATCTAATGCTTTATTGAAGACTGGATCTTTTGAATTATTAGCCAGACCTTTTAATATATCTTTTACAGATACTTGAATAATAGCATTAATACCACCTTTAAGATCTAGACCTAATTTCATGGCATTCTCCTCTACCTCAGAATACGTATATTGAGAAAAGCCTAAATTATATACCTCAATTGGTTCTAACTTATCGTCAACTTCTATTTTATCAGTTTTTAATGAATCGATATAATCTATCTCAAACTGAGTTCTTAAATCTTGATAATCTGCTACAGATTCATCATACTTAGCTACAGCTGCTTGCTTAGCCTCATCGTCAATTTGGTTAGCCTTAAAAGTAAAGGACAATTGGTAAATACTTACCAAACCAAATAATAACGCAAACAGTTTTACTATTCCTTTGTTTTGCATTGTTATAGTTATTTAATGTCTAAAAATTTAACGCGCAAATATATGTTTTACGCCTATATCAGACAATTGATTTATTTATTAAAATTAATTTGTGTTTTGCTTTTTTTGATTGAATGAAAAGCTATTTCGAAGTTTCTTGAATTATTTTAGATATAATTCAATTAAGATAAGGGTCCAGCTCGTATTTCTGGAATTTTATAGTGTAAATTATCACTTACGATCGAAGGATTATAGTTAGCTTTTAGAGCTACATGTTCAATAAGATTTGAAAGTTGAAGACTTATCGTTACCGCAAAAGTTTTTACTTTAGGTTTGTTAAATCTATCACTCTTTTGATTTAACTCCACAACCTGAACACCATCAAAATCCCAATCTGTATTGATGTCTTTTTGGATTTCAGAAATATTCAGTTTGTACTTTTTAAGCGTTTCTTTTGGAAGTCCTTCCGGTACTTGATCATTCTGATCTACACACACCTTATAACCTTCTTCATTTAAAAGCTGTGTCTGAATATATTGAACATCTGAATCGCTAAAGTAAACGATTTTCAACTTGCCTTCACTTGGCTGTTGAACTTGAATATTGGTAACACCTACATTTTCTAATCTCGATTGTATGACCTCAATCGCTCTATTAGTGTCTTGTTTTGATAAGTCTAATTCTGAAAACTCTAGAAGAATTTGCTGATTTGGTACAACTCTATTTTCTAACTGTCTCCCGAGGAAGATCAATAAGACAAGTAGAATACCAAAATACAATTTTGTTTTCATCGGGCAAATATAGAAAAAATAAAGACTGAAAGCATTAATTTACTTGTAATATCAATTATATACTATAACTCTTTGTAATCTTCAGGTGGTGTCATATCAAACTTATCATCAGAAACTTCGACAACTTCTAAATCTACCACCTCAGTAATTCTTTTCAATTCATTCCCAAATTGATTCATCTCCATTACCATATACATTGGAAAACCATCAATCTTTTTGTACAATTCTAATTGTTCTCCTGAAAAAACGGGTTCAATTTCTGGTGTCACAAACATTTCCATTCTAATCTTGTTACTGTCTTGGTCAATGGTGACTATATACTGTTGACATTCATAACCTAAAACGACTTTGGTCTCAGAACCTACTTCTACAGAAATATTTTTTAAAAGTTCATCAAGTCTGTCATTATCAAGCTCATTTTTTGTAAATAATTTACCCGACGGACCATTAATAAATGAAATAGACTTCATAGTATTAGCATCAACGATGCCAATAATATTGCCTACAATTGGACTTGTTATCTCCACTCTAGATTTTCCATTTTTAAAATAAGTCTTTATTGGCGTATTATCATACTTATCAAACTGCTCTTGAACTTCTGGAATACTACTGTAAATGGTTTGTTTCGAAGTTATAACACCTTCATTTGTGCGTGTTGGTTTATCATTACATGAGACAATGATTATTGAAATTAGATAAATGAATGTGAAATTTATTAGTTTCTTCATGAGTTGATAATATTTGCTCAAAATAATCATAAAAAAAGAGACCGTATAACTACGGTCTCTTTTTCTATTAAATGTTTAAGAAGTTATTAAAACTCCAACAAACTATTAGTCTTTTTAACGCCTTCAGCACTTTCTGCTAAGTGTGCTTTTTCTGCATTGCTTAATGGTACATCTACAATCTTCTCAATACCATTTTTACCAAGGATTACTGGCACACCAATACAAAGATCACTTAATCCGTATTCACCATCTAATAATGCAGAACATGGATACATTTTCTTTTGGTCGCATGCAATAGCTTGAACTAAACCAGATACTGCAGCACCAGGCGCATACCAAGCAGAAGTTCCTAATAACTTAGTTAATGTGGCACCACCAACTTTAGTATCTTCTTTTACTTGATTTAAACGCTCTTCTGAAATGAACTCAGATACATTTATACTGTTTCTTGTTGCATGAGATGTTAATGGCACCATACCTTTATCGCTATGTCCACCAATTACCATTCCGTCGATATCACTGATTGGCGCTTCTAAAGCTTCTGCTAATCTATACTTGAAACGCGCAGAATCTAAAGCTCCACCCATTCCAATAATCTTATGTTTAGGTAAATCTGTTGTTTTATGCACTAAATACGTCATGGTATCCATTGGGTTACTTACCACAATGATTATAGTGTTTGGCGAATGCTCAACTAAGCTAGCAGAAACAGACTTAACGATACCTGCATTGATACCGATTAACTCTTCACGTGTCATACCTGGTTTTCTTGGAATACCAGAAGTTATTACACAAATATCACTATTAGCTGTTTTAGAATAATCGTTTGTACTACCTGTAATTTTAGTATCAAAACCATTTAAGGATGCACATTGCATTAAATCCATGGCTTTACCTTCGGCATAGCCTTCTTTGATATCTAGGATTACAACTTCTGAAGCGAAGTTCTTAATAGCAATATACTCAGCACAACTTGCACCTACGGCTCCAGCGCCAACAACAGTTACTTTCATTTATATAAAATTTAATTAGTTTAAAAACGATTACAAAATTAAGGTTTTAAGCTTTAAATTCCATGATTTATGTCATACTAATAACAAATAAAAAAGCGTCCCAAATATGAAACGCTTTTTACTTTTATATGCCGTTGATTTAAGCATCAATATTGGCATAAATGGCATTCTTTTCTATAAATGCTCTACGTGGCGGTACTTCATCACCCATAAGCATTGAAAACACACGATCAGCTTCTCCACCATTTTCAATTTGAACTTGACGCATAGTTCTAAACTCAGGATTCATAGTTGTATCCCAAAGTTGTTCTGCGTTCATTTCTCCAAGACCTTTATAACGTTGAATTTTTGATCCATCTCCAAATTGCTCAATAATTCCATCACGTTCTTCATCTGACCACGCATATTGCTTTTTCGCTCCTTTTTTAACTAAATATAAAGGTGGTGTTGCAATGTAAACGTGACCTGCTTCAATTAATTCCTTCATATATCTGAAGAAAAATGTCAAAATTAACGTTGCAATGTGACTACCGTCAATATCGGCATCACACATAATCACAATCTTATGGTACCGTAATTTTGAAAGATTAAGAGCTTTACTATCTTCTTCTGTTCCAATTGTTACGCCAAGTGCAGTAAAAATATTTTTGATTTCTTCGTTTTCGAACACTTTATGCTGCATTGCTTTTTCAACATTAAGAATCTTACCTCTTAATGGCAAAATAGCTTGAAATGCTCTATCACGACCTTGCTTAGCAGTTCCACCTGCAGAATCTCCCTCAACAAGGAATACTTCACATTTTGCAGGATCTTGCTCAGAACAATCACTTAATTTCCCTGGCAAACCTCCAATGCTCATTACAGTTTTACGCTGCACCATTTCACGAGCTTTCTGAGCTGCGTGACGTGCTTGAGCTGCTAGAATCACTTTTTGAACTATCGTCTTAGCATCATCAGGATGTTCCTCTAAGTAATCCGTTAGCATTTCAGAAACTGCCTGACTTACAGATGCAGACACTTCTCTGTTTCCTAACTTGGTTTTTGTTTGGCCTTCAAACTGAGGTTCTGCAACTTTTACAGAAACAATAGCAGTTAATCCTTCACGGAAATCATCACCAGAAATATCAAACTTCAATTTGTCTAACATTCCTGAACCATCAGCATATTTCTTTAATGTATGTGTTAAACCACGACGGAAACCAGAAAGGTGTGTTCCACCTTCATGAGTATTAATATTATTTACGTAAGAATGTAAATTCTCAGCATAAGACGTGTTGTATATCATGGCTACCTCAACAGGAACACCATTTTTCTCTCCTTCAAACGCAATAACGTCTTTCATTAAAGGTTCTCTGTTACCATCAAGATACTTCACAAACTCAGTTAAACCTTCTTCAGAGTGGAATGTTTCAGTAATCACATTCCCTTCTTCATCTTTATTGCGCATATCAGTCATTACGATGGTAATACCCTTATTAAGGTATGCCAACTCACGCATACGACTTGCTAAAGTTTCATAGTTATACTCTAAAGTCTGCTGAAAAATCTGTGGATCTGGTTTAAATGTTACAACGGTACCTGTGATATCAGAATCACCAACAGTTTTAACAGGATATAAAGTCTTTCCTCTTTCGTATTCTTGTTCCCAAATTTTTCCTTCTCTATGAACCGTTGCCTTTAAGTGTTCAGAAAGTGCATTTACACAACTTACACCAACTCCGTGAAGTCCACCAGAAACTTTGTAAGAATCTTTATCAAACTTACCTCCAGCACCAATCTTGGTCATTACAACCTCAAGTGCAGATACGCCTTCTTTTTTATGTAATCCTACAGGAATACCACGACCATTATCTTCGGTAGTAATAGAATTATCTTCGTTAATGGTAACTTTTATAGTATCGCAATGACCCGCAAGTGCTTCATCGATAGAGTTATCTACAACCTCGTATACCAAGTGATGTAAACCTCTTACACCGACGTCTCCAATATACATTGAAGGACGCATGCGTACGTGCTCCATACCTTCTAAAGCCTGAATGCTATCTGCAGAATATTGCTTTTTATTTTCTTCGCTCATCTAAATAAATATTGATAATTTTAGTATTTCATAAAAAAAAGGTGCTTTATAGCAACCCTTTTTCGACTATTCAAAGATACGATTATTAAAACGCATTTTAAAGCGTTTTAAGCAAATTATCACATAATTATCAACAATTTTATTTAATTATTAAAATCGCTTAAACAAGCTAAAAACAGTTAAATTTTAAATTTTGACTATAAAAACTATTCCAGCCTAAATGATTTTTAACCAAAACGGCTTAAATCGTCTTATTTTGGGTTGAAGACTTTACTTTTTCATATTGATAAGCTGATTTAGACCAAGAAAAGTTGAAACTTTATCCCATTTCCCGATTAAAAGTATGATTAACACATAAAAAGTATTCCAAATTATAATTAAAGTAATGAACGAAGACCAAGTTTCAAACCTCACACTTTCTGGAATGAAAAAAATACTAGAACCATCATTAAGGTTTGATATTAAATGAATGGTAGCCCAATTATTTCCTAAATGTAATCCTATCGGAAAATAGATTGTTTTCGATTTTAGTAGTGCTGTTGCAAATAACAAATGACCAATTGGAATAGTTATTCCTAAAAAAACAATCATAGGTATGTTTTGAAGAATAGTTCTATCTAGAATATGAACTAACATAAATATTATTCCGAAAACAACATTGGCAATTACCACATTTGACACCTCAATTGTTTTCTTAAAAAGGTAACCTCTAAATAGAAACTCTTCTATAGCTACAGTTGGTAAAAGTGTGTATAACCCATAAAGCAATGCATTATAATTGATTTCAGAAGTTGTTAATTCAAAGACTTCACCTGTATATAAAGCTCTCAAATACTTCACTAATAAAAATGCCACAGCACCTATAATAATGCCTAATGGCAGAAAAAGTAGATTGCGAATAGACAAATTAAAACCTAACACATTTAAGGACTCATTATCAGTTTTAAATAAAATCCATGTGACAGTAATCAATAAAATAATTGAAACGTAAGGAAAGTAACGTTTTAAAAAAGGAGTATCTATAAATCCGCTAACAAATAGAGCTAAAAAGAATAACACTACAGCAAGAATATACTTAGATGTATTAGGGTATTTGGTAAAAACTGATTTCATAATAGACAGTATTTAGCTTAGCTAATGTTGCATTAGCTATATATTAAAGTTGAAATAATTGAGTAATAAGCCTACTTAGACTTTAAAAAAGCAATAGACAATGGATAATGACAAGTATGAGCACTTATGGCAGACATTACATTTTTTATTGTAAGTACAATACCAAATAGAAAAATTGCACCTGTTAGGAAATAATTATAACCAGGAATGACAAAAAACAAAAGCAATGACACCACAATCATGAGATTTAGCGTACAATGAAAGTTAAAAACCTTTCTGCTATGTTCTTCATAGATAGAACTATCATCTGATTTACTCGTCCAGACAAATAATGGAATTAAAACATTAGCAAATGGTATAATGAATCCAAAGAAAGGTGCGCCATGAATCCAAAGCATCCAATTCCGAGAAACCTTTTCTTCTTTTGGATTATCTAGTACAATTAAATCTTCTACTTCAATATCTAAACCTTCAGCCAATAATTTTACGGTTTGCAAATGCGGATTAACTTCACCCTTTTCTATACGCTGAATCGTACGAACACCAACAGTTGTTTTTTCTGAAAGTTCATCTTGCGTGTACCCTTTTAGCTTTCTATGGTAAACTAAATTTTCTTTAAGTGTTTGTTGTTTCATATTTCACCATTTTTGTTGGCACAAATCTAAAGCGTAATCTTGGTTTTCTTCACGCCACTTAAATGTCACCTATCTGTCACTTGCAGGCTTTACAAGGGTTTAGAAATACTTTAAGCCAAAGATATTGATTTACTTCTTAAATTTCTGAAAACAAAAAAGGTTAGCATAACGCTAACCTTTTTTTCAGAATTAAAATCTATTTATTAAAAATAGTAAGTTTTAAGATGACGCTATGCAGCGGTATTAATTCGACTTACAATATCTACTTCGACTGCGTCTCGCAGAGATTGAGTCTCATTAATAGGCATCTTCATGCACTTTGGCAACTGCACGACCTGATGGATCGTTCATGTTTTTAAATGCTTCATCCCATTCTAAAGCGATTTTAGTACTACATGCCACACTTGGTTCTTGCGGTACACTTAATGCAGCTGCATCACTAGGGAAATGTCCTTCGAAAATGGTTCTATAATAATATTCTTCTTTGTTTTGTGGTGTTTGTATTGGGAAACGGAAATGTGCATTTGCCATTTGTTCATCCGTTACTTCTTTTTCAACAACTTCTTTTAAAGTATCTATCCAAGAATATCCAACACCATCACTAAATTGTTCTTTTTGTCTCCAAGCTACGCTTTCTGGCAAGTAGTCTTCAAAGGCTTTACGAACTACCCATTTTTCCATACGTTCTGGAGTAATCATTTTATCTTTTGGGTTAATGCGCATCGCCACATCCATAAATTCTTTATCTAAAAATGGTACACGACCTTCAATTCCCCAAGCAGCTAAACTCTTGTTAGCTCTAAGACAATCGTACATATGTAGTTTGCTCAACTTACGCACTGTTTCTTCATGAAATTCTTTATCGTTTGGTGCTTTATGGAAATATAAATAACCACCAAATAATTCGTCTGCGCCTTCACCAGAAAGTACCATCTTAATTCCCATAGACTTTATAACTCTAGCCATAAGATACATTGGTGTACTTGCTCTTACTGTTGTAATATCATAAGTTTCTAACTGGTAGATTACATCTTTAATAGCATCTAATCCTTCTTGAATGGTAAACTTAATTTCGTGATGTACTGTACCAATATGATCTGCTACTTTTTGTGCGGCAGCTAAATCTGGCGAACCTTCTAAACCAACAGAAAAACTGTGTAATTGCGGCCACCAAGCTTGTTCTTTATCGTTAGCTTCTACACGCATTTGCGAATATTTTTTTGCGATAGCAGAAGTTACTGAAGAATCTAATCCACCAGATAATAAAACGCCATAAGGTACATCACTCATTAGTTGTCTGTGTACAGCATCTTCTAAAGCTTGCTGTAATTCTAAAATGCTTGTTTCGTTATCTTTTACAGCATCGTAATCTTCCCAATCTCGTTTATACCATTTTACAAACTCTCCATCTTTACTTGATAGATAATGTCCTGGAGGAAATAATTCAATTTTTGTACAATAGCCTTCTAATGCTTTTAATTCTGAAGCCACATAAAATGTCCCATGTTGATCCCAACCTATATATAAAGGAATAATTCCCATATGATCGCGAGAAATGAAATATTCATCTTTTTCGACATCATAAATTGCAAAACCAAAGATTCCGTTTAGGTCATCTACAAAGTCCACACCTTTTTCCTTATACAAAGCCAAAATAACTTCGCAATCACTTTGTGTTTGAAACGCATAACCATCTTTATAATTTTCTCTAATCTCTCTATGGTTATAGATTTCGCCGTTAGCAGCTAAGACTAATTTTTTATCTTCTGAAAATAAAGGTTGCTTACCCGAAGCTGGATCTACAATTGCTAAACGCTCATGAGCCATTACAACTTTGTCATCTGAATATATACCACTCCAATCTGGACCTCTATGTCTTATCTTTCTAGACATTTCTAATATTTGAGGTCTTAAGTCTTCACTTTTTTGTTTTAAATCAAACGCACATACAATTCCGCACATAATATTTTCTTTTTAATAATAGTTCTAATTCTGAGGCAAATATGGAACCAAAGTTTCATATTTAAAACATTAAATATTGTTTTAATTATATTTTTAAACATATACTAAATATTTAATGAAATATTGAAACTTAAAATAGATTGAATATATAGTTTTGATTCTAAATTGTAAAAGGAAACATGAAACCGTCTTTATTCAATTATTTAGAACATATCTCATCATTGAACATTTTAATGTAAATTCACATATTACTAAAGGATAAATTTACGGCATGAAAACATCAATTTCACCATGCGTTACAGTGTTAACTGCTTTAGCTTTAGTATTTAACGTTACACTGTCTTATTCGCAAAAACTGATAGCACACTATAATTCTGCAAAAAAAGAAAACTTTAGAATTGGCACCGACAAAAACGATGTATTACCATACATTCAAAGTGGGTATACTTTAATGCTCCCAGATGACAGTTACGTTAAAGGAGTTTTAATTTTTCTAGAGGATTCTGGCTTTGACAAAAGAAATGATAGTGCAAAAAAGATTTATAAAAAAGCATTAAAAAAGGATTTTGCTGTTTTATCAGTATCAACTGATATCCCTTTTGATTTTTACTTTTCTGAAACCTCCATTTTGACGGCTCATCAACTCATAGAGAATGTGTTTTTAAAACATAACTTGCCAAATAAAAATATTTTCTTTTTAGGTGCTAGTCTTACTGGTCATAGAGCAATGAGATATATAAAGCACATTAAAGAAACTGAAGACGACTTTCAACTTAATATAAAGGGTATTGTAGTTTGTAATTTTACAATGGATTGGACCAGAAAATGGCACCAAAACAGACGCGACCTAAAAATTAGTAAAGTGGACTTTTGGGAACCAAAGTTTATAAATTATATGCTTGAAACCTATTTACAAGGCACGCCGATAACAAACCCTGAAGCTTATCATAGCTTTTCTCCTTACAGTTATTTTGATGAGGAAAATAGGAATATTGAAGTATATAAAGCGTATGCAATAAGAGCCTACATAGAACCTGCAATAAAATACAGACTTAAAAAGCATCATAGAACGCTATATGAAAATAACGCGACAGATATCGTCGGTTTTTTATCTGAATTACAACTTGCAGGAAATGACAACACAGACTTAATTGTTATGCAACCCAAAGATAATCCGGCTGAAAATAAAAATGCACAATCTACCTGGGATGCTATTGACAAAAAAGAACTAATTCATTGGATTAATGACCAATCAGATTAATTGTTTGAATAAATATTAAGGAATATTTAAGTACTTATGTGTTTGTAGAGACACTTTCCATTTAGGATTGTTCATTACATAATCTACAATTTGAGGCATCATTTTTTCGCGCTTACTCCATTCTGGTTGTAAATACAAAATACAATTATCATTAACTTTAGCAGCTTGTTCTTCTGCAAATCTAAAATCATCTTTATTGTAAATGATACATTTCAACTCGTGTGCCTTTGCATAAATCTCATCTGTGGGTAATTTCATCTTTTTAGGCGATAGACAGATCCAATCCCAAGTACCCGTTAATTTATAAGCTCCAGACGTTTCAATATGTGTTTGAACGCCTTTTGACTTTAATTGTTTGGTTAAAGGCCCCATATCCCAAGTTAATGGTTCACCGCCAGTAACAACAATGGTATTACTATACTTTACTGCGTTCTCTACAATCTGAGATGTTTCTGTTGGCGGATGCAATTCTGCTAACCAACTTTCTTTAACATCGCACCAATGACAACCCACATCACAACCGCCAATCCTCACAAAATAGGCTGCAGTACCTTTGTGATAACCTTCTCCTTGAATGGTATAAAACTCTTCCATTAAAGGTAATAACAAACCTTTATCTACTAACTCTTGTTGTTCGCGTCTCGTCATAAGACCGCAAAGATAAGACTTAAACTCATAAGTAAGAAGTTAGAACTATTACGTAATAATTTGAGTTTTAATCTTGACTAAAATTGCAGTATTTTTACGGAAAATATACCACATGGAAAGACAAGATTCTTTTTTAAGCCACATTGAAGAAGGAAACACATTTAAAGGTGATTATATTACCTTAGGTTCTGCAATGTTAGATGGCGAAACCATGACAAATGCTTTCGTTAACGTGCCTCTGAAGACGATGAACCGACACGGTTTAATTGCTGGAGCTACTGGTACCGGAAAAACAAAAACACTTCAAGTTTTAGCTGAGAATCTTTCAGAAAAAGGTGTTCCTGTATTATTAATGGATATAAAAGGTGATTTGAGTGGTTTGGCAAAAGCTAGTCCTGGTCATCCAAAAATTGATGAGCGTCACGAAAAAATAGGATTACCTTTTGATGCTAAAGCTTTTCCGGTTGAAATTATGACACTTTCTGAACAAGATGGTGTTAGACTTAGAGCTACAATCAGTGAATTTGGTCCAGTCTTAATCTCTAGAATTCTTGGTGTTACTGAAACACAAGCTGGTATTATTTCTGTAATCTTTAAATATTGTGATGACAATAAACTTCCACTTTTAGACCTTAAAGACTTCAAGAAAATTCTACAATATGCTACTGGTGAAGGAAAAAAAGAGTTTGCAGAAATTTATGGTAGAATTTCAACAGCCTCTACAGGTGCTATTTTAAGAAAGATTATTGAAATTGAGCAGCAAGGTGGAGATTTATTCTTTGGTGAAACCTCTTTTGATACTCAAGATTTATTGCGCATAGATGAAAATGGTCGCGGTTATATCAATATTATTCGATTGACTGACATCCAAGACAAGCCAAAAATATTCTCTACATTTATGTTGAGTTTATTGGCTGAAATATATTCTACATTTCCAGAACAAGGTGACAGCGGTAGACCAGAATTAGTTATGTTTATTGATGAAGCACATTTAATTTTTAATGAAGCTTCTGATGCGTTACTTAATCAGATTGAAAGTATTGTTAAACTTATTCGTAGTAAAGGAGTTGGTTTATATTTTGTAACTCAAAATCCTACTGATGTTCCAGAAGAAGTTTTAGGTCAATTAGGTCTTAAAGTGCAACATGCGCTTAGAGCTTTTACTGCAAAAGACAGAAAAGCGATTAAACTGACTGCTCAAAATTATCCTGATACAGATTACTATGACACTACCGAAGTTTTAACATCGCTTGGTATAGGTGAAGCCTTAGTATCTGCATTAAATGAGAAAGGAAAACCTACACCATTGGCTGCAACTATGATGCGTGCACCAATGAGTAGAATGGATATATTAACAGAATCTGAACTCAGCAATTTATTAGCCCAATCTCAGTTAGCGAGGAAGTACAACAAAGAAGTTGACAGAGAAAGTGCTTACGAATTACTTAACGAGAAGATTAAAAAAGCTGAGGCTGAAGAGGCGAAACAGAAAGCTAAGGAAGAAAAAGAAGCCATTGAACGCGAAGAGCGTAAAAGAAAATCGTCTGCATCTCGAAGAAGAAGCTCGAGACAAAACCCTATTGTTAAAGTCTTATCAAGTCCAACCGTGATACGAAGTGTATTAGGTATATTGTCTAAAATGCTGAAATAAAAATTAAAAACCTCAAACTATAAACTATAAACTATGAAGAAAACACTTTTAAAAGTGCTTATATGCGCAATTCTCATGACTAGTTGTTCTAGTGATAAAGTAGATCCATTTTTAATTCAAAAACAGAATATTGGTTTACTTACAGATTCTACTATGGTAAAAGATTTAGAAACCATTTTTATAAATGACTCTGTTGTAAAACTAATTGCTGGCGATGAATTTGCTGGGAGCGTAAACTCTGTTGAAATCTTTGAAAAAGGCGGAAAAAAATTACTTAACCTAACACCTAGAGAAGCTTTAGATTCTACCTCAGTGATAACAAGTATTAGAATTTTTGATGATCGTTATCATACCGAAAAGCAAATTTCTAATTTAAGCACATTTAAAGACATCAAAGAAGCTTATAAAATTTCTAGTATTGATAATTTAATCAACTCAGTTGTAGTCTCAGTAGATGAAATTAATACTTCATTTACCATTGATAAAAAAGAGCTTCCGAGTGGTTTAAGATTTGACATGGATACTAAAATTGATCCTATTCAAATTCCGGGTAAAGCTAAAATCAAGTATTTTATCATTCATTGGTAAACCTTAGAGTTAAGTAACTAGTCATAAGTAAATAGTATCTCATATGTCAGTAAAAAGGTATAAAATACAGAATTCACCATTTGTAGTACCAACAGACGATGGTAAAGTAATTAAAGAGCACTTTGGATTAGCTAGTGATGGTAATTCTGAGATTAGTATTGCACATATGGTTGCACCAGCGGGTTGGTCAGAGCCTTTTCAAACTCCAGAATTTGATGAATATACTTTTATCATTAAAGGTAAAAAGCAATTTATCATTAATGAAGACACTATAATTTTAGAAGCTGGACAATCTATTATAGTTGAAAAAAACACAAGACTTCAATACTCAAATCCATTTGATGAACCTTGTGAATATCTAGCTATATGTTTACCAGCATTTTCAATAGATAGCGTAAACAGAGAAAACGAATAACCATGAGTAGTTTTGTAATAAAATCTGTCGGAAAGACGTTAAACGCAACAAGCTTAATTTCTTCAAAATACGCAGCAAAAAAAGCATTAAACTTATTTGCTTCGCCAAGAAAAGGTCGGTACACTGACAAGCAAAAAGAAATTGTTCGTGAAGCTAGTTATAAAGAACTCAATTTAGATGGACTTGATATTTCTGTGTATCATTGGAAAGGCAACGGAAAAACCATTCTACTCGCTCATGGTTGGGAAAGCAATGCGTCTCGCTGGAGCTACATCTTAGAAGACCTAAAATCTCAAGATTATAATATTTTTGCGCTTGATGCGCCTGCTCATGGTCAATCTAGTGGTAAACAATTTAATGCACTCTTATATTCTGAAGCCATAAACATTGTTGCAAAAGCATATCAACCTAAAGCTTTTATTGGACATTCCGTTGGTGGCATGGCAAGTGTATTTTGCTTGCATAATCACGATATACCTTCAGTAAATAGATTAGTACTTTTAGGTGCGCCTGCACATTTTACTGGTGTATTTTCCCGATATAAATCTATGATGGGTTATAACCGGAAAATTTCTAACGGTTTAGACAATATTGTTTTAGAGCGTTTTGGCAAACCTGTTGACTATTTCTCTGCTGCTAATTTTACGAAATCAATTGAAGCTAAGGGATTAATCATTCATGATAAAAAGGATAAAATCATCCCTTATGAAGATGCTTTACTATTTGCTAATCGTTATTCTAATTCTGAATTAATAACAACTACAGGATTTGGACATGGTCTTAAAGATGTATCTCTAACACCTAAAATTATTGAATTTTTAAATAGTTAAAATGTCAGAAAACCTAACTCGACTAAATAAATTCTTAAGCGAAGCTGGTTATTGCTCTCGTCGCGAGGCTGACCGTTTAATTGACGCTGGCCGTGTTACGATTAATGATGCTATTCCAGAAATGGGAACAAAGGTTGCACCTGATGACGTTGTTAAGGTTGATGGTGAAATTATAGGTGAACGCAAAAAAGACTTTGTGTATTTAGCTTTCAATAAACCTGTTGGTATTGTGTGCACTACTGATACACGAGTTGAAAAAGACAATATTATTGATTACATCAATTACCCAAAACGTATTTTCCCGATAGGACGTTTAGATAAACCTAGTGAAGGTTTAATATTGTTAACCGACGATGGTGATATTGTCAACAAGATTTTAAGAGCAAGTAATAATCACGAAAAAGAATATGTGGTTACAGTTGACAAACCTATTTCTCAGACGTTTGTTGAACGAATGGCTGGCGGCATTTATATAGAAGAATTAGGGCAACGCACCAAAAAATGTAAAGTTAAGAAAGTTGATAAATTCACTTTTAATATTGTACTTACACAAGGTTTAAATCGCCAAATCAGAAGAATGTGCACTTACCTCAACTATGAGGTACAAACGCTAAAGCGTGTTAGAATAATGAACATAAAACTCGATATGCCAATTGGTAAATATCGGGAATTAACAAAAGAGGAATTTAAAGCACTTAGTGAACTTATAAGTCATTCAAAAAAAACACATCAAACCAATAGAAGTCATCCAAGAAAAAACAGAAGACAATGAGCACAATTTCACCTTTTCATTTAGCTATTCCTGTTCACAACCTTAAAGATTGCAGAGACTTTTATACGAACATTTTAAATTTTGAAGAAGGCCGAAGCAGTGATCATTGGGTTGATTATAATTTTTTTGGCCACCAGTTAGTCATTCACTACAAACCAAAAAACGAAGAAAATACGCATACAAACTTAGTTGATGGTAAAGATGTTCCAGTACCCCATTTCGGAGTTGTCTTACCATGGAATGAATTTCAAGAGTTTGCAGAATTACTTCAATCTAAAGGCATAACATTCATAATCGAGCCTTACATCAGATTCGAAGGACAAGTCGGTGAACAAGCCACGATGTTTTTTAAAGATCCTTCTGGTAATGCCTTAGAATTTAAAGCATTTAAAGACATGAGTCAGTTGTTTGCTAAGTAACTTATGACTTTCTATGACGTTCTCTTGCTATTAATGTATTCTTCAATAGCATTGCAATAGTCATTGGTCCTACGCCACCAGGTACTGGTGTAATAAAACTTGACTTTTTACTTACGTTTTCAAAGTCAACATCACCTGTGATATAATACCCTTTTTCAGAATCATTTGGTACTCGAGTAATACCAACATCTATAATGACAGCATCATCTTTTACCATTTCTGCTTTTAAGAAACCTGGTACTCCTAGCGCCGTGATAATGATATCTGCCTGAGATGTAATTTGTGTAATATTCTTTGTGTGACTATGCGTTAACGTTACCGTTGAATTCCCAGGAAAACCCTTACGACCCATTAAAATACTCATTGGGCGACCTACAATATGAGAACGTCCTATTACCACAGTGTGCTTGCCTTTTGTTTCAACACCATAACGGTCTAACAACTCTAAAATACCAAATGGAGTTGCAGGGATAAATGTTGACATATCTAAAGCCATTTTCCCAAAGTTTGTAGGATGGAATCCATCTACATCTTTATCTGGATCTACGGCTAATAAGACTTTTTGAGTGTTGATTTGCGGTGGTAATGGCAACTGAATAATAAAACCATCGATATCATCATTGTTATTTAATTCATCAATAGTATCTAATAATTCTATTTCGCTTGTTGTATTTGGTAAACGCACCATTGTAGATTCAAAACCTACACGTTCACACGCTCTTACTTTACTTCCTACATATGTTAAACTCGCGCCATCATTACCAACAATAACTGCTGCAAGGTGAGGTACTTTTTCACCATTAGCTTTCATTTTATCAACTTCAACTTTGATCTCGTTCTTTATATCCTTGCTGGTCTTTTTTCCGTCTAGTATTGTCATTTTAATAGTATTCAGTAATTAGTAGTATTCAGTAAGCAGTAACTAACGTGGCATATTTTTCATCATTTGCATCATACGCTTTCCGCCGCCACTTTGCATCATCTTCATCATTTTGCTCATCTGGTTGAATTGCTTCAATAATTGATTCACTTCTTGCACAGAAGTTCCGGAACCTTTACCAATTCTTTTCTTACGACTTGCATTAATAATTGCAGGGTTTGAACGTTCCGCAGGAGTCATTGAATGTATAATAGCTTCAATACCTTTAAATGCATCATCATCGATATCAACATCTTTCATCATTTTTCCAGCCCCAGGTATCATTCCGATTAAATCTTTCATGTTACCCATTTTCTTAATCTGCTGAATCTGCTTTAAGAAATCATCAAAACCAAACTGATTTTTAGCAATTTTCTTTTGAAGTTTTCTCGCTTCTTGCTCATCAAACTGCTCCTGGGCTCTTTCAACAAGAGACACAACATCTCCCATTCCCAAAATACGATCTGCCATACGTGAAGGATAGAACACATCAATCGCTTCCATCTTCTCACCAGTACCAATAAACTTAATTGGTTTATTTACAACAGATTTAATAGATATTGCGGCTCCACCTCTAGTATCACCATCTAACTTAGTAAGTATAACACCATCAAAATTAAGTACATCATTAAAAGCCTTAGCTGTATTTACAGCATCTTGACCTGTCATAGAATCTACAACAAATAAGGTTTCTTGAGGGTTAATTGCACTATGAATATTTGAGATTTCGGTCATCATAGCCTCATCAACTGCTAAACGACCAGCGGTATCTATTATAACTACATTATGTCCGTTTGCTTTTGCATGAGCAATACCTGCTTCAGCAATAGCTACAGGATCATTATTACCTTTATCGCTATAAACATCTACATCTATTTGTCCACCAACAACATGCAACTGATCAATCGCCGCAGGTCTGTAAACATCACAGGCAACCAATAATGGCTTTTTAGTCTTTTTACGTTTTAAATAATTTGCAAGCTTACCTGAAAAGGTTGTTTTACCAGATCCCTGAAGACCAGACATTAAGATAACACTTGGATTTCCAGAAAGGTTAACACCTTCTGCGTCACCACCCATTAATTCTGTAAGTTCGTCTTTAACGATCTTTACCATTAATTGCCCTGGTTGTAATGTCGTTAATACATTTTGACCAAGCGCCTTCTCTTTAACCCTATTGGTAAACTCTTTAGCAATTTTGAAGTTAACATCGGCATCTAAAAGCGCTCTTCTAACTTCCTTTAATGTTTCAGCAACATTGACCTCGGTTATACTACCGTGACCTTTAAGAACGTGTAACGCTTTATCTAACTTCTCACTTAAATTATTAAACATAATTAGTTGTCTTTTTTGGAAGTTGCAAATTTAGTAATTTGATATGTATTTATGAAGTCTGAAGTCCTTTAAAATAAAAAGGATTGCTATGGCAGGCAATCCTTTTTGTCAACTTAAAAAAACTTAAACATTGTAGTTGAAAGTTCATGAATTAATCACAATCTCGCTCTAAAATCAAAGTGTCGTTAGAGTTTAAAGCCTGAAGATATAATTCTTCTTCATCACATTCTACAACCAGCCAATCGCCATTTATAGCTTGAATATTTGGTCCTGAAACACTACTAAAGGTAATTACCACTCCATCAGCTATCTCTGATGTAGACCAATTTGCGTCAATATTTAACCCTTGACCTTCAATTAATAAATCCTGTCCATTTTGAAACAGCATGTAGAAATCATCTAAATTATCACTACCATTATAACTATCTATGGTCCACGCACACTCGTGTAAAATATTATCAATATCAACTTCCGAACAACCTGCCTCATCACACTGCTCTACAACAAGCTCGTGTTCAAATATTTCGTATACTGAAGGGTTACCTGCTAATGCTACTCTTGAATAAATAACTTGAGGATTTGACGTATTAGTAAATGGACTTGGCAGAGGCGCAACTTCTGCTTCAGCATCTTGTAGTGTCAAATAAAAACTATATTCCACTTCATCAGTAGCGCAATCTTCAAAAATTAAATTTAAATCAAAGGTTGCGAAACCGTCTACAACTCCATCGGCTTCATCGCACGCCTCAAGTTCTTCGGCGTCTTCAAAACATTCAAAATAATCTTCATCATCATCCTCTTCTTCACATTCTAAATAGATGGAGTAATCATTATTTGCAAACTTTAATTCATCATCGCACTCTACAAGTGTCCAAGTACCGTTTAACTGAGCAAAAGATTGCAATCCATCTATCATTAACTTAATGTCCTCCTCAATTTCAACAACGCTCCAAGTTCCTACTTCTGTGATAGTAATATCACCTGTAACAGCAATTTCATTTCCATCATTAAAATTCACATAGAACTGATTAACCTCTTCCTCATTATGATTTTCCATGTCAATTTCATGGAAATCACAAGCTATCAACTCATTTGAGATTTCTTCAGCACTTAAATCACAATCATAGTCGTCATCATCGTCATCGTCATCTTGGCATTGAAGTTTAATGAAGTTGTTACCATCAGTAAACCATAGATAGTCATCTTCACATGACACAAACTCCCAAATGCCATTGAGCGCAGTATGTGTTTGTAAACCTTCTATAATTAATTGTAAATCTTCATCATCGGTTTCTACAACGGACCAATCTCCTTCATCAGTTACTGCAGGTATACCATTTACAAAAACAGTCTCTTCATTAAACTCAGCTGTTAACTCACCAATTTCTTCGTAGTCTGCATCTAATATCTTAACCTCACTTATACATTCTTGAAGTTCTTCTTCAAGCTCTTCTGCATCAATATCACAATCTTCATCGTCATCATCGTCATCATCGTCATCTTCTTCACATAATTCTTCAGCAACTTCAAACGCATCCTCTAATTCTTCATTAGAATTGACCTCAACAGTTTCGCCATTTACGTAGATAAGACTTATTGGGTAATTAATCCCAGCAATAATTGCATTTTCGTCATCCTCTAAATCTTCAATGAAGTCATACAAATCTTCATCATTTTCAACCGTTACGGTTTCAGCAATTAAAAAATCGATATTAAAAATTGAGAACGTTATTGGATATACAAAGTCAACACATTCTATAATTTCATCATCTTCAAAATCATCATTATCATCATCATCGTCATCGTCATCACCACAATCTTCAATAAAACCTTCAAGTTGGTCTTCATTCTGAATAACCACTTGAGTATAATCACTAAAAATGATTGTTATAGGGAAAACAAAATCGAAGAAATCATCGTCTTCTTCATAATCATCAAAAATATCCTCTAAATCTTCTATGTCATCTTCATTTTCAACAACGATAGTAGTATTGTCAATGATAACAGTAATAGGAAGTTCTATTGAAAAACAATCCGCACCATCTAAAAAATCATCATAAGATCCGTTATTAGCACTCATAGCACTAATTAAATTGGCTAATTCAGAATCACCTGAAAGTACTTCCTGTTCATCTGGATTGTCAACTGCTATTTCCTCATCTTGACAAGATTGAAAGGAGATAAACATCAGTAAGAATACAACTAGATATTCATTGAATTTAATTCTCATAACTTAAAAAGTTTTAGGGCATTTAGTTATACAACAAGATATACTGTGTTTTTCCTACCCTATTTTTTAAAAAATTTATTTATAATTTCGAGGTCATAAAATTATGAATAAATCCCTACAAGATAATATTTGCCAACAGACTTTATTTGAGCGTTTCTACAAAAAGCATTCAAAAAATCTGCATGATTTCTTGTATTATAAGTATGGATCAGAACTTAACCCTGAAGACAAAGTACAAGAAGCTTTCATAAAACTTTGGCAAAATTGTAAAAAGGTCACACCCAACAAAGCTAAAAGCTTCTTATTTACGACCGCAAATAACCTCATGCTTAATGCTGTTGCACATCGTAAAGTCGTATTGAAATATGAAAAAACACCTCAACAATCAGTTACAACCGAGACACCCGAATTTGTAATTGAAGAAAAAGAATACCATCAAAAACTGCAAAATGCGCTAGCAAATCTAACTGAAGCTCAACGTGTCGCATTTTTAATGAATCGTGTTGAAGGTAAACGTTTTAAAGAAATTGCAGAACTTTTAGATATATCTGTTAAAGCTGTAGAAAAACGTATTTATGGTGCATTAAAAAAACTAAGAAAAGACATTAAAGAACTGTAATTTTTTAAACTAAGGTAGGAGTTTTATAAACTTAACTGTTTTATAGTCGAATATGAATAGAGAAGAACTCATAAAAAAATGGTTAGACAATAACCTAAATACTGAAGAGCTGAAGGCTTTTGAGCAGTTAGAGGATTATAGAGATTTAATCCAAATGGATGGTACTCTTAAGTCTTTTAAAGCTCCGGAGTTCTCTGTTGAGAATAATTACAACAAATTAAAGAGCAAATTAAATACTCAAAAATCGACAAGCTGGTTAAAGCCATTAGTTAGAGTCGCTGCAGTTTTAGCTATATGTTTTTGCGTGTATTACTACACCACAACATTAGATTCTGAAGTCAATACTTTAATTGCACAACAAACTGAAGTCGTACTTCCAGATTACTCGGTGATTGAACTCAACTCTAATTCAAAGATTAGTTTTAATAGAAGTTCCTGGGATGATGATAGAATTGTTCATCTAGATGGTGAGGCATTTTTTAGAGTTGAAAAAGGTCAAAAATTTGATGTTATCACTAAACAAGGAGTTATTAGCGTGTTAGGCACTCAATTTAACGTAAAGCACAGAGAAGACTACTTTGAAGTGATATGCTTTGAAGGATCTGTAAAAGTTGTGTCCAATGCTATAGAAGCCATATTAAAACCAGGTGATACATTTCAATATGTAGATGGGAAATTAATTGCAAATGAAAAAGAACAATCCGTGCATCCTGATTGGATGCGCGGTGAAAGCAATTTCAAAAATATTGCTCTTAAACATGTGTTTAGAGAATTACAAAATCAGTATGACATTACCATTTCTGCTAAAAATATAGATGTTTCTAGATCATTCACAGGAAGTTTTACACATAAAAACTTAAAACTTGCATTGCAGTCTATAACAATACCACTAAATTTAACTTACACTAAGACTGATAACACAATAGTGCTAAGGAGTGAATAAAAAATTACTGCGTTTAATCATTTTAATTTTTCTTTTAATGACTTCGCTTACTGCAATTTGCCAAAGCGAAGACAAAACTCCTGTTGAAGATATTTTATCTCATCTTGAAAATAAATTCGAGGTTAAGTTTTCTTATGAACCAAAAATCTTGAAGCATTTAAAAATTGATGAATTAGATGACAATCTTTCTTTAAATGAAGCTCTAGATTACATTACACTTATCACCAAACTAAACTTTGTAAGACTCAATGATAGGTTTATCGCTATAAAACTCAACACTGAAAATATTCAATATCTAGAAGAAGTTGTTGTAACCAACTTCCTAACTAAAGGTATTTTTAAAACCAATACAGGTGCCGTAAGTGTTAAAACTAAAGCATTCGATATTTTACCTGGATTAATAGAACCTGATGTTTTGCAAATCATTCAAAATTTACCAGGAATTTTGAGTGTTGATGAGCGCATTTCAAATATTAATGTTAGAGGAGGCACTAACGATCAGAACCTCATTTTATATGAAGGCATAAGAATGTACCAATCTGGCCATTTCTTCGGATTAATTTCGGCCTTTAATCCTTACTTGACAGATGATATTAAAATTTCAAAAAACGGTACAAGTGCTATTTATGGTAATGGTGTTTCGAGCACATTTGAAATTAACAATACCAATGACCTTAGCAATAACCTCAATGGCGGAATAGGCACTAATCTATTGAATGTTGACGGGTTTGCAAGAATTCCTTTAAGTAAAAAAACTGAAGTTCAATTATCCGCTCGGCGATCATTTACAGATCTTTTTGCGTCCGCAACCTACGACTCCTATTTTGAGCGTATTTTTAGCGATTCACAATTAAACGCTGCCAATAACAACAATAGGCTGTTCGCACTTAACGAGAGATTTCTGTTCTATGACTTTAATTTAAAGTTTCTGTACGATATAGATAACTCATCAAACTTAAGAGTGAATCTATTAAACATATACAATAACCTAAACTATAATCAAACCTTTACAAATTCTAGTAATAATTTTCAAGAAACAAGAAGCAGGCTTAATCAAGTCAGTTATGGTGCGAGTATTAAATACTCGAAGGCGTTTAAAAACAACATGTTCGGATCGGTAGAAGCTTATTATTCTAATTACGATTTAGACGCACAAAATAATGACATCAGTAATGCTCAATCATTACAGCAAGAGAATAAAGTCGAAGATTACGGACTCAGATTTGATATCTCAAAAAGAACTAATGACAATACAACCGTTAGAAGCGGCTACCAATTTAATGAAGTTGGGGTTACCAATTTAGAAAATGTATTAAACCCGGACTTTACAAGTCTAACTAAAGAAATTGTACGGACACATGCCATTTTTGGTGAAACTGAGCACTTTTCGGAATCTAGAAACACCTATTTAAGATTGGGTGCAAGAATTAGTTATTTTGAAAAGCTAAAAGAATTAGTACTCGAACCTCGTTTTGCATTTAATCAAAAACTAACAGACGCCTTTAGACTAGAAATATTGGGCGAATTAAAGAGCCAAACCATTTCACAAATCATAGATTTACAACAAGATTTTTTAGGTATAGAAAAACGACGTTGGCGATTGTCTAATGGTGAAGATTTGCCATTAATAAAAAGCCAACAAATATCTTTAGGCTTGAGTTATAACAAAAATGACTTATTAATTTCATTAGAAGGTTATTACAAAAATGTTGAAAATATCTCAGCCCGAAGTCAAGGTTTTCAAAATCAATTTCAATTTTCAAATGATATTGGTTCATTTACAATTACCGGAATAGATTTTCTAATTAACAAACGCTTCAATAATTTAAGCACTTGGTTTAGTTATACACTGAGTAACAACGATTACATATTTGAAAATCTAAATAGCAGTTCTAAGTTTCCTAATGTGGTAGACTTAACTCATGTCGCCAATCTTTCTTTAAATTATAATCATAAAAACCTAAAGGTCGGTTTAGCTGTTAATTGGCATTCCGGAAGACCATACACGTCACCTTCAGAAAATCAACAGAACATTAACATTATAGCTTATGACAGACCTAACAATGCAAGGCTCAATGATTACCTTAGGACTGACATCTCAGCGATTTACAGTTTTAAAATTTCAAATAAAATTAAAGCAGAAGCTGGCGCTTCTATTTGGAATCTCTTTGACCAAAATAATATCATAAACAGATATTATACCTTAGATAACGGAATTATTAACGAAATTGATAATAAAGCACTTGATTTTACCCCAAATTTGAGTTTTAGAGTAAAATTCTAATTGAGAAAACATTAATAATTTATAAGGATGACAGAAAAAGAATTATACAGATTAAGGTTTCCTGTAGGTGAATTTAACACACCTGAAAGTATTACTAAAGTACATTTACAAGATTGGATTCAATCCATTGAGAGCCTACCTCAACGCATACAAGAGCTATCAAAAAATCTGAGTGAGGATGAACTGAATTACAAATACAGACCTGATGGTTGGACTATAAAACAAGTTATTCATCATTGTGCTGACAGCCATATGAATAGTATTATTAGATTCAAACTTGCACTCACAGAAGAATCACCAACCATAAGACCTTATTTTGAAGATAGATTTGCCAAATTAGAAGACTACAATCATTCTATTGAAGATGCTATCTCTATTTTGAAAGGCATACATAAAAAACTAGGAATCATTTTAAAAAATCTGAATGAAGACGAACTACAACGAGAGTTTATTCATCCAGAACATAACAAACGATTTTCTATAGCCGCAACAATTGGTGTTTATGCATGGCATAGCAACCATCATTGTGCGCATATTGAGCAAGCTCTAAAATTTGAAGGAAAATTTAACAGTTAAGGATTTCCGTTTTCAGACTTATCTTCTTTCTGCTGTTGTTTTTTAAAGTTTCTTTGAATTTTCTGAATAGCGGACTCTATAGATTTATCTGGTTCAATAAGATTATATTCACCCCAGAAATTAGGATCTGAAAAACCGGAAATAGCATCCGTTATTATTACTGATGGACTCAGTCTATCTCGTCCTCTTATCTTTTTACCTTCAGTATTAACTTCCCAGTCAGTTACCGCCATTTCACTATTTAACGAATATACTTTATTGAACAGTTCTCGCTTCTTATTAACCTTAAATTTTAAAAAGAGGTTGGAGTAACTGTAATACCATCTACCATCTTTTTCCTTGTAATTCACCTTGTAACTAGCTTGTAAAGGATGTACCTCTATGCTACTTGGTTTTCTTTTAACCAATAAATTTTTACTTCTTGCCTTATTGCTTAAGTCTAAATTATAATTAGCACTTACTAACGCCAATGATTCAGAGTCTATATATAACTTACCAATGTAGCTATAATTTAAAGCTTGATTTTTAGGTACAAAATTTACAACATAAACCTTTTTGTTATTGATAGTTGTAGGTTGACTAAACGAGAACTTATAACTTGGTATGGTCTCTTTAGTAAATATATATTCAGGATATTTCATTACATCTAAAAATATAGCCGAAAAAGGCCCACCTTGTAGTTTCACGGAAACTGTATCTAGCCTTTTGTAGTCCGTTCGCTTTCTGGCTTTACCTAACTGAATAATATCTCTAACTTGAGATGTATTAGATTGTTTCAATATATTAACTACTGCTTCAGTTAAAGAAACATTTCTATTACGACGCTTTATTGTTTCTCTATAGAATGCCGTCATATAAACAGAAGCGCCAGGTTCATGTTTATTTTTTTCATTGAAAACTTTATTGATTAACGACTCTGCGTTTTTATATGCGGACAAGCTCACCTCGCTAAGTTCTGTTACAGACTCATACAGTTTTAAAATATTACCCTCTTTAGTTAATTCAGAAACCGGAACAACATAGGTATTATAACCTAATAGATTGACAACTACTTTTGAATCTAAATACTGATTAGGAACCTTTAACAAAAACTCACCTTCAGAATTAGTAATTGTACTAATATTAGTTGCATTGACGCTCAAACTTGCGGCATCTAAGGCTTTTTTTGTTTTCCCATCTATAACTTTACCACTAAACTCCGAGAAATTATTTTGTGCGTTTAACACAAAACTAGCCAGTAAAATGAGCATGAATGTACTGGCAAATGACTTAATATTTTTCATTGCTTTTTATTTGACTTTACCGTCCACTAAAATACGCAAAAGTCATGATTTCATCACGAAACAAAACGTTAAAAGAAACCTGTGAAAGGTTTATACTACATACGTTCAGGCACATTAATTCCTAAAACACTAAATGCATTTTTAATGGTTTGACCAACACTTTTAGACAACTGTACCCTAAAGGTTTTTTCTGAATCAGAGTCAGCCCCTAAAATGGATACATTTTGATAGAACGAATTAAAATCTTTTACTAAGTCGTACGTATAATTAGCAATTAATGCTGGACTATGTTGTGAGGCCGCATTTTGAATTACTTCTGGGAATAACTCTAACTGCTTTAATAATTCTCTCTCTTTATCATGAAGAGACACTTCGACTGCGCTCAGTGTGACATTGTTATTGTTTTCGGATTTTCTGAGTATAGACTGAATTCTAGCATATGTGTACTGAATGAATGGCCCAGTATTTCCTTGAAAATCTATAGACTCTTTTGGATCAAAAAGAATACGTTTTTTAGGGTCAACTTTTAAGATAAAATATTTTAAAGCACCTAGACCAATGGTTTTATAAAGCGCTTTTTTCTCTTCTTCATTGTAACCATCAAGTTTTCCTAACTCTTTAGAAATTTCTTCAGCAGTATCTGCCATTTCTCGGATAAGGTCATCTGCATCAACAACAGTTCCTTCTCTACTCTTCATTTTTCCACTTGGCAAGTCTACCATTCCATAACTTAAATGATATAGATTCTCCGCCCAATCAAATCCGAGTTTCTTTAAGATTAAAAATAATACTTTAAAGTGATAATCTTGTTCGTTACCAACCGTATAAACCATACCGCCAACGTCTGGATAGTCTTTAAGACGTTGTATTGCAGTACCAATATCTTGTGTCATATACACAGCAGTACCATCACTTCTAAGCACGATTTTTTCGTCCAATCCATCTTCTGTGAGGTCACACCAAACCGAACCATCTTCTTTTTTAAAAAAGACACCTGTTTTTAAACCTTCAGCAATAAATTCTTTACCTAAAAGATACGTATCACTTTCGTAATAATAAGCATCAAAATCTACACCAATAGATTTGTATGTCTCTTCAAAACCATCGTAAACCCATTGGTTCATAGTTTTCCAAAGCGACACAACCTCATCATCACCAGCTTCCCATTTTCTTAGCATTTTTTGGGCTTCTAATAATATTGGCGCGTTCTTTTTGGCATCATCCTCAGTTTGGCCTTGATCTACTAATTTTGAAATTTCAGTTTTGTAAGCTCTGTCAAACTCAACATAATAATTACCAACAAGCTTATCACCTTTTAATCCAGTGGATTCTGGTGTTTCTCCGTTTCCGAAACGTTGCCAAGCCAACATACTTTTACAAATATGAATACCTCTATCGTTTATAATCTGAGTCTTATAAACTTTTTTTCCTGAGGCCTTTAAAATTTCTGAAACACTATAACCTAACAACACATTTCTTACGTGTCCTAAATGCAATGGCTTGTTTGTGTTAGGAGAAGAATACTCCACCATAACTGCTTTATCACCTTTTACATTTGCAAAACCGTATGATTCGTTGTCTTTAATACTATTGAAGAAATCTACATAATAAGAATCATCAATCTCAATATTTAAAAAGCCTTTAACAACATTAAATCCTTTTACCAACGCTACATTGTCCTGAAGATATTGTCCAATTTGTTCACCTATAACGGCAGGATTTCCTTTGACTACTCGCAACAATGGAAACACAACAACTGTAATATCTCCAGCAAACTCTTTGCGTGTTGCTTGAAATTCTACAGATTCTAATTCAGCTTTAAATAAAGTACTAACAGCTTCCTTTACATGTAATTCTAATGTGCTTTGAAGTTTCATTTGGCTTTCTATTATGCTTTAAAACGCCTGCAAAGATAGAAGTTTTAATCACTTTATTAAAGAGAAAACAACAATGAGGTTAAGAACAAAATTCATTAAATTTGATAAAAAGATTTTTTAGCTAAAACCGATGTTATGAAAAGGTTTGTATTATTCCTTACGGTATTCTCTTTTGTTGCTTGCACAAAAAGTGATGACTCATCAGAAAATAATGAGACTACCACTTTTTACAAAGGCATGGATTTGTCATTTCAAAGTGAATTAGAAGATTACAATATTGACTACAAAGATGAGAATGGCAATTCTGTTGAATTTTTAGACTTTGTTCAATCTAAAGGTACAAACCTTGTAAGGTTGAAACTTTGGCATACACCACAAGATGGTGAAAATGGTATTGAAGATGTAAAGGCTTATGCCCAACGTATTAAAGCCAAAAACATGGATTTCCTCTTAAACTTTCACTATAGCGACTATTGGGCCGATCCCGGCACTCAAACTCCACCTGCTGCTTGGCAAAACATGACCTTTGAACAAGTTAAAGTTGCAATCTACATCTACACTAAAAATGTTATTCAGCAATTAAAAGGACAAAACACACTACCAGAAATTATTCAAATTGGCAATGAAACAGATAGTGGTTTTTTATGGGATTATGGCAGAGTTTGGAATCAATTTAATGATAATTGGGAAAATTATGCTGCACTCGTGTCGGAAGCCATAAGAGCATTAAAAGAAGTTGATACTGAAAATAAAGTACGTATAATGCTGCACCATTCTAGTGTAGAAAATGCCATCTTTTTCTTTAATGAATTACAAGCGTTTAATTTAGATTTTGATATTATTGGTTTGTCCTATTATCCACAATTTCAAATAAAAGATTTAGACCTTGTCACATCAAAACTCAATGAACTTGCAAATACTTTTAATAAGGATATTTTAATGGTTGAAGTTGCTTATCCATTTACTTTACTATGGAACGATAATCAAACAAATTATATTGGGAGTTTAGATCAGACTTTAGTAGAATTTCCACCAACACCACAAGGTCAGAAATCTTATTTTGAATGGTTAATACAAACGATTAAAAACATACCTAACAATCATGGTATCGGATTTTGTTATTGGGCACCAGATTGGGTAGCTTTTAACGGTAACGAAAGTACATCTACGCAAGGTACATCTTGGGAGAATCAATGCCTCTTTGATTTTCAACTAAAAGCTTTACCAGCTTTAGATATTTACAACACAACTAATTGATAAACTGATTGTTACATTAATGGTGCATTTTATCGATAAAACAACAGTTATTCTATGTTTTCTGTCGTTAATCGATATGTAAAGAAGATGAAATTTTTACTCACAACACTTCAACTAAAATATTAGCATTAAAACCTAATTTTTAGTGTATGTAGCGATATTATGGCATTTTTGATATGCTATTAACAATGTCCCAAACATTAACAATGCTTAAAGATCAAACATTAACCACGTTGTTACTGTTTTGTGTTGACTTACTCTTGGATTCCCTCTATACAAGTTTTGGTTACCAAAACAAAATACTTCGTCCTATTACGATTAAAAGATGAAGCAGTCGCTCTTAATAACTGCTTTGTTGATGTCATTCTTCGTTTTTTCGCAAAACGATAGAATAGATGATCTTACAATTAAGTTAGCGTATCAAGAGCAAGACTCTACCAAAGTCGATTTGTCATTAGAACTTATAGAAGAGCTTTGTAATATTAAAGAATACAAAAAGGCACTACAATACATAAATCAAACAGCAAAACTATCTGAAACTTTAAATTATATTAAAGGACTTGCAGAGACCACATATTATAGAGGTTTGGTATACAGTAGCAGTAATGACTACTATAACGCTATAGACAATTACAACAGATCAAGGAGTTATTATTTACAAATTAGTGATACGCTTGGCGTAGCTAAAGTCAGTAACAGCATAGGACTTATAGAAATAAGAAGAGGAAACTATAGTGTTGGATTAGAAAATTCTTTATCTGCCATTGATATTTTTGAAGAAAGAGATTTAGTAGATGAATTAAGTTCTGCCTACAACAATCTAGCAGAAGCATATTTTAAAACCAATCAGATAGATAAAGCCATAGATTTTAATTTTAAGGCTTTACTGATTAGAAGACAAATAGACGATACTGATGGTATTATTTCTAGCACTAAAAATATTGCTGATCTTTATGGCCTTAGAAAGGAACATCGAAAATCTATAGAGTATTACGAAAAAGTTCTACGTCTTTTAGACCCTGAAAAAGACCAAGCCATTAGAGGTGAAATCTTACCAAAACTTGGGACACAATATCTTGCCTTTCGTGAATACGAAAAGGCAGCTCAATTTTTAGTAGAAGGTTTAAAATACAATAGAAAAGCTGGTAATGATGAAGGTGTAATGAGTGCTTTAAATGCTATAGGAAATCTCAATCTTCAAAGAAGAAAAGTCAAACTAGCATCTATTCAGCTAGGAGAAGCACAAGCAATAGCTAAAAAGTTAGATGATAAGAAAGCACTTCTAGAGAATTATAAACTGCACATTGCATTAGATTCTACTCGAGGCTTTTTTCAAAATGCATTTTTTTGGCAAAATAAATACTACGACCTTAAAGAAAAACTAACAACTAAAGAACAACCTGTATTCCTTACAGATGCAGAACCTTTAGACTTGTTTAACTCTAATATTGAAAATGATACTCCAACAAATGCGGCCGCAAATAAAACAGATAAAAATGGAGAATCGACAGAATCACCAGATTCTAATTCGAAGTCTAAATTAAATAATCCACTAGTTTTATTTGGTAGTTTAGGTGTTCTTGCCTTATTAGTAACGCTTTTACTTTTCAACTATCTAAAAAGTAAAAAATACAAAGACACTATACAAAGTCAAAAAGAACAACTCGCCCAAGAACAAGTTAGAACCGAAACTATTTTAGAGCAAACACATCATTTAGAAGAAGTTAATAAAGTAAAAGATAAGTTGTTTTCAATAGTTTCTCATGATCTTAAGGATTCTATCACTTCAATAAAAGCATTTATAGATTTATTAAAAGAAAAAAATATATCACAAGAGGAATTTAAAGAACTAATTCCAGAATTAAGTGAAAATGCAAATAATGCAACATCCCTATTACTGAATTTATTAAACTGGTCTAAATCACAAATGCAAAGTTTAGAACCAAAACCAGAACTTTTTAACATTCAGGAAGTATTTCAATCTAAAATCTCTCTTGTAGAGCAAAAAGTTGAAGACAAACGAATTGTTCTTATTGACGAATCTAGAAGAGATTTTGTGTATGCTGACCGAAGTATGATAGAAATTGTAATACAAAACCTTATTACTAATGCTGTTAAATTTACTAGTACAGGTGATGTCATAACTGTTTCTAATGAAGATGTTGATGGTAAAGCTCTCATTTGTATTGAAGATACTGGTGTAGGCATCTCGAGAGAAAATATAGAAAAATTATTTATTCCTAATATGGCCTTTACTACAGTGGGAACTAAAAATGAAAAAGGCACAGGACTTGGTCTAACGATCGCGAAAGATTTAGTAGAACTAAATGGCGGAAGAATTTGGGTAGAAAGTACTGAAAATATAGGCAGTAAATTCTATGTTGAACTTCCAAAAGCTAGTCCTCAAATCTAATTTTATTTATATTTAGCCTTTCAACACCATGATATGAAACGTATAATTCCATTATTTTTAATTGTTACAATTTTATTGGGCTGCAAGTCGGTTAAGACTAATTCTAAAGAGGATAGGCAACTAGAAGAGCTTTTTAGTTTAATGCAAGGTTCTTTTAATTCAGAAAAACAGGCCAAAGCAGATTCCACATATTATAATATCTCATTACACATGTATCCTATCTGGAAAGATAAAGGTCATTTCTTATATGTAGAACAAGCACTAAACAGTATGCAAAATAGACCTTACCGCCAACGTATTTATGAAGTAACTAGAACTTCTGATGGTAATTTTAGCTCTGCAGTTTACAAACTTAATGTGGATTCGTTATGGATTGGCAAATGGGAAACACCTAAAGATTTTGATGCAATAAGTTTAGAAGACATCGCTTTAAAAGAAGGCTGTGAAGTTGTACTAAAGCGTTTAGGCGATAAACACTTTAAAGGAAAAACTGGTGATGACACATGCATAAGCACCATGCGTGGAGCATCTTATGCTCGTAGTGAAGTAGAAATTACCGAGAACAAAGTTATTTCTTGGGATCGTGGTTTTGACGCTGATGGTAACTATGTTTGGGGAGCAGAATTTGGCCCTTATATTTTTGATAAATTAGATTAATGTTTTGGCAAAAACACCTCTGCCATCATACAACGTGCGCTACCACCACCACACGTTTCAATAGTTTCTAAAGAACTTGATAAGATTTGACAATGCTTTTCAATCTTATTGACTTGATCTTTGTTTAAACTATTATGAGCTGAGGCACTCATCACCAAATAACGCTGATTATCTTCTCCTCTGACCTGAAGCATATTACCCGCAAATTGATGCATTTGAATTTCAGTAATTGAAATGACTTCTTTCCCGTCTTGCTTTAAATGCTTAATGACATTTTTGCGTTCCTTTTTGTCATCTATGGTATCCAAACATATCACTGCGAAATTCTCAGCAACACACATCATCACATTAGTATGATATATTGCTAAACGCTCATCTTTAACTGACTGATTAGCTGTAAAAATTATAGGAGTGTATTCAAAATCTTCACAAAACTCAATAAACAACTCTTCATCGGCTCTTGGAGATAATGCACAATAAGCTTTTCTGTTAACTCTATCTAATATAACACTACCAGTACCTTCTAAAAATACACCTTCGTCTTCTGCAGATGTATAATCTATAATGTTTTCAATCTTATGTCCTGCATTTTCTATTGTGATAAAGACATCTTCACGTCTCTCTTGTCTTCTGTTTTCGGCAAACATAGGATATATTACAACATCACCATTATCATGAAAACTTACCCAATTATTAGGAAAAATAGAGTCTGGTGTATCCGCAGTTTCATCATCATTCACAACAATAACATGAACGCCTACTGCTCTTAATTTCTCAACAAAAGTATCAAATTCTTGTTGCGCCTTTTTATTAATCTGAGCGTTTTCCGTCGCAATATCTTCTTGAAAATAGTTATTCACAGCAGTTTGCTCATTCATCCTAAAATTCACTGGACGAATCATTAAAATAGTATCTGTTGTTTGTCGCATTTTAGTTATTTTGAAGGGACGTAAAATTAACCATTTTTATTATCTGAAACTTCCTTAAAAGAAAGATTTTAAAGATTAAAATCTTTAAGTTTGACATACAATCAATTAGTCATGAAAAAACTATTTATCATATTACTTCTACTAAGTTCATGTTCAGAATCTAACAAGAAAAATAAATCAGAGGTTGACTTCATCACCGTGTTTGAAAAAAGTGAAGGTCTAGAAACTGCCACGTATCAACAAACGATTCAATACTACAAGGATTTAGCTCATAATTACGATGAAATTTCAATAAAGGTAATGGGACTAACCGATTCTGGGGAGCCTTTACATTTAGTTATTTACAATCCTACAAATACTAAAAACGATTTTGAATCATTACGAAAGAATCATAGGATTTTACTCATTAATAATGGAATTCATCCTGGGGAATCTGATGGTATAGATGCTACAATGATGCTTTACAGAGATCTTGTTCAAGGAAAAATTGAAGCACCAAAAAATACAATTCTGACTACTATTCCTATATATAATATTGGCGGTAGTCTAAACAGAAATTCAACGACACGTACCAATCAAAATGGTCCGAAAGAATATGGTTTTAGAGGTAATGCGCGTAATTATGATCTAAATAGGGATTTTATTAAATCAGACACCAGAAATGCACGTGCCTTTGCAGAAATTTTTCATTTGGTTAAACCAGACATATTTATTGATAATCATGTGAGTAATGGTGCCGACTATCAATATACTTTAACTCATTTATTTACACAGCATAATAAATTAGGCGGCAACCTTGGTAACTTTCTTCACAATGAAATGATGCCTCAATTAGAATTGAAACTACAAGAAAAATCATGGGACATCACACCTTATGTCAATGTTTTTAATCGTACACCAGACAATGGTTTTTCCCAGTTTATGGATTCACCAAGATATTCAACCGGCTACACAACCTTATTTAATACGCTTGGTATTATGGTAGAAACTCACATGCTTAAGCCATACAAACAAAGAGTTGAAGGCACTTATGAACTCATGACGAGCATGATTGAAATTACTGAAGAACAAGGTCGAAAAATTTCAGAATTAAGAGAATCTCAACAGCATACATGGTCTCATGGTGATTCTTATCCTTTAACTTGGACTATCGACACATCCCAAACCTCAATATTAAAATTTAAAGGTTTTGAAGGAAAAATGATTAAGAGTGAATTGACAGGTGCTCAAAGATTAAAGTATGATAAGAGTAAACCATTTGTAAAAGATGTAGTTTATAAGAATTATTTTAAACCAAAGCAGAACGTTACCATCCCAAAAGCTTATGTAATTCCTCAAGGTTGGTATAATATTATTGATTTACTTAAATTGAACAATATTCAACTTAAAAAACTAGAGAATGACACTATTCTAACAGTACAGTCTTACAGAATCAAGGATTATCAAACTAGAAAAAATCCTTATGAAGGGCATTATTTGCATTATGACACAAAAGTTGAATCTTCTCAAGTAAAGCTAAAGTTTAAATCTGGAGATTTTATGGTAAACACTGATCAGGAAGGCATGAGATATCTGCTAGAAACTTTAGAACCACAAGCTCCGGATTCTTTTTTTAATTGGAATTTTTTTGATACGATTCTTCAGCAGAAAGAAGGATTTTCTCCTTACGTATGGGAAGATAAAGCCAAGTTATGGCTTAAAGCAAACCCAAAGCTTCAAATTGAATACAACATTAAGGTAAGCTACGATGAAGAATTTGCTAATAGTTGGTACGCTCAATTAGATTGGATCCACAAAAACAGTCCTTCATATGAAAAGGCACATCTTCAATACCCAGTTTTTAGAATAGACTAAAAAAAGCCACCACTATTGTGGTGACTTTAGATACATTGATTATTTACTCATACCTTATTCTACTTGAATCTTCGTAGTGAAGTTTCTATACTTAGAATTCAAATTCACAATGTATGTTCCACTGCTCAAATTATTCATATCTATTTGATGTTTGTCATCAGATAATGTTGATATAATTCCGCGTTTTAATAATCTACCTTGCATATCAGCTATAGTGTAGTTTATAATTTCATTCTCTAAAACGACAGTCTTTATATTTAATTCAGTTCTCACTGGATTAGGATATACCGAAGTATGTGTTAATTCATTTAACATAGATTCTTCAAATGTTTCATAACTATTGAATTCACTTGCCCAATCATTAACATCATTGGTTGCCTCTCCTCTACTAAAGAAATTATTAAAGAAGCTACAAAAGAATCCAGGTACTACCAGACTAACTGGTGCATGTATCTCTAATGATGCACATATTTGACCTCCACCTTGAATCAATAAACTATTGACATCAAAGCCTGTCGTTACTCCGAACTGTACAATACTTAAATCTAATGTACTTGGATCATATACTAAACTATGAATTCTATAAAATCCAGAATGATTTATGGTAAACTCTGGTATTGTATTCACATTCAAAATGGTTAAATCAAAAGCGTCTGTCAAGACATATAACTGTACATAACCAATAGGAACTGAAGGAGCTTCATCAATTACTGCAGAAATTGTTGCTACACCATTATATAAACATTGTAACGGATGTTCTGTAAAAAGTGTACCAGCTTGTGCAGTACATTTTTCGTGTTCCACAGTTATCGGTGCCCCAGCTACATCTAAAGATGCACATACTGATCCACCACCTTGTACTAATAAACTATTGACATCAAAGCCTGTTGTTACACCTAACTGTACAATGCTTAAGTCTAAATCACTTGGATATACTAACGTATGAATCGTGTAATCTCCTGCCTCAGTTACTGTGAAGTCTGGTGTACCACCTACTTGTTCTATCACTAAACCATCTCCTTGGGTTAATACAAATAATGTACTGTAACCATTTGGTTGATTTGCATCACCATTTGGTGTTGCTGATATCATTGCTGACCCTCCATCTAGTGTTACAGTAGATGATGTCGCTGTTAAGGTACCCGCGTCTGGATTAGTGATATGGATCGGTGCTCCTGCTACATCTAACGATGCACATAACTCTCCACCGCCTTGAATCAATAAACTATTGACATCAAAGCCTGTCGTTACCCCTAATTCTACAATGCTTAAGTCTAAACCATTTGGGTAAACTAACGTATGAATCGTGTAATCGCCCCCACCTTGTACTGTAAAGTCTGGTGTAGCACTTACCTGTTGGATTACTAATCCATCCCCTTGAGTTAATACATATAATACACTGTAATCTGATGGTACTACTGCATCACCATTAGCTTGGGCGGATATCATAACCTCGCCCGTCGAACATACACTACTCGATGTCGCTGTTAATGTCCCTGCTTCAGCCAAACATGGCGGATCAGTAATTGTAAATTTGATTGACTTTTTGTCACAAATCCAACCTCTTCCACCGTTTCTAAAATACAGTCTCGCCGTAACTTTAAATGTTCCAGTTCCTAAATCCCACTCATTTCCACCTGCTGGGTAAGTATATGGCAAAAAATTCTCGATAATATTATAAATTTCACCAGTATCAAGATTTTTAACCCTATATCTGAGACTCTGGGAATAACCGTCAATTAAGGAATTGACATAAAAACCATGAGGTAATTCATTTATGTCATAAGTAGCATTATTCTCGATTGTTACTGACTCATTACCATTACTGAATTCAAATTCATGAATGTTACCACACCATCCTGAACTTTTTTGAGCATAGCTAATAGAAAATAAACTGAGAATAAAAACAAATAGGCTAATCTTCAGATTTGGGGATCGGAAGTGTAAAATTTTACTCATTGCTTTTTGTTTAAATTTATTCATTCAAAGTTAAACAATATGAGTATTGAGAAAGCTCTTTCCTTTAAAATTTAAGAAACATTAACAAAAAAATAGATGGTTTGTTTAATTTTAGGTAAGAATACCTACATAAGAAGTTTGATATTCGCATAACTATTTTCTAGCGCTTCAAGAGAAGCTTTTTCATTAAGCCATTCTACTTTTGTTATGCCTTCTTTAATTTGAGGATAAAGCTTTCCATTATACTTAGTTTCCATTTCAAACCAATAAGTTATTTTAATCTTATGCTTTCCATTACGTTTAAAAATATGGTAAGTAGTTGGCAATGGCTTTGTAATTCTCAGACCGTTTACTCCTGTTTCCTCTTCCACTTCTCTAATTGAGGTGTTTTCTATTGTTTCATTATTTTCAATTTTACCTTTTGGTAAATCCCATTTATTATTTCTGTAAATAAATAAAACTTCTTTTTTATCATTATAAACTTTACCTCCACCTGCTACTACATTGGGCAACAGATTCAAAAATAATTTTAGAAGTTTATCTTTATGTTTATCTACTAAACAAACACCTTTTAAGTCTGTGCTAACTAGCAGTTTTATCACTTTTCCAATATTGACAGATTTAAGAAGAAAGGTCTTATAATTTATCTCTTTCTCAATTTTTGTAGTAAGTATTATGGGTTTTTGACCTACGAAAATGGTATACATCGAAATTATAATCTAATCAAGCATTAATGTTGTAAAAATATCATTTTTTAGAAGATAGTCAGTTGTTAAAAACTTAAATTGAAATTAAACTTTTTAGCCTTTAAAATTCATTAATTTTATCCCATGATTTTTAATAAAGATACTGCAAAAAAGACAGCAGAACTATTGCTTCAAATTAACGCGATAAAACTGCAACCTAATGAACCATTTACATGGGCATCTGGCTGGAAATCACCAATTTATTGTGATAATAGAATTGTACTTTCCTATCCGCTTATAAGAAATTATATTAGAGAGACCATGGCCAAGCACATCGAAAATACCTATGGAAAACCAGATGTTATAGCTGGTGTTGCAACAGGAGCAATTGGAATAGGTGCATTAGTAGCTGAATATTTAAATCTTCCCTTTGTTTATGTTAGACCAGAAGCAAAAAAACATGGTAGACAAAACCAAATTGAAGGTCACATTAGTAAAGGACAAACTGTAGTTGTTGTAGAAGATCTTATTAGTACAGGAAAAAGTAGTCTTAATGCAGTAAAGGCTCTTAAGGAAGCCGAAGTTACCATTAAAGGTATGGTTGCTATTTTTTCTTATGGATTTGACGTAGCTAAAGAAAATTTTGAAGCAGCCAACATAGACTTACACACCTTGGGCAATTATGAAAGTCTGCTCGAACAAGCTTTAGAAACAAAATATATAACAGAGAAACAACAAGACATTTTAGCACAATGGAATGCCAACCCAAGCGAATGGAATGTTATTTGATATTGCTTTTTTGAATAAAAAATAAAATTATGAATTTAGAATCACCTAAGGTTACCTTGGATAAGTCGGCAGAAGAAACTTTTAACTTTTTGTCTGATGTTAAGAATTTTGAAAATCTAATGCCAGAAAACATTAGCAAATTTGAAGTTCTCGATAATGACAAATTTCTTTTTGCCTTAAAAGGAATGCCAGAAATCATCTTAAAGAAAAAAGAAGCTATTCCTAATAGTAAAGTTGTTTTGGGTGCAGCTGGCGGAAAATTAGATTTCTCCTTAATAGGTAATATTCAAGAAATAGACACAAACAAGACTGAAGTTCAACTATCGTTTACTGCTCAATTTAACGCAATGATGGCAATGATGGTTAAAGGTCCAATTACCAAATTCATTGAGACACTGGTTGAAAATATGAAAACGGCAGTTTAGTATAACAACTCAATTTCTTTTAGGTCGAAAGACTGTATAATATCATCCTCTAACCAAACGTTTAACTTTCCATCTTTAGACACTCCTTTAATGATACCAGTAATTATGCTATCGTTAGAAAGTTTAAAGGTTGAAGGTTTTTCTTTTCTAAAGAGTAGCGATTCATACTTTATTTGAATAATATCATATTCACCATTCTTTAATGAATTAAAGTACCACTTTAGTTTCGATAGAATTTCAGAAAGAATTTCATCTTTATTATAAATAACACCGGTAATTAAGCTTAATGAAGATGCCTTTGGTAATCCTTCGAAATTCTTTTGATTTACATTAAGACCTATCCCAATTACAGTTCCTTGAATGCTATTGTTTTTAATGACATTTTCAATAAGAATACCACATATTTTCTTGTTTTCTGACAAAATGTCGTTTGGCCATTTGATAGATAATCTCGGTATGTTAAAGCTCAATAAAGCATCATGAACAGCCAAAGCAACTACCATGCTAATGTAATATTGGGAATCAACTTTAAATTTAGAAACGATCTTGAAGACGCTCATTGTAAGGTTTTTACCATCTTCGGCATTCCAAACAGTCCCCATTTGACCTCTACCTTGAGTTTGATGTTCCGCAACTACAACAGTATAATCCTTAGGTATTTTTGTTGCAGTCATGTCTTTAAGAAAAGAATTTGTTGACTCAATGGCACCAAGTTTGATTATATACATGAGAATGTGGTAGTTTTTATGGTTTTCTTATGAAAAATAAGACTTACAAGAACTAAAAAAATAATAACTTTGCACAAATTTAATTCAATTTAATGACGAAAGAAAAAACCAATGTAGACCAACTCATTACGTTAATTATAGCTGGTATAGAAGAGGTAAAAGGAAAAGAAATAACAATTCTAGATTTAAGAGAAATAGAAAATACTGTATGTGATTATTTTATCGTTTGTGAAGGTACTTCAAATACACAGGTTAATGCTATCGTTAATTCCATTCAAAAACAAGTAAGTAAAAATTCTAAAGATAAGCCTTGGCATATAGAAGGAACGGATAATGCGGAATGGGTGCTTTTGGATTATGTCAATGTTGTTGTGCATGTTTTTCAAAAACACATAAGAGAGTATTACGATATTGAAAGTCTTTGGGGAGACGCTAAAACAACCCAAATTGAATCTAGTTACTAAAAAGATAAAAAGCTTATAATGGCAAAAGACAATAAAAATCTTAATAAAAAACCAAAAGTAAACCCTTATTGGATATATGGCGTTATCATTGCCGTATTCCTATCAATCCAATTATTTGGTGGAGGTGCATTCCAAAACACTAAAGAGATTAAAACTTCTGAATTTATATCTTATTTAGAAAGTGGAGATGTAAAAGAAGTAATGATTGTTAGTAATACAAAAACTGCTAAAGTTTATCTTACTAAAGAAGCACTTGAAAAAGAAGTACATAAAAACTCTAAATCAAAAGGATTACTGCCTTCATTTAATGAACCAAACTACACACTAAAATTTGGTGATCTTCAAAATTTTGAAAACCAGATTGACACCATAATTGCAGAAAATGACTTAGCAACAACTAGAGATGCCGATATTGAACAAAATTTATTCGGTGATATTCTTCTTACACTATTGCCATTTGTATTAATTATTGCGGTTTGGATTTTTATAATGCGCCGAATGTCTGCTGGTGGTGGCGGCGGTGCTGGTGGTCAGATCTTCAATATAGGTAAATCTAAGGCTAAACTGTTTGATGAAAAAACAGATACTAAAACGTCATTTAAAGATGTTGCTGGCTTAGAAGGTGCAAAAGAAGAGGTGCAAGAAATTGTAGACTTTTTAAAGTTTCCTGAAAAATACACATCACTTGGTGGTAAAATTCCTAAAGGAGCATTACTTGTAGGACCTCCAGGAACAGGTAAAACCTTATTAGCAAAAGCAGTAGCAGGTGAAGCTAAAGTACCTTTCTTCTCGCTCTCTGGTTCAGATTTTGTTGAGATGTTTGTAGGTGTTGGTGCGTCTCGTGTAAGAGATCTATTTAAGCAAGCTAAAGAAAAATCACCGTCAATTATCTTTATTGACGAAATTGATGCTATAGGTAGAGCAAGAGGTAAAAACAACTTCTCTGGTTCTAATGATGAACGCGAAAACACCTTAAACCAATTACTTACCGAAATGGATGGTTTTGGGACAAACACTAATGTTATTGTTTTAGCAGCTACAAACAGAGCTGACGTTTTAGATAGTGCTTTAATGCGTGCTGGGCGTTTTGACAGACAAATTTATGTGGATTTACCAGACGTAAGAGAGCGTAAGGAGATCTTCGAAGTGCATCTGCGTCCACTAAAAAAGGAAGAAACTTTAGATGTCGATTTCCTTGCTAAGCAAACACCAGGGTTTTCTGGTGCGGATATAGCTAATGTTTGTAACGAAGCAGCACTTATAGCTGCAAGAAAAGGAAAGAAAGCGGTTAACAAACAAGACTTTTTAGATGCTGTAGACAGAATTATTGGTGGTCTAGAAAAGAAAAATAAAATCATAACTCCTGAAGAAAAAAGAGCTGTCGCTTTCCACGAGGCAGGTCACGCTACTGTGAGCTGGATGCTTGAACATGCAGCGCCTTTGGTAAAAGTAACCATTGTACCTAGAGGACGCTCTCTCGGTGCTGCTTGGTACTTACCAGAAGAACGACTAATAGTGAGACCAGAACAAATGCTTGATGAAATGTGTGCTGCACTTGGTGGTAGAGCTGCTGAACAAGTTATCTTCAATAAGATTTCAACTGGTGCCCTTAGTGACTTAGAAAAAGTAACTAAACAAGCTAGAGCTATGGTGACGGTTTATGGCTTAAGTGACAAAGTAGGTAATTTAACCTATTATGATTCAACAGGTCAATCTGAATACGGATTTACAAAACCATATAGTGAAGAAACTGCTGTTTTAATTGACAAGGAGATATCAGATATTATTGAAAAGCAGTATGATAGAGCAGTAAAACTGCTTGAAGAAAACAAAGATAAACTTACAGAACTTGCTGAAGTCTTGCTTGAAAAAGAAGTAATCTTTAAGGATAACCTAGAAAAAATCTTTGGTAAAAGAGAGTTTGATAAGGACAAAACATTAGCCGAAGAAGAAGAATAAACCAATAGTGTTTTTATAAAAATCTTAAATTAATAGTAATTAATTTAAGATTTTTTATCTTTGGTAGGAATCCCTCATATTGATAATAATAGCAGTATTTAAATGAGCATATTTCGTAGACTCTTCGGTAAAAAATCTGAGACTTCAGATCAAGTACCAAATCAAGAGCGTGGCAAATACATGCCAGAAATAAAACTTCCTGCTGATGAGAGGTTTACCATAAATTTTAAAGCCAATGGAGGTAAGTTTTTGTATTGCGAAAACTTAGACGAAATAAAAGAAAGTTTCAATGCCATATTAACGGAAAATGATTGGCAGGATAAAAAAGCTTTCTTAATAGATGACCGCCTAAAAGAATTATTTAAAGACTTAAGCCTTAATTCTACCAATAAAATTTCTGAGAGTTCTTATTTTCTATCTACTTGTGAATATTTAATTTCGGATGATGGCTCATTACTCATCTCTTCAAATCAAATAGCAGAGAAGAAACTTAAAGAACTACCTCATCATTTTATTATCTATGCCACTACTAGTCAATTTGTTGAAAATATTGGTGAAGGCTTAAAAGGAATTAAGGAAAAAAACAAGAATAAAATTCCGACTAATATTACCACGATAAAGCACTTCAAAACTGCTGATGATAAAGACTTTTTAACTTACGGAAGTAGTGCAAAAGATCTCTATCTACTTTTACTTGAAGATTTATAATGAAAGAATTATTCATTAGAACATTATCTGGTATTGTATATGCAGCCTTACTTATTATGTCGCTCTTGAATGAAACGGCATTAGTGCTGCTTTTCGCCGTTTTTGGGTTTTTAAGTTTAATTGAGTTTAGCAAACTAATTAAGTTAAAGTCTTACATACAATACATCATATTTATTGTTCTTTATTTTGGTTTTTGTTTCTTTTCAATTTACAATGCAGATTTCAAAGGTTCAGATGAAGCGGTTCAAATCCTTTTAGTGATTTCGATTTTTGTAAATCTTTTACTTCTAAAAGATTTATTCACCTCAAGAAAAATACCATTGTTCGAATCAAAAAGATACGTCCTAACTACTTTTTATTTATCAAGCAGCTTCATATTTTTATTACTTATTGCGCATTATCACAATACGTTTTCACCACTTTTATTATTAGGATCTTTCATTTTGATATGGATTAACGATAGTGGTGCATATATGGTTGGAAAAAATTTAGGTAAGCAAAAACTTTTTCCAAGTATTTCACCAAAAAAGACCGTTGAGGGATTTCTTGGTGGTTTATTTATTGCCTGTGTTTCAAGTTATTTCATATTCATTTACACAGCAACATTGAGCTTTACAAGTTGGTTAATACTCGCTATTACGGTTAGCGTTCTAGGTACATTTGGTGACTTAATAGAATCAAAATTTAAAAGACAAGCAGAAGTTAAAGATAGTGGAGTATTAATGCCTGGTCATGGAGGTATTTTAGATCGATTAGATAGTATTATCTTTGCATCACCATTTATATATTTATTTTTAAGAATTATATCAAGTTATGTTTCATAAAGAAGGACATAAAATTATATTTATAACACTCGTCATTGTAGTTGGATCTTTTTTTCTAATTGACGAGTTCATCCTAAATGAATGGATACGAAAAGGATTGATGATTACCGTTTTGGTTTTCTTTATTCTAATTCTTCAATTCTTTAGAAATCCTAAAAGACATACACACCCAAACGAAAAACATGCACTTTCACCGGTTGACGGTAAAGTTGTTGTTATTGAGGAAGTAATGGAAAACGAAGTTTTTAAGGACAAACGTATTCAAGTTTCTGTATTTATGTCACCTTTAAATGTTCATGTTACACGATACCCAATAAGTGGTAACGTAAGCTTTAGTAAATATCATCCTGGAAAGTATTTAGTAGCTTGGCATCCAAAAGCTAGTGAAGAAAACGAGCGTACTACAGTTGTTGTTGAAAACGAAGGTTTTGGTAAAGTACTATACAGACAGATAGCAGGTGCATTGGCTAAACGTATTGTCAACTATGCAAAACCGAATGACACAGCAGTGCAAGGTGCTGACTCTGGATTCATTAAATTTGGTTCAAGAGTAGATTTATTTCTACCTTTAGATGCTGATATTAAAGTTGAGCTTAATCAAAAAGTAAGAGGAGGCGAGAGTATCATTGCAGAAATGAAATGACACCAGAAGAATTACATAAAACATTTGAAGATGCGGTAAAACGCATTAATGAACATACCGAGCCGTTTCCTGCGGATTTCCTTCTTAGATTATATGCTTATTATAAAAAGGCGACTAACGATTATGGTAGACCAAATAGTCGTAAACCAATTATTAATGCATTTAAGACAAATGCTTTATTTCAAGTACAAGATATCAGCGAGGATGAAGCTAAGCAAGAATATATAATCCTAGTAAATAATTACTTTTTATATCGGAATTAAAGCTAAAAAATGGTAAAAGCGGCGTTTATAGAAAATCCTTTCATATTCATTTGATAGTCATCATCTAAATTTATTCCTAAGCTGTAATAATTAATTTCTACCATATATTTATTTGCATAAGTCAATCCTATACCAAAAAAACCGCCTGAATTGGATTTTTTGTCCATATTTGCTTTTCGTCGAAAAAAATAAGGTGTCGGAGATATAGATTCCTCTTCGATAACAGTATTTTGACTAGAACTCATAATAATACTCTGTGAATAAGCTAATTGTGAAAACAATTCTAAGTTATCACTAATGTCAAAATAATGCCTTATACCTAAAGGAGCCTGAATAAATGAATAAGACAATGTAGAAGTAATCTCGAAATTTGCAATATTAGGTTCTGTAAAAGCGATACTCTCTTCTACTTCCTGTATATTATGATAATTTGGTGCAATAAATAAACTCCAATTATTTTGTCCAAAGGGTAAACGCATTTCCAACTCAAATCCAAAAGAAGAATAATTGCTTACATTATAATTACTAATACCGCCATAATTTCTTACTACATCCTCACCAAATGGACTTCCTGAAAAAGGTGGTGTTGTATAAGATAGTAAATAGCCACTCGCTTTATCTGTAACACTCGAATTAAAATTCATACCACCTTTTAACTTTAATTTTATTTTAGTTTTTGTTCTTTTTTTATGTAAGTTGGTATAACCTTCACCCATACAATCATTATATTCAGAAAAGAAATCTGATAACTTTGTACTATTATATCTCAAGGAAGAGTAGTCTTTTAAAGTGAAATTTTTGCACTTAAAATTATCATAAAGCTGCTTTTTATACTTCGCATTTTCTTTTATCTTATTATTCTCATCAACTGTACGTTCATAGTCAAGCATCACTAAGACGTCATCCCTTTCATAAAAAAAATAGTATTTTCCATTAGTATGAACCTCCAACAAATCAGATTGCCCTTCAACTAATACTCTAAGCAATACCATATTATTTGATAGTTTCATCTCCTCCCAAAATGAACCCACCAACTGTTTATTTACACTACGCCTTTTGTAAAAATTATCTGTATTTTGTATTCTAAACTCTTTTAATTCACTAAGCGATATTTTTTCTTCCCGAGAATTATCACTTAACTTATAAATTATTTCCTCAGGACTCTTTTTCCAATCCTTGTTTTTTATTAAACATTCAAATTTATTATTAGAATTATCAATTATATAACCCTTTTGAAAATTAACTTGAGAATATAGCGGTAAAGAAAATAAAAGTAGTAGTGTAAAAATTTTCATGTTAAATTAATTTTGACAAATGAAAATCATTAATAATGAAAAAGCAAGTAATTTAATCTCTTATTAGTGGCATTGTTGAGCAACGTAGTAAACCTTCTTGCTTCGCAATCTCAGCATAAGGGACTTCTTCTACTGTAAAGCCATTTTGTCGTAACCAAGTATTTAATCTAGTGAAGTTTTGTTCTGAAATGATAATATCTTCAGAAATTGAAAATATGTTACTATTCATATTATACATTTCCTCCTTTGTAATTTCAAAGACATTGCCTTTTCCAAAGTAATCAACCAACCACTGGTACTCACTTTCAACCAAAAATCCATTTTTATGAATAATAGCTTTATCTTTTCCTATTGGCTGAAAACAACAATCTAAATGCAAGGCATTTTCTTTTGGATTTGTATTTGACTTTCTAAGCTCAAAAGCTTTTACCTTTTTATGAGGAAATAACTCTTGAATAGCATTTACAGCCTGAATATTTGTTCTTGCAGTGATAAAATCTGGATAATCTTCGCCAGTATATGTACCTATAAAAATATATTCATTCCAAGGCATAACATCACCACCTTCTACATGACATTCCTCAGGTAGTTTAATCCTACTTTCCTTGTCAATTAAAGCCCAAACATGTTCTATGGCATCTATCTCTCGCTCTCGGTTAGGCAAAATATTGGCAATAATAATTTTATCTTCTATTACAAACGAAATATCTCTCGAGAATATCTGATTATAATCCTTTATTACCTCTGGTCTATAAACTTTTACATCATACTTCTTCAACACATTTGCAACAGCTTCCATTTCTTTAATCATATCCTCTTCTAGTGGATATGTGCCAGCTTTGATGTGTTCGATTGATTTTGGATCATAAGCTTCTTCAATTGAAGGTATTGGCCCATTACTCTTTGCAGTTCCTAATACCACTGCTCTTAATCGCGAAGTTTCGTTGTTTATGTTTAATTTCATAAAGCCTAAAATACAAAAGCTTCATAATTATTATGAAGCTTTTTTATCATTTAAGAGATTTCTTATCTTTCGTTAATTGTTTTGAAAGGTCTATAGGTTTCACCAGTGTATAACTGACGAGGACGACCAATCGGCTCTTTTCTTAGACGCATTTCTCTCCATTGGGCAATCCAACCCGGCAAGCGACCTAGTGCAAACATTACTGTAAACATTTCTACAGGAATACCCATTGCTCTATAGATTATTCCCGAATAGAAATCTACATTAGGGTATAACTTTCTATCCACAAAGTATTGATCATCTAAAGCTTCTTGTTCAAGACCTTTAGCAATATCTAAAATTGGATCTTCAACACCTAAGTCACCTAATACTTCATCAGCAGCCTTTTTGATAATTCTAGCTCTTGGGTCAAAGTTTTTATATACTCTGTGCCCAAAGCCCATAAGACGGAATGGATCTTCTTTGTCTTTTGCTTTAGCCATATACTTCTTAGTGTCGCCACCATCTTCTTTAATAGCTTCAAGCATTTCTAATACTGCTTGGTTAGCCCCACCATGTAATGGTCCCCAAAGTGCTGAAATACCAGACGCTAGAGAAACAAATAGTCCGGCATGTGAAGAACCTGCAATTCTTACTGTAGACGCAGAACAGTTTTGCTCATGATCAGCATGAAGTATCAATAACTTATCTAAAGCATCAACAAGAATTGAATTTTGAACATATTCACTATTAGGCTTCTTAAACATCATTTTAAGGACGTTCTCAACATAACCCAAATTATCATCTCCGTATTCTAAAGGCAATCCTTGTTTCTTTCGCATGGTCCATGCTACAAGAATTGGAAACTTAGCCATGATCTTAACAATTGCATGATACATTGCTTCTTCAGATCTTACATCTACAGAAGCAGGATAAAATGCTGTTAACGCACTCGTTAAAGAAGATAGCACACCCATTGGATGTGCTGCTTTAGGGAAAGCATCTAAAATCTTCTTAATATCATCATCTACAACAGACTCTTCTTTAATGTCACTTTCAAATTTTGAAAGTTGCTCTTCAGTTGGTAATTCACCAAAAATCAAAAGATATGCAACCTCTAGGAAATCAGCCTTTTCAGCTAATTCCTCAATTGAATAACCTCTATACCTTAGAATTCCTTTTTCACCATCTAAGAATGTAATGGCGCTTTCGCAACTTCCCGTGTTTTTGTAACCAGGATCAATAGTAATTACACCTCCTGTTGCACTTCTCAAAGTTTTAATATCAATAGCAACTTCGTTTTCTGTGCCTACTTTTATAGGCAAATCAAACTTGTCACCATTAATTTCTAAGGTAGCTTTTTCTGACATATTTAAATATTAGTTTATTGTGAATTTATAAGGACCGTAAAATTACAAAATATCAAACGATTTCGGAAGGAGTTTTACAATCGATTTAACAATTGAAGCATCTAGAAACTCTATAAAAAAGAAAAGCGATTATCGCTTGATAATCGCCTTCAATATTTTTGATTAAAATAAGTATAAATTACTTCACTTTAAACGCGTTCTCTTGTGGAAAATAAGCTACATCAGCTAATTCTTCTTCAATGCGTAATAACTGGTTGTATTTTGCCATTCTATCAGAACGAGAAGCAGAACCAGTTTTAATCTGACCTGTATTTAATGCTACAGCTAAATCAGCAATTGTGTTATCTTCAGTTTCTCCAGACCTATGAGACATTACAGATGTATAACCTGCATTATGTGCCATGTTTACTGCAGAAATAGTTTCTGTTAAAGTACCGATTTGGTTTACTTTAATTAAGATAGAGTTTGCAATCCCGTTTTCAATACCACGAGATAAGCGCTCAACATTAGTTACAAATAAATCGTCACCTACTAATTGTACTTTATCACCGATTTTTTCAGTTAATAACTTCCAACCATCCCAATCGTTTTCATCCATTCCATCTTCAATAGAAATGATAGGATATTTTGAAGCTAGCTCAGCCAAGTATTCAGCTTGTTCCTCAGATGTTCTTACCACACCTTTATCACCTTCAAACTTCGTGTAATCGTATTTACCATCTACATAAAACTCAGCCGAAGCACAGTCTAATGCAATCTTAACATCATCACCAAAAGTATATCCAGCTTTCTCAACTGCTAATTTTATAGAATCTAAAGCATCTTCTGTTCCACCTGCCAAGTTTGGTGCAAAACCACCTTCATCACCTACTGCAGTACTTAAACTTCTATCGTGTAATACTTTCTTAAGGTTATGGAAAATCTCAGTACCCATTTGCATTGCATGCGTAAAGTTCTTCGCCTTTACTGGCATTACCATAAACTCTTGGAATGCGATTGGTGCATCACTATGAGAACCACCATTAATGATATTCATCATTGGTACTGGTAATGTATTTGCTGAAACTCCACCAACATATCTGTATAATGGCATACCTAATTCGTTAGCAGCAGCTTTAGCAACAGCCAAAGACACACCTAAAATAGCATTAGCACCTAATTTAGATTTGTTTGTTGTACCGTCTAACTCAATCATTAATTTATCGATAGCGTTTTGTTCAAAAACGGAAACACCAAGTAATTCTTGAGCAATTACAGAATTAACATTCTCTACAGCTTTAGAAACACCTTTACCCATGTAAGTATCTCCACCATCTCTTAACTCAACAGCTTCGTGTTCTCCTGTAGAAGCTCCTGAAGGCACAGCAGCTCTTCCCATTATTCCACTTTCTGTAACAACATCTACTTCTACTGTAGGGTTACCTCTCGAATCTAAAATTTGTCTTGCGTGTACGTTAACTATAATGCTCATTATATTAAGTTTTTAGTTTAAATGTTATATGTTCAAATTTACTAAATTGATGGCTGATTTCCTTGTGAAAACGCCTTATTAGGATTAATATTTACGATAATGTTTTCGTAACTAAAAAAACGCAACAAATGTAAAATTTTGTTGCGTTTTTCCTATTAACTATTCTTTATATTCTCAATAAATTGATCGAATAAATAGACCGAATCGTTTGGTCCAGGACTTGCTTCTGGATGATACTGTACCGAGAAGCAATTTTTATCTTTAATTTTTATACCAGCTACAGTATTGTCATTAAGATGCACATGCGTAATTTCTACATTCTCATTTGCTTCAGTTTCTTCTCTATTGATAGCAAACCCATGGTTTTGAGATGTGATTTCACCTTTACCTGTAATTAAGTTTTTTACTGGGTGATTTATTCCTCTATGTCCATTATGCATTTTGTAAGTCGAAATTCCATTAGCTAATGCAATAACTTGATGACCTAAACAAATTCCGAATAATGGCTTATTCTTTTCTATAATTTCTTTAGCAACAGCTTGTGCCTCTACTAATGGTTCTGGATCGCCAGGTCCATTAGAAATAAAATAACCATCTGGATTAAAAGCCTCTAATTCTTCAAATTTAGCATTATGTGGAAATACTTTAATATATGCATCTCTACTTGCTAAATTTCTAAGGATATTCTTCTTAATACCAATATCTAAAGCTGAAATTTTATACGTCGCATTTTCATCACCAAAATAATATGGCTCTTTTGTAGATACTTTTGAAGCCAATTCTAAACCTTCCATTTTTGGTTGCTCAGCTAACTGTTCCTTTAATGCAGCAACATTATCTACATCTGTAGTAATTACGGCATTCATTGCGCCATGATCCCTGATATAACTTACTAAAGCTCTTGTATCTACATCCGCAATTGCCATAGTGTTGTGCTTTTCGAAAAACTCTTCTAACGACGCATCGCCACCAGGTCTTGAATACTCAAAACTAAAGTTCTTACAAATAAGACCAGCAATCTTTACTGTATCAGATTCAACCTCTTCTTCTTTAGTACCGTAATTACCAATATGTGCATTGGTAGTAACCATTAATTGCCCAAAGTATGAAGGATCAGTAAAAATTTCTTGATAACCAGTAGTTCCAGTATTAAAACATACTTCACCAAATGAAGTGCCTTCTTTACCTATAGACTTTCCATGAAAAATTGTTCCATCTGCTAATAGAATTAATGCCTTTTTTCGTTGTTTATATTTCATGTGCAATATTTAAAAAGATTTCTGTTTGTACAGAAATGAGTTTTGCAAAATTCCAAAAAAAAAGGATAAACTAAAAAAGTTTATCCTTCATATTTATTAATGCTTATTAACACTCGATAATCGAGATTTTTTAAAAACGAATAACTGTCCTAAATCTATAGTAAAAGATGATTGGAAGTTGGTTCGTCTTAAATGCATTTTTATTCTTCTTCGTTCGTAGCTTTAGTTTCTACTGGTGCAGCAGCCGCAACAGCTTTCTTTCCACCTCTTCTACTTCTACGAGTTGTTTTCTTAGCAGGCTTACCAGCGTTGTATAACTCATTGTAATCTACTAATTCTATCATTGCCATATCAGCGTTATCACCTAAACGGTTACCTAACTTAATGATACGTGTATATCCACCTGGACGATCACCAACTTTAGCAGCTACATCTCTAAATAATTCAGTTACAGCTTGCTTTTGCTTTAACTTAGACATTACAATACGTCTGTTGTGTGTAGTGTCTTCTTTAGATTTAGTTACTAAAGGCTCAACAAATTGTTTTAAAGCTTTTGCTTTTGCAACTGTAGTGTTGATACGCTTGTGCTCTATTAAAGAACAAGCCATATTTGCCAACATTGCTTTTCTGTGAGCTGTTTTTCTTCCTAAGTGGTTGAATTTTTTTCCGTGTCTCATGACTTTTGTTTTATCATCTTGCTACCAAACTCGTTAATTCGAGGAGCAAAATATGATTATTAATAATTGTATTTGTAGAATGAGATTCCTGCTTTCAAAGGAATGACAATCCTTAATCTTTATCTAATTTATATTTGCTTAAATCCATTCCGAAGTTAAGACCTTTAACGTTTACAAGCTCTTCTAGCTCAGTTAAAGACTTCTTACCAAAGTTTCTAAATTTCATTAAGTCATTTTTATTAAATGATACTAAATCACCTAATGTATCAACTTCTGCAGCTTTTAAACAGTTAAGTGCACGTACAGACAAATCCATATCAACTAATTTAGTTTTCAATAATTGTCTCATGTGAAGTGATTCTTCATCATAAGTTTCTGTTTGTGCTATTTCATCAGCTTCAAGAGTGATACGCTCATCCGAGAATAACATGAAGTGGTGAATTAATATTTTAGCTGCTTCTGTTAAAGCATCTTTTGGGTGAATAGATCCGTCAGTAATAATTTCGAAAACTAATTTTTCATAATCCGTCTTTTGCTCAACACGGAAGTTCTCGATACCATACTTAACATTCTTTATTGGCGTGTAAATAGAATCTGTAAAGATTGTCCCGATAGGTGCAGAAGCTTTTTTGTTCTCCTCTGCTGGCACATAACCTCTACCTTTTTCTATAGTAATCTCCATGTTGATGTTTACCTTAGGATCTAAGTTACAGATTACTAAGTCTGTATTTAATACTTGGAAACCAGAGATAAACTTCTGGAAGTCACCTGCAGTAATTTGATCTTGTCCAGAGATTGAAATTGTAACAGTTTCGTTATCAACTTCGTCAATTTGACGCTTAAAGTTAACTTGCTTTAAGTTTAAGATCATTTCAGTAACGTCTTCAACTACACCAGAAATTGTATAGAATTCGTGCTCTACACCTTCTATTCTTACAGATGTAATTGCAAAACCTTCTAAAGAAGATAACAAAACTCTTCTTAATGCATTACCTACTGTTAATCCGTATCCTGGTTCTAAAGGTCTGAATTCAAACTTACCTTCAAAATCAGTAGAATCGATCATGATTACCTTGTCAGGCTTCTGAAAATTTAATATTGCCATTTTTGTTCTTCGTTTTAATTGTTATTTGGTTGCGCGGTTTAGAGGTTTGAAGAAGACCATAAACCCTTTGGCCAAATACCAATATGATTATTAAATTATTATTTAGAGTAAAGTTCTACGATGAACTGCTCATTGATTTGCTCTGGAATTTGGATTCTTGCAGGAACAGAAACATAAGTACCTTCTTTTGTATCATTGTTCCAAGTAATCCACTCGTATACATTGCTAGAGTTAGCTAATGAATTTTGAATAGCTTCTAAAGACTTAGACTTTTCTCTTACACCTACAACATCACCAGCTTTTAATTGGTAAGAAGGAATATTTACCTTTTCACCATTTACTGTAATGTGTCTGTGAGATACTAATTGTCTTGCTGCACTTCTTGTTGGTGCGATACCCATTCTGAAAACCACGTTATCTAAACGAGACTCACATAATTGTAATAAAACTTCACCAGTAATACCTTGAGCAGCTGTAGCTCTTTTGAACATGTTTCTGAATTGACGCTCTAAAATACCGTAAGTATATTTAGCTTTTTGCTTCTCCATTAATTGGATAGCGTATTCAGATTTCTTACCTCTTCTTTTGTTAGGACCATGTTGTCCTGGAGGATAATTTCTTTTTTCGAAGGCTTTGTCATCTCCGAAGATAGCTTGACCAAATTTTCTAGCTATTTTAGTTTTAGGACCAGTATATCTTGCCATTTTAAATTAATTTTGAGAGTGATAATAAAATTAAGGTCTTAAGCTTATCCTTCTACTATCCTTAATCTCTCGTTGATACTTGTTTATTTTTTCGGTTTGCAAATGTACATAAAAAATTAATATCAACCGCATAAACGATTGATATTAATCTCATCTACATATGTGTATGTATTATACTCTACGTCTCTTTGGAGGACGACAACCATTATGTGGTAGTGGAGTAACATCTACAATTTCTGATACCTCAATACCTGCATTATGAATTGATCTGATAGCAGATTCTCTACCGTTACCAGGACCTTTAACGTATACTTTTACTTTCTTTAAACCAGCTTCTTTTGCAACTCCTGCTGCATCTTCTGCTGCCATTTGTGCTGCATATGGTGTGTTCTTTTTAGAACCTCTAAATCCCATTTTACCAGCTGATGACCAAGAAATAACGTCACCTTTTTTGTTTGTTAAAGAAATGATGATGTTGTTAAATGATGCTGTTATGTGAGCTTCACCAATTGCATCAACAATTACTTTACGTTTTTTTGTATTTGACTTTGCCATTTTTTTAAGTTTCTAGTTGTTAGCTTTTAGTTGTTAGAATCCTAAACCTTCCGATTTCGAACAGATTCATCTAACGTCTAATTACTAATGACTAATGTCTGTTATTACTTAGTTACTTTCTTTTTGTTAGCAACTGTTTTTCTTCTACCTTTTCTTGTACGAGAGTTGTTCTTAGTACGTTGTCCTCTTAAAGGAAGACCAGCTCTATGACGAATACCTCTGTAACATCCAATATCCATTAAACGCTTAATGTTTAATTGTGTTTCAGAACGTAATTCACCTTCGATCTTAAATGTACCTACAGCTTCACGGATCGCTCCGATCTCTGCATCTGTCCAATCTTGAACTTTTGTACTCTCGTCTACTTTAGCAGTTTCTAAAATTTCTTTTGCTCTACTTTTACCTATTCCATAGATATAAGTCAAAGAGATAACTCCTCTTTTTTGTTTTGGTATGTCTACACCTGCAATTCTTGCCATAAATTTAGTGTTTAGCTGTTAGCTTTTAGTTGTTAGAATCCTAAACCTTTCGATTTCGAACAGATTCATCTAACTACTAATTACTAATGACTTTATTATCCTTGTCTTTGTTTGAATCTAGGATTCTTTTTGTTAATTACGTATAGTCTTCCTTTACGTCGTACTAATTTACAATCAGCACTTCTTTTTTTAACTGATGCTCTTACTTTCATCTTTTTTTAAATTTAGAACTCCTTGTGGCTTCGAGTACCTCAGCCACCAGAGCATTCTTAGTATCTATAAGTTATACGAGCCTTTGTTAAATCGTAAGGGCTCATTTCTAGTTTTACTTTATCTCCTGGTAATAACTTAATATAGTGCATACGCATTTTACCAGAAATGTGAGCTGTCACAATGTGACCGTTTTCTAATTCTACACGAAACATTGCATTAGATAATGCTTCTATAATTGTTCCGTCTTGTTCTATTGCTGCTTGTTTTGCCATAAATAATTTTTAGTATTCAATCCAAGTTTAACAAATACCTTGCCTAATTTTTTGAATGGAATCTTCTAAATAATTTTATAATTAAGCGGTAACAGACTTTCTGTTTTTACCGGTTTTCATCAAGCCATCATAATGCTTATTTAATAAATAAGAATTAATCTGCTGCATTGTATCGATCGCCACACCAACCATAATTAATAGTGATGTACCACCGAAGAATAATGACCAACCTTGTTGCGTACCAACTAATTGATAAACAAAAGCTGGAAATACAGCTACCAATGCTAGGAATATAGATCCTGGTAATGTTATCTGTGACATTATCTTATCTAAGTACTCCGCAGTTTCAGTGCCTGGTCTTATACCTGGAATAAAACCACCGCTACGCTTTAAATCGTCAGCCATTTTATTAGTAGGTACAGTAATCGCAGTATAGAAATATGTAAATATTATAATTAAAAATGCGAACACTAAATTATACCAGAATCCAAATATATTATTACCGAACTCAGCTTGTAGCCATTGACCAGTATCAGTTCCTTCTAAAAACGAGGCACTACCAATTAAACCAGGCACAAACATAATAGCTTGCGCGAATATGATTGGCATAACCCCAGAAGCATTGAGCTTTAATGGTAAAAACTGACGCGATCCGAATACATTCTTTTCATAACCACCTGAAGCTGTTCTTCTTGCATATTGTACAGCAACTTTACGTACTGCCATTACAAGGAATACTGACGCTAAGATGATTAAAAACCATATTACTAATTCTATTAATACCATCATGATACCACCATTTCCACCTTCAGTTCTAGAACCTAGATTTTGTAAAAACGATTGAGGCATTGTTGCAATGATACCAACCATAATTAATAATGAAATACCGTTTCCGATACCTTTGTCTGTAATTTTCTCACCTAACCACATTGCAAAAACACAACCAGTTACTAAGATTACCACAGAAGAGAAATAGAAAACACTTTCGTTAAAACCTGGTAAAAGTAAAGCACCCATAGATTGTGCACCCGATAAAGCAGGTACACTCGCTAAATAACCTGGTGCTTGCACTAAACAAATACCAATAGTTAACCAACGTGTAATCTGAGTAATTTTCTTCTGACCACTAGCTCCTTCTTTTTGTAACTTCTGTAAATAAGGAATCGCTATACCCATTAATTGTACTACAATAGATGCAGAAATGTAAGGCATAATTCCTAATGCAAATACAGATGCGTTTGCAAAAGCACCACCTGTAAAAGCGTTTAATAATCCTAATATTCCGCCATCAACACCAGATTGTAGTCCACCTAAAGCGTTGATATTAATACCTGGCAATACAACTTGAGCACCAAAACGATATACTAATAACAATCCTAAAGTTAGAACAATTCTATCTTTAAGCTCAGTGATTTTCCAGACGTTTTTTAATGTTTCTATTATTTTCATCCTTGTGTTCTTATAAAGTTACAGCCTCACCACCAGCAGCTTCAATAGCAGCTTTTGCTGTAGCAGTAAATTTATGAGCAGTTACTGTTAATTTAGACTTTAATTCACCTCTTCCTAAGATTTTAACTAGATCATTTTTTCCAGCCTTACCTAAAGACACAAGTGTTTCAAAATCTACTGAGTCGTTAATTTTCTTCTCATCAACTAATTGTTGTAAAGTATCTAAGTTGATTCCTTGATACTCTACTCTGTTGATATTTTTAAATCCAAACTTTGGAACACGCCTTTGTAAAGGCATTTGACCACCTTCAAATCCTAATTTCTTAGAATAACCAGAACGAGACTTAGCACCTTTGTGACCTCTTGTTGCAGTACCACCTTTACCAGATCCTTGACCACGTCCTATACGTTTTCCTTGATTTTTAACTGAACCTTCTGCAGGTTTTAAATTACTTAAATCCATTGTTAAGTGTATATTTTTAAGCTTCTTCTACAGAAACTAAATGTTCAACTTTTCTTACCATACCAAGGATATTTGGTGTGGCATCGTGCTCTACTACTTGACCAATCTTTTTAAGACCTAAAGCTTCTAATGTTAACTTTTGTCTTTTAGTACGATTGATTGCACTTTTTACTTTAGTTACTTTTATCTTCTTTGCCATCTTTCCTATGATTTATCCTTTAAATACTTTTTCAAGTGAAATTCCACGTTCTCTTGCAACAGTTTTAGCATCTCTTAATTGTAATAATGCATCAAAAGTTGCTTTCACTACATTGTGAGGGTTAGATGAACCTTGAGACTTAGATAATACATCATGTACACCTACTGCTTCAAGTACAGTTCTTACAGCACCACCAGCAATTACTCCGGTACCAGGTGCAGCTGGAATAATGTTTACTCTAGCACCACCAAATTTACCTTTTTGCTCGTGTGGTAATGTTCCTTTAATGATAGGAATTCTCACTAAATTTTTCTTAGCGTCTTCAACAGCCTTTGCAATTGCAGTTGCAACGTCTTTAGATTTACCTAAACCGTGACCAACAACACCTGCTTCGTCTCCTACTACTACTATAGCAGAAAAACCGAATGCTCTACCACCTTTTGTTACTTTAGTTACACGCTGTACGCCAACTAAACGGTCTTTTAAATCTAGTCCGCCTGGCTTTACTAATTCTGCGTTTTTATATTTTTGATACATAATGTCTTAAAATTTAAGTCCTGCTTCTCTAGCACCTTCTGCTAATGATTTTACTCTTCCGTGATATAAGTAACCACCTCTATCAAAAGAAATAGCTTCAACACCAGCTTTGATAGCTTTTTCTGCAACAGCCTTACCAACTAAAGCAGCTACTTCAGTCTTATTACCTTTAGACTTTGCGATCTCTTTGTCTCTTGAAGATGCAGCAGCTATAGTTACACCGGTTACATCATTTACAACTTGAGCATAGATCTCTTTGTTACTTCTAAAAACAGTTAATCTTGGTCTTGCTTCAGTACCAGATACAACCTTACGGATTCTGTTTTTTATTCTGTGTCTTCTTTCGTTCTTTGTTAATGCCATAACTCAATTATTAAGCTGATTTACCTGCTTTTCTTCTAATTTCTTCACCAACAAACTTGATACCTTTTCCTTTGTAAGGCTCTGGCTTACGGAAACCACGGATTTTCGCAGCAACCTGACCAACTAATTGTTTGTCGTGAGATGTTAATTTAACTATAGGGTTTTTACCTTTTTCAGAAATAGTTTCAACTTTTACTTCTGGCGCAATATCCATTACGATATTGTGAGAGAAACCGATAGCTAAATCTAATTTTTGTCCTTGATTAGAAGCTCTGTAACCAACACCTACTAATTCTAATTCTTTAGTATACCCGTTAGAAACGCCTTCTATCATATTTGCAATTAACGCTCTGTAAAGACCGTGTTTTGCTCTGTGATCTTTTTTGTCTGATGGACGAGCAACAGTAATTGTAGCATCTTCCATTGTTATCTCAACATCTGAATAATCTTGAGTTAACTCTCCTAATTTACCTTTAACGGTAATTACGTTGTTTTGAACATCAACAGTAACACCATCAGGAATTGTTATTGGGCTTTTACCTATTCTTGACATAATTTCCTGTTTTTAGTAAACGTAACATAATACCTCGCCACCAACGTTTTCTCTTTGCGCTTGCTTACCTGTCATAACTCCATGAGAAGTAGAAACAATTGCAATACCTAAACCATTTAAGATTCTTGGCATTTCGTTAGCACCAGCATATTTACGTAAACCTGGTTTACTGATTCTTTGAATTTTTTTGATTACTGACTCTTTAGTGTCTTTGTTGTACTTTAAGGCAATTTTGATTGTACCTTGTACTGATGAGTCATCAAATTTGTAACTTAAAATATATCCTTGATCGAATAATATTTTAGTTATCTCCTTTTTTAAGTTAGAAGCAGGAATCTCAACCACTCTGTGGTTTGCTTTCACAGCATTTCTAACTCGCGTTAAATAATCCGCTATTGGATCTGTGTACATAATTTAAAATTTTGGAAAATGGTTTTCGAACTTCTCGAACCTAAATTCCGATTATACAATAGTTATATTGATAATTGTACAGAAGCTAATTCGCTTCCTCAATGTTACCAACTTGCTTTTTTCACACCAGGAATTAACCCTTTGTTAGCCATTTCTCTAAACATTACACGAGAAATACCAAACTGTCTCATATAACCTTTTGGTCTACCTGTAAGTTTACAACGGTTGTGCATACGTATTGGTGATGCATTCTTTGGTAACTTTTGTAATGCTTCGTAATCGCCAGCTTCTTTTAAAGCTTTTCTTTTCGCAGCATATTTAGCAACCGTTTTAGCGCGCTTCACCTCACGAGCTTTCATTGATTCTTTAGCCATAATTAATTCTTTTTAAATGGTAATCCTAGTTCTGTTAATAGTGACTTTGCTTCTTTGTCTGTCTCTGCAGAAGTCACAAATGTGATATCCATACCTGAGATTTTGTTGATTTTATCAATATCAATCTCTGGGAAAATAATCTGTTCTGTTACACCTAAGTTGTAGTTTCCACGACCATCAAAACCATTAGCTTTGATACCGTTAAAATCTCTAACTCGTGGTAAAGCACTAGTTACTAAACGATCTAAGAACTCATACATTTGCTCTCCACGTAAAGTTACTTTTGCACCAATTGGCATACCTTTACGTAACTTAAATGTAGCAACGTCTTTCTTTGATATTGTAGCAACAGCTTTTTGACCAGATATTTTAGTTAATTCGTCAACAGCGTGATCAATTAACTTCTTATCTGCTACAGCAGCCCCAACTCCTCTAGATAAAACTATCTTTTGTAGTTTTGGTACTTGCATCACATTTTTATATCCAAATTCTTCTGTAAGAGCAGGAACAACTTTTTCCTGGTACTCTTTTTTTAATCTTGCAACGTAAGCCATAATTAAATTACTTCATTAGATTTTTTAGAAAATCTTACTTTATTGTCGCCATCCATTCTATAACCTACCCTTGTAGTTTCACCCTTACTTGTTAATAAAGACAAGTTAGAAATGTGAATTGATGCTTCTTTCTCAACAATGCCACCTTGTGGATTCTGTGCACTTGGCTTAGTGTGTTTCTTCACCATATTTACACCTTCTACGATGGCTCTGTTCTTTTCTCTTAATACTTTAAGTACTTTACCTTCTGATCCTTTGTGATCTCCAGCAATTACTTTTACTGTATCTCCTGATTTTATTTTAAGCTTTATCATCTTACTAATCAATTAAAGCACCTCCGGTGCTAATGATACAATTTTCATGAATTGTTTATCACGAAGTTCTCTTGCTACAGGACCAAATACACGCGTACCTCTCATCTCACCTTGTGGGTTTAATAAAACACATGCATTATCGTCAAATCTAATGTAAGAACCATCTGGTCTTCTTACTTCTTTAGCTGTACGTACAACAACCGCAGTAGAAACTGCTTTTTTCTTTACGTTTCCGTTAGGGGTAGCATCTTTTACAGAAACTACAACTTTATCACCAACAGAAGCATATCTTCTTTTTGTACCACCTAAAACACGAATTACTAAAACTTCTTTAGCTCCTGTGTTGTCAGCTACTTTTAATCTTGATTCTTGTTGTACCATAATTACTTCGCTCTTTCAATTATTTCTACTAATCTCCAACACTTAGATTTACTTAAAGGTCTTGTTTCCATGATCTTTACAGTATCACCTTCGTTGCAGTCGTTTGTCTCATCGTGCGCAACATATTTCTTTGTTTTTAACACGAATTTTCCATACATAGGGTGTTTTACTTTCTTTACTTCTGAAACAACAATAGATTTCTCCATTTTGTTACTAGTAACTATCCCTATACGTTCTTTTCTTAAGTTTCTTTTTTCCATCTTTCAGCAGATACAATTATTGATCGTCTCTTTTAGTTAATTCTGTCGCAATTCTTGCTACGCTACGACGTACGTTACGTAATTGAATTGGATTGTCTAAAGGAGATATTGCGTGAGCCATTTTTAGGTCTGCATAACTCTTTTTAGTCTCACTAAGTTTTTCTTGTAACTCAGCTGTTGAAAGCTGTTTAATTTCTGATTGCTTCATAATAATTTGTTATTAAGCTTCGTAATCTCTAGCTATGATAAACTTAGTTTTTACTGGAAGTTTTTGAGCTGCCAAACGTAATGCTTCTTTAGCTACGTTTAATGGCACACCACTTACTTCAAATAATACACGTCCTGGTTTTACAACAGCTGCCCAATACTCAACACCACCTTTACCTTTACCCATACGTACTTCAAGAGGTTTCTTTGTGATAGGCTTGTCTGGAAATATTTTAATCCATAATGACCCTTCTCTTTTCATGTAACGAGTAGCGGCAATACGCGCTGCTTCTATTTGACGAGCAGTTATAAAAGATGCGTCTAATGATTTAATACCGAAAGTACCATTTGATAACATATGGCCTCTTCCTGCATTACCTTTCATACGACCCTTTTGCTGCTTACGAAATTTTGTTCTTTTAGGCTGTAACATTTTTTCTTCTCTTTAAAAAATTACTTTCTTCGACGTTGTTTGTTGTTACCACGTCCACCTTTTCCTTTTTGCTTAGAAAGACCAACTAATGGAGAAAGCTCTCTTTTTCCATACACTTCACCTTTCATAATCCACACCTTCACACCTAATCTACCATAAGTAGTGTGTGCTTCAACTAGAGCATAATCTATATCAGCTCTAAATGTAGATAACGGAATACGTCCTTCTTTGTAGTGCTCAGAACGTGCCATTTCAGCACCGTTCAAACGACCACTAATTTGAACTTTAATTCCTTCAGCATTCATACGCATTGCAGCAGCGATAGCCATTTTAATTGCTCTTCTGTAAGAAATTCGGCTTTCAATTTGACGAGCAATACTTGCTGCTACTAAATGTGCATCTAGTTCAGGTCTTTTAATTTCAAAGATGTTCAATTGAACCTCTTTTCCAGTAATCTTTTTAAGCTCTTCTTTTAACTTATCTACCTCTTGACCACCTTTACCGATAATTATACCAGGTCTAGCAGTAGTGATAGTAACGGTTACAAGTTTAAGCGTACGCTCAATAATTACTCTACTTACACTAGCTTTAGATAAACGCGCATGGATATACTTACGGATTTTATCATCCTCAGCAAGTTTATCTCCATAATCATTTCCGCCATACCAGTTAGATTCCCATCCTCTGATAATACCTAAACGATTTCCGATTGGATTTGTCTTTTGTCCCATGTTCTATCTTAGCTTTGTGTTTTATTTAATGAATCTATTACCACTGTAACATGATTAGATCTCTTTCTAATTCTGTGTGCTCTACCTTGAGGTGCTGGACGCAATCTCTTTAACATAGAACCACCATCTACTCTAATCTCTTTGATAAATAGATTAGCTTCTTCTACATCAGCATCTTCGTTTTTAGCCTGCCAGTTTGCAATAGCAGACATAACTAACTTCTCTAAACGACGAGACGCTTCCTTAGGGCTAAATCTAAGAATCTGAAGAGCTTTCTCAGCCTTTTCACCTCTTACTAAATCTGCAACTAAACGCATCTTTCTTGGAGATGTAGGACTGTTATTTAGCTTAGCAAAAGCAACCTGCTTCTTCTCAGCCTTAATAGCTTCCGCCATTTGTTTTTTACGACTTCCCATGATTCTTATTTTTTACCTTTATTCTTAGCACCTGCATGACCTCTAAAAGATCTTGTTGGTGAAAATTCTCCTAATTTGTGACCTACCATATTCTCAGTTACATAAACTGGAACGAATTGACGACCATTGTGAACTGCAATCGTTTGACCAACGAAATCTGGAGATATCATTGATGCTCTAGACCAAGTTTTGATAACCGTCTTTTTGTTTGAAGCTACATTCTCTGCAACTTTCTTTTCTAATTTATAGTGGATATAAGGTCCTTTTTTTAATGAACGTGCCATACTACTTTCTTAATTATTTCTTTCTACGTTCTACAATATACTTGTTACTTGCCTTGGTCTTAGAACGCGTTCTATAACCTTTAGCAGGTATACCGTTTCTAGATCTTGGGTGACCTCCAGCAGATTTACCTTCACCACCACCCATTGGATGATCAACCGGGTTCATTACTACTGGTCTAGTACGTGGACGTCTTCCTAACCATCTTGTTCTACCTGCTTTACCAGATACTAACAACTGATGATCTGAGTTAGAAACAACTCCAATAGTAGCCATACATGTTACTAACACCATTCTAGTTTCCCCTGAAGGTAATTTTACCGTAGCAAACTTACCATCTCTTGCCATTAACTGAGCAAATGCACCAGCACTACGCGCCATAACAGCACCTTGACCTGGACGTAACTCTATACAAGAAATAATTGTACCTAAAGGTATCTCACTTAATGGCATTGCGTTACCAATTTCTGGCGCAATTCCTGATTCACCAGACACAACATTTTGCCCTACTTGTAAACCATTTTGAGCGATGATGTATCTCTTCTCACCATCTTGATAGTTTAATAAAGCAATAAAAGCTGTTCTGTTTGGATCGTACTCGATTGTTTTAACTTCAGCTGGAATTCCTGCTTTGTTACGTTTAAAATCAATAATACGATACTTCTTCTTATGACCACCACCAATATAACGCATGGTCATTTTTCCTTGACTGTTTCTACCACCAGATCTTTTTTTCGGAGCAAGTAAACTTTTCTCCGGCTTATCAGTAGTGATGGCGTCAAATCCATTTACTACTCTAAAACGCTGAGCTGATGTGATCGGTTTTAATTTTCTAACTGACATTTTCGTCTAATTACATGTTAGCGTATAAATCTATTGTCTCACCTTCCGCCAGTTGTACAATTGCCTTTTTAACAGCATTTGTTTTACCATGTTGAATACCCGTTTTTGTATAACGAGTTCTTCTATCTGGACGGACATTTATAGTACGAACTTTTTCTACAGAAACACCGTAAGCAGCTTCAACTGCTTTTTTGATTTCTACCTTGTTCGCCTTAGTATTCACCTCAAATGCATAAGCATTTAGCAACTCACTTTGCATGGTTGCTTTTTCTGTGATTATCGGTTTAATTAAGATACTCATCTGTGTTTTATTTACTTAAGTTCGATTCAATTCCTTCTAAAGCACCTTCTAAAAGAACAACCTTATTAGCGTTCATTATCTTATAAGTACTTAATTCTGAAGTAGTTACAACTTCAGACCCTTTTAAATTGCGCGACGACAAATATACATTATTATTCGAGTCACCCAACACAAATAGAGACTTTTTGTTCTCTATCTCTAATGCTTTCAATACATCCACGAAATTCTTAGTTTTTGGAGCCTCAAAATTGAAGTCTTCTAAAACTACTATTGAATTGTCGTTTGCTTTGATACTTAATGCAGATTTACGTGCTAAACGCTTAACGCTTTTGTTAAGTTTGAAACCATAATTTCTTGGTCTTGGTCCAAACATACGTCCACCACCTTTAAATACACCAGACTTAATAGAACCAGCACGTGCAGTACCTGTTCCTTTTTGTTTTTTAATCTTACGTGTACTTCCAGTAATCTCTCCTCTTTCTTTAGCCTTATGCGTTCCTTGTCTTTGATTTGCTAAGTATTGCTTAACATCTAAATAAACAGCATGATTGTTTGGCTCTATAGCGAATACGTCTTTAGAAAGCTCAGCTTTTCTACCCGTATCTTTTCCGTTTATATCTAAAACTGCTACTTCCATTACTTCTCAATAATTACATAAGAATTCTTGTGACCTGGTACACAACCTTTCACTACTAGTAAGTTCTTTTCTGGAACCACTTTGTAAACTCCTAAATTTTGAACTTTAATTGTTTCGCCACCCATTCTTCCGGCCATCTTCATTCCTTTGAATACTCTCGCAGGATAAGAAGCTGCACCAATAGAACCTGGAGCTCTTAAACGGTTGTGCTGACCATGCGTTGCTTGACCTACACCACCAAAACCGTGACGCTTAACTACACCTTGAAAACCTTTACCTTTAGAAGTTCCTGAGATATCGACGAACTCACCTTCCGTAAATTGCTCAACTGTGATTGCATCACCTAATTTGTACTCCTCACCAAAACCTTTAAATTCTACGACTTTGCGTTTTACAGAAGTACCCGCTTTCTTAGCGTGCCCGATAGCAGCTTTAGTAGCGTTTTTTTCTGTCGCGTCATCGAAACCTAATTGAAGCGCAGAATAGCCATCTGTTTCTTCGGTTCTGACTTGGGTAACGATACATGGACCTGCTTCGATTACTGTACATGGAATGTTCTTTCCATTTTCATCGAAAATGCTGGTCATACCGATTTTTTTTCCAATTAACCCAGACATATTTATTATTTATTAATTATTACTTTTTGTTATTTAAAATTCAAGGCTGAAAAATACGTTTCAGCCTTGAATTGTATTTATACCGTTTTTCCCGCGACCGCATCGGTGGGACATTTTAGATTCCTGTTTTCACAGGAATTAGAAATTACACCTTAATCTCTACCTCAACACCACTTGGTAATTCAAGCTTCATTAAAGCGTCAATTGTTTTAGAAGATGAAGAGTAAATATCTAATAATCTCTTGTAAGAGCTTAATTGAAATTGTTCTCTAGACTTCTTATTAACGTGAGGTGAACGCAACACAGTGAATATTTTCTTGTGTGTTGGTAATGGAATTGGACCAGTTACAACGGCACCTGTGCTCTTTACAGTTTTTACAATCTTATCAGCAGACTTATCAACTAAATTATGATCGTAAGACTTTAACTTTATTCTAATTTTCTGACTCATTTTCTTTTAGTTTTTAAGCTTCTACTCCTTTAGCTGCTTTGATTACTTCTTCTGATATGTTAGATGGAGTCTCTGCATAGTGAGAGAATTCCATTGTAGATGTTGCTCTACCTGAAGATAATGTTCTTAATGACGTCACATAACCAAACATTTCTGATAATGGCACGTGAGCTTTAACAACTTTAGAACCTGCTCTATCACTCATGTCATTTACTTGACCACGACGACGGTTAAGGTCACCTACGATGTCACCCATATATTCTTCTGGCGTTAACACTTCTAACTTCATGATTGGCTCCATGATTACAGCTTTTGCAGCTTTTGCAGCAGCTTTAAATCCTAATTTTGCAGCCAATTCGAAAGATAACTGATCAGAATCTACATCGTGGTAAGAACCATCAGTTAAAGTCACTTTCATAGCATCTACTTCGTAACCTGCTAATGGGCCATTAATCATTGCCATCTTAAATCCTTTCTCAACTGAAGGAACGAATTCTTTTGGAACGTTACCACCTTTAATTTCAGAAACGAATTCAAGACCTTGTTTACCTTCTTCAGCTGGCTCAAGAGTAAATACGATGTCTGCGAATTTACCACGTCCACCAGATTGCTTTTTGTAAACCTCTCTGTGTTGTGCACGTTGTGTAATAGCTTCTTTATACTCTACTTGTGGCTGACCTTGGTTAACCTCAACCTTAAACTCACGCTTAAGACGGTCTACAATAATATCTAAGTGAAGCTCACCCATACCAGAAATAATAGTCTGACCTGAAGCTTCGTCTGTTCTAACTGTAAATGTTGGATCTTCTTCCGCTAATTTAGCTAAAGACATACCTAACTTATCAACGTCTGCCTTAGTTTTAGGCTCAACAGCGATACCAATTACTGGATCTGGGAAGTCCATTGATTCTAATACAATTGGATTCTTCTCATCAGATAAAGTATCACCTGTTTTAATATCTTTAAATCCTACCGCTGCACCGATATCACCTGCCTCGATGAACTCGATAGCATTTTGCTTATTAGAATGCATTTGATAGATACGAGAGATACGCTCTTTTTTACCAGATCTGTTATTTAAAACATAAGAACCTGCGTCTAAACGACCTGAATACGCTCTAAAGAATGCTAAACGACCAACAAAAGGATCAGTAGCAATTTTAAATGCTAATGCAGAGAAAGGTTCTTTAACATCTGGCTTACGAGAGATTTCACTCTCAGTATTTGGATCAGTACCTACAATCGCTTCCTTATCTACCGGAGAAGGTAAATAACGACAAACAGCGTCTAATAAAAACTGTACACCTTTATTTTTGAATGCAGAACCACAAATCATTGGAATAATAGACATATCCATAACCGCAGCCCTTAAAGCAGCATGTACTTCTTCTTCAGTAATTGAATCTTCATCTTCCATGAATTTCTCAAGAAGATTTTCATCATAACTTGCTACCTCTTCAATTAACTGAGCTCTTAATTCAGCAGCTTCAGCTTTTAATTCTTCTGGAATATCGATAACATCGAAAGTAGAACCTTGAGTTTCATCATGCCATACGATTGCACGGTTCTTTACTAAATCAACGATCCCTTTAAAATCAGCTTCGTCACCAATGTTCATTACGATTGGCACTGCGTTAGAACCTAACATATCTTTAACTTGCTGACATACTGCCATAAAGTTAGATCCTTGACGGTCCATTTTATTTACGAAACCAATACGTGGTACCTTATAGTTATCAGCTAATCTCCAGTTAGTTTCTGACTGTGGCTCAACACCATCAACAGCACTAAATAAGAATACTAAACCATCTAATACACGTAAAGAACGGTTCACCTCAACAGTAAAGTCAACGTGACCCGGAGTATCAATAATATTAAAGTGGTAACCCTTAGTATCTGGAGTTTTTTGACCATTCTCTAATGGAAAGTTCCATGTACAAGTTGTAGCAGCAGAAGTAATTGTTATACCTCTTTCTTGCTCTTGCTCCATCCAGTCCATTGTTGCAGCACCATCATGTACTTCACCAATCTTGTGCGATACACCTGTATAGTAAAGGATACGCTCTGTAGTTGTAGTTTTACCTGCATCAATATGTGCGGCAATACCAATATTTCTTGTAAATTTTAAATCTCTTCCCATTATATATTAAAATCTAAAGTGTGAGAATGCTTTGTTTGCTTCTGCCATTTTGTGAGTATCAACTCTTTTCTTAACGGCCGCACCTTCTTCTTTAGCTGCAGCTATAATTTCCGAAGCTAAACGTTGTGCCATAGATTTTTCGTTTCTTTTTCTTGCGTAGCCAATTAACCACTTCATTGCCGTAGAAACTTTACGGTCTGGACGAATTTGCATTGGAATTTGGAATGTAGCACCACCAACACGACGACTACGTACTTCTACGTGAGGCATCACATTAGATAAGGCATCTTTCCAGATTTCTAAAGCTGTTTTTTCGTCATCATTTTTTTTCTCTTCAACAATATCAATTGCATCGTAGAATACTTTAAAAGCTACTGACTTTTTACCATCCCACATCATCATGTTAACAAAACGTGTTACTAACTGATCGTTAAACCTTGGGTCTGGTAAAAGAGGTCTCTTTTTTGCTGCTCTTTTTCTCATGTCTTCTTCTTAAAGTTTTAAATTACTTCTTAGGGCGTTTTGCACCATACTTAGATCTTCGTTGTGTACGTCCAGCAACACCTGCTGTATCTAACGCACCACGAACGATGTGATATCTAACTCCTGGTAAATCTTTTACCCTTCCACCTCTAACTAATACTATCGAGTGCTCTTGTAAATTGTGACCTTCACCACCGATGTATGCGTTAACCTCGTTTCCGTTTGTTAAACGAACCCTTGCTACCTTTCTCATTGCTGAGTTTGGTTTCTTAGGTGTCGTTGTATAAACACGAGTACATACACCACGTCTTTGAGGACACGAATCCAAAGCAGCCGATTTACTCTTCTTGGTTATTTTGGCTCTTCCTTTTCGTACTAATTGTGAAATTGTTGGCATATATTTCTATATAAATATTTATTTAACCCTCACTTTTGAGGGCTGCAAAGGTAGAAATATATATTTATTATTCAAATAGTTGAGAATTTATTTTTTAAAGAAATAATACGTTTCACTTTATACATATATATTATGGTCTATTTTTACGTTTTACTTTTAAGAATCAAGATTAATTAAAAACAGGAAACAAGACGAAATTATAAATGCCAAGTAAGTATTATTTTTCCTTTATTTTTTTCATATTGATTTGGGCAAATCAAAGTTTTGGTCAATCTCTTAATTTAAAGGTAGAAGGCAATACTGCTGCTGAAACCAAAATAATTGATTCTGTAGGCTATGTAAATAGCTTCAAGAATTATTTAAAACTAGAAAAAGAACTATCTTCTTTAAAAAAGAAACTACTCCGCATTGGCTTTATTGATACAAGCATCGAACATATCACAAAAGAGAATGACTCCTTATATACAGCAAATTTAAATCTTAAAAATCGCATCAATAGCATACGGATACATTATGATTCTATATTTAATAAAGATTTATTAAAACTGTTCAACTTCACACAAAAAGAAAACCATTTTGAAGTTAACATCATTGAACTTGAAAAAACCCTTAACATATTAAACTCAAAAATAGCAGAAGAAGGCGACCCCTTTTCTTCATTGCAATTAATAAATATAAACAAGCTTAACTCTAAACTACTTGCTGCTGACCTAAAAGTGATTTCCAATCAAAAACGACGAATTGACAATATAGTCATTAAAGGTTATGAGAAGTTTCCAAAATCATACATCAAACGATTTTTAAAACTAAAAACCGGCGAGACATTTAACCTCAATGAGATTACAAACAAAGTTGAACTTTTGGAAGATATTCGTTTCGCAAGCAAAATAAGAGATCCTGAGGTTTTATTCACTAAAGATTCTACAACACTCTATTTATATGTAGAAAAAACTAGAACCAATAATTTTGATGGCTTCCTTGGTTTCGGCACGAATGAAAACACTAATAGAATTGAGTTTGATGGGTACCTTGATTTGAGGCTTATCAACAATTTAAATTACGGTGAATCCATAAACCTATTCTATAAAAGTGACGAGATTGATCAACAAACATTTAGAATCGACACAGACTTACCCTATTTATTTGGATCGCCTATTGGGCTTCAGTTTGGTTTAAACATTTTTAGAAAGGATACCACATTTTCTAATGCAAAGCAATACGTTAAAATGAATTACCAAATCAATTCTCAACACAGAATTGGCGCAGGTGTATCTAGTACAAGCTCAACTAATTTACTGGAAAATGACACTGCAATTTTAAATGATTACACCTCTAATTATTACACTTTAAGTTACAACTTTATTAAACCACAATTTTATGATCCATTATTCCCTGTAAATTTTAGGTTTGATTTATCTTCAGGTTTAGGTAATAGGGAAAATAATTTAAGTAATCAGAGTCAATCAGTATTTAATGTTGATGCTTTTAAGATTTTTAATCTTAACCCCAATAACAGTATTTACACAAGAATAAACGGCGCGATTCTAACTTCCGATGATTACCTAGATAATGAACTTTTTAGATTTGGCGGCATCAATTCCATTAGAGGATTTGAAGAAAATAGCCTTGTAGCAAATCTTTATGGTGTACTAAATACAGAGTATCGATATAGGCTAAGCAATAGTGTCTATGTGCATTCTGTTTTTGACGCTGCGTATTTCGAAAATCAAATCACAGATAGTAAGGAAAAACTATTTGGATTTGGATTTGGATTAGGACTGCTAACCAACTCAGGTCTATTTAGATTAAATTATTCTAGCGGTAAGTCAGAAAATAGACCATTTAAGCTTTCTGATTCTAAGGTACATGTAAGTTTAACAGCTACTTTTTGACAAATCCTCTAGACTTCTTATTTTTACCAAGCTAGAAAAAGAAAATATGATGATTAAAAAACTACTAGTTACTGTACTTTTTATTGCACAATTAGCCCATAGCCAAAACACTGTTGGTAACATACAAATTACAGATGATGTATTCGAGGGTTATACGCTTTTTACTGTTTCAACAGAATCTTATTTAATTAATAATTGCGGCCAAGTCATTAACCAGTGGTCTAGTGGATTTCCTCCAGGTAATGCAGTGTACTTGATGGAAAACGGTAATTTGCTAAGAGCAGGAAGAACAAATAGCTCGGATATTTCATTTGGTGGTCAAGGCGGAGTCGTAGAAATGTATAATTGGGAAGGTAATTTAATATGGCAGTACTTTTACGACACACCCGAAGTTAGACAACATCATGATGTATTTCCAATGCCTAATGGTAATATTTTAATATTAGCAGCCACTAGAATGACTAATGCAGAAGCAATACAAGCTGGAAGAAATCCTGTTTTATTAACGGAAACGGATTTATATAACGAACGTATTATAGAGGTTACACCTTTAAATTTTTCTGAAGCAACTATTGTTTGGGAATGGAATATCAATGATCATCTTGTGCAAGATTTTGATAATACAAAAGATAATTTTGGAGATGTGAGTTTAAGTCCAAATAGGTTAGATATCAACTTTTTAAATGGTGGTATTGGCGGCTCTAATTGGCTTCATATAAATTCCATTCAATACAACGAAGCATTAGACCAAATAGTTTTAAGTTCAAGAAACTTAAGTGAAATTTATATTATTGACCACTCTACCACAACGGCTGAAGCAGCTTCAAGTACTGGCGGTTTATATGGTAAAGGTGGTGACTTTTTATATAGATGGGGAAACCCGCAGTCCTATGACCAAGGAACAGAAGCAGATCGAATATTGTACGGACAACATTATCCTTATATTATACAATCAGGATTTATTGATGAAGGTAAAATTATTCTTTTTAATAATGGCAATGGCCGCTCTCCTTCATTTTCTGAAGCTATGATTATTAATCCTCCAATTTCAATCCCAGGAGTATACACCTATACACCTGGTATGGCTTTTGGCCCAATCGCAGCAGACTATATATACACTGATCCTGTAGACCAGAGTAATTTCTTTTCTCATATACTTAGCAGCGCTCAAAGACTCTCTAATGGAAACACCTTAATATGCGAAGGTACAAGTGGCCGTTTCTTTGAAATTACACCTTCAGAAGATATTGCTTGGGAATATATTCATCCGATAAATTCAAATTCTGGTAGTATAGCAAATCAAGGTGAAGACTCAAATACTTTTCAAAACTATAGTTTTAGAGCAAACAAATATCCAACAGATTATGCAGCATTCACAGGAAGAGATTTAACCCCAGGCGACCCAATAGAACTTAACTTTAATTTAGATCCTTGTAACGAATTACTTAATTTAAACGAAATAACAGAAGACAATACAACATTTACTCCAAACCCTACAAAAGGTATTTTAAATATTAATACGTCAAATAATATAAGTAAAATTGAGGTTTATAATGCTTTAGGCAATAAATTAATAGAAACAACCACAAAGTTTATAGATCTTTCTGATTACGAGGATGGCATGTACTTTTTGAAGGTATTTAGTAACGATAAAGTACTAAGCAAAAAGATTATTAAAATTTAGGGTTATCTTGAATCTTATAAAATAACATAATGGTTTTTCATACTTTTGCCTAATTATGAAAAATGAAACAACCATTTTCGGAATAAGAGCTATCATCGAAGCCATTACGTCTGGAAAGACCATAGATAAAGTATTTGTTCAAAAAGGTTTGCGCAGTGAGCTTTTTCAAGAACTTGAGCATTTAATGCGTTCAGAAGGCATAAATTCCTCATATGTCCCTATTGAAAAACTAAACCGTTTAAGTAAAGGAGGTAACCACCAAGGCGCCGTTGCTAACATCTCACCTATAGCCTTTCATAATATAGATGATTTAGTTCTTAATGTGACTGAATCAGGAAAAACTCCGTTATTTTTATTGCTAGATCAATTAAGCGATGTGCGAAATTTTGGTGCAATAGTACGGACAGCAGAGTGCACGGGTGTTTCAGGTATTATAATTCAAAAAAAAGGTGGGGCACCAATAAATGGCGATACTATAAAAACAAGTGCTGGCGCAATCTTTAAAATTCCAATTTGCAAGGTTGATCACATAAAAGATGCTGTATTTTATATGCAATCTTCAGGTATTAAAGTTGTTGCAGCTACAGAGAAAGCTGATGATTACATATATGATATTTCTTTAAATGAACCTTGTGCTATTGTTATGGGTTCTGAAGGAAAAGGTATTAATCCTTCTGTTCTAAAAGTTGTGGACAACAAGGCTAAACTTCCAATTTTAGGTAACATTGCATCCTTAAATGTATCTGTTGCATGCGGTGCGTTTTTATACGAAACTGTAAGACAGCGTTCGTAGAAATCAATCTTCATTCTTTTTAAAAATGTAGTTGATGGTAGGCTCTTCTTTTATTTGAGAAACCTGCACCGGTTCACCCTCAGGTAAAACTTCTATAAAATTACCATTCTCATCAAAATGTTTCATGAATGGATCATCTTCTTCATTATAATCTGGTTGTTCCCAAACATATTTTTCTGGTTTAGCTACCTGCTTTCTAAATATAAAAGCAAAAAGCAACCCAGTTATTAAGCCACCTAAATGTCCTTCCCATGACATGCCATCTTTTATTGGAAACACGTACCAAATCATGCTACCATAAAGAAATATAACCATCAATGACAGTGCTATTAATCTATAGTGTTTTGCAAAAATTCCTTTAAAGAAAATGAAACTAAATAATACATATATTAATCCACTTGCCCCTATGTGATTACCGGATTTCCCTATTAACCAAGTTAAAAAACCAGAAAGAAGAATTCCATAAAGAATAACTTTCCAAGCAATTTTGTTATAGAAATAGAACAAGGCAAGTGATAGTACAAGAAGTGGAATGGAGTTATTATAAAGATGATCTAAATCTGCGTGTAAAAAAGGACTTGTGAAAATCCCCAACAACCCTTCTAACTTATATGGTCTTATTCCAAAAGATTTAATGCTGTAATCGATATTTATTTGATACCAAAAAACTAACCATACCAAAAAAACTATCAATAAGGGATATATGATTACGCTATTGGAGTATTTGAATGGTGGTGATGACATCATTAAATTTACATATTTCTAGTCAATTATTCTTCCAAAGTCAATTTTATGAAATATTGTCAGCACTTCAATCTAGAACGTATGATTTTACTTAATTTTACAGTATGAACATCCCTTTAGCAGAACGTTTAAGACCTAAAAGCTTAAAAGATTATTTAAGTCAACATCATTTGGTTGGTAAAGACGGTATGCTATATCATCAAATAAAGAGTGGTGTTATACCATCTTTGATTCTTTGGGGTCCACCTGGAATTGGAAAAACGACTCTCGCTAATATTATTGCCAACGAATCTGAACGTCCTTTTTTTAAATTAAGCGCCATAAATTCTGGTGTAAAAGACATTAGAGATGTTATTGATAAAGCCAAAAAAAGTGGTGGCCTATTTACTGCAAAAAATCCAATCTTATTTATAGACGAGATTCACCGTTTTAGTAAATCACAACAAGATTCTCTACTTGAAGCGGTTGAAAAAGGTTGGGTAACATTAATTGGCGCTACCACAGAAAACCCAAGTTTTGAAGTCATCTCGGCTCTACTTTCAAGATGTCAGGTCTACACTTTAACTGCCTTCAGTAAAAGTGACTTAGAAGCATTATTAAACCGAGCACTTTCAGAAGATGAAATCCTTTCAAATTTGAATATTGATTTAAAGGAAACCGAGATGATCCTCAGACTTTCTGGTGGAGATGCCAGAAAGCTATTAAACATCTTTGAACTTCTCGTTACTTCTTTTGAAAATGAACCTATAGTCATTACTAACGAATTGGTAATGAAACAAGTTCAAAACAAAGCTGCCAGTTATGACAAGACTGGAGATCAACACTACAATATCATCTCTGCTTTTATAAAATCTATACGTGGAAGTGACCCAAATGCAGCAGTTTATTACTTAGCTAGAATGATTGAAGGTGGTGAAGATGTAAAATTCATAGCCCGTAGATTGCTCATTTTAGCTAGTGAAGATATTGGCAATGCTAACCCGACAGCCTTAGTTATTGCGAATAACACATTTCAGGCAGTATCTGTAATCGGTCATCCTGAATCTAGAATTATTCTAAGTCAATGTACAACCTATTTAGCAAGTTCACCTAAAAGTAATGCTGCTTATGAAGCCATCAATAAAGCACAACAGTTAGTTAAGGAAACTGGTGACCTGTCAGTGCCATTCTCAATTAGGAATGCATCAACCAAACTTATGAAAGAATTAGGTTATGGTGATGATTATAAATATGCACATCACTATAAAAACAACTTTGCAGAACATGAATTTTTACCTGAAGAAATAAAAAATACTACATTATATAATCCAGGTAACAACTCTAGAGAACAAGCGCAGCGCAATTATCTTAAGGCACTGTGGAAAGAAAAATATGGTTACTAGAATTTTACTTTAAACGATTTCATTACTAAGTCAGCGCTATCACTTTTGTAATATTCCGCAACCCATAAATCATCTTTTTTATAAAGCACACCTTTGTAATTGTGAAGAATATATAAATCTTTATTTGAAGTTTCCTTTATGATAAATGCTATTTGATTTCCATTCATTAATTGAATGACATCTTCTTTCACAACAGAGGTAAGTGTTGGTAGTTCATCGCTTTCATTCACTTCCTTCTGAATTTCTTTAACGACCTCAACCATAACTATTTCCTCTTCTATCTCTTCTTCATCTTCAATAACCTCTATTATTTCTGGTGTCGTAGGTGGAGCTGGCGATGGTATATTTTCTATTGGTTTATATTTATACTCTATATCATCAAAAGTCCTCATAGCTTCTCTCAATGACTCACTATATGCTCTGTCATATTGTTTTAGTTTAGAATCACCAATATTTGAAGTGAAAATTATATCACCATCACAATCTTCTAATTCTACAATTAACTTCGTCACTAAGAATCCCTTTTTGGGTTTTTTGATTCTAGCTGTAAGGGCTAAACATCTTTCGAGATTTAAATCGTAGGGTAATTCTTCGTCTGTAAAATAGGCTTCAAAACCATACTTATTAAATAAAAATTTTGTGATTGAACTTAATTGGTACTGATCTTCACCTTTTGTAAAATCAAAAGATTTAGGTACTACAATATATTTATAGTTATTCATATTCTTTTGAGCACTACCTACGAAATGTACTGCAATAAAAAGTATTAATACAAGTAGATATTTGAAATTGACAATCATACGTTAAAGGTAATTTATTAAGGATTTTAGATCTATGACTCTCTTAAAGTCATGGTTGTTGGTTACATCTTTATAATCAAAATGAATGGTTTTCATTCCGATATTATCGGCACCCTGAATATCTGCCTCAAGACTATCCCCAATCATAATGCTTTCTTCTGGTGTTGCATTCGCCAAGTCTAAGGCAAAATTAAATATTTTGGGGTTTGGTTTTTTAACCCCAACCATTTCAGAATTTGTTATTGTTTTAAAATAGTGTTTAATATTGGCATTTTTCATCTTTCTCTCTTGAGCCTCTTCAAACCCGTTTGTGATTATGTGCAATTCATACTTATGTTTTAAGTATTCTAAGATCTCAATTGTACCATCAAAAAGATGATTAAACGTGGTCAAATAATCTATATATGCCACTGACAATTGATTGATTTGAAAATCACTAACATATACGCCAACGGCATCAAAAGCATCTTTTAGTCTTCCATACCTTAAAGCGGATTTCGTAACTCTTTCTTCTCTATAAAGTTTCCAATAATTGAAATTAATCGGCTCATAAACATCTAAGAATGTTCTTAACTCAACATCTATATTGTTTATTCTAAAAATCTTTTCAAATGTTAGACCTGAATTCTTATCAAAATCCCATAACGTGTGATCTAAATCGAAAAAAACGTGCTTTAACTTTTCTTTCATTATGCTGATGCCAAAATTTGATTAAATAATGTTCTAAAACCACTCCAACGTTCAATATTGCCGAAGGTATAATTATGAAAAACTGGAATAAATGTACCATTGACAGCCTTAACTTGGTCAATTAATTTTTGTAAATGTTCTGATTTATCAAGTTGAGATTGGTGCCTTAACAAGGCAAAATCCATACATTGATAAGGATTTATCTGCAATGGAGTTTGCACCTCGTAGTCAAGATCATAGAACTGAAAAGGTGTACACGTACTTGCTCTAAATCCTAAAGTATCAACATAGCCCATAGAATAGTCTTCATCTATTTCTAACTCTATGTGATTTCTATAACTTGATGGCATATTTAGCTTAGAAAACGAATGTCTTACAGCCTTTAAATTTCTGTTTGTGATAGATTCAATTTTAGTTTTTTCTTTTTTCAAAATTGAAATATTTTCTAATGCAAAATAAGACACCTTTAGCCCTACCTTGGAATAGTCTGCAATAGATTTAATTAAACTTACAAATACTTTTTTATTAGTACTGACACCTTTATCATAGGTCGAATAATCACCCACAAGAAAAAGCACTAAAAACTGAAATGACGTTTGTTTTTGCTTGGCAATTATCCAATTAAAAGTATCGTAAGGATCTCGTTTGATGCCAAGTAATACTAAGTAGCGCTGATATAATTGTTTTAGCTTCAGTCTACGGATATCATTAAGTGTACCTCCAATTGTTCTTAACAACCCCTTTTTTCTGTAATAGAATGCCATTGGGACATCAATTATCGGTTTTACAGCATACTTTCTTTCAGGAAAATCAAAATCTGGAAAGCGTTCTTCTAAAACCGACTTCAATCTATAAGCCCAAATATCTATAACTGGTTGATGTAAAAATCCGTTATTATATGCCAAACTCTCTTTTGCTGTAAAACGACCGTACTCATCTTTAACATGTGGCATATATTCCTCATAACGGCTCAACAAATAGAAGGAAGCTGCAAAAATATCAAATGGTAAATCACTGCGATCACCAGTAGCAAAAAAGCCTTTTGTTTTTCCCCATGTCTGCACATTTATGTCAATATCAGACAAGCCAGTTTCAAATAACAACTTATGACTTCTAACATGCAGTTCACTACTCAGCGGCTGTTTGGTGTATGACATCTTAATACTACTGTGCGCAATAAAATCCTCAATCTTTGAAGTAAACTTCACCTCAACTCCTAATATTCTTTTACTTATATGTTTAAAAATATAGGTGAGTCTTGGTGTAATATTATGCGTATAAACTAGTAACATCCCAAATGACAATTCCAAAAACTAAAAATAACAAATTCCTATACCAATTAGAAAGTAATTAGCTTATAAACAGAATTAAATATTAATGTTAATAGTTATAGGATACCTTCATCAGCAAAACTGAAGTAAGCATGCTCAGTAACAATTAAGTGATCTAAAATTTTAATGTCTAAGCTATAGCCCGCATTTTTAAGTTTTTGAGTAATATCTCGATCAGCTTTGCTTGGTTTTAATGTTCCTGATGGATGATTATGACATAAAATTAATGCTGTTGCACCAACTTCTAGCGCATTCTTTAACACTAGGCGAACATCTACAAGTGTCCCAGTAATGCCACCTTTACTTAATTGACTTCTTTGAATAACTTTATTAGAATTATTGAGGTATAGAATCCAGAACTCTTCGTGTGGTAATTCACCTAATATAGGCTGCATGATATCAAAAACCGATTTGCTAGAGACAATTTTATCTTGTCTCTTAACATCTCCTAATTTTCTGCGCCTACCTAGTTCTAAAGCCGCAGCAATTGTAATTGCTTTAGCCTCACCAATGCCTTTAAATTGCATCAACTGCTTAATGGTCAATTTTCCCAATGTATTGAGATTGTTATCCACATACGCTAATATTCGCTTAGACAAATCTACTGCACTCTCCTCTCTGTTACCTGAACCAATTAATATTGCAACGAGTTCCGCATCACTTAAAAACTCTTTTCCCTTGTCTCTTAATTTCTCTCTAGGTTGATCATTATGAGACCAATTTTTAATAGAAAATGATGTTGGCTTTTCTGACATGCTCTAAATATAAAAATTGTAAATTTAAGCGTCTAAAGAAATTGAGAAATTATGAAATCATTGTTTACAGATGAAGGTCTAAACGACATTACAGTAAGACTTGAAAATTTGACAGATACATCTTCAGCGCAATGGGGCAAAATGGATGTTGCACAAATGCTAAAGCACTGTCAAGGTCCACTTCAAGTAGGTTTGGGAATTACTCCTTTACAAACAAAAAACATAGGTTTTTTAAAAAAACTATTATTTAAAGCCTTTAAACCAACAATGTACAATGATAAACCTTGGAAGCGTAACCTACCAACAGTTGAACAATATATCGTGGTGGATTCTCATGAATTTGTACACGAAAAAGAAATATTGAAAAACTTAATTCATGACTTTTCCAATGAAAAAGAAAAAACCGATTGGCAACCGCATCCTTATTTTGGCACATTTACACCAGACCAATGGGGACAACTACAATACAAACATTTAGATCATCATTTAAAACAGTTTGGAGTGTAATGAAATATCCACCTAAACACCACCAAGAAGATAATAAAGCTCATATAATTGAAGTTATAAAAGCTTATCCATTAGCAACTGTTATCTCTATTGAAAATAACCAACCTTTTATTACACACTTACCTCTTATTTATGATAATGAAAAGCTTATAGGTCATATAGATATTTTTAATCCGCAAGCAGAACTTCTTAAAAACAATAATGAGGTTACTGTTTTATTTACCGGACCGCAATGTTATATATCACCAACAGTATACTCAACCACCCAATTACCAACATGGAACTACATTAAGGTGCACCTAAAAGGAAAAGTTAAGGCTATTGAAAGTAAGGAATCATTAAAACAATCTTTAATTACAATGACCGAATTTTTAGAAGCGCCGGAGCACAAATATGTTTTAGACCCAAATAATCCTAGATTAAATACCAATCTCGATTATATTAAAATGTTTGAAATACAAATTGAACAATGGGAAGGTAAATTTAAGCTTTCGCAAGACAAGAAAACCAGCGACACCAATGCTGCACGAGAGGAACTAATTAGGATCAATCAGGAAAGTGTTAGACAGTTTTTGGATAAAGTTTTTGACTAGGCATGACACTTATCTAAAACAGACTGAATGGTATCAATAAAGCTCTGTGGACTAAATGGTTTAGAAATGAAGCCATTAACACCGACTTTCTCACCCATTTTTCTATTTTCTTTGGTGACATCTGCAGTAACAGCAATTATAGGTACATTACTGTTATCTGAATTTGATGCTCTGATCACTTTAGTGGCTTCAAAACCATCGCAAACAGGCATATGAACATCCATTAAAATCAAGTCTAATTGATTATTTTTAAAGAGTTCTACAGCCATTTTTCCGTTCTCAGCTGTAATTAAACTGGCACCAAATCTCTCTAAAAACTGCCCACCAATTTTTAGATTAATTCTGTTATCATCAACCAATAATACGTTTACATTCTTAAGAAGGTTTGAATTAAATGCTGTCTTTTTCTCTATTAACCTTGCTTCTGGTTTTACCTTCTCGGGCTCAGATTTTTGCAAATCTAAATAAACCACAAATGTTGTTCCCTCACCTTCTAAGCTACTCACAGTTATGTGACCACCAAGCAGTTCTACCAAGCTCTTAGAAATTGCCAATCCTAAACCAGTTCCGCCGTATCGTCTAGAGATTGAGCTCTCTGCTTGTTGAAAGGGTTTAAAAATATACTTTAACTTATTTTCAGAAATACCAATACCTGTATCTGTTAATTGAAAACTAAACCTGTGCTTATCTTCAGAATTAGATATACTTGTCACTGACAACGAGATATGGCCTGTATCAGTAAACTTTATAGCATTACTCAAAAGGTTAAATAGAATCTGATAGATTTTAGTTTCGTCACCATAGAAAGTATTGTATGCATTCTTTTCAATATTAAAATCTAAAGTATTTCCTTTTCTCTCACTCTCAAAGGAAAGGGTTTTCTTTAAGTTATCAAGTAGTTTACCTAAATTAAAAAGGCCGTTGTCAATTATTACTTCTTGAGCCTCGATTTTTTCAACATCAAGTATGTTATTTAACAGCACCAGTAATTTTTCACTTGCAAAATCTACCGTTTCTAAATGTGATAATTGATTTTCAGTTAAACTATCAAGTCTCAATAAATTTAAGGAACCAATAATCGCATTAAGTGGAGTTCTAATTTCGTGACTAATCACCGATAAAAACTTATCTTTAACCTTATTAGCCTTCTCAGCACTTAGTTGTGCTTTCTTAACATCTGTAATATTATTTGAATATACATTTACATATTTCTTTTCTACAATGGGTGCAAAAGTAAAATTGTAAGTATCACCATCGATGTCAATTTCAATTGTTTTCTCCTTATTTAATTTTAAGGCAACGCGAATTAAGCCTAATATCCTTGGACTAACAACTTTTCCATTTTCAACACCCCATTTCTCAAGAGCTATATGTGCTATCTTGTTCTTATTGATAACATATCCATCATAGCTAAGTCTAATTTTAGGGAAAGGTGCCTCATTAAAAAATCTTGCTAAACCTTCATTTTCCGTATTAGCAATCATCTCTGCTATTTTTACAGCACATATAGACGAAATACTATTAAAAATATCAAGATGGTGTTGTGTGAAATAGTTCTTATTAGAATGCTCAGAATCTATAACACCAATTAGCTGATCTTCAAATACTAGCGGAACTGATATCTCTGAATGTTTTTGTTTATCATCCACAACATAGCGACTATCTTCTGAACAATCATTAACAATTTCTGGGACTTTTGATTCAGCGACATAACCTGTAATACCCTTTCCCATTTCAATGATAATCGGGTCAGTGACTTTTCTTGACTCATACTCCTTTTCTCCGAAGGATGCCTTCTGAACTAAAATATTTTGATCAGGATCATATACATAAATAACCATATCCTCTAGGCCTAGAAGTCTAGAGCAGTTGTATGCCACATCCCAGAGAATATCTTCAATACTATTGGCTTTGTAGGTATGCTTAAAAGTATTCTCGACAAGATGCTTTACAATTGATAAATGAATTTCTGAGTAATTCAAACTTGAGGCTTATTGAAAAATTTATGTAAGGCAATATACAAACACATTTAATAATAAATATTAACATCGGTTAAGTAAAACACAGTAAATCAGCGTTTTTTCTTTAACAAATACTGACAAATTCCATCTGAAAAAGAAACAAATCTGTAAAAAGGTTGAGTAAAAAACAATTAGAACAATGCTCTTACCTCATCAAAGTCTAAGCCACCATAATTACCAGAACTCATAAGAAGTAATGATTTATTACTATAGTTTTGTGAGAATAAGTAGTCTTTAAAATCCTCAGGATTGGTATATATAATTAGATCGTCTCTTTCAAATGCTAATGCTATTTGTTGATGAGTAACTTCTTCTAACTTTTTTATTTGTACTGCATGAGGTGAATAAAACACAACTGCAACATCTGCGGCATCTAAAGCACCTTTGTACTCTTTTAAAAATTCTGCATTAAGACTACTGTATGTGTGCAACTCTAAACATGCTACAAGATTTCTTTCTTTGTATTGATTTTTAACAGCATTTGTTGTTGCCTTTACTTTACTAGGTGAATGTGCAAAATCTTTGTAGGCCACACTTGTTGCGGTTTCTGCTATCTTTTCTAAGCGTTTACTCGCACCTTTAAAAGTAGAAATGGCTTCATAGAAATCGTCTTCATCAATACCCATATGTTGGCAAATCCATTTTGCTCCTGCCAAATTATTAAGGTTATGCGCTCCAAAAACCTCAATTGGCATAGGACCTTCAGGCGTTTCTAATAACGTATCACCATCTTCTACAATGTACTCCGGTGTTTGGTAAGGAATTTTTCTGATTTGGTTCTCAGAAGCTTCAACTACACGTTTTACTTCTTCATCTTCTTCATTGTAATTAATGCTTCCACCTAAAACAATTGAATCTACAAATATTTTGAATTGCTCCACATAATTTTCATAGGTAGGAAAAACATTAATATGATCCCAAGCGATACCGCTTAGTAAAGCAATGTTCGGCTTGTACAAATGAAATTTTGGTCGTCTATCTATTGGTGAACATAAATATTCGTCACCTTCTAAAACAATAAAATCATTGTCTTCGGTAAGTTTTACCATAACATCAAAACCTTCTAGTTGAGCCCCAACCATAAAGTCTACATCTCTGTCGTGATATTGCATTACATGGAGAATCATAGAAGTGATAGTTGTTTTACCATGACTACCACTAATCACAACACGAGTTTTATGTTTAGATTGCTCATAAAGAAACTCAGGATAACTATAAATCTTCAAGCCTAATTCTTGTGCCTCTAAAAGTTCAGGATTGTCTTCTTTAGCATGCATACCAAGAACGATAGCATCTAATTGAGTTGTTATTTTTTCTGGTAACCAACCAAAAACTTCAGGTAACAATCCTTTAGATTCTAATCTCGATTTTGAGGGATCGAATATAGTATCGTCACTTCCTGTAACGTTGTATCCTTTATTATGAAGAGCTAAAGCTAAATTGTGCATTGCTGCACCACCAATGGCAATAAAATGTACGTTCATATAACAAATATCAAATTACAATTTTCAATATCCAAATAAGTGGATTTAAATCTGATCTAAAAAATTGAACAATTTACATTTACGCACAAACATTAACAACAAGCGTCCACTTTCTGCTTCTTAAAGATCTGGATTAACTGCTAAACTATTAAATAACTTTGCTTTAGTACTGAAAAACTTAAACTGTAATTCTACAGCTTTTAACTGACCTTCAATAAGTTTTGATTCACGAGAATTCACTAAAAACAGAGAACTCTCCCCAAGTTGAAATTTTCGTTCTTCTGCAGCTAACATCGCTTCCGAATCTGTAACCATCTGCGTAAGAATGTCGTTCTGACTTATAAAAGAATTTAGCTCTTGTCTAATGGCATTTATTTTGTTTAAAAGATTAACTCTTGTTGCATCAATTTCGAACTCAGTATCTTGTACTTTCAGCTTGGCCAATCTCAAATCACCTCTTTCTTTTCTTAAAAAGAGAGGAAAACTCACATTAACTCCACCTTTGTATTCAGCCGTATTGAAAGAACGGGCCACATCAGGATTCTCGGTAATAAAATTGTATTCTAAATCTACCTTAGGCAATAATTTATTAGCCTTCAATCTTGAATTCACCTCTAAACTCTGTAACTTATAATCTAAGGATAACATTTTTGGATGCGTCTCAATGATGTTATCATCTTCAATCAATTCATTGATAGTAAAAACGTCATCTATAATAGGTTCAGACTGAATATCTGGAACCACATTGTCTTGCAATTCTACAGGTATATTATTTTCTAACCATAAAAAAGTCGAAAGTTCTAAAGCAGCCTTCATCAGCTTAACCCTAGCCTGCTCTTGACTTAAGCGTCTCTGATTGATAGCTATTCGTGCTTCCACAACATCAATTTCAGCACGCTCCCCAACTTCTGCACCACGTTCTACACCTCTAAAACGCAATTGCGCATTGACGAGGAAATTACCAAATACTTGAAACTCATTATAAGCTTGTAACCATTTGAAGTAAGCTATAGAAGCTTCAAAAAGTATATTGTTGACAAAAATATCTCTGTCCGCTTTAGCTTGTTCTCTAAACAACTTTGCTTGCTTTAATGAAGCCATTCTATCATTAATCAACAATCCTTGAGCAACAGGTAATTTTACACCTGCAGAATACAATCCTTCATCTGGAACAAAACCTTGCGGATTTAAAAAATCGCCAGTGTTTTCTTCGAAGGTGGCTTTGAGTTCAATACCATACCAAGTTGGTATCTTAAACATACCATTTAATCTATCGAAATATTCGGTGCCTTTAAACTTTTTTCTATCATAATCAACTTCAAACTTCGGATCAAAAGCTCCTCTAGACTTTAAGAGTTTAGCTTGACTTTCATCTATTACAAGCTCCGCTTGCTTAACAATAGGATGAAACTTTTTTACATAACCTAAATACTCATCAAATCGTAAAACTTCTGAAAGCTCCTCTTCTTGCCCAAAGCTAAATAAGCTGATAAAAACAATAAGTAATGTGCTTAGATACTTCATAGTTACTTTTTATCTTTTTTGGACTTACCACTTTCAACAGGTTGATAATAGTTTGGAGGGAATCCATTAAGTTGACGCCATAACTCAAACCAAATTGGTACATCTTCTAAAAGCGCCATTGTAAAGGCACCTGAACCAGCTCTTATTTCATCTGGCCATGGATGATCTTCAGGATCTGGCTTTAACAGTATTCTAAATTTACCATTAGAACTTATAAAACGTTCTACGGCAACAACCTCAGCACCATATGTACCATATGATACATTTGGCCAACCACTAAAGATAATTGCAGGCCAACCATCGAACTGAATTCTTACCTTCTCACCTACATGCATTAAAGGTAAATCTATCGGTCTTACATAGGTTTCAACTGCTAAATCTATATTATCCGGTATAATACCAACCAATTCTTCACCTTCTTTAAACGTTTGCCCAACTCCACCTCTAAATGCTGTATTAATAAATCCGTCATATGGTGCAGTGATGAATTGCATATTTCTCCTTAACTGGTAATTAGAAACTTGATTTTCTAATTTCTGAACATCAGCTTCTGTACTAAATTGACTTGACTGTGCTTTAAATTTCTCACTTCTCGCTTTAGATATTTTATCTGAAAATTCCTGTTTCACACGGTTGATTTCTAACTTCGCATTTGTAACCTCCGCTTTACTCACTAAAAGTTTAGCTTCTTGAGAGGTCTCTTTAGCTTGGGTTTCTTGAAGTTTTATTGCAGCATCCTCAAGATTTTTTCGTGCTACAAAACCATCCTTTAATAAAGTGTCTGCTCGATTATACTTAATTTGAGCAATTCGCAGATTTGTGCGTGCTGCCACCAAATCAATGCTGTCAGCCTTTACTTTTTGAATGGCCTGAGCCAATTTATTTTGAGCTTGCTCTAATTTAAGAACTCTCTCATTTTGTAATGCACCAATTCTAACATCTTGTGCTCTTACGGTTTCCTGATAAGATTTCGCAGAAAACTCTTTAGCATCTCTTTGTTGCTGAGTTCTCTCAACTAAATTAGGATCGAAATAGTCACTTTTAATTTCAGCAATTTGCATAATGGTGTCACCTTTCTTGACACCTTGACCTTCTCGCACATACCATTTTTGAATACTACCAGGAATTGGCGATTGAATGGTTTGTGGTCTTTGCTCTGGTGTTAAAGAAGTTACCTGACCTCTACCTGAAATATTCTGAGTCCAAGGTAGAAAAAGTATAATAAGACAAACTATAGCAAAACCTGCTAAAAATCTTCTTGATTGCTTATAATAGTTTTTATTAAAAACATGTTTTGAAGACTTAAACTTCGTTAAGTCAACCTTTTTATTCAATGGGTTTCTAGATATATTTAACATGACCTTTTTCTTTAAACTATTTGTCCTTTTTTTAATGTGATGGTATCTGTACATTCACTAGCCCAATCGTTATTAAAACTTACCACAATTAGTGTCCAAGGATTAGATTTTTCTGTTAAGAATTTAATTAAGGCTCTTGCTTCATCTCTTTCAAAGTGTTCTAAAGGATCTTCGAGTAACAATAATTTTGGCTTACGTACAATAGCTCTTGCAAGCATCAATTTTTTAGCAACCGTGTATGATGTTTGCTTAGCTTCAGGATAGATTACTGTATTTAAACCTTTATCTGTATCCTTAATGTACTCTAACAACCTTACATTCTTCAGTGCCTCTCTTACTTCTTCTACAGAAACATTAGGATCACCAAAGGTTATATTTTCCATAATGGTTCCCTCAAATGGTGTTTCATCTGATAGAGCAATCCCTAAATTTGATCTGTACTTATTTCCATGAATATTTTTAAGATTCACGTCATTTAAATACACTGCTCCTTCGGTAGGATTATTTATATCTGCGATTAATCTGAGTAAACTAGACTTTCCTGCTCCACTCGCGCCACGCACTAAAATTCTACTTTTCGCTTTAATGGTGAATGAAATATTCTTAAGAATAGGATTTGGTCTACTTGGCACAGAGTATGTCACATCATCTAATTCAATAGAGAAATCATCCGTGAAATTTGGGTCTTCACCTTCTTGACTTTCAATCCTCTTATCAACAACTTGCCCCATCTTTTCTAGAGATGTTAAAACGTCATAAAAGGATTCTAAACCTAAGATTAGTTTTTCTACAGACGTAATAATCAATAAAATGATAATCTCAGCTGCTACAAACTGACCAATATTCATTTCTTGATTTAAAACGAGTAAGCCACCAATAACTAATAATCCTGCTGTTACAATAACCTTAAATCCTATCATTTGAATAAACTGTAAGACCAATATCTTAAAGTGACTCTCACGATCTTTTAAGTAACCATCCACCAAATAATCATTTTTATTTAATGCCATAGTGGTTTTACCAGACATTTTAAAACTAGTTATTGAACGCGCAACCTCTTGAATCCAATGTGCAACCTTATACTTTTGCTTAGACTCCTTAAGACTTGTCACCATACCACGCTCTATTGTATACTTGAAAACAATATAAATAAGGACAACTAATAAAATTCCAAATGCTATGAAGAATGGATGATATAATGATAGTAATATTAACGCAAACACAATCTGTAATGTAGCTGCAGGTACATCTAACAAAAGCTTCGCTAGTCCTTTTTGTATGTTTAATACATCAAAAAAACGATTTGCCAATTCTGGTGGATAATAGTTCTCTAGCTCATTCATCTTTATCTTCGGAAATCTGTAGATGAATTCAAAAGATGCTCGCATAAAAATACGTTGCTGAATGGTTTCAATAATACGCATCTGCATCAGCTGTAAAATACCTACGAAGGCAACACCTAATGTCACCAAAATGACCAACACAATCCAAGATGTACTGACTTGTGCACCTTGAATAAGATTAATAATTGCTTGTATCCCAAGTGGAAGAGTTAATGCTATTAACCCCGAAAATACTGCATAATATAAAACTTGAGTGATGTCTTTTCGCTCTAATTTTAGTATACCGACAAATCTTTGCCATGGTGTTAATAGTGGTTTATTTTGATCCATTTGTTTTTATATTTAAAACGTTCTGAGTTAGGTTGATGAAGAACTTTGTTGGTGTAACCTTATCGTTACAATCTGTAATTGAAATAAAATGTGATTTTAAAAAATGTTGATGTAAGGCACCTTCAACAATGGTACTTGCCAAGCTTGAAGGGAACTGATAATCCTTATTCACCTTAGTGATCATCTCACTCAATCGTCTAATGAGACGCTTGTATAGTACAAAATAACCTTCTTTGTTTTCGCTATCTACTTCTTTCGTTAAGTAAGATTTTGAGTATTCATTAATTACAATCCGATTAAGAACAACTTCATTTATATGTGTGAACGTCACATCCTCTTTAATTGTTCTTGTAATAACCTCAATTGCCTTAGTCAATTTTGTATTATCATCCGGTACGTTGTGCGTAGCAAATACCAATTGATATTCAACCCATGCCCAATACCTTGATGTAAGATATAGTAATAACTTATGTTTACTTTCAAAATAACGGTAAATTGAACTTTCATTAGAGCCAATTCTTACCCCAAGCTTTTTAAAAGTAAAGCTATCAAAACCTATCTCGTCGATTAGTATAATGCTGTGCTCAATAATGCGTTTTCCCAAATCTGAAGACTCAGGATCTTTAATGTAGATCTTATCTGGTACAGCAATTTTTATGTTTGATAGTAAACTATCCATCTTTAAAACATTTAATTGCAAAGATAATAGTAATACTATCATGAAATTGCGTATTAACAGATATTTAAGGTATAAATAATAGATATGAAATACATAAACAAAACTTATGTATCACTCCTTAAATATTTAATATTGACGCTTTTTCCTCTTTAAATACTTTAATTTTTGGTAAACCTACAATGGCCTTTTCAATCCACTTTAAGGCCTCATCCTTATCCTTTTTATGCTTGTAAATTTGAGCCAAGCGATAGTAAGCCCATGCCCTTGGAACACCATCTTTAGCGGAATAGTTATTAAGATAAGTTTTCAAGCATTTTTCACCTTTTTCTAGTTGAATATTATAATCCGCACATACTTTACCTATTTGATAATGCATGGCATTACGTTGATGTACTTGATGTGCTTGTTCTAAGTTATTGATAGCCTTATCTGGCTGTTCTTGACCTTCATAAAAGTTAGTTAGTTTGTCATAACAGGTAATTGAACCTCCAACTTTAATGGCCATTTTATAATATTTCTCGGCAAGTTCAGGCTCATCATCATATTCATAGATATAGCCTTTTGCCAAATATCCGTCAACTTTAGATAGACTTTCTAATTGATTGGCATATTTAAGCGCTTTTGATTTACTTCCACCAACAATACCTGGAAGTGACATATACAGTTCAACTAATGCCCATCTGGCATCAATATGATTAGGATCAAGTTCTGCAGCTTTTAAAAATGCTTTTTTTACATCACCAATAATCCCAAGTGCTTTAAACTTGCTCACACTAAGCGCCTTCATGCCTAAAGCTCCACCATATTTATATTGGTAATTCGCATTATTCGATGCTTTATCAACGAGTTTCTTGTATTGAACTATAGCTTCATCCCACTTTTTTTGATGTCCAAAAGTATCACCAAATAACTCAATCGCCTCAATGTCATTAGGATGTGAATCTAAATAACTTTTGATTTCTAATTCAGCCTTTGCGAATTTCTTGTTTTCGATTAAGGTTTTAGTTTTCTCTATTGAGGTTTGAGCAAAACTGATTGAAGAAATGAAAAATAGCCAAAAATATTTTGTCATATTGAAATATAATTACATCAAAAATATAATGATTCGCAACCGCTTTATCTTAATAAAATGTTTAATTTAATTCTTAAAGGTGTCTTGTAAGATTTGTTACTTAGGTGGATATTGACTAAAAATCTTTTCAACTAATTTTACGAAAGCTTCTTCTCGTTTTTCAGGTGAAGCATTTTGTCTATAGGTGCTTTCGCTAACTGCTTGCCAAAATAATTTTTCATTTTGCTGCTTATCTACAAAATCAATCTTGATTTGTCTCGTATTTTGATTTCCACCAATTGGGAAACCTATAGATACTCCACCACCTACATTACCACCAGTACCACCAGCGCCAACACCAATATTTGAATTACTTCTATTTTGTATCTCTTCACTTTGAATATCGATATAAAAATCTGGATTCTCAGAACGTGACAAACCCATTGTTGCCAATTTATCATCAATAGCCCTTACAATTCGCTTGGTATCTAATTGACTCAAACCAGTATTCATATCATCAAAATAATTGTAAGTTTTGTATTTTGAAAAGTTTGTGGTTTTCTCATAGTCATAGTTAATCAATGGACCACATGAAAAGCATATGAGAAATACGATAAAATATCTTAAAGGCTTCATTATTTTTCTTTTAAAGATATTAAAAAATGATATCGAGAAGAAACTTTTAACTATTCGCTATCATCATTAGGTTCAACAACTTTTGTCAAGGAAGATGAAATAATTCCTGTAGGAATCGCAACAATACCTAAACCAATAAGAAGGATGAAAAAAGTAAAAATTCTACCACCAACAGTAATAGGATAAACATCACCATAACCTACTGTCGTTAGTGTTACGATAGACCACCAAAGACTATCAAAAATTGAAGAAAAATGCTCTGGTTGTGCTTCGTTTTCAAAATAATATATACCAATTGCCGCAAAATAGATGAGGACCAAAGTCACACCCATAAACAGTATGATTTGCTCTTTTGCCAACATCATAGCTTTAGCAAAATGTCGCATAGCCTTGTTGTATCTCACCAATTTTAAAAGCCTAAATAATCGGAACATTCTCAGCACTCTCAACGACCTTAAATCAACACCAAATGAGAGATAAAAAGGAAGAATAGCAAACAAATCTATCAGTCCGAAAAAACTAAAAATAAATTTCAATTTTTTTTCAGACACTAATATTCTAGCTAAATATTCTAAGATAAATACAACAACACAAAAAATTTCAATAGAGTTTAGAATGTGTTGTGTTCGTGGTTTTAAATTAGGTAGTGTTTCTATTGAAAACGTTATTACAGATAGCACAATTAAAAACTGAATAAAAAACGCAAAACCCTTACTGAGTTTATTGTCATTATATTCTACAATGTTTTTAATGGTGTCTTTCATGTGAAGAAAGCCTTAGTCATTAAGCATTCGCCAAAGTTTATCCTTAAGTTCGGTTAGTCCTTGTTGTGCTACAGATGAAATAAACATATAATCTGCTTCTAAATCCTTATCTAGTATTGTAGATATTTCAGACTTTAACTCATCATCTAACATATCAGATTTTGAAATAACTACATAGCGTTCTTTATCTAACATTTCAGGATTGTAGCGTCTTAATTCATCAACCAAAATTTCATATTGCTCGACGATATCCTTAGCATCAGCAGGAATTAAAAACAACAAAATAGAATTACGTTCTATATGTCTTAAAAAATAATACCCTAAACCTTTGCCTTCTGCTGCACCTTCAATAATACCAGGTATATCTGCCATTACAAAAGATTGGTAGTCGCGATACTTCACAATTCCAAGATTAGGTTTTAATGTGGTAAACTCGTAATCGGCAATTTTTGGTTTTGCAGAAGTCAACACGGAAAGTAATGTAGATTTTCCTGCATTTGGAAACCCGACCAAACCAACATCTGCTAATACTTTAAGTTCTAAAGTGATATTTTTTTCTTCGAGCGGAATACCAGGTTGCGCATATCTTGGTGTTTGATTTACAGAACTCTTAAAATGCCAATTTCCGCGACCTCCTTTTCCACCTTCAGCAACAATACGTTCTTCGCCGTCTTCTGTGATTTCAAATAAGATGTTATTGGTTTCAGTATCTCTGATTACAGTTCCTAATGGCACTTCAATAATAGCATCTTCACCATCAGCACCTGTACTTCTACCTGAACTCCCATGTGCGCCATGACCAGCCTTTATATGCCTCTTAAATTTAAGGTGAAGTAGTGTCCAAAGATTACCATTTCCTTTTATAATAACGTGTCCACCACGACCACCATCGCCACCGTCTGGTCCACCTTTAGCTATGTATTTTTCACGATGTAAATGCGCAGAACCTTTACCTCCATTTCCGGAAGCGACGTGCATTTTTACGTAATCAACAAAATTTCCTTCAGTCATGTTTACTTCCCACGACAGTGGGAATCTTGTTAATTGTCATTCCTTAACATTATACTAATGAGATTCCTGTCTAACCAGGAATGACAATTTGGTTTTACTTATAGCTTATCAATTACAGTACTTAATCGCTCTGTAATATCTTCTATACTTCCTACTCCATCAACACCATGATACTTATCTTGTGCTGAATAGTAATCTTTTAAAATTGCTGTTTTATCGTAGTATTCTTTAATACGGTTTCTAATAATACTTTCGTCAGCATCATCTGCTCTTCCACTAGTTTCACCACGTTTTAATAAACGTCCTACCAATACCTCATCGTCAACCTCTAATGCCACCATTGCATTGATTTGAGAATCCTTAGAAACCATTAATTTATCTAATGCTTCTGCTTGTGCATTTGTTCTTGGAAATCCATCAAAAATGAAACCTTTAGCATCTGCATTTTTTTCAACCTCTTTGTTTAACATATCTATTGTTACTTGGTCTGGCACTAACTCACCTTTATCCATGTATGACTTTGCCAACATTCCTAAGGCAGTTTCGTTTTTAATATTATATCTAAAAACATCTCCTGTAGAAATGTGTACTAAATCGTACTTTTCTTTTAAAAATTCGGCTTGTGTTCCCTTTCCTGCTCCTGGAGGTCCAAATAGAACAATGTTAGTCATGTGTTGTGTGGTTTTTAATTGATATACATCTGGCAAATCTCTTCCAAGCTGGTCGTAATCTAATCCGTAACCAACAATAAATTTATTCGGTATTTCTTTGCCTACATAATGAAGTTTAAAATCTTTATCGTATGATTCTGGTTTGTAAAAAAGTGTGGCAATTAACAATTGCTTTACATTTTCATTTTTAAAAATGCGATGTACTTCTCCTAAAGTGTTTCCAGAATCTATAATATCTTCTAAAATTACGACGGTTCTATCTGTTAAATCTTGCGTTATACCTATAAGGCGTTGTATATCTTCTGTAGACTTTACACCTTTATAAGACGCTAACTTTATAAACGTCACTTCACAAGGTTTTGGGTACTTCTTTACAAAGTCACTAACTAGCATAAAAGACCCATTAAGAATGCCCACAAAAACTGGCATTTCATCACCTAAATCTTCAGAAATATCATCCACCATTTTCTGAACTGCATCGTCTATTTCTTTGGCCGACAAATAAGGTTTAAAGTATAAATCGTGAAGTTTTATATCCATCTTCAAATTTTAGATTCGCTAAGATAATCATTTGATTAAGTATAGGCGATTTTTGATTTAGGATTTTGGAATTTTATACTAGAATTAGCTTATTTTTGCCTTAAATTAAGTCAAATCTTTATAAAAGTGTTTCTCTATGTCTTGAGAACAACAATTATTGATGAACTATTTTTCTTCAGATTTTAAATTAGGAATTCTTGGTGGCGGACAATTGGGCAAAATGATATTGTACGTTACAAGAAAATACGATATTCATACCTGTGTTTTAGACCCAAGTGAAGATGCTCCTTCTAGGTTAGCGTGTAACGAATTTACAGTTGGTGATTTACTAGATTATGATACTGTTGTTAACTTCGGAAAAACAGTAGATGTTCTTACTATAGAAATTGAGAATGTAAATGTTGACGCCTTAGAAACTCTAGAAAATGAAGGCATTAAAGTATTTCCATCAGCAAAGACATTAAGGACTATTCAAAATAAGGCACATCAAAAACTGTTTTATGTAGATCATAATATTCCGACAGCAGATTTTTCACGTTTCGCACATACTTCAGAAATTTATGATGCGGTTGAAAATGGTGGTTTAAGCTATCCGTTTGTATGGAAAAGTGCAAGATTTGGTTATGATGGTCAAGGTGTAAAAGTGGTGCGACGCTACACAGATTTAATTGACCTACCAAATGTTGAGTGTATTGCTGAAGATTTAATCCCTTTTAAAAACGAACTTGCTGTTATTGTTGCAAGAAATGAAAAAGGGGATTTAAAAACATATCCTGTAGTTGAAATGGAATTTCATCCTGAAGCCAATCAAGTAGAATATGTGATTTGCCCAGCAAGAATACCTGATGAGATTTCTAAAAAAGCTGAACTTATTGCGCTAAAAACAGCTGCTGCATTTAAACATGTTGGGCTATTGGCTGTAGAAATGTTTCAGACTGAAGATGATGACATCATCGTAAATGAAGTGGCACCAAGACCTCATAATTCAGGTCATTACAGTATTGAAGCAAGTTACACTTGTCAGTTTGAACAACACTTAAGATGTGTACTTGGTTTGCCTCTTGGAAATACAGAAAGTAAAGTTGCTGGTGTTATGGTAAACTTGGTTGGTGCAGAAAATCATACTGGTAATGTTCTTTATGAAAATATTGAAGATATTATGGCAATGGATGGAGTAACACCACATATTTATGGTAAAAAACAAACCAGACCATTTAGAAAAATGGGTCATGTTACCATAGTTGACAAAGATATTGCTAAAGCAAGGGAAGTCGCGGAAAAGGTAAAACGAACAATAAAAGTTATAAGTAAATAAATGAGTAAAGTAGGAGTAATCATGGGAAGCAAAAGCGATTTGCCAGTAATGCAAGACGCTATAGATATATTAAAAGGATTTGATATTGAAGTGGAAGTAGACATAGTTTCTGCGCATCGTACTCCAGAAAAATTATTCGATTATAGTAAAAATGCACATACCAGAGGTATTAAAGTCATTGTTGCAGGTGCTGGTGGCGCTGCACATTTACCAGGTATGGTAGCATCGTTATCTCCATTACCAGTAATTGGTGTACCAGTAAAGAGTAGTAACTCAATAGATGGCTGGGATTCTGTATTATCAATTCTTCAAATGCCTGGTGGAGTTCCTGTGGCAACTGTTGCTTTAAATGGTGCGAAAAACGCTGGAATTTTAGCAGCTCAAATTTTAGGTAGTGCGGACCAATGTATACTAGATAAAGTTATGGTATACAAAGAAGGACTTAAAGCTAAGGTGCACGAGTCTGCTAAAGACTTATAAAAAAGCCTCGATTCTCATCAAGGCTTAAGCTATTAACCAATTCTTTAGAGTAATAAGACTTACTTCTAAAGAACATTCAAAGATACTAAAAACTTATAATGAAAGTATTTTTGAAGCTCTTAAAAATGAGTTAAAATACAGATTATCAATATTATAACAAGGAAATTTTAGATCAAAACACATGAATATTCTTAATAATACATTCAATACACCTTTCAATACTGCACCGTTTTCAAAAATTAAAAATGAAGATTATTTGCCTGCATTTAAAACCGCAATTGAAAAAGCAAAGGCAGAGATTGATGCTATTACTAGTACCAAAGAAGTGCCAAATTTTGAAAACACTATTGAAGCCTTAGATTATTCTGGTCAAGAACTAAGTCGTATTTCCAGTATATTCTTTAATCTAAATTCTGCTGAAACTAATGATGACATTCAAAAAATAGCACAAGAGGTTTCTCCGCTTTTATCTGAGTTCAGCAATGACATCACACTAAATGAAGAATTATTTAAAAAAGTAAAAGCTGTTTACGACATTAAGTCTGAATTAGATCTAACTACAGAACAAAAAACCCTATTAGATGAAAAATACAAAGGCTTTTCTAGAAATGGCGCCAATTTAAAAGATGAGGACAAAGAAAAACTTAGAGCTATTGATAAAGAATTAAGCCAATTAAAATTAAAGTTTGGTGAGCATATTTTAGCTGAAACCAACAATTTTGAAATGCACATTACAGATGAAACTGATTTATCTGGTTTACCTGATGATGCAAAAGAAGCTGCTAAACAATTAACAGAAAGTAAAGAAAAAGACGGTTGGTTGATTACTTTAGATTATCCTAGCTACATTCCATTTATGACGTATGCCGACAATAGAAACTTAAGAGAAAAATTGTCTAAAGCATTTGGCAGCAAAGGTTTTAAAAATGATGATTTAGACAATCAAGACAATGTTTTAAGAATTGCAGAATTACGTTATCAAAGAGCACAACTTTTAGGCTATAAAACACACGCGCATTTTGTACTAGAAGAGCGCATGGCAGAAACACCAGAAAAAGTGAATGCCTTTCTAAACCAACTACTAGAAAAGGCAAAACCAGCTGCTCTAAAGGAGTTTAAAAATTTAGAAGATTTCGCTAAGGATTTAGACGGAATTGATAATCTACAAAAATGGGATTCTGCATATTATTCTGAAAAATTAAAGCAAAAATTATTTAGTCTAGATGACGAACAGTTAAAGCCATACTTCAAACTCGAAAATGTTATTAACGGAGCTTTTAAAGTTGCTGAAAAATTATTCGGATTACAATTTGAAGAAATTGATACTATAGACAAATATCATGAAGATGTTATGACTTATAAAGTAGTAGATACCGAAGGTAATTTAGTATCCATTTTCTATGCAGATTTCTTTCCAAGAGCAGGAAAACGAAATGGCGCATGGATGACATCTTACAAGTCGCAAATGATAAAAAATGGCGAGAACGATAGACCTCATGTATCCATTGTTTGCAACTTTACAAAACCTACAAAAAGTAAGCCATCATTGTTAACTTTCAATGAGGTTACTACACTGTTTCATGAGTTCGGACATGCATTACATGGTATGCTAGCTAATACCACTTATCCTAGTTTATCTGGTACAAATGTGTATTGGGATTTTGTAGAATTACCAAGTCAGATTTTAGAAAATTGGTGTTACGAAGAAGAGACTCTAAAACTCTTTGCGACGCACTACGAAACAGGTGAGCTTATCCCAATGGAACTTATTGAAAAAATTAAAGCTTCAGCTACCTTTAATGAAGGCATGCAAACCTTACGTCAATTAAGCTTCGGAATGTTAGACATGGCTTGGCATGCCAACGAGTCACCAGAAACGATTACATCAGTAAAATCGCATGAGACAAAGGCATTTGGGAAAACACAATTATATCCAGATGTTGAAGAAAATTGTATGAGTACTGCATTTGCTCACATCTTTCAAGGTGGTTATTCTTCAGGATATTACAGCTACAAATGGGCAGAAGTTTTAGATGCAGATGCTTTTGAATATTTTAAAGAAGAAGGCATTTTTAATAAAACCGTAGCGGATAAATTTAAAATCTTTGTGTTATCTCAAGGTGGCACCGAAAATCCGATGACATTGTATAAAAAGTTTAGAGGTCAAGAACCAAAACCTGAAGCCTTATTAAGACGCGCTGGGTTGTTGAAATAAAAAGACAGGTTAATGCGTTCTAAATTTATGTCATTCATAAAATTAATCGCACACATTCTGTTTATTATTTTCTTGACAGTTCTTACTCAAGTTGGTGGTATCATTTGGTTGCTCACTATTATAATTTCAAAAAATAAAGACTGGAAAAAACGACATGTATTTCCAATAGTTTATTTAATATTTAATTTATTGCTAATCCCTCCTATTGCAAAGCAATTTGGTAGAGAAAGGCTACCTTGGTTTCATAATGATTTGGTACCCAGGAATTGGTTCTATCCATTGACATTTCGAAATTATGTCAATCCAGAATTAAAACAGATGCTTATAGAAAGCATCAAAAACTGTGAATTTAAAATAACATATTTAGACGCCTGCTTTCCCTTTTACAACGGATTCCCTTTATTACCACATCTCAGTCATAACGATGGTAAAAAAGTAGATTTATCATTTATGTATTTAAATAAAGATGGTAAACCAACAGAACAGAAACCTTCAAACTCTGGTTATGGTGCTTTTATCAAAGATGCTAATATGCCATGTACTGACAATGGTCATTGGCAATACGACTTTCCGAAATATCTAAGTTTTGGTATGAACACCGAATTACAACTCGACAAAAAAAGAACCAGAGCTTTACTTAAAGCCTTATTATCAAAATCCGAAACGCAAAGCATTTTTATTGAGCCCTACCTAAAAAGAGACTTAAAGTTACAGAATGAATACCGAATTCGTTTTCAGGGTTGTCATTCTGTGAGACACGATGATCACATTCATTTACAAATAAAATAATAACTTTCAATGATTATTGAAAGTTTAAAATATTTTGTATATTTGTAATATGGAATTTGGAGAAGCTAAAGAAAAATTTATAAGTACTTGGGGAAGCTTAGGTACACTTTGGGGCATCAATAAGGCGATGGCTCAAATACAAGCATTACTCTTTGTTTCTACCAAACCATTATCTATGGAGGATATCATGACAGAACTAAAGATATCACGTGGCAATACAAGTATGAACTTAAGAAATCTTGTGGATTGGGGTATTGTTACCAAAGTACTCATTTCTGGTGAACGTAGAGAGTTTTTCACAACGGAAAAAGACGTACAAGAATTAGCGAAAATAATTGCTAAGGAAAGAAGTCGAAGAGAAATAAAACCAGTGATTAAAGTATTAGAAGAAGTATCTTCAATAGAAGATGATGGCAGCAAGCAAACCCAAGAATTGATAAAGCAAACAAAAGCCTTAATGGAACTGGCTAACGATATGGACACGCTAATGAATAAACTTATAGACCAGAAACAAAACTGGTTAACCAAGTCCGTTCTTAAACTCTTGAAATAGAACATATATTTTTTTAATCAATACTTTCAATTTTTTCTGAAAGTTTAAAAATTAATAAAAATGAAAATATTATATAAAACAAACCTATTAGCATTCATTATCACTTTGGTCTTGTACCTTACCATTTACTTTGGATTACTTTTTCAAATTCTTCTTGGATTAATTCAAATTTTTTCGGCTCTGAGTCTATTCTACTATTGGAAAAACATATCAAAATCAAGCAAAGCAAAAGTGCTTTACTATTGGTTATTTGTAGCTGTGTACTTTCTATTATGCATTACAATTGAAAATTTATATAACGATACTATTCCTTATATCATTGGTTTAATCCTATTGCCTCTATCTATTGCGAGTTACTTTCTCTACACTTTAAAACGTATTAACAAAGAGCTATCATGAAAATATTTATTCCAAAAACAGAACATGGTATAATAAAATTTAGTTGGAAAAAATCTATCTGGCTATACGCCATGACGCTACCCATTGTATTGATTGACTTTTCTTCAATTAATAAGTTTGATATTATCTTAAATATATGTCTATTGGTTTTAACCGTTGGTATTGGTCATTCCGTTGGATTACATAGAGGAATCATTCATAAATCATACAAAACAAGCAAGACCTTTACAAACATTAGTTTATATCTTTTCATTCTAACTGGTTTAGGAAGTCCATTAAGCTGGTTAAGGCAACATTACTACAGAGACTATTGGCAGAACAGAAAAGATTGCCCGCGCTATTTTCAGTATAAACACTCATTATTTACCGATTATATATGGAATTTGCATTTAACATATATTCCTGTTAATGAAAGTAGATACAATATTCCATTAAAAGACATAAACGATTCAACCATCAAATGGCTTAATAAAACTTGGATAATACATTACATCCTATTCATGGCAATTCTTTATTTAGTATTTGGGTTTAACAGCATGCTTTTTGCCACATGTTTTAGAACTTCTTTAATCATTCTAGGACATTGGTACATTGGTTATGCATCTCACAAATATGGCTATTCAAGATACAAAATAGTAGATGCAGACGAAAGTGGTTATAATGATGTAATCCTTGGTTTATTATCATTTGGCGAAGGCTTTCACAACAACCATCATTCTTATCCAACTTCAGCAAAATTTTCATCTAGGTGGTATGAGATAGATTTTGGGTGGATGATAGCATGCTGCTTAATGAAGCTTAAAGTCATTAAAAACGTAAATCTTCAAGAAGGACACTTAAAAAAGACAGCTAGAGCATACAACACTACAAAATGGAAACTACCTAAATTCTTTAATTATGAAAACACGAACAATACCTTACACTAATTATTCTGAAAAAAATCGCCTGGAAATGGTAGACTTCTACAACGAAGCTACCGAAGATTATAAATTTTGGAGTAAAGATTTCAATATGCATTTTGGATATTTCTCATGGTTTAAAACCAATCTTTTTAGAAGGGATACCATGCTTAACGAAATGAATACTCAAATTATGAAGCGACTACAAATAAAGAATACCAAAAACAGATTAATAGACCTTGGTTGCGGTATGGGTGCAACAATGCGTTATGCTTTAAACAATTTTAAAAACGTTATTGCATATGGAGTAACACTTTCTGATTTTCAAGTAAAAAAAGGTAATGAGTTGCTTAAAGGCAAAAATGGTATCATCATTAAAGAGAATTACAATAACACTTTCTTTCAATCAAATTCCTTCGACTCTGCTATAGCTATAGAAAGCTTTTGCCATTCTGGTCATAATGTTAATTCATTAAAAGAAGCCCACAGAATTCTAAAACCTAAAGGTAGACTAGTTATTGCTGATGCTTTCTTAAAAAAGAATCACAATAACTTGTGCTGTGGGGGAAAATTCGCCTACCAAAAACTTTGTGAGCATTGGAGTTTAGAAAAACTCGAAACTCATCACTATATAAAGGATAAGCTTGAAGAGCTTGGCTTTACTAATATAAAGATCGAAGACATTTCTTATCGAGTTGCGCCGTCCGTACTGCATGTTCCATTTGCAATATCAGGTTTTATTCTTAAGAAAATATTTCGTTTTAAAAACTTAAAGAGAGAAAGCTTACATAATCTGAAGGGTTCTTTTTACGCACTATTATCGGGTCTACACCTGAAAAGCTTTGGATATTACATTATAAGTGCTTCAAAACAATAAAAGAAATTTTCAGGAGTCATAAAAATGAATATTTTCGTTATTTTTGATTTAAGTAATGACAACTAAATGGCCAACCATCAATTAAATCCAAACAATTGGATTAATTCATATTCAGATTACCTGTTCAATTACACAATCTCTAGAGTTAACGACAGAGAAATGGCCAAAGATTTGGTCTCTGAAACGTTCTTAGCGGGCTTAAAGTCTATGAGTAATTTTAAAGGAGAAGCAAGTGAACGCACTTGGCTTGTTTCTATTTTGAAACGAAAGATTATTGATTATTATCGCAAAATAAATTCTAACAAAGGAAAAGCTGAAGTTAGAATGAATTACAATACAGATTCAGAGTCTGAAGGTGACTGGCTAGAAGAACGAGTTGCAGATCCATTTGATAAGACCGCAGAAGATAATTTGGAAAATTCTGAGTTAGGTAATGCTATTCACGAATGTATTTCTAAGCTACCAAAAAAACAAGCGGAGGTATTTAAACAAAAAACCATTTTAGGTTATGATACTGAAACTATTTGTAATGAATTAAATATTACTGCGTCTAACCTCTGGGTAATAATACATCGAGCGCGTACCGCATTAGCAGAATGTATGGAAGAAAATTGGTTTTAAAATGAAGAAAAGTTTTTTATTTATAAGCTGCGAAGAAGCAAAACACATATGCGATAAAAATCAATATGGTGAGGCGACTGGCTGGGAGCGTGTTAAATTAGCCTTAAGATTATCTTGGTGCAATATCACTAGAGGATACTCCAAAAACAATAGCAAATTAACTGACGCTATTCATAAATCTGAAATTGACTGTCTTAAAGAAGACGAAAAAGAAAAAATTCTTGAAAGTTTCAAAGAAGAGTTAATTAAACATCAGTAAAAAAACTAGCCAAAAAATAGGTAAACTCTCCACCCAAAAAGCACTATAATATTTTGATTGGTTTCTATGAGAAAAAACCAAAAATAATAGTGTTAAAACAATTATTCCAAGTGAGGATAACAGAGCGGAGGTAGTTAAATCATCTTTAAAAAACTCTAGTAAAAAGAATACCAATAACAAAACTACACCTATAATCTTCGTATTCTTTATGCCAATCCTTTGAGGTATGGTTGCTAGTTTTAGACTATCAAAATTCAAATCTCTTATTTCAAATGGTAACATCAAAACGATAACAAGAATATATCGCTGTAAACTACTTACAATAACATCAGTATCTATTTCAATGTTGTTCTCTAATATTGGTAGAATTACAGTAGCAAATGTCCATACAAAGGCGATAATATAAACTTTAAGACCACTAATTTGTCTTAAATTTTTTTTCTTATCTCTAAAATAGCGCATTGGTAAAATAGGTATGGCATACAAGAATGTAATAAATGCTAAGATGGCTATACAAATAAGCGTTACATAAGATAAACCTAATGCAAAATAACAAAGCGCCAAAAAAGCAAAAAATGAAAATACTTGAATGGTTTTTAGCCAACCCGCTAAACTTCGATGATGAAATTTTGCCACACCAAAATACTTCACAAAATTATAACCAGTTACAGTTGCGAAAAAAACGAAGTATAACATGTTTTTATCAGATTCTAAATCAAATTCAATAAAGGTAATATACGTCAAGGCAACAACTGCTAATGCCACATGTATACTGCTATTTAAATAGAAATTAAAAAGATTTTCAAACACCTTCATTTCACAAAAATAGACATTGTGTTAATAAGAGTAGATTTCGGTTAAAAACTTTAGGTTTCATTAACTAATTACAATACCTAAATCCGTATTTTTGCATATCAAAAAAAAGCTAGATAAAATGAACACATCATCTTTTGCAAATAGACATATCGGACCTAGAGAAAAGGACCAAAAGGCTATGCTACAAACCATAGGTGTAGACTCAATTGAACAACTGATTTTCGAAACAGTTCCTAATGACATTTTATTAAAAGAAGAATTAGATTTAGACAGCGCAATGAGTGAGCAAGAGTATCTTGTTCACATCAATGAATTGTCTAAAAAGAATAAGGTTTTCAAAACATATATTGGTTTAGGATATAATCCAACCATTCTACCAGCTGTTATTCAAAGAAACATACTGGAGAACCCAGGCTGGTATACCGCATACACACCTTACCAAGCTGAAATCGCACAAGGAAGATTAGAAGCCTTGTTAAATTTCCAAACGATGGTATGTGATCTTACAGGTATGGAAATTGCAAATGCTTCTTTGCTAGATGAGAGTACTTCTGCTGCAGAAGCTATGAGCTTGTTATTTGCAGTAAGAGAACGTGCTCAAAAGAAAGCCGGTATAAACAAATTTTTTGTATCCAAAAACATTCTACCCCAAACATTATCGGTACTACAAACCAGAGCTATTCCTATTGGAATTGAATTAGTGATTGGAGACGAGAATAGTTTTGATTTTTCAGAAGGCTATTTTGGTGCTATTTTACAGTATCCAGGTAAACATGGACAAATCAATGATATTAAATCATTTATTGAAAATGCATCTGAAGCAGGAATAAAAACTGCCGTTTCAGCAGATATTCTAAGTTTAGTTAAACTAGAAGCACCAGGAAATTTTGGTGCTGATGTTGTGGTAGGTACAACACAACGTTTCGGAATCCCTATGGGTTATGGCGGACCACATGCTGCATATTTCGCAACAAAAGAGGCTTATAAAAGAGATATTCCAGGGCGTATTATTGGTGTAACAAAAGATAAAGATGGTGGACGTGCACTCAGAATGGCACTTCAAACGAGAGAGCAACACATTAAAAGGGATAGAGCAACTTCTAATATATGTACAGCGCAAGTATTACTTGCGGTTATGGCAGGAATGTATGCAGTGTATCATGGTCCAGAAGGTTTAAAATATATTGCTGAAGGTGTTCACACCAAAACCAAAGCGCTTTCAAATGCACTTGAAACACTTGGTTTTGAGCAAGTAAACACGAGTTACTTTGATACTATTCAAGTTAAAGCAAAAGCTAAAAAGCTTAGAAAAATTGCTGAAAAGCATAAAAGTAATTTTAACTATATAGATAAGAACACGGTTTCAATTTCACTTAATGAGACAACATCAAAAACTGACTTAGAGTATATCATTAAGATATTTGCTAAGCTTGCAGATAGAGATACTGTTGCTCTTAAGCACATTGAGACTGATGTAATACCGCAAGACTTGAAACGTCAATCGGACTTCTTAACGCTTGATGTATTTAACTCGCACCATTCTGAAACTGAATTGATGCGTTATATCAAGAAATTAGAACGTAAGGATTTAGCTTTAAATCATTCAATGATATCACTTGGATCTTGTACAATGAAACTTAATGCCGCAGCAGAAATGTTGCCTTTAAGTATGTTTAAATGGGGAAATATACATCCATTCGTACCTAAAGATCAAGCAAAGGGTTATCAAATCGTATTAGAAGAGCTTGAAGATCAGCTTACCGAAATTACAGGTTTTGCTGGTACTTCTTTACAGCCAAATTCTGGTGCACAAGGCGAATTTGCAGGACTTATGGTAATTAGAGCTTATCATGAAGCTAATGGTGATCATCATAGAAATATCTGTTTAATTCCTTCATCTGCCCATGGAACAAACCCAGCTAGTGCAGTAATGGCAGGTATGAAGGTTGTTGTTACCAAAGCAACTGAAGAAGGAAATATAGATGTTGAAGATTTAAGACAAAAAGCTGAATTACATAAAGATAACTTGGCAGCATTAATGGTGACTTACCCATCAACACATGGTGTTTATGAGTCTGCCATAAGGGAGATCACTCAAATTATTCATGATTTTGGTGGACAAGTGTATATGGATGGTGCAAATATGAATGCCCAAGTAGGGTTAACAAATCCTGGTGCAATTGGTGCTGATGTATGTCACTTAAACCTACACAAAACATTTGCAATTCCTCATGGTGGTGGTGGCCCTGGTGTTGGTCCTATCTGCGTAGCTGAACAATTAAAGCCATTTTTACCAGGTAACCCATTAATTAAAACAGGTGGTAAACAAGCAATTACGTCAATATCAGCTGCGCCTTTTGGTTCTGCATTAGCATGTTTAATTTCATACGGGTATATAAAAATGTTAGGAGCTGATGGTTTAAGAAAATCAACAGAGACTGCAATTTTAAATGCTAACTATATCAAATCTCGTTTAGAAGGAAGCTTTGAAACACTGTATTCTGGGGAAATGGGTAGAGCTGCTCACGAAATGATTATTGATTGTAGACCTTTCAAAGCACATGGTATCGAAGTGGTAGATATTGCCAAACGATTAATGGACTATGGATTCCACGCACCAACAGTTTCATTTCCAGTAGCTGGTACTATGATGATTGAACCAACTGAGAGTGAAAGCATGCAAGAAATGGATCGTTTTTGTGATGCAATGATTTCTATTAGAAGAGAGATTGACAGTAGTACAAAAGAAGACGCTAATAATCCACTTAAAAACGCACCGCACACTGAAGAGATGCTTACAAGTGACGAATGGTTATTACCTTATTCTAGACAAGAAGCTGCATTTCCTCTAGAGTTTGTAAGGGATAACAAGTTTTGGCCAAGTGTAAGACGTGTAGATGATGCCTATGGAGATAGAAATTTAATCTGTACTTGCGCACCTATTGAAACTTATGTTGAGGCATAAATTTTGGTTGTTGAACATCGTAAAATAAATACGCTTTTTTTTAAGAGTAAATCTTATCCATGTATTTTTGTGCTCGTAAATTGAAAAATTATCTTTTATGAGCATTAAAATCACAGGAACAGGTAGCTATATTCCAACTAATATTGAGAAAAACGAAGATTTTCATAGTCATGAGTTTTTGAATATGGACGGATCTTCTATCAGCTATCCTAATGAAGTTATCGTTGAAAAATTTAAAGCTATTACTGGTATTGTTGAACGTCGTTATGCTGATAAAAACTTAACGACTTCAGACTTAGGATTTTTAGCAGCTCAAAAATCGATTGACGATGCCAATATTGATCAAGAGGAACTAGATTATATCATCTGCGCGCACAACTTTGGAGATGTAAGACATGGTGCAATTCAAAGTGATATTTTGCCATGTTTAGCGGCTAGGATAAAACATAGTCTAAAAATAAAGAACCCAAAATGCGTGGCATACGACATTCTTTACGGTTGTCCTGGTTGGGTTGAAGGCGTTATTCAAGCCCAAGCTTTTATAAAAGCTGGTATGGCAAAAAAAGTACTTGTTATTGGTGCTGAAACCTTATCTCGTGTAGTAGATCCTCATGATAGAGATTCTATGATTTATTCAGATGGAGCTGGTGCAAGTATTATTGAGGCTACAGATGATGAAGGTGGCATCTTAGCTCATGAATCTGCTTCTTTCACTTATGATGAAGCTTATTATTTATTCTTCGGAAAGTCTAACAACCAAGAATTAGATCCAGACACACGATACATCAAAATGTACGGTCGAAAAATCTATGAATTCGCACTTACCAATGTAGCACAAGCCATGAAAGATTGTCTTGATAAAAGTGGAGTTGATATTTCCGAGGTAAAAAAGGTCCTTATTCACCAAGCTAATGAAAAAATGGACGAGGCAATTATCAAACGCTTTTACAGATTATACAAAACTAAAGCGCCTGAGGACATAATGCCAATGAGTATCCATAAACTAGGGAATAGTTCTGTAGCAACGGTTCCTACGTTATACGATCTTATCAGAAATAACAAATTAGATGACCATAAAATAAACAAAGGAGATGTAATTATCTTTGCTAGTGTTGGTGCAGGTATGCATATAAATGCCATTGTTTACAGATATTAGTAGTATATTTCATCCTGCTTATATCAGGATCATTTTATGTACGAAAAGACATATCCAAATAAACGTTTTAGACTTAGTTTAGAATTTGTAAAAAAGCACATTAATACTTCAGAATCAATTTTAGATTTAGGTGTTACAAATCCCTTTTCTGAAATAATGATTTCTGAAGGCTATAATGTAGTAAATACCCAAGGTGAGGATTTAGATGAAGATCGATCTTTTATTGAAAAATCTTCAACGGATGTTGTTACAGCGCTCGAAATATTTGAACATCTACTTTCACCTTACGAAGTTTTAAAATCTATAAAAGCAGACAAATTAATTATAAGCGTCCCTTTACGTTTATGGTTTTCTTCTGCTTATAGAAGTAAAACTGATATGCGGGATAGACATTTCCATGAATTTGAAGATTGGCAGCTCGATTGGCTTCTAGAAAAAACGGGATGGACAATTAAGGATTGTCAAAAATGGACAAACCCAGTAAAAAAACTTGGCATAAGACCATTATTCAGATCATTTACAAATAGATATTACATTGTTTATGCGGAAAGGTATTCAAATTCCAATTAGGTTTACTTAATTTTGAAATATAGAATTTGACTTTTGAAAATCTCCATCGTTATACCAGCTCACAATGAGGAAACATTTATTGGTGAGACCATACAATCCCTAGTAGACCAAACATTAACTCCTGCACAAGTTGTTTTTGTCAATGACAATTCTACAGATAATACTCAGACAATTATTGAAGACTATACCTCAAAATATGATTGGATCACTTTAATTAATACTTCTTCCTCTGACAAACATTTACCAGGCTCTAAAATTATTAATGCCTTTTATAAAGGTTTCGAATTTTTAGATAATGCATATGATATCATCTGCAAATTTGATGCTGATTTAATTTTTCCCAATAATTATCTAGAACAAATCTCTAAGCATTTTACGGCAGATCAAAAACTAGGAATGGCTGCTGGGTTCTGCTACATTAAAAAAAACGATCAATGGGTTTTGGAAAACCTTACAAATAAAGATCATATTAGAGGTGCACTAAAAGCTTACAGAAAAGACTGTTTCCTTCAAATTGGCAAACTAAAACCATCTATGGGTTGGGATACTGTGGACGAACTTTTAGCAAAGTATCATGGTTGGGAAATTTTGACCGACGAATCACTGCATGTGAAGCATCTTAAACCAACCGGTCAATCTTACAATAAAGCCTCAAAATATTTACAAGGTGAAGCGATGTATAAAATGCGTTATGGACTTTGGATTACTTTAATCTCAGCTATAAAACTAGCAATGAAAAAAAATAGTTTCAGACAATTTAGAGATTATATGAGTGGATATTTTAAAGCGAAATCGAACAACACAGAATTTTTGGTAACTGCAGATGAAGGTCGCTTTATTAGAAATTTACGCTGGAAAGGTATTTTAAAGAAATTATCTTAATCCAATACAAACCCTAAAGGTTCACCTGTCGCACCATTTGGAAAACTAATGCCCAACAACGCTGAAATTGTTGGTGCAATATCAGGAATTTCGGTTCTTTCGAAGGTTTCCCCTTGTTTAATTCCTGCTCCAAAAAACAATAATGGCACATGTGTGTCATATTTAAGTCCACTACCATGAGTCGATCCCGTTTTACTGTACGAAATGTAACCAATATCATTGACTACAATCACATCACCAGAACGCTTTTGATTAAATCCGTTTTGAAGTAATTTTTCAATTCCATGATTAAATGATGTTGAACGCATTGCTGTTGCCGTATACACTTTTGAAACATTTGGATAGTCTATAAGTTCATCCACAAGTGCTTGTTCCACGTCATGAATATTCAGATTAAGCGCTTTCAATTTGGCCTTATTTAAGAATACTTGATTATTACTAATGTTCTCAATGACATCTGTTGTTCCGTAAGTGGTCATTAAAAATCTATTCAAACGTTTCTTACGTTTTGGATTATTAAGATATCCTGAAGGAATCTTAACAGATTGCAAATAAGCAGGTACATTAACAGCGCCATGATCTGCCGTTAAAAACACTGTGTAATTGCCTTTTCCCACCAAATCATCTAACGCTGTAAAAAAGCGCTCTAAGTCTTTATCTAAGCGTAAGTAAGTATCTTGTACTTCTTTAGAGTTCACACCAAAATTATGCCCTACATAATCTGTACTAGAGAAGCTTACAGTCAATACATCTGTAATATCATCATTACCTAAATCTTCATTCTTTAATGCTTCAATAGCAAAATCAGCCACTATACTATTACCATATGGTGTTTCCTTTAAAATATCAAACCACATATTATCCGCTTTTAAAGCTTCTAGATCATAAGGAAAGGTTGCAGTTTCTTTACCCTTAAAACCACGTTCGTAAGTATTAAGGTCTTCACCACTCTCAGTATACGTAGTTATATCATATAAAGTATTCCATTCTTTCATGTAAGATTCTACTATACCTGAATCGTTGAAATCTTTGACCCATTGTGGTAATTCTTCCATATAGTAATTTGTAGTAATAAAATTACCTTCACCTTTTCCCCTAAACCAATATGCAGCATTAGCGGTATGGCCTGCAGGTAACACTGCACCTCTATCTTTAATTGATATACCAATTGTTTTTCCCTTCATTTGCGTAAACAAACGATTTTGATCTGCAAATGATGTGGTTAGCATACGACGTGGAGACATACGCTCTCGTTTAGATGGACTTCCGACAGCAACTACTGTTGTATCTTCAGCGCAATACACACTTTTTTTCTCAACTTTACTGTACCAATTATTTGCAATAATCCCGTGATATTTGGGTGTCGTACCCGTGTATACAGAGGCATGTCCTGGACCTGTGTAAGTTGGTATGTAATTAAAATGATTGTTCTTACAGTTAAATCCTTCTCTCATCATTCGCTTAAATCCACCTTCGCTAAATTTAGATTCAAACCGCGTTAAATAATCGTAACGCATCTGATCTACGATGATTCCAACTACCAACTTAGGCCTTTCTGAATCTAAATTATTAGAAATCTCTGTATTATTAACTATAGTATTTTCTTGCGCACCACACGAAAACACAGATAATAAAATTAAGACTAAACTTAGAGCATTTTTCATCTTTAACAACAACATTGTTTTAAGCAGCAAAAATACGGCATTTAAAGCATCTTAAATTAAATTAATATTAATAAACCACATCTTTTTTTATACTTTAGCACTAACAAAATTTGGCATGAAATACCTTCATAATATAGGCACATATTTTATTATGATTAAAGATATGTTTCGCAAACCTACAAAATGGTCTGTGATGAAAACCCTTATCTTTAAAGACATTGATGATTTAGTTATTGGATCGTTAGGTATTGTTGCTTTTATTGCATTTTTTGTTGGTGGTGTAGTAGCCATTCAAACCTCATTAAATATAAACAACCCATTAATTCCAAAATACCTCGTTGGATTTGCAACAAGACAGTCTATTATACTAGAATTTGCACCAACTTTTATCTCTATAATTATGGCAGGTAAAGTAGGTTCGTTCATCACCTCTAGCATCGGAACTATGCGAGTAACAGAACAGATAGACGCCTTAGAAGTTATGGGAATTAATCCAATAAATTATCTGGTATTCCCAAAGTTCATATCCTTATTACTTTACCCATTTCTTATTTCTATTGCCATGTTTTTAGGGGTACTCGGCGGGTTAGTTGCCTGTGTTTACGGTGGTTATGGTACATTAGAAGACTATATACAAGGTGTACAAACAGACCTTATTGTTTTTCATATCATTTATGCATTTATAAAAACAATGGTATTCGCTTTTATACTAGCAACTATACCTTCGTTTTATGGCTATTTTATGAAAGGTGGTGCTTTAGAAGTTGGTAAAGCAAGTACGACTTCTTTTGTATGGACAAGTGTGGTCATCATTATATTAAACTTTTTACTAACCAGCCTTTTACTTGGATAATGATAGAAGTTAAAGATTTACATAAGTCGTTTGGTGATGCTCACATTTTAAAAGGAATTTCTACAACTTTTGAAAAAGGAAAAACTAACCTAGTCATTGGTCAAAGTGGATCTGGGAAAACGGTCTTTTTAAAGTGTCTATTAGGTTTGTTTGAATATGAGCAAGGTTCTATTTCATATGATGGTAAAGTCTTTAAAAATCTGACTAGAGACGAAAAAACCGACTTGAGATCCGACATAGGAATGGTATTTCAGGGAAGCGCATTGTTTGACTCCATGAATATTCTAGAAAATGTAATGTTTCCTTTAAGAATGTTCACAAAATTGAGTGAAGATGAGATGAAAGACAGAGCCGATTTTGTACTTAAACGTGTTAATCTTGATGGTGCGCATTACAAAATGCCTAGCGAAGCCTCTGGTGGAATGCAAAAACGTGTTGCAATAGCCCGTGCTATAGTAAATAATCCGAAGTACTTATTTTGTGATGAACCTAACTCAGGTTTAGACCCTAAAACGGCCATTGTTATAGACAACCTTATTCAAGAAATTACAGATGAGTATGAAATGGTTACTGTAATTAATTCTCACGACATGAACTCTGTTATGGAGATTGGCGAAAAGATCGTATTCTTAAAAAATGGACTTAAGGAATGGGAAGGTTCAAAAGAAACCATATTCAAAACAGATAACGAGGCTGTAACAGGTTTCGTCTACTCTTCGGAACTTTTCAAAAAAGTTCGTAAAATGTATCTTGAAGAGAACCAGTAATTAATTTCGTTTCACCCTTAACTTTTCAGTCTTTAACTCTGTTTTTAACCAAGTTAATAAGTCCTTTTCTCTGGTATTAATTATACTATCATTTAATGCATTATTCCATTTAACACTCACCACTGTAATTGTATCTACTTTAGTAAAGTTCTGAGATTCTAACATTTTAGCATACCCAAAGTATTCTAAATCATTAAACTTTATTTTGGCATCTTTTGCTAAAGTTGAAAAGCCTACATCATTTGATGAGTTATTAGCTTCTAACTGCTGATTTAAACCAGAAATTGTTTCTTCAAGTTCTTTTATTTGGCTTTCTAAGCCTTCAATGATAATATCTTTTTTATCTAACTCCGCAAAAGCGCGATCTAGTGATTCGTTTAATCGGTCGGCATTTCTCGATTTGTTGGCATTAATTACAATTTCAAAACCATTTAAACTTTCGTAATTATTTTTTTCGTTTTGAAGGTCTGAAATCATTTCATCGCTAACATCACCATTAAAAAACAAGCTAATTCTCTTATTGTCGATATCTAAATTTTTTCTTTGTAACCAAAGGTTTGGATTAGAATCGATTTCATTTTCTATATAACTTTTATAATCCCTATCATATTTGCTTTCTTGTAGTACCTTAACAAAAGTCCAAACAGCAGGTATCATAACTATAATAGCAACCAATGAAGCGCCACGTGCAATAAATTTCCTTTTACTTGAATTAGCATATTTAAGCATTGGAAACCTAAGTAATTTCAACACTATAAATGTAGCTAATGCAATGAAAATAGTGTTAATGCTAAACAAATACATAGCGCCACCAAAGTATTCCCAATTGCCTTTTGCCAATCCGTAACCAGCTGTACAAAGTGGAGGCATTAAGGCCGTAGCAATCGCAACCCCAAAAATTACTGAAGCAATGGTACCCTTTTTTGTTCTGGCAATTATCAGTGCTAATCCACCAAAAAAGGCTATAAGTACATCTCTAATATCTGGCCTAGTACGACCAAGTAATTCTGAAGTATCTTCACTTAATGGAAATAACCAAAAGAATAAAAAGGCAGTTAATAAACTTAGCACTATCATTGTGGCTAAGTTTATGAGCGACTTTTTTAAGGTGTCAATGTCATTTAAGGCTATAGACATTCCAATTCCTAGAATTGGTCCCATTAATGGTGAAATTAACATGGCACCAATCACTACAGCAGTTGAGTTGGCGTTTAACCCAACAGATGCCACCATAATAGAACATACCAAAATCCAAGCTGTTGCACCTTTAAAAGATATATCGGCCTTTATAGCTCCAACAGTAGCTTCTCTATCGGTATCATCTCTAAAATCTAGAAGCTCACTTAAAAAAGTGGAAATACTTGAAAAGAGACCTTTAGCATCTTGTTTTACAGCTTGCTTCTTCTCTTCTACTAACTTTTCCTTATTCTGTTTTTGTTCTTCTTCTTCGAAGTTAAATTTACTTTCGTCTTTGTTTTCTTCCATTATTGATTAACCATATTCCTCTCCAAAATTGGCTTTCACGTTTTGAAGTACTTTTTTGATATCTTGCTCTTTTGCCTTAGGAAAGATAAGCAAAACTTCGTCTTTATCAACAATGATGTAATCGTTAAGTCCATCAACAACAACTATCTTATCTTTTTTTGAACGAATCATATTTCCTGAAGCGTCATCAGCCAAGACTCTTGAATTAACAACAGCATTATCATTGCTATCCTTATCTAATTTATCATACAAACTTCCCCAAGTTCCAAGATCATTCCAATCGAAAGTTGCTGGTATTACGTATACGTTATTGCTTTTTTCCATTAAAGCATAATCTACAGATATGTTTTCGGCCTTAGGATAATTCTCTTTTATAAAAGTATCTTCTTTTTCGGTATTGTATGAACTATAACCACTTTCAAACAAACTGTATAATTCTGGTTGATTATTTTTAAATGCAGATACAACTGACTTTACACTCCACATAAAAATACCAGCATTCCAAAGAAAATTACCTTGATCTAAAAATGATTTTGCTGTTTCATAATCGGGCTTCTCTCTAAACTGATTAACCGTTTTAATTTCATTTGTAGAGGCTTTATCATATTCTATATAGCCGTAACCAGTATTTGGAAATATTGGTGTAATACCTAGTGTCATTAAGGCATCATTGGTTTCACAATATTTAAAGGCAGTTTGAACATTTTCAGAAAATGCGTTTTCATCTTCAATCCAATGATCACTTGGAGCAACAATCATTACAGCATCCTTATTCTCTTTTTGGATTTTCAAAGATGCGTATAATATGCAAGGTGCAGTATTACGCATAGCTGGTTCTAGAACAACTTGTCGTTCTGTTACATTTGGTAATTGTTGAAAAACCAAATCATTGTATCTTTCATTAGTAAGAATGAATATATTTTCTTCTGGAATAAACTGCGCTAAACGATTAAAAGTCTTCTGTATTAACGTTTCACCAGTACCGAGCATATCATGAAATTGCTTTGGAAAATTCTGCGTACTCACAGGCCAAAACCTAGATCCTACTCCACCTGCCATTAGAATGGCATAATAGTTATTATTTTTCATTGATTGTGTTGTTATTCTGAATATTCATTGGGGCTAATCATTACAGAGATTTAAGATACAAAATTTCTTACAGATTCTATAATCTCAACCTCAGCATTTGGATTGAATAAATATAACTTTCCTGTTTTAACCTCAACACATTCTATGCGTTTTCTGCGCTTTTCACCTTTTATAAAAACGCGTCCATTATAAAGTTTAAATTTTTGTCCTGAAGATAACTGAAAGACATAAGTTTTGTCCAAGTCTTCGTCAAATTGCTTCAATGCTAAGGCAAGTTGCTCATCTGTATCGCTTGTAGCTTTTGGGTTTTTAAAGTGTCTCGCTAAAAGTGGCAATAACTCTACAGGGAAAATCTCTGGTCTTAAAAATGGTAACATCAAATGCTGAAAAGTCATTTTCCATTCCTTACCATGCGGCTTAATTAAGCGACCATATTTTTGAAACGCTTCAAAATGGGCTATCTCATGTATTAGTGTAATTAAAAATCGGTATTGATTTAGATTTGAATTAACCGTTATCTGATGCAAACCATTAGGCAGTTGCCTGTAATCACCGTGCTTTGTTTTACGTTCACTTTTAACCTTAACAACTAAATTATCTTTTGACAATAAACTCTCGACCAAAAAGGCTGCATTCTTAGGAATAAAATCTGAAATACTTTCTGGCATTAATCTTTCAATACAATTATTTGAGAAGTGTCGTTAACTTTAACTAAATAAAGACCAATTGCTGCAGAATCACCAAACTTAAGAGTCGTTATATAATTTAAATAATTTACACTAGAAAGCTTAATCTCTCTTCCGCTAATATCATAAACAACAATAACTTCTGTTCCATTAGTATTGCTCACATGTATTTCTCTATTTGTTGTTGGATTAGGAAATATTTGTACTTTACTTTCAAATTCATCCATACTTAGAGTACTGTTAAAATAAGGTACTGCAAAATCGAAAACATCTTCGGCCACTTCTTGTCCAATAAAGCGTCCTGGAATATCATCTGCTGGCGGATGAATTCCACCCCAAATTCTACTTAAACTAGTTTGATCTGAAGCGTCTCTATAGGTTGCCCATTGCAGTACAACATCTACAGACGGACCTTCTTCAAAAACTAAAAACTCATTGGCCTTTGCAACAAACTCACCAAGTCCACCCGGAAAAAATTCGCTTCCTGTCATCATTGTCATTAATTCTGCTGCCGTTCTTGAATACGTGGAATGACCAGAAACATAACCAGCAAAAGGTGGAGTTACAAATGTTGGTCTTTGATACGGATACCAATCTTCTGCTAAAATCCAATCTACACCTGCTTGGTCTACCTCCGGATCATCAATAAAATCGTGACCTCGCCAAGTATATAATTTTATTTTACCTACATTCTGACCAACAAAGCCAGCTAAAGGGTCACCAGGTTGAACAACCTCAACATAACCATCAATTAATGGTATACCGCCCAAGTCATAATTAGGTAAAGTGTTATCGGAGCTTTGACCTTTTTCTGCCATGGCTCTAATTGCTGAAATTGGTCTGATGTAATCATACCAACCTTTGACACTCCATGCAGATATTGCGGCATCATGCATTCCTCCACCAAGAATAAAGTAAGCCTTTACATCCCATTCTAGAGGATCTAAAATCTCACCTTGACCTTCAAAACGCCTTTCAAACGAAGGGTGATCATTGACATAATTTAAAATTGTAAACCAATGTCCTGGTGGTGTTTCAGAATCGGGACCATCAGCCCAGAACTCTGCCAAAACTCTTGCATAATCTGCTCTTGGCACCATATTAGTTTCATACGGATTTCCTGTAACAGGATTCACAGTATGGCCTATACTATTTGAACCTCCATTAAAAAAGTCATAGAAAGTTGGGTAATCAGAAAAATTTGTAGGAAATGTGCTTAAGTCTACATTACCAATAGAATTTGGTGAGATATCCCACATCACACCATCAGTGGGGTCAAGGTGAGATTGCCATACAGAAACCATGGTAAATCCCCATTTATAATTATCACTATCTTCATTATCCTCAGTTAAACTAATATATGGTGGATCTGAAGGATCATGAAAAACATGATAATCATTACCATCTCTTTGGTAAGTCACTTTATCTGCATCAGTTAAGGCAAATGCAGTCACATTTCCCCACTCTGGACTTAAAAATGGCGGAACATTACCATCAACCAAATTACCACCTTGATCTATAAATGTATCTAAACCTAAAGGTTGCCATCTATTCGGATCTTCTATTGGTGGATTATTATTACTATCTAATGCATACGCAGAATTAACAGGCTCGTAATAGGCATTATCATAACCTGTGGCCTCTCTAGAACCATCCTGTAAACCAAAATCTATAATGGTTTGAGCAACATAATTACCAAAAGCCGCAGCATCGCCATTATCATATAGTAATGAGGTATTGTTTGTCTCATAACCTAATCTCTCCATTAACAAGTCAAATCTGGCTTGAGATTCTGAAAGTCCAGGTGAATTTTGAAAACGATGACTTAATAATCTATACATGGCATAGCTAATAGCCTTACTTAATGACGTATCTACATTTTCATTCGGAATGAAATCTTCCAGATTACTTGAAAAACCATCAACAGTATTGCCAATTAAATAAGGATTTGCAACGTTATCATAAATAGCCCAAATATCATACATAGCAACACTTGTATGAAATAAATTTCTTGCATGAACTGTAGGTCTAGCAAAATCATCTCTAATGGCTTCTAGCAAAGCTTCATTCCATAATCTAGCGATTGAAACATTAGACGGTAAATCACTTACACCTAAATTGACGGTAACAGACGTACTTTGACTAGAGCAAAAATCGTCTGTCTCAACAACTGAAACCGATCCATTCGCTTCTAAATGCCATTTCACAGTTATGGTATCTGTGCCTTGCCCGCTTAATATTTCTCCCCCTGATACTTGCCAAGTTGCAGTCGAATTACCCGAAATAGTATAGCTATAAGTTTCTGTTTTTAAAAACGAAGAATTCGTATTGCCTACAATGCTTTGACTAGGTAAGTATGAGCAAGTACCATCCTCTAAAGTGGCATTAGGATTATAATTACAAGAGACTGGATCTGTACAACCATAAATCTTTTGACTTGGTGGAATATTAAGAATTGTTATACCTGACCCTTCAATTAACTGAACTGTATTATTTGATGCTATATTATTATAAGTTTCAACAATACCAGAAGGCCATTTAACCTCAAGTACACTCACGTTTGTGGCGTCGTCTAAACCAAAATGAACAGCTTGAAGGCTTTGGCTAAGAAACCCAACCCCTGTATAGTAACGTTTTTGTGTGCCATTAGCGGTTGTTAAAGTTAGTGTAGTGCCAATTGCATCTCGGTTCGATACCGTTCCTTGTAGCTTTACCTTAAACCAATTTAAAGGTGATGCTATATCGTCAAAATTAAGTAGCTTATTTTCATAAAAAAGTACTGGACCATCTCCATTCGTAATAATGACATCAGCATCACCATCATTATCATAATCAAAATCTAATACCTCAACACTTTCCGTATTTTCATTTACTGACAACTCGGCTGATGCATCCTGGAAAGTAAGTTGACCTTGACTATGCAGGTTTCTGTAATATACATTTTGCTCAGGTCCTCTACCCTCAAAATCATAACCATTGACTATGAATAAATCCTCATCGCCATCTAAATCAAAATCAGAAAATCTCGAACCCCAAGACCAGCCTGTTGCATTAAGACCATAACCACTTGAGTTTTCACCAAAATTATTTGTACCATTATTCTCTAATAAAGCATTTTCATCAATTCCAGTAATGAAAAAGTCAAAATCATTATCTAAATCAAAATCAGAAATAGAAATTGCCATATCGTCTATCATATTATCTAAACCATAGACCTGAGCAGAATCTATAAATGATGTTCCCGATTGATTGATATAAACATAATTTGCATCTTCTAAATCGTTAGTAACAATGATATCCATCCAACCATCATTATTTACATCAAAAGGAAAGGAGGTATAACTGTATAGAGATTCAACTTCTGTAAGACCTGTTGATGCTGTAACATTTGTGAATGAGTTATTGCCATTATTTCTATATAAAGTATTAGTCTCACAACGGCTCCAATCACTAAAATAGATATCTAAAAATCCGTCATTATCATAATCAAACCAAGTTGCACCTGTATTAATGCACTCGTTTTCAGCTGGCAAACCTGAAATTGAAGTGATATTTGCAAATGTGCCATTACCTAAATTAAAAAACAATTGAACTTTATAGGAATGTGTAAGCAATAAATCAGGGAAGCCATCATTATTCATATCTCCCCAAGAAGCCCCAAACTTGTATCCTTGCTGGGCTAATGTACCTTGTAATTCGTCCTCACTTGTCAATAAATCCACAAGTCCTGCAGACACAGTAACATCAGTAAAAGATCCGTCATTATTATTTCTAAATAATTTACTGAAACTTGTTTCATCAGTAGCATCTTCCACTGCATTAGCCACCACAAAAATATCTAAATCATTGTCACCATCGTAATCTGCTACAGCGACTCCATTATTTTCCGCCAAAACTCCTAAACCAACAGTGGAAGCGACACTATCAAATGTTTGAGAATTTACTGTTAAGGTCATCAACAACAGTATTACTACGGAAAGAACATCATTAAAAAAAACTGGTATTTTTTTACTCATCTTTTATCGTTTTAACAAATATAAAAATTAGACTAAAAATTCATTAAATCTGGAAGCATCTTCATGTCATTGAAACTTTTTGTAACTAATGAGGGTAATTCATTATTATGATCATATTCAGTATAACCAAAAACATCAAAGCCACCTCTGTTTGCTGCTTGGACACCAAGAACACTATCTTCAATAACCAAACATTCCTCTGGTGCTACACCTAAAGCTTTAGCTGCTAAAAGAAAAATATCAGGCTCTGGCTTCCATTTCTTTAATCTATAACAACTGAATATTTTCCCTTCAAAATATGGTAATAACCCAGTTAATTTAAGGTTTAATCTTATTTTATTTTCTGGTCCGCTTGAAGCAACGCAAAAAGGAATTGTTAACCCTTTTAATACCTCTTCAACACCTTTAACTGGTTGTATTTCCTTTCTAAATGCCTCAAAAGATTGTATTCTGTATGTCTTAATAAAATCACTCGGTAATTCCTCCTTTACTAATGTTTTAATCTTTTCAACACATACATCCATGGCATTACCTTTAAAATGCTTTAAAGCATATTCAATATCAATATTGGCACCATAACTATTCGCCAGATCCACCAAAACTCTATTCCCAATTAATTCACTGTCGACGAGAACACCATCACAATCAAAAATTACAGCTTTATATTTAGACATAACTTAAGGTGTAGAATTAGAAACCTGTAAAAGCTTTCCGTTATAGTATTGATGTCCCGTATGGGAAAAGTCAACAATATATTTCGCCATTTCAACTGCTGTTAAAGGTGCTTGATATCCAGGAAAAGCTTCCTCTAACATTTCGGTCTGTACGGCACCAATTGCTAAAACATTAAAACTAGGACCTGAATCTTTATATTCTTCAGCAAGTAGCTCCGTTATTGTAATGACAGCACCTTTACTTGAACTATAGGCCGATAAACCAGGAAATTTCATACTTCCTTGGACTCCACCCATTGAACTAATAGTTACGACATGTCCGTTAGAATCCATAAATGGTAGCACGGTTCTTGTTATTTCTGCTACACCAAACACATTTGTTCTGTAAACAGCTTCAAAATCTGCCATAGAGGTTTCTATAAAGGGCTTATTTAACAACATGCCAGCGTTATTTATCAAGATATCAACATGCTTCCAATTTGATTGTATAAATGATATAACAGTACTGTAATCTTTCGGTTTACTTAAATCAAAAGGAAATGTTTTCACACTTTCTAATTTTAAGTTCTCTACGGGTTGAGAATTCCTGGATAAAGCCAATACGTTATGTCCTTGATTTGCAAAAAGCTTCACTAACTCAAGGCCAATTCCTCTACTTGTTCCGGTAATTACGATATTTTTACTCATCTTCTGTTAGTACAACTTCTTTTATTGGTGAATTCATCATGCCTTCTAGGGCAGGAATCATTTTAGTAATGAACGAAATCATGTGTGCATAATCCATTTGATCTGCCTCATCATCTACATGGTGATAATAGTCATAGTTGGTAAAATCGAATGTAGAAATAGCATGTGCTGGAATTTTAAATGCTTCATAAAATGGATAGTTGTCAGACCTATAAAACAATTTAAATTGTTCCGCCTTTGGGAATAGGCCTAAAATCTTTTCATTAGCATATTTATTTAAGGTCGTCGCAAAGTTTGAGCGATTGTAACCACTCATATAAGCCATTATTTGATCAGTGTCTCTGGGTACACCTATCATTTCAAAATTAATCATTGTATAGGCGTCAATCCCATCTGCCTTAAGACGCTTGGCTAAATGTTCTGAACCTTTAAGTCCCATTTCTTCAGCAGAATATAAAGTGATAAGAACACTACGTTTGTTAGATTTAGACCTTGCAAAATATCTCCCAAACTCCATTGCTGCCACAGTACCGGAAGCATCATCGTTAGCACCATTTGCAATTGTATCACCCGCAACTTCCTTTCCTTGACCAATATGATCATAATGCCCACCTAAAATGATATACTCATTTTTTAACTCTGGATCATTACCCTCAATTACACCAACAATATTATAACCGACTAAATCATTCAGATTAAAAGAATCTCGATAACTTTCAAAATAAGGTTTGATATTATTCTTTTTGAAATAGTCTTCAATAAAGATAGCAGCTTTCTCGATGCCTTCTGAACCCGTTGCTCTTCCTCCAAGTTCATCTGAAGCAAGGTAGTCCATACTATTTTTTACATTTTTTTCAATTGAGCCGCAACTCAATAACATGGCAATTACTACCAGACTAAAAAAATATTTCATCATGCTTCTAAAATTATATAAAGATAAAAAACCCGTTTCAAATGAAACGGGTTTTTTGTATGTTATATCAAAGAATAGAACCTATTTAATTTAATTTCTTATTTGCTTTTTTAGCCAAACGTTCAATTTTCTTGTTCATATCTTTTATAAGTTCTTCCGTAGCACTTTCACACATTGGCTGAATTTTTTCTGGAGTCATAACTGGAATACCACCAACCATTACAGCCTTCTTTTTAGAACCTGCTATTTCTCTAAATTGAAAAATACTCTTATTGTCTTTTGAGAATAAATCGATAGAAACAGAAGCTTGAATACTATAGTAACCTAATTTACCAATTCCTGTCTTTTTAAATTTATAATTGAGCCTTATAAACATTATAGCATCTGCTCCAAGAGCCTCTGCAATTGGCTTTAAATTTTTTACTTCTAATCTACTCCCAATGCCTTGAACGACTTTATATCCGTCCACAACTTCGAAAGCATCTTGGCCACCTATATTTTTATAACTTCCGTAGTCCGCTTCAAATGCTTTGTACTCTGGTAAGGCTAATACCTTTTCTTCTGGAATAAGTTCAAAATCAAATTCATCTACATAATCATTAAAAAATGCTTTATGAAAATTTTCTAAAGGTGCACTTAAATTGAAATTTGGATCTTCACTTAACTTTGTATTCTTAGCGATAAAATCTGCAGCAGCATCAACTTCTGATAAATCAATTGCCTTACCAGCATAAAAAGTAATAACTGCAACCTTCTTCTTTTGAGAATAACCCATTAGGCAAACTAAAGAAAATAGAACTATTAACGTTTTACTTAAATTCATTATGTATATTAATTTAATTGTATAAACAAAAATTACACAAGCATGGTTACTGGGTTCTCTATATACCCTTTTAATGTTTGTAAGAACTGTGCTCCTGTAGCTCCATCAACAGTTCTATGATCACAGGCCATGGTTAACTTCATCGTATTACCTGGCACAACCTGACCATTCTTTACCACTGGTTTAGAAACAATAGCACCTACAGATAAAATCGCAGAGTTTGGCTGATTAATAATTGAAGTAAAACTCTCTATACCAAACATTCCTAAATTAGAAATTGTGAATGTGCTTCCTTCCATTTCATCTAAAGTCAGCTTTTTATTTCTTGCTTTACCCGCATAATCTTTTACCGCTGCACCTATTTGAGTTAAACTCTGCTCATTCGCAAACTTAACAACTGGAACTACCAATCCATCTGGCACAGCAACTGCCACACCAATATGAACATGGTTATTTAATTTCATTCTATCATCAAACCACTGAGAATTTACTTGCGGATGTTGCTTTAACGCTAAAGCACAAGCCTTCACAATCATATCATTAAAAGATATTTTTGTATCCGGAATTGAATTGTATTGTGCTCTAAACGCAATTGCATTATCCATATCAAACTCAACATTTAAGTAATAATGCGGAGCCGTAAACTTAGATTTCGCTAAGTTTTTAGCAATTGCTTTACGCATATTTGAGTTTGGAACTTCATCAAAATCTTCAACACCTGTAGGTACAAATTTACCAACTGAAACACCTTGAGTTGCTGGTGTGTAGTTTTCGATATCTCTTTTTATAATTCTACCGTTTTCACCTGTACCAGGCACTTGAGATAAATTAATACCTTTTTCTTCAGCCATTTTCTTAGCCAAAGGAGAAGCAATAACTCTTCCATTAGCGTTAGAAGCTGCAACTGGTTTTATAACCGCAGCTGTTGGCGAAGCAACAGGTGCTTTAACCTCAACTTTAGGAGCTTCTACTTTTGGTTCTGGTTTAGCTTCAGGTTTCGATTCAGCTGCACCAACTTTGAAGTTTGATGCAACCGCAGAAACATCTGTGCCTGTAGGACCAATAATAGCTAATAAAGCATCTACTTTAGCAGATTCACCTTCTTGTAAACCTATATGTAATAAGGTACCCGACTGGAAAGATTCAAATTCCATGGTAGCCTTATCAGTTTCAATCTCAGCAAGAATATCTCCTTCTTCCACTTCTTCACCAACTTTCTTTAACCAAGTAGCTACAGTACCTTCTTCCATCGTATCACTAAGACGTGGCATTGTAACAACTATAACATCTTCAGGTAAGTCAACTGCTGCTGAGGCTTCAGTTTCAGAAGATGTTAAACTTTCTTCAGACTCATCAACAGCGCTTGAAGTGTCATCTACAGTGCCTCCACTTAATAACGCAGAAATATCTTCTCCTTCTTCACCAATAATGGCTAATAAAGAATCTACCTTGGCACTTTCACCTTCTTGTATACCTATATGAAGTAATGTTCCTTCGTTAAAAGATTCAAACTCCATAGTAGCTTTATCTGTTTCTATCTCGGCTAAGATATCTCCTTCTTCTACCTTATCTCCAACTTTCTTTAACCAAGCAGCGACAGTTCCTTCTTCCATTGTGTCGCTTAAACGTGGCATATTTATTACTTCTGCCATAGCTTATAGTTTGTGTTTTATAAATGGATAATCTTCTTGTTCGTATACAGCGTCATACATAACACTCTTTTCTGGCCATGGAGAATCTTCGGCAAATTGTTCACACTCCTTAACCATATCTTTAACACGCTTATCAATAACTTTAATATCATCTTCCGTGGCGTATCCTTTTTCTAAAATAGCATCTTTAACCTGAGTAATAGGATCAATCTTCTTATATTCTTCTACTTCATCTTTTGTCCTGTAGTGCTGCGCATCTGACATTGAATGACCTCTGTATCGATATGTTTTCACTTCTAAGAAAGATGGGCCTCCACCTTGTCTGGCACGCTGAATAGCCTCATCGAATGCTTCTGCAACCTTAATAGGGTTCATACCATCAACAGGACCAGAAGGCATTTCGTAACCTAAACCTAGCTTCCAAATATCAGAATGATTCGCAGTACGTTCTACAGAGGTACCCATAGCGTAACCGTTGTTTTCACAAACAAATACCACAGGTAAATTCCAAAGCATTGCTAAGTTAAATGTTTCATGTAGCGAACCTTGTCTAGCCGCACCATCACCAAAACAACAAATTGTAACCGCATCACTGCCGTGATATTTATCACCAAATGCAATACCAGCACCTAAAGGAATCTGACCACCTACAATACCATGACCACCATAAAAACGGTATTCCTTAGAAAAGATGTGCATAGAACCACCTAAACCTTGTGAAGTTCCGGTTGCTTTACCGTATAACTCAGCCATAACGCGCTTAGGATCAACACCCATACCTATTGGCTGAACATGATTACGATATGCTGTAATCATTTTATCTTTTGTTAAATCCATAGCATGTAAAGCACCAGCTAATACAGCTTCTTGACCGTTGTATAAATGAAGGAAACCTCTAACTTTTTGTTGAATGTAAACGGCCGCAAGTTTGTCTTCAAACTTACGCCAGAACAACATATCTTCATACCACTTAAGGTAAACCTCTTTAGTTATCTTTTGCATTTTAAACTCTTCTTTTTATAAGGATAACAAAAATACATTTTTAGATAGTAACCAAAAAACGGAACATTGAAAAAATAATACGAAAACGTTATAGATGACTACTATCAAATCCTAAAGGCAATAAATTAGCTAGAGAATCTGATTTAATCACTTTTCCTTTCACTCCCATAAAATAAATTTCTATTGTAGAATCTTGTTTTATTTCGTATTCAGAAATAGCTTGTCTGCATGCTCCACACGGTGGAATTGGAGTATTTGTCTCGTGATCTAAAGATCCAGCAGTAAGTGCCATTTTTAAAAACTTTGCTTTAGGAAATTTGGCGCTGGCATAAAAAATAGCTGTACGCTCTGCACACATCCCAGAAGGATAGGCTGCATTTTCCTGATTACTTCCTATTACAATTTCACCATTATCTAACAAGATTGCAGCGCCAACTTGAAATTTAGAATAAGGTGCATAAGCATTTTTACGAGCTTCAATGGCTTCTTGCATAAGGTCAATAACATCATTAGGAAGTTCTTTAATATCATCATAAACGGTAAAAGATGATTCAATTGTAATTGTTTTCATATAAATTAAAACTATTGGAGACAAAAAAACTATTGTTAAGTTAAACAATAGTTTTTGAATCTTATTCTATTTTTAGATGATTTTAATACTCATCGTATTCTCCATCCCCAAAATTAAACGTTAAAGAGAAACGTAAGGTATTCTCTAAAGGACTTTGTATTCTTGATGCAGAAAACAGATAAGATAAATCAAGATTAATTGTAGTGTATTTAAATCCTGCACCTATAGCAAAAAATTTACGCGCACCTTTATCATCCGCTTCATTAAAGTAACCCGCTCTAAAAGCGAAATTTTCTTGATAAGTATACTCAGCTCCTAAGGCCCAAGTAAACTCTCTGAGCTCTTCACTAAAGCCACCAGGAGCATCCCCAAACGATTGAAAAATTCCATTGATGAAGCTAACATTATTGTCTTGACCTCCAATTATTGCATTTTCTTCAGTAGATATCAGTTCATCATCGCCAGGCTCTAAATTATTTGGGTCATCAGGCTGATCATAAACACCATTATCATTATTATCAATAAAGGTTAATCTTGTACCTAACTGTGGAGGTGTAGGAACGAGCAATTTAGAAACCTCAGCTGTTAATGCTAACTTACTATATTGATCGAAAATAAAATCGAAGCCACCACCTAATCTTAATGTTGTAGGTTGAAAATTTTCTCTGCCTTCATCATCATACCTGAATTTTGGCCCTAAATTTTGAATAGCAAAACCCATCCTCCATCTTCCATTAAAATCATTATATGCTTCTTCTTCACTTTGATAATAACCTGTAATATCTGCTCCAAAAGTATTCGCTGCATCTGCATTTGGGTCAATTTGGTTTATTCTTAAATCAGAACGCATAAAACGAAGTGCAACAGCCATAGAGAATTGGTCTGCTAATCTTAAAGTATAGGCAACATCAGCCGCAAACTCATTTGGTTTTACATTAACACCTGGATCATTCTCATCTTGCGTTAGTGTAATTTCACCCAAAGAGAAGTACTTAAAACTTGCAGATACCGCACTGTACTCATTGATTCTGTTGAAGTAAGTGGCATAACTTATGGAAATATCATTTACTAATCTACTTAAATATGGTGTGTAACTTAAACCAACACCAGATTTAGCCTCTGAAAAAGCATATTTAGCAGGATTCCATTGCTGAGAAAAACCGTCAACAGAGGTTGCAACACCTTGATCACCTAAACTAGCTGCTCTTGCATCTGGCGCAATAAGCATAAATGGTAATCCTGTCGTAATCACTCTACTATCAGAGTCATTAGGTATAATTTGTGTGGTTTGTTGTGCATTTGTGAAGCTAAATACTGTTAAAGCAGTAATTAAAGTAGCGACGTAATTCTTCATGTTCATTATTGAGTTATTAATGCGCTAAATCGCACATTAATTCATTAGCAAATATAGTTTATTATTATAGTATGACAAGTTTTTGAATCTTTTCAACTTGTTTATTTAAACGGTTAGATCTTACTTTTAGTTTATAAACATAAACACCTTTACCGATTTTATCACCAAAATCATCTCTCCCATCCCAAACTATATCTTTCGATAAAGAACTTACTGATTTACTACCACCGGAAGTCTGCCCGTTAAGAGTTCTTAAAAGCTTTCCTGATACCGTAAAAATTTGTACTGAAACATCTAATGGTTCTTCACTATTATGGTTAAACCAAAACTCAGTGTAATTGACAAAAGGATTTGGGTAGTTTAGTACATTATTAATGACTAACTCTTCGTCTTTATCAAAAACATTAAATTGAATTTCAGCGGTAGAAGAATTGTTATAAACATCCCATGCCTTTAAAGTGAGTGTATGTATGCCTGGTTCTAAATCTCTAAAGGGATAAGTCACGGCACCGTTGGTGTAGTCATCAACATTGGCTTGATAATATTCATTTAAAACTATTGGATTTGTTTCGTCACCATCTATAATAGCTGTGATATCATGTCCTATTCCACTAGCTGTATTAATACCATTTTCATCTTGTAATTTCACTAATAAATTTGGGGATTCATTGGTAATACCACCAGAAACAAAATTTTCATCGTTCATAAAAAGATTGATAACTGGACCTATATTATCCTCAGGTGCATCTTCATTAATTCCACCTATCTGAATATCAAAATTATATCCTGCTTGGTCTGATAATGGATTATCTGTTTGAGCGTAAAAACTCACCTTGCCGTTGCCTGTAGGAATTCCTATATCTCTTGGGACAATAAAATCAAATTCAAACTGACCATTCGTAATACTAGCTTGCCCTTTAAAAATAATTTCACCTAAAGTTGTAAAATCTAATCTAATCAAACCATTAGCATCTGTAACCCCATCATTTGCAAGTGTTTGGCGTTCTATAGATTTATCAAACACAGTAGCAGTAAGTATCCCATTATAATTTGACAATAAATTACCATTCTCATCGGACACTTCACCAGCTAGTTTTGCATAACTTAATGCTTCCAGTGGAGCTGTTTGATCCGTTATATCAACATCATTAATTTTTGTAAGTCGAATGTCTGGTTTTGCAAATGCTAATTTCATTGCTGGATCACCAATTAGGAATACTAATCTTTTTTGAGAAGAGCCAGCGGCTTGACTCTCTGTTTTAGTTAAGCGTAAAGCTTCTCCAATAGAATTGTAATTATTCGACCCAAAAGAGAACAAGTAGTCATCTAATTCATTATTAAAAATTCTACCGTCAGTAACAAATATTTGTCTTGTGGTAGTAATTAAACTTATAGCCCCACCATTTTTATTCCAATAGGTAAACTCCCCTGCTGTATCTCTGTTAGGATCATCAAATTTGGTATATTCACAAGTTACAGTAACAAAAAGGTTATGCTTACAAACATTATTAATTTCTTGAGCATCGAACTTGTCGAATATACGCTCCTTAGCTAAACCATCTTCGCCCCCATGACCAAAATAGTTAACTACCAAAGCACCAACCTCAATAGCATCCTTAATAGCCTTATTAACTTTTGGATATCGGTTACCTGCTGAAGAAGATTCTTGCTCAAATGCATCTGTGTGAATCTTAGTTACATTAAGAAAAGGTTTTTCAACGCCTAATTGTTCGCCCAATCCATCTGTAGTTTCTTGTAGCTGTCTTTCCCAAGCTTCATCTACATCATCAGATATTAGCAATATATTATTTCTCCAACTACCATATGCTTCAGGTTGATAATATGCTTCAATTTTATCTACCATATCTTTTGCACGTTGAATATCTTCTGCCAATATTCTACCGACAGCCACATCCATTCTGTCAGATGAAGACATTGTACCCTCATTATCATCTAGAATTGCAAAAAAATCATCTGAAACAAAAGAACTCGATAAACTAAAACTACTATTGGAATACCAAGAAGGAACAAGGTTGGTATTGTTTCTTATCCTATCCTTGTAATCATAAGATCCGTCACCAAATAGACATAAATATTTTAATCTGTTTTGTGGGCTACTGGCATTATCATAAACATATTTTACAAAATTTCTGATTGCGGCTATATCTTGACTACCTGTACTAAATTCATTATATATCGTTTGTAATTCAACAACTTTGACATTTAAATTATACTGATTACGATTAATTTGTGCCAAACGTTCTGCCTGAGATTTTAAAACACTTGGTGTTAGTATAATGTAATCTACATCTTCGAATTCACCTTGTGCATTATTAAAAATAGTACCTTTTAAATTCTGGTTGGCTACTCTGGAAGATGCGCTACGTTTAGGTTCAAAAGCATCTGAAACATTAAATGCAACATATTGTCTTTCTTCACCAGATTGGGCTTTAAATGACATATTACTTTCACTTGTTGCATTGACAAGACCATTTATATTAAACCTATCTGTAATGTCCCATATTTCGTCTACGTTTAAAGTTCCTGAAACTAGGTATTCCACAATTCCTGGTACTGAAGTGACCTGATTGTTTTTAAATTTCATTTGATCACCAACATAAGTCAATGCTCTTGTTGCCTCAATATTTATATAATCTAGATAAGCATCAGCTGATGGATTACCATTATTATTATAGTCTAAAGTTACAGTTATAGCATCTGAAGACAGCGTTAAATCATCGCTAAAAGCAGCCACAGTCCCTAAGACAGACCCCGGATTTATTGTTCCAAGATTCAAGGTACTCACATTAGCTCCATTTACACTGATCGCCATGGTTGTTCCGTCTGACTCTGACACAGAACCGACAGCAACATTAAAATCAATCGGTGCAGAATTCACCAAATTAGGAAAATCAAATTGGTAAGTTCTTTGATTTTCTATATCAAACCTGTCACCAAACCATCTTCGACCTAATTTTGCTAGGTTTACTTCATCAACTTCATAAAACTGATAATCTTGAAATGTATCAACTTGGTAATCAGCACTACCTGCAGGTTGAGGCAACTCTTGTATACGCTTTCCCATGCCTGAACTTACATTGACATAATAATAGGTACGATCTGTATACAGATTAATATTTGTTTGACTTTCCTGACTATAAACATCAGGACCTTCACCATAAAATAATATGTAATCTCCGTTGTTAAAATCACCATCTTCTTCACCAACAAACTTTACAGCATTTTCAACAACATCAAAAGGATAATTTTCAGAATTAGCATATGGTAGCATCCTTCCACCATTACCATAAATCTTAATATTTCTGGGATCTACAGAGTTTGTATTGACACCTATACTACTTAAAAAAGACTTAGAAAGCCTGTAAATACCAGATTTTTCTATATAAAACCGATACCAATCACCTGTACTTAAAGCTGAGTTTACAACTCCACTTTTTTGAATAAAATTTAAACTTCTTGAATTTGAATTATAGGTGACCGTAAATGATTTCACTTTTTTATAAGTCCCATTTTCTTCAATTATCGGACTTAATTCTAAAAAGCATCCTTTCTTACCTCTTGCAGATGTATTGTTTATAGAATAATACAACTCACCAGGAATCAGATTAGTACTAAGATCTTTTAATTCTGCTCTACTTATTATTTCATAAGAAACATTTGATATTGAAACCGAATTTTCATCTACTAAACCTCTTTCGCCGTCCCATTGTGCAAAAAACATTATACCTTTTGATGGACTATAACTGTAATATTTAGCATCAAAAGCAGGCAATTGAATTTTTGAATATTCATTTTCAATAGTAATATCTCCTTCCCAGTTAATTACAAAACTCTTTTCTTGGCTAAAACCAATAGCCATAACTAAAAGAAAAAGAAAAACACAGCAATTTTTCATTAATAAATAAGATAACGGTTTTAATAAAAAACAAATGTACAAGTATAACGAAGACTTGTATTACTTCATCCTTAAAAATAACGCATACAATAGATGCATATTATGAGGTTTCAATTTTTATTTCAAAAATACAACAATAATATATTTTCATAGTCGTTATTAAAGAGCAAAATACGTCGATAAATTGAAAAAAATCCGTTGATTTACATAAAATAACGGATGAAATACACTTTTTTTTGCATTTTGACGTTAAAAAAAGTTGTCAGTTTACCTTTAATTACTATATTGCACATCTAAATTTTTTACGAGCTTATTTAAACCTATTGATATGAAAAGAGTCTCAAACCTGAAATTTTTATTAGCACTACTTATTTGTACTAGTATTGTTAGCTGTAAGCGTAACTCCAATTCTAGTAATGTGGATAGTGCCACTGGTTGGAAAATCAATGATAAGAATGGTGGTTTTCAATACAACACGAATTACAAGGAGCAAGAAACTCCTCCAGGTACTGCCTTTATAGAAGGTGGAACTTTTACAATGGGTAAGGTACAAGATGATCCAATGCACGATTGGAACAATACACCTAACCAACAACATATTCAGTCTTTCTACATGGATGAAAGTGAGGTAACAAACCTTAACTATTTGTTTTATTTAGATTATTTGAAAAATGTTTACCCACCAGAAGACCCAAACTACGCTCTTATATATAAAGGTGCTTTACCAGACACATTAGTTTGGAGAAATCGTTTAGGTTATAATGAAATGATGACAGAAAACTATCTGCGTCATCCTGGTTACGCAAATTACCCTGTAGTTGGTGTAAGTTGGATTCAAGCAGTAGAATATGCAAACTGGAGATCTAATCGTGTTGCTGAAATGTCATTACAAGAAGCTGGTTATATTAAAAGAGATGCGCATCTTACAGACTTAAGTGCGGAAAGTACTTTTGATGTTGATACCTACATAAATGCACCTACGCAAACTTATGGAGGTAACTCTGATGTTTTAGAAGGTGGAAAGAGAAGACAGCAAACAGATGCTGACGGAAACCCAATTAACGTTTATGCTAAAAGAGAAACTGGTTTAATACCTGTGAAGTTTAGACTTCCTACTGAAGCAGAATGGGAATATGCTGCACTTGGTTTAAGTGAATTAAGAGAATACAATGTATACAGAGGTCGTAAGAAGTATCCATGGGATGGACAGTATACAAGATCTGGAAAACGTGTAAATCGTGGTGATCAGTTAGCTAACTTTAAACAAGGTAAAGGTGATTACGGTGGAATTGCAGGTTGGTCTGATGATGGTGCTGATATTACTGCAGAAGTAAAGTCTTATGAGCCAAATGATTTCGGTTTATATGATATGGCAGGAAATGTAGCTGAATGGGTTGCTGACGTTTATCGTCCTATTGTTGACGACGAATTCAACGATTTCAACTACTATAGAGGTAATGTTTATACCAAAACTGCTCTTAACGAAGATGGTACTGTTAAAGTTGTTACAATAAATGAAATAGTTTATGACACCTTAGCTAACGGTAAAATAATTGCAAGAGATTTACCTGGAGAATTAGCAAGAGTACCTGTTGATGATGAAGATACATATTTAAGAACTCAGTTTGATAAGAGTGACAATAGAAACTTTAGAGATGGTGACAAGCGTTCTTCTCGTTACTATAGAGACAACTTCGCGTCTGAAGAGAATGTAACTAATAAAATGTACAATTCCCCTAAGCATAAAGTAGAATTTGACTCTGCTAAAGGGAAACTTACGAGAGAATACGATAAGTCTAACTCTAGAACGTCTTTAATTAATGACGAAGTAAGAGTATTTAAAGGTGGTTCTTGGAGAGATAGAGCTTACTGGATTGACCCAGCACAGCGTCGTTATTTCCCACAAGATATGGCAACAGATTACATCGGATTTAGATGTGCTGTATCTAGAGTTGGTTCTAAATCACAAAAAGGTGGTAAAAGACGTAACTAGGAATAGATAAATAATATATAAAAAGTCCTGATAAACCATCAGGACTTTTTTATTTTTAGACCTATGGAAATTGATCAATTATATCACAAATTTAAAGAATGTTCATCATTCTCAACAGATACTAGACGCATTGAAGAAGGTGCTATGTACTTCGCATTAAAAGGTGAAAATTTTAACGGGAACAGATTCGTGAATCAGGCATTTGCTAAAGGAGCCCTATATTGTGTTATTGATGAAGTAGATGCAAAAACTAATGATAACTGCATTGTAGTTGAAGATGTTCTTAGTACATTACAACATCTTGCGACATTTCATAGGCAACAATTAAACATACCTATAATTTCGTTAACAGGCAGTAACGGAAAAACAACAACAAAAGAACTTATTAATGCCGTCTTATCTACCACTTATAAAACTTCTGCTACGCTTGGCAACCTCAACAATCATATAGGAGTTCCTTTATCCCTTTTAAGCATTCCTAATGATGCTGAAATTGGTATTGTAGAAATGGGAGCTAACCATCAAAAGGAAATTGAATTCTTAAGTAATATTGCATATCCAGATTATGGATTAATCACAAATTTTGGCAAAGCGCATTTGGAAGGTTTTGGTGGTATTCAAGGTGTGATTAAAGGTAAATCTGAACTATATGTACATTTAAAGCAACATCAAAAAACCATTTTTGTAAATAAAGATGATCAAAAGCAATTGCAACAAATAGGCAATTACGATAAGATTCTCACTTTTGGAGATAATACATCCTTTATCAAAGCAGATCCATTTGTAGCACTTAATTTTAAAGATAAAACCATTCAAAGCCAACTCACTGGTGCATATAACTATAATAATATTATAGCAGCCATTGCTATAGGACAACATTTCAATGTAGAAGATAATGATATTATTGATGCTATTGAGAGCTATATCCCTAATAACAATCGTTCTCAAATCATTGTAAAAAATAGTAACAATATTATTCTTGACGCATACAACGCAAACCCTTCAAGTATGGTCGTTGCTTTAGACAATTTTGGTCAAATGAAAGCTTCTAAAAAAATTGCCTTTCTTGGAGACATGTTTGAATTAGGAGAAACTTCTCTTGAAGAACATCAAAACATAGCTGATTATACTTTACAATTTGATATTGATTCGATTTTTCTCATTGGAGAAAATTTCAATGCAACACTGGCAAAATCATCAAAGGTGAAATTGTTCAAGACATTTGATGATGTTAAAGAAGAGTTAATATCAACAAGCATAGAAAATAGTTCTATTCTTATAAAAGGTTCGAGAGGAATGGCTTTAGAACGATTATTAGAATTTATATGATACAAATAAAAAAAGCAAGCTAAATATTTAGCTTGCTTTTATTTGTTGTGGGCGCGAAGGGATTCTCCATGCACATACTACAATATTGATTATCTACACTTTACACCTAAGACAAAATTACTGTAAGCCTTTTTTAATGCCTTTTTATTGTAATATTCTACTCTAATTAGCTTAAATTTATGTCCTGTCCTTTATAAATATATAAAAAGGACAAGTCCTTTTTTTATGGTATGTAATATGGAAGAAAAGAAAGCTGATCTTAGTAAATTTTTGTTAGGTCGATCTTTAGATGATTTAAAAGATAAAAACAAAAGAGCTGAACTAAACCGTGAGTATGCAGAAATCTCTAAAAAAAATCAAGAGATTCCAACTAAGGCTAATGAGAAAAAATTTGATAAGCCTTCTAAAGAGAAAAAAGCTATATACTCGAATCAGCATATTTTTACTGCGTTTGATTTATATCATTTAGAGATAAAACCCACATATAAGCTAGTAGAACCTTTCTTTCAAAAAATTGGCTTGGCCTCACTGGTTGGTTCTTCTGACACTGGCAAGTCTACTCTTTTACGCCAATTAGCTCTATCTGTAGCTCTAGGAAAGGATAGATTTTTGGGTTTTAAGTTAAATACCAACTCTAACAAAGTCCTTTATGTAAGTTCTGAAGATGACCCAGAGTCTACCCAACTAATGATTATTAAACAATTAAAAAGTCTCCTTGAAGATTCTGAACTAAGTAAGCTAAATAATCTCAGCTTTATTTTTGATACTGAAAATTTGCTTACCGATATAACCAAACTATTGGAAGAAAAACAACATGATCTTATTATCATAGATACCTTTGCAGATATATTTAATAAAGAAATCAACTCTAACACTCAAGTAAGGCAGTTTTTAAACGATTACCATAAATTGGCTATCAAGCATAAGTGTCTCATCATCTTCTTGCATCATATTGGTAAACGCACTGAAAGGAAGGGTCCTTCTAAAAATAACATCATAGGTTCACAAGCATTTGAAGCTAAAATGCGTTCTGTCTTAGACTTGAAATTATCTAATAGCACTGACGAGCGTTATCTTACTATCCTTAAATGTAACTTCTTACCCTCTGAATATAAAAACAAAAGCTATGTGATAAAATTCAATGAGCATCTAGTATTTGAAAACACTAACAAAAAAGTGCAAATTGGTAACATCACTAAACGAAACAACCCTGATATTATAAAGGCGGTTCTAAGACTAACCTATGAGGAAAAACTTAAAAATAGAGAAGTTGAGGAAAAATTAAAAAATACACCTTTAGCCGTTAGTAAAAGTGTAGTGAATCTAATTTTGCAAGATCATGAAGAGAAAAAATAAATAGTTAACTCTTTTTGTTGAATCAAATCTGTGTAATCATTTAACCTAATAATTCTCCACTCAAAATTTAATACACTTTGAAAAAAGACTATTCAATTTCCCCTAATTTACCATCTAAAGATGAACTTTATATTAAAGAATTCTTAGACTTAAACAGTATAAGTTACATCACTGAATACAAAATAAAAGGTTTAAAAAATGATGATCGCTCATATAGAGTTGTAGATTTTTATTTAACCAAATTAGACGTATACTTTGAATATTATGGCATGTATAATGCCAATAAAGCTAAAAGAGCTGAATACGATTTTAAGACAAAGATTTATATTGAAAATAATTTACCAACCTTAATTATTTACCCTCATGAGTTGGGATATTTAGAGTATGCTTTTCATCATAAATTACTAAAACTACTTAGAATACCTAAATACTATAATAGGTATAAAATAATACGTTATAAACTTAGCAGATACTTTACTTTGGGAAAACCTTATTATATAATTTTTGCTTTAGTATCATTATATCTTGGGGCACAAGCATTAGTAGCCTCACAACATCATTACGATATTTTTTACAGTATATATTTAATTGCATCAGCTCTAATTATTGGGTTTATTGGTGATACTATTAGAACTCTATATTTAATCTTCGCAAAGGATAAATAGAAGACCACTTCATTTTATTAATTTTTCACTAAAAAACATTTGGTTAAAATTAGTGGTGGTGTTATTATTTTGACAAGGTGTCAACTAAATTTTTGAGTTCTTCTATATCAGATAGCGGAATAAAATCCCCAACCGTCTTATTTGCGAAAACACTATTAGCAATCTCTATTTTTTTTAGCATTGGCAGAATATATTTCATGTAATGCGTAAAATAGGTATGAACGTCTGATTTACTCACAGCTAATTTATAACCACTTTTACTGGATGATGAAACTATAATTATACCCTTGAATCTTAATTCTTTTACAATTATTCGCAAATTTTCAATTGAGAGTTCTTTACCTCTATTATACTTTATAGCATTTGTAATTTCATAAGTTTGAGCATATTTAAACGGAAGAACTTTTTGATGCCACAGTAAATAATCAAGAACTGCTTTAGAAACAGTATCAGTTACCTCATCATAAATTTTAACTGCATCATTACGAACAATTTCATAAACTTCTGAATCAATTTTCTTTTCTGGGCTAGCAACAAAGGTTTTACTAACAGAATCCTCTGGAAAGAAAGTTATATTTGGTGTTATTGGTTTTAATGTATTAAATATATCTTCACTATTATTTGATATAAATGAAGCATTAAAAACTCTGCCATATGAACCTGCTATTAAATCAGCTAATTGAATAAGAGGTTCATCCTTATCATCCGAAATATGGTATTGTTCAAAAATATTGTTTTGATATTTCTGTACTATATAGTTTTTAAGTTCACTACTATATTTTTCACTAATTAAATTATCCATAAAAATCTCGAACTCTGAAAACTTATTGTTGATTTGAGAGACAAATATTCCTCTGAAATATTTATAAAAAACCTCTTTAAATCTTAGACCTCCAGTATCTTTTGATAACTTCTCTTTATCAACTACAAGCAGATATATAATGAAATTCAAATTTTTAATCAGATACTCTAAAATTTCAATTCTCTTTTTCTCACTTTTGAGAACCCTTGAACTTGATTTTATCGGATGACCATAAAAAAAGTCTTTACTAATTTTTTTTTGTACTTTTCTTGCTTGATTTAAATTTGATTCCTTTACAACAATAGCAGAATAAACAAAATGTGTAATATTTTTTACATCATTTTTATTTAATGTTGAAGTCCCAAACTCGTCTCCAAATATGTAAACCTTCTCACCCATTTAACTATTTTCCACAATTTGAATTTCCTCATCAGTTAACCCATATAACTCATACACCATTGCATCAATTTCTTTTTCTGTTTGGTTAATTTGGTTTTGTAGTACTTGGGCTTTTTGTTTGCTATCCTCAAAGAGTTCTAACCACTCAAACTCATCTTTTTTGGTTAGCTTCTCACCACCTGCTTTTTTAACGGCTTTATTGAGTTCTTTTGTAAAATCTGCAAAGTCTAACTCGTGCCAGTTTTCAAGTTTGCGGGTTAATTCTAATTCACTGTATTGGTGTAATACGTAAGTCGAGAATTTTGTATTAATTAAAACTAACTCTTTAATTTCTTTTGAAATCTTATCATATTCTTTCTCAACCTGCATAATAATTTGCTCATTAGGTTCAACAAATGGTAACTGCGATAGCAAAACAGGCTTAACTTGTGCCAAAGTTCTTCCTGTTTCAGAGGAAAGCAATCTATATAGGTAAGTTGAAATCTTTGAGTTTAAAAATGCAGATAAATATTTATTTGAAATTTTCGAATTACTACTAAATAAATAAAGCCCATCAGTAGGGTATATTCGTTCTTCGTCGATTGAAGTAATAATACTATCGCCTGTTATAACGCCTAATACCTTACTTTCTTTCTCAAATATTTTTTTATTTCTTGCTCTGTGTAAAGTGTAAAATGGATGTTTACCTTGTTTTACTTCTTTGCAGGTAATTCTTGGTAAATACTCCTCAATGTATTTGTAAATATTAGGAAAATCTGAAGGGTCATCACTTTTTGTTATATAGAACAAAAACTTATCTGAATCAATGGTATAAAAACGTTTTACATCAACTCCACCAGTTACAGTCCTTTTAATAAATTCCTTTTCTAATTGTCTTTTTTCAATTATGGCTTCATTAACAATGAATGCATCTTTTAAATCTGGGCTAACACCTCTTTGGATTCCATCATCATCAATATAATCTTTCAAAGTGGAATTTTTAAAGCGCTTTAGAAGCTTATATCCTTTTAAATTCTGTGTTGCAATTACCGTATTAGGTATAGAGTAAAATAAATCTTTCTCAACTTTAAAAGTTTTTATAATGCTAATATCATCATCTTTATACTTATTAAAATTACCTACTATTATTGGCTTTATAGATTCAGTTTTCTGGTAAATTAAAATAGCCGATGGTCGCGCAACTTCTTCGAAAATTCCATCTCCTACATTCAACGCTATATTAAGATGTGTTTCATTTAATATTCTTTCTCGAAGTTTAGAATTATCTTTTTGATAAAGAATAACATCAGGAATAATCATACCAATAACACCACCACTACTAATCAAGTCAATAGATTTATCCATAAAGAACATAAAAGAATCTACCATCCTAACTATTATATTTTGATGTTTACTTTTAATGAATTTTAAATCTAATTCCGGTAATTTAGCTCCCCAAGGCGGATTTCCAATAATCACATCAAAACCACCACTACTAAATACTTTAGGAAACTGTTCTTGCCAATTAAAGGCTTTATCGCCTGCAACTGTTTTGCTATCTATTAAACTATTACCACATTTAATATTAGAACTTAAATCGTTTAATTTACGTCGTGGTTGGGCTGTACGTAACCAAAGTGAAAGTTTTGCTATTTCTACAGACTCTTCGTTAAGGTCTACACCATAAATATTATTTTCTAAAATGGTATTTTCTATGTCTGGGAATTGAAAACCACCACCTAACACTTTAGTTTTTAACTCGTCTATGTAGTTATGTTCTTTTATTAAAAAGTCTAATGCCTGATTTAAAAATGCTCCAGAACCGCAGGCTGGGTCACAGATAGTTAATTGTAATAACCAATCTCTATAATCATCTAAAACAGTTACTAATTTTGTAATAGTACTCTTATTTCGGTTCTTTCTGCCCTTAAAATATTCTTCTTCTTTAAAGCCTAATTCAGCTTTCTTTTCATTGCATAGTTTACCAACTGTATTTTCTACAATGTATTTGGTAATGTATTTAGGTGTATAGAATACACCATCTTTTTTACGTTTAGATTTTTGTTTGTCAAAATCTGCACCTTCAATTTCGGCATTGACGCTTTCAATTTCATTTAATGAGTTTTCAAAAATGTGTCCTAGTATATTAACATCAACCTGGCTTTCAAAATCATATGTTGCCAGATTATGAGTGTATTTTGACAATAAGTCATCATCAATTTCGAGGCTGTCAAGCACAAGGTCTTTCTTAAATAAACCGCCATTATAAGCGTAAATTTCAGCCCTACTACTTGTACCTTACCTGCCTTGATCTAGATGCTTAAAATACTGCTTAAAAAGGCTATACAACGGTCTATCATCACCAAAATCAACATCTGCTTTCCACTTATCTATAATTTGAATTGTACTATTAGGTGGTAGTAAGCCTCTATCCTCTGCAAAGAAGATAAATAAAAATCTATCTATTAATTTTTGAGACTTTTTAAAAAGAGTAAGCTTAACATTCTTTTCTAATCGGGTCAGTTCAATTTGTTGCTCTTCTGTTAACTCATCAGCTTTTTTATTTGCACTAATGCGTTCAGAAGCTTCTTGCTTTAAACGTTTAGAATTTCGTTTAACCAAATCTCTGTACAGTTCTCTCTTAAACATTGAATAATCCTTGTAGAACTGTTTGGTGATTTTCTCTTCTTCAACGACAGAAGCCTCCTTTATACTTAAAGGAATGTTATTAATGAGATTGTCCTTATGTAAACAAAGATAGAATAGCTTAAAGCGTTCTTTCGTTAATTCAAACAAGTTAAACTCTTCAAATTCTGTAGCATCATTGACATAGAAACGTAGCTTTTCAAAATTTGATGTTATAACATAAATACACCCTTTTTGGTTTGCTTTGTAATCAAAGGCTTGTTTTCTAATACTTTCTAAATCTTTAGTATTTGTACCTTTTAATTCAATAACTCCGATGGCTAAATTGTCTTTTAAAATGGCGCCATCTGCCTTTCTTGCGTTGGTTTGATTTTTATATTCAGCAACCAGATTAAAATCTGCTTTAGGTTTTAAAATATAACCAAGAATATTCACGAATAATTCAGTCAAGAAAATGCCTTGATATTCTTCTTCCTTAGAACCTCTTATATTGTCTTGAATGGTCGGATTCAAGAAATACTTGCTATACCTTTTATAGGCCTTATCTATAGCTTGTTCCTCTTGTAATCTAAGTTGCTGTTTTAAGACAGAAGGCTGATATAATGACATTTAACTTTCAATTTAATTGGCACCTTAAAAATATGAATCTTTTGTAAGGATTACCTTATATATTAAAAAAAAAGGTGCTATAAAGCACCTAAATTTTTCACTATCAAATTTTAGTAGAACTGTTTGTCCTGTCCTTAATAAATATCCATAACGGACAAGTTCGTTATTATTGATACTGCCATATATAACCACCAGCGGACTTTCTCTCATTTCTACAAACTTTAGCTATGGATGTTTTATTTATATTACAATACCTACTAGCATCTGCCACAGAGCTGAAGTCTTTTATGAATTCCCCATTTAAAGTTAATTGTAACACTTTCTTTTGACGCTTGTCCCCAGACTTTACGAAAGTTTCAGTGTAGTCATATGTCCAATAATATCCTTTTAGGTACTTATTAACACTTAAACAAGTATTACTAATAGTCTTTTTATCTGAACCTATTGATATAGCAGCTTCTTCTAAGCTTGAATATGTAGCAACAAGATTCAATGAATTACGGTCATATTGATATATATTTTTTGTAATTCCTCCACCTCTATCTTGATTATATAATTTAGAATATTGTCCATACTCAGATATGTAATGCACCTCCTTTTGTGCCAATTCATTATTGGTTGAAGCAGTATCTATGCTTTCCCAACTAAAAGATTCTGGTCCATAAGTACAGATATCCTTATAAAACAAACTATCACCGTTATTAAATGCCACTTGTATATGCTCGTTTTTTCGAGCTTCTAATTTTCTTGTAGTTCCACCTATATAGATAGTACCGTCTATTTTATTTTCTACTTTGTAAATAATATAATTCATATTTTAAATTTTCTTTTAGGGAAGACCTCTTGAATCCCTTTATTCATAAGGGTTTCGATTCAAAATGACCACCTCAAAAGTGGTCATTTACTTTTGAAGTCCTTAAATCTGTACTAAATCTTCCGCTCGATTAATATATTTCCCGTCCAACCAATCACACAATAGACCCCTCATTCTTCGAGATGGAATAAATAGGTTCATTTCTTCTTTATTTCTAATACAACCTCTCCAAATCCATTGAATCAATTCACCTAATGCCCAAAGGTCTTCATCAAGTTGAATGCCTTTTTGAGCAAAAAAACTGCGGGTTTGTGGGTCAAAGTATCTATTTCCCAGATAAGCCATAGATCTCTTGTGAGCGTAATCATTAGAAGCTCTTGCATTTATAGAAATAAAACCTTTTGTAAAACCTTTCCCAGCTAACTTATGCTTGAAGTCTTTAAAGGTAGTATATGCATTTTCTTCAGATGTTGTCTTGAAGTTTCTCTTAAAGATGTTGGACACACTATTTGAGATTCTCCTAGATTTGGTTTTACTTGAGTTCTTTAACCAACTTTTGCTAAATGCATTATAACTCGAGTAGCAATTCGCCGCACCTTCATATATGCTTAATAAATTCTTTAAGCGAGTTAAGTCAGTACTACACTCATTACTTATAAGTATATATTGCAGGTTATGCAATTTAAAATAAGCAGACAAGAGACTACCTTCAAACAAATATGTTAAAATTTGAATCTCTTTAAACTCAATAAATATTTCAATTGGAAATACCCAAACAAGAAAATATTTATCCAAATAATAAACCGTACTATTATTACATAGATATTTTACATTTTTGAAAGCTTCATCAGTGTAATCATCATTAATGAACTTCACCTCAGAAGATTCATCATCAACAATAATCAAATCACCTTTTTTTATTAATTCAATATCTTGCGCACCAATAGTGAAGGTTTGTAATGGATTAATTACTTCATCTAATATTAAGATATAATCTGAAAATAAAGTGAAATCTGTTTTCTTCAAGCTAGTAAAAAGAGCATGAGTAGAGATAATTGATTCCCCATTTGATGCCATTTTTAAAAATTGACCTCTTTTATTAAGTGCTTCTTTTTTGGGTTTAGCGTTTAAATCAAATAAACCATTTTCATCTACAAGGTTTGTTTCATAACTAAATGAATACTTTCCCTCTTCCCCAATATCAACGGGCGTTAAAACTTTAGAACTATTTAGTTCGTCCATAACCCTTTTTATCTCTGTCTTAAAAGGTGTTATGTAAATAAACTTCTCACCATTATCCAGATATTTTTTCATTCGTATAATTGCATCATAAGTTTTCCCGCTACCCATAATAGCATCATATACTTTTATTTTTTCTGTCATATTTACTTCTATTGCCCAATATTCAAACAGCATTTATCATTAATCTCAATGGAATAGAATATTATACCAAATGAAAAGCCGTACTTTAATTGCACGGCCCAATTCATAAGTATTCGGATATGTATTTTTTCTTTTTGTTTTTCCTTATTTTCTTATTTTTTTGATTTTTTTAATCCAATAACTTAATGGTATTAAACCATCGTTTTTTGTTTAGACGAATTAGTAATCAAAACCTTACAAAAAAATCACTTTTTTAAATGTTAACAACTAATTAATCATAAACTGAATATACGAAAAAAAATTGAGAAATCCAAATATTTTTGAGGTTATTTCACTAGTAATTAGGTGTTTATAACACATTTCTACAAACACCTGAATTACTAACTTTAATCAATTGAAATCATTTTCAGTAGTTCTTTGGTTTATAGAGTAAAGAACAGTCTCAAAACACATTATCATGTGGAAAATACAGCATAAAAACTCTTCTGCTAATCAAGAAGTATTTCAAAGTGGTAATAGAAATAGGCTTTGCCTTTAACAATATATACAGTAGTTAATTCATAGGTGATTTTAACCAGGTCTACATTCACTATTTGGTCTCTTTCAAGTTCTCCAACATCTTGAATTACTCTAACCTCAAAAGGGCAAAATAACTGCTTTAATATGTTATTCAATGTCACCACATATAAGATCCTTGGATTGCAGTATTTTAATAATTCTGCTAATTGCTTATCGCTCATAATTGCACGTTTTAGCTATGTAATTAATGTTGCAGAAACCAATTAGGACTTTGTTGTTTTATAGATTTACTAAGGTGATTGATAAATTCGTATGCATTACGGTTTCTGCTTAAAAAGTTATCTATGTAGTTACTCTTAGCACTTTCCGTGAAAAGGTTATAAAGACTCCATAGGTTAATTAAACCTTCTGTATCTGCCTTAAAATTATCATCATCGACATAATTCTTCACAATAGTATTTATTTGAGAATCTGTAGTTTTCAGTTCAAACAGATTTTTCTTTAAGCTTTTATCTAAGTGATGGTATAACTTCATCTTTCCTATTAAGTGCGAAAACTCATCTTGGCTAATTACCATAGTATTTAAATCTCTCATTGAGGCTATGTGCGACTCTTCATCATACGATAAAAACAAATCTTTGGCTTTTGACTTTAGCTCTTCTAAACTACTAACTCTTAAATCATCTTTTAGTCCATCTGTAGCTATGCACAGGTTACAACACACCATATTTTTAAATCCAATGAAGATTTTAAACTTCTCAATGGATTTCTTAGAGAATAAGTTCTGCTCGGAATAGCTTCTAACACCTCCTACAGTTAAATTCAATTTCTGGTTATTGATGTAACTGTTTACATGAGGTATTTCCATCATAAAAGCCATGCGCTCATAGTAAATGGTCTTTTCGTGGTCTAGTAGTTCCTTCGCAGGTTTACCTATTGCTGAAGGTATTCTACCTTTGATAATATGCGATGTTCTAATATTTGGCACTGTCAAATCTCCTTCAGGAAATAATCGCTGTGCTGTTTCTCTAACTGCATCTATAAATTCAAAATGCGGTATAGTATTCTCGTTGTCTTTAGCAAATACCGGTATAATACAGTCTTTTTTTAAATGGGAAAGCGTGACTTGTTGTGTATTTGCTTCAATGAACTTATTGTTGGTGTTCATTGATGATTCTATCTCGTGGCTACTCACCACTTGTTGTGCTACTGTTGTTAATTCCATTGGGTTGAATTGATTTAGATTTTATAATGTCTTTGTTTTCTATAATTTGAGTACTACTCTCTATTTCAGATTTACGCTGAAGAATTAATGGCTTTATTTGAGATTGCAATGAATTATACTTTTCATACAAATGTCGCAGTCCTTCTAAAGTTGTTGCAGTTTTAATTTCTTGTTTTATAGTATCTAATGAGACACCTTGATTACACCATGCAATTAGCTTTTTGCCTGTTACTGCATTAATAATAAACTCTGGTTTACCTGAGAAGAGATTGGTTCTGTCCTTACTTACTTTACATAAATGATTATCATTTACAAGTTCAAAATTTACTGTGAGCTCATACTCCCATCCTTCTCTAGTAATTTCTTTAGTACCGTGTTTTACAACTTTGGTTCTGCCATTATTTCCAACATCTAGAGAATAGTCTATTTTACGTCTAGCAGTAGTAATTATGTGACACTTAGATTGTAGTATCTTATCTATAAAAGCTTGGTGTCTTGGTGTTACTTTAGCCCAATCTTGGAATCTACCTCCGAGTTGTTCATGAATTTGTAAGCAACCTCCTTTACCTTGCCATTCATGAGTGATACTATCAATAATAATGACCTCCATATTGGCTTTTTCACAAGTCTCTATAGCTTCAATATATCGCTCTGGACTATAGGGTGCATTTAGGTTTAAGACATTAAAATTTCCTAAGTTGGCATACAGACTTGCTGAAGCATTTTCTGTATCTATTACAGCTATTTTAGACCAGTTATTGGTCATACCATAAGCCAATTGTAAAGCACTGTAAGTTTTGCCAAATCCACTTGCCCCACTTACCCCAAGTCTTAATTTTACATTGTGTCTTTGTGTTTGTTGTAATTTCATAATTTGTATTATTTACATTTATAATATTTCTGATTATAGATTGACATAAAAAAAAAGAGCCTCTTCTTCAGAGACTCTTCTAGTTTTCAATCATGATTGATTTTTAAATCACCAATTGTGGTTCTACCATATGCTCTTTAACCTTAACTTCATCTTCACCCAAATATTCATAGCGGTGTGAAAGTGTTATGATTTCACCGGTCTTAGGTATTGCATATTCATAAGGTTGTACTTCTACCTTTTCAATTTTGCCTGGCATTTCTGTTCCAATAAGATTTTGGCAAGTTTCTTCATCAAACGTACAAGCAACGCGAGCTTGTCTAATTGTAAGATACGTTCTATCCGTGTGTTTACTTTTAACAGCTTCAATTCCTCCTTGTACTAATAAGCTGTGAAATTCCGACCCATCTTCTCTACGATAGGTTTTGTAATCGATAATTTTTACCATAATAAATGATTTAATGTTATGCAAACCCACCGCGGGTATGCTCGAAACTAAAAAAGCGTAGGGGGTGATAGGATAGATTATATCACGCATTCTACATATATAGTAAAAACTTTTAGGGGGGTACTTTTGAAATTTAGATATTCAATTTTATCAAACCAACTTGAAAATTTTTTTTGGGAAAATTTTTTAATCCCAGATTATTCCCGTATCAGAGAATTTTAGGTTATCACATTTTGTACATGGGCATTTATAAAGGCCATCAGTAATTATATTTTCAAAGCTTTTAAATACAATACCGTTTCCTTTTTTTAGAATTAGATCTTTATTATTATATGGTATCTTGTCTTTGGTTTCACAACTTGCACATAGTTTTTCTTCTTTCAACAGATTACCGCTAACAACTTCTTGACACGTTTTGCAGTAATGCGGAAAATACTGTGTGGTTTTAAAATTCAACCTTCCACCTCCAACTGTAATGTCTTTCTCATAACCGCAACCGCATGTTGCTTTAATTACTGAACCCATGTTTATGTGACAATTCTAATTGGTGGGTAATAATCGATTTGTCTTTCTATAATAGCTTGAGGTATATTATCAATATAATCAACTCTTTTAATCCAATTTCCATTAGAATCATAGTTATAATCAAAGGATTTATTAGGACTTAAAACACCATCTAAACTATATAATTCCTTCCACTCAATAGGATTGTTCATGCAATCAAATTTTCTACTGTATTTAGATTCTAAAATCCCTTCTTTATTGAAATGACTCCATTCAATTCCATTTCCAAAATCATCAAAAACTGTTACACGCTTGAAGTCTAAACTTCCATCTTGATTATAGTTCGACATTTCTATTTGATTTCCATTTTTATCATAAATACATTTAGATCTGTTAATACGATTACTCATGTAAGAATAAACTACTGTATTCGAGAGTCTCCCATTATTACTATAACTGGTTTCAACTTTATGAATTATTTTACCATCCGAACTAGAAAATATACTTACCTCATTTCCGTTTTCCTTTTTATCTATAACATTTTGATTTCTTAAACTGCCATCCTTATTAAAGCATTTTTCTTCTACTAATTCTTGTTTAACATTATACTTCTTTGTTATACTATACAATAATTTACAATTACTATCAAAATAGACCTCTTCAACAATATTACCACGTAAATTAAACTCTTTTACAAAATCGTGCTCATAATCAAACCTTTTTTGTTCTCCTTTTACAAGTATACCATGTTTCTCAATTGCCTCCCATGATACTTCTACTATCGTTTTAATTTTTCCTACCATATAAATATCTTTTAAAATGGTAAATTCTGTGTTAATAAAATATTTAGTTTATTCTTGCATTCTTCCACACGATAAAAATCTGGACTTTCTTGAAAAATCACGTAACGTAAGACTAGGTCATTTGTAGTTGGATTATAGAAAGCATATGCATCTTTATCTGGATAGCAGAAGTTACATTTAGATGATTGCACATCTAGGGAAGTAATTCCTTTAGACTTTAATTCTTCAAAAAGTATTTTGAAACTTTCAATCAGCTCATTTTTATTATTGTAAGAGTAGCTTATTTTTTCGTCAATATCATTTAGGCATTTAATATCAAGATTGCCAATTGACTGAACTAATATTTCATTTATATCTTTAATATTCATTTAAAAGGTTTTAACTAATAGTAGAATAAATGAGATGAGAAAACCCGATGTCATAATCAGAGAAATTAAAGTCATTAAACAGCCCTTTTTATTATTTTCGCTAGTGACTTCAAGTGTTAATTTGAGCATTTCATCTGAAGATTTCATAAATTTGTCAAAGTTGTTCCATTCTTCTTTTGGTTTGGATTTAAGATATTCTAAATCTTTGTTGAATGGCTCATAATTTTTATCTTCTGCAACTTTAGGCTGTAATGTTGGCTTTGATGATTTGACTTTAACATATCCTAATTTTAAAGCTTGATATTCTTCTTTTGCAAAATGTTTAAATGCACAATCGTAAATTAACTTTTGCCAATCCATAGAAGTCATATCCTTCGAAAAATACATTGAGTTTGTTTCACAAATGGTTCTCAATCCTTTCATAGTAACAATAGTAAAAAACACTCTACCGTCCTTAGCTGGATTAAGTTCGTAAAAATCATATGCTGTTTTAAAATTTGCTAAAGGTACTTGATATGCTAGTTTTCTGCTATCATCAGAGACCATTGAAGCACCTTTACCTTGTATGACCTCATTAACAGCCCTTTTAAAGTTTGGATATTTTTCAGATAATTTCATTATTATTTAATTGATTTTATTGTATAAGTTTTAGTTTAAGCCCTTCAACCTCGTATACTTTATCTTCGTATTGGGTTGCATTAGACCAATTTCTCGAGGTAATTAACTTATTTTTTTTATCAGTTTTAATTAACCTAACATGATCCCAGTCTTTGGCATGTCCGTAAATATTAGCTGTGGGGTTAAACAAGTAATACTTCCAGTGTTTATCATTAACTGGTATTCTAAAATCTAGTTCTCCATCAAAATTAAAATCATCAAATTGGAATTGAATTAAACCTAAAGCTTTAGCATCTTCAAGGTTATACAAAGTATTTAAATTATTGCCCCTCTTGTAAATCTCTAATTCTTTAATACCACCATAATGCCCTATATTATCTGAAAAGCTTAATTTTTGATCCCAGATCACCTTAAAGCTTAAATGATTAGCTTTAAACATCTTGGTGTATTTTGTTACGTCAATATTGATGGAAATCGAATCTAAAAATTCATCAGAAAAGCTTTCATTGTTCTTAGATAGTTCCAAGTGTTCTTCATCACCTATAACTTCTTTTCTTTGATCCTTTGAAAGGTTCAAGCAGGAAATAACAAGCATATTGAAGCATAAAAATGTAATATTGTATAACCATTCTGATTTAATTAATACTGGCATAGTTTAAAGTGGTGTATATATAAAAACTATCTTGTGAATGTCTAGCTTAAAAATTAATAAATAAGCTCATTTTTCTAAGTTTAACATTAGTCAAACAACTCCCTTATAAGACTTGGAACATCAGTTCTTTTTTTTGTTATTAAATCTCCTGAATCCGAATCTTTATTTGAAACTGAATAATCCCCATCTGAAGTTGAAAACACACAATCAACACACTTTATTGAATAGCGAATAGAATATATATTGCTACTCTTCATTTTATTCAATTCTTCATTTGTTAAAAAATATACCGACGAAGTGATATTATCAACCATATCATTTTTATTCCCATCTATACAAGATATAACTGTACCATCGTCTAGGTATATAATCAATTTACCTTTTATGCGGTCATTTGTAGAAGTGACTTTTTTACTAACCACAATCATTCCTTTATTACCATCTTTGGCTATTAAAACACTTAACCCCTCATTTAGAAATCCCATATTAGAATCTAAAACAAATGTTTCTGTACAGGGATAAGATTTCTCACCAATTAAAAACAGGTTTTGACCGTAACAGATAGACTGTATTCCCACTAAGACTGTTATTAATAAACTTTTAATCATATTGTATCTTTAAATTTAAATATTCCTTTAGTTCATAAATCCATAGTTTAAAGGTAGATTCCGTAAGACTTAAATGGTTACGGTTAACCTCAAATTATCAGGCTTTTATTCATTAATATGCTAGGTTCGGTAAAAATTAAATTGTTGTAAGGAAAGAAAAAAGGTGTGAACCTCCTGCTTGTATTAGCTGTAAGAAGGTTCCGCTAAGACCCTAACCAAACTAAACAGCACAGAGATAACACACCCGTATAGGTGTGCATCCACTTAATTGTACTGCTCTTTTGGTTATTGAAAATTTAGCGGATTTCCTTACAAAGAGCTTATTTAAGCAAACACTTAATTTCTTATGTTATGTAATACCTTGTATTACAATGTAAATGTAATTATTTTCTTGGTTTATTTTAAGTTTATAATTATCACAGTGAGTTTTTTATGAAGTTTATTATCAATAATTATTATTAACGATAATTTAATCAAAATACGTAACGTTACGTATAGTATTTCTATGAATTAATACTTAATTTTACTAAAGGGAAATCAATTATAAAACCTTATAAATTATAAGATAAAACCTATTGAAAACGTTCAAAAATAGATGTGTTATTTAAAATAATCCGTTATGAAAAAACTCATTTTTTTACTTTTAATAACACTAACACTAAATTGTTGTGATGATGACGACAGCTCATCTCAAGACCCAATAGATCAATTACCACCAGAAACTCAAACTGGGGAAAATACATTTGCTTATCTATTAAACGGTGAACTTGTTAATATAACTAATACTCCTAATCAATTTGCAATTTATCAAGGCGGTGGTGTCCAATTTGGTGGTGGTGGAGTTTTCATTGTAGCCTTAGATCCCTTTGACATAAATATAACATATCAGTTTATGGATATTAGCGAAGGCACCTCCAGAGCACGTTACACATCACAAGTTTCTGAAAACACATTTTGCCTTTATGAATATGGCGATACCTACGAAGGATATGTACGATTTACTAATATAGACACCGAGAATTTCATTATATCTGGCACTTTTGAATATTCCACTATCAGAGAAGGTTGCCAAGATATAAATATTACAAACGGAAGGTTTGACCTTCAATATATACCTTAAAACGCAGGTAATATTTGGCTATGAAAAAATTACTTTACTACTTGTTATTACCTTAATTCTTTGGTCTTGTAGCAATGACAATAACAATTGTCACGGTATAGACTGCTTACCACCAGCCACACAAACAGGCGAGGGTACTTTTGGATGCCTTGTAAATGGAGAACCCTATGTTGACAATAGTGGCTCTTTTAACTGCTATTATCAATTTGTGGATGGTGAATATTATTTTAACATCAGTCCAAAAAAAGATATAATTAACATCGATCAAATTAGAATTTCATCTAATATGATGGAATTTGTTTTAAACACCTCCATTGAATTAAATGAGAATTCTCCTAATGAGTTTTATGCGGAAATAGGATTATTAGATACACCAGGAGATTTTACGACCACCAATGAAATTGATGGTACCATAATAATCACAAAATTTGACGCAGAATCAAATATCGTGTCTGCATTATTTGAATTTAATATTCTTATTCCTAGTACAGGGGAAACTATACATATAACAGAAGGTCGCTTCGACTCATTATTTACAGAATAAGAAAAGTCAGTGCATTTAAAATGTTAGTCTATGTGAGCTAATATTCAGGAAAATTAAGCCGTTAACCTATAATCTGTCCTTCAACCTTTCAATTGCTGAACTTACTTTTTTCTGAACAATTTTCCCATAATGCGATTGTGTGATTGTGATGTTAGAATGTCCTAATAACTCACTTACAATTTCCATAGGTACATCGTTATATAACAATACTGTTGTTGCAAAAGTTTTTCTCGCAACATGAGTTGTAAGGTTCTTATCTATATTTACAATATCAGCAATCTCCTTTAGGTATGAATTATACTTTTGATTGGAAATTCGTCTAAATATATTATCGCCTATTGGTTGCTTGTCAATAATCTGTTGAGCTTTAGGAAGTATAGGTATAGATAATTCTCTTGAAGTCTTAACTCTTGTAATCCTAATCCAATTATTACCATCAAATTCTTTATAAATGTGCTTAGGCTTTAGATTCATTAACTCCATATATGGCAGACCTGTATAACAACAAAATATAAACAAGTCTTTTATATAATTGAGCTTAGATTGTTTGAACTCATAGGATTCCAAACGTTTTAATTCTTTAGTTGTAAGATAAATGACTTTAGTAATTTGACGTTTTCTTTTGTAAAGTATAAATGGGTCTTTTTCTATAAATCCCTCTGCAAGAGCTAATTTTATGATTTTTCTAACACGTTGAATACTTTTGTTTATAGTAACCTGTCTATGACCAAGTTCAGACTTACAATAAAAATCAAAATCTTTTAAATAGTTCAAAGTGATTGATTCCAGTAATATATCTTTCTTATCATACTTAAATTTTATAAAATTAGCTGCATGATCTCTTGCAGTAGAAAACTTCGCATAAGTAGACGCTGCATATTCAATACCTATAAGTCTTTTCATTCTATTATTATGTAATTCGAAAACTTCCAATAAGGTTTTATCAGCTTTAATAGTTTCACCTTTGTACTTTAAGTGGATATCTTCAACATCAAATACATCACTATTAACTAATAAAAACAAAAAAGCCTTATTAATTTCTTGACTAATAAGGCTTAACTGTGTGTTAATGTGACCGTACTTATTTTGTGGTAATGCTAATTGCTTTTTACTATCCCAATAATCAGGATTGATAAATATACCCGTAGAGAATTCCTTTCGTTTTTTATTAAATGTCAACCTACATCTTATTGGACATTTACCTCGTTTATTTAATCTACTCTTTTGAAGAAGAAATAATATTGAAATTTTATTATTCATTGATTTATTTGGATTTAAAAATGGTACACCTCGATTTAAAAATGGTACACCTAATGGTACACCTTTATTTGTTGAAATATTAATTAATATGGTAATTATGAAAAAAGTCTGAAAGTACAGTAATAGGTTAAAAACCTAGTAATATCAAGGCATAAAAAAACCCTCACTGTTCTAGTGAAGGTTAATTTTGTGGGCGCGAAGGGACTCCGACACTTATGTTAACTGGTTGATTTTCAATATTGATAATTGTGTTTTGTGTCATTTTTGTGATAAAACGGTCTTTAATTGGCTGATTTTTCGTTCTAATTCCCTAACAATAACCTCAGGGCTTTTTGAATAAACAGCATCATTATCCGAAACCATATTAGGTGAATCCCCAAAAAATAAAAAATGTAATTCAGACGGAAAATAAGCCACAGCTTTTAAGATAAAATCTCCGCTAGGTCTTTCTCCATTAATATATCTACTCACTTGACCAGGGTGAATACCTGTCTCTTTAGCAAACCTTACTTGACTCACTTTATAATCCTTTAAAAGATGCTTAAAGCGTGTACCAAAACCATCAGTAATATGAGAAATATTCACTTATAGTAAATTTTATTTTGTTTTATTCACTTATAGTATATATATTTGAAAACGATTACAAACAAATACAAACACTTGAAAACAAATATAGACAATTTAAGAGACCTTTATGATATGCAAACGCATACTTCTGAGAAAGTCGTTAAGCTTCTAGAAGAGCACTTACCTCACGGTTATGCGAAAAAGGCTAAAGAAAAACTCTTAGAACAGACTCAAAGAAAAGTCTCAGAAACTTGGGTGAGACAGGTCAAAAACTTTCAAGCAAAAGATTTACAAATAGTAAATATTCTATTGATTATAGCAAAGGAAAACAAAGCTGTTGCGGAAGCTGAGTTGTCCAAAACCGAAAAATTAACCTCGTAATTCACAAATTTATGACGACAACAACACAGACAAGATTATATCCGGGCATGGTATGTAAGGGTATCGAAATTTTTAAAAGCGACGAAGGCGTAAAAGTAATATCCTCAGGTACGGTTATGAAATTTCATGATATACCATCACCTATATATCAGATATTAAGAGAGAGCATGACACAAGACAAAGCTGCTCTAGAGATATTAAAAGAATGGTATCCTAACAGTGAGCTTTGTCAACTCGAAAAATTTACAGAATGCAGGTTCGGAGGCTTAGACTTCACGCCAGATATTATTGATAACAAACTACAAGATGGTGAGTGGCATGATTGCCCATTTAGAGGAAAATGCAAAGGTGAAGGCATCGTATGTAAATCTTTAAAATTTAACGGAAACATTTTAACTAACCAAGACATTAGTCTATTAAGGTTGTTGTCTACTAATGATACTAACGAAGTCATTGCTTTAAAGTTAGATATATCATTTGGGCAATTTCATAAAGTGAAAAAGGCCTTATACGCTAAGCTTGGTAATATACAGACAAAACAAGAGGCAACATTAATTGCAATGAACCTCAATCTTATAAAAAGTACAAGTAATCATTAAGGCTTGTGTTGCTTCTATCTTAGAAGTATTGGTTGGTGTGAACCCGTCATTCCCTTATGATGTCGGGTTTTTTAAAATAGAAATATGAAAAACAATAATGAAAAACCACTAATAATAATCGCTTTAGCTGTAAAGTGGTTGCTAATACCTTCAATAATCATATACCTAATCTCACATATTTAATCCACCAAACCAATGACTAATCTTTTTTTCTTTATATTTGCCTTGCCAGAATTACTTAAATGTAGAGTAAATCAATTAGATTTTACTTTAAAACCACGCATAGGCGTAGTTTCTCTTAATTCCTTTTGCTCTGCATTTGGTGGTTCTGGCGAACATAAGGGAGCTACGCTCTTTTTTATCAATAATTGTAAATTCTTTACTAATGCCAGAACCAGTAAACAATTTACAGCAGGTGCACAAGGTGCAGTCTGCCGTAACGCCGCGGCCACGAAACGGACAAGACCTTTTACCAACTATTCAGCAACTT